>NZ_QQOH01000011.1 GCF_003345655.1 Motiliproteus coralliicola
GCCAAGGTTGCCGCGCCTGAGCGTCCGGCCATCTCCTACGCCGGTGACGGCGCCTGGGGCATGTCCATGGTTGAGATCATGACCTGTGTCCGTGAGCAGATCCCGGTTACCTCGATCGTATTCCACAACCGTCAGTGGGGTGCCGAGAAGAAGAACCAGGTCGACTTCTACAGCCGTCGCTTCGTAGCGGGTGAGCTGGAGAACCCGAGCTTCGCCGAAATCGCACGCTCCATGGGTGCGCAGGGCGTCACCATCGACAAGCTGGAAGACATCGGTCCGGCGCTGAAGCAAGCTTGCGACGCGCAGAAGGACGGTGTGACCACCGTGATCGAGATCATGTGTACTCGTGAGCTGGGCGACCCCTTCCGCCGCGACGCACTGTCCGTACCGGTTCGTCACCTGGAGAAGTACAAGGACTTCCAGTAACAGTCCGCTTAATCGTCCGTTGGCGGGTGGATCGCACCGATCCGCTCGCCCTTTTACGACGATACAAAAACCGGCCGGTTCTCGGCCGGTTTTATCGGCTTATCGACCTGCCCATCCCGCTCCAACGTATCCTGGGTGGTTAGCTCAATAACCCGAGAACCCTTCGACTGAATGCTCTGCCACAGAGAGCCCATCAGTCACCCCGCAACAATAACCCCACAATAACGATAAGGGCTGTGTGATGAAGGCGCTCAACAACATCTTCAAGCGGGCGGCAGATGCGCCCAAACGCGTGGTACTGGCCGAAGGCGAAGATCCGCGGATCCTCGAAGCGGCCACCGTGGCCACCGAGCGCGGCATCGCGCAGATCACCGTGCTGGGCGACGAAGCCAAGATCCGTGCCCTGGCGGCGGAAAACAACCTCAACCTCGACGGCATTACCCTGCTGGATCCGGCCAGCTCGCCGGAGCTGGCGCGCTACGCCGATGCGCTGTACCAGAAGCGCAAAGCCAAGGGCATGACCGAGGAGCAGGCCGCCGAGCAGGTCCAAAACCCGCTGATCTACGCCCAGGTGATGGTCCAGTTGGACGATGCCGACGGCTCCGTGGCGGGCGCGGTCTACACCACCGGCGACGTGGTGCGCTCGGCGATCCAGATCATCGGCATGGCGCCCAGCGCCAGCATGATCTCCAGCTTCTTCCTGATGATGCTGTGCGAGCCGTTCCATGAGTTGAAGG
>NZ_QQOH01000012.1 GCF_003345655.1 Motiliproteus coralliicola
CCTTCAACTCATGGAACGGCTCGCACAGCATCATCAGGAAGAAGCTGGAGATCATGCTGGCGCTGGGCGCCATGCCGATGATCTGGATCGCCGAGCGCACCACGTCGCCGGTGGTGTAGACCGCGCCGGCCACGGAGCCGTCGGCATCGTCCAACTGGACCATCACCTGGGCGTAGATCAGCGGGTTCTTGACCTGCTCGGCGGCCTGCGCCTCGGTCATGCCCTTGGCTTTGCGCTTCTGGTACAGCGCATCGGCGTAGCGCGCCAGCTCCGGCGAGCTGGCCGGATCCAGCAGGGTAATGCCGTCGAGGTTGAGGTTATTTTCCGCCGCCAGGGCACGGATCTTGGCGTCGTCGCCCAGCACGGTGATCTGCGCGATGCCGCGCTCGGTAGCCACGGTAGCCGCTTCGAGGATCCGCGGGTCTTCGCCTTCGGCCAGTACCACGCGTTTGGGCGCATCTGCCGCCCGTTTGAAGATATTGTTGAGCGCCTTCATCACACAGCCCTTAGTTTATTCTGAGGTTATTGTTGGGAGGTTTGGATGGGGTCTCTGCCCATTGAGATAACCACCGCTATCGTGGAAGTTATGTCGATGGAGGGAGAAAAACCGGCCGAGAACCGGCCGGTTTTTGTATCGTCGTAAAAGGGCGAGCGGATCGGTGCGATCCACCCGCCAACGGACGATTAAGCGGACTGTTACTGGAAGTCCTTGTACTTCTCCAGGTGACGAACCGGTACGGACAGTGCATCGCGGCGGAAGGGGTCGCCCAGCTCACGAGTACACATGATCTCGATAACGGTGGTCACACCGTCCTTCTGCGCGTCGCAAGCTTGCTTCAGCGCCGGACCGATGTCTTCCAGCTTGTCGATGGTGACGCCCTGCGCACCCATGGAGCGTGCGATTTCGGCGAAGCTCGGGTTCTCCAGCTCACCCGCGACGAAGCGACGGCTGTAGAAGTCGACCTGGTTCTTCTTCTCGGCACCCCACTGACGGTTGTGGAAGACGATCGAGGTGACCGGGATCTGCTCACGGACACAGGTCATGATCTCAACCATGGACATGCCCCAGGCGCCGTCACCGGCGTAGGAGATGGCCGGACGCTCAGGCGCGGCAACCTTGGC
>NZ_QQOH01000013.1 GCF_003345655.1 Motiliproteus coralliicola
GTGTCCAAGTTATACGTCAGAACTAATACGATATTAATCGCCAGATATAAACGCTTGATCGAACACAATAAAATTAAACTGATTCAATTTGATTGCTTCAATCACAGATCCACTTTGTTAAAGAGCGTGTTTTCCGAAGAAAACAAAAGGTAATGGATAAACAAGCTGTTTAATCATTAGCTTTTGGCTTCTTGAGAAATGGTGGAGCTAAGCGGGATCGAACCGCTGACCTCCTGCGTGCAAAGCAGGCGCTCTCCCAGCTGAGCTATAGCCCCATGAAAACCCTAGGCTTAATAAGTGCCAATTTTGCGCAGATCTAGGCGCAGTTTCGCGACGCATAGCCTGCTATGCGAGTGAAGCTGCAACGACGAGATGCACAAAATTGGTGGGTCTGAGTAGATTTGAACTACCGACCTCACCCTTATCAGGGGTGCGCTCTAACCAACTGAGCTACAGACCCACTTATGCTCGTTTGTTTCACTCCAAGCTGCGTTGCTTCCTTCGTTCAATCGGTCACGTGCTGTTTGCACACTTCCTCTTTCTCGCAGTCAGCGCCTTGCCTGTAGCAAAACATCCTTCGCCTAAGTTCCATCCGATAGGACATCGAATGGCGCTCTCTAAAACATCCAACCATGCAATTCGTTGTGAGCACTTACCAGAACGGCAGCTTCGTTTAAGGAGGTGATCCAGCCCCAGGTTCCCCTAGGGCTACCTTGTTACGACTTCACCCCAGTCATGAACCACACCGTGG
>NZ_QQOH01000014.1 GCF_003345655.1 Motiliproteus coralliicola
TTGGCACTGCAACCGCGCGACAGGTCGTTGGCCGGCTTGGCCAGGCCCTGCAGGATCGGACCGATCGCATCGGCCTTGCCGATCCGCTCCGCCAGCTTGTAGCCGATATTGCCCGCTTCCAGATTCGGGAACACCAGTACGTTGGCCTTGCCCTTGGTTTCCGACTGACCTACTTTGCGTTCGGCGATCTCGGCCACGATGGCGGCATCGAGCTGCACGTCGCCGTCGATGCATAGCTCCGGCTGCTGCTCTTTCACCAGCGCGGTGGCGTTGACCACCTTGTCCACCGCCGCGTGCTGGGCACTGCCGCTGGTGGAGAACGACAACATCGCCACTCGCGGATCTTCATTCAGCAGGGTCTTGGCACTGTTGGCCGCCGACATGGCGATCTGGGCCAGTTGTTCGGTGTTCGGATCGATCACCAGGCCGCAGTCGGAGAAGATCACCCCGCCCTTCAACTCATGGAACGGCTCGCACAGCATCATCAGGAAGAAGCTGGAGATCATGCTGGCGCTGGGCGCCATGCCGATGATCTGGATCGCCGAGCGCACCACGTCGCCGGTGGTGTAGACCGCGCC
>NZ_QQOH01000001.1 GCF_003345655.1 Motiliproteus coralliicola
CGAATCTGGAAGCGGGCAATATCGGCTACAAGCTGGCGGAGCGGATCGGCAAGGCCGATGCGATCGGTCCGATCCTGCAGGGCCTGGCCAAGCCGGCCAACGACCTGTCGCGCGGTTGCAGTGCCAACGACGTCGTTAACGTGATCGCGATTACGGTCGTTCAGTCACAGACGTTATAAAAAGCACAGTCACAGACGCTTAATCGCTCTCGAACAGTCAGCCTTCAGCGCAGCAGTTACGGATTTCGAGGGCGCCAACACAGGGACAGCAGATGATCGCAGGATTGGATTGGTCGGTGCTACTGGTATGTCTGCCGGTGGTGTTTGTGGCCGCACTAGTACGGGGCTACTCCGGTTTTGGCTTCTCGGCGTTGACGATTGCCAGTCTGTCGATCGTGATTCCGCCGGTGCAGATCGTGCCGGCCATTCTATTGGTGGAGATCGTCGCCGGTATCGGCATGCTGCCGTCGATCTGGAAAGATATCGATTGGCGCCAGCTACGCTTGATCGGGTTTGGCGCCCTGTTTGCTACCCCGTTGGGGCTGGCGCTTCTAGCAGGATTACCCAGTCAATGGATGCGGATCCTGATCTCGGTGTTGATACTGATCTGTGCGGTGCTGATCTGGCGTGGTTTCGGCATTCGCGGTGGTGATCGTGCCTCGGTGATCGGCTCGGCTGGGGTGGTTTCCGGGGCTTTGAATGGTGCCGCCGGTGTCGGAGGGTTGCCGTTGGTGGTGTTCTTCCTATCCAAGGAAGAAAGTGCGGCGACCGTGCGTGGTACCCTGATCACCTACCTGATCTTGCTGGATATCTACACCTGCCTACTGGCCACGGGAAGTGGCATGATCGATTGGCAGGTGGTGCAATTGGCCGCGCTGTTCCTGATTCCGGTCGGTCTAGGAACCCTGCTGGGCAATCGTCATTTCCTCAAGAGTCCACCGGAGTCGTTCCGTCGCATCGCCCTGGCGATGCTGATGTTGATATCCGGTGGTAGTCTGGGACGCTCGCTGGTTAATCTCTAACCCTCTTCTCCATGCCGTCCAGACCAAAGTCTGGCTGGCAATGTTTGGTGTTTCATGCATCCCTTTTTGCTGTGTGGGATTGGCTCCAACTGCAGTTTCTCGCTGGCCCTAACTTCTGCCAAAACCGCGGGCTTTAATGAGGGTTAATAACAACAACGACTTGGAGATTCGATATGGCCCTGCAGCGCTACGGCTTTATTGTTAAATCGGCTGATCTTGAAGTGATCAAGCACCACGCCTTTATCAAGAGCGAGCAGTTCGAGATGATGGTCGCCGGCGTGAACTCGGTCGAGATGGCGATCATGGCGGTTCAGGAGATGCTGACCCGCGAAGTCCAGCTGGTTGAGCTGTGCGGTGGTTTCAGCGCCGAAGACAGCGCGACCATCAGCGAAGCCATCAACGATCTGATTCCCATTGGTCGTGTGCAGTATTCCGACGAGGAGCGGGCGCGGTTGGCCCAGGCCTTGGCCTAACAGCTTCTTCGCCATCGTATCGTCTGAGCTCGGCGATCTAGATGAAGCCGAGCTGCCAGCACCAACCTAACGGCGGGAGAGTCACCATGTCCAGCACACTCAATATCCTATCTACCAATGCGAAGGAATCCGGCATCAAGCAGACTGCCGGTCAGACCATGCAGTCATTACGATTGCTGGCGCACCTGGGTCCGCGGATCCAGTGCATCACCAATCCGGTAGCGATGGACTTCTCTGCCGACATCCTGTTGGCGGTGGGTGCGCAGACCTCGATGACCATGGGAATGGACGAGATCGCCGAATTCGTCACCAGTGCCGATTGCCTGTCGGTCAATACCGGTACCCTGGACAGCACCCGTCGCGCTGCCATCGATACCGCCGTACAGACCGCGATTGACTTTAATAAGCCATGGGTACTGGACCCTGTCTCAGTGCACGCCTCCTCGACCCGTCGTAGCTATGCTCAGGGGCTGCTGGAGTTCCGCCCTTCGGTGATCCGTGGCAACTATGCCGAGATTCATGCACTGGCCAACGACGAATCGGCCAATGCGCCGCAGAAGCTGGCGCGTCAGACCGGTGCTGTGGTGGTCCAGTCGGGTGAAACGGACCTGATCACCGATGGCCGCCGAACCCTGCTGATGACCAATGGTTCAGTACTGCAGACCCGGGTCGCCGCAATGGGCTGCGCCTCATCGGCGCTGATCGGTGGCTTCCTGGCGGTTAACCCCGATCCCTTTGAGGCAGCCGTTCATGCGTTGCTAACCATCGGCGTCGCCGCGGAAGAGTCGGTCAAACTGGGTACCGGTCCGGGCAGTTTCAAGATGCACCTGCTGGACTGCATCTACAACCTGAACGAAGACCTGCTGGTACAGCGAGGTCGTATCGTTCAGTGCGAAGAGGTTGCTGGCAGCTAGCCGTCACTGCTGTTCAGACCCTTCCATCGACTACAAAAAAGCCCTGATACATCAGGGCTTTTTTATTATTGGCGGGTGGAAAGCTGTTGCAGCTGCCGATCGTGGGGCTTGGCCAGCAACAGCACCGAACAGATCGCTCCCATCAACGCCCCTTTTGTTATTTTGTTGTTGAATGATCGGCGCCTTGTCTAGGGAGTCGTTTCAGGCGACTTGGGCTGCTATGAGGTTGCTGGCTAAGCGGATCGATAGCAGCTCCTGCCATGTTGGGCCATCTTGTATAGCGCAAAGAACCTCTGCCACCCTAGTGATGTTGGGTACGGCAGCTCACAATAATTCATTTAATCACGTATCGAGAGCTTACTTAGTCTGGTCTTTGCCTTTGAGTGGGGCTCTTGTTGACTGGAATGGGGCGCGATAATCGCTCATTATCACTGGCTTAGGATAGCGCTTGGTCAAGATGCTGGGCCAGAGCAGCAGGATAGATCAACCGTCTCGTGTTAATCGGAGTAGAATGGCAGGTGATCTAACAGTTGCTGTAACGTAAGCCTTTTAAGTCGCCTTTGTCTATTAAATTAGTACGACATAAGAGTTAACCCTAGTATTTAAGCTTTTTAAGTTAAAAGGTCACAAATATAGCTATAGCTGGAGATTGATTCTTCTTATAAATAACCCAATACGATATAAAGTTTTTAATTAACTACCATTAATGCAATTTTTTCCTGAAATCATCGTTTGGATTTTTCTCTTTATCGCGATCCTAACCATTGCGATGGAAAGAAAGGTTTGGCTGGTTTTCTTTTTCCTATCGATAGCATCAGCACTCTTGCTTGAAATACTTGAGATAACAGGAGTGATGATAGTTCTTGCTGGTATCTCAATCGCTTACTATGCAACAAAACAAGTGGGATGGCGGTTATATCTTGTTCATTCGCTGCTGATCATCTGGGCGATCTTGCTGGCGACCCATCAGCTCCCCGGCTTTAATAACCTAAATGTCATCGAACAAGCTGTAACTGGAGCTAATAGCGTACCTTTCAGCATGAGTCTCAACATCGATAAACCGATGTTGATTTTTGCTTTTATCCTTCTTTTACCGGGTATGCTTGTAAAACCACCGAGTGGTAACAGGAACATATACGTAGTTCTTTCGGTTGTCAGCTTAATATCACTACCCTTGCTTGGTTGTTTGATGGGGTTGATTAAACCGGAAATAAGCGTGCCATCATGGATTATTCTGTTCGGATTGAATAACCTGCTGATTACCTGTGTGTCCGAGGAGGTTTTTTTTCGGGGCTACTTGCAGACTATATTTAGCCGGTATGGACAGGCTGTAGCCCTTGCGGGAAGCAGTTTGTTGTTTGGTCTTGCGCACTTTGCTGGCGGTATCGAGCTGATTATTCTGGCTACAGTTGCCGGTGCTTGTTATGGACTGATTTATCTAGCCACGGGCCGCTTATACATGGCGGTAGCCGCCCATTTCTCCTTTAATCTTTACCATTTAATTTTCTATACATTCCCTTTCGCAAGCAGCACTTAAGGAATCTGCGAAGAAGACCTTGCGAGCTTCTGGCTTACAGCTTGGTTCGCAATCAAGGCGTCGCTTTGCAGTAATGTCTAGACCTTGCAAAAAGCGACAACACAGAGTGCGGATCAAGCTGTAAGCCCCGTAGGGCAAGGCCTGAGAAAGAGCACTCCGTTGTTGTAACCTTTGCTAAGGGCTACGGCCATTAACTGCAAATTACGCCTAGGATTTGCACTTTTCAGTCGCTTGCAGAAGCCGCAGAGACTTGTTCGCAGGTTCCCTAGCTAGCGTGCCAGACCTTGCAGTTGCCGATCGTGGGGCTTGGCCAGCAACAGCACCGAACTGATCGCTCCCATCAACGCCCAGCCCATATCGGATTGGGTATCCCAGACATAGCCCTGGGTCCCCAGGAATGCTTCGGCATCTTCGCCGGTGGCCAGGGCCACCCACCACTCAATCAGCTCGTAGAAGGCGCTGAAGGCCAGGCAGATCGAGACGATGATAATCCCCATCCAGTAGCGGCCATTGACGACCTGCTTGCGGATCAGAATCTCGCGTGCGAGCAGTGCCGGGACGAAGCCTTGGAAGAAGTGGCCCACCTTGTCGTAGTTATTCCGTTCGGCGCCAAAGAGGCCGTCGAATAACGGCACCTCGGCATAGGTGTAGTGGCCGCCGACCATCAATACCACGCAGTGGGCCAAGATGAAGAAATAAAGAACTGGCGTCAGTCTGAAGCTATTGAAGGTCGCAGCCATCAGAACACCGCCAATCATGGCGGGCAGGACCTCGAGAAACCAGGTGAACTGGTCCTTGGGCTCGATACCGGACCAGATGAGGGTAGCGCTGAAGATCAGTATCCAGAGGGCTTTGATGGTGGTGCTCCTTGAGGTTGTCTAGTCGAGGATGGCTAAGCCGTTGATCACCAAATATAAAACACCGCCACCGAAGGCGGCTATAGAGAACCACTGACAACAGTAAAAAAGGTACCAGTAGATGGTTTTGCTGCCGCTTTCTCCTCGCTGTTCTCTACGTTGGGCGTGATGGGAGTGATGATAGCGTAAGAAGGGAATGGCCAGCGCGGCAGTCAGTCCCAAGGCGAGCAAGGCAATGCCGCAGAGAGTGATCCGTGCCAGTTCCGGGCTGGTGGCCCAGATGGCTTGCAAGAAACCGAGTAGGGCAACGATGCCGCCGCCATTGACGATTAACAGTCCCTTGTAGGCTTCGGTCAACAGCCCGGCTCTCGATAGTGCGTACTCGGTGCCGCTGGGGCGTTGGTCGTTGCTCATTGTGCAGTACTGATCGTGGAGAGTTTGGCCCGTCTGAGATCAGTATAGTGTGGGGATAGAGGAAGCAGCTTTGCTATAACGCAAGCCGCTGCGGTAACACGTGGCGGCTCGGGCGCAGGATATGATGATTTGCCAGGTTTATTGCTGAGCCGCTTGTCTGAACAACTCCTGCCCGAACCCTTTGGCGCTAGAAATCGCACGCGATCCCATGATGGACCAGCTATGGATAATGGCCTCGTGCAGGAACAGCAATTCATCTCGGTGACTTGTCAGACCGGTTGCTCGGACCAGTCCATCGCAGACCTCGAGCTTGTGCCTTTCCAGCATTTGATGCAGTAGTTCGCTGTCGGGGTGGGCGGCAACGGCGCTCTTGAACAGACAGCCCTGGGGGGCATTCTCCAGCATCCAGTTGCCGATACGCTCAAAGGCTTCATCCAGTGCTTGCGTTGGCGTGGTTGGCAGCCCATCGAGCAGGTGAGCAAGGTAGCGTTGATGGCGATGTTCCAACGCGGTGACCACCATTGCCTCCCGCGACGGGCAGTACTTGTAGAGGGTCCTTAAACTAACCTGGGTCGCCTCGCGAAGGCCATCGACGCCGATCTGAGCAAAGCCATGCTGAGCAAAGGCGCGTTCCAAGCCGGCGGCAATTTTCATCTGGGTCTCATTCATCGTTGACAAGGTAGAACGATCACTCTACTTTGGCAAGTAGAACGTTTGCTCTACTTGAGGAATAACTATGAGTGCGATGCCCGCCAACATGCATGCCGTCTACCTGACTGGACACGGTGGCTTTGACAAGCTCAGCTATGTGAGCGATGCGCCGATGCCGCAAGCTGGGACCGGAGAGGTGTTGATCCGTGTGGGGGCTGCCGGTATCAACAACACGGACATCAATACCCGAATCGGTTGGTACTCGAAAACGGGAACCACTCAGCAAGGTAGTGAGCAGGGATTGGATGAAGCCGATGCTGACGACGGTGGTTGGGGTGGGGCGATCCAGTTTCCACGGATTCAGGGGGCGGATGTCTGCGGCCGGATCATTGCCGTGGGTGATGGGGTTTCCAGCGATCGTGTTGGCAAGCGGGTCCTGGTTGAGCCCTGTTTTCGTCAAGGTGAAGCCGATTTCTCCTATTTCGGTTCCGAGCATGATGGCGGCTTTGCCCAATACACCAAGGCACCAGCGCGCTTTTGCCATCGGGTGGAATGCGATTGGTCCGATGCTGAGCTGGCGACTATCCCTTGTTCCTATTCTACGGCCGAGAACCTGCTGACCCGTGCTGGGGTTGGCGACTCAGATACTGTGTTGGTCACCGGTGCATCTGGTGGTGTGGGTTCGGCGGCGGTACAGCTGGCTAAGCGGCGGGGAGTTCGTGTCCTCGCCATTGCGGGCGCCTCAAAGGCCGCCGATGTGCTCGCATTGGGGGCAGATGAAGTGATCCCTCGCGGTACGGACTTACTGGAGGTTTTGGGCGAGAACAGCGTTGATGTGGTCGTAGATCTGGTGGCTGGCGAGCAGTGGCCGATGCTTCTTCAGGTGCTGAAACCGAGAGGGCGATACGCAGTGTCAGGTGCGATCGGCGGGCCGATGGTGCAGTTAGACGTTCGCACGCTCTATCTGAAAGACCTGAGCTTCTTTGGCTGCACCCTGTTGGAAAGCCAAGTCTTCCCCAATCTTATTGGCTATATCGAGCGCGGTGAAATTAGACCAGCCCTGGCAAAAAGTTACCCTCTGCAAGCGATCGTTGATGCGCAGCAAGAGTTTCTGGCCAAGGCACATACTGGCAAGCTGGTTTTAATTCCTGAACCCTGAAATACAGAGCCGGGTTTTAAGTGCCCTGAAAGGGGCGCGCTCTAGTCTGGAAACCTTGCTGAAATTACCTCATGATCAGGCACTCAATGGACGCCGGTGCGCTCCAAACCAGCCGCACTTTTTGGCAGTGATGCCTATCTGATTAGAAATGAAGATGTACAGAATTCGTCAAGCAGAACAACACGATATATCCCGGATGGCAGAGCTTGAAGCGATCTGTTTTCCTGAGGCGGAAGCCGCCTCTTTAGACTCTTTTCAACAACGCTTTTCGGTATTTGCCGAGTGTTTCTTTGTTCTGGAAGTTGAGGGTGTTGTCGTTGGTCATATCAATGGCTGTATCTACGATAAGCCGGAGCTACCCGATGAGCTATATTCGGACACCCGTCTGCATAATCCTGTAGGCGCCTACCAGACCGTGTTTGGGTTGGCGGTTGATCCGCATTATCAACGACGCGGTTATGCCTCGGCATTGATTACACACTTTATCGACTTTAGCCGAGCTAACGGGCGCAAAGGCATGGTGCTGACCTGTAAGGATAAACTGGTCGGCTTCTATCAAAGCCTGGGTTTCATCCATCAAGGTGTTTCCGCTTCGAGTCATGGAGGCTCGAGCTGGAATGACATGCTGCTGACCTTCTGAGGTCTGAGTTTCGATCACCCAAAAAAAACCAGCACCGAGGTGCTGGTTTGGTTATTAGGGCGCTCACAGCGAAAGCGTTGGTTTTACTGTACGCTTTGGCCTCTAAGCTCTTTTAAAGTTTCTTCGGCAAACTTCTCGTACAGCCACCCCATTCGGGCGTCATCTTGCCCACCGCCGATACCGCCAAGCGCATACGAAACAGAGACTTCGAATCGATCCAGTTCCTGACCATTCGGGTTCTTTAAAACCACGTCTCCAGTGATAGAGTCAGATCCGGCCATAAAGCCTAGCATCACCGCAGAAAGGTTTGAGCGGACACGGAAATCTTTGACTTGGAGCTCTAGGCTTGGCATGACACCGTCTGGTTGGCTCAACAACATAGCCCTTGAGTCTAGAGCGCGTTTTACATGAGAAAGAAGCTTGTGTTGATCGAATTTAAGATTTTCTGCGACCTTTTCTTTGGCTTCAGCCGTCAATGAAACGGACACATTTGATACCTTCTCAACCTCTACGGCAGCAGAGGTACCTGCTTGATCATATTGGGCGCGCTTGACGCCCGACGAGCAGCCGTACATGAATGATACGCTAAGGGCTATTAAAAGGATCTTCTTGATCATTGATTTCTCCATAGATGTATAGCTTCAAATTGAATACAACCAGTCGTGATTTGTACCAGTTGAGTCAGGGAAGTTTCTGCAGAGAAAGTGCGATGATCGATTAGATATCCGCGAATTAATGTGCTTCGAATTGTAAATTCGAAGCAACGATATACGGAGAAAAGAGATCCGATTCAGTGGCTGACTTTCCCTGTCATATCAAGCAAATAACAAACATCCTTTAGGCGATGTCGCTGTTTGATAAAGCAAACTATACCCTAACATAAGACTATGTTTCTACGAATAATATGGGGTAAGCAGATCGGAAAATTGCTTTTGATTAGTAGAGAATACAGTTTGGCGATGTTAGCTGAAAAACAAAAAAAACCAGCACCGAGGTGCTGGTAACAAGAGACAGCTTTGCGCTGTTGAGGATCGTGCTCGGTTCAGGCGGAGCGTTGTTGCTCCGGCCGGGATTCTTCACTGGTGCTGTTTAACGTCTGCAGTTGGGTCTGTAGCCGGCGAACCCACCAGTCGGTCTGCGATAGCAGCAGCGACAGATGGGGGGTTTCCGGTTGCTGCTTTGGCAGTGGTTGGCTGGCCAACAGTGGCAGGTTCAGAGCCATTTGATTGCGGCACTGCTGGTGGTATTCACGGTAGTCAAACTGCTCAGTTAACTGCGATTCGGTGACGGCAAAGATCGGCAGTTGTGGGCAGAGGAACAGCAGCAGCTGGCTGGCGAAGACATAGTTCTTCTGGCTACCGAACAGCGCGTCGCAGGCAAGCTCGACCAATTCAACGCTGAGCTCGTGACGGGCTTCGTGTTCCAGGTCATCCAACTCAGACCAGATTGGCGCCAGATGCTCGCGGATAAAGTTGTCCAAGTTGGCAGCGACCTTGTCATTGCCGATCCAGGGGGCGTCCAGCTCCAGGGCGGCCCACAGCATGGCCAGGTAGGTTTTGTCGATCAGGGTGCGACCGCCGTTGAGCCATTGGAAGTGGCTGGCGCGCTCCATATTGCCGTACAGGGATTGCAGCAATCCTGCATCGCTGGTGCGTGGGTCGGTGCCGGAGCCAAAGCCTTGGTGGGGGCGGTTCCAGCGTCGGCGCAGGGTGCGGTTGGCTTGTTCGATCTGACGTAGGGTAGTGCTCATAGAACCTCTCCTGCTGCAGGTGGCTGGGCTAGTAAAGCCGTGGATGAAGTTACTATAAAGACTTCAGTATCAGCAGGTAGAGCCAAGAATAGGGCGCAGTTAGAGCCAAGCATCGGTCGCTTATTCGAACCAATCGCTGGCCTACAGCCGTTGTTGTCGCGATGGGTTCCGGAGCGGAAAAAGAAACCCCGGCGATAGCCGGGGCTTGAGAAGGCAGGTGGTTGATATCAGCCTTTGTTCTGTTTCTTACGTTGCTCTTTCTGGCGCTTCAGCTCCTCTTTCTCCGGGATTGGAACGACCATGGTCGGGATCCGAGAGTGGCGCAGCACGTTCTTGGCCACGGACCCGAGGAAGGTATGCATGATCCCTTTCTCGTGGGCGCCCATGACGATCAGGTCGACATTCAACTCCTTGGAGCGGCGCAGAATGGTTTCGGCCGGGTAGTGTTCGACCACATCGACGGAAGCGACTTGCTCGCGCAGCTCTTTATGGCTGGGGGCCAGAACATCCCAGAAGTAATCCTGGCGATGCTTGAGCAGATCCTTAGCGTGGTCGATCCGGTGGTTGAGGAAGTCGTCCCGGCTGGTGGAGTCCATCACGTAGGTTTTCAGAGTGATGCGGGCGTCGTTGGACAGCTTTTCGACCACGTGCAGGATATGCACTTTAGCGCCGGTTTTTCCGGATAGGTAAGCGGCGTACTTGAACGCGTAGGAGGCGTTCTTGGACAGGTCGGTACAGTAGAGAATCTGTTTGATTTCAGGAAATAGCATCGGCAGTCATCCTTAGCTGACGACCGGGGTTAGCTTAGTGGCAACCCCGGCCGGGATGGTTCGAAAATCATGGTGCGAAAGTGTTGATCTATCCAGCCAGTAACCTGGGCAGGAACAGGGCGATCTCTGGGAAGAAGGCGATGATGAAGACACCAACCACCGAGATGAAGGCGAAGGGCAGCGCCTTGGCGGTGATATCTTCCAACGCCGTATCCGATATCCCCGAGGCAACGAACAGGTTCTCGCCCAGTGGTGGGGTGGCAAAGCCGATCGACAGACAGCAGATCATCACGACACCGAAGTGGATCGGATCGATACCCAGGTTATAGGCCACCGGCAGCAGTACTGGTACCAGGATCATGATCGCGGCCAGGGTCTCCATGAACATACCGACGAACAGCAGGAAGCCGATGATCATGGTCCAGATCAGGTAGACGTTATCGGTCATGCTCAGCATCGAGGCGGCGACAGTGTCCGGAATCTCGTTCTCAACCAGTACCCGGCCGAACACGGTGGCGGTGAACAGGATCAGCAATACCCGCCCGGACAACCAGGTGGTGGTCTCCAGTGAGTGGACCAGGTCCTTCCACTTCAATTCCTTGTGCACAAACCAACCGATCACCAGGGTGTAGAAGATCGCCACGATGGCCGACTCGGTCGGGGTAAAGAAGCCTGAGTAGATACCGCCCAGGATAACCAGCGGTGCCAGTACCGACCAGAAGCCCTTACGGAAAGAATCAATGATGTGATCCAGCGCCCAGCCGTCGGTGGAGCCTTTGTAACCGGCTTTCTTACAGCGAATGTAGTTCAGGATCATCAGGTTGATCGAGATAACCAGCGCAGGGAAGAAACCGGCGATAAACAGGGTGGAGATCGACACGGTCTGGAAGCTGCCGAATTTCTCGATCGCAGCATCGGGAACGGTCAGACCAATTGCAGAGATACCGAAGATAACCATCGGGATCGACGGCGGGATGATAATCCCCAGACCACCGGAGGAGGCGGTTACGGCGGCGGCGTAGCCCCGGTCATAGCCGCGGGCGGCCATTGCCGGAATCATCAGCATACCCACCGCAGCGGTGGTTGCCGGGCCGGAGCCGGAGATGGCACCGAAGAACATACAAGCCAGAACGGTGGCGGCGGACATACCACCGGTAAAGGGGCCGGCAAAGCTCTCGGCCAGGTTAACCAGTCGTTTCGATATGCCGGCGGCTTCCATCAGCGCCCCGGCCAGGATGAAGGCGGGCAGCGCCATCAGCGGGAACGAGCCCACCGAGGTGAAAGCGATCTGGACGAATTTAATTGGGTTCTCATCCAGGTAAATGAATGAGGCGAGGGCGGATACACCCAGTGAAACAGTGATCGGAGCCCCTATCAGCAACAGCAGCAGGAAGGTTCCGAAGAGAATTAGGACAATACTTGATTCAGCCATGGTTCGACTCCTGTTTAGGCCGGCTTATTGTTGTTGTCGGCGTCATCGGAGAATGCATCTCCGGCCATCAGTTTGTCGTTTTCCACAGATTCGGGATCACGGACATCGATGCCCTTGACCAGCTTGTAGTAGTTAACCTGAATGACTCGGATCGTCATCAGGGTGAAGGCGATCGGCAGAATCAAATAGATATATTTCATCGGTACGCCCAGGGTCTGGGATTTCCAGAACAGGTTCATCCGATTGAAGACGAAATCGTAGGCGAGATAAACGAAGTAGCAGTTGAAAGCGATCCAGATCAGGTCGGCCAGGGCTTCAAGGCCGATGGCGGCTTTTTCCGGCATCCATTTGAAGTGGAAGGTTACACGGTTGTGGGCGGAGAGTTTGGCGGCGTAGCTGGCGCCAAAAAATACGAACCAGACAAACATGTATACGGCTAGCTCTTCGGTCCAGGACAGCGAGTGTGAAAAGATTTCTCGCGAAACGATCTGGGCGAACAGCAAGACTACAAACAGTGCCAGGAGAGTCCGGCAGATATAGCTCTCGATATTATCGAGAAACTTAAAGAAAAGGCCGGTTTTGGACATGATCAGGAGCTCCAGTGGGAATGGTCAAAGCGGGTGCTTAGAGTCAAGCGACCGCCGCTAGGGCGGCCGCTTGGTTCTGCTGCTATCAGCGAGGCATCTAATCGCGAGTGCGATTAGTGAATGCGGGTGCTGAGCTTAGACGCCCTCACGACCCAGAGACTTCAGGACGCTGTTGAGCTTGTCCTTGCCGCCGATGCTGTCGATGTACTTCGGCCAAACAGCAGTCTTAGCCTTTTCGATCCACTCTTTCTCACCATTGGCCGGATCGGAGATCTCCATGCCACGGCTAGCCAGTTCTTTCTTGATGTTGGCTTCTTGATCCTTCAGCCAGGCAGCGCTGTGCTGAGTGGCCGCTTCACCGGCTTCAAGAATGGCCTTCTGTACCGCAGGCTTCTGGTCCTGGAAAACAGCTTCAGAAACGATCAGCGGCTCAATGGAGAACAGGTAACGGATGTTGGTGATGTACTTCTGTACCTCATCAAACTTCATTGCGTAGTTGGTGATGTACGGGTTGTCCTGACCATCAACTACACGCTGCTGCAGAGCAGTGAAGGTTTCGGACCAAGCCATCGGAGTCGGGTTGATGCCCCAAGCCTTGTAGGTGTCGATCATGATCTCGTTCTTCGGTACACGAACAACAACACCCTGCAGGTCTTCCAGTGTAGTGATCGGACGCTTGGAGTTAGTCAGTACTCGGAAACCTGAGTAAGCCCAACCGATGATCCGTACACCGGCATCGCGGATAGTGTTTTCAACCAGCTCTTTACCGACCTCACCCTGAGTCAGCGCAACGGCGTCGTCGAGGCTCTGGATCATGTAAGGAAGGGTCAGGATGCCAACACTTGGCGAGAAGGGGGTGACGTTGTTGATAGCGAGGATGGAGAAATCGAGGGTGCCGATGGCGGCGTCGTTGACGGTATCTTGCTCACTGCCCAACTGGCCGTTGAGGAACAGTTTGGCTTTGTGCTTGTTACCGGTGCGTTCTTTCAACTCTGCGGAGAATTTCTTACCCAGTTCGTGCTGGGTTCCTCCAGCGCCGTCTCCCACGGCGACTTTAAAGGTTTTTGCCTGAGCGTTCAGAGCAGTTGCCGAAAACGCCAGCGCCAGGGTGAGGGATAGAACTTTAGTAAGCTTATTCTTATGGTACATAAGTTGCTCCGTTGTGGGTGCTCATTGGCTCTGGGGAGTCATGAGCTAATTTTTTTTATTCTAAGACAGCCAGCACCACTGATTAGTGGGATTTCTGTCAGGACCATCGCTTGGTATTACCCAGAGTGACAGCCTTACGATCAATTGTTATCAACCGTGAGCTTATCTTTATCTTTGGAGGTTGGGTTTTTTAGAACCACATTGCCAACGACCTTGGGGCCAACTCTGGGTACTGGACCCAGTGGTTGGACCAAACCACCTAGGTAATTTAGCAAATGATTGTTTCATCAGCTGATTTTCTTTGTGCAGGCTGCTATTGAGCTTCTGCACAGCGGTAGTTCCCTGAGCCGCGCCAATACTTGGATTGGTGCCAAACATGGCTTTGTTATGCCGCAACTGCAACACGCTAATATATAAGCTCGTCTGTAGTGTAGACCGTTAAAAGATCGAGAATGGCTCCAGTGATCAGGCATCAAGAGCGACTGGATCCGGAGAAAGAAGAAATCGAAATTATTTCAATCTTCTAAGCTGGCAGCCTGGTAGTGGCTCAAAAACATGGCGGTGGTTTGTTCGGCCAGCTCAAGCTGCTGCTCGGGCTTCAGGATCGGTTCTATCTGCAGCAGTTGGGGCCAGAAGCAGCGTCCTTTGACCAGATGGTGCACCTGCTCGCCGGCTGTGGCCGCATCCAGATCAATCAATCGTCCATCCGCACAGGCAGCTTTGATCCAGCGAACCAGCGAGGATTCGTGGGCGGAGAGTTTAGCGATCTCCTGTTTCAGGGCGTCGGGGTGGTAGAAGAAGTGGCCGAAAGCGACCCGGTTTAATTCGATATGCTCGGTGCTACTGATCACCTCGACCTCTGCCACGATGATCGAGCGAAGCTGACCATGCAGCGGGACGTCAGGGTCGTATTCTCCACCTTGTTGATGCTTGGCCTGCTGCCACAGCTTGCCGATCAGGCACATCACCAGGGCTTCCTTGCTTTCGAAGTGGTTGTAGACCGTCCGCTTTGAGACTTCCGCCAGGGTTGCGACCCTATCCATGCTGGTTCCCTGGACGCCTTGCTCAAGAAAAGCCTGCTTGGCGGCGTCCAGAATTGCCTGTCGCTTGATTTCACTGCGTGAACGTTTTGGTTCCACCTGGTTTTCCCCGGTACTGACTGAGTCAGGGCAAATTTACACTAATCGGTTTACTTTTTTAAATCCATAAGTAAACTGCACCGTATAGTTTACTTTATGGTGTCTATATGAAGCCTCGTTGGTTGATCTTATCTGGAGTGGTTCTTATGTCAGCAACCCTGTTCTCTGCCGCCAAGCATCAGTCGCAACAATCCCTGGAAAGCGGCAAGTTTCAAAATAGCGAACAGCCCTATAAATCCGGGCTGAGTGATCTGGTGAAGATCTCCAAGGCCTATTTCACCGCTGAACGCCAGTCGCCGACGCCAACCACGGAGCCGCCGTTACGAACCATCACCGCGCAGGAGCTGGTGTCGGATCGGGAAACCGCGGTGATCTACCGGTTGGGACATTCGTCGATGCTGATCCGTTTGGACGCTGAGTATTTGCTCATCGATCCGGTGTTCAGCGATCGGGCTTCACCGGTACAGTGGATGGGCCCCAAACGTTTCCATCCGGTACCGGTTGAGCTGGAATCGCTACCGAATATCAAAGCCGTGATCATCAGCCACGATCATTATGATCACCTGGACAAGGCCAGCATTCAGGCGTTGGCGGCTCGGGTGGAGCACTTTTTTACGCCGCTGGGAGTAGGGCAGTACCTGCGGGACTGGGGGATCGATTCAAGCCGGATTACCGAACTGGACTGGTGGCAGCAAAGCAGCATCGGCAGTCTGACTTTCACGGCGACCCCGGCGCAGCACTTCTCAGGGCGGGGCCTGATGGATCGTGACAAGACGTTGTGGGCCAGTTGGGTGATCGAGGGCCGCCAAGCCAGGCTGTTCTTCAGCGGCGATTCCGGTTACTTCGGTGGTTTCAAGGAAATTGGTGAACGCCTGGGGCCGTTTGATCTGACGATGATCGAAACCGGGGCCTATAGCGAGCTGTGGAGCAAAATCCATATGCTGCCGGAACAGAGTGTCCAGGCTCATATCGATTTGAAGGGCAAAGCGATGCTGCCGATCCACAACAGTACCTTCGATCTGGCCCTGCACGACTGGCACGAACCGCTGGAACTGGCCTATGAAATATCCCAGAGCCGAGCAGTAAAGCTACTGACCCCGATCATGGGAGAACCGGTATCGATTCTGAATCCTGCCGCGCAAACGGCCTGGTGGCGCGATGAACTCGTCCAGGAGTCTGCGCAATTGGCGATGGAGTAATTTGCGGTTGGGGGTCTCTTAGTTGGATGTCCGTAGTTGGCGAACACCTATACTTGATTCAGAGTTTGGCTTGCCAGCGCTTGGCCAGCCAGGTTTTCGCAGAGGACCTTTTATCGTGACTTCCAGCCGCTCATCCACGTTGACTTTCGCACCGGAGATCAATGCAGCCCGCTGGTTCAATACCGATCAGCCGCTAAGGCTGCAAGATCTTCGTGGCCAGGTGGTGATGCTGCATGCGTTTCAGATGCTCTGTCCCGGCTGCGTGACTTACGGTATTCCTCAGGCCAGCAAGGTGGCAACCCTCTATCGTGATCAACCGCTACAGGTGATCGGACTGCACACGGTGTTTGAGCATCACCAGGTGATGAATGCCGATGCCTTGCAGGTGTTTCTGCGCGAATACCG
Organism: Motiliproteus coralliicola; assembly: GCF_003345655.1. Taxonomy (GTDB): domain Bacteria; phylum Pseudomonadota; class Gammaproteobacteria; order Pseudomonadales; family Balneatricaceae; genus Motiliproteus; species Motiliproteus coralliicola. The sequence continues at coordinate 16,098 of NZ_QQOH01000001.1, forward strand.
TATCGGGTTTCCGGTTGCGATCGATCAGCCGGTCGAGATCGGCCCCATTCCAGCCACGATGCAACGCTACCAGCTTCAGGGAACACCCTCGGTGGTGCTGATCGATAAACAGGGGTATCTGCGCTTGCACCATTTCGGCCCGATGGAGGATCTTCAACTCGGCGATCAGTTGGGGCGCTTGTTGGCGGAAGCCTAGAGCGTTACTTTCAGGCCCACTTTCGATAAGACTAACTATCTGATGGAAAAGGAATTGGCGTCCATAACCGCGCTATGAAAAGAGCGCGTTGATTTTTATTTACGGCCAATTTGAGCTGTATCAGTTTCAGCACATATTAATCGCGCTCCTTACGAATCTTTTGCTCAGCTTCTCTCTTAAACTCGTTTGCGCGGATCTATTGCCCGATACCGGCAACATGTAGTGCTGTGCCTGTTAAAGACGATATCCCGCCTGGTTGTATCCGTGCCGAGAAAAGGAAGATGTAGGAGGGGACTCTGATGGCTCATTTAGCCGATAGATTGGAATCGTTGATGCGTTTCAATCGGTTGAGTGTGGGAAAGAAGTTACTGGGATTGTCGCTGATGTTCGTGGTGGTGCTCAGTGCTACGGTGGGCTACACGCTGCTGACGCTCAGTGCTCAGAAAAGCGACGGTTCGGTCATCAATATCGCCGGTCGTCAGCGCATGCTGACCCAGAAATTCACCAAAGAGTTCTTTGTCGCGCTCCAGCAGGCCCAAGTACAGAACATCGCCTTTGATCCGGTCCCGATGCAACGCACGGCCAGCCTGTTTGAGCAGTCACTATCGGCGCTGCGGGATGGCGGAACGACCTATCTGGATCCCGGTATGAATCAGCCGATTGGATTGCCGGGTACCGACACCGAAAAGATCAGTGCGCAGCTCGATGAAGTGGAGCAGCTGTGGCTGCAACTTCAGCAACTGATCACCAATGCGATAGCTTCCCAGCCCGATAGCACTCAACTAGAGAAAATCGATCAGCTCAGTGTCGAGGTACTGACATCGATGAATCGGGCTGTGGTGATGCTGGCTCAGCAGTCCGACCGCAAGGTCCAGATGATGCTCGATACCTTGGTCTGGACCTGGGCGGGTGCCTTGCTGGCCTCCTTGTTAATTGCGTGGCTGTTGGCTCGCAATATCACCTCGCCGCTGTATCAGGTGGTCAGCACCACCCAGCGGATCGGCAGCGGTAACCTCTGCGCAGAAACCATCAGCAACGATCAACGCGATGAGCTGGGATTGTTGATGGATAACGTCGAGCGGATGCGTTCGATGCTTAGCGACGTGATTCATACGGTGCAGCAGAACAGCAAGCAGATGTCCCATTCTTCGATGCAGATCGTCACCATCTCCGATGAGATTTCCGGTATCAGTGAGCAGGAGAAGCAGAGCACCGAACTGGTCTTACGTGCGATTGGTTCGCTGCAGCAGGTCGCCAGCGATGTCAGCTCACATATCGACGAGGCTCATCTGAGTGCTCAACAGACCCGTGAAGTCGCCCTTCAGGGGGTTGGGGTGATGGAGCAGAGTATCGGTGAGCTGAGCAGCGCTGTTGATAGCGTCAATGTGACAGCCAATCAGCTGGGTTCGGTCAAGCTTGCCACCGAGAAGATTCACTCGATCATTGAGGCGATCGATACCCTGGCTGCACAGACCAACCTGTTGGCACTGAATGCGGCGATTGAAGCGGCCCGCGCCGGTGAGCAGGGGCGGGGCTTTGCGGTTGTGGCCGACGAAGTGCGTGGATTGGCGACCCGTACCGCCGATTCCACCACGGAGATCACAACGCTGATCCATGAGTTGACCACCCAGGTTGATAGTTCGGTGGATTCGATGAATCGGGTGACCGACCAGGTGAATCGATCGCAGCAGAAATCGGAGCAAACGCTGGAGACCCTGGCGTCAATGCGGGCCGATGTCGAGCGAAATTCGGAGAACTCCACCCAGATTGCTGAACTGAACCAGCAGCAGGTGGAACAATTGACCTCCTTGCAGCAGGAGCTCAATGACTTGTTTGATGTGCTGGAGGTTAGCTCCGAGAAAGCGGGTTCAACCTCGTTGGTGGCAGGTGATCTGCATCAGGTCTCCGATGAGCTTGATACCTTGCTGGCACGGTTTAAAACCGACCAGGTCAGCGCCCCGGTCCGTCACGCCGATGACAAGCGCCAATCGCCGAGGATCAATAATCAACTCAAGGTCACCCTTTGTCAGTCGGGGTTGTCGGTGGTCGGCTTGACCCAGAATCTGAGCATGACCGGTGCCGAGATCAAATTGCTGCAGCCGCTGAATGAACGCGAGCCACTGCAGCTGAATATCCAGCTGCCAGAGGGACAGACTCAGTCCTTGAAACTGGACGGTCGAATCATCCGTTGCAGCCGGTCCGACGACAGCCATTATCTCTACGGCATCCGTTTCGACTCTCTGGAGGTGCAGCAACAACAGCTGCTCAGGCTGGCGTTCGACTATTTCCGAAAAGCCCACAGTTACGCCTAAGTCCGCAGGGGACTGTTTCGGCGGGCCCCTTTCCCCATTGCTGGCCTTATCTTCATCGCCATCGAACTAGCCAGCGTCTCCTCGCTCGGGCTGGCTTCAGTGGCGCGGTTGCTGTAAGCTGCACCGCCTTCCGTGTCGGCCCGCAGTGCCGACCCTTCCTACCGTTGTATGAGATCACAGCATGACATTTGCTTCCCTCGGCCTGTGCGCCGAGATTCTTGATGCCGTTGCCGAACAGGGCTACGACTCGCCGTCACCGATTCAGGCCGAGGCGATTCCTGCGGTGTTGGCCGGACGTGATCTAATGGCGGCAGCGCAGACCGGTACCGGTAAAACGGCCGGCTTCACGCTGCCGTTGCTGCAGGGTTTGATGGGTGGCCCCCGGGTTAAATCGAACCAGTGCCGGGCATTGGTACTGACCCCGACACGCGAGCTGGCGGCCCAGGTGGCCGACAGTGTCTCGACCTACGGTAAGAACCTGCCGTTGCGCTCCAATGTGGTGTTCGGCGGGGTCAAGATCAATCCGCAGATGCAGCGTCTTCGCGGCGGTAGCGATATCCTGGTGGCGACGCCGGGACGGTTATTGGATCTGCATAGCCAGAACGCGGTGCGGTTCGATCAACTCGAAGTGCTGGTGCTCGACGAAGCCGACCGGATGCTGGACATGGGCTTTATCCATGACATCAAACGGATTCTGAAGCTGCTGCCCAGCCAGCGTCAGAATTTGCTGTTCTCGGCCACGTTCTCGAGCGAGATCCGTTCCCTGGCCAAGGGGTTGATCAACGACCCGGTTGAGGTGTCGGTGACGCCGCGTAACAGTACTGCTGAAACCGTCGAGCAGCAGCTCTATTCGGTCGATAAAAATCGCAAGTCGGCGCTGCTGACCCAACTGATCAAAGATAATGACTGGCAACAGGTGCTGGTCTTTACCCGCACCAAACACGGTGCCAATCGCCTTAGCCGCCACCTGGAAGGCAAGGGGATCAAGGCCGCAGCGATCCACGGCAACAAAAGCCAGGGCGCCCGCACCAAGGCGCTGGCTCAGTTCAAGAGTGGCGAGCTGCGTACCCTGGTCGCTACCGATATTGCCGCCCGCGGGTTGGATATCGATCAGCTGCCGCAGGTGGTGAATTTCGATCTGCCCAACGTGGCCGAAGATTATGTCCACCGTATCGGTCGCACCGGCCGGGCCGGCGCTTCTGGGCATGCGGTATCGCTGGTCTGCGCCGATGAGACCAAGCAACTGGTCGGAATTGAGCGGCTGATCAGCCAGCAGATTCCTCGGGTTGTGGTTGAGGGCTTTGAGGCGACCCATGAATTGCCGGAAACCGATCTGAGCCGCAAGCCGAAGAAGCCCAAGAAGCCCAAGAAGCCCAAGGAAGGTCATCGCGATGGCCAACGCTCGGGTGAAAATGCCCGCGGCCATAAGCCGCCGGGCAATCAACCGCGACGTCGTCGCAGCCGAGCCGGCGGCAACAAAGGGGCCAGTGGCAACAAGGCCGTCAGCGGCAACCGCTAACGCTTTGAACAAGCTCCGTTAGAACCGGCGCGCCTGCAGCAGTTCGCGCAGCGCGCCGGGTAACAGTGACTGCAACCCCTGGCTGATGCGCTGCTCGTGGCGCTGCCAAACAATCCCCAGATAGATGATCAGCAGTCCGATCAGCGACAGCGCGATCGGGAACAACCAGCTGTCTTCGAACAGGTCAAATGCCAGATGGCCCAGGTAAGCGCAGCAGCCAAGTCCGCCGAACACTACGAATACCCGCCGCACCAGTAGCGCTCCCAGACCGATCAGCAGCAGATTGATTCCGAAATACCCCAGTTTGGCCAATTCGCTGTTGGAGTCCTGCATCGTCAGTCCGCCCCAGAAGGTCAGCACCCCGAACAGGTAGAGCCAGAAGGCGTAATCCAGACTGTGGCGGCTACGGATATCGACCCAGAACGCGCCGAATATCACCAGTAGACCGAAGTAGATCGACACCAGCGAGCGCAGCTCAATGTTGTAATTGCCATCGTTGATCATCGCTACCAGGTCCATCGACAGATACCAGAGGGTGACGGCGATCGGCATCAGCAGGAACGGGTAGCGGTAACGCCAGGCGACCATCGCACCGACGGCCAGGGTCGCCAGCTCCATCATTAGCCAGTGCCACTCGATATAGCGGTGGTAGTCGCGATAGTGCTCGTCGTCGGGCCAGAATCCCAGCGCCTGTTGCAGGCCGAACACCGCCAGCGGGGTCAGGCAGACCGCGAAGGTGGCGCAGATTCCCGCCGGGATCGGGTGCTGAAGTCGTTCAAATCGCGATGCCAATCCCAGGCCGCAGGCCAGATAGATCAGGGCGATAGCGAACACACCCCAGCCACCAAAGGACTCCCAGCCCAGATTCATAAACAGGGTCATAGCACCAATCGCCACCAACCCGCCGAGGTAGTAGAGCAGGTGGGTGAAATCGAAGCGGGCGCCGGGGGCGGGATTATCGCGCAGGAACTCGAGCAGCCGTTGGGCCTGCTCCGAATCGAGGATCTGCTGCTCGACTGCAAGGTCGAGTTGCTGGCGGGTCAGTTTCATGGTCGGTACATCGTCTAGGTGTAAGGCCTTTGCAGGCAGCTTAAGCGATCGAACCCTGAATCCGCCACGTTAATAGGACCTTGTGGCTACGGTCTTCATCTTATCGACCCATGACGCTATCGATCTCGGCCGGTGTCAACGGGCGGTATTGGCCTGGGGCTAAGTCAGGGTCGAGCCGGATTGCGCCGATCTGTTCCCGATGCAGGGCCAGGACCGGATTGCGAAAACGGCCGAACATCCGCTTGATCTGGTGGTAACGCCCCTCGGTCAGGGTCAGGCGAACGCAGCGCTCACCCAGCTGCTCCAGCTTGACCGGCTTGGTGGTGATCCCTTCGTAGGCGAAATAGATCCCCTCGGCAAAACTGGCCTGGGTTTGCGGATCGATCGGGTTGGCGGTCTCGACCCGGTAGATCTTCTTTATCGCCTTGTCCGGTTCGGTCAGCACTCGGGTCCAGCTGCCGTCATCGCTGAGCAGCAACAAGCCGGTGCTGGCGCGATCCAGCCGTCCGGCGATATGCAGACCGTCGCGCTCACGCGACTCGATCAGTTCGGTGGCGCAGCGGTGCTGATCGTCCCGGGTGGCGCTGAGGATGCCGGCCGGTTTATTGAGCATGAAGTAGCGCGCTTGGCGTTGCTGCAGTAGTCGACCATCCACGGCGATACGGCTGAACCGATCTACCTCGAGGGTGCCGTCGCGGACCGGCTGATCATCCAGCTCGACCCGACCAGCGGCCAGTAGTTCGTTGGCACGGCGGCGACTGTATTGGGGTTGATTGGCGAGAAAACGATCCAGGCGCATCAGCCGGTTCCGGCAAGTTCGGCAGCAGCGCGCTGGAACAGCTTCGGCAGCTGGGCTTTCTGGGTCTTACCCAGTTGACGCAGCAACGACAGCGGCAGCTGTTGCGATTTGGTGTCGAGTCGTTGTGCCAGATCGTCCAGCAGCCGTACCCAGAGGTGAGCGGTCATTTCTGCATCGGCCAATGCGCGGTGGTAGGTACCGTCGGTGGGGAGCTGTTTCCAGCGCACCAGGGTACCGAGTTTGTGGTTAGGTGCCTCCGGGTAGACCCGGCGAGCGCAGAGCATCGAACAGGCAAACTGGCCTGTTTGCCGATGGCGAACACGGTTGAATTCGGCTTCAAGAAAACGCTGATCGAAGCTGGCGTTGTGGGCCACCAGGTTATCGTCGCCGAGAAACTCGGCGAAAGTACTCATCACCTGCTCCGCCATCGGGGCCTGGGCCAGCATGCTGTTGCTGATACCGGTGTAGGACTCGATAAAGCCGCTAACCCTTCGGCCCGGGTTCATCAGAGATTGAAACCGATCGGTGATCTGGCCGTTGACCAGCCGTACCGCGCCGATCTCGATTGCTCGGTCGTCATTGTCGATCGATAAACCGGTGGTCTCGAAATCCAGAACCACCAGTGTATCGGCACGTCGTTGCCCGTTATCGCTCACCCGTATCTTTCCTGTTGTTATCAGCGTTGAGTGCTGAACGCTAATGTCAGACCGGCACCGATAAAGGTGCCGCCGAAGGCACGGGAGAGTTTCTGCCCGGTGGTTTCGGCCATGCCTCCCAGCAGACGTTTGGCCAGCAGGGCATAACCCAGCAGGCAGAGCAGCGAGAACAGCATAAAGGTCCCCACCAGCAGGCTGAACTGGGGCAGCAGGGCGCTGTGGATATCGATGAACTGCGGAAACAGGGCGGTGGTGAACACTATCGCCTTGGGGTTGGTCAGCGAGACCAGCAGACCCTGGGTGTAGGTGTTGAACCCAGCAGCTGTTTGTCGACCTGACTGATTTGAGGGGCTATCCGTTATTTTTGCCGGCGGTTGCAGTTTGATGCCATGGCGCCATAGCTTGACCCCCATATAGATCAGGTAAGCGGCACCGAGAGTCTTGATCAGCGTAAACGCCAATGACGAGTGCAGCACCAGCGCGCTCAGACCCAGCACCGAGCAGGAGGACATCAAAAACAGGCCACTGACGTTCCCCGCCATCGCATAACAGGCGCGGCCGATACCGCTGCGTAAGCTATGGGTCATGACCAGCAGAATGGCGGGTCCGGGGGTCAGGGTCGCGATCAGCGCAATGCTGCTGAAGGCGAGCCAGCTTTCAAAACTCATGATGGTTCCTGTGTGGCAGGGTTGGTAAAACCCAACGGTAGATCGGCTGGTTGAGCCCTGTCAACGTGACTATGCTTACTTCGCCACGTTTTCGATTCCATCGCCGTCTTCGGGGGCTGAGATCAACATTGAAGGTTGATCCAACAGATCTATCGGCCCTGTTTAGTACCGCGGTGAGAGACCTGAATAGCGACATCACAAGGAAAAGCGTTATGAGCGCGAGTCTATATGAACGTCTGGGTGGCACCGAAGCCATCGCCCGTATTGCCAGCGATATCGTCGATCTACACCGCCAGAATCCGCTGATCTCCACCCGCTTTGGGGCCTCCGATCCCGCCAAGTTGAAAGCCGCCGTGACCGACTTCTTTGTTACCGGATCCGGTGGCCCAGAGTGCTACAAGGGGCGGGATATGAAGAGCGCCCATGCCCATATGAATACCGACCACGCCGAGTTTATGGCGGTACTGGACGATGTGCTTAAAGCGATGCAGCACAATAAAGTCGGTCGGCGGGAGATGGAGGAGGTGTTATTTATCCTATACAGCATGCGTGACGACATCATCCGGACCTAACTGGAAAGATCATGTTTTGTCCCGCCTGCGGAGCACAATGCGACCAGGGAGGGGTTGAATGTAGCGCTTGTAAGACACGCTTACCGGCGAGCTGTATGGCATGCGGGCAAGCGTTGAGTGGTGATGGCGCGCTTTACTGTTGCGGTTGTGGTTCGGTGTTGTCTGGCCAAGCTTCGACAGTACCAACTCAACCCAAGCCTTCGAAAGCTTCCTACGTGGAGCGTCGGCAACTGACGGTGATGTTCTGCGATCTGGTTGGTTCCACGGCATTGTCGCAGGCCAGTGACCCGGAAGACTTTCGCGATCTTATCCATCGATTTCAGCACTGCTGCACCGAGGTTATCGAGCAGTTCGACGGTTATATTGCCCGCTATATGGGGGATGGGATGCTGGTTTACTTCGGCTACCCCCGGGCGGCCGAGCTGGATGCCGAGCGAGCGGTGCGTGCCGGGTTGGAGTTGGTACGCCGGGTGGAGCAGTTACCTCATCCGGACGGTCAGCCGCTGCGAGCCCGTGTCGGCGTCGAAACCGGACTGGTGGTGGCCGGAGACGTCATTGGCCAGGGGGCCGCCGCTGAGCATGAGGTATTGGGCGATACCCCGAACATAGCGGCCCGTCTGCAAGCCGTGGCGAATCCTGGGTGGGTGGTTATTGGCCCAGGGTGTCAGGGGGTTGTCGCCAAGCGCTTTCGGGTTCTTTCATTGGGTCAGCAACAACTCAAAGGAATTCGTGAACCGGTACCGACCTACCGGGTTCTGTCGGTCGCCAGTGCCTCCACCAGCAGTCGGCAAGCACCGTTACTGGGTCGATCCCAGGAGATCGCCAAGATCGAGCAGTATCTGGACCGGCCTTCCAAGGGCGGGCTGCTGATCATCGAAGGAGGTTCCGGGCTGGGTAAGAGCCGGATGTTGGATGATCTGCTTGGGCAGACATCGGGGCAGTACGAGCGAGTCTTGTTGCGATGTTCGCCGTTCTTTAAAGATCGTCCGCTGTACCCGGTGATACGTCACTGGCAAATGCTATTGGAATTGGATCGGGTCGAGCAGCCATCGGAGGTCGACAGCAGGCGTTTTCTGGCAGATTTTTTGCTCCGTCATGGGGTTGAGGATCCAGCGCTTCATCGGCTCATGGGCGAAATGGCATTGGGTGATGCCCAGCAGATTCCGCTTCCTAATGAGCAAGGGGGCGGGCTGTCGCCGGAGCAGCGACGGAGGGCCAAGCTTAGTGCTTTGTTGCGGGTGTTGAAGCAGTGTAGTCGCAAGCGACCATTGCTGATCGCCATAGAAGATGCCCACTGGATCGATTCATCCACCGCCGAATTTCTCAATCAGTTGGCAGCAAGGCTGGAGCGCTGGCCGATCCTGCTCTGTATCACCAGTCGTACGCCGCTGACCTGGCTCGCCGGGCAATATCCCCAGGCATTACGTTTACAGCTGACACCATTGCCGGACAGTGAAGCCATGAGGTTGATTCGGGCGCTGGATCCTCGTGACCAGGTGCCGTATGAGGTTCAACAGCAGATTCTGCAGCGTTGTGAGGGCTCACCCCTGTTCGTGGAAGAGCTGACCCGATCGGTATTGGAGCAGGGTGACGCTGTGAATCAGCAGGTACAGGTACCCCGTACCTTACAGGATTCGCTACGGGCAAGGATCGACCGGCTGGGGCAGCACCGAGATATGGTTCAGTTCGTGGCCGTTCTGGGGCGACGCTTCAGTCAGAAATTGGTGGATAAAAGCTCACCGTTTGAACCCGGGCGGACTCGCGAGGCGATGGCCGCGCTGGTCGACGCCGGTTTACTGCACTGCAGTGGCGAAGGCGGGCGTAAACAGTACCATTTCCACCATATGATGGTGCGTGAAGTCGCCTACGATGCGCTCTTAAAGCGTGATCGGCGGACCCATCACCTTAGGGTCGCCGAAACCCTGTGTCGAGACTTTCCCAAGTTGGTGCAGAGTGCTCCCGAATTGGCGGCGGGGCACTTTGAGTCGGCAGAAAGGTTTACCGAGGCGATCGACTATTGGCATCTGGCGGGACAGCATGCGCGCGATGCCTGGGCCCACCGTGAAGCAGCCAACCATCTGCTGCAGGCGATTCGGTTGCTGGAGGCCGAGCCGACGACCATCGAACTGGCGAAGCGGGAACTGAGTATTCGAATCGAATTGGTGCAGTCGTTGCGGATTCTAGAGCTGGGCGAGCAGGGGCTGGAACAGCTTGCGAAGGCGAGTCAGCTCGCCGAGCGGTTAAATGATTCGGAGGCGTTGGCACAGGTGCATAACCTCTGGGGTAATCTGCTGTTTTCGGCCGGCGAGATCACCGGTTGTCTGAGCCATCATCGTCGTGCCCTTCACTATGCCGATCGGGCCGACTCGGCGGTTAGTCAAATTCAGGCCCACAGTGGCCTGGGGGATGCCAGCTTGCTGGATGGTCAGCTACTGACGGCCGAGCATGCCTACGATCGTTGCTTAACCCTGAGTCGTCAGGCGCAGTTACAGCGTTTTGTTGCCCCGAATCTATCGCTTCGCGGGCATATGCGACTCTATCTGAACCGATTAGATGAGTCGGTTGAAGATATCTCTGAAGCGATAAAACTGGCGGTTGATGCGCAGGATCGGCGTACCGAAATGGTGGGGCGGGGGAGTTGTCTGGCTAAGACGCTGTGTGAAATGGGACAGTACCGGCTTGCAAGGGAGTCGTTGGAACATGCCTTGGAAACCGCCCGTAGTTTGAAGGCGCAGCGATTCGAGGCGCTGTATCTACTGACGCTGGCGAGAGTTTGCCGGTGGTCGGAAGCTAGCCATGGAGGTAACAGATCGACACCGCTGAGCTATGCCGAGCAAGCGATCAAGGTCGCCGAACAGACCCATTTCAATTATGTCGGCGCCATCGCGTTCGGGGCGCTGGCGCTAGTCACTGAGGATCCGTCCCGCTGCCGGAGCGCGCTTGAGCAAGGTGAGCGACTGTTAAGACCGGGGACGCCGAGTCAGAACTATTTCTGGTTCCTACGTGATGCCATCGAGACTTGCCTGCTAAGAGGCTGGTGGGATCAGGCGCAAGACTATGGCAACAAGTTTAAAAAATTTACCCGGCATCAGCCGATCCCCTGGAGTCAGTTCTATATCCAGCTGGCTGACACCCTGTCTACGATCGGGCGGCAGCCAGAACAAAGCCAGGCCATCAGTCAGTTGAATCAGCTACAGCAGCAAGCTAAACAAGCAGGATTGCAAGCAGCGGAGGCTTTGATTCAGCGCTGCCTGCAGGATCGGATGCATCTGGTTGCCGATAAAAGCGCTAGCCTTTAAAACTCTACCGGAGGCTTGGGCTGGCGGTCGATGTTCAGGCTGAACAGGTCCGGACGATTGTAATGCCCGGCTACATCCAGCGGCTTACGTGCCCGTCGGGCGGCCTCGACTTCGATATCGGCATACAGAATTGATTTCTGTTGGTGGAGCGGCCCACTATGAATTCCGCCGAACGGTTTGATGATCACCGCATCACCGGGATTGATCCATTCATCATCGCCGAACAGCGTTTCACGGCTGGGAAAGTCGGCGGGAATATCGCTGCCTTCCATCGCAGTAGCCGTGCTAAGTACCCAGCACCCTCCCTCACGGGCAATATGATTCATCGATGCCAGCCAGACATCGCCGCTGTCCCAGGTTGGGGCGATATAGATATCCAGGTTTTGCGCATAGAGGGCAAACCGCGCCAGCGGCATGTAATTCTCCCAGCAGATCAGACAGCCAATCCGGCCGACGGGGGTGTCTACAACCTGCAAGCCAGACGCATCCCCGGCCCCCCAGACCATCCGCTCCGGGTTGGTCGGCATTAATTTGCGATGCCGGTTCAGGATCTCACCGTCTGATCCGATAACCACCACGCTGTTGTACAGCGTTGAGCCACTGTAGCGTTGATCGCGTTCATTCATACCGATGACCACGAGCTGTTGCTGGCGCGCGGCGGCCTCGCAGATCGGATCCAGATCACCGCCATCGATATCGACCGAGTTGGCTACCAGTCTCTCGTGCAGTTGGTTACCCAGGGCCATATCGCCGCCGGGACGCAGGCGCCATATCCAGGTTGGGTAGCCGGGCAGGTAGGTTTCGGGAAAGACCAGAAGCTGGGCTCCATTTTCTGCCGCCTCATGGATATCCGACACGGCCCGTGCCAGTGATTCAGGCAGATTCAGTAGCGCGGGTGGTTTCTGTGAGATTGCAACCTGAATCGACATGACGAACTTTCCAGAGGTGGGATGGGGGTGTATTCAGCCTAGTTGTGTATAGCGGCTCCGGTATGAAGGGTATTCATAGTGATCGGGAGCGGAACCAAGACAATATTGGTTGAACAGGCTAATGAGTGGGTTGAGCCAGGAAGGAAAGAGCCCTAACGGATGGGTCGGGCTCGTCGAGACCGATGCAGGTCGTAAATGGGAAGGCGATCAGATATTCAGCACCTTGGTTTTGAACTCTTCCACACAGTGGTCGGCGGCCAATTGCAGCTCGCTTTTCAAACGCTTAGCGCTGTTGGCGACCAGTTCGGCATAGCTGGGAGAGTTTTCGTCTTGCTCCGGATTACGGATACAAAACCCCTCGGCGACCAGCTTGCTGTTACGGGTATCGATCAGGCGAAGCTTGGCGCTGTAGATAACGTGGTAAGTGTCCCAAGATGTGGGGAAATAGAGAAAGCTCCAATTGTAGGTTTGAATGTCCAGTACCAGATCTGCGGCCGGGTAGTGTTTGGCGATCTCTTCTGTCTTTTCGCTATCCAGCACTAATTCGGACTGATCGATCGGGGTCAGACTCATCTGTTGTTGCAATGATTCTTTCAGGGACTGGCGGATATACACCGCCGGATCCTCAATTTGGTTTTCTTCTACCAGCTCGTTGCCGGCACTGATGGCAGCGAAGGCACCGATCAGCGCAAAGGCTCCCTTGGTAGACGTCATCGCGGCGAAATCAGGTTTTTCACGATTAGTCGTTGCGAGGGTTTCAGGCGGATTGACGGCAAAGGCGTCTGCCTGAAGAGGGATGTTGTGGGTATTGGCACAGCCTGCGAGGATGAGCGTGGCAATGATAAGGATGAGTTTGTTGAACATCGATAAAATCCTTTTTGTGGTTTTCCCGTTTGGATTAGTCAAAGTCAGGCAGCATGTTCATTCCGAGAACAGCCTGTCAGGTGATGGCAGTAGGAATGGGGTGACCAGATAACTATGTTGTCTGGATTATTATGCCCTAAGATTCTGAAATTACCGGCATTTCTGTTGGGCTTTGGTGCCAGAATTCGTGCGCTCCGACATAATCAGGAGGTCAATCACCTGATCTATCTGATACCGGATCCAGAACTGCCTTTGGGGGGCACCTGACCCGCATGATCGACGGGGCGGTGAGGTTCGGGCCGAATGCGGTGCAGGGGTGGCACGCTGGCTCATCATTTTGGTTCGCCGAGAGTCCCCATTCGGTGCATGTCTGCAATGTCCCCCTTACCTGCCGCGACTTCGGCGATTCCAATCGGCAAAGTTCTCAAGGAAAACGATGTTCTGAGCATCTGCTTTGTGCGGTAAAAACGAAGTCTTTCTGCTGTCAGATCGGCTAAATCTTATGGTTAAAAACCATCTCAAATTTCTAATAGTTCGAAAAAAACGATCCATCACTTCTTTAAATTCGTTTTTTTAGTTTTCCTATTGCACCTATAACTATCCCTACTTCTTCTTGGAATCGTTGGGATGGTGGCTATGGTGCAGGGGATTATCAGCAAGTCGATATCCGGTCAGTGCAGACTTCGATTGAGGCTGTATGGCATTGCACTGGCGATGATCTGGCTGTTATTGACCGGCTTGGATGTTTCCAGTCTGTTGATTGGCATCCCAATGATCGGGCTGGCGCTTTGGTATTGCCGTTATCTCATCACCTCTGAGGGAGCGCCGCTTTCGGTCAGGGGGATGGTCAGACTCGGAATCTACTTTATCCAACAGAGTTTTATCGGTGGTTGGGATCTGGCGCTGAGAAGCTGCGGCAAACAGGTCAGGATCGATCCGGGAATGTTGTGGTTCGCAAGGCCGTTCAATCCCCCTCAGGCTCATCCGTTATTCATCCGTTGTTTGAATCTGCTACCCGGCACCCTGTCGGTGGAAGAGCGGCAGGGGGCGCTTCTGCTGCATGTGATCGATAAAAATGTTGATCACACTACTGAATTGGAACGCCTGGGCCGATTGACCGAGGCGGTCTGGTCTAGCCGCGTGGTGGAGGACAGCGCATGAGCCCGCTACTGATCAATTGGCTGCTGGGGGCATTGCTGCTGCTGGTCGGTGTTATCGCCGTGGCTTTGCTGAGGTTGATGCTGTGCCGCAGCCTTACCGATCAAATTCTCTGTATTCAGCTACTGGGAATCGGGGGTACAGCGATGCTGCTGTTGATGGCCACGTTGTTACAACAGCCGGCGCTGATTGATGTCGCGTTGTTGTTGGTGTTGCTGGCTGCCGTCATGGTGCTGGTTATCACTCGGAGGGAGTGCCGAGATGAATAGCTTGTCCGAACTTTTATCAGTCGCGATTGTGCTGTTGGCGGTGTTGGTTTTCGTTGCCGGCACGGTGGCACTAATTCGACTGCCCGATGTGCTGTCGCGGCTGCATGCCATCAGCAAAATCGACAATCTCGGTTTCGGGTTACTGGTTCTCGGTCTGATATTGATCCAACCCGCCTGGATTGATGGGGTAAAGCTGTTTGGGATCTGGATATTGGTGCTGGTCTCCAGTGCCGCAACCGGGCAACTGATCGCGCGTCATGCCGTCAGGGAGGAACCCCGATGATGATCTGGTCGGTGATCGACATACTTATCTGCGCCCTGGTTGTAGCGTTGGCTATGGCTGCTCTCTACGCCCCGGCGCTAAGACAGCGGGTGATGTTCTTTATCGCGTTTGGATTGGTGGTGGCGATCACTTGGGCGCGTCTTCATGCCCCGGACCTTGCGCTGGCTGAAGCCATTATTGGTGCTGGATTGACCGGAGCTATGCTGCTGATGTCATTAGATCACACCAGCGACATGCCGCGGGAGCCTGCTTCATACGGGCTGAGGATCGGTTCTGCAGCCATGGGGGGCGTGCTGATACTGGGGTTGATGATGATCGTCTCCTCGCTGTACCCCATCCACGATGGCGCCCCGACCCTGGCGGTGAGCCAGCGTCAAGTCGAATCCGGTGTCAGTCATCCGGTGACCGCCGTGTTGTTGAATTTCCGTGCCTGGGACACGCTGCTGGAACTCGCGGTACTGCTGAGTGCGGCGCTGGGAATACTGAATCTGGGACCGGCACGAAGGAGCTGTGGGCATGCCGCATCATTGACCGATGGGTTGGCGCGCGTGTTGGTACCACTGTTGATCCTTAGCGCCGGTTACCTGCTGTGGAAAGGGGCCTTTGCGCCGGGAGGTGCATTCCAGGCCGGAGCGGTGCTGGCATCGGCGGCTGTGGTCATTCATCTGACGGGCTGGGAAAAACTGCCGCGAGTGGGACTGCGATCCCTGCGTCTATTGCTACTGGTCGGACCGACGCTGTTCGTGGCGGTAGGGTTGCTGCCGCTGTTGAACGGGCAGGCTTTTCTGCAGTACCCCGTGGAGTTGGCCGGGTTGCTGATTCTACTGATCGAGTCGGCGGCTATGGTTTCGATCGCCGGCATGCTGACTCTGGTCTATCTCGGCGGTCACCCGCACGCAAACTGGCCAATTGAGTTGGTGAATCCGAAGGAGCCGATGTGATGGGCAGTTCCCCGTTACTTTACGCCGTCACTGGTGCCCTGATTTTCGGGATAGGGCTGCTGGCCTCGTTGCGTGATGAGGCGTTATTGGCACGCATCATCGCAATCAACATCAGTGGGGTCGGGGTGTTTCTGATGCTGGTTTCGTTCGCCTACCGGGGCTTCGAGTTGGCGCCTGATCCGATCCCCCATGCGCTGGTGCTGACCGGTATTGTGGTCGCCGTGGCGGCTTCGGGACTGGCACTGGCCTTGGAAAAGCGCTTGGCGGAGTTACCTAAATCGAAAACACACAAGGAGGACAGCCCGTGAGCACGATACTGATCGTTGTAGTCATCGTGCCGTTGTTGGCTTCGTTGACCTGCCTGATGCTGCCCCGGTTATCGGATCGGCTGTCCCTGGGTACGGGACTGGTTCAACTGATTACCGGGGGGCTGTTGATCCAATCGCTGGCTTCGGGAATCAGTCACTTTCATGAGTTGGGTGGTTGGTCACCGGGCTTGGGAATCGCATTGAGGGCCGATGCGCTGGCCGGGGCGCTGGTGTTGCTATGTGCCATCGTTAGCCTGGCGGCGACCGTTTATGCACGGCGTTATTTCACCTGCGTAGAAACACGCTATCGTTTCTGGCCCCTCTGGTGGCTGCTGAGTACCGCTATTTACGCGCTGCTGCTCTCAGCCGACCTGTTCAATCTGTACGTGACCCTTGAGTTGCTGGGGCTATCTGCTGCGGCACTTTGTACCATTGGCGCTGCCAAGACTGAGGCGCTACGGTCGGCGCTGCGCTATCTGATGTTGGGGTTGGTCGGCTCCTTGCTGTTCCTGGCAGGTGTCAGCATGGTCTATGCCGAATACGGGACCCTGAGTCTGATGGCCCTGGCCGGGCAGATCGCGCAGACGCCGGCAACGCTGGTGGCGTTGCTGTTGTTGAGCAGCGGGCTGTTGGTCAAGTGTGCCTTAGTGCCGCTGCACTTCTGGTTGCCGGCCGCCCATGGCAGCGCTCCGGCCCCGGTTAGCGCGGTATTGTCCGCCTTGGTGGTGAAGGTCGCATTCTACTTGTTGCTGAGGCTGTGGTTTGAGCTCTTCAGCCCGGTGATGACGTCCTTATTTGCCACCCTGATTGGCGGTTTGGGAGCTATCGCGGTGATCTGGGGTTCGTTGCGTGCCTTGACGGCGGCAAGACTGAAGTTGCTGGCTGCCTATTCGACCCTGTCACAAATGGGCTATCTATTTGTTTTTATTCCGGTACTGGCCGCGCTGCCCGATGAAGAGACTCGACAGTTAGGGTTCGGCGCGTTGGTGCTGTTTGCACTGTCTCATGGCATCGCTAAGGCGGCCTTGTTCTTGGGCATCGGGGTGATTCAACTGCAGGTTGGCCACGACCGGATCGATCAGCTGGCCGGATCCGCCCAACGGTTTCCGATCGCTTTTTTCGCGATCGGACTGGCGGGTGTGGCGCTGGTTGGTTTGCCGCCCAGCGGCGCGTTTCTGGCCAAGTGGAGCCTGATCAGCAACAGCTTGTTGACCGGACAGTGGTGGTGGATGGTCGTCACATTGACTGGCACATTACTGGCGGCCGCCTATTTCATTCGGGTGCTTGGGGCCGGGTTTGTCACCCTGGGACCCGAGGCACCGGTGAAGGGCGTCGGTGTCTCATTGCAGGCACCGGCTCTGGTTCTTGCCTGCCTGGCGACCTTCGGCCTGGGCTTGGGAGCCGCCTCATTGTGGGATGTTCTGGCGATGGGATCTGCAGGAGGTCAGTTATGAGTATGGGCGAATTACTTCCCCTGATGATCCTGTGCAGCTCATTGATTCCCGGGCTGATTATTTTTGCGTTGAGCGAAGAACAGCATCGGCTACGTAGTGGCTTGAACATGGTGGGAGCGGTGGCAAAGCTGCTGTTGGTTGCCGGTTTGATTTGGGGGGTGTATCAGGAGCAGGTCTTTGAAGCGCGTTGGACCCTGGCGCCGGGGCTGGACTTTGTGCTGCATGTCGACGCGCTATCGGTGTTGTTTGTCAGCCTTTCTACGCTGCTATGGCTGGTGACCACGGTTTATGCCATCGGTTATCTGGAGGACTCCCCTGACCGTAGCCGCTTCTTTGGCTTCTTCAGCCTCTGCGTGACCGCCACCGTCGGCCTTGCCATGGCCGGTAATCTGTTCACTTTCGTGGTTTTTTATGAAGCCCTGACCCTGGCGACCTATCCGCTGGTCGCCCATAAAGGCACCCCGGAGGCGGTTCGCGGCGCACGGATCTATCTTGGCTATACCCTGGCGGGCGGCTTGCTGCTGTTGATCGGGGCGGTCTGGCTAAGAACCCTGGCCGGTCCGCTGGAGTTTTCCGAGGGTGGCATTCTGGGGGATATCCCCGGACTTGATCCAGACAATCTGCGCTGGATTTTCCTGCTGTTGATGGCTGGCTTGGGCGTTAAAGCGGCGCTGTTTCCCCTGCATGGCTGGCTTCCCCGGGCGATGGTTGCACCGGCACCGGTCAGCGCCTTGCTGCATGCGGTGGCGGTGGTCAAGGCCGGTGCGTTCGGGATCGTCCGCGTCGTCTACGATGTTTACGGAGTGGAGTTTTCCGCCCATCTGGGTGTGCTGGTTCCACTGGGGATGTTGGCCGCGTTTACCATCGTGTACGGCTCGGTGCGTGCGCTATCTCAGGATCATCTGAAGAAGCGTTTGGCCTACTCCACGGTTAGCCAGGTGTCGTATATCGCATTGGGTGCCAGCATTCTGGGGCCGCTGGCGACCATCGGCGGGGTAGTGCATCTGGTCCACCAGGGGATCATGAAAATCACCCTTTTTTTCGCCGCCGGCAATTACGCCGAAACCCTAGGCGTTCATCGTGTCAGTGAAATGGACGGTATCGGTCGGCGAATGCCGGCGACAACTCTGGCCTTTACCGTGGCAGCCCTGGGAATGATCGGATTGCCGCCGGTGGCTGGTTTTATCAGCAAATGGTATCTCGGCTTGGGGGCGCTGGAAGCTTCTCAGGGCATTTGGGTCATTCCGGTGTTGGTAGCCAGCAGCCTGCTCAATGCCGCCTATTTTCTTCCCATTCTCTATCGCGCCTGGTTTATGCCTCAAAGGGATTGGCCGCGTCAGATGCATATCGGGTATCGCGGAGAAACGCTGCCCAGTCTTCAATGGCCGCCGGTCATCACGGCGACGTTGGCCTTGTTGGTTGGGGGCTTAGCCGCAGCACCCTTTAGTCCGCTGGAGTGGGTTGAGTTGATCGCGTTGAGGGAGTATCGACTATGAATGGGCTACTGCTGCTTAGCTGGTTGCTGCCGTTGCTGCTGATTCCAGCGATGTTGTCCCCCACGCAAGGGCGTCGGTTGCTGTTGCTTGCTCCGGTGCCGGCGTTGCTGGCGGTGTTACTGCTGCCTTCCGGCAGTACCCTGTCGCTAACCTGGTTGCTGTTGGGGACGCAGCTGCAGCTCGACCCGGTGCGACAGCTGTTTCTGGCGCTGACCGCGATTCTGTGGCTATTTGCCTACCTGCATACGGTCGGCAATGATCGGGGAGACACCCAGGCCGCCCGGTTGCGGGTTTTCATGCTGCTGTGCATGGCGGGCAATATCGGCCTGATCGTCAGTGCCGATCTGGTCGGCTTCTATGTCGGCTTTACCACCATGGGGCTGGCCAGTTATGGATTGATCGTACACTCGGGCACCGTCAAGGCCGGCTTTGCGGCCAGGGTCTACCTGGTGATGACCTTGCTGGCGGAGTTTGCCTTGCTGGCGGCGTTTATGCTGATCTACCAGCGAACCGGCCAACTGGCCCCCTCCTCTGAACAGTTGGTCGGTAGTGGTGACCTGGAGCTGGGGCTCTTGTTTATCGCCTTTGCCATCAAAGCCGGTCTGCTGGGGTTTCATGTCTGGTTGCCGTTGGCGCACCCGGCCGCACCACCGGCTGCCAGTGCGGTGTTGAGCGGGGCGATGATCAAAACGGCGCTGCTAGGGTGGATTACTTTCATGCCGCTGGGGGAGCAGGCATTACCGGCTTGGGGGGGGTTGTTTATTGGCCTCGGATCGTCGGGGGCCATCGCTGCCATTGCTGTCGGCCTGACCCAGTCCGACCCCAAGGTGATGCTGGCCTATTCGAGCATTAGCAAGATGAATCTGCTGGCGGCCGCTCTCGGGGTGGCCCTGATTAGTCCGCCGATTGCCGAGCCGCTGATCGGCGTTATCGCCGCCTATGCGTTTTTCCATGGATTGAACAAGGGTGCGCTGTTTATCGGTGTCGGGATCCTCAAGCGTTACGCAGCGCCTTGGATACTGGCTCTGGTGGCTGTTCCCGCGGCGATCTTGAGTGGCATCCCCTTTGGTGCCGGGGCGACGGCCAAAACCGCCCTGAGCGAGGTGCTGTTGGTCGAGTCGAGTGAAGCGATCTGGGTACTGACGCTGTTGACCATTCTCGCTGCACTAACGCCGTTACTGATGGTTAGGTTTCTGTGGTGTGCGTCTTCCCAATCTGGACAGGAGGCCGTTGATCTAAGGATTGTTCCCTGGATCGTGCTGATTGTTCTGGCCGCCATCTTGCCGCTGGGTATGTTCCCCGCACTTTCATCGGGTTCTGCACTGTTATGGAGTGCCGCTGTGGTCATCGCCTTGGGGGGGCTCTATTTTGGCCACAAGCTGTTTACCGCCAGAGTTAGCGCCATTCCACCGGGTGACCTGATTGCGCTGTTACCACGAGGGAGCGGGTTCAGGTGGGCGCTAAGCTGGAATCCAGAACATACCGCGATGGCCAACGTGGGGCAGCGCTTGACGCGGTCGGTGGGTCGATCCCGATGGCCGTCCATCAAGGGAGATGCTGTGCTGTCCATCAGCTTTCCGCTGTTATTGCTAGTCTTACTTTCAGCATTGCTAATAAGTCCCTGAGTGCCGGGATGGAGGTTGCTATGAATGGGTTTACCAATATTTTGTACTTTGCCGATGGTGAGCTGAGCATGACGCCGGCGCTGCAGCGTGCAATACGGCTGGCATATCATAACCAGGCAACGCTGACACTGATGGATGTTGCCGATCGATTGAGCCCAAACGGGTCACTCAAGAATCGTCTGAAGCTCGATATCAATGAGATCGTACAGCGGTTTCATCAGCAGTCCTTGAGCGATCTGATCAGCGGGGTGAGTCAATTAAAGCATCCGATTGGGGTTAAGGTGGCTTCGGGTTGGGGCTTTATCGAGGTGATCCGTGAAGTGATGAGAGGGTCTTACGATCTGCTGATCAAATCGGCGCGCTACGGTTGTCATCAAGGATTAAGTAGCAGCGATATGCATCTGCTGCGCAAATGTCCGTGCCCAGTCTGGATCGACCGAGCAGAAGCCGCGACGCCCTATCGAAGGATTTTGGTGGCGGTCGACCCCAACAGTGAACATCAAGATGACTGTGCTGATCGCGCCCTCGAACTGGGTTCGTGGGTAGCGGGTGATGATGGCTCCCGCCTGGTATTGGTCCATGCCTGGGAGCTACCGGGTGAGTCGATGATGAGAAGCGGGCTGCTGGAGTTTGAAAACCACCAGCTTGAATCCTTACTGGCTGAGGCACGCTTAAAGCAGGAGCTGGCTATCCATGGATTGCTGGAACGCCATCAGCTGACCCCGGCGGAGGTGGATGTTCAGCTACGAAAGGGGCCGCCTGCCGAGGTGATTCATGATGTCAGTGAGGAACTGAGCGCCGATCTGGTGGTGATGGGAACCGTCGGTCGAACCGGGATACCGGGATTTATTATTGGCAACACGGCCGAGGATGTCCTTCAAAGCAGCGGTTGCTCGGTACTGGCGGTTAAACCGAGCGGTTTTGTTTCCCCCGTTGAACCTGAATAATCCTTGGCACCCTAAAAGAAATGACAGACTATGATCGTGGGAGAGGCAAACACTCCAGTCGCTATCGAGCAGCAGTCAGTCGTTTTTTCGTACGGGGGCGCATGAATAACTTACGGTTCAACCTGAAGCACTTACGTTACTTCTGGACAGTGGCGGGTTGCGGCACCATCACCGAGGCGGCGGAAATTCTCTGTCTGACACCGCAGACCATTAGTGGCCAGTTGCGTGAACTGGAACAGCAGATCGGCACCCGGCTGTTTCGCAAGGAGGGCCGGAACCTGGTGCTGACCGATACGGGGCAGACGGTCTTCAGCTATGCCGATGAGATGTTTTCGATCGGATTGGAGTTGCAGGACCTGCTGGCCGGCAACCACGGCACGATCGAGAATCTGAAGGTAGGAGTTGCGATGGTGGTTCCCAAGCTGCTGGCTTACCGGGTGTTGGAACCGGTGTTTCAATACAGCCAACCGGTGCAGTTACTTTGCCATGAAGCACCACTGGTCGACCTGCTAGCTGAACTGGCGGTTCACAAACTGGATATGGTGATCGCTGATAGCCCCATCAACCCAACCCTCAATGTTAAGGCCTATAATCACCTGCTGGGTGAGTCCAGCATCAGTTTCTTTGCAACGCCTGAACTGGCCAGCCAGCTAAAAGAGGATTTTCCCAACAGTCTGGATCAATCGCCGATGTTGATGCCCAGCAATGGCAGTAACCTGCGGCGAGAACTGGATCGATGGTTTGATCGGCAGCAGATCCGACCGGTAATGGCGGCCGAGTTTGACGATCGTGCGTTGATGAAGGCCTTCGGAGAGCGTGGAACCGGCGTCTTCAGCTCACCGACGGCGGTTGAGCAGGATGTGTTGGACAAGTACGGTGTTGAGGTAATCGGACGGACAGATGAGGTGATGGAGCGCTTCTACGTCATCTCTGCCGAGCGCAAAATCAAGCACCCCGCGGTAAGCCTGATTACCGAGAATGCTCGAAATGCCCTGTTTGCGTAATACCGGTGGTTCAGGCCCATAGGTTCAATTTGGGCTCTTCCGACAGCACCCGAAGAATATCCCCGCGTGTAACCACACCAACCAGCTTGTCCCGATCGTCGATGACCGGCATGGCATGCTGATTATGATCGACCATCACCCGTGCAATCCGGCGTACCGAAGAGACCGGTTCGGTGGTGATCACCTCGGGGGACATGATGCTGCTGACCCGCTTTGCAGCCAGCTCTTCGACATCCCAGTTTGCATCAAAGATCTGTCTTTCGATGTCGCGCCGCGACAGCATCGAGATGATGCCCACCCCTTTTTGCAACACCGGAAGCTGTTTAATCTCGTAGAGGTGTAGCCAGCGCCAGGCATCCGATAGCCAGTCGTCGGGCGAAACCGTATAAACGTGGGTCGACATAACCTGGTGGGCATGTACCACCGGTTCATTGACGCGCAGTTTCAACGCCCGCTTGTAGAGCTCTTCCGCCTTCAGGTATCGCGGCGTATTGCTGGGCTGCTGAGTAAAGGCAACCACGGTGCCTCGAGGATCGGGCTCATCCCAGAATGACTTATTTCGATTGAGCCGAACCGGTGCCGGCTTCTTGTGCTTGTTGATCAGTTCAAGCGTGCCGCGAAGTTTCAGTCCGTGTTGATCATGAATAGCAAACATTGCACTGTCCTCTGGATGAAAACCTAGTGCAATAGTAGGTTATTGGGTGCGCTGATAAATTTCGCTTTGTGGCGCTAATAGTTCGATTTTTTCGAGCTGTTTGAGATTTGGCTCGGCGTAGCACGGTGGGATAGTTCTGGTGGAACTTTATCGACAGGGGACTAGGAAAATACTGGCCAGGATAGGCGTTGATACGTAAACCCCGGTTAAGGGGAGTTGAGGGCGATCAGAAGATCGCTTCATTTCACCTATGGACAGGCTATGAGGGGCGTAAAATCAGCACGTCCCGCACGATCGATTCACTCATCCGGTGCGCAGCGCTGAAGTCGGTGGCACGGTAGCCCTGGCTTTCAAAGGCCTCGATCATCGCCGCCCGTTTGGGGTTGTTGCTGTTGAACGCCAAGACCAGTGCCGATTGCTGCTTCAGGCAGTGGCGCCAGACCGGTGCGCACTGGCGAATGACGTCCAGCGGATTACGGGTTTTATCGGTGGTAAAGTGCTGAACGCCGTAGGGTAGGTCGCACACCAGCAGGTCGAACTTATCTTTTTTCAGTAGCTGGTCGGCGTCACGGGCATCGCCGCTGATCACTCGCAGGCTGGTTTGTTCGGCACTGAAATCGAGAAACTTACCGGCACTCTTACGTTTCTGGCCGGTTATGGTGCCTTGGCTGAGCTTGTGTTTCTGGCGGTGCAGTTTGGTCCATTTTTTAAGGTTGCGCTGAATATCGTCCAGCGCCTTGGCATCCTGTTCCAAGCCCTTGCTGTTGAGACCGTAACGCATTGCCCACAACAGTGTGGTGGCGCGCCCACACATGGGGTCGAGCAGTTTGATGCCGCTCGGGTTGGTCGGGTCGATGCCAAGCTCGGCCAAGCCCACATTGATCAGCAGCTGGGTCAGGTGTTCGTTGGTCTTGCCCTTGAACTTGCTGCCGAAGACGAAATCCGGATGCAGGTGGAAGTCGGCCTGCTGTGCTAGCGGCTGCAGTCGGTCACCGTCGATCCGGAAAAGCCCCTGCACAAATGACAGACGCAGCAGGACTTGTTGCTCCGATTCCTCGGCTTCGAGTTCAAAGAACTCCAACGGCCCCACATCTCGATACACCAGCTCACGATCCCCAAACAGTTGCTGAAATTCGCTGCGGGCAACGATCAGGTAATCGGCGAAATAGGCAGAGCGGGCTTGAGGGGAGATTAACAGAGCGAGTTTGTTCATAGCGCGGGTCGACTGTCTCGAAAGCAGGGGGTTCGGGCTGGGTCTTGATGATCGCGGCAGTATACGGCTGCCTTCTCGATCAAGAAAGCCCCGTCAACCAACAGCGTTGTGATAGCCACAAAAAAGGGCTGCGCGAGCAGCCCTTTGCGATACACATGCGTTATTGGATCAGTTATCCCAGCCTTCGACACCCGACATGTCAGGCAGCTGGTGAGCAATACCCTTGTGGCAATCGATACAGGTCTTCTCGCCACTGGCCAGCGCCGTTTCATGCTCGTTGAAGGCACGCTTGCCTTGCTCGGAGTAGTCCATGGATTCGAAGTCGTGGCAGTTACGACACTCGCGGGAGTCGTTTGCCTTCATCCGAGCCCACTCGCGGGCTGCCATCTCGAAGCGGTGCGCTTCGAACTTCTCACGGGTATCGATCTTACCGGTGATCTTGCCCCAGACCTCTTTACTGGCCTGAATCTTCCGGATGATCTTATAAACCCACTCACGCGGTACGTGGCAGTCCGGGCAGGTCGCGCGAACCCCTGAACGGTTGGTGTAGTGGATGGTTTCTTTGAGTTCCATGTACACGTTGTCACGCATTTCGTGACAGCTGATGCAGAACTCTTCTTCGTTGGTCTTTTCTAGAGCGGTGTTAAAACCACCCCAGAAGATGACCCCCGCGATGAAACCACCCAGCAGCAACACACCCAGGGCGGCCTTTGCTGGACTGGTTAAGGCGGACCACATTCCGCCCTTTTTATTTTCACTCATTCCAAACCCCTTCTTCAGTCGTTAGAAAATCCTGAGCGTTGGCTTACTTAGCCAGGTCGCTCGTGGACTGATAGGTGTTGTCGATCAACGGCTCAGCGGTAGCCTGTGGCACGTGGCACTGCATGCAGAAGTAGCGACGTGGTGAGATATCCGCCAGAGCGTGACCGCCACGGGTCTCGAAGTGAGTCAGGCTGACCTTGGTCGCACCGGACTCCTTGTAGCGCTCCCAGCTGTGACAGGACAAGCACTTGTTGCTGCGCAGATCGACCCGATAGTTGCGGATCTCGTGCGGGATCACCGGCGGCTGCTGGATATAGTTACGCTCGACCAGAACATCTGAGTCGTTGTTCTTGGCCATATCCGGCGCTTTGTTGGTGCTCTCTAGCTGCTTAGCGCCGCGTAGTGACTCCATGCCACCGGTGTCGGCTAAGGATGCGTTGGACAGTGCCAGACTGCCCAGTGCTAAGGCCGCAGACAGGACCACGGTTGTTTTTTTCATGGTTGTTTCTCCATCTGGTTGGCAAAGCGACTGCCAAATTCAAATACGTTGACGGAACAGATATCGATACAGCGACCACAGTTGGTGCAATCGGGTGATTGAATCACCGGCCCATTGCCCTTGGCTTTCCCCTTCAGAGCGGGCTTGATCACATGGGGTTCCGGGCAGACGGCGTAGCAGTCCATGCAGTCGTAACAGTCGTCACGCTTGCTGGCCTTCACCTTCAACGGGCTGCCAGTGCCGATCAGGCGATAGCAGGCGCCCATCGGGCAGACATGGCCACACCAGCCCCGGGGCAGTACAAACAGATCGAACAGGAACACAGCAACCACCAGCATCCAACCCATCCCCATGCCGAAGATCAGACCGCGGTGCAGCAGAGAGACCGGATTAACCAGTTCCCAGACCACCACGCCGGTGATCGCCGGCAGGATCAGCGTTAGCGCCAGCATCCAGTAACGCAACTTGCGCGAAACTGAAAAGCGACGTCGGATTCCCAACTTACGGGCGCACCAGCCGGCCAGGTCGGTGACCGGATTAACCGGACAGACCCAGCTGCAGAACACCCGACCGCCAACCAGCCAATAGAAGCCGGTGACGATCGCCACGCCGATCAACAGCGTGCTGATCGGAGCATGGCCGCTGGCCAAGGTTTGCAGAAAGACAAACGGATCGCTCAGTGGTATCGCTTGCAGTAGCTCAGAGCTGGTCAGGTTTCCCTTGAGCAGCCAGTAACCCGCTACCGGGCTGACGATAAACAGGGCCAATGCAGCGATCTGGCTGATCCGGCGTAGTACCAGGAAACGGTACGAAGCCAGGTAGCCTTTCACCTTGATGGCGTCTGTTCCAACCTGCAGGGTCATGATTCACCCTCCGGACGGCGGATCGGCATTTTCAGCTGCTCCGGTATCAAAGACTCGCCTTGGTTGGCGGCCTTCTCTTCCCAGCCCAGCCGGTAATGTTGTCCGATTTCGCCTTTGGCCAATGAGCGCGGAACCACCTTGATGGCCGCTTCCTCCAGCACACAGCCCTGCTCGCACTTGCCGCATCCGGTACAGTGGTCCGAATGAACAGTCGGCAGGAAGCGGGCGTGATGGCCGGTGCGGACGTTTCGCTCTCTCTCCAACGTGATCGCCTCTTCCTGAACCGGGCAGACGTCGTAGCAGACGTCGCACCGTAGTCCGAGGAAATTGAGGCAGGTTTCCTGATCGATCAGCACCGCCAATCCCATGCGGGCGTCATCGATATTGTCCAAAGCTTGATCCAGGGCTCCACTGGGGCAGGCTGCCACACAGGGAATATCGTCACACATCTCACAGGGCACCTCGCGGGCGATAAAGTAAGGTGTGCCGTTGGCCACAGGATCGGTGATTTGGGCCAGCTTCAAGGTGTCGAACGGACAATCCCGAACGCAGAGTCCGCAACGCAGACAGGCGGCGAGAAAATCGTCCTCGGGCAGGGCACCCGGCGGCCGCAGCATTTCGGGTGCATGGGAACTGGCGTTGGTGGCGATTAGCCCCAAGCCCACTCCAACAGCCCCAACACCGCATAGGCCGCGCGCAGTGTCGGCAAAGAACTGGCGACGAGCGCGTCCTTCCTTACCTAGCTGCTTTGGGTTTCCCTGACTCATGGTCGTGTCCTATGTCTCTACCTTGTTACCGGCATTCAGTGGTTTTGCCTTTATCAGGCCTTCATTACCTTGACCGCACACTTCTTGAAGTCGGTCTCTTTCGACAACGGATCGGTGGCATCAAGGGTGAGCTTGTTGACCAGGCGACCGGCGTCGAAGAATGGAATGAATACGAGACCTTCTGGCGGGCGGTTACGGCCGCGGGTTTCAACCCGTAGCTTGATTTCACCCCGACGGGAGGCCACGACGGCTTCTTGGCCGCGACGCAGACCGCGCTTCTTGGCGTCTTCCGGGTGCATGTACATCAATGCATCCGGGGCGGCGCGATAAAGCTCAGGTACACGACGGGTCATGGTACCGGTGTGCCAGTGCTCCAGTACTCGACCGGTGGATAGCCACAGGTCGTATTCGTTGTCCGGAGACTCGGCCGGTGGCTCGTACGGAACCGCGAACATGACTGCCTTGCCATCCTTCTTACCGTAGAACTGGAAGTCAGACCCTTTCTTGACGTAAGGATCGTAGCCTTCCTTGAAGCGCCACAGGGTTTCCTTACCGTCAACCACCGGCCAACGCAGACCGCGAGCCTGGTGGTAGGTGTCGAAGTCAGCCAGGTCGTGAGCTTTACCGCGACCGAAGGCGGCGTACTCTTCGAACAGGCCTTTCTGGATGTAGAAGCCGAAGTCGTTGGCTTCCTGGTTGGCGAAGCCTTCCGCCGTTTCAGACAGCGGGTACTTATCAACCTGACCGTTGGCGTACAGGATGTCGTACAGGGTCTTGCCGCGGTATTCCGGCATCTTGGCGAGCAGCTCTTCAGGCCAAACTTCTTCAACCTTGAAGCGCTTGGAGAACTCAACTACCTGCCACAGATCCGACTTGGCTTCACCCGGGGCATCTACCTGCTGGCGCCAGAACTGAGTCCGACGCTCGGCGTTACCGTAGGCACCTTCCTTCTCGACCCACATGGCGGTCGGCAGCACTAGGTCAGCAGCCTGGGCGGTGACGGTCGGGTAGGGGTCGGATACGACGATGAAGTTATCCGGGTTACGGTAGCCCGGGTAGGCTTCTTCGTTGAAGTTAGGACCGGCCTGCATGTTGTTGTTGCACTGGACCCAGTAAGCGTTCAGCTTACCGTCCTTGAGCATCCGGTTCTGCAGAACCGCGTGGTAGCCCGGCTTCGGCGGAATGGTGCCTTCCGGCAGTTTCCACAGCTTCTCGGACAGTGCACGGTGCTTCGGATTCTTAACGACCATGTCGGCCGGCAGACGGTGAGCGAAGGTACCGACTTCACGGGCAGTACCACAGGCAGACGGTTGACCGGTCAGGGAGAACGGACCGTTACCCGGCTGAGAGATCTTACCGGTCAGCAGGTGGACGTTGTACATTAGGTTGTTGGCCCAGACACCACGGGTGTGCTGGTTGAAGCCCATGGTCCAGTAGGACACGACCTTCTTGTTCGGATCGGCGTACAGTTCGGCCAGCTTCAGCAGCTTGTGCTCCGGTACACCGGACATCTTGGAGGCCTTCTCCAGGGTGTACTCGCTGACGAACTCCTTGTACTCCTCGAAGGTCATCGGGGTGGAGCTGCCCTTACCCGGGTTCTTGGCTTTCTGCTCAAGCGGGTGGGTCGGGCGCAGGCCGTAACCGATGTCGGTGGTGCCCTTGCGGATGTTGACGTGCTTGTCCAGGAAGTCCTGGTTGACGCTGCCGCTTTCGATGATGTGGTGGGCGATATAGTTCAGGATCGCCAGGTCGGTCTGCGGGGTGAAGATCATGTCGTTGTCGGCCAGCTCGAAAGAGCGGTGCTTGAAGGTCGACAGAACATGTACCTGCACATCTGGCTTGCTCAGACGGCGGTCGGTCAGACGCGACCACAGGATCGGGTGCATCTCGGCCATGTTGGAACCCCAGAGCACGAACGCATCGGCCATCTCGAGGTCGTCGTAACAGCCCATCGGCTCATCGATACCGAAGGTCCGCATAAAGCCACCTACCGCAGACGCCATACAGTGACGAGCGTTGGGGTCGATGTTGTTGGAGCGGAAGCCGGCCTTGTACAGTTTGGCAGCGGCGTAGCCTTCCCAGACGGTCCATTGACCGGAACCGAACATACCGACAGCGGTCGGCCCTTTCTCTTTCAGTGCCGCCTTGAACTTCTCGGCCATGACGTCGAACGCCTTGTCCCAGGAGACCGGGGTGAACTCACCGAACTTGTCGTACTCACCGTCGGTCATCCGCAGCATCGGCGAGGTCAGACGGTCTTCACCGTACATGATCTTCGACAGGAAGTAGCCCTTGATACAGTTCAAGCCCTTGTTAACCGGCGCATCGGGGTCACCCTGAGTCGCCACCACGCGACCTTTCTGGGTACCGACCAGTACGCTACAACCGGTACCGCAGAAACGGCAGGGGGCTTTATCCCAGCGAATCTCCGCGTCACTCGATTTAGCGAGCAAGTTGGTGGCTGAGGCGGGCACGGCCACCCCAGCAGCTGCTGCAGTTGCAGCCACCGCATTGCTCTTAACGAAATCTCGTCTGCTTAATTTCATTGCATCGTCTCCTGCTTTTGCGTGCTTTCATCTTCGGTGTGGTGGTAGACCAGCGAAGTCGAAAGTACACCTGGCATGTTGTTGATATCTTCGATGGTTTTTAAGGCGAACTTCTCGCCGTCGAGCTCTTCGACGGTGACAACGAGGTTGCCCTCATCACCGACGGCGTGAACTTCAACGCCTTTCATTTCCGTCAGCCGTTCGGCTACCGCCTTTGACTGGTCCGGAGCGGTACGTACCACCACACCGGTGATATCGAACAGCTCTTCGGATTGCTCTGACTGCATTACTGCTCAGCCTCCTTATCGTTGTTGGCTGTCATGGGTTGGGCGTCCTGGACCAGTGGCTGGTGGACATTAATGGCCTTGGTCGGACAGACGGCAACGCAGGCGCCGCAGCCGGTACAGGCGGAAAGATCTAGTTTCGGGGTGGCGATGCCACCCAGTTGCGGTTTCAGCGTGATCGCCTCGGGTTCGCACTGTTCAGCGCAGCTGCGGCAGACCACCTGCTTGTAGGTCACGCAGGATTGGCTGATGTGAGCTTTGACATTCCAGGGATCGCTGTCAGTGGATTGGAAGACCGGCGCTTTACAGACTCGGACACAGTCTTCGCAGAAGGTGCATTCACCGCGGGAAAAGTCGACTTCCGGAAAACCGCCGGAGCCTTTGAAAAGAATTTGTTCGGGACAGGATTGGATACAGTCGCCGCAGCGACTGCAGTCGTTGATGAAAGCAAGCTCTTCCACACTCCAGGGCGGACGCAGAGGGAGGCGCTTTGATCCGGTATCACCCCTCAATAGTTGCCGCCTCGAGGGGTTGAAAGCGGCTTGGGCCATGTTGCTTAAAAATTCCTGACTAAGAGCAATCCTGCTCAGGGTCCAGACCAATAACGCGGGTTACAAAATGATCGGCTTGGTCTGAATGTCAATAAATGCTGCAAAAGCAGCGATCATTTGAGTCAATCTATTCCTCCCACACAGGGCTGTACTTGATGTACATCAAAAAATATAACAACACGTTTTTAAAGGGTTTTAGCTGAAATGAGGTATTTCATCAGGACTGATGAATGAAACATTTTTTTCTTTAAAATCAGTTATTTATCTAATCTCAATACCCGATAAAAACAGTCTGATTTAAAGTTGTGGTAATGAGAACTGATTCGATTCTCGACTAGTTTTTCAACTAGGCGAAGTTACTCCGTTTCAGGCGGCGTAACCATGAAACGGAGTAATGGATGGAGCGTTTGTTGAGGTCATTATTGGTTAGAAGGAAGGGCTGCCTTTCTCAGCTAGCCGGTATTTCGCATACCTGCAGCGATACCGGTCATGGTTACCATCAGCGCCTGCTCTACGACCTGGTTTGATCCCTGCCGATCCCGACGCAGCAGTTCGGCCTGCAGGTAGTGCAGGGGGTCGATATAGGGATTGCGTACCTGGATCGATTGGCGAATAACTTCGTTGTCGGCTAGAAGCTGGTCATTCTGCTTCAGTTGGGGAATCAACTGCTGAGTCTGGCGAAGCTGTTTTCGCAGCCGGCTACCCAGCTCGCGAAGTTCCGGCTCCACCAGACAGTGCTCGTAATAGCGGGCAATGGCTGGCTCGGCCTTGGCCAGCACCATCTCCAGCATCCCGATATAGGCGTTGAAGAAAGGCCACTGGCCGATCAGCTCGCGCAGTTTATCCTGCTGCTGTTGCTCGCAGGCTTCGGTCAGGGCTCGGCCGCTGCCCAGCCAGGCCGGCAGCAGCAGGCGGGTCTGGGTCCAGGCGAAGATCCACGGGATCGCGCGCAGGCTTTCGACGCCTCCATCCTGCTTGCGCTTGGCTGGGCGGCTTCCCAACGGCAGTTTGGCCAGCTCCTGCTCCGGCGTCAGCTGGCGGAAGTAGGGCACAAACTGCGGGTTGTTGCGCACCAGTGAGACATATTCCTGATGAGCCCGTTCGGCCAACTGATCCATCAGCTCGCACCACTCAGGCTTGGGGGTGACCGGCGGCACCAGACTGGCCTCAAGTACTGCGCCGGCGTACAGCTCCAGATTCCGCACCGCCAGATCGGGTATGCCGAATTTGTAACGGATCATCTCCCCTTGTTCGGTCACCCGCAGGCTGCCATCGACCGAACCAGGGGGCTGCGACAGGATCGCGGTGTGGCTCGGGCCGCCACCTCGGCCGACGGTACCGCCGCGACCATGGAACAGGGTCAGATCGACACCGTGGTTGCGACAGGTCTCGGTTAGCCCTTGTTGGGCACGGTACTGGCCCCAGCTGGCGGCCAGCGCGCCGGCGTCCTTGGAGGAGTCGGAGTAGCCGATCATCACTTCCTGATGCCCGGCACAATAATCACGGTACCAGTCGACCTTTAACAGGGTGTCGATGGCGGCAGGAGCACGGTCCAGATCGGCCAGGGTTTCAAACAGTGGTGCGATCGGAATATTGAACTCGATGCCGCTCTCTTTCAGCAGCAATGCCACGGCCAGCACATCCGAAGGTGACGATGCCATCGAGATGACGTAGCTGCCCAGCGACTGGGGGTCCTGGCGGGCGACCACTGCGCAGGTGTCAAGCACTTCCTGGACATTTACGCTGGGGGTCCAGCCCCGTTGCGGCAGCAGCGGCCGCTTACTGTTCAGTTCGCTCAGCAGGTAGGCCTGCTTCTCGGTTTCATCCCAGTCGCTGTAGCGTCCCAGATCGTAGTACTCGGTCAGCTCGTCGAACACCTCGGCATGACGCTCGGCATTCTGGCGGATATCGAGCCGGACCAGACTCAAACCGAAACAGGCGATGCGGCGTAGGGTGTCGCGCAGGCAACCATCGGCGATCAGTTCCATGCCGCATTCGCGCAGTGATCGGTCGCACAACAACAACGGCTCGAGCAGCTGGTTATCCTGTAGCAGGATATCTTCACCGGGCTGCCAGCCCTGATCGAGACAGCTCTTGGCCCAGTCGCGGGTATTAATCAGCTGCTGTCGTACCCGGCGCAGCAGTACGCGGTAGGGCTCATTGCAGTCGCCGACCACCTGGCGTAGCTCATCGCTGGCACGCCCCATCGACAGCTCATGGCGTAGCTTGGAGATATCCCCCAGCAGCAGGTCGGCCGCCATCCAGCGGGCCAGCAGCAGCACCTGTTCGGTGACAGTGGCTGTAACATTGGGGTTGCCGTCCCGGTCGCCACCCATCCAGGAGCAGAATCGGATCGGCGCGGCGTCGTAGGGCAATGTTGTTCCGCTGACCCGCTGCAGTTCACGATCAAAGTGGCGTAGGAAAGTCGGTACCGCCTCCCACAAGGAGTTTTCGATCACCGCAAAGCCCCATTTGGCCTCATCGACGGGGGAGGGGCGTTCGCTGCGAATTTCGTTGGTGTGCCAGGCTTCGGTGATCAGTTGTTGAAGCCGTTCGGTCAGATCGTGAGTGCGGGGGCTCAGCGGATGTTCACGGTCGAGCTTTTCCAGCAGCTCGGCCATGGTTTCGTATTTCTGGATAAAGGTTCGGCGGTTAACTTCGGTAGGGTGGGCGGTTAAGACGAGATCGATACGCAGCGCTGCGGCTTTGTCGGCCAGTTGTTGCGGACTGACCCCCGCCTCGACGATTTCATCGAACACCCGGTCCAACGCCTGCGGATCGGGGCGGGTGACCACCAGTGAATTTCGTCGTCGTATCCGGTGGTACTCTTCGGCCAGATTGGCCAGATTCAGGAACTGGCCGAAGGAGCGGGCCATCGGTACCAGCTCGTGTTCGTCTAGTTGTTGCAGCGCCTGGACCAGCTCGTCGGTATCGGCTTCGCCTCGTCGAGCCGCCTTGGATAATTTACGGATCCGTTCCAGTTTGGCGAGAAAAGCCTCGCCCTGATCGCGGGCGATGGTCTGCCCGAGTAGTTTGCCCATCAAGCGGACATCGTCTCTGAGGGGGGCTTGCAGGTCTTCCATCGGCTTGTCTCCAAACACTGGGGTTGGCTTGTATCGTCGCTGAGGTCAAAGTGAGGGGCAATGGTTCCTTGGTGGTGGTTGGTTGGCCGTTTTACTTTAATTGACGACTATTCTGCTGCCGTAAGATGAGGCTGGAATTGATCCTGATAGCCTTGACGCACCTCGTCACAAATCACGTCAAACAGTGGGTGGAGTGCCGGGTTCATCTGTGAAATCACCTCATCAATGACCATCTTATAGGGTATCCGAGTCCCTAAGTGCTCGACCGGGTCGCCGATCCGTTCGAGTTTTCCGCCTAATCTGCACAAATGTCGAGCAAGGCTTGGATCTGTCAGTATATATAGCGTCTTTACATTGTGTAGCCTCGCCATCTCCAACACGCCCATATAGAGGCCGATGGGGATATAAGGAAAGCGAGGTTGTTTAGCGGTGCCGAAGTCTGCATCTGTGAGAGAAACCGCCTTGAA
The DNA here is from genome assembly GCF_003345655.1 of Motiliproteus coralliicola. Classification (GTDB taxonomy): domain Bacteria; phylum Pseudomonadota; class Gammaproteobacteria; order Pseudomonadales; family Balneatricaceae; genus Motiliproteus; species Motiliproteus coralliicola. Next base: position 50,137 of record NZ_QQOH01000001.1, read on the forward strand.
CTGTTCCTGGGGACGGTGGCGATATTGCCGAAGTACGGCCAAGCGCGAAACTTCGCCGACTAAGCCCTGCATCAGTTGTTCTTGGTCAGGTTCGCTCTCTTTAAGTTGCTTGCAAGTGAGCTGAAAAGGCATTGATGCCTGAGGTTCTGACGGGATGGCCAGCACCATTCTGATGCAGCCAATAAATTCATTGTTGGTGACGTTCTGTAATAAGCAGTGATGGGAAACCTGGTCGTAAGGGTCTGTCTCTAGGAAGTTGTTATGGCTGGGTAACCATTCCAACTCTTCGCAGTAGACTTGGTGTCGGATGCTATAAGCCTGGTTCTTCAACTCTGCGGTTGTGGCAGGGACAATGCGACAATATCGTTGAAATTGTTCATGGATCTTGTTGGTGTTAAACAGCATTGTGGTTTTCAGGCCTATGTTGCTGATCCCTGACCACATTGTTGTGGCGGCATTGTGAGAAGATTGAGTCCAGCAGTCTGCGCTATGTTGCTAACATTGCAAGCTTTTTAAACGTCAGTTTGATTATTGTCATGGTTTGATCGTATTTGGCACCAAAGCTTCCTTTCGCTGTTGCTTCAAACGGATCTCGGCAATGGCGGCCTGCATTCTGACATAGCGTTCGGCATTACCGGGATGGGTACTGCCGGTTTCCGACAGGATATGACTGGGACGGCTGTTCGAGAGTCGGCGCCAGAATTCGGCACGCCCTTCCAGGTCATAGCCGGCACGAGCCAGCAGGTAGAGGGCGAGGTAGTCCGCCTCGGATTCGAAGGCCTTGGAGAAATGCACCGAACCACCGAGGCTGAAGGCACCAGGAGAGAGGATGCCTTGGCTGATCAGCAGCAAATCCAGCGCGCCACCGAGCAGGGTATTGCGGGCGGTGGCAGGAATGTGATCAAGCAGGTTATGAGCCAGTTCATGGGCGATCACCAGGGCCAGATCGTCCTCGTTGGTGGCGAAGGCCAGCATGCCGTCGGTAATGGCAACGCTGTAATGGTCGGCGTACGCGTTGATCTGTTCGCTGGGCAGCCGCTTGACCGGGTAGTCGCACAGGGTTTGGGGTTTCAACGGTCGGGTTAATGTTTGGCCATTCCGGTAGAGGGTCACCTCGATCGTCTGATCGGGTTTGAGATCGGCCAATTGCTGACGCAATATCTCGGGCGCCTCCAGCAGCGCGGTCCGCCCCGTGGGTAGCGATTGTTCACCCAGTTTGATCAATTTGTCGCCGGTCTTAATGCCTGCCAGGTCGGCCCCGGATCCCGGAACCACCGCCATTACCTGCAACACCTCCCCCAGTTTGAACTCCCTAATGGCGGCATCACGTTCAGAAGCGGGTTGCTTGGTGTCCGTTTGTTGGGCGTCGGACGGGGCAAAACTATGACTGTTGGCGTATTGAAAGCCCAGTGCCGGCCGGATTTTATCCGGACATAGATCAGTCGATGCCTTCAGTAGCGGCCAACTGACCCGGTTCAGCCGCTGCTGTTGGGCGAGGCGGTAGTGCAGCGCTTTGCCCTGCTGCCGCTCGGCTTCACTGAGGGTGAGGGCCGGAGCTGGTTTTGGCGATTGGTAGGTCGGGGTTGCGCAGCCGCTCGATAGCGTAGCCATCATGACCAGCAGAATCCCTCCTGCGGTTAGCTTCATGATGGTATTCAGCCCAGTTTCTGGGCTAGCTCGTAGCCGTTTTGCACACAGTCGGCGACGGAAATCCCATCACGCCAGTTGGCGCGCAGGTGTAGACCGGAGTAACCGCTGAGCTTGGCTTCAACCGCTTCCAGCCTTTGCAGGTGCCCCATCTGGTATTGCGGAATCGCGGCTGGCCAGCGGCTGACCTCCACCAGGCTGGGCTCTCCGCAAACCCCCAGTAGCGGGCGGATATCATCGAGTACCCGTTGTACGACCCGTTCGTCATCGACGCTATCGATCTCGGGATTGAGACTACCGCCGATAAAACAGGTCAATAGGTGGCTGTTATCCGGTGCCCGATTCGGGAATATGCTGGACGGAAAAAGCACCCCGAGGGTTTCAACCCCGGTACAGCGCGGAATCAGGAAGCCAAAACCGTCCAGCGGGTGGTCGATCTGATCCTTGTTGAAGCCCAGCGATACCGATGCCACATGGGGGTATTCGATCGTTGCCAGTTGATCGTCGAGTCCGCCGGTCAGAGGAGTCAGCAGTTGTTCACAGACCGCAGCCGGCAGGGTCATGATCAACTCGTCCCCCTGCCAACTGCGCTCACCAGCACCGGCCTGCCAGCGACCGTCGTCGAGGCGTTCGATCCGATCCACCGAAACACCGGTGTGTAGCGATTCGCCGAAGGCGTCTGCCAAGCAGTCCGCCAGCTGTTGCATGCCCCGGTCGAACGAAATCATGCTGCCGCTGGGGCCGGCACCGCCGCTGTGCTTGCCGGCCAGGGTCTTGGCGATCATGCCGATAAACATGGAGCGGTACTGCTCCTCCAGCGCGTAGACCTTGGCGGTGGCGGCGCGAACCGACAGACGGTCAGGATCGCCGGCGTAGACCCCGGACACGAACGGATTGATGGCGTAGTCGAGGAACTCGCGACCGAGACGGCGTTGGACAAATTCCGCTACGCTCTCTTCGTGATCGGCACGACCGATAAAGGGTTCCAGCAGCAGACGCCATTTTCCGGCGGCCTTGAATAGCGGGGTGCTGATAAAGGCACCGGGGCCCATCGGCAGCGGGTGGATCTGACCGTCGCGCAGCACAAAACGCTTCTTACTGGTCTTGTTGGCTTCAATTGGATTAATCCCCAGGCTCTGGAACAGCAGATCCAGCGCCGGGCGGTTATTCAGGGTTGAGTTGGGCCCCCGCTCGATCAGGAAACCGTCGCGGTGCAGTGTTCGCAGATTGCCACCGGCCTGATCCCTCGCTTCCAGCAGCGTGACCTGGTGGCCTTGCTGTTTCAGGAACCAGGCGGTGGTCAGGCCAGAGATGCCTGCACCGAGGATCACGAAGGAACGGCTCATGGGGGTTTCCTTAGGCTGTCAAATTTCAGCCCCCACTATAGCCAGCACGCCATTGAATTCAATGATTTCCTTGTGCCTTCTAAGCCGATAAGGATCGCGTCGCCACTGTGGATAGATAGTGTCAGGTTCCCTAAGCCGCTACTGGGGGGCTATAGTTGAGCGATACTTGGATAGGCACGATCAGAGGATATGAGCATCAAAAACGCCCCCACGTTCAGCACTGAGGATATTGAACTGCTCCAGACCGAGCGGGTATACGACGGTTTTTTCAAACTGGATCGAGTGCAGCTTCGACATCGATTGTTTGATGGCGGCTGGTCCGATCCGCTGACGCGAGAGCTGTTCGTTCGCGACGATGCGGTCTGTTTGCTCCCTTATGATCCGGTGCGGGATCAGGTACTGCTGATCGAGCAATTCCGGGTCGGTGCGCTGCAGGATCCGAGCAGTCCTTGGTTGCTGGAGCTGGTGGCCGGGATCGTCGAGCCCGGAGAGACGGTCGAGCAGGTCGCCCTGCGTGAAGCAGAAGAGGAAGCTGGACTGTCGGTGCAGCGGCTAGAGCCGATCTGCTGTTATCATGTCAGCCCCGGAGGAAGTCAGGAGCAGATTCACCTGCTCTGTGGTCAGATCGACAGTCGAGACCAGGGTGGCATTTTCGGGCTGGCCCACGAAGGTGAAGATATCCGGGCGCTGGTGGTCAGTCGTAAGGAGGCTTTTGCGGCGGTCACCGAGGGTCGCATCAACAATGCGGCTACCCTGATCGCGCTGCAGTGGTTGCAAATGAATCATCAACGACTGCAACAGCTGTGGGACTCCGATAAGAGTGGGGAAAGTGAGAACAGCGCAGACAACCAGGAGACAGCGCAATGAGCTTGGCGGTACGCAAGCGATATGTTCCAGACCTTGGCGCACAGATGGCCTGTTGCGAAGGTAACTATCTGAAGCTGATGCGGCTGATGCCGGATCTGGACGACTGCGACCTGCGTGAATTCCATGTTAGTTGGCACCATCACCGGGCCCGGGTGCAGATCCGGGTTGAAGAACGCTTCACCTACACCACCACCTTACGGGTCGAGCAGCGTTACGAAGACAATCAGTGGATTCAGATGCCGGCACTGATGGTGCGGCTCTACCATGATGCGCGTATGGCCGAGGTGATCTGCCGGAAGCAACGGCGCCAGTTGGCCGGACGGTACAGCTACCCTAATGCCCAGATGCACCAGCCGGACGAGAAAGCCCAGCTCAACCGTTATTTGGGCGAATGGCTGAGCCAGTGCTTAGCCCATGGCCATAACAGCGACCGACCGGTCGAAGCCTGATTCTTTCCATGTCTAATCTCCAGATGAGCCCCGAGGTGCGGCTGCATAGCCACAGCGATCAATTGCAGCTGATCCAACTCAGCGACCTGCATTTGCCTCAGCTTCGATCCCAGGGTTATCGTGGTCTTGATGTCGATCGACAGTTCCAGAACGTACTGGCGGATGTTGGCACTCGCTTTCCAAAGGCTGATGCGCTGCTGCTTAGCGGCGATCTGGTTCACCATGGCAGTGAGGACGGCTATCAGCGTCTGCTGGGTTATCTGAAGGATTTAGGGCTGCCCTGGTACTGGATTCCCGGCAACCACGACGATGCTCGAATGATGTCGGTCTTGGTGCCGCAGCAACCGAAAGTGCTTTGCTGGGAGGGTTGGCGGCTGGTGTTGCTCGATAGCACTGCCGAACCGGATGGACGGGGTGCGGGGTCTCTGCCTCCCTCGGAATTGGCGTTTTTATCCCAGCAGCTGGATCTGGCAATGGAACAGCAGCAACGCTTGCTAGTGGTGCTGCATCATAATCCGGTCGAGGTCGACAGCCCCTGGCAGAACCAGATCATGCTTGGAAATGTCGAGGCATTCTGGGCTAGGCTGGCGCCGGCCGATGCCGCTGGATGGCCGATTGCCATGCTGTTTGGCCATATTCATCAAGGGCGTCAATTCGAGCGCGGAATCCACCGCCTCTTCAGCTGCCCGGCCACGTCGGTGGAGTTTGCTGTTGGCACCGAACAGATGGAGCTGGTCGAACGCGGCCCGCAGGCCAAACCGGGCTATCGTTGGTTGCAGCTGCAACGGTTTGATAGCGGCGCAACGTCAAACCAGAGCCTGGAAGCATGGCTTAGATCAGGTATCGTGCGGGTCGATCTTGCCTAAGCGTTTGTCGATAGGGTATTTTCCGGATAGATTAGCGCCGAACTCAGAGCCGTCGACATCAAGACGGTAACGGCTGCTCCCGTCCAGTACCTGACACTTAAGGCCATCATGAATACGCCGCTGTATTTATATATCCACGGCTTCAACAGCTCACCTCAGTCCTATAAAGCGCGTCATCTGGGTAACTGGATGAAGGAGCAGGGGCAAGGGAAACGGCTGCTGGTGCCGGCGCTGCCCTATCAGCCAGCCGATGCGATAGTGCTGCTGGAGGAGTTGCTGGCCGAACAGCGTCGTCATCACCAGCAACCGATCGTGCTGTTGGGAAGCTCGCTGGGGGGCTACTACGCCACCTATCTGGTCGAAACCCAGGGCCGCGAGTCCAATCTCAGTGCGGTTCTGATCAACCCGTCGGTGCGACCCTTTGAATTGCTGGATGTCTGGCTGGGAGAGAATGAAAACATCTATACCCACGAGCGCTACCTGTTGACCCGCGGCCATCTGGATCAGCTGCTGACGCTGAACCGGCAGAGTTTGCACGACCCGTCGCGCTACCTGTTGCTGACCCAGACCGGTGATGAAGTGCTCGATTATCGCGAAGGGGTGGAAAAGTTCGCCCAGTCACGTCAGGTGGTGACCGAAGGGGGTGACCATGGTTTCCAACAATTCGATACCTATTGGCCGACACTGTTTGAGTTTGCCAACGACGACACTTTAAAACAGCAGGCTGAAGCCTATCTCAAGGCCACGACTAGTCCGGCGGACAACGCGACTAATCCGGCGGATAAATAGCAGAGAACAACGCAGTAACGATGAGTAATAACTACAACGCCGATGCCATTGAAGTCCTTAGTGGCCTCGACCCGGTCAAGAAACGACCGGGTATGTATACCGAAACCGACCGCCCCAACCATTTGGCCCAGGAAGTTATCGATAACTCCGTCGATGAGGCGTTGGCCGGTCACGCGACCCAGATTGAAGTCTCGCTGCACCCGGATAACTCGCTGTCGATCAGCGATAACGGTCGCGGTATGCCGGTGGATATCCACCCGGAACACGGTATCAGCGGGGTGGAGCTGATCCTGACCCGACTCCATGCCGGCGGCAAATTCTCCAACGACAATTACCAGTTCTCCGGCGGTCTGCACGGGGTTGGGGTGTCGGTGGTGAATGCGCTGTCGAAACTGCTGGAAGTGCAGATCAAGCGGGATGGGAAACTGTATCGGATCGGCTTTGCCGACGGTGAGAAAGTCTCCGACCTGGAAGTGATCGATACGGTGGGTAAGCGCAACACCGGCACCGAGGTCCGGTTTCTGGCCGATCCGCAGTATTTCGACTCACCCAAGTATTCGGTGGCCAAGCTTCGCCATATGCTTCGGGCCAAGGCGGTACTCTGTCCGGGCCTGAAGGTGGTCTTCAATGACCTGTCCGGCAAGGAGAAGGACAAGCAGAGTTGGTACTACGAAGATGGTCTGACCGACTATCTCAAAGGGGCCAACCAACTGTTCGAAACGCTGCCGCAGGAGCCCTTCGTCGGCTCATTGACCGGTGATATTGAAGCTTGCGAGTGGGCGGTGCAGTGGTTGCCGGAAGGCGGTGATCTGGTGGCCGAGAGTTACGTTAACCTGATTCCGACCGCTCAGGGCGGCACCCATGTGAACGGTTTTCGGACCGGTCTGCTCGAAGCCATTCGTGAGTTCTGCGAGTTCCGTAACCTGCTGCCGCGGGGGGTCAAACTGACCGCCGAAGATATCTGGGACCGCTGCTGCTATGTGTTGTCGGTAAAAATGCAGGACCCGCAGTTCTCCGGTCAGACCAAGGAGCGACTGTCATCCCGGCAGGTTGCGGCCTTTGTCAGCGGCACGGTCAAGGACGCGTTCAGCCTGTGGTTGAACAAGCATACCGATCAGGGTGAATTGTTGGCGGAGCTGGCGATCAATAACGCCCAGAAACGGATGCGTTCGCGTAAGAAGGTGACCCGCAAGCGGGTGACCCAGGGGCCGGCTCTGCCGGGCAAACTGGCCGATTGTTCCGGCGGTGAGGCGCTCAATTCCGAACTGTTCCTGGTTGAAGGGGACTCGGCCGGCGGTTCTGCCAAGCAGGCCCGTGATCGTGAGTTCCAGGCGGTGATGCCGCTGCGCGGTAAGATTCTGAACACTTGGGAGGTCGAGTCGGGCGATATCCTGGCTTCCCAGGAAGTGCATGACATCTCGGTGGCGATCGGGGTGGACCCGGGCTCGGATAACCTGGATGGGCTACGCTACGGTAAGGTCTGTATCCTGGCGGATGCCGATTCCGACGGGCTGCATATCGCGACCCTGCTGTGCGCGTTGTTCGTGCGTCACTTCAAACCGCTGGTGATGGCCGGCCATGTCTATGTGGCGATGCCGCCGCTCTATCGGATCGATGTCGGTAAAGAGGTGTTCTACGCGCTGGACGAGGAGGAGAAGTCCGGTACGTTGGATCGGATTCACGCCGAGAAAAAACGTGGCAAGATCAATGTTCAGCGCTTCAAGGGCTTGGGTGAGATGAACCCGATGCAGCTACGGGAAACGACCATGTCGCGCGATACCCGTCGGCTGGTGCAGTTGAGCATTGAACCGGGTGATGGAACCCACGAAATGATGGATATGTTGCTGGCGAAAAAGCGCGCCGGTGATCGCAAGGAATGGCTACAACAGAAAGGAAATCTGGCACAGGTGTAACCGCCGAAGTTTGCTGCAAGCTCCGGCCGGAGCTTGCAGCGGCCCGGGTCAGGATAGGCCGCGCTAGAGCAATACAAGGAAATCATCAATGCTCGACTACTCAAAATTGCGGTTTCTGATTATTGAAGACCTGGCCCATTTCAGCTCGGCGTTGCGGAGCATGGTGATGTTCTATGGAGTCCCCCATGAACATATCCAGGTTGCCAAGGACGCCGAGCAGGCGTTGCCGCTGATCAAGAAGACCCGGTATGACGTGGTGCTGTCCGATTACAACCTTGGCGAAGGGCGTAACGGTAACGATATCCTCGAAGAGGTCAAACATCACAAGCTGCTCAAGAGTGCCTGTATCTACATCATGCTGACGGCGGAAAATTCGACCGATATGGTGATGGGCGCACTGGAGTATCAGCCCGATGAGTATCTGACCAAACCGTTCACCAAGGAAGTGCTCAACGCCCGGTTGGAACGCCTGATTGCTCGCCGTGACGCACTGTTGCCGATCTACACCCGGATTGACAAAGGCCAGCCACTTGAGGCGATCAAGCTCTGCACCGAGTTGGCCGATCAGCATCCGCGCTATAAGGGCTATCTGCTGAAACTGCGGTCGGAGTTGTTGATGGAACAGCAGGCTTTTGATCAGTGCACCGAGATCTATCGGTCGCTGTTGCAGAACAAGTTTGTGCCCTGGGCCGAACTGGGGTTGGGCAAGTGCTGCTATCATCGCGACGACTACAGTGGCGCCGAGGAGCATTTTCGTAAAATCCTCAACCAGAATGAACGCTATGTGCAGGCCTACGACTGGTTGGCGCGGACCCAACGGGCCCAGGGCGATAACGAAGCGGCCCAGCAGACCCTGGTTAACGGCACCGAGATCTCGCCGCGCAATGTGCGGCGTCAGGCCTTGCTGGGGGAACTGTCGATGGCCAACGGCGATATGGCGGTGGCCGAGAAAGCTTTTAATCAGAGTATCAAAGTGGGCAAAACCTCGGTGTTCCGCGACCCGAACCACTACTTCAATCTGTCCAAGGTGATCGGCGAGCGGATCAAGGAAGCGGACTCGCGTACCGCCAAGCGGATGCGCTCCAAGGTCACCACCCTGATGGACGAGGTCCGTAGCGACTACAAGCGCGACCCGACGGTGACGGTGCAGGCCCATCTGGCCGAGAGCGAATTTCACCTGCGGCTGGGTGAGGCCGAGGTGTCCGACAAGGCGCTGCAGCAGGCCTATGAAGCCTGCATTAAAGAGGGCAGCGACGTCAGCAACGACATTAAGGAACAGTTGATCAGCACGCTGCAGCAGACCGGCAAAGAGGATGTGGCCGACAAGCTGGTGCAGCATATGCAGCGCGAAGAGTCGATCTACAACCATGAGGCGGTGGAGCTTTATGCCCAGGGCGAGATCGGCCGTGCGCTGGTGCTGCTGAAGAAGGCGCGGGCTGAGAAACCGCGCAGCTTTGCGATCAACCTGAATTTTGCCCAGGTGGCGTTGCGGCAGATGAAACAGAACGGGGTCGAGCCGCGCCTGATGGTGCAGGTGGGGCAGTGCTTTAAGCAGATCGCTGTGCTACCGCAGAACGACAAGCGCTATCCGCTCAGTCAGCAGCTCAAGGCGATGTATCACAAGATGGGGGGCAAATAAGCGTGAGTGCGGAAGCGAAGCTGGACTTTGCCGTGCTGCTGGCGTCCAGCGTCCATGATATGAAAAATTCGATTGCGCTGATAATGCATCAGATCAATCAGCTGCCGCCGCAGAGCAGCGATTCCGGGGTTGATGTGGGGCACCTCCAGCTGGAAGCAAACCGGCTGAATAATTCGCTGATCCAGCTGATGATGCTTTATAAGGTCGAGAATCAGCAGTATCAGTCGTTGCCTGATGAGCACTATCTGGATGAGTTTATCGAGGATGTGGTGCTGATGAACCAACCGACCCTCGAGCCCTGGGGCATCGAGATCGAGCAACAGGTGGATCCGGAACTTTGCTGGACCTTCGACAAGAATCTGGTGGTGGGGGTGTTGGGCAATATCGTCACCAATGTGATCCGCTATGCTCGCTCCAAGGTGCTGATTCAGGTTCGCGAGCGTGACGGCAACCTGAGTCTGGTGGTGGAAGACGATGGTCCCGGCTATCCAGAGCAGATGCTCGGAGAGTTGCAGAAGTGCCGGATGGGAGTGGATTTCGGCAGCGGCAGCACCGGCTTCGGACTCTATTTCTCGGTACTGGTAGCTGAACATCATCGCCAGGGGGATCGCTACGGTCAGGTGCGGTTGAGTAATGGCGGCCAACTGGGCGGCGGTTGCTTCGAGTTGATTCTGCCCTAATTTATCGTATTGAATGGTCTGCGCTTGGTTTGCCGAGCGGGGGCCGAGTCTTATCTGCGGTTATTGAAAACCGTACTGTATTTTGTAGTAAGGGTGACTGCCGACTATGTCAGCCAGTGTTGAGATCGACGAAGGCGTTGAACGCCAATCCTTGAAAACCTATACCGAGAAGGCCTACCTCGATTATTCGATGTACGTCATTCTCGACCGGGCCTTGCCCCATATCGGTGACGGCTTGAAGCCGGTACAGCGGCGAATCGTTTATGCGATGTCGGAGCTGGGCCTGAGAGCTGGCGCCAAATTCAAGAAATCGGCCCGTACCGTCGGTGACGTACTGGGTAAGTTCCACCCGCACGGTGACAGCGCCTGTTACGAGGCGATGGTGCTGATGGCGCAGCCGTTCAGCTACCGTTATCCGCTGGTTGACGGTCAGGGAAACTGGGGTTCGCCGGACGATCCCAAGTCGTTTGCGGCGATGCGTTATACCGAGTCTCGTCTGACACCCTACAGCGCGCTGCTGCTGAACGAGCTGGGTCAGGGCACGGTTGACTGGGGGCCGAACTTCGACGGTACCCTGACCGAACCGCTGACACTGCCGGCCCAGGTACCGAATGTGCTGCTTAACGGCAGTACCGGGATCGCGGTCGGTATGGCCACCGACATCCCTCCCCACAACCTGCGTGAGACGATCAACGCCTGTCTGCACCTGCTGGATAATCCGCAGGCCGATCTCGATGAGCTTTGCGAGCACCTGCCCGGCCCGGACTTCCCGACCGAAGCCGAGATCATCTCGCCGCCGCAGGAGTTGCGAAAACTCTACCAGACCGGACGGGGTTCGGTTCGAATGCGAGCGGTGTATCGTAAAGAAGACGGCGAGGTAGTGATCACCGCGCTGCCGCACCAGGTCTCCGGTGCCAAAATACTGGAGCAGATCGCTGCCCAGATGCAGGCCAAGAAGTTGCCGATGGTGACCGACCTGCGGGACGAATCGGATCATGAGAATCCGACCCGCCTGGTGATCGTGCCGCGCTCGAATCGGGTCGATGTCGAGCAGATGATGGCGCACCTGTTCGCTTCCACCGATCTGGAGCGGACCTACCGGGTCAACTTCAACATGATCGGCATCGACGGCCGTCCGCAGGTTAAGAACCTGCGAATGATCCTGGGCGAGTGGCTGCAATATCGAACCGACACCGTCACTCGCAGACTCGAACATCGACTCGAGAAAGTGCTCGATCGACTGCATATTCTCGATGGCCTGTTGGTCGCGTTCCTCAATATCGACGAGGTGATCGAGATCATCCGTACCGAGGACAAGCCCAAACCGGTATTGATGGAGCGTTTCGGTATCACCGATGTTCAGGCCGAAGCGATTCTGGAGCTGAAACTGCGCCACCTGGCCAAGCTCGAAGAGATGAAGATCCGCGGTGAGCAGGATGAACTGAGCAAAGAGCGTCAGAAGTTGGAAAAACTACTGGGCTCCAAGGCCGCGCTGCGCAAATTGATCAAGCAGGAGCTGACGGCGGCGGCTGAACAATACGGCGATGAGCGTCGTTCACCGATCGCCCAGCGCGAAGAGGCCAAAGCGTTCAGCGAGGTCGACCTGCTCGGTTCCGATCCGATGACCGTGGTGCTGTCGAAGCAGGGCTGGGTCCGGGCCGCCAAAGGGTTTGATGTCGACGCCAAGGCGTTGAACTACAAATCCGGTGACGATTACAAACTGTCGGCCAAGGGGCGGATGAACCAATCGGCGGTGTTCCTAGATTCGACCGGACGGGCTTATTCGCTGCCGGTGCATACCCTGCCTTCGGCACGGGGACAGGGCGAGCCGTTGACCGGGCGCTTGTCGATCCCCAGCGAAGCCAATGTGGATGCGCTGCTGGTCGGTGCGCCGGAACAGCGCTATCTGCTCGCCTCGGACAGCGGTTACGGCTTTGTCTGCAGTTACGAAGACCTGCTGGGTAAGAACAAAGCCGGTAAAGCAGTTCTGAGCCTGCCCAAAGGTGCCAAGGTGTTGGCGCCACAATCGGTGACCAACCAGGACGAGCAACTGCTGGCGGCGGTTAGTAATGAGGGTAGGTTGCTGCTGTTCCCGGTCAAGGACCTGCCCCAGCTAAGCAAGGGCAAGGGCAACAAGATCATCAATATCCCGTCGGGTCGGGTCGCCAACCGCGAAGAGTTCGTCGTTGCGCTGCAGGTGCTCGAGCCTGGGGCGTCGTTGCGCATCCATGCCGGCAAGCGTCATCTGACCTTGAAGGCCGCCGATCTGGAGCATTACCGAGGTGAGCGGGGTCGTCGAGGCAACAAGTTGCCGCGCGGCTTCCAGCGGGTCGATGCACTCGATAGCCCGAGTGCTCAAAGTGACGGCGCCGATGAGGAAAGCGGCAACGGTGACAGCTGAGGCTGAGCACCATGCCCAGAGCTTTGCGCCGGTCATCGACGTCGGCGCAAAGTTGTTGATACTCGGCTCGATGCCGGGACAGCGGTCGCTGCAGCAACAGCAGTACTACGCCCATCCGCGTAATGCCTTCTGGCCGATTATGGCTGAGCTGTTGGGCTTTGATGCTGAGTTGCCTTACGCCGAGCGACTAGCGCGGCTACAGCGTCATGGCATCGCGCTCTGGGATGTGCTGGCCGAGTGCCGGCGTCCCGGCAGTCTTGATTCATCAATCGTCGAGCAGAGTATCCGGCCCAACGATTTTGCTGCGTTGTTGGATTTGCATCCGACCATCGAAGCGATCTTCTTCAACGGAGCCAAAGCGGAGCAGGCGTTTAACCGCTATGTGCTCAAAGGGCTCCCCGATCACCTGCAGCAGCTGCCCAGGCAGCGATTACCCTCTACCAGCCCGGCCCACGCGGCCATGAAATTAGCACAGAAGAGTCACTGTTGGCGGCAGCAGCTGGACGCTATCTTGCGGATCGGTTGATCCCGGTGGCGGCTGCTACCGTAACGAAACAGTTGGCAGAGGTTAACCGCTCTGCTTGAGGAAGTGTTCGGCCTGCCGGTCGATCAGGGTTTGGTAGTCACGGTTCAGACTGGCGATCAGCAGGGTATCCTGATCGAATTTGCGGTAGCTGGCACTATCGAGCAGTCGTTGTTGCAGCTCGTCGATCTGGTACAGCTCGGTATGAGTGATCAGATCGTTCTCTTGGATCTGGTCGCTCAACAGCAGTGCATCTTCGGCCATTCGGTCGAAATCTCGAATCGGACCACAGAGCAACACCAGCTTCATATTCAGAGCCGGGGAGAAGTTGTGGATCGCCTGACTGTTGATGCCCCGGTAGAGTGCGTTGAACAGCTGGGCGGCGCATAGGGCGTTGATGCCGTGGCTCTGATCATCGGACAAGGGAGCGAATCTCACACACCAGTTACCCAGAGCATCATCTTCCAGCAGACCTTTGTAGAGCCGGGCGACCTGTTGCAGCGAGTTGTAATAGCGGGTCAGCAGCTGCTCACGCTCGGCGCTGGTCAGAGTATCGCTGCCGCCGACATGGTGGTTGACGTAAAACAGGTAGCCGCGGGGACCGGAGTCCTCATCAGCGGATTGATCGGTTTCAGGAGATTCAGGCTCAGACTCTTCAGGCTCCGCCGTTGGTGTCTGGCACTTATCCTCTGGATGAGGGGCGGGGACTTCGGTTTCAGGGGTATCCAAAGGATCCTGGCCGCCGGGCGAGTCCGTTGCTGGTGGCTGTTGCTGCTGCTCGGCCTGAACCATTGCCGTTTCGGTGAGAGTTTCCTTGGCGGCTGCAGTTTCGTTATCTGGCTTATGAGGAGCAACGACCTCGGGTTCGCAGAAGTGCTGGTTTAACAGCTGCATCATCGGTGCCAGCTCATCATGGCGTTGATGCCCAAGCGCTGGCGGGCGGTGGCCATGGTTGATCTGCACGATGGTGTGGACCAGCGCCTTGGCCGGGCGTCCCAGGTGGTGCCCGAGCCAGACCAGGGCCAGCAGCAGAAAAATCAGGCCAGTGCCCAGTGCCGCCAGTGTCAGCGGTAATAGCTCGCTGATCTGGTAGACGGAGCTATCGGGGTTGAGATGCAGCCGCAAGCTGCCCAGTTGAGTTTGCTCGGCTCGAATCGGCTGGCTCAGGTTCATCTCGCTGGGCTTGCCGACTTGGGACAGATAGTCGCCGTCACCGTTGAGGATTTCTACTCCCTGAATCTGTTCCAGGGTGATCAACTGCTGCAGCACGATCGACAGGCTTAACTCATCACCGGCCAGAATCAGCGGTGCGGCGCTCTGACTGGTTTGTTCGGCCAGTGCCTGTCCCAGCGTCATCAGTTGGTGCCTGCTGAAACTGCGCTGTTCGTGGCTCAGAGCGATACTGAACACGAGCACGCCAGCAAGTAGCGCAGTGCCGATGGCTAACCAGATTTTGCGGCTCAGGCTCAGGTGTTGTAGCAGCGGGGCGAGCAGTGTAGAGGGTGAAAATTTCATGCGCGAAGGCGGCATCCTGGTAACGGGCGGCAAAAGCGTAGCGGGCATCATAACAATTCGTTGCCGGAGGGTGTAGCGCGACCGGCGCCAGTTGTCGTTCGTGCTGGGATTGGGAGGCTTTCGAGCGTGAAATAGCCACCTCGGCTCGCTATAATGGTCCGTTTTCCACCGGCAAGAGAGAAACCATGGACGTCAAACACTATATGGCGCAACTGGGCGCCCAGGCGCGCGAAGCGGCTGGACTGCTGTCGCGTGCCGATACCGGCGCCAAGAACGCCGCGCTGCTGGCGATGGCGCGGGCGATCGACAGCTCACGCGAGGCGCTGATCGAAGCGAATCAGTTGGATCTGGAAAACGGTCGCAACAACGGCCTGGATGCGGCGATGCTGGACCGCCTGGAACTGACGCCAGAGCGGATCGGTACCATGGTCGAAGGCCTGAAGCAGGTGGCGGGACTGCCGGATCCGGTGGGTGGCATCACCGATATGAACTTTATGCCGTCCGGTATCCAGGTCGGCAAGATGCGAGTACCGCTGGGAGTGATCGGTATCATCTACGAATCACGCCCGAACGTCACCGCCGAAGCGGCCAGCCTGTGCCTGAAGTCCGGTAACGCAACGATCTTGCGTGGTGGCTCCGAAGCGATCCACTCCAATCAGGCGGTGGCAGCCTGCATCCGTGCCGGCCTGGTGGAGGCCGGGTTGCCGGAAGCGGCGGTCCAGGTAGTCGAGACCACCGACCGTGCCGCCGTGGGTGAGCTGATCACGATGCCGGAGTTTGTCGATGTGATCGTACCTCGGGGTGGTAAGGGCCTGATCGAGCGGATCAGCAACGACGCCAAGGTCACTGTGATCAAGCATCTGGATGGCATTTGCCACGTCTACATTGATGCCGAAGCCGATCCGAAGAAGGCGCTGGACATCGCCCTTAATGCCAAGACTCACCGTTATGGCACCTGCAACACCATGGAAACGTTGCTGGTGAACTCGGTGGTGGCCGATCTGATGCTGCCGGAGCTGGCCAAGGCGTACGCTGAAAAGGGCGTCGAACTGCGTGGCTGCGAGCGTACCCGTGGAGTCCTGAGCGATGCTGTGGCCGCCACCGAAGAGGATTGGTCGACCGAATACCTGGCGCCGGTACTGGCGATCAAGGTGGTCGATTCGATCGACGAGGCGATCACCCACATCAACCGCTATGGTTCCCACCATACCGATGCGATCGTGACCGAGAACTATACTCTCAGTCGTCGTTTCCTGACCGAGGTGGATTCCAGCTCGGTGATGGTGAATGCGTCGACCCGTTTTGCCGATGGCTTCGAGTATGGCCTGGGTGCCGAGATCGGCATCTCCACCGATAAGATCCATGCTCGAGGCCCGGTTGGGCTGGAAGGGCTGACGTCGCAAAAATACGTGGTGCTCGGTGACGGACATATCCGCCAATAATTCGCCTGAACAGGTATCGCCATCGAGATCGGTGGCGATGCTGGGCGGAACCTTCGATCCGGTCCATCACGGTCATCTACGGATGGCGTTGGAGCTGCGTGACCGGTTGGGCTTTGCCCAGGTTCGGTTGGTTCCCTGTGCCCTGCCGGTGCACCGGGAGTCCCCCGGTTGCAGTGCCGAACAGCGTCTGGCGATGGTGCAGCTGGCCGCGGAAGAAGAGGTCGATTTGCTGATCGACGATCGCGAGCTGCGTTCAAACCGCCCCTCGTACAGCTATGACACCCTTAGTTCACTACGAGCCGAGCTTGGGGATGAGGTCAGTCTGACGATGGTGATCGGCACCGATTCGTTGCGTTCGCTCGATAGCTGGTATCGCTGGCAGGAGCTGCTCGGGCTTTGCCATATTCTGGTGATTGCCCGCCCCGGATGGCACTTGGAGCCAGAACACCCGGTGGCGCGCTGGCTGCTACCCTATCAGGCAGAGTCGGTAGACCAGCTGCATGCAACTCCTTGCGGTTCGGTATTGCTACTGACCCTGGCCGGACTGGAGATCTCCGCCAGCGAGATCCGCCGTCAGATCGGGATCGGCCATTCGCCGCGCTATCTGTTGCCCGATTCGGTCTGGAACCATATTCGTCAACAACAGCTCTACCGGAAGGTGGAGTCAAAACCAAACCCTGAACTGCCGACGGCAGACTCTATCACTGAGAAGTAACCCCAATTTATGCAAACCCAAACCATGACTACCGAACAACTGCTCCAACTGGTCGAAACCGCGCTGGAAGATAACAAGGCGCGCGACCTAGTCCGCCTCGATGTGCGCGGGAAAAGCAGCGTCACCGATTTTATGGTGATCGCCAGTGGTTCATCCAACCGCCACGTCAAAGCTTCGGCCGACAGCGTCGTACAGGCGGCCAAGCAGGCGGGCCTGCAGCCTTTGGGTGTCGAGGGGATGGACAGTGCCGAGTGGGCGCTGGTCGACCTGGGTGATGTGGTCGTGCACGTGATGCAGGTTCACGCCCGTGATTTCTATGACCTGGAGCGTCTCTGGGGACCGGATGCGGTCTCTGATGCTGAGTCGGATGCCGAGCAGGATGCTGCCCGGACCGGCGAACCTCGCCGCAATTAAGCTGCGGAACTTTCACTATGCGGATTCGTCTGATCTGTGTCGGCACCAAGATGCCTGCCTGGGTGGAAGCCGGTTATCAGGAATATGCCAAGCGGATGCCGCCGGAGATGGCGCTGGAGCTGCGTGAGCTGTCATTGGGTCATCGCGGTAAAGGGGCCGACCTGAAGCGAGCGATCACCAGTGAAGGCGATGCGATGCTGGCGGCCATCGGCAAGGGTGACCGGGTGATCGCTCTGGACGTACTGGGCAAACCGATCAGTACCGAGCAACTGGCCGGTCAACTGGCGGACTTTCAGATGGAAGGCGGTAACCTGTCGTTGTTGATCGGCGGCCCGGACGGACTGGATCCCCGTTGCCTGGCACTGGCGGAGCGCAAGTGGTCATTGTCGAAATTGACCCTGCCGCATCCGTTGGTCAGGGTACTGCTGGCCGAGCAACTTTACCGTGGCTGGACCGTGCTTCAGGGACACCCTTATCACAAGTGAGCAACATAACTTTGAACTGCCCGACTATTTTGTGCCCGAGCATCGATGCGTAAACCGGTTGCCCTGAAAGACCACCAGCGTGAGCGTCGAACGTTCCGATTCCGCTCGGTGCTGGCGTTTGCCGTGGTGGTGTTGATGATGTTCGGCCTGGTCAGTCGGCTGATCTATCTGCAGGTGGTTGAGCATGAACGCTACCGCTCGTTGTCGGATCAGAACCGGATTCAGTTGCAACCGGTGCCGCCCAACCGGGGGTTGATCTACGACACCAATGGGGTGCTGCTGGCCGATAACCGTCCCAGCCATAACCTTTCACTGGTCAAAGAGCGGGTCCCCGATCTTGAGGCCACCATCGCCGAACTGTCGACGCTGGTTCAGATCAGCGAACGGGATATTGAAGGTTTTCAGCGCCGACTCAACCAACGCCGTCGCCCCTTTGAAGCGGTACCGCTGCGGTTTCGACTCAGCGATGAGGATATCGCCCGGGTGGCGGTCAATTTCCATCGCCTGCCCGGGGTTCAGATCGATGCAGAGCTGATCCGCTATTACCCCTATGGTCAATCGTTGGTCCATGCCTTGGGTTATGTCGGTCGCATCAACCAGCGTGAACTGGGCGAGGTTGACCAGCAGAATTACTCCGGCACCCACCATATCGGCAAACTTGGGGTTGAGCGTTTTTACGAAGATCAGCTCCATGGCCGGGTCGGGGTGCAGCAGGTTGAGACCAACGCCCGCGGCCAGGTGTTGCAGGTGGTCGAGCGCGATGACCCGACCCCGGGGCGTGATCTGACCCTGTATCTGGATCTCGAACTGCAGCAGACCGCCGAGCAGCTGCTGGGTGATCGGCGAGGTGCCGTGGTGGCACTGGATCCGGAAACCGGCGGCATCCTGGCGTTGGTCAGTACCCCCGGCTATGACCCCAATCCGTTTGTGACCGGTATCAGTGGTCGCGATTATCGTGGGCTGCAACAGCACGAAGATCTGCCGCTGTTCAACCGGGCGTTACGTGGGCGCTACCCGCCGGCATCGACGATCAAGCCGATCATCGGACTGGCGGCGATCGACTCCGGAACCGTGGGTCTGGGCCATAAGGTCTGGGATCCGGGTTGGTATCAGATCACCAAAGAGGGGCGCTTCTATCGCGACTGGAAGCGTCAGGGTCACGGCATGGTGAACCTGCGGGACGCGATCGCCGAATCCTGCGATGTGTTTTTCTACGATATCGGACACCGTATGGGGATCGACCCGATGTCGGACTATCTGGGTCGGTTCGGTTTCGGCAAGATCACCACGTTGGATCTGCCCGAAGCCCATGGCGCCCTGTTGCCGTCGCGGGACTGGAAGAAAGCGGTGCGGGGGCGTTCCTGGTATCCGGGGGATTCGCTCAACCTGAGTATCGGTCAAGGCTTTATGATCTCGACGCCGATGCAGCTGGCCACCGCCACCATGGTAATCGCCAACCGCGGCAAGTGGATCAACCCGCGGATGCTCAAGGCGATGTCCGGTGAGGATGAGCAGGGCAATCCGTTTGTGCTCGACGTACCCGATCGTAAGCTGATGCCGGATATCGAACTCAATCGCGACAGCTATTGGGATTATCTGCGTCGCTCGATGGTCGAGGTGATGCATGGCAAGAAGGGCACCGCAAGGCGCAGTGCCAAGGACAGCCCCTACAGGATCGCCGGCAAAACCGGTACCGCCCAGGTGGTACGGATCAAGCAGGATGAAGAGTACGATGCCGAGAAGCTGGCTGAGCGGCACCGAGACCATGGCCTGTTTGTCGGCTTCGCACCGGCGAATAAACCCGAGATCGTGGTGGCGGTGATCGTCGAGAACGGCGGTGGCGGCAGTAGTGCGGCGGCCCCGGTGGCTCGGGAACTGTTCGATAACTATCTGCTGCGTGAATCGCAGCTCCAGTCTCAGGAACAGTTGGCCGACAACGGAGGGGCGTCCTGATGGGCGGGCAGGATTTTCAGCGCACCATGCCCGGTGCCCAGGTTCATTTCAGTCGCCGCCGTACCTGGTGGTCTTATACCCATCTGGATCCGATTCTGACCCTGCTGCTGCTGATCCTGGCCGGTTACGGCCTGTTCGTGTTCTACAGCGCCTCAGGCCAGAGCGAAGCGGCGGTTCAGCGGCAACTGATCCGCTACGCCGTGGCTTTCGGCGCGATGCTGGTGATCGCCTGTACCTCACCCAGACTGCTGCGGCGCTGGGCACCCTGGATATTCGGGCTCGGAGTACTGATGCTGGTCGGCGTGTTGCTGTTTGGCGTCGGTGCGAAAGGGGCGCAGCGTTGGCTGCAACTGCCGGGGCTGCCACGCTTTCAGCCTTCGGAAATAATGAAGCTGGTGGTGCCGATGACGTTGGCTTGGTATTTCGCCGATCGGCCGTTGCCACCGCGGCTCAAACATACCTTTACGGTGTTGGCGATACTGATGCTGCCAACCCTGCTGATCGCCAAGCAACCGGATCTGGGAACCTCGTTGTTGATCGCTGCCAGCGGTATTTTTGTGCTGCTGTTGTCCGGGGTACTGTGGCGTTATGTGTTCAGTGCGATCGTACTCGCCGGCGCCTGTGTTCCGTTGTTGTGGATGCTGATGCGTGACTACCAGAAACAGCGGGTGCTGACCTTCTTGAATCCGGAAAGCGATCCGCTCGGGGCTGGTTGGAACATTATCCAGTCCAAGACCGCGATCGGCTCCGGAGGCATTCACGGCAAGGGTTGGCTCAACGGTAGTCAATCGCAACTCGACTTCCTGCCCGAGAGTCATACCGACTTTATTATCGCGGTGATGGCCGAAGAGCTTGGGCTGGTTGGGGTACTGCTGTTACTGGCTATCTACCTGTGCATCATCGCCCGGGGACTATGGATTGCCAGCCAAGCCCAGGATACCTTTGGGCGCCTGTTGGCGGGCAGTTTGACACTGACATTTTTTGTCTATGTGTTCGTCAATATCGGTATGGTCAGCGGTATCCTGCCGGTGGTTGGGGTGCCGTTGCCGCTGGTCAGTTACGGGGGAACCTCGATTCTGACCTTGATGGCCGGCTTCGGGATGATCATGTCGATCCACAGTCACCGAACCATGGTGACCCGTTGATGCTGATCACGAATAGGGTAAAGTTGCAGGCAGGTACTGAACCCTTGGCTGCGGTTAAGGACTAAGTCGGATAACGCAGTTTTATATCAGCAACAAAAGCAACAAGAGCAAAATGCCGATGATGGATGCAATTCCGGGGATTACCAAGGCGCGTAAAGCGCTACTGAGCGCATGTTTGATCGGGGTCGGCTTCGGCGCGACGCAACAGGTACTGGCTGCCGCCACCGATTACAAGGACCACCCTAAGGCCAAGGCCTTTATCGAGGAGATGGTCGAGAAAGGACTGGATCGAGACTTTGTTACCGGGCTGATCCATGACGCCAAACACCAGAAGTCGATTATCAAGGCGATCTCCCGACCTGCGGAAAAGCGCCTGACCTGGGGCGAGTACCGGAAGATATTTCTGGGCCAGAGCCGTATCGATCAGGGCGTTGAATTCTGGAATCAGCACCGTGATACCTTGCGTCGTGCCAGCCAGCAGTACGGTGTCCCGGAAGAGATTATCGTCGCGATCATCGGTGTCGAAACCCGCTATGGCCGTCATGCTGGCAGCTATCGGGTCATCGATTCGCTGGCGACACTGGCATTCGACTACCCACCGCGCAGTAAGTTCTTTACCGGCCAACTGGGCGAGCTAATGCTGTTACTACAGGAGCAACCGCTGGATCCGAAGGCGATCAAGGGCTCCTACGCCGGCGCCATGGGGTTCGGACAGTTTATCCCCAGCAGCTACCGTCACTACGCGGTGGATTTCGATGCTGACGGCAGCATCGATCTGCTCAACAATCCGGTTGATGCGATCGGCAGTGTGGCCAACTATTTCAAGCGCCATGGTTGGCGCAGTGGTCAGCCGGTGACCTTAAGCGCCGCGCTGGATAAGCCGATCGAATCCGATAAGCTGAGCAAAAAGCTGAAGCCGATTGAGACACTAGCCCATTGGCGCAACCTGGGATTGACGTTTGATCCGCAGCTGGCCAACGAGCTCAAAGCCACTGCGATGCGATTGCAGGCAGTCGATGGAGAGCAGCATTGGATCGGACTGCATAACTTTTATGTAATCACCCGTTATAACCATTCGCGACTTTATGCGATGGCGGTTTACCAGCTGAGTCAGGAGATTGCCGCGTTGAAGGCGAAACAGCAGCAGGTTGCCAACGGATGATCGGATTGCACCGGGTCGGATTGGCGTTGCTGGTGCTGGCCCTGGTCGGCTGCTCCGGCAGCGGATCGTCACGCTACAGCATCAAGCAGGATCATGGCCCCAGCGGTCATATCGACCTGTCCCATGTGCCCGATGCGGTTCCCCGCGATGAGCCCAAGAGTCGCGGCGGCAACAAATCTCCCTATACCGTATTGGGCAAAAAATACTATGTGATGGACAGCGCACTGGGCTACAAGCAGCGTGGTACGGCGTCCTGGTACGGGAAGAAGTTCCACGGCCATAAGACCTCCAATGGCGAGGTCTACGATATGTACGGGATGAGCGCGGCCCATAAGTCGCTGCCGCTGCCGACCTACGTGCGGGTCACCAACCTGGCCAATGGTCGCCATGTGATTGTCAGAGTCAATGATCGGGGGCCATTCCATGGCGCAAGGTTGATCGATCTATCCTACGCGGCCGCCTATAAGCTGGATATGCTCCGTCAGGGCACGGCACGGGTTGAGATCGAAGCGATCAGCAACGCCAATTATCGACCGGCAACCCAGGCGTTGCACACTGCGCCGGTCAGTAGTGTGTCTCAGCCGGCCGCGGCCAGCCGCTATATCCAGGTGGGAGCCTATTCGAGCTGGAGCGCCGCCCAGAGCGTCAAGACCCGGGTTGAACTGTTGCTACAAGGTCAGAAGGTGGATATCAGTAAGCGCGAAGGGGTGCCGGTGTTGTACCGGGTGCGCCTGGGACCATTGGGAATCGCTGCCAACCCCAGCGGGCTGTTAGGTCAGTTGGCACAGGAGGGGTTCGCCGATGCCCAGGTATTGGACTTGCCCTGATCCATTCGCTAACCTTCATCGGCTTTAGAGCGCCACAATTTTTCAGTTATTGTTTGTTTCCAAAGTAGAGTCATTATGAGAGTTTTTGTCACCATTCCCCGCTTGATCCGTGCCGCCGTTTGCCTGCTGGTGCTGGGATCAGCATCCACTACTGTTTCTGCCGCCGTCCTGATACCCGCGCCACCGTCCTTGGCGGCCAGCGCCTATGTGCTGATGGATGCCAATACCGGCAAGGTGATCATTTCTCAGAACGCCGACCAGCGACTGCCGCCGGCCAGTCTGACCAAGCTGATGACCAGCTATATCGCCGATTATGAGATCGCCCAAGGCAATATCTCCAAACAGGACCGGGTATTGGTCAGTGAGAAAGCCTGGCGTACGCCGGGCTCGCGGATGTTTATCCGTGAAGGGACTCAGGTGCTGGTGGGGGATCTGCTGAAAGGGATCATAATCCAGTCCGGTAACGATGCCAGTGTGGCGATGGCCGAGCATATCGCAGGTAGCGAGGATGCCTTCGCCGACCTGATGAACCAGCATGCCCGTCAGCTGGGGATGAACAACAGCCAGTTCCAGAATGCGACCGGCCTGCCGAAAGAGGGCCACTTTACTACCGCCAATGATCTGGCGTTGCTGGCTCGCTCCATTATTCGCGACTTTCCCGATGATTATCCGATCTACGCCGAGAAGTATTTCACCTACAACAAGATTCGTCAGCCCAACCGGAATAAATTGCTGTGGCGTGACAGCCGGGTCGACGGCCTGAAAACCGGCCATACTGAGGAGGCGGGTTACTGCCTGGTTGCCTCTGCCAAAGACAAAGGCATGCGCCTGATCTCGGTGGTGCTGGGAACCAACTCTGAGGAAGCCCGGGCGCAGGAGAGTCAAAAGCTGTTGTCTTATGGCTTCCGTTATTACGAGTCGGCGGATCTTTATCAGGCCGGTGAAGTTCTTAACGAAGCCAAGGTCTGGGCCGGGACCCGTGATAGCCTCAAGCTGGGTACCGCTGAATCGATCTCGATCACCATTCCGCGCGGCCAGAGCGATGCCCTGGGCGTTACGCTGGATCTGGATAAGGTGATCCAGGCTCCGGTCACCGAGGGGGCCAGTTATGGCACCCTGAACATCACTCTAGGTGACGAGCTGTTACAGCAGGTACCGGTGGTGGCACTGGAATCGGTTGAACCGGCCGGCTTGGTGAAGCGGATCTGGCACAGTATTGTACTGTTCTTCCTGTCGCTGATTGGATAACGCCTCAGTGACATGATCAGGCGCCGAAAGGCGCCTTTTGTGTTTCTGGCATGACTGTATGACCGAAGAAGAAACAACAACTTACGCTTATCTAAACGGGCAGTACACGCCCTTGGAGGAAGCTCGGGTTCCGGCCATGGACCGCGGCTTTCTGCTCGGGGATGCCGTGTATGAAGTGATCCCGTTCTATCATGGTGTCGGATTTCGCTTACCGCAGCATTTGACCCGGCTGCAACGTAGCCTTGATGCGGTGGGTATCGAGCTCGATCCGTCGATCGATCTGGGGGCTGTGTTTGAGCAGCTGGTGGCGCGTAATCCGGGGCGGCATCAGGCGATCTATTTGCAGATCAGCCGGGGCGTTGCTCCACAACGTAAGTTGCGTTATCCGGCCGAGTTACGCCCCACGGTCTTTGCCTACAGCTACCCGATCCAGCTGGCGCTTGAAGGCCCATTAGATCAGGTCCAAGGGATCCGGGCCGTGACCGTGGAAGATCAGCGTTGGCTGCGTTGTGATATTAAAGCCACCGGTCTGTTGGCCAATATCCTGGCGATCCAGGAAGCCGATTCCCATGGCGCCGAGGAGCCGTTGCTTGTCAGCGAAGGCCGGGTCACCGAAGGAACCTCCTGCAATCTGTTTCTGGTTGAGGACGGAGCCATTGTAACCCCGCAGCTCGAACCCCATATTCTGGGAGGGACTACCCGAGGCTTAATTCTGGAACTCGCCCAACAGGCGGGGCTTCCGGTTAAGCAAGAACAGGTTGCGCAGTCCCGTTTGGTCCATGCAGATGAGCTTTGGATCAGCAGTTCGACCCGTGGTGTGCTACCGGTGATACAGGTTAACGGCCAACCCGTCGGCAAAGGTGTACCGGGACCGTTGTGGTTTAAGGTGGCCGCGTTGTACCAGCAGTATGAACAGCAACTACTGGGCTGAGCCTCAGGCGCCCGGTGAGATGAGATGTGTTAATGACCCAGCAAGAACCCCCGAAGATTGAATTTCCCTGTCCCAACTATCCGATCAAGGTGATTGGCCAGGCCGGCGAGGGCTTTGTCGATCTCGTTATTGAGATCATCCAGAAGCATGCGCCGGATCTGGATACCTCTATCATCACGACCCAGCCGAGTCGAAACGGCCGGTTTTTGTCGGTGCGGTTGAAAATCACCGCAACCGGTGCCGATCAGCTGGCCGCCATCCATCAGGACCTGAAAGATACTGGCAAGGTCCAGATGGTGATCTGATGGCCGAAATGGAGCGCACCTTAAAGATCCGCATGCTCGGGCAGCAGCCCTATGAGCCGATGCTGGAGGCTATGCAGTCGTTCACCGCTGAGCGGACCTCTGACAGTGATGACGAGATCTGGTTTTTAGAACACCCACCGGTCTTTACTCAGGGCCAGTCCGGCAAGGCCGAGCACCTGCTGGCCCCGGGCGATATTCCGGTCGTGCAGGTGGATCGGGGTGGACAAGTGACCTACCACGGTCCGGGGCAGCAGGTGATCTACCTGTTGCTGGACCTGAAACGGCTGGGAATGGGGGTGCGGGAACTGGTGACTCTGATCGAGCAGACCGTGGCCGAGGTGCTCGAGTCTTACGCGATCAACGCTTACCCCAAGTCAGATGCCCCCGGAGTCTACGTCAGTGATACGCTACCGGCCGAGTCCAAGATCGCCTCGCTGGGATTGAGGGTACGCCGGGGTTGCACCTTTCATGGTGTTGCGCTGAATGTGGCGATGGACCTGACTCCTTTCGATCGGATCAATCCCTGCGGCTATGCCGGGCTGGCGATGACACAGATCAGCGACCTATGCCGCCAACAAGGGCAGAATCCTCCCTCCTTGGCCGAGGTTGGCCAGCGGCTGCAGCAGGTTCTGGTGCGCCGCTTGGGTTATACTCACACATCCACCACAGAGCAGTTAGGTTAGACCAATACCGATGTCGCAGAACAACTCAGACTCCGCCCCGCAAACAGCAAAAAAGAATCCGGTCAAAGTCGAGCAGGGGGTCAAACTCCGGGGTGCCGACAAGCTGTCGCGGATTCCGGTTAAGGTGGTCCCGACCGAACGGGAAGATATGCTGAAAAAGCCTAGCTGGCTGAAGGTTAAACTGCCGTCATCGAATCAAGTCAACAAGATCAAAAACCGGCTGCGCAAGGGCAAGTTGGCATCGGTGTGTGAAGAAGCCAGCTGTCCGAATCTTGGTGAGTGCTTCAGTCACGGTACTGCGACCTTCATGATCATGGGGGATATCTGTACCCGTCGCTGTCCGTTCTGTGACGTGGCCCACGGTCGTCCCAATGCGTTGAATGATAACGAGCCGGCTGAGCTGGCCGAGGCGATCGCCGATATGCAGCTCAAGTATGTGGTGATTACCTCAGTGGATCGTGATGATCTGCGCGATGGTGGTGCTGCTCACTTTGCCAGCTGTGTAACCGAAACCCGTGCCCGGATTCCCAGCATTGAGGTGGAAATTCTGGTGCCGGATTTCCGGGGCCGGATGGAGATCGCGCTGGATGCATTGGAGCAATCGCCGCCGGACGTTTTCAATCATAACCTCGAAACCGTGCCGCGCCTGTACAAGCAGGTTCGTCCGGGCTCCGATTACCAATGGTCGCTCGACCTGCTGAAAGCCTACAAACAGCGCTGTCCGGATGTCACTACCAAGTCGGGGCTGATGGTTGGGCTAGGCGAGTCGATGGAGGAGATCGAAGCGGTGATGCAGGATCTGCGCGCCCATGATGTCGATATGATCACCATCGGTCAGTACTTGCAGCCGAGCCGTGACCACCTGCCGGTGGATCGCTATGTCCACCCGGACGAGTTTGCCGCATTGGCGGATAAAGCGACCGAACTTGGCTTCAAACACGTCGCCAGCGGTCCATTGGTTCGCTCCTCCTATCACGCAGATCTGCAGGCTCATGGTGGCGTAGTACGCTAATCGGCCTGAATTGCGTTAACAAAATAGCTGCTTCTTGCGGCCATTTTTTGTGGCTTTGTATCTGACCCACAACCGATTAAGGGGTGGTGCTACCCAGTACCCGATCGATTTCCCCGGCTGCCCGTAGTTGTCCAATAGCAGAATTGATCTGTGGAATAAGCAGGTGAGCATCGGTCTTTTTTGAAAAACCGATGTAGAAGGGCTTTTCGTAAAGACTCTGGCTACTGGCCCTAAAGCTGCTACTGACGCCTAGCTGCTTCAGGTACTCCTGACCGACGATTTCATTGGTAGCAACCAGATCGACTCGACCGTGGATGAGCAACCGAAAACAGTCCTCGTCACTGTTCATCTTTTCAACCTTTAAAGGCACGCCCTGGTCGATCTGTTGATCAAAGGTCTCAGCAATGCTGAAGGAATGTTGTACCGCGATGTTGAAGCGGCTTAAGTCCTGATAGTTCTTCCACCGAATGCCGTTCGGATATTTTTCAATGCTGTAGAAAAAGACGGTCCTGGCTGGGAACAGGGGCTCCGAAAAGAGCATGTAGGATTCTCGTTCCGGGGTTTTGAACAACAGCGGAATGCCATCGTAGTGTCCTTTCTTGACTCCATTGAGCGCTTTTCGCCATGGAATCAGTAGGATCTGGGCATCGTGATTCTGCAGCTGTTGGAAGATCAACTCTACCAGCTCAACGGCAATACCTGCCTTCGCCGGGGAGCCATCTGCTTCGTTACCAACAACATAGGGTGGCCAAGGGTCATTGGCCATGGTGATCGTCTCTGTCGCCAAAGATGGCATTGAAAAGCTCAACAGAGCTAGAAAAGCCAAGCTACGTAACATCAGAACTGCCTATCTCATGAGTCTAGGGATAATCATAGTTTGGCCTGAGTGGGCTACGTGGGTTATGCCTCTGTGAGTAATTCAAAGGGTCTCTTGAATATCTTCCCGCTTCGAAAATTTAGAGTCAGAGATACTAGTCTGTCCAGGTCGCCTCGCCAGCGCCTATCGCACCGTTGTCGTCTCTGTCCCAGCTCTTGATACCGGTATTGGCAAGTTCAAGATAACCATCTCCATCTTGGATAGTCCCGGCGATTGGAGTGGCCCGTAAGGTATAACCGTTGTTATCGGCGGTCTGGATGGTCAGATTGTAATGCTTATCGCCGCTGTCGATTGGAGATTGGGACGGATAGATGGTACTCAGAGGTGGGTTGGGGTAGCTGGTACCGCCGGCCTGGGCGTTGTCGTAACTATTGGTGTCGGTACGATGCCTTTCCATTGCGGTGGAGAAGGCCAGTAGCGCGTTCTGCGCATCGGTACGGTTACTGTCGATCAAGTATTGCTGAAAATTGGGATAGGCAATGGCCGCGATGATGGCGAAGATCGCCACCGCGACCATCAGTTCGACCAATGTCATCCCCCGCTGGCGCTGGTCTTGACCGGCGCTGCGAGGATTATGAGCGAGGACGAGAGGGCTCATTCATTCACCTCGATCCAGTAGGTCCGCACCGATTCGACGTCAGTATTGACCTGATCCAAACGCTCCGGACCTACCCAAACGGTGGGCTTGCTCTCGAGCGTGTCGATGACGGTGGGGGTGGCAGGGATCGAACCGATCTGCAGCTGAATCACCCGGTCGGCGGCATTGGTGTTGCCGTCACCATTAATGTCCAGCATCGGGGTCGCATCAAACAGACTGACCAGATAGGCTCGGCTGGTACCCTGAGCCGGATTACAGGAGCCGGAGCTCGGCGCTGTCGGTTCGTAGGTGGTGAATACGATCTGGTTCTGGATTGTCGCGCTACCCGCCAGAACTTTCTCGCCGCTATTAGTCATTCGGATCATCCAGCCGTCTTTGCGGGCGACATCACTGTTCGAAAGTGCGACCGCCGCTTCATTTTTCTGGGCATCGTCACCTTCGCTGATGTAGTTGTTGGTGGTGTCGTACAGATCTGCTTCGGTCAGGGTGGTCCAACTGCTCGGAGGCGCATGGGTGTCGAACAGCTTGATCATATAGAAGCGGTCTTCGATCGCGGTATTGAGCGGGTGTGCCCGGTAGCCCGAACCGATCGCCAGCGACAGGTAGCGATCGCTGCCCTCGACGGCCAGTGCCAAATCCGGAGGGTAGTAGAAACGGCGGTTATCGGCCGATTGGGCAGCAATCGCGCTGCCATTGCTGTCATAGCTGCCGGCCAAATCAGCGATTTTGGTGATGGTGCCGAAAAGATTTAGCTGACTCTCACTAACGGTATTATCCAGATCGATTCTCCAGATCTGACCGCCCATGTCGCCGACATAGAGCTGGTCGGCCATGCCGTCACGGTTCATATCGATCACGTTGATCTTGGATGGGATGCTGTAATCCATATCGGCGTGGGTTTCGTCGTGGGCGCTATGATTACCGGCAGACCAGATCAGCGCGCCGGTGTTGGCATCAACAATATAGATAGCATTACCGACCCCGTCGGCAGTGCGGACCGTGACATTGTCCTGGTTGGTGTCATAGCCACCGCCAAAGATCAGCACGTCGTAAACGGTAGAGCCTAGCTTGATTTTACTCTTAACCGGCTGAGACCAGGTTTGGCCAAGATCGACAAAGTCGCCACTGCCGCCGCTGATCTGCCACTTGAACGTCGGGGCGTTGAGGTTGGTAACGTCCAGAGCGTAGTAGTTGCGCCCCCCTCGGCGCATACCTGCGTACAGGTAGGCGAAGTCGCCGGTATCTTTCAGGTCTCCGTCTTTATTGTGATCTTTAGTCCACAGGGTGATGCCGCCGTCCATACCGTAGGGGCGGGGATCGACACTGAGATTGGTGTAGTAGGTATCGAGATTACCCAGTAGCTCCTGCGGAATAAAGGCAAACTGCTCGATACCGGTGTTGATATCGACCGCGTGAATAAAACCTTCATTGGTACCGAAGAAGATGGTGGATTCGATCGGATTACTCAGGCCTGCGTAGGTAACCAGTTCAGGACGCGAATGCAATGGATCCCCAAGCTCGTAGCGTGGGGCGTCATTCTCATCTAGACCTCGAGTCCACTTGAGCAGATTTGTGCGGTAGGTGGCGTCCTGACTGGCGATGTCGAGCATGCTCAAGGTGATTAAGCTGTTGCTTTCGTGAACCTTGTTTTCGTCGGCGGTCAGCGCCTTAGTAGTGTCGATCAGACTATAGATCTTGCGGGTCGTCGGCAGCTTACTGGCCGCGCCGCCTTTCTCTACCTGATTACCGTCCTCATCCTGCGACCAGAAACTCTGGGAGTCGATCGAGAAGAAACCGGTGGTCGGATCGATCGCCGGTTGCTGTGGGTTCTGGCTATCGTAGAGTGTCGCCGGGTTGCCCTTAAGCTGATACTTCTTCAGGTTACCGAACCATTTGGCGGTCTCCATCGGCTTAAACAGAGCGAAGTAGACGTCGTCACGATGGGCAAAGCGGTTGAACTGGTTGATGGTTACACTCGGTTCCACGAAGGTGGTGTTGGCCGCCTTGACCGTTTTAATAATAGTATCGAATGCGTTGGTCAACTCGGCTGCCGAGTCGGCTTCGTAGAAGCCGCCGCCACCGGTGTTAGCCAGATTGCGCAGCCACTGCTCTGAGAAGTTGAATCCGATGGTATGCGTAGTGATGTGCTGGTCATTGGCCAACGAGTGTTGATCGGAGTTTTTCAGATAGCTGATCAGCTCTGGACCACAGGCCTTAGAACCCGAATCGATACAGCTGCTGTCGCCGGTCAGAGTTCTGACCTTGGCAGCAGAGGTATTGACGCTGGCATAGCCGTCGGTGAGTAAGACGATATGGTTGGATTGGCACGATTCGGTGATCGGACTGGTATACATGGGTGAGCCGGTGATCTCTTCATCGGCACAGACGGTGTTGCCCAGATCGTCTTCATTACAGCCAGTCGGTCGAACCAGGGTGCCGCCGGTGTAGGAGTTCGGGTGGGAAACGCGGGTCTTGGATTGGGCTGAGTCATCCCCGCCACCTCGAACTTTACCGTAATCCACAGCGTCGCCGCGGTAGTAGAGTGCGGCTTCGTAAAGCGCATCGACGATGGGGGTTCCGCTCTTATGCTCCAGGTTGTTGACCTGTTCAATCAGTTTGCTTCGAACCGTATTGCTGCTTACCGGAACCGTGCTTGGATCGGCATAGTAGACCAGTCTCGGTGCAAGGTTACTGCCATCGTAGGATTCGGCGACGCGCTCCCCAGAGCCGCTGATAATAAAGGCCATGCTGTTGCCCGGAACCCAGTCACCCCGCGCTAGAACGGCATTGACTAGCGATGAGATATCGGGGCTGCGGATAATCTCGTGCTCCGTCGACCAAGGATCGGTGATGGTCCAGCCTACGTTGCCGGTCGTGCTGCGGCTGCCGATGTTGTTGGCGGCGGTGGTAAAGGTTGCCGGGTTGGAATCATCTTGAACCTTGATGGTCAAGCTGGTGGCTTCTGTCGGGCCGGTCTCATCGACGGCAAATTCCAAGTAGGCACTCCCTACGGTGCTGCCTTGATTGAGCTGAACATTGTTGAACCGGATGCCGATGGTTTGGGATGAGCCGTCGGTGACCAGTTCAAGGTCGGTGCTGCTGAGATTGACGTTGCCACTGCTGCTCTGCTCAGCATCATCGCTACTGCTGTCGACCCGAACGCCGAACTCTTGGTTCATACAGCCGGTAGGGGCACTGGCAGGATCGTAGGTGATGTTCAGTTGGGCCGCCTGGCTGGGACTGTTTTCGTAGGATTTGGCGGTGCGAAGTCCTGTGCCACTGATGATCAACGACATGCTGTTGCCGCCGCACCAGCCGCTGCGATCGACGATCTCTTGAATAATGCTGGTCAGGTCGGGCGCCTGATATTCGGTGCCGTCACTCCAGGCGCTGAGCGTGCCGGCAGCGTTCCAGCCGACGTTGGCGGTGGTGCGAGGGCGGTTCGTACTATCCAAATCGTTCGCGCTGGTGCTGAACTGGGCGCTGTTGTCTGCACCTTCACCATGGAAGACCAGATTGGTACTGAGGCTATTGGAGGCGCCGGCGGTCAGCGACAAGCTGGCCGAGCTGATGGTTGCGCCTTGGGGGATGTTGATGCTGTTGAAGCGAAGCCCCAGAGTTTGGTTCTCTGTAGTACTGCTACCGAGACTGTAGGTGATCAACAGTTGAGCCGCAGAGCTGCTGTCGCCCTTGTGGGATTCGATGGTTCGGTAGCCTGAGCCGCTGCTGTGCTCGACAATAAATGCCATCGAATTGCCGGAACTCCAGCTGCTGCGGTTGACGATCTCCTGCACGATACCGCTGAGGTTGGGGCTATAAAGATTATTACCTTCGGCCGGGTTGGTGTTGATCGCCCAGCTGCTGTTGGCGCTGGTTTTGGTTCGGCTGGTGACATTGTTTGAGTTGGTGAAGGTGGTCGGTGAATCCGCATCTTCACCCGAAATCAACAAGGTGACGTCATTTGGGTTCTCGTCATCGATCTCAAAGACCAGCCGTGCGTCGGTAATGGTGGCTCCGCTTGGAACGTTTACGCCGGTAAAGCGGAAGCCGACTGGGTTGCCGCTCTCGGAGATATTGATCTTCTGAATATTGGTGCCGACGTTGCCATTACTGGCCTGGACGGCGTTGTCGGTGTCGCTGTTAATGCGATTGTTGATCTGAGTAGTGTTCAGGGTGGTGTAGGTTACATTGAGCTTAGGTGCGATCAGGGCACCGCCGTCGTAGCTTTCCGGCCAGCGGACACCGGTGCCGCTGACGTGTTCGATGATAAAGGCGATTGCATTGTTGTCGGACCAACCACCACGATCCACCAGTTCTTGAATTACTGCGCTCAAGTTGGGGGTCGTCAGGGTGGCGCCGACGGCCGGGTTGTCGGTGATGGCCCAGGTGACGTTGGCGGTGGTTTTGCTACGACTGCTGATATTGTAGGAGCTGCTGGTGAAACCGGGAGGATCATCGTGTGCCTGTGCCGATACCAGCACTGTGACTGGATCGGCGGACACGGCTTGTTGTTCATCGATGGTGAACTCGATGCTGGCACTGGTAATGGTTGCGCCAGAAGGAACGTTAACATCGGCAAACCGAATGCCGACCAGCTGTGGCGTGCTGCCGTTGGCTTTGGTCAGCTCCAGATCTCCACTGGTGAGATACATCATGGTGCCGGTTGAAGAGTTCTCTTCAGCATCATCGGCACTGGTTTGTACTCGGGTGGAAATGGTGGTTGTGGCAGGGATGGTGGTTCGGGTCATCTCCAGAAGCAACGAACTTCGGTCCATCACACCGCTGGTGGACATCTCGACATCGTCGTTGCCGCTGCTGATCCGGGAGCTGGTAGAGCCGTTCAGTGCATCCTGCTGAACCGTGCTGGTCAGCGTGGCATCAATATCGGTGACCGGGTAGAGAATCGGGCCACCGGGGTTGGAGAAACGCATCAGCCCCACGTTGACATCCTGGATATTGTTGAGGATATCGATCAGTGAACTCTTCATTCGATCAAGGCGGGTGGTGCTACCGCCATCGGTACTGGTCATCGATCCCGAGGTGTCGAGAACAAACAGGACGTTGGGCTTGACGGTGACATTGGTGCTACCGCCGAAGTAGATCTCAGTGTCGTCGGCCCAAACCGGTGTGGCTATCAGCCAGCTGCAAAGGAAGCTGCCGAGTACTGTCCGTAGGTTGTGATCGAAGACTTTCATAACATCTCTCCAACCGGGCGTTCCCGGTTATTGGTCATCCGTGGAAGCGACAAAGCTGACGCGGTAGTAGCCCTGCCGGATCAATGTGCTGGCATTCATGTCGGTCATTTCGCCGGTACCATGCACTTCGTACATATAGGTTGAGGCGGTACCTATCGAGTTGCCTGGGGCAATACCCTCACCAACAAACTCGGTCTGAGCAGTGGCAGTAACCCCCGAAGTGCTCATCGATACCGTGACGCTCGAAGACAGGTTGTTACTGTTGTCGATCGCGTCGAACATCATCTGGTCTTCATTGATGGCAAATTCGACCGCACTTTCAGCTGCCTGGAAGGTTCGGTTATAGGTCTGCGCATTGGCCGCCATCTTCTCTTCGAAACTTGAGGTTTTGGTTGAGGTGGCGGCAATCAGGGTCACCACCACGATAACCAGCAGGCAAACCACCAACACCACGCCTTTCTGGCGCTGTCGGTTGGGTCGATGGTTGGGGATCTGACTCATTGCCGGTTCCTCAAAACGATGGTGCTGGTGAAAGCCAACCGCAGCCGTCGGTCCACCGTGTGGGTTGCGATTGCACTGGTTGTGCCTAAGGGTTCGATATCGTTCCCGGGAAGGCGGTATGTGTCGTTGTCCGGATCGGTCAGAATCTCCTCAGATGAGCTGACCAGCAGGCCGATTCGCACTGCATCTACCTCAGCAAAGTCCAGATTTCCGTCGGTGGCGTCGACAAAGCGCAGGTTGCCGTCAGCCAGCCGTTGACCGTAGAGAATCTGCAACTGCTCGATCCCTTCGACCAGCTCCACTTCTCTTCCAGTGACATAACTGCCGGTACCGGTGCCATCATGGAAGGTGCTGTCGAACTGATACAACGAGTAGATCGGGTTACCACGGTTGGTATTGCGACCGGTGTCCTTGGTGTAAAACGCCAGCGCCTCGAAGCTCATCACTTCGGAGTCCTCTCCGTAGGGTTTACTAAGGAAATTGCTAGTATTGTGTGAACTGGAGTGTGTAATGGTGGTTTTGTTGTCGGTATCCTTGGGCAAATTGACGATTCGGAACATATCGGCATTTTCACAGTCGGAGACTACTGCGATGTCGTACTTATTCAGGCCGATGCTGTTATCGTCGATTTTGATTTCTGCGCTCACAGAACTGCAGGAGTTGCCGCCACCGGGGCAGATTACGTTAACTCCGGTAGGGGAAACGTACTGTACATAGATGACGTCGCTCCCTACATGAACGCCGTTGATCGGTGCAAGATAGTTGTCGCGGTTCACTGTATTCCAGCCGCTGTGCTGGGTCTCATAGCCCAAAATGGCTCGGCCTGTGAGATCGCCGGTCGGGGCGTTATTGGCGATGATATTCATATCGACGATCTCAAAGTCGATACAGCCCT
Organism: Motiliproteus coralliicola; assembly: GCF_003345655.1. Taxonomy (GTDB): domain Bacteria; phylum Pseudomonadota; class Gammaproteobacteria; order Pseudomonadales; family Balneatricaceae; genus Motiliproteus; species Motiliproteus coralliicola. Next base: position 85,160 of record NZ_QQOH01000001.1, read on the forward strand.
GATAGCCAGCCATCCGAATATGGCGGGTCAGGATATCCATTGCCAGGCGACCGTTCTCCTGTACCCGGGCATAAGCATGAGCGATACGGTCGGTGCCGCTGGAACCGACGAAAACTTCGAACACACCCAGCATCAATAGCGAGCTGACCACTAGCGCGATCATCAGCTCGACCAGTGACAAGCCTTTTTGTTGCTTGCGGGTCCGATCATTTTTTGGCTGGAGTCTTTGCATAGCTACCTCGTGGCGTTGAAGTCCAGCGTAAAGGTTTTGGTGCTGTCCGCTTTGTTGCTGTCGGTGCTGACGTTCCAGTCCAGCTCCTGCCAACTGACCGAGACGGAAAAGCTTGAACCGCTGGCGGTTACAACCCCAGCGCCACCGGGTATTAGACTGCGGTAATTACTGCCATCCTGGCCAACCCCGGTGATATCAACAAAGTTCTCTGCCCATTCGCGAAGGTCGATATCTCGAAGTTGTTCGGCTGTGCAGCCGGAATTATTGGTTGCGCAGCTGCTGCTGGATGGCGTTGCCATGCTGCTGGTGCTGATACTGTAGCGGTCGCTGTCACCGGTGGCATAAACCGCGTTGAGGCGGATACGGTCGGCGATATCGTAGGCCAGCAGGCTGGCCTGGGTTCGGTAGTAGGCGCTGCGGTTGGTCTGTAGTCCGGTGATCTGCAGAGCGGTGGCGCCAAGAAGGGTGGTGACCAGCAGTACCAGCGCAATCAGCACCTCCATCATGCTGACGCCGCGCTGTTGGTTGATGCGATTGAATCTCTTCAGACGTTGTAGTGGTGGACGGGTTGATATCAGCATGAGATCTCCCCGGTCGCGCCTTGGTGGTTGTTGAGGGTGTTGTCGCCATCTTCATCGACTGCTAGGCGGGAGACGCCGGAAATATTGACCACGATAGCACGGGCTTCGGAGACTCCCCGATCGTCACAAAGCGTAAAAGTGCCAGCGCTGGAGTCTGTGTCGAGCAAAAAACCGGTGGAGGCAAACTGAAGTCGGCCAAGATTGGTGCCGCCGAAGCCCGAAGCGCGCAGGTTGTTGCCGCCAATCAACGGCTCCTGATAATGAAGCAGTTGATCGTCGCCATCGATCACGGCATTACCGCCGTTGTTGCTGTCGGTAAACAGGATCCAGCCGGCTTCCCAGTTAGTGGTGTTGCAGTTGCTGCCGTTGTCGCTGGCACAAAGGGTAACGATACCGCGGCGATTGGCGGCTTCGCCACGAGCCATATGGATGACACCGATCAGGGTGTTGATCTGGCTGGTTAAGCGGTTGTCCTGAATAAAACTACTAAAGCCGGGTGCGACCAGGCCTGCCAGGATGGCAATCAGAGATACGGTGATCAGCAGCTCTATCAGTGTGAAGCCTTTTTGCACGGTCTTATTCCAGGGTTTGGGCACAGTTGGGGCTATACAAGCTAAAGGGTAGCGGCTAAGTCGTTTTCAAACGTTGATCTGGCGCACTGTCTACCGACTAGGCCGTTGAGATAGATCAATAAAACGTTTGTTTGAAAGCGTTGAGGATAGTGCTGAGGTTAGTCGATCAGGTCGGCTAGGCAGGGCTGGCCACAGAGCTGCAGGCTCAATTCGGCCAGTTGTTGCCAAGGGTCTTGATTACACATTCCCTTGATCGACTGGTCGATGGCCGCGCAAAGCTGGAGCATTCGATTGAGCTGTAGAGGTTGCAGGCGTTTCAGGGCCTGACCAACCAGCGCTTGGCGCTTGCCGAAGATTCGCTGCTTTTTGAACAGCGCATCGTTCAGAGGGCCCGGGTGCTGTTTGAGTTCACTCAGTTTACGAACTTCCCAGCTAAGGCTACCGAGAATTTGGATCGGCTCAACGCCTTCGCCGCGTAGTCCCTGCAGTACCCTGAGGCAGCGACTGCTGTTACCCGCCAATGCTGCATCGACGAGCGCAAAGGTATCGTATCGGGCGTTGTTGGCAACGCCTCCGCCGACCAGCTGTTCGCTAAGGCTGTTGTCGGGGCTGAGTAGTTTGAGCTTCTCGATCTCCTGCACCGCCGCGAGCAGGTTGCCTTCGACGCGATCGGCCAGAAGTTGAGCGGCATCCGGATCGATGGATAGTCCCAGACCACGACAGCGCTGCTGGATCCAGCCTGGCAGTCGATTGGCCTCCACCGGCCAGAATTGCAGGATCGCCCCGGCTTTATCGATCGCTTTGAACCAGCTGCTGCGTTGTGCGCTGGCATCGAGTCGAGGGCAGTAGATCAGGATCAGAGTGTCTTCGGGAGCTGGCGCCAACAACCGGTTGAGGGTTTCGGCACCTTTGGTACCGGGCTTTCCGTTGGGAATATGCAGCTCGATAAGTCGTCGCTCTGCAAACAGCGATAGGCTCTGACTGCTCTCGAGCAGACTGTCCCAGCTGAAACCGGGTTCGGCATGAAACACCTCGCGCTCGCTGAACCCCTGCTGACGGGCGGCGGCGCGAAGTTGATCTCCCGCCTCCTGAACCAGCAGGGGTTCATCACCGGTCAGCAGGTACACCGGTTGCAACGGTTGCTTCAGGTGGCTGCCGAGCTGCTCCGGTTTGAGTTTCATGGTGCGTTATCAGCGGCTCTGCTGTTCGGCCAGGCTCAGATAGCGCCGAACCAGCTGGCCAGCCAGAGTCTGACGCATCTCTTTGCGTAACAGCGCCTCTTCGGCCTCTTTGGCGTTAACGCTGTTTTCGTCGTAGTCGTAGGTACGCTCGGTATAGAGTTCGGTTTCCGGAATCGCCACCTCGCCGTCACTGTCCAGAATCTGGTAGCGAAGCCGGGCGCGCAGTTCGTACTCTTCCACTTTAGCGCGAGTATTGAGCGAGGCTGAACGGCGGTCGAGGCTGTCGGAGATCAGCTCGATCGTGTAGGGCGCTTGCTGGGCCGAGTCGACCAGGCTAACCCCACTACTCTTCAGGGTCCGTTCGACGGTCTGATACATCGCGCTGCGCTCATTACCTTGCAGATGCAGGGTTCTGAGCTCGTCTGGGATCGGAGTCACACCACGCAGCTGGAAGCCGCAGCCGCTGAGCATCCCCAGCAGCGTCAGAGCAAACAGCGTTTTTACGGCGATTTTGAGCATGCTTAGCCTACAACGATGTTGACCAGTTTTCCGGGCACCACGATAACCTTACGGATGGTGGCATCCTGGGTGAAACGCTGAACATTTTCATCGGCCAGCGCGGCATGTTGGACCAGATCCCGGTCGGCATCGGCGGCAACCTGGATCTTGCTACGCAGTTTGCCGTTGACCTGAACTACGATCTCGATGCTGGAGCGAACCAGCGCGCCTTTATCGACCTGTGGCCAGGCGCTGTCCAGCAGCTCCGATTCATGACCCAGTTCGCTCCAGAGCTGGTGGGCAACATGGGGAACGATCGGTGACAGCAACTGAACGGCCGCTTCCAGCGCTTCCTGGACGACTGCTCGACCCTGCGGGCTGACGTCGATAAAGCGACTGACGGTGTTGGACAGTTCCATCACCGCAGCGATGGCGGTGTTGAACGTCTGACGGCGCTCGATATCGTCGGAAACCTTCTGAATAGTCTCGTGGGTCTTGAGCCGCACTTCGCGCTGCTTGTCGTTGAGGCTGTCCAGATCCAGCGATTCTACCGGGCCGCGGCTGACATGATCGAACACCAGCTTCCACAGTCGCTTCAGGTAGCGGTGTGCACCTTCGACGCCGGAGTCGGACCACTCCAGCGACTGCTCGGGCGGTGCCGCGAACATCATGAACAGACGGACGGTGTCGGCGCCGAAGCGATCGATCATTACCTGCGGGTCGATGCCGTTGTTTTTCGACTTCGACATCTTGGTGATGCCGCCGAACTGGACCGGCTGGCCGTCGCTGCTCAGGGTTGCGCTGGTCAGTTGACCTTTGTCGTCCCGTTGCACGCTGACTTCTTGAGGTGAGAACCAGCTCTGGCCACCTTTCTCGTCCTCACGATAGTAGGTCTCGGCCAGTACCATGCCCTGAGTTAGCAGGCGCTCAAACGGTTCGTCGGAATTGACCAGGCCCAGGTCGCGCATCAGTTTATGGAAGAAGCGCGAGTAGAGCAGGTGCAGGATAGCGTGTTCGATACCGCCGATATATTGATCGACCGGCGCCCAGTAGTTGGCCGCATCGTCGAGCATTGCGTTATCGCAGCTGCGTGAGGCGTAGCGGGCGTAATACCAGGACGATTCCATAAAGGTGTCGAAGGTATCGGTCTCACGGGTTGCCGGCTTGCCACACTTCGGACAGCTGGTTTCGTAGAACTCGGGCATCGACTTGATCGGGGAGCCGGAACCGTCGAAATCGACGTCGGTGGGCAGTACCACCGGCAGGTCTTTCTCCGGAACCGGAACCGAGCCGCAGCTGTCGCAGTTGATCACTGGAATCGGGGCGCCCCAGTAACGCTGACGGGAAACACCCCAGTCGCGCAGGCGGAAGTTGACCTGAACTTCGCCGCGACCGGCGGATTTGAGGTGGAAAGCGATCGCCTTGAAGGCATCTTCGGAGGTCAGGCCGTCGAATTCACCGGAGTTGACCAGTTCACCCTTGTCGGTGAAGGCCTCTTTGCTCAGGTCATACTCGACGCTCGGGTCGATCGGCTGGATCACCTGTTTGATCGGCAGGTCGTACTTGGTGGCGAACTCCCAGTCGCGCTGGTCATGGCCCGGTACTGCCATTACGGCGCCGGAGCCGTATTCCATCAGGACGAAGTTGGCCACGAAGACGGGGACGGGTTCGCCGGAGATCGGGTGGATCGCCTTGAAGCCGGTATCCATGCCTTTCTTTTCCATCGTCGCCATGTCGGCTTCGGCGGTCTTCATGTGGCTGCACTCTTCCAGGAAGGCGGCCATCTCGGCATTGTTCTCGGCGGCTTTGAGCGCCAGCGGATGTTGCGGCGCGACACCGACGTAGGTAACGCCCATCAGGGTGTCAGGGCGGGTGGTGAAGACGGTCAGGTCGCCATCGCCCTCAACGTGGAATGACAGCTCAACCCCTTCGGAGCGACCGATCCAATTGCGCTGCATGGTGCGCACCTGCTCGGGCCAGTGTTCCAGCTTGTCAAGGTCGGCCAACAGCTCGTCGGCGTAGTCGGTGATCTTCAGGAACCACTGCGGAATCTCTTTGCGCTCAACCAGTGCGCCGGAGCGCCAGCCGCGACCGTCGATCACCTGCTCGTTGGCCAGCACGGTCTGGTCGACCGGATCCCAGTTGACGATGGCGTTCTTCTTGTAGACCAGGCCCTTTTCCATCAGCTTGGTGAAGAACCACTGCTCCCAGCGGTAATACTCGGGGTGACAGGTCGCCACCTCGCGGCTCCAGTCGTAGCCAAAGCCCAGCGACTTGAGCTGGTCTTTCATGTACTCGATGTTTTCGTAAGTCCACTTTGCCGGTGCGACCTTGTTTTTGATCGCGGCATTTTCGGCCGGCAGACCAAAGGCGTCCCAGCCCATCGGTTGCAACACGTTTTTGCCCTGCATCCGCTGGTAGCGGGTGATCACATCGCCGATGGTGTAGTTGCGCACGTGGCCCATGTGCAGACGTCCGCTGGGGTAGGGGAACATCGACAGGCAGTAGAACTTCTCTTTGTCCGGTTGCTCGGTGACCTCGAAGCTCTTGTTTTGGTCCCAGTGTTGCTGGGCGTTGGCTTCGATCGACTGCGGGTGATACTGTTCTTTCATGTGCCTTAAATAACCGTGGTTTACGACTGTTACGCGCCGCTTGGATCGGGCGTAGAGAAAAGCGGCTAGGATACAATAGATAGGCTGTGGCAGATAGGTTTTTTGCCCGTTGGAGGAGAGGATATGACTGATAAAGATCCGCAAAAGTCCGGGCCGAAGTTGCCCGATAGCGCTCCTGAGGTTTATAACCGCCTGTTGGAGCGGGTGTACTTGTCGATCGGCAAGGTAGAAGAGCGTTCCTGGCCCTATATCAAGGATCAGATTGAGGAAGCTGCACGGATCGAACTGGCCGCTGAAGAGATGACCCGCGAAGAGCTGGACCTGCTGCAGGCCTACCTGCAACGAGACCTTCGTGAGGCAGGTACAGCGTTGCATAAAACCGGCGAAGGGCTCGCCAATTGGCTCAATTTTGATCTACAGGCGTTGGAGTACACCCTGGTGGAGCGCTTGTTTGGTCTGGCTGATCAGACCCGGATCGATCAGACCGAGCTGCAGTTGCGGTTGGATCATGGTCCGGAGGATTACCTGGCCGGCGAGGTAGCGGCGGCTGGGCAGTTACGCTGTCTTGAGTGCGGCGCCCTGGTCAAACTACCGCAGACGACACTGATCGAGCCTTGTCACCAATGCAATAATCGTTTTTTCCACCGAGATAGTGGTGTCTGGGATAAGTAATTGGGTTCGGGGTCGACCTAGGGTTGGCCGTTCAAATCCATAGAACAAAAAAGGCAGCCGAGTAGGCTGCCTTTTTTGTTTGAAGTGCAATTTTTTAACGCACCGGCCGAGCGCTGATCAGAGTTTGGTGTGCAGACCGCACTCACGGTTGGCTAGGGCCTTGGTGGGGTCAAAATACTTGATCACGTTGGGTAGATTGTTCTCTTCCAGATAGCGCTGCATATCGGCCTCTTTCCAATGCAGCAGCGGAGCCACCTTGAGCACGCCGTTGGGGCCGGTACCGAAAATTTCCATATCCTGACGGAAGGCGGTCTGTTCGCTGCGTACGGCAGTAAACCAGACGTCGGGCTGGTGCTCTTTCATGGCCCGGGCAAACGGTTCCAGTTTGAACTGCTCGGTGAACTCGGCGTGGCGTTCGTCATCAACGCTGGGAATGCCACCCAGAGCGGCATCGCAGCGAGCTGCGCTGACCTTGGGAGTGTACACATCGATATTCAGGTTCAGTGCTTCGATCAGCTGTTGAGCGACCTTGTAGGTCTCCCGCGTGTTATAGCCAGAGTCGATCCAAACCACGGGAATATCGGCTTTCACCTGAACTGCCATATGCAGAATCACCGCTTCGAAAGGCCCGAAGTTGGTCGTGGTGATTGGATTCTTGGCCTGTGCAAGCGCTGATTCGATGATCTTTTGAGGCGAGGCATCTCGTAGCTCTTGGTTGGCCTTTGCAATATCTAGCATTATTAATTACCGATGGCTGAACAGAATGGATTCGAAATACTAAGATTCCAAACGGTAAAAATCAATTGCCAGTAGTTGTCGAGTGTGCCTTATATGACTATTGGATAGGTAGTGTTCGAAATCTTTTAAAGTTATTCCGATATGTTATATCTGCCGGCCGGGGCGCTTTCCGGATCCAAAATCAGCTCAAGTCAGACTTTGTCATGGATAAATAGAAAAGTATTGTAGGTGATTAATAATAGTTATTTTATAACTAAATCTATCAAGAGATTAATGTTAGATTTTGCGTTATGGCTGAGATTTAAATCTGACCTTCACGATAAATATAATATCGATTTCGACCCATCTCTTTGGCTTTGTACATCGCCAGATCCGCATAACGAAGCAGCAAGTCACCGTCTTGAGGATAATCGGGATGGAGGCAGATACCGATACTGGCGGACACGGCTACCTGTTGTTGGTTGGGTAGTTTGAAGGGCTGAGTGATGGATGACAAAATCCTTTTAACGATCTGTTCCAGGTCGGAATCAGACTGTAGTTGGGTTAACACCAAAGCAAATTCATCACCGCCCAGGCGTGCAACGGTGTCATGTTCACGGATGCACTCGGTGATTCTATTGGCAACCTCAACCAGCAATAGGTCTCCAGCCCTGTGGCCATATTGATCATTGACCGGTTTGAAATTATCCAGATCCAAAAAACAGATGGCGATCGTATTTTGGTTTCGTTTGCCATTGGCCAAGGCTTGAGCCAGCCTGTCCGACAACAGGGTTCGGTTCGGCAGCCTTGTTAGGGTGTCATAGTAGGCCATCTGCTCCACCTCTTCGTGGTGGCGCAGTAAGGCGGTGATGTCGGTCATTACGCCGATATATTGGCTGACAGTGCCGTCCGGGCCGGTGACCGCTTTAATCGTGGTTCGGCAGGCAAACAGTTGTCCATCCTTGCGGCGGTTCCAGGTTTCCCCTTTCCAAGCCCCTTCTGTTTTCAGCGAATGCCACATCTGTGCGAAAAAATTGTCATCGTGGTAGCCGGATTTCAGAAACCGGGGGTTTGTATTGATAACTTCCTCTCTGGAGTAGCCGGATAAACTGCAGAAAGCGTTATTTGTTTCAATAATAATGCCATTGGTATCGGTTACGATGATTCCTTCGCTGACGTTTTGAAAAACGCTGGCGGCAATTCTTAACTGTTCTTCTGAGTTCTGTTTAGCCGTAACATCTCTGCTTATTCCAAAAATCCCATCGATACCTCCTTGGCTATTTAATACGGGCCATTTACTGGTGCTGACCCAGCCTTTTTCACCTTTTTCGTTAAGGAAGGGTTCAATACGATCCAGTATTGGCTCGGCTTTTTTAAATAGTTCAGGCTCTTCTGATAAATAATTTGTTGCCAGCTCTTCGGGGAAGATATCGCGTTCAGTTTTTCCAATGATTTCCTTCCAATTGTTATGACCGGTTAATTTAGCCAGTCGTTGGCTACAGAATCTGAAACGTCGGTCTTTATCTTTGTAGAAAACAAAATCAGAGGTGTTCTCCAGCAGCGTAATAAAGTCCTGATTCAGGGATTTAAGCTGTTGTTCGGCGGTGTGTCGGTCGGTGATGTCATGGATGATGGAGAAGAGGTAGTCTCGGTTGTCGATTTCGACCTTGCCCGAATGAACTTCGACGTGTCGGAGGCTGCCATCGCTCAGTTGGTGGACAAAAAAGAAGTGATTTCGTTTTTCGGCCATCGCTCGGCGCATCTCAAGGTCCACCTCTTCGGCGGTGTACTGATTGATCTGGCTGATCTTCAGGGCGGTGAGCTGCCGGTGGTCGTAACCGTAGTAGCGACAGGCACAATCATTGGCATCAATGATCGATCCGGTTGATGGATCGATCAGCAACATCGGGACCTTGGAATCGGTGAACAGCACCCGATAGCGGTTACTTAGCCGCTCATCCAACTGCTCAGCGTTCACAGTTGGCTCTTGAATGGGTTTAGTTCGGTTCATCGGTGTGCCCGTTGCTGGTTCTCTGTTAGCTTCTCCAAGCTGGCAGATAGTACAGTCTTATTTGATAACGGGAAACTGGACGCAGAGCAGGCCAGTTCTCCCCGGCAAGAAGCCGGGGAGGGGCGTCGGAAAGTTATGCCGCGCTGACCTCAAAGCGAGTCGTCATCTGCTTCAGCTCGATAGCCCGTTGGGCTACCTGCTGGCTGGCCTCGACGATCGAGTTGGACTCGGTTGAGCTCTGATCCAAAGAGCCTGAAACCTGTTCCATATTTTCGGCGATCTCTTTGACGGTGCTGGCCAACTGCTCGATGGCGACGGCGATCTGCTGGGTCTGATCCGAAGCGGTCTCTACCTGGCCTTCGATCGCGCGGACAGCATCAGCCGCTTCGACACCGTACTGGTTGCCGCGCTCGACGTTCTCCCGGCCGGTCTCGATAGAGGCGATAGCATTCCGAGTGCCGGCCTGTAGCTCGTGGACGATTTCGGTAATCTCGTTCGAGGCACCGACGGTTTTTTCGGCCAGGGTTCGAACCTCATCGGCGACTACGGCAAACCCCCGACCCGCTTCGCCGGCCCGAGCTGCTTCGATGGCGGCATTCAGGGCCAGCAGGTTGGTTTGTTCGGCGACGTTCTTGATTACCTCGATCACCACATCGATCTTTTCTGAGCGGCGCCCCAGCTCGTGCATCTGTTCGACGTTACGGTTGACCACTTCGGCAACATCGCTGAGCGCGTCCAGAGCACGAGAGATAATCTGTCCCCCTTCGCTGGCAGCCTGGTGCGCCATCTTGGCGCCGTCATTAACCTTGACTGTGGTCTGCGCAACCTCGGCTACGGTGGCGTTCATCTGCTCGGTGGCCGCCGCCATTGAGGTGGTTTGCTCTGAGGTGAAGCTGTTGCTGGTTGCGATCGTTTCAACTGCCGACGACAGTGAGCCGGACATGCCGCTGAGTTCGTTGCTGGTGCTGGTGACGTGGCTGACGATGCCATGCAGGTCGTCGGTCATCTGGTTAACGGCATCGGCCAGCTGACCGAACTCATCGTCCGCCTGCTTGTCGACCTTGACAGTCAGGTTGCCCCCGGCGATCTGGTTCAGGGCGTTGATGGTCCGGTTCAGCCCGCGAATGGCGCCGATACCGGTCCAGGCCAGCAGTGTGATCACCAGTATCAAGACCAGCAGGCCGACACCGATCATGGTGGCTTGGGCGCGTTCCACGGTTTGGTTGGACTCGGCTCTGGCGGCGACGATCACCTGATCTTCAAGGTAGTGTTCGGCGTCACCGGAGCGTTGGATGATGTCGCCGACCTGTTGGGTCAATTGTTGTTGCAGAGTCAGTACTTCGCCATAGCGAGCGGTAACCTCGTTGAGGGCGGCTTCATACTGCTTAGCCACCTCGACGTAGTTCTCAAATCCAAATTCGGTCAAATTGGTGATCAGATCGTTCAGTGCTTCGAGCGCCAGCTTGGACTTGGCCGGGTCGGCTTCGATCAGGAAGTCTTTCTCGTATTGGCGGACCTCCTGCATGATTCCCGACAGGCCGGAGAAGCTGGAGACCAGACCGCTGAGCTGTCCGCCCAGGTGATTGAGCTCGCCATGCAGGCCGAGTTCGGCATTCAAACCGAATTCGGTTTTCATCCGGGTCCATTCGCTCAGCGTCTGGATATGCTCGCGCACCAGTCCGGGGATATCGGCGGTGTAGCCCTGAATGCTGCTGTCTGTATTGGCAGTGGCTTGCTCCAACGCCGGCACAAACTCCGACAGGATCAGTTGTTGACCCTGCTGGAAGGCTTCGATTTTGTCAGGGGTTAGCTCGGCCCGCTGTTCCACCAGCGCGTAGAGCTCAATCTGCAGCTCCATCAGGGCATCGGCTGCCCCACCCAGCTCGCTGACATGTTCAGAGGAGTTGAGTACCGACTTGAGTGATAGTAACGCCGTCAAGCACAACGCGATGGTGCCGGCGGCGGTGAGAGCGATCGCCAAGGCGATCTTGCGACGAAAAGTTAAGTTCAGGCCCATTGTCCTTAATCTCCAAACTGCGGGACTAGGTTTATTATTCTTTAGTAGGGGGCTAACACTATCTTGGCGGACCTGATAAAACCAGTGCGAATAAGGGTTATACCTAAGCTTTTTTGATCTCGGTCTAGTTTTTGGCTTAGAGGCTGAGCAGCTGATCTCACCGCAGGGTTGTACAAAACAGGATAAATCTCTGTTTGATGGCGGTGATCTAGAAAGAGTTTTCGATGCCGTCAGGGGGCTTAAACGGCATCCTTGAGCCGCTGCTTTGGCAGCACTCTTCCCAGATGGAGTAGTCCCAATAGCGCCAGGCTAAGGCATAGAACCGGGGTAGATCCCAGCCGGGTGAAGGGGGTTTGGCCGGTCATCGGCCTGGCTTCCAGCGACAGCACATCGACGACGAACTGTGGGCCCTGTGAGAGCAGCTCACCGTCGGGGCCGATCAGTGCCGAGATTCCATTGTTGGTGGCCCGCAGCAGATAACGACCGTTTTCCAGTGCACGCATTCGGGCCATCTGCAGATGCTGGTGGGGCGCCAAGCTGTCACCGAACCAGCTGTCGTTGCTGATGGTTAACAGTAACTCGGCCTGTTCGGCTCCCGATGCGATCAGATCCGGATAGACGATCTCGTAACAGATCGAAGCGGACAGATTGAGCGCCTTGCCACGGTGATGCAGTTGCAATGGCGGCTGCTGCTCAGGACCCAGCGAGAAACTCGACATCGGTAGATCGAAGAAATCGATCAGGCCGCGCAACCATTGCTCCAGCGGGACATACTCGCCAAACGGGACCAGTCGCTGTTTATGGTACAGGCCGTCGGCGCTTCCCAGTGCCATGATGGAGTTGTGATAGGTAGGTTCCGAGCTAGGTTGGGGTGCCGAGCGGTAGGGGATACCGCTGATCAGCCCGGTATCGTGGCGGCTCAGTTGGGAATTGAACGGCGCCAAGCGCTGTTGAGCCTGGTGAAACAGCAGCGGGATGGCGGTTTCCGGCCAGATGATTAGATCTGCTTTGCGAGAGCCTTCTTCCAGTAGAGGTTCGCTCAAGGAGAGGTAGTGGTCGATGATCTGGTCGCGGTAGTCCGGGTGCCATTTCAGCTCCTGTGGAATATTTCCCTGAATCAGTGCCACTCGCAAGGCCGAGGCATCTTTCGGCTGAGTCCAGCTTTGCTGTTGCAGCAGAGCGCCCAATACAAAAGGCAACAGGCTCAGTCCCAGTCGTACCAGGCTATTTCGACCCGGATGGCGGAACAGCAGGTAGAGTGCCGCGGCCAGCAGGGCGCTGAATCCGCTGAGACCGTAGATACCGGTGAGCGGTGCCCAGCCGGCCAGCCAGGTGTCGATGCTGGCATAGCCCAGCAGCAGCCAGGGAAATCCGGTCAGGAACCAGCTACGGAACCACTCGGCCAGTATCCAGAGCGCGGCGAAACCGAGCCAGAGGCTCCAGGGTGCTTGTCTGATCAGACGTCGATAGAGGTAGCCGTGCAGGGCAAAAAACAACGCCATCGCCAGCCCGAACGCGGCGGTTAGAAAGCCGGCCAGCCAGGGTGGAGCATTTCCGAACTGGTTGATGCTGACGTAGACCCAGGAGACGCCAACCCCATAGAATCCCACGCCGTATAGCCAGCCGATCCATGCTGCCCGGCGTGGCTTGGGGCTAGCTTGCAAGCAGGCCAGCAGGATAGTGCAGGAGAGGATGCTGAGCGGCCAGATGTCGAACGGCGCGAAACCGAGCGGTGCCATAGCACCGGCCAACAGCGCAACCAGGCCACCTGCTGGGCCGCTTAGCAGTTGCGCTGGAAACCAGCGAGGGGGGCGGAGCTTATCCAAGCTGGATGAGCCCGTTAGCTTGGGACTTGCAGACGCGACACCTGTAGCAACCGGATTCGACGGTTGTCGGCGTTGAGTACCTTGAAGCGGAATCCTTCAAAGTCTACCTGTTCGTCTCGCTGTGGCAGGTGCCCGAAGCAGTGGGTGACGATGCCGCCGACGGTGTCGAACTCGTCATCATCGAGGTGGGCGTTGAAGTAGTCGTTGAAGTCTTCGATCTCGGTCAGCGCCTTGACGATATAGGCGTTGTCCTCGATCTGCTTGATCGGGGTATCTTCCTCTTCGGCATCGTATTCGTCTTCGATCTCGCCGACGATCTGCTCCAGCACATCCTCGATGGTGATCAGACCGGCGATGCCGCCGTATTCGTCGACGACCACGGCCATATGACTGCGGGTGGCACGGAACTCGCCCAGCAGGGTGTTGAGGCGTTTGCTCTCCGGCACGAAAGTGGCCGGGCGAAGCAGGTCCTGAATATTGATGCTGTCGATGCTTTCGCGCAGCAGGAACGGCAGCAGGTCTTTGGCCAGTAGGATGCCGATCACTTCGTCCGGGGATTCACCGATCACCGGGAAGCGGGAGTGAGAGGCGTCGATCATCTCGGGTAGAAACTGTTGCGGGGTCAGAGTGGAGTCGATGACGACCATCTGGGGGCGCGGGATCATGATGTCGCGAACCTGCATGTCCGAGACGGCCATGGCGCCTTCGATGATGCCAAGCGCTTCGCTGTCCAGGACCTGGCTGTCTTCGGCACTTTTCAGCAGTACCAGCAGATCATCACGGTCGCGGGGTTCATCGGAGAAGGCTTGGGTGATTCTATCCAGCCAGGACTTGCCGCCCTGACCGTTGGTCGATCGATCTTCGCTCATGCAGTTGATGCCTCACTTTGCATCGTCAGTTTGCCTCGTCGAATCCCTCGGGCTTCTGCCCGCGGGGGTCACTGGGGCGCGTAGGGGTCTTCGATTCCCAAGGCGGCCAGTAGTTCGGTTTCCAGCGGCTCCATCTCGGCGGCCTGTTCATCACTGATATGGTCGTAACCGAGCAGGTGCAGAATACCGTGGATCAACATATGTGCCCAGTGGTGCGACAGCGCTTTGTGCTGCTCATCGGCTTCCCGTGCGACCACGGGAGCACAGATCACCAGATCACCGAGCAAGTCTAATTCGATTCCGGGCGGCGCTTCAAAAGGGAAGGATAAGACATTGGTCGGCTTGTCCTTGCCGCGATATTCGCGGTTCAGTTGCTGGCTTTCCGTTTCGTCGACGATACGAATGGTCAGCTCCGCCTGCTCTCGGCGCCCCTTGAGTGCGTGCTCGGCCCATTGCTGGAACTGTTCGTCAGACGGCAATCCGGCCGCATCGCTGGCCAGTTGCAGATCCAATTCGATGCTCAAGATTCGGTCTCGCTCTGGTGCTTGTCGTAGGCACGGACGATCCGCTGCACCAGCGGGTGGCGAACCACATCCTTGGCCTGAAACTGGGTGAAGCCGATGCCGTCGACATTGTCGAGCACCCGCATGGCGTGCTTGAGGCCCGATTCGGTACCGCGGGGCAGGTCGATCTGGGTGATGTCGCCGGTGATCACCGCGCTGGAGCCGAAGCCGATCCGGGTCAGGAACATTTTCATCTGCTCGCGGGTGGTGTTCTGGCTCTCATCCAGGATCACGAAGGCATGGTTGAGGGTGCGGCCACGCATATAAGCCAGCGGCGCGACCTCGATCACGTTGCGCTCGATCAGCCTGGTGACGGTATCGAACCCCAGCATCTCGTAGAGGGCATCGTAGAGCGGGCGCAGGTAAGGGTCGATCTTCTGGGACAGGTCGCCCGGTAGAAAACCGAGCTTTTCGCCCGCCTCGACCGCCGGACGAACCAGCAGGATCCGGCGAACTTCGTCGCGCTCCAGCGCATCGACGGCGCAGGCCACGGCCAGGAAGGTCTTGCCGGTACCGGCCGGGCCGATGCCGAAGTTGATATCCAGCTCGCGGATGCTGCGAACATAACTGTTCTGGTTCTCACCGCGGGGTTTGATCAGCGCCTTGCGGGTCTTGATCTGAACCTGATCGCGGGCTTTGGCGGCGGCCTTGGTTTCCAGGTCGGCCTGCTGTAACGACAGATGCACCAGGTCCGGGGTCAGCTGGATGCCTTTACCGGCTTCGCGGTAGAGGTCGCGCAGTACTTCGGTGACGGCCTGGGTGGTCAGGTGGTCGCCGACCAGTTGAAAGTCGTTGCCGCGGTTGCGGATCTGGATGCCCAGACGCTGCTCGATCAGTTTAAGGTGTTCGTCGAGTTGGCCGCAGAGATTGGCCAGGTCGGAAGGGTTGTCCGGTTCGAGGGTGAAGCGGACGGCGGTGTCGGTAGTCAAGGGGGTTACTGACCTCTGGTTGCTATCGACTGCTGCCCGATAGGGCAGCAGTCGGAAAATAAATCACGAATAGTCGGTTTAAGTATGATCCAAAAGCCGAATCGTGGTTATGAATTCTGATCCAGTTCGCTGCTGATCAGCTCGCCGGCTAGGCTGTTCGGGAACGCCTGCAGGATTCGAACGGTGGCGAAGCGACCGATCAGCTCTGGGTCGTCGCATTGGAAGTTGACCACCCGGTTGTTCTCGGTACGTCCCTGCAGTTTGCCCGGATCACGCTTGGAGAAGCCGCTGACCAGGATACGCTGCTCGGTATCGACCATCGCGGTGGAGATGTCCATCGCCTGGGAGACGATCCGGCGCTGCAGAATCTGCAGGCGCTGCTTTTTGATCTCTTCGTCGGTGTCATCGGGCAGCTCGGCCGCCGGAGTGCCGGGGCGAGGGCTATAGATAAAACTGAACGAATTGTCGAAGCCGATCTCGTGGATCAGGTTCATGGTGGCCTCGAAGTCCGCTTCGGTCTCGCCGGGGAAGCCGATAATAAAGTCGGACGACAGCGAGATATCCGGGCGGGCCTTGCGCAGGCGTCGAATCTTGGACTTGTATTCCAGTGCGGTGTGGCCACGCTTCATCGCCATCAGAATCCGATCCGAGCCGCTCTGAACCGGCAGGTGGACATGGCTGACCAGCTCCGGGATCTCGGCGAAGGCCTGGATCAGGCTGTCGCTGAACTCAACCGGGTGGGAGGTGGTAAAGCGGATCCGGTCGATACCGTCGATGGCGGCGACGTAGCCTATCAGTTCGGCCAGGTCGACCGTCTCGCCGTCACCGCTTTGACCGCGGTAGGCGTTGACGTTCTGGCCCAGCAGGTTGATCTCGCGAACGCCTTGTTCGGCCAGTTGCTCAACTTCCAGCAGGATATCGCCGACCGGTCGGCTGACCTCTTCACCCCGGGTGTAGGGCACCACGCAGAAGGTGCAGTACTTGCTGCAGCCTTCCATCACCGACACATAGGCTTCGACTCCTTCGACGGTGGGAGCGGGCAGGCGGTCGAACTTTTCGATCTCGGGGAAGCTGACATCCACGTGACCGCTTTTACCCTGTTCGGTCAGATCGACCATTTCGGGAACCCGGTGCAGGGTCTGGGGGCCGAACACCATGTCGACGTAAGGGGCGCGCTCGCGGATGGCGGTGCCTTCCTGGCTGGCGACACAGCCGCCGACGCCGATCATCACCTCGGGGCGATCCTGCTTCAGTTTTTTCCAGCGACCCAGCTGATGGAACACCTTCTCCTGCGCCTTTTCGCGAATCGAGCAGGTGTTGAGCAGCAGCACATCGGCTTCATCGGGGTTCTCGGTGAGTTCCATCTCATGGCTCTCGCCCAGCAGGTCGGAGATCCGCGACGAGTCGTACTCGTTCATCTGACAACCGTGGGTCTTGATATACAGCTTTTTGGCCATGAAGGTAGTACCTTTAAACAATGCGCCGGGCGAACTCGAGATTCAGCGCTAAGAGCTGGCCCGGTGGTGAACACAAAACGCGCAATTATACCGTCTCGGCTAGCCGGACCGCCAGCGTTTAACTCCCTTGCATTCGCTGTCGATTGCCCCTATTTTTGCCGCCGATCAAGTTTGCCGGATTGAAGTGATGAAGGAATCCAGTGCCATCTACCGCGTCCTGTTTGTCAACCAGGACGAATTGTTTGAGGTTTATGCCCGTCAGGTCTATCAGGCTGACATGTATGGCTTTATCGAAATTGAAGAATTTGTGTTTGGCAGTCGTTCGCAGATGCTGGTCGATCCCGGTGAAGAGCGGCTCAAAAGCCTGTTTGGTGATGTGCGCCGAAGCTTTATCCCGATGCACGCGATCGTGCGGATCGACGAGGTCGAAAAAGAGGGGGTCAGCAAGGTCAGCGAGGCCAAAGGGCAGGTCACCCCGTTTCCGCTGACACCCGGTCCGCGCAAGGAATAAATTCCTCTCCGAGCCGTGGTTGGCGGTGCTGGCGGCGACATCAGTCTTTATTTTTGGCCATCGATCGTCGAAGATGATGGTTTATCGAAGCTGATGCAGGAGCGCTACATGCCCAGCCTTGCCCGGATGCAGCGGATTGTTCAGGACGTCAATACGGCCGCTTCCCTCGACGAAAAACTGCGGATGATCTCGTCCCAGGTCAAAGAGGTGATGGAGGTCGATGTCTGTAGTATCTATCTGTTCGACACCGACCAATCCGAGCTGGTGTTGATGCATACGCTGGGGCTTGATTCCTCCTGCGTTGGTACCATCCGGATGCCGCTGGGTGACGGCTTGGTGGGGAAGGTCGGCGAGGAGCAGCAGCTGCTCAATATCGAGGATGCCCCCAAGCACCCACAGTTTCACTATTTTCCCCAGGCCCAGGAGGAGGCGTTCCATGCTTTTCTGGGCGCGCCGGTTATTCACTATCGCAAACTGGTCGGCGTGCTGGTGGTTCAACAGAAGGCAACCCGTCGCTTCAACGACGAAGATGAAGCCTTTCTGGTCACCATCGCGGCTCACCTGTCCGGAACCCTCAAAGACGCTATCAACAGCGGTAAGATCGCCGAGCTGATCAAAACCAGCAAGAAAAGCAATAGCTTCGTCAACGGTATTATTGGTGCCACCGGTATTGGCATCGGTCGCCTGGTGGCCGCTGGCAGTACCCTGAGCTTCAAGGATGTCGAGGATGTCTGTGCACTGGATCCGGTTGCCGAATTAGAGCGTTTTGAGCATGCGGTCAAGCTGGTGCACGAAGAGCTGGATAAGGGCCATGAGCAGATGGCTGGTACCCCCGGCGATGTGCAGGCCATTTTCGATGCCTACCGGTTGATCTTGGATTCGCCCGATCTACAGGATGCGATCCGACAGCGAATCAGCGATGGCGCCGATTCGGCGGCGGCGCTGAAGGTGGTGATCGAAGAGCACGCCGCGATCTTCGAGGCGATGGAAGATCCCTATTTCAAAGCCCGTAGTGAGGATATTCGAAGTATTGGTCTGCGGTTATTGAAGTATCTGGTCGAGCCGGAAGTCCAGACCGTCAGCTATGATCGGCCGATTCTGCTGGTCGGTAATGTGGTCGGCGTGTCCGATATCGCCGAGGTGCCCCGCGACAAACTGGTGGGAATCATCTGTCAGCAGGGCTCGGCGTTATCCCATACCGCCATTCTGGCCAGTGCCCTGGGCATACCGGCGGTGATGGGGGTGGGGGAGTTGCCGCTTCGGCGTCTGACCGGTAAGTCCGCCATCGTCGACGGCTATCAGGGGCGGGTGCATTTTCAGCCGTCCTCGGCGCTGCGTGCTGAATTCACCCGCCTGGCTCGACGAGACAATGAATTTGACCGCTCGCTGGAAAAACTGAAGGAGTTGCCGGCTGAAACCCTGGACCAGCATCGGGTAACGCTGATGGTGAACACCGGGCTGCTATCGGATATCTCGCCGGGGTTGGAGAAGGGGGCCGAAGGTGTCGGACTCTACCGCACCGAAATTCCGTTCATCATCCATGAGAGCTTCCCCACCGAAGAGGAGCAGTTTCGCATCTACCGTAAGGTGCTGAAAGAGTTTCACCCTCGACCGGTAACGATGCGGACTCTGGATATCGGTGGTGATAAGCCGCTGCCGTACTTCCCGGTGGAAGAGGACAATCCTTACCTGGGCTGGCGTGGTATCCGTTTTACCCTCGATCATCCGGAAATTTTCCTGGGTCAGATTCGGGCGATGCTGCGGGCCAACGAGGGGCTGGGCAACCTGAAGATGCTGCTGCCGATGGTCAGTTCGGTGGATGAGGTAGATAGCTTCTTTGAGCTGTTGCGTAAGGCGTTCAAGAGTTTGCAGTCCGAAGGGGTGGTGGTCGAGAAGCCACCGGTGGGGATCATGGTCGAAGTGCCTTCAACCCTGTTCCTGCTTGACTACATGGCCTGGCGACTGGATTTCATCTCCATCGGTACCAATGACCTGACCCAGTATCTGTTGGCGGTGGATCGCAATAATCAGAGTGTCGCCAACCTGTTCTCCCGCTTACATCCAAGCGTGGTTCGGGCGTTGAATTATGTCTCCGAACAAGCCTATAAGCATGGTCTGGATGTCAGTCTGTGCGGTGAGCTGGCTGCCGATCCGGCTGCGGTGCTGTTGTTGATGGGGATGGGGGTGAAGTCGTTCAGTATGAACGCCCACAGCCTGCCGCGAATCAAGCATGTGATCCGCTCGGTCAGTCATGAACAGGCAGTCGGGCTGGTGGAAAATGCCCTGCGGATGCAGAGTGAAACCGAAATCCGTCAGATGCTGAACCGGACGTTGGAAAATGCTGGTTTGGAGGCCCATCTGCCGCGTTCTAACCCGGTTAGAACCTGAACCAACCGATAAGTTTTGCTCTGCTCGGTCGGAGTGACAACAAAAAAAAGGCGCATAGATATGCGCCTTTTTTATTACCAGCAAGGATTGCTGATTACTCTTGCAGAGCCTGCTCGGCCGGAACGTAGTCGTAACCCAGCACATCGGCGACGGCCTTGTAGGTCACCATGCCTTTGTGAACGTTTAGACCGTTCAGCAGGTGCTTGTCGCTCAGCAGAGCCTGCTTGGGGTTCTCAGCCAGGGCCAGCGCGTACGGCAGAGTAGCGTTGTTCAGGGCCATGGTAGAGGTACGAGCTACGCCGCCAGGCATGTTGGCTACACAGTAGTGAACCACGTCGTCAACCACGTAGGTCGGCTCCTGGTGAGTGGTAGCCTTGGAGGTTTCGAAGCAACCGCCTTGGTCGATAGCAACGTCAACAACAACGGCGCCTTTCTTCATGCGGCTGATGATGTCGCGAGTCAACAGCTTAGGAGCTGCTGCGCCCGGGATCAGAACCGCACCGATGACCAGGTCTGCTTCCAGCGCGTACTCTTCGATCGCATTGCCGGTGGAGTAAACGCACTTGGCGCGACCTTCGTAGTCGGCATCCAGTTGACGCAGACGGGGCAGGGAGCGGTCAAGGATCGTGACGTCAGCGCCCATACCAACAGCCATCGCGGCTGCGTTGTCACCAACAACACCACCACCGATAACCAGTACTTTAGCCGGAGCAACACCCGGTACGCCGCCCAGCAGGACGCCGCGGCCGCCTTCGGCCTTCTCCAGGTGGTGAGCACCTGCTTGGATAGACATACGGCCGGCAACTTCGGACATCGGTGCCAGCAGCGGCAGGCCGCCACGCTCGTCGGTTACAGTCTCGTAAGCAACGCAGGTTGCGCCGGACTTAACCAGCAGCTCGGTCTGCTTGGGGTCTGGAGCCAGGTGCAGGTATGTGTACAGCAGCTGGCCTTCACGCAGCATTTCGCACTCTTGCGGCTGGGGCTCTTTAACCTTAACGATCATCTCAGCGCGCTCGAATACCTCGGCAGCGGTTTCAATGATCTCGGCACCTGCAGCTACGTACTCCTCGTTGGAGAAATCGATGCCAGCGCCAGCGTTGGTTTCAACAATGACCTGATGGCCACGGTTGATCAGCTCCTGTACAGAAGCCGGAGTCAGGCCAACACGGTATTCGTGGTTTTTTATTTCTTTAGGTACACCGATCAGCATGTTGTTTATCCTCTGATTTGTCTTGCGTTGTTATGTTGCGTGATCAGGAGAAATTCTAGGATAAAAGCCTCGATAGATAGTCTCGAAGTTTTGTTTTTTTCGATAAAAAATACTGTTTTATTGCTATTAAGCCAGTTGTAAAAATTGGTGCGCCGCAGAAATGGCAATAATATGATCTGCATTTAGGATGCTTTTTTGGGGCCACTTTTTGACCCGAAATGGGGCCAGCATGGCTTGTCGATATCCCTTAGAAATAAGGGCGCTAGCGTTTTTATCTGTATATGTATACAGTATCTAGTGTTTGCTATTTCCCAGTTTTAGGTGCGTTTGCGCTATGCAACGAAAAATCATTCATGCCGATTGCGACTGTTTCTTTGCCGCGGTTGAGATGCGTGATGATCCCTCGCTGCGGGATATTCCTTTTGCCATCGGTGGGGATCCTGGTCGGCGAGGAGTGATTTCAACCTGCAACTATCCGGCTCGAGAATTTGGTATCCATTCGGCGATGGCATCGGGATTGGCGGTGAAGCGCTGTCCTCAGCTACGGATCTTGCCGGGCAATATGGATAAATACCGCGAGGCATCGGCGCAGATCGATAAGATCTTTCGTCAATACACCGATCTGGTGGAGCCGTTATCACTCGATGAAGCCTTTCTGGATGTTAGCCACAGTGAACAGTGCCATGGCAGCGCAACTCGCATGGCGGAGCAGATTAGACGACAGGTCGCTCAGGAGGTAGGGATCACCATCTCTGCCGGTGTTGCACCGAATAAGTTTCTCGCCAAGGTAGCCAGTGATTGGCAAAAACCGGACGGGTTGACGGTCATAAGACCCGAACAGGTCGATGATTTTGTTCGTCAGTTGCCGGTGAAGAAGATACCCGGGGTCGGGCCGGTGACCGCCGCTAAGCTTGCCGAAAAAGGGGTCAGTCGGTGTGAAGAGCTGCAACGCTATTCGCTTGAGGAGCTGCAGGAATGGATGGGGCGGATGGGTGAGCGGCTTTATCAACGCTGCCGTGGGATCGACCACCGCGAAGTTCAGCCGGTTCGAGAACGCAAGAGTCTCAGTGTTGAGCATACCTTCGCCACCGACCTACCCGATCTTGATGCCTGCCATGAACCGTTGGTGGAGCTGTTTAAAAAGCTGCAGCTACGGCTTGCGCGTAAAGGTGAAAACAAACCGATTGCCGGGGTGTTGCTGAAGCTGAAGTTCGATGACTTCTCCAGTACCACGGTAGAAACCCGTATCGATAGCTGCGGTTATGATCGGATCCATCTGGCCCTTTATCGTCCTTTGTTAAGCCAGGGATTTGAGCGTGGTCGACGTCCAGTGCGGCTATTGGGTGTCGGTGTTCGCTTTACCGACGATCTCCCGGTTGCTGCCACGCAGCTGGCACTGCCCTTTTAAACCGGATCTAATCTGACCGGGCTGTCGGGGTTTGATGTCTTGCGGTCTTTTGCTACTGCTACCCTGTGTTATGTTTGCTACAACCATCGCCGGTCGGCCGGCAGCAAAGGAGGGCGAGTATGCGTACCGAGAGTTTTCTGTCACTGAATCCGCAGGGCTTCCACCGGGTGGTCTATCACGAGTGGGGAGCGGTCGAAAATCAGCGGGTGTTGGTCTGTGTGCACGGACTGGCCCGTAACAGTCGGGATTTTGATGAGCTGGCACTGGCGCTGTCGAGGGATTTTCGGGTGGTTTGCCCGGATATTGTCGGCCGTGGCCAGAGCGATTGGTTGCCATCCGGCAGCCCCTACGAATTGGGGCAGTACATTAATGATATGGTGGCGTTGCTGGCTCGGCTTAAGGTTGAGCGGGTAGACTGGCTCGGTACCTCCATGGGTGGGCTGATCGGCATGTTGATGGCGGCAATGCCAAACTCACCGATACAGCGGTTGGTGCTCAACGATATCGGCCCTTTTATCAGTCAGGCCTGTCTACAGCGAATCGGAGACTATGTCGGCCTGGATCAGCGCTTTGGCTCGCTGGAAGCGGTTGAGAATTATCTGCGTGACATCTATGCCGATTTCGGCCAGCTTGAGGATCGGCAATGGCAGCATCTGGCTCAGCACAGTGCCCGTCAGTGTGTTGAACAGGGCGCTGAAGAGGGAACCGAGCAGTGGGCATTGCACTACGACCCGGTGATCGGCGACTACAGCCGCCAGGCAGCAGGCGAGGATGTCGACCTCTGGGCCTTGTGGCAGCAGATCCAATGCCGTCAGCTGTTGATCTGGGGCGAGCGCTCCGACGTGCTGGAGCGTCAGACCGTGGAGCGTATGCAGCAGAACCCGGCGCTGAGCCTGTTGAGTTACCCCCAGTTGGGGCATGCTCCATCTTTGATGGAGACTGGCCAGATTCAGTCGGTGATCGATTGGTTCCGCAACCACCCGGCGGAGAGCTGAACCCATCGTTGTAACAATGAAAACCTGTTAACTATCTTCGGAGTGTGAAGTGACCCTGTTGACCCGTTGGCCTGAAGATCAGCTGTTTCGAGACCCTGCGGACCGACGTCGTGCCGTCGAAGCGGTCGAAGCTGAGTTCTCTACCACCCTTAAGAGCCTCAAGGTTGATATTGGCCTGGTTGAGATGCTTGAGCGCATCTACGTTCCATTGGCTGCCTGGCTGATGGAGATCAAGCGGCGTCGACCGGGGCCGCTGGTGATCGGTATCAACGGGGCCCAGGGCTCGGGTAAGTCGACTCTGTTCAACCTGCTGGAGGTCACCCTGTCGTCGGGCTTTGGTCAGCGGGTGGTCGGCTTTTCGCTGGACGATATCTACAAAACCCGGGCCGAGCGTCAGCGTTTGGCTGCGGAGGTTCACCCGCTGCTGGCCACCCGAGGGGTTCCGGGTACCCATGATGTTCGACTGGGGATTGAGCTGATCGAGCAGCTGCGTCTGGCCCACGGCGGCAGCGTGGTAAAAATTCCGGTGTTCGATAAGTCGATCGATGACCGCTGCCCGATGTCGGTATGGCAGGAGTGGCTGGGGGCGGTTGACGTGGTGGTGCTGGACGGCTGGTGCCTTGGTGCGGAAGCCCAGAGTGATGAGGATCTGCGTGAGCCGGTCAACGAGCTTGAAGCGAAGGAGGATCCGAACGCGATCTGGCGGACCTACGTCAATGACCAGTTGAAAGGGCCCTATCAGGAGCTATTCGGAATGCTGGACCTGCTGGTGATGCTAAAGGTTCCAAGTATGGCGCAGGTGTTCGAGTGGCGAACGCTGCAGGAGAAAAAACTGGCCGAACGGATACGGCATCTGCATGAAGCGGGGCAGCCCGATGGTTTACGGATCATGAGTGAAGCTGAAATTCGCCGCTTTATCATGCATTACGAGCGTTTGACCCGGTTGATGTTGGATCAGATGCCGGACCAGGCTGATGTCACTCTGTTTTTGAATGAGAATCACGCCTGCGATCAGATCCGGGTCAACAAGCCGATTCGCTAGCGCCTGTTGCTATCGATCTGGTGAACTAGAACGGTATCGGCATCAACGCGGTGGAAGCAACGCTATGGACCACCGTGTTGATGGTGCGGTTGTTTCGGTCGGCGACCACCTTGGCCATCATGTCCTGGATCAGAATCATCTTGCCAAAAAGCCGCTCAAAACTCAGATTGGCGATCCCGTTTTGGTAGCCATTGCTTAATAGGTACAGCTCGTTATTCGGGTCTCGGAAGTTGTTCAAACGCCAGTTGATGATTTCGAGGTTGCGGGCGCTGTTATACAGCAGCTGATGGTTCAGCTCGTCGAGCAGAAATAGCTCGGTTTTCATGCTGTAGGCGGCGTGCAGCATGCTCTTCATGCCGACCACTAACGCGAAAACCCTATCCCCGCTAAAGTCAGGATCAAAAGCCAGACGCAGGGCTTGATTGCCGACGCGATTGCCCAGTTCGGCGAACCGGTAGTTTGGCTGTTGCTCCGGAGGAGGAAGTTGTAGCTGCCGTAGCCGCGATTCGATCGAATGCTTGGGGTTTTTGCGCAATTCGCGGGGGTTGCGTTTGTACAGTTTGATCAACAGTTGGCGGTTGAGTTGATCGAGCTCTGCAAGATGCAGGTCCACGATCATATCGACATCGCTTTTTGCCAGATTGCGGACATTAAAATCGTTGCAGCCAGACAGGAACAAAGTGATCCCGATAAGCAGCAGTGGCGTCAATAGCCTTTGATATAACATCCTGATATGCATGGCCTGATTGTAGTCAGGCCAGGGCTTGCATGAAAGCCCCGAGTGCCGCCTTTTGGTGGAACTAAAGGCTGAAGCCAGGCTGCTAAGAAGGGGGTAGCCCGGCTTCAGTGGCACTTAACTTTCCAGCATCGTCTGCAGTTCGTCGGCGCCGCCGATATGTTCACCGTTGATAAAGACCTGTGGCACGGTCAGTTGACCGGATACCGCCTTCAGGCCAGCGTGGTTGATGTCACGCCCCAACACGACCTCTTCATAATTCAGGCTCCGTTCTCCCAGCAGCGACTTGGCGCGCAGGCAGTGACCGCAACCAGGACGGGTGAACAGGATGATGCTGTCCGATTCCTGCTGGTCCGGATTGAGGTATTTCATCATGGTATCGGCGTCAGATACTTCGAAGGGGTCGCCGGGAACGTCGCGCTCGATAAACATCTTTTCGATCACGCCGTCGTTGACCAGCATCGAGTAGCGCCAGGAGCGCTTGCCGAAACCGAGGTTGTTCTTGTCCACCAGCATGCCCAGTCCGTCGCTGAATTCACCGTTACCATCCGGGAGAACGTCGATGTTGTCGGCCTTCTGGTCGTCCTTCCAGGCATTCATTACGAAGGTATCGTTGACCGATAGACAGTAGATCGCGTCGACCCCCTGCTCGGCAAACTGACCCGCTAGCTGGTTGTAACGCGGCAGATGGCTGGATGAACAGGTGGGGGTGAAGGCTCCCGGCAGTGCAAATACGATCACCTTTTTGCCGGCAAACAGATCATCGCTGGTGCGGTCGACCCACTGGTCTTCAACGCGGGTGTGAAAGGTAACCTGTGGAACTCGTTGTCCTTCGCTATTCTGTAACATGTTGTGTTTCCTGTATTGGTTGCGGTATGGAGACTAGAATAGTTACCTGGTCTTTTTTAATAAAATTAAATATATATTTCGTTGCGATAGTCTTTGGCTATTGATTGGGTGTGAAGGTTAATTATGAGCAGTATCGATTCGAATCAGGATCTGACCCGGATCAGGCGCGAGTATCTGGCGGAGAGTTTTGATGAACAGGATCTGCAGGAGCAGCCCCATCAGCAGTTTCATCGCTGGTTCGAGCAGCATCGGCAGCTGGACCCGGCCAACGCTACGGCGATGGTGCTGGCGACCGCGTCGGAGCAGGGGCTGCCTTCGGCACGCATTGTGCTGTTAAAGCACTTCGATCAGGGCGGCTATTGCTGGTACACCGATTACCGAAGCTTGAAAGGGCAGCAGTTGGCCGCGAACCCTCAGGCAGAATTATTGTTCTACTGGCCCGAATTGGATCGGCAGGTGCGGATCTCGGGCCAAGTGGAAAAGTTGGAGCGTGCCAGTGCCGAGCAGTACTTTTCTGAGCGTCCTCGGGGAAGTCAGCTCAGTGCGGCCATCTCCCACCAAAGTCATCCGGTCGCTGATCGTCAGCAACTGGAACGGCAGGTGGAATCGCTAGAACGCAAGCTCGATGGTGACGCTGTTTGTTGTCCGCAACAGTGGGGTGGCTATCGGTTGGTACCGCAGCGCTACGAATTCTGGCAGGGTCGGGAGAACAGGCTGCATGACCGGTTGGTCTACAGCCTTGATCAGGATATTGAAGGGCAGGAGCGGGACGCCTGGCGGATTCAACGCCTGGCGCCCTGAGGTCGGAAGGTTCAGCGCGGCGCGGCTTGCAACAGGTCGTTGAGGCCGCCGCCATTGTGCAGGGCGGTGTAGCCGGCTTGGCTGAGCATCTTGTAGGCGATGCCGGAACGATTACCGCTGCGACAGTAAAGCACTATCGGCAGATCTTTGCGGATCTCCATCTGGCTGAAGCGCGCGACAATTTCCGGGTAGGGGATATGGACCGAGCTCTTCAGGTGGGCCTGGGCATACTCCTCGGTAGTTCGAACATCGATGACCAAAGCGCCTTGTTCGATCAGTTGCCAGGCTTTGGCTTCACGGCTGTCAGCAATGGCGCCATTACTCAGTAGGCTAAGGGCAATCAGGGGTAACAGTAGACGCAGTAATGACATTGTCTTTCCTTAGATGGTAGCGATTGGAGGACCAACAGGTTTTCGTCGAATTAGGCAACCAGCAGACGTACAAGTTCCTAGCCGTAGTCTGTAGTCCAGAACGGGCAATACGAACTATCGACGCAGTTGGTAACGGGCTGTTACAACAGCGTCAATACGGTGGGATCTACTGCCCGCAGTCAGCGGCCTTCAAAGGATGCTGTTGGGCTGATAGATCAAGAAGTAAACCAGCCCGGGGTTGGCCGGGCTTGGTGATTCAGAGCGAAGCGACGTCTTCGGCCTGAAGTCCTTTCGGCGTTGTGATCACGCAGTATTCGACCTGCTGACCTTCAGCCAGGCTGCGGTGGCCTTCACCACGAATCTGGCGGTAATGGACGAACACATCCTCGCCACCATCGCGAACAATAAAGCCAAAACCCTTGGCGTCGTTGAACCACTTTACAGTGCCTGTTTCCCTCTGAGACATCATTTACACCTTGCTGTTGTACAGAATAAAGCCACTCGATCATAGTGGGTATTCGCGGGGGTGTGAAGCGATCTGAGGCAAAATATCGACTAACGAATAACATCTAAGCGGTTGTTTTAAAAGAATATGCTGACTTATCTCATCGATTGATATAAGTCTTTTTTCGGAGTGGTGATTAAAGGCTCCTGATCGAACAAAACAAGTTCGCCGGGTCGAATGGAGAGAGCAGACAGATAAAGCCAGTGGCGATCCTGCCCCTGTTAACCGGTGCGGTTACTCAGAAGGAGATTTCAGCTGCAGTTGGAACTGTGCCAGCTGTTCCGGTGAGTTCAGGTTAATAAAGCTATCCGGTTGGTCGCTGAAATCGACAATCGACGGGTTTTGCTGGTGCAACCATTGCCCAAGCTTTCGGCCGCCAGCATTGAGATAGGCCTGCAGGCTGGGCTGCAGCTCACGGTGCAGCAGGCTGAATGCCGGTTGCAGGTAGCGGCCATCGTGGGCGATGGCGGCGCGGCTTTGTTGTTGCTCAATGGCCTGGCCCAGGCGCGATGCTAAATCAGTGGGTAGTGCCGGGCTGTCACAGGGGGCGACCAGTAGCCAGTCGGTGGTGCAATGCTTGAGCCCTTCATTGATCCCCGACAACGGTCCCTGAAACCCTTCCAACTGATCCTGTAAAACCGGGTAGCCGTAATCCTGATATTGGGTTAAAGAGCGATTGGCGCTGATGATGATCTGATCGACCTGAGGGCGGACTCGGGTTAGGACATGCTCAACCAGTCGCTGGTGTTGCAGCGCTACCAGGCCTTTGTCGACGCCACCCATGCGCATACCGCGCCCACCGGCGAGAATCAAAGCGGTCAGTTGCAGTTGCTTGGTCATGGGTTGCCAGCCGGATATAACGAAGTCAGCCAAGTGAGGTGGGGCACTCTAACCAAACCTCGGGGTGGGAGAAATAACCTGAATCAATAGGAGTTCAGATTGCTTCGTCCGGCATCGAATCGTACACCTCGGCAAAGCGATGATGGTGCTCGCGGAATAGGTTCAGTAGTTTCGGATCAAAATGGTTGGGGTCGGTCCGGCCATCCCCCTGGGTAATGATCTTGACTGCCTCGAGGTGGCTGAAAGCCGGCTTGTAGCGCCTTTTGCTGCGCAGTGCATCGTAGACGTCGGCAATCGTCACCAGGCGACCAAAGATCGGTGTTTCCTCCTGGTATAGACCGTCGTTGTAGCCGGTGCCGTCCCAGCGCTCGTGGTGGGTTTTGGCGATGCAGGCGGCGGTATCGATCAGCTCGGTACCGCTGCCGGTCAACATCGAATAGCCGATATCGGTATGCCGCTTCATGATTTCGAATTCTTCGAAGCTCAGCGGTCCTTCCTTGAACAGGATGTTATCGGGAATGCCTATCTTGCCGATGTCATGGAGTACCCCGGCCAGTCTGACCAGATGTTGGGTGTGCAGATCCAAGCCGGCCAGTCGAGCCAGCAGTTCGGCGTTAAGGCCGACCCGGACGCAGTGTTCGGCGGTTTCGACATCACGGTATTGGGCGATAACGGCGAGTCGATCGATCAGTTGTTCGTCGGCTTCGTCCAGGAAACGAGCCTGCTGCAGGTTGGCAACCTCCAGCTTGCGCATCTTGGCTTGTTCCTGATCACTCTGTTGAAGGCGTTCCTGGGCGCTTTGTATCGCCTGTTCCAGATCGGCCCGATCGATCGGCTTGTCGAGAAACTCCCTGGCCCCCATGCGCATGGCCTGAACCGCATCGTGCTTCTCCCCGTCGCCGGTCAGTACGATGAATTCGAACTCTCGCTTGTATTTCTGTAAGGCTCGCTGCATAAACTCGAGGCCGTTACAGTGCGGCATTCGCAGGTCCGACAGCACCAGCCGAATATCGGGATTGGCGTCCAGTACACTGAGTGCGTCCAGTCCGTCGCAGGCCTGTTGAACGTCATAACCCCAGCGGCTGATCATACGGTCCAGCAGATTTCGGATTGAAGGCTCGTCATCGACGATAAGAATGGTTTTATCCATATCGGCAAGAACTAGGTTGATAACAGTGAGTTGAAAGTCAGCGTAACGGTGACCGGTCTGATCCGGATGGTATCAGATGGCTCCGGCAGCGAATACTGAAAAGCATAGATTAATCAGGGTTATATTCGACCATATCACCCGGGAATATGTTGCCATTAGAGTTGGTTGCGCTAGTCTAGGGGCATTTCTGCTGATCAATAACGCCGCTGGAGTTGTACGACAGTGAGTCCGATGAATCGATTATTCCCCGAGCGCATATCTTTCAAGCTAGGGGTTGCTACCTTTGTTGTTGGGGCCTTGCTGGGGGCACTGGCGTTACTGCTGATCACCTATTTTGACCTGCGCTCAGAAACCCATGATGTAGATGAGCAGCTCGATACCATCATGACGGTGTCTTTACCTTCCGCCCGGCGAGCGGTGCATCTATACGATGAAGCCTTGGCCGAAGAGGTGGTGGTCGGCTTACTTAACTATCCATTTGTTTCCGATGTGGCGATCTACGACGAATTTGGCGCTGAGCTGGTGCGCCGACGTCAGGATGTCGACGGTAATCCGCATGTGTTGCAACAGTGGTTGTTCGGCTCCAACGAGCTCAAGGTTAGTCGGGATATTCAATTGCAGCATGTCACCGAAGATATCGCCTTGCAGCCGGGACGATTGGTGCTGCGGGTCGACCAATCGGTCATCTATGCTCCATTCTGGGATCGTACCCTGCGCCACCTGCTGCAGATCACCCTGTTGGCGGTGTTGCTGTCGGTGGTGTTGATGCTGGTTTTCTACCTGATGGTGGCCAAGCCGCTGTCTCAGTTTGCCGCCAGCTTTGCCAAGATAGATCCATCCAACCCTGGAGCCGCCGGTTTGGATATCCCTTCACGGCATCGCAAGGATGAATTGGGCCTGGTGGTTCACACCACCACCGAGCTATTGCAACAGATCGGCGAGCATATAGACGCCCGTGATCGGGCTGCTCAGGAACTGCGCAATAAGGATCTCTACGTGCGCCAGATTCTGAACGACAGTCCGATCGGGATTACCGTGGTAAACCGTCAACACCGTCCGGTGTTTGTTAACCGCCGAGTTGTCGAGATGATGGGGGCAGGGACGGAACAGCAGCTGATCGAATCCGATATCTCCGACAGCTATGTCTACCCTGAAGACGCCTCGAAGGTTCTGGCCTTGGAAGGGCTGGGCAGAGTAACCCGGGAAAGTCTGCAGATGGAACGGCGCCGACTCGACGGCAGCTCCTGGTGGTGCTTGATGGATATCAGCCGGATGGAGTTTGACGGTGAGGATGTGTCGGTCAACTACCACTACGACATCACCGAACGGGTCAAGGCCGAAGAGGAGAACAAACGGCTGGAGCATCGCTTGGAGCAATCGAAGCGCCTGGAGATGGTCGGAACCTTAGCCGGTGGTATCGCCCATGACTTCAACAATATATTGACCCCCATTCTTGGCTACGCCCAGATGGCGATGGATGATCTGAAGGCTACTGATCCGCTCTACGGTGATCTGCAGGAGATCGAAAAGGCAGCTAAACGCGCTAAGAAACTGATCCAGCAAGTGTTGAATTTCAGCCGCAAGCGTTCCGGAACCCATTCGGAGGTGGTGCTTGAAGAGCTGATTATGGACGGTGTCAGTTTGATTCGTGCTTCGATGCCGAAAACCATTGAGCTGGATCTGCAGCTGTTGACCCCGGGACTGAAGGTCTGGGGAGACCCATCCCAGCTCGATCAGGTGCTGATGAACCTGCTGACCAATGCGGTAGACGCCATCGGCGAGACACCGGGGCAGCTGACAGTGGCGTTGGAAGATTATGTCGTCGATCGTGATTTCGCCGCTACCCACCCGCAGATCAAGCCCGGCTTGTTCGCCAAAATTTCGATCACCGATAACGGCTGCGGCATTGATCCGGCCACCCAGGAGCGCATTTTCGACCCCTTCTTTACCACCAAAGAGCCGGGTAAGGGTTCAGGGATCGGATTGGCCACCTGTCATCGTATCACCACGGACCACGAAGGTTTGGTAACGGTCTACAGTGAAGCGGGTCAGGGCTCGACCTTTAGTGTGCTGCTGCCGACCTACGATCCCAGTCAGCGGGGTGAGACGGGGCGTTTAAATACCTCCGAGGCGATTGCGGCCATACAGGCCGAAGCTCAGGGGCGGGGACGAATCGTTTATGTTGACGACGACGACAAGAATGCTCGTTTTGCTGAGCGTCTGCTGTTCCGGCTCGGGTATGATGTCACGGTATATACCTCACCGCGTTTTGCGCTTGAAAAAATCCGCAGCCAGCCCCAATCACTGGATCTTTTGATCAGTGACCGTTCGATGCCTGATCTGTCCGGCTATAAACTGATTGAGCAGGTCCGCCAACTCAGGCCGGAATTGCCGGTGATTCTGGTTTCAGGCTTCGCCGTTGATGATAACGAGCAGCCGCAGGATCTGAACATTTCCGGCTTTATCAGTAAGCCGTTCGAAAAGGATGAAGTGGCCGAAATGCTGGAACGGCTGTTAAATCCGGCCGAAGAGGCTTAGCGGTTGAGCGCTGTCGCTCTGTTGGGTTTGCTGCGGTGCGGTAGAGTTTTCCACTTTCCCCCGAGAGCTTTAGCGGTCGGCTGTTAGGGCCATTATCCCCAGCAGGTTGTGCATAACTATGTGGGTTGTTTTTTGACCACTGTGGCTTGGCTGGGGCTGTGGTCTGTATTAAACCCGAGCTTTATGCTCGGATTAATTGATTTAAAAACAGCAAGATAGATGCCAGGCCGGGATCGTTTGCGCGGACGGCGGCAGTGCCTGTAAGTCCCGGATTGACTGATTTTTGATCTGTGCATAATTCTTGCCAAGCTTGAAACTAATCAAACAATTGGTTGCTGAATCCGCAGGGTGGCAGGGTCTGGCGGGTGATCCGGTCTATGTTAACAGGATGACAGTCGCCCCTATCCGGGCTTGTTCCTAATATCGGATCGGTTTCGCTTGCTGGCGATTTGGTTGAGGTAATAGACGATGTATTGGTTGGGTTTTGTTGGAGACCGGCTGTTGGTCGATGGACAGCGTTCGCCGCTGCTGAGGCAACCTCCGGAGCAGTGGGAGCCGATGATTGAGCTTCAGGTTGGAGAACATCGGGGCCGGTCGGTCCAGCTGTTGTGCTTCGATGCCAAGGAGCTACCGACTGGCTGGGACGATGCCGGGCTACGTTCGCTGATGCTGGAAGCGGAGCCTGAACTGGCACCCATACTGGGACGGGCCGCTCAGCTCAACAGTTGGTATCGGAACCATCGCTTCTGCAGCCGTTGTGGTGAGCCAACCCGGGCAGATCTGGGGGACTTTTCGGCATGCTGCGATCGTTGCGGATACCACCAGTATCCCAGGATTTCGCCCTGTATCATCGTGTTGGTCACCCGCCCGGGAGAGCATGGAGAACCGGAGCAGTGTCTGCTGGCCCATGCCGCGCATTTTCAGACTGAACGTTACAGTACCCTGGCCGGCTTTATCGAAGCTGGGGAAACGGCGGAGCAGGCGGTAGCCCGCGAAGTTATGGAGGAGGTCGGGATCGAGGTGAAGAACATCCGCTACTGGCAGAGTCAATCCTGGCCGTTTCCACACTCGCTGATGCTGGGGTTCTATGCCGAATACGCCGGGGGCGAGATCCAACCCGATGGGGTGGAGATTGTTAAGGCGGCTTGGTTTGATGCCCAGTCAATGCCTGAATTGCCGCCAAAGCTGGCTATCTCAACGACCCTGATTGAAGGCTTTCTGGCCGGTGTGCACCACCAGTTGTGATCCGTTTCAGAGCCTCAGTTGTGGCGTTTAGCGTTTGAACAGTTTGCTCAGTTGGGTGGCCAGCATCACATTACCTTCGGCCCGCAGGCGTCCGCTCATATAGGCACTGGTGCCGCCCAGCTCACCGCTGATGATGTCGACAAAGGTTTCTCCGTCCATCAGCAGGGTGACGTTCGGGTCATCGTGTTCACGCTCTTCCACCTGGCATTGCTGATCCTCGATCGTCAGGCAGTAGTGGGCTTCATCATCGATGACAAACTGAAACACCACCTCCATCCCTTCGGCGGCTTCGGGTTGGAATTTTTTGGGAAGTTTAAACATCACTTCACGGACGGACTGCATAGTAATTCCCGTTAGCGGTAACCAAAACAGCGTCGATGGTAGCAGCTCAACCGAGGTGGGCCAAACCTGGGCTGGTAAGTTGCAATCAGGCGACGATGGGTCAAGGCAAACCGACAGAAAAAGCTGACCGGACAGGGAGTTGTTTTTGTTACAATCGCGCTTTTAAATAATCCGAACGGGCAACTCCCGTCGATTGAGGAATCTGACCGCAGATTCCCGAACCGAGCTATTGGAGAGCATGGTGCTGGAGTTTTTTTACGAATACGGCCTGTTTCTGGCCAAGGCTGCCACGCTGGTAGCCGCTATTTTGGTAGTGATTGGCGCGGCGGCCCAACTGGCGGTGCGCAACAAGCGTGATACCGAGGGGCATATCGAGGTCCATAACCTCAACGAAACCCTGGAAAATATGAGCCATGCCCTGCGTGAGCAGGTGCTGGATAAGGCGCTGTACAAGCAGCAGCTCAAACAGGAGCAGAAGCAGCGTAAAGCGGAGCATAAGCAGAAAACCAAGCAGATTAAGAAGGGCGAAGATATCGAGAAGGAGCACAAGAAGCGCCTGTTCGTGCTCGACTTTGATGGCGATATCAAAGCCTCCGATGTGGAACCGCTACGTGAAGAGATCAGTTCGATCCTGACCCTGGCGACCGAGCGGGATGAAGTCCTGCTCCGTCTTGAAAGCGCCGGCGGTATGGTGCACTCCTACGGCTTGGCCGCCTCCCAGCTGCAGCGGATTCGGGACCGTAAAATACCCTTGGTGGTATCGGTGGACCGGGTGGCGGCAAGCGGCGGTTATATGATGGCTTGTATTGCCGATAAACTGATTGCAGCGCCTTTCGCGATTCTGGGATCGATCGGTGTGGTGGCGCAGATCCCCAATTTCCATCGATTGTTGAAGAAGAACGAAATCGATGTTGAAGTGCTGACCGCCGGTGAATACAAACGCACCCTGACCATGTTCGGGGAGAATACTGAAAAAGGGCGGCAGAAGTTTATCGAGGATCTGGAGGATACCCACGAGTTGTTCAAGGAGTTTGTGGCCGAACACCGTCCCCAGCTTGATATGAATGAGGTCGCCAACGGTGATGTCTGGTTCGGTCGACGGGCGCTGGAAAAGCAGTTGATCGACGAGATCTCCACCAGCGATGAATACCTGATTAGTGCCTGCGATGAGGCAGAGGTATTCCAAGTGCGCTACGTTGAGAAGAAGAGTATCAGCGAGCGGCTAGGAACCGTGGTTAGCGGCTCGCTGGATCGAGTGCTGCTGACCTGGTGGGAGCGACTTCAGCGAAGCCGATATTTTTCGTAAGCTACTGCATCTGACCAACCCCTAGAAACAGGAGTCAAGCTTGGCTAAGTCGACCGTCAAACGCATTCTGGATACCGCCGTGGAGCTTTTTGCCCAGAATGGTTTCGACCAGACCTCGGTTCGAGATATCACCCAGGCGGCCAATGTCAATCTGGCCGCCATCAACTACCACTTCGGCTCTCGAGATGCGTTGATCCAGGCCGTTGCCGAACGCTACTTGACCCCGATGTGCCAGTTGCTGGAGCGGCAGTTGGATGACCATGACAGCCTGGATTCTGAACTCAGCCTGGAAGACCTGCTCGAGCTGCTGATCGCAGCGATGCTCAGTGCGGTTGAGAAAGACCGCCAGGGGGTCAGCCTGTTTATGCGTTTGGTGGGGCAGGCCTATCTCAGCTCCGACAACAATCTGCGCACCTTCCTGCAGCGCCGTTATGGTCCGCTGTTCGGTCGCTTCCTGACGCAGATGAGTCAACGGGTCCCACAGATGAGCCAAAGTGAATTCTATTGGCGCTGCCATTTTATGATCGGCACGGCGGTACTCTCGATGGCTCGCCACGGTATGCTGGCAGAGCAGGAGCGGTTCTTCTTCGGAAGTAACGCATCCGAACCGGAAGTCTTCCATCGTTTGGTCAGCTTTCTGGCTGCCGGACTGCGAGCCGAACCCGATATGGTCACCGAGCAACCGCTGTTGGATCTACCTGAGGCTTTCCCGAAGGAGGCCGGTACCAGCCAACTACCCGAGTCTCAGGCTGGACTGCCCGATCAGACCGAACTGCCCCCGGGGGGGAAAGGGTGAATCCGGGGCGCCCCCGAATCCTAATCTCCATCAGTCAGCAGCGCCTCACGCTGTTACAGGAGCAGCACGCGCTGCAGCACTATCCGATCTCTACGGCGGCCAACGGCACCGGGCAGCAACAGAACAGCGGTTGCACTCCGCTGGGACGGCATCGGATCCGTGCCATGATCGGTGGCGAGTGTCCGCTTAACTCGGTGTTTGTCGGTCGACGCCCGACCGGTGAAATCTATAGCCCAGAATTGGCCAAGCGCTACCCCGAGCGGGATTGGATCCTTAGCCGTATTCTGTGGCTGTGCGGTTGTGAGCCGGGTTTTAACCGTCTCGGATCCGTCGACAGCATGCGACGCTATATCTACATCCACGGCACCCCGGATACGGAACCGATGGGCATACCCCGCTCCCACGGTTGTATTCGGATGCGCAACCAGGATCTGGTGGCTCTGTACGAGCAGCTGACACCGGGTACCGAGGTGCTTATCAAGGCTTAATCTTCGATCGGAATCTTTGTCATGACGCCTTCCTTTCCTCCGCTTCCCGCCGGGCCGCTGATGCTCGACCTAGCCGGTTTCCAACTCTCTGATGATGAAGCCGAGCTGCTACGTCGGCCCGCTGTCGGAGGCGTAATCCTGTTCAGCCGCAACTATCGCGACCCGCAACAGTTGATCTTCCTGACCGACCAGATCCGTCGGATACGTCCGGAGTTGCTGATCGCGGTTGATCACGAAGGGGGCCGGGTGCAGCGCTTTCGTGCCGGCTTTACCCGGATTCCCGCGATGGCCAGTTTGACCCGGCTGTGGCAACGGGACCCGGCTGCCGGATTAGCTCTGGCACGGGACTGCGGCTGGCTGTATGCCTCCGAATTGTTGGCCCATGGCCTGGATATCAGCTTTGCGCCGGTATTGGATATGGATCGGGGGATCAGTGAAGTGATCGGCGATCGCAGTTTCGGAGCCGATGCCGACACGGTGATCGCCCTGGCCGCAGAGCTGATGCAAGGCATGCACGAGGCCGGTATGGCGACCACCGGGAAGCATTTTCCCGGCCATGGCGCCGTTGCCGCCGACTCCCATCTGGAGATGCCGGTGGATGAGCGGTCGTACGATCGGATTGAGGGCGAGGATCTTCTCCCGTTCGCACGCTTCGCCCGCGCTGAGTCCTCGCCGAAGGGCGATCGGGCATTGATGGATGCGGTGATGCCGGCCCATGTGGTTTACTCCAACTGCGATCCGCAGCCGGCGGGCTTCTCCGACTTCTGGCTGCAGCAGGTCCTACGCCGAGATCTGGGTTTCGACGGGATGATCTTCAGCGATGACCTGAGCATGGCCGGGGCCGAAATCGCCGGTGGCTATGCCGAGCGTGCCGATGCCGCGCTGCAGGCCGGTTGCGATATGGTGCTGGTGTGTAATCAGCCCAAGGCAGCGCGTCTGGTGCTGAACTGGTTGGAACAACAGGGCCGGTTGGAGGCGCCCAGAGTGTTGCAGATGAAGGCGCAGGCTCGGCTGACACTGGAACAGCTCCAGGCCGAGCCCCGTTGGCGGGCGTGTTGCGAGCAGTTGCAGAGATTGGAAGAATAATACCCTGGCCGGATTGCTCCGTGGCTGCAAGAAATAGTGTTGCTTGACGGGGCGATGTCGTCTAGACCGCGTGACCCGGTTACGTCAATCCGGTGTAGAAACGCAGATATGGCCATGAGCCGGAAGGTCTACAAGTTGAGTAAGGAGTCGGAATGAAGATGGAACTGCAGACGTTATGGGATCAGCTCGGGCTGCATACCCCGGAGCGTTTCTGGATTATCGAAGTCTTTATTGTTGTTTTTATCACCCTGCTGGCCAGCTTCTTTTTGAGCCGGCTATTCGCCCGTTTGGCGGCCAAGCTGGAGCAGACCCGAAACATCTGGGATGACGTCCTGCTCAACGCGGTCCGGCGTCCGGCGACTTTCATGATCTGGGTCGTCGGGTTGGGATGGGCTGCCCAGATTATCGATGAACGCACCCAGACCAGCCTGCTGGTGATGCTGGAGCCGGCCCAGGATGTGATCGTGATCGCGTTGCTGGCCTGGTTTATGTTGCGGCTGGTTCGCGGCTTTGAAGAGGGCCTGATCGACCCCGAGCGGTCGAAAAAACCGATGGATCAGACCACCGCCCATGCCGTCAGCAAACTGTTGCGGGCTTCGGTGATCATCACCGCGGTATTGGTGGTACTGCAGTCGCTGGGGTATAGCATCTCCGGGGTACTGGCCTTCGGTGGTATCGGCGGTATCGCGGTAGGTTTCGCCGCCAAGGATCTGCTGGCTAACTTTTTTGGTGGCTTGATGATCTATCTGGATCGTCCCTTTGCGGTGGGGGATTGGGTTCGTTCACCAGATCAGGAAATAGAAGGTACGGTGGAGTACATCGGTTGGCGCCAGACCCGTATCCGCACCTTCGATAAACGTCCGCTCTATGTGCCTAACTCCACCTTCGCGAGCATTTCGGTGGAGAACCCGTCCCGGATGACCAACCGGCGTATCTACGAAACCATCGGGATCCGCTACGACGATGCGGCTCAGGTAAAACAGGTGGTTGATGCGGTTCGGCAGATGCTGCGGGAGCATCCGGATATCGATACCAGGCAGACTCTGATCGTCAATCTGAACGCGTTTGCTCCCAGCTCATTGGATTTCTTTATCTATTGCTTTACCAAAACCACCGACTGGGTTCAGTACCACGGGATTAAAGAGGATGTGATGCTGCGAATCATCGAGCTGGTCGAACAGCATCGCGCCGAGATGGCCTACCCGACCCAGACGCTGCATCTGGTCTCGCCCCAGATGGCCGGGTTGAATACTGAGATACCGGCTCCGGTGACGGCTGGAGTTCAGTCGATAAGCGAGCCCGGATAAGCAGCGGATAACGGAGAGGTCGGCTCAGGCACCGACCTCTTCGCGTAGGATTACCTCCGATTCTGCCTGACCGGCGGCTATCCACTCCTGCAGTAACGGGTTGGACAGGTGCAGTTTGATGTACTCGTGGCTGTTGTGTGCCAGCCCCAACTGGTAGCCGTTAAAACGGATGGCCACCGGAGCGAAGAAGGCATCAATGATACCGAAGCGGCCGAACAGCCAAGGGCCTTCCTCGGCATGATGTTCGATGCACTGCTGCCAGATCTGTTCGATCCGGGCGATATCCGCCAAGGCCGCCTGACTGGGTTCTACCCGGCGCTGCTGTGCACGGCAGTTCATCGGTAACTCCGCGCGTAACGCGGCAAAACCGCTGTGCATCTCACACACATAGGCCCGAGCCATCGCTCTCTGGTAGGGCTCATCCGGCCACAGTAACGGGTGGCGCTCGGCCAGGAATTCGCAGATCGCCAGGCTGTCCCAGATACTGCCTAGATCATCCTGAAACACCGGAACCCGGCCGGCTTGGCTGTAGCGTTTCAGTTCGGTATGAAAATCCGGGCTGCCCAGTGACAGGCGCACCTCTTCAAATTCCAGCCCCAGATGGCGCAGCACCAGCCAGGGGCGCAGCGACCAGGAAGAGTAGTTCTTATTGCCGATGATCAGCGTGGGCATAACATCATCCTCGTTCCGCTACGCAGTCTCTGATCAATCCTGCAGCAGCGGATGGTTATCGGGCAGGTTACGGGAGATCCATAGTGCCAGCTTGTGGCGCATATGGGGCAGGTCGACCTGATCCTTGGCCAGCGGTTGGATCAGGTTGTCATGGACCAACAGTTTGTAGATCGCGGTAACTTTCAGGTCAGCGCCGTCGGTGGCTTCGAATTCGCCGGCGCCGCGCTTCTTCAGATAGAGGCCGCCGACCCGGATCGCCTCTTTAAGTAACTCGTTCTCATGCTTGAGTTTTTTCATCTGAAATCTTTATCCCTATGCGATTGGTCGACCCTGAGTATAGAACGGGCCAGGGGCTAGAGTCATGACCACTCGGTAGGGTTTTTCGTAGAGCGATGCGTAGTTATTCGGCCGGCTGGTAGATTCTGACCGGCTGACGCTGGGCCCCCCAATGTCCGGGGCTGGCTTCAAAGCGACCGGCAATGGCTTTGCCGCAGTGACCGCAGCCACCCCGGTCGTTCAGGCCCCAGTGGCCGAGCTGGTACCAATCCCGCTCGATCAGCATCGAACCGCAATCGGGACAGAAGGTGCTGCCGCCCCGGCGATCGTGAACATTGCCGGTGTAAACGTAATGGAGACCGCAGGCCAAGCCGATCTCGCGCGCCCGAGTCAGGGTAGCTGCTGGTGTCGGAGGGGTGGTCATCATTTTAAAATCTGGATGGAAGGCACTGAAATGCAACGGCACGTCCGGCCCAAGCTGGTCGACAATCCAACGGCACTGAGCTTCGATCTCGGCATCACTATCATTCTGATCGGGAATCAACAGCGTAGTGATCTCGAACCAGACGTCGGTCTCCCAGCGCAGGTATTGCAGTGTCTCCAGTACCGGCTGTAACTCGGCACCGCAGAGTTTGCGGTAGAAGCGCTCGCTGAAGCCCTTCAGGTCGATATTGGCTGCGTCCATCGCTTGGTAGAACTCAACCCGGGGGGCGGGGCAGATATAGCCGGCACTGACGGCCACGGTGCGGATGTCACGCTCATGACAGGCAGCGGCCACGTCCAGCGCATATTCCATAAAGATCACCGGATCGTTATAGGTGAATGCGATCGAGCGGCAGCCGTAACGTTGGGCGGTGTCGGCCAGCGTTTCAGGATCGGCCCGGTCCGCCAGAGTATCCATCTGCCGTGATTTGCTCATATCCCAGTTCTGGCAAAACTTGCAGGTCAGGTTGCAGCCGGCGGTGCCGAATGAGAGAACCGGAGTGCCGGGCAGGAAGTGGTTGAGTGGTTTTTTCTCGATTGGATCGATGCAGAAGCCGCTGGAGCGTCCCCAGGTGTAGAGCTTGATCTGCTGCTGTTCACAGCCGCGGACAAAACAGAGGCCGCGCTGACCTTCGCGCAGTTTACAGTAGCGGGGACAGAGGTCGCACTGCACTCGACCGTCTTCAAGTCGGTGCCAGTAGCGGGTCGGATAGCTGTCTGTTTCGGTGGCCATCGCAGTGCTCCATGGGTTCACTGCAAGTATAGGCCGGTTGGATTTGAAGGCCCTCAACCGCCTCTTATCGAGGGATGCCACCCATCAGCATCACGAACCTTTCGAACAGCTCTTTGTTGAAGTGATCGGCCATCTGCGCCTTCATCAACTTCAAGGCCTCGAAGGGCTGCAACGCTTTCTTATAGGAGCGTTCGGCCGTCAATGCATCGTAAACATCGGCGATACAACAGATCTTTCCGTAGATATGAATTTCGCGATCATGCAACTGTTTCGGGTAACCGCTGCCATCGGCGCGCTCGTGATGCTGGAGGATGATAATCCGACTCTCTTCGCTCAATTGACCGGATTTTTCCAGCAGTTTGAAGCCCTTGTAGGGATGGGTGCGCATATGGCGCATCTCGGTGTCGTCCAGTCGGCCGGGTTTGTTGATCACCTCTTGGCGGATATTGACTTTGCCCAGGTCGTGAAGGAAGAAACCGGCACCCAGCTCGTGCATATCGTGGCGATCGGACTGACCGAACAGGGCCTTGGCTACCATGATGCTGGTGACACCGACATTGACCGAGTGGGTGTAGGTGTAAAAATCGTGGTCGGTGATCCGCAGCATGTTGATGGCGGTGGCGTCATCGCTGAGGATCAGGTCGGTTACCGAGCTGATCGCCTGCTTGGACGCTTTCAGGTTTTCAGCGGTGGGCGATTCCAGCAGACGGTTCATCAACTCACGGGAGTGGCTATAGACCGCCTTGGATCGCTGCTCGGGCGGGATCTTTTTGTCATGGAGCGATTCCAGCAACTGCTCGGGTACCAGATTATCCGGGTTCCACTGGGGGAGGTCGTCGCACAATTTAGGATCCAGCACGGCGGCTTCGTTGGCACTTTCGGTGGGGGCGTCTTCCGCGGGTCGCTTGGGTAACTTGCTGCGCTTCAGGTCTACCCGGACGTTTTCAAAGCCGCAATCTTGCAATTTTTTCAGCTGATCCGGGTCTTTGATCTGGAATTGATTTCGCAGAAACGGGTGGTCCAACCAACCGCTGGGTAGTACCACATACATCCCCACTTGCAGATTGCCGGGGGTGATGCTGGTCAAATCACGGGTCTGAGTCATGAGCGTCCTTGCTACTCGGGGCTAAACAGCGACTTCGGCGCGCCGCATTCCGGACAGACCCAGTCGTCGGGAATATCCTCCCAGAGGGTGCCGGGAGGGATGCCTTCCTCTGGGCAGCCCACTGCGGGGTCATAGACGTAGTCGCATATATCGCACTGATATTTCTGTTCCATATTATAGGTGCTGAATCTCTAATTAATTATGACAAGCATCATTTTTGCCGGGGTTGCGACCATGGTGTTACTCGGCGCACATCGACCTACTACATTGTCGAGTTGATATGCTTGAGGTTGGAAGTCGATGTTCCATTATAGTTCTTTATCGCGACCCAAAATCAATCGTTGCGGATGGTTAAGGTTCACATTGCGGCAGCTGCTAGAGCCGTATCTTCGCTGCTGCGATAGGCTACGCTTTAAGCAGCAATCATCAGTGCTCTTTAGTTGTCCAAAGAGTAGACGTCCGGCTTACAGGAGGCTTCACCATGGGCGGCGAACCTTCCGATACTCGATTCCATCAAAACCGGTCCGACCGTACCCGTGCGGCGGCGGTGGCGGGACTGTTTTACCCCGACGAGCCCGACCAGCTGCAACATCAACTGCTCGGTTTTCTGCGCCAGAATCCGGTGCCCGACGACATCCCTGCACGCTCGGGGGGGGAGTTGAAGGCGTTGATAGTGCCCCATGCCGGGTTTGTGTATTCGGGACCGGTGGCGGCTACGGCCTACAACCTGCTGGCTCCCTTGGCTGACAACATTCAACGTATCGTGCTACTTGGGCCGGCTCACCGGGTGCCGCTGCAGGGGGTGGCATTGAGTGGCGCCGATCATTTTGAAACGCCGTTGGGCAAGGTTGAGGTTGACGGGGAGGTGGTGGCGCAACTGGCACGGGTGCCCGGTGTTAGCGTTAACGACGAGGCCCACCGTCTGGAGCACTGCCTGGAGGTACAGCTGCCGTTCCTGCAGCAGCTTCTGGCTCAGTTTCGTATCGTCCCACTTGTGGTTGGACGGACCCCGGCGTCGTTGGTAGCGGATCTACTCGAGCAGTTGTGGGACCTGCCCAACACGCTGGTGCTATTCAGTTCCGACCTGAGTCACTACCTGGATTATCCAGAGGCACAACGGCGCGACCATGCCACCAGTAATCAGATCTGCCAACTCGAAGGCGAGCTCAGCGGCGAGCAGGCATGCGGTTGTCATGGACTCAATGGATTGCTGCAGCTGGGGCGGCGCCGACATCTGCAGATCGACCTGCTGGATCTGCGGAATTCCGGAGATACGGCCGGTGATCGGCAACG
Source organism: Motiliproteus coralliicola (assembly GCF_003345655.1). Classification (GTDB taxonomy): domain Bacteria; phylum Pseudomonadota; class Gammaproteobacteria; order Pseudomonadales; family Balneatricaceae; genus Motiliproteus; species Motiliproteus coralliicola. Next base: position 128,373 of record NZ_QQOH01000001.1, read on the forward strand.
GGTGGTGGGTTATGGCGCCTTCGCCGTCCATTGATTGGAGTTCTGAGCTGAGTGAGCGACAGCAGCGTCAGCTGCTGTCGTTAGCGCGCGCCGCTATAAAAGCCCGATGGTCGCCCCCGCAGCGTGTCGGGGGTGACCAGACAGGTACGGCTCGAAATGACACTGAGAGTCTGTTGGAACCGGGCGACCTGACTACTTCTCCCTGGAATCAGCCGGCGGCCTGCTTTGTGACGTTGCACCGGCGCAGTGATCAACAGCTGCGCGGTTGTATCGGAACGCTCGAGGATGATCGAACCTTGGCGGATGCGGTGGTCTATTTTGCCGAGCAGGCGGCCTTCCATGATCCGCGTTTCCCTCCGATGCAGTCCGATGAACTGGCGGAAACGGCTATCGAGATCTCGCTGCTATCGCCTCAGCAACCGCTGCGGGTCGAATCCGAAGCAGACCTGCTGCAACAGCTGCGCCCAGGAGTCGACGGCCTGAAGCTGGAGTCTGAGCTTCACCGGGCCACCTTTCTGCCGCAGGTGTGGCAGCAGTTGCCACAGCCGAATAGCTTCGTTGCCAAATTGAAAGCCAAGGCGGGCTTGGCGCCCGACTACTGGAGTGATACCTTGCGCTGGTCGGTTTATCAGGTTTGGCATTTTAACGACGACAATGAGCCCTGAACTCCGCATATCACCCTTGTTCCCAGTTTGAGTTTTTCCATGCAACAATCATTGGCGGGCGCCTCGACTTCTTCCTCGGCGTCGTCTTCTCGTTCCTCACAAACGGCTGGCTCTCGAGCCTCCGGTAGTGGCCGTCCGGGCCCCGACTATGCCCAGGATCCGAAAGCGCGTTGGTTGGCGCTGATCAGTGTCTGTCTGTCGCTGATGGTGACCTCGCTGACGTTGTCGGCGGCCAGTATTGCGATTCCATCGATCGCCGATCAGTTGCAAGCTAATGCGGTGATGGTGAGCTGGATCCCGACCGCGTTGTTGTGGGGCAGTATCGTGCTGATGCTGCCGGCTGGCCGGGTGGCCGATATCGTTGGCCGCAAGCGGGTTTATCTGGTGGGGGTGACCCTGTTCTCGATCTCCTCGCTGCTGATTTTTGCGGTGGGTAGTATCGAGGCGCTGCTGGGGTTGCGGGTGATGCAGGGGCTGAGCAGTTCGATGGTGTTCGGCAGTGGTTTGGCGGTGGTCGGTTCGGTATTCCCCCCCAAGGCCAGGGGGCAGGCGCTGGGTTTTGCCGCCTCGTCGGTCTATCTGGGGCTCACCGCCGGGCCGTTGATTGGCGGTTGGCTGACCGAGCATTACGGCTGGCGCAGTGTCTTCTGGATGCCGATTCCGCTGACCCTGTTGGCGCTGCTGTTGGTGGCGCTGTTTCTTAAGGGGGAGTGGAAGAGCGAGACGCCCGAACGGCTCGACTGGAGCGGCAGCCTACTGTTTGCCGCCTGGGTCAGCGCAACCTTCCTTGGAATCTCAGGCCTGCCGGAACCGGAGTCGATCGCCTTGGTGGTATTGGGCGGGGGGCTGCTGTGGTGGTTTATCCGACACCAGAACCGGGTCGAGTTTCCGCTGATTCGATTACAGGTATTGCGCCAGAACCGATTGTTGCGACGCTCGATCAAGGCCAGCTTGTTCATGTACGGCGCCAACTTTCCGATCGTATTTCTGCTCAGCCTCTATCTGCAGTATATCCAGGGCATGTCACCCAGCGAGGCGGGGCAGCTGATCTTGATCGAAACCCTGGTGATGATGGTGCTGGCCCCGTTGGCCGGCCGGTTGTCGGATCGTTTTGAGGCACGGCTGATCTCGACCGCCGGGTGCCTGTGCTTCGCGTTCGGATTCGGATTGTTGATCTGGTTGCAGATGGATACCAGCAAGCTGTTTATCATTGTTGCCTTGGCAGTGCTGGGATTGGGATTCGGGCTGTTTTCAACGCCAAACAACAGTGCCGTGATGGGGGCGGTACCCCGGAGCCGGATGGGGATCGCCTCGGCGATGCTGAGCCTGGCACGCACCTTGGGGAATCTGGTCGGCACCGCGTTGGTGATGATGCTGATCTCCTGGTCGATCGGCGAGGCTGCCATCGAACCGGATCAGTATCCGCAGCTGCTCTGGGTGGTGAAAACCTCGTTGGCGTTGTCCGGGCTGGCAGCGCTGGTGGCCTGCTATTACTCCTATACCCGCGGCTCGGTACACCAGCAGCCTCTAGCGTCAGCAACAGCCGCGGTGACGCCGCCGGATGCCGATCGGCGCGAGCAATCCTCCGAGGGTTGAGCTACTGGCTTAGCAGGTGGCTGATCAGGGCCCGGAGTTTACCGGGTTTGATCGGCTTGTTGAGACGTTGCAGGCCTCGCTGCTGCAGCAGTTGGCGTAACTGGACACTGCGGTCGGCGGTGATCATCAGTGCCGCCGGACGTGGTCGTTGCTGGCTATCGCACCAGCGGTAGAGAGCATCCAGAACCGCCAGGCCGGTCAGCTCGTTGTCCAGGTGGTAGTCGGCCAGAATCACCGCCGGCGATTGCTGCTGTAGACATACCAGAGCCTGCTGCTGGTCGGCCGCACAACTGACCCGGCAGCCCCACTGCTCCAACAGGGCGACCATCCCCATCTGAATCGATTCTTCATTTTCGATCACCAACACCGACAACTGCTGCAGATCGGCACCGGAACCGATGGCGGGCGCCAATGTATCTAGCGGCTGTGGTTCGCAGGCCTGTCCAAGCGGTACCTGGACGGAAAAGCAGGAGCCGCGGCCCGGTTGCGATTGCACCCGGATCGGATGGTCCAGAATGCGGGCGATTCGATCCACGATTGCCAGGCCCAAGCCGACGCCCTGTCCGCTGGTGGCGTTGTCGAGCTGGTGGAACTCCTGATAGATCTCATCGAGCCGGTCGGCCGGAATGCCGGGGCCGGTATCGCAAACCAGAAACTCAATCGCATCGTTGGGGGTGTCTTGAGATCGACGCCGGCAGCCAAGCAAAACGGCGCCGCTGTCGGTATAGCGGATCGCATTGCTGAGGAAGTTTCTCAATATCCGGCTCAACAGCCGGGCGTCAGAGTGGATCCAGCTTCGACAGGGCACTAATCGCAGTTGCAGTCCGGCATCACGGGCGACCGGCTCAAATTCGGTGTGCAGTTGCTGCAGCAACTGGTCGGCGCAGAAACTGCTCGGTTCGGCACTGACCGCGTTGGCGTCGAGGCGGGCGATATCGAGCAGGTCCCCGAGTAGCGATTCGGCCCCTTCGAGGGCGATGTGGGCGCGCTCGACCAGTTGTCGGTTGGCTGCATCTTGCTCGCGGTCCTGCAGGGTGGAGACCAGCAGCCGTGCTGCGTTAAGGGGTTGCAGTAGATCGTGGCTGGCGGCGGCGAGGTATTTGTCTTTGGAGCGGTTGGCCGCCTCAGCCTCGGCTTTGGCCTGCTGCAGCTGCCGCTCAATCTGGGTGCGCTCGTCGATCTCCAGGCGCAGGTGCCGGTTCAGTTCGCTCAGTTCGCGGGTGCGATCACTGACCCGCTGCTCCAGCTCCAGATTGAGTCGGCTGAGTTCGGCCTGGGCCCGCTTGCGTTCAGTGATATCCTGCACGAAGGCCTCGATCAACCCTCGCTCCGGGTCCTTGAGCAGCACGTTGGTGGAGATGTGGACCCTGTTGCCGTCGGCGGTCAGCAGCTGGGTTTCAAAACCGACCCGCTGGCCGTGACGGCGAAGTAGTTTGAGCAGGTTGAGGTAGTCTTGCGGCACCGCGAACAGCTGGCTGCCGATATCGCCGATCCGTTCAAATTCATCCACCGAGGCGTAACCGCAGATTCGAGCGATGGCCGGGTTGGCCGCGGTTACCGGGCCGTCGATACGGGCCTGGAAAATACCGTGCAGGGCGTTCTCGAATAACCATTCGTAACGCTCTTTCTCCTGCTCTATCTCGTCGATCTTACCCAGTAGTTCGGGGTAGTAGCTCTTGCGCGCCGAGAAGTCACCCAGGCCGATCAGGTTTTGCAGCAGCGCTTCGTCGCCGTGGCTGGTTTCACCGTCGGCGTCACGTTCGGCAGCGGTATTGGGGCGCTCTAATTCGGTGGGATTGAAGCCGTCCTGGGGCGGAGGGGGGCAGTTAGAGCGCTTCCTCATACACCACCTCGACATCGCGCTTATTGGACTTGCGGGGATTGGTCAGGATGCAGGGATCCTTGATCGCCTTGTGGGACAGCATCGGTATATCGCTGGTGCTGACGCCCGCCTCCTTGAGCCGCTGGGTTAACCCCACATCTGCTTTCAGGGTGCTGACCCGCTGGATCAGCTCGCGTCGGATCCGCGGCGACTGCATGCCCCGGGTATCGATCCCAAGCGTATCGGCCACCACCTTGAACTTGTCTTCGGCCGAGTTGTAATTGAAGTCGATCACGTGCTCGAGCAGGATCGAATTGCACAACCCGTGGGGAAGGTCGAGGTAGCCGCCCAGGCTATGGGACATGGCGTGTACAGCCCCGAGAATCGCATTGGAGAAAGCTAGCCCCGCCTTCATGCTGCCCAGCATTACCTGCTCGCGCAGCACGAGATTGTTGGGATCGGCCACCAGGGCCGGTAGGTTGTCCGATACCAGTTTGATCGCCTCCAGTGCGTGCATATCGGTCAGCGGCCCGCTGGCGGTGGAGACGAAGGCCTCGACCGCGTGGACCAGAGCATCAACACCGGTGCAGGCGGTCAGGAATGGGTCCATTGTGACCGTGGTTTCCGGATCGATCAGCGATACGTCGGGTACCACCGCCTTACTGATAATGGAGATCTTATTGCGGCTCTGCTGATCGGAGATGATGGCGAACTGGGAGACATCGGCAGAGGTGCCGGCGGTGGTCGGTATAAAGATCAATGGCGGGATCGGGTGATGGATCTGATCGACGCCTTCGAAGCTGAGAATATGGCCGCGGTTGGCGCTGACGATACCGATCCCCTTGGCGCAGTCCATCGGGCTACCGCCGCCGATCGCTACGATCACGTTGCAGTTCTCGCTCAGGTAGCGCTCGGCGCCGCGCATCACCTCTTCGCTGCGGGGGTTGGGGCTGACATCGGTGAACAGTCGATAGTCGATATCGAGTTCGCGCAGGCTGGCCTCGACGTCGTCAACCCAGCCGGCCGCCTTGACGCCGGGATCGGAGACGATCAGGACACGGTTGGCACCGAAGGTGCGGGCGAAATTGCCGACGGTTTTGCGGGCTCCAGCGCCGAATATGATCTCCGGCGATACGAATTTACGCAGGTTGGATATGGGACTGCTCATCCGGGCTCTCGTGAATTGTTATCGTTATTCTGAATGTGCTCCGGGCACTATAACAATTCTGACCAGGACTGTTGCGCCGGATTCCCGGCTCTACTACCAATTAGGGTGGGGCGCGGCCGGTTGCTACCGACCGCGTCTCGATGGCGCTAGCGCCGGATGAACTCGATCAGGCGGGGGTCGTTGAATAACCGGGTCAGGGTCTCAGACATAATCTGATTGATGATCTCGGCATTGGTGGCTTCGTTCGGTGCCTTGAAGAACTTATGCACTTTGGTGGATTCGTAACGTGAGGCCTGCTGGCTGTCGTTCTTGTCGGCTACGGCGGCGATCTGCGAGCGCAGAGTGATCTCCAGCGGCAGGCTCTGGTTGTCGGCGACGGTGTAGCTCAGCTCTTCGAGGATCAGATTCAACTTGATCGGCTGTGGGCTGGGTTGATCGACGCGAATCCCCATCTCGGTCAAGGCTGCTTCGGCAGCAGGGCGGAGGCTGTGATTGATGCTCCGTGCCAGGGTGATGTGGTTGGAGCCGCGATAGACGCCGCCGCGGGTGCCCAGGCTTTGGCTGGGGCGTTTATCGGTAACGCTCAAGTGAACCGTGGGCTGGTTATCAACGAGGCTGTTGACGCTGATGACCGGATCCAGGCGGACTTGTTGAGGGCTCTGAGCACAACCGGCCAGGGTTAACACGGCGGCGAGTCCGAGCAGGAGTTTTGTCGCGGGCTTCAGCGTGAGCATAGGCGGGCTTCCATTCGGTGATTAAAAAGTTGGTACTATCTCTCAGGTTACGACTTCAACAGAGTTTAGGGGAGCGGTCAGCAGCTGACCAGCCCATCCCCGTTATTCGAACTGGGCCGGTTTCAGTTGCTGGATAAACTCCGCCAAAGAGTCGGCGATCCGCTCGCTGGTCTTGCGGCCCGGTTGTTCCAGCAATACCGCGCCGGTGCGATTGTCTACCGCCAGCACATACTCCTCTGGTTTGGTGCAGCCGAAGAACAGGCTCAGAGGCTGTTTCAGACGTCGCCGTCCCATCGCATGACCGATCAGGTTGGCTCTGAGTCGTTCCAGGTCCTCTTCGCTCCAGGCGAACAGCAGATCCAGTTCGCCCTGGGCTGATCGGGCCGGCAATGGATCGGACCAGTAACTCAGATAATACGACTTGATCGATGGATGGATAGTTTCCTCCAGCGCCTTCTCCAGGCGCTCGAACATATCGCTGCGCTGTTGTTGGCGTACGGGCCGCCATGGAATCTGCCCCTGGTTGTCGGCCTGCTCCTGATAGCAGGGAGAGGGCCACAGGGGATCAAACTCCACCAGGGGCAATGCTGGCCAGTGTGCAAGGCTGTCGTCGATAAACCTTTGCAGCGCTTGCTCCAAGTTTTGATCGGAGGCTGATACGGGTTGTGACTGTTGTGATATTGGCGTTGTCAAAGAGAAACCTGAACCGTTGATAGAAAACCTCTTTATTATAGAAAGCGCTGTCGAATCGGAAAATCCCCGATTACCGATTTATCGCATCGCGTTAGCGCGCTCGCGATGTTGGTTTTTTGATCAAAAAGTCGTTGATTTGATCGCTTTTTATCCGTTTTCAAATCGTTTTCAAAAAAGCTTAAATTTTTTGGAAATTAGGTTTGACAGCCGGTCCAAAACCCGTAGAATTCGCAGCTCCTGATTCGGGGCGTGTAGCTCAGTTGGGAGAGCGCCACCCTTACAAGGTGGATGTCGGCAGTTCGAGCCTGTCCACGCCCACCACGAATCGGAAGCTTATCGAAGCACAACGGAGCGGTAGTTCAGTTGGTTAGAATACCGGCCTGTCACGCCGGGGGTCGCGGGTTCGAGTCCCGTCCGTTCCGCCACTTCGATTGGCATGGTGCTCCTACCATAGGGAGTACTCCTGACTCGGGAGTCTAAATTTGAGTGGTTGCAGGGCGTGTAGCTCAGTTGGGAGAGCGCCACCCTTACAAGGTGGATGTCGGCAGTTCGAGCCTGTCCACGCCCACCACAACTTCGGTTGTGGCTGCAATCAAAGCTGACGGCTTAGTCGTCGGTGGTTGTTATCGCTGCGGAGCGGTAGTTCAGTTGGTTAGAATACCGGCCTGTCACGCCGGGGGTCGCGGGTTCGAGTCCCGTCCGTTCCGCCACTTTATCAAAGCCTGGCTTTGGTAATACAAGCGATCAGAGATACCACGTTAGTGGGCGTGTAGCTCAGTTGGGAGAGCGCCACCCTTACAAGGTGGATGTCGGCAGTTCGAGCCTGTCCACGCCCACCACTTTATTGACCAAGTCAGTTATGGCTGGAGTCAATTCCGCTGCGGAGCGGTAGTTCAGTTGGTTAGAATACCGGCCTGTCACGCCGGGGGTCGCGGGTTCGAGTCCCGTCCGTTCCGCCATTTCTTCTCTTTCTTGTTCTTTGTTGGTAACTGCTTCCGACTTGCTGGTCGTAGCGGCATATCTGACATCCTGTTTTTCCCTCAGATATCCTGATTTTCATCCTCACAAGAGTCGCAGTATCGACTTGTTCGGCCCTATAATGCCGCATCGGCCTCTATCGATTGTAGGTGGAGCAGTAGAGCCAAAGAGAAAAGTTAACCTGATGGAAAACTTCAGAAATATCGGCCTGGTCGGACGCCAGGGGAGTACCCCGGTGATCCAGTCGTTGGAGCATCTTGTGCCGTTCCTGCAATCGCGGGGACTGAATGTGTTTGTCGACGATCGGATTGCCGATCTGGTCCCTGCCCGGGAGATGCAGCACAGCACCGTCAAAATGATGGGGCAGCATTGTGATCTGGTTATCGTGGTCGGGGGTGACGGCAGTTTGTTGGGGGCCGCCCGCCAGCTGGCCCACTCCGGAGTTCCGGTGCTGGGGATCAACCGCGGTAATCTGGGCTTTCTGACCGACATTGCGCCGGATGAGATCGAACAGAAAGTGGGCGAGGTGCTGGATGGCCATTATCACAGCGAGCAGCGCTTTCTGATCGAAGCGGAGGTGTTCCGTGATGGTGAAAAGATCGGCTTCGGTGAAGCGCTCAACGATATCATCCTGCACCCCAATCAGGCCGCCCGGATGATCCGGTTTGAGCTCTATATCGACGATCAGTTTGTTTACTCGCAGCGCTCGGACGGGCTGATTGTTTCGACCCCGACCGGCTCGACGGCCTATGCGCTGTCCGGTGGTGGTCCGATTATGCACCCCAAGCTGGACGCCTTGGTGCTGGTGCCGATCTTCCCGCACACCTTGAGCAGTCGACCGATCGTGATCGACGGCAATGCGGAGTTGAGGATCGTGGTCGCCGAGCGCAACGATACCCATCCGTTTATCAGCTGCGACGGTCAGCACCAGATTCCCTGCCTGCCCGGCGACGAGATCAGTGTGCGGAAGAAACCCCATCCGCTGCATCTGATCCATCCGCTCTGTTACAACTACTACGAGTCCTGTCGCTCCAAACTGGGTTGGGGCTCTAAGTTGGGTGAATAGCTGGGTGAGTAACGAAGACTGGGACGCGGCAGAAGACGGTGGAATTTAGCGGATACGATCTGATAGGCGACGTACACGGTTGTGCTCGGACGTTGCAACAGCTGCTGCAGCGGTTGGGGTATCAGCGCCGAGGGGGCTGCTACCGCCATCCGCAGCGCCAGGCAATCTTTATCGGTGATATCGTCGACCGAGGTACCGGCGTCAGGGAGGCGTTGGAACTCGTGCGCGAGATGGTAGAGCAGGGCGCGGCCCAGATCGTTCTGGGTAATCATGAGTATAACTGTATCGCTTATAACGAACCGGCTAGACCGGGTTCCCAGCATCAGTATCTGCGTGATCACAGCCCCCGCAACCAGCGGATGTTGCGCGAAACCCTGGAGCAGATGGAACCCTATGCCGACGAGTGGCGCGACCATCTGCGCTGGTTCCGGCAGATCCCGCTGTTCTTGGATTTGGAGGGCTTCAGGGTTGTTCATGCCTGCTGGGACGAGGAGCTGATTCAGCGGCTCAAACAACAGCAAATACAGGATCTCAGTGATGATGATTTCCTGCACCGGACTGTGGAGCGGGGCAGTTTCGGGTGGTTGGTTGCGGATCGTCTACTGCGGGGAACCTACTTGCGGTTGCCCAACGAGGCGGTGATGGAGAGTGCCGAAGGTTTTCGCCGATACGTGTATCGGACCAAATTCTGGAGTCGCAATCCGCAGCGTCATGGGGATGTGGTATTCCAGCCCGACCCGTTGCCCGAGCACTTGGCGCGGTTGCCGTTGACCGAGGGGGAGCGTGAGAAGCTGCTGCACTATGGGTCGGAACTGCCGCCGCTATTTATCGGCCACTACTGGCGCCAGGGGATTCCGGCGCCGATTACCAACAATATCGCCTGCCTGGACTACAGCGCTGTTAAGGCGGGGCGCTTGGTGGCTTATCGTATGGATGCAGAGACCGTCCTGAGTGCGGACAAGTTTGTCTGGGTCGATGTCGACGCCAGAGACCTGGCGGATTAATCGGACGAAGAGTTAATGATACAACTGTTTGAGCTGCCTGCTGATCTTGACCTGGGCCCCTTCGCTGCTTACCTGTGGCGTCAGCGTATCCATCACCGGATTACCCATCTACAGGGGCAGCAGCAACTGTGGCTGGCCGATCCTGCTGATGCCGATTTTGTGATGGAGCAGTTCAACCGCTGGCAGCGGGGCGAGGCGCTTGAGAACTCGTCCGGCGGGGCCTCAAAGCAGGTCGCCTTCCCTTGGTGGCGGCTACCGGTAACGCTGGTGTTGATCGGGTTTAGTCTGGCGCTGACGCTGCTGACCGGGTTTGGCAATCGGCTGGGCTGGCTGCATTGGTTCAGTTTCGTCGACTTCGACTTTCAGGGTGGTTACCTGATATTTCAAAGTTTCCCGACGCTGTTGAGTGGCGGGCAGTGGTGGCGGTTGCTGACGCCGATATTCCTGCACTACAGTTTGCTGCATCTGGTCTTTAATCTGTTGTGGACCTGGGAGTTGGGACGGCGGATTGAATTGACCCGAGGTTCGTCTTCGTTGCTGTGGTTGGTCCTGTTTATTGGTATCAGCTCCAACGCCGCCCAGTTTTTGATGACCGGCCCGCTGTTCGGCGGTTTGTCCGGGGTGATCTTCGGCTTGATGGGTTATACCTGGCTAAGCGATCGGTTGAAGCTGGGGCCGGGGTTCGGCATGCCGCCGGCGTTGATGACCTTCATGATGATCTGGCTGGTGTTGGGTGTCAGCGGCTTGATCGAGAAGATGGGGTTTGGCGCCATCGCCAATACGGCCCATCTGGTCGGTTTGTTGGCTGGTCTGGTATGTGTGTTGCCGGTCTGGTTGCGGCGAAACCGGCCCCAATAGGTCGTCGATAATCTTTCTGTTCGGCTCCGGGCCTGTCTAGGCCGGAGCTTCGATCCTTGTCTGGAGTAATTCATGCTGGCTTTTTTTGAGCGTCTGACCCAGCCGTTCCCCCCCGAGGAACCCGGTCAGCCGCCGCGGGGTATCTATGCCTTCTGTCGCCATTATACCCGGGGGATGGAGCGTTCGTTGCTGTGGATGACGTTGCTGACCTCGATCCTGGCGATCCTTGAGGTGTTGTTGTTCGGCTTTATGGGTCAGTTGGTCGATTGGCTGGGTGAACGCGACCCGCAGACGCTGTTCGAGCAGGAGGGCTTGAAGCTGTTGGGAATGGCGCTGCTGGTGTTGCTGATTATCCCGTTGCTGGTATTTCTGCATTCGGCCATCGTTCACCAGGCGTTGCTGGGCAACTATCCGATGGCGGTACGTTGGTTGGCCCATCGCTACCTGCTCGGTCAGAGCCTGTCGTTCTACCAGGATGATTTTGCCGGGCGCTTGGCCACCAAGGTGATGCAGACGGCACTGTCGGTACGCGAAGCGGTAATGAAGTTGCTTAACGTGATGGTGTATGTTCTGGTCTATTTTCTGACCATGCTGGTACTGCTGGCGCAGGCGGATTATCGGTTGATGCTGCCGATGCTGGCCTGGTTGGTTGGCTATGTCGGGCTGCAGCTGTACTACATCCCGAAGTTGAAACGGGTCGCCACCGAACAGGCGGATGCCCGTTCGACCATGACCGGCCGGGTGGTGGATAGCTACACCAATATCGCCACGGTCAAACTCTTTGCTCATACCCGTCAGGAGGCCGATTATGCGCAGCAGGGGATGGGCGGGTTTATGGAGACTGTCTATCGCCAGATGCGTCTGGCCACCGGCATCAACGTTGGGGTGCAGATCAGCAACTACCTGTTGGCGTTTGTGATCTCGGCGACCTCCATCTGGTTATGGTCGATCGAAGCGGTCACTATCGGGGCGATCGCGATTGCCGTCAGTCTGGCCTTGCGGCTGAACGGCATGTCGCAGTGGATCATGTGGGAAGTCAGTACGCTGTTCGAGCACATCGGTACCGTGGCCGACGGCATGAGCACTCTGGCTCAGCCGCGTGAGGTGCAAGATCGTCCCGGTGCGCCGCCGTTGAAGGTCTGTGCCGGCAAGATCGAATTCGATCAAATCCGTTTTCATTACGGCAAGGGCGAGGGGGTGATCGAGCAGCTTGATTTGAAAATCCGTCCGGGGGAGAAGGTCGGACTGGTCGGACGCTCGGGTGCCGGTAAATCGACGCTGGTGAACCTGCTGCTCAGGTTCTATGACCTCGAAGGCGGAAAAATCCGAATCGACGATCAGGATATCAGCGCGGTTCAGCAGGAAACACTACGCGAACAGATCGGGATGGTGACCCAGGATACGGCGCTGCTGCACCGTTCGGTGAGGGAAAATATTCTCTATGGTCGGCCCGATGCCACCGAAGCGGAGCTGGTCGACGCGGCGACTAAGGCCGAGGCCCATGAGTTTATTCAGCAGCTGGCCGACCCCAAGGGTAATGTCGGCTACGACGCCCAGGTCGGGGAGCGTGGGGTCAAGCTGTCCGGCGGTCAGCGGCAGCGAATCGCCATCGCTCGGGCGCTGCTCAAGGATGCGCCGATTCTGGTGCTGGATGAGGCGACTTCGGCGCTGGACTCCGAGGTTGAGGCGGCGATCCAGCATAGTCTGCAGCAGTTGATGCAGGGTAAGACGGTGATTGCGATCGCGCACCGGCTGTCGACGATCGCCGCGATGGATCGGCTGATCGTGCTGGATCAGGGGAGGATCGTCGAACAGGGGACTCATCGGGAGCTGGTCCAAAATAATGGGATCTATGCTCAACTTTGGTCCCATCAGACCGGCGGTTTTTTGGGTACGGACCCTCAGCAGGACTAAACTCTGCAGATTCACCGTACTTAAGGCCTTTTTAGTAGTGACAAGTGCTTACTTGTAATTTAGCCTAGTGTTTCTTTAAAACGGCTGCAGTGCCGATATTTATGTGCCTGTTCCAGTCGTTTAAAACGGTGGTTTGAAATTCGCCGAGTAGTACCTGATCAGGGCTGCCGACCTTAGCTGTCGGCGTGGTCCAAAGGGAGTCATATCATCGCTAGGGACTTGCAGAGAATGCCTAGACCACACCTGATTTCTCGACCGATGGGTCAGTTGGGTACCTGGTTGTGCTGTCTATTGCTTTGCTGTGTAGCGAGCCTTACTGTCGCTGCGGAGAAACCGGCGGGGCCTTCCATCGCTGTTTACACCAACACCGATGTGCCGCCGGTGAAGCTGTCGAGTGATCTGCTGCGTTCAATCTTCGGTATGCGTTCTACGGTCTGGCCGAACGGTCAGCGAATTCAAGTCTTTGTTCTTCCCGATAAGCATCCTTTGCACCGTCGTTTCAGTAAGTCGGTGTTGGGACTGTTTCCCTATCAGTTGCGGCAGGTCTGGGATCGTGCGGTCTTTTCCGGTACCGGTGAGGCGCCGGTACAGGTGGCCGACGAGCTAGAAATGCTGCAGCGCTTACAGACAACGGCCGGCGCGATCGGTTACTTGCCCCTTGAATCGGATCCAGAGGGGGTGTCACTTGTACAACAGCCATAATACAGATCGAGGACGATTAGCGATGGCAGGTGGTTTGGTAGCGCAACGACTGCGCCGAGGCTGCAACAACTTTACGGTGATGGGCCTGCTTCAGCTGCTGCTGTTGTCGCTCTCGAATACGGCGCAGGCCGAAATTCGCTGGGATGTGGGGGGCTTTCTGTCACAGGGATGGGTAACCAGCGATCATAACTCGTTCTACGGTGATTCCAGTGGTTCGGGCGGTTCGTTCGACTTTCGTGAGCTGGGCGTTAACGGTTTTGTCCAGCTCGACCCGCGCTTGAAAATCAGCGGTCAGTTGTTGTCGCGCCGCGCCGGTGAAATCAGTGACGGTGATCCTCAGGTTGATTACCTATTTGCCGATATCTTTCTAGTACAGCAGATGCAAAGGCAGGCCGGGCTGCGTCTGGGGCGGATTAAGAATGCACTGGGTTTCTTCAACGAGACCCGGGATATGGCCTTCACTCGACCGGGACTGATTCTGCCGCAGTCGATCTACTTCGATCAGGTTCGGGAGTTACAACACTCTTCTGACGGTTTGGCGTTTTACTACCGTCAGGGAAACAGTCTGGGTGATTGGCAGCTGGATCTGCAGTACGGGCGTCTACAAACCGGTGAGAACACCGAAGCGCTGTTCCTTGGGAATGTGATGAACGGAGAGTTCGGAAACAGCATGATGGCGTTGGCCAGATTGCAATTCGAACCCCAGGAGAGTCGTTGGCGGATGGGCTTGACCCGTGCCCACCTCGACTTGCCGTTTAATCCTGCCGCCGGTGACCCGCTTACCAAAGGCAAACTGGATGTCGAGATGACGGTGCTGTCGCTGCAGCACAACCGCGAGCGATTGAGTTTCACTGCCGAGGCGATGCAGGTCGACACCCGCTGGAAGAACCTGGGGATTTTGCCCGACCATAAGACCCTGCAGGCTTATTATTTGCAGATGGACTATCGCTTCACCGACCAATGGCAGGCGATGGTGCGATACGACGATCTGGTGCTGGATAAGGATGATCGCGATGGTAGCACCTTCAATATGATTCATGGCCTGCCAGCCCATCTACAGTTTGCCAAAGACTGGAGCCTGGGGCTGCGCTATCAGCCCAGTCAGAGTTGGGACCTGCGAGCCGAAGTGCACCGGGTTGATGGAACCGCCTGGTTGTCGAAGAAGGATAATCCTGACGGATCAAAGATGCGTCGACGCTGGAATATGCTGTTGGTTCAGGCTGCGTATCGATTTTAGAGGGACTGCCGGTCGTAAGCCCGTTAAGGCGCTGACCCGAGCGCTAACGGGCTTTGCCGTGAGGTTAAAGCCGGCCAATGTAGGGACGTCATGCATAGACGCTTTTTCAGCTTAAAGTGGAAGTTGTTACTGTTGATGACCGGGGTGCTGTTTACCCTGGGGTTGGCGGTATCCGGTATCTCTTATCTACACGAAGAGAATCTGCTTGAGAGCGAGCGTCAAAAACAGCACCGGGAAAATGTCGCGGAGCTCGAGCGACAGATCCGGGCGGTGCAGCAGCAGCTGATCAAGCGGCTCGAGTATCTCACCCTGCTGATCCAGCCCGATGATAAAACCCTGACCCCCAGCCAGCTACAGCAGAAACTGGCTCGACACTACTCCTTTGTCGAGGTGTTGTGGGGCTTGGAGGCGTTGCAGGCCAACAGCGTCAGCCAGGGTGTCATTCTGGCCCGAGGCAACGACACTTCGGTGCTGCAGGATCAGAATCTACAGGCGATTCAGGGCGAACAACCGATGGTTGGTCTGAGCTGTGATGAGGGCTGTCGGGCTCTGGCATCGGTGCCGCTGATGTTGTCCGACGGCGAAACCGGCAGCCTGGGAGTAGCGACCTCGTTGGCCGAGGTGGTGCTGCAATCGCAGCAGCGTACCGGGTGGGACACCGGGGTGCTGATCAAAAATGAGATGGTAGAGCCTGCCACCCTACCAGATTGGCAATTGAATATAGTCGCGATGAGTAATATCTCGCGGGTGCTGCCGCAGCTTCGTGCTTTGACCGAGCAGCAGAACTTCCGTGGTTCCGGTTCCTACCTGCTCCAGCAGGAGGGGCGTAGTATCGAGGTATCATTGACCCCGCTGCAGGGACTCGACGACCGCCAGCAGGCGTACTGGGTCCAGATCGCCGATGTCAGCAGCGGCTACGCGGATATCCAGAAAACCTTCATCATCCAGCTGGGCATCACCCTCGGCTCACTGTTCGCCAGTGGTTTTCTGATCGTCAGCTTGCTGAATGCACCGATGCGAAAACTTGGGCAGGTGGCGGCGACCCTGCCGTCGCTGGCGCTTCGAGACTTCGATCATGTCCGGAATCAATTTGAAAATCAGAAAGGGTTCGGTAAAGAGTCCGATGACGAGTTATCCCTGCTGATCCGCAGCACCGTGCAGCTGGCGGACGAGCTGGAGCGGCTCGATCGCGAGATGCGGATGCGAAATTTGAAGCTCGAGCGCAGCAGTCAGCAGCTGTCACGGCAGAAGGATTTCGCCTCCGGATTGCTGGATAATGCCCAGGCGGTAATCCTGGTGCAGGATACTCAGGGACGATGCAAGAGCCTCAATCGCTTTGGCCGACAACTGCTGGGCCACAGTGAATGGCAGTCGCAGACCCGTGACTTCCATGAGCTGTTTGGTGAGCTTAACAAGGACAGCGTGTCGCAGATGGAAGAGCTGTATACCGGCATGCGGCATCACTTCCGCCATGAGACCCGCTGTTTCGACGTCTACGGCAACCTGCGAACCCTGTCGTGGATACACTCCTCGCTGACCCAGAACGACCGATCCCACAGCATTCTGAGTATTGGGATGGATGTGACCGAACAGGTCAAGGTTCAGCGCCAACTGCGCTGGCTTGCCAATCACGATTCGCTGACCAACCTGCCTAATCGCAGTAGTCTGCAGCAGCAGTTACACCGCCGTATCGAGCAGGCCCGGGATCGGCAGTCCCAGCTGGCGGTTATGTTCTGTGATCTGGATAACTTCAAGCAGATCAACGATACCCTCGGACACCCGGTCGGCGATGAACTGCTTATCCAGGTGGCCGAACGACTTAAGCGGGTAGTCCGGCATCAGGATACGGTGGCACGGATCGGGGGTGACGAATTTGTCATTCTGATCGATGACCACAGCCATGGCGAGGAAGTGCTGAAGACCGCCGACAGCATGCTCGAATGTCTGGAGGCGACCTACAATATCCAGGGCCAGGAGCTCTATATCTCGGCCAGTATCGGAATCGCCTTCTATCCGGAACATGGTGGTGATGCCACCGCGCTGATCAAGAACGCCGATATTGCCATGTACCAGTCCAAATCGGACGGCCGCAAGCAGTATTCAGTTTACAGCCATGCTCAATCGCAGGGGATGGAGGAGCGCCTCAACCTGACCGCCGACCTGCGCCATGGTCTGCAGCGGAACGAGTTTGAACTCTACTACCAGCCGCAGGTGAGCATCGATGAGGCCCGGATCGTTGGGGTCGAAGCTCTGATTCGCTGGCATCACCCGGAGCAGGGGATGGTGCCGCCGGATAAGTTTATCGGTATCGCCGAAGAGACCGGTCAGATCATCGACATGGGGCGCTGGATCATTCGCGAAGCCTGCCAACAGCTGCAGAGCTGGTCCCGTGACGGGATGTCTGATGTGCGGATGTCGATCAACCTGGCCGGGCCGCAGATCATGTCGGACAGCCTGCTGGATGATATTCGACGGGTGCTGGAGGAAACCGGCGTGGATCCGAATTCGTTGGAGTTCGAGATCACCGAGAGCTTTATCATGAGCCAGCCGGAAAACACCATCGCCAGGCTCAATCAGATCAAGTCGTTGGGGATCAAACTGTCGATCGATGACTTTGGTACCGGCTATTCGTCCCTGGGATACCTGAAGCGGCTACCGATCGATAAGCTCAAGATCGACAAGTCGTTCGTGTTCGATATCGGTCGCTGTTCCGATGATGAAGCGATCGCCGTAGCCGTTATCGGTCTGGGACAGAGCCTGAACCTGCAGGTGATTGCTGAAGGGGTGGAAGAGGCGCAGCATGTCGAATTCCTTCGCGACCATGGCTGTGACGAACTCCAGGGCTTCTACTACAGCAAGCCGTTGCCGGCCGATGACTGCGCAGACTTTATCCGCCACTATCGTGTCGAAAAGCAGATCCCGCAGTAAGACGCTGAACGCCTAACCCCGACCGCAGCAACGTTTGAACTTGGTGCCCGAGCCGCAGGGGCAGGCCGCGTTTCGCTCGGGTTTGAAGGACTTTACCTCGAGTTCGCCGTCAAGGTAGTACCAGCGGCCATCCAACTGTTCGAAACGCGAGTTTTCCTCCAGGCGCCCGAATCCCTCCGCGTCGGCGTAGGTAGCGATGAAATGCACCCTGCCGTATCGGTCCGTTGGTTGGCCAGCTTCGGTCGAGAGGATCTGGAGTTGTAGCCAGCGGGTCTGTTGATCGAGCGGCTGGTCGGGGCTCAGGCCATTGCGAAAATCTGGGTGGCTTGTTTCGAACAGATAGGTCGGTTGAGCGGTGGCAAAGGCACTGAATCGGGATCGCATCAACGCCTCGGCGGTTGTCACCGGTCGGTTGCCATCGATGGCCGGACCGCAGCAGTCGCCATAAGCCTGCTGGGAGCCGCAGGGGCAGGGGTTTTGCTGCGGAAACCGCGGTGTGGGTGCTTGAACTTTAGCCATGCCGGCCGATAACCTCTTTAGCTTTGTGTCTGTTGTGATCCCCGCTCGACCAATGAGCAGGGGCGGGGGACAATGGACGCTGTTTTTTCTACAGAGCGCTGCTTAGCATCGCTGTTCAACGCGTTTTTTGTCCAGGCCTGCAGGGGGCCTTCATGGGATTAGGGGTTAATGAGCGGATCCAATTTTAGTTTTTACTGGCACGATTATGAAACCTTCGGCGCCAATCCGATGGTCGATCGACCGGTGCAGTTCGCCGGGATCAGAACCGATGCCGAGCTGAACATCTTGGGCGAACCGTTGATGATCTTCTGCAAACCGGCCGACGATTACCTACCCCATCCTGAGGCCTGCCTGATTACCGGTATTACCCCGCAGCAGGCTATTCGCGAGGGGGTGCCCGAGGCGAAGTTTATCGAGCGTATCCATCAGGAACTGGCGCTGCCCGGCACCTGTGGGGTGGGTTATAACAGCCTGAGATTCGATGACGAGGTGACCCGTTACACCCTTTACCGGAATTTCTTTGACCCCTACGCCCGGGAGTGGCAGAACGGCAACTCCCGCTGGGATGTTATCGATATGCTGCGGCTGGCGCGGGCGCTTCGCCCTGAAGGTATCAATTGGCCCGAATATGAGAATGGTCGTCCCAGCCTGCGATTGGAGGATCTGACCGCGGCCAACGGCCTGGCCCACGAAGCGGCCCACGATGCGCTGTCCGATGTCCACGCCACCATCGCGATCGCTCGACTGGTCAAACAGGCCCAGCCGAAACTGTTCGCCTATGCCCTTAAGCTGCGGGATAAACGGGTGGCGGCTCAGATGCTGGACGTGGCAAGGATGAAGCCGGTCCTGCACGTGTCTTCGAAAATACCGTCAGAGCGCTTCAACACGGCACTGGTGGCTCCCCTGGCGGTGCATCCGGTCAACAAGAATGCGGTGATCGTTTACGATCTGAGTATTGACCCGACCCCGCTGCTGGAGCTGACCGCGGCCCAGATCGCCGAGCGCCTCTACACCCCGAGTTCGGAGCTGGCCGAAGGGGAGGAGCGGATACCGTTGAAACTGGTTCACCTGAATAAATCACCGATGTTGGCACCGGCCAACATGATCAACGCCGAAGAAGCCGAACGTTTGTCGATCTCCGGTGACCGTTGCCGCACCCACCTGGGCATGCTTCGCGGCGCCGATGGGCTGGTGGCCAAAGTACAGCAGGTCTTTGAGCAGTCTTCGCTGGAACCCTTATCGGATCCGGACCAGATGCTCTATAGCGGCGGCTTTTTTGGTGACAGCGACAAGCAGGCGATGACCCAGATACGTAAGGCGGCTCCCGAACTGCTGGGCGAGCTGGAACCGATGTTCCAGGATGGACGACTGGAGGAGATGCTGTTCCGTTACCGGGCCCGTAACTACCCCGATACGCTCAGCGGTGATGAACAGCAGCGCTGGAGCGAATTCTGTCGCCAGCGGCTGCTGCAACCGCTGCCCAAGACCCTGGGGTTCGAACAGTTTTATCAACGCCTCAACGAGCTCGGAAGTGATCCGCAGTTGGCGCCGGAAAAGATGCATATCTTGCAGGAGTTGGCGGCCTATGCCGAATCGATCTATCCGGTTTGACGCTAAAGAGGTTGTCTCAAGTCATGGCGGCGTTGTGTCAGAAAGGCAAAGATAAGTCGATGCGAAAGACTCGATACAAGTCCTACCAACAATGGGTTGCTCAAACGACCCTGATACTGGCGCCGTTGCTGTCGGGTTTCGGCGTCAGCAATGCGGTGGGTGCCGATGAGGTGTTGCCGACTTTGCCGGTGGCTCCGCAGCTGCCACCCACCGAGATCGGGTTGAACTATCTCGAGATTAAAGCCGACCCCTACCCGGAACCGCCGATGGTCGAGGTGGTGCCGGATCGCTTCAGTATGACCTATCGCAACGGCCGCGAGGTGTACAAGGAGATGGCCGAACACAGCTTCGATGACGAGCCGATGGTCGAAGTCGCACCGATGGCCGACCCAGCCCTGGCGCTGCCGGAAGTAGTGGTTGTTGCCAGCCATTCGGAACCACTCTATACCCATATCACCGTCGGCGAGCGGGTTGTCGATGCAGTTCCGACCGGTGAGGATAAGATCTTCCTGCAGATCAGCGCCGTCGAAGTGTCGCCGGAAACGGCCCGCCGTGAAGCGCTACGCCGTTTTCAAAGTCGTCGCTTCTTCAGTAAGCCTGGGGTGAGGGCGATCGAAACCCAGTGATTCGTCGCCCTATGGTGGCCGTTCTGGTGGCCATGCTGAGGATAGAGCGGCGGCAGATTGCCAGACCGCGTTATCCGGCCGCTGGCGGTTGAATGCCGCCACCGGTGGATTGCAGGATCAGCCGCCGGGTTCCCAACTGGTCAAAGGTCTGCAGTAGCTGCTCGGCGGTGACCGCTTCGATCGCCGCAGCCAACTGCTCACGACCGTCAAAACCGTACTTTTCTTGATCCATTTCACGCCAGTAGCGATTGGTCCGCTGTTTGAGCGTCTGTTCCTGCTTCAGAATCTCGTTAATCAAGCCCTGCTTGAAACTGGCCAGCTGCTGCGGATCCAGGTCTTCGATCAAGCTACGAGCCCTTGGCAGGAAACTATCGATATCGGCCAGCAGTATGTCGGGCGTCTGCTGCGGGGATTGAATCACAAAGGCCAGCCCCGGATGCTGCTGGATCGGAACCGGGGTGGTGTAGACCACATAGCCTCGCTGCTTTTCGGTGCGAACCTCGGTATAGAACGGCGCCCGGAGGATACGGGCCAGCAGTCCGAAGCGAGCCCGCAACGGCAGCGATTTTTCGTCCCCCTGTAGATACAGCAGCAACGCTGAATCGTTATGGTCGACCTCCAGTTCCTGCAGCTCGTCACCGTTGGCCAGCAAGCGTGCGTGGGGTTGGGGCACCGTTTCAGGATTGAGCCCGTCAAGCAGGCGCTGTTGTAGCAGTCGGGCCATCTCCAACGCCTGCTCGGCGGCGATATTACCGTGCGCCAGCGCCACAACTTCGCCGCGTGCCAGTAGCTGCTGCTTGAAGGCCAGCAGTTGCTGGGCGTCGATGGTTTCGATCTGCTGCAGTTGCTGTTGGGTCGACCAACGCGGTATCAGCACCCGCAGATAGAGCGCGTCGAAGGCCTGGTTTACCGGATTCTGCTTGAGCCGGTTCTCCAGATCCCGTTGCAGATTCTGCTTTTGGATCGCCAGCCGCTGCGGGTCGATCTGCAGTGTAGCCAGCCGATCGAGCAGCATCTCCAACAACACCTGCTGACGCTCACCGTAGCCGGAGATGCGGGTACTGAAACCACGCACGTGGGGATAGATCTCCGCCCCCAAGCCTGCCTCGTAGGCGGGATACAGTTCCGGGTTGAGGTAGTCGTTGAGCAGCTTGATCAGCAGTGACGTCATCACATGGTGGCGAGGGCTGTCATTGGCTACCGGAGAGCGGAAACTGAAGTAGAAGTTGGCCTTCGGTACCTTGAAGCCGCCGTCCTGCTGGTGCCAGAGCTGGATACCGGGCTGTTTCAGCAGTAACTCCGGTTTGCTCTGGCTGGATCCCGGCAGCAGCGCCAGCTGTTCAGGGATATAGGGATTTGGGTTGGGTAGCCCCAGGGCTTCCTGTGGCGGAGTTTGCTGCAGGCGCTGCAGCAGTGCTGGTGTCAGCGGATTAAAACTGTACTCGGTGCCGAAGTAGGGCTCGGTCAGATCGGTGTCCAGATCCGGTGCTGTCAGGGTCAACAGCAGGTTGTCGGGGCGCAGGTAGCTGAGGTAGGCCCGCAGCAACACCGGGTCGAACTCGGCCCACAGGTAATCGCCGTGCAGCAGTTCGCGGGTCGGGAGCTCGCGCAGTTTGTGGGCCAGTCGCAGCGCTTCCGACATCGGCCGTGACGGCTCGCGGAAGCGGAATCCGATCTCGCTGAGCTGCTGTTGCTCCTGATAGCGCCAATCACTAATGCCCTGTTGGCGGATCCGTTCGATCTGAGCGAACACCAGCTCGGCGATCTCCTGATAGTGTTGCTGGCCATCACGGGTCAGGCCGATATTGATGTCGACGGTGGCATTATCGCGGTAGTTGAACCCCGGCCCAGCACTGAGGCTGTTGGCCCAGCCCCGACGTTTCAGCTCCGCCAGCAGGCTCTCATCGCCTTCGTGTCCCAGTAGGCCGCTCAGGTAGTGCAGCGGTTTACGGTCGTAATAGTCTTTCGCCGGCGGGACTGGGAAGCTCAGGCTGAGCTGGCGCAGCTCCTTCAGGCTCTTGATCTGGAGTTCGGCCGGCAGCACGCCGGGCTTGAACAATGGTACCGGTGCCGCGCGTTGCGGCTGGCGACCGGAGGGAATATCGGCGAAACGTTGTTCGACCATGGCCCGCAGTTGCGTCACCGGTTCGCGACCGTAGACCACCAGCGCCATGTTGCCGGCTCGGTAGTGGCGCTGATAGAAATCGTGCAGATGTTCGGTCAACTTACCCTGATCGTTATCGCGCAAGGTCTCCAGGCTGCCGACGGCGAAGGTGGCCAGCGGATGGTCCGGGTTGATGACCTGCTTCAGGGCGGCGTAGCCGCGGCGGGAATCTTCCTTGAGCTTGGACTGGTACTCCGAGTGCACCGCATGTCGCTCACGGTCGACGTACGCCGGGGTCAGCAGCGGAGCGACGAAGAAGCGGGAGAAACGATCCAGTGCCGGACCCAGCTTGCTCTGCTCGATATCGAAGAAGTAGTTGGTCCGGTCGTGGGCGGTAAAGGCGTTGTGGTTGCCGCCGTGGCGACTGATATAGGCCTGGTAGTCGCCCGCTTCGGGATAACGGTCGGTACCCAGAAACAGCATATGCTCGAGGAAGTGGGCCAGCCCCTGACTGTGCTCCGGGTCATCTCCGCTGCCGACGCCGACTTCCAGGCTGGCGGCAGCCTTGTCGGCCTTGGGATCAGAGATCACCAAGACTTTCAGGCCATTGTCGAGATTGAAGGCCAGATAATCTCGAGGATCGTTGGGGCTTTGGATGATCTGCGCTGCCGGCAGCGTTCGAGATAGCAGCAACATCAGCAGCAGAATCGGTAGCAACAGGGAGCGCGCGAAGCGGGGTGCAGACATAAAACGGATTCCGGTTGTTGTTCGTTGGGGCGAACAGCTGTCTGCTGTCGTCCCGGATAGAAGACTAATGACAGCTTAGACAGAGGAACGCCTCCGGGTTCCCGTTTTTTCAGCGACTTGTTAATCGTTGGCTCAATGTCTGGCGGGCAATTGCTGCGCGGCCAGCTCGATCGCCTGCTCCAGCTCATGCTGTTGAGGGTCCATGGACGCGATGGTCTGCAGGGTGCTATAGCACTGATCCAGCGCCTGCTGCTGGTGCTTGTAGATATCGCCGATAGCGGCATCGATGGCATCGTACAGTTCCTGGATCTGGGCGCTGCGATCGGCGGCAGGATTGACGTTGTTCAACACCTGCAGGCAGGCGCGGGCGATCTGGGCGTATTGTTGGTCGCGGGTTTTGGACATGATGAAAAGGGTGTCTCTACTGGTTCAGAAGTGCGCATGATACTGATCAAGCAACAGACTGCCCAGCTTTTCGAGGGTTCCGTTGGGGCTGAAAAGCCCTCGCTTTGGCACCAATCCCAGCCAATATTCTGTTTCGCTGTTTTATCAATGGCTTAGTCTATGCAACAGGGGTAAGCTCTGGTTTGGATGGATTGGCCGCTTTTTGGGCGACCGGCGGGCCTCCATCGCGCTGTTTGTGTTTACCCATTCCCAGTCGAGCGCTGACTAGCTCGATAGCGGAGTGTCGATCTGAGGGTGCAAAGGGAATGAATCGGGAAAAGGTCATATTCGCTTTTTTTATCGTACTGGCATTGACGCTTAACTTTGGTTTTTTCATCGGTGAGATCGACAACCCGGATCACCACAATGTGTTCGAGTTCTTTGCCGCGCTGGTGGTCAGTCTGATCGCCACGGTGATGAAGTTCGGCGACCGCACCCATATCGGTGCGGTGCTGCTGGCCACCAGTCTGGTGGCCGACCTGCAATTGGTCGTGGCGGCCTTTACCTGGGGGTATGCCGAGCACGTCAGTGGCGTTGGGATGACGCCGTCGGTGATGTCCAGCGTGGTGTCGCTGTCCGCCGGGGCGCTGTTGGCCAACCTGACCTCGGTGATCCTGCTGATGGTCGAGACGATTCTGCTGCGGCGCTGAGTCGGCACGGCGTCTGTTGCCATGAATCATATCTTCTTTACCGTGTTCCGGCGGCTGCGCAAGCCGCTGATCACGCTGATCGTGGTCTACGCGGTCAGTATTCTTGGACTGGTATTGATTCCGGGGGTGGATGACCAGGGTCGCCCCTGGCAGATGAGCTTCTTCCACGCCTTCTACTTCGTCAGCTTTATGGGCTCCACTATCGGCTTTGGTGAGGTCCCCTATGCCTTTACCGACGCCCAGCGAATGTGGACGCTGGTGTGTATCTACGCCACCGTGGTGGCCTGGTTGTACGGTATCGGTAAGGTGCTGGGGCTGTTTCAGGATCAGGCCTTCATCCGCCTGCTGCGCCGGTTCAGCTTTGTCCGTCGGGTCGAGCGGATGCACGAACCCTTCTACCTGGTCTGCGGCTACGGGATTACCGGCCGGCTGGTGGTCAGCCAACTGATCCGGCGGGGGATTGCGGTGGTGGTGGTCGATATCGAGCGAGACCGGATCGACGAGCTGGAGTCCGACCCCTTGCCGCTGAGCGTGCCGGGTCTGTGCGCCGATGCTTCCGACCCGGAAGTACTGCGAGATGCGGGCCTGCAGAGTCGCCACTGTCTGGGGGTGTTGGCACTGACCAACCATGATTCGGCCAATCTGGCGATCGCGATCGCCACCAAGCTGCTGGGCCGGGAGAATACGCTGCCGGTGATCTGTCGCAGCGAAGCCGAAACCACCACCAATAACCTGGCCTCGTTCGGCACCGACCGGATCATCGATCCCTTCGTTACCTACGCCAACTATCTGGGGATGGCGATCCACTCGCCCTACAAGCACCTGATCTACGATTGGTTGACCAACCCCGAGCACCGCTCCCGCAAGAGCGCCTACCAGAAGACCCAGGGACGCTGGGTGATCTGCGGTTATGGCCGGCTGGGGCGGGCGCTGGAGAAGAGCTTCGAGGGGAAGCCGGTGTCGTTGACGATGGTCGACGACAACCCCAAGCCGGCCGGGCTTGAGTTGGACTTTGTCCAGGGTCTGGGCACCGAGGCGGTCACCCTGAAAGAGGCGCGCATCGAGGGCGCGGTGGGGCTGGTGGCCGGGACCGGCAACGATGCCAACAACCTGTCGATCATCATGACCGCACTGGAGTTGAATCCGAAGCTGATGACCGTGGCACGCCAGAACAGTAACAGCAACGCCTCGGTGTTCCATGCCGCCCAGACCGACCTGGTGATGGAGCCGGCCCGGATTATCGCCAACCATATCCTGGCCCTGATCAAGACGCCGCTGTTGCCGGAGTTTGTCGAACAGTTAACGGCCCAGGAGGAGCGTTGGTGCCGCAAACTGTTGAACCAGATGAACGCCCTGGTGGGACAGAATGAACTCGACAGCTGGGATTTCGATATCGATACCGAGGATGCTCCGGCGGTGCTGGAGGATCTACTGCAGGGGCAGTCGATCAGCCTGCGGGATATCTCCCGTGACCCACGCGAGCGCGGCCGTTTGCTAACGGTTATGCCGCTGATGCTCAAGCGGGACAACGAGTACCTGCTGCTGCCGGAGCCCCAGACGCCGCTGATGCCCGGCGATCGGGTGTTGTTCTGCGGTGACAGCCGTGCCTACCGGCAGATGGGCTGGACCCTGGCCAACGGCAATGTGTTGGATCATGTGCTGGGTAAACCGCTGCAGGGCGGCTGGATTGCAAGACAGATTCGCCAATGGCGCGCCGAGCGCAATCAGGCTGCCGGTTCCGACAGCGGTGTCGACCCATCTTGATGGAACGTTATCTACCGCAGCTGTTGCTGGTGCTGACCACGCTGTTCTGGTCCGGCAACTTTGTCGTCGCCCGGCTGATGCACCAGTCGATGCCGCCGTTGTCCCTGTCGTTCTGGCGCTGGATGCTGGCGCTGTTGATCCTGCTGCCCTGGGTATGGCCGAAAATGCGTACGCAGAGGGCCCAATTGATCCAGCACTGGCGCTGGTTGTTATTGCTGGCGGTGCTCGGGGTCGCTAATTTCAACTCCTTTGTTTATATCGGGCTGCAGAGCACGACCGCCACCAACGCCACGTTGCTGCAATCGGTGCTGCCGGCGACCGTCGTGGCGCTGTCGGTGCTGCTGCTCGGGGTCAGAATCCGACCGGTGCAACTGCTCGGTTTGCTGCTGTCGTTGAGCGGGGTGGTTTGTGTTGTGCTGCAGGGGCGGTTCGAGCAGCTGGCGACGTTGCAGTTCAATCAGGGAGATCTGTGGATTCTGGCGGCGATGTTGAGCTGGGCCATCTACACAGTGGCATTGCGATGGCGGCCGGAGACGATCAGTGCGATGGCGCTGCTCGGTTCGACGGTGATGATCGGAGCCGTGGTGATCTTACCGTTCTATCTGTGGGAATTGCTGGTTCAGGGACGAGGATTCGAGCTGGTGCCCGGAAACCTGGCGACGCTGGGTTATGTGGCGCTGTTTCCGTCGGTGCTGGCCTACTTTTTCTGGAATTACGGCGTCGCCCGACTCGGCGCGGCACGCGCCGGGCTCTACATCAACCTGCTGCCAATCTTCGGAATGGGGCTGTCGATCCTGTTTCTGGACGAACAGCCCGAGGGCTTTCACCTGGTCGGGCTGATACTGGTGCTGGGAGGAATCGTGCTGGCCAGTCGTCGAGGTTCAGCATAGCTGACTCAGCATCATTTTATGTCGCTCAAGAGGCGCTGAGGCGTCGTTGAAAGCGATCTCAAAAAGCTCATTTACACAGGGTAAACTGCGCTTTTTCGTCCGCTTTCGCCTAACCCTGAAATGCTGATCCAGGCTATGTATCGATTTATTACTGTTCTTCGCGCTTGAACACCAACTGGTCACCATCGGACTCGCTGGCGCAGAAATAGTAGCCCTGGGAGTCGAACGCTTTGAGTTGCTCGAGTTCGGTCAAGCGGTTCTCGATGATGTAGCGGCTCATCAGGCCGCGCGCTTTCTTGGCGTAGAAGCTGATCACCTTGTACTGGCCGTTCTTGCAATCCTTGAAGACCGGGGTGATGACCCGGCCCTTGAGGCGTTTGGGTTGCACGGATTTGTAGTACTCGTTGGAGGCCAGGTTGATCAGCAGTTCATCGCCTTGGTCGGCCAGCGCTTCATTGACGGCATCGGTAATGATATCGCCCCAGAACTGGTAGAGGTTGGCGCCGCGCTCGTTGGCCAATTTGGTGCCCATCTCGAGCCGATAGGGCTGCATCAGATCCAGCGGTTTCAACAGTCCGTAAAGACCAGACAGCATCCGCAGGTGCTGCTGAGCGAACTGCAGATCCTCCTCGGAGAGCGTCTGGGCGTCCAGCCCGGTATAGACGTCGCCCTTGAACGCCAGCAGCGCCTGTTTGGCGTTGCCGGTATCGAACGGTTGTGACCAGGTCTCGTAGCGGGCCGCGTTGAGACTGGCCAGCTTATCGCTGAGTTTCATCAACGCACCGATCTCCTGCGGAGCCAGCGTCCGTAGTTGGTCGACCAGTACCTGAGCATGGGCCAGCAGGGTCGGCTGGGTATGGCTGTCGGTTGTCGGGGCCGTGTCGAAGTCGAGGGTTTTCGCGGGGGAGATCAGAATCAGCATCGTAGGTTCACGTAGCGCTTTGATAAATCGAAAGGCCGCAGTATAGCGGAAAACTTGCCAAGCATACTGTTGTAAAAAATAGGGTTATGCGCCTTCATCCGGACGATAAGGTGCCAAACTATCGATAACCTTGTCGCTTACCGAAAATCCGGAGATTAGGATGCTGACATTGACGGAGCTAACGTCCGTATTCGGCTGGATGCTGGTCATTAACCTGGCTTTGTTTACCCTCGCAATGGTAGGGATTCTGTGGCTTAAGGGCTGGATTCGTGGTTTCCATGCTCGCCTGTTCCAGCTTTCCGAGTCGCAATTGGAGGCGCAGTACTTCCGCTATCTGGCTAACTACAAGTTGGCGATCCTGGTGTTTAACCTGGTCCCTTATCTGGCGCTGCTGCTGGTTGGTTAAACCGCATCGATTTCAGGTCGGAGCGCCGCGGTAGTAGTGCCACAGCAGCAGCGAGCCGACGCTGCGCCAGGGTGACCAGTGGGCGGTCAGTTCGCGGCACTGCTTCGGGGTCGGCTTGTCGAGCCCTTTCATCCGGCCCAGGGCGATCCGCAGCGCCAGGTCGTCGGCCGGGAAGATATCGACCCGTTGCAACGAGAACATCAGGTAGATTTCGGCACTCCAGCGCCCGAAGCCGCGCAGTTGGGTGATCGCGGCGATCGCGCTTTCATCGTCCATAGTGCCCAAGGATTCGATATCGAGATCCTTGTTGCAGATCGCCGCTGCCAAACCCTGGGCGTACTCGACCTTTCGCGCCGACAGGCCGGCCTGGCGTAACGATTCGGTATCAAACTCCAGCAACTGCTGCGGTGTCAGCGGATCGACCAGGGTCCGCAACCGCCCCATGATGGCCCGGGCCGCTTCGACCGAGATCTGCTGGCTGACGATGGTGTGTAGCAGGGTTTCGAACCCGGCGGGCCGGATGCGCGGCGGCGGATGACCGACCTGCGCCAACGCACGAGCGACATCGGTGTCGGCCTGGCTTAAGCTGGCAAGGGCTTCGGCGATAAAGTTTTCGTTCATGTTCGTTGGACCAAGATACGGCTTGGGTTTGCTGTCGGTGAATACACGGGTTAAGTTGCTGTAATAACTGAACCTATCGCGCCCGGTCCATTCTAACGCTGGAGTTTGATTGTTTGGTACAGGTTAAGTCTATGGGAGCGAATCCCAAAAATCATTCTGAGGACATGACTGACATATCTCCCCTGCCAAAATTGCTGGCCGGACCGATCCTTAGGCGTTTAACTCCCGACCGGATCTGCCTTTGGCTGGTGACCAGCGCACCGGCCGAGCTGGAGCTGGAGCTGCTGCCCCAGGGGCATCCTGCTCAATCCCACCGGCTAATCGACCCCTCGTCGGGACTGCGCCGGCTCAACGCCTCGGCGTCCTTGCACTATCTGTTGGTGGACCTGCCGCTGCAGCAACCGCTGCCGCAGGATTGCTGGATCGATTACCAGCTGTCGTTGCGTTTCATCGACTCGGGTCCGGCAGCCGACTGGCAACCGCTGACCGAGCTGGCCGAAGGCATCTGCTACCCGGGTCGTCAGTTGCCGGGGTTCTACCTGCCGTCGCAGGTCGGGGCTGTGCTGCACGGCTCTTGCCGTAAACCCCATCATCCGGGGGCCGACGGCCTAGTGGAAGCCGACCGGCTGCTTGAGCGCTGTATCGGTGCTCCAGAATCTGATGCTGAACGCTCCGATGCTGAGAGCTCCGACGCCCGCGGTTTACCCGAATGGCCGTCGCTGCTGATGCTGTCCGGCGACCAGATCTACGCCGACGATGTGGCCGGGCCGATGCTGCGGGCGCTGCACCAACTGGCCGAACGGCTGGAGTTGCCGGCAGAGTCGCTACAGGGGTTGGGATTATCGACCATCGACAGCTGCCAGGGGCTCTACCAGCACCACGACAGCTACTATCGCCGCGAGCGGATATTGCCCCAGACCGAACGGGGCCAGGCGTTGCTGGAGCAGCTGTTTCGCGGGGCGCGCAAACCGGTGTTTACCAGCGACAGTGCCCACAATCACCTGATCACGCTGGCGGAATGCTTGCTGATCTACCTGCTGGTCTGGTCGCCGGAGCCCTGGCGGCTGGTCCGCCCCCGAATGCCGGCGGAACTGTCCGACGCTGAACAGCAGCGTTATCGCGCCGAGCAGTTGGCGATCGAGCAGTTTGTGGCTGGACTGGGCGCGGTGCGTCGGCTGTTGGCCCACCTGCCGGTGGCGATGCAGTTTGACGATCACGATATCACCGACGACTGGAACCTTAACCGCGAATGGGAGGAGGCCGCCTACGGCCATCCGTTATCGCGGCGGATGATCGGCAATGGCCTGCTGGCCTACCTGCTTAACCAGGGTTGGGGAAACCGGCCCGAGGCGTTCGAGCAGGGGTTGCTCGAGGCGCTGCAACGGGTGTTGGATCAACCCGGCGGGAAGTCCCATGATGAACTTATCGATGAGCTGCTGCGGTTCGAGGGCTGGGACTACGACTGGCAGACCCAACCGCCGCTGATTGTGCTCGACACCCGTACCCGCCGGTGGCGCTCCGAGTCACGCCCCCACAAACCCTCGGGGCTGATCGACTGGGAGGCGCTGACCGACCTGCAGCGCCGGCTGCGCGGCCATGATGCGGTGCTGTTGGTCTCGCCGGCACCGGTCTTCGGGGTCAAGTTGATCGAGGTGATCCAGCGGATCTTCACCTTCTTCGGCCAACCGCTGCTGGTCGACGCCGAGAACTGGATGGGCCACCCGGGAACCGCCCACGGTATTCTGAACGTGTTCCGGCACCCGAAAACACCGCGGCATTTCGTGGTGCTGTCCGGCGATGTTCACTACTCCTTTGTCTACGATATCCATCTGCGGGGCCGCCGCGAAGGCCCCCATATCTGGCAGATCTGCAGCAGCGGGCTAAGAAACAATTTCCCCGATAAGCTGTTGGCGCTGTTCGATCATCTGAACCGTTGGCTCTACTCGCCCCGGTCACCGCTGAACTGGTTCACCCGCCGACGCCGGATGACCATCACCCCGCGCAAACCGAAGGGAACACCCTCGGGTAGACGATTACTGAACGCCAACGGCATCGGCTTGGTCGAGCTCGATCCGCAGGGGCGACCCTGGCGAATCCGCCAGCTGGTGGCCGACGGTGAGATGGTGGCCTTTGTCCGCAAGGAAGAGGAAGCCCATTGGGACTGATGGGACGGGCTTGAATATCGGCGTCGCGCTGTGGCGGCTTGCCATCATCAACAAAGCGGACCGTCGTGTAGCCCGCTGTCGGCCAATCTGATCTATAAGTAAGGTCTGGCATTCGCTGTATTCATCCGGGCCATTAGCGCCTGCGTATTGGTGTGATTGATGCTCTATCGTTATCGGCTGGCAAGTTGGAACTTGTGATCCGGTTGTGCTCTGAATGGTGCGAATTATCTATGTCTCAGTCCGGCATCAACGCCTTGTTTGTACAACCCAGACCGATGACCTTCATCTTTATCAAGCGAGGAGAATGATCATGGGTAATCCTGTCGGTTGGTTTGAAATTTACGTTGACGATATGGACCGGGCACGGGGCTTTTATCAGGCGGTGCTCAAGGTCGAGCTGGAGAAGCTCGACAACCCTACGGATACACCGATGGAGATGTGGGCGTTTGGATCGGATATGGAAGCCTACGGTGCCAGTGGGGCCTTGGTTAAAATGGACGACTGCAAAGCGGGGGGGAACAGTACGGTGGTGTACTTTTCCTGCCAGGATTGCGCTGAAGAGGCTTCAAGGGTTGAGTCAGCCGGTGGCACACTGTTGTGCGACAAGATGCCGATTGGCGAGTACGGCTTTATCGCCTTGGCGCGGGATAGCGAGGGTAATCAGTTTGGGTTGCACTCCCATAGCTGAAGCCTCATTGCTGCGGAACCGCTGGCATCAAAATCCAGCAAGCCATCCATGCCTACCCCACCTGACGTCTTTATAATCAACACTCATCGGATCCGTAAAGCACTATCAAGGAAGCACGAGGTAAACATGGAAGGAAGTTGTAACTGCGGCAGCATCAGTTTCAGCATCAGCGGTCGTTTGCCGGCGATGTATCAGTGCCACTGTTCGCTGTGCCGGAGGCAGAGCGGCGCCGGCTCCAACGCCGCCACCATCGTGGCGCAGGATGTCTTCCGCTGGAACCGGGGGCAGGAGTCGATCAAGCAGTGGCAAAAGGCGAGTGGTTTCAGCGCCCATTTCTGCTCGAATTGCGGCTCACCGGTGCCGAATCCGTTGGGCGATCGTTACATGTGGATTCCGGTGGGTCTGCTGGACGAAGCCGACAGGGGGGGCACCCGGATTGTGGCGCAGTTATGGCTGGACTCTAAAGCCCACTGGGATCAACCGCCCGAATCGATTAGAAATTATCCGGCGATGCCGGAGGATCTGGCCGAGTTTATCCGCTTCCTCCACCAGCCTCAGGATTGATCGATCCGGATCAGCCGCGCTTGGCCCGCATCAAGCCCCGCTGCGGGTCGAAGGCGATCACCGCCAGAGCGACAAACAACAGCAGGCAGCCGCCGACCACCAGCGCGGCGTCGACGTTGAAGCGCTCGTACAGGGCAAAGCGGATCAGCTCGACACAGTGGCTGAACGGGTTATAGCGGCACAGGGCGTAGAGCAACTCGCTGGCTTCCTGCATCTTCCACAGTGGATACAGGGCCGAGGAGATAAAGAACATCGGGAAGATGACGAAGTTCATCACCCCGGCAAAGTTCTCCAGCTGCTTGATAAAGGTGGAGATAAACAGCCCAAGCGCACCCAACAGCAGTGCGCTGCTCAGGATTGCCGGCAGCAGCCACAGGTAGCCCATCGGCGGCGGTTCGACCCCGAACCACCAGGCCACGGCCAGGAAGGCATAGACCTGGGGTACCGATACCAGCGCGCTGGCCAGCAGCTTGCACAGCAACAGGTAGCTGCGTGGTAACGGGCTCATCAACAGCACCCGCATTCCACCCATTTCGCGGTCGTAGACCATCGACAGCGAGCTCTGCATCGCGTTGAACAGCAGCACCATCGCCACCAGCCCTGGGGCGATGTAGACCTCGTAGGTGATATAGGTCTGGTAGGGCTCGATGATCGAAATCCCCAGTGCCGCCCGAAATCCGGCCGCGAACACCGCCAACCATACCAGGGGCCGGATCAGGGAGCTGAAAAAGCGCGAACGCTGGTGCACAAACCGCAACAGCTCGCGGTACAGGATTCCACGGAACGCCTGCAGGTAAGCGCTGGCGGGGAGCCGCTCCAGCGGGAGAACCTGGGCGCAGTTGCTTGCGGCGGATCGAAGTGGCGAGCTGTTCATGGCTGCAGTCCCTGGGGGCGAACCAGTCCCTGATCCAGCGGAGATTCGCTGGTTAAGGTTTCGAAGGCCTGCAGCAGCGTGCCACAGCGTGTTTCACGGCAGATCTGCTCGGCGTCGGCATTGGCGATCACCCGGCCCCGATGAAGCAGGGTGACCGGGTCCCCGGATTGGATCTCCTCGATCAGGTGGGTGGCCCAGAGCACCCCGACCCCCTGGTCCCGACAGAGCCTACGGATATGGCGGTTAATCTGGGTGCGGGTATGGCTGTCCAGACCGACACTGGCCTCATCCAGCAGTAGTAGTTGCGGTTGGTGCAGCAGCGCGCGGGCGATCTCGACCCGGCGTCGATGGCCGCCGTTGAGTTTGCGCACCTTGTCGCCGCGCCGATTGAGCAGTTCAACCCGGGACAGTTCGGTCTCGATCCGTGCGATGCGGTGTTTGCCGCCCAGGCCGTGGAGGCTGGCGTGGTAGTGCAGGTTGTCTTCCACCGACAGGTCCAGGTCCAGGGTGCTCTGCTGGAACACCATGCCGATGCCTTGCAGCACTCGGGCCGGCGCCTGTTTAAGGCTCAAACCGTTGAGCCGGATATCGCCCTGCTGGATCCGTAGCAGGCGGCTGATCAAACCGAACAGGGTGCTCTTGCCGGCGCCGTTGGGGCCGAGCAGAGCGTGGAACCGACCCGCATGGAGCGAAAAGTCGACGCTTCCTAGCGCATCGGTGGGGGTATCGGGGCCGTAGCGAAAGCTCAGCCCGTCAACCCTTAACAACGGGGGATCGTTGACCATCGCAGACGGGTCGAAGGCGTTCATGGCTTGACCGCGACGCCCCAGGGGTAGCGACCGACCTTGATCGACTTGGTGACTTTCAGGTCGTCCACATCGATCACCGATACATCACCGCTGATGCCGTTGGTGGTCAGCAACAATTGCTGCTTGGAGTCGAACTCCATATGCCAGACCCGGCGCCCGACCAGCAGGTAGTCCAGCACCTCAAAGCTCTGGGCGTCGACCACCGCCACATGGTTGGCCGGGCCGAGGGCGACAAAGGCGTACTTGCCGTCATCGGTCAGTTTGACCCCGACCGGCTGGACCTTGTCCGGGTGTACCCCTTTGATCTCGAAGCGCAGGGTCTTGATGATCTCTTTGCTGTCGACGTCGATTACCGCCACGGTACCGCCGATTTCGGAACTGGCCCAGAAGCGGCTACCGTCCTGGTTAAATTCGACGTGGCGCGGGCGCTGCTCG
This sequence comes from Motiliproteus coralliicola, assembly GCF_003345655.1. GTDB lineage: Bacteria > Pseudomonadota > Gammaproteobacteria > Pseudomonadales > Balneatricaceae > Motiliproteus > Motiliproteus coralliicola. The sequence continues at coordinate 162,577 of NZ_QQOH01000001.1, forward strand.
ACTCGAGTGTTGTGGATCAACTCGTGGGTTTCGGTGTCGATCCAGTGAAGCATGCTGGTGGTTTCGGAGGTGTTGATCGCCAGATCGCCACGGGGGCTGACCGCCATCCCTTCAGGCTCTACCCCAACATCGATCTGGGCCAGTACGGTGGCGTCCTGGGCGTCGACCACGGTCACCAGGGCGTCATCCTCGTTGGAGATATAGAGGCGGCGGTTGTCCGGGTGCAGCGAAAACTGCTCAGGGTCCTCCCCCGACGGCAACTCGCCGATGATCTGGTGGGTGGTGGTGTCCATGATCTGCACGGTGTCGTCATCGCTGGCGCAGATATAGAGCTTGGAAAAGTCCTTGCTGAAGGTGATACCGCGCGGGCGTTGGCCCACGTCGATGGTTTCGATCACTTCCAGTGAGTCCAGGTCGATCAGCGACAGGCTGTCATCCTTCTCGTTGGAGACATAGGCGATCGAGGCCTGGGCTGTACCCATCTGGGCCAGGCAGGCGCTCAGCAGCAACGGTGCCAGGGTGCGGGTGGTTATTTTTTTCATGGCGTACCTCGTTCAGGAAGCGTTGAGTGGTTAAACGGGGTTAATGATTGGCGGCGGCCAGCAGGTCACGGCACTGACTCTCCTGGTGATCGAAGCCGAGGGTATCGAGCTCGGTCACCGGATGCAGGAAGCCCTCTTGCGGGGACTGGGATACCAGTGCGCGGGGTTGAACCAGAGCGATCGGTTGGCGTAGCTGGCCGTTCCAGCTGCGATAGCTGAGCTTGCGCCCCTTGAAACCGGCCAGTTGGAACTGCTCGCTGAGTAACTGCCGGCGTACACTCAGAGCATCCGCCGTGCCGCTGCTGGCGACCGCTTCGCCGATGCTGCGGGTGGCAGCCCAGGCGGCGTAGTCGTGGCTGTTCATCCAGCGTCCGGCCAGCTTGTCGAAGCGCTTTTGCAGCTGCGCGGCGCCCCATTGCTCGACCACCCGGTGCCAGGCCACCGGTTTTAGGCCCTGGGTGCCGGCGACCGGTCGCGGCAGCCAGGTGTTGTAGAGCAGGAACTCGCCGAAGTCGCCCAGCTCGTCGGCCACCAGCACAGCGTCGTAGTCTTCACCCTGGGTAAACAGCGGCACTTCGCGCTGGGCGCTACGGCGCAGGTCGGTATCGAAGCTCCACTGCTTCTGCTCGACGATCTTGGCACCGAAGCGCTTGGCTGAACGGCGCAAGGAGTCGGCATAGGCCTTGTCCTCGGGTCGAGCCCCTTCGATCAACATCCAGTCGGTGAGTCGTTTGGCCTTCATCCACTGGGCCAGGGCGTCGGTGAGCATGGCCCGGCTGGGTAACGTATGGAGCAGGTTGGGGAGGCACTGTCCGCGGCGAAGTGCGTTTTCGGCGCTGCCGACGTTGAACAGCAATACCTGATCGGGACTGAACTGCCCCGCCAGCTCCAGCAACGCCTCGGCGTCCATGTTCAGTAGCAACAGCTCAACTCCTTCGTTCTGCCAATCTCGGGCCTGCTCGATCAGTTCGGTCAGTTGCTGGCTACGGGTTTCGAGCAGTTCGAAGTTCTGCCCCAGGAATCGGCCGCCGGCGTTGTTGTCTTTCAGTCCCAGTCGGGCGCCCTGCAGGCCGCTGTCTTCGGGTTCGGGTAGCACGTTCGACAGCAGCGGCGGGCGCTCCTTAATCAGTTCGAGGTAGCCGATGCGTATCTGCAGATCGGCGCTGAAGGCCTGGCTGCTCAAGCCAGCCATCAATAGCAGGCTTAGCCAGAACAGGGCGAAGCGAAGGGCAGCGGGGGTGGAACCACGTAAGGAGTGGGTGACCCTACGATGATGAGCGGTATAACTGTTCATGATGCACCCCGTGTTGTTGTCGTTTTGGGCAGGCTCACCGTTATTGTTGTCGTTTTGGGCAGGCTCACCGTTATTGTTGCGCCCAGACTGGCCACGAGGAATATGTAAAAAGTACCGATAAATTACTTCTCTAGTACTATTTCTGGCGATTGAGCCCAGCCCTAGCATGGATAGTGAAACGACGTTGTATGCCAGCTGGCGTACGTCCATCACTGCCAATAAGAGGGCTTTATCATGCTCCGTTCCGCTTCTACTCCATCATTGCGTTCACTACGTCACGCCTTTGCGAACACTTCCAAAACCCTGGCCATCACCACCCTGGCTGCCGGCCTGACCCTTGGTGCCGTTGAGGCACAAGCCAAGGGCGATCTGACCCGCAAGCCGATCGGGCTACCCGATCTGGTACTCGGCTCCGAGCAGTCCGACTACTCCATGTCGCATAAAACCTACCAGCTGGAAACCGGCAAGGCTTACAAGCTCAACATCGTCTCTTCCGGGCTGAAGGAGTATGCCGTCGAAGCGCCGGAATTCTTCGCGGCGATCTACCTGCGCAAGGTGGAAGCCGGCGGAATGGAGATCAAGGCATCGATGCTGACTCAGTTGGAGTTCGAGGATGAGGGTGAAGCCGAAATCTACTTCGTTCCGATCAAACCGGGCAGCTACCGCTTCTTCGCCGAAGGCCTGGAAAACAAAGGCATGGAAGGCACCTTCGAGGTTAAGTGAACTCGACAAGCTGGCCGGCTTTGACGAAGGGGCGTACTACCAACGAAGGAGCCCTATGGGATGAGCCGGCGAGCACCAAAGGAGTCTGGGGGAGCAGGGGACGCTGTCAGACAATGAGACCAGTGTTCAATAACAAGATCTTGGGTGAGTGAGATGAAAAAGACTGTCTTGGCCGGTGCGGCCGCTCTGCTGATCAGTGGTCAGGTAATGGCTCACGGTGATGTAACTCCGCAAAATGTCGACGTCTCCGGGTTGGAGCAACTCGGTGAAGAGTGGCTGGAGGAGAATCCCTATCGCGGCAACGACCGGGCGATCGAGATTGGCAAGTCAGCCTACGCCCAGAACTGCGCCCGTTGTCACGGCTTGGACGCGATCTCCGGTGGCATCGCGCCGGACCTTCGTGAATTGGAACCGGGGATGGACGGTGACGAATGGTACGCCTACCGGGTCGTCAACGGTGCGGTTCGAAACGGGGTGCCCTACATGCCCAAGATGGCGGAATTTTTGAGTCAGGAAGCGCTCTGGTCGATCAGATCCTGGTTGGAGACACTGTATGAAGAATAAGCTGATTTTAGCGATAGCTTCAGCGCCTTATTCGATTGCAACCCGGCTTATGCCGGGTTTGCTGCTTTCTGTGGCGCTGTTGGTGGGGCTGCAACTGGCGCTGATCAATCCGGCCCAGGCGCGTAGCTACGATGACATCCTGGCGGCAGGGAGGATCAGTGTGGCGGTTTACCGCGACTTTCCCCCCTATGCCTACGAGGTCGACGGCAAAGCGACCGGATTGGATGTGGAGCTGGCCCGGGAGATCGCCGCCGGGCTCGGCGTGGAGCTGGACTTGCACTGGATGATTGCCGACGAGAATCTCGACGATGATCTGCGCAACCATGTCTGGAAAGGCCACTACCTGGCCCGGATCGAAGATGAGCCGATGCTCAGGCGTGAGGTGGCGGATGTGATGCTGCGGGTGCCCTACGATCGCGAGTTCGCCTACAAGGTCGACCCGGACGGCCGGGTGATCAATGATCTGGTGCACTTCTTCGGCCCCTACCAACGCGAGCACTGGGGGCTGGTGTACGACAGTCAACGGATGGAGTCGTTCGAGAACCTGGCGGTGTTCCAGTACGAGCGGGTCGGGGTGGAGATCGACTCGCTGCCGGACTTTTACTTGAGCAGTGCGTTCCGCGGCCGGCTACGCAACAACGTCGAACACTACAGTTCGACCGCGTTGGCGCTGGATGCGATGGCGCAGGGACGGGTCCCGGCGGTGATGGGGATGCGCTCGCAGCTGCAGTGGGGTGTGGGTGGTCTTGCCGGTAGCGAGCGGATCAAGACGGCGGATATTCCGTTTCCGAATCTGACCAAGCGCCACTGGGACGTGGGCATGGCGGTGAAAGATGCCCACCGACAGCTGGCGTACCGGATCGAAGATGTGATCGATCAACTGGTGGCCAACGGCCAGATGAAGGCGCTGTTTGGCCGTTTTGGGGTCGACTACTCGCGCCCGGATCGTTACCGGGTGCAGTAAGGATTGGTTGGCATAAGGCTGCGGCTAGAGGCCGCTCAGGCGCTGACCTGCTGCAGAGGCACGGGCTGCGCCTGCAGCAGCTCCAGGATGCCGTCGGCGGGTCGGGGCGGGCTGAACAGGTAGCCCTGCACCAGATCACAATTATGGTCGCTGAGGAAACGCATCTGGGACTCCAGCTCAACTCCTTCGGCCACCACTTCCAGCCCCATCGCATGGGCCATGGTGATAATCGCCGATAGAATCGCCGGGTTGCTGTCATTTTCGAGCTGATTGATAAAGGAACGGTCGATCTTGAGCAGGTCGATCGGCAGCCGCTTCAGGTAGCTCAGCGACGAGTAGCCGGTACCGAAATCGTCCATCGCGATCTGGATCCCCAGTCGGGACAGTTTGCTGAGATTACGCACGGTCTGTTTTTGACCCTTCATGACCGAGGTTTCGGTCAACTCCAGATAGATATCGGAGGGTTTAAGGCGGTAGCGGTCCAGCGTGTTGATCACCTCGGAGGCGAATTGAGGCCGGGTCAACTGGCGGGTCGATAGGTTGATCCCCATTTTGATCGAGCCATAACCCTGCTGGTGCAGCTGACAGAGTTGCTCGCAAGCCTGGTTCAGCACCTGTTGGCCGATCTCGACGATCAAACCGTTCTGCTCCGCCAGCGGAATGAACTTGTCCGGCGGAATACGGCCGAGTTGCTCGTCGTTCCAGCGGATCAGCGCTTCGAATGAGCGGATCTGGCCGCTGCTGGTTTCCAGGATTGGCTGATAGTGAAGCTCGAAGGCCTGGTTTTCGGTGGCCAGGTGCAGCCGCTGCTCGATGGTCGCCATCTCGCGGCTTCGTTGACCGATGTTGGGGGAGAAGTACTTAAAGCAGTTCTTACCTCGATTTTTGGCTTCGTACATCGCTTGGTCGGCGTGGCTGATCAGCTGTTCGGTGGAGCGTGCGTCTTCGGGCCAGAGTGCGATACCGATGCTGGCACCGATATAGATGGTCTGGTCGTCGAGTTCGAACGGTTGGGTTACCGCGCCGATGATCCGCTCCGCGACGATACCGGCCTGGTGAGCAGCATCCAGTCGCGGCAGCAGCACGGTGAATTCATCGCCACCGAGGCGGGAGAAGTTGGAGTCCGGGTGCTCGTGGTCGATCAACCCGGCCAGATCGGAACTGCGCAGGTTCAGCAACAGTCGTTGGGCGATCATCCGCAGTAGTTTGTCGCCGGCCTGGTGGCCCATGTTGTCGTTGATCGGTTTGAAGTTATCCAGATCGATAAACAGCAGCGCCAGGGTGTGGTTGTCGCGCTCGCTCTGGGCCACGGCCTGGTCAAGATTGCGCTGGAACAGGGCTCGGTTAGGCAGTCCGGTCAATGTGTCGATATAGGCCAGGTTCTGGATTCGCTGCTGCGACTGATACAGCTCCTGACTCATGCGGTTGAAGGCGCTATAGAGTTCGCCGATCTCATCATCGCCGTGGCTGCGCAGCTTCACCTGGTCACTGTTCTGCCCCATGTTGCCCAGGTTATCCAGAGCCAGGTTGAGGGTTTGGATTGGCGACAGGAACTGCCGGTGCAACAGCACCAGCAGTACCGGGATCACCACCACCAGCGTGGCCAACATCATTAGCAGCACAATACCGCCGACTTTGCGTCCGGTACTGTTGATCAGCATCTGCGGCAGTAGGATCTGGAGGTACAGGTTGGGGCCGATCTGGCGGCTGTGGTGGGCCATCAACGCGCCAAACAGGGTGTACTCCTCCCAGTCTGATTGGTTGACGGGTTTGAGGTTGATCGGCATCCAGTCCGGTCGATGCAGCTGTTGGCCGACACCTTCGAGAACGTTACCGCTGCTGTCGGTTAACAGCGCTCGGCCCTGGTCCCAGGGCTTGGGCAGCGCGTGGGTGGCAAACTCATCGATATTGAGGGTGATACTGATAACGGCACGCAGCTCGGGCATGGCGTTGAACCCTTCTTGGCCGATGTCGGCCAGCCAGAGTTGGCGTGATACGTACAGCGCCAGTTCTCCGTTATCCGAATTGACGGCGATATGGTGGCTCAAGGGATCCGGGTTGTCGGCGGCCACGATAAAGGGATCGCTGAGCTGTTCGTACTCGGTATGGTTCGGCAGGTCGCGGTTAACCACGCGCAGCTCTTCGAATCCATCGGGCAGGATCAGGCGAATTTCGTACAATGATGGGTTGGCTTTCTGTAGCGAGACCAGTCGACGCAGCACCGGGCTTTCCATCAGGCCATATCTGACATCGGGATCCTCGGTCAGTAGATAATCCTGGATCAGGTCGTCGTTGGCCAAACTGCTTAATGCCATTTCGGCGATCTTAATCCGGTTGTTGTACTCGGTATCCAGCCCTTTGGCGTAACCGCTGATCTGTTCCTGACTGTAGTTGACGTTGTGGCTCCAGAGTTCCAGGTAGGCCAGGATACCGACCAGTAGCAGCGGCACGATGATCATGGGGATGATGGTTAGGGTGATTTTGGATTGCAGTCTCATGATCGGTCGTTAATGTTCATGGCAGGATCTTGGCGCCGATGGCATTGCGTTGACGCAATGATTCGGCACTGATGGGCTGTAGAAACTCGGAGTTTTCGAGTGGTACCGACGTGGGGAAGATGGTCGGATTGCTGAGGTACTCGGGCGGCAACAGTTTCAGCGCGGCGCGGTTTGGAGAGGCGTAGTGAACATGGTTGGCCTGTTCAGCTGCGATCTCGGGCCGGTTGATAAAGTTGATAAACTGATGGGCCAGCTCGGTATTGGAGGCCTGGGCACCGATGCTGAAGTAATCGACCCACAGGTAGCTGCCCTCGTCCGGTAATGTGTAGATCAGATCGTCGCTGTAGCGTTGCAGCATCAAGGCGTCGCCGTTGTAGACCACGGCGGCATGGATATCGCCGCGAATTATCGCCGAATCAGGCTTCAGGGACAGGTAGCGATAGCTCTTTACCATCGGCACCTGTTCCAGCAGCAGTTGTTCTACCTGGGCCAGCTGTGCAGGATCGGTGCTGTTGATGGAGTAGCCCAGGCTTTTTAAGCCGATGCTGATCAGTTCGCGGCCATCGTGGATCATGTTGATTCGCCCGGCCAGATTGGCCGAGGGTTTGAAGAGTTGGCGCCACTGGGTGATCGGTTGATCAACCAGATCACCCCGGTAGAGGATCCCGACACTGCCCCAGAAGTAGGGTACTCCGTAGCCGACACTGGAGGGGAAGGCTTGCTGCCATTTGGGATCGAGGTGTTTAAGGTTGGGAATCTGTTGTGGATCGTAACGACTGATCCAACCCTTGCGGGCGTAGGCTGCTAGATCGCTATTGGATACCAGGATCAGGTCATAGCCTTTGGATTTTTTCAGCAGGGCCTGGGTCCGGTGCTCGTCGGAATCGAAATGGACCTCCACCACTTCGGCGTTGAACTCTTTTTCGAAGCGGGATATGACCGACGGTGCCAGGTAATCCGGCCAATTGAGAATTACCAATTGGCGAGCAGCAACGTCGGCGGTGCCGAGCTGCAGCGTCAGGCATAGTGTCAGTAACAGAAGCCCGGCTATTATCCGGACTCCCCGCGGGTTACTGCGTGGCATTTGTCTTCCTTATTATTCTGACGGGCCAACCCCCGTGGGAATCTTTAAACAAGCAATTTCTAATGCTTGTTTGTCAATTCCATAGCCCCCGACCGTAGCATAGCCAGCGATCCCTGCACAGTAATAGGGTCTTAGTAATACGTCTGAGTCAGCACCACGAAGGGGGCTTGGCTTTGGGCCGTTACTACTTCCGGAGACGGGGAGTAGTACTAAGTGAGTAGCAAACCTCCCTCCCAAGTTGGATTGTTGGCTGGACCGGCTGGATCAAGAATGACATTCATCATCTTCTGCCTGGGGTTTTCTTTAGAGAGAGTGGGGGAGCGGGTGATCAACAATTATTCGAATAAGAAGATCCTCAAAGGAGAATGCGATGAAAGATCAAGCTTCTGGTCTCCGGGGTTTGGCGTTAACTTCGCTGGTGGCGGCGATGACGCTGGCCGGTGCGGCGCAGGCCAAGGTGACAGACCAAGATATTCTCAAAGACCAGGCAACCGCGCAGGACGTGGTCTCCAACGGCTTGGGTCCGCGCGCCCAGCGCTACAGCCCGCTGGCTCGCGTCAACGGTGATACGGTGCAAGACCTGCGTGCGGTCTGGGCGTTTTCATTCGGCGGCGAAAAGCAGCGGGGTCAGGAATCGCAGCCGATGGTTAAGGACGGTGTCATGTACGTGACCGGCTCCTACTCCCGTGTTTTTGCCATCGACGTCAACACCGGCGACGAGCTGTGGCAGTACGATGCCCGTCTGCCCGAAAACATCATGCCCTGTTGTGACGTAATCAACCGGGGGGTGGCGCTGTACGACGACCTGGTGATCTTCGGCACCCTGGACGCGAAGCTGGTGGCGTTGAACAAAGATACCGGTAAGACCGTGTGGAAGAAGAAGGTCGCCGACTACAAGGCCGGTTACTCCATCTCGGCCGCTCCGATGGTCGTCAAAGGCAAGGTGATCACCGGGGTTTCCGGTGGTGAGTTCGGGATTGTCGGTAAGGTGGAAGCCTACGACGCCAAGACCGGCAAGAAGGTCTGGACCCGTCCGACCGTTGAAGGTCATATGGGTTATCTGAACGGCAAGGAGAACGGTATCACCGGCGGTGAAGCCGGTAAGTCCTGGCCGGGCGATCTGTGGAAATCGGGCGGTGCGGCTACCTGGCTGGGCGGCACCTACGATCCGGATACCGATCTGCTGTTCTTCGGCACCGGTAACCCGGCCCCTTGGAACTCGCACCTGCGCCCGGGTGACAACCTCTATAGCTCGTCGCGACTGGCGATCGATCCGGATACCGGCAAGATCGTCTGGCACTTCCAGACCACACCCCATGACGGTTGGGATTACGACGGCGTTAACGAACTGATCGCGTTCGATTACAAGGATGGTGACAAGACCGTCAAAGCGGCGGCCACCGCCGACCGTAATGGTTTCTTCTACGTCCTGAACCGGACCAACGGTGACTTTATCCGCGGCTTCCCGTTTGTCGATAAGATCAACTGGGCCAAGGGGCTGGACGAGAGCGGCCGTCCAATCCTGTCCGAAGCCAACCGTCCGGGTAATCCGAGCGAATCGACCGACGGTAAAAAGGGCAAGACCGTTGTTGCGGCACCCTCTTTCCTAGGCGGCAAGAACTGGATGCCGATGGCGTACTCGCAGGACACCGGTTACTTCTACGTGCCCTCCAACGAGTGGGAGATGGATATCTGGAACGAGCCGACCGCCTATAAAAAAGGCGCCGCGTACCTGGGGGCCGGTTTCACCATCAAGCCGATCAACGAAGAGTACATCGGTGTACTGCGGGCGATCGATCCGAAAACCGGTAAAGAGGTATGGCGCTACAAGAACAACGCTCCGCTCTGGGGTGGCGTTCTGGCAACCGCCGGCGGGCTGGTGTTCACCGGGAACCCGGAAGGTTATTTGATGGCCTTTGATGCCAAGACCGGTGAGATGAAGTACCGCTTCAATACCGGCTCGGGCATCGTCGGTTCGCCGATCACCTGGGAGCAGGACGGCGAGCAGTATCTGTCGATCGTCTCCGGCTGGGGTGGTGCGGTACCCCTTTGGGGCGGTGAAGTGGCCAAGCGGGTTAAACACCTGAACCAGGGTGGCACCGTCTGGACCTTCAAACTGCCGGCCAAGGACGAGATGGCGGCGCGCTAAGCCGTATCGGACGTCTACGTTCCGACAGGCTACCAAGCCGGGCCCCGTGCCCGGCTTTTTTACAAACGGTGAGAAGACCAGGCTGGTGAGAGGGCCTGTTTGCGGTACGCCTGAATCGAAGCGGAGGGAGTTACCATGGTCTATCGAATCCAGATGTGCGTGCTGTTGGTACTGGGATTACTGATCAGCTATCAGCTGCAGGCCCAAAACCTGCCGCTGGGGGAGCGAACCCTGAGTCTGATCGATAACAAAGGCCGCGCTCACCCGGTGGCGACGCTGCACTTTGAGCGGGCCGATAAAGATCAGGTTCGCTACACACTGGATCTTGATCATCACCGGTTTACCGATCATTTCCTGTCGATGAAGGAGATGAAGTGTGTCCAGGGTGACGAACTCTGGTGTTTTGTGCCTTATCCCTATTCAAACCCTCACTCGATCAGCGCCACCGATCTGCGTTGGCTGGAGCATGACCTGCTGTTTCTGTTCAAGCGCAACGGTGAATTCGGCGCCAATTTCTGGAACGGGATCTATTACAAGCTGGAGCTTCGTAACGGCCTGCTCGAAGGCGAGGCCCGGGCGCTGGATCTGAACCTGCTGGCCTCACCGCCGCAGGACCTGCAGCGGCCGCCGATCGGCGAGTTCGATCTGGAGGAGGCGGATCTGGAGCAGCGTTGGATTCCGCGGATTCGAATCCATCCCTGAGCCCGATCAGGGCGTTCAAAACCCTCAACCGTAGCCTGAACAACTATTTTGTCACGTTCAGCGTTCTGATCAGTCAGTAGATTAAATCTTGAATCGCGATCAGCGTTTGATCGCCAGACTGGGAGCTTATTCTCAGTCTTTATAGGGCCTTAGGGAGGTTCAAAGCGTGATTGGGGCTGGGCAGAACGGCAATATCTCGGTATCTTTCACCACTCCAGACCCCGTGGCTAAGGGGGACAGCAACAGGTCGTTATCAGGATCGCGATTCGACATCATGGAAACCTCCGAACGCCAGCAACAGCTGGCCAAATGCCTGCAACAGTGCGCCCGAGGAGAGCATGCCGGACTAAAGCGGCTGTATAATTTAACTTCGGCGAATCTATTTAGCGTGGCGCTGCGTATATTAAATGACCGGCAGCTGGCAGAGGACTGTCTACAGCAGGTGTTTTTGAATATTTGGCACCATGCGGAGCGCTACGACAGTAGCAAAGCACAGGCGCTGACATGGCTTAACACCATCACCAGAAACCAGGCTCTCGACCTGCTCCGGCGTAATAAACACAGCCGCCTGCACGACGGCGACGAGGCGCTCAACGAACAGGCCGATGAGAGTCCGGACCAGGAACAGCAGGTGACCCTGTGGCAGCAGAGTAAGCAGCTACACCAGTGCCTGGAGCAGATTCCTGAGAATCAGCGCCGCTGCCTGGAGATGGCGTACTTTGAGGGGTTGACCCATCAGAGCCTATCGGAGCGTATCGACACTTCGTTGGGCACCGTAAAAACCTGGATTCGTCGAGGCTTGGCGAGGTTACAGACATGCATGAATTCGATCTGACCGATCCTGACCAGCGTAATGAGGCGGCGGCCGAGTACGTGCTGGGTACGATGGAGCGGGATGAGAAAGCCCGCTTCGAGTCCCTGCTGGCGGTCAGCCGTGACCTGCAGCAGGAAGTGGAGCAGTGGCGCGAACACCTGGATGTGTTTAACCGCAACCTGGAGCCGGTTGAACCGCCGAAGGAACTGTGGAAAGCGATTGAGCAGCAGACCGCACCAAAAAAAACTGGATTCCTAGGCCTTAACTGGGGCTGGGCCGCGGCCTTTTGCCTGATGTTGGCGTTGTCCGGTGGCCTGCTGACGACGCAATGGCAGCAGTTCCAGCAACCGCAGGATCACTATGTTTACCTGATCAAGAACGACCAGCAAAAGCCCGGTTGGATGGTCAACACCTCGATGGAGAGCAACCAGATCGTGGTGCAGAACCTGCGACCGGTGGCGATGCCGGCGGATCAGTTCTACGAGCTTTGGTTGATGCCCGAAGGGGAAGAGCCGATCTCACTCGGCTTCCTGCCCAGCGAGGGCGAGTTGCGGATTCCGGTGAAAGCCGAATGGCGTGACCGGCTGTTGAACTGCGAGCTGGTAGTGACCATGGAGGGACCGGAAGGCGCGCCGAATGGCTACGACATGGGCCCGGTATCGGATAAAGCCAACTGGTTACAGTTCTAAATCAAACCCCAGGATCCAACCGCTGCAGCGCTAGGTCGCTGCGGCCGGTTGGGTAAAGCATCGGCCTCGCCGGGTTTCGGTTGGCCGCCAATGTAGCCACGCCGATGAAAACAGCCCTCTACACCCTGATCGCGCTGCTGGCATTTGCCGGTAATTCGATCTTGTGCCGGTTGGCGCTGGGTGATGAGGCGATCGATGCGGCCAGTTTTACCATCATTCGATTGCTGGCCGGTATCGTCACGCTGTTGGTTATTCTCAAGCTGACCCGCGGCGGCGATCCATCGCCCTCCAAGGGCAGTTGGAAAGCGGCCGGCTACCTGTTTCTCTACGCGATCACCTTCTCCTATGCCTACGTCAGCATCGAGACCGGCGTCGGTGCGCTGATCCTGTTCTGCGCGGTTCAGATCACCATGATTCTGGTGCAGTTGATCAACGGCAAGCGCTTGATCGCGTTGGAGTGGTTGGGGGTGTTGGTGGCCTTTGGCGGGTTGGTCTATCTGCTGCTGCCCGGGGCTCAGGCGCCATCTTTCAGCGGTTTTGTTTTGATGGCGATTGCCGGTGTGGCCTGGGGGGGTTACACCCTGGCGGGCAGGGGGTCGGCCAACCCGTTGGCCGATACCAGCTATAACTTTCTGCGCACGCTGCCGTTGGTTGTGGCGCTGCTGTTGGTCAGCCTGCAGCAGGCCGAGTTGTCTCAACGTGGGATTTTGCTGGCGGTGATGTCCGGTGCGGTAGCGTCGGGGATCGGCTACACCATCTGGTATATGGCGCTGGGCGGGCTAAGCGCCGTACAGGCGGCGGTACTGCAGCTGATCGTGCCGGTGATCGCCGCCATCGGCGGGGTGATCTTCGCCGATGAACCACTGTCGTTGCGGTTGGTACTGTCAGGCTTGCTGATTCTGGGAGGGATTCTGGTGGTTATCCTGGGCCGCTATCACCACGATCAGCAGGCGCTGTCACGTAGCTGACCAGGCTCCGGGCCGCGCTGGTTCCAACCAATCCTTATCCAGCCTGTTTGCCGGGCACCGGCCTGACGAGTTAATCCCGACGCCCCTGGGTATCACCGAGCTACCTCACGCTCTTGCTGTGGCTGTGGCTGTGGCTGTGGCTGTGGCGAGGCCGATGGTCGATGGTCGCTTTGCCGGACCACCGCGGCGGCGCTGAACAGGGTGAAGCTGACGATCAGGGCGAACAGGCTCTGCAACCAGAATGCACTGTCGGCTAACATCAGGCTACTCTCGGCACGGCTGAAACCGGTCAAGTTGGCGATCATGCCGGCCACCGAGGCGCCGAAGGCCGAAGCGAACATGGTGATGCTGGTCATCGAGGATGATGCCAGGTGGTGATCTTCATCGGCGGTGAGTTTGAACACCAGCGTCGCCAGATGGGGCCAGCAGAACCCGATTCCGAAACCCACCAGGATCAACGATCCGCAGATCAATACCAGCGTCGGTGACAGACCACTGCTGCCCAGCGGCACCAAAAACACCAGACCGATCAAACCGGTGACGCTGAAGCAGGGCCCGAGTCGTATGGCCCGATCTGCCCTGCGGCCGTGGTAACGGGCGCTGAGCAGTTCGGCAGCGGTCCAGCCGACCGCGGTGAGTGCCGCCAGATAGCCGGCAATCAGCGGCGTCTGACCGTGCAGGTGCTGCAGGAAGTAGGGCATAAACACGCCGCTGCTGGTACCGAACAGCAACAACGCCATCGTGGCGAAGGTGGCGAACAAACGCGAGCTGGGGATCAGGGCCGCGCGGGGTAGCAACCTTATGCTGGCACGATGCTCGACCCGGATCAGTAGCGCGATCAGGCCGCAGGCCATCAACAATGCCAGCGCGTTGAGGGTCAGGTCGGCAAAGATACTGGCGGTGGCGATGGCCATGATGGCGCCGGACAACAACACCAGCTGCGGCAACGCCAGCCGGTCGGCATCTTCGGTGGTCTGCGTCTGCGGCAGCAGCTTAACCACGGCGATGGCGTAGACGATGATGACCGGCAGCATCACCCCGAAGGCAAAGCGCCAGATGCCCAGCTCGGCAAAGATGCCGCCGATCGCCGGACCAAACAGGGTGGCCACACCCCACATCCCCGAGACCAAGGCAAAGGCCCGTTGCCAGAGCCGCTCCTCAAACACCAGCGCCACGACCCCGTAGCCCAGCGACACCATGATGCCGCCACCGAGCCCTTGAACCGTGCGACCCAGCAGCATCTGACCGATGTTCGGTGATAGAGCCGCGATCAGGCTGCCGGCAAAGAGTAGTGCAGCGGCACTGAGGTAGGCGGTTCGGGCGCCGAATCCATGCAGAAGCTTGGACGACAGCGCGGCGCCGATAATCGAGGCGACCACAAACAGGGTGGTGTTCCAGGCATAGAACTCTCGGCCGCCGATATCGGCCACCACCGTCGGCAGAATCGTGGTCGACAGGTAGATATTGATCGCGTGCAGGGCAACACCACCGGACAGCACCAGGGCCAACGCGGCATTGCGACCGCTGAACAGGTCGTGCCAGCTAGCCTGAGCGTAGTTGTTCTGACTCATGATCGGAGCACCTGTTGTGGCTGGACGATTAACGGCGAAATTGCGGGCGCGAATGACAGCATGAAATACCTCCAGGCAAAAGAGGTTGTCGATCTTACAACTTAAACTTAACTTTAAGTCAAGGTGGGATTTCAAAAATTAGCCGAGCGGAGGAGTAATGAAAAAAAACGAGAAGTTGCTGACCATCGGCGAGGCGGCCGAGCGTGCCGACCTGAACCAGTCGGCGCTGCGATTCTACGAGAAACGGGGATTGATCAGCTCGATCCGAACCGAAGGCAATCAGCGCCGTTATCCGTTGTCGATGTTGCGTCGGATCTCGGTGATTCGGGCGGCGCAGCGGCTAGGTTTGACCCTGGAGGAGATCGAGCAGGCGCTGGCCAGCCTACCCGACAACCGAACCCCGACCAAGCGCGATTGGGAGCGACTGTCGGCACGTTGGGGTGAACAGCTGGATCAGCGCATCCTGCAGATGCAGCGGCTGCGAAACAGCCTGTCCGGCTGTATCGGTTGCGGCTGTCTGTCGTTACAGAGCTGCGAGCTTTTCAATGCCGAAGACCATATCGCGTCCCACGGTAATGGGCCCCGTTATCTGATCGAAGGGACGCCGGAGGAAAAGGGGGGAACTTGATCAGGATGTCGGACTATGCCGTGCTAAAAAACGGAAACACCCAACGGCTGAGTCATTGCGGATGCAAAATAAGTCGTAAATTTACATCTATGTAAGATGCTGAAAAATAACATAAAAAAAATAAATTTAAAAAAAGTCACTTTTTTTTGAGTCTTGCTGAATCCAGCCAAAGATTGCCGGCGTATAGGTTATTGAACGCAGCGTACAAGCGCAGCGAAATCGAAAAAACAACGATTAGAACCTCAAGGTGATCAACATGAAAAAGACTCAAAACAACATCGCAGTAGCTACCGCTGTTTCTGGCATCATCGCACTGGGTGCAACTCTGGCTGCAACTCCGGCTCTGGCTGGCGACAAAGAGAAGTGTTACGGCGTGGCTAAGGCGGGTCAGAACGACTGTGCAACCAAGAGCAGTTCTTGCGCCGGTACCTCCAAGACTGACAACCAAGGCGACGCTTTCCTGGCTCTGCCGAAGGGTCTGTGCGGCAAGCTGGCCGGTGGTAGCCTGAACCCGAAAATGTAAGCTACCCACCCCGCACCCGGGGCGAGCAACCGCCGCCCCCCTCTCTTAATTCGCACCACCCAATAACTTCAGACAACGGCCCTCCCATGAACGGATTACAACCTTACAGTACCGGCGTTGGCCTGCGGGCTCCCCATATCGATCAATGGTTGGAGCGGGTCCGCCAAGGTGACAGCGACGGCATCGACTGGCTGGAAATTCACAGTGAGAATTTCTTCGATCCGGCCAGCCGCGAGTGGGCCTGCCTGGAGCAGATCGCCGACGCCTATGCCCTGAGCTTCCACAGCATCGGCATGTCGCTGGGATCGGTGGACCCGTTGTCCGAGAGCAACCTGGCGCAACTCAAGCGCCTGGTTGACCACTTTAATCCGGCGCTGGTGTCGGATCACCTGAGCTGGAGCTCGGTCAACGGTCGTTACTTCAATGACCTGTTGCCGCTGCCCTACACCGAGGAGGCGTTGAGCCACTTCAGTGAGCGGGTCGATCAGGTGCAGCAACTGTTGGGGCGTCAGATTCTGATCGAGAATCCAACCGCCTACATGGCTTTCGCCGAAAGCACGATTTCAGAGTGGCAGTTTTTGAATCGGCTGGTCGAGAAGACCGGCTGCGGACTGCTGCTCGACCTGAACAACATCTACGTCAATTCGGTCAATCTGGGACTGCAACTGGAGCCCTATCTGGCCGAGATCAACTGGTCCGCGGTGACCGAAATTCATCTGGCCGGGTTCACTCGCAAGCAGCTCGATGACGGTGAGATTCTGATAGACACCCACGGTTCGCGGGTTTCCGATCCGGTCTGGGATCTGTACCGCCGGGTCAGCGCCCACTGCGATGCGGCGGCGCTGATCGAGTGGGATACCGATATTCCCGAGCTGGAAGTGCTGTTGGAGGAGGCGGCCAAAGCCCGCGCCATTCAACCCCAGCAGCTCGAAACGGAAAATGTCGCAAGGGGGGCTGCCTGATGTTGGCCGAACTTCAACAGCAATTTGCCGACCAGTTGCTGGCCGCGCAAAAGCCGGCCGACGCGGCGGCCAACGGGGGCGACAGCAGTCCGCTGGCGATCAGCGGGCCGGCACCGGCCGCCCAGCTGTTCCAGCTCTATCGCAACAACTTCTACGTCAGCCTGCGTGAACGGCTCGAAGCGGTTTTTCCGGTGACCACGGCGTTGGTGGGGGAGGAGTTCTTCGCCCAGATCAGCAATCGCTACGTGCGTGAATTCCCACTGACCCAAGCGCCGCTGGCCGATTACGGTGATCAATACGGCGGCCATATCGCCCAACTGATCGAAACCAACGAAGCCGTAGCCAGCGTGCCCTATCTGGCCGACGTGGCCCGGCTGGAATGGTTGCTGGAACTGGCCGAACAACGGCCGTTGCAGCCCAACGCGTTTCCTTTCGAGCGCCTGTCCGCTTTGTCGCCCGAACAGCAGGCCGGTGTCCGGCTGCGCCTGGCACCGGGTGTCGGCCTGCTGAAAACGGACTATGCCGCGGCGGTGATCCATCAGGGCGTCACCACAGGTGAGCTGGATGGGCTCGACCCCAACCAGAGCGAATACCTGCTGGTGTTACCCGCCGGAACCGCCTGGCCCGAGCCATTGCCACGACCACAGATTCAACCGCTGGATGAGGCCGCGTTTGGATTGCTCGAAGCGATCGAAGCGGGGAAAGAACTGGCATCACTGCCGCTGCAGGATACCGACTGGACTCCGGCGCTGCTGATTCAGCGCGGGCTGATCAGCGATTTTGAAATCGGTGAGTGACCTGCGCCGATAGAGATGAACATCCCGAATTAAGCGTTAAAGCGTTATCAAGACACTGAAGGAGAGACCCATGCGCCAACTTATCGATAAATACGATCAACTGGTCGCCCAAAGCCAAAACCTGCTGACCCCATTGATGCTGCTCGGCGTGCGTTTCTGGGCCGCCGAAGCTTTCTTCCGCGCCGGTCAGGTCAAAATCGCCAACTGGGACAGCACCCTGTTCCTGTTCGAATACGAATATCAGGTGCCACTGCTTCCGTTTGAAACCGCTGCGGTGATGGCCTCCATCGTCGAGCTCTGCCTGCCGCCGCTGCTGGCGCTGGGTCTGTTCAGCCGCCCGGTGGCACTGGTGCTGTTCGGCTTCAACGCGATGGCGGTTATCTCCTACCCGGTGCTCTGGGAGCAGGGTTTCCTAGATCACCAACTCTGGGGGCTGATGCTGCTGATGACCGTGCTGCTTGGCCCGGGTCGCTGGTCGGTGGATCAGTTCCTGCGCAACCGCTGGCTGCCGTCTCCGCAACCACAGCAACAGCAGCAGGCTTAATATGAACGCCTCGGTCCGCAGCAAAAACACAGCGGCCGAGGCATCCTCGGTACCGCCATCGACGGACCAGCTCTGGTACCGGCGCTGGTACGCCGAGGCCGCCGGTGAATTCAAGGCCAATCACGGCCTTTACTGGAGCCACCTCGGCCACCTTAACAACCTGCTGGCGATCCTCAATATCAGCCTGTTCTTTATGACCGGGTTGATCGCCCAGGGTTACTACTTCACCTACATCTCGCTGAGCGCCATCATCCTGGTGGCACTCATCACCCTGCTGCCATTGCCCTGTGCCCGACGACTCGGTTTCTACCTTGGTTGCCTGGCGCTGGAAGGCATCGCCCTCTACCTGCTGGTAGCCAGCGCGATCCACTGGGTCCAGATGGGTGGGCAACTCTGACGTCGCCAAAAATCTTACGATCCTATCCCCGCCGACTTGAGATTCATGCATAGAGCCAATCGTTGGTGTTGCAGCGATTATACTCAGGGTGACTCCTATCCCTTCGGAGGGCCTGATCATGTCTATTGCAACCCGGGTCCGGGCATACCTGAATACCCACAATATCGGTTACGAAACCATCATTCACAACCACAGCCACTGCTCCATGGAAACGGCCCGCGCTGCCGGCATCAAGCCGGAACAGACCGCCAAAGCCGTAATGCTGGAAGATCACCAGGGTCATCATCTTATGGCGGTGCTGCCGGCCAGCCATAAGATCAGCCTTGATCGGCTGGGGCAGCAGTTCCAAGCCGAATGGCATCTGCTCGAAGAGGAGCGCCTGACGCCGATGTTCGACGACTGCGAACCCGGTGCGGTGCCATCGCTGGGCGCGGCCTACAACCTGAACACCATCTACGATGACTCTCTGGCTAACCAGTCGGAGGTCTATCTGGAATCCGGTGACCACAGCACTCTGATCCGACTACGGGCCGAACAGTTCGCCGAACTGATGCGCCGTGGTCAGCACGGCCAGTTCAGCAACAAGGCCTATCACTAACCGAGATGACGGAGCGGCGATCACCGCCGCTTCGCTCGTAAGTTGAATTTTTTGCCTGGAAGGGTAGAAGAAATCTCGCACTGCATTGTGGAGAGAATGAAGTAGAAAAAATCAAGGGGGAAGTTAATAGAAGTAGATCCAATTGATTGGTTTAGTATTAATTTAATTCAAGAAATTCCATTTGATTTCAGAATATGGCGTACTAGGCTAAAACACGTAAGCAAGGAGTAAAGCTTACGCAAATGCCGGACAGTCGTACGCTCGGCGAAGGATTGCAAACAAGAGTGAACGACGATGCAGGCAACCTTTCTATACGCCACCTCGGCGACACCGTCCAAAATTATGATTCTTACTCACTTCCATTTCAGCTTATTGGATAGAAATATTTTTGCAAATATTAAAATAATGTTATCTCAATAGACGGATTAATAAAGATTCTAGAAGAGATGTGGCTATTGTGTGAGACGATGAAAATCCAGGTTTAAGGGCAATGAAACTAATATATATATCAGCTTTTATTCTAATTGTATTTTCTGCAATCGGTTATACATTTATACAAAAAACTACGGTATCGATAGATGATGGAGAGTCTATTCCACGTTTAATAGGTACAAATAAGGATGTTACAAATATAATAGTGGTTCATGGCATTGGGTATCATTGTATTGGATATGCTGATCCTTTAATCGACAGCATTATGGACGAAGTTTCAGATCATGATTGGAGTAATGCAAAATTAAATTATGTGTCGTACTTGAACGATGCAATTAAAATAGCTGGCGATAATAATACTAAAAATGAGAAAGAGAACCTGTACACGGGTAATGATAAAGTATATTTTCCAAGAGATGGTGGTTGTAGAATAGATCAAAGTTCAAAAGAATCCATAAATTTACTATTAGATACTTATAAATCAACACCAGCGCTGATAGAAAAAAAAGAAGTGAAGGAAGTTAGCACAAATATAGATGGCTTATATAAGACAGATACTGAAGTGATAGTAAATGGGCAGGACGATCTGTGCGAGTATATATACAAGAAATCTATTATCAATTCAGGAAAAAAGAATAACGAAATTTGTTACAAACTATCGGTGGATTATGTTAACAAATATGGGAAAAACAATTA
The DNA here is from genome assembly GCF_003345655.1 of Motiliproteus coralliicola. GTDB lineage: Bacteria > Pseudomonadota > Gammaproteobacteria > Pseudomonadales > Balneatricaceae > Motiliproteus > Motiliproteus coralliicola. Next base: position 182,716 of record NZ_QQOH01000001.1, read on the forward strand.
CACCGTAGGGTTTGTAAGAAAAATATCTAGTGAGCCAGCTGTTTCAAAAAAGGTGAATATATACGAGCTAACATGGAATCCTGCGACGAGGTGGTTAAAGGAGTCTTTTAATTCTTCTGAAGGAATAAGTGAAAAATCGGGAGCGTACATATTAAATCAAGAGCTGAAATCAACAGTTGTTAACACGGCAATAGCTGATGCAATTGCATATTTAAGTGATAGCGGTGTTCTAGTTAATTATGATTTGCTACAGGCATTTTGTTTGGCTTATTTGGGGAGTCACTCTTCATCATTTGAATATAATTTTCATTGTTCTTCTGACTTGCTTAACAGGAAGGTAGCAGATTTTCATCTAAATAACGAAGTCATTCTAATATCACATAGTCTTGGAACAAGAATTGTTTTAGATACCTTGGGTCTATTATCAAAAGATATTTCTGAAGAATCGTCGTTCGGGTTAATATCTCATATTCATAAGAAGTTTGAAATTATTGGGGCTGAAGTGCCAGATGGATATTTGAGTAAAACAGATGCAAATGGAATAGGTTTTTATGAATCGCTAATCGAGAGTATACCTGACTTTATTAATTCCATCGGTACATTGTATGTATTTACGAATCAAATACCTTTATTAGCTGCGAATATATCATCGCCATTTAAAGAAAAAAATCACGAGATAGGTGCAGAATTTTCTAATTTTCTAGAGATGCGTGATAGAAGATTAAGAATTGTTTCATTTCATGACCCCGATGATTTACTTAGTTATGATTTAAAATGTTGGTATAAGAATAATATTTTAAAGGAGCTTGAAACAACAAAGGAATTAATTGAGTTGCAGGCGATAGCCAATGTGGCTGATAATGGTTCAGAGATTGGAGATGAAAGAAAAAAGATTAGAGATGCGATATTCGGTGTCTGCAAAGAAGAAGAGTTAAAAACAAAGACAGATAAAACTCTTTATGGGAGTATTTGGGAGAAATCAGAGGAAAAGCTGGAGCTTATTAATGTGGGAGTTAGGTTGGAATCAGACTGGAATATTCCATGGACATTTAGTGATCCTTATGGAATTCATTCTAACTATTTCACTGATAAAAGCATCCATGATTCATTCATTAAATAGAAGAGCATGAGGAATGTAGAATGAAAATAAGTGAGATTAAGGCTGTTTTTTTTGTTTTTATTATCGCTGGTGCATTAGTACCAAATATTTCTTGGTCACACGATGGTCCTGTAGATAGAGATGGTTGCCATCAAGATAGTAAAGGACGATGGCATTGTCACTAGAATAGTTACAATGAAGCTCGCTATTTATGATCTAGAATTTAGGCTGGCAAAGTATACAGCTGATGCTATTGAATAGCTCTTTAATCTGCCTACAGCTATAAGCCAAATGACACTACCCTATATAGAAACTGCAAAATTTATTCTGGAAGTTGTTAAGGTAATGATTCCAGTATTAACAGGCCTTTTGGCAATTTCTGCCTCTGGAATAGGTAGGGCTTGGGTCCAAAAGAGGTCTATATCAACGATAGATCTAATTTGTGTTTCAATCGTAGCATTGCTCGGTATTTTTTCATTTGTATCATGGGCCACTGCTCTTGCAGGAGCAATGATATATACAACTAATAAAGCATCAAATTTAGTGTTACTTGGTGAAATAACGGCGCTAGAAGCTTTAGATATTGCACGACTTGCAGTTCGGTGGGGGTATACATTTTTAGTTAGTACGGCATTTATCTCAGGTTTTTACTATCTCTTTCTTTTATCGCAACAAAAAATACCAGTCAGTGACAGCTAAAAAGTAGCTGTGTAGCATGTGTGCAAGCTGTGTACTATGTCCACTCTTTTGGTGCTTCAGTGCTCAATTAAGCCGGCGTTTCCATAGTCAAGGATTGTTTAATTAGGGAAAAACAATGACCGAGTTTCGACTATCCAGGGAAGAAACCGACCGCATCGTCGACAAGATCAAAACCTATTTCAACGATGAGCTTGACCAGGATATCGGCGGTTTTGAGGCCGAGTTTCTGATCGAATTCTTCGCCAAGGCGATCGGTGCACACTTTTATAACCAGGGGCTGGCCGATGCCAGAGCGCTGTTTGCCGAGAAGGCGGAAGAGGTGGGGTATCTGGTTGAGGAACTGGAAAAGCCGACGCTGTAGGCAGCATGGTGCCCTACAACAGATGACAAAGTGAACTAATGCCAAAGAGAACTAGGGAAGGGAAAGGCGATGATTAACGGTAGTTGTTTGTGTAGAAAGGTCAGTTACAACATTACGGGGGCGGTGGGTGAGATTGTGCATTGCCACTGCCAGACCTGCCGTAAAGCCCATGGTTCGGCGTTTTCGAGTGTCGCGGCCGTAGCCGATAATGTCTTTAAACTGCATGGGGCAGAGCACCTGAAATCGTTCGAATCCTCACCCGGCAAGCAGCGTTACTTTTGCTCCCGCTGTGGTACCCAGGTGTACGCCAAGCGGGATAACACCGAGCATGTCATTCTTCGTTTGGGATCTCTGGACGATGATCCTCAGGCGCCCGAGCAGAAACATATCTGGGTTTCTGAAAAAGCCAGTTGGTACAAGATCAACAGTGACCTGTCACAGCAGTTGGAGTTTTAATCACTGTACGCTTAAGTTCAGGCGAGTCGCTATTTTGGGGCTTCAAGGCATTAGCCTGCGCTGTATTCCATCGCTGTCTAATCAGGTTTTAGGCAGCTTGTCTGGTGAATCAAGATTGAATGATCTGCCGAAAGGTCAGATTGATCCGCGGCTGGTTCAGTCGGGTGCGTTTGGGCAGGGCATGTTGCCAGTGGTGTTGGGTCGAACCGGCCATCAGCAGCAGGGAACCGTGCTCGAGCAGCAGCTCGTAGCGCTGGGTCGGGTCGTCACGGCGGCGCAGCTGGAACGGGCGTGGCTGGCCCAGGCTCAGCGAGGCGATCACCGGATTGGGACCGAGTTCGGGTTCGTCGTCGGCGTGCCAGCCCATGCTGTCGACGCCGTTGCGGTAGAGATTGGCCAGCACGGCGTTGAAGCGCTGGCCGGTCTGCTGTTCGAGTTGTTGCTTCAACGCCAGTAGTGGATCGGGCCAGCCCTGGGCGTACAGACTCAGGCCGGAATAGCGGTAGTGCAACCCCGGGTCGCCATACCAGGCCTGCAGTCGGGGGATCGGGGTTTCACGACCGAACAGCCGGATACGATCCTGACGCCAGTCCAGCTGCTGTTGCAGCTGGGCGAGGTAATGGTCAGCCTCGACGGCGGACAGAAACTGGGCCTGGTAGTGCAGCTCTGCGTCGGCCAGCCCGGCGGCTGGCAGCGGCTGGGTCAGGATTCGGGAGCGGCTTGCAGCCATGCGCGCAGCGGTTCGGCCAGGGCAGAGGCGATCTCGATCTGATTGGACGGGTGGGGGATGCAGTTGGTGGTGATCACCTCGGCCTGCTCACTCAACTCCCGGTAGGCGTCATCGGCAAAGATGCCGTGCACCCCGATACATATCGGCTGTCCCAGGCCCTGCCCGGCCAGCTTGGACAGGGTGCTGAGCATGGTGCGACCGCTGGAGATGATGTCGTCCAGCAACACCGGTCGGTAGCCCTGCCAGCGCTCGACCTGGGGCAGGGAGACGTCGACATCACGGTCGCCGCGACGGGTCTTCTCCAGCACCACGAAGGGGGCGCCGGAGAGTCGGGAGACTTCGCTGACCCACTGCTCGCTCTCACTGTCCGGGCCGATCAGCAATACCGACTGATCCTGGCTCTTGAGCCATTCTGCGATCAGCGGTGCGGCGGCCACGACCCGGGTGGGGATTTGGTAGACCTGATCCAAGCTGGTGATCCGATGCAGGTGTGGGTCGATGGTTATAAGAAAATCAAAATAGTTGGAGATCAGCTTGGCGAACGGAATCGCATTGACGCACTCCCCGGGTTGGAAGCGTTTGTCCTGGCGCATGTAGCACAGGTACGGGGTGATCAGGGCGATCCGTTTCACGCCGAGATCACGTAGGGTCTCGGCCAGAAACAGCAGCGGCATGATCTTCGGATCGGGATCGAACAGGTTGCACAGGATCAGCGCGGTCTTGTCCTGGCAATCGCTGTCGACGCGCAGGTAGGTTTCCCGGTCCGGGAATTGGCGGCTGTTGAGTTGACCGAGTTCGATGTCGAGCTGCTCGGCCAGTTGGCGTGCTAACGCCGGGTCACTGCCGAGATTGAAAAGGATGGCGTTTCGATTCAAGGGCGGTCTCGTTGTTTGCTGGGTTGTCGCTATGGAATTGGATCGGGTTGGAGCTGAATCAGTTCCGGATGAGCATTAAGGAATTCGACCGCGTAATCAAGTTCTCCTGGGCTTTCAGCGTGCAGGGTCAGCAGGGTCTCTCCCGACTTGACGCTGTCGCCCAGGTGCTTGTAGATCACGATGCCGGCGGCTTTGTCGACCGGAGCGCCGGCCAGCTTGGCGGCCTGGGATAGCAGGCGGTTGTCAATCGCCGCAACCCTGCCGGCGCAGTCGGCCAGCAGGTTGTAGCGGTAGTTGGCCACCGGGGGTTGGCGCAAGCCGCCCTGAGCTTGGCAGATCGCCTGGAAGCACTGCCAGGCATGTCCCTGTTCAAGGGCTTGGCGGGCTTGCTGCTGTCCTTTTCCGGCGGCGGCCGCCTCGCTCATCTCCAACAGTTCGCCGGCCAGCAGGATGGCGCGCTCCTTCAAGTCCTGGGGCGCTTGCGGACTGTTCTCCAGCACGGCCAGGATATCCAGGGCTTCCAGCGCAGGGCCGATACCGCGACCGACCGGCTGGCTGCCGTCGCTGAACAGAACCCGAAGTTGCAGCCCCAGGGCTTGGGCGACGGTCCGTAGTTGCTCGGCCAGGCGCTTGGCCGATTGCTGATCCCGCACCTTGGCGGTGGGGCCGACCGGGATATCGATCAGCACATGGGTGGCACCGGCAGCGATCTTTTTCGACAGCACCGAGGCGATCAGCTGTCCTTCGCTGTCGATATCCAGTGCCCGCTCTACCCGGATCAGCAGGTCGTCGGCCGGACTGAGTTGGACCGAACCGCCCCAGGCCAGGCAGCCACCGTGCTGGCGGACCACCTCCTGCATCTGGCTCAGGCTCAGGCTGACTTCGGTCAGGGTCTCCATGGTATCGGCGGTACCGGCCGGAGAGGTGATCGCCCGGGAAGAGGTCTTGGGCATGGTCAGGCCGAGCGAGGCCAAAATCGAGACTACGATCGGGGTGGTGCGGTTGCCGGGCAGGCCGCCGACGCAATGTTTGTCGACGATGATATCGCGCTGCCAGTTCAGACGGCTGCCGCTGTCCACCATGGCCCGGGTCAGGGCGATAATCTCGTCGGTATCCAGCTTGCGATCGCCGCAAGCGGTGATAAAGGCGGCCAGGTGAACATCGGCGTAGCGGCCGGCCACCACGTCGTTGACGATGGTGCGGATCTGATCCTCGTTGAGTTTGTGTCCGAACACCTTGGCACGCAGGTAGGAGAGGGACTCCAGCGGCTTAGGGTGACTGACCCAGACCTGATCGCCATCGGTCAGCTGCATATGCTGCCAGGCCGAGTCGGAGAAGCCGATCTCATAAGGGGTTAACTGGCTGCCGCGGACAATATGCAGGGTGGCGATAATCGAGTGATCGTCGCTGTTGACCCGCACCCGCGATAGCGCGGAGAACCCCTCGGAGTGACAGACGTAGCTATCCTGATGCAGGTAGATGGTGAGTTCCTGGTGGGTGTCGATATCCAGTTTGCGTGCGGTCAGGGTGAGCAGACGCTGCTGAGAGTTTTTCGTCATTCCAGGTTGAGGTCCCGTCAAAGTTGGTCTTTAGTGAGTATAACAAGCGATCTGCTGCGGCAGTGGGAGGAAACGATGAGCGATTTAACCAAGCAGCATTGCGAGGCTTGCCGAGCCGATGCGCCGCGTGTGAGCGAGCAGGAGGCGCAGCAGCTGTTGTTGCAGATTCCGCAGTGGAACATTATCGAGCGTGATGGGGTGCCCAGGTTGGTGCGCCGTTTCGAGTTCAAGAATTTTGTCGATGCGCTGGCGTTCACCAATGTGGTGGGAGAGCTGGCCGAGAACCAGGGCCATCATCCGGATCTACTGACCCGCTGGGGGAGTGTCGAAGTGCAGTGGTGGACCCATAAAATTAAGGGACTGCACCGTAACGATTTTATCTGCGCGGCCCTGACCGATAGCCTGTAAGTGGGGTTGTATCGGTGTCATTTGTGCCTTTTGGGGGATAACAATAAACGGATAAGTTGCTAGAATGCCGACGGAATTCAGCCGCCATGATCTATTTTATCCGGCGGCAGCGCTTGGAGGTTGAGCAAGAGGTTTATGGAACCGCGTTACCGTTTGGTTATCTCATGCCCGGATCGGGTTGGCATCGTGGCGATGGTCAGTAATTTTCTGTCGAGTCACGGTGGCTCGATTGCCGAGGCCAGCCAGCACTCGGACAGCTCAACCGGCTGGTTCTTCATGCGCTATGAGATCAGTACCCGCAATCTGTCCTATTCGATCGAAGAGCTGCGCGAGTCCTTCGCCCCCATCGCTCAGTCTTTCAATATGACCTGGTCGTTGACCGATTCGGCCAAGCCCAAGCGGGTGGCATTGCTGGCCAGTAAGCAGGCCCACTGTCTGTCGGATCTGTTGTACCGTTATCACAGCAACGAGCTGGATTGCGAAATTCCCTGCGTCATTTCGAATCATGACGATCTGCGCAGCATGGTCGAGTGGCACGATATTCCCTACCACCATGTGCCGGTCGATAAGGACGATAAAGAACCCGCTTTTCGGGCGATGGAACAACTGATCGAGGAGCATCAGATCGATACCATCGTGCTGGCGCGTTATATGCAGATTCTGCCGCCGGCGCTGTGCGAACAGTATGCTTCGCGGGTGATCAATATCCATCACAGCTTCCTACCATCCTTTGTCGGCGCCCGGCCCTATCACCAGGCCCACGAGCGCGGTGTTAAGCTGATCGGTGCCACTTGCCACTATGTGACCGAAGAGCTCGACGCCGGGCCGATCATCGATCAGGATGTGATTCGGATCACCCATAACGACAGTGCCGAGGATATGGTGCGCCAAGGGCGTGATGTAGAGAAAACTGTGCTGGCGCGAGGGCTGCGCTGGCATCTGGAGGACCGGGTTCTGGTCCACGGCAACAAGACGGTCGTCTTTGCCTGAGTTTTGACTCTGAAGGTCAACCAGGAAGGCGATCCCACTCTGCCCCGGCAGAACTAGAAGGAGCAGTTACATGCTAAAAAGTGTCAAGGTTGAAGATTACATGACCACTCAGCTGGTTACCTTTAAACCGGAAACCGAGCTGTTCGATGCGATCAATATCTTCTCCGAGTCCAACATCTCCGGTGCACCGGTAGTGAACGACCGCGGTGAGATGATCGGTATGCTTTCTGAAGTGGACTGCCTGAAGGCGATTTTGCAGCACACTTACCATGAGGAGGAGCACGGCGGCTGTGTCGGCGACTTCATGACGGCTGAAGTTGATACCGTGGCCAGCGATGCCGATATCATCTCGTTGTCGGAGCTGTTTATCGAAGGGCGCCGCCGCCGGATGCCGGTACTGCGCGAAGGTAAACTGGTCGGACAGATCAGCCGCAAGGATATCTTGCGCGCTGTCAGCGACTTCGTTTCCAAGCAGAACTAATCACCATTGAACGCCCGGTGCCGGTGTTTTTAAGCGGCGCCGAACCGGGTGGCTTGTGTTATCATCGACGCTTTGATCAACAGGGTGGCTCAGGCCTGTCAGCGTAGCGTTGCTGTGTGGGGCTAGGGTGCTGTGCCGCCTGGTGGCGTAGTCGATGAGTTCTCTGTTTCCTGAATCTCCCATTCTGTTTTACCCCTCCCTGGGGCAGCGCTTTGGTGCTGAGCCTGCGCTGTTGTTGGCGATCTATCACCAGTACCTGCAGCATCATGGGGCTCCTGATAGCGAGGAGCGCCTGGTGGTCCGTTTGCGTCGGCGCGAATGGTTGCAGCTGGCACCGTTCTGGGATGAGGATCGCCTGGCTCAACTGACCAGCGAGTTGGTCGGGTTCGATGTGTTGGAGGCCCAGTTCCTGGCCAATGGCGCGATTCAGTTAATGTTGCCCTCCACGGGTGATCCGCAGCCCGAGTGCCAATCTGAGACAGGGCATGAGGTTGATCCGGTCGCCTATCCGGCGCCCGTCGAAGAGTCTGAGGTGGCGATCGCACCGCCGAGCGCGACTTCGAATCCGATGCCGCCAGTGGCAGTTGATCCAAGGCCGTCAACGGCGTTGGAGTCCGTGGTCAGCCGCGGGCCGGCGCCCAGCTTCGGTGGTAGTACCGGTTGGGCCAGGCCTAAAGATGACCTGGAGCGATTGTTCGAGCAGCAGGAGCGGCAGAAGCAGCAGTTGAGCGAGATTGCCCATGACTGGCAGCCTGGTGCTGATACCTTGCGACGGTTGGTTAAGAACAATATTTCCGAGGCCTTTGCGCTGGCCTGTGTTGATCAGTTCATCACGTATTATCTGGGTCAGGGAAAACGGAAGACATCCTGGGAGCAGCCCTTTATGAAATGGGTTTCACGGGAGTGGATCAGCGCTCAACAGCAACAATATCGTCAGCAGAGTCGAGATAAACAACAGGGGGCCAGCGGTGAAAGAGATCAAACACGTACTCGACAGGATAAGCGTGAACGAATCACCCGGGCGGCCATGGACATCCACAACACCGACTGGTGATCAGCAGGCCCAAGCCTCGGACCCGATTCCGGTAGAAACCAAACAGCTGGTCAATATGCTGTTTGTGCGGCTGATGACCATCTACGGCCACAAGTTCAAGAGCCTGTTCCAAGACGAGTCCGAGTTGCGAGTCGCCAAGCGTGAATGGGCGCTGAGTCTACGGGGTTATACCGAGCGCGATATCGTCGAGGCGATAGATCGTTGTAAAGAGAGCTTTGTCTGGCCGCCGACTATTGCCGAGTTCCTGCAGCTGTTGAAGCGTGATCTGGCCGAGTATGGTTTACCGGAAGTGCTGCGGGCCTATGTCGAAGCCTGCCGTTTTGCGGATAAGCCTCGGCAGCACGACTGGAGCCACCCAGCTGTCTACTATGCTGGCCGTGCCACCGATTGGTTCCGTTTGCGTACCGAAGACAAGCCGGAGGTATTTCCCGATTTCGAACACCACTACCGCCAGCTCTGCCGTCGGGTGATTGAGGGTGAATCCCTTGAAGTTCCTTTACCGCAGGCGCTGCCTGATCTGACCAGTAACAGCTTGGCGCTCTATGTTCAGCAGTGGGGAGAAAAGCAGGGTATCAGCCAGGAGCAGGCGGCAACGCTGCTCTATTACCTGCAAAAGCCCGAGGGTAGTCCGGTAAGGGAACACTTCCGGCAGCAGGCACAGTCGCGTGCCAAGGGTTGGGGATTAACGCTGAGTTTACCGGCCAAGATCGGTGAGGGTGTATAGCGAACCGATGGATTCGTTGGCGCCAATGCGAGCTCTTCAACAAAAAAAGCCGGGCTAATCCCCGGCTTTTTTGTTTCAGATGGCCTTAGGCCAGCTTGAACTCGAAACGGCGAGTGCCGTACCAGCGTGTCTGTCCCTGATCGTTCTCGATTAATACCGAGTTGCTTCCCATTTTGACGATTGTGTATTCGTAGCTGGAAGTCAGCTGATCTTCAAAACCGTCATTGCAGATGCATTCGATGATCATTACAGGCTCCTTACATCATCGTGTTTATTATTATTGGCCTGCAGTGCAAAAAAGATGAGGCCAAAAGGGCGACTGTGCCCAGTATTCACAAAACGGTAGCGTTGTTGTGCTACGCGGAATGCAGATCTGAATATACGGGTTTTCCCGAAGGGGTAAAGGGGTTTTTTACCCAACCTTGACCTTCATCTAGTTTTTTCGATTTTAAATATTTATACGTCAGATAAGTATTTGATATGCAAGGATAAAGATTGTTGCTATGTGCTTGATTTGAATGCGTTTTAGGGGTTGCTGGTAACCAGCTCTGATTTTTTGGGGGCTTCGTTGCTGGGGAGCGGGCAGGGGTCTGAGAAGAATCGCTCGATGCTGTCCCGCTCCCACATGGTGTCTTTGTATCCCAAATCAATCAGCTCCTGGCAGAAGGGTTGGGCAAACAGCAGATAACTGGCTGCCGTAGCACCGCCGCCTTTGGCCGTCGCACCGACGGCGCGCATAAAGAAGCGTAGTGTTCGAGGCAGATAACGGATTTTGCGGCCGGCAATTTTATCCAGTTCCTTAGTCGGAGAGATGATCAGGCTGTCCACCTTTTTCAGCGGCAGTCCCTGCTCAGCCCGTTTGTCGGGTTCGACCAAATCGATCAGTTCATTGATACGTTCCAGTCGTTCGATATCGCCTTCCAGTGAGTCGATAAAGGCACTGGCAAGCAGGTGGCCCATGATCTGAGCCATCGAGGGAGAATGGCGGGTGCGCCGTCGCCTGATCCAGTGCTGCGGGTTGCGGTTGCCACTGACACCGATGACGAAGACTCGCTCTGCTCCCAGGTGAAGTGCCGGGCTGATGGGGGCCAGTTGACGTAGCGCACCGTCGCCGAAATACTCGCGGTTGATATGAACCGTTGGGAAGATGGTGGGTATCGCTGACGAGGCCATCAGGTGATCGGCTCTGAGTTTGCATGCACAGCCGTTACGGCGATGCCGTTTCCAAGAGTCGATTTGAGTGCTGCCCTGATAGAAACTGACCGACTCGCCGCTGCTGTATCCCATGGCGGTCACGCTGACCGCTTCGAGTTGCCCCTGAGCAATACCGATATCGATCTGATTGAATTGGATCCGATCCTCTATCAACTGACGTAGCGGACGGTTATCCAGCAGCGCTAGTGGTTGGTGACGGCCGACGCCTTCGTTGAACAGTGAGGCTGCTAGGCGGGTTCCACCCCGAATCAAAGACCAAAGATCGGCGCGATAGATTTGAGAGGGGGTAAGGTTTTGCCAGATCTGTTCCAGATCGGAAACAGCCTCACTGAAATTCCCCGTATGGCAAGCCAGAGACAGTGCGTTGATGGCCCCGGCAGAGGTCCCGCAGATGATCGGAAAAGGGTTGGGTGCATCGGCCGGTAGAATCTGCGCCAGTGCTTTGAGGACACCGACCTGATAGGCCGCTCGGGCACCACCGCCTGACAGGATCAGCGCCCGCTTGACCGGCTCGCAGGGTTGCTCGATTTGGGTACCCCTTACTCGCCGAAAGAGTACATCAATCTTCTCTCGCATACTTTCAGTATAGCGATGCTCTGACAAATGTTAGAAAAGCCTGTTCGAACAGCTTGTTGCACAATAATACGGACTTGATGTTCCTAAAAAAATTGAGTTGAATCGGTAAAGTCCGAGGATTCTAGGTCGATACTCAAAAGTATGAATTTTGAACTATGCTTAGATGACTATGTCTGTTGCATAGAACTACGTTAGAGATGCGGTGTTTTTTCTATTGATTCTCTTGATGTTATTGACTCTTATTCAATCTGGGCACAAGATGGAATGGATCAATTTCAAGGCGCTGCATCGACTAAGGACGGTCATAGACATATCAAGTTTGTTTGGCGGGAAGCTGAGCAGAATTAGTTAATCGATCGTAGTTAACATAAGAGCCGTATTTACGATCTGTCCTGTGAGAGTCGAGCGATGGACAAGGACTTAAAATCTCTTTCTGATGTTTGGTTAGAGTTGCAACTGGTCACGATGAGTGCCGATCTATCTCCTGATGACCGTCAGCGGTTAGAGCAGTTGATGGAGCATTTGAAAGAGCACGTCAACCATAATCAGGAGGATCAGCGTAAGATGATTCTGCGCTGGTTTACTTCCCGTTTGGGCAATCGATTGTTCTCCAACCATTATCGTCAGCTGCTATTGGAACTGGCTAACCTGATGTCATCGATCTGGGTAGGCTCGCCCAACTTCAGAAGCAGTGAAGAAGTTTTGAATTGGCTTCAGGAAACCTCGGTACCCAGCAATGTTGCTCACTTGGATGAGCATCGAAAAGAGCAGGCCTAACCATCTCGATTTAAGGCTCGATGCTGGAAGTTAATGACTGAATCCTAAAAAGCCCCGCTTAGGCGAGGCTTTTTGTTATCGGCGCAGCGCAGGCTTTGGGCGCTTAGTTCGGGGGACGGTCATTAGTTCCTGATCTGGGTAACATCCACATATAGGGTCAACATCTGTCCCGGTTTCAGGTATTTGGCCTTGGCTGCCTTGCTGTTCCAACGCTTGATGTCATTTAGGCTGACATTAAACTTTCCGGCAATACGTGCAAAGGAATCCCCGGAGCGAACCCGGTAACCGATTTTCCTAACCACCTTGCGGCTGTCGTTGGAGGCAACGCTTCGGTTGGAGACAGTGCCAGCCGGTTGCCAGATCACCAGCTTCTGGCCGATCCGAAGCGGATCGCCCGGAGCCATCTGATTCCAGGCTGCCAGCTGCCGAACGCCAACCCCATGGGCTCGAGCAATTTTCCAGAAACTATCGCCAGAGCGTACTTTATAGTTGAGTTTGGCTTTGCCCGAGCGTAAAGCAATCCGCTGGTTCTTCTGCTGCTGTCGCTGTCCCTGGCTGTAGGCGTACACTCCGGCCTTGGCGGAGGCTTTGGGGATCAGTAGCATCTGACCAATTCGAATAGTATTGCCGCGCAGCTTATTGCTGGTGCGGATGGTTTCGACCGTGGTGTTATTGCGCTTGGCAATAGCGATCAGGCTGTCTCCGGAGCGGACCTTGTAGCGGGCCCAGCTGACCCGTTTTTCCGGCGGGTAGCTGTCCAGTGCATGACGGAACCCATCGGCTTTTTCGACCGGTACCAACAGTTGGTGAGGGCCTTGCGGATCGGTGGCCCACTGGTTGAAGCCAGGGTTCAGCAGGTAGAGCTCTTCGATGCTGATGTCGGCCAGCTCGGCGGCTTTGGCCAGGTCAATCTGGGAGCCGGTGTCTACGGCGGCAAAGTAGGGCCGGTTAGGTAGCGGCTTCAGGCTGAGGCCGTAGGCTTGTGGATTGTCGAACAGTTTCGCCAGCGCCAGTAGTTTGGGTACGTAGGCACTGGTCTCTTTGGGCAGCTTCAATGACCAGAAGTCGGTCGGTTTATTGCGTTCACGGTTCTTGCGGATCGCCTTGGAGACATTGCCGCCACCGGCATTATAGGCCGCCAGGGCTAGCAGCCAATCGCCATCGAAACGCTTGTTCAGCAGTTCCAGATAATCCAGTGCGGCCTTGGTTGAGGCCTGAATGTCACGTCGTCCGTCGTACCACCAGCTGTGCTTGAGTTTAAAGCGCTTGGCGGTCATCGGGATGAATTGCCAGGGTCCGGCCGCGCGGCCATGGGAGTAGGCAAAGGGGTCGTAAGCGCTCTCTACAATGGGTAACAGCGCCAGCTCAGCGGGCATACCCCGGCTGATGACCTGTTCCAATACATAGTAGTAGTAACGGCTGGCACGATCGGCCATGCGGTCGAGATACTTGGGATGACGGCTGTACCACTTCAGCTGCGATTGGATTCGTGGCTGATCGATGTTGTGGTCGAGGGCGAAGTGCTCCCGGGTGCGCTGCCAGAGATCATCACTAACCGGCTCCGTTTCAACGGATACCGACTCGGTGGTCGGCTGCTGAGCTGCGGGCTCGGCATCATTAAACTGTTGGTAGGCCGGTGTTATAACGGGTACGGCCAGCTGCTGTTCCAGCGTTGGCTTGGTGGAGGCTACGCTCGTTGAGGCTATCGATTTGGCTTCTGGCTCTGCGGTCGGTTGCGATTCTGAACCGAGCTGTGTCAGCGTCTGGCAACCATTCAGTAGCAGGCTTGAGATCAATAAGGCTAAGTATTTTGGCTGTAAATTCACCGTCCACCCCGGAGTCTTGGTTCGGGCGGATCGGGTCAGTTCCCAGCGGCCCCCTGTTTAACGTCTACAAGCAATTTGATGCAGTGCGCAGTTTAGGGAGCCGAGGGTCACCGGGTCAAGAGCGGGGCGGGGTTATCCCGGCCTGATTTGATCTGGATTGGAAAGCCTCAGATGAAATTAAAAATTGTCTTTCCAGCGCCGGATCGTGGCAAGCACCCGGGCTTCGTTGTTGCTGCAGTCAGGCTCACGCTGCTGGGCGGCGGCCATCACGCTGGGTTGATCGTAGCGCATGAACGGGTTGATACGCTTTTCTTCGGCGAGCTTGCCGGGAAGGGTTGGCAGGGACTGATCACGTAATTGTTGGCAACGCTGGATGCAGGATTGAATATCAGGGTTGTTAGGCTCAACCGCAATTGCGAAGTTGAGGTTGCTGAGGGTGTATTCATGGGCGCAGCAGATCTGGGTACTGTCGGGTAGGCCGCGGAAGAACTGCATCGCCTGATGCATCTGCTCGGCACTGCCTTCAAACAGGCGTCCGCAGCCAGCGACAAATAAGGTGTCACCACAGAACAACTGGGCTTGATCCCGCGGCCCCGTAAACGGGGTGTAGTAGGCGATATGATCCAGGGTATGGGCCGGTACACGCTTGACGTTGAGTCGCTGCCCGAGAATTTCAATCCGATCACCGTCGTTGAGAGGCTTGGTGATTGCTTGGAAAGGCGACTCGGCCGGGCCGTAGACGGTGATGTCCGGCTGCGCAGCGGTCAGTTCGGCAACGCCTCCGGTATGATCCGGATGGTGGTGGGTAATCAGAATCGCTGCCAGTTGGAGTTGATTTTGTTTCAACCACTGTTTGACCGGTTCGCTTTGCCCCGGATCGACAGCCACGGCAAGCCCCGGAGCATCTGGGCTTTGGAGCATCCAGATATAGTTGTCCTGAAAAGCAGGCAGCGGGTGCAGTTGAAACATGAATAGACTCCTGACATTTTGGATCGGTATTCTATAATTAGACGCACTTTTTAGCTTGTCCGCTACCCTGCCGAACCACTTTGTCGGTCAGTAGGTGTTGACGGGTAGTACCCATGATCAGCGACAGGTTGTAGTTGATATGTTAGTAAGCACAACCAATCCATCATCTCCCTCACTGGCGAAGTTGCGCCAGCCCATCAAGCAATGGTTTGAAACTGAGCTGGGTCAGCAGTTGCTGGCGACCGAGCAGCAATTGCTCGATCAGGTCACTCCGCGGTTATTTGGCTATCACCTGCTACAGATCAGCGTGCTGGATCTGCCCGATTTGACCCGGGGGTCTCCGGCTGGGCATCGCTTTATGTTGGCCGCCGAGATGGATGGGGAGCTGGCTCCGAATACGCTGGTCGGGGATATGGAGAGCCTCCCGCTTGCCAACGAATGCATTGATGCGGTGGTTCTACATCATGCTCTCGATTTTGCCCAAAGCCCACATGATGCGCTGCGTGAAGCGATCAGAGTGTTGCGTCCCGGTGGCCGGTTGATCATTATCGGCTTCAATCCCCATAGCTTCTGGGGCTTGCACCGGTTGTGGAAACGAAAGTCCAAGCAGGTACCCTGGGTTGGCCATTTTATGGCACGGCGGCGAATGCATGACTGGCTCAAATTATTGGAGATGAAATCTGAACGGGCTGACTCCGGATTCTTTCGTCCGCCCTGGCATAGTTCCCGGTGGATGGACCGGATGCAGTTCTGCGAGCGCTGGGGGCAGCGTTCCCATTCACTGAATGGTGCCTTCTGGATGCTGACGGCTTGCAAGGAGACCGGTGCGGCGGCTACGGTTGGGCAAAGCTGGAAACGGCGCTTTGTCTTCCCGCTGCCCGTGGCGCAGTCGAGTCGAGTTGGTCGAGGTGGCGTAGCCGATAAAGCCGGAACTGCTCGTATCTATCCCTTCCCAAGGCTTTCGAGCTCCGGTACCCCATCGAAAGATCGCTAAGCCAGCACAAATCAGGATAAGTTTTTATTTATTCTCGATATCAATATTATTAATTATATTTTATGATCCTGAGTCGCTATCTTATTCGACCACTATAACAACCGGCAAAGCTTCTAGGCTTGGCTGAACCTAACTCGATCGATGCAGGAGATAACGATGGAAGCGAACAACCTGATTAACGAAGGTCTGACGCTGATGGTATTTGGCATGGGCTTCGTTTTCGTATTCCTGACCCTGTTGGTTTTTGCCACTGGATTTATGTCCAAGATGGTTGGGAAGTATCTTCCTGAACCGGTTCCTGCTGCTCCCAAGGCAGCACCGCAAGCCGCACCCGCTGCGGCAGTGGATAATGCGCAATTGATCGCGGTGATCTCGGCGGCTATCCGTCAACATCGTGAGCGCCACCCTCGCAAGTGATGCGTTTAAATTTACGCTCTTCAGATTGTAAACCTTCGAAAGACTCGGAATTAAAAGGCCTGTGACCATGACCGATACTAAGAAACCACTGGGTATTACCGATGTTGTGCTGCGTGATGCGCACCAATCTCTGTTTGCAACGCGTATGCGTATCGAAGATATGCTGCCGATTGCTGAGAAGCTGGATCAGGTTGGCTATTGGTCCCTGGAAAGCTGGGGTGGTGCAACCTTCGATTCCTGCATCCGCTTTATCGGTGAAGATCCGTGGGAGCGTATCCGCGAACTGAAAAAAGTAATGCCGAACACCAAGCAGCAGATGCTGTTCCGGGCGCAGAACATTCTGGGTTACCGCCACTACGCCGATGACGTTGTGACCAAGTTCGTCGAGCGTGCGCACACCAACGGTGTTGACGTATTCCGTGTGTTCGATGCGATGAACGACGCTCGCAACATGGGCACTGCGCTGCAGGCGGTTAAGAAGGTTGGTGGACATGCTCAGGGCACTATCTCCTACACCAAGAGTCGTGTTCACACCACCGAGATGTGGGTCGACTTTGCCCGTCAGCTTGAAGATATGGGCGCTGACTCCATCGCGATCAAGGATATGTCCGGTATCCTGACGCCATATGATGCCTACGATCTGGTTACTCGACTGAAGTCCCAGACCGACCTGGAAGTGCATCTGCACGCCCACGCGACTTCCGGTCTGTCCGATATGACCATCCTGAAAGCGGCTGAAGCCGGTATCGATCGCGTCGATACTGCTATCTCCTCCATGTCGATGACCTACGGCCACAGCGCCACCGAGTCTATCGTCGCTGCGCTGGCCGGTACCGACCGTGACACTGGTCTGGATCTGGAGAAGATCGAAGAGATTGCGGCTTACTTCCGTGAAGTTCGGAAGAAGTACGCCAAGTTCGAAGGTTCTCTGAAGGGCACCGATTCTCGCATTCTGGTTGCTCAGGTGCCGGGTGGCATGCTGACCAACATGGAAAACCAGCTCAAAGAGCAGGGCGCAGCCGACAAGTTCGACGACGTTCTGGCAGAAATTCCGCGTGTTCGTGAAGATCTGGGTCTGATTCCGCTGGTAACTCCGACCTCTCAGATCGTTGGTACCCAGGCGGTAATCAACGTGCTGACCGGCGAGCGTTACAAGAGCATCTCCAAAGAGACCGCCGGTATCCTCAAGGGTGAGTACGGTGCTGCACCGGCTGAATTCAATAAAGAACTTCAAGCCCGTGTTCTGGACGGTGCCGAGCCGGTCACCTGTCGCCCGGCAGACCTGCTGGAACCTGAACTGGAGAAGCTGACCGAAGAGCTGCGTGAGCTGTCTAAGAAGAACGGCTTCCGCCTCGAGTCCGGTGAACGTGAGATCGACGACGTGCTGACTTACGCACTGTTCCCGCAGATCGGCCTGAAGTTCCTTGAAAATCGTGGCAATGCCGACGCCTTTGAGCCGGCACCGACTCTGGAAGACGCGACTGCGGCTCCGGCTGCTGCTGTTCCGGCGGGCCAGGAAGATGTCTACACCGTCAACGTCAACGGCCAGAGCTATGTCGTTCAGGTTACCGAAGGTGGTGACGTTGCTGCTCTGGCGGCGACTGGCGCCGCACCTGCTGCTGCTCCGGCTGCTGCACCTGCCGCTGCTCCGGCTCCGACCGGTGGCGAGCCGGTTGCCGCGCCGCTGGCCGGTAACATCTGGAAGGTGGAAGTCTCTGCCGGTCAGGTCGTCGAAGAAGGTGATGTGCTGATCATCTTGGAAGCGATGAAGATGGAAACCGAAGTCCGTGCCGCCAAGTCCGGCACTGTCGGTAGCATCTCCGTCAAAGAAGGTGATTCAGTGGCAGTAGGGGACACCCTGCTGACTCTGGCGTAAGGGTAGGCGCGGTCTCATGGAAAAACTGATCCTGCTGTTCACCAGCTCTGGTCTGTTCAATATTCAGATCGGCCAGGCGGTGATGATCATCGTCGGCCTATTGCTTCTGTTCCTGGCCATCAAGAAGAACTTTGAGCCGCTGCTGCTGGTCCCGATCGGGTTTGGCGGCATCATGGCCAACATCCCGGAAGCGGGTCTGGCTTTCTCAGCGGTGGAAAACGCCCTGAACCTGGGTGGTCCTGAGGTGGTCTCATCGATCGCCCAGGCGCTGGGTCTGGACGCGGGCGCCGAGCCTAAGGCGATCAAAGAAGCTTACGCTAATGCCAGCGCAGCTCCTCATCTGTTGGCGGTGCAGACCGCGGCTGATTCGGGCTACAACAACGGCATGCTGTATAACTTCTACACCGTGGCCATTGCCAGTGGCGCTGCGCCGCTGCTGATCTTCATGGGTGTGGGCGCGATGACCGATTTCGGTCCGCTGCTGGCCAATCCGAAGACGCTGTTCCTCGGTGCGGCCGCTCAGTTCGGTATCTTTGCGACCGTATTGGGTGCGGTAGGTCTGACTTCGCTGGGTCTGATGGACTTCAGCATTCAGGACGCAGCCGCAATCGGCATCATCGGTGGTGCCGATGGTCCGACAGCGATCTACGTGGCCAGTTTGCTGGCACCGCATCTGCTGGGTGCGATCGCGGTAGCTGCCTACTCTTACATGGCTCTGGTTCCGATGATTCAGCCGCCTATCATGCGTGCGCTGACCAACCCGGAAGAGCGTAAGCTGCAGATGACTCAGCTGCGTCACGTCAGCAAGACCGAGAAGATCTTCTTCCCGCTGGTTTTGCTGCTGCTGGTTGCGATGCTGCTGCCGGATGCGGCACCGCTACTGGGTATGTTCTGCTTCGGTAACCTGATGCGTGAGTGTGGTGTGGTCGAGCGTCTGAGCGATACCGCCCAGAATGCACTGATCAACATCGTTACCATCTTCCTGGGTCTGTCGGTCGGCTCCAAGCTGAGCGCGGAGAAGTTCCTGGACCTGAACACGCTGGGTATTCTGTTGCTGGGTATGGTTGCCTTCGGTATCGGTACCGCGGCGGGTATTCTGATGGCTAAACTGATGAATAAGCTCAGCAGTACGCCGATCAACCCGCTGATTGGTTCTGCCGGTGTATCGGCTGTACCGATGGCGGCGCGAGTGTCGAACAAGCTGGGTCTGGAAGCGAACCCGCAGAACTTCCTGCTGATGCACGCAATGGGCCCCAACGTGGCTGGTGTTATCGGTTCAGCGGTTGCTGCCGGTGTGATGATCAAGTTTGTCGGCTAGTATCGCCACAAGCGTAAATCTGCGAACAGGGGCCTCTTGGCCCCTGTTTTGTCTTTGATACCGATGACAGTGAGACTGCGATGAAAATGACCCTGCGCCAGCTGTCGCTGTTTGAGTGTGTGGCTCGACACATGAGTTACACCAAGGCGGCAGAGGAGAAGCACCTGACCCAGCCAGCGGTCAGTATCCAGATCAAGCAGCTGGAAGAGCACGTCGGGCTGCCGCTATTCGAATATATCGGCAAGAAACTGTACCTGACCGATGCCGGTCGTGAATTGCAGCAGGCTTGCCATGATGTATTCCAGCGGATGGAAAATCTGGAGATGGCGCTGACCCAGATGAAGGGTGGGATGCACGGTAATCTGCGGATTGCGACGGTAACCAGTGCTAAGTATTTTGCCCCCCACCTGATCGGTGAGTTCAATCGTCACTATCCGGATGTTGATTTGAGTCTGGTGGTCACCAACCGGAACAATGTGGTCCAGCGATTGGCCAATAACGAAGATGATCTGGTGCTGATGGCCCAGGTACCGCGCGATATGAAACTGAAAGTGTATCCGATTCTGGATAACCCGATGTTTCCCGTCGTGGCTCCGGGGCATCCGCTGGCCGGCCAGAAGAGTGTTCCGATCGAGGCGTTGACCCAAGAGCGTTTTCTGACGCGAGAACAGGGCTCCGGCTCACGCAAGGCGATTGAGGATCACTTTAAGGAGCATGGTCTCAAGCTGGAGCAGACCATGGAACTGGGGAGTTCTGAGACGATCAAGCAGGGCGTCATGGCCGGTCTAGGTATCTCGGTGCTGTCGCGCTTCAGTATGGCGCTGGAGCTTGCTACTGGATGCCTGGTTGATGTGGATGTGGATTCCTTCCCGATCGTGCGGACCTGGTGTCTGGTTCATCCTGCCGAGAAGCGACTGTCACCGGCTGCGCAGGCGTTCGTTGACTATTTCCTCAGCAATGAGGGGCAGGTTAAAGAGGCGATCAGTAATCGCTTTATGGGGGCTGAGCTACCCCATAGCTGATTATGGCTTCGGCGGGTTCAGCCGTTGAAGCCTTTATCTTCCAGATGAGGGCCGTTTTCTGCGGCTTCGCGCGCTAGATCATCGACGCGCTCGTTTTCCGGGTGGCCGCTATGGCCCTTGACCCAGCGCCAGTTGACCTCGTGCTTATTGCACTCCTCGTCCAGTCGCTGCCACAGGTCTTTATTCTTGACCGGCTTCTTGTCGGCGGTTTTCCAACCTTTGCGTTTCCAGCCGTGAATCCATTGGGTGATCCCTTGGCGGACGTACTGGCTGTCGGTGGTCAGCGTGACCTGGCAAGGTTCGGTGAGTACGGCCAGCGCTTCGATAGCGGCCAGTAGCTCCATCCGGTTGTTGGTGGTCAGGCGGAAACCTTGACTCAGTTCTTTATTGTGGTCTTTGTAGATCAGCAACGCACCGTAGCCTCCGGGGCCGGGATTGCCCAGGCAGGAGCCATCGGTAAAGGCTTGAATGTGTTTGGTTTCGCTCAACATGGTTCTCCCTTATAGAGCAGCGCATTGTAGCCAGTTGGGCTGTGATAAGATAGCGCCCGAAGTCGCCGATATCGGGCGGCCTTCAATACAGATTTGGAAGATGAGAAACGCGATGCGGCAGATAGTACTGGATACGGAAACCACTGGCATAGAACCACGAGAAGGCCACCGGATTATCGAGATCGGTGGGGTCGAGATGATTGACCGAAAACTAACCGGTAAAACCTATCACCGCTATATCAACCCGCAGCGGGATGTACCCGAAGATGCGATTGCCGTTCACGGTATCACCAACGAGTTTCTCGAAGATAAACCATTTTTTGCCGATGTGATGCATGAGTTCCAGGAGTTTATCCGTGGTGCCGAACTGGTGATCCATAACGCGCCCTTCGATGTCGGCTTTCTGAACCACGAGTTTATGCTGGTGGATCCGCAGGCTCAGCGGGTTGAGGACCTGGCAGGCGTGCTGGATACCCTGGCGATGGCGCGCAAAATGCGTCCTGGCCAGCGCAACACTCTGGATGCGCTCTGTAAGCATTACATGATCGATAACTCCCAGCGGACCCTGCACGGCGCCTTGCTCGACTCCGAGATCCTTGCCGATGTTTATCTGATGATGACCGGTGGCCAGACCAGTCTGATGTTGGGGCATAGCGGAGACAGTGATGGCGTGGCCACCGCCATTCAGCGGGTGGAGGCCGGACGGTATAACCTGATGGTGGCCGGGCTCTCAGATCAGGAGCAGTTAGCCCATGAGCAGATGCTCGACCGGGTAGATAAAAAGAGTGGTGGGTCGATCTGGCGTCAGCTGGAGCAAGAAGGCGTCCACTGACTGGGCGTTTGAATGTGAACGATCAATGAAGAGGGGGCCTGTTGGGCCCCCTCTTCATTGGGTCTGCTTCGCGTAGATCAGCCGTCTTAATTGTCCAGTTCGGCGATCTTTTGCTTAAGCTTTTTATCGAGGGTACGGATCATGTCGATCTTCTCCTCCAGGGTTTCGCTCAGATAGCCGTTAATCGAAGCGATCTTGTGGTGGATCTCCTGCAGTTGATCCAAATCGACTTCGGCAACCGGGGTTGGAGAGGTTGCTGAGGGGGGCGAGGGAGCGGCTGAAGGAGCCATAGGTTGGCTCGGGCTCGGGACTACAGCCGTTCGCATCGGTGCCACCTGGGGACTGAGTTCTTCTGCCAACTCTTCCGCCACGGTATTGACCGCATCAACATTGATCAGGTTGATCTCTTCAAGAAAGCAGAACAGCAGCAGTCGGTCGCAGAAGATATTGATTCGACGGGGGACGCCACCGGTGTGCTTGTGGATGGTGGCAAAGCTGAGGTCCGAGAATTTCGGATTCTGGGCCCAGCCGGCGACCGAAAGGCGCCAGAGGATATATTCCTTCACCTCTGCCGGCGCCAGGGGTTTGAGATGGCACGAAGCGATGATCCGTTGTCGGAACTGTTCCATGCTGGGCTGTTGAATAATCGCCCGCAGCTCCGGTTGCCCGAGCAGGAAACTCTGGAGCAGGGGGCCATCGGTGATCTGAAAATTGGACAGCATCCGAAGCTCTTCGATCGCGCCAGCCGGGAGGTTCTGCGCTTCGTCGACCACCAGTAATACCCGTTTACCGGCCTGATAGGCCGATTGCAGGAAGTCATGGAACTGCTGTAACAGGACCGCTTTGGCTTTGTTTTCCGCCGGTAAGCCGAACGAGCTGCAGATCATCCGCAGCAGGTCATCCGCTTCCAGCTTGGTGGTGACCAGTTGGGCGGCAATCACGTTGTGATTATCGATATTCTTCAGCAGATTACGCATCAGTGTGGTCTTACCGGTACCGACTTCGCCGGTGATCACGATAAAACCTTCTCCCTGGCCAAGGCCGTACTGAAGGTAGGACAGCGCCCGCTTATGGCCGCTGCTGGAGAAGAAAAAATCGGGGTCCGGACTAAGCTGGAAAGGCTTCGTGATTAGTCCGAAATGGGATTCATACATATTAAGTCCCGTCAGAAACTGTGGTTGAAGTTGATACCGCCGCCAAACTCCTTGTACTCGCGGCTGGCATCATCCGAGTTTCGGTTTTGGTAACTTACAACGGTACTCAGCCTGGACTTGCTGCTGAGTCGGTAAGTCCACCCGAGGGTTACCTGGTTTAGATAATCACGCACCTGGCCGCTGGCATTGGTGTCCGGTTCCAGTGATGACCAGGTGTAGCCCAACCGGACATCACTGCGACCGGAAAGCCGCAGCCCTAAATTACTGTTAAACCCAAGGTCTTTCTCTTCACGGCCGCTACCATCTTGAAATTCGCGTTCGGTTACAAAAGCTCCTACTGATAGGGTGGTCTTGCTTTTTCGGTAGGTCATGTCGGCGCTAAGTGAGTTTGAAATAAAGCGCCCTTCAACCAGAGAGGGGACTTGGGCTCCAATACCAAAAACCTGTTCATTAGGTCCGGGTACAGGATTTTCACCGGGAGCGACAAAGCGACAGTCAGAGAGGCTAATAGAGGCACCGCTAGGGCAGACCAGTGAACCAACAGTGGTAATCTGGAGTATCTGACTTCGAACGTCGGTTAATGATTGTTGGTACGATACGCTCCAAGCTGTTGATTTTCTACGGTGACTCAAGGCTATGCTGCGGCTGTTGCCTGTCTGAATTCGACTGCTGTAGTAACCATTTAAACTGGTGCGGGCCGTTGGGGTCCAGGTTAAGCCTGTAGACCAGAAGGATCCTTTCTCTGCATCGTCATTTGTTGGATTAGCTTGCTTATTGTCGACGTACCCGCCACCTAGACGAACGTCCACTTGCGGGCTATAACGATAGCCTAGTTGTCCCTCGACCAACTCTTCCTGAGTTTCACTGTTGCTCCCTTCTGCTTTGGTTGTATTCTGTCTCAGCTCGAGGTTCCAATACAGTTTATTGGGATTGTTCTTTGTATCGACAAAGATATTGTATTTAAACCCTTCGCTATCTTCTGCGCCTTTTTCGAAAACAACCGAATCGTAAGTGCCGGAAATGCCGATATTGGTATATTCGCCAATGCGTTGAGTCCAAGTCGGCGTGATAGCTATTGCCAGAGTGTTGGTAAAGTTATCAGGAGCGATGCCACCGCCTCCGGAGTCGCGATTGTCGATCAACTGTTGGCGGGCTGTTGCACGTGTGTCGAGTGTAAGTCGATTTTCGACTAACTCCATGTTGGCAAAGGCATTAAGATTATGATCGTGACTATCATTTTCTCGGCTGGTGGAGTAACTGCGTAAATTAACTCGGTAATTCACCCCCAGGTCCAGGCCCTTACCGCTTCGACTGATTGCCACGCCAGGGCTGGCGCGGTAGATAAAGGTATCGACCTTGTCAGTGTCATCCAGATTCAGGTTGTCGGTATACTCCAGTCCCAATCCGAGAGTCGGGTTGATGCTCCAGTCTTTCGTCTCTTCCGCTAGCGCTGGCAGTACAACGACAGTAAGACTCAGCAGCGACAGCTTAGCTGCTGCTTGCGTAATAGTAGCCATAGTACTCCCTTCTTCGACTCTTGGACTTATTCAGTACTAGACCGATCGCCATATTGGGATCGAGTAGACTCAGTGCCTGTTGCAGTTGCGCATGGGTAGTGCGCTCTTCTTCAACGACTACGACAGCCTGACCGGTCATTTGAGCCAGGACGTTAGTCTCGCTGGCGCCTAGTAATGGTGACGTATCGAAAATAACTATCCGGTCTGGATAGCGGTCTGACAACTCATCCATAAACCGCTTCATCTTTTCACTGGCAATAAATTCGTTGGAGTGGTGATGACGTCGACCAGCGGTGATCAGCTTCAGGTTGGGGATATTGGTGTTGAACATAATATCCTCAACTTCTGCATTTCCGGTGAGGTAATCCATCAGCCCCAGCTGGCCATCCGGTATGCCAAGGCGCTCGCAGATATGGGGTTTGATGACATCGGCATCTACTAACAGAACTTTTCTGTCTTCTTCCAGTGCCATGCTGATGGCAAGGTTGACCGTGGTGTAAGTTTTACCTTCGCCCGAAAAACTACTAGTAACCAACACTAGGTTCGGTCGGGTCAGGGTTGTTGAGCCTGCACCGAAGGCATTGTTCAGCAGAGGACGCTTGATGTAACGATACTCTTCTTTGATGTGGGTGAAGGTTTCGTTGGGTGTCACCATACCGAGGCTTTCGAGCCGTTCAATGTCGATCTCGACTAATTGGTCGGGCCTGCTGGCAGGCGCCTCCATGGCGTCTTGTCTGTTGGGTTGCTCCTCTTGGCTGCCGTTATTGGATAACAGATCAGCAGGTACCTCAGGCGCAGTCATCGGTTGCAACGGTGGTGGACCGGAACGATGGGTCTTAAGTTTTGGTTTTAGCGGTGCTTCGGCGACGGGCCCATCAAGATCGACCTTCTCTTCTCCGATCAATGGTGCTGTCTGCTGATCCTGCTGGAGTGACTTTTCCCGTTCCAGCTGGCGCTGTTTCTCCAGGGCTTTCTCAATCGTACTCATGTCGCCCCCTAAAACTTGTTGACGAAATTGATCAACAGCTGCTTCGCCTTCAAGTAATAGGCGTTGACGTGGGTCGGCATGTCCGGTAACAGGGACGCGACCTTGCTGTTGAGGTCCGGGAATAGCTGTAACAGCAATATGCCGGCGTAGGAACCGACCAGGGCGATGGTCAGCACGACAAATAACAGGGTTCTTTTACGGTGGTGACGAGCCGCTTCAACATCGCTATAGACCGCCACCGAGCCGAGAACCGGAATTCCGGTCACCGCATTGAGTTGCTTGCTGGAGAAGAAAACCGGTCGAACTTGGCTAATCAGGAAGGCAACCCCTAGTCCTATTGCCAGTCCTGTCGCCAACACCGCTGAAAGCAGTAAGGGGCGATTCGGACCGGTGGGGGTGGTTGGGGTACGGGGGGGGTCGATAATCCGGAACTGGAAGCTGTCGGCGCTGACTTCGGCTTGCTGGGAAAGTCGGGCGGACTCGCGACGATTCAACAGCTCGTTGTACTTCTCCTGGGTGATAGAGTAGCCCCGCTCTAAGGCTTTGAGCTCAGCTTCGATATCAGGAATGCTGTTGATTTTTGATTCGAGTGCTTTCAGCTGTGCGCCATAAGTGTTCCGGCGCACCTGCAGCGAACTGACATTGGACTCCTCGCGGGCCAGTGCCAGCTTCAATTCCTGATAAACCGGGTTTTCATTGAGTCCGCCACCGCGCTGGGCATTGATGGTTTCGAGCTCCTCTCGACGCTCCTCCAGCTCCTTCTCACGCTTTTGTTGAAGGTCGTCAAGGATCCGCTGGGTCTCTTTAATATCCGGATGGATATTGGTGTACTTGAGGCGTAACTCGTCGAGGTTGTTTTCCAGTGTCTCAATTCGTCGATCAAAACTGGAAGTCATATTAAAGGAACCCAGGCTGTCCTGCATGATGCCGAAAGTGGGTTGCTCCCCGGCTAGCTGCTTGGCAAGCGACTTGCGCCGGGTTTGGGCTTCGCGGAGTTCCAAGTCAACACTCGAGATGGTTCCTTTGAGATGTTCAACGCGGGAGTAATAGCCCCCACCGGCGCTCATTAGCTCAAAATTGACTTTTTTGAACTCTTTGAGTTTATTGTCCGCCTCATTGAGTCGGGATTCATACTCCTGGATCTGGCGGTCCAGGAAATTTGTTGCGACATCCGTATCCTCGCGTTTGTCCCCCAGAGTATTCTCCACCAGAGTGGTCAACGTGGCCTGTACGACGCTCTTAGCTTCGTCGGCTGAGCTGCTGTGGTAGCCGATCACATAAATATTATCGCGACCGGCTGTACTCAGCTTCAGCCCTGACTGCAACTCGGTTATGACTAGGTCGAACTCCTCGTCGTTCTGGGTCTTAATATCCAAGTCGGAAAGGCGGGCGATTTTTTCCAGATTAGGGCGCGTAAACAGCGTCTTTACAATCAGTTGTATCTGTTGTGTCGGATTGGTTTGAATCGTGAGCCCCCTTAGCAGGGGAGAAAGCAATGATTGGGTATCGACGTAGACTTTTGCTTGAGACTGAAACTGATCCGGGTATTTCAGCACGAAGGGCCAGCCAACAACGCAGACCATCCACGCGATCAGCACCGCAATCCAGCGGTGCAACCATACGCCATAAACCAGTTGCTTAAGCTGCTCTAGAAGCTCCTGCATAACAGCCTAATCTCTCTTAAAACCAGGATTCTGGGATGATTACGATATCTCCCGGCAACAGGTTGACGTTGGCGCTGATGTCACCGCCTTGGATCAGATCCTTGATACGGATGCCGTACTGTTTTTGTTCACCATCGACGATACGTACCACGCTGGCGCCGTTACCGTCGGCAAATTCGGTCAATCCTCCGACGGAGATCATAACGTCAAGGAGGGTCATATCTTCACGGTAGGCCAGTGCCTGAGGTTCGCTGGCTTCGCCGATAATGCGAACCTGCTCGGAGTAGGGGCCGACAAAGCCACCGACCAATACTGTGACAATCGGTTCTTTGATATAGACACTCAGTTGTTCTTCTATCTTGCGGGCGATCTCGGTCGAGGTCAGACCGCTGACTGGGATATCTTCAACCAGAGGGGTGGTAATCTTACCGTCAGGACGGACGGTTACACCCTGTGATACTTCAGGGTTACGCCAGACAAAAATATTCAGGCTGTCGCCAGGACCGACCCGATAATCGTATTGGTCTGGGTCGGTGGTCAGGGGCTGTTTGGCGATGGAACTTTCAAGGGGAGGATAAGAGTTACTGGAGCATCCGGCCATTACCAGCGCAAGGCCAACGGCGGCGATCCGAGTTGACCACTGCTTGCATATTCCATTCATAGTCAGGTTTCTCCTGCATCTTATTGGCGTCTAGGTTTCCGTACCCGCAAAGAATAGCATCAAATATCTTGAGTGAAACTCTTTGCCCGCCACTATTTAGGCGTATATTAATCAAAGTGCTAACGTGTACCAGCAAAAGTAATTCACTATCGACTAAGGGGCAACTGACAGCCGTGGCTAGTCAACTTACCGATCAGAATTCTCAGTTTCGTCAGGGTAGTGTGCAGGTTCAGATTGCACTGTTGCTGCTGTTAGTCGTAGCAGTCGGGTTGTATTTTTATCTGCAGGGCCAGATTACTCAGATATTGCTGGATATCCAGTTGATGCTCTATAGCGACCCGCAGCAAGCCTTGCGAATCATTAGCCGATTGCTGTTGTGGCTGGTTGTCACCAGCGGTCTGATTTCGCTGGCTGTAGCGTTCTATCTTTGCTTGATGGCGGCCCGGATCGGCCGTTGTGGAGAGTATCCGCCGCCGCAGATGCCGGTGGCCTTTCGAACTCGTATACGTCGGGGTACACCGGCGATGCGAATGAAGCGAAGCTGCCTGCTGTTAGGCGCGCTGTTGTTCTGTCAGCCGTTGGGTGGGGTGTTGTTGTGGTATGGCATTACCGGCGGCGTGATCTAATCGGAAAATTATGCAGTTGGAGAATTAACGGGCGATAGAGGCCATCACCCGTTATCTGTAGCACTATTGCTAGAGTTAGAGTTAGAGCTAGAGCTGTGGCGGATCAGCAGACCCGCATGCCCGGTTGAGCGCCGTCGTGGGGTTCCAGAATCCATAGATCCTCACCCCCGGGGCCTGCTGCCAGCACCATGCCCTCGGACATGCCGAACTTCATCTTGCGAGGTGCCAGATTGGCCACCATAACGGTCAGCTTGCCCTCCAGTTGCTCCGGCGAGTAGGCAGACTTGATCCCAGCGAACACATTTCGCTGCTCGCCGCCCAGATCCAGCGTGAGACGTAACAGCTTGTCGGCCCCCTCAACATGTTCTGCCTTGGCAATGCGGGCAATCCGCAGATCTACCTTGGCAAAGTCCGGGTATTGAATCTGTTCGGCGATCGGCTCATCGGCCAGCGGTCCTTGTGCCACAGGCTGGGCTTGCTGTTCCTGGGCCAGCACCTCTTTGGAGGCTTCGATCATGGCGTCGATCTTGTCCTGTTCGACCCGGGTCATCAGCGGCTTGAACTTGTTGATCTGGTGATCGGTCAGGACTCGATCAAGCGCCGACCAATCCAAGCGGTCATCAAGGAAACGCTCGGCTTCGGCGGTCATCTTCGGCAGTACCGGCTTCAGATAGACCATCAGGATCCGGAATAGGTTGATGCCCACCGAGCAGACCGCCTGAACTTCGGCTTCTTTTCCTGCCTGCTTGGCCAGCACCCAGGGCTCTTTGTGGTGGATATACTCGTTGGCCTGATCAGCCAGCTGCATGATCAGTTTGACCGCCTTGCCGAATTCACGATTTTCGTAGAGGGTGGCGATATCGGCACCGGCATCGATAAATTGTTGGATCAGCTCGGGTTCGCTGCACTGATCGGCCAGTCGGCCATCGAACTTCTTGGTAATGAAACCGGCGCTACGACTGGCGATATTGACCACCTTGCCGATCAGGTCGGAATTGACCCGCAGCAGGAAGTCATCCAGATTCAGATCTAGATCCTCGACCCGGTTGTTCAGTTTGGCGGCAAAGTAATAGCGCAGATACTCCGGATCCAGATGCTCCAGATAAGTGCGGGCCTTGATAAAGGTGCCGCGAGATTTTGACATCTTCTTGCCGTTCACGGTCAGGAAACCGTGGGCGTGCACCGCGGAGGGGGTACGGAAGCCTGAGCAGCTCAGCATCGCCGGCCAGAACAGTGCATGGAAGTTGATAATGTCCTTGCCGATAAAATGGTACAGCTCTGCTCGAGAACCGGATCCCCAGTAGTCATCAAACTCCAGCCCCGGCGTTCGATCGCACAGGTTCTTGAAGCTGGCCATATAGCCGATCGGCGCATCGAGCCAGACGTAGAAGTACTTGCCGGGCTCCCCTGGGATTTCAAAACCAAAGTAGGGTGCGTCGCGGCTGATATCCCACTCCTGCAGACCGGAATCCAGCCATTCGGACAGTTTATTGGCGATCTCATCCTGCAGGGTGCCGCAACGGGTCCACTGCTTCAGCATCTCAGTGAAATCGGGCAGCTTGAAGAAAAAGTGCTCCGACTCTTTGTCGACAGGGGTTGCCCCGGAGATGGCCGAACGAGGGTCGATCAGCTCCGATGGAGAATAGGTCGCGCCACAGGCTTCACAGTTGTCACCGTACTGGTCTTCGGCCTTACATTTTGGACAGGTGCCTTTGATAAAGCGGTCAGCCAGGAACAGCTGTTTTTCAGGATCGTAAGCCTGGGTGATGGTGCGGCTGGCAATATGCCCGGCTTCCTTGCAGCGCTGATAAATCAGCGCAGACAGCTCGCGGTTCTCTTCCGAGTGGGTCGAGTGGTAGTTGTCAAAACCGACAAAGAACTCGGCGAAGTCTGCCTGGTGCTCGGCACTGACCTGGGCGATCAGCTCCTCCGGTGTGATCCCCTGTTGCTCAGCTTTGAGCATAATCGCAGTGCCGTGGGCGTCGTCGGCGCAGACATAGGTACACTGCTCACCGCGGCTTTTCTGGAATCTTACCCAGATGTCGGTCTGGATATACTCAAGTAGATGGCCCAGGTGAATCGAGCCGTTGGCGTAGGGCAGGGCGCTGGTGACGAGAATTTTACGGGGTGAGCTGGACATAGAAAAACGCTGTAATTAAGGACCTGAATTGGACGCGGCAGATGGCACCCACTGCCGCTATAGTGGGCGAATTGTATACTGTTCGTCGGGAGTTACAAATCCGCTCCGGTTAGGGTAGGCTCAGCGCAAGTCTTTGCCGACCAATGGGTGTTTCGAGACTCGAAATGCTAACGAGCAGAGGTGGTTAACGGGATGAATATCGACAAGGAAGTTCAGCAGCGCAGCTGCAATCCCTTGCAGCAGACAGGGAGCCTGTGATGGCCGAAAGACAACCAATCTCAGAAACGCCCAGAAGGCGGGTGTTGTTCGTTGATGACGACACCAATGTTTTGGACGGTTACCGTCGCTTGTTTCGTCAGCAGCGGGATCATTGGGATATGACGTTCTGTGATTCCGGGGCGCAGGCGCTGGAAAAGCTCGAAGCCGAGTCTTTTGATGTACTGGTCACCGACATGCAGATGCCGGGGATGAATGGCGCTGAGCTGATGTCGCATGCGGTCAATGTGGCCCCCGGTGTCGCCCGCATCGTACTGACCGGATATGCCAGTATGAGCTCCTCGGTAGAAGCTACAGACCTGGCCCACCAGCTACTGAATAAGCCTTGTGATATCGATACTCTGAAGGAGGCGATAGAGCACAGCTGCAAGGTTCAGTCGATCATTACCTCGGACCGGGTCAAGCAGGCGATCGGTCGGATAGGTCGATTGCCCTCCCCGCCGACGGTCTACCATGAATTGAGTCGGGCGCTGCGTCAGGAAGATAGTGATGCGGCCACGGTCACGGCGATTATAGAGCAGGACATGGCGATCGCCGCGAAACTCCTGCATCTGGTGAATTCGGCCTTCTTCGGGTTGCGACGTCGCGTTGCCAGTCTGGAGCAGGCGGTCACGCTGTTGGGGCTTAGGCAGATCAGGGATGTGGTGCTGGCAACCCATGTGTTCGGAGCCGATCTGGAAGCGAGCCCGGGTGGTGAACTCAGCCTGGAAAAGGTGCGTGATCATTCGGTGGCGGTCGCCAGACTAGCGCGGGAGATCATGCTTGAAGAGGGCGAGGGACGTGAATTGGCGGACCAGGCCTTTATCGGAGGTCTGCTGCATAGCTTCGGCATTCTGGTGCTGGCCAACACCGGCTTTCAAAAGTACGACAAGGCGATCGATTACTGCCGTCGGAAGGGGCGTACGTTACCGGAAGTGGAGCGGGTGCTGTTCGGGGCAACCCATGCCGAGGCGGGGGCGTATATTTTAGGGCTCTGGAAGATACCGCCGGTTATCGTCGAGGCGGTACTGATGCATCAGACACCGGGACAGCTTGTATCTGCCAAATGGAGCCCGGTTACGGCGGTTCATGTGGCCAATGCGCTGGTTCATGAAATGCGCGATGGCGCTAAACTCTACCCGGTTCAGCCATTGGATAAGACCTATCTGCAGCAACTAGGGCTGCTGGATCGGGTCGAGCGGTGGCGGGAGCTGGCTGGGCTCCAGTTCGAGGAACTTGAGTCACCCTCTTCGTGACCCTAGACCCATGCAGCTGTTAGAATGCGCGTTTTTTGCCGAATTCCTGCTGCATGAACATAGACGCTGTCGCCCCCGAGCAATACCAACAACAGCTGGCGGAAAAAGCCGAGCAGATGAAGAGTCTGTTTGGCCCGTTTTCACCACCTGAGCTGGAAGTCTTTCCATCTCCACCCAGTCATTATCGTCAACGGGCCGAGTTTCGAGTTTGGCACGAAGGCGATGATATCTTTTATGCCATGTTCGAACCCGGTGATAAGCGTCGGCCGATCCGCCTGGATAGCTGTCCGATGGTGTCGGAACGGATCGAGCAGACCATGTTCGAGCTGCTGGAACTCATCAAGCCTCAACCTTGTTTGCGCAAGCGATTATTTCAAATCGATTTCCTTTCGACTCTCAGCGGTGAGCTGCTGGTTACGCTGCTGTATCACCGGCCCTTAGAGCAGGATTGGATTGATGCGGCAACCGAGCTGCAGCAACAGTTGTCGGTCGAAATTATCGGCCGCTCGCGGAAACAGAAGCTGGTATTGGATCACGACTGGGTCGTTGAAAGGCTGCCTTTAGACGGTGTCGCTTTGGAGTACCAGCAGGTAGAAAACAGCTTTACCCAGCCCAATGCGGCGATCAACATTGAGATGCTGAACTGGGCTCGCGATGTCACGCAACAGGCCGGTGGTGATCTGTTGGAGCTGTATTGCGGCAATGGCAACTTCACGTTGGCGTTGAGCGATCGTTTCGACCGGGTTTTGGCTACCGAAATCGCCAAGGTGTCGGTCAATTCGGCGCATTTCAATCTGGAGCGTAATGGCATCGACAATGTCACGATCGCACGGCTTTCCAGCGAAGAGTTCACCCAGGCGATAAACAAGGTAAGGCCGTTCCGGCGTCTGCGTGAGGTTGACCTGGATAGCTACGATTTCTCCACGGTGTTGGTCGATCCTCCCCGGGCAGGGCTGGATGATGGAACCCGCACTCTGGTACAGGGGTATCAAGCCATTCTCTATATCTCCTGTAACCCGGAAACCCTGGTGCGTGATCTGAAGCAGCTGACCCAGACCCATCGAATCGCTAGGCTGGCGCTGTTTGATCAGTTCCCGTACACCCATCATAAAGAGAGCGGCGTATTTCTGGTCAGGCGGTGATCTGAATCAAATTGGCCGTCGTGGCGTAGATGACGTCATCGGGTTGATTCGTTATAGTTGACTTTTTTGGTTGGTTTTTGCCGGGGTATACCCCGGTCTGTGAGGATACAGATGAGTGCAACACTGCAGGCGCAGCTTCAAACCGTATTTTCTGACTATGTTCCGCCCTTCAGCCAGCAGACCCTGAAACAGGCCCGGGCGATCAAATCGCTTGAGGTCGACGGATCGGTCTGCAAGCTGTTGCTGGAGTTGGGGTATCCGGTTAAGTCGATCTGCGATGAGATGGTGCCGCAACTCAGAGATCTGGCGCTGTCGGTCAACGGAATCGAAAAGCTGGAGTTGGAACTCGATAGTAAGGTTGTCGCTCACCGGGCTCAGAATAACCTCAAGAGCCTGGAAAATGTCCGCAACATTATCGCCGTTGCTTCAGGCAAGGGTGGAGTAGGCAAGTCCACTACAACCGTCAACCTGGCCTTGGCGATGGCGGCTGAAGGGGCACGAGTCGGTATTCTGGATGCCGATATCTATGGCCCGAGTCAGGGGCGGATGCTGGGTATCGAGCCGGGAACCAAGCCTCAACCAGCCGATAATGCGATGTATCCGGTGCAGGCTCTGGGGCTACAGGCGATGTCGATGAGCCTGCTGGTTGACGAGGACCAACCGATGGTCTGGCGGGGCCCGATGGTCAGCGGCGCACTGCAGCAGATGTTGACTCAGACGCTCTGGAATGACCTCGACTACCTGTTTGTCGATATGCCCCCGGGAACCGGTGATATCCAACTGACTTTGTCTCAAAAAGCCCCGCTGACCGGTGCGGTTATCGTCACTACGCCGCAGGATATCGCGCTGCTCGATGCCAAGAAGGGAATCGAGATGTTCCGCAAGGTCGATGTTCCGGTACTGGGGATTGTTGAAAACATGAGCCTGCATACCTGTAGTCAGTGTGGCCATAGCGAGCCGATATTCGGCGAGGGCGGCGGTGAGCAGATTGCTGAGAAATATCAGGTTGATCTGCTGGGGCGTCTGCCTTTGAAGCTGTCAATCCGTGAGCAGGCCGATGCCGGACATCCGACCGTCGTCAATGAGCCGGAATCCGCCGAGGCAGGGTTCTATCGTGAGATCGCGCTGAAACTGGCGGCGTCGTTGGCGGCTCGGGCCAAGAATTACGCCAATGTATTCCCGGAGATCGTGGTCCAGAACGACTAACCTCTGGCCTGACACCGACCTGGCTGCCGATGCGGCAGCCCTATAAAACCGCACCGCTTCGGAAAAGTGCGGTTTTTTTGTTGCATTGCAGGTATCATAGCCCGGTTTGTCCGGGTCTTTATCAAATACAGTTGGGATTGAATTAGCATTATGGGTATCAAATCAGACACTTGGATCCGAAAAGCGGCGCTGGAACAGGACATGATTGCGCCCTTTGAACCGGGCCAGGTTCGGAGCCGTGATGGTGAGCGTATCGTATCCTTCGGCACCTCCAGCTATGGTTACGATGTCCGCTGTGCCAACGAGTTCAAGATCTTCACCAACATCAACTCCTCAATGGTGGATCCTAAAGACTTCGATCATCAGAGCTTTGTCGATGTGGTTTCTGACGTCTGTATCATTCCGCCAAACTCCTTTGCGTTGGCGCGTACCGTGGAATACTTCAAGATTCCGCGCGATGTACTGACGATCTGCCTGGGTAAGAGCACCTATGCTCGCTGCGGTATCATCGTCAACGTCACTCCGCTGGAACCGGAGTGGGAAGGTCATGTGACGTTGGAGTTCTCCAATACGACGCCGCTGCCGGCAAAGATCTATGCCAACGAAGGAGTCGCTCAGATGCTGTTCCTGGGGGCTGATGAGGTCTGCGAAACCTCGTATAAGGATCGCAACGGCAAGTATATGGGCCAGACCGGCGTTGTCGTTCCACGCACCTAAGCCGCGATGATTCCGAATTACGAAAAAATCACCGAATTCTGGTGTGAAGTTGTCAGTACCATCGAAGCCTTGCTGCAGGAGACCGATGAGAGTCGTGCACACGGGTTGCTGAATCACTATGAGAAGCAACTGAAACGGATCGACGGCAATCTGACCTTCCATTTTGAGCGGAACGAGTCCAATAACCGAATCGAGATGATTATCGGTTGCGATGGATATGCCCAGTCGATCGCTGCTGTGCTCAGTCTGGTTGATGCCGCACCGTTGATGGATGGTGTGCAGGTGATAGCGTTCAATAATCGTCACGACCCCCTGCCGGAATGTATTCGGGTGGGTGATGACGACTACGCTATCGAGCAGTTCTGGTTCAGTCATCGGCTAGAGGCCGGAGAGTTTCATCTGTCGATCTATCTTGACGAGCTGGACACTATGGACGGTAACCCGGCCGTTGAAGCCGTGATGATCTATCTGGATGCGCTGCTGGGAGAGTTCGATCTGATGACCCGGGTTGCGACGCTGTGTTGGTACGATAAGCCGCAGGATCCGCTCGATTATGGATTGCGGCCACTGAGCGACGTTCGGGATCTATTCGATAGTCTCAGGGATCAGATTCGCCTGATCGGGGTGACATTGCACTGACAAGGCTCGCCAGGATTCAGGTTAGTCAGGTCGACAAAAACGGCGTTGGGTTTACAGCCTCAACGCCGTTTTTGGTTTTAGTTGTTGGACAGAACGCAGACTTTCTCGTCGTCCTGATCCTCATAATAGCTGTTCATGGATTCTACTCCCCCCTCTCCAGCTCAGTCCGTTGAACCCGTTCCAACGCAGGCGCGTTATCGGTTTGGCCTCATTAAACTTCATCGGCGCCACCTACTAGGACTTTAGTAGAGGATTTTTAAAATTGTCAATTTTTGCTGTTGCTGTTTGTTGGCAGCTCGGCCGAGTCAATACGACAGCAGCGTTGATTCAGTCGATTGCTGTTTGATCTGATCCATAATCAGAGCGGGAGTCCCGGTTCCTGCACATCTGAGATGGGGGCGGTTAACGGTAGGGTCAGGATCATGCGGGTACCGCACCCGACCTGGCTATCGAGCTCTATGCTGCCGCCCAACACCTGGTTGGTCAGGTTGTGGACGATGTTGAGTCCGAGTCCGGAGCCACCTTTGCCCAGTTTTGAGGTGAAGAAGGGGTCAAATACTTTGCCGATATCATCCGGAGCAATCCCGCAGCCGTTGTCGCTGACACTAAGTTCGACTTGTGACTCACCCTGTGCTCGGGCAGTAACCTCGATGCGCCCCTGGCTGCGTCCGTCGAAGCCGTGTAACAGTGAGTTGTTGATCAGGTTGGTCAAAATTTGGCCCAGGGGTCCCGGATAGCTGTCGAGCTGTAGGTTGTCCGGGATGTTGCAGTGAAGCTCAAAGGGGGTCTTCTTCAGCGTCGGTGCCAGGGTCACAGCGATCTCATTGACCACCTCATGCAGCTTGAACTGACGTCGTTGGGAGCTGGTCTGGTCGATCGCCACCTGTTTGAAACTGCTGACCAGTTCAGAGGCTTTATGCAGGTTATGTTCAACAATGGTGCAGCCAGCACGGGCATCATCGACAAAGCGCTCCAGGCTCGAGCGTTTTAACGAGCCCTGTTCAAAATCCTGCTCCAGCGAGCGGGTGTGTTCTTCCAGCGTGGTGGCGGCCATCAGCGAGTTGCCGATCGGGGTGTTGAGTTCGTGAGCGATGCCTGCCACCAGCGACCCCAGTGCTGCCAGCTTTTCGGAACGAACCAGCTCGTCTTGAGCCAGCTCCAGACTTCGGAGCGCGCTCTGCAGCTCCTCATTGATTTGAGCCAGTTCGCTGGTGCGCTCCAGAACCCGGGTTTCCAGTGATTGATTGAGCTCGTGAATTTCGCGCTGTGCCTGCAGTTTATGGGTTATATCCTGGTAGGACCGGAGTACCAGGTGCTCACCTCCTACCTGTAGGACCCGGGCCGAGATATTGCAGCTGATGATGCTGCCGTCCTGTTTCATCATCTCGATTTCAAAGTCGTCGACCTGCCCTTGAGCAAGCAGTGTTTCGGCGATCTGTTGGCGTTTGATCGGGTCCGGCCAGATACCCAGATCATCGCTGGTGTGGCCGATGGCGCTGCTGCGGCTGATCCCCAGCAGTCGGCACCAGGCGTCGTTGCAGTTGAGGAACCGGGGGGTATTGGAGAAATAGGAAACCGACATCGCCACTGGGGATGAATCGAAAAACGAGATAAATTTCTGCTCGCTGCTGCGCAGCTTGGCTTCCATCCGCTTGCGTTCACTGACATCGTCGATCGAGCTCATGATCGCGATGACATCGCCCTTGTTGTCCTCAATGGGCTGGTTGTACCACTGGCAGGTAATGATTCGACCGCTGGCGGTAATATTGTTGATCTCGCTGCGATAACCGCCGATGTTGGCGAGCAGGGTTGCCATCACGCCTTCCATCCGGTCTTGTTCCTCCGGCGGTACGATGAACATCATCGGCTTGCCTAGGGCGAGCTCGCGCGGGTAGCCGAAGATCTCCTCGGCAGATTCGTTCCACTCCCGTACATTGCCGTTGAGGTCCCATTCGATGACTGCCACGGGACTCTGCTGGATCAGGGCTCGGTAACGCTGCTCCCGCTCGCGGAGTGTTCGCTCGACTAGGCGTAGCTCCGATAGATCGATATCCATTACCGCAGTGCGCGGTGGCGAATCCTCCAGCCCCGGAATCAGAAACAGGGTCGAGAGTACATTGACCACTGAGCCGTCCTTGCAGGTGATTTCGCATTCCTTGGGACCGATGGTCCCACCGTTTTGATACAGCGCCTGCTGATCGCGAAAGAACGCCAGCTGCTGTTGCTGGCTGTAGCGCAGATGGTTCAGGTCTTTACCGATCACGTCGTCTCGGTCGAACTTGTAGAGCCGTTCAGAAGCGGTGTTCCAGTACAGGACCCTCCCTTTGTCATCAAACCATTGGATTGCGACATTGGGTGTTTGCTCCATGGTGGCTCGCAGGCTGATTTCGCTGTTGCTCAGCTCACGCTCACGCTGTTGAATCGCCGCTGCCATCGCCTGTAGGTGCCGGCTTAAGTCGGTGAATTCGGCAACATGGATTTCAGGCCAGCGCAGTTCATAATTGCCGCTGGCCAGTTGGTGGGCGTTATCAGAGTAGTGCTTGATCCGTCGGCTCAGCCCCCGTGCCAGCAGTACGCCGCTGATCAGGGCTGCCAGCAAGGCCAGTACGCAGGCAGCGATAGCAGCTTCGGTGGCCAGCCAGACAAAGCGATAGGCGTGTTGTTTTGCCTGGGACACCAGCACCAACCAACCGAGCTTGGGGACGACGACCGAGGATCCGATCAGCTGTTGATTCTGGAACCTGAACTCTTCGGTCGAGAGACCGTCCTTCAGACCCTGGGTGACGATGTTGAGGTTTCGCAGGCTCAGTTGCTGACCGGTAAGGTTGGGATCTGGGTGGGAGATCAGCTGCGCATTGCGATCGATGAGCATGGTGCTCAGGTGCGAGTTGTTACTCTGATGGGATGAGATCTCGGATAGTTCGCTAAGCGAAAGTTCGGCTACCAGAGAAAAGTCGGCATCGATCGGGATGGCGATGGCGACAGCCAGATCTCCGGAGGTTGCTGACAGATAGGTGTTTGACCACACACGACTGTGAAGACCGCGTGAGCGTCGATAGAACGCCTTGCGGGATATATCGACACCCAGATAGGTATCCCGTTCGGCTTGGCGCTTTGGGGGTAGGCCGATCTCCAATGTGATGCCGCGGTTGTCGATGATGGAGATCGACTCGTAGATATCGCTGTCGCCGATATGGGCATCCAGCAGCGGCTGCCATGTGCCAGCGCGGCGTGGCAGTCGTCCCTTCAGGTAATTAGCGATCGAGGTGAGTTCGTGTTCGGCACCGCCAAGACGCCCCTCGAGATTGGCAGCCACTGCGTGGGCGATATCCTGGTGCCCCGATTCGACATCGGCCCGAATCTGCGGGATTACCCATAAGTACGATATCAGCGCCAGTGCGATCAACGGAAAGGCGGTAATCAGTGCGATCTGCAAAGACAGCACCTGGCTCATTCGCCACTGAATCATGGGTTACTCTACCACCCGGAATCGACCGTTGATTACCTGGGTGATGTAGGTGCGGTTTGTGGTATCACCGTAATCATCGAAGCGGATAGGTTTCTGCACCCCTTCGAAGGAGCGGATACGCAGCAAGGTTTGCTTCAGGCTTTCACCTTGGCGTTGGCGTCGTATCGCTTCGAATAGAATCTGGGTTGCGTTGTAGCTCACCAGCGCCGGGAATCCCGGCTCCTGCCCAAAGCGGTTCAGAAAGGCATCTCGAAAGTTCAGGTATTTGCTCGCCTTGCTACTTCTATCCAGGTATTGGGATACAAAGATCCCCTCGGTCGCCTGTCCGCCCAACTCGATCAGGCGTTCGGTGCCGGCCCATTCCGATGTCAGGATCTGTACTTGGCTGTCATTTTTACGGATATGTTGGATCAGCAAGGCGGCATCGACCGAGTTGCTGACCAGCCCGATGCCTTGGGCCTGGGTGTCGACTAGTTGCCGTGCCAGTTCCGGGAAGGGGGCGTGGGTGGAGGAGACGAAAGGGATGACCTTGATGATGGTGCCGCCTCCGGCTTTGAAGGCATCGGAGAAGTCATCCACCCAGCTCTGGGTGTAGGCACGGTTGCGGGTGTCCATTATTAACGAGAAGCTGCGGATGCCCTGGTTGAGTTGGTAACGGGCATGGTGTGACGCATTGTGGCGGGTGGCGGCCAGGGTTCGGAAGAACAGGTCGTCGCGTCCTGTCAGGTTATTGGTGGTGACCGTTGTCCCCATCACCAGTGTTCCTGAGGCCGTCGCAATGGGCTCGACCACCATGGCCATGGCGCTGGTCATCGGACCGATAATCGCGGTGACGGGTAACCGGGTCAGTTCACTGGCATGTTTGGCGGCGAGCTTCGGGTTCTGCTGATCATCACGGATCAATAGCTCGATTGGATGACCGTTGATACCGCCGGAAGCATTGACCTGCTCGGTGGCTAAGATAGCTGCATTTCTACCATTAACGCCCAAGTCGGCGACACGACCCGAAGTGCCGCCGATAAAACCGATTTTAATCGGCTCGGGTTCGCCACAGCCTTGCAGTAGCATCAAACTGACTGTGCTGATCGTTAACAGAGCCTGTCGTATCGTTAATCTCATGCTGACGTATTCCGTTGGGTGTTACCCGGCTCTTGATTCATCAACCAGCGCAGCAGTGCATCGGCTTCCATCGGCTTGGCATAGAAGTAGCCTTGAGCTTCATGGCAGCCGAGCTCGGCTAGCCGCTCAGCCTGCTGTTGTTCTTCGACCCCTTCGGCGATCACCTGCAGGTTGAGACTGTGGCTCAGCTCGATCACCATTTCTGCAATGCTGCGCGAATCTTGGGACTCGCACAGCTGATCAACGAAAGCGCGGTCGATCTTCAGGCGATCGATGCTCAAACGTTGCAGGTAGGATAGCGATGAAAAACCGGTGCCGAAGTCATCTATCGCCACCTGCACACCGCGAGATTTGATCTGTTTCAGCATGTCCAGTAGATAGTCAGCTTCGAGCATGGCGACAGATTCGGTGATCTCTAGCTCGATCAACTCCGGGTTGACGCCGCTGTCGAGCAGCGCTCGGTCGAGTGTTTCGAGAAAACCTCCGGAGCGGAACTGAATCACGGATACGTTGACGGCCATTCGTAGCCGGGTAAAACCTGATCGGTGCAACAGGTGAGCCTGTGAGAAGGCAGTGCGCATCACCCACTCGCCGATGGTGGCAATAATGCCGGACCGCTCAGCCAGCGGTATAAAAACATCCGGAGGGATATACCGCCCCTGGTCATCACGCCAGCGTATCAAGGCCTCGCAACCGACCGGCTTGCCATCCGGTAGTGATACCTGAGGCTGGTAATGAAGGTAGAGACGCTGGTGCTCGAAGCTGAGTCTGAGATCCTGAAGCATTTTGACCCGGGACTGAATCTCCAGCCCCATTTGACGGGTGTAGACACCAAGCTGTCCTCGCTGGGTCTGTTTGGCCTGATTTAAAGCCGTGCTGGCCGCCTTTAGCGCGCCTTGGCCGCCGCCATCGACCTCACTGATCTGGGCCAGGCCGAAGGTAGCGGAAAGGGTTTGTTCGTTACCTTCGATGGTGAAATGTTTGCTGAATAGTCGCTGGATTTTTTCTGCAGGCATCTCCGCAGAGGGGCCGAAAATGGCGAAGATATCGCTGGTTATTCGAGCCAGAAACAGAGAGGGGCGGCAGAATTTCTGCAGTCGTTGGCTGACCTGGCGCAGCAATTGATCGCCGTATTGGTGGCCGAGGGCGTGGTTTAGCTCGGAGAAGTGGTCGATATCGACCAGCATCATGGCCAGCGAGCCTGCGCCCTTATCGGCGACAACCCGGTCGACCTGTTCGAGCAGGTGGTGTCTGTTGGGCAACAGCAGCAGTTGGTCATAATAGGCCTGGTGTTTGAGGTTGCCGAATAAAGACAGGTTGTTCAGGCATACCGAAATGTTGCTGCAGAATACCTCCAGCAGGGCTCGAAAATGGCTATCCGGCAGTTTTGTCGTCCGTAAGTAGACGCACATATCTCGACCGGTGCTGCAGGGGAAAAATAGTGTGATCCGCTCTTCAGTGTACTGGCTGCGACGCTGCTCAAAACAGTGGATCATAGAATCACGCATGACGTCTTGGGGTAACTCTTCGATCGACTGGTCGATACTTTGCCGGTATTGGCTGGTGGCCGTGACGACGCGATAGCTAGGGGACGTATCACCGAGTTTGGTTGTGCGAGCGCTGACTACTCCATCGGCCTCACAGCCGAGCAGCGTAGCTAACTGGGCAATCACGCTGTTGGCGAAGTCTTGTAGGCTGTGGGTGGCTATTAACGCCGAGCTACTGCTGACAATCAGGTCAAGGCCTTTGCGATTGGCGTTGATGGTGCGTATCTGAAGATAGGAGCGTAGCGCCGCCGTCAAGGTGGTATAGAGTTTGGTGCGGGTGAGCTCGGCCTTGGTCTTGTAATCATTGATGTCGTAATCACGGATGACATCGATTTCAGGTGCGTATCCGGGCTGGCCGGTTCGTAGAATCAGTCGGACATCTTCCAGTTTCAGCTCTTGACGAATCTGCTGCACCAGTTTTAAGCCGGCATCGTCACGCTCCATCACCACGTCCAGTAAGACCGCGGCTATGTCGGAGTGCTGTTCTAGCAGTTGGCGGGCTTCTGCCGCTGAGTAAGCGTGGAGGAATTCGAGTCGACGGTTGAGAATCGTAACGTTGCCAAGGGCGTAAAGAGTCGAGCTATGAACAGTCTCGTCGTCGTCGGCGATCAGTATTCGCCAGGTAGCAGACTGCTCGGCAGATACTTCAGTGGGGTCTTCTTCCATAAAAACCAGCTCATCGTCAGCGTCGCCTGACCTGGTGATTTCCGTCATAAATTCTGCCTGGATAGTGATAACGGGATCTTCTTGATTCTAGCCAACATATTGAATAATTCGCCAATCACGAGCCCGGATATATTAGTTAACTGTTAACGAATAGAAGGTTGGGGCTCGGCTTTGTGGAATGTAACTGTCCGCAATTCAATGCTGAACCGGCTGTTTACGGTTGTCAGGAGGAGCAACTGACGCAGATCGATTTGGCCCAGTCGGGACTGGGGGCGGCGTATTGTTCAAATCTTGGGTGTTCGTCAAACGGTCGCTGCAGCAGGTGAGTCATACGTTCTAGCTCGGTGTTATCACCTTGTTCAGCCTTTTCGATTGCCTGTTGGGCCAGGTGATTACGTAAGATAAATTTGGGATTGGTGGCGGCCATGTTGTCCGCACGCTCGGCTGCTAGGTTGGGTTGTTCGTAGTGCGATAAGTGTTGCTGGTAATGGGATAACCATCGTTTTACCGCCTCGGGGTCGGCTGTTTGTATCAACCAGTCGTCAAGGTCTGTGGGTGGTTCAGGTTGGTGCAGATAACTCAGGCCGCGGAAGAATCGACTGTAGTCTAGCGGCTGGTCGGTTAATAGATCGAGTAGCGAGCGGATCAGTTGATTATCGGCGTCGACCTTGTCCGTATCGGTGCTATCGCTGAGTCCTAGCTTGGCCCGCATCAAGCTCAGGTAGCTCGATTGCAACTCGGCTTCATATTGCGCTAGGGCGTTCTCAATCTGCGTGCTGTCTAGCAAGGGTGACAACGCTTGGGCTAGACAGAGGCAGTTCCAATAACCGATGCCGGGCTGACGTTGATAGGCATAGCGACCTTCGCCATCGGAGTGATTGCAAATATGCTCCGGGTCGTACTGATCAAGAAAACCGTAAGGTCCGTAGTCGAGAGTGAGCCCGAGAATGGAAAAGTTATCGGTGTTCATGACGCCATGACAGAAGCCTACGGCTTGCCACTGGGCCATCAGCCGGGCGGTACGCTGAACAACCGCTTCGAACCAGGCCGCATAGGGGGCGGCCTCGGTTCGGCACTCGGGAAAGTAGTGATCGATGCAAAAGTCGCTTAAGCGGCGCAAATGATCAAGCATGCCGCGGCTGTAAAAGTGCTCAAAACTGCCAAAGCGCAGATGGCTGGGGGCGGTTCGAATCATAATCGCCGCCTGCTCGGGTTGTTCGCGAAAAACCGGTGTGTCGCTAATCGCGATTGCCAGGGCTCGAGTTGTTGGGATGTCCAAGCCCTCCATCGCCTCACTGGCCAGATACTCGCGGACAACCGAGCGGATAACCGCGCGACCGTCAAAGCCTCGGGAGAAGGGTGTAGGGCCGCTGCCCTTAAGCTGCAGTTCGTGAGAAACGCCGTTGAGGTCGTGGATCTCGCCGACAAACATCGCCCGCCCGTCGCCAAGGGTGGGATTGAATTGGCCGAATTGGTGACCGGAGTAAGCGCTGGCAAAACCTTGGATCGGTTCAGGAAGTGATGGAGTGGCAAGGTGGTCGGCGAAGTTGATCCCGTCGAAGTCTCGCTCTGAGAGCCCGAGTTGTTGGGCCAGTGGTTGGTTTAACTGCAGTAAGCGAGGATTGTTCAACGGCCGCGGTTGAACGCGGGACAGAAACTCTGGCTCCGGCAGTTGTAGATAGCGGCAAGGCTGAAGGCGGTCAGAATGAAACACAGGCAGGCCCGATCATTTTTTGAATAGTTAACCAATTTACTCAAGTATTATCAATGAGGTGGCTGACACGGTGGATCTTTCTTCAATAGGATCTTCCGCTTGAGTGCTGACTCTCTAATATTGGTGGGTTTTGCGGTTGGCTTTGGCTGGTATTGTTCTGGGTGGAATCAC
Source organism: Motiliproteus coralliicola (assembly GCF_003345655.1). Taxonomy (GTDB): domain Bacteria; phylum Pseudomonadota; class Gammaproteobacteria; order Pseudomonadales; family Balneatricaceae; genus Motiliproteus; species Motiliproteus coralliicola. The sequence goes on from NZ_QQOH01000001.1 coordinate 227,116, forward strand.
AGGAGCTGAAGAAGAGGTCAATGATCAGCCTATCCTGGTTATTGGGTGGAGAAATCAGATGGAAGAGATCATCGCTTACGCCACGACTACCTGCATGCTGCTTGATAAGCATGTCGCTAAAACTAGGTAAAAAAACGCCCTCGTTGACGAGGGCGCAGGCCGGGCAGCTGGAGTGAGCGGGTTCCAGAGAAGGGGAGTTCGAGCCCGGTAAAAAATGGGATTAACGGGGCTGGATCAAGATGGCGTGACTTTTTCCCTGTTTAGCCGCCTGCTCCAGCAGTTTGAGTTCTTCGTTTTGCAGTTGGCCTGGCCAACTGATCACCGCGTGACAGGTGCCAGTGGTCAGCGCTTTACGAGCAAGTTCCAAGGTATTGTTGTCTCCCTTGGGTTGCAGCATCATGATCTTATTGATGTCGATGCCCGCTTCTAAAAGCCAGCCCTTGGGTAGTTTCAACGGCGGAGCGATCCAGGCGAACCAGCGATCATCGCGGCTCAGTTGAGCTAGCAATGGCATCAGGAGTTGAAAGTTATACTCGTCCTCGTCGGGCATGATGATCTGGGTGATCTTACCTGCCATGCCATGATTGAGGTTGTTTGATCCCGGGTGGCTGGTGCCTAAGGATTGCTGTTGGTAGGCAGTGATCGGATAAGCTGTACGCTGTGAGTGCAATGACATCATGGTTAGCTACCTTTTCTGAGTACGCCGACGGCTAAGCCTTCAATCGTCAGTTCCTGACGCTTCAGATCAACCTCGATCGGATCAAAATCTTGATTCTCGGCGATGAGCTGCACCTTTGATCCCTGTTTTTGGAACCGTTTGACGGTAACTTCATCGTCCAGCCGGGCGACAACAATCTGTCCATTTCTGGCTTCTCGGGTCTGATGAACAGCCAGAAGGTCGCCCTCAAGAATCCCTGCATCAATCATGCTCAAGCCCTGAACTCGCAGAAAGTAGTCTGCCTTCGGGGAGAAGAAATCCGCTGGTACGGCGCAGTGCGCATCGATATTTTCCTGCGCCAGCACCGGGTGGCCGGCAGCTACACGGCCGACGATGGGCAGTCCGGCGTCGTTGTCCGCGGAGTCCATATCGGGGATACGAATTCCTCGGGACGTGCCGGGAATCATTTCAATGGCACCTTTTCGTGCCAGTGCCTTGAGATGTTCTTCAGCGGCGTTGGCGGAGCGGAATCCCAGTTCGCGGGCGATGTCAGCCCGCGTTGGCGGATATCCGGTGGTTTCTATATAGTGCCGGATGCAATCGAGTACTTCGGTTTGGCGCTGGGTTAGCTTGATCATGGTTGGTTCCGCTAACTGTTTTTTTGTACAGTATATGTGTTTTTATACAGTTGTCTAGCCAGTGTTGGAAATTAGTTCCCCTATGGCGGCGGCTGACCAATGGGTCTCGAGTGCGTGAGTGACATCCCTGAACATCTGAAAACTGAAATCCAACAGGCCTACAGTGCTTACCTTGAAAGCCGCGGTTTGAAACCTCGCTACGGTCAGAAGCTGATGATTGCCGAGATCGTTAAAGGGTTGCTCGACACGGAGCAGAGTTCTCCGACCTGTGTGGTCGAAGCCGGAACCGGTACCGGCAAAACGGTGGCTTATCTGTTGGCAGTGTTGCCGTTGGCTAAGCACCTGGGTAAGAAACTGGTGCTGTCCACTGCCACGGTGGCGCTTCAGGAGCAGATCGTCCTGAAGGATCTGCCAGAACTGCGAGAGCACAGTGGCTTGTCGTTCGATTATGCGCTGGCCAAAGGGCGTGGGCGCTATCTGTGCCTGAGCAAACTCGACCAGTGGCTCTCTAGCGATGCTCAGAATCCTACCCTGGCTCTCTACGAAGATGAGCTGGCGCTTCGGCTGCCCAGTGAAACGCTAGAGCTTTATCAGGAATTGGCGGACCGCTATATCAAAGGGTATTGGGACGGCGAGCGCGACAGCTGGCCGGAGGAGATCGCCCAGGATGTCTGGAGTGGGGTGACCACCGATCATCGTCAGTGTACTAACCGCCGTTGTTCTAATTTCAGCTCCTGCTGTTTTTACAAGGCAAGAAATGAATTGGATCAAGCCGATTGCATCGTGGCTAACCATGACCTGGTGATGTCGGATCTGTCCCTGGGTGGTGGCGCGATCTTGCCCGACCCTGAGGAGACTCTCTATGTGTTCGACGAAGGTCATCATCTGGCTGATAAGGCACTGAATCATTTCTACTGCCAGTTGCGACTCAATAGTTGGCGAAGTTGGCTCAAGCAGCTGCCCAAGACGCTGAAGCGTATGCTCAAGGAGATGAAGGAGCCGGATAGCTTGATTCGGGGGCAGGCGGGGCTGGAAACGCTGATCAGTGATAGCCTGGAGTTGCTACAACGACTCGATACACCGCTGCAGCAACTGGTTGCACAGTTACCCGAGGATGATCGGCGTGACGATAGTCGTCATTTTCGCTTTCCTCAGGGGCGTGTGCCGAATGACATTCTGGAGCTCGCCCGACAGCTGGAGCCCCGTGCCCGGGATCTGCAACTGCAGTTGGATAGCTTGACCGAAAAGCTCAAAGAGGCGATCTCAGAACCGATCAGTGGTATCGATAAAGAGCTGGCTGAGCGTTGGTATCCTACCATCGGGCGGCTATTCGCCCGTGCTGAAGGTGCCCGGGCCCTTTGGCGCTCATTGATTGCTGAAGATAGCCCAGCTCAACCGCCGGCTGCCCGTTGGTTGAGCTTTCACCAGAGCCCTGAGGGTGACGAGCTGGAGCTGTGCTGCAGCCCTATCCTGGCGGCGCAGACGCTTGATCAGCAACTCTGGCAACGTTGTGGAGCTGCGGTGGTGACCTCGGCGACGTTGACCGCGCTGGGACGGTTCGATCAGCTGCAGCTACGTAGCGGGGTGCCTCAGGAGTCACGTTTTGCCGTGGTTCCCAGTCCCTTCAATCATCAGCAAGCCGCCGCGTTGCGGATTCCCAAACTCAGTGCCTCACCGGCGGACCCCCAGGCCCACGATGAAGCGATCGCCGAAGAGTTGGAGACCTGTCTGGCCGATGATGAGGCTGCGCTGGTGCTGTTCAGCTCCTGGCGCCAGATGTTGCAGGTACGAGATCGACTAGGGGCCGCTCTGGCTGATCGGGTTATAGCCCAAGGTGATCATTCCAAGCAGGCGCTGCTGAAATTGCATAAGCAACGGGTTGATGAGGGGATGGGGTCTGTGCTGTTCGGGTTGAACTCTTTTGCCGAAGGGGTTGATCTTCCCGGAGATTATCTTCGCCATGTGGTGATCGCCAAGATCCCGTTTGCGGTACCCGGTCAGCCGGTGGAAAAGGCTCTGGACGAATGGATCAGGGAGCAGGGCCGAGACCCTTTCATGGAGGTGGCGGTGCCCGATGCCTCGGTAAAACTGATTCAGGCCTGTGGGCGGTTACTGCGTTCTGAAGCAGATAGCGGCAAGATTTCGATTCTTGATAATCGCTTGACCACACGTCGGTATGGGCGGGCGTTGCTCGAAGCTCTGCCGCCTTACCGGCGTGAGCCGGGATAACCTGATTGCTTCTATGTCTAATTCCGATGGGAACGGCCGCGAATATGCTCTAAAATAGCGCGCTTCCAAGGGTTGTGCTCGGCCGCCCTTTTGTTCAGATGATGAGGTGTTGCATTGTTTAAGTGGTTATCAAAGTCTAAGTCTACCGCCGAAGTCCCCTCATCATCGTCGAAAAACGAGTCTGCATCCCGCCAACGCCCCAACCCAAAGGCGTCAAAGGCCGGCCGTACTCAGCCTGCCGACAAAAAAACCAAACCCACAAAACAACGTTCCAAAGCCACCTCGGCCAAGCCGAAATCTAACTGGAATCCGGACCAGTTTGTGGTTGCGCCGCAAGCGGACAAGGTTCGCTTCCATGACTTGGATCTGCCCGACACCGTGATGCATGCAATTGCTGACCTGGGCTTTCAATATTGCACCCCGATTCAAGCCCAGACCCTGGTCCACACTCTGGAAGGCAAGGATCTTATCGGTAAAGCCCAGACCGGTACCGGCAAGACCGCTGCGTTCCTGATCAGTATCATCACCGATCTGATCGATTATCCCATTGGTGGTCGCCGTCCCAACGGCAAGCCTCGCGCGTTGGTGGTCGCTCCGACCCGGGAGCTGGTGATGCAGATCGCCAGCGATGCCGAAGGCTTGATCCAGCATAGCGGCATGAAGGTCGTCACTCTGGTAGGCGGCATGGACTATGAGAAACAACAGCGTCAATTGCGTCAGAATCAGATCGATATCCTGGTGGCGACCCCAGGTCGACTGCTCGACTTTAACCAGAAGGGTGAGGTAGATCTGAGCGGCGTCGAAGTGCTGGTGCTTGATGAAGCCGATCGCATGCTGAGCATGGGCTTCATCCCAGACGTGCGTGCGATTATTCGCAGCACCCCGCACAAGAAAGATCGTCAGACATTGCTGTTCAGTGCCACCTTCTCGGATCAGATCATGCATTTGGCTTCGCTATGGACGCTGGATGCGGTAACCGTTGAGATCGAGTCGGAGCAGTTGACCGCCGATACCGTTGAGCAGATCGTCTACTTGGTCGGTGAGCAGGATAAATTCAATCTGCTCTACAACCTGGTACGTCAGCAGGAGTTGGAGCGGGTGATGGTATTCGCCAACCGGCGTGATCAGACGCGTCGCCTGACCGAGCGCCTGAAACGCAGTGGGGTGGAAACCGCGATGCTATCCGGCGAGGTCAGCCAGGGGCAGCGGGTCAAAACGCTCGAGGCGTTCCGCAGCGGCCGGATCAAAGTGCTGGTAGCCACCGATGTGGCTGGGCGTGGGATCCACGTTGACGGTGTCAGCCACGTGATCAACTACAATCTGCCTGAGGATCCGGAAGATTATGTCCACCGAATAGGTCGTACCGGCCGCGCCGGGGCAGAGGGTATCTCCTACAGTTTCGCCTGCGAAACCGATGCATTTATGTTGCCGGATATCGAGGAGCTGATCGGGCGCCGCTTGCCTTGCCAGCATCCTGAAGAGAAGCTGCTTGAGTCGCCACGATAACGTTCATGGATAGCGAATCGTCGATGTCTAAACCGAGTATTGATGCCAACACCATCAGTGTGCTGGGAGGCGGAAGCTTCGGCACCGCACTGGCCAATATCGCCGCCTTGAACGGATACCGTGTCTACCAATGGATGCGCAATGCCGAACAGGCCGAGCAGATGAACCTCGAGCGGGAGAATAAACGCTACCTGCCCGGTTTTGAGCTTGCTCCTGGGCACAAGGCTGTTACCACACTGGATGCGGTAAGTCGTAGCCAGGTGGTATTTGTCTCCATCCCGAGTCGTAACTTCAGGGAAGTGGTGCAACAGGTCGTTCCATTGCTGCAACCCGGACAGATGCTGATTAGCACTACCAAGGGGATCGAGCCGGGCAGTTTTCGGCTGATGAGCCAGATCCTAGCCGAGGAAGCACCCCATTGTCGTGTTGGTGTTCTCAGTGGCCCCAACCTGGCAAAGGAGATTGGAACTCGGCAGCTTACGGCGACAGTGATTGCCAGCGAGCACACAGGACTGTGCAACCAGATCCAGACCATCCTGCACTGCGACTTCTTCCGGGTCTATGCCGGCTCTGACATGTATGGCGTTGAGCTGGGCGGAGCCCTGAAGAATATCTATGCGATAGCTGCCGGCATGAGTTCAGCGCTGGGAATGGGAGAGAACACCCGCAGCATGCTGATGACCCGTTCATTGGCCGAGATGAGTCGTTTTGCCGTTAGGATGGGAGCAGACCCGCTGACTTTCCTTGGACTGGCGGGAGTTGGCGATCTGATCGTGACCTGCATGTCACCGCTGAGTCGCAATTACCGGGTCGGCTTTGCTTTGGGGCAGGGGCGAAATCTAGATGATGCGGTCGAGGAGCTCGGCGAGGTGGCCGAAGGGGTTAACACGCTCAAATACGTCAAAGCCAAGGCGGATGAGCTGGAGGTCTATATGCCGCTGGTTCAAGGTCTTTATAAAGTGGTGTTCGAGGGTCAGCCGGTTGATCGTGTTATCGGTGGTATGATGATGGCCGCCCAGGGCGACGATGTGGCTTTCGAGCTACTGGATCGTTCCGGCGAGGCTTGAATTCCGATGTCGCTGCAGTTGCTGTTGATGCGTCATGGTGAGGCGGCGTTCAGCTCACCGGATGAGATGCGTGAACTTACCCAGCGAGGTCGCGAACACACGTTGCAGGTGAGCCGTGAATGCCTGGATTCTTTGGCTGGGATTGACCGGGTTTATGTGTCGCCGTATCTGCGTGCGAAACAAACGCTGCAGTTAATCGGTTCTCTAGCTGAGTTGCCTGCTGCCGAAACCTATGCTGGTTTGACTCCCGACAGCGATATCGATGCTCTTATCGAGTGGTTGCAGCCGCAGCAGGGAAAGGTTCTGTTGGTGGCCCACAATCCCTTGCTGAGCAGACTGCTTAGCCAGTTGCTGGGCGATTCAGGACACTACGGATTTGATACCAGTACGATGGCACAATTGACGATGCCGCTTGCCGCTAGCGGTTGTGCCGAGCTGGACTGGATTAAATATCCTCGCTGACACGCCCTTCGTTTAGTCACTTTGAGGTCGCTACTCCACAGGAACGCCGACCGGCAAGTCTTTCTCTTGATCAAGTTTTTGCAGCATTTTTTGTGCCGACAGCATCAGTGTGGTTGTCGGGTAGATGCTGAGGCCGCGACGCATCATTTGATAGCTACGCTGGTACTCCCCTTGATGATGAAGTGCGAACGACAGACCGGAGAACAACGCCGCATCGGGCATCTGGAGCAGGCGCTGCTCGGCCCAACGGATATACTCTTCGATTATCTCGGTGTTATCGGTCTTGATTGCGTAGTTCAGCAGGGTCTGCATCCTAATAAAATCGGCGGTATTGGCGAAGTAGATATTGCGCGAGGGAATGTCGAGTAGCTCGAAGCTTTTCGTTTTGGCGATGTTGAACTGAAAGATCACTCGATTCGCCAGCAGGCTATGGCTGAAAAAAATAGATGCCAGCACCGGCAGACTGATGCCCAGTCCCAGCATACAGGCGCGGGCGTAACGGCTGGGTTGAAAGACTTTGGTGGTGACGCGGTGGGTGGCCACGATTGCGATCAGGCTGACAAACAGCAGCCAATGCAGTTGAGAGATATAGAACGGAAGCTCTACCTGCGTGTGGAGGGTGATTGGCAGTAGCAGGGCTAAATAAGACCCGCCGCGCTGCCAGCCCAATCCGAAGCTGACCTTTAAAAAGGCCAATGCCAGTACCGCAATCCCGCTCAGGGCGACCAGACCGCCTTCAACCCCCCAGTAGAGCAGCTCATTATGGGGATGGCTGAGGCGGGGGGCGAGTATCGCGGCGTCACGGTGCTCGGTAAGGTACTGGGCTTTCTTATCATGCCAGACCGGCTGAAAGCGGCCGATGCCATGACCGAAAACAGGCTTTTCCAGCATCAGCTCAACACTGGAGTCGTACATCATTCGCCGTACATCGTTGCGGGTCGGGTCTTGGGATGTCTGAGAGGCTTTGCTTAGCTTTTCCAGTCCCTGTGTCAGGCCTCCAGTCTTGCTGTCAATCTGGCTCCCGCCCAGAATACCCAATCCCAACATGACCGAAACCAGTAACAAGCTCCTGCCGCGATGACGTAACAGCTGCTGATGGCGGCTCACACAGATCAACAAGATGCCGCCAAAGGCCGCTAAGATGCCGGTACGCGAGCCGCTGGTAACAACGACGAGGCTGCTGAGCAGGATGCACAGTAACACGCTGGTTTTTAAGAACAGGTTTCGATGCCGGAATGACGGTACGGTGGTTAAGAAAATAGCGATCAATAGGCCGGTGGCCAGATAGCTGGCGGCCAGGTTTTGTTGTTGAAATATCCCCCGGGGTATCCCGGGGGACTGGCTCATCCAGCCTGGGGGCGAATCTAATGCTAGTAGGTGGACCAGGCAGTAGATTGCCTGTAGCAAGGCTGACCCCATCAGAATATAGAGTAGGTTGTCACGTTGGCGACGGTTCAATCGAAATTGCGCCAAGCTAAAGAACAGTAGCATCCCACCCCAGATGGACAGGCTGCGGAACATCCAGGATGTGGGTTCGGAAACGGTTCCTATCGCACCAACTAGAGTCGTAACGGTCAAAAAAAACAGGATCGCCGCTGTCATTTTGGGAATGCGGACCAGGCCGCTATAGCCCAGCTTCAACAAGCCCATTGCAATCACAAAGACTGCAGCGATCCACACGGTATTGTTGAACGGTAGGAATAGCCCTTCGCCACCTAGATTGTGTTGGTAATAGAGCGGTGCGAGCAGAAAAAGAATGCTGAAGAGAACAAACAGGGCGCGATTAAACCGCTGTTCTGAAACGGGATCTGCTAAGCTGATCATGGATATCTGCCCTTGTTGTTAAGGCGATGATAATAGCGGACTTTAACGCATTAACCTACCGGTTCTCAGTATAGAGTCCAGTTGTGAACAGTCCGGTGACAACCGGTTTTCTCGGGTTTTTGAGTGGTGCTGATAGCAATGAAAAAAAGTGGTTGCCATAGCCGAATGAATCGGCAACTGGTGTGCTCATTATTGTTTCTGTGCGGTTGCCTCCTTGCTGTTTCGGCAAAGGCGGCTACCGATGTTACCGGTTCAAACGATCTGGGCGAGCTGCAGCGCTACCCTAATTCCTGGATTGTCGACTACAGCCAGGCGACCGTACCCGAGTACCGCCTGGCAACGGGTAAGATGAAAAAGATCAACGGGGTGGTCTCGCCGCAATCAGCGCAGTATTTATCTGGCCACTTAACCCGGGTTACCTACCGTTTGCCTTCGGGCCGTAGTAGCCATGAGGCGTTTAACCACTTTGCTGCTCAGTTTGAAACCTTGGGGGCGCAGGTGTTGTACCGTTGTGAGGGACGAAACTGTGGAGACAGTGATCAATGGGCCAATTACCAGTTCGGTATCCAGCGGCTCTACGGAATTGATCGGGAGCAGTATTACCAGGCGTTGAGCTTTGAAGGGGGACAAGGGCCTCTTTATCTGGCGTTCTATACGGTCAAGCGGGGTAATAAGCGGGTGTATGTCCAGTTAGATCTTGTTGATCCTACGGCATCACAAACATCGCGTCAGCCCCAGACAGAAGTTGCGGATGTATTGCTGGAGCAGTTGCAGCAGCGGCAGCGTGCGTATCTGGTCAGTTCTGAAGATGCCGGCTTTGAGAGGCTGCTCACATTGTTGCAGCAGCGCCAAGATTTACGGTTACAGTTGGTTGGTCATAGTGATCAGGGCTTGAGTGCCATGCAACAGAGGCAGCATTCGATAGAGCTGGCGTTGAGACTGCAACAACGACTTTTGGATTCCGGAGTCGAAGCGGGCCGTGTCGAGGTTTTCGGAGTCGGGGCCCTGGCGCCAGCCTATCTGAATGATATTCCGTCACAGCGTATCGAGCTGTTACTGCTGGATTCCAACTAGTCCTCTGTTACAGGCGGCAGCGGTGTAGGCTCTGCGCAGAGGCTTTCTATATCGATGGTTGAATTGATCGCTGGCCGGGTTTTCCGATATAGATAACGGATTATTTGGTTGCTTGATATCAGGGAAAGACATGCCCCATTTAGTGGTCGACTATGCCGTATCATTGGAGTCACAGCTAGAGATCTCAACATTGCTGCTGTCGCTTGATCAGGCTGCGATTGAATCCGGTCTGTTTGAGTCGGCTGCGGTTAAGACCCGGGCTCAGGGGTTTATGCACTATACCGTGGCGGGTAAGCCGCAGGCTTTCGTTCATGTCTGCGCCAGAATTCTGTCCGGCAGGAGCAGCGAGCAGAAGCTGCTGCTGAGCCAGCAGCTGTTGGGGGTGCTGGCATCCCAGGTGCCGGGGCAGGTCAGTCGTACGGTCGAGGTCGTGGAGAAGGAGCGTAGTTGCTATCTCAAGGGCTGAATTAGAACAACAATGATCCCTGCTTGGCGGTCTATCTATGGATATAGAGCTAGCACCAGCCGAGGGTAATCGAACTGAATCAATGGTCATGACATGTCGGAGGGGGCTTATGTCGGACGCTGTATACGTAAAACCAGTTAATTGGGTTCTATTCTCTTTACTGCTACTTGGTGCTGCGCCTGCCATGGCTGCAGTAGGTCCGATCGATCTGACCGATAGCGGGATCGGCTACATTGCACTGATTGTTTTTTGTATCGCCTATGTGGTGGTGATGCTGGAAGAGAAGCTGCATCTGAGGAAGTCGAAACCGGTGCTGGTGGCGGCCGGGGTGATCTGGGCACTGATCGGTTGGTTTTATATTCAGCAGGGGGTGGAGCATGTGGTCGAGGAGGCCTATAAGCACACCCTGCTGGAGTTCTCCGAGCTGATGCTGTTTCTGCTGGTGGCGATGACCTACATAAACGCGCTGGAGGAGCGGCGTGTGTTTGATGCGCTCCGAAGTTGGATGGTGCGCAAAGGCTTCAATTACCGGACCCTGTTCTGGCTTACTGGCTTCTTGGCGTTCTTTATTTCACCGATCGCAGATAACCTGACCACCGCATTGTTGATGTGTGCCGTGGTGATGAAAGTAGCCGAAGGTGATCGGCGGTTCATTAATCTGAGCTGCATTAATATCGTGGTGGCGGCCAACGCTGGTGGGGCGTTCAGTCCGTTTGGTGATATCACTACGCTGATGGTCTGGCAGGCTGGGTTGGTGGAATTCCAAGAATTCTTCGTGCTCTTTTTCCCGTCGTTGGTCAACTTTGTCGTGCCGGCTGTCGTGATGAGTTTCTTTGTCGAAGACCGAAGCCCAGAGCCCAGCAATGAGGTGGTCGAGCTCAAGCGCGGTGCGCACCGAATTCTAGGTTTGTTCCTGCTTACAATTGCCACGGCGGTTTCTTGTCACCTGTTCTTGCATCTACCGCCGGTACTGGGAATGATGGCGGGGCTGGGTTATCTGCAGTTTTTTGGCTATTTCCTGCGGATGACTCTGGCTGGTTCGCTGGCGAAGAAACGTAAGATGGCCGAAGAGGCTGGCGACAGCGAGCGCTTGAAACGTCTGGGTAGTGTGGTGCCTTTCGATGTGTTCAACCGGGTTGCTCGCGCCGAGTGGGATACACTGTTGTTCTTCTATGGCGTTATCGTTTGTGTCGGCGGTCTGGGCTTTATGGGCTACTTGGCGATGATGTCGGATCTGATGTATACCCAATGGGATGCCAGTAGCGCCAATATCGCCCTCGGTATTATTTCTGCAGTCGTCGATAATATTCCGGTGATGTTTGCGGTGTTGACGATGGAGCCGGCCATGTCGCAAGGGCATTGGCTACTAATCACTTTGACTGCAGGGGTCGGTGGTAGCCTCTTGTCGATCGGCTCTGCTGCCGGTGTGGCCTTGATGGGGCAGGCCCGAGGTTATTACACCTTCTTCGGCCACTTGAAATGGGCTCCCGTCATTATGCTGGGCTACGCCGCCAGTATCTGGGTTCACTTTTGGCTAAATGCCGGCCAATTCGAGGTATTTAAGAACCTCTGACAGATTCATTCAGCCAAAAAAAACGCCGCTATCAGCGGCGTTTTTTTTGGATCAAAGATAGCTGCGATTGCTCAGAGCTTGGGCAGTGCGGTTACCTGATTGCGGCCGTTGCGTTTAGAGGCAAACAAGCCTCTGTCGGCCCGCTCCATCATCTCTTCGATCGTTTCGTCTGGATGTAGCTCCGCGACGCCTACCGAAGCTGACAAAGTCCCGAGAACCTCGCGGCTGCTACGGCGTTTGATGGTGTTGGACTGGAACCGTTTGAGGATGTTGAAAGCCACTGTTTTGGCTTCGTGGGTGTTGGTGTCGGGTAGTATGACCGCAAATTCGTCGCCGCCGTAGCGCGAGATCAGGTCAGATCCGCGGGTCGCATTTTTTAGGATCTTGGCGGCGAAGCAGAGAACCTGGTCACCGACCAGGTGGCCATGCTTGTCATTGAACGGCTTGAAGTTGTCCAGGTCGATCATCAGTACGGACAGATGCGGCTGCTGGGTGCCATCGGCGGTGAGCTTGCGTAGCGCGCTGTCGAGCCCGCGACGGTTTGATACCCCGGTCAGTGGATCGGTAAAGACCTCGGAGCGGACTTGGTCATACTGTTCTTTCAAAAGCGAAACTTCGTCGTTAGTCTGGCGAAGCTCGGTCTCCATCGCGCAGATCGAATCATCCATGCGTTGGGTTTCAATGACCAGGTGCTGGATGACGCCAAGGACGCCATCAAGGTCGGTGGACTCGTCGCTGAGTATTTCTTTTGACTGGACCAGGGTTTGATGGAAATGCTGGGTTTCCGCCTGGGGGCGTTCGGTAAGACTGAGCACCTGTTGCAGGATCTGCTGCAGGCCGGCGCGGAACTCTTCTAATCGTTCGTCGGTGTGACTCCCGAAATGCTCCTGGTACAGCTTATCAAGTTCGACTTCCAGTCTGTCGCCATGGGAGTTGAATTGAGATAAGCGAAAACTCAGGCCCGGGTTTTGTCCGCTGAGATGCTCGTAACCAACGCTGTAATGGGACGGTACTGCTTTGACCTTATTGGATTTGAGCCAATCGAGGGTTTGCTTGGCCAGTTCCTGGCTTTGTTCCAAATCTTTATTGTTGCTCATCAGGGTTCCTGTGGGAGCGGTGATTGATCGGCACTTTGGCGTGCCTGAGCAGTTCAGTAGTGGCTGAATTGCTGAGCCCCGAAATCAATCGAATACAACACTAAGCCTTTTATTCTAAGCCAGTTTTATGAATAAACTGCGAAGAAATAGCCATCATCGCGTCTGCTGACTGAAAGTCAAGCTGGTTCAGCGAACGAGTTAATCCAGATCAGTTATTGGGCTCTCTGATAGCAGATTCTTTGCAATAAGCAGCGCTCGTCAGGAACGGGGGGGTAGCCTACTGCCTGTCGGTTTAAAAGACAGTGGTCGCCCCGGGATTGATGATGCTCAGCACTTCAAAGGCCTCCATATTGGCTTCCATGGCGATCGTTTCAACCTCGGCTGCAGTGAGCTCAATGTTGCCTAACTGTAGCTGATCCAGTTGTTTCAGCTGTTCGCTGAGATCGCTGCTTTTGAGCTCGGGCTCGACGCAATTGGTAATCTTGATCGCCAGGCCCAGTAGCTGGCACTCGGGCAATAAGCGGTCGGATTGCTGTGGGGCGTGTTGAAATTTGACCGGTACCCACAGCACAGAAGGGAGATGCCAGCGTTCCAACAGTGTTGCGCCAATCTCGGCGGCATCGAAGCCAAGCCAGCGGCGTTCGAGCTCGTGCAGGGGCTCGTGACTGTCCTTGGCCTGCTGTAGCAGTTGGGCGTAATCGTTTGACATGGTGGTTAATAAAACAAGACGACCGATATCATGGAGTAGCCCCATGAGAAACTGGGATTCGCCGTTGCCTTTGTGTGTCAAACGATAAAGTTTTTTGGCGATCAGTCCGCAGTACACACTGCGGTGCCAGAAGCTGTCCATGTCGATCAGCTCGGTGGAAACATTGCCAAAAACGCTGGCAGTACTGGAGGCTAACACCAGAGAGCGGATCTCGTCGGTTCCGATCAGATTGGTGGCACGGCTCATCGAATCGATCTGGGCCGGGAAGCCGTAGAAGGCACTGTTGACCAGTTTCAAAAGCTGGGCGGATAGCGCCGGATCATGGCTTATCACGTCGGCAATCTCTTCGATCAATGAGGTGTCGGATTCGATCAATTCATTAATCCGTACCACGACATCGGGCAATGAAAGCAGCTGGTCAATACCGTCAATAATCTCATTGGGAGTCATAGGGGGCCCCATTTGTTGTTATTTGCATGTTGTACCGATTGGATCTGCGTTGAAATTATTGCACAGCTTTTGGTGATGATGGGGCTAAAACGGAGCGACGCTTCTATACCATTAGTCGAAACTGATAAATGCTGTTAGCTGGCTGTTTGCGAGTCGAGGGGTGGAATATCGAAGCAAATCAGCTGCCGATCACCGTTAGGCTCGCAGCGCAGGTACCAGCCTCGTTCTCCCCAGTCCCCCAATACAATACGTTCGGCCGCTTGTTGGTCGATTTTTAATTGGTGCGTCGCGGGCCGATGGGTATGGCCGTGGATCATCAGTCGAACCTTATGAGCCCCAAGTTGTTTTTTCACCTCGCTCGGTGTGACATCCATGATCATCAGGCTTTTGCCGGCTTTGGCTTGTTGGCTTTGTTGTTGGATGCGATTGGCAATTCGCTGCTTGACTCTAAGCGGTACGATGTATTGCAGTGCGAAGATAAACCGGCTGCGGATGATGCGTCGGTACTTTTGGTAGCCGGCATCGTCCAGGCAGAGGCTATCGCCGTGCATCAACAGGGTGGGTTGGCCGTAGAGGTCGATCAGGCTTGGGTCGGTCAGCAGGGTTGCGCCGGCTTTGTCGCAGTAACGCTGCCCGAACAGGAAGTCCCGATTGCCATGCATCAGGTAGATGCGGGTTCCTTGCTGACTAAACCGCTTCAGCTTGTCGGCCACCTCGAGGGTGAAGGGGTCTTCGTATAACCAAAGATGAAAAAAATCACCGAGGATATAGAGTGCGTCAGCCCCTTGAGCGGTGGTGTCGAGAAAATCGAAAAACGCCCGCGTTAGGTGCGGGCGTCGGGGATCCAGATGTAGATCCGAGATGAACAGGGTAGTCACAGTGGTGGGTGGCTCCGGTGTTTAGTCAGATACCTCGGCAGAGGTAATGACTACGTCATCAACCGGTACATCCTGATGGCCGGCACGGCTGGTGGTCTTCACGGCCTTGATCTGGTTGACGATATCCATGCCCTCAACCACTTTGCCGAACACGGCGTAACCCCAGCCCTCGGTGGACTTGGAGCGATGATCGAGGAAGTTGTTGTCATTAACGTTGATAAAGAACTGCGCAGTGGCGCTGTGCGGGTCCATGGTCCGGGCCATGGCCAGAGTGCCGGTCTCGTTGCTCAGGCCGTTGTCAGCTTCATTCTCGATCGGCGCTTCGGTGGGCTTTTGTACCATGCCCGGCTCGAAGCCGCCGCCCTGAATCATGAAGCCATCGATGACGCGGTGAAAAATCGTACCGTCAAAGAAGCCGTTGCGCACATACTCTCGGAAGTTGGCACAGGTCTTCGGTGCCTTATCGTCGTTGAGCTCGATCTTGATTTCACCGAGATTGGTTTGAAGCGTGATCATGACGGTTATCCTTCTCTAATAACATATACCGATAACGCCGATTAGGCGTCGGCCGATTATAGGTGGCCGACGCCCGCTTGGCGAATATCATTGCCTGGCTCTAGCTGCGTGGTTTAACGGAGGCTGGCCTTGTTGATGACGATAGGTTCGGCCGGAACATCCCGGTAGCCCCATTTACTGGTGGTTGAGACCTGCTTGATCTGATTGACCACGCCCATCCCTTCAACGACTTTGCCAAACACGGCGTATCCCCAGCCTTGGTTGGTCTTGGATTGATGATCAAGGAAGACATTGTCATTCACGTTGATAAAGAATTGAGCTGTAGCGCTGTGGGGATCGCCGGTGCGGGCCAGGGCGACGGAGCCGGTCACGTTGCTAAGTCCGTTATCGGCTTCGTTCTCGATCGGTGCTTGGGTGGGCTTGCGCGACATGCTGGGAGTGAAACCACCGCCTTGTATCATAAAGCCGTTGATGACCCGATGAAAAATGACACCGTCGTAATAGCCGCTTTTTACATAGGCGCTAAAATTCGCCACGCTTTTGGGGGCTTTTTCAGGGTTCAATTCGATGACTATATTACCCATGTTGGTTTCAAGCAGGACCTGTTTAGCCTGATCGGGCACGGTGGCAGAAGCAGAAGGTGCCGTCGCCGAAGCTTCATCTTGGGCAGATGAAGCCTGGCTGCTCAGGGCAATCAGGAAGGCAGCAGAGGTTAGGGCTTTAAACAGCTTTTTCACGATAGATTTCCATTAGCAGAACTGAAGCGGCTTTGATGCCATGGGGACCCGTTCGCTGTCAACTGATCGGATCAAGTCCGAGTGTTAACCGCTGTGCTTCTATCAGGGTGATGGCATCAACTCCGCTGTGGAACTCCTTTTAGTAAGCAGCGCCGATTAACAATGGATTAATTACGAAAGGCTGCTTTTTTCCAGGGATCGAGATCGGAATGCCGACGGCCGGGGTTTTGTCGTCGATCGGGGTTGCCCGGTTGGAAGCGGATATGAGCACGTCGATCCGGAATCTTGCGGCGCACCCTGACGCGGCGGTTGGATGGGGCCGGCTTGGTTTCCGTGGATGGAGTCTGTTTGGATTTGGCGAAAAGTTTGAAAAACATCAGGCGTCTCCTTGCCCTTGAATTGAGATAGGTCCTTATAAGTTTCCGAGCGTCACTAGCGGATTCAGTATAGAGCATGCTCAGCAGAAGTCGGCCTGCTAGCCTCTTTTCTGATCGGCAGGGTTAACAAGGCATCTGGAAGAGGCGGTTTTGAAGTTCTGACCCTCCCCAGTATGGCTGCGTAGGGGTATAATCCTTCGCTTTGCCCGTCCATTGTGTGGCGGATGTTGCTCCTTTTTATTGTGGGAATAACCAGACAGCCTTATGAGCTCTCAATCAAACCAGTCGAAAGTCTCCAACTTTATCGCCCAGATCATCGAAGATGATTTGAAAGCCGGTAAGCACACCAAGATTGTTACCCGCTTCCCGCCCGAGCCTAACGGCTACCTGCATATCGGCCACGCCATGTCGATCAGTGTTAACTTCGGATTGGCCGAGCGTTTCGGTGGGGTCTGTAACCTGCGCTTTGACGACACCAATCCGTCCAAAGAAGAGCAGGAATACGTCGATTCGATCCAAGAAGACGTCAAGTGGCTGGGCTTCAGCTGGGATGGTGAAGTGCGTTACGCCTCTGACTACTTCGATCAGTTCTACGCCTGGGCTCAGCACCTGGTGCGTGAAGGCAAGGCGTATGTCTGCGACCTGTCGGCGGAAGAGGCCAGTGAGTACCGTGGTTGGGCCAAGGAGCCGGGCAAGAACAGCCCTTACCGTGACCGTAGTGTCGAAGAAAGCCTCGACCTGCTGGAGCGAATGAAAAACGGCGAGTTCGACGAAGGCGCCAAGGTGCTGCGCGCTAAGATCGATATGGCGTCACCGAACATGTCGATGCGCGACCCGATCATGTACCGGATTCGCAAGCAGTCGCACCACCAGACCGGCGACAAGTGGTGTATCTACCCGAACTACGATTTTGCCCACGGTCAGGAAGACGCGATCGAAGGGATCACCCACTCGATCTGTACCCTGGAGTTCGCCAACAACCGCGAGCTGTACGACTGGTTCCTCGATAATCTGCCGGTGCCGAACCGTCCACACCAGTACGAGTTTGGCCGCCTGAACCTGAATTACACCGTCACCAGTAAGCGCAAGCTTAAGCAGTTGGTTGATGACAAGGTCGTATCTGGTTGGGACGACCCTCGGATGCCGACTATTTCTGGTCTGCGTCGTCGAGGTTTCACCGCCCAGTCGCTGCGTAATTTCTGCTTCGGCCTGCCGGTTTCCAAGTCCGACGGTGTGGTCGATATCGCCCAGCTAGAATTTGCCGTCCGTGATGATCTTAATCACAACGCTCCTCGTGCCATGGCGGTTCTGAATCCTTTAAAGGTGGTGATTACCGATTATCCCGAAGGTGAAGTCGAGTGGTTAAAAGCGCCTGCGCATCCAGAGCAAGACCTGGGCGAAAGAAGTTTGCCGTTTAGCCGTGAGATTTATATCGATCAAGCGGATTTTAAAGAGGAATACAGCAAGAAATTTAAGAAAAAGCTGACGCCAGGAAAGCGTATCCGATTGCGTAATGCTTATGTGATTGAAGCTGATGGTTTTGAAAAAAATGAAGCAGATGAAGTCGTTCAAGTTAATGCGCGTTTAATTCCAAACACTGTGGGTACTGATCCGGAAGATGGAGTGAACCCTAAGGGGGTTGTGCATTGGGTATCCGCTAGTCATGGCAAGCAAGCAACGATTCGCATCTATGATCGCTTATTTAGCCATGAGGCCCCGGATCGTGGTGAAGAAGACTTCCTAAGCCATGTGAATCCAGAGTCATTAAAGATCATTGAAGGTTGCTGGGTTGAGCCTGACTTGGTTTCAGCTGCGCCTGAGCAGTGTTTCCAGTTCGAACGCGAAGGCTACTTTGTGGCCGATCGTTACGACCACAACAGCGAAGCGCCGGTATTCAATAAAACCATCGGATTACGAGACACCTGGGCTAACAAATAAGGCGAGCCACCGAGTCAGCTGAGATAGTAGGGAGCAGCATGAGTTTACAGATTTACAACACGATGACCCGTCAGAAAGAGGTCTTCACGCCAATTGAGCCAGGAAAGATCCGCATGTATGTCTGCGGTATGACGGTTTACGACTACTGTCACCTGGGTCATGCGCGAGTGTTGGTGGCGTTTGATGTGATTACCCGTTATATGCGTGCCAGTGGTTACGATGTGCACTATGTGCGCAACATCACCGATGTCGATGACAAGATTATCAAGCGGGCCAATGAAAACGATGAAAGCTGTGATGCGCTAACCGAGCGTTTTATTGCTGCGATGCATGAAGATGAGGCTCGCCTCGGTGTGCTGTCGCCGACCGAAGAGCCGCGTGCCACCGCTCATATCGACGGGATCGTCGAGCTGGTCGAAACCTTGATTGACAAGGGTTTTGCCTATGTGGCGGACAATGGTGATGTCTATTATCGGGTCACTAAGTTTGCCGATTACGGTAAATTGAACAACCGGAATCTGGAAGAGATGCAGGCTGGGGCTCGGATCGATGTCAATGACGTCAAAGAGCATCCAGGGGATTTTGTACTCTGGAAGTCGGCTAAGCCCGGCGAAGTGAGCTGGGAATCGCCCTGGGGGCCGGGGCGGCCGGGCTGGCATATCGAATGCTCGGCCATGACCAAATGCTGTCTGGGTAGCAGTTTTGATATCCACGGCGGTGGTCCGGACCTGAAATTCCCTCACCATGAGAACGAGATTGCCCAGAGCGAAGCGGCCAATGGCGTCAAGTACGTCAATACCTGGATGCACGCTGGCGCGATCCGGGTCAACAACGAGAAAATGTCCAAGTCGTTGGGCAACTTCTTCACGATCCGGGAGATTCTCGAAACCTATCACCCTGAAGTGGTGCGTTATTTCCTGACAGCGGGACATTACCGCAGTCAGGTCGATTACTCTGAGGCTAGCTTGAAAGAGGCCAAGGGGGCGCTGGATCGCTTCTACCATGCGCTACGAGGCATTGAGCCGGTAGAAGAGGGGCAGTTGGATAACGACTATGATGCGCGCTTTACAGCCGCGATGGATGATGACTTCAATACCGCAGGCGCGCTGTCGGTGTTGTTCGAGTTGACTCGTGAAATCAATCGGGTCAAAGAGGATGCGCAGCAGGCGGGTCGTCTTGTTTCTCAGTTGAAGCGTTTGGCGGGAATTCTGGGCTTGTTGCAGCTGGATGCGGAAGTCTATCTCCAGGGCGGTCAAGATGATGCGGGTGATGGGCCGAGTGCCGAGCAGATCGAGGCGTTGATCGTCGAGCGGGCGGAGGCGAAGAAGGCTCGTAACTTTGCTCGAGCTGATGAGATTCGTGATAGCCTGAAGTCGCAGGGAATCATCCTGGATGACAGTCGCGAAGGTACCAGCTGGCGTCGTGAGAGCTAAACGGCGGCAACAATGATCGAATAAAAAAGGCGCCTTGGGGCGCCTTTTTTAATGGTTTGGGTTCTTTAGAGATCAGGCGTCATGAAGCACATCGGCAGCGTAGAGGGTGCTTTCCATCAGGGTTGCGACCGTCATTGGCCCAACGCCGCCCGGTACCGGGGTGATCCAGCCGGCCCGCTCGGCCGCAGGAGCATACTCGACATCACCCACCAGTTTGCCGTTATCCAGGCGGTTGATGCCTACATCGATAACGATGGCGCCGGGCTTGATCCATTCGCCTTTGACCAGGCCGGGTTTGCCTACGCCGACCACAACAATGTCGGCCTGGGCAACCTTACCAGCCAAGTCTTGGGTGAAGCGGTGGCAGGTGGTGGTGGTGACACCTGCCAGTAGCAGCTCCAAGGTCATCGGGCGTCCGACGATGTTGGATGCGCCGACGATGCAGGCATCTTTGCCGCGAATGGTCTGGCCGGTGGATTCCAGTAGCGTCATCACCCCTTTGGGGGTGCAGGGGCGAAGTACCGGCATGCGCTGAGCCAGACGTCCTAGGTTGTAAGGGTGGAAACCATCCACATCTTTGTCGGGGCGAATGCGCTCCAGGATCTGGTTGGAATCCAGGTGCTCGGGTAGGGGTAGTTGGACTAGGATGCCGTCGATGTGATCGGTTTCGTTAAGCTCATCGACCAGATCCAATAGCTCCTGTTGGCTGGTTTCGGCGGGCAGGTCGTAGGCGGTGGATTGAATACCGACCTCTTCGCAGGCCCGGCGTTTGTGGCTGACATAGACCTGTGAGGCGGGATCGCTGCCGATCAAGATGACGGCGAGTCCTGGTGCGCGCTTGCCGGCTTCCAGGCGGGCTTGTACGCCAGCTTTAACTTTCTGTTTTACGTCGCTGGCGACCTGTTTGCCGTCGATGATCTTTGCGCTCATGAAGCTGCCTTTCTACCCTGTTGCTAAAGCCGGAAACACCGGCGGTAAAAATGAGGCTGCGATTTTCGCATGGAAAACCGCTTAGGCAAAGTAAGGGGTGTTGATTAGCGCCAGTATTTGTTGTGGATCGGGTAGGACCAAAAAACCTAAAAAAGAGGTTGACCTGAGTCTCCGCAGTTGTAGAATACGCACCTCTTTCAACGCGGCCATTCAGTCGCGGATCTGTCGGGGTATAGCGCAGTCTGGTAGCGCGCCTGCTTTGGGAGCAGGATGTCGGGAGTTCGAATCTCTCTACCCCGACCACTTTTCTCTTTGATCTCATTTGCTTGCATCTTTCTGATGTGGTTTTTTTCGATGGCCGAATTTCGCGTTAGGGATATTGCATTTCGTCGCGGTGGCTCTACAATTCGCACCACCTGAGCAGACGCTGGTTGAATGTCTGCTTGGAGATTGAATGCGTTATCTGTGTGCGCCCTTAGCTCAGCTGGATAGAGCAACGGCCTTCTAAGCCGTAGGTCACAGGTTCGAATCCTGTAGGGCGTGCCATTCTGTTTAGTTCGGCTAGGCGGTCTGGTTAAGTGCTCGAATGCGAAACTATTTTTTGAAGAAAAAGAGGGTTGCATTTCACGCTGTGCACGCTAAGATACGCGCCACCTCGACAAGCGGGGTATCTAGAGTGGCTTAGATCACTCATCGCAGAAGCTATTCTGCGGATCGATCGAAAGGTCGAAATTTGCATAATGGTGGGCGTAGCTCAGTTGGTAGAGCCCCGGATTGTGATTCCGGTGGTCGTGGGTTCGAGCCCCATCGCCCACCCCATTATGCAACCTGTCATTGCGGACGTGGTGAAATTGGTAGACACGCCAGATTTAGGTTCTGGTGCCGAGAGGTGTGAGAGTTCGAGTCTCTCCGTCCGCACCATGACAGCTTAAGAGATGGTGGGCGTAGCTCAGTTGGTAGAGCCCCGGATTGTGATTCCGGTGGTCGTGGGTTCGAGCCCCATCGCCCACCCCATCTCTGACACTCTCTTCTTACTCTCTCCATTCTATAGATTCACTATCTTTCGATGCCGGTTAGGTTGTGGCCGAATTGTGTCGGTTACGCTTGACTCCGTAGCAGTGATGGCAGAAAATTTCGCCCCTTTAGTTTTAGCTGTGGCGGCGAATGGTTCGGCCGCGAGTAATTACATTTGTGAGGAAAATCCATGCAAGTTTCTGTTGAGGCGACTTCTTCCCTTGAGCGCCAGATGACGGTAACCGTTCCTGCCGAGCGGATCGAGGATGATGTCAATAGTCGGTTAAAACAGACTGCGCGTACTGCTCGTATCGACGGCTTCCGTCCTGGCAAAGTGCCGATGAAGGTGCTCAAGCGCCGTTACGGTGCTGGTGTTCGCCAAGAAGTGCTGGGTGAAGTGATCCAGCAGTCTTTCTACGAAGCGGTCACCCAGGAAAAACTGAAGCCGGCTGGCGGCCCGAACATCGAGCCGAAGCAGAGCGAAGAAGGTCAGGATTTCCAATACGTGGCGACTTTCGAAGTTTATCCGGAAATCGCCCTGGCTGATTACTCCGCTGCTGAAATCGTCAAGGAAACTTCTGAAGTTGCCGATGCCGACGTTGAAGAGATGGTTGAGACTCTGCGCAAGCAGCACTCCACCTTCAGCGATGTAGAACGCGCGTCCGAAGACGGTGATCAGCTGAATATTGACTTTGAAGGCTTCAAAGATGGTGAAGCGTTCGAGGGTGGCAAGGCTGAAGGGCACGATCTGGTGATCGGTTCAAGCACCATGATCCCGGGTTTCGAAGATGGTCTGGTTGGCAAGTCCGCCGGCGAAGAGCTTGAGCTGGAGCTGACTTTCCCGGAGCAGTATCACTCTGAAGAGCTGGCCGGTCAGGCAGTTGTGTTCAAAGTTAAGGTCAACAAGGTTTCTGCGCCAGAGCTGCCGGAGCTGGATGCCGAATTCTTCAACAAGTTCGGTATTGAAGAGAGCGACCTGGACGGCTTCAAAGGCGAAATTCGCAACAACATGGAGCGCGAAGTCAAGCAGGCGCTGCATGCCAAGCTGAAAAACAAGGTTCTGAACGAACTGGTTAACCTGAATGACATCGACGTGCCTCAGGCGCTGATCGACGGTGAAGTGGATCGTCTGCGTCAGCAGGCGGTACAGCAGTTTGGTGGTGGTGCCAACATCGACGCCAGCGCATTGCCGGCTGAGCTGTTTGCCGATCAGGCCAAGCGTCGTGTTTCCATCGGCCTACTGGTCGGTGAGCTGATTCAAGCCAACGAACTGAAGGCCGATGCTGACCGTGTTCGTTCCACCATCGAAGAGATGGCTCAAACTTACCAGCAGCCGCAGGAAGTGATCGACTACTACTACGGCAACCAAGAGCAGTTGGCTCAGGTTGAGGCGTTGGTTCTGGAAGATCAGGTTGTTGATCTGCTGGCTTCTCAGGCCAAGGTAACCGAAGAAGCGGTTTCTTATCAGGATGCGATCAAGCCGGCTCAGCCGGAAGAGGCTGAAGAAGCTCCTGAGGCGGAAGAAGAGAAGGCGGAAGCCGCTGAATAAGCGCGTTTTCGTTGACCGGGCGCGGCTCGGTTGATATCTATACAAACGGCAGTCGGCGATAACGCCGCCTGCCGTTTTTTATCGCTATGCGACTGGTGTATTTTAGGTCGCTAGCGTGCATCGGACCGGGAGGGTCCGGATGCAATCTCCAATCAAGAAACAGAATAAGGGTTTGCTATGCAGAACGAGATTCCCGGCGCCAGCATTATCACTTCATCCGGTCTGGTGCCGATGGTGGTCGAGCAGACTGCGCGCGGTGAGCGTTCCTACGACATCTATTCGCGGCTGCTGAAAGAGCGGGTTATCTTCCTGGTTGGTCAGGTTGAAGACCATATGGCCAACCTGGTGGTGGCGCAGCTGCTGTTTTTGGAGTCAGAGAACCCGGACAAGGATATCCATCTGTACATTAACTCGCCAGGAGGCTCGGTGACTGCAGGTTTGTCGATCTACGACACCATGCAGTTTATCAAGCCGGATGTCAGCACCATGTGCCTGGGCCAGGCGGCCAGTATGGGAGCGCTGTTGCTGGCCGGTGGTGCCAAGGGTAAGCGTTACTGTCTGCCTCATTCGCGGATGATGATCCACCAGCCGCTGGGTGGCTACCAGGGTCAGGCAACCGATATCGAGATCCACACCCGTGAGATTCTGACGATCCGCGAGAAGCTGAATCGAATTCTGGCTGGCCATACTGGCCAAAGCATCGAGACTATTGCGCAGGATACCGAGCGAGACAATTTCATGGATGCTCAGGCTGCGGTTGATTACGGATTGATCGACCAGATGGTCGAACAGCGTATGAGCGAATGACGCGCTAATATTATTCGATAGCAAGCTTGAAAAACCGGGTGCTTGTCTGCATTAATGAACAGATGAGTACCGTGTTGTAATTGAGGGAGTTGAATGTCCGACGATATCAACGGAAAAGGTGGTGACGGGAAGCTGCTTTACTGCTCTTTCTGCGGCAAGAGCCAGGACGAAGTACGCAAGCTGATTGCCGGCCCATCCGTCTTTATCTGCGACGAGTGCGTTGATCTGTGCAATGACATCATCAGCGAGGAAGTGCAGGAACCTGGTGCGGAAGAAACCAGCGATCAGCTGCCGGCACCCCAGGAGATCAAACTGACCCTGGATGAGTACGTTATTGGTCAGGAGAAGGCCAAGCGTGTGCTCTCGGTGGCGGTTTATAACCACTACAAGCGGTTGCGTTACCAAAGTGGTCAGGACGAGGTTGAGCTGGGTAAGAGTAATATCCTGCTGATCGGTCCGACCGGTAGTGGCAAGACGTTGCTGGCCCAAACGCTGGCTCGGCTGTTGAATGTGCCTTTTACCATCGCTGACGCCACCACGCTGACCGAAGCGGGTTATGTGGGTGAAGATGTAGAAAACATCATTCAAAAGTTGCTGCAAAAGTGCGACTACGATGTCGATAAGGCCCAGATGGGTATTGTTTACATCGATGAGATCGACAAGATTTCGCGTAAGTCGGACAACCCGTCGATCACTCGTGACGTATCCGGTGAGGGGGTGCAGCAGGCGCTGTTGAAGCTGATTGAAGGTACCGTGGCCTCGGTGCCGCCGCAGGGCGGTCGTAAGCATCCGCAGCAGGAGTTCCTGCAGGTCGATACCTCTAATATCCTGTTTATCTGTGGCGGCGCTTTTGCCGGGCTGGAGAAGGTGATTCAGGATCGCTCTGAGAAGAGCAGTATCGGTTTTGCTGCCTCGGTAAGCTCCAAGGATAATGGCAAGAGTGTGGGTGAAACCCTGCTCGATGTAGAAGCTGAAGATCTGGTCAAATATGGTCTGATCCCCGAGTTTGTCGGTCGTCTGCCGATGGTGGCGACGCTGGCGGAACTGGATGAAGAAGCGCTGATGCGGATTCTGACAGAGCCGAAGAATGCGCTGACCCGTCAGTATCAGAAGCTGTTCGAGATGGAAGGTGCTGATGTCGACTTCCGTGAGGATGCGCTCAAGGCCGTAGCTCAAAAAGCGATGGAGCGGAAAACCGGTGCCCGAGGATTGCGCTCTATTCTGGAAGCAGCGTTGCTGGATATCATGTTCAACCTGCCGTCGCTGGAGAATGTCAGTAAAGTCGTGATCGACGAAGGGGTGATCCGAGAGGAATCCGAGCCTTTGATGATCTATGATACTGCTGAGCCTGCTAAGGCGGCACCTGACGAGTAAGTCGTTACCATTCGAAAAAAGGGCCTTGGTGGCCCTTTTTTGTTTGTCCAATCAAGCCGGGGCTTGTAATTGCGTCGTTCGCCCCAATCATCATTAGCGTTACCACGGCCCAATGCCGAGCGTTCCACTCTAGCGGGCAGTCTATCGCCCGTGTGTCATCATTCTAGAGGCGTTTGTTATGGATCTTGATCAGAATTCAGCTACCTCATCATCGCAGCTTCCGTTGCTACCGCTGCGCGATGTGGTTGTTTATCCCCATATGGTTATCCCGTTGTTTGTCGGTCGCGATAAGTCGATCAATGCGCTTGAGCTGGCGATGGAGGGGGACAAGGAGATTCTGCTGGTTGCCCAGAAGAATGCTTCAGTGGACGAGCCGACCGAGGAGGATATTTTCTCCGTCGGTACCGTGGCTAATATTTTGCAGCTGCTGAAACTGCCGGACGGCACCGTCAAAGTGCTGGTAGAGGGGGCCTATCGGGCCAAGATCGATAACGTTATCGATACCGAGCAGCATTGGGTGGCGGATTACACCGAGCTGGAAGTGTCCGAGCTCGATGCCGAAGGCGATGTGTTTGTCCGCACCGTGCTGTCACAGTTCGAGCGTTATGTGCAGCTGAACAAGAAGATACCTTCCGAGGTGTTGTCTTCACTGTCGTCGATCGACAACCCGCTGCGCCTGGGCGATACCATCGCGGCCCATGTCACTGCCAAGCTGGATGAGAAGCAGCATCTGTTGGAGATGACCGACACCCGTGAGCGCCTTGAGCGGCTGATGGCGTTGATGGAGTCTGAGATCGATCTGGTCAATGTCGAGAAGCGGATTCGTGGCCGGGTCAAGAAGCAGATGGAGAAGAGTCAGCGCGAGTACTATCTGAACGAGCAGATGAAGGCGATCCAGAAGGAGCTGGGTGACCTGGATGAAGCGGGGCCGAATGAGATCGAGCAGCTTCGTCAGAAGATTGATGACGTCGGAATGCCGAAAGAAGCGAAGGACAAGGCGATCAACGAGTACAACAAGCTGAAGATGATGTCGCCGATGTCGGCTGAGGCGACCGTGGTACGCTCCTATATCGACTGGATGGTCAGTCTGCCTTGGAAGAAGCGCTCCAAGGTGCGTCATGATCTGACTCGTGCTGAAGAGGTGCTGGAAGCCGATCACTATGGCCTGGATGAGGTCAAGGAGCGGATTCTTGAGTACTTGGCCGTCCAGCAGCGGGTGCGCAAGCTCAAGGGGCCTGTGCTGTGCCTGGTAGGTCCTCCGGGGGTCGGTAAGACTTCTCTGGGGCAGTCGATTGCCCGTGCGACCAACCGTAAATATGTTCGTATGGCGCTCGGTGGGGTGCGGGATGAAGCGGAGATCCGTGGTCATCGACGTACCTATATCGGCTCCATGCCCGGTAAGCTGCTGCAGAAGATCTCCAAGGTTGGGGTGAAAAATCCGCTGTTCCTGCTCGATGAGATCGACAAAATGGGTATGGATCAGCGTGGAGACCCCGCCTCGGCGCTGCTGGAGGTGCTGGATCCGGAGCAGAATCATACCTTTAACGACCATTACCTGGAGGTCGATTATGATCTGTCCGACGTGATGTTCGTCTGTACTTCAAACTCGATGAACATCCCTGGTCCACTGCTGGACCGGATGGAGATCATTCGTATCCCAGGCTACACCGAGGATGAAAAGGTCAAGATCGCCGAGCGCTATTTGATTCCCAAGCAGCTCAAAACCAATGGCTTGAAAGAGGGTGAAGCGAGTCTGTCCGAAGATTCGGTTCGCGACCTGATCCGCTACTACACCCGCGAGGCCGGGGTTCGTGGGCTTGAGCGTGAAATTGCCAAGATTCTGCGTAAGGTGGTCAAGGAGAAGTCGCTGAAGCAGCTGGGTGCCGAGCCCAAAGCGATTGAGCCGGATGATCTTGAGCATTACAGCGGGGTTCGCAAGCACAACTTCGGCGTGGCGGAAGAGAAGGATGTGGTAGGTCGCGTTACCGGGCTGGCCTGGACGCAGGTCGGTGGTGATATTCTGACCATCGAGTCGGCGGTTGTGCCGGGTAAGGGACGTCAGATCCATACCGGCTCCCTAGGTGATGTGATGAAGGAGTCGATTCAAGCGGCGTTGACCGTCGTGCGCAGTCGAGCGGACAGCCTGGGAATCGAGGCCGACTTCCATGAAAAGCAGGATGTCCATATCCATGTTCCTGAGGGGGCTACGCCTAAGGATGGCCCGAGCGCAGGTATCGGAATGTGCACCGCGCTGGTGTCGGCGTTGACCGATATTCCGGTCCGTTCCGATGTAGCGATGACCGGTGAAATTACCCTTCGGGGACAGGTTTTGCCAATCGGTGGGCTGAAGGAAAAACTGCTTGCTGCTCACCGAGGTGGTATTAAAACGGTGTTGATACCCGATGAAAATTTGCGGGATTTGAAAGAAATTCCGGACAACATCAAGCAAGAACTTGAAATTATCCCGGTGAAATGGATTGATGAGGTCCTGGCAATCGCTTTGGCGTATCAACCAAAACCGGCAAAAAGTCAATCGGAAAAAGCGGTCGCGGATAAGAAAAAAACGACTAAATCCGGTCCGGATCAAATCAGCACCCATTAGGCTGTAGCCCGCATCTTTTCTTGGCTGTAGCGCTTGACACTCGTTTTGAGCAGTTGGTATAAAGTGCGTCGAGCTAGTCCTGTTGGGTATGGGTAAAGAAGAAAAAATTATACTTTCTTAGAAGGGGAATATAAGTGAATAAGTCTGAGTTGATTGATGCGATTGCGGCTTCAGCTGATCTGTCAAAAGCGTCTGCCGGTCGTGCTCTGGATGCAGCATTGGACGCTGTAACTGGTGCGCTGAAAGACGGCGACAGCGTTGCTCTGGTTGGTTTCGGTACTTTCTCTGTTAAAGAGCGTGCAGCGCGCACCGGCCGTAACCCGCAAACCGGTAAGCCGATCGAAATCGCAGCAGCCAACGTTCCGACTTTCAAAGCCGGTAAGGCGCTGAAGGACGCGGTTAACTGATTGAGCTGTTGATGAGTCGCAGCCTGGTACCGGTTGCGACTGTTACGGAGCGGTAGTTCAGTTGGTTAGAATACCGGCCTGTCACGCCGGGGGTCGCGGGTTCGAGTCCCGTCCGTTCCGCCAATGAAAAAGGCGCATCAGTTTGGATGCGCTTTTTTTATGAGTTTCAAACCAGGCCGGGAGTCGCTCTCCCGACCGGTTCATGCCAATAATGGTTTTGCCAGATAGAGGGCAACATGCTTCAGAATCTCAGAGAGA
The DNA here is from genome assembly GCF_003345655.1 of Motiliproteus coralliicola. Lineage (GTDB taxonomy): Bacteria > Pseudomonadota > Gammaproteobacteria > Pseudomonadales > Balneatricaceae > Motiliproteus > Motiliproteus coralliicola. Next base: position 255,689 of record NZ_QQOH01000001.1, read on the forward strand.
GTTCCCAGGGAATCATCGCCAAGATAATCGTTGGTTTTATTATCATCACCTTTGCACTTTGGGGGGTGGACTCTCTGGTCGGCTTGGCGTCAGATCCCGGCGCTCCGATCACCGTCAATGATGTGGATATCACTGAAGGTGAGATCATGAACGGAGTCGAGCTGCAGCGTCGCCAGCTGATTGCCCAGATGGGCTCCAGCATTGACCCGAGCCTGCTGGAAGATAATCTGTTGCGTGCCGGCGTGATCGAGCGTTTGATTGAGCAATCGTTGTTGCTGCAGTCGGCTGATCGTAAAGGCTTGGCTGTGGGTAAGCAGCAGCTGGATCAGATCATCGTCAACACTCCGGACTTTCAAGTTGACGGTCGTTTCGATCAGGACCAGTTCCGCGCCATTTTGCGTAATGCCGGCCTGACGCCGATGATGTACCAGGACCTGCTCAGAAAAGAGATTCTGATGGGGCAGGAGCGCCAGGCGATTGCGATGACTGCCTTTGCGCTGGAGAACGAAGCCCAGGCCGTGGCGGCAATTGATCGTCAGAGCCGGGACACCTATTACCGGATTTTGTCTCAGCAGGAGGCACTGTCCGAAGTGTCGGTCGATGAAACCGAGATCGAGACCTATTACCGCGATAACCAAGCCGGTTTTATGGCGGCTGAGCAGGTATCGCTGGAATATCTAGAGCTGGATCGTGCATCGTTGGAAGCCGATGTCGCACTCGATGAGGCGGCACTGCAGACCCAGTATGATCAACTGCTGGCTAACTACGAAGCCAGTGAAGCCCGTGATGCGGCCCATATCCTGATCACTATCAGCGACGAGCGCACTGCGGAGCAGGCGCGTGAGCTGGCCGAGCAATTGAAGGCTGAGATCGATGCCGGTTCAGACTTTGCCGAGTTGGCAGCTGCCAACTCCGATGATGCCGGTTCTGCAGCCGACGGCGGTGAGTTGGGCTTGGTCGAGCAGGGCGTGATGGTGGGTGCCTTTGAAGATGCCTTGTTCGCGCTTCAGGCGGGCGAAGTCTCCGCACCGGTGGAAACCGAGTTCGGCTACCATCTGATCAAACTCAATGGGATCGAAACAGGCGAAGCGCCCAGCTTTGAAGAGGTCCGTGCTGAGCTTGAAGCCGAGCAACGCGCCAGTAAGTCCGAAGCACGCTTTGTTGAGCTGTCCGAACAGCTGGCGGATATCAGCTTTTCGGCCCCGGATCTGCTTGATCCGGCCGACCAGCTGAGTCTGAATATCAAAACCACCGCGCCGTTCAGTCGTGATGGTGGCAGCGACCCGGTCGCTCAACATCCGCGTGTCCTGCAGCAGGCGTTTTCTGATGAGGTCCTGAACAGTGGCCACAACTCCGAACTGATCGAGCTGGGCAACGATCGTGTCGTGGTGATTCGTGTGAAGGAACACCTGCCGGAGCGAGCTCAGGATCTGTCTGAGGTGAAAGAGCAGATCGCCGCCACCCTGAAGCAGCAAAAAGCCGATGCATTGCTGATGGAGCAGGCTGATCAGCAGTTGGCTGATGCTAAGGGCCTGACCCTTGGGCAGTTGGGTGAAGCCCCGTGGCAGCACATGGACGGAGTAACCCGTTCGGAGGTCGCCTTGGATGCACAATTGATCGACACCCTGTTTAATATGCCTAAGCCTCAGGATGGGCAGCTTAGTTGGGCAACTGCCAAGCTGAGCGACGGGGATGTCGCGGTGATCGGTGTTGCTGGAGTGACTCCTGGAGAAAGCCTCAGCGGTGATGATCTGAATGGCCTGCGAGGATTCCTGAGCAACCGTAAGGGCCAGTCCGACTATGTGGACCTGCTTAGCAGTTTGAAGAGTAGTGCCGAGATTGAGCGGCGCTGAGTCGCGCTGGTAACACCTTGGGAGCCGTAAGGCTCCCTTTTTGATTGTCCTGACAGATGAGCAAAACAACATGAGTGTGATCCTGGGTATCGATCCCGGCTCCCGCATAACCGGCTATGGACTGATCAACGTGATCGGCGCTAAGCAGGAATATGTCGCTAGCGGTTGCATCCGTATCAAGGGGGATCATCTGCCCGACCGGCTGCAGCAGGTGTTTGAAGGGGTAAGCGAATTGATCACCCTATACAGCCCGCAGGAGATGGCGATCGAACAGGTCTTTATGGCCAAGAATGCGGATTCGGCATTAAAGCTTGGGCAGGCCAGGGGAGCGGCAATTGTGGCCGGTGTTAACCAGGGGCTGGAGGTCTCAGAGTACGCTGCCCGGGCGGTTAAACAGGCGGTGGTCGGCAAGGGTTCTGCCGAGAAGGTTCAGGTCCAGCATATGGTCAGCTCGATCCTGAAGTTGCCCGGCTTGCCCCAGGCCGATGCCGCCGATGCCTTGGCGATTGCGCTCTGTCATGCCTATACCCGTCAAGGGCAGGTACGCTATGCCGGAGCGGTGGGCCGTCAACGTATTCGCGCCCTCAAGTCTTAACTGGAGATTCTGAACAATGATTGGACGCCTTCGCGGTACCCTGTTGGAGAAAACCCCGCCCCAGATTCTGGTGGATGTTCAGGGGGTTGGCTACGAAGTAGAAGCACCGATGAGCACTATCTTCGAACTGCCCGAGCTGGGTCAGCCGGTGGAGCTGCATACGCACTTTGTGGTGCGTGAAGATGCGCAACTACTTTACGGCTTTGCCACGAAGCAGGAACGGACACTGTTTCGTACCCTGATCAAGGTTAATGGGGTGGGGCCGAAAATGGGGATTGCGATCCTGTCTGGAATCGGTGCCGATGACTTTGCCCGTTGCGTCAATCATGACGATACCGCCGCGTTGGTCAAAATACCGGGGGTAGGAAAGAAAACCGCCGAGCGCCTGATTGTCGAAATGCGCGATAAGATGAAGGACTGGCTACCGGTGGCTGAGGGCTTTGCTCTGGTTGGCGATACCACTCCGATCCAAAACAATGAGAGTGCCCTGGTCGAGGCGGAAAGTGCCCTGATCGCACTGGGCTACAAGCCGGCTCAGGCCAGCAAAGCCGTCGCTCAAGCCCAAAAACAACTTGGCGATGCCGATGCTGAGGCGCTGATCCGACAGTCGTTGAAGGCCATGCTGTAACCTCAATTTGTCTGTCGGATCGATGACCAGAACAGTAGGGTTTGCGCTCTCAATCCTTTATGATTCGGACTGAAATTTCTCCTGCATCGAGTGATCAATGATTGAAGCTGATCGATTTATCGCCCCCCAACCGCAATCCCGAAATGAAGAGGTTCAGGATCGGGCGATCCGTCCCCGTGCGCTGAGCGACTATGTCGGCCAGCCGCGAGTGCGAGAGCAGATGGAGATCTTTATTCCGGCGGCCCGTAACCGCTCGGAAGCGCTGGATCACACGTTGATTTTCGGTCCGCCCGGCCTAGGTAAGACCACCTTGGCCCATATTATTGCCAATGAGATGGGGGTGGATATCAAGTCTACCTCCGGGCCGGTATTGGAGAAGGCTGGAGATCTGGCCGCGATGCTGACCAATCTGGAACAGGGTGATGTGCTCTTTATCGATGAAATTCATCGGCTCAGCCCGGCGGTGGAGGAGGTTCTCTACCCGGCGATGGAGGACTATCAGCTCGACATCATGATTGGTGAAGGGCCGGCAGCCCGTTCGATCAAGCTCGAATTGCCACCTTTCACGCTGGTCGGGGCAACCACCAGGGCCGGTCTGCTGACATCGCCACTGCGCGATCGATTTGGGATCGTTCAGCGGCTCGAATTTTATAGCGTCGACGATCTGGTCAGTATCGTGACGCGTTCGGCCAAGTTATTGGGGGTCGATATCGACGAGGCCGGCGCCCGTGAGATTGCCCAGCGTTCCCGAGGCACCCCACGAATCGCCAACCGGCTACTGCGTCGGGCGCGTGATTTTGCCGAGGTGAAGGCCGACGGCATGATCAACGGTAAGTCGGCCGATCAGGCGTTGGACATGCTCAATGTCGATAGTCACGGTTTTGATCACATGGACCGGCGTCTGCTGTTGGCGATGATTGAAAAATTCGATGGCGGGCCGGTAGGGGTCGATAGTCTTGCGGCGGCAATCTCTGAAGAACGCGATACCATCGAAGACGTGTTGGAACCCTACCTGATTCAGCAGGGCTATATCATGCGGACTCCTCGCGGTCGGGTGTTAACCCGAATGGCGTACCAGCACTTCGGGATGGAGTCGCTGCACCGGGGGCAGGATGACTGAGTCCAACCGGCATCAGTGCTCTGTCAGGGTTTATATCGAAGACACCGATACCGGTGGGATTGTCTATTACGTCAACTACTTGAAGTTTATGGAGCGGGCTCGTACCGAGCTGTTACGGGAGCTGGGCTTTGAGCAGCGGCAGTTAAAACAGCAGGGTTGGCTATTCGTGGTTCACAGTCTGGATAGTCGTTATCGTCAACCGGCACGACTTGACGATGAACTTCTGATCCAAACCGGTATCCAACGCCAATCAAGAGCCAGTCTGGTGTTCGGGCAACAGCTGTTTCGGCAGGCTGATCGGCAACTTTTATGCGAGGCCCAGGTCAAGGTTGCGATCGTCGACGCCCAGACGATGAAACCGGTACCGATACCTCCGCCCCTGGCAGCAATGCTGGGGCGATACCAACTAGCAACGGACTAAGCCGCTTTGGCTGGCCAATGAGGAGAGCGTTTACGTGGTAGAAAAAATGTCACTGTGGAGCCTGGTCTGGAATGCCAGTCTGGTGGTACAGCTGGTGATGCTGGTGTTGGTGCTGGCTTCGGTGCTGTCCTGGGTGATGATTTTCCAGCGTCGGGCAGTACTGGCAGAGGCTCGGCGTTCAATTCGTGATTTTGAAGAGAAGTTCTGGTCCGGGGTCGATCTGAGTGTGCTGTTCCGGGAGGTGAATAATAATCCCAACCCCAACAGCGCACTGGAGAACATTTTCCGAGCCGGGATCAAGGAGTTTACCCGTCTGCGACAGCAGACCGATGCCGACCCGGATGCGGTGATGGACGGGGTTCAGCGCTCGATGCGAGTGGCTCTGTCCCGCGAAGAGGAAAAGCTGGAAACCCACCTGCCGTTTCTGGCGACGGTCGGATCGACCAGCCCCTATATCGGTCTATTCGGAACCGTTTGGGGCATCATGAACTCGTTTCGCGGCCTGGCCAATGTACATCAAGCCACGCTGGCCAGTGTGGCGCCGGGTATCTCCGAAGCCTTGATCGCCACCGCCATTGGGCTGTTCGCGGCGATTCCGGCGGTAATTGCCTACAACCGATACTCGTCACGGGTCGAGACGCTGATGAACAGTTACGAGACCTTTGCCGAGGAGTTCTCCAGTATTCTGCACCGTCGTGTGCATGCCGGCGGCTGAGGCGGTAGCGATGATTCGACGTCAAAAGCCCAAGCGAAAACTCAACGCCGAGATCAATGTGGTGCCCTACATCGACGTGGTGATGGTACTGCTGGTGGTGTTTATGATCACCGCACCGATGCTGACCCAAGGGGTTGATGTGGAACTGCCCAAGGTCGGTGGCGAGCCGGTGGATAGCCAGGATAAGGAGCCGCTGATCGTAACGGTGACCGCTGAGGGTGAATATTACATCGATGTCGGTGGTGATCCGCTTAAGTCCGTTTCCATGGATGTTGTGGTCGAACGGGTCGGTAAGATCCTGGCCAGCAACCCTGCCAAAATGATTCTGGTTCGCGGCGATAAGAAGGTCTCCTACGAGAAAGTTATGGCGTTGATGGCTGGCCTGCAAGCGGCTGGAGCCCCAGGCGTCGGACTGGTTACCGAATAAACGATGAAAGCCGGTTTGAATTCGCTCTCAAGTTACGTGGTGCCGACTCTGTTGGCACTGCTGCTGCACGTTGGCATCGTCGCGCTGACGGCGAGCACCTGGTTCGAAACCAGTGCGGATACCCAACGTCTGGTTCCTCGTCATATCAAAGCCGAACTGGTTGACCTGCGCAGTCAACAGCAGGCCGAAGAGGCGCGCAAGAAAGCGGAAGCCAAACGCCGGGCCGAGGCCAAGAAAAAAGCCGACGCGAAGAAGCGGGCTGAAGCGAAGAAAAAGGCTGACGCAAAGAAGAAGGCGGAGGATAAGAAAAAAGCCGACGCGAAGAAGCGTGCCGATGCGAAGCGTAAAGCCGAGGCCAAGAAGAAGGCAGAGGCCAAAAAACAGGCCGATGCCAAGCGTAAAGCTGAGGCCAAGCGTAAAGCCGATGAGGCTAAGAAAGCCGAGGCTGACCGGATCGCATTGAAGAAAAAACGCGAAGCAGAAAAAAAAGCGGAACAAAAACGCCAAGCCGAAGCCAAACGCAAAGCTGAACAAAAGCGTCGTGCAGAACAGGCGGAACGACAGCGACAGCTGGAAGAGCAGGCTCGGCGTGAGCAACAGGCTCAAGAGGCTGCCGAGCGTGAAGCCAAGGCCCGGGCCGACGCTGAACGTGCTTTTATTGCCAAAGCAGAGCAGCAGTGGGCGTCGGCACAGGCCGTTATTCGGGATGGCGTCCAATCGCAGTGGCGCAGGCCTCCGTCGGCACGAAACGGCATGGTAGCGTTGGTTCGTATCCATCTGTTGCCGACCGGTGAGGTGGACGACGCCTATGTCACTAAATCCAGTGGCGATGAGGCCTTCGATCGAAGTGTGGTGCAGGCGGTACTGAAGGCCGAGCGGTTCCCGGAGTTGCAGCAGATCGATCCGGTTGTGTTTGATCGATACCTGCGTCGCATAACGCTTGAATTCAGGCCTGAAGATCTACGGCTGTAGTCAATAAGAGGTATTAGCACAGGTGAAACAGTTACTTCGTTATGGTGCCCTGATCGGGCTGCTGCTTGCATCCCTTGCGAGAGCCGAATTGACGATCGAGATCACCCAGGGGGTGGATAAGCCGACCCCGATCGCGGTGGCACCGTTCGGATGGCAGCAACCCCAGGCGATGCCCGAGGATATTGCCTCGATTGTCGAAGCGGATCTACACCGTAGCGGTCTGTTTGAGCCGATGGCGCGGCAGAATATGCTCAGCTTCCCGAGTACCGCCGGCGAGGTTTATTTCCGGGACTGGCGCCAGGGTGGGCAGGAATACTTGCTGATCGGCAACATCGAGCCCCAGGCCGGCGATCGCTATCTGATCTCGTTTGAATTATTCGATGTGCTGAAGGAGCAGCGCCTAATCGGAGAAACCCTGTCCGGCAACCGCCGCCAGCTACGGCGTATGGCCCACACGATAGCCGATAAGGTTTACGAGAAGTTGACCGGAATACCGGGGGCATTCTCGACCCAGATTGTCTATGTCACCGCCCAGCGCTTCAGTAAGGACAACTACCGTTATCAGCTGCAGCTGGCCGATGCCGACGGCGCCAACCCCCGGCAGATTCTCGACTCTCGTGAGCCGATTCTGTCGCCGTCCTGGTCCCGCGACGGCAAGAAACTGGCCTATGTGTCGTTCGAGACCGGTCGTCCGGCCATCTATATCCAGAACCTGGCAACTGGGGCGCGAGAGAAAGTCACCGGCTTCCGTGGCCTCAATGGTGCCCCCTCCTGGTCGCCCGATGGCCGTACCCTGGCATTGACGCTGTCAAAGGATGGTAATCCGGAGATCTATACACTGGATATTGCGACCCGCAAGCTGACCCGGATCACCAAGCACTACGGTATCGATACCGAGCCCACCTGGTCGGCCGATGGCCGCTCGATCATCTTCACTTCCAATCGGGGTGGACAGCCGCAGATCTATCAGAAAGAGCTGGCTACCGGTTGGATCGAGCGTCTGAGCTTCGATGGTGACTACAACGCCAAGGCTCACCTGACCCAGGATGGCCGCCATCTGGTGATGGTCCATCGTGAGCGGGGGGTGTTCAATATCGCGGTGCAGGATCTGAAGACCGGCCGTCTTGATGTTCTCAGCCAAACGTCATTGGATGAATCACCCAGTATTGCCCCCAATGGCAGCATGGTGATCTATGCCACAAAACAGGCCGGCAAAGAGGTCTTGTCGGTGGTGTCGCTCGACGGACAGGTGAAATACAAACTGCCTTCAAAACAAGGCAATGTGCGCGAACCTTCGTGGTCGCCGTACTTGCAGTAGCCTGGAATTGACAGCTTGCAATAGTCGGGTTGAAGCAGTAACTTACCCCAAACCTTCCTGTACAAAGAATTTAGGAGCATACACATGCGCGTTGGAAACTTCACAAAAGCTGTTGCGGTAGCCGCTACTGTTGCCTGGATGGCGGGTTGTAGCACCACGGATACCACCTCCGACAGCGGTGAAATGATGGACAAGGGCAGCCAGCAACAGGACTCTGCCAGCTCCTCTGGTACAGGCTCAGATGGCCAGATGCACAGCGGTCACATGGCCGACAAGATGGGCAAAGACGCCATCGCTGATCTGCAGACCGTGTTCTACTTCGATTTCGACAAGGCTGTAGTTCGCCCGGTGGGTTTTGAAGACCTGAGCGCCCACGCCAAGTACCTGGCCGACAACCCCAATGCCCGAGTGGTTCTGGAAGGCCATGCCGATGAACGCGGTACTCGCGAATACAACATCGCTCTGGGCGAGCGTCGTGCCAAGGCCGTTAGCCGTTTCCTGACCGTTCAAGGTGCTGCCAGCGAACAGATCGAAGTGGTTAGCTACGGCGAAGAGCGTCCGGCTGTTACCGGTAGCAACGAAGCTGCTTGGAGCAAAAACCGCCGCGTTGAACTGAAGTACGGCCGCTAATCACGACTGAACTTTATGATGCGATCCTCTATTGCGCCGGCAGCTTTGCTGCTGGCGTTTGTGCCGATGCTGCCACAGGCCGCCGATGGTGTGCCGGTCGAAGATCGAAATGGCTCCGGGCCCGGTTCTGCGGCCCCGGCCATGGCACAAACCCAGGCTCAGGCTCAAACTCAAACCCCGACCGCCGCCTCACCGACGGCGACTCCCGCCAGCTCCGTCTCAGCCAATGCTCAATTGCTGATGATGCTCGAGCAGTTGCAGGAGGAGGTTCAATTTCTTCGTGGTCAGGTTGAGCAACAGCAGCACCAGCTAAGGCGGATGCAGACCGATCAGCGCGATCGATATCGCGATCTTGATCGTCGCATTACGCGGTTGAATCAGCAGCCTGCTGTGACACCGGGTAGCTCATTACCGCCAGCGCTGCCTTCGACATTGCCGTCAGCCGGCAGTGAACCGAGTTCACTCCCTAAGGCTTCCGACACCGCAACCCCTGCCGGATCCAGTCCTTCGGGTGTTTCTGATGCCCAGGCTTACAAAGAGGCATTTGCCTTGGTGCGCGGTAACAGTTTCGATGCCGCGCTGGGGGCTTTTGAACGCTTCTTGCAGCAATACCCTCAGAGTTCGCTGGTTGCCAACGTGCTTTATTGGACCGGAGAGGTGCATCGTGCCAAGCCACGTCCTGAACCACAGCTGGCCAGTGAGGCGTACCAACAGCTAGTTGAACGTTTCCCACAGCACTCCAAGGCCTCCGATGCGCTCTATAAACTCGGCCTGTCACAGCAGGATCTGGGACGGAACGAGGATGCCAAGGCCAGCATGCAGCAGGTCGTTGAGCGGTTTCCCAACAGCGCCTCGGCCAACCTTGCGCAGGAATTCCTGAAGCAGCAGCGTTAAGCCATAACCTGTTACCTCCTTTCCAGGCCCTGATCCTCTCAGGGCTCTGTTCACAGTCAATTGTTAGCGGACAGACCGATGTCAGAGCAAGCTAAAAAAGCCGTTGTGCTGCTTTCGGGCGGCCTCGATTCCTCCACTGTGTTGGCCATCGCCAAGCAACAGGGTTATCAGTGTTATGCATTGAGTTTTGACTACGGCCAGCGTTCCCTGGCAGAGCTGAATGCCGCCTCGGCAGTAGCTAAACAGCTGGGAGCCGTTGAGCACAAGCTGGTTCGATTCGATATGGGGGAGATTGGCGGGTCGGCGTTAACCGATCACAGTATTTCGGTGCCGGAGCAGATGGAAGAGGGGGTGCCGGTGACCTATGTGCCGGCACGTAATACCGTGTTCCTATCGATGGCGTTGGGACTGGCTGAGGTAGTTGAGGCCGAGGCGATCTTTATCGGCGTTAACGCGGTCGATTATTCCGGCTATCCTGATTGCCGTCCCGCATTTATCGAAGCGTTTCAGGCGATGGCCAATCTGGCAACCAAAGCCGGTGTCGAAGGTCGCCAGATCCGGATCGAGACCCCGCTGATGTCGTTGACTAAGGCTCAGATTATCGACCATGGCATAACGGCCGGGCTGGATTACGGTCTGACGGTCTCCTGCTACCAGGCTGACGAGCAAGGGCGGGCTTGTCGCGTCTGTGACAGCTGCCGTCTACGGGCGCAGGGGTTCGTCGATGCCGGGGTTGAAGATCCGACCCGTTATCAGGACTGATCGAATCCGCTTGCCGGGACTTGTTTTTTAGCATTTGGGCGGTATGATAGCGCCCGCGTTGGGTCGTTAGCTCAGTTGGTAGAGCAGTTGGCTTTTAACCAATTGGTCACAGGTTCGAATCCTGTACGACCCACCAACTTTCTCAAGGCTGTACTGATACAGCCTTTTTTGTGCCGTTCGGCAGCTTCAACGACTTCCCGTTTAGCGTCTAGCGTGACTGGGCAGAAAACCCTAAGGGATTTTGCTCGGGTAATGGGCCGGTCAAGCTCTCCAGAAAAGCAACGATATCGCGGACCTGGCTATCACTGATGGCGACATTGTTTAGGTTGGCAAAACGCAGCTGAGCTTTAGACCAGTGGATGCTTTGCTGGCTTGCGGGGTCGTTGCTGATGCTGCGCTTAAGCTGTGTTGACGCCATCACCCGCACCGCTTCATCCAGAGTATCGACACTGCCGTTGTGGAAGTAGGGCGCAGTTTTGCTGACATTTCTCAGTGAGGGTACCCGCCAGACACCAACTTTCGCATCTTCATCATCCGCAACGGCGCCTCTGTCTTCGATCAGGCGGTATTTACTTTGATATTCGGTGTCGGGATTGGCAGGGAAAAGCCGTAGGCCGTTGTCGTTATCGAACAGGCTGGCGCTGCTGAAGTTGGGGCCGGAGTGGCAAAGCACGCAACCGATTGATTCGAACAGCGCCATGCCGCGAAGTTGTTGCGGCGTCAGGGCTGATTCCTCACCACCGACAAAACGATCGTAGGCTGTGTTTGGGGTGATCAGGGTGCGTTCGTAGCTGGCGATAGCTTTGGCGATATTATCGCTGCTTATTTGCGGTTGCTGCGGGAAGGCGGTACGAAACTGCGCGGCATATTCAGGAGTATCGCGGACACGATTGACTACGGCCTCCAGGCTCGGCATCCCCATCTCCAGCGGGTTGGTCAAGGGTCCCAGTGCTTGTTGCTCCAGCGATTCTGCGCGGCCATCCCAGAACAGACGGCGTTGAAACGCGGCGTTCAATACCGTGGGTGCATTTCTGCTACCGCGCTGTTCATCAATGCCGGTCGAAACCGTTTGGCGATCGGCGCCATAGGCACTGCCGGTGAGCTGATGACAGGATCCGCAAGCAACCGTACCGTCGATCGACAGACGTTTGTCGAAGAACAGCTGGCGCCCCAGGTTGATCTTCGCGACCGTGTTCCTGTTATCGAGCGGCTCGGGGGCAATCTTTGGCAAAGCTTGCCAGCGGTAGCGTTCAGTAGTTGTCGATGCAGCAGGGGCGCGGCTGGGAGGTTTCGGGTGTGGTAGCAGGTAGGGGGAAGCGATCTTAGTGGCTGGAGGTGTAATAAGACCGGGTTTGGGGAGCAGGGCGTCTAACCACAGCAGCGTTATCAGCTTAACGACAATGACAACAGCCGCAATCCCGACCAGCATCCAGGTCAGGGCTGGGTTTAGTTGACCGGGAAGTGGTTGTTTGACCCGACAGCAAAAGCGTCGAACTAAGGGCAGGCTCAGTGGCAAAGTAAATAGTAGCGACATGGTTCGATGGGCTCTGGTTGTAGCTAAAACTGCAGGGCCTGAGTCTCAAGCCCTGCGTGCTATCGGATCAGGGGTCGATCAGTTCAATCGCATCGGCCGTACTGATCACGGAGTTGGCGATCATGCCGTAGTTGGTCAATGCGGCCTGATAAGCCGCTTCTCCGGGAGCACCGACGGCATCCTTGATCATGATGACCTCGAATCCATTCTCCACCAGCTCGCGCATATGGGAGTCAGTACAGAGGTTTGCCGCCATCCCGCCGATCAGTACGGTCTGGATGCCGCGCTTTCTTAGTTGCAGTACCAGGTCGTTGGAGTCTGGGCCGTAAACCTTGTGGGGGCTGCTGATCACAGTTTTACCGTCGTAGATGTACTTCTTGTAGGGCTCGTAGAAGTCGGCGCCGGAGTTTGTGAGGTCGCCGGCGTCGGTAACAGAGGCGCGTTTGAACATACCGATATCGTTGATGGTTTGCTGTAGTGCGCCGCGATACTGCCAGTGGTCATCATGGGGGAAATACCAGTGCGGGCTGACGAAAACGGCTAGGTCTACATCTTTGGCTGCTTGGAAAAGGCTACCGATATTGTCGATGGTGCCCAGTTGCTTAAGGTTGTCTTTCACCAGTTCGTAGGCGGCCCCTCCTTCCCTCAGAAAATCATTTTGGGGGTCGGTGATCAGCAAGGCGGTGCTGGAATGATCAAGTTCCAGCGGTTCCATTTGATCTGCCAGCGTTGCAGTGGACAGAGTGCAGCCCAGGGCCAGGGCGGCCAGTAGCGATAGTGGTTTCATAGTGTTCTCCTGTTATCTGGAGAATCGACTATAAAAAGCGATGCCATGGCTGTATGTGAGTCAGGTCACAGAGGTTTTTACTGTTGATCAGGAGTCGATTTGCGCCAGTTTTACCGGATCTAGTAGTTCGATTTTAAGTCGGGACAGCTTTACCTGACCTTCTTTCTCCAGCTTTTTCAGATGCCTGGAGACCACCTCGCGGGCGGTACCGACTCGGGCGGCAATCTCCTGATGGCTGATCCGAAGCACACCGCTCTGTGGACAGGAGCGGACCAGATAGCTGTTGATACGCTGATCGACGTCATGAACAGCGGCTTCTTCCAAGTTACCCATCAGGCCGAAAATACACTCCGACAGTTCGGCCAACACAAAGTCTCTGACCGTGGCGTCACGGTTGTAAAGCTCGCGGAAGGTTGAGGCTGGAATCGCGCGCACTACCACCTGGTCGGTCTCGACCGAGACCCAGGCTGGGTAAACCGATTGCTTCAACACCGCGTTGATGGAAAGAATGCAGATCTCGCCGGCATCGAGTTGATAGATGGGCTTTTCATTACCGTTGCCATCCATGGTGAAGATTCGCAACTGCCCCGATTCAACCAGATAGGCACCGGCGGTTTTCTGGCCTTTATGGATGATCACTTCGCCTTTACTGAATCGATGCTTGCCTGCGTGTCTGGCAATCTCAGCGATAGCTTCACCGGAGAGCTGCTTCAAAAAATCATGGCTATGTAACATGGTGCTAACCGTCCTTGGTTGTCATTGGGTGATCCGCAGCTGAGGAGAGGCCGGGCTGGGTTGAAGATCAGTCCTGCATAGATGCTATCAGAGCGAAACAGGAAAGCCACCTGGTGCGAGTCTCATCGGTAAGCGGACGTTGCGATGATATGGGTGTGCTTTTCGGCCCGGTCTGCTACGATGGCCGACTTTACTGTTCCGGCAGGGCTCTTGAAGCGGAGATAATGGCTTCTATCCCGATCCGTTGCAGCGAACTGACACCCTGCTCGCCGCTCTCTACCCGGCAAATGGAATCGATCCTGGCTGTGGTATAATCGACGGTGTACCAATACCTATCGCGTTAACTTCCTACAATTATGCTGACAGACCAACAGATAGCTGAGCGTGTTCTGGTTCAGGAACATTTGGCCCATAGTTACAAACATGCTGACCTGAGCGTTGACCAGGTTGTCGATTATAAAAACCGTATTAAGCGGCTGCTTAAAGAACAGGATGCCTGCTTAGTCGCGCACTATTACTGCGATCCACTATTGCAGGAGCTGGCAGAAGAAACCGGTGGTTGCGTTTCGGACTCGCTGGAGATGGCGCGTTTCGGCAATGAGCATCCAGCCAGCACCCTGGTGGTCGCCGGGGTTCGCTTCATGGGAGAAACGGCCAAGATCCTGAACCCCGAGAAGCGCGTGTTGATGCCGACGTTGGAAGCAACCTGTTCACTCGATATCGGTTGTCCGATCGAAGAGTTTTCCGCTTTTTGTGATGCCCACCCTGACCATAAGGTGGTGGTTTACGCCAACACCTCCACCGCCGTGAAGGCGCGTGCGGATTGGGTGGTGACCTCCAGCTGTGCTTTGGAAATTGTTGAACACCTGGTCGATCAGGGCGAGAAGATTATCTGGGCGCCGGATAAGCACCTGGGTGGCTATATTCAGAACCAAACCGGCGCCGAGATGCTGATGTGGGACGGCTCCTGCATCGTTCATGAAGAGTTCAAGGCCAAGGGGCTGAAAGACTTGCTGAATGTTTATCCGGACGCGGCCATTCTGGTGCATCCGGAATCACCGGCATCGATGGTGGAAATGGCCGACTGTGTTGGTTCAACCAGCCAGTTGATCGCCGCAGCGAAGAATATGCCCAACCCGGATTTCATCGTCGCCACCGACCGCGGTATCTTTTACAAGATGAAGCAGGCTGCTCCGGATAAGAACTTTATCGAAGCTCCCACAGCCGGTAGCGGAGCCACCTGTCGCAGCTGTGCCCACTGCCCCTGGATGGCGATGAACGAGCTGGACAATCTGGCTGAGGTGTTAGAGACCGGAGCCCAGGAAGTTCATGTCGATAGCCAGTTACGCGAGCGGGCGCTGGTGCCTTTGCGGCGGATGTTGGATTTCTCCGCCAGTCTGAAGGCAGCCCAGGCCGGCCGCTGATCTGGTATCGATAGAAAAAACCGATGTCTGACGACATCGGTTTTTTTATGCGCGATTAAAACTCCATATCCTTTTTGAGCTGCTCGGCTTCCTTGACCCGTTGTTCGACCCGCAACCGTTCGTGTTCGCTCAGGTCGGGTTGTTTGAGTGCCAGCTCCAGATGCTTGGTGGCTTTCGGTAGTGCCCCCTTGAGCAGGAAGTATTCTGCCCTGGCCAGGTGTACGCCTTTGATGTTGTTGTTCAGACCGTAGGCTTCTGCCAGCTCGTACCAGAGCTGTATATCATTCGGTTCTACCCGGCTTTGGTTCTCCAGCAGGGCGATTACTTCCGCCTGCCGATCCAGCTGATGCAGCGCCTGGGCCAGCTGCATGGTGATCGGGTGGTTCTGCGGATACACATCCAGTAGCTGCTGTAGAGTTTCGACTGCCTGTTCGGCCTGCTGTTGTTCGATCCAGAGTTCGGTCTGCAGCAGTCGCAGGATCAGCTCGTTGGGGTGTTGTTCAAGCAATAAGTCGATCTGCTGCCGGGCTTCCTCGTAGCGCTGACTCCGAAGGGCGCTCAGGGCGATACCGTATCGGACCGATTCGGTCTCCTGGCCGGCGTCCAGGGCGTCCAGGTAGCGTTTATAGGCAGCGTTGTTATCGCCGATCGACATAACCTGTACCCGGGTGCGAATCAACTGGTAGCGCAGGCTGTTGACCCGTCCGCCGCGGGGCAGTTGTGAAGAGCGGTTCAGGGCATCGGCGATTCGGGATTCGGTGACCGGGTGGGTGAGCAGAAACTCGGGCGGTTTGCGACCCAAGTTGGCGATCGAGCGTTGCAGTTGGGAGAACATCCGCGGCATGGATTCGGGTTCGTAACCGGCGTCGACCAGTACCTGCATCCCGACCCGGTCGGCCTCCTGTTCATTGCTGCGGCTGTAGGCCAGTCGGCGTTCCATGGCGGCGGCCTGTCCACCGATGATCGCGGCAGCACCGGCCTGGCCGTTGGTAGTGGCCAGTAGCAGGATGCCCGCCATAGTGGTGGCCAGGCGAGCGGGTAGACTGCGCTTGTCCTCGGCCAGCCCCTGGGCGTAATGACGTTGACTCAGATGCGAGAGCTCATGGGCCAGCACCGAGGCGAATTCGCTTTCGGTGCCGGCATACAGGAACAAGCCCGAGTTTACCCCGATGATGCCGCCGGGCACGGCAAAGGCGTTCAGGTTGTTATTGGCGACCACCACCAGAGTCAGCCGGCGATCCTGAAGCGGGCTGTAGATCGCCAGTTGTTGCAGCAATTCCTGCACGAAGCTGATCGTTATCGGATCGTCCAGCAGGGGGGCCTGAGCGCGTAGCACTCGAACCCAGGCATTGCCCAACCGGCGCTCCTCTTCCAGGGTGACGATGGCTGAGCTGGTATCGCCCAGCAGCGGCAGCTGGTTGGCAAGCAGGCGGTTAAACGGCAGGCTCAGCAGCGCACAGAGTGCCAGTATAGGTAGAGTCTGTTGGCGTGGTCTGACGCTGGACGATAACGGAATGCGGCTCATGGCTGGGCGGAAATGTCCTTTTGAACTTCGTTGCTACGGGGATCTTTTTGTCTTGTGGAGTCTTTACACAAGCTCTGGTGGTGCCAATGTAGGGTATGTCACTTAGGACATATGTTATATAGTCGCTTGGTTTTGCAATAAGTTTCCAGCCGGATTCGGATTCCGGCAACTATACCTTCGGGAGTTGGTCCATGTCAGGTGAAGTCGGTCAACCAGATCAAACAGTTCAGGTGTTGGATGCCAGTGGGCTGAGCTGTCCGTTACCGTTGTTGAAAGCGAAGCAGGCCTTGAATCGTCTTAATAGCGGTGAGCGGTTGCGGGTGATCGCCACCGATGCCGGTTCGGTACGAGATTTTAAGGCATTTACCGACCAATCCGGCGACAAGCTGCTTGAATCGCTGGAACAGGACGGCAGCTTTATCTATCTGATTCAGAAGGCTTGAGGTTGGTTGTGTCGATAAATTATAGGGGAGAGTCCGGATGCTGAAGGTGCTAAACAGCTGGGTTGAGCGTTACTTCAGTGATGAGGAAGCGATCCTGCTGTTTGTGTTTCTGGTTGGGGCTCTGCTGATTATCCTGACCTTCGGCGGCATGCTGGCGCCGGTGTTTGCTGGTCTGATCATCGCCTTTCTGATGCAGGGACTGGTACAGCAGTGTAAGCAGAAGCTATCGATGTCCCACAAACTGGCGGTCACCTTGGTGTTTATCGCCTTTATCAGTGCCTTTATGGCACTGCTGTTGGTGGTGATTCCCCACACCTGGCGTCAATTGGCCAGTCTGCTCAATGAGTTGCCGGGGATGCTGCAGAAAGGTCAGGCGTTGCTGATGCTGTTGCCGGAAAAGTATCCGGACCTTATTTCCGTAAGTCATATTTCCGTACTAACCGAGCAGGTTGGAGCCGAGATCGGCAAGATGGGGCAGGCGGTACTGAGCTCATCGGTCAACTCGATCGCTAACGTGGTGCAGATACTGATCTACCTGGTACTGGTGCCGATTCTGGTGTTCTTCTTCATGAAAGACGGTGGCCTAATTCTGCACTGGCTCACCTCTTTTTTACCCAAGAAGCGTAAGATTCTGGATCAGGTGGGTAGCGAGATGGATATCCAGATCGCGAACTATGTTCGCGGTAAAGTGGTGGAGATCATCGTCGTCGGCGCGGTGAGCTACGTCGCCTTTATCCTCCTGGGACTCAACTATGCGGCGCTGCTGGCGTTGATGGTGGGGTTGTCGGTGGTGATCCCCTATATCGGAGCGGCGGTGGTGACCATTCCCGTAGCGATGATCGCGTTCTTCCAATGGGGCTGGACCAACGAGTTTTTCTACCTGATGCTTGCCTACGGAATTATCCAGGCGCTAGATGGCAACGTGCTGGTACCGCTGCTGTTTTCTGAGGCGGTCAATCTACACCCGGTAGCGATCATCGTGGCGGTGCTGGTCTTTGGTGGTCTCTGGGGGCTTTGGGGAGTGTTCTTTGCGATTCCTTTGGCGACCTTGATCAAGGCGGTGATGAATGCCTGGCCGCAACAGCATGAGCAGCTGCATGGCCAGGTCGCCGATGGTGATGCTGACGACTAGGTCGTCGCTTCGATTTCAGCAGGAACTATGCCGACCCGTCAGGACACCAGCCCGAACCAGAGGGGGCGGGCTGGGTTCTAGTCGTATCGCTAGTCACCTAGAATCTGGGCGCTGTGGTCCTTGGTTTTGACTTTGTTGATGATCTCGGCAATGTTGCCTGCTTCGTCGATGATAAAAGTGGTTCTCACGGTTCCCATGTATTCACGCCCCATAAACTTTTTCAGCTGCCAGGTGTCGTAGAGTTCGTGAACTTTTTTGTCCTCATCGGCAATCAGTGTGAACGGCAGCTCGTTCTTGTTGATGAAGTTCTGGTGGCGCTTGGGTGAATCGGTGCTGACGCCGAGGACTACGTAACCGGCCTCGAGCAGTTGCGAATGATGATCGCGAAGGTTGCAGGCCTGGGCAGTACAGCCTGGAGTGGAATCTTTGGGGTAGAAGTAGAGAACGACTTTTTTACCTTGAAACTGGGAGAGGCTGACCGGCTCCCCATTCTGATCGATGGCATTGAAATCCGGGGCAGGTTGTCCTACGGCAACGGCCATGTCGGGTCTCCTATAACTGAGGACGGATGTCGAGGTCAGGGGCAGAAAAATGTTGCGTTTATTTGTTCCACCGGTGGTTACGCTGACCGGGTTGCTTGGTTAGAATAGCAGGCTTGTTGTCTCCCCTGAACCACATAAATAATAGGTTTTTCAGGGGGCATGAACGATTTTGAGATGGAGGCATTTAATGATTAAGGGCAGTTTGGTTGCTTTGGTTACCCCGATGGATTCCTCAGGTGAGGTGGATTGGGAAGGCCTGGATAAACTGATCGATCTCCATATCAATTCCGGTACCCACGGTATCGTTGCGGTAGGCACAACCGGTGAGTCAGCAACCTTGGATTGTGACGAGCACTGCAAGGTGATCAAGCATGTGGTTGATCGCGTTGCCGGACGTATTGCCGTGATCGCCGGTACTGGTGCTAACGCTACCAAGGAGGCGATCGAGCTGACCCAGGCCGCTAAGGATGCTGGTGCCGATGCTTGTCTGCTGGTTACGCCGTACTACAACAAGCCAACCCAGGAAGGTCTGTACCAGCACTTCAAGGCGATTGCCGAAGCGGTCGATGTTGACCAGATTCTCTACAACGTGCCGGGCCGTACCGCCTGCGATATGCTGCCTGAAACCGTACTGCGGTTGGCAGAGATCTCGAACATTATCGGTATCAAAGAAGCTACCGGTGATCTGGAGCGCGCCAAGCAGCTGGCAGAGAAGTTGCCGGCCGATTTTGCGCTCTATTCCGGTGACGACGCGACGGCGTTGGAACTGATCTTGCTGGGTGGCCATGGCGATATTTCGGTGACCGCTAATGTCGCGCCGGCAGCGATGGCGCAGATGTGCGAGCTGGCTCTGAACGGCGAGGCCGAGCAGGCAAGGGCGATCAACCGACGGATCGATCACCTGCATCGCGATCTGTTTGTTGAAGCGAACCCGATTCCGGTTAAGTGGGCGCTACACGAGATGGCGTTGATTCAAGACGGTATCCGATTGCCGCTAACGCCGCTATCGGAAAAGTACCGCGGCTTTATTCGTGAAAGCCTGAAAGCCGCCGAGTTGGTGTGATCGGTTTATGCATAGCCTCAATCGAGTAGTCTTGGCGGCCTCCTTTGTTGCCTTAAGCGGTTGTGAAACTCTGACCAATAACTTCCTCTATGGGGGTGAAGATGCGGTAATCCGTGATCGTGGTCAGGACTACGAAAAGTCGGAGATCGCGGCACCGCTGGTCGTTCCGTCCCATCTGGATTCGGAGCGGATCCAGAATACGCTGGAGATTCCGGATATAGGTACAGCGGCGGTCGCGACCGATGATGAGTTTGAGATCCCGAGACCTGACTTCTTTATCGCCGAGGCGGGCAACGAGAAAGTTAACCTGGCCCGCGAGGGGCAGCAGCGATTAATCGTGGTTAACGAGCCGATCGGCCAGGTCTGGACCAAAGTGCAGGATTTCTGGGGCTACAATGATCAAGCGATCGCAATCTCCGACCCTCGACAGGGAATGATGGAGACCGCCTGGATCGACAGCGGGGGTGAGGAGCCGGGCTTTTTCTCGCGGATGGTGGCGCGACTGACGTTTAGTGATGTTGAAGAAGGCCCCACCCGTGACAAGCTTCGGGTCTATCTGCGTCCGGATCTAGAGGATCAAAACAAGACTTCGATTCGGTTGGATCATTTGCGCACAAGTACCCGTGAAGCTGAAGAGCCGGCGGATTGGTCCGGCAAGAGTAAGAGTGTCAGCTATCAGTCCGAGGTGATGTACGATCTGCTCCATTACCTTAGCAAGAACACTATCGAGGCTACGGCTAGTGCCGAACGAGCGCGCCGGGCTCAGCAGGGACGGGTTTTTATCGGGCGTGATTCCCGAGGTAAGCCGGTTCTGAAGATGACGGTACCGGTCGACCAGGCCTGGGATATGCTGGAAAGCTCGCTGTTATCGGCCGATGTGGATGTCGGCTCGTTCGACCGCAGTCTGGGTAAGTACTACATCACCTATAGCTCCTCGGCAGCGCTGCTGGACGAGAGCGAAGACGATGTCGGCTTTTTGGACTGGCTGCATGGTAACCGCGAAGATATCAAGATCAGTTCTGAAGTATTGGCTACTGCCCTGGGGGCAGAAGAGGACCCCAACGAAGGGCCTCGCTACAGCTCCAAGCCGGAGGTCGAGCTTGCCGATAACCCGGATCTGGAGCAGCAACGCTTAGCGGCCCAAGATGGCTACAAGATCTGGCTGGGTGATCGGATTATCTACGTATTCGGTAACGGCGACCAGGGCGGTGATGTCGACCCGGAGACCGGTGAGTTGGTATATACCGGTCGCTATCAGGTAGCGATGACGCGCCGAAGCAGTGGGGTTTATGTGTCGCTGCTGACTGATAAGGGGATTCCGGCACCGGTGGGTGTGGCTGAAGAGTTGTTCTGGAAACTACGGGACCAGATGCAACCGAACTGATCCCGTTGGGAATCTGGTCAATAAACGCCCGCGTCTGTCATGGCTGCGGGCTTTTTTTTGAGTGTCTGAAAGTGGAGGGGTGCAGGTGTTGAAGCGAGCGGTATTTTTGGATCAGGGGAGTCTGGATCGAAACGATCTGGATCTGTCCTCGATCGCCTCTCAGGTTGATGAGTTGGTGCTGTTTGATAAAACCGCACCGACCGAGGTTGCCCAACGGCTTGCCGGGGCGCAGGTTGCCATCGTCAATAAGGTGGTGCTGGATGCCGAATTGATCGCAGCGCTGCCGGAGTTAAAGCTGATCTGCATCGCGGCCACCGGGACCAATAATGTCGAGTTGCAGGCGGCGGCGGATCAGGGGATTGTGGTCAGCAACTGTCAGGGGTACGGAACCGCGTCCGTGGTACAGCACACGCTGTGTCTGATGCTGGCATTGGCCACGCGGTTGTCAGACTATTCGGCGGCGGTACAGCGCGGAGACTGGGGCCGGAGCGAACAGTTCTGTCTGCTTGATTACCCGATTATGGAGCTGGCGGGTAAAACCCTGGGGATCGTTGGTTACGGTGAGTTGGGTCAGGGGGTTGCGCGGCTGGCCGAGGCATTGGGTATGCGGGTGTTGATCGCCGCGCGCCCGGGTACGACCCCTACCGATGGCCGGCTGGCGTTGGATGAGCTGTTACCTCAGGTGGACCTGTTGAGTCTGCACTGCCCTTTGACGGCTGAAAGCCGCAACCTGATCGATAGTCGGGCGCTGGCGCTGATGAAGCCCGGAGCGCTGCTGATCAACGCGGCCCGAGGCGGGATCGTCGACGAATCTGCGTTGGCGCAGGTCTTGAAATCTGGCCATCTGGGCGGTGCGGCGATGGACGTGCTCTCGCAGGAGCCGCCTCGCGAAGGCAATGTGTTGCTGGACTCCGACATTCCCAACCTGATCTTAACCCCGCATAGCGCCTGGGGCAGCCGAGAGGCGCGGCAGCGGATAGTGCTTCAGATCGGTGAGAACATAGCGGCTTTTTCGAAGTCGGCGCCGATACGTACCGTCTGAGATATTGACCGTTACTTAATCTGACAAGGGGGCGATATGGCGATCAAAATCTATCTGGCCGGGCCGCTGGGTTTTTCCGAAGTTGGCAGGATGTTCCATTATGAATGCCTGATTCCGGCATTGGAGCAGCTAGGACTGGAGCCGCTTGATCCCTGGCAACTGGGTGATACGGAAGAGCTTCGTTCCGCCTTGGCGCTGTCTGATCTGAATGAGCAGCGAACACAGTTGGCTGAGATTAACCGCAGTATTGGGCGGACCAACGTCGAAGCTATCGATCGTTGCGATTGGATCTTGGCAAATCTGGATGGGGTCGATGTGGATTCCGGTACCGCAGCTGAGATCGGCTACGGATTTGCCACCGGTAAGCTGATCTTTGGCTACCGAGGTGACTTTCGCCTGAGTTGCGATAATCTGGGTGGACAGGTCAATCTGCAGGTCGAGTACTTTATTCGCGCCAGCGGCGGCCTGATTGCATCCGATCTGGAATCGTTGTTACAAGCGTTGCAGAGCGCTGGGCAGTAGAAACGATTGGTCCAGGCGAAAAAAAGCCCGGTAAGTACCGGGCTTTTTTATTATTGATCCTGATCGATCAGAGCTTTGGGCCTGCTTCAACCAGGGCTTTACCCTCGTCGTTGTCGGTGAAGCGTTCGAAGTTATCAACGAACATAGCAGCCAGGTTCTTGGCCTTGTCATCCCAGATGGAGGCATCGCTGTAGGTGTCCTGCGGATTCAGGATACCGCTGTCGGCACCCGGCAGGGCCTGGGGAACGGCAAGGTTGAAGTAGGGCAGGCTAACAAACTCCTGATCTTCGATGGAACCGTCCAGAATCGCGTCGATGATGGCGCGGGTGTCCTTGATCGAGATCCGTTTGCCGGTACCGTTCCAGCCGGTGTTGACCAGGTAGGCCTGGGCGCCGGAGGCGTTCATGCGCTCGGTCAGTACCTTGGCATAAGTGGTCGGGTGCAGGCTTAGGAAGGCGGCGCCAAAACAGGAGCTGAAGGTCGGCGTCGGTTCGGTGATGCCGCGTTCGGTACCAGCCAGCTTTGAGGTGAAGCCGGACAGGAAGTAGTAGCGGGTCTGTTCCGGGGTCAGCTTGGATACCGGCGGCAGCACACCGAAGGCGTCGGCAGTCAGGAAGATCACCTTGGTGGCGTGACCCGCCTTGGAGACCGGCTTGACGATGTTGTCGATATGGTAGATCGGGTAGGAAACCCGGGTGTTCTCGGTCTTGGAGCCGTCATCGTAGTCGATCTTGCCGTCAGCATCGACGGTAACGTTTTCCAGTAGGGCGTCGCGACGGATAGCGTTGTAGATATCCGGCTCGTTTTCTTTGCTCAGGTTGATGGTCTTGGCGTAGCAGCCACCTTCAAAGTTGAACACGCCGTTGTCGTCCCAGCCGTGCTCATCGTCGCCGATCAGTTCGCGCTTTGGATCGGTAGACAGGGTGGTCTTGCCGGTGCCAGACAGGCCGAAGAATACAGCTACATCGCCTTCTTTGCCGACGTTGGCAGAGCAGTGCATGGACGCGATGCCCTTCAGAGGCAGCAGGTAGTTCATCATCGAGAACATACCTTTCTTCATTTCGCCACCGTACCAGGTGCCGCCGATCAGCTGCATCTTTTCGGTCAGGTTGAAGGCGACGAAGTTTTCAGAGTTCAGACCCTGCTCCTGCCAGTTCGGGTTGGTGGTCTTAGCGCCGTTCATGACCACGAAGTCCGGCTCGTAGTCGGCCAGTTCGGCTTCACTCGGACGGATAAACATGTTGGTAACGAAGTGGGCCTGCCAGGCTACTTCGGTGATGAAACGTACGTTCAGTCGAGTGTCTTCGTTGGCGCCACAGTAGGTATCAACAACAAAAAGACGCTTGCCAGATAGTTGCTTGGTAACCAGTTGCTTCAGTTCGCCCCAAACTTCGGTTGTGATCGGCTTGTTGTCGTTCTTGCCTTGATCGGACCACCAGACGGTGTCACGGGTGGTATCGTCTTTAACGATGAACTTGTCCTTGGGAGAGCGGCCGGTAAAGATGCCGGTGTCTACCGCAACGGCGCCAGACTCGGTCACAACGCCCTTTTCAAAACCTGACAAGGAGGCTTTGGTCTCTTCTTCAAACAGCAGTTCGTAGGAGGGGTTGTAAACAATCTCTTGTGCGTCTTCGATACCGTATTTGGCAAGATCAATCGTAGGACGGGCCTCTGACATCAGTTTCTCCCAGGTGTTCATCATCAGGTCTAAGCAGTACGCACAAGCCGCAGGGCACGGCAATGAGCAGTTTATAACGTCAGGTGGATTCTTGTTTGAGACAGGCTCAACTTGTCATTATCAACCACCCGCAACGCAAGCTGTGCATTATAGGGTCTATTGAGAATCAATCAATCGAAATAGACGAATTACGGGCATTTGTTAGCAGAATGTAGGGGCCTAAATCATCGCAGTGCGACAAACGTTTATGGCTAGCATAAAGGTGGCTAAATCGTTGCTTGTCTTATACCTCAATGATGGATGCCATCGGCCCGTTTTGGTGATGCCTGGCCCGGCTTTTTCGGTGGCCGACTGGAGCCGGTTTTGCAGCCGTTTGCTCGAGGCCTGCATGTTATCGGGGCTGTAGCGATTTGCTCACAGTTTCTGTGCATAACTCTGTGGAATAAAGAGGAGTAGAGCGGGCCAGGCCGCTATACTCGGCTAGTTGTTTAAAATTGGTTAAAATTTGCACAGCCCAAAAAAGACCAATCAAAACAGATGGTTAGCAAAGTCAATAGTCTGCTGATAAAAAAACAACTGTGTTTATGACTTTTTTATTTCGCTGTTCAGCGCTGTTTTGGATTTGTGAATAATACAAGCGTTTCTTGATCCTTCGGTGCCTTTTCGAACGTTATCTGACCCGGCTATGTACCGGGTTCTATTCTTCTACTCGGGTCGTCATGGTAAGCTGCCCGGCCTTTTGTGTTAGACCTCCTGAAGTATGCATATCTATTTGGCGCCGATGGAAGGGCTGGTGGACCCGGTGATGCGGGATATTATCAGCCGAATCGGTGGAATCGATCGCTGCGTGACCGAGTTCGTCCGCATCTCGGAGCAGGTGCTGCCGCGCCGGGTTTATTTGCGCCTCTGTCCGGAACTGCTACATCAGGGCGTGACCCGTTCCGGCACGCCGGTTTATGTACAACTTCTGGGGTCCGATCCCCAGCTATTGGCGGGCACTGCAGCTAAGCTGGCCGAGCTTGGGGCGCCGGGGATTGACCTGAACTTCGGCTGCCCGGCTAAAACGGTCAATCGAAACCGTGGCGGGGCTATCCTGCTTAAAGAGCCGGAGTTGGTCGGTTGTATCGTCGAGCGGGTCCGTTCTCAGCTGCCGTCAGAGGTTCCGCTGACGGCCAAGATGCGACTGGGTTATGAGGATACCTCTGTGGCGTTGCGCAATGCGGTGGCCATTGCAGAGGCGGGCGCCGATGAGCTCTGTGTCCATGCCCGAACCAAAGTTGAGGGCTATCGACCGCCGGCGCACTGGCACTGGCTGGCGCGGATACGCGAGGCGGTGGCTATCCCGGTGGTGGCAAATGGCGAGGTTTGGTCGCTGGAAGACTTTGGGCGTTGTATCGAGGTCAGCGGTTGTCAACGACTGATGTTGGGTCGTGGCCTGGTGTCCCGGCCGGATTTGGCGCTGCAGATCCGGCAGCAGCTTGAGGGGCGACCGGTACAGGCGCTGGATTGGGCAGCGCTGGTTCCCTGGGTCGAGGACTATTATCAGCAACTGCACTTGATCGCCCCCCGCTATGCCGATGGACGGCTGAAACAGTGGTTGGGGCTGCTGCGACGTAACTATGCTCAGGCAGGGAAGCTATTGCAGCAGTTAAGGCGTGATAGCGGCGAGCAAGCCATGCGTCAGGGCTTGGCCCAGTCTCAACAGTGGATCGACGACAGCGGCCAAGCTGCTTGAGGCCTAGCCCGGTCCACCGAGGTTGAAGGTCAGCGTTTGATCGCGCTCAGGACCACAAACTTGGGGTTGCTGGCGACCAGCTCGCAATTTCCAAACAGTCGCCTCAGCTGTTGGTGGTAACCCAGATGGCGATTGCCGATGACGCGCAGTTCACCTCCCTGCTTTAGCACCCGACGTGCATCCCGAAACATCTGCCGGGCGATATGATCGCCGACACTTTGCTGTTGGTGAAACGGCGGGTTGTTGAGCACCAGGGCGGCACTGTTGTCCGGTTGCTGCTCCAGGCAGTTATCGGCGATAAATTCGGCTGGGCGCTGATCGCCAAATGTCGCTTCGAAAGTCTGTTTGGCGCTCGCCAGAGCGCGGAAGGATTCATCGGTAAACAGCAGTTGTGCGTCCGGGTTCCGTTCGGCGGCGATCAAACCAACCAGGCCGTTGCCGCAACCCAGATCAATGATCCTACCGGTTTCGACCCCTGAAGGGATATGCTGAAGAAACAGCCGTGTCCCGATATCCAATTTTTCACGGGAGAATACCCCGGCCTGGTTGTAGACCTGGTGGCCACTACCTTCGAGCCGATAGCTGCTGGGGTAGGGCGAGTCGATGATCGGTTTGGTCGGATCCAGCTCGGCGAACAGCAGTCGGGCCTTTTTCTTTGCCAATGAGCAGCGGCTGGGGCCGATCAGGCGCTCGAACAGCTGTACTGTGGAGCGTTGAATATGCTTCGCCATCGCGGCTCCGATGATGCGGCAGTCCGGGGCCAGGTAGGGGCGTATCCGGCAGAGTTGATCCTCCAGCAGGCTCAGGGTCTTGGGCAGTTTGATCAGCAACAACTTCACCGTTGTGGGCGGTGGGTCGAAGGGGGCCAGCAAGTGAACCTGGTCCGGATCGATGCCGTTACCCTTTAGGTTCAGTCCAACGGCCTCTTGGGCTAGAAAGGAATCCCCGCAGCTGTAGGGCCCCAGCTGGTGCAAGCCCAGCGCAAGGGCACCGAAAGCGTCATTGAGAATCAGCGGGGAGGGCAGCGCTAGGCCCTGCTGGCGAAGTTCGTCAAGGTGTTGCAGCAGCAACTCATCGGCGGCGTCCCAAGCCCTTAAGGGCAGCCTGGGCTGATGGGGGTAACGATGCAGGCGATAGGTACCCTCTGGGCGTTTGAATAGCTGGTCAGCACTCATGGAAAACAGGTCAGTTAACGGGTTGGATTCATTGGGGTGAGGGCGGTTGGTCCATCAGATAGATTCAATCGTAGTCGTAACCGTCATGCCACGCTCATGATCCGCAGAGCCGGTAACGCTGTGATCAGAATCAATTGTCGAGCTCGCTTGGAACGCGACTCCTCAAAGGCCGAGTCAATATAGGCTCCCAGTGTCTGGGGGCGGAGAATACCGAGGATCGCGGTTTTGCGCAAAAACAGCTCTGAAGGCGTCGCAAGCCTGCACGCAGACAAGCGATCCTGGCAGTAACTAATACGTTAGTCGAAAGCGCAAAAAAATAAGACTTTTTCCTAGAGCCAGAATCCACCGGATTGGCGATACTCTGTGCAGTGCAACAAGGAAACAGAAGGATCTGGCCACATAAAAGGATGCCGTGGCGAGTTGCCGCAAGGATTTCCAAAAGCCGTTGGTAATGATTACCAACGGCTTTTTTCATATTTAGCCCCCATGGACCGAGCCTGAAACCCGTTGCCGAGGCGGCAGGGAGTCGGTTCTGAGCCCATCATAAAAGTGTCATATCACTGCCACCCCAGCTCTGATCGGGGCTGTGGCACCCTGTCCACAGAAGCTGTGGATAATTCGGTGGACAGTAAGAATAAAAAACCATAAGTGCCACAAAGGATGCCGTCTAGAGACGAATTGATCAAAAAATAACCAGTCCGTCTTGTGTTTAATAGAATCAATTGGTTAGGTGGTTTTTTGATAATTGTCATCCGTTGTTTGGATCGAACCTCGATCTGTAGCAGAGTCTTCTCTGTCGATGTTAATAACCTTTTCCGATGAGCCAGATCGGGTCTGGCATGCCCGCATTTTGTCAAGCAATAAATCAGCTTTTTGAGGTTGTCTGATATTTGGGCCGCTCAACTGGATTGATGGCCTAAATTTGGTCCATCATGGATGCCTCAGAATGGTTTATTGTTCGCCGAACCGCTAGGTATGGGTGATCGCGCAACAAGGCCCAGGCTATGGCCGCTGGTTCAGCGACGAGCAAGGAACCAACCGATTCAATAGAGTAACGAGTCAGATAACCCTTAGGGAGAGAGTGATGTCGAAGAGCTGGTTAGTCATGATTTTGTGCACTGCGTTAGTGTCCACCCCAAGCTTGGCCCAAACACCGCCCAATACGGGACTGTCGGTGCGTGGTGAGGCCGTGGTATCGGCCCCGGCTGATAGAGCCAGCCTGATGCTGGGGGTGCAGAACAGCGCTGAGGATGCCGACAGCGCGGTGAAGGAGAACAACCGCCTGATGCAGCAGTTAAATAAGGCTCTACTGAAGGCAGGCGTGGCTGAGAAGGAGCTGAGCACCGCCAACTTCAGCGTTCAACCCCAGTGGCAGCCGCGACCGCGTAATGCCGGGCAGGACTGGAAGCCGCAAATTGTCGGTTACCAGGCACGGGCACAACTGCAGCTAAAAACCACACAGCTGACTAAGGTGGCCAGCTTTATCCAGGCCGCCATCGAAGCCGGGGCTAACCTGGTCGGTCAGCTGAGCTTTGGTCTGGAGGATAACGAAGCGGTTTACCAGCAGGCGTTGCAGCAGGCTACCGAGCGTGCGCGTCAGCATGCTCTGGTTGCGGCCCAGGCTGCCGGTGTCAACTTGGGCGCGATACAACACATTGAGGTCGAGCCGGGAAATCCGGGGCGCTTCGAGATGGCTCTAGCGGCCAAACCGATGGCGCGGATGTCGTCGGATGCGTCGATGCCGGTAGTGGCTCCTGGAAAAATTGACGTCCGGGCCGGAGTGCAGCTTCAGTTCAAGATCAACCCTTAGGGTTGTATGGCGCAGGACGCCGGTTCCCTTAAGGGGAGTTCAAGCTAGAATAGGCGTCCTTAGTTGCGTTGGAGTTTGCGGTGAGTCTTGACCCCTTAGCGTCGTTTATCGAGACGTTGTGCGCCCGAGCCTTTAGTGTGCGTCATCGTTATCTGGTGGCTGTTCAGGGGCCCGATGGCTGGATAGCTAGCCGGTTGGCGGCGCTATGGTCTCCGCAGGGTAATCTGCAAGGTTGTTGGATCTCACAGACTCCTCCGTCGGAGACGGCCTACGCATCTGATTGGCTACGGACCGATCGAAGCCGGCAGGTGCTGGGGCAGGAGTTCGATCGGGTCTTGATCGATGCTCGATCCGGATTGGAGCCGGATGCACTGGGCGCATTGAGCGGTACGGTACGTGCGGGCGGTTGTCTGCTGTTGCTGTTACCCCCATATGAAGCCGCGGCCGCCACCCCTTTTCAGCGCTGGTTGCAGCACTGCCTCGAGCAACCATCCGGTACCGACCGGGCGGCCTGGTTGCTGACCCCGGAGACGGATCCGACCCAACTGCGGCAACTGCTCAAACAGTTGCCGCTGAATGAGTCCGCAGCGGTTCCTAAACCTGAAGATCCTGACTGCCTGAGCGATGATCAGGCCCTGGCCGTGGCAAAGATCTGTCGGGTGCTGCAGGGGCATCGGCGGCGCCCGCTGGTGATCAGCGCCGACCGCGGGCGTGGCAAGAGTGCTGCGCTGGGCATTGCTGCCGCCCGCCTGATGCAGCAGCAACCCTGCCGAATCCGATTGACGGCGCCATCAAAAGCGGCCGTTGCGTCTCTGTTGGAGCGTTTGTATGCCCTGTTACCCGACGCCGAGATTCAACGGCAGGGAAACCGGGTGGTCTGTGGCGCATCAGAGCTTGAATTTGTCGCCCTGGACCGATTGCTGAGTCCGGCATTCGATCCGCAGCTTGAAGCCCAGGCAGGCGTTGCCGAACTGCTGCTGGTCGATGAAGCCGCGGCGATTCCCGCACCGATGCTGGAACAGTTGCTGCGGCGCCATGCCCGGGTTGTCTTCGCGACCACGACCCACGGTTACGAGGGTACGGGCCGTGGCTTTCTGATCCGCTTTAGCGCCGCACTACAGCAGTTGACCCCGCAATGGCGTCGTTTCGAACTGCAGCAACCGATCCGTTGGAATTGCGCTGATCCGTTGGAGAACTGGGTGTTTTCGGCGCTGATGCTCGATGCGGAACCGGCTCAGTTTCAAGAGTCGGAGTTCAAACCGTCGGATCTAGATGGCGGAGCGCTAAGTTTTCGCTGCTGGGAGTCAGCACAGCTGCTGGCCAACCCCTCGGTACTCAAGCAATTGTTCGGTCTACTGGTGCTGGCCCATTACCGCACCTCGCCGTCGGACCTGCGCGATCTACTCGATGATCCGGCACGCCAGGTCTGGCTGCTCAGCGAGAGTGATCGATCTGGAGTATCAGTACGGGTGCTGGGGGTGGTGCTGGTGGCCACTGAGGGTGGTTTCGATGCATCGTTAAGCCGGCAGATCTGGCTCGGCAAGCGCCGCCTCCACGGCCATCTGCTGCCGCAGGTTCTCTGCGCCCAGGCTGGCTGGTCCCAGGCCGCTGAGTTGAGCTATTGGCGGGTCGTCAGGATCGCGGTGAGCGAACCGCTGCGTCGCTGCGGTTTCGGCCGAGTGATGTTGCAGCGGCTGTTGGTCGAGGCGCGGCAGCAGCCGTCTATCGATGTGCTGGGTACCAGTTTCGGTGCCAGTGTCGAGTTGCTACCGTTCTGGTCCTCGCAGGGATTGCAACCGTTGAGGTTGGGGCTCAAACCCGATGGCCGTAGCGGTTCCGTGTCGCTGCTTTACGCCAGGGGCTGTTCCGACCGTGCCGAGAGCCTGTTACGACAGATCCAGCGTCAGTTCAGTCGCGATCTGCCGTTACGGTTGCAACGTGATGCAGCGATGCTGGAGCCGGAGCTGGTGTGCGCGCTGCTGGCCGACAGTCTGACGGCCGCGCACTACCCCCTCGAACCCCAGGACAGACAGGATATTGAAAGCTTTCTGTTAGGGAATCGTGGGCTGCAGCTGGTGGAGGCCGCACTGCAACGCTGGATGTGGCAGCTGCTGCCGACCAGGCCTGGACCGGCCGATCAATCGTCACCGGTCCTGAACCCGGACCTGGATCTAGAGCTAAGGGCGCTGTTGGTCCGCTATCTGTTACAGCAGTGGCCACTGGAGCGACTGTTGAGTGAATACGGTTTGAGCGGTGAGCGGCAGCTGCAACAGCGGCTCAAACCGCAGCTGCTGCCGCTTTGGAACGGAAGTCGTTCATTGGCTATAACCGACGGCGAGGACTGAATTTCGGTCCAGCCGCTGATCTTCGGCCATACTCAGAGAAATTCTGACCGAGGTCGTTATGGTAGAGATCGAACTGATCGCCCATCGCGGTTACCCGAGCCGTTACCCGGAAAACACGCTACCGGGGTTTGAGCGTTCAATTGCTGTCGGGGCTCGCTACCTTGAAGCGGACCTGCAGTTCAGTGCCCAGGCAACCCCCTACCTGTTCCATGACCGTCAACTTGACCGGCTCTGCGGTCGAGCGGGGCAGATCCATCGGCTCAGTGATTCGCAGCTCAGCCAGTGCCACCCCTCACACCCGGAACGCTTTGGTGAGCGCTACAGTCAGATCGAGCTAATGAGCTTGGAATCGCTGGTTGAGCTGGTACGTCGTCATCCCCAGATCTGCCTTTTTCTGGAGCTCAAGCGGACTCTGACCCAGGTGTTGTCACCCTCGAGGGCGGTAGCGAGGATACTGCCGTTGCTTGAGGATATACGGCCACAGGTGGTGCTGATCAGCTTCTCGATCAAACTGTTGCAGCAGGCGCGGCGGCAGGGGTGGGAAAGGGTCGCGCCGGTGCTGACCCGCTGGTACCAGTTACGGCACCGCGAAGTGATGGCACTGGAGCCGGAGTGGTTGTTTTTGAATCGGCTGCGGGTACCGCTGGGGCTCGGCCCGGATCCGAACCAGGCGGTACCGATCGTGCTCTATGAAAGCTCGGATATCGAGCAGGCTAGGCAGTTGGCTGGCCGTGGTTTTCGCTGGCTTGAAACCGACAGCATCGGAGAGATGCTGGAGGCACAGCGGGGGATGCTATGAGCGGTATCTTGGACCGACGCAGTAATCTGGATCAGAACCAAGGGGTCGACCTGTTGGTCGTTGGTGGCGGCATCCAAGGCTGCGGTATCGCCCAGGCGGCTGCGGCTGCGGGCTACAGCACTTTGTTGATCGAGCAGCGGGACTGGGGTAGCGGTACATCGAGTCGTTCCAGCAAGCTGATACATGGTGGGCTGCGTTATCTGGAGTCGGGGCAGTTTTCGCTGGTTCGGCGTGCCCTGCGCGAGCGTCAGCTGCTGCTGAAGATCGCACCGAAGCTGGTGCGTCCGGTGCCGTTTCTGATTCCGTTGTACCAACATAGCAAACGCTCGGATATGGCGTTGTATTCCGGCTTGCACCTGTATCGCTGGTTCGGTCGTGGATTGGACCACAACGATTTTGATCGCTTTGAGCCGGACCAACCCGAGTTTGAACAGGTGCTGCATGACGGGTTGGAGCAGCAGGGGCTGAGGGCAATTTACCGCTACTGGGATGCCCAGACCGATGATCAGCTGTTGACCCGGGCGGTGGCCTATTCGGCCCAAACCCTGGGAGCCCAATTAAAACGCAACTGCGAGCTGATCCATGCCCAACCCAGCGATTACGGCTGGCGGGTCGATCTGGCCGAGGGCGGTAGAAGCTATCGGATTGAAGCCAGCACCATCATCAATGCCACCGGTCCCTGGGTCGGTCGTGTACAGCAACGGATTCACGGCGCCCCAGAGCCGCTACCGATCAGCCTGGTTCAGGGGGCGCATATTCTGGTCGAGGGAAGTCTGGGCGGGTCGGTTTACTACCTGGAAACCGACGATGGTCGGGGCGTGTTTGCGATGCCTTGGCAGGGCGATACTCTGGTCGGAACCACCGAAACCCACTATAGCGGCGATCCGGCTGAGAGCGCGCCGACGGCCGCGGAACTGGACTATCTACGCGACACGCTCAGACGTTATTTCCCCCAGCTCAGGGTTCAGATCAAACAGCAATTCGCCGGGTTACGGGTGTTGGATAACGGCGATGGCGGTTTCTTTCACCGTGCCCGCGACAGCCGTATCCAGCAACACTGGTTTGAGGGACGGGGGCTGATCTCGATCTATGGCGGCAAGTTGACCACCTATCGGACCACAGCCCTGAAGGTGGTTGAATGTTTGCCAGAACACCTGGGCAGGCGCCCGCCATTGGCCGATACGGCCGAATTGATGCTGGAACCAGCCTGAGCAATGGCCTCAGCCAGCAGGGGGGCTAATTGCCGTTCTGAGCCTTCAGTGCCTGTCTTACCAGCTGTTGCCAGCGTTGATAGCGCTGTTGCAGCGGCGCTGATGCGCAAGGCTGCAGGCGCTGCTGCGCACTGGGTTTCCAACTGTCGGGCCGTCTCGCCAGGATAAATGCCAGTCCCCGGGCGGTCGCCTCGGGCTGCTCGATCAGGTTGACCGGCAATTGAGTCAGATCCGCCAGCCGTTGCGCCAGACCAGGTAGTTGCGACAGACCGCCGCTGAGGTTGATCTGCTCCGGCCTGGCTAACGTAGCGGGGATCGCCTGCAGGTTCTCCCCGATCAGAAACAGGATGCTTTCGATTACGGCGCCGTAGCGGTCGGCATCGTTGTCACAATCGATAAAGCGACTCAGCACTCGGCTGTCCCAGAAGGGGGATCCAAGTCCGCAAACCGCATTTAGAAACAGCCCCGGATTTAGCGGTAGGGGCCGCTGTTGCAGCGTCGCCAGATCAATTTTCGGCTGCTCACGTTGCAGCCATTGCAAAGCGCTGGCGGCACCATTGACGGTGCCTTCCAGCATCCAGTGAGTCTGTTGTCGACTGCTGCTGGCCAGGCTTGTCAGCAGGCGATGCTGATGCGGTGGCAGCTCTTCCAAAGCCAGGCTGATAAAGGCACCGGTGCCGAGATTGAGGTTCAGGTGCTGTGGTTTGGGCCGACCCTGCCCGAACAGAGCGCAACCCTGATCACCGCCGACAAACCGGCCCGGGATGGTCAGCTCACGCCAGCGTAGCAGCCCCCAGTCGTCTTCACAGTGGGCTAGGCTGGGCAGGATCTGCCGGGGGATACCAAACTGCTGCAGCAGCTGATGGTCCCAGTCCAGCGTCTGACGGTTCCAGAGTAGTGTTCGTTGGGCGCAGCTATGGTCGAGCCGCAATGGTCCCAAGGGATTGGACTGAGTCGAGCAGAGGCCGGCGGCCAGGTAAGCCGATAACGGACTGAACAGCAGTTCTGCCCGTTCGGCGGCTGCCCGAAGCCCGGGCTGCTGCAGGCACCAGCGGATTTTAGAGACGCCGTGGTGATCGGATGGAAACAGGCCAGTACGCTGGTTGACCAGTCGGGTCAAAGACGGAGTCCAGACAATTGATCGCTTGGCGCGCAGATCCTGCCAGCTGAGTACCGGGGTCAGGGGTTGGCCGCTGTGGCGTTCCAACCCCAGCAGGTTGGAACGCTGGCAGGCCAGCCCCCATGATCGGACACGCCGACGCTGTGGTTCAGTCAGCGATGACAGCAGGCGATCGACACAGTGCTGCAGGCTGTGGAGCAGTTCGTGCGGTGATTGTTCAACCTGGTCCGGCCCCGGATACTGGGTTTGCACCGGCTGCTGGGCTCGCCCCCGCTCATTGCCGGAATGGTCAAACAGCAGCGCTCGACTGGAACCTCCGCCCTGATCCAGCACCAGATACAGCGGAGCATCCTGCCAATCCGCGTCGGTGGCGGTGTGGTTAGCGTCCGGGCTTGGATGTGGCGAGTCCTGGTTCATAGCCCAAAGCTTAGGCGATAACCGTATCACCGGGCTGTTTCAGCGGCTCAGTACTGGGATTGGACAGGTTGGACGCGTTTGAAGACCGAACAGATACCACTGGGGCGCGCCGCACGAAAGCGGCAGCGCGGGCCCTGATCGGTTCGGTGGTAGTAGCGGCAGTCGCGACAGCTGCGTCGCCCCGAGGACCTTTTCGTCGTGGGTTGTCGGACGGCCATTGAGGCGATTAGAGGGTCAGATTGAGCAGCCGATGGAGTTCGGCACGGTGGCTATCAATCCAATCCTGATCGAGTGCGCCCCAATCGTTGAGTTGGTAATAGCCGTCGTTGTTGCGATGGCCGTCCTGCACGAATACCACCTCCACTCCTAACCCGGGTAGGGCTTTGATGATGTCTTGCAGAGTACGGCGGGGCCAGCCGGTCAAGCGCATCAGCTCCGGTACGCTGGGGCGTTCTTCATAGGCGATCAGGTCGGCGGTGATCAGGCGACGGGCGAAGGTGGGGTTGAAATCGGGGCTAAGGCTCATCGTTTACCCTCGCTATCGGAGTGGTCTGACTCGTCATCGCTGTCGGACTTGTCATCGGCGTACATCGCATCATGGCGTTCCTGATCGGTCATGCCGCGGATATCGAAGCGCTGGTGCAGCCAGCGCAGGTAGTACTTCCAAATCAGTAGGGCCGGCAGCATCCACAGCATAATGGCGATCAGATTAAAGGTGCCGGTGTGGGTTTCGGGGCCCAGGCGGGCAAACCATTCGATCAGCTCAAGCTGGCGTAACAGGTAGAACCAGCCGACCAGTGCGGCAACACCGATGGCCAGACCCAGATGGTAGCCGGTTTTACGGGGGGCTTTGTCGTTCATGGATGGACGTCTTGTATCGAAAACTGCCGCACACCATAGCAGTGCCGGCAATCGAATGCACATGCAGCGTGATCGAACCGGTGACCGTTAAACGCGGGTAGTGGCACCGGTGTCAGCAGTAACGGTGAATCCGCAGGCTGGGCAGGAAGGGCTCGGTTTCGATCAGGCAGTCACTGCGTTGGCGCCGGCTGCGTTCGGTCTTCGGCACCAACGAGGGATCGTTGTGCTCAGGGAACGGCAGGCTGTCATCGTGGGCAAACAGCAGCGGCAGCGATAGGTTCAAGGCCTGTCTCATGGGTGGCTGGGCAAAGCGCAGGTTGGCCCGCATCAACGGTGCCTGGGTCTGCACCTGCGCCAGTCGGGTGTTGGCGTCCAGGGTCGCCAGTTTGTCCAGCTGCAGCTGAATATGGGGTTTATCGATGCCCATGCGGGCCAGTTTTTGCTGGGCCTGCTCGGCGCTGATCCGCTTGATACTGCGGCCGCTGGTGTACCAGTTGAATCCGACCCAGTCGGGCTGGCGAGTACAGGTAGGGATCAGACGGTAGCACTGTTTCAGGTGCAGGCGGGCTAAACCCTTGTGATCCAGCGCCTGGCGCAGACTGTTGGGGCGTTGATTGAGCGGCTCCAGCAACTCGCCGGGTTGCTGTTTGAAACCCTGTAAACAGCGTTGCAAGGCCTGCTTGTGCTGGTTGACGCTTTCGGCCTGCTGCAGCAGCGTCGGATCGGCGGCGACCAGCCCGTGGCAGCTGCGGGTGCGGCGACCGTCGCCATCTCCCTGATGCCACAGGTCACAATAGAGCTCGATCGCTTTACGGCGAGGATCTATCGTTAGCTCACGTTCGGCCTCGGTCAGGGGTACCCAAAGGGGTAGCTCGGAGACCTGCAGCTGCTGAGCTAACTGGCTCAGGGCATCGCAAAGCCGTTCGAACTGCTCCACCAGTTCAGCGTGGGTGTAGCTGGGCTCCGGGCTCATTTGAGTCATGGGGTATCCGGTCGGTTGGCGTTGGGCGGGTTATCGAGCTCCAGTTGCTGGCGCAACTGACGCCGCAACTGGGCCTGGTGAGCGAGAATATGGCGGGCGATCAGATCCCGCTGACTGTCGGGCAGCTCGATAAAACTCAGCCCGATACGATAGCTCTGATCGCTATCGGGGTGTGAATAGACGACTCGGGCCAGGCTCTGGAGAACATAACCGCCGGGTAGCAACAGCAGTCGCAGGGCACAACGGCTGTCCAGCGGCAGTGCTTCGGAGTAGCTCAGGGATAGCCCTCCTTCGCTAAGGGTGATCGGACTCGGCTGCGAGCCGGTATCGGAGCGGCGCCCCAGGTGCAACGCCAATTGCTCAATCTTGCGGTTAATCAATCCCAGTGCGCTGGCAAGGACGCTGTTGGTTTCGCTGAGTTTGAACAGTTGCTGTTGCAGCTGCTGGTCCAGCTGTTGCAGCTCCACCAGCAGCTCAAATTCTTGCGACGGTTGCAGAATCTGATCCAGCGGCAGGGCCTCCTGAGCAGGGGTCAGCGGAACAAATTCGACCCGGGCCCGGTCTTCTATTCTGAAACTGTGGCGACGGTCGGGCTCGTTGGGTAGCGGCATGGTGCAGATTCCATTGCGGTTGCTGGGTGATGGGTTACGATGGCTCTGAATCATTGGTGCATCGATCGCTATTGAAAATATATCAGAAAGCCAAAACTTCGCTGTTCCTTCGACAGCAAAAAAAGCTGTAGATTCAAGTATTCCCGTTCCGGAGGTTGTGGTTTAATTCGAGCCCATGTTCAGACCTGTTCCCCTATTTATCGGCTGGCGCTATACCGGTGCCAAACGCCGTAATCATTTCATCTCGTTTATCTCGCTGGTGTCGACCCTGGGTCTGACGCTGGGGGTGGCGGTGCTGATTCTGGTGCTGTCGGTGATGAACGGCTTTGACCGTGAGCTGCGCCAACGAATCCTCGGCATGGTACCCCATGCCACGCTGTCCGGTTATCGAGATACCATCGATGACTGGCCCGAACTGATCGAACGGGTTCAGCAGCAACCCAAGGTAGAAGGGGCTGCCCCCTATATCGAAGCCCAGGGGATGTTGACCAACCGCGGTCGAGTCCAGGGCGCGCTGGTCTTCGGGGTTGATCCGGCATACGAGCAGCGGGTTTCGATCATCGGCAACCATATGCTGTACGGTGATCTGGAGGCGTTGAAGCCGGGCGAGTTCGGAATCGTGTTGGGCGATATTCTGGCCAGAATCTTGGGGGCAAAACTCGGGGACAAGGTCACCCTGGTGCTGCCGGAAGCCTCGATCTCGGTGGCCGGGGTTTTCCCCAGGCTGAAGCGCTTTACCGTGGTCGGGGTGTTTAAGGTCGGGGCCGAGCTGGACGCCTCGATGGCATATGTGCATCTCAACGATGCCGCCAAGATCAAGCGGATAGCCAACGGGATCGAAGGGGTCCGGCTGAAACTGGATAACCTGTTCGATGCACCCGTCGAAGTTCGGCGGATCGCCCGCACCGAAACGGTTCAATTGCAGACCAGCGACTGGACCCGTACCCATGGGAATCTGTTCCAGGCGATCCAGCTGGAAAAGAAGATGATCGGCCTGTTGCTGTTCATTATCGTCGCGGTGGCGGCATTCAATATCGTCTCAACCCTGATCATGGTGGTTACCGATAAGCGGGCCGATATCGCGATCTTGCGCACCATGGGGGCGTCATCCGGCACCATCATGCGGACCTTCATGGTCCAGGGTGGGGTGATCGGCTGCTTCGGTACCCTGGTCGGTACCGCGCTGGGGGTGGTGTTGGCGTTAACGGTCAGCGATCTGGTGGCCTGGGTCGAGGAGCTGTTCAACTTCCAGATCCTCAGCGCCGAGGTCTATTTCATCAGTTATCTCCCGTCGCAGCTGAAGTGGGAAGACGTGGCGTTGATCTGCGGCAGTTCGCTGCTGATCAGCCTGCTGGCGACCGTCTACCCGGCTTGGCGCGCTGCTCAGACTCATCCGGCGGAGGCGTTGCGTTATGAGTGATCAAGCATCGGTTACGCGTAATTCGAGTGCCGAGGTTGTTCTTAGCGCCCGCTCAATCCGCAAGAGCTACGCCGAAGCGGCCCACGAACTGGTGGTGCTGGATCAACTGGATTTTGAAGTCTGTGCCGGTGAGCGGATCGCCATCGTCGGTAGCTCCGGCTCCGGTAAGAGCACGTTGCTGAATATCCTCAGCGGCCTCGATGATCCCACCGACGGTCGGGTAGAGCTTACCGGTGAAGCCCTGGCCGGTCTGAATGAAAACAAGCGGGCGGCGTTGCGAAACCGCTGCATGGGTTTCGTGTATCAGTTTCACCACCTGTTAGCCGAATTCAGCGCGCTGGAAAACGTGGCGATGCCGCTGCTGTTGTCCAAGCAGCCGTTGAAAGAGATCGAGGCTAAAGCCCGTACCATACTAGAGCGGGTAGGGCTGGGGCAGCGGCTGGAGCATAAACCGGCTCAACTTAGCGGGGGGGAGCGCCAGCGGGTGGCGATCGCCCGGGCATTGGTGACGACACCGGCAATGGTGCTGATGGATGAGCCGACCGGTAACCTGGACCGCCACACCGCCGAAGAGATTCAGGCGCTGATGCTGGAGTTGAACCGGGATCTGGGGATCGCCTTCGTGGTGGTGACCCATGATCTGGAGCTGGCCCAGCGGATGGATCGGGTGCTGAAGCTTGAAGATGGCTGTCTGCGACCGTTCTGAGGGTTACAGGTCGGTGCTGTCTCAAAGCCTGTTGAACAGCATGGACAGGATCAGGTAGGCCGCCAGTAGCATCAGGCTTGTTCCCATCAAACGATTGAGCCAGCGTAGCCGGCTGGCGCTTCCCAGTAGCTGCCCCAGTCGTGCGCCAGTCCAGGCCCAGCTGGCGATTGAAACATAGCAGATGACGAAATAGAGACCGGCAAACTGCAGCAATAGCGCGGTGTCTCCTGCCAGTCGAAAGGCCGATACGCCGGTGACACAGGCGATCCAGGCTTTGGGGTTGAGCCATTGCAGCGCTGCACCCTGAATAAACGAAGGGCTAACCTGCTCCGAGCGGTTCGGGCTGGCGTCGCTGCTGGCGATTTTCCAGCCCAGATAGGCCAGGTAACCCGCTCCCAGATATCCCATCCATACCAGCCCGGCTGCAGCCGTATTCTGCGCTGCCAGTTCGACGCCGGCTCCCAGTAGCCATCCAATCAGCAATAGCAACAGGGTAAAACCGAAGGTGGCGCCACTGACGAAGCCGAAGGCGCCCTTGAAACCGGCGTTAGCGCCTGTGTTCAGACTGATCAGATTGACCGGGCCGGGACTGATCGACATCGACAGTGAAAACAGAGACATGGCGATAATGAGTGACATGGCTTTTGACTCCAGCGGTTTACGGATAAGCGTGGCTCCACTGTAGCCTTAGCTTTATTGATTTATAATCCTGCATAATTTGATTTCACTGTTCTAACAATTGCATCAATATGATCGATGATCTTCGTGCGTTGGCGATCTTCGCCGAGCTGTCGCGGCAGGGGTCGTTTCGAGCGACCGCAGAGCGCTTGGGACTGTCGCCCTCGGTGGTCAGCTACCATCTGTCTCAGCTGGAAAAGCGCCTGGGTACCGCACTGCTGTACCGCTCGACTCGAAAAATTTCCCTGACGGCGGAGGGGCGGCAGCTGCAGCAGCATGCGCTGGCGATGCTAGAGGCCGCGCAGCAGGGCCTGGAGGCGTTGGATACCGACCGTGACAAGGTTGGTGGTGTTCTGCGTATTACCCTGCCGACAGCGCTGGCGAGGGCGCCTGTCAGTGCAGGGTTAGCACGGTTTCATCGACGTTATCCCGGCATCGAGATGCACCTGAGTTATACCGACCAGCGTCAGGACCTGCTGGCCGACGGCATCGACCTGGCGATCCGAGCCGGCTCCTTACCGGACAGCTCGCTGAAGGCAAAACGGATCGGCCAGATCGATCGCAAACTAGTTTGCAGTCCGGCATTGATTGAGGCATTCGGAGCGGTCCAGAAGCCCGAGCTGTTAAGCCACTGGCCCTGGATTCGGTTGGCGATGATGCCGCCACGGCGCACCCTGATCGGGCCGGACGGCAGTCGTCATGAGCTGTCGTTTGACGCCTCCATCGTGGTCGACAGTGTGGAGGCGTTGGCCGAGTTGTGCTGGCAGGGGGCGGGGCTGGCGACCCCATCGACACATCTGATTGAGAGCTCATTGGCCAGCGGTGAATTGATCGAACCCTTACCTCAGTGGCGGATTGAGCCGATCGCACTGCATGCAGTCTGGCCCGCCAATGCCGGGCCTCACAGTAACAGTCGTAGGCTGCTGGAGTTTTTGGCTCAGCAGCCGGAGATCCTCAGCTGCTGATCAGATTGAGCAGGCCGTTACTCGTCGTTAGGCGGCAACTGCTCGCGGGCTTGCTTACGGCGGCGCCAGTTGCGGCCGACCTGCCAGGCCCAGAGCCAGCGAATAATAAAATAGCTGGCGATTGAGAACACCACCCCGCACACCAGCGAACCGAACAGCAGCGGCCACCAAATGTGGGACAGCTGCTCGCTGATCCACTCCATTGTCAGCGTGAACTCCTGATCGTTCACCGGGTGACCCAACAACCAACTGCCGACCAGGTAAGCGAAATAGAAAATCGGCGGGATGGTCAGCGGGTTGGTGATCCAGACCAGCCCCACCGAGATCGGCAGGTTCGAATGGATCAGAATCGCCAATATGGCGGCAACGACCATCTGCATCGGAATCGGTAGAAAGGCGCAGAAGATGCCGACCAGAAAGGCCAGCGATACCGAATTACGGTTCAGGTGCCAAAGATTAGGGTTGTGGAGCGCGCCGCCGAGCTTGCTAAGGTGGGGGTGATCCTTGATGGTTGCCTCATCGGGCATGAATCGCTTGATAATTCGGCGCGGCATGCAGGTCGATCCGGTTCTTTTTAGGGTCGCAGGACGGTTGGAAGTCGCTCAGACTGAAGGCTGAGTGTGACATTCGTATGACCGGCGTTGGAGTGGAATTGACCGAGCTCTGAGAGCTTCGGCTAGAATGGGATTATGCCCCCGACAGGGAATTAAGGGAACAGGCCTTTTGGCTTGTTTCTAATGGAGATCAAGGATGATCGCATTCTTTCTGGGCCAGGCCTCGGTGGCGTTCTGGCCGGTAATGCCTGCTTGGATGCTATGGCCCTGGGGTCCGCTGGGGATAGGCCTTACCGGACTGCTGTGCGGGTATGCATGGACCAGAATCGGACTTCCATCCTCGCGAGCGAAGCTCTCCTACGGTATGGGGCTGTGCGGCCTAATCTGTGGGCTTGGCGCGGCATCCTGGTGGCAACAGCATCAACTACCGTCCCACTGGCAAGGAGTCGACCTCCAGGCTCAGGGGACCGTAATCGGTTTGGTGCAGCATCAGGGCGGCCGTTGCCGCTTCGATTTTCAACTGGCTCGAATCCAGCATCCGGGTGAGCAACGACAGCACGCTATAACCCCTCGTCGGCTGCGGCTCAGTTGGTACAACTGCTCGACCACTCCGACTGCCGGAGAACGCTGGGCGTTGACGGTGCGGTTGAAGCGCCTTCACGGCTACAGCAATCCGGCCGGGTTCGATTACCCGCTTTACCTGATTGGCCGTGGCATCGACGCCACCGGTTATGTGCGCGATGCCGACGCCCGCCGTTTGGGGCAGGCAGCCTGGCTAGGGCGAGTGGATCGGCTGCGCCAGCGGCTGGTCGACCAGATACTGGCCGTACCCCTGCCTGAACCGGCACCGGCACTGCTGTCGGCGCTGTTGCTCGGTGATCGGCGTGGACTCGATGATCCGGCCTGGGCGTTGCTGCGTGAGACCGGCACCGCCCATCTGGTGGTAGTCAGCGGCCTGCATATCGGGATGCTGGCGGCGGTCGGGTTCGGATTCATCACCTTTATTGGGCGCTGGTTTCCCCACTATCCCTATCAATCTCGACGAACCTGGGCGGCCCTGACGGCGATCATACTCAGCGGCGTCTATGCGATGCTGGCTGGGTTTACACTGCCGACTCAACGGGCCTGGGTGATGGTCTGTGCCTGGATGCTGAGTTTGATCTGGCTACGACAGATTGGACCTTGGCACCGATTGCTGTTGGCGGCGGTGGTGGTTCAGCTGTTGGAACCGCTGGCCCTGCGCCAGAGTAGCTTTTGGCTCTCCTTTGGCGCCTGTGCGGTGCTGATCTGGCTCGGTTACGGCCGGCTGCGACCATTGCCCTGGTGGCGACAGGCGCTGCAGGCGCAGTGGGCGGTGTCGATCGGTCTGTTGCCCTGGCTGTTGTTCTATTTTCAGCAGGGCGCATTACAGGCGCCGCTGATCAATCTGGTGGCGGTTCCGTTGGTGATGCTGTTGTTGCCGTTGGCGCTGGCCGGGCTGCTGCTGGCGTGGCTTTGGCCGACAGCACCAGGGTTGCTGCAGCTCTGTGGCTGGTTGCTGGAGCTGGGCTGGTATGGGCTGAGTGAAGCCCGGCAGTGGCTGGCGCCCTGGCCGTTGGCCGGGCCGATCTCGGTGTGGGTGGTGGCGTTGGCGCTGGTTGGCAGCGCACTGCTATTGCAGCCACTCAATCGGATCCGTTGGCTGGGGTTGGTCTGCTGGCTGCCACTGCTGTTCCCCCCAGCGGATCAGCCTGAGCCTGGCGCTCTGAAGATCACCATGATCGATGTGGGACAAGGGCTTTCGATGCTGCTGCAAACCCATCAACACCGGTTGCTGTACGATACCGGCCCGCGCTATCGATCCGGCTTCAGCGCCGCCGAAGCGGCGATCATCCCTTATCTGTATAGCCGCGGAATCCGCCAGTTGGATCGCTTGATCATCAGCCATCAAGACAGCGACCATGCCGGGGGGCAGGCGCTGATCAAGCAGCGCCTGCAGATTGGTCAAACCTGGTCGGGTGAACCACGGGATCCTGGAGAGAGCCCCTGCCGCGCCGGTTCAAGCTGGTATTGGGACGGGGTCGAGTTCGAGGTGCTCTATCCGTTTGTCGAGACGGTGCTGGATCAGCAGGTCTCGAACAATCGCTCTTGCGTACTCAGAGTCTCGACACCGGCGGTACAGATACTCCTGACCGGGGATATCGACCATCAGGTCGAACAGCAGCTGATCGAACGCTACGCCGATCGTCTGCGTTCCAGCGAGTTGTTGATCGCGCATCACGGTAGCGGCAGCTCTACGTCGAGCGCATTTATCCAAGCGGTTAACCCACAGCGAGGGTGGATCAGCAGTGGCTGGCGTAACCGCTTCGGACACCCGCATCCACAGGTGATTGAGCGCCTTTCGGCTGCCGGAGTGGAGCTATTCAATACCGCCGAAGATGGTGCGGTGACGCTGCAGCTGGGGGCTGATGGAGAGGTTCGTCTTGAGCGCAATCGCCAAGCGAACTGGCGTTATTGGGAGTCGAATTGAAGGTCACAGGAGGGAAGTTCCGGCCAGGAGGCTTGTCCTGGCCGGAGTCAGGCTGATCAGTCGATCAAGCCGTACTGGTCACGCAGGATTTCGATGATTTCGGCCTTGGGATTATCCGATAGCTCGATCTTCTCGCCGGTGATCTTTTCGGCGATACCGGTGTAGGTTTTGGAAACCTCCATCAGCACCGATTCGGGTAGGGCGTTGTCGCGG
Organism: Motiliproteus coralliicola; assembly: GCF_003345655.1. Lineage (GTDB taxonomy): Bacteria > Pseudomonadota > Gammaproteobacteria > Pseudomonadales > Balneatricaceae > Motiliproteus > Motiliproteus coralliicola. The sequence goes on from NZ_QQOH01000001.1 coordinate 299,946, forward strand.
GCCAACGCGCTGCGCTCCTCCATCCGATCTTTGTTCAGCAGGATGTCTGGATCCGGGAAATGGCTCAGCAGCAGCTGACGGAAGCCTTCCTTGGAGTTTTCCACCACGTTGCCGTTGCGGTATTGGGGACCGTCCCAGATCCGGGAGGAGTCGGGGGTGCCCACCTCATCCATGTAGATCAGCTTCTCGTTGCCCTGGGCATCGGTGACGTAGCCGAACTCGAACTTGGTATCGACGAACACCTGATCCAGCTTGGCCAGCTCGTTGCTGATCAGGTTGAAGCCTTCCTTCAGCAGTTTTTCGTACTGGTCGATATCGTCAGCGCTGCGGAAATTGAACGCGGCGAAATTATCGGCGATGTTGGCGCGGGTGATGTTGACGTCATCTTGCTCAGGAACCCCCGGAATACCGGTCAGGATACCCTTGGTGGACGGCGTGATCAGCAGCTCCGGCAGCTTCTGGTCTTTGTTCAGGCCATCGGCGATTTCGATGCCGCAGAATTCACGCTCACCCTTGGCATAGGCACGCCACATCGACCCGGTGATGTATTGGCGGCAGATCGCCTCGATCATCACCGGTTTGGCTTTCTGCACGATCCAGACAAACGGGTGGGGGATATCGAGGATATGGCTGTCGGCCAGACCCTGCTCGCGGAACAGCTTGAACCAGTGGTTGGAGATCGCATTCAGCGCGGCACCTTTGCCGGGAACCCCGTTCATGCCGCCCTCGCCATGCCAGATGCAGTCGAACGCGGAGATGCGGTCGGAAATCACCATAATCGCCAGCGGCGCATCGGAGGTGACGTCGTAACCTTTCTCTTTGATCAGGCGGGCGCTGTCGGCTTCGGTTAGCCAGTAGACGGAACGTACTTTGCCACTGTGAACGGGCTTGTCGGTGCGAATCGGCAGGTCGTTATTAACCGCCAAAACCTTATCAGCAAGACTCATTGAGCTGTCCTGTATCGCGTCGGTGGGATGGGGCTGGTGTGGTGCGCTAACAGGTGCGCTTACCAGAGCGGCGATTCTACCAGAACTGGGCCGACTGGCCAGTGCCGTACGGCAATGATGCTCGGCAGAGCAGGGGTAATAAGGGGTAGGATTGGGTTAATCCGACATCGCTTCACCAAAGCTGAGCATATGGCCGTCGGGGTCTTGCAGGCTGAACTCTCTCATCCCATAGATCGTTTCGATCAGTGCGGTAGGGTGATAGCCAAGGGTTGTCAGGTGTTGGTGTAACGACTCTACATTGTCGGGGTAGAAGTAGAAGATGGTTGGCCAGCAGGTACTTTGTTGTGGGTCGACAGGCTGTTGCAGGCCTAATGGATAGCTGGTCTCCGACAGCATCAGTTCAGTCTCTCCGGAGCGGATGGTCGCCCAACGCCACTCGTCAACCGCCGTCGGATCGCTGACCACCTCGAAGCCAAGCGCGGCTTTATAGAATTCCAGACTCGTTTCGATCTGGCTGATATTCAGCATTGGGATCATGTTGGTCAGTTTCATTGTGAGTGTCTCGCTCGATAGTTAACAATTTAAGGACCGGCTCAGGACTCCTCAGCTTTGAATTCCCTTATCTGTTCAAGCTCTGTGATGAAACTCTCGGCTTCTTGATACAGCAGATGATTCTCGGTTCTTGCTGCTTCGATATAGGGGCTGAGACGTTTATAAAAATTGATAAAGGCGCTACCGGAAAGGTCGCATAACACCTCCGTGTCATAGATCTTGTGCTTAACGCCTACGCCGAATCGCTGAATGTAGCTCAGCAAGGTGACCACCTTGTCACGATGGACGGGTTCGCTGAGGATCCGAGTGAGGATGTCTTTGGAGATCGGCGACGCTTGATTTTTTTCGATCGAAAGCGCCGAACAGATCTCGTTGTTAAGCTGCCTGAAGCTATCCCTGATGGTGTTATAAGCGTTGAGGGTAGATTCTTTCTTCCGTCGGTCGTGATCCGCCATAAAGATAGTTTGAGTCTGTCGAATCCTGATGATGACTAAGGCAAACCCCACCACTAAGCCGGTGAGTTTGATACCTTCAAAAAAGAGTTCTAAGCCACTCATCTGAAGCTCCTGGGTTGGTTTGACGGGGTGCTGGTAAAGTTAAATTCTGAATCAGGGGAGCTGTTTAGGAAGATCGACCCATAGCTCAATCACACCCTGCCTTGGCTTTTTCTTTTTGTAGGCGACGTAAGGCACCACCTTGATTTGTGGCAGGGTCGTTTCCGAGTAGTCCAATTGGCGCAGAATACGGGTGGTGTCGTAGGCCAGTTCGATGGCGGCCTGCTCATCGTCGTCGTGGAAATAACGCACCTCGTGCTTGCGAGCCGCCGCCGCTTCTCGATCTTCGCCAGGGACGATATAGCCCCGTTGTTGTAATGCGCTGGAAAGCTCCTCTGCTTGACCGCGAGGGGCTCCGGCGAATTGAAAGAACACGGTAACGCGGCTGCGATCTTTGTAGAGTTGCTCCACTTTGGCGGTTTTTGAGATCACTTCGGATATGGCGCTGCCGCGAACCTGTTGGGCCATCTCCATCATGGTTTCATCGTTGTTGGGTTCATGATTGGCGATTTGGTTGATCTCGCTAACCTGCTCAGCCAGCTCTTTGAGCTGTTGAGAGAGGACTTCGAAGTTATCTGCTAGGGGTTTCACCTCAGTGGAATAGAGTGCGACGATATTCTTGGCGTCGACGTTGAGCGAATTAACTTTAGCGATGGTTTCGTCGAGTTGCTCAGCCTGGGGTTGAAACTGCTGGATCTGCTCCTCCAGCGTAATAACGATTTCGTTGGCCTGCTTAGCCAGATAGCGGGTTTCGGCAATCAGTTCGATAATTTCGGTGCGCTTTTCCTTGATATCGGCAACGATCGATTCTTCGATCTCTTTTTGTATTTCGGCTTTGATTTCGGATTTGATATCGGAAACGATATCCCAGCCGACAAAACCGAGGATGGCAATCACAGTGGCGCCCATCACCGCGTAGAGTCTAAACAGCGCCGGGCGGACCCGTTCGGCGACATTCTCCGACAGGCGGCGTTCTAATAGTTCGAGTTGGTCGTCATCCATAGAACGTATCCGATTGGTTGCGGTGTAACTTGAGCAAGTGATGGGGGGCAATGGAGAGTAAGGAAGCGGCGTTGAGTGCTGTAGAGGCCGTGACGGGGGCGATTAGTACATGGGGGCCCGGAGCAGAGCTTTGACTCTGACTGAAGCGCTGCTGGGGTAGGTTTAGCTCGTTCATCTCTTCCCGTTAAACCCTTGGATTCAGGAAGATGGATTACAGCTGACAGACCGGTTTTCGTGTCAGATCCATCGAGGCTCCGTGCAATGGAACGCAACACCAGGGAACAGGCACACAACACCGAGGCTGAGTTTATAGTAGACGAGATTGACTGGCTTAACCTGCCGGCAACGCCGGTCTGAACGGCCTGATCGCCAGCTCAGTCGAGGGCTGAGATTGGGACAGCCGGGAGGATTAGAACGGGCAGGGAGCGGTGAACTCCATCCTCTCACCGGAGACGGGATGGCGGATCCCGAGCTGTTCGGCGTGCAGGTTCAGCCGGTCGGCTTTGGCCAGTGCGCTGGGGGTGGCATAAAACCGATCGCCGAGGATGGGGTGACCCAGGGCCTGCATATGGACTCGAAGTTGGTGGGAGCGTCCGGTGATCGGAATCAGCTCAACCCGGCTGCGGTCATCCGCTTGATCGAGTAGCCGGTACTCGGTGAGCGCCGGCTTGCCCTGATCGTGATCGACCATCTGCTTGGGACGATTCGGCCAGTCGCAGCGAAGCGGAAGCTCAACTCGCCCCTGGTGTTGCTTGAGAGTGCCATCGACGACGGCGATGTAACGTTTTCGGGTTTCCCGGTCATGGAACTGTCGACTCAGTTCCCGATGACTGTCGGCATCAAGTGCCAGCACCATTACGCCGGAGGTAGCGCAATCGAGCCGATGAACGATACGTGCGGTGGGGAACTCCGACTGTAGCCGGTGCAGCAGGCAGTCCTGATTTTCCGGCCCGCGCCCGGGAACCGACAGCAGGTCGGCGGGTTTGACGGCGATGACGAGCGAATCGTCTTGATACAGTACTTCTATCACGGCAGGCTTCAGGATTGCTGGTTGTAATGAGGCTGGGTTGAAAACGATGCGCCAGCATGCCCGAACCGGACCGGCCAGGCAAGCGATGCCAGGGAGGCTTCACACTGGGCGTGCTTTGGCTGTTGAACAGGCCAAGGGATACGTTGGGCGATAGTTTGATTTACCCTGATGGATCAAATGGATATAACTGTCTGATCAAAAAACAACCGCGCAAGGCGGTTGCTAGCTGTCTGATCTCTTAGCCGGACGAGTCGCTATGGCATGGTTCCACGGGCTGCACTTCAATAACCTGCGCGGTGACCTGTTTGGCGGGATCACGGCGGCGGTGGTGGCGTTGCCGTTGGCGTTGGCGTTCGGTGTCTCCTCCGGCGCGGGTGCCATTGCTGGGCTTTACGGGGCAATTTTCGTTGGCCTGTTTGCGGCGCTGTTTGGCGGTACCTCTGCCCAGGTGTCGGGCCCGACCGGCCCGATGACGGTGGTGATGGCCACGGTTTACACTCAGTTGATCGCGGCGGATCCCCAGGCCGGTCCGGCTATGGCCTTTACCGTGGTTATGCTCAGTGGGTTGTTTCAGATACTGTTCGGCCTGATGCGGCTGGGGCGCTATGTCACGCTGGTGCCGTTTCCGGTGATCTCCGGGTTTATGACCGGGATCGGGTTGATCATTATCCTGTTGCAGTTGGGGCCGCTATTGGGCTTTGCTGCAGGCGCCGATGTGCTGCTGGCGTTTAAGGCATTGCCGACCCAACTGGCGACCCTCGATCCGGCGTCCTTGAGTCTCGGGGTGATGGCGCTGGTCATTCTGTTCTTCTGGCCATCGACGTTGGCGTTGTGGCTGCCCGCACCGTTGGCGGCATTGATCCTAGGCACCTTGATGGCGCTCTGGGGATTTGCCGATAGCGATCTGGCGGTGATCGGCGCGATACCAACCGGAATGCCCGGCTGGCATCTTCCCAGCTTCAGCGCCGAGCACCTGCAGCTGATGTTGACGTCGGCCTTGATGCTGGCCGCGCTGGGGGCCATCGATTCGCTGCTGACCTCGTTGGTGGCCGATAATATGCTCAAAACCCAACACCGCTCCAACCGTGAGCTGATCGGTCAGGGGCTTGGCAATCTGGTATCCGGACTGTTTGGTGGCCTGCCGGGAGCCGGCGCTACGATGCGTACGGTGGTCAACGTCCGGGCCGGTGGTCGAACGCCGCTGTCGGGGGCGGTACATGCACTGCTGTTGCTGGCCGTGGTCCTGGGTGCCGGGCCGTTGGCCGAGAAGATTCCGTTGGCGGTTCTGGCCGGGATTTTGATCAAGGTCGGGCTGGATATTATCGATTGGAACTTTCTACGCCGGGCCTATCTGGCACCGCCGTTTGTGTTGTTCTTGATGGTGCTGGTGTTGCTGCTGACGGTCTTCGTCGATCTGATCGTAGCGGTTGGGACCGGGGTTTTTCTGGCCAATCTGTATACAGTGAAGCGGTTGTCGGACCTGCAGCTGGGTGAGCTGCGTCTGGTACAGGCCGATGATGCCGGGCTCGATCAGATCGAGCGGCGGATGCTGCAGCACTGCGGTGATCGTTTAGCAATTTACCGGATCAACGGCCCGATCAGTTTCGGAGCGGCGAAAGGTATCCATGCCCGGCTGCGCAGCGACCAAGGGCATGAAGCGCTGGTGCTTGACCTGCACGGCGTCTCCTATATCGATGTCTCGACCGCCCTGACGTTGGAAGAGATCATTCTGGAGATCAAAGCCGGCCAGCGACTGATCTATCTGGTGGGAATGAAGCCGGATGTCGAGCAGGTGTTGAAGCGGATGCGGGTGCTGCAGCACCTACGTACGGACCAGGTTTGCGAGGATCGAGAACAGGCGTTGGGGCGGGCTTGCCGGGTTTTGGCCGTGGATGTGGCGGTGGGCGGCGATCCGGCCTCAGATTCGGATGGTATGGCGATCGCGGCAGCCGAAACCACCGCTGCGCGGTTCAAAGAGAGGCCGCCTAGTTAGCTCAGCCCGCGCTCCACAGGGTTAACTTACGGAACCAGCTGTGGCTGCTCAATTGTTGGTTGAGCTGGTCAGTCAGTTGGTGATGGATTTCGATGTCCCTGACCAGGTGGCCGCCGTCGCCACCATCGATAAACAGGTCGATCTCGATCTGGCCACTCAGATAATGCAGATTGATCCGTGAACGCTGCAACTCCGGGGCGATCTGATTCAGGGTACTATCGACCACCGATTTCACCTCGGAGCGCAAGGGTAGGACAGCACAGAAATTGGGGTCGTCGTCGTCTTCGGTATCGATATGGAAGACCACATGCCCGATCGACGGGAACTTGACCTTCAAACGCTGCACTGCCGAATCACCGATATAGTGGCTCTCGGACGAGCTGATATAGGGCGCCACCTGGATATGCATCTCCAGCAGTGACTTGGAGCCCATCCGGCGGGATTTAAAACTGTGTACCGCGATGACCCCTTCGACCTGCATCACCTCGTCGGTCAGCTCTTTGAGCTCATCGGCGGGCAGGGCGGTATCGACCAACTCGCGCAGGCTGTCAAAGCACAGGTCCCAGCCGATCTTGGCAACAAAGATCGCCACTGCCACCGCAGCCAGTGAATCGAACCAGGGGAAACCCAGCATCGCGCCGCCGACACCGATCAGTACCACCAGCGAGGAGTAGGCATCGGTACGAGAGTGCCAGGCGTTGGCGATCAGCAGGTCGGAACCAAGCTTTTTACCGGCGGCCAGGGTGAAGCGGAACACCCACTCCTTGGCGATCAGCGAGGCAAGAGCCACCACCAGGGCCGGCCAACCGGGAATCCGAGCTTCGGTGTTGGTAAACAGGTTCAGAATACTGTCGTAGGCCATGGCACCCGCCACGGCGACCAGCAAGAAACCCAGCGCAACGGTGCCTAGGGTTTCGAATCGCTCATGCCCATAAGGGTGGTCTTCGTCCGGCTCGGCATGGGAGATATTGACGATGAAGACCACCATAAAATCGGTGACCAGGTCGGACAACGAGTGGATTCCGTCGGCGATCAGCGCGTGGGATGCGAACAGCCAGCCAACCACCACTTTGGCGACCCCGAGGATGCCGTTGATGATGGCCCCCAACCAGGTGATTCGAACCGCATACTTGCGTTTATCGTCCGGCAGATCGAAGTCATCGGCAGAGAAACCGTGTTCATGGCCGTGGTGACCGTGGCCATGGCTATGACTTTGGGAATGACTGTGGGTAGGGTCAGCGCTCATTCGGTTCGAACCGTTGGATCGTTAGTTTTAGCCTAGCAGGCGGAGGTTGTTAGGATTGAAAGTCGGTTAATCGCCTTCGTAAACGCAGCCGCTGGTGCAGGTTTCTTTGATCAGGATTTTGCTCAGCTGTGGCAGCGAAGGCTTCAGCTCTTTCCAGATCCATTTCGCCAGCACTTCGCTGGTGGGATTCTCAAGCCCTTCGATATCGTTCAGGTAGTAGTGATCTAGGCGGTCATAGATCGGTTTGAACGCCGCCTTGATATCGGCAAAGTCGACGATCCAGCCGGTATGGCTATCCACTTCGCCGCTGACGTAGATCCGCACAAAGAAAGAGTGGCCATGCAGGCGCCCGCATTTGTGCCCTTCCGGAACATGGGGCAGCAGGTGGGCCGCTTCGAAGGTGAACTCTTTGTAAATTTCCATACGTATCCAGTAATGTCAGAGGGGATCAGGCAGGCGGCCCAAAGGGGCGCTATTTTAACCAGTTGATCCGGGGGTTGAAACTGCTAAACAAAAACCGCTAAACGAAAACCCTGGCAGGCTTATTGGGCTGTGATCTATCGGCTTTGGTGGATCAGGTTTGCACTGGGATCAACTGATAAGCCGGTGTTTCGTAGGGGTGGCTCTGTTTCAATGCGGCGATAACGGCGCTACGGACCTGTTCGTCCAATACCAACTCGACCTTGTACTCTGGTTCCTGTTCCACCTGACCGACCTGGCCCAAATAGGGGTTTGCGCCGTCCAGGGCGCGGAACTGGCCACGACCTTCGGTCACCCAGCAGCAGCTGTCGTAGTTACCAATCCGGCCCGCGCCGGCGGCGAAAATGGCTTGCTGAGTGGCTTCCAGGTGGCTGGCCGGGACGTAGTATTCGAGCTTCAACATGATCGGGCTCCAACAGCGTTGGTTTGACTCAGGGGATATCGACCAGTTTATGGACCTGCAGGCTCAGTCGCCAGCGCGGATGCTCGTGGCAGTAGCTCAGGCAGGCGTTCAGATTGGCGTTGTTATCTCCACCGTCGAGAGGTTGTAGATAGAAATTGTCGAAATCCAGGCTGGCGAAGTCAGCCGGGTCGACCCCCGACTGGGGATGAACCAGCTTCAGTTCGTGGCCGCGAAGCTGGACCAGTTCGCTGCTGCCCTTGGGGCTGACACAGATCCAGTCCAGCCCGGCCGGTGCCGGTAGGGTGCCGTTGGTTTCCACGGCGACCTCAAAGCCGCGGGCTTGAAATGCCTGAATCAGCGTTTCATCCAACTGCAGTAGCGGCTCGCCGCCGGTACAGATCACATAAGGGGTGCCGCCCTGGGCCTGATTGCTGCGCCGGCGCCACAGGGCTGCCACGGTATCGGCCAGTTGTTCGGCGGTCGGGTACTTTCCGCCCAGCTCGCCATCGGTACCGACGAAATCGGTATCGCAGAAATCACACTGGGCCTTGGCACGATCCTGTTCACGGCCGGACCAGAGATTGCAGCCGCTGAATCGACAGAAGATCGAAGCGCGCCCGGCTTGAGCGCCTTCTCCCTGGAGGCTGTAGAAAATCTCTTTAACGCTGTACATCAGAGTGGTCCGTTAATTCGATGGCTCAATTATAGAGCCGCTGCCGTAGTTGTTTCAGCGCTGCTGGAAACGATGGCCGATTGGTAGGCGTCCTGATTCTCACCGCCCAGCGCATCGAGCAGTTCGGGAAGCAATGTTCCGAGGGTTTCGGTCAGTAGGTAGAAATCGGCGTCGAATCGGGCCGCGGCGTCTTCGGCGCCCATGTCGGCGGCCTGATCGAGCAGCGCATCGGCAAATTTAAGACGACGCAGGATCAGATCTTCACCGAGTATGAAGCTGGTTTGATCACGCCAGCCCAGCGCCAGCTTGACCGCTTGCTTGCCGGCTTTCAGGTGCGGCTCGATCTCGACACCCAGCAGGTCCTGCTGTTTGCAACGCAGTACAGCTCCGTTCTCGCTGGGATCCTTCAGTTCGGCTTCTTCGCCCAGTTCCAGGCCGCCCGGCAGGCTTTCATCTTTGTCCAACCAGCTGGTCATGATGGAGGCCGGTGCATTATTTAACGCGGGGATACTGACCGGCAGCGAACCCAGGGTGTGGCGCAGGTGCGAGCACAGCTCTTCGGCACGCTTGGCGCTGCTGGCGTCGACCACCAGCAGTCCCAGTTTCGGGTCGATATAGGCCAGGGTGCGCTGGTAGCGGCTGAAGGCCTTGGGAAGCAGCGTCATGATGACCTCGTCTTTGAGTTCATCGCGCTCCTTCTTACGAACCTTTCGATCCTGTTCGGTTTCGATCTGCTCGACCTTTTCGCTCAGCTGATCCTTGACCACAGAGGCGGGTAGGATCTTTTCCTCTTTCTGGGCGCAGATCAGCAACGAACCGTTGGCGCTGTGGACCAGCTGCTCACTCAACTTGGCCATCGGTGCTGCCCAGCCGTAGCGGCTCAGTTCCTGGGAGCGACAAGGGCTGAAGGTTTGCTCGGCCAGCTGTTGTTCCAGCGCCTCGGCGCTCAGTTCAAAAGGACGGGTGAAACGATAAAAAACTAGGTTTTTGAACCACATACAGGAACCTGTAAAGAATCTCGAATAAACAGAAGCGAGTGGACCTCGCCGAGGGCGAGCGATCATAGCATGATCGAGTGGAATGCCCCAGTAATGCCAGTTGGCAACCCAAGGCGGCGCAGGTTATCGACGGATAACCTGCGCAGGCATGATCAGTAGGCGATCAGGGTGTGGACCGGAATCCCAGCTTCCTGAATTTTGCTGGATCCATGCAGGAATGGCAGGTCGATGATGGCGGCCGCTTCGGTGATTTCGGCACCCAGTTTGCGCAGCAAGGTGCTGGCGGCCAGCAGGCTGCCACCGGTGGCGATCAGGTCGTCGATCAGCAGCACCTTGTCGCCCTCTTTACAGGCGTCGGTGTGAACTTCAACACAGGCACTGCCGTATTCGAGTTGGTACTCCTCGGTGAGGGTGTCACCGGGAAGCTTGCCTTTCTTGCGGATCAGAATCAGCGGCAGGTTCAGTTTGTAGGACAGGATCGAGCCGAGCAGGAAACCACGGGCATCAAGGGCGGCGATATGGCTGATATCCGCATCGATGTAACGTTGGGAGAACGCGTCGATTACACAATGAAGCGCTTTGGGATCCTGAAACAGCGGTGCAATGTCCCGGAACATGACACCGGGCTCGGGCCAGTCGGGTACGGCACGGATGACTGAACGGATATAGCACTCGTCGTAGGACATGATAGCTCCTGTGTTTCTTACTCTCCGGCTCGGTGGCCGCTTAATCGATAAATTGGCAGCCGCGAATCATAGCAGCTATTGCGGCCATTGCGCAGTCGGGTAGGAAGGATGTTCGCTTAGGGGATCAGCGGCTCGTCGTGACGGGCTTCACCCGAGACAATCCGCAGTTCGTCCAGATCGAGGAGCTCGACCTCTTTGCCTTCAACCTGGATCAGTTGCTGTTTTTGGAAACGGCTGAAGATTCGGCTGACGGTTTCGACCGCAAGCCCCAAGTAGTTGCCGATCTCGTTACGGGACATCGACAGGCGGAAAAGCGAGGCGGAGTAGCCGCGGCGTTTGAACCGGTCGGAAAGCTTCAGCAGGAAGGTAGCGACCCGCTCTTCAGCGGTTTTTTTACTCAGCAGCAGCATCATCTGCTGTTCTTCGCGTAGCTCTTTGCCCATGCATTTGATCAGTTCGGCTTTTAATGAGGGCAGGCGATTGGAGAGTTGTTCGAAGCTGTCGTAGGGAATTTCGCAGACGGTGGTGGTTTCCAGGACTTTGGCGGAGATGGGGTAGTCGTCGGTATCGATGGCGCTCAATCCGATCATCTCGCCGGGAAAGTAGAAACCGGTGATCTGTTCTTCGCCCGCATTGGTGACGGTATAGGTTTTGATAGAGCCGGCGCGTACCGCATAGATAGCAGTGAAGGGTTCGCCCTGATGGAACAAGTGCCCGCCTTTTTTCAGTGGCGGACTCTGTTCGATGATTCGTTCCAGTTGAGCCGCATCCTGGCTTTCCAGCGTGAAGGGCAGGCACAGACTCACAAGACCGCTATTTTGTGACTGTACGTCGCTGAAAGTACGAGACTTATCCTGAGTGCTCGGCTTCACAGCCATAGAGTGAGCTTCCTGCGCTGGATTGTTTTTCAAATGCTTATCCGACGCATTATGGCCCATCTATCGGCGTGGGTGAACCCTCAAACAGCCCGGTTTGCAGAAAAGCTTGCCAGCAGCGAGCAACCTCGCTGCTGGCGGCTGTTTAGATGATGCGAGAGAAGGTACGTCCAGCCTGCAGTTTCGGCATATAAGCGTCGAAAGTCATGCAGATACGGCGGATCAGCAGGCGTCCGGCTGGGGTGACCTCGATGCGGCGACCGTCGATTTCCACCAGGCCGTCGGCGGCAAACTGCTGGATCAGTTCCAGCTCGTCTTTGAAATAACTGTCGAAGTCGATCTCAAATTCGCGCTCGATAACGCTGGGGTCCAGCTCGAAATGGCAGATCAGCTGGGTGATAACCCGACGGCGGATGCTGTCATCACGGGTCAGGATCACGCCTCGCTTGATCGCTTGGGCTTTGTCGGCCACCGCTTTCTGGTACAGCTTCAGGTCGTGCTCGTTCTGGTAATAGACGTCGCCGATCTGGCTGATAGCGGAGACCCCCATGGCAACCAGGTCACAGTCGCTGTGGGTGGTGTAACCCTGGAAGTTACGGTGCAGGTGGCCTTCGCGTTGAGCAACGGCAAGCTCATCGTCGGGCTTGGCGAAGTGGTCCATGCCGATGTACTGGTAACCGGCATCGATCAGCTGATTGATGGTGTTCTCCAGAATCACCAGCTTGTCGCTGGGCGCGGGTAGGTCTTCACCGTTGATATGCATCTGGGAGCGGAATCGGTCCGGCATATGGGCGTAGTTGAACACTGACAGGCGATCCGGGCTCAGTTCGATCATGGTTTCAACGGTTTTGGCGAAGCCGTCGATGGTTTGATGGGGCAGGCCGTAGATCAGGTCGACGTTGACCGACTTGAAACCGAGCTCGCGTGCGCTGGTGATGATCTCCTCGGACATCGAGGTGGGTTGAATCCGATTGACCGCTTCCTGCACCTTGGGGTCGATATCCTGAACCCCCAGGCTGACCCGGTTGAAGCCAAGTTCGCGAATCACCTCCATGCGCTGGGCGTTCGCCTCGCGCGGATCGATCTCGATGGAGTAGTCACCCTGATCGTCGTCGCGTAGGTGGAAGTGCTGACGGGTCTTATCCATCAGTTCGCGCATTTCATCGTCGCTGATAAAGGTCGGAGTGCCGCCGCCCCAGTGCAGCTGATTAACGATGCGGTCGTTGGAATACCAGTTCGATAGCGTGGCCATCTCTTTATAGAGCTCATCCAGATAAGGCGCGGCCCGCTTTTTGTTCCGGGTGATCATCTTGTTACAGGCGCAGTAGTAACAGACATGGGTACAGAACGGGATATGGAAGTACAGCGAAAGCGGTGCGCTGGAGTCAGCGGTGCTTTGGCCGGTCTGTACCAGTTGCTCGGCGCTCAGTTCCGGATCGAACTGGATAGCGGTTGGATAGGAGGTATAGCGTGGGCCGGATAGGTCGTAACGCTTGATCAGCTCCAGGTTCCACTGGATTTGGGAGTTTTTTACCACGTCAGATACACCAACAAAAAAGACTGAAAGATGCCGCAATGACCCAAAATGAGCCTCGGGTTGATGGGGAATTATTAGAACACACTGCGAGTTGGGTTGCAGTAGCTATTGAACAGGGGTTTGAGGTATGTAGACCAAAATTTACATATGTCAAGTTTCTGCATGAAGGGGTGGCTGTGGTGATAGGTAACAATGAGCTCGTTGTTATGGGTAGTGGGAGAAGTGGAAAGGGGCCAGTATTGACGCCGGGTTGATCTCAATCTTTGAGTGAATAGGTCGGGTTTTTGGGACCCGTTTTGATTATGTTGTCAGTGCTAAAAAAGTAGGAATTCCGTACTCTTTTAGTCGGTTTCTGCTGCGTTGCAATGTGTTTTTTTGCAAGCCAGAACTGCGTCGAAAAAATGCCAAGTTGGAACCGATTATGCATTGATAAGAAACGGCTTAATCTCAAGTAGTTGAGCGGTTTTGCGGGGTATTTGAGGCGTTAAAAAAGCCATAGATATGTTTGACAATTGTCACAAAAAACGGTCTTATAAAGCCCGCAAAAATCCTGCGTGTTAGTGGGGTTATTGCACCACAACAAATTTGTCTGACCCAAGAAGGGGGGGTTCATGGACGCCAGAGCAGAGCAGAAGTACAGCCTCGGGGTTGTGCGCTGGTTCGCCGTTATGGCTGTTGTCTACCTGGTGGTAGGCGCATCCGTCGGGGTGTATATCGCCTCGGAACTGGCATGGCCGGTACTTAATTTCGATATTCCACAATTGACCTTTGGGCGCTTGCGTCCGTTACACACCAACGCGGTAATCTTTGCGTTCGGTGGCTGTGCCTTGATGGCAACGGCATTCTACTCGGTCCAGCGCACCTGCGGTGTTCGCCTTTGGAGCGAGAAGTTGGCGTGGTTCACCTTCTGGGGATGGAACCTGATTATCGTTAGCGCAGTTATCACGCTGCCGCTGGGCTTCACTCAAGGCAAGGAATATGCCGAGCTTGAGTGGCCGATCGATGTTGCCATCGCTGTGGTCTGGTTGGCCTACAGCTTCAACTTCATCATGACTATCGCTATCCGTAAGAGCTCGCACATCTATGTGTCGAACTGGTTCTTCCTGGCGATGATGATCATGATCACCTACCTGCACGTCGTAAACAGCCTGTCGATCCCGGTTGGTCTGTTCAAGTCCTACTCCATTTTCTCTGGTGTACAGGATGCGATGATTCAGTGGTGGTGGGGCCATAACGCGGTTGGTTTCTACCTGACTGCTGGCTTCCTGGGCATTATGTACTACTTCGTACCGAAGCAGGCTGGTCGTCCGGTTTACTCTTACCGTCTGTCTGTTATCCACTTCTGGGCGCTGACCTTCGGTTACGTCTGGCTGGGTGCTCACCACCTCCAGTACACCGCACTGCCGGACTGGACTGGTTCTCTGGGTGCCGCGGTATCTCTGGCGATGATCATCCCGTCCTGGGGTGGTGCTATCAACGGTATGATGACCCTGTCCGGTGCTTGGGATAAGCTGCGTACCGACTACACGCTGCGCTTCCTGATCATGTCGCTGGCGTTCTACGCGATGTCGACCTTCGAAGGTCCGGTCATGTCTATCAAGACCGTTAACGCCCTGTCTCACTACACCGACTGGACCGTTGGTCACGTACACTCTGGTGCGTTGGGCTGGGTTGCCATGGTTGGTGCCGGTGCGATCTACCACCTGATCACCCGTTGCTTCCACACTGAAATGTGGTCCGCCAAGCTGATCAACGTTCACTTCTGGCTGTTCACCATCGGTACTGTGGTCTACATCGTTGCGATGTGGGTGTCCGGTATCATGCAGGGTCTGATGTGGCGTGCCTATGACGAATACGGCACCCTGGTTTACACCTTTGCCGAGTCCGTCGAAGCGATGCATCCGTACTACGCGATGCGTGCGATTGGTGGTGCGATCTTCCTGTCCGGTGCAGTCCTCATGCTGATCAACGTAGTGATGACTGTTCGTAAGTCTGCCGCAGAAGGCAAAGTTGACCAGGCGCGTACTGCTGCCTTGGCCAGCGCTTAAGGGAGAAACGGAAAATGGCAGATAATCAAAAGCCGAAGAACCTCCAGGAGAAGATGGAGGTTAATATCTGGGCGCTGGTATTGATGACCGCAATCGCCGTATCGGTGGGTGGTATCGTCGAGATCGTTCCGCTGTTCACCATCGATAAGACGATGGAGCACAAGAGCACCGCACCCGAGATCGTCTGGGATCGTCCCGCAGACGCCACCATGAAGGATTGGAAAGCCGGCGACGGCATCCGTCCTTACACTCCGCTGGAGCTGGCTGGTCGTGACGTTTACCTGCGTGAAGGTTGCTACCTGTGTCACTCACAGATGATCCGTCCGTTCCGTGACGAGAAAGAGCGTTACGGTCACTACTCACTGGCTTCGGAGTCGATGTACGACCACCCGTTCCAGTGGGGTTCCAAGCGTACCGGTCCTGACCTGGCTCGCGTAGGTGGTAAGTACTCCGATGACTGGCAGCGTAAGCACTTGCGTGCACCGCGCTCCGTTGTGCCCGAGTCCGTCATGCCTAACTACCCATGGCTGCAGCATGCCGAAGTTGATGGTGAGCAGATTGCTCGTCACATGAGCGGCCTGCAAACCATCGGCGTTCCTTACACCGATGCCGACATCGCCGAAGCTCCGGCTGCGGTGAAGGGTAAGAGCGAAGAAGATGCGATGGTCGCCTACCTGCAGGTGCTGGGTACGATGGCCAAGCTGGACGATAACAAGGTTTACCGTGAGTAGTCTGAAAGAATATTTCAGTACTGATTGGGCGGCGATGACCGCGACCGATTGGGTCGGAACGATCCTGACCGTGGTCATCTTTGTCCTCATGGTTGTAGCTTACGTCTACGCCTACCGTCCGAAGAACAAGGAGAAACTTGAAGATCGCAAGTTTCAACTTGACGACGGTGAGCGGTTAGATAGCGGAGAGAAAAATGGCGGATGAAAAAAACCCATTTCCCGGTGAAAACAACACTGGGCATATCTGGGACGACAATATTCGGGAGCTGGATAACCCGGTTCCGCGTTGGTGGATGGTAGGCTTCTGGGCCTCAGTCCTCTGGTGGGTGGCTTACGGCATCCTGTACCCGATGATCCCGCTGGGTGAAGACAGCACCAAAGGTGTGCTGGGTTGGACCCAGATCGGCGAGTACAACGACGGCGTGGCAGAAGTTCAGGCGGTTCGTGCCAAGTTTGAAGATCAGATCGCGGGTATGACCCCGGCTGAGATTCTGGCTGACGATGGTTTGAGCGGTTACGCAACGGCTTCGGCCCGCGTTCTGTTCGGTGACAACTGTCAGGCCTGTCACGGTGCTGGTGGTCAGGGCGGTCCGGGCTACCCGGTACTGGCTGATGATAACTGGTTGTATGGTGGCACTATTGAAGCCATCACCCAGACCATCACCAGCGGTCGTCAGGGCATCATGGTTGCCCATGGTGCAACACTGTCGGATCAGGAGATCGATACCCTGGCACAGTACACCGTGGACTTGAGCCAAGGTCAGGCCAACGAGGCTGGCGCCGAGCTGTATCAGACCAAGGGCTGTTTTGCCTGTCACGGTCCTGATGCCAAAGGCCTTCAGATCATGGGTTCAGCTAACCTGACCGATGCCATCTGGCGTTTCAACGAAGACGACAAGCTGGCCAGCGCCAAGTACACCATCAAGCATGGTGTTAACGCTGCCAATGACCCGATGACCCGCGAAGCGGTGATGCCGGCGTTCAGTGCTCGTCTGAGTGACAACGATATCAAGAAACTGGCGGTATACGTCCACAAGCTGGGCGGCGGTCAGTAACGATGTGATCCTCCTGGGGGGTGGCTAGCTGCCCCCCAACATTCACCCACGGATAAGGGGAGAATACTATGGGTGTAGATGCTGTAGTTATTGGATCGGTGTTGTGTGTGGTTGGTGCGACTGCGATCGTGGTTTATTGCTGCGTTAAGGCAGTCAAACTGATCAATGAAACCAAGAGCCAGGAATAGGTTCTAAGGTTCCAGCAACAGTAATAAAAGGGGGCTACGGTTGCCCCCTTTTTTGCTACTCAAGCTTTTACTGTGGGTTTTGCCGGGGGCAAAATTCAGACTAAAAGCTTGTTGTCCAGACAGTAGAGTTATTCGCTGTTTGGGGTTACGAGCTTATATATTAATAATTACTAATATAGAATAGCGGCAGTGAGTGTGAATATCAGGGACGGGGTGTCATTGACGTAGCCAGAGCAGAGCTACGGCACCTTAAGTCAGCAAAGGAGAATTCGGGTGAACGATCTGAACAACCAGATTCCTACCAGTACGGTAGATGATATCTACGCCGAGTCTGGCCATTGGCACGTTAATACTGGTGAGGAGAAGATCCACGCCAAGCGTATGGGTGGTAAGTGGCGCAATTTGAAGTGGTGGTCCAACAGCTTCTGGCTGCTATTTTTCCTGGGGCCCTATCTACGCTGGGATGACCGCCAAGCGGTGCTATTCGACATCCCTAATCGTCAATTTCATATTTTTGGCGCAACCATCCTGCCTCAGGATTTCTGGATGCTGGCGCTGCTGTTGCTGTTCTTTGCCATCCTGCTGGCCGTCGTAACGGCTGTTGCCGGCCGGGTTTGGTGTGGTTTTTTCTGTTTCCAGACTGTCTGGACCGATATCTACACCTGGCTCGAAGAGAAGTTTGAGGGTGGGCCGCAGAAACGTCGTAAATTGGATGCGGCTCCCTGGACCTTCCAGAAGATTAAAGTCAAAACCCAGAAGCATGCGCTTTGGCTGCTTGTTGCTTTCCTGACCGGGGTTAGTTTCGTGGCCTGGTTCCAGGACTCCTTCACCCTGTGGGGTGAGCTGGTTCGTTTCGAAGCGGGGATGGCCTCGACGGTCTTTATCGGGATGTTTATCGCCGGTACCTATGTGTTGGCAGGTTTTCTACGCGAGCAAGCTTGTCTGTGGTTGTGCCCCTATGCGCGTATTCAAGGGGTCATGATCGATAAGAGCACGATTCTGCCGACTTACGATTTTGTTCGCGGTGAGCCTCGTGGCCGGATCAAGAAAAATCAGAAAGAAGAGGATCGCACTACCGGCGACTGTGTCGACTGTAATCAGTGTGTTGCGGTATGTCCGACCGGTGTCGATATCCGTCACGGTCAACAGGAAGGCTGTATTACCTGTGCGCTCTGTATTGACGCCTGCGATGCGGTTATGGAGAAGGTAGGCCGTCCGACCGGCTTGATTCGCTACGAGTCGTTGGAGGGCTTGGAAACTGGCCACAGTGTCCCGTTGCATAAGCGTGGCCGGGTTTGGGTCTACTCGGCAATTCTGACCTTCGCTCTGAGCGGTATCGTCTACGGCCTGAGCACGTTGGGTGCAATCGATCTGAAGGTACTTCATGATCGTCAGCCGCTGTTCGTGATGCAGAGCGATGGCTCTATCCAGAACAAGTACACCCTCAAGGTGCTCAACAAGCTTAGCGATGACGTTAAGATCATGGTGATCGCTGAAGGCCCGGAAGGGCTGAAGATGACGGGCTCTGAGGACGGCTTTAATGCTCGTCACGGCAATGTCACGCCGCGCACCGTGTTTGTACGGGTGCCCCAGTCATCGCTGACGGCTGAATCGATGCCGATCAAGTTCACCATCACGACTTCAAAAGGTACCGAAGTCTTCAGCAGTAGTCGTGAGAGTGTATTTATCGGCCCGGCCCGATAAAATAAACCGGCCCGGCGGCTTGGCCGTCGGGCTTTGTTGTTTTTTTAGAACTAGTGTTACTTATGACTAAGTCTTCTCCCTGGCGCAGCCCTGTGTTCCTCATCTGGAGTGGCCTGCTGCTGATGTTTTTTATCGCCAACGGCGTCTTTATCTATCTGGCTCAAACCAACGATCCGGGACTCGTAGTGGATAATTATTACGAGCGAGGTCAGGATTACGAGAAGAACATGCTTAAGCGCATGGCGCAGGATCCAGGCTGGAATATGCGTATCGAACCGGCCCCGAAGCTGATTCAGAATACCGATGGCGAGGTTCGCTTCTTCCTCAGTGATAAAGAGGGTGAGCTGCTGGTTCCTGACAGCGTAAGGTTGTTCGCCTATCGCCCGACCCATAAAGAGGGTGATTTCGACGTACCGATGGAAGAGCTGCAGAACGGTGTCTACCGCGCTATGGTCGCCTTCCCGCTCCCGGGTATCTGGGATGTGTTGGTGGTGGTCACCAAAGCCGACGCCGAGTACAGCGAAGCGTTGCGCATCAACGTCGCCAAGCCTGAATAACCGTTAAATGACGGAGTCGTCGACCCTGTCCCGCCAGGCCGAATCGTCTGCTGACGCAGTCGAGCCCTGTTATCACTGCCAGTTGCCACTGCCGGCCAACGAAATCGTTGACGGCTTGATCGATGGTCAGCGTCAGCAGTTCTGCTGTCAGGGCTGTCGCTCGGTCGCCGAGACGATCCATGGCGCCGGCTTGGGCGGCTTCTATGATCGTATTCTCGAAGGCGAGCAACTGGCGCCGCCGCCAGAGCTGACCGATGCGTTGGCGATGTACGACCTCGAAGAGGTGCAGCAGGAGTTTGTCGCCACCGGGCAGGACGCATCTGAGGTGCATCTGCTGGTCGAGGGGGTCCATTGTGCCGCCTGCGTCTGGCTGATCGAGAACAGCCTGCGACGTCAGCCGGGCATCGAAGAAGCTCGGGTCAATCTGTCGGGCCGTAAACTCAAGGTGCTTTGGGACCGCAGCCGGCTGCCGCTGTCCCGGATGTTGGAACTGCTGGGAACGCTTGGCTACAAGGCGGTTCCCTATGATCCCAACAGCGCCGAAGACAGTTTCAAGAAACAGAATCGTCACCTGCTGTTCCGGATGGGGTTCGCCGCCTTTGCGATGATGAACCTGATGTGGATCTCGATCGCGCTCTATACCGGCGCGGATCAGGGTGAGTTCCGCGGATTGTTCCACTGGGTCGGATTGGCACTGGCTACTCCGACACTAATCTATTCCGGTTACCCGTTCTTCCGTGGAGCCTGGTTCAGCATACGTAATCTGAGCCCCAATATGGATCTGCCGATCGCCATCGGCGTCACCATCACCTATCTCTATTCGACCTATGTCACCTTCACCGGCTCGGTGGTCGGGGAGGTCTATTTCGACACGGTGGTGAATTTTCTGTTCGTGATCTTGGTTGGTCGCTACCTGGAAGCGATGTCCAAGCGCAAGGCGCTGGCGTCGACCCAGCGTCTGCTTGATCTGCAGCCGAAGGTGGCTACTCGGCTGACCGCCGGTCCCGACGGTGACGAATCCGAGCTGGTGGCGATTCGGGCGATCAAGAAAGGTGATCGGGTGCTGGTCAAACCGGGTGAGCGAATTCCGGTCGACGGGATCGTACTGGAAGGTAGTAGCCAGCTCGATGAAGCCATGCTGACCGGCGAGTCGATCCCGGTGACTAAGGGCGTCGGGGCGCAGGTGAATACCGGCACCTTGAACGGCAGCGGTACGCTGGTGATCCAAGTAACAGGCCTGCTGGGCGAGAGTGCGCTGGGCCAGATTATTCATCTGGTGGAAGATGCCCAGAGCAGCCGGGCACCTATTCAACGTCTAGCTGATCGGGTTGTGCCCTGGTTTGTAATGGTGACGCTGTCGTTGGCGTTAGCCAGCTTCATCTGGTGGTGGGGGGCAGGCATTGAGCAGGCCTTGATGGTGGCGACATCGGTGCTGATCATCACTTGTCCCTGTGCGCTGGGGATGGCCACGCCGATGTCGATTGCGGTGGCCTCGGGGCTTGGCGCGCGCCACGGTATCTTGGTGAAAAACGGCGAGGTGCTGGAGCGACTGTCGGCGATTCGACACTTTGTGTTCGACAAGACCGGAACCCTGACCGAAGGTCGGATGCAGCTCAGCGCGCTGGTGACCTCGAATCAATACTGGCAACCGGATCAGAAGGTTGCCATGGACACGGAGACGGCGGCACTGTTGCGGCAGGTCGCCGAGATAGAGAAGCTTTCTGAGCACCCGATTGCGGCTGCGATCGTAAGCTGCGCTGAGCAGCAGGAGTTGAAGCCAAGGGCGATCTCTGCCGAACAGTTCAGCAGCTTTCCTGGTCAGGGCGTTGTCGGGGTGGTCGATGGCCACCGTTGGCTGATCGGAACACCGGATTGGTTACGCCAGCAGCAGGTCGAGTCGAATGCTCGGCTGGAGCAGGCCGCCACCGAGATGGATCGACGTGGCATCAGCTCGATACGAGTGGCCTGCGATGGCCGGGAGCTGGCGCTGATCGCGTTGGAAGACCGGATCCGTGAAGGTGCCAAGGAACTGATCGATCGGCTTAAGGCCCAGGGGGCCGAAATAACCTTGCTCAGCGGGGATCGCCGCCAGACAGCCGAAGCGGTGGCCGAGCAGCTGGGCGGTATGGAAGTGATCGCCGAAGTATTGCCGCAGGATAAGGATCGAACGATCGCCGAGATCCAGGCCCGTGGGCATGAGGTGGTGATGGTGGGTGACGGCGTCAACGATGCTCCATCACTGGTCCGGGCTGATGTTGGGATCGCGCTGGGCTCGGGTACCGATGTTTCGATCGCCAGTGCCGATATCGTGCTGCTAAGTAATGATCTGGCTCGAGTGGATCAGGCGGCTCAGTTGTCGCAGCGAACCCTACGCACAGTACGACAAAATATTGGCCTGTCGTTAGCCTACAACAGTATCATGGTGCCATTGGCAATGATGGGGCTGGTCACGCCCTTGGTGGCAGCGATTTTTATGCCGATCAGTTCGTTAACGGTGATCGGTAATGCCGCGCGAATTTCGACGCTGTTCCGTCGTAAGAAAGCGTGATTGGCGACGGCAAACAGTTGAGAGTTGGAGGTCTACGATGGAAGTGATTTATGGTTTGATCCCGGGCATGATTGCGATGGGGTTGATCGCGGTTGTCGTATTCTTCTGGGCTGCCAAGAGCGGTCAGTTTGACGATCTGCAGGGCGAAGCGCATCGTATTCTGATGGATGACGATCTGGATGATCTGGAAGAGGTTGATCCAAAGTCCGAGGCTGCGCAAACCCAGCAAAAGGTGGCAGAGGTTGATGTCGACTCCCCGGATGAGGAGTCGAATCAGTCAGAGACGCGTAATGGCTAGAGCGATCAGCTTTCTGGTTGTTGAGCCTGAAGCGGCTGGATCAGCGCGTCGAAGCGCTGCGGGTGGATATACTGGAAAACCTCTTTGCTTTCCGGATTAACGGCAATATCGAGGCCTTTGGCCGGGTATAGCCAGTGCTGTGGACCCTCAGGATCATCGAGCTTCTGTGCCGGTTCACCGAACTGGCGGCTGATCAATTCGGGCTCAAGATCGGCGCTCGGAATGTAGGTGATCAGATCGATGGTTGAAGCCATCGCCTGTTGGATGTCGGTATCGGCCAGTTCGACCTTTTTAGTGCCGCTGCCGAGCTGACTGATTCGCAGACCACGATCGAACATCTGCGCCGCTTTATTCTGGTCAACGGCCAGGGTCATGACAAAGTCGGCCCGGAGGCCACTGAGGGAGGCGCGCTGGAAGTAGGCCTCCACGGCGTATTCGCCGGCAGGAGAGCGGAACAGACTCAAGGTCGGATCCTGTTGCAGCAGTTGGCTGGCCTGACTTAACGGGCTTTGGCCGAGGACCAGCCCGAACACTTCGGTGGCACCGTCGTCACGAAGATTGATCTGCCAGGGCAGCTTTGGATTGACGTCGGCTTGGCGGCCTCCCGGAGTGAGGATGGCCAGGGCGGAGACAACGATAACGACGGCCAGGATAACGAGTGGTATTTTGCGGTCCATAGGGGTTCCGGGTTGAAAATATATGGTGCAGATCCGTTCCGCACATGAAGAATTAATAGGGTTGCGATTGTAGCAATCTGCACGAAATAAAACAGTTAAGTGATTGATGGAGACCGTCGATGCAATTTGAGATCACCGCTGAAGAGATGGCCAAGGCCAAAGTGCCCCATGAGCTTTTTCTGACCAACCTGATCGGTAACCACATCCTGTGGTTTGTCGCTTCACTGGGAATTGTCAATTCCATGTGGCAACCGCTGGCGCTTGTGCCGGTGGTGTCCTGTGTGGTGCTGCTCTTTACCATCATGCGGGCCAAGAAGGAGCGTGATCGGGGCGCCAGCTGGTATGTGATGTGTCATTGGCAGATGGCGGCTCGCCGCTCGATGGTTTTCTTAGGCGTGCTATGTCTGTTGCTGGTTATTTCCGGACTGGGCTGGGTTGGCTATACCTACCTCGGGATGATGAAGGTGGCGGTGCTGGCCATTATTGGCGGTATCGGTTTGCTGCCGACCTTGGTTTCCGTGCTGGTTCTGATCGTGATGGAATCTGATGCGATGCATCAGGCGGCCCAGGGCAAGTTATCCAAAGGCACCTTCGAGCGTTTTCCCAACTCCGACGTGGTGGTGTTGGACGAAAATTAATCCGATCGGTAGGGCTAGGGCTCGATAGCAATCTAGCCCAACAGCAGGGCACGATAGAGTGTCCAGACTCCGAATCCCAGTACCAGCAGGCCGGACAGCTGCTTGACCCGTTTCGATTGCAGAAGATGCGCGGCGGCTCCAGTGAGAACTCCCATCAACAGCAGATTCGGTAGCGTTCCTAAGGCGAATGCCAGCATCAGCAAGGCACCGTTGATCAGGCCACCACTAGCCGTGGCGTTGATTAACATGCTGTAGACCAGTCCACAGGGCAGCCAGCCCCACAGGGTGCCCAGTAGCAGGGCTTGAGAGGGAGTCTTGACGGGGAGTAACCGACGTCCCAGCGGTTCGATTTGCACCCATAATCCCCGCCCCAACTGCTCAACCCGGTTTAGCAGCATCCACCAACCACCCAGATAGAGCCCCAGCAGCATCATAAAGATGCCGGCAAACCCCAGTAGCACCCGCTGGGCGGTTTGTAGTGGCAGCCACTGGACCAACAGGATGCCAAGCCCTCCCATCAACGCACCGGCCAGGGTGTAACTGAAAATTCGGCCCAGGTTATAGCTGAGCTGGAACAGCAGTAGAGTGGCGGCATTTTCCCGCTGTTTAGGTTCCAGTCCGAGGTTCAGGGTGCCGGTGATCCCGCCGCACATCCCCAGGCAGTGGACGCCGCCCAGCAGTCCCACCATAAAGGCGCTTAGATAGGAGAGGGTTTCCATGGTTCTCCGCTGTAAAAAAAAGAGTCCCTTGGGGACTCT
Source organism: Motiliproteus coralliicola (assembly GCF_003345655.1). Lineage (GTDB taxonomy): Bacteria > Pseudomonadota > Gammaproteobacteria > Pseudomonadales > Balneatricaceae > Motiliproteus > Motiliproteus coralliicola. Next base: position 324,124 of record NZ_QQOH01000001.1, read on the forward strand.
AAGTGGTTCTCAACGTAGAACGCTAGGGTATCAGATTTGCTGCGGCAATCCTGAAGAATCCTGCAGTAATTGCTTGTCCAGAATACGAATATGCTTGCCGCGAACGGCAATGGCGCCGGATTGATGCAGCTTGGTGAACAGCCGGCTCAGGGTCTCTTTGCGCAGACCCAGGAAGTTGGCGATATCGTCACGCGACATCGGCAGTTGGAACTGCTCGCTGGCCAGGTTGCGCTCGTTCAGACGCAGCGACAGGTTCATCAGGAAGGCGGACAGTCGCTGTTCGGCATTTTTACGCGCCATCAGCATCGCAAACTGGCGGTGCAGGTCGTAATTTTCCTTATTCAGCATGTCCTGCAGGTTTTGCTGCATCGACGGCACCTGATTCAGGGTGTTGTTGACGCAGTGCATCGGCAGTTGGCAGACATGACTGTCTTCCAGCGCAATAGCGCTGAAAGGGTAGCGTTTCGGGTAGATGGCGCTCTGACCGACGGTTTCGCCGGAAAGTGCAAAGCCAACGACCAGTTCTTGAGCGCTTGGGTCCTGGTTGACCAGCTTGAAGGCGCCAGAAGTAACGGCAAAAATGGCATGGAAGCCGTCGCCTTCATGGAACAGGTACTCGCCGCAACGGATCGGCTGCCGACGCTCGACAAACTCGTCCGCCATGCTCAGTTCGCGACCGCCGATATCGATCGGCTTGCAGAGCGGGAAGAGGCCGCAATCATCACACTCGATGTGTTGAACGCTGTCCGTACGGCTATCAGTAATGATGGTATCGGTCATGTTGCTATCTAAATCCCCAGATCGCCGTGGCTGTAGCTGACGGCAGCTTGCTGTCTCAATCGTTGCGCAAAGGATCGCATTTTGCCGTGATAATGGAATTGAGTTTTATCAAGTAGTGCGTATGGCGGTAAAAAATAGTTGGAATTGCGCTCCCTGGAGCGGCTTCGTGCGTATAATGCCGCCCCATGGATCATCTTGTACTCTATTGTCGCCCGGGGTTCGAACCCGAGTGTGCGGCTGAAATAACTGAACTGGCCAACAGCCTTGGGGTTGCCGGCTACGCCCGTACCGACCGAGGTCAAGGCTATGTGGTCTACCACTGCCTGGTTGAGCAGGGCGCATTGCAACTGGTAACCGAACTGCCTTTTCGGCAGCTTATCTTTGCGCGTCAGTGGTTTGCCGCGCAGCCGCTGATCGAAGGATTACCGGCCCATGATCGCATTGGACCGTTGTTGCAGCAGCTGGATACGTTACCTCAGTGCGGCGAGTTGATGATCGAGACTGCCGATACCAATGAAGCCAAAGAACTGGCCGGTTTCTGTCGTAAGTTCACCGCCCCCTGTGCCGCCGCGATGCGCCGCCATGGGCTGCTCAGTGCCAAGCGTACTCAGCGGTTGCCGCGGCTACATCTGTTCTTTCTTGACTCGTCTCGAGTCTATGCCGGGATCAGCAATCCGGGGAACCATGCGCCGCAGCCGATGGGCATACCGCGATTGAAATTCCCGGCGGCGGCACCGAGTCGCTCAACTCTGAAGCTGGATGAAGCCTTTCTGCATTTTCTAAGCGCGAACGAGCGTGAAACCTTACTCTGTCCGGGGCTGCGGGCGGTCGATCTTGGCGCCGCACCGGGCGGTTGGACCTGGCAACTGGTCAAGCGCCACATCCGAGTCACCGCCGTTGATAATGGACCGATGGCCGAGTCATTGATGGAATCGGGGTTGGTTCAACATGCGATGGAAGACGGCTTTCAGTATGAGCCGCGTAAGCCGGTCGACTGGATGGTTTGCGATATGGCCGATCAGCCCACCAAGGTGGCCAAGCGGATGGCGTTGTGGCTGGAGCGTGGTTGGTGCCGTCGGATTATCTTCAACCTGAAACTGCCGATGAAGAAGCGCTATGCGTCGGTGGTGGAGTGCTGCGAGCTGATCAGCCAGCAGCTGGATCAGGCCGGTGTTGGATTTGCCTTGGATATGAAGCAGTTATATCACGACCGTGAAGAGGTTACCGGCTACTTGCGTGTAGCCTGAGTCCGGTGAGTGTTCTCCGGTCTCAGGCGCTGAGGTATCGCCGGTACCTAGATGTGAGTCATGATGGTGATCTTCTCATCCTCGAGCAGCATCGGTCTTAGTTGTTCCATGATCTCTTTGCGCGCTTCACTGTGATACCAGTTTTCCCAATCCCGCAGATTTCGGTAGTTGGCAAAAATTATCCGATGGTTAGGGTTGCTGGCGTTCTTAAGCGACTCGCCGCTGATAAATCCCGGTGTGCTCATGGCGGTTTGCAGCGTGCTGCTGGCGCGCTGTTGATAGTGATCGGCCAGGTCTTCGGCGATTATCCGCTCGATCATAACCTTGATCATTGAAGGCCTCCTATACTGACGGCTTGCTGATGGGTATTGGGCTGCCCGGCAAGGGACAGATAATCTTCTATATACCTGAAGTATAAAGCTAATTGTCTAATTCGTAGATGGATGTGAAAAAAAACCTGAGGTCTCTTTTTCCCGCCGCCAGCTTTTGCGACAATAGCCCTTCGGAAATTAGGGCGGCAGTATGTCTGAAATAAAAGCTGATCATCAGATGGACGCGGTGGGACTGTATTGTCCCGAGCCGGTGATGATGCTGCATAACAAAGTTCGTGATATCGCCATCGGCGAAGTGCTTGAGGTTGTGGCGACGGATCCGTCGACCCAGCGCGATATTCCCAAATTTTGTGCCTTTCTTGGCCATGAGCTGCTCAGTGAGCGGGCCGAGGCCGATCGTTTCTATTACCTGATTCGTAAGGGCGAGGGTTAACCCGCCAGACGGATCTCTTTTCCAGTTCCCGATTACGCTAGTGCTATGACTGAAACCCAGACTGCTAAACCTGCAAATGCTTCCCGCAATAAAAACCGTGCTGCCAACCAGGCGGCGGTGACTCAGATCTCTGAGCTCTACCCGGAAACCTTCAACCGTGAAGCGGTCAAGCCGCTGAAGATCGGTATTCAGGAAGATCTGCTGGCCGATGCCAAACTCTCCAAGGGCAAGATCAAGCGGGCGCTGGCCTCCTATGTCCGCTCACCGCTCTATTACAAGTCGCTGGTTGAAGGGGCGGATCGGGTTGATCTGACCGGCCAGTCTGCCGGCAAGGTGACCGAGCAGGAAGCAGAGCATGCTAAGGCGATGCTGAAAAAAGCCCGTGAGCAGCGTCAGCAGCGTGCTCAAGAGCAGAAAAAGCAAGCCAAGCAGACTCGTATCAACGACAAGCTGGCGCAGCTGGTTAACAAGCACAGCTAACTGCGACGATTCTGTCCGAGGTAAATAAGCGGCTGCATCGATGATGCGGCCGTTTTTTGTTGTTCAGCTGCCGGGCATCAGGCCGCAGCTGCTCAATACCTGTCTCCAGCTGCGTGTGTGCCGTTGAATGGCTTGCTCGAACTGTTGCCAGAGCCCATTCTCGGCGACCGGATCTAGCATCTGCCGGTGATATCGATCCCAATCGCTAGATGGTCGGGCTTGTTGCGCCAGCTGGTCCATCAGCTCTAACCAGGAGCGACCGTTGCGGTAGGTTCTTGACAGGTAGGGTTGAACACCGCCGCCGTAATAGCGATCAAAGACGTTCCTCAGGTACTCAGCCTGGGTGCTTGAGCGGCCGTTGAGGCAGAGTGGTCGTTGGCGGGTGGCTCGATCCAGGGTCAGCGAGGTTCGATTCAGAATGTCGATCAACAGCTGGATCGAGCTGAACAGTTGGCTGCCGTATTCACCGTTGTACAGGCTTTCATGGCCACTCTCGAGTCGCTCCAATTGCTTGGGAAGTGGGAAAGGGTCGGCCGGCGGGCTCAGTGGCCCAGCCAGCGAAACCATCACTTCCAGCGCGCGCAAACTATCCCCGTAGCCCGGATGCCCTTCGAGTGGAATCGGCGGTCGTGACAGGGACAGGTTACGTTCCATCGCTTCTGAGGCGAACACGCTGTTCCACCATACTGGGATCAGGTTGGTGCTTTTGATCTGGTAAATCTGGCGCAGTTGCTCACTGAATGCAGCATCGGAAATAGATTGCTGTTGATCGCGCCTAAGACAGGGTTGGAGTTTGGCGAAAAACTGTAGCTCGTAATTGAGCTGTATGGAGGGTTTCATCACCTTCCCCAGCGAGCTGTTACGCTCAGCGATCAGCGGTAACAGCCCGCAATGGCGCAGCTCCAGGCTGTCCAGCAGGCCGCTGCGTAGCTCTTGTGTGGCCAGCCGCCGGTCCCGTCGAGAAGGAAGCGGTAACACCTTGGCTTGGGTTTGTGAGCTTCCCGCCTGGGGTTCGACTTCCAGTACATTCGCAACCCGTTGCAGATAATCCTCCAGCATCGCCGGTGGGCTCGATACGCCACAGCCGCTCAGGCTGAGTATGAGGCTGAGTACGAGGCCGAGTGGCACCCAGCAGGATCTGACTTGGAACAATTGCGGCGATGACAAAGCCTTCCCCTTGGTCGCTAGTTACCTCAAGTGTAGGTGCTTTGCCGCTAAGTCCGTCGCAGGCGGGTCGGGCCTGTACTTTTGAGGCGCTGGCAGATTGCCGTATCGGGCACAAAAAAGGGGCTGATAAATCAGCCCCTTGTCGATGGTCTAATAGGATGGTGGGATCAGTCGATCCGAACGGCGACGTAGCGGCCCGGAGCCGGCTCGATCGGCGCGTGGTCTTTGCTGCCCAGTTCCTTAGGTGCTTCGATCTGCTTACCGGCGCGTTTCTTCAGCCAGGCGCTCCAGTGGCTCCACCAGCTACCTTCCTGCTTCTCTGCGCTATCGAGCCACTGATCCGGGGTTCCGCCAAGTTCACCGTTGATCCAGAAGTGACGACGGTTGCGGCTGGCCGGGTTGATAACGCCGGCGATGTGGCCGCTGGCACCCAGAACAAATTCGCAGTTCTTCAGCATCTCGGTGCCCTTGTAGGTGGATTTCCAAGGCGCGATATGATCTTCGATGCAGGATAGGAAGTAAGACGGTGTCTTGATCTTGGCCAGATCGATCGGGGTGTTGCAGATGGTAACGCCACCCGGCTTGGATAGGTTGTTCTCCAGGTACATGTTGCGGATGTAGAAGCTGTAGAAATCCGCCGGCAGGTTGGTCGGATCGCTGTTCCAGTACAGCAGGTCGAACGGTACCGGATTTTGGCCCTTGAGGTAGTTGTTGACCACGTAGGACCAGATCAGGTCGTTGGAGCGCAGCATATTGAAGGCGGTAGCCAGATTCTTACCGTTCAGAACGCCTTCCTGCTCAACTTTCTGCAGCAGTGAGCCGACTTCGTCGTCTCCCAAGAAGACGCCGATGTCGCCCGGTTCTTCAAAGTCGGTCATGGTGGTCAGGAAGGTGGCGGAAGAGACAGTGTTGTCCTTGCGCTCGGTCAGAACCGCCAGGGCGGTGGACAGGATAGTACCGCCGATACACCAACCGGCGGTGTTAACCTTCTTGCTGCCGGTGATCTTCTTGACCACTTCCAGGGCTTCCAGTACACCGGACTCGATGTAGTCGTCCCAGTTCAGGTGGCTCTGCTCGGGGGTGGCGTTGACCCAGGAAACCATAAAGGTGTTGTTACCCTGGTCGACGTTGTACTTGGCAAAAGAGTTACCCGGCTGCAGGTCCATGATATAGAACTTGTTGATGCACGGCGGCACGATCAGCAGCGGACGCTCGGCGACCTTTTCCTGGGTCGGGGTGTACTGGATCAGCTGGAACAGCTCGTTTTCATAGACCACCTGACCTTCGGTGGTGGCGACGTTCTCGCCCAGTACGAAGGCTTCTTCGTCGGTCATGGTGATGCGACCCTTGTCCAGGTCACCCAGCAGGTTTTGCAGACCGCTGATCAGGCTTTGGCCTTTGGTCTCAACGGCTTGCTGCAGCACTTCCGGGTTGGTGGCTGCGAAGTTGCTCGGAGACATGGCGTCGATGTATTGCTGGGTGAAGAACTCCAGCTTCTTTTGGCTCTTGTCGTCCAGGTTGACGTTCTCGACCGCTTTATTAAGCAGCTTGGAGGCGATCAGGTAGGACTCTTTGATGTAGTTGAAGACCGGGTTTTCGCTCCACTCATCGGCTTTAAAGCGGGAGTCCCGGTTGGTTGCGGCGGCATCGCTACCGGTCAGTAGGGTGGACCAGAACTGCAGCGAGCTGCGCTGATATTCATTAATTGCCTCAACCCAGCCCTGGGGGTCGGTGGGGCGGCTAAGCAGTTGTGACCAGGCGCTGTTCAGGTTGTCGAGGTACTGCTCTCCAACTTGGCCGCCGAACATTTCCACCAGCTTGTGGGTTTCGGCGTTCATCGCGGTGAAGAAGTTTGTGGCGTCGGTGTTGCTGCTGCGATCCATACTAATTTACTCTTTCCTGATGGCTGTAGAGATGCGTTGGCCCGGCGCTTGGGCTCCTGCAGGAGTGGTAAACTACCACATCTGGAAAAAACTCGCCCTAGCAGTTAGTGGTATATCGCAAATAATCCCTGCAAGTTTGGAGCTATTCATGCCTCGATTGGTGTTGTACGGAACTTTAGGCTGTCATCTGTGTGAGGTAGCTGAAAGCTTGCTTGCCAGTGAATTGAACCCTCAACAAAATCCAGTAGAAGTTGTTGATATTGCTAATGAAGATCGCCTGGTTGAGCACTACGGTGTACGTATTCCTGTGCTGCAGGATCAGCTCAGTGGTCGTGAACTTGGGTGGCCATTTGACGCGGCTCAGCTACAGCGGTTTGTCGCTTCGTTACAAGCGCAATAATTGTTATATCGCAACGGACTTTGCTAGTGGCTGGGCTGGATATTGAAGAACTCCAGGCTGGTGCGGCGGGTTTGCTGGGCCAGTTGCTCAAAACTGATGCCCATATGCTGGGCGGCTACCCGGCCGATATGGGCCAGATGGCAAGGTTCATTGCGGCGTGACTTAGGCTTGGGGCGAAGATCCCGGGGCAGCAGGTAAGGAGCGTCGGTCTCCAGCATCAACCGGTTGGTTGGTATTTCCTTTAGTAATGGTGGTAGGTGGGCGCCGCGCCGCTCGTCGCATAGCCAGCCGGTAACGCCGATATGCAGGTCAAGATCCAGCAGCCGGTAGAGCTGCTCTTTATCACCGGTGAAACAGTGCAGCAGGGCCTTGTCGAGACTGTCACGATAGTGGCCGACGATCTCGATAAAGCGATCGTGGGCATCACGCTCGTGCATCAGTACCGGCATCTTTAATTCACAAGCTAGCTCAAGCTGTTGTTCGAAGGCCCGGATCTGGTCGGGACGGGGAGAAAAATCACGGTTGAAATCCAGCCCGGTTTCTCCCACGGCCTTGACGCACTCTTGTTGGCTCAGCTGGCGTAGTTGCTCCAGGCTGTCGGCATCAAAGTCGCGACTGTAATGGGGATGCACACCGGCGGTACTGAACAGCATTTGAGGGTGCTGTTGACACAGCTCTACCGCTTGCCGACTCTCGTCCAGAGTTGATCCGGTGACGATGATTTCGGTAACGCCGGCGGCGGCTGAGCGCTCGAGAACCTGATCAAGATCAGCTTGGAAGCTTTTGTCGGTCAGATTGACCGCGATATCGGTAAGTGGGGCGTTGCTGAAGGCCATGATTTTCGGTAGTTTCGGTGCAGGTTCAATATCCCCGGAGGGCCAAAGTTGACTATTCTAACTCAGATAGGCGAGCTGGCCTGTAATAACTACTGATAGGGTGCCCCAAGATGTCAGGGATTTTAGATTCGGTTGACCAGCGTACGCAGCTGGTGGGCCAGAACCGTTTCGAGCTGCTGTTGTTCCGGCTTGGACGTCATCAGCTGTTTGCCATCAACGTCTTCAAGGTCAAAGAAGTACTTAAGCTTCCGCGACTGAATGCGATCCCAAACTCCCATCCGGTCGTGATCGGTGTCGCCAATATGCGTGGGCAGACAGTACCGGTGATCGATCTGAGCGCGGCGATCGGCATGCGCCCAACCGAGATCACCGAAACCGCCCATATGATCGTGACCGAGTACAATGGCACGGTGCAGGGGTTCCTGGTCAGCGATGTCGAGCGAATCCTGAATCTGGATTGGAGTGATGTGATGCCGCCGCCGGTCACCGCTGGACGGGCTCACTACCTGACCGCGATCACCCGATTGGAAGATAATCGCCTGGTCGAGATCGTCGATGTGGAGAAGGTATTGGCGGAAGTCAGCCCCTATACCACCGAGATTACCCCGGGATTGATAGAAGATGAGGTTCTGGCGATCGCCCAGAGCTGCGAAGTGATGGTTGTCGATGACTCGCAGACCGCCCGTGACCAGGTGCACAGCACCCTTAGCAATCTAGGTATCCAGATCTACGAAGCGGTTAATGGAACCGATGCGCTGCAGCAGTTGCGCGCCTTCGCCGAGCATACCGACGGTAGCCTCAGCGATCGTTTCTTGATGGTGATCACCGATGCCGAGATGCCGGAGATGGATGGTTATCGTCTGACTACCGAGATCCGCGCTGATGACCGGCTCAAAGATCTCTATATCGTGTTGCACACCTCTCTATCTGGCTCGTTTAACCATGCCATGGTTGAGAAGGTGGGCTGTAACGACTTCCTGCCCAAGTTCGAATCGGACCGGCTGGCGAAACTGGTTAAGGATCGGATCAAGGTGGTTTATAACCTCTAAACCCGGGTTTGTCTCAGCCATTAAAAAAGGCCAAGCATTGCTTGGCCTTTTTTGTTCGGTGCGATGAGCTTTACTCGGTTTTAAGCTGCGCCAGACGTTTTTTTGATGCCGCTTCGGCAATTTTGGGATCGAGAATTTCCGTGCCGGATTGGCCCAGTATGACCCGACTGGAAAGTTCCAGGGCATAGCCGTTGGAGCCCTGTTCAAATTGGCTGTTTAGCGGCATCCCGGCGTTGCTCATCGTTGTTTCAAGCTCTTCAAGCATCTCTTCCGGAGTGAAGCTATCGGCCAGTTCGATGACCCGGTGCTGACTTTCTTTATGGAGATGCAGCTGCACGATCAGCGCCGAGCCGTGGGCGCTTTTGATCTGATAGTCCGCCTCCTTTTGGGGGTCGATAAAGAAATGGACGATCAAAAAGGCCAGCAATCCGAGAATGACAACCTCGGCCAGGAAGGTGGGGCGAGGGCTTTTGTTGGATCCGATCATGCAGCATGTTTTCCGTCAGTGGCAAGTCAGTTGCTTGAGGGGCCCTCAAGCTTGGTCATGAAGTATAACAACCGGGATTGCGTCAACAGATTGAGCCTTATCAAGCCAGAGGATCAACGGCGCGTTAATCCACTGGCTTGTGCGTGCGGATCTAGCCGCGAATCCGGTACGAGGGAGCGCTGCAGCCTGATGATGCCGACCGGTCAAAGGATCGTTCCTTCCATCCAGAACGGCGATCGCAACGCTATCCGCTTGAGCCTAACGGCTGCTATTCCGATCTTTGGGATCGGGAACGACGGCCATGCGCTCATGGGGGTGTAGCAGCTGTTTAGGCTGGCCGAGAATGTCGCTGTAGATCAGCGAAAAACTCAACACATTCTGCACGTAGTTCCGGGTCTCATCGAATGGAATGGTTTCGATCCAGATATCGGTGGGAAGGTCGTTTCGTTGTGCCAGCCAGCGTTTCACCCGATGGGGGCCAGCGTTATAGGCGGCGGTGGCCAGCACTCGGTGACCTTCGTAACGACGACCCAGCCCGGCCAGGTAGTGACTGCCGAGCTTGATATTAAAGCCGGGTTCGGCCAACTGGCTACGACTGCGGTAACGGATCTTGGCCTTTTTAGCGGTCTCTTTGGCTGTGGCCGGCATCAGCTGCATCAACCCCATGGCTCCGGCATGGGAGCGGGCGTCGGGGGTGAAGGCACTCTCCTGGCGGGCGACCGCCAGAATCCAGGTTGGTGCGATGGCGTGTTTGCTGGCCGCTTGGTGGATCGGATCGCTGTAGGCCACCGGGAAACGCAGCAGAATATCATCCCATTGGCGAGCGGCGATGGCTCCCCGGATCGACTGTTCGTACCATCCCCACTGGCGGGCAAGCTGGGCTGCCTGGTAACGCTGCTCGCGACTCAGTTGGCGGGTACTGGCGTACCACTCCCGTCTGGCATCGCGAAGCTGGTTGTGCAGGTACAGCTCGCGGGCTCGGATCAGTCCGGGCTTACGGGCCAACTGGCCGATATAGTCCGGGTCCTGAGCCAGGGTGCGATTGTTGAGCTGGTAGCCGCCTCCCAGTTTGTCGGCCGCCATAAAGCCGTAGAAACTGCGTTCGAACGTCAGCTCGTTATAGATTGACGCCGCAGTGGCGATCGCTTTATCGCCTCCCTCGGCTTCCAGTGCCCGGGCTTGCCAGTAGCGCCAACGATCGCGTTCGCGTTCCGACTCGGGCAGCTGCTCCAGTAGTTTGGTGACCGCACTCCAGTCCTGGCGCAGGATCAGATTACGAAGCTGCCATTCAAGGATCTGCGGGTCTTGGTGCTGTGGATCGAGACGTTGGCTTAACTCGCCGATGCTGTCGGGATAACGGCGCAGCTGCCGAACCGCGAAGCTACGGTAGAGCTGTTGTTGGACTTCCGGCTCAAGCTGCAGAGCTGCGGCCAGGCGCTCGAGCTGGTCCAACCCCATCAGCGGCTCCAGGCGACCGAGGCGCTTGAGGGTAATCAACAGTAAACGCTGCTGCTCAGCGGATAAGGGCTGATCCGAAACCAGCTGAAAGCGGCTCAGCTGCTTAGGCCTGCGATGCCATGACAGTGCCTGTTCAGCCTGACGCTTCCACTCGGGGTTGTTGAGGCGTTTACGAACATAGCCGGCCAGCTTGGTATTACCCTTCTCCAGAGCCAGCCAGAAACGGTCCCAGGCGTGTTGTTCGGTATATTGATTGCTCTCAAGCCAGACCTTGAACGGCTTGTCGCAGGCTTTGGGTCGTGAGCTGCCGTGGACCCAGATGCTACCGACTTCGCGCAGCATCTTGTCGGTTTGGCCCTGCTGGTGCAGTGCCCACAGATATTGGCACTGCAGGCTGATACCGGCCGATTCGGGGCGGTAGTTGTCGGTTAGCACCTGCCAGCGCTTACGTTTGGCCTGCTCGCTGATCCAGCTCTGGTACAGCCGTCTGGCCAGCGGCGAATCGCTGTAGTTCTTTTCGAACTGTTGTAGCTGTTCGGCGCTAAGTTTATCCAGCTGCTGCCGATGGCGTTGATACAGCAGGTAAGGATAGAGCGGGTAGTCGCTCAGTTTCGGTAATAACCGCTCATAGGTTTTGTAGTCCCGCTGGTTCAGGGCCTTCACTCCCTGCCGGTACTGTTGCCGTTGCTGCTCCAGCTTGGAGCGGTCCTGTTCGATAATAGATGCCTGGCTCTGCAGCGTTAATCCGGGCAGCGGCAGGCTGAGCACCGACAGGCCGAGCAGGTAGACGGCGGGTCGAAAGAAGCGTGAAAGAGGGCGGGCGGAAGTGGTGTGGCGGCGACGGGATACGCGGTCGATTTGCAAAACCTGAGCCTCTTGGTTTCAATGGCCACCCTTCAGAGGGTTTGGCAGTAGAATAGTTCAAACTGCTGAGCTTTCCGAGTGCATTCACTGCCAAAGCGGCAGGCGGATTGCCCCCTTACCTGAATAGAATGGCGTTACTTATATGGCCCTGTTGAGACTGAATCAAGCGTCGCTGGCATTTGGCGATAAACCGTTGTTGGATCACGTGGACTGGGTGGTTCATCCGGGTGAGCGGATCGCGCTGATCGGTCGAAACGGCGAGGGTAAGTCGACCCTGTTGAAGGTCATTACCGGCTCGCTGTCGCTGGATTCCGGCGAGCTTTGGAAGGCGCCTGAGACGGTGATCGGAGTGTTGGAGCAAGAGCTTCCCGCCGCGGATGAGCGTCAGGTGTTTGAGGTGGTGGCCGAAGGGTTGGCCCATGTTCAGCAGCTGCGCAACGAGTACGACGAGCTGGCCGTGCAGGCCCATGACGAGGCCGGATTGCAGCGCTTGGAGCGCCTGCAGCAGCAGCTCGAAGCGGTCGACGGCTGGCATCTGGAACAGAAGGTCGAGCGGGTGTTGCTGCGTCTGGGACTGCCGGGACAGGTACAGATGCAGGAGTTGTCAGGCGGATGGCGGCGTCGGGTGGCGCTGGCCCGTGCGCTGGTGACCGAGCCCGATATCCTGTTGCTGGACGAGCCGACCAACCATCTGGATATCCATACCATCGGCTGGTTGGAGCAGCAGTTGCTCGAGTTTCGCGGCACCCTGATCTTTATCACTCACGATCGTAGCTTCCTGCAGCGCTTGGCGAACCGAATCGTCGAGCTGGATCGGGGCCGGTTATTCCCGTGGGAAGGCGATTACAGCAGTTTCCTCAAATACCGCGATCAGGTGCTGGCCGACGAGGCGCGTCAGAATGCGCTGTTCGATAAAAAGCTGGCTCAGGAGGAGGTCTGGATCCGTCAAGGGATCAAAGCCCGTCGAACCCGCAACGAAGGCCGGGTTCGGGCGTTGAAGGCGATGCGGAATGAGCGCGCCGAGCGACGCGAAAAGCAGGGCAAGGCCAGCTTCAGCGTCGAGCAGGCCCAACGAAGCGGAAAGTTGGTGGTCGATGCCGAAGCGATCCACTACAGCTACGATCGGCAGCGCATTATTAACGATTTCTCGGTACGTATCCTTCGCGGTGACCGGATCGGTCTGATCGGCCCCAACGGTGTGGGCAAGACCACCTTGCTGCGTTTGTTGTTGGGGCAGCTGCAGCCCGACGGCGGCAAATTGGATATCGGCACCAACCTGCAGGTGGCTTACTTCGATCAGCTGCGTGAACAGCTGGATCCGGAAAAAACCGTTCTCGACAATATCGCCGAGGGGCGGGAATTCATCGAGATCAACGGCAAGCGCAAGCATCTGATCGGCTATCTGAGTGAATTTCTGTTCCCGCCGGCCCGTACCCGGGCCAAGGTGAAGTCGCTGTCCGGGGGGGAGCGTAACCGCCTGCTGCTGGCGCGTCTGTTCAGCAAGCCGGCCAATGTGCTGGTTCTCGACGAACCCACCAATGATTTGGATCTTGAAACCCTGGAGCTGCTGGAGGAGATCCTGTCCGATTTCCAAGGTACGGTGCTGCTGGTCAGCCACGACCGGGAGTTTCTCGACAATGTGGTCACCAGTACCCTGGTCTTCAGCGGTGGTGGCAAAATTCGCGAATATATCGGTGGTTATCAGGACTGGTTGCGGCAGGGCGGTGAGCTGATTCAGACCGAACTTCCCCAGGCTGCTCAGCAGAAACTCGAACAAAGTACCGGCCAGGCCGAACAGGATGGCGCGAACACGGCAGCCGAACCGACAAAAACCGAAGCCAAGCCGGCACCGGCCAAGAAGAAACTCAGTTATAAGTTGCAGCGGGAGCTGGATCAGTTGCCGGGTCAGATGGAGCAACTGGAGGCGGAACTTGAGGCCTTGCAGGAAGAGACCGGCGCGGCCGATTTCTACCAGCAGCCCCATGATAAGGTGGCGCAGCGATTGGAAGCGCTGCAAAACTGCGAGCAGGCGCTGGAGCAGGCGATGGAGCGCTGGGTCGAACTGGAATCGATGTAGTAACGCCAACGCGCCGGGACGGCTTGTCGCTGCCGGTCCTGGCGCTTTAGCAACAGGCTTGGAATCCCAATGCCTGTTCTTGATTATCGCTTGCCGTTCCGATGGCCGGAGGCGGGCTCGTTATCAGGCCGATGATTCCTGTACCCGCACTGCCAGCACATCGCACTTGGCGCCATGGAGGACGCCATTGGCGGTCGATCCCAACAGCAGCGACAGGCCATGCCGACCATGACTGCCGACGATGATCAGATCGGCACCGATCTCTTTGGCGACCCGATGGATCTCACTCTCGGTATGTCCGGATACCACGTGCAGTTGTGCGACCGGAACGCCCAGGTTGTCGGCGAAGGTTTCCAGCCGCTGTTGGGCATGCTCGTCGAGCTGTTCCTGGATGGTCGAAAGATCCATCGGTACATCGCCACCGTAAGCGAAGCTTAACGGCTCGATTACGTGGATCATGCTGAGTTGAGTCTCGCCCTGTTGGGCCATCGCCACCGCTTTGTCAGCCACCTGCCCGGATTCTTCGGTCAGATCGATCGCCAGCAGGATATGTTGATAGGCCATGGTTGATCTCCCATTGCTTTTCTCTCCCCTTAGCTTAACCCGGATTTTTGACGAAGGCGCTGAAAATCTTGATGAATTTCCTGATTTTTCTGTTCGAATCAGGACACTTTGAGAGTGGCATGGCAGCCGTTGGGGCTGAGGTTTCAAATTATCCCTTTTACACGGAATATGAGAGCAATCTGCGAACCTTTCCGGCTTAATCCGGGTTAACATAGCCGCTTCCAAATAAGAGGCGCCACCTGGATGAACTGGATTGTTATCACACTGATTTTTTTGGCAATCATCGGCTCAATGATGTGGATGAAGCCGTCACCACGCCAACGCATGCAAGCGGACTTGCGGCAGCAGGCGATGCGGCTGGGCTTTCAGGTTCAGATCAGTCGCCTGACGCTACCACGGGCGTTGGGTGAGGCGTTTGGCGAGGAGCGTAACTGTGTCGCCTATCGGTTGCCACGCTTGGCCAGGGAGCAGGGCAAACCACCCGAGTGGCAGGTGTTCAGGTTGGAATCCCATGCCAATGTCGGACTGCCCGAGGGCTGGAGTTGGGCCAAGGGGGAGGGCTACCAGAGTGATCAGGAGCTGGCTCGTATTGCGGACCTGATCGGTTCGTTGCCGGAGACCGTCTACGGCATCGAGTCGACCCCGGTATCGGTATCGATCTATTGGGACGAGCTGGGCACGCTGGAAACCATCGAGCAGTTGAAGCTGCAGATGGACCAGCTATTGACCCCGTCGAATTAACAGAGAGCAATTATGAGCACAGTTTCCGCCCCGTTGCCGGGGCTTTATCGACACTATAAGGGCAACGAATACCGGGTGATAGGTACCGCAATCCATTCAGAAACCGAAGAGCTGTTGGTGGTCTACCAACCCCAGTACGGTGAGGGTAAGCTTTGGGTCAGACCGCTGGAGATGTTTGTCGGGACGGTCATCAACAACGGAGCCGAGCAGCCCCGCTTCGAGCTGATCGAGGCCGACCAAAACGGAGCCGAACTCTAACCGGCAACTACTCGTTCTTATCCTGCTGACGTGCCTGGGTGCCGAACGGTAATGCTTGCGCAATCAGCTCGTTGACCTGTTCCAGCAACTCGCGGCGCTGTGGATTCTGATGGTGCAGCCGGGAGATAAAACTCTTGGCCTGCTTGAAGTGGGTAGTAGCCACCGCGGGTTTATCGGATTCCAGTAGCCGTTTGCCAATTCCCAGGTGGGTATCGATTTCGATCTGGTAATCAAACCGTTGCAGTTCGCCACTGAGCTCATCACACTGCAGTGAAGACAGGGCGCCGATACTGCGGCGATGGTTGGCAAAGCGGATCGCGAAGCGGATGGCAGCGTGAGCCTGCTTCATCGCCCGTTCATTCTCAAGATTGAGGCTGCCGCTGTCGCCGACGATGGTATCGGACTGGCTGCGCAGTTGCTCCAGCATTCCTGCCTCGGGTTTGATGCGACTGATCTGTTCCAGCAGGCGAACCACTTCCTGATTCAGCAGTTCCCGGGCGGGCTTGGGGCAGTCGATCTGGTTCAAGACCGCCAGTGCTTCCAGTACTTTCTCGGCTTCCAAACGAAGCTGCTTCAGCTTAAGTGCGCGCTGTAAGGCACGCTCTTGACGCCGATACACCAGATAATTTGCCAGCAGAGCCACCAATAAAATGGCGACCAGGACAACAACCAGCAGTGGTGCATTTTCCAACAAAATAACCTTCCGTTATCGACAGCTGAAGAAAGAGCGCTCATGGTACTGAAAATGCCTGAGCAGCACTACGAAAAACCGAGTTATCGGGGCTGAGAAGGTTCGCCTAAGGGGTCTGAATGGCTTGAATTCTTTGGTTCAGAACCAATGGATGCTTGACCGGCGTCGGTGCAAGCCTTATATATGACGCTCCTCAGACCCGGCTAGGGTTGTCGGAACCGGCTCGGCGGCGTTAGCGCCATTGATTTTTCATTACCGCCCCCGGTAACCGACTCAAAAATATAGGTATCAGGCTTTTATTGTTCATGGGTAAGTCGTTAGTAATCGTCGAGTCACCGGCCAAGGCCAAGACAATCAACAAGTATCTGGGCAAGGATTTCGTCGTTAAATCCAGTGTCGGTCATATTCGTGATCTCCCCACCAGTGGAGGGGGACGTTCGACAGTTGACCCGAAAGCCCGGGCCAAGGCGGCAGCCGAAACCCGCAAACTGTCACCCGAGCAGCGAGTTATCCATAAAAAGAAGAAGGCCCGCGAGCAGTTGGTGGGCCGTATGGGCGTCGACCCGGAAAAGGGTTGGAATCCCCGTTACGAAGTCCTGCCCGGCAAAGAGAAGGTGGTCGATGAGCTGAAGCGGCTGGCCAAGAATTCTGATCAGATCTATCTCGCAACCGATTTGGACCGCGAGGGGGAAGCGATCGCCTGGCACCTGCTGGAAGCGATTGGCGGCGATCACGATCGTTACAAGCGGGTGGTGTTCAACGAAATTACCAAGAAAGCGATTACCGAGGCGTTCGAGACTCCCGGTGAGCTGGATATGGACCGGGTTAATGCCCAGCAGGCCCGTCGTTTCCTCGATCGCGTGGTTGGTTACATGGTGTCGCCGCTGCTGTGGGCCAAAGTGGCCAGGGGGCTGTCGGCGGGTCGGGTACAGTCGGTCGCGGTCCGTCTGGTGGTTGAGCGCGAGCAGGAGATTCGCGCCTTCGTGCCGGAGGAGTACTGGGAAGTCGATGCGCTGGTCAACACCGCTGACAAACAGCCGGTTGCCCTAGAGGTCAGTAAGCACCGCGGTGCCAACTTCCGTCCCGGTAATAAGGCGGACACCGATGCCGCGTTGGCGGAACTGACTGCCGGCAGCTACCAGGTCAGCGCTCGCGAAGACAAGCCGACCCAGAGCAAGCCTTCGGCTCCCTATATTACCTCGACCCTGCAGCAAGCCGCCAGTACGCGCCTGGGCTTTGGGGTCAAGAAGACCATGATGCTGGCCCAGCGACTCTATGAAGCCGGTCACATCACCTATATGCGTACCGACTCGACCAACCTGAGTGCCGAAGCGGTACAGAGCTGTCGCGATTTCATTCTTGATCGCTACGGCAAAGATTATCTGCCCGAAGCCCCTCGCTCCTACAGCTCCAAAGAGGGGGCCCAGGAGGCTCACGAAGCGATCCGTCCGTCTGATGTGAATATCAGTGGTTCGACCCTGAAGGACATGGAGCGCGATGCTCAGCGTCTTTATGAGTTGATCTGGCGCCAGTTTGTCGCCTGTCAGATGCCCAATGCACGTTTTATCAGCACCCGGATCAAGGTCAGCTGCGGTGATTACGAACTGCGTACCCGCGGTCGGATCATGCAGTTTGACGGTTTCCTGAAAGCCCAGCCTTCGGCCGGTAAGAAGGATGAGGATGTGATCCTGCCGGATCTGCAGCAAGGCGATCCGCTGACGTTGGAAAAACTCGAGCCGGCCCAGCACTTTACCAAGCCGGCGCCGCGCTTTAGCGAAGCCGCGTTGGTCAAAGAGCTGGAGAAGCGGGGTATCGGCCGTCCGTCGACCTACGCATCGATCATCTCGACGATTCAGGATCGTGGTTACGTCAAACTGGAAAACCGTCGCTTCTACGCCGAGAAGATGGGCGATATCGTTACCGATCGACTGGTCGGCAGTTTCTCCGATCTGATGGACTACGGCTTTACCGCCAAAATGGAGGAGGCGCTGGACGACGTGGCCAATGGCCATGCCGACTGGAAGAACCTGCTCGACGACTTCTACCGGGATTTCAACGGCAAGTTGGAGAAGGCCGAGTCGGACGAAGGCGGAATGGCGCCGAACAGTCCCACCGAGACCGACATCCCGTGCCCGAAGTGCGAACGCCCGATGATGATTCGTACCGCCAGCACCGGCGTTTTTCTGGGCTGTTCCGGCTACAGCCTGCCGCCTAAGGAACGTTGCAAGGGTACCCTGAATCTGGTCCATGGGGACGAGGTGATCAGCGTCGACGCCGACGATGAAGCCGAATCGCGTCAGCTGCTGAAGAAGCACCGCTGCAGCAAGTGCGGCACCGCCATGGACAGCTACCTGATCGACGAAACCCGCAAGTTGCACGTGTGCGGTAACAACCCGGCCTGTTCCGGCTTTGAAGTCGAACAAGGACAGTACAAGATCAAGGGCTACGACGGCCCGGTGATCGAGTGCGATAAGTGCGGCGCCGACATGCAGCTTAAGACCGGCCGGTTCGGTAAATACTTCGGCTGTACTTCCGAGAGCTGCAAGAACACCCGCAAGCTGCTGCGTAATGGTGAAGCCGCTCCGCCCAAGATGGATCCGGTCCCGATGCCGGAGCTGCCCTGCGCCAAGGTCGAGGATCACTACATTCTGCGCGATGGGGCCTCGGGTCTGTTCCTGGCCGCGAGCCAGTTCCCACGTAACCGCGAGACCCGGGCGCCGCTGATCAGCGAGCTGATTCCGCATCAGAAGGCGATTGATCCGAAGTACCACTACCTGATGCAGGCGCCTCAGGCTGATCCGGATGGTGAACCGGCGGTGGTGCGCTACAGTCGCAAGACCAAAGAACAGTATGTGATGTCAGAGGTAAACGGCAAGGCCACCGGCTGGCGTGCCTATTACCGTGACGGGCGCTGGGTCGAAGAAGACAAGCGCAAAAAGAAAAAGTAAGCCAGGACGGCAGGAGTCCACCATGTCCAATATCTACATCGCGCGCACCAATCAGAAGCTACTGTTTGCCAAGGTGCATCTGGACCAACTCAAGCAGTCGGCAGAATCCACCGGCTGGAACAAGCATGCACAGATCGAGTCCTACGAGGAGTCGATTCTGTTCCATCTGGTGTCGGCCTATAGCGCCTACCTGCGCGAGATCGCCGAAGTTTACCGTCTTGACCCGCTGAAGATCTCCACCCGTGACGAGCTGCTGGAGCAACTGGAACAGAACGGTATGGAAGCGCCTGAAGCGAAAGAGCTGACCGAGCTGGCCGGACGTGACAGCTGGCTGTCGCAAACCCTCAAGGCCTACCGCGCCTGTTGGGTGGCGCAGGACCGGGAGCAGGCCAACCAGTCTGACCATGCCAGCCTGTCCGAAATACAGGTGGTTCAGGTCAATCCGGACCATTCAAAGGATGGCGAAGTGATCGAGCAGCTGGAAGGTTGGCTCAACAGCCTACGCGAGCTGATTGACCGCCAGCGCGAAAGCCTGAAGGAGTGGTAACCGCGCCCTGGTAACCCCGACTCTATCCAAGCCCGCCCCGTGCGGGCTTTTTTGTGTCTGTCACACGGCAGGTGTTCTGCCGGTACAAATAGGGTCTGCAGTCCCTGGCTGTCGTCAGGAGCTGCGCTAAGAGTGGGTTTGCACAGAGAAACAAAAAAGCCCCGCAGGTGCGGGGCTTTGTGATTCTGGCGCCGACTCGATGAGCCTGCGTTCAGAGGCTTAGACGAAAGCCATCACCGTCAGCAGGCCGACGACGCTCAGTACGATGGTGTACGGCAGGGCCATGATCACCATCCGCATGTAGGACAGGCGTACCAGCGGGGCAATCGCCGAGGTCAGCAGGAACAGGAAGGCAGCTTGACCGTTCGGAGTCGCAACAGACGGCAGGTTGGTACCGGTGTTGATCGCGATCGCCAGGGCTTCGAAGTGCTCCCGGGTGATGGTGCCCGCAGCGTGGGCAGCGGCGACTTCGTTGATGTAGACGGTGGCAACGAACACGTTATCACTGATCGCAGACAGGATACCGTTGGCAATGAAGAACATCGCCGGCTGTACGCCTATATCCATTGCCAGTACCGACTCGATGATTGGCTGGAACAGATGCTGGTCGTGGATAACCGAGACCACGGCGAAGAATACAACCAGCAGTGCGGTAAAGGGCAGCGCCTCTTCAAACGCTTTGCCGATCTGGTGCTCTTCGGTGATGCCGTTAAAGCTGGTGGCCAGGATGATAACCGCCAGGCCGATAAAGCCCACTTCGGCCAGGTGGAAGGCTAGGCCGATCACCAGTATTGCGGCACAGAAGAACTGGACGTAAAGCTGTGCGCGGTCACGCTTGGTCAGCTTGGCTTCCTGCGCTTCATCGAAGTCTTTCAGGATATTGAACACGTTTTCCGGAATCTGGGCGCCGTAGCCGAACAGCTTTTTCTTTTCAACGACGACCACGGTGAGCAGGCCACAGATCAGTACCGGGATGGAGATCGGTGCCACGTTGACGAAGAAGTCGATGAAGTTCCAGCCCATTTTGGCGCCGATCAACAGGTTTTGTGGCTCACCGACCAGGGTGGCTACACCACCCAGCGCGGTACCGACGGCACCGTGCATCAGCAGGCTGCGCAGGAAGGCGCGGAAATCATCCAGTTCCTGACGGTGATCGGCGTGCAGGTGATCATCCTTGGAGTGGTCATGCTTGTGGCTCTTGTCGTGGTCTTGGCCGTGGGAAGCGACCTTGTGGTAGACCGCATAGAAGCCAACACCGGCACTGATCAGTACCGCAGTAACGGTCAGGGCGTCGAGGAAGGCAGACAGGATCGCCGCCATAAAGGAGAACAGCAGTGACAGTTTGATCTTGTCGCGCACCTTGATCAGGATCTTGGTGAAGACGTAAAGCAGCATCCCTTTCAGGAAGTAGATACCGGCGACCATGAACATCAGCAGCAGGATAACCGGCAGGTTCTGCTCCACTTCATGTAGCAGGGTATGGGGATTGGTCAATCCGATCAGCAGTGCTTCGATCGCTAACAGACCACCGGGTTGCAGCGGGTAGCACTTGAGTGCCATCGCCAGGGTGAAAATGAATTCGAAGATCAGGATCCAGCCGGTCGCAACAGGACCAACGACCAGTAGCAGAATCGGGTTGATAACCAAGAAGGCGAGAATAGCCTGCTTGTACCACATCGGCGAATTTCCAAGGAAATTTCGCACGAAGGCTTGTAAATAAGTGCCTTTCATTCTTGCTTCCTACACCATTGTGAGTGAGAGGGTAGCGACGACCAAACGGCCAACACGAGGGCGCAGACGATGATTCGCATCCGGGATCATCGGTGCGTCAGGCGACGTTCAGAGGTTGCTGCGTTGTTGTCGTAGGCCGACCATTCAGGGTGGGCGCAGGCCGGCATCCAAGTTGCCGAAGCGCCCAATTTGGCGGCGCCACATCATAACAATTTTCGCAACTGCGAAGGAACTTAAAAACCTGATTTAGGTCCAGAAATACGACTAATTCAGGGGTGAATTTTTGCCGTTGCGCTGAGGGTTGTTGCGTTATCACAATCGATGACTAATCTTACCCATAGAGGCCGTTATTGCGGGAGATTCGGATGCAGATAGAGGTGGTGGAAGCTGACATTACCCGACTCGATGTGGATGCGATCGTTAATGCAGCCAACAACAGTTTGCTCGGTGGTGGTGGTGTTGATGGGACGATCCATCGAGCGGCGGGACCTGAACTGTTGACCGAATGTCGAACCCTCGGTGGCTGTCCTACCGGAGAGGCGAAAATCAGCGCCGGTTATCGTCTCCCTGCCAAGTATGTGATCCATACCGTCGGACCGGTTTGGCACGGCGGCCGGCAGAGCGAACCCGAACTGCTGGCGCGTTGTTATCAGAACAGCTTGGCATTGGCGGCTGAGCATGGGATCGGATCGGTGGCATTTCCGGCGATCAGTTGCGGCGTTTACGGCTATCCGCTGGAGCAGGCAGTGAGCATCGCCGTCAAAACTGTCAGGCGTGCCGCACCGGCTTCGTTGGAACGGGTGATTTTTTGTTGCTTCAACGATGAGTTGGCTCAGCTGTACCGTCGGGCGCTGGAGCAAGATTAACCTTGGACGTTGGTTGAGCCTCGGCGGCAATGCTCGATGCAACGTTGCCGATAGGCTTCGCTCTGCATCTCGATCAGGCGGCTGCGGGTACGCTCGAACGGTTCACTCAGTGCGCCGCTTGGATACAGCTGGCCAATAGTCACTTCGGCGGCAGCCAACAATAGTACCGACTGGTCGTATAGCTCATCGATCAGAGCGATAAAGCGCCGGGTCCGGTCATCGTTACTGCCGAGAAAGCGTCGGCGATTGGTCGCACTGGCTGGCATATCCTCGGTACCCTGAACCACCCAGTTAGCGTCGCTGCTGCCTTTCAGATCGGGGATACCGCTGAGCAGGATAATGCCGAACCGCTCGGCCAGAGCCATATAGTCGTTGGCACTGCGTGGTCCTTCACAGAGGGCATCGAAATCGAACCAGGCGGCGTGATCGTTGTATTGCTCGCAACTTACCGATCGGCCTTCAAGCGCAATCGGCTGCCCTTGCACGAGGGCCGGGCCGGCCAGCTGTTCGAATCGCAGCTGAAGTCGTGAACGGTCCGGATTGAGCAGGAACAGATCGGCGTGATTCAGTTGCCGACGGCGATGATCCAGGCCACCATCGAGGTGGATGATCCGGCAGTGCTGTTTCAGCAAGTCGATCGCCGGCACAAAGCGCTGTCGCTGCAGTCCATCGGCATAAAGCTGGTCCGGATGCTGATTGGAGGTGGCCACCAGTACCGTACCCCGTTGAAACAGTTGCGCCATTAAGCGCCCTAGCAGCATCGCATCACCGATATCACTGACAAAAAACTCGTCGAAGCAGAGTATGTCGATATCGGCGCTGATCTGTTCGGCAATTCTGACCAATGGATCCGGTTGGCCGGATAGCGCGGTCAGTTGCTGATGGACCCGGCGCATAAAGTGATGGAAGTGAAGCCGCTGAGATCGGTGGGCCGGCAGTTGTTGGCAGAACAGATCCATCAACAGGGTTTTGCCGCGACCAACCGGGCCATAGAGCCAGATACCCTGCAGCGCGGCGGACTGGGAATGGCGAGATCTGAAGCTGAGCCGCCGAGGAGGCCGCTCGATGCTGTCGATCAGCGCCTGTAACGGCTCAAGGCAGGCAAGTTGAGCCGGGTCAGTATCGAACTGCTGCTGCCGGCTCAAAGCCCGATATCGGGCGTAAAGATCGCCCATGATGGCGCGTAATCAGCTCGGCTTGAAGTCGTCGACACTTTGTACCGTGCGGGTTTCGACATCTTCCTCTTCCGGGATGTCGAAGTCCTCGACCTCCTGCCAGGCTTCTCCCGGTACCCGCTCCCAGACCGACCCCGGCTTGCTCTTGAGCAGTTCTTCCAGTGATGGGTCCATCTTGATCAGCGTCTCAACCGGGTAGGGCTGCATGTTCTTCTTATCCGCCAGCTCTTCCGGCGTTTCGTAGCCGGAATACATCCGCCAGCCGGTGTCACGCAGATCGGCTGGAACGGTTTTGTACATAAAGCGGACCGGGCAGGGCTTCTCACCCACCAGCAGTTTGGAAACCAGTGCCAGAAAAGGCTTGGGAGCATCGGTCAGGATCGAATCGGTCATAGTTGCAAGTTCTGTAAGGTTGAATGTTCTGTACGGTTGAAGTGATTGTCTGTGCGCTAATGATACCGGATGCAGGGTTTCGGGTGCTATGGGTGGAAAGTCGTGGGTGCGGGGCTCTGACAGCGGCCAGGGGGAGGTCGGCAAGCGGTTGCCGCTATCCGGCGGATTCCTGCTGCCTTTGCAGCTGTTATCAGCGCTGGTTGCTGAGCTTTCCTAGAACCGTCGGGGGTTCAACAGCATAGAGCTGTACTGGCGTTAAACTTGCTATGTTTTCAGGGATAAACGAAAACTCGGAGCCGAGCATGTCACTATCCAGTCAGTTGTTACCCGCCGGTGCTGCTCGCACTGGGTTGAGCCAGGAGTCGATCGGTTTGCTGCATCGACGGGGGCTGTCAGAAGAGCAGGTCGATCAGTTTGAAGCCCTGCTGATGTCGGCAACCGAGAAGCTCAGCGCCGATCAGACCGCGAAGCAGGTGTTGGCCGGGCTCTCAGCCGCTGACATGCAACTGCTACAGCGAGCGACCAGTTTGGCCGATCCGATTCATATCGAGTCTTTGAGCGATGAGGGTGCGATCAACCTGTTGGCCCAGCCGGACAAGACCGGCATGGTGGATCTCAATAACGACGGTGTGGTGGAGATCGGCAAAGCCAAGACGCTGGCCTATCCGCCACTGAATGCACCGGTAGGTGTGCACGAGGCTTGGGAGCGCGCTACCGCGAATCTTTCCGAAGCCGATGTGATGATGCTGCAATTCCATATGGCCACCGCCAACGGTATCGAGCTGGGCACCCACCTTCCCAAACCATCAGGATTGAGCCCGGAACAGGAGTGGTCAACCGCGGGTTGGCAGGCACTGTTGGAAAAGATGCGTTCGGCGCTGGATTTCTCGGTGTCGATGGACGGCTGGACAAGGACCAATCGAATTCAACAGGATTTTTACAACCGCTTTGAGCACGAATTGGCGTCAATGAGCCCGCAGGAATCGAATTCGCGACCGGCCTGAACGCTTGCAGGGAGGCGATCGGGCGATCCTACGTCACAGCCTCCGGTTATTTCTTTTCCCATTTGGACCAGGGGTTGAAGGACTGCTCGCTGCTTTGAGGCTTGGTTTTTGGTTTTGGTTTTGAGTCGCTCGCGTTGCCGGAGGGTTTGTTCTTGGCATCCTTGCTGAAGGGGCTGCGGCGCTGTTGTTGCGGCTTTTTACGGCTGTGATAGCCCGAGTTCTGCTTCCAACTGGCGGCCTTGTCACGCTTTTTTTGATTCAGGCGAGCGGCGTCTTCCAGGCTCAACTCGGCCGGCTCGCCTGGTAGCTGGCCATCCGGAATGATCCGTTCTCTCGGCGGGAGCTTGAACTGAGTCGAGCTGGCTTTGGGCAGGTTCTTGAATTGGTAGAGATAGAAAGTTTCCACCTTTTCCCGCGCCCAGTCGGTCTTTTTCAGAAATTTAACGCTGGAGTCGACGCTGGGGTTGGTGCGGAAACAGTTGATATTGAGATAGGCGTAGAGGATCTCAAATCCATAGTGTTCAACGAGTTCGGTGACCAGGGCTTTCAGTCCGAGGCCGTGGAGCGGGTTGTTGCGGTAGTTGATCTCGTCGTTCATGGGATGCCTGTTCAGTGATGGAGTGGTGCTAAAAAAAAACCGGGCCTTGGCCCGGTTTTCTGTGGCTGGATCCGATTAGCCCTGCAGGGCGTTCTTGATCCGGCTGATCGCTTCTTCCAGTACTTTCATGCTGGTAGCGAAGGACAGACGCATCTGGCCGGGAGAGCCGAAGGCCGAGCCCGGTACCAGGGCAACGCCGGCTTCGTTCAACAGGAACTCGGCCAGGGCGATGTCGTCTTCGAACTCCGGACGGGAATCGATCACCTGCTGGAAGCTCGGGAACGCATAGAAGGTGCCGTCGGCCGGGATGCAGTCGACCCCGTCGATTTCGTTCAGCGCATCAACGACGAAGTCGTGGCGCTGCTTGAAGGCAACCAGCATCTCTTTGACGCAATCCTGTGAGCCTTCCAGGGCAGTCTGGGCCGCAACCTGAGAGATCGAGGTCGGGTTGGAGGTGGACTGGGACTGAACCTTCTTCATCGCCTTGATCAGGGTTTCCGGTCCAGCCGCGTAGCCGATCCGCCAGCCGGTCATCGAGTAGGCTTTGGAAACACCGTTCAGCACGATGGTGCGGTCGTACAGTTCCGGGCAGGCCATCAGGATGTTGCAGAACGGCTCGTCGCTCCACAGGATGTGCTCGTACATGTCATCGGTGGCAACCAGAACGTTGGGGTGCTTCTTCAGCACTTCACCCAGCGCTTCCAGCTCGGTACGGGAGTAGGCCACACCGGTGGGGTTGGACGGGCTGTTCAGTACCACTAGCTTGGTCTTCGGCGTGATCGCCATCTCCAGCTGCTCCGGAGTCAGCTTGAAACGCTGCTCCTGGGAGGTACGAACGATAACCGGAACACCGTCGGAAACGGCGACCATATCCGGGTAGGAAACCCAGTAAGGAGCCGGAATAATCACTTCGTCGCCTGGGTTGATCAGCGCCAGAGACAGGTTGAAGAAGCTCTGCTTACCACCGCAGGAAACCAGAATCTGGGTCGGCTGGTACTCCAGGCCGTTGTCATTCTTCAGCTTGTTGATAATGGCATGCTTGAGCGCCGGGGTGCCGTCAACGGCGGTGTACTTGGTGAAGCCTTCGTTGAGGGCTTCAATAGCTGCGTTTTTAATGTGATCCGGGGTGTCGAAATCGGGCTCGCCCGCGCCCAAGCCAATAATGTCTTTACCGGCTGCGCGCAGTTCAGCGGCACGGTTGGTGACCGCCAGCGTGGGTGAAGGCTTGATGTTGTTAACCCGATCGGAAAGTTGCAGGTCCAAGTTGGTGTCCTCTCAAATGAGCTGATCATAAATGTCGGTTTTCTCGACATTGTGCTCCGAAAACTCAACCATTCCGGAGCGCCGAAAAAAAGCCGTATAATTGTACAGATTCACCCCGGCTCAGGAAACCGTATGCCCAGTTTATTTGAGGTCAATTCGCGCTTTGACCCCGCCGGCGATCAGCCGGTCGCCATCGCCCAGCTTTCTGACGGTATCAATGCCGGTCTGGCCGCCCAAACCCTGTTGGGTGTGACCGGCTCCGGCAAGACCTTCACCATCGCCAACCTGGTAGCGCAACAACAGCGGCCGACGATCGTGCTGGCACCGAACAAGACCCTGGCAGCCCAGCTGTACGGTGAGTTTCGCGAGTTCTTTCCCAAGAATGCGGTGGAGTATTTCGTTTCCTACTACGACTACTACCAGCCTGAAGCCTATGTGCCGGCCTCGGACACCTATATCGAGAAGGACTCGTCGGTTAACGAGCATATCGAGCAGATGCGGCTGTCGGCCACCAAGGCGTTGCTGGAACGCCCCGATGCGATCATCGTCGCCACGGTCTCGTCGATCTACGGCCTGGGCGATCCGAAGTCCTACCTGAAGATGATGATGCACCTGGATCGGGGCGATCGGGTTGATCAACGCACGATTCTGCGACGCCTGGCCGAATTGCAGTACACCCGCAACGACGTTGAGCTGCATCGCGCCACCTACCGGGCCCGCGGTGACGTGATCGATATCTTCCCGGCCGAGTCCGAGCGCGATGCGATTCGGGTCGAACTGTTCGACGATGAAATCGAACAGCTCAGTTACTTCGATCCGCTGACCGGCGAGACGCTGCGCAAGGTGCCCCGGGTGACCGTCTATCCCAAGTCACACTATGTCACCCCGCGTGAAGTGCTGCTGGAGGCGGTCGAGAAGATCAAGGTTGAGCTCAAGGAGCGGCTGGAGCGGCTGCGCGAGAACAACAAGCTGCTGGAGGCCCAGCGCCTGGAGCAGCGGACCCAGTTTGATATCGAGATGATTCTGGAGCTGGGATATTGCACCGGGATCGAAAACTACTCCCGCTACCTGTCCGGCCGCGAAGCCGGACAGCCACCGCCCACGTTGTTCGAATACCTACCCGAAGGGGCCTTGCTGGTGATCGATGAATCCCACGTCACCATTCCGCAGCTGGGGGCGATGTACAAGGGCGACCGCTCCCGTAAGGAGACGCTGGTGGAGTACGGCTTCCGGTTGCCGTCGGCGCTGGACAACCGACCGCTACGGTTCGAAGAGTGGGAGCAATTGGCGCCCCAGGCGGTGTATGTCTCGGCCACGCCGGGTAAGTACGAAGGGGAACATGCCGGTCAGGTGGTCGAGCAGGTGGTACGCCCGACCGGCTTGGTGGATCCGGAGATCGAGGTGCGCCCGGCCACCACTCAGGTTGATGACCTGCTCAGTCAGATTAACCAACGCACCGAGCGGGGCGAGCGGATTCTGGTCACCACGCTGACCAAGCGGATGGCCGAAGATCTGACCGAGTATCTCGATGAGCACGGCGTTCGGGTGCGCTACCTGCACTCGGATATCGACACGGTGGAGCGGGTCGAGATTATCCGGGATCTGCGGATCGGCGAGTTTGATGTGCTGATCGGTATCAACCTGTTGCGAGAAGGGCTGGATATGCCCGAGGTGTCGCTGGTGGCGATTCTGGATGCCGACAAAGAGGGCTTTCTGCGCTCGGACCGTTCGCTGATCCAGACCATCGGTCGGGCGGCACGGAATCTGAACGGTAAGGCGATCCTGTACGCCGACCGGGTCACCGGCTCGATGCAACGGGCGATCGATGAGACCGAACGCCGACGGGCCAAGCAGTTGGCCTTCAATGAAGCCAACGGAATCGTCCCCAAGAGCGTCAGCAAGTCGATCGCCGACATCATGGAAGGCGCCCGGGTACCCGGCAAGAAGGCGGCCAAGAGCAGCCGCAAGGTGGCCGAGCCCAAAGCCGATTACAGCACCGATCCGCAGGCGATGTCGCCGAAGGAGCTCAGCCGGGCGATCACCAAGCTGGAAGATCAGATGTACGAGGCTTCCAAGAATCTGGAGTTCGAACAGGCCGCCTACTACCGTGACGAGCTGCAGAAATTGAAACAGCATGCGCTGGTGGGTTGAATCGTTACGACAAAAGGCAGATTGTTAGGGTTTCGCCGCCGCTGCTACCCTAAGAGCCCGCTCTCTAGGTGGTCTCGGTTGGGACCGGATAAACCGGATTCGATCTCCCGCAGTCGGAGTCGAATGGATAAAGCCAGAGCTATTGAAACGCCTGCTGTGGGACCGCAAGGGCCGGGCAGCAGGAAGCAGGGATTCGATGTTTGATGATGCTGATGACTTTTCGTTTATCCACGATCAGATGGCGGATGCCGTCTATCTGATCGACCCGGCCAGTTCGAATATTATCTGGGTCAACCGAGCCGGTCATGAAGATCTGCTGATGCAAAGGCATGAGGTGCTGAATCATTCGGTGCTTAGCCTGCAGAAACACGTGACCGAAAATGGTCAGTGGCAGGCGATCGCCGACGTGATCCGTGCCGAGAAACGCTATACCTTCAATGGCCATCACTGCCGCAAGGATGGTTCTGAATTTCCGGTAGAAGTGAACACCACCGTCTTTGTCCATCAGGACAAAGAACTGTTCCTGTCCGTTGCCCGGGATATCAGCAGCCGACGAGCTTACGAGTCCAAGGACAAGGGGCGTGAAGCGCAGATTCTGACCGCGATCGATGCCAGCAGCGATGGTCTCTGGGATTGGGAGATCGAGGCCGGCGCGGTCTATTTCAGCCCGTCGCTCAAACGCATGCTGGGCTATGGCCCCGACGAGATGCCGCCGGTGGTCGAAACCTGGAAAGATAATATTCACCCCAGCGACCAACAACGGGTGCTGAGGATCATGGGCGAACACCTGAACGGGCAGCGGGAGCGCTACGCGGCGACCTATCGTCTGCGTAACCGTAACGGCCATTATCTTTGGGTCCACGATACCGGCTGTGTCTCCGAATACGATGAGGAACTCAAACCGGTGCGTGCTACCGGAATAGTCACCGATGTGACCCGTCAGAAGTTGCTGGAGCAGCGCCTGCAGGAGCTGGCCGCTTACGATGAGCTGACGGGGTTGCGGAATCGTCGCGAGAGTCGTCGCGTGTTCGATAGCCAGCTGCATCTGGCAGAACGTCACCATCAGCCACTGGGCATGGCCCTGATCGATCTGGACTTTTTCAAATCCGTTAACGATCAACTCGGCCACGTGGGCGGCGACTACGTACTGAAAACGGTGGCCCGGGTGTTGGAAGAGCGGGTCCGTCGGTCGGACTTTCTATTTCGCTGGGGCGGTGAGGAGTTTTTGCTGTTGAGCCCGCAGACCGAGCTGCAGGCGATGATCGAACTCTGTGAACAGCTTCGACATGCGTTGGAAACGTACGAGATGTGCTACGAGCAGCAGTGCCTGTGGTTAACGGCGAGCTTCGGTATCGCGACCTATCCAGACAGCGGGTCCGAGCCGAGCGAATTGATGTTGGCGATGGATACTGAGCTCTACCGGGCCAAATCCCAGGGACGAAATCAGGTCTGCTACCCGGATAAGTGCCGGCACAGCTAAACACCGTCTGCTCCGTTGTGGCCCATCGTTAGGCCGAGCGTTATGAACCCCTCGATCGCGCTGCAAAAAAAGCCCTGCCAGCCGCTCCTCAAGGCTGACAGGGAAGGCCTACGATAGGAATCTATTGCGGCACTCAGGCCGCGCCTTGACCATCCAGCTCATCCACGGCCCGCTGACGCAGCAGGAAGCGTTGCAGCTTGCCGCTGGGCGTTTTCGGCAATTCGGTGACGAACTCGATCTCGCGCGGGAAAGAGTGGGTCGACAGACGGTTACGAACGTACTGCTGCAGCTCTTCCACCAGCGCGTCATTGGGCTCATCCTGTTCCCGGATCACCGCGTAGGCCTTGACGATCGAGCCACGCTTTTCGCAGGGCTTGGCGACCACGGCGCTTTCGATAACCGCCGGATGTTCCAGCAGGGTGCTTTCGACGTCGGCCGGACCGATCCGATAACCGGCGGAGGTGATGATGTCATCGTCACGACCGGTGTAGGAATGGGAACCGTCGGCGTTGCGGATCACCATATCGCCGGTCAGGTAGTAGTTACCGTGGTACGGCTTCTTGTCGGAGAAGCTGTAACCCATAAAGAAGAACTGCGGCGACTGACTGACGTCGACCGCCAGCTGACCGGTCTGTCCCGGTTCGACCTCGTTGAACTCGTCATCCAGTGCTACCAGGCGGTAGCCGGGCATCGGGAAGCCCATGCAGGCGACATGCTCTTCGTGATCCAGGGCGTGGTAGTTACATGCGGTCATGCCGGTTTCGGTCTGACCGTAGTGGTCACGAACCGGGCAGCTGAACACACGATCCATCCAGTTGGCGACTTCCGGGTTCAGTGGTTCGCCGGCGCTGCTGGCGACGCGCAGGTTGATGTTGTAGTCGGCGCGCTGGGCTTCATTGGCCATCAACAGGCGGTAGGCGGTGGGTGCCGCGGCCAGGTTGGTGATCTCGAACTCCTGCATGAAGGCGTAGGTGTTGTCGGCGGTGAAACCATGCTCGTTGAAGTGGGTGGTACAACCCAGCAGCAGCGGGCCGACAACGGCATAGTAGAGACCGTAGGCCCAACCCGGATCGGCCACGTTCCAGTAGTTGTCTTCATCACGCAGGCCGATCGCCAGCTCCATATAGGTCCAGAACGAGACCAGTGCCTTGGCTGGAACCACAACGCCCTTGGATTTGCCGGTGGTGCCGGAGGTGAACATCTGCAGGAACGGCTCGTCCTGACCGATCAGGACCGGTTCGAACTGATCGTCCTGGCTGTCGACGGCCTGCTGCCACAGCAGGTCGGATTCAGAGGCGCAGGCTTCGCTGCTGTCGGCCACCAGCATGGTTTTGGGCAGGTTTTTAACATCGGCCAGCTTGGGCCACTGCTCGGGGTTGGTGATGATCAGCTTGGAGCCGGCACAGTTGAGTCGGTATTCGATCGCACCGGAACCGAAAGCGGTGAACAGCGGCTGATAAACACCACCGGCACGCAAGGTTCCCAGTACCGCGATCAGCAGCTCCGGGGTCCGGGGCAGCAGGCAGGCAACCCGGTCGCCTTTGCCGATACCCTGACTCTTGAGCATGTTGGCGAACTGGGCCGAGCGGCGTTGCAGTTCGGCGAAGCTGAGCTCGCCCTTGCTGCCGTCGATGCGCTGGTAGCGCAGCGCGGCTTTGTCCGGGTTCTGTTGGACGTGGCGATCGCAGCTCTCGACGCAGACGTTGATGCCCGGTGCTTCGCTCAGCTGGCCGCTGAACTGCGACTCGATCATCTGCGGGGTAAATTTGGCGATATAGTCCTGATAAGTTTGCTCAGTCATAACCTTACCTATTGTTTTAATTTTGTAATTCGAGAATGAATCGAGTCGATCAGCTATCCAGCCCCAGCTCGTCGATGGTGATTTCGCGCATCTTGAACTTCTGGATCTTGCCGGTCACGGTCATCGGGAAGGCGTCGGTGAACTTGATGTAACGCGGCACCTTGAAATGGGAGATCTTGTCCTTGCAGTAGTCACGCAGCTCCTGCTCGGTCAGATCCGCCTCGGGTTTGAGAATGATCCAGGCCACCAGCTCTTCACCGAACTTCTTGTCCGGTACGCCGGTAACCTGGGCATCGGAGATCGCCGGGTGGGTGTAGAGGAACTCCTCGATCTCACGGGGATAGATGTTTTCCCCGCCGCGAATAACCATGTCCTTGCTGCGGCCGATGATGCTGATGTAACCCTCGTCGTCCATGGTCGCCAGGTCGCCGGTATGCATCCAGCCGGCACTGTCGATCGCATTCAAGGTCGCTTCCTCGTTGTTCCAGTAACCCAGCATGACGCTGTAGCCACGGGTGCAGAGCTCGCCAATCTCGCCACGGGGGACGATCTTGCCCAGAGAGTCGATGATCTTGGATTCCAGGTGCGGTTGAGTTCGGCCAACGGTGCTGACGCGCTTGTCGATCGGATCCTCGGCGCCGGTTTGGGTGCTGACCGGGCTGGTTTCGGTCATGCCGTAAGCGATCTGCACCTCTTTCATGTGCAGCTGCTCGATCACCTGCTTCATCACCTCCACCGGGCAGGTGGCGCCGGCCATGACGCCGGTACGCAGTGAGTCGAGGTTGTAATCGGCAAATGTCGGGTGCTCCAGCACCGCGATAAACATCGTCGGTACACCATAGAGTGCAGTGGCGCGCTCTTCGGCGACGGCCTTGAGCACTGAATCGGGCTCGAACGCTTCGCTCGGGTAGATCATGGTGGCGCCGTGGCTGACGCACCCCAGGTTACCCATCACCATGCCAAAGCAGTGGTACAGCGGCACCGGAATCACCAGGCGGTCCTGGTCGGTGAAACGCTGGCTCTCGGTAACGAAGAAACCGTTATTGAGGATGTTGTGATGGCTCAGGGTGGCGCCTTTCGGGAAACCGGTGGTGCCGGAGGTGTACTGGATATTGATCGGGTCGTCGAACTGCAGTTCGCTCTGGCGCTCCTGCAATGCATCAACGGAGCTGTTATCAGCCTGATCCAGCATCTGCTGCCAGCTCATGAAGCCGGCGGCCGGGGTGTCGGACAGGGTAATCACGCCGTTCAGGTGCGGCAGCGCCGGGGTGATCAGCTTGCCGGGTGCAGACTGGGCCAGTTCCGGTACCAGCTTGTTCAGCATGGCGGTGTAGTCGGAGCTTTTGAACTGATCGGCGGCGATCAGAAAACGGCATTCGGACTGGTTCAGGGCGTATTCCAGCTCGTGCAGGCGATAGGCCGGGTTGATGTTCACCAGCACGGCGCCGATCTTGGCGGTGGCGAACTGGGTTACACACCATTGGGCGTTGTTGGGTGACCAGATACCGACACGATCACCTTTTTCGACGCCGATCGCCATCAGCGCACGGGCGCAGCGCTCGACCTGTTGCTGCAGTTCACGGTAGCTCCAGCGAATGCCCTGATGCATCGACACCAGGGCGTCGTTGGTGGCGTACTCGCTGGCGATCCGGTCGAACAGATCGCCGATGGTTTCACCGATCAGCGGGGTGCTGCTGGTGGCGCTAGTGTAACTGGCAGCGGCTGCTTTTACAGAGCTAGGGTTAGGAGCAGAAGGGGAAGTAGGCGCGTTCATTCGCAGGACCTCCGAAATATTATGGTTATTTTGTTATTTGG
Organism: Motiliproteus coralliicola; assembly: GCF_003345655.1. Taxonomy (GTDB): domain Bacteria; phylum Pseudomonadota; class Gammaproteobacteria; order Pseudomonadales; family Balneatricaceae; genus Motiliproteus; species Motiliproteus coralliicola. The sequence goes on from NZ_QQOH01000001.1 coordinate 357,643, forward strand.
GACTGCCGGGCCTCGGCTCGAGGAGCCGCTGGCAGGTCGCGGTACTGGCTGTGATACTCGGGGTTGGGGACCATTTCGGTGGCGCCGGCCAACCGATTGGTCATGTTGTAAAAACCGGTGAGGGAGGCGATATCCCAGATCTCGGTATCGCTGAAACCGGCATCGCGCAGCGCCTGGCGGTCGGCTTCGGTGGTTTGATCCGGATGACGGGTCAGCCGATCGGCAAAATCGAGCATCGCCCGATGACGGGGGCTCAGGTCGGCGGCGCGGTAGTTCATCACCAGCTGCTCGCCCAGAATCGGGTCTTCGCTGTACTGTCGAACCGCCGCACCATGGGCAGTCAGGCAGTAGTAGCAGTGGTTGGCGGAGGAGACGACCACGGCGATCATCTCCCGTTCCAGCGCACTCAGGCCGGACTCGCCCAACATCAGGCAGTTGTAGAGTTGGGCGAAGGCATCGAACTGCGGCAGGTTATGGCTGTAGGCGGCCAGTACGTTCGGCACCATTCCGAGCTTTTCCTGACATATCCCCAGATAGCGTGCGGTGGTATCGGGCAGCTGTTCCAGGGTTGGAACCGGCAGGTCCAGGGCGGTAGGTTTCGGGTTAATCATACTGACCTCGTTTAGCCGTTTTCTAACGTGGATTAGAAGTTACGCTTGACCAGCTTCTGCAGTTCGCCGACCAGACCGTTACGGAAGGCCAGTACGCAGATCACGAACACCACACCCATGATCACGTGGATGTAGTTGCCCAGCGGTCCCGCGGCCAGGGCGTTCTGCAGGGTAACGATGGTGCCTGCGCCCAGTACCGGCCCCCAGATGGTGCCCATACCGCCCAGCAGGGTCATCAGTACCACCTCACCGGACATGAACCAGTGGACGTCGGTCAGCGAGGCCAGTTGGAACACCAGCGCTTTGGTGGAGCCGGCCAGACCAGCCAGGGTGGCGGAGATCACGAAGCAGAGCAGTTTGTACTGATTGACCTTGTAACCCAGCGAGATGGCACGGGGCTCGTTCTCACGGATCGCCTTCATCACCTGGCCGAACGGGCTGTGGATGGTGCGGTAGATCAGCGCAAAGCCACCGATAAAGACTGCCAGCACGAAGTAGTACATCACCAGGTTGTCGGACAGGTCGATCACACCGAACAGCTTGCCGCGGGGAATCCCCTGGATACCGTCCTCACCGCCGGTGAAGGGGGCCTGCAGGTAGAAGAAGAAGGCCAGCTGGGCCAGCGCCAGGGTGACCATGGCGAAGTAGATCCCTTCACGCTTAACCGCCAGCTTGCCGTAGACAAAACCGATGGCGGCGGAGACCGCGACACCGGCCAGGATGGCGACTTCCGGGGTCAGGCCCTCGACGGACAGCATCAGGTAACCGGTGATGTAGGAGCCGCTTCCCAAGAACACGGCGTGGCCGAAGGAGAGCAGCCCGGAGAAGCCCAGCAGCAGGTTGAATGCACAGGCAAACAGGGCGAAACAGAGGACTTTCATCAGAAAGACCGGGTAGAGGACCAGCGGCGCAACCAACGCCAGTCCCAGCAGAATCAGATTGAGTTTTTTATTGTTCATTTTCGATACCACCAATTGTTCAATATCGTGACGACTGGATAATCAGAGTCGGTTCGGATAATGGCTGGGCGGGCTTTCAACGGGGTTGAGGTTGCTACCCAGCCTGTCTCTCGCAGATTTCGGCCCTGATTGATCAGGCCTCTTTGCCGAACAGTCCGGCCGGCTTGGTCAACAGCACCAGTACCATGACCAGGAAGATCACCGTGTTGGAGGCTTCCGGGTAGAAGTACTTGGTCAGGCCTTCGACCACACCCATGCCCAGACCGGTGGCGATAGCGCCGCCGATGGAGCCCATGCCGCCGATGACCACGATGGCGAACACGACGATCAGGATATTGGAGCCCATCTCCGGGGACACCGAGTAGACCGGGGCGGCCAGGACACCGGCGAAACCAGCCAGCGCAACACCGAAGCCGTAGGTCAGGGTCACGATCAGCGGGACGTTGATACCGAAGGCCTGCATCAGTTGCGGGTTCTCGGTGCCGGCACGCAGGTAGGCGCCCAGCTTGGTTTTTTCAATCAGCAACCAGGTACCCAGGCAGACCGCCAGTGAGACGACGATGATCCAGGCGCGGTAGGTCGGCAGGTACATGAAGGGCAGGCGGAAGCCGCCTTTGAGCTCGTCCGGGATGGCGTAGGGCAGACCGGATGAACCGTACCAGTGGGTGAACAGGCCCTGCAGCACCAGCGCGACACCGAAGGTCAGCAGCAGGCTGTAGAGGTGGTCTTCGTTGGCGATCGGACGAATCAGGAAACGTTCGCACAGGATACCGATGGCGCCGACGGCCAGCGGGACCAGGAACAGTGCCCACCAGTAGCTGATGCCGAGATAGTTGAGGCCCATCCAGGCGCCGAAGGCACCCAGCATGTAGAGCGCGCCCTGGGAAAAGTTGATGACCTTCAGTAGTCCGAAGATTATCGCCAGACCCAAGGCGAGCAGGGCGTAGAAGGAGCCGTTAATCAGCCCGATCAGCAGCTGGCCGAACAGGGCGAACAGGTTGATATCAAACATAAACTCACCTGACCTGATTGCAGAGGCCGATCCTCGGCCGCTGTCTCCGACGGGTTGGGTGCTGGCGCAAACTGTCGAGCTTGCGCAGCGGGTCCCGTCTGTTGTTATTACCAGCCGTTATGCAAACGACTGTGGGAAATTCGGTGGCGGCGCCGGCCGGTTAGACCGACGCCGCGGTACTACTGAGGGTGCTTAGCTCTCCAGAGCGAACTTGCAGCCACCCTCTTCGAGCTTCAGGAAGGCATCTTTGCCCGGGATGATCTGTTCGATGGCGAAGATATCGTTGCCATCGCGACGCTCGTCGGCGTTCTTGATCCGAACCTGCAGCATGTCGTGAACCATGCGGCCGTCCTTACGCAGGTAACCGTTGCGAGAGAAGAAGTCCTCGACCGGCATCTCCTTCATCTTGGCCATAACGGCTTTCGACTCGTCGGTACCGGCAGCTTCGACCGCCTTCAGGTAGTGCATGGTGGAGGAGTAGGCGCCGGCATGCGGCATCGCCGGGATCTTGCCGTCCATACGGGCCATGTAGCGCTTGGACCACTCGCGGGTCTGGTCATCCATATCCCAGTAGAAACCGGTGGTCAGCTTCATGCCGCCGGCAACGGCCGGATCCAGCGCCTGGGCGTTGGGGGTGAATACCAGCAGACCAGCCACATCGACCATGTCGGTGACACCGAACTCGGCGGCGGTCTTCAGCGCGTTAACCATATCGGTACCGGCGTTGGCCAGTGCGATTACGTCAGCACCGGAAGACTGTGCCTGCAGGATGTAGGAAGAGAAATCGGTGGTGCCCAGCGGAGCGCGAACGCCGCCGACCACTTCACCACCGTTGTTGCTGATAACGCCGGTGGCGACTTTTTCCAGCGCGTGACCGAAGGCGTAGTCAGCGGTAACGAAGAACCACTTCTTCTTGCCGCTCTGTACCATCGGCTTCACGGTACCGTTGGCCAGAGAGACCACGTCGTAGGTCCAGTGAGCGTTGAACGGGGAGCAAGCCTTGGTAGTGAAAGCGTGGCTGGCGGAGGCGGCGATCAGGGTGATCTTCTCCTTGGAGCTCATGAACTTGGTCACCGCACCGGTAACCGAGCTGGCGACCGCACCGTTGATAACGTCGACATTCTCTTCTTCGACCCACTTACGGGCGATAACAGAGCCGACGTCCGGCTTGTTCTGGTCGTCCGCGTGAACTACTTCAATTTTCTTACCCAGTACGGTGCCGCCGAAATCTTCGACTGCCATCTTGACCGCTTCAACACTGCCCTGGCCGGAGATGTCGGCGTAGACGCCGCTCATGTCGCCCAGTACACCGATCTTGACCACATCATCGGATACATTGGCGGCCTGGGCGGTGGTGCCGGCGGCAACCATGGCACTGATCAGTAGAGTTTTACGCATTACGTTCATGGATTTCTCCCATCTTCTTGTTGTAGTACGACGTCGTACGATTTTTGTACTGCGGTTGTTTTCAGGTGGATTGTCGCCGTAGGCGGCTTACTGCCTGAGGATTCAACCCTATTCGAGAGCTCAGTCCGGTGGACTCAGACCCCGAGATAGGTGTTAAGCAGTTCGGTTTTGGCTTCCAGTTCGTCAGCCTTGATCTCTTCCACGATATGGCCGTGCTCCATCAGGTAGTGACGGTCGGCGATCGGGGCGGCGAAGCGGAAGTTTTGCTCCACCAGGATGATGGTCAGGCCGCGCTCCTTAAGCTGAAGCAGCACTTCGGCCAGCTTCTGGACGATAACCGGGGCCAGGCCTTCGGTGATTTCGTCGAGCAGCAGGATGTTGGCGCCGGTCCGTAGAATTCGTGCCATCGCCAGCATCTGTTGCTCACCACCGGAGAGGCGGGTGCCCTGGCTCTTTCGACGTTCGGCCAGGTTCGGGAACATGTCGTAGATCTCTTCCACCGACATGCCATCGGAGCGAACTTCCGGCGGCAGCATCAGGTTCTCTTCCACGTTGAGGCTGGCGAAAATGCCGCGCTCTTCCGGGCAGAACCCCATCCCCAGATGGGCGATGCGGTGGCTGGGCATGTTGATGGTCTCTTCACCGTTGACCACGATTGAGCCGGTGCGGCGATCAACCATGTTCATGATCGCCCGCAGAGTGGTGCTGCGGCCGGAGCCATTACGCCCCAGCAGGGTGATCAGCTCGCCCTGATTCAGGGTCAGGTCGATACCGTGAAGGATGTGGGACTCGCCGTAGTAGGCGTGCAGATCGGCGACGCGCAGTTTTTCGCGGCTGGACTGAATATTCATCATGGCGGTCATGCGGAAGCCTCCATCGTGTCGGAATCGGTGTCGGTTTTGTCGACGGCGTGCAGCTTGGTCGGTTGCTCGTCGGCTTCGACTCCCATATAGGCTTCACGGACGCGAGGATCGGCGGAGACTTCGGCGTAGTCGCCTTCGGTCAGCACCGCGCCGCGCTGGAGTACGGTGATACGGTCGGACAGGTCGGCAACCACGTTGAGGTTGTGCTCAACCATCAGAATGGTGCGGTCCTGGCCGACCTTCTTGATCAGCTCGGCTACGACGCCCACGTCCTCGTGACCCATACCCTGGGTCGGCTCATCGAGCAGCAGCAATTCCGGATCCAGTGCCAGGGTGGTGGCGATCTCCAGTGAACGCTTGCGACCGTAGGGCAGGTCGACGGCGCGGGCATTGGCGAACGGGGCCAAACCGACCGACTCGAGCAGTTCGACAGCGCGGTCGTTCAGCTCGTCCAGGCACTTCTCCGAGCGCCAGAAGAAAAGCGAATCGTTGCGCTTGCGCTGCAGCGCGACCCGGACATTCTCCAGCACGGTCAGATGGGCAAACACGGCCGAGATCTGAAACGATCGGACGATCCCCATGCGGGCGATGGCGTCGGAGCTTTTCTTGGTGATGTCCTGGCCGTTGAACAGCAGCTGACCCCGGGTCGGGGTGAGGAACTTGGTGAGTAGATTGAAGACGGTGGTCTTACCGGCGCCGTTCGGGCCGATCAGAGCGTGGATAGTGCCGCGTTCGACCTGAAGGTTGACGTCATCAACCGCGGTGAACCCTTTGAACTCTTTTACGAGATTGCGACTCTCGAGGATGATATCTCGACTCATTGGGCAACCTTCCTGACTTTGTAGGCTGTGCCGCGAGCGCCTTGGCGATGGCGGCGTGATTGTTCTTGTTGTTGCCTTGGCCGGTCCTAGGACATGGCCGTTTGCAGGATCAATTAGAAAGGATGACTATTGCCCAATTAGGTCTGAATTCTATCCAAATGTAACAGCGGGGCTGTTTTGTTAACGCTGGGCTTTTCGACTGCCCATAAACCCGTAGAATGAGAATCAGACCATTCTAATAATAAAAGCTTAGGTTTCACGGCTAAGTCGTTGTTTAGCAACGCTCGGGGCTTGGGTTGGAGTAGGAACGATATGCTTTTGGGCTCCCGCTTGGTGCAGCGTTTTTTTCTGGCGATGGTGTTTATCATCGTGCTGTTCGCGCTGGCGATCTATTTCTATTCGGTGCCGCTGATTAAAGATACCGTCTACGGTATCGAGCAAAATGCCAGCCGGACGGTGCTTAACAACGTCTATCAGTTGGCGGAGAAAATTCACTTCGGGCTGGAGGGTTACCGCCAGCAGGCGTTGGAATCCCGCAAGCAGCAGTTGAAGACCGTGGTGGGGTTTGCCGGTTCCTATGCCGATGACCTGTTTGAGCAAGTCGCTGCCGGTGAGCTAACCGAAGCGCAAGCCCGCCGTCAGCTCTATGAAGGCCTGCGAAGCTATACCTACGGCAACAACGACTATATCTGGATCGCCAGTTACGAAGCCGTGCTGCTGTCCCATCCCGATGTCCGCTTCCACGGCACCGAAGCTGCCCGATTGGAGGGTGCCAGCGGAGAACCGATCATTCCCACCGTTGTCGCCCAGGCTCGGGAGCAGGGCGAAGCCTTTGTGCAGTACCAATGGCAGCGGCTCGATCAACCCGAGCCGTTGGACAAACTCTCCTACGTCAAAGACTTTCCCCAGTGGGGCTTTGTAATCGGATCGGGCCTTTACCTGGACGATATCGAGGCCGAGGTTCAAAAGCGTCTGCAGTTGGCGATGGTCGAACTGCGGCATTCGCTGCAGGAGATCAAGATCGCCAAGACCGGCTACATGTATATCTTCGATGCCGATGCCAACATGCTGATCCATCCCAACGATAACCTGGATGGGATCAACTTTATCGGCCATAAGAACCCGGTCACCGGCGAGTCGATCGCCGAGGAGTTGATCGAAGTGGCCGATACCGGGCGTGAGTGGACCTACCTGTGGGATAAGCCCGACGATGCGGGCAACTATGTCCATCAGAAACAATCATTGGTGCGGTTTCTGGAAGGGTTGGAATGGTATATCGGCTCTTCGGTTTACGAGGATGAACTGCAGCGTAGTTCCGAGGTGCTGACCGAACGGATCATGACGATTACCACGGTGGTCCTGGTGATCTCACTGTTTGTGGCGTTGCTGTTTGTGTCGCAGATATCGGCACCGCTGCGGCGCCTGGCCGACACTGCTAGAAAGGTCAGTGGTGGTGACCTGAGTGCCCAGAGCGGTATCGACAGCGATGATGAACTGGGGGTGCTGGGGCGAACCTTTGATTCGATGGTTAAGCGCCTGAGCGACAATATCCATAATCTCGATTATCAGGTTCAGAGCCGTACCCAGGCGCTGGTCGAAACCGAGCGGCGGCAACGGACCATTCTCGATGAGTTACCGGCCCAACTGGCGCTGGTGGATAGCGATCTTCGCTACCACTTCGTTAACCGCCGTTACGCCGAGATGTTCGAGTGCCCGAAGGAATCCCTGGTCGGTAAGACCATCCAGGAAGTGATGCCGACGGCGATGTACGAGCTGTTTATGCCCTACGTCGAACAGACGCTGGATGGTCGGGAATGTGAATTCGAATACAGCTTCGAGCATCACGGACGTGAGGTGATCACCCGTCGCAAGCTGATACCGGAGTTTGATGAGAACGGCCGGGTGCAGGCTATCCTGACCCTCAGTTTCGATATGACGGCGGCCAAAGAGGCCGAGCGCAAGTTGACCGAAGCGCAACGGATGAGTGCGGTGGGACAGTTGGCCGGTGGGTTGGCGCACGACTTCAACAACCTACTGACGGTGGTGATCGGCAATCTAGTCAGTGCCAACGACCGTTATGCCGAGGTTGATGGCCTTGCTACCTACCTGACACCGGCGATCCGGGCCGGTCGGCGCGGTGCCGATATCACCAACCGGTTGCTGTCGTTCTCGAGAAACCAGCCGCTGAGCCCCTCCTGTATAGATGTTGGGGCATTGATCAACGACTCCCTGGCCCTGCTGCAGGGGTCGTTGCCGAGCAATATTGCCATCGGGTTCGAGGCCGATGAAGGGCCGGAGCTGGTGGCCTTCGTTGACCAGAGCCAGCTGGAAAATGCGCTGTTCAACTTGGCCTTGAATGCCCGTGATGCGATGCCCAAGGGTGGCCAGTTGCGCTTTATGGTGAACAACCTGAAGGTGACGACCGGCGATCTGGGGCGCAACGCCGGTTATGACGAGCCGGTCCTGCCGGGTGAGTATCTGCGGATCTCGGTCACGGATAGTGGTCAGGGTTTCGATCAAGACAGCCTTAACCGGGCTTTCGAACCCTTCTATACCACCAAAAAAGGGACCGGCTCGGGCTTGGGCCTGAGTATGGTGTACGGATTTGTGAAGCAGTCCCGAGGCTATATCCGGATCGATAGCAAGCCGGGTCAAGGGGCCAAGATCAATCTGTTGCTGCCGGCCCGATCGGTGGACCCCGACGCGGAAACTCCGCTACCCGAGAGGCTGGAGGGCAAGAGCGGCGAAGGACGGTTGATCCTGTTGGCCGAGGACAATGCCGATGTGCGCGCAGTGATCGTGGAGCAACTGGTCGATAGTGGTTTCGGCGTGGTCGAGGCCAGCGACGGGGATGAGGCGTTGATGCTGCTGGACAGCCTAGATGAGCTCTACGCTCTGGTGTCCGATATCATGATGCCCGGCGAGATCGACGGTTACGAGCTGGCCGATCGTGTCAGCCTGCGCCGCCCCGAGGCTCGAATTGTGCTGATAACCGGTTATGCTCACGATCAGAGCGAACGGGAAGGGGGGCGGCATTACCGTACCCTGCGCAAACCGTTCCAGGCTAATGAGTTGCGTCGGGCTCTGTTAGGTTAATGAAACCGAAAAACTGCTACCGTAGGTGGCCAAAGCGGCACCAAGTTGGAGGATGACAACCAAGGTGACTAGCCAGAAGTTGATCTATGTGATCGAGGATGAACGGGATATCGCCGAAATGGTGTGCAACGAACTGCACAGTTTCGGTTTCACAACCGAGATCTTCCGTACCGGAGCGCAGGCCAGCCAGGCGATTCGTCGTCGGCCGCCGATGCTTTGCATCGTCGATCTGGGTTTGCCGGATATGGATGGCATGGCGCTGGTTCGTGAACTCTGTGAACAGAAACGGATCGGGGTGATGATTGTGACCGGGCGCGGAAGCCTGCCGGACCGGGTGCTGGGCTTGGAGTTGGGGGCTGATGATTACCTGATCAAACCGTTCGACCCGCGCGAACTGGTAGCCCGGGTCAATAGTCTGATCCGACGGTTGGACCAGATCGGCCAACCCGAAGCCACCGCCACTCCCAAGGTCGCCGAGTTTGGTGACTGGCGCTTTGATCCGGCTACCCTGACCCTGGTTCGTCGCGATGGCCATATCGAGCGCCTCAGCTCGGCCGAGTCGGAGTTGCTGATGGTGCTGTTGAAGGCGCCGCAGCAGATTCTCAATCGGGACCGGTTGATGGGGGATCTGCTAGGTCGGGATTCGATTCCCTACGAGCGCAGTATCGATGTGCGGATGTCCAGAATTCGCAAAAAACTCGAGGATGATCCCAAGCGACCGAAGCTGATCAAAACCGTTTATGGCGTGGGTTATCTATTATCGGTGCCGGTCGACTGGCAAGTGGCTTGATTCGATACGGGCGAATCGGGCAACACAAGGGTAGATCTAGACTCTACAAAGCCGTGCAGCAGAGAGCTGGCGATAAACAGGGTGACTATTTAGTTGCACCCGCAAGGCACTGTCGCTGATAGGAGACAGTGTTCAAAGATCGACTATCACCGAAGAGAAAGGTGACGTCCCTGTCAGTAAGGGTGGGTATAGATTGCGTTGGAAGGCTTCCGTTCCTTAAGCAACGCGGGGAATGTCCAGCTGCTGCTCGCTAGCGCTGGTCAGATCGCAGATGGAAAGCAGGTGAGGAAGGCCTTTGAAACCGGGCTCTTCCGGGACTTCAATCTGCTCCATAATGCGGTAGTCGTAGCCGAGATTGTTGTACAGGCGCTTGTAAAGTCGAGCCTGGGAGCGTCCGGAAACACAGAAACTGTATTGATAACCCTTTACAAGAGCAATCTCTAACATCGTTTTGGCGGTTTCAGCCATCAACTGAGGAGTTCGCTTGCTTGGATGGACGGCCAGACGGGTCCACTGGCAATAGGGGGTATCGGTGCCGCTGATATTCGGAAACAGTTGCTGGATATTCAGCCCTTCATGCTCCAGTGGTAGAGGTACCGGATCCAGGCTGCCGGACAGGCGAGCACCGCCTATACATTGATTGCCTTCCATAATCAGTAAAATCTCGCCTTCCCTGTCATACTGATCTTCAGAACCGTCAAACGAATACAGTCCTAGGTCGTTACGAAAGCAAAACTGCCGGATATTGAAGTACTGCAATCGCTTGGCAGGCTCGGTGGCCAGCTGAAAATGAATCGACATGTTCCGCCTCCTATCTACAATGGGTAATTAGATATAGCGATAATCATGCCAGGTTTGTAATATTCTGATATTTAAGCTTTTATTGCTTTTTTTGTGATGGTTTCGGGACAGAGAAATTCAGAAACGTCTGCTTATTGCGACAGTATTGGTGGGTTCTTCTAAAAGGGTTTTAAAACAGTCGTTTACGATGTCTCTGAATTGCGACAGCGTAGTGGCAGAGAAAGGGATTTCAAGCGTCGGCGGCAGATTGCCGCCCGAAGGCAAGGCCGAATTATTCCTCTCCCTTGAACTGCTCGGCTTTGAGATCATGGCGTTGCAGCAACTTATAGAAGTCGGTGCGGTTACGCTGGGCCAGTCGAGCGGCCTGGGTCACGTTGCCGCTGGTCAGGCGCAGCAGTTTCGACAGATAGTCATGCTCAAACTGACGGCGGGCTTCGCTGTAGGAGGGCAGATAGGCGATCTCGTTAGAGAGGGTCTGTCGCACCCGGTTGGCGCCGATCACACGGCCGGGAGTCAGCGCCATCAATTCCTGGACGGTGTTTTCCAGTTGGCGTACGTTACCCGGCCACCTTGCGCCGATCAGCAGCTCCAGGGCGTTGGGGGAAAACTGCTTCTGTTCGGTGCTGGCTTGTTCGCAGGCCTTGATCAAGAAGTGGTTGGCCAGCAGAGCGATATCCTCCGGGCGCTGATTCAGCGGCGGTATTTCAAGCTTGACCACATTGATCCGGTAGTAGAGGTCCTGACGAAATTCGTGGTCCTCCATCATCTGATCCAGGTCACGGTGGGTGGCGGAAACCAGGCGTACGTTGACCGGATACAGACGGGTGCTGCCGACCGGCCGTACCTGTCGATCCTGCAGTACCCGCAGTAGCTTGGCTTGCAGCGACAACGGCATATCGCCAATCTCATCCAGGAACAGGGTGCCGCCATCGGCGGCCCGGAACAGCCCTTGGTGATCGGCTACCGCGCCAGAAAACGCCCCTTTAACATGACCGAAAAGTTCGGACTCGAGCAGAGGTTCGGGCAGCGCGCTGCAGTTAATTGGGATGAAGGGTTTCTTGGAGCGAGAGCTTGCCTGGTGCAGCGCCTGGGCTAACAGTTCTTTACCGGTGCCGCTCTGACCGTTGATCAGCACGCTGACGTCGGTGCCGGCGATCTGGGCGGTGGTGGTCAGCAGCTGTTCCATAACCCCGCTGCGCGACTTGAGATGTTCACGCCACTGGGTTTCGGCCTGCTGACTCGGCTTCATCGGGCTGACCCCCAAGGCACGGTCGATCAGCAATAGCAGTTCTTTGATGTTAACCGGCTTGGTCAGAAAGCCGAACACCCCCTTCTGGGTGGCGGCGACAGCATCCTGAATCGAGCCCTGGGCGGTGATGATAATGACGGGTAGGCCGGTATGCTGTTGTTGAATCATCTCGAACAGTTCGATACCGTCGATATCGCCCATGCGCAGGTCGCTGACCACCACATCGACCGCAGTTTTTTCAAGCAGTTGCAGTGCCTGATTGCCGTTCTCAGCGGTCTCAACCTGATAACCGCTACCCTGCAACCTGATTTTCAACAGCCGCAGCAGACTCTTGTCGTCATCGACCAGCAGAAGTCGAGGTGCGGTTTTGCTCATGGGGCGTCTTTCCTGGTGGGTAGCTCTTTGGGTGGTTGGCTTGGGCTTGCGACCGGTTGCGAAGCTGTCGCAGCGGGACCGTTGGTCGCGTCCTTGCTACGGCGGATATTGAGTTGCCGCTCCAAATTGGTGAGGGCTTCGATCTTGGCGTTTAGCTGCTCGGTTTCAGCGATCGACTCATCATAGCGGCGAATCACGGTTTCGTAGGCTTCGATCAGGTCGCTCAACTGCTGGTTCAGGCGTTGCTCCCGCTGATCGCGGTTGATCAGGGCCTGGTTGTGGGCCAGCAGCATCGACAGCAACGGCTCGACCTCGTGGCCGCGGTAGTTTTCCAGCAGCTCACGCAACCGGTCCCGGGCCACGACCCATCCACCGCGCTGCTGTAACTGCTGGCGGAACAGCAGCTGTTTGAAACGTTGGGTATCGTTGACCGGCGGCTCGCTGGTACGTATCCCCTCGCTGGCCTGCTCGGGGGTGAGTTTGAGCTGCTGGTCCAGAATCAGCAGCCACTCGGAAGTCAACGCCGCGGGGGTATAGACAATCACCGGGCGAGAATCGGCAGGTGCCAGCGCGTCCTCCAGGCCGAGTTTTGGCAGTGGCTGGCAGCCGCCGATCAGCAGCATCAACGGCACGAGGTAGCGGAGTAACCGGGTCATAGTGTGCTCTCCTCGAGCGGCAGGCTGAGTCGGAAGCAACAGTTCCAGCCGCCATATTCAATGACCGCGAGTTGTCCTCCGAGGGCTTCGACACATTCCCGGGCTACGCTCAGGCCGACCCCCGAGCCTTTGATCGGGCCGCCACGATCGGCGCCACCCTGGAAGAATGGCCTGAATATCTGTTCCCGTTCGGTTGCGGGGATGACAGGGCCGCTATTGGCCACGTCGATGATCAGGTTGTTGTCTACCTTATCGCAATGGATCAGGATCTGCCCCCGTTCGTTGCAGTAGTTAATGGCGTTGGAAAACAGATTGTCCAGTGCACCCTTGAGTTTGATTGGATCGCATCGGTACTGGGGATGATTAACCTCAATGGTGATATCCAATTGACGACGTCTGCTCAGCATCTGATAAGGAATCAGCAGTTCCTGAACGTATGGTTCCAGCTCCAATGGCTCACTTGCCAGTGTGGCCGGCTGCTCCAGCTGACTCATGTCGAGCAGGTTTTCAATCAAGCGCTGCAGCTCCCAGCTGTTCTGTTGAATGATTTCGATAACTTCGCGCTGGTTTGGTTCCAAGGGACCGACCACTTCTTCAGCCATCAGGTCTGCCCCTTCGCGCAGGCTGGCCAACGGTGTCTTCAATTCGTGCGACATATGCCTTAGAAACTGTTGCTTCTGCTCTTCAAGCTGCTCCAGGCGCTGTTTCAACCAATCCAACTGACTACCAAGCTCACGCACTTCCAGGGGGCCGCCGACGGGCCTGACAGAGTCACTCTCCTTGTTACCCAGTGCTCGAATTTTGCGTTTGAGCTGGCGCATCGGTTTGTTGATCCAGTAACTGAACAGCAGTGCCGAGAACAGCGTGAACAGGGCCAATAGCAGGGTTCGATTACGCAGCGTTTGCTCTACGTGCTCCAATCTTTGCACCTGCTGCATCAACAGCAGGTCCATTCGTTCGGTCACTTTGGTCTGTAGCTGGTTGTTGTCTTCGTTCAGTTGATCGAACTGCACCAGGACCTCAAAACTTTGCGGACGCTCGGCGTTCATCAACGGCACGCCAGCTTTGATCAGCGCCAGTTGTTGTTCAATCGAGTCCAGATAACTCAGCAATGTAGGCGCGGCATCGTTTGAGGGTTGATCTTCCGTCAGGGTTGGCTTTTGTTTCAGGCGATCTAGTTCGTCGTCGAGCTGCTTCACAATCTCATCAAACAGGGGCAGCAGGCTACTATCGCCGAGGGTGGCGTATTGGCGTGACAGTCTTTCAAGGTCGACCAGTTGCGCTTGTACCGATTGGCTCAAGCGGGTTGTTTCCAGCAACTCCCGACTCAACTGTTGGCCATGGACGGATTGCTCGCTCAGGGTTTGCAGCGATGTGAAAATAGCCAGGCACAGCGGAGCCAAGGCGAAGGTAAAGCCAAGTAATGCCAGTTGGTATATGGAGCGGGGACGCCAGAGCATAACGAGAGGGCACGAGCCAGATGAACGGATGACGCAAAGGGCCAAGTGTACTTGGCCCGTGCACTCGACTCAAACCGGATCGCGGGGATTTCGTGGCAGAACGGCGCCGAATTAGGGATTTTCGTGATCGTGCCGAGTGCTCGTACAACGACTATGCTTTGCGGTAACCGATTGATCTGCTGACTGTTAACGCGAGGGATCCATGACTGCCGAGCAGTATCAGATTAGCGCGATTGTGCTGCTGACCCTGGGTTTATTTATCTGGGGAAAAATCCGCCATGACCTGGTGGCAGGTATCGCGTTGGGCCTTTGTGTCCTGACCGGGCTGACCCCGGCTGAACAGGCGTTTCTGGGGGCGGGGCATCCGGCGGTGGTAACCGTCGCTGCGGTGCTGATCCTCAGTGAAGGCTTAAAACGCTCCGGGGTGGTGGACGTGATGACTCAGCATCTGCTGGGGTTTACCGAACATCCACTGCTGCATGTGTTTTCGTTGACCGCCATGGTCGCGGTGGCGTCGGCCTTTATGAACAATGTCGGCGCGTTGGCGTTAATGCTGCCGGTAGCGCTGGCCACGGCAAGAAAACAGGGCCGGCCTCCGGCGATGCTGCTGATGCCGTTGGCGTTCGGCAGCATCCTCGGCGGCATGATGACCTCCATCGGTACGCCGCCCAATATCATTATCGCCTCCTACCGCAACGACAGTGTCGGGCAGGCTTTTGGGATGTTCGACTTTACCTGGGTGGGCGGCAGCATTGCACTGTTGGGGGTGTCGTTTGTGGCGTTGATCGGCTGGCGACTGATCCCCAAGGCACGGATGCAGCAGAGTCCGGCGGAGCAGCTGTTCGAAATTGAGAGTTATCTGACCGAGGTGATCATTCCCAAAGATTCGGGCTTGATTGGTCAGGCGATCGAGTCGATCGAGCCGCTCGAACTGGGGGAGATCGAGCTTGTTGGTTTGGCCCAGCGCAGTGGCCGAGCGATGGACCTGCCACCGGGGCATCAGTTGCAAGAGGGGGATATCCTGATTCTGCAGGCCGATCCCAGCCAGACCGAAGCCTTGCTGGAAGCCTATGAGCTGGAGCTGATCACCAGCGCTGACGGTAAGTTCGAGCGCATTACCGGCGGTGATCTGGCCCTGGCTGAGGGCATTATTCAGCGCGGCTCGATGCTGGAGGGGCGCGATGTCAGTTTCTTGCGCCGGATCAGCGGCAGCTCTTTGGCCCTGGTCGGCTTGGCGCGAGAGGGGCAGCGGATCCAACGACGCCTGCGGCGACAGAGCTTTCAGGTCGGCGATATTCTGCTGCTGCAGGGGCGGGCTGCCAGCCTGAACACCCAGTTGTCGGAACTGGGGATGCTGCCGCTGGCGGAGCGCAGTCTGTCGCTCGGCTTTCCGAAACAGGTGGCGTTGGCGTTGCTGGTGTTTGCGGCCGCGATTGGGCTTGGGGTCGCCGGAGTGCTACCGCTGACGGCGGCCTTCTGTTTGGCGATTCTGGTCTATCTGCTGTTCAAGATCCTGACTCCGCAGCAGCTGTATGAACCGGTCGACTGGCCGGTTATCGTACTGCTGATGGCGATGATTCCGGTGGGGCAGGCGTTGGAGAACACCGGCCTGACCGATCTGCTGGCGACGCAACTGCTGGGGCTGACCGCCGATTTTCCGCTCTGGGTGGCGCTGGGACTCATCCTGGTCGTGACGATGTTTCTATCGGATGTGATAAACAACGCCACCACGGCGATCGTGATGGCGCCGATTGCGATGGGGGTGGCGACAGGGTTGGGGATCAATCCGGAGCCGTTGCTGATGGCCGTTGCCGTTGGAGCCTCCTGCGCATTCTTGACCCCAATCGGCCACCAGTCCAATACCCTGGTGATGGGGCCTGGGGGGTATGCGTTCAGTGACTACTGGCGGATGGGGTTACCGCTGGAGATCCTGATCGTGCTGGTGGCGGTACCGATGATTCTTTGGGTCTGGCCGCCCTGATCAGAGGGGTTGGCATGAGGTTGCGGTGCTAGAGCGGAGTATCTGGGCGGTGGGCTGGATTTGACTGGCGATAGTGAAAAGAGGGTTGTTTAATCACTCGGATTATCACGAACACTGATCGCCAGCTGCTTGATCTGATCCAGTTGCTTCTCGTTCATTAGACTGAGTAGTTCGTAGATCTCGGCACGCTTCAGATCCGCGGAACTCCCATTGATACCATTACCGTTGGCACCATTTCCCGGACTGGGTTCGGTACCGAACTGAATCCAGCTGGGGGTAACTTGAAGTAGTTCCGCCAACTTGCCGATACGGTTACCACGGGGGCTGGTCAGGCCCTCTTCCCACTGTTGGACGGCTTGGGGGGTGACGCCCATTGCTCGGGCGAGTTCTGATTGATTCAGCTTTACTTTTGCACGAGCCTCGGCGATACGTCTGCCGGTTCCTTTTGCCATTCCTTTGTACTCCAGCTTGAACTGCATTAGTAATTCTACAAGCAACATTTGCCAAGATTCATTGCAAGAAATACTTCAATTCAATGGTTTAGCAGCTATATCGGTTGAAAATAATTGAACAGACAGCTTAGAAATTTACAAAATGATGTAATTTCAACCGCTTGAGTACGATCGACTAATTTTAGACTTAGACCAAATGATGTGAGCTCGGAGAGCGGCAGAATCGGGTTAGCGGGGGCTTTGAGGCCGGGAAAAGAGGTAAAGGCTGGTTTCGGCGGGAAAGCGAGCCGGAAAAGTTGAGATCAACTGGTACCCGCTGACGCCGCCGGTTTCGGGCGCTGTGGCGCTCAGGCGCATGCCCCCTCGGGCCAGAACGCGGTCGCTGCTGCCGGGCAGAAAACTGTCATTGACGGCGAACTTGGGGAGCTGTTGGCGTAACAGGTTGACCGCGCGGTTACTGCTCAGCAGTGGCGTTGACGGCTCCGATAGAGGCTGCTGTTGTAACTGCGTTATCGCCTGTTGAGCCGGAGGTAGCATTGGGACCAGGGTTATCTGTTGCAAGCTCAGCAGGGCGCTGGCGCAGAACAGCAGCGCCAAGGTGATTTGTCTGGGACGAGGCTTAAGATCGCCCGTCCATAGACAGAGTAACAGCAGACTCAGTACAACCGGGGCGGCGAGGTGGCGCAGGTTGTCGGGGTTCTGGAACGGCAGGGTCCAGGCCAGTGCGGCCAACAGCGTGGCGATCAGCAGACCGCTGGGTTGGCGCCGCTGGCGCCAGCACCAGGGCAGCGCGGCACCTAACAGCAGAGGCCAATACAATGGTAGCCAGGGTGACGGTTGAAACAGGCGGATCCCGGCATCGATCCAGCTGTTTGATCGGTCGTTCAGCGCCGTATTGCCCCAGATCTGAAAGTGCCCCTGAATAAAACGCAGTCCCTCGGCAAAGTAGGCGTTGCCGTCATGCCAGTAGACAAATCCCAGCGCCGCCGCTGCAATACCAAACAGCGGCAGTAGCAGCAATTGGATCGCCCCGCGGCGATAGAACCACAGCCAGAGTAGCGGGCCGATCAACAAAGGCGCGTAACCGGGTCGGATACAAAGTGTCAGGGCCAGTAACAGCCCCGCCAGCCGATCGCGCTGGTGTAACCAACACAGCAGCGTAGTCATCAACGCGAGCAGGCCGGGACCATCGGATAAACCGATGGCGCCAAGCCCCAGCAGCAGGGGTTGCAGGGCGCAGAGCAACCCTCCCACCAGCGCCAGGGAAACGTTGCCTCTGAGGCGATAGACTAGCGCCGCCGCGACCAGCGGTAGCAGCAGTACCGATAGGCGGCTGACCAACAGCAGGGCTTCAACCGGGCTATCACAGAGAGGCTGAACCAGCCGTCCCAGCAGGATCAGCCCCGGGTAGCCGGGAAAATGGGGAGAAAATTCCAGCACGCTGAAGCGCTCGATACCGCGGGCGAAAAACAGGGCATCATCGTGGCCCAGTAGTGCCGGTTGGCTGAACAACCAGACAGTTTCGAGGCCAAGCAGAAGCAACAGTAGCCCGGCCAGGATCCGGGTTACTGTGAAGATGGGGTGCAGCCGCTGAGGCATCGGCGTTAGCCGGTTAATTCTGGTATCGCGCCAGAATTTCGATCAGCCGTGCGTGAGCCTGTTCGAAGAGTTCGGGATTGGCTGGAGTTTTACCGCTGCCGAACAGGCCGGGTTTGCCCAGGGCTTCGAGACAACGGTCCAGCGCCTGGCGGGCATCGAGTTTATCCTGCGGTTTTATCTGTTGACCCAGCAGATCGGGATCGTTCATCAGGGTATCCAGGAACAGACCACTCTTGACCACCTTGACCTTGGCCAGCTGATAGTTGTCCAGCTCGACGGCAGCATCGCTCAGACGCAGGTCGATCAGGCTGATAAAGGCATCGGTGAAGGTGGCTGCAGCCAGCTGCAAATCCTGCTCGCGAATCGCCTGGTCCAGCGGCCATACCAGCGGCGCATTTCGCTCGGATTCCATCCAGGTCAGCTCGTCGCGCAGATCCTCCATCGCCTGTTCGGCAGAATCGGTGGTGCCGTTGCTCAGAGCCTGGCTGATCGCCAGCCAGCCTTCCATCACCGGCTCCCGCCCTTTGGCGGCATAGGAATAGGCCTGGGCGGTATCGACCAACAACGGTTGAATGCACAGCAGAGTCAGGCAGGCGAACAACAGTGGGCGAAAAGAGAGTTTCATTAGTCTTGCTCCTGTCACGGATCAAGCTGGCTAAGATAGGGCCGGCTTATCAGGCGACGCTTTGGGTTTCTATCACGGTCGGTTCGTTGCGAAAATCGAAGATCTCTGCGCGGCGGTCCTGGCCTTCGATCAGGCTGCGGGCGGCCAGTTGGCCCATCTCCATGGCGGTGTCGGTGAAGATGTAGCGGAAGGTCCCCTGGCGACCGGTCATGATCAGGTTGGGGATCTGGTTCAGCGCGCCGACCACCCGCTGACGTTCCTGCTGATAGCCGCAGCGTAGTAGCGGGTAGGCATACCGGGCCCGGGTGCTGGCGTATTCGCCGGTGGCCAGACTCGGATCAACTCCGAGCCGGGAGAGATCGCTCTGAATCCGTGGCAGTAGTTCAGCATCGGAACAGCGCCAGGTGGAGTCATCTTCAAAGCAGGGGATCTCCAGCATCACCGAGCTATAGCCTTCTGGCGACATAAACGGAGAGCGTCGTCTGGGTTCCTGCAACCGGGTCGCCAGGATGTCCGGATCCGACAGATACTGCCAGGTATTGTCGGAGATGTTGTCGGTTGCCATCGGCATATTGAAGAAGCGCAGCGCCCTGAATCCCAACTGGTTGTCGATACCGACGAAGTCGGCCATCACCGGCAGCGGCAGGGTCGAGATCACCTGGTCGCAGTCGATCCGTTGGCCGGCGGCGGTTTCGATCGCTTTGATGCGGCCTGCTTCCCGAACCACTCCACTCACCGGTTGGTTGAGCAGGATATCGACCCCTTGGTCGCGTAGATTGTCGGCCAGGCGTTCAAAGATCCGACCGAAACCGTACTTGGGATAGCGATAGCTGCGGGCGTAGGTGCGCGGGGTGGCATCACGCTTGGGCAGCAATCGTCGCGCCACATCCTTGAGGTCGAGCAGGCTGATCCGCTGGGCGGCCCAGTCCGCCGAGAGCTGCGACGGGGGGATACCCCAGAGCTTTTCGGTGTAGCCCTCGAAGAAGTTGCGGTACAGGGTGGTGCCGAAGCGGCTTTCGATCCAGTCCTCGAAGCTCGCATTCTGGCGGTCGGTAACCGGGGTGGTGAACGGCAGCTTGAACAGCAGATCGCTTGCAGCACCGGCCAGTAGCGAGAAGGGGGCGTTCTTGAGCAGATCGCCAATCGCCAACGGGTAGTCGTAGGTCCGGCCCTGGAAGCGGATCACGCTTTTGCGCAGCGAGTGCAGCAGCTCGTCGCCCATCAGCTGCTCGACAAACTCCAGCAGCTCCGGGTTGCGGGTGATAAAGCGGTGCCCACCGAAGTCGAAACGGAAGGTACCGGCCTGGGCCTCCAGGCTGTGGGTGGCGCACAGACCGCCCACCTTGTCATCCGCCTCGATCACCACCACCGACAGGCCGGCTTTTTGCAGTTCCCAGGCCGCCATCAGTCCGGCGGGGCCGGCACCCAGTACGGCAACAGTCTGGGAGGGAGAGGCGCAGTTCATGGTCGTTCCTTAGGCACTGTCGGCCACTGGTGGATCAGCAAAATCGAGTTGGTCAGTAGCAATTACTAGCCGTCAAAGCGTTCTTCAAGCCGGTTTAGCTCGACGATCGGCGGCTCCGGCAGGTCGGGCACCTTCTGGCGTACCGCATCGGTGACCCACTGCGGGTAGATCCGGTACAGCAGTCGGGTCCTGATGGTCAGCGGGCCTTTGGCATCGGGCAGCTCGAAGCGTTCGGTTCGCGAGCCGTCGGCCGGAATCCGGGTGTCGCTGAGCATCTTCTCGAAGCGCCAGAAATGCAGCTTGACCGGGTTACCCTCGGCATCCCCGAACACCTTCATAAACAGGCGGCTGTCGTCGGGCAGGTTACCTTTGTCATCGGCAACACCGCTGCGGTAGATCTCGTTACCCTCGGCGTCGCTAACCCGGACTTCGAGCCAGAATTGACGGAAGTCGGCCACCCCGGTCGGCAGCGCATGGCCGGCACCGCGGTTATGCACCACGACCTCGAGCACGCCGTCGACCAGCTGCTGTTCGATCTCGGCCGAGGTCCGCAGCAGTTCCAGGCTCATCCGCTCCTGTTCCTTGTTGCGTAGCCCGACCAGGTGATGGTTGGCGCCGGTGAACTGGTGGGTGACCAGATTCTCCTGAATCGCGCCACCATCGGTGGCCAGCCCCGGCTGCTTCTGACCGATCTTGCTGATATCACCGACCAGATGGCAGTCGATACAGCCACGGTGCTTGCTGGGGTCGTCCGGATTATTGAATGAGGATTCGGCCCATTCGCCCCAGGTATCGACGATCAGGGCACCGGAGCCGGGGGCAAATTCGTTATGGCAGCCCTTGCAGTAGCGCTCGTCTTTGTAGAACGGCTGCAGGTACGATTCAGCGTGGACCTCGGGTTTGGCGTTGATCTGCTTGTCGCCGAGCCAGCGGGCCGCCTCGATCGAGCTCTCCTCAAACACGTACTGCTCGCGGTTTTTCAGATCGACGGTGTAGGGCGCGTTGCCGCCCGGATCTTCCATCTCGGTGATGCGGTGGCAGAACAGGCAGCCGGTGCCTTCGTCGAGGTCGGTCTTGCCCTGCTCGTAGGCCAGTTTGATCGAGGTGCCGCCTTTTTCAAACATATGGTTTTCTTCGCCGCGGAACGGCAGGCCGGCGGTCAGGCGTTGGGGTGAGTGGCAAGCCACGCACCAGCGTCGGAAACCTTCTCCTTCGGCGGCAGCGGCGACATCTTCCATCACCCGGTAGTAGGGGTTCGACTCGCCCATCAGGCGGTGGTTGGAGTCGACCCACTGGTCGAACAGGTCGCTGTGGCAGCGGCTGCAGGCGACCGAGCTGGTCCACTCTTTCGGATGCACCAGTTTGCGATTGGGGTTATCAAAATTGACCCGCAACCAGGTCGACAGATAGGGCAGGTTGTGGGGGCGCATGATAAAGCGCTTGAGCTGTTTGGCCATCAGCACCGCCTGCTCGGGCAGGTCGTCGGCTTTGGCGTCGGGATCGATATCGATGGCGCCGTCACGGTCGTCGTGGCCCAGGCCGCCCTGGGTATCGCGGATCAGTCGCATCAGGTCGGATTCGGTGGCGCTGGCGAGCATGGTCTTCAGGTTTGCATGGCCGGATACGGCGTTGTCCTTCTTGTCCTGGAAATGGCCTTCGACCAGGAACCGGTTGGTGAAGTTGAAACCGTCCAGATGACAGCTGCTGCAGCTCATCCAGAAATCGCCGGCGATCGGGGTCTGCGGTGACTCGCTGGTGTTGGCGCTGTGGAACAGCCGGGTGCCGTTGCGCAGGTTGCGATCGTACGGATCCTTGGCCACGGTGCGGAACAGCGGGTGGGTGTCGAGCTTGACCCGGGCGAAGCTGGAGCTGCCACCGGCATCCAGGCTGGTGACATCCTGACTCATGGCGTTCTGCACATAGAGGGTGCGCTCATCGACCAGCAGGCCGCGGGGGTTATCGCCGGGCAGGTGCCGCAGGATCTGGGTGACCTGGGCGCCGCCTTGGGATTGCTTGCCTTTACGGCGCTTGCTG
Source organism: Motiliproteus coralliicola (assembly GCF_003345655.1). Taxonomy (GTDB): domain Bacteria; phylum Pseudomonadota; class Gammaproteobacteria; order Pseudomonadales; family Balneatricaceae; genus Motiliproteus; species Motiliproteus coralliicola. The sequence continues at coordinate 379,899 of NZ_QQOH01000001.1, forward strand.
CGCTTCTTGTTCTTCTTGGCCCGTCGCGACAGGTCGACCACCATCAGGTCTTCACTGGCGGCCAGGGTCACGAACAGTTTTTTGCCGTCGGCGGAAAACTCGGCGTCGGCTGGGTTGCTGACGATGCGGGTCCGGTTGGCGTTATCGATAATGTTGATCTGCCGGAACAGCTCTTTACGGTTGTCGATTCTCTCCTGCTCGGCACCCGGGGTCAGGTCGATCACCGACACCGCCGGGAACACGGTGGACTGGAACTGGAACGGGTGGTCGAAGTTCCACAATACATGGGGCAGCCAGGCTTCTGAACCATCCGGGCTGATGGCGATATCATCCAGCAGCCGCGGCAATCCCTGGGAGACGAACTGGTCCGGATCCTGTTTCACCGCCAGATCGATCCGCTTCAGCAACGGCAGCGATTCGGCCTTGAGATCATAGATCGACAGTTGGCCCGTCATCGCATGGGTGACCAGCAGGCGCTGATCGGCGGTGATGGCCAGCCCGCGCGGGGTTTCGGCGGTCTCCAGCTGTTTGACGATTGCACCGTCGTGGTCGATGGCGATCAGCTTGGCTTCTTCGAACTCGGTAACCCAGAACCAGCGGTTGTGGCCGTCGTAGATCACCGCAAACGGGCGCCGACCGGTTGCCACCCGCTGCTGCAGCTCCAACGAGTCCGGATCGAGCAGTAGCACCTGTTTGTCGAGGTAAGAGGTCACGGCCAGCACCGATCCATCATCACTTAGGGCAACCCGACGCAGATCCCGCCCCAGACTGACCTCTTGCTGGAGCTTGGGATCGGCAATAGCGGTACGGGTCAGACTGCCGCCGTCAAAATTGGCGGTAAACAGGAACTGCTTGTCGGCGGATTGGACGATCGATGAACTCGAGATCGGCTTCGCGGTATCGCCGGTTTGAGCCGCCTGACTGGGCAGGGTGGTTACGGATAGCGCGGCCAGGCCCAGGACGACGGCCCGCATGGCATTAGAGAAACGGTCAATCATCGGTGGATCAGTTCGACTTATTGAAAAGGGATTTTGATGAAGTGCTGAATAGGCTGAATAGCGGGCCAAACAGGGAGCGCAGTACCGACCAGCGTAGAGCGTGGACAAACAGCAGCAGGGCGATCGGGATCGCGGTGATCAGGTGGGTGTAATGGTTGACCCAACCGAGCCATTCGCCGCGATTGCCCAGCAGCAACAGATAAACACCGCTGAGGGTGCTGAGCAGTAGCAGGATCTCGATCACCTGGCCGGTTTTACGTAGCTTTTTCTTACGTGGATTGTGGCGCGGATTGCCATTGGCGGTACCGAGCAGGCGACGGTGGCTGAGCCAGAACGGCACCACCGCCAACGGAAACAGAATCAGGCCGGCCAGCACATGGACGAACAGCAGCGTGCGTTCACCGACCCAGGGTAGGCTGAAGATATTCCATAGTGGCAGCCCGGTGGCGAACAGCAGGTATAGGGTGCTTTCGGCCAGCCGGTGATGGTAGGCCAGTTTGAGCCAGTATTGTTTGATCAGCGACTGACCGGACGGGGTGTCCGACAGAGTTGCCTCAACGGCCGTATGGGACATCGAAATACTCGTGGCTGGATTCAATAACTAAGAATGTGAATGGTAATGGTTATCTTTTGTTGCAAATAAGTCCAGCCTTTTTATCCGGAAATTCAACGGACTGGATCTGGATCAAGAATGGAGAGGGAATAAACAAAAACGGCTACCCGGAGGTAGCCGTTTGCGGTTGATTGTTGAGTCGAATCGACGCTTACTTGGCGCTGACCCGAACCTTGGCGGCCATCACCATGGCGGTGTTATTGCTGGTCACCTTGGGAACATTGTCGGCGTCGATATCTTCACCTTCGCCATCGACGTACTGCTCACCGGAGTCGCCCAGCCATTCGGCCAGCTGCATGCCCTGGTCGGTGCTGGAGCCGTTGATCACGCCCTTGAACCAGCTAACGTAGCGCTGGGCCAGGGTTTCCAGTTCCAGTGCAGCGGCGTTTTCACCCTCTTCGTTCTTCAGGTGCAGCATCGCTTCACGCAGACCGGCGGAGATCGCCGCTGCGGTCCAAGGCGTGTGCTCGGTGGCTTGACCCGGCTTCTGTGCCCAGGTGTCGATTGCCTTGTCGAACAGCTGCTCGTCGACGGCCAGGTACAGCTTGCGGGCAGCATCGCGGTATTGGCTGTCTTCGGTCGCCAGGAAGGCGGCGGTCAGGCCACGAACCACGGCGAACTGCGCATCCAGTGACTGGCCTTGGTCGGCCTTGCCACCCAGGGTAGTGCCGTCGATCGCCAGACCGTTATCGCCGATCAGGTTGGCCAGGATAAAGTTGGCCTGAGCGCGGATCATCTCCAGCGCACGCTTACCCTGAGCAGATTTCAGGTCAACATCGCCACCCTCGGCGGAGGCGTAACCGACCGGCAGTGCGTCCTGCGAGCGTTGGAAGATCGACAGGGCAACCAGGCTGTAGGCCGCGTCGTAGGTGGTAACGTGCTGGCTCTGCTTACCGTTGTAGCTGTCCACCAGGGTGCCGACGCTACGGTTGAAGTGCAGCGCATCCAGATTCTTAAACAGCATCCCGGCCAGGTTTGACGCCACCGAGAAGGCATCGTCGGCTTTGACATCGTTGCTGATGTCGGCATCGACGTTGGCCTTGGGTGCGGCTGCGAAAGGCGCGCCGTCAAATACCGCGGCGAAAGCCGGGTTCTGACCGCTGTTGGCTTCACGCTGATCGGAGAAAGCGAAATATTCGCTGACCGGCCACAGCAGCAGCCAGGTGTCGCGCAGGCTGGAGCTGGCATCGGTCACTTTGAGTCCATCGATCGCCTTAACACCGTTGGCCGTGCCTTCGCTGACCGCGACCTGATGGGGGAACCAGACCACACCCTTGGACGGATCGTAGTCCGGGGTGATGGCGGCGCCCAGTTTGTTGCCGTCAAAGCCCAGCTGGTCTTGTAGGATCAGCAGCTTGTCCAGCGACATTTCGGTCAGGATCACGCCGTTCATGCCGTCAACGGCGGAAACGCCCAGCGCGTGAACACCGTCCTGATCTTGGGTGGATGCCGAGGCTTCGACCTCCTCATCGCTGTCGATCACGTGCATGCCGCCGAGGAAGTCCTGGGACCACATCACTTCTTTCAGCAGGATACCGCCGATAGCGGCCGGGTTGATCACCTTCTCGGTCTGGCTGTCGGTCCATGCCAGGCTGGCGTAATCGCGGTAGTAGGCCGGAATCTTAGTGTTCAGGGTACGGGCCTTACCGTTTGAGTCCAGGTGCTCGACCTCATCGCCGTTGACGACGCTGGTATCCACCGGACCGGCAAACTCCGGCAGGGCTGCCTGGTAGGGCAGGGAGATCGGGTACAGGTTCAGCGGAATCTCTTCGGCCGGGTACTTGACCGAGTCAGCCAGCTCCATAAAACGCTGGCCCAGTGCACCCAGATCACCACCGCGCTGCTTGTTCAGCGGGCCGTTGGCCAGGTGGGGGCCGCTCTGGGACTGGTAGTTGAGGGCGTACATCGCCTCTTCGGAATACTCGTAGCTTTCGATACCGGCGCTGTAGTCGAACGCGGTCGGTTGGTTAACCTGATCCGGATCCAGTACGTCCAGGTCCAGGCCCAGGCTTTCAGCCAGCGGTTCGCCGGACAGTTCGAATTCGGTGTAAGCCAGGAAAGAGCCTGCCGGCAGTGCGCGCTTGTCGAGCACCTCAACCTGCGGGCCGGCTTGTGCGGCGGTGGCACTGAGCAGCATGGCTGCGCTAATCGCCAACGAAAGCTTCTGCTTCTTCAACGGTATTCCCCTTCAACAGTAATGATTTATCAGCTTGCGAATGATAAACCGATGCTATTGGTAATGGGAATACCTATCATTAATAATTTTCTTCTTGTCCGGATTATCTCCGTTGATTCTTGATATGGCTCAGTTTTGTCGGCAATCACCAGCTCACATAGAACATCGCCTTGGCAAGAATGACGATGACAAACATCTGGATCAGCAGCTCGCGGTGGCCCAGCTTAAAGCGACCGGAGTCCAGCGTGCCTTTGATCGAACGACGCAGGGTCATGACCAGCTGCACCAGCACTGCTACCACCAGCAGCAGCTTGATGGACAGCAGGGTGCCGAAACTGCTCGATAACGGTGACATCAGCACGGCGCGATGGTGATAGCCCAGCGTTAATCCGCTGAGAACCAGGGCGATCACCACAAAAGGCATGATGCGGCGACCGCGCTTCTGGATTAACAACTCCAGCTGCCCCATGGTTTGGGGTGCAATTTGCGGGCGGATGCCTTCGATAATCAAAACCTCAAAGGCCACGACCCCGATAAACAGGATGGCGCAGATCAGATGAATGGTATGAGCCAGTCCGTAACCCATGTAACTCTCCCTGGATGAACGTGAAAACCTGGAAACTGCGATCAATGCTCGGCCTAATTCCGGTCAAGCTGAATGATCTGAATCAAGCAGGGAGTTGGCGATTGAACGGATTGATATATGACAAAAAAGGGACGTTTTCGTACCCAAAAGGGTTGAATCGAATATACGATTTTGACTCGTCCGAGGGCGTGCAATGCCTTCCTGAAGGGGCGCAGAGCGGCAATCCGGGGTTATCAATCCCGCTATCAAGGCTGAGCGAGCCAAACTTGAGCAACAACAAGTCGAACAGGCGCAGAACGACGCGAGCTAAGGCTACAGGCGTCTCGACTCAAAAGCCCCGGAATGCCGGGGCTTTTTTCTGAAGGGGTAACGGTCAGTGATGGTGATGATGGTGGTGATGGTGCTCACTGTAGAACCAGCCAACCGACAGGCACAGCGCACCAAATGCCAGTAACGCTGATGCAGCCAGGGTCTGGCTGCCCGGAGTGGCGGCGATTAGAAACAGGAAGCCCATCATCAGGCAAAACAGGGCAAAGGCGGTTACCAGGTTCACCTTTTTGCCGTTGCCAAATTCGCTATTCAGCATCTCGGTTCTCCTGTAGTTACAACCTCTTATTATACCGCTCCTGCTGCCATGACTGGCTGAAACCGGTTAATCCAGACCGCCGTCTTGCTTGAACTTAACAGCAACGCCCGGGTCTACTGGAAACTACCGAGGAAGGGGATTTATCAGTCATTTTCCGGAGGATAAGCCAATGGATGTTCAAGCCTTTGAGCGCCAGGCCCGTAGCGGTACGGTCGACGCCGTCAATATTCTTTCACACGAGGGCGATATCTACACCGCCGAAGTAGTCATCCACGGTCGCAGTCATACCCTGGAATCGACCGATCGCCACCAACCGTTGGTGTTTCACAGTTACCGTGAAGCTAAACGCTCCTTTGCTTCCTATTCGGTACCGATCCGGCTCGAAGCCAGCCAGGTCTACGACGAGATGATCAGCCACTGATAGCTGGCCAACTTGCGACTAAAGCACTGAAAATTAGTTTTGACTTCATAACCCGATCGACGCCATGATCGGGTTATGAATATTTTCAACGCCATCTTTTTTGTATCCCGACGACCGCAGGTCAGCAAACGCTGGCACCTGCGAGTGCTCGCGTGTCGGTCGGGATGGCGTGGTTCGATGATGAAGTGATCTGATTTACTGAATTGAACAAAGTATTCCCGGCCGCGGCTTTCACCGCGGCTTTTTTTTGCCTCGGTGTTGGAGCGGCTTTTTTAGTCCTGCGGAAATAACTGCGCAGCAACATGGAGGTCATCATGTCCACCCCTATCGCCTATGCGACCGTGATTGTTATCTGGTCGACCACACCTCTGGCTATCATCTGGAGCAGCGAAACCGTCACCCCAGTGATGGCAGCGATGCTGCGTATGATGCTGGCTGCCGTGGTGGGCCTGGGGTTGCTACGCTGGCTGCGTATCCCGTTGCCTTGGCATGGCCCGGCGCTGAAAAGCTACCTCTACGCCACGCTGGGAGTCTACGGCGCCATGTTCACCACCTACATGGCGGCCAGCCAGCTCAGTTCGGGGCTAATCTCGCTGATCTTCGGCATGTCGCCGATCGTGTCTGGCCTGCTGGCCCAGTTCTGGTTGGGTGAGAAGGCGTTTAGCCCGCTGCGCTGGTTGGCATTGCTGCTGGCGCTGTCTGGCCTTGGCTGGGTACTTAGCGATGGTTTGGTGATTGAAACCTCGGCGTTAGCGGCCGTTGGCCTGATGCTGTTGGCGGTACTGCTGTTTAGCATCAGCGGGGTTCTGGTCAAGGGGGTTAGCGTTCAGATCCACCCGTTGGCGCAGACAGTAGGTGCCTTGTGCTGCTCGATACCGTTCTATGCGCTGAGCTGGTTGCTGATGGATGGCCAGTTGCCTGACCTGAATGGAGGAGGACGCTCGCTGGCGGCGATCATCTACCTGGGACTGTTCGGTTCGCTGGTGGGCTTTGTCGCCTACTACTACATCCTCCAGCAGCTGGCGGCCAGCACGGTGGCGTTGATCACCCTGATCACCCCGGTGCTGGCGATCTCGCTGGGCAGTCTGCTGAATCAGGAGCCGCTGACGTTGCGGTTGATTCAGGGTAGTGGCCTGATCTGCCTGGGATTGGCGCTGTACCAGTGGAGTGGCCGCAGGCTAGGCAGGGAGGTTAGTCAGCCTCAAGCGGCTGATTAGGGGACCAGTGGGCACTGGGCGACGGTCGAACGCCTATTCGGAGACGACCTCGGGTGGTCATCTCCGGGTGGGTGAAGCAAAGCCCTGTTGGCGGTTTAGCCGAGTTCGTTCTGGGTGATCGGGAAGCCCATCTTTTCGACCATGCTGATCCAGGGGTTGCGCCAACCGCCTTTGGCATCGACGGTATCCAGCGCGTACATGGTGATCTTGGCGCCCAGCCAGCGGAATGGCTCCGGCGGGATATAGCCGGGCAGACTGGTGGCGAACTGCATCCGGGTTTCCGGGATATCGTCGCCGTCCAGAATCGCCAGTCCGACGCGGGAGCCGAAGCGGGTCGCGGTGACACCGAAGCCGGAGTAGCCGCCGGCATAGATCATGTCGCCGTCGTAGTAGTGCTGGAAATGAACGGCCATCCGGGTGGTCAGCCCGATCGGACCGCTCCAGGCATGGGAGAAGCGGATGTCGCGCAGGCTGGGGAAGGTTTTGTAGAAGTTCTCCACCAGCGGCAGGAAGTTCTCCGCGCTACGATCGGCCTTGGGGTCGGTATCGTTATTGAAGAAATAGCCCAGCCGGCCACCGAACAGGATCCGGTTGTCGGCGGTCAGGCGCATGTAATTGAGCTGGGTACGGGTATCGTAGATGCCCTGGCGGTTCTTCCAGCCGATCGTCGCCATTTGCTCGTCGGTCAGTGGTTCGGTCACCACGATGCGATCGCGGATTGCCGCGACCCGGGTCTTGATCTTTTTATTGCCGGCGGCAAAGGCGTTGGTCGCCAACAGCACCTTATTGGCATTGATCGTGCCTTCCGGGGTGGTCACCCGAACGCCGGGTTTGAGGTGCTCGCTTGATTGCAGCGGGGTGTACTCGTAGATGCGTACGCCCAGCGACATAGCGGCGCGTTTCAGGCCCCAGGCCAGCTTGGCCGGGTGGACGGTGCCGCTGCGGCTTTTGGACCAGAGGCCGCCGTTGAACAGCGGTGAGTCCATCTGTTCGCGGACCTCGTCTTTATCGAGCAGGTAGGCGTCGTGGCCATAACGTTTGTAGAGTTCGTACTCTTTCTCGATATCGGCCAAGCCCTCTTCGCCGACGGCGACGGTCAGCTCGCCACCCCATTCGATATCGCAATCGATGTCGTAGCGTTCGATGGTGTCGCGAAAGCCGTCCAGGTTCTCCTTACCCAGCTCTTCCAGCGCATCGATATCCTGCGGGAACAGGCGGGCCGCATTCTCTAGTCCGTGCATTACCGAGGTCGACAAAATCGCCGCGGGGCGACCGGAAGCACCGATGGCGATGCACTGGGCCTCGATGATCACCACCTCGCGATCCGGGTTCTGTTCTTTGGCATGAATCGCCGCCCACAAGCCGGTAAAACCCGCACCGACGATCAACAGATCGCAGCTGATACTGTCTTTAAGGGAAGGCTCGGGATCGGGAGCCTGGGCATTGTCGAGCCAGTAAGGGAAGAATTTGGTTTTAAGCAGCGCTTTACGCGCCTGGGCATGCTCGGATGTAGCTTGGTAAGTCATGACGAAAACCCGGTCTGGAAACCATAGTGGTTGTTGTTATCGATGGTGGCTTCATGATGCCGTTCGTTGATAACCGGCGGTATACCCTCAACAGGGGGCGATTACCCTGAAACGGGTAGGTTGGTGACGGGTGAAAATGTGGTGGTGTTGTCGCTTGGCTTAACCATTGATTATTGCGTGTACAGTCGCTGAAACCAGCATCAGTGCTGAGAATTGCGGGTTTTTTGAACGATTAAAAATTGATTAAATTTTTGTGTCATCAGACTGTTGACCGCCCTCCGGGACTCTGTATAATGCCCGCCGTACATGAGGAGCGACACACACCGCACCGGAATGTAATAGGACTATAGCTCAGTTGGTTAGAGCGCTACCTTGACATGGTAGAGGTCGGCAGTTCGAATCTGCCTAGTCCTACCAAATTTAGAAAAGCCCGCATTTACTGCGGGCTTTTTGCATTCTGCGATGTGAGTATTGTTTGGCAGATGAGAACTGCCGAAGGCAGTCGAGCCGAGCGAAGCGAGACCACATCGGAGCCTGCGACGATAGCCCCGAAGGGGAAGGCGCGTAGCGACGTATAATCTGCCTAGTCCTACCAAATTCAGACTGTTTGATCAGTCGCTTAGAAGCCGAGTCTAGCTCGGCTTTTTTGGTTTGTGATTGATCCGGGTAACAAATGGTCAGTTGAAGTGTTTTGATCTCAACTGTTTACAAACACCGTCTAACCCAGGAAACAGCCCTCCCCAAGATAGTCCCATGCGGGATAGGTCTCTCATCACTTCTTTTCTCTCTGTCGATGGGATTGCGAACGCTCTGATGTACTCATCTGATTCACCAGAGTTATTAGCGATGATTCCCTCAATATCGTCTGCGCTACTGAACATGGTTACTGATTGTTGAGGCAATACACGAGTATTGCCGTAGCTCGGAAGCTCTAGTGTTTTGAGAAGCAATGCTGGCGATCGTAGTAGAGCCTGGTTACCGGCCATCTGTGACCACTTGCGTTCGTTGAAAACAAAAATTGTTACTTCTTTTTGTTTATCAAGAGCACTTGCATTTTCATATGCAAAGAAGGCTGCTACAAATGGGCTTCTTGTCCAGTCAAGAAGAGGGGTGGGATAACCGTGGTGTTGGGCTAGATTAAGCAATGCGCCTAAAGATCGATCATTTCTTATATCGTAGATATGGTCTGAGTCGGCATTTAAGAACCGCTCCACTTCAACAATCTCATGATCCAGATAAGCTTCTAAGTCGGCACGGCCTGTTCTATGGAAAGATGTTTGTAGCTTCCAGTGCCGTGCCTGACCTCTGTATACCAACCCTTCCTCAGCTTCGAGCGCTTTAGTTCTGAAGTCGGCCCAGGATATGCTCTCGCGCTTAATGCTAGAGCCGCCCGCTATGCGCCTTTCTAGAGTTGTAGAGCCTCTTTTTTCTTGCGTTGGATATTTGCTTACCCAGCTAACTTCCATTTCTGAGGGGCTTATGAGTTTTGCAGTGAATGTTGTGGTTAGCGGCCACTCAAAACCTGGATAATGGTCATTAATTAGTTTTATATCGGTTTCACTTAGAGGGAGGCCTTGTTGGGTATGGAACGTGGAATGCCCAGTCTCGCCAGTAAACTCGTGCTGGCCTACTTCTTTAGCAGTGAACTTTGACCAGTTCCAAATGTGTTCATCTTTACCGTTTATCTTTAAGGTCTCAAGTAGAGATATCCGTCCTTGATAAACTCCGTTGCGGCAATCAATGCTAGCAACCGTATAATTGCCTTCGGTTGATGTGCCATACCATTGTCCTTGTATGTGCCAGGCCATTACGACTCCTTGTAATCAGAACACAATCAGTGATTCTTGCACTCTTGGCCATGTTTGATCAATGACAACTTTCCTAGGTTGTCATTGGTTCAATGGAGGCTCTGGTAATCTAATTATGTTTTATAACAAGGTGTTATTTTATATACCTCAAGTGAAAATAGTTTGACCAAGGAAGGGAAGCACTGACTGAAAAATTTGGAAAATAGTGAGCTCCCGGCAGATTACATACCCGTAGGCTTTACAGCCAGAAAGTACCTTAATATGTCAGCTTGTTAGTTGAGGTTGTGGACCGCTAGGGCAGGATTTACCAGCTGTCTTGATTTTGGCTTGAGGTATGTCTTTTACTGAGTCGTAGAGGTCGAGGTTCGATTGATACAACATGTCCTCGCTGCTCGCCCCCTGTTGAAAGCACCAGTTCACCTCTGGGTTCCATGTTCCTTAATGCACTGATCCGCAATTACATGGTTTGCCTCCCTCTACAAACAACTAAGCCGAATGAATCGACCTACCTTTCGCAGCTACCTTTCAGCATTGCACTGAGTGCTTAGTGTTCGCGTAGTTTATCTAGCGCAACCGCTTGTAATTATTATTCTTGGTATCTTGGTATCTTGGTGATAGTTGATTCTTGCTCGTAGAGGCCTGACTGTATCAATAACTGCAGCAGTCAGATTCAACACCGCCTGAAATAACAAAAATTACGAATAGCAAGGCAGGCCAAACCCAGATGGGTAGGCTCCGCAGGTACTCAACAATTTTCCAGAATAGGTTCATAGGCTGAGTCTCAATCCCATGATTGCATCTTCAAAGCTGCCGGAAGTGCGCACAAACTTGAGTGGTGCCTTACCACCAGCGTCATAAGCCCACCAACTTCTTGATTCTGTCTGAACTGATCTTTGGATTCCAGAGGGTTATCAGCCCCAAATCGCGCTGTGATGCTGGCGGTAGTCAGGCCCTTCGACTGATGCAGATTGGCTGTTGAACGGCTTAGTTCAGGATCGAGAGGATCTGCTCGGGAGCCTGGAAGAACGGTTCTAACGAAATGACCTGGTGTTGACCGTTAACCGTGCAGACCAGAGTGGGGACGCCGCTGCTGCCAACCCGCTGCATCAGGGCTTCGGCCCGTTGTGCGATTGCCGTGGCCTCGACCGAAAGGCTTTCAGACGCTAGTGCCGCGCGGATCTGTTGCTCGGTCATGCTGCCATCCAGCAAGGGTTGCAGCGCTGCGATAATGGGTTCCGGATCGCTAGCAGAAAGCCCGTCGACATAGCGGGCCTTTTGGAGTCGGTGGGCGAGTGCCATTTCAGTGGCCGCACCCTGTGGGTGGACCAGAACGGCGGCCCGGGCGGTCAGTTCTGAGTTCAGCTCTTCGGTTTTCGAGCGCAGTATTTGCGTGACATAGGTTTGGCTGAATGGCTGGCCGGTCTGTTGAGCAATTCGCTGGTCTGCCCGTTCAGCGAATTGGCCGAAGCCGTTGCTCATTTTTAACTGAGCTCCGCCCTGAAACAGGCGGCGGTGCAGGGCGGTGATGTGGATGTCTGCCTGGACAAGCACGTCGAAAATCGGCGCGGCGCCATAACACCAGCCGCAGTAGGTGTCATAGATCAGGGTGAACTGCTGGTCGGACATTCAGAGGGCCTCGCTCACTCAGAAAACGGTAATCGACAACGAACGGGGGCGCAGCTTGGTGGTTTCGGCAAGCAAAATCAAGTTTGGAGCGACGGCAGGCGGGCGGCTGTAAAGGTTTTGTAGTCGGATCGCCGGCCAGGTTAATTCGATTCGACGCCCAGGGCCCGGAGGTAGACGGCTTGCAGTTGGGAACCCAGGTGCTTGGCCTGCCTTGTTCAACCGAAAACACATGGAATGAAGACTTCTACACCCTGTTTGTATTCCGAGTGGCGCATGCTTAAAGCTATCAAGTCCCTCTGTACTTAACAGGGCCTAAAGGGGCTAACACAGCTCCAGCTGCTCTTGACTGCCCATCTTGGCACTCCAGCGGACTCTGCATTGCTGTAGCGAGAACCCCGACTAGCTCCACCGCGATGAAGGCAACGGCTAGCCGTGAAAAGTCGCCGTGGCGATGCCCACATTTAGCCTCGCTTGAAGGATACGTGTGGGTGCGACTGTACAGCGGACCTCTTCGTGGTGTTGGGCGTGACGCTATTGGATAGAGAGCCGGGCTTGATTCTGAGAGGCGTTTTATAAGCAGGTACAGAGAGACGGTTTTTGGCATGTAGGGGGTAGAGGATGGCAGAGCGGGCAAAGCGATTGATTGGAAGGATCGGTTAAATTGCTGTTTTCGATCGTGACAGCGCAGGGATGGGTCAGCAATTGCCCGCACCCGCTAGGAGGACCATCCATGAATACAGTGCGTCTATTGCTCAAGGCGTTTTTGATCGTCGTTTATCTGCTTGGTTTGTGGCAGTTGGTTGAGCCCAACAGCTTCGGTATCCCGTTCTGGACGCTGTGGGTCGCCGTCGCGCTATGGATCGCCCATCTCGGTGAGTATCTATTCTTGCGCAGGCGTTTTGCGGGCTTGGCCGGGAGCGCTTTGCACCATTTCTGTCAGACGCTGCTGTTCGGATTTCTGCATTGGCTGCCGCTGCTACGCCGCCCGAACTCTAACTAACCGGCAATAAAACCGCGGGATTAATAGCGCATCACAAAGAAGTGCTGCCGCACTGTAAGCCTCGCGAGACGAGGGCGAAACGGTACCGTTCTTGTCAATTTCAACGTGCTACAAGGCGCGGTATTTTGATGCCAGGTTAATCGTTTCTCAGATCTCCTTATTACACTGCAAAAATGTTTTGGCAGGGTGGCGTAGTGCGCCTCCACAAAAAAAACTTTGGAACAGGCAACGGTGCAAGGCGGTGATTCGGATGTCCTCTTGGGCAAGCACATCGAGGATAGGCGCGGCGCCGCTTGGTGGTTTAAACGATTAAATTCAAGCTTGGACCGGCACAATACGGGCGGAGGTTGTGGCTGGCTTGTCGGATCGCCGGCCAGGTTAGTTCGATTCGGTTCCCAGGGCCCGGAGGCAGACGGCTTGCAGCTGGGGGACCAGGTGTTCGGCCTGCGGTGTCGACCGGCTGTCGTGCCAGTTCAAAGGCCCCACCAGGGTTTCGGCGATGATGCCCACCAGGGCGGAGGCGCTGATACCGGCATCCTGAGCGGCGAATTCACCGCGATCGATCCCTTCTTGAATCAAGCTCTGGAATAGGGTGGCGTAGCTGCGCCGGTAGTGGAGCCGTTCGGCCTCCACCAGGGCCCCGACCGGTTCGGCGATCAAGGCATAGGCAAGTCGCTGTCCCCGTAGGGCGCGAGCGGCAAAGTTGCTGATCACCGCGCGCAGCCGTTCGGCCGCCGATCCATCCTGGGTCACGAGGCTGCGTACCTGCTCCACTTCGACTTCGGTCGCGCAGCGAAACAGCTCGGCGCAGAGTTCCCCTTTATTGGTGAAATGCTTGTAGACGGTACCGGTCGCGACCCCCGCACGCTCTGCCGTGGCCGCGATGGTCATGGCATTGAAGCCGCCTTCTGCGACCAGGGCAGTGGCGGCATCGAGCAGTCTTTGTCGCTGGGCGGCCTGCTGGGCCTGTACCTTGGGTGTTTTTCTGTAAGCCATAGACGATTCGCCGATTGAGGACGGCAGTGTAGCGGTCGCGGTGGGGTGTGACAACGATCAGAAGTTAATAAATGAACCTACATTCACTTTATTGACAATGGTGTGAATTAGGGTTCATATTATTGGCGTTGTGTGATGGGCGCAGGCGCCCCCTTCGCCCCTTTGATAGCTGTTTGGAGCTTGCAATGAGTCAATTTGAACCCGATCGTCATGGTGCAAAAACCCACCAGGTGGAGAATCAACCGCCGCCGCTGTTGGACTACAACTCCTACACCATGGACCGGGCCTTATCCGAAGCGGTCGAGAGAGAGGGGGCGGCGGCGCAGATCGACAGCTTGAAAGCCTTTGGGGAGTTGACCGGTTCGGCGAAGGTGATCGAGTGGGGCGAGCAGGCCAACGCGAATCCGCCGCAACTGTTTACCCATGATCGTTACGGCAACCGCATCGATGAGGTGCGCTTCCACCCCAGTTACCACCAGCTGATGGCGATGTCGATCGAACATGGTCTGCATGCCTCTCACTGGCTGGCGCCGGGACCCGGTGCCCAGGTGGCGCGGGCGGCAAGGTTTTATCTGCAGACCCAGGTGGAAGCGTCGCACCTGTGTCCAGTGTGCATGACGTCGGCGGTGATTCCGGCACTGGCTCGGCAGCCGGAGGTGGCCGCCCAGTGGGCGCCCAGGATTCAGTCGCTCGCCTATGATCCCGGCAATCGCCAAAGCACCGATAAATCGGGCCTCACCATCGGCATGGCGATGACCGAAAAGCAGGGTGGCTCCGATGTGCAGGCCAACAGTACCCGGGCTTATCCGTTGGGGGCCGGCGGGCCGGGGCAGGCTTACGAGCTGGTGGGGCATAAGTACTTCGTGTCGGCGCCGATGAGCGATGCCTTTATGGTCTTGGCCCAGGCACCGGGGGGGCTGTCTTGCTTCCTGTTGCCGCGCTGGCGCCCTGACGGTAGCCGTAACCCGATTCAAATTCAGCGCCTGAAGCCCAAGATGGGCAATGTCGCCAACGCCTCCTGTGAAACCGAACTGCGCGGTGCCTGGGCTCAGATGATCGGTGATGAGGGGCGAGGGGTGGCCACCATTCTGCAGATGGTGAGCATGACCCGCTTCGATTGCATGATCGGCTCCAGCGCCGGCATGCGCCAAGCTGTGGTACAAGCGTTGCACCATGCCCATCATCGTCGAGCGTTCGGCAATCGACTGGTGGAGCAGCCGCTGATGCAGAATGTGCTGGCCGATCTGGTGGTCGAACAGGAAGCGGCATTGATGCTGACCATGCGGATCGCCAGGGCATTGGATGCCAGTGCCGATGACAGCTCAGAGAGGGACCTGGTGCGAATCGGTACTGCGCTGGGTAAGTACTGGATCTGCAAACGTACTCCCGGTCATGCCTACGAAGCGATGGAGTGTATCGGGGGCAGCGGGGTGATGGAGGATACCCCGATGCCGCGGTTGTACCGCGAAGCGCCGGTTAATGCTATTTGGGAGGGCAGCGGCAATGTGCAGTGTCTGGACCTGTTGAGGGTGCTGGCTAACAAGCCCCATACCCTGGAAACCTTGCTGCGGGAGATCGACCAGGCGGCCGGCATAGATCCGCAGCTCGATCGGTTTGTTGCCGATCTGACGCTTGAGTTGGGGGATCAGCACGAGCTGGAATACCGCTCTCGCGCGTTGGTGGAGCGGCTGGCGTTGGCGCTGCAGGGTTCGCTACTGGTGCGCTTCGGGGATGCGACGATCAGCGATGCCTTCTGCCGCTCACGCTTGGCTAACGGCAGCTCGGGTTACCTGTACGGTAATCTGCCCCGCGGTATCGACTGCAGCGCGATCATCGCGCGCGCCTGGCCGGGGTTCATTGCAGCCTAGGGCAAATGGCAATCGATAGAAGTGCAGGAAGTCTTTAACAGACTTCCTGCAGTACGTTTCTTAAGAGCTTGGATTGTCTCATGCTGAGGGACTTATTCGCAGTTACCCTTACCGGTCGCTGGTACGTAAGAATTCGCAACCTCTCCGAATCCATCAGGTTTCTCAGAAGCGGCCACTGGCCTTTTGAACACGGGGCATCCCTTGAGGGCACTTAGCAGCTGGTACAAAAAACACACTGAGGTTCAGCAAAGATCGCTGTGTGAATATGGCGAGGGGAAGTGTTGTATAAGAAAGTGAAAGCAACGGGCTTTCGTTCTTTGGGCAACGTCGCTTCCTTACGGGAATGGGATTATGGAAGAGCATGTAATTTAAGGTAGGTTTCGCTCATGGTTTTTTCGAGTTTACTCACAAGTTTCTTCCCATCGGCCACCTTGCTTGAGAGGACCAAGTAGACCTCTTTCTTCTGCAGAAGGTTGCTTTCGATGCCCTGCAGCCCCATTTCAGTGATGATCTGCTTACCTGGTTCTAGGTAATCGAGCACATAATCTACCTGCTTCGATTCCAATAACTTGAATGCGTCCTTGTGGTCCTCGGCGATATGTATCTTGAGAGCGCTGCTGGGCGCCAGCAACTGGCTAAGCAGTCCGCCATAGCCGTATCCACGCAGCAGCGCGACACGCTTACCGCGAAGGTCTTTGAGGCTTGCAACATCTGCAGTCTGCCGTTGGTGGTAGGCCAGTAGGCTCATGGTCATTATGGGTTTTTGGCCATACACGACTCGCCCTTCAACCAACGGATGGCGGATGATCATCAGTACATCGATGTTACCGCTGACAACCTCCTTCAGCGCCTCGGGAACCTCCATGAAATGGGGTTGCCATTGATATCCGATATCGGCCAAGGCCTCGTCGAGGATATCTATCAATATCCCCTCTGGTTTTCCCGATGAGGACTGGCTGTAATAGGGCGGCATATTAAATAGCCCAACCCGAAGCTGGCGTTGTTCTGCGTGGACTGGAGCGATGAGGTTAGGCACCAATAGACAAAACACTATCAGTGGCCGCATTTGGGTGATTATCCTTTTCATGACTTTGCCCCTCCCTTGATGGTTAATTATGGCCTAACTGTGCCAAACTGTTGATGTTTTCTTGAGCTTCCGTTGGTCAGAGTGGTCTTCTTTGACTTGGAACAAGCAGCAGATCATTAGGGCAGACAGACGAGCTAGGGGGAAAGCTGAAGATCGTTAGGTGCCCCATAGTTTATGTACAAATCTCCCTAGCACAGGGGAAAGACAATCGATATATATTCAGGACAACAGGGCTCGCCTGTTGGGCCACACAAGGAGAGTGTATGGATATCATCACACAGCTGGCGCTAAAAAACCGGTTGCTACATTTTCTGTTAATCGGCATCAGCCTCTGCTTTGTCAGCCTGGCGGCATTCTTCTCCTATTCCCAGAGGGAATATTATCATGAGGAGCTTCACCAGGATCTGGCGAAGATCGCCCAATTGACCGAGACCAGTCTGGGCGGAGCGCTGATAGCCCGCGCCGACTGGGTTTCCCAGGACATACTGGAACAACTCTTGGAATACGATTCCTTTCTGGAGATTGCTGTGCTGTTTTACCCTGATGGTTCCATTCAGAGCTCAGTGCTAAAAGAGCACCTTAGCCACCCTGAGCTCCCCCCGTTTAAGGCAGCAAGTGATGAGCATCTCCATCATGCCCATGAGGCTCATTTCCCCATTCGTATCGGCGATAATGAGGAGATCGCTGGCGTATTGTTTCTAAGGGCAAACCTAAGCCAAATTGACGCTGAAATGAAGCGATTCTATGCAACCCAGTTGTTGGCGCTGCTGGTGGTGTTAACCATGACATACGCTTTTGGTCGCAAGTTGCAGACGGTGATCACCACACCTTATAAACAGCAACAACAAATGCTGGAAAAACAGGTGGCGGAACGTACCGCCCAATTGGTAGAGGAGGTCCATGAGCGCAAACAGGCCGAGGAGGAACTGCAGGCCGAAAAGCAGATACATCTGGAGCTGATCGACAAGCTGGAACAAGCCCAGAATCAGCTGCTGCAATCTGAGAAAATGGCCTCGATCGGCCAATTAGCCGCCGGGGTTGCTCATGAGATAAATAACCCGGTGGGCTACATCAGCTCCAATCTCAATACCGTGCACGACTATATCGATGGCCTACTCAGACTGGTCAATGCCTATGAACGAGAAGGTAAGATTTCGAAGTATTTACCGGCTCTGGCCGAAGAGGTTGCTGCAATCAAGGAGGAGATCGATTTTAGTTTCCTAAAGGAGGATTCTACTGCTCTGGTAGACGAGTCAAAGGATGGAATCGAACGGGTTAAAATGATTATCCAGGATTTAAAGGATTTCTCTCGCTCGGATTCCAAGGAGTATCAGCTGTACGACCTGCATCACGGGATTGAGAGCACGCTCAACATCGTCAGCAACGAGATTAAGTACAAGGCGCTTGTGGTCAAGGAGTTTGGCGATCTGCCACAAGTATTTTGCTGCCTGCCACAAATTAATCAGGTGGTACTCAATCTGGTGATCAATGCAGCCCAGGCGATCGAAGACCGAGGTACGATCACCCTGCGTACTGGAGTGGAAGGCGATAAAGCCTGGTTTGAAGTGGAGGACACCGGCAAGGGAATCGCCGATGTAGATCGCAAGTGGATATTCGACCCTTTTTTCACCACCAAACCGGTGGGCGTAGGGACGGGGTTGGGCTTATCGCTGTCCTACGGTATCGTCCGGGATCACGAAGGTGAGATTGAGGTACACAGTGAGCTGGGGGTGGGAACACGATTCAGGGTTTGGTTGCCTCTCAAAAAAAATGCGCAGGATGACCGAACCGCCTGACCTAGGGTAACTACGATTAAGTCCCGTTTTTTGGACCACTCTGCCTATCAAGCCGAAAAGGCGGCCTAGTCGTCCAAACATTGCTCGTTTCTGCCCATCTGCATGCCGGTTTTCCGGCAAGCAGACGGATTTATCCTACGCTCGCAGTATCTGATCCACCCTGGCGATGTTCGCCAACATAAAGAGCATCGCCAGCTTGCTGTCATTCTTCATCAGCCCACGATAGCGGGTTTTGATGAAATCAAACTGACACTTTATGATCCGAAACGGATGTTCAACCTTGGCTCGGATGCTGGCCTTCATGTATTCGATGCTCAGCAAGGTTTTATTGATTTGTGGGTGCTTTCTCGGTTCCTTGACCTTGCTAGGGCCCTCGGCGATATGCCAATCGACCGGCTCATCTTTGAGTTCGTCGCGTTTCTCAACCCCTCGATAGCCATTGTCAGCAAAGACGAACTCTTCTTCACCATGCAATAGATTTGCTGCCTGGTTTAGGTCGTGCTCGTTGGCGGCTGTCGTCGTAAAACTATGCGTAAGGCCAGATCCGGCGTCTACGCCAATATGGGCCTTCATCCCGAAATGCCACTGATTGCCTTTCTTTGTTTGGTGCATTTCAGGATCACGCTTACCCGCTTTGTTGTCGATGGAACTAGGGGCTTCAATGATAGTGGCATCCATCAACGTGCCTTCTTTAATTAACGGATAAGGGCGACGACCATTGCCTGCCTTTGGATAGTGAGGCTCTATCACCGCTATCAAGCGAGACCAGGGAATCAGATTTTCCATGCGACCAAGAAACTTCTCTTTGCGAGCTTGACGAGTTTGTTGGTGAACTCGCTATCAGCGAAGGAGAGTTGTTGGTCCATGAAAAGCCCTCAGTACATCAGAGCTTGGATTGTCTCATGCTGAGGGACTTATTCGCAGTTACCCTAATCAGTCCCGGCAGCCGGGCTTAGGAAGCGGATGCCGGGACTAAGAAGTTACTCTTTAACCAGGTCGCGCGAAATCACCTCTTTCATAATCTCGGAAGTGCCGGCGTAGATCGTTTGAATCCGGGCGTCGACATAGAAGCGTGAAATCGGGTATTCGCTGGTATAGCCGTAGCCGCCGAACAGTTGCAGGCATTGATCGACCACTCGCTTTTGCATCTCGGTGACGCTGAGCTTGAGGGTTGCCGCCTCCACGGTGGTCATCGTCTTGGCTTCGTATTTGGCCATGCAATGATTCAGGTAGGCATTGCTGAGCTCGATATCGGTGTGGATCTCTGCCAGTTGGAAGCGGGTATTCTGGAAGTCGGCGATGCGCTGGCGGAAGGCGCGGCGCTCTTTGACGTAGTCGATGGTCAGCTCCAACGCGCCTTCGGCCGATCCCACCGCCTGGGTAGCACAGCCCAGACGCTCCCGCGGCAGTTCCTGCATCAGGTAGAAGAATCCGTGGTTTTCCTCACCCAGCAGGGCGTCGGCGGGGACGCGTAGGTTGTCGAAGAACAGCTCGGCGGTATCGCTGCTGTGCTGACCGATCTTCTCGATCTGCTTACCGCGAGAGAATCCGGGCAGGCTGGCATCGACCAGGAACAGCGAGATTCCCTTGGCGCCGGCATCGGGGTCGGTCTTGGCGCAGACGATCACCAGGTCGGCGTGGATGCCGTTGGTGATAAAGGTCTTGCTACCGTTGAGGATCCAGTCGTCGCCGTCACGAACCGCGCTGGTCCGAATCGCCGCCAGGTCGCTGCCCGCGCCCGGCTCGGTCATGGCGATGGCGCCGACACAGTCACCGGTCACCATCGGCGGCAGCCACTGCTGTTTCTGGCTGTCCGAACCGATATGCCAGATGTAGGGCGCGACGATGTTGGAGTGGATGTTGTAAGCCGAGGCCAGGCCGCCGAAGCAGAGGCGGGACATCTCTCGGAGTATTAGCTGGCAGACTTCGAAGGATGCGCCGGCGGCGCCATACTGCTCGTCGAGATCGGGGCACAGCATGCCGGCCTGGCCCAGGGTGTGCCAGATCTCGCGGGGCATGATGCCCGCTTTTTCCCAGGCCTCGTAGTGGGGGGCCACCTCCTGTTCCAGTGCGCGAAGGGTCATATCTCGAAATAGTTGCAGTTCTTCGGCATTACCGGTCATAGGTCGAATTCCTTGGCTGAAATGGTGATGGCGGTGGCTGGCAATCAAGCGTGACAATGGCGTTACACAGCTACCGATGATAGCCCCAGTTTGCTCAACCTCTTAGTTTCAGACAATGATCAAAGATGACAGTCTAAATAGACAAAAAGTTACATGCATTGGTCTTTGAGTTCAGTTATTAGGCTGTTTGGCTGAGTTGTTGTTTTATAAGTAAAAGACAAAACCGATCACACCAAGCGCTTGATAGGCTTGCTGCCTTTGTGTAGGGTGATTTGCATTGCAAGAGCTGTCGCTCTGTCATAAAGAGAATGAATCCACAGGTTAAGTAGAGGAGAGCAGAATGGCGAATCAAGGGGTTAATATCCGCGAAGAGGGCGCTGTACGGGTGCTCGAGCTGGATAATCCGGCACGTCGTAATGCCTTGTCATTGGCGATGTACACCGAGCTGAGGCTGCAACTGGAGGCGGCTGAGCGTGAAGCGTCGGTTCGAGCGCTGGTGATCAGCGGCAGTCAGGAGGTGTTCTGCAGCGGCAATGATCTTGATGATTTTATCTCCGGACCGCGGATGAATCAGAACCACCCCACCATCCGTTTTATGGAGGCGTTGCGGGCCTTCAGTAAACCGGTGGTTGCTGCCGTCGAAGGGCCTGCGGTAGGGATTGGGACCACGCTGCTGCTCCACTGTGATCTGGTCTACGCCGGTAAGTCGGCGTTTTTGCAGATGCCGTTCGTGCAGTTGGGAATCTGTCCCGAGTACGGCTCCAGCTACCTGCTGCCTCGGATGATGGGGTATCAGCGGGCGGCGGAGCTGCTGATGCTAGGCGAGCGCATCACCGCTGAGCAGGGACAGGCGATGGGGCTGATCAATCAGGTGGTGGCTGACGCAGAGGCACTGCAGCAGGCCATGAGCGCGGCGCAACGGTTGGCAGCGGCGCCGCCGAGGGCGATGCGTGAATGCAAGCGGCTGCTGGTGGAAGGTCAGCGCGAACGGATTTCGGCTGCGATGGATGATGAACTGAAAGTCTTAGCTGTTGCGCTCGGGTACGGCGAGATGGAAGAAGCGGTTACCGCGTTTAAGGAGAAGCGGGCGCCGGATTTCAGCCGGTTCAGCTAGTCCCCGTAGCAAACGCTTCAAGGGCCCGCTGTTCTGCCGGGCCCTATCACATACTACCGCTGCCTTCGTTGTTCTGATTAGCTATTAGCGAGGGCCCGCTGCAATGCGGGACGACACTTCAGGCGTGCCAGGTACTCCCGGGTTTGGGGGGTATAGTCCTTGCTCGTATCGGTTCCCAATTCCCCTAGTAGCAACGCATAGCCGACTGCAATATCGGCAATAGTGAAGCGATCGTCGCAGAGGAAATCGTGCTGTTCCAGATGGGCATCGAGCTTGCGCAGCCGAGCCAGATACCATTGGCGGTAATCCTCCGCCACCTGGGGTTGCTTCCGCTCATCCGGTTCAAACTGGCCGTAACGCAGCACCAGGGTTTGCGGGAAGGTCAGGGTCGCGTCACTGTGGTAGAGCCAGTTCAGGTAGGCGCCATATTCGGGATGCTCGGGAGGCAGTCCGAAATCGTAACGCTGATATTTTTCCACCAGATAATGGCCGATGGCGCTTGATTCGGTCATCTCGGTGTCACCGTCGCGGAAAAAGGGGACGGTCCCCAGCGGATTGATCTCCAGGTAGTCCTTGTGGAAGACACGGGGCGGAAATTGCAGTGTCTCCAGGCGGTAATCCAGCCCCATCTCCTCCAACGCCCACAGCGGTCGCAGTGAGCGGGAGTCCTTACAGTGCCAAAGCGTGATTGTCATTCATTGCTCCTCGGTAGCGTTGTCTGCCGGTTTCGGGTGGCTGGCGTCAGGGATCGACGAACAGGTCGATCTGCAACTCGACGCAGTCGGGGGCGTGGTTGTAGTGCTCGAAATCCTGGTAGCCCCTGTCTCGGAGCAGATCCTCATCGATAAAGGTTTCGCCGCTGACAGCCCGGCTGTCGCTGGTCAAGATCTCGTAGGCCGCATCGGCCATGATCGCCGGTTTGCGGGAGGCATTGAGCAGATCCTTGTCGATGGCAAATTCCACCGCCGCTGTCGCGATGGTGGTCTTTGGCCACAGCGCGTTGGAGGCGATGCCGTGGTCTCGCAGCTCCTCCGCCAGTCCGAGCGCAATCAGGCTCATGCTGTACTTGGTCAGGGTGTAGGGAATATGGGCCCCCAACCAGTGCTTGCCGAGATTGAGGGGCGGCGACAGGGTGATGATGTGCGGATTGTCAGATCGCTTCAGGTAGGGGATGGCGGCTTGAGAACAGGCCAGGGTCCCCCGGGTATTGATCGAATGGATCAAGTCGAAGCGCTTCAGCGGTGTGTTCTGGCTGTTCTCCAGAAAGATGGCGCTGGCGTTGTTGATCAACGCATCGATACCGCCGAAGGTGTCCGCCGCCAGTTCCATGGCCTGCTGCACCTGCTGCTCGTCGCGGACATCCAGCTTGATGGCCAGCGCCTTACCGCCGGCTGCCTCAACTTCCTTGGCGACGCTGTGAATGGTGCCGGCCAGTTTCGGGTGCGGCTGGCCGGACTTGGCGGCGATCACAATATTGGCGCCATCCCGGGCACAGCGCAGGGCGATCTCGCGACCGATTCCGCGGCTGGCGCCGGTGATAAAGATCGTTCGATTGGACAAACTTGCCATGGGCAGTCTCCTTGCTGATTAGTCCGTCGCCGAGGCTGTTACGCTGGCCAGCAGTTGGCGGATTTTGACCTGGTCGCCGGCTTGGATGCTCAGGCTCTCGACCACGCCATCGACGTCGGCCTTGAGTTGGTGCTCCATCTTCATCGCTTCGAGTATCACCAGGGTTTGGCCCTTGCTGACCTCGTCGCCCAGTTGGACCAGCACGTCGACGATGACGCCATCCATCGATGCGAGCACCCGACCGCTGCCGCTGTCCTTGCTCTCTTTCGGAGCATGGGTGACGTTGCTGAAGGCGGCGTTACCGAACTCGCTGTTCAGGTGCAGGGTATCGGCGTCGAAGTGGTAGGCGATCGTTTCACGGACACCGTTTTCGAGATAGACGCACTCTCGGCTGTCGATCCGGAGCACTTCAAAGCGGTGGCTTTGATCGGCGTGGGTCACCTGATAGCTGGGGTAGCGCCCGTGGCTGTCGACACTCAACTGTAGCTGGTAGATCTCGCCCTCATGCTCCAGACGATAGTGCCAAGGGGCCGGGGCACAGTTGCGCCAGCTCAGCAGGTCGGGATTGTGGGCGCTGTTGCGACCCTGGTGGGTATACATCAGCAGGGCGGCCAGTCCGAGGGTGCGCTCCGATGGCGGTGCGGCCTGGATGCTGGGGTCGGCCTCAAAATGCTGTTCGATAAAGGCGGTGGTGGCCTGACCTTCGGTGAACACCGGATGGCGCAGGATATTGGCCAGAAAACGCTGGTTATTGTTGACCCCCAGCAACAGGGTGTCTTCTACCGCACAGGCCAGGCGTCGGCGGGCTTCTTCACGATTGCTGCCGTAGGCGATGATCTTGGCCAGCAGCGGATCGTAATGGGGGCTGACCGGCTGACCTTCGCGGATACCGTGATCGATCCGTACCCCTTCGCTTTGGGGCAGCTCCCAGCGCAGCACATCGCCGGTCTGGGGCATAAAGTTGTTGCGCGGATCCTCGGCGTAGAGACGAACCTCCATCGCATGGCCCTGGAGCTGAATCTGCTCCTGGGTCAGCGGCAGCGGTTCACCGGCCGCTACCCGGATCTGCCAGGCGACCAGATCCTGTCCGGTGATCAGTTCGGTGACCGGATGCTCCACCTGCAGACGGGTGTTCATCTCCAGAAAGTAAAAGTTACCCTGATGATCGACCAGGAACTCGACCGTGCCAGCGCCCTGGTAGTGACAGGCCTTGGCCGCATTGACGGCGGCTTCGCCCATGCGTCGACGCAGGGCCTCGTCGACAAAGGGGGAGGGCGCTTCTTCGACCACTTTTTGGTGACGGCGCTGAATGGAACAGTCGCGCTCGCCCAGATAGACACAGTTACCCTGCTGGTCGGCGAACACCTGAATCTCGATGTGGCGCGGCTCGATCACCGCCCGCTCCAGAATCATCTCATCGCTACCAAAGGCGCTGGCCGCTTCCGAGCGGGCGGTCTTGATGCTGGCTTCCAACTCTCTCTGTTCGAATACCAGCCGCATGCCTCGGCCACCGCCGCCGGAGCTGGCCTTCACCATCAATGGGAAACCGATCCGTTGAGCCTCTTCTAGCAGACGCTCGAGCCGTTGGTCACTGTCCTGATAGCCGGGAATGCAGGGGACGTCGGCCTCGATCATCGCCACTTTGGATAACCGCTTGCTGCCCATCAGCTCGATGGCGTCGGCTTTGGGGCCGATAAAGGTGATGCCCGCCGCTTCACAGGCGCGGGCAAAGTCGGCGTTTTCAGACAGGAAACCGTAGCCGGGATGGATGGCGTCGGCCTGGCTTCGCTTGGCGGCGTCGAGCAGTTTGTCGGCCTGCAGATAGGATTCGCCGACCGGCGACGGGCCGATATGGACCGCCTGATCGGCGGCCTGAACGTGCAGGGCGTCGGCGTCGGCATCGCTGTAGACGGCCACGGTACGGTAACCCAGTTGTTTGGCCGTGCGGATGACCCTGACCGCAATCTCGCCTCGGTTGGCGATCAAAATCTTATGGATACTGTTCATCAATGGATCCCTAATTTGTTGTTCTGACTTCAGGCCGATTGTGCCCATCGGGCCGCCCGCTTCTCGACGAAGGCTTGGGTACCTTCGACTCCCTCTTCGCCCATCACGGCGGCAGAAAATTGTGCTGCTGCCTGGTCCAGTAGGGCTTCATGCTCGATTTTTCCGACGCTGAGCAGCAGCGCCTTGGTGATTCGGTTGGCTTCCGGGGCGCAGCATCGGATCTGCTGAAGTTGCTGCTCGAGCAGCGCATCCATCTTTTCGGGAGAGTCGCTGACAAAGTGCACCAAGCCGAGCTCCCTGGCTTCGTAACCGTTGAAGCGGGCGCCGGTCAGCACCAGGCGACGCGCCTGGGTCAGCCCGATTCGATCGACCACGAAGGGGGCGATCTGGGCCGGCGGCAGACCGAGGCTGGTTTCCGGCAGGCCGAACTGGGCGTTGATATCGGCGATGGCGATATCGGCGATGCAGGCCAGACCTAAGCCGCCACCCAGGACTGCACCCTCGAGCAGCGTGATGACGACCTGAGGCGCGTTGTTGACCTGGGTGATCATGCGACCGAAGGCGCGGTTCAGCTCGAATAGCGGATCGACCTGGCCCTGCTGGTAGGCTTGACGGGCGCTGGCCATATCCTTGATGTCACCGCCGGCACAGAAGTTACCCTCGCTGCCGCGCAGCACCACGGCGCGGATGTCACGGCGCTCGGCGATGGCATCGAACACGCTCATCACCTCCTGCACCAGCGCCAGGTTCATGGCGTTTCGGGCCTGAGGGCGGTTCAGAGTCAGGTGCAGGACACTGCCTTGCAGCTGTAATTCGATTTCCTGGCAAATTGGTAATTGCATCGGTTAGCCTCCGCTGTTGCTCGGGTGGATCGACAGCTGCTTGGCGATGATTTCGATCATCACTTCATCGGCGCCACCGCCGATCGGAATGACCCGGCAGTCGCGGTAGAAGCGGTTGATGATCGACTCCTCGACATAGCCCATGCCGCCCCAGTACTGCAGACATTGATCCGGGATCGTGCGGCTCAGGCGTCCGACCTTGAGTTTGGCCATCGAAGCCAGTTTGGTGACGTTCTCACCGCTGACGTAGGCTTCGGTGGCACGGTAGATCAGGGCACGCAGGGCTTCGCATTCGGCCTGCATCTCCGCCAGACCGAAATAGATGCTCTGGTTGTGGAGCAGGGGTTGGCCGAAGGCTTGGCGTTCGCGGGTGTAATCGATGGTGGCACTGATACAGGTCTCCAGTTGGCTCAATGCCATCGCCGTGCCGAACAGCCGCTCCTCCTGGAACTGCTGCATCTGATAGATAAAGCCCTTGCCCTCTTCACCGATGCGGTATCGCTGCGGGACGCGCACGTTGTCAAAAAATATCGGCGCCGTATCCGAGGATCGCATTCCCAACTTGGTCAGTTTCCCGGCCACGCTCACGCCGGGGGTGTTGGCCGGTACGATGATCAGGGATTTGTTGGCGTGGCGGGGTTCATCACCGGTATTGGCCAGCACACAGAAGTAATCGGCCTGGGTGGCGTTGGTGATCCACATCTTGCTGCCGTTGATGATGTAATCGTCACCGTCTTTCTTTGCCGTGGTGCTGATATTGGCAACGTCGGAGCCGGCATCGGGTTCGGATACCGCAATGGCGGCCACCATGTCACCGGCCAGGGCCGGGGTCAGGAACTGACGCCGCAGTTCATCACTGCCGAACTGGGCCAGCGCCGGGGTGGCCATGTTGGTCTGGACACCAATCGCCAAAGGGACGCCGCCGCAAAGTGCGGCGCCCAGCGCTTCGGCAAAAACTACCTCGTAGCTGTAATCCAGCGCCATACCGCCGTAGGCCTCGGGTTTGGTGATCCCGAGCAGTCCCAGCTCGCCCAGTTTTTTAAACAGGCGCTGGGCGGGGAATTGGCCCTGTTCTTCCCAGCTGTCGACGTGTGGATTGATTTCGTTTTCGACAAACGCCCGTACGGTGCGTCGTAGCTCGTGATGTTGTTCGCTAAACAGCATGTGGAATTCCTCCTGGTTAGAAGCGGGCAATGCCGAAGGTGTTGGTACGCAACGGGCGTTGGTCGGCTTCGCGGCAGATATCCAGCAGCAGACCAAGCACCTTACGGGTGTCGCGCGGGTCGATCAGACCGTCATCCTCCATTCGTGCGCTACAGGCCAGCACGGTGGTTTGACGGTCCATCGCTTCGGCCGTGCTGAGTTCCAGGGCGTCAAGCTTGTCGGTGTCGACGGCGTTGGTCTTGCGCATCTTGGCCTCGGTCACGATCCGCAACACCATTCCGGCCTGAGCGCCCCCCATCACCGCGGTGCGGCTGTTGGGCCAGGAAAACAGGAATCGCGGGTCGAAGCCGCGCCCGCACATCGCATAGTTGCCGGCGCCGTAGGAGCCACCGATGTTAATGCTCAATTTCGGCACGGTCGCATTCGCTACCGCCTGAATCATTTTCGATCCATGTTTGATAATGCCGTTGCGTTCCGGGTCGGTGCCGACCAGGAAACCGGTGATGTTGTGCAGGAACAGAATCGGGGTGTTGCTCTGTTCGCAGAGCTGGATGAACTGCCCGCCTTTGGCGGCGCCGGGGGCGGTGATCGGGCCGTTATTGGCGATTACCCCGCAGGCGTTGCCTTCGATCTTGATATGGCCGCAAACCAGTTGGTTGTCGTACTCGGGTTTGAAATCCAGAAACTCGGAGCCGTCGGCGATACGGGCGATGATCTCGCGGCAGTCGTAGGGCATCTTCGGGTCTTCCGGTACCACGCCGATCAGCTCGTCGACGGGATAGAGCGGCTCCTTGAAGGCGGGGCGGCTGTGCTGCGGCAGTTGTTCGTTCCAGGGCAGTTGCGCCAGGATTTCGCGGGCTATGCGGATGCCGTCAGCGTCATCTTCGGCCAGGTAGTCGCCGACACCGGACTGGCCGGTATGCATCTCGGCTCCGCCCAGCTCCTCATCGGTGGCAATCTCACCGGTCGCGGCCTTAAGCAGCGGGGGACCGGCCAGGTACATGGTGGCCTGCTGACGGACCATGATGAGGTAATCCGACAGCCCCGGTTGATAAGCGCCACCGGCGGTGGCGCTGCCGTGTACCACGGTGATTTGTGGAATACCGGCGGCGGAAAGGCGTGCCTGATTGGCGAAGGTACGACCGCCCGGGACGAACATCTCGGCGGCGTGGGAGAGGTTGGCACCGCCACTTTGGGCCAGCGCCACCACCGGCAGCCGGTTCTGCAGTGCGATCTCCTGCAGGCGCAGCTTTTTCTGCAGCCCGATCGGCGAGACGGTACCGCCTTTGACCGCGAAATTATCGACGATAACCAGGCAGCGAACCCCGGAAACGTAGCCGATCCCGGCGATGGCGCCGGCACCTGCGCCGGTACCGTCCTTGTCATCGAACATCTTGTAACCGGCCAGGGAGGAGAGCTCAAGGAACGGCGCACCCTGGTCGAGCAACAGGTTAAGGCGCTCACGGGGCATCAGTTGGCCGCGCTTGCTGTAGCGCTCGCGTACCGCTTCGGCAGCTTCGATAACCTGGGTTTCGATCGACCGAAATTCGGCCAGTTGCTGCTGCATCCTATCCCGGTTAGCGGCGAAGCCGGTGGATTGGGGATCAATCTGAGATTGCAGTAATGGCATGGTATCTATCCTTTCTGATCTAACGTGCAGTGCGGACCGGCGGGTTAAAGAAACAGCTCGCGGGCTTCGGCGGGGCTGGCGATGGTGCGACCGGACTCTTCGGCGATCTTGACCAGGGCTTCGATCAGTTGGCCGTTGCCGCTGGTTCGCTCGCCGTTGGGCAGATAGAAGGTGTCCTCAACGCCGGTGCGAAGGTGACCGCCCAGCTCGGCGGTACGGCGGTGGACCGGCCAGATCTCCTGGCGGCCGATCAGGGTGGTCTGCCAGGCGCTGCCGGGCTTGAGGTATTTGAGGATGGTCGGTAACAGCTCGGCGTCGCAGGGCATCCCGGAGGCCACGCCCATCACTAGGTTGTAATCGAGCTTATCGACCATGCCCACATCCTGGAACATGCCCACCGAACGAACGATGCCGAGATCGAAACATTCAAATTCGGGCCGGGTTCCGACCTCGTTCATCACGCCAAGCAGCTCTTCGATTTTTTCAACCGGATTCTGAAACAGCATTGGCTTCCAGGCCCAGCGGCCGTCTGCGCGGGTTTTGAGGTAGTTGAGGCTGCCGGCATTGCAGGCGGCGATCTCCGGCTTGCCGGCGAGGATGCAGTCGATCGGACCTTGCTGATTGCGATCGATGGTGCCGGTGGTGAAGTTGAGAATGACATCGGGGCAGGCATCGCGGATCGCATCGGCCATCTCGAGCGCGATCGCCGGATCCCAGCTCATCAGGTGCCCTTTGCCTTCGCCCTGCTGGCGAAAGTGAATGTGCATGCAGCTGGCGCCGGCATCGTAGGCTTCCTTGGCCGAAACGGCCATCTGCTCGGGGGTGACGGGCACCGGGTGCTGGTTGGGATCGGTCAGTACGCCGGTCAGCGAACAGGTAACGACGGCTTTATCGGACATGGTGGCCTCCGTGAGTTTTGTTGTAGTTGGACGGCTAGTCGTTAGTCGGCAAATAGCCAGGGCTACTGGCCTTGGTGCATTTACTATAACGACAAAACTTGAAAACAAGCAAGCGCTTGGTTAGTTTGTTTTGGCGGATCGAAAATCCTTCGGCTGCAAAATCGGAAAACAACCAGGGAGCTGCTTATGAGCGCATTGAGTTATTTCGGAGAAACCCATCAGCTGATTCGTGCTACGGCGTCGGCCTTCGTTGATCAGCAGGTTCGGCCCAATATCGATGAGTGGGAAGAGCAGGGCAGTTTCCCCCGGGAGCTCTACCGCCAGGCGGGCGAGGCCGGGTTGCTGGGGATCAACTACCCGGAATCGTTGGGCGGTACGGGAGGGGATCTGTTCCAGAAGGTGGTTTGGTTAGAGGAGTTGATGCGTGCCGGATCGGGGGGACTGACCGCCAGCCTCTGCTCCTTGGATATCGGTTTGCCGCCGTTGGTCAAGTACGGCAGTGCCGAACTCAAGGAGCGGGTGGTGCCCCAGGTACTC
Organism: Motiliproteus coralliicola; assembly: GCF_003345655.1. Classification (GTDB taxonomy): domain Bacteria; phylum Pseudomonadota; class Gammaproteobacteria; order Pseudomonadales; family Balneatricaceae; genus Motiliproteus; species Motiliproteus coralliicola. The sequence continues at coordinate 410,088 of NZ_QQOH01000001.1, forward strand.
TGTGGCGAGAAGGTCTATGCCCTTGCCATCACCGAACCCAGCGGCGGCTCTGACGTAGCCAACCTGAAAACCCGGGCGCGGCGAGAAACCATTGACGGCCAAGCGTTTTACCGCGTCAACGGCGGCAAGACGTTTATCACCAGCGCGACTCGGGCCGATTACTTTACCGTGGCGGTCAGGACCGGCGAAGCCGGCTACGGCGGAGTCAGTCTGCTGATGGTCGAGAAGGGCTGTCCGGGGTTCAGTGTCGGTCAACCGCTGAAGAAGATGGGGTGGTGGGCGTCCGATACCGCCGAGCTGTTTTTTGACGACTGCCTGGTGCCGGAACAGAATCTGATCGGCGAGGAAAACAGCGGCTTTCGGATGATCACCGCCAATTTCCAATCCGAGCGCCTGACCCTGGCGGTGATGGCCAACATGACGGCGCAATTGGCTTTGGAGGCTTGCCAGGATTATGTCCGCGAACGCCAGGCCTTCGGTCGTCCTCTGGCAGGGCTGCAGACGATTCGGCACCGGCTTGCGGATATGGCCACCCAGCTGGAGGCCAGTCGCGAATTTACCTACCGCTGCGCGGCGCGGATGGACAATGGTGAGCAGATCGTTAAAGAGATCTCCATGGCCAAGAACTTCGCCACCGATGTCAGCGACAAGCTTACCCACGATGCGGTGCAGATCTTCGGAGGCATGGGGTATATGCGTGAAAGCCTGGTGGCGCGGTTGTATCGCGATAACCGGATCCTGTCGATCGGCGGCGGAACCCGCGAAATCATGAATGAGATCATCAGCAAACAGCTGCTGGGTTGAGCATTTGGCCTGTATGTATCGGCTGGGTACAATGCGGCCTCTTGCTCTGGAAGGTCAGAGTGTAGCCTGGGGGTGGAAGTGTGAGAGTAGGAACCTTATTACGACGTTTGATTGCCGAGGGGCAGGTTACGGACCCGGACAGTCCCAAGGGACGGTTGTTGGGGGCGGCTGCGCGTCTGTTTCGGCAAAAGGGCTACAGCCGTACGACCGTGCGGGATCTGGCCGCCGAAGTCGGCATCCTTTCCGGTAGTATCTTCCACCATTTCGCCAACAAGGATGAGATCCTGTTCGGGGTGATGATCGAAGTCGTGACGGCCATGGAGGAGATGCTGAAGGTGTCGCTGGCCGAGGCGACAACCACCCGCGAAAAGGTTCGTGTGCTGATCGACAACGAGCTGCTGTTTATCCATGGTAAGACCGGCGACGCGGCGGCCGTGCTGATTTACGAATGGCGGGCGCTGTCCGAGGAGCGTCAGCGCCAGGTACTCGAGCGACGCGACAACTACTATCGTCTGTGGAATGAGTGCCTGCAGCAGGCCCACGATGAGGGCCTGATCACGGTTGATCCCGATTGCCTGCGCCAGCTGCTGCACGGCGCCATTGTCTGGACCGTGCATTGGTACGAGGCCGATGGGGAGATGTCGCTGGAGCAGCTCGGTGAGCAGGTCCTCAATATGGCCCTCAAAGGCGAGCCCTGACCCGGCCAAGGTTCTGCTAGAGTTTAGTCACCGTTGATGCTGGGGACTACCAGGATGCGTGGCACTCTATTGGCACTGTTGCTGTGCTGGCCTGCGATGCTGTCGGCCGCCGAATCGATCACCATCGGCGTCACCGATTATCCCCCGTTCTCCAATACCGATGGTGACGGCTTAATGAGCGATATCTACCGGGCCGCGTTTGCCGAGGTCGATATTGCCGTGACGATCGAGGTTGTACCGATTCCACGGGGCCGACTGCTGTTCCTCAATCACAACATCGATGCCCTGTCGGCGGGCAATCTGTTTGTCCGCCCCGATGAGCGTGACCAGTTGCTGTCGGTGCCGGTGATCAAGGCACTGCCCAGCCTGTTCTTCTACATGCCTCACTTTGACGCGCCGGAGAAGATCGTGGAGGTGAAGGATCTGCGCGGCTTTCAGGTCGGTATTATCGTCAACTCGCCGTTACTGCCCGATTATATCGAGCAGGGCTTGAACGTGGTCGAGATACAGACCCCGGAGCAGTTGCTGATGATGGTGAAGAAACAACGAATCGATTTTTTCGAATCGGCGTTGCTGACCGGCTTACACCTGATCCAGCAGCAGTTACCCGAAGAGCGACTCCATTTTGATTACCTGCGCTGGGGTGTGCTGGAGAGTGCGCTGGCATTTCATCATCGGCATCCCCGCGCTGCTCGGCTACATCAACAGTTCCAACAGGGCTTGCAACGGATTCGCCAGAGCGGCGAGCTGTTGGCGATCCTGGAAAACTATTGGGGCAAGGGTAATGTGCCGCAGGCGGTCTTTATCCAGCAGCATCCGGTTCAGGGTACCGAGCAGTTCAAAATGAACAACTACTGGTTGAACGCCCACGGACGCAGCGGTCGGATTCAACAATCCAGGCCCTGACCTCTGCCTCCATAACGCCCTTAGCTAGGGCCTAGTCGCGATCGAGCCGTTTTATCTGGCGTCCAAGACGTTTCAGGGCCGTGCGGCCCTCGGGTAGGCCGACTGCGGCCAGGTGCCAGCAACTGGGTACGTCGGCCCACTCATCGTGCCAGACTTTACCTCCGACCGACTTGATCGCCTCGGCTAACCGCCGCGAGTCGTCGCGCAGCATCTCGCTACCGGAGGCCTGCAGTAGCACGGGCGGCAGCCCATCTAGGGGCTGCAGCAGTGGTGATACCCGGGCGGGACTGATATCCAGATCATCCGGCAAGAACTGCGCAATGCCCCGGTGAAACACATCTGGTGTGTTGCAGCAGTCATGCTCGAGGTTGCTCTGGTGCGACGGGGAGGCTAGCGTCAGGTCATAGATCCCGGACAGGCCCACCATCAGCTCCGGCATCGCCACACCCTCATCCCGTAAACGCTGCAGCAGCAGTAATGCCAGACAGGCGCCGGCCTGATCGCCGCCGATATACAGGCGCTCGATATTGTCGCGCAGGGTTCGATAGACCGCGTCGGCATCGTCCAACGCTGCCGGGTACGGGTGCTCCGGGGCCAGCCGGTAGTCCAGTACGATCACTTCCAGCCCGAGCTCCTTGGCCAATTCGGTGGTCACGCCGCGGTGACTCAGTGACGAGCCCAGGCAGAACATCCCGCCATGGAGGTAGATAAAGCTGGCCCAGGGGGCTTTATCGCGGGGCCGGATCACTTCGCAGGGCACCCCGGCGATCGTTCCGCTGTTGATCTCCAGGGAGTCGCAGGGGGGCGGCATAAAGTCGTTGATGATGGAGTCCAGCTCCTGCCGGGCTTGGTCAAGATCCAGCTCGGCGTTGAACCTCGGCTTGTACTTGTGGCGTAAAAACTTTTTGAGAATGTAGTTCTGCAGGCTCATCGGTATAACTCTGAACGGCGCTCGGTCACGCTGACACTTAGATAACCGCTTTAAAAGGGGCGCACAACCCGTAGGCGATGCTGGCGGCCCCTTGATAACGGAACGGCTGCCAAGTATCCCGGGGTTGGGCGAGGCGGTTGGCGACCGTCGAAAAGACCAGCGCATTGTGGGTCAGACCGGAGTGGCTTCCCGGCACGTGTATATTCTCCGCCTGCTCATGATCCAGAGGGTCCCGGGTCGCCTGCCAGTGCACGGCACCATCGGTACGGGTATAGATGGCGGTGGTGGGGACCGGTGGGGTCCGGTGCCAGTGCTGGATACTGGAGTCGTCGATCAGGTCCGCCATGTTGTGGGCGACGATGCCGTCGAGGATGACCGACAACGCCGGACTGAGCACATTGATATCGCGGCGAAAGGCGATCGGGCTTCCAAGAGTGATGACTGTCCGCACCAGCTCGGGCACCTGATGGGCGACGTAGCGGGCGAACAGCCCCCCGAGGCTCCAGCCCACCAGCGATACACGGGTACCGTATTCCTCTTCCAACGCGCGGACCTTCTCGACGGCGCGCTTTTCCAAACCGGCCATCGGGCCGACATTGCGGCCCAGGTTCCAGCCGTGGACCCGGTAGCCGAGTGACTCTAGAAAGCGTCGCAACAGGTAGGTCTCCTTGTCACTGGCGGTGAAACCGGGAAGTACCAGCACCGGATGGCCATCACCCCTGGGGCAGTCGCTCAGCAGCGGGGCAAGCGCCACTAGGCTGAGAGGCTCGATCAGGGCGCGGGTTTCCATCGCCGAGTGGAGAATCGACGGGGTGTGTTTGCCTTCAATCAGGCGAACCAGGTTAGTCAGCATCGCTACTCTCCAAGTCGGGGTTGTCGTCAACGGCCTGCAACAACTGGTTGAAACTGTGCTGGATGCACTTACGGTAGTGTTCCGGATCGGGCAGCATCTCGCGGCAGGAGGTGAAGGTGAGCACCAGTTTGTCGCCGTGTCGGCTGGCCAGGTGGACCAGGCCCAGACCGTCGGTGATCTCCGGTACCCCGGAGCAATACACCAGCGGTGCGCCCAGCAGGCTGTGTTCGCTGGAGCCGGTATTGAAACCGATCAGGGCGGTGTTATAGAGCGGTGCGCCGGCCGCCTCGGTGCGCTGATGACGATGCAGTTCGCGATTGGCGAAGGACATGTTCTGCAGTGGCGACAGGGTCGACAGGGGCGCTTCACGGAGGGGTTGTTGCGCAGCTGGAGCGCAACGCTCTCGCCGCCAGTGACTGATCGAAGCCAGCCGGGCTAGTGGATCTGCCTGGTCGGTAGCCAGTTGGCTGATGGTGTATGTCGGCTCCGTATGGCCCGTTGATTCCCCGATCTGGCCCTCCAGTGGAGCCAGCGACCAGAGCATTCGGTTTCGCAATTCTCCCTGAGCGCAGAGGTAGTCGCGCATGGCGGAGCCGATCACGGTCAGCAGCAGGTCGTTCTCGGTCACCTGCGGTAGTCGGTTTAGCAGATCGTTGAACGCATCCAACGGTAAAAAGCAGCCTTCCCAGACCCGAAAACTGGAGACGTTGGTGTTGAAGCGCGAGTAGGGTACCCGTCGATGCCCGGTTACCCCTCGGCCAACGAGCCGCACCAGTGGGCGCAGTTCGGACCATTGCCGACCGGCAAACGCACCGGCCTGTCCCAGCGGCTCGGTGAGGGGGCGCAGGGCCAGATCGCAACTGTGCCTGGTGATCCCCAGCAGGGTATCGATCATCGTCAGCGGCGAGGCCGGCTTCGGCGACGATAGCGCGGGGTCGGTCTGGGCCTGGTCCTGCAGATTCCACAGCAGGTCCGGAATCTCCGGCGTCATCAGGCTGTTATGGATTTTGCACACCAGCGCGAAATGACCCGGGGCCAGGCCGGGGACCTGATCAAGGCCCTCGATCACATTGATCTCCCACAGCGGTCGGGTGCTATCCAGGTCGCGCGAGTGAAGTCGTGCGACCTGAATACAGAACTGGCGCCAGTCACCGGGCTTGGGCAGGGCGATATGACGCACATGGTATTCGGCGTTGAAGTTCTCATCCAGGCTCCAGCTCGGCGCACTGAAGGGAGTCAGCGGCGCCCGATAGATCTGTTGAAAACGTGGGTGATATCGGACCTGTTGACGAATGCGAGAAAGAATCTGTTTGAATCGAACCGGGGCTTCTAACGGACCCTGGTCGTACAGCAGTACAAAGGTGTCGACATGCTGATGCTTCAAAGGAGGCGTTAGCGTTTTCCAGATCGATAGGGGTTCCAGTGACTTGAGCAGGGGCAGCCGTAACATCGTAGCGTCTCTTGTTGTTATTCAACTCGGGAGTTCCCTGGCTCGATGAGCCGAGGGAATCCTGTCACTAAGGCAAAGGGTTCGGGGCCTGCCTTAGGGCCTGGGTCGGCGTGGGGGCCGATCATGATTCTTCCTTGAGTCGAGATCTGCCGGTCCGGTTTGAGCGCCTGTTGGGTGAGCTAGCTGGGGCTTGCGCAGTCTGTCCTGCGCGTTTCAAACCGGGAGGCAGTGAACCGCGGGTTAGACAATTACCCCTTGTCGGATAGGGGCGCGCTTGGAGCCGGGCTGTCTGTTGCTGCCGTTGGTTGGGCTTGCGGCGTTGATGGTTTTACCGGTTCCGCGGCTTTTACCTTGGCGGTACGTTTGGGTGCCTCGGTTTTTGGCTTAGCGGTGGTAGCCGCAGCTTTGGCCGCACGCTTGGGCTTGGCCGCCGCTTTCGGCTTTGCTGCCGCGCGGGGCTTGGCCGGCGCTTTGGCCTTGGTCGCCGGCTTCGGTTTGGTCGGGCTTGCAGCCGCCGTCGGTGTGAGGGTGCTGTCGGTGTTACCGCTGTCTTCGGTGCTGTTGGCAGCGGTTTTCACCAGTTTGTTCGGGACCTCGGTCAGTTGTTCGTTGACCTTGGAAACCAATTGAATAGCGGGCTGGCTGACATTATCGACGCCATCCAGCAGTGAGCTCTTAGCGGCCTCGGCAACCGGTTGGGCGGGATTGCCGATCCGTTCAAACAGCTCGTCGATCCGTTCCAGCGATCGGTCACTGAGGTCGTCGAGGGTCTGGGTGGCGCGATCTTCCACTCTACGGCTCTGTTCCATCAGTTGATCAACCAGCACCTGCGCTTCATTGCGGGCGGAACCGAGCGCGTTGACGCCGGATTTAATGACGGCGTATTTGTAGTCGATACCACTGAGGAGGATATCTTTGGCTGTACTCATCGCGGTATCGACAGCTTTGATATCTCTATCCAGTAGCTGTCGCGTGATGTTGGTAAGCTCAGTCGTCTTCAAAGCATCAAAAATCATGGGACTTGTCCTGGTTAAGCCTGGTCGTCGCCAACCGGTAAAGCGGCTGATTGATGCCGGAACCGGCGCCGATCTGCTGGGTTGGGTTGACAGGTGAAGCAGCGCCGGCAGGACCGGCGCGTTAGGCGTGCTTACTTCTTTTCTGCGCGGGCGGCAGTTTCCAGCAGCTTGCTGGGAACGTCGGTTACCTGTTCGCTGACTTTCTTCAGCATCTCGACGGAGGGCTGGCTGATGCTCTCAACGGAGTCGATGACGCTGTCCTTGGCCGCAGTACCGACGGTATCGACCGGGTTGCCGACGCGATCAAACAGCTCTTCGACACGTTCAACAGCCTTGTCGCTGACCTCGTCTACGGTTTCCAGAGCGCGGTCTTCGATCTTACGGCTTTGGTCCAGGACCTCGTTGACCAGACGGCCCGCTTCCTCACGGGAGGAGGCGATGGCGTTGATGCCAGCCTGAATTACGGTGCGGTTGTAGTTGACGCCTTTCTTAACCACGTCTTGGCTGGTGTTCAGCGTGGTGTCGATCAGCTCTTTGTTGGTGTCCAGCAGCTGACGGCCAATGGAGGTCAGTTCGGTCGTTTTGAAGAAGTCCAGAATCATGGGTTTACCCTCGGCTAGTTTTATCAAATTTAAGCGCCCTCAATGGGCTGCAATCTCTAGGTTGAGAGTGATGCTACGGAAAAGATTTTGAGTAAAAAAACTAACCGTAAAAAAATATTCTGCGTGTCTTCGCCCGTAGTCAGGCCACCGGCTCGATGCCCGAAAAAGCCTCCACCGCTTCGGCGTTCAGGTAGGGCAGCAGCAGCGTGGTTAGTTGCAGTACCCCGCCGGTGATCTGCCGGCTCTGCTGTTGCGCACAGCTATCCTCTTGGCCGGACAAGGTTTCGGCGTAGCTGATCCACTGGGTAAAAACCAGATGAACGTTAACGACCAGTTCGTCAACGCGGTGGGGGGGAACCTGCATAACGTCCATGCTGATCAGCTCCTGGCAGAACTGTTCGGCGGCGCTGCGGGTTTCGCCCAACAGGGTTTGAAAGGGTTTTCGCAGCTCTGGGAATTTCAACAGCACGCTGTTGGCATCGCGGAAGATAAAGCGATATTTGTACGACAGTTGGAAACACAGACTAAGGACCAGCCAGATCTCGCCCGGTGTGCCGTTATGCTTGGTGGCTTGCAGGAAGCCGGTGAAATCCTTGGAAAACCAGCGGTACAGCTCGGCGATGATCTCGCGCTTGCTTTTGAAGTAGTAGTACACGTTGCCGGGGCTGATCTCGAGGATATCAGCGATATCATTGGTGCTGACCTGACCGGTTCCTTCGCTGCCGAACGCTTCCAGGGCGGTGATCAGGATGGCGTCGCGGGTCTTGTTAGCCATGGTTCCCTCCGCTAACAGTGGCTCTGATTAAGGTGCCGGCCAACGAACCGCTCAATCCGTTGCAGGGCCAGCTCTGCTTCGGGCAGAAAATGAAACAGCGGGTGCACATGGGGCATCTGGTCCCAAAGGTTGAGATCCACCTCGGCACCTGAGAGGTCGGCCTTTTGGGCTGCAGCCAGTACGCCGCCGAGCAGAATCTCGGTGCTGCCAACGTGATACTGCATCGGCGGTAGGCCGCTGAAGTCACCATGGATCGGCATCGCCAGCGGATCGTTTTTCTGTTCCGGCTTGCTCAGATAAAGGCGGGCGAAGTGGGCGATCGATTCGGGGCAGAACATCGGATCGCTGACAACCTGTCGGGCCAGTAGGTTATCGTCCTGAGGCAGTTGGATCCCGGGAGACAATAGCACCGCACATCGGGGCGGCTCGAGCCCGGCATCACGGATCTGCATCAACAGGCCGAGGCTGAGGTTACCGCCGGCCGAATCACCGGCAATCACAATCTGTCGGCCGGAGTAACCCTGTGCCAGAAGGTACTGGTAGCAGTTCAACACGTCCTGGGGCGCAGCCGGGAAGGGGTGCTCGGGGGCCAGGCGGTAGTCCGGCAGTAGCGCTTGGACTCCCAGCCGTCGGCTTAGGCGTGAGACGAAACCGTTGTAGACCTTGGGTAGATGAACACAAAACCCGCCACCGTGAAGATAGAGCAGCACGCTATCGCCGCGGCAGGTCTCCGGCTTATACCAGCGGCAGGGAACACCATTGGCGTGCTGTTCCTGGACGTCAACCTGGGTTGCCGTGGCACTCGACAGCAGGCTGTCGATCGGGCCCAGGTACTGTCGCAATTGGTGGATATCGTCGATCTGCCCCAGCCGCTGCTTGATCAGTTTGCGTAGCGCGGTATTAAACAGCTGCGCCCGGAAACTGACCCGAGGGTTGGCAAAGCCGTGCTGGACCCGGGCACGGGTGAGTAGTGAGAAACTGTCAGTCATGGAATCGTTCCGGCCCCGTTACGGAAGTGAGTACGTTGGATGACTCGCATTTCGCTCCGGGGCTGTTTTGGGTTAGCTGTTCTGCGTGGTCGCCTTGGCGCTCTTCGAGCTCCGTTTACTGGGGGCGGCCGACGATCCGGTTGTTTCCTTCGGCTTGGTGGTACGGGTTCGACTACTGGCCGCTTTTTTCGTCGTCTTCGCGGCTGATTTGGCCGTCTTACGCGGAGCCGCCGCTCGTTTGGCGCGGGGCTTGGCAGGTTCGGTAGCTGCTTCGATTGGCTCAGCAGATACATCGGCCGGTTCAGTGGCTGCCGCCTGTTCAGGCAGAAGTGCCTGCTTTAGTTCGGCGAAACTGGCCCGCATGCACTCGGCGTAGAATTCCGGATCGGGCATCATTTCCGGGGTCGAGGTCCAGGCGATATTGAACCGTCCGGCGTAGCTGTTGATGGCGTGCAGCAGTCCCAGGTGATCGGAAGTGATGGCGATGCCGGTCATCTGGACCAGTTTGGCACCGGCCAGGTGCAGGGTACTGCTGGGACCGGGGACATTGGTCACAATGGTGTGGCCGGCGTGGTTGAGCAGGGCGCCGGCGTTGGTTTGGAAACTGCCCAGCTTGGTCAGGTAGGTGACATAGGCCGGCGGTAACTGCTTGGCCATGTCCGACAGGTCTTCGGCGCCGATATCATCGGCAATCTTGCGAGCCAGCGTGGCTGCGACCGACACCGCTTTAAAACGTTCGACTGGATCGGCAATCTGAATCGGCAGGTCGGGAAAAAACAGCGCGATCTCATTACCCCCCTGGTCGAATTGTTGCGGTTTTCTAACGTTGATCGGGGCGATGGCGCGCAGAACCTGATCGGTGGCTTCGCCTTTGCTCTGCAGGTAGCTACGCAGAGCGCCGGCGATGGTGGCCAGTACCACATGGTTGATGGTGGCGTTGGGCAGCGCCTTGCTGACGGACTTGAATTCGGCCAGGTCGAAGCTGGCATAATCCCAAACCTTTTTATCGCTAATCGGTTGATTAAAACGGGTCCGCACCACCCCGTCGGGGGAGGTGTTGTCGCGCAGCAGGTGGTCGATCAACTTCATCCCGACTTTGGGGCCCTGCTTGACCAGTGGTTTGACCATTCGGATGGTGCCCAGCAGATTATTGCTCAGAATCCGGGTCAATTTGCCCAACAGCTCCGGTGCCTGGTAACCCTCTTCCTGCTTGATCCCGGAGTGAGCGCGCCGGCTCAGACCTTCGTCGTGAAGCCGTTCGGTCATCTCCATCACGGTATGGCCATCGACAATCACGTGATGAATTTTGAGCGCCATCAGAATGCAATTATCGGGTAACTGCTCGATCCCATTGATGCCGTGGACGATCATGATCTCCCAGGGCGGGCGCTTCAGGTCGAGCTGGTGCTCCTGAAATTTGGCCACCACCTCACAGAGTGTTTTCCAGTCGGCGCCGCTGGGCATCTCGATCTGATGGAGGTGGTTTCGGATATCGAAATAGCTGTCTTCCACCAGGTAGGGGTTATCCAGGTTCAGCAGCGGGCGTTCCAGCCGGCTGCGCAGTATCGGCAGCGTGGCGATGGAACGGTTCAGATGCTGCTCAATCTGTTCCGGTGTGACGACCCCGTCCGCTGCGGTAGAGGGGTCGTAGAAATACATCGGGGTCACGTCCATCTGCGAGTGCTTGGAGTCCAGATGAAGAAAAAGGCTATCGACGCTGTGAAGCTGCCTTAACATGGGGCACATCCTTGCCGGTATCGGCGTAATCATAAAGAGGCTCGGATCCGGCCGAGGCCGGATCGAGTGGAGCTTATGCGCTGCGGCCACCCTTTGCGTGAGGGGGGCGCAAGTTTCGGCTTAGGTTTCCGGCGGCAGGACCAGTAGGTCCGTGGTCAGCCGTTTGGCAACCTGTTCGGCGGTGTTGCCCAACAGCACGCCTTTCAAACCGGAGCGAGCGACAGTGCCCAGCACCACCAGCTTGGCGTCCAACTGTTGCGCCAGCTCGGGGATGACCAGCTCCGCCGGACCCGGTCCAATATGGAGTTGTTGGTCGGGAACTCGGTCGGCATCGATCAGAGATCGGCAGACGCGACGGTAGTCTGCCGCGATGCTGGCATCGGTCGGCTGCGAGCTGGCCACGTCCTGCATGGTTGAGGGGTGGGCACTGAACAGGTGGGTCTGCGACTGACCCACTTCGCCGATCAGCTTGCCGGCCTTGATGATCCTTTCGTTTAGCTGGGCATGTTCCTGATCTCTCGGGTTACCGTCGACGCACAGCAGCATGGCGCTGTTGTTCCACTCGTTATCCGCGTGTACCAGCAACACCGGGTGCTGGGTACTGCGCAGCAGCTTCCAGTCGTCCGGCAGGAATACATGGTCGGCCAGGGTCGGTTTGTGGGCTTCCTTGATCACCAGGCCGAACGGCTGCTCGGCTAGGGTACGGTGGATGGCGCGGAACCAGTTGTTGTCGTCGCTGATCTTGACCGACACTTCGATCCCTTCGGCGGCAGCGGCTTCCAGCTTTCGGTCCAGTATCTCCAGCAGGCCGGGGACCTGGGCGTGCTTATCGCGCACCAGGGCGGTGATGGTTGCACCCAGCCGTCGGCACATGCGGATCGCTTTATCCAGTGCCACCTGCTGGTCTTTTCTCGGGTTGACGAGCACTAAGATGTTTTTGTTAAACCGCATGACGCTGTTCCTCGAACTGGCTGGATTCCTGGTGGTCGGCTGGTTGCGGTGCGCTGCTGCTCACCGGGGCCGGATTACTGGCAGGCTTTTTGATCAGAATGCTGGCCAACGCCGGCAGGAAGACCAGGGCGCCGATCATGTTCCAGACGAACATGAAGGTCAGCAGAATGCCCATATCGGCCTGGAACTTGATCGGTGACAGTACCCAGGTGCCGACGCCGATACCCAGGGTCAGACCGGTGAAGGCGACCGCCTTGCCGGTGGTTTTGAGGGTGTTGAAGTAGGCGGCTTTCAGCGACATCCCTTCGTTGAGATAGGTCTGCAGCTTGCTGTAGATATAGATCCCGTAGTCGACCCCGATGCCGACACCCAGCGCGATCACCGGCAGGGTGGCGACCTTGACGCCGATGCCGAGCTTGGCCATTAACGCCTGGCACAGCAGTGACGTCAGCGCCAGCGGCAGCAGAATACACAGCACAATCCGAACCGAGCGGAAGGTGGCCAGGCACAGCAGGCCGACCACCGCGTAGACCCAGATCAGCATCTCGTACTGGGCTTTCTCGATCACGATATTGGTGGCGGCTTCGATACCGGCGTTACCGGCGGCCAGCTTGAAGGTGATGCTGTCGCTATTGAATTCGGCGGCAAAGGCTTCGACCTCGGCAACCACCGACTCCAGTGTCGCGGCCTTGTGGTCATTGAGGTAGACAAATACCGGCATCAGGCTGCAGTCGGCATTGAAACTGCCGGGAGTCGAGCGGATCGAGGCCTGGTCCAGCAGGGCCTGGTTCCGGTTCAGTCCCATCCACTTGATATTGCCTTCATTGAAGCCGGCCATGGTCTGCTTGGTGTGATTGACCAGAGAACGGGCCGACTGAACTCCGGGTAGCTGCTGCAGGCGCCACTGTAACTGGTCCACCACATCGAGGGTGTGATAGGCGGAACACTTGTCCTTGGGGGTTTGCACCATCACCACAAAAATGTCGGTGCTGGTGGAGTAGTTGGCGCTGATAAAGGCATTGTCGAGGTTATAGCGCGAATCCGGGCGCAGCTCTGGTGCACCGGCATCCAGATCGCCGATTTTCAACCCCTGACTCTGGTGCAGGCCCAGGGCACTCAAGCCCAGCGCGATGACGATCAGCACTAACGCCTGGGGACGCTGGGTAAAGCCGGAGAGAAACCGCCAGACCGGGTGCTTGCCGTGCTCTTCGGCGTACTGCTGTTTACGCACCGAGGCGCCGCTGACTCCGGTGTAGGACATCAACACCGGCAGCAAAATCAGGTTGGTCAGGATGATCACCGCGACACCCATGCTGGCGGCCACCGCCAGATCCTGAATGACCTCGATCTTGATCACCATCAGGGTCGCGAAGCCGACGCCGTCGCTGACCAACGCGATGATGCCGGGGATATAGAGGGTGCGGAAGGCACGACGGGCAGCCAGCTCTTTACCGGCGCCGGTGGCGCTTTCATGGGCGATGGCATTGATGATCTGAACGCCGTGGCTGACCCCGATGGCGAACACCAAAAAGGGCACCAACATGGAGTAGGGATCCAGGCCAAAGCCCAGAGTTTTCAGCAAGCCCAGTTGCCAGATCACCGCGATCACCGAACAGACCAGCGGCACCACCGAGCTGCGCAGGCAACGGGAATAGGCGTACAGCAGGACCAGGGTGATTCCCAGAGCGACGGCAAAGAAGATCGCCACCTGACTGGCACCGTCGATCAGATCGCCCACCACCTTGGCAAAGCCGGTGATATGGATCTTGATCGTCTCGGTCTGGTACTTGTCGCGGATCAGTTGCTCCAACTGGTCGGAAAAGACCTGGTAATCGATCGGTTCGCCGGTTTCTGGGTTCAGTGCCATTAACGGCGCATAGATCACCGCCGATTTGAAGTTGTTGGCCACCAGCGCGCCCACCTGACCGGACTTGAGCACGTTGGCACGGAGTCTCTCCAGCTCCCGGGGCGAGCCGTCATAGCTATCGGCGATAACGGGCCCGCCGGCCAGCCCCTCTTCGGTGACCTCACGCCAGCGTACGGCCGACGCCCAGATCGACTTCAACGCCGAGCGGTTGACGCCGGGTATGTAGAACACCTCGTCATGGACTTGGCGCAGGGTGTCCTGGAACTCTGCCGTGAAGATATCGCCCTCGGTCGCCTCCACAGAGATCCGAATCGCGTTACCCACGCCCTGGAGGTCGTCCTTATGGTCGAGATAATTGGCGATATAGGGGTGGAAGGTGGGGATCATCTTCTCGAAGCTGGCGTCGGGCTTGATCTTGCTGGCCTGGAAGGCGAAGAACAGCGTAGCGAGCAGCATCAGGACGATCACGACCGGACGGTTGCGGAAGAAAAAACGTTCCAGTAACGGCTCAGTGCGGGCCGCCGACCGGGTGGCATTGAATGAAGGTGTTACAGCGTTGTTCATCAGTCAGATCCTCCGACGAGGGGAGCGGATTGGACACCGGTCAGGCCAACGGTGAGCAGTTCCTTGTTATCACCGGCAATGACGCTGCTCAGCGGTAGTCGCTGACGGGTCTGGCGGTTACCAATACGGTTGCCGTCGGCATCCAGGAACACCGACATTCCGGCATCACCGACCAGTACGACGGTACCGTTGTCGAGCATCGTGGCGCCGTACAGACCGGTATCGACGCCGGTATCGAGGGCCGCCCATTGATCACCCCAGTCATTGGATTGGTAGGCGTTACCGCGTAGGCCATAGGCGATCACCCGGCCATCGTCGGAACCGACGACGCCGAAGAAGGAGCCCTCGTAAGGGCTGTCGAGCAGCTCCCAGCTCTGGCCCCAGTCATCGGAGCGGTAGAGGGTGCCGGCTTCGGCGGCCAGATAGAGACGATCGCCGACCTGACGGATCGCGTTCAGATGGAAATTGTCGGGGTTGTCCAGATGGTCGAACCAGGCTTCCCAGCTGTTGCCGCCATCGCGGGTATGCAGGATCAGACCGAAGGCGCCGACAATGAAGCCTTCGTTGCGATCTTTAAACCAGAGATCAAGAAAGGGGCGGCTGGGTCCTTCGGTGACAAAGCTCTCGGCGTCTTCCCACAGAAAGGTCAGACTCTCCAGCTCCAACTCGAGATCGCCTTGCTCCTGCTCGGTAGCGTCGGCGATACGCCGCTCCAGTGCCTCCATGAGCTGTTTGGCACGCTCTAAACCGATCTGATTGGCCTGATTACCATCGAGCAGCTTCTGCCAACTGCGACCGCCGTCCAGGGTTCGCAACACCACACCGTCATGGCCGACGGCCCAGCCGTACTGATCATCGACAAAGTAGCTGGCGGTGAGGGTGACACGAACCGGCACGGGGACTTGCTGCCAGCTCTGCGTCTGATCGCCCGATAGCAGGATATGGCCGCGTTCACCGACCGCGATCAGGTTACTGCCGACCCGGTCCAGATCCATCAGTAGTGAAGTGGAGGCGCGTTCGGAGGCCACGGCGTTTTCGTTCAGAGCGTCCTGGGCCATCACCGGGGTGTGGGCCAGAAGTAACGCCAGCGAGAGAGATGCCGCCTTGAAGCCGGATCGTCCTTGAGTTGGGATTTTCTTAATGTGTTTCATACAGACTGTTCTTCTTGATCTTAGGGTGTCGGTATCGCAGCGGTAACTGCGTAGAAGAGGCCGCCAACAGCTGGCGTTGGTGAGCGGCCCTTTCGTTAGCGAACAGCGTGGATGCGCTAACGAAAGGACGGCGGGGAGGGTGCCGACCGGGGAAGGAGCCGGCCCCTCAAGTCAACTTAGCGGCGACTCATCTTGCGTACCTGGGTCGGCGTGTAGAATTTGTCGTTTTTCACCGCACTGAAATCCAGCGGCTTAATGTCCAGCTCGTTGAAGGCGTAAGCGTCATTCTGCAGATCGGCATGCCAGTAGCCGCGGATGACGGTAGCCGGAACGTCGTAGGCGTTAACCATGCCGGCAAAGCCCGCGCGCCAGAGGTTATCGCGACCGTCATAGATATCGGTGGCCGCAACCGCCCAGCTGTCCTCGTCGAGGAAGAAGGTTCGCTTGCCGTAGACATGTCGGCTGCCATCTTTAAGGGTGGCTTCTACGACCCAGACCCGATGCAGCTCCCAGCGCATGTAATCGGGGTTGGGGAATTTGGGCGTGGCCAGGGTATCGGCAACGGTATCGATCCCTTTCTTGGCTTCAGCCAGCATCTTGTTGTTGTTGTAGGGGATGAACATCTCCTTCTTGCCCACCAGCTTCCAGTCGTAGCGTTCCGGTGAGCCGTTGTACATAAAGGAGTCGTCGTAGGTGGCCTGGCCGGCGAACTGGGCGTTGGGCGTGTCAAACGCAATGGTCGGGGCCCGACGTACGCGGCGCTGGCCCGGAATATACTGCCAGGCCTGACGCGGCTCTTTGGCCTGGTTGACCGGATCGATCGCCAGGATTACCTCGCCCTTGCGGCGTACCGGCAGCGAGTACTGAACCAGCACTTGAAAGATATTGCCGTTGAAGCTGTCCAGCGAACCCTGCTGATCGTAGTAGGGGTAGGTCTCCCACAGTCGGCCTTGGCCGATGGTCTTTTCACCGTTGGAGTAGACCACCAGATTGGCGTAGTTCTTCTCAACGCCGGAGCCCAACCAGCGTAGGTTATGGTTCCAGATCGCTTCCTTGCCGTTTTTCGGAATCGGGAAGGGGTATCCGCCGAAGGCTTTTTCGACACCATTGCCGTCCGCGGTCAGATCGGTGCGGGTGGCGTTGGTCTTGGTGTTGTCGTAGACCCATTGCGGCGCTGCGAAGGTACGGTGGGTCTTATACACTGGCATCTTGAAGTCGGCGTGCTTGGCGAACAGCGCTTTCTGGCCTTCGGTCAGCTTATCGGCATACTGCTGGTAATTGCTGGCATCGATGGTGAACAACGGCTGTTCATCGGCAAAGGGGTCGATACGGGTGCCGCCGGCCTGATAGTCCGACGGCGGGGTGGTCATACCGCCGTTCCATTCGGGGATGCTGCCGTCGGCGTTACCGGCGCGCTCGGCGCCGGTGGGGGTCAATTCGGTGCCCAGTTTGGCGGCATCCTGGGCCGAGATTGCAGCCAGGGTGGTCCCTGCCTGGGTCATCAGCGCTGCGGTGGTGATCGCTAAGAGGGTTTTATGAAATCTCATTGTTATTCTCCTATCAGGCATTGGCCTGATCATTCTCCTCGGAAGGCTTAGAAGCGGTACTTGTAGTACAGCGCGAAGTTGTCGCGGTCTGCGGTCAGGTGACCGATCTGCAGTGACCCCTGGTCATCGATGATGTCCTGCGGTTCATGCATAAAGCGGGTGTAAGAAGCACCGAACGAGTGCCCGCCGGTGTAGGTGAAGTCCGCTTTCAGACCCAGTACCTCAACGCCTTCGGTGAAACCGCCGATCATCGGCGAGATGCCGTCAAAGTCGTTGCGGTAGGTGGCGGTGACTTTCAGGTCCAGACCGTTGGCGATGGTGAAGTAGTCAGCACTGGCGCGGACCACAAAGCCGGACGAGTTCGGCGAGTTGCCATGAAGGGCGGACTTTTTATCTTTCAGGTTGACACCCAGCGCGGTGGCGCGGGCATCGTCTTTCAGGTCCAGGACCCGGAAGTGGCCGATTTCGCCCATGACGACCAGGTTGTCCCAGAGTGCGCTCTCACCAAAGATATGCATCAGAGATAGCTGGGCCTGCACGGTTTCGGCTTCGCTGTAGTAGAACAGGCCGGGGGTGTTGAGTCGTACCGGCTGGCCGTCGCGGTAGTTGAATTCACCACTGACGTTGGTGTCGCCCAGCACGGTACCGAAGCTGGCACCATAGACCTCGATATCCTCGAAGTGGGTTACGTGGACGTTATCGTCGCCCAGGTTCACCCCGGGAGTCGGCACCAGGGTGCTGGGGACCAGATTGACAGTCGGAGCAAAGTCATTGAAACGCAGCGCATAAAAGCCGAACTCGGTATTGTTCAGATCCTCGGCCAGATAGCGCAGGGCGACACCGAACTGGCCCTCGTCGGGCTCTTCGCGATCGACAGTCGAAGTCAGGCCCAGACCGCCAAGTACCGGAACGCTGTCGCCGTCAGCCTCCTGGCCCAAGACTTCCAAGGCGTTGAAATAGGTGCCGGGGGCGTCGAGGCGGGTCTTCTCCCACTCCCACTGGTAGTAGGCGCCGACGGAAAGTACGTCGGTCAGGTCCATCTCGGCGTACACCTGGCCGATCGGTAGGAAGATATCCTTCAGTTCTACCCCGGGAGAGTTGGCCTTGGTGGCGTCCAACGGACCCTGGGCGGAGGAGATGCCGCCGTTGATAAACAGGCTTTCCCCCCAGTTGACTACCTGGCGTCCAACCCGCAGGTTCAGCGAGCGCTCATCCAGATCGAAGGTGTGGTAAACAAAGGCGTCCAGCAGTTCGATATCGTCCTTGTGGATATCGATACCATCGTTCTGATAGGGCTTATCAAAGGATCCCAGGGCCTTTTCTTGGGACAGGCTGTCGTCGTTATAGACGTCGTCATACCAGCCGCGGGCACGTAGGAACACCCCGCCGTCACCGTAGTTGACATCCAGGTCGGTGCTGAAACTTAAGCGGTTCTGGGTCTTATCGTACTTGTCGAAGTTGCGGTTGCCGTCATCGGTCGCCAGGCCGTTTAACGGGGCCTGGGTCAGAATCGCATTGTCGGGTTCTTCCATCCGCCACTGAACGTCGTAGGTCAGGGTGGTGTCCCAGTCGATCGTGACTCCATTTTCAAGCTCGAAAGAGAGCGCCATGGCTTGGGGTGCGGTGGCGGCTCCGAGAGCTAGCGCCAAACAGGACCGGGCCACGCTGTGGCTCAGTTTGTTGCGTTGCCAGTGGCCAGGAGCGCTTCTGGATAGAGGAATTTTCATCGCCGTATTCCTTGTTGTCATTGTTTTTATTGGTTGTTAACGCCGCACGCTGAAAAGCGTCCCCCGGCGTTCGAAGGGGTGATAAGCGAGTTTCAAAGTCAGAGCCGTTGGGAATCCTAGCTTGAGAGGGATTCCGGGCTTTGTTGTCGAATGGAGATTGGACGCTGGGTCTGGGTCATGCTGTGGCTTCCTTCTATTGTTTTGTTATTTGAGGATGCGATGCTGTGTTGTCGTCGACACGGGGACTGCGTTTTGTTCTGTTACCACCGGCTCCTTGGGTGATATCGGTAACTAAACCCTGTGTGTATTTGGGTGGCTGTGTTGTCGGCCGGTCCCTATCCGTGCGAGTAAAATCAGTATGTGGGAATGGTCGGGTTGAAGAGAATGGCCGTGGGTGCCAATGAGTTGTCCGGTTATGCCATTTCGGGGGCCGGTTAAGGGTTTTTTAGACCATTGGTGTACATTCAGGCAGGCCACGATTTCACAGTGATAAAAGTGGTCACAGCAGGGAAAACTCCTTATTGTTGAAGCTATTGCCGGTATCGGCATCAGCTGTTTTGGATGTGGGGGAATAAGAGTGGGCAGACGATGAAGCAGATGGTTACCTCCTCGTCGGGTTGGATCGTAGCGGTTTCACGGGCGTTGACGGCGGCCGGTTGTGATGTCGAGTCAATGTTTGCTGCGGCTGAGCTGGATCTGGCCCAGGCGACGGACCCCAATAGCCGGTTTCCGGTAGAGCAGATGGCCAGGGTGTGGCGGGCTGCCGTGGTGGAAACCGGCGATGAAGCGTTGGGGTTGCGGGTAGCCGACTACGTTAAGCCAACCACCTTTCATGCGTTAGGTTATGCGATGCTGGCCAGCGGTACGCTGCGCGAGGCGTTTAAGCGGTTGGAGAGTTATTTCACCATCGTTTCCGACGCCGGTACTCTGGTATTTGAGGAAGGTGAACCGGAGTGTCGGTTGCTGCTGCAGCGTTCCAGCAATGAGGCGGGACGCCCGGTTGCCTCGGATCAAGCCCTCGATGCGTTTGTGGCTTCGATATTGGGCATCTGTCGAGATCTGCATCAGCCGGATTTTGCACCGCTGCGGGTAGAGCTGGGCCGCGCGCAACCGGCAAAGATCGCGCCTTATGAATCGCTGTTCGATTGCCCGGTTACCTTTGGGATGCCTGCCACCAATCTTTATTTCTCTACTTCGGAACTCGATCAGCCGTTACCGACAGCCAATGCGGAGCTGGCGGTGCAGAGTGATAAGGTGGTTCGGGATTACCTGTCGCGCCTGCAGCTGGAGGATGTGGTTGGTCTGGTGAAAGCCAAGGTGATCGATATGCTGCCCGATAGTGAGCCGTCCCAGGAGCGGGTGGCCGATGCGCTGCATCTGAGTTTGCGCAGTCTGCAACGCAAGCTGAGCCAGGCGGGTACCAGCTATACCCAGGTGTTGGAAGGGGTTCGGCATGAGTTGGCCGAACAGTATCTGCAGCAGTCGCACCTGTCGGTCAGTGAGATCTGCTTTATGCTGGGCTTCGCCAGTCTGAGCTCCTTTTCTCGCGCCTTTAAGCGCTGGACCGGTGTCTCTCCGGCCCATTATCGCGCCGATCGGTTGGGGCTCTCATAACGTACTTTGATTGAAGAACGGGTCGGTTTCGGAGTCGCTCGGGTCGTTCTTTCGCTATGTTGATTCTTCTCTTTTTATTGTTGGTGCCTGTCCGAAACGCTGTCGCAATCGGTTAATCGTTTGGCGTGAGCGGGCATGGGCGGGTCTTTCGTGAGCCCCTAGAATGGATCTACTCCGTCCTGTCGGGCTCAGATCCGGCGGTCAACAATAACAAAGATAAGGACACGGATATGCGCAAGCTTGCCCCTCCTTCAGCTGTTTTTTACCCATTCTCACGCTTTCGTCTCCCGCTCTGGGGGCTGCTTCTATTGCTCTGGGGTAGCGCCGCTCATGCGGCCTCGGAGCGTCCCAATATCCTGGTGATCTGGGGGGACGATGTCGGTTGGTTCAACATCAGTGCCTATAACCGCGGCATGATGGGGTATAAGACGCCGAATATCGACCGGATCGCCAACGAAGGTATGTTGTTCACCGATGCCTACGGGGAGCAGAGCTGCACCGCCGGTCGGTCGGCCTTCATCACCGGGCAGCATCCGGTGCGTACCGGCTTGACCAAGGTGGGTATGCCCGGGTCGAAGATCGGTCTTCGTGCCGAAGATCCGACCCTGGCCGAACTGCTTAAGCCGCTGGGCTATGTCACCGGTCAGTTCGGCAAGAACCATCTCGGGGATCGCGACGAGTTTCTGCCCACCAACCATGGTTTTGACGAGTTTTACGGCAACCTCTACCACCTTAACGCCGAGGAGGAGCCGGAGCACCCGGATTACCCGCAAGACGAAGCTTTCCGCAAGCGTTTCTCTCCCCGTGGGGTGATTCACTCCTACGCCGATGGTCGGGTCGAAGATACCGGTCCGCTGACCAAGAAGCGGATGGAGACTGTCGACGAGGAGTTTCTGGAAGGTGCGCTCGGGTTTATGGATAAAGCGCATCAGGCCGACAAGCCGTTTTTCCTGTGGTTCAACTCCACCCGGATGCATATCTGGACCCGTCTGAGTGAGAAGTGGGAAGGTAAGACCGGCCAGGGCATCTATGCCGATGGGATGGCCGAACACGATGATCAGGTGGGGCAGTTGCTGTCCAAACTGGACCAACTGGGGATTGCCGACAACACGATCGTGTTCTATTCCACCGACAATGGCGCTGAGGTCTTTTCCTGGCCGGACGGCGGTACGATTCCGTTCCGAGGTGAAAAGAACACCACCTGGGAAGGGGGCTTCCGGGTCCCGGCGATGGTTCGCTGGCCGGGCCATGTGGCTGAAGGCAGCGTCTCCAACGAGATCGTGTCCCATCAGGACTGGTTGCCGACGCTGATGGCGGCGGTGGGCGAGCCGGATATCAAGAGCAAGCTCAAAGCGGGCCATAGCGTTGGCGATAAGCAGTTCAAGGTGCACCTGGACGGCTATAACCAGTTGGCCCATATCAAGGGTGAGGCGCCGGGAGCGCGACAGGAGTTCTTCTACTTTACCGACGACGGCAAGCTGTCCGCGCTGCGGATGGGAGACTGGAAGGTGCAGTTCTCGGAGCAGCGCGCCCAGGGTCTGGATGTCTGGCGTGATCCGCTGGTGCCGTTGCGTCTGCCGAAGGTCTTCAATCTGCGTCGGGATCCGTTCGAGCGTGCCGATCTGGAATCCTGCTGCTATGACCGCTGGTTCGCCGATCGCCTGCCTTACCTCTATAAAGCCCAGGCAACTACGGCCCAGTTCCTGAGTACCTTCAAGGCGTTCCCGCCACGCCAGCGACCGGCCAGCTTCTCGATCGATCAGATCGTTGAGCAGTTCATGCAGTACCAGTCGCCCTGACGGCGAATTGGGTCAGCAACGGCTGGAGGTAGCTGAGATGGTTGAGATGACTGAACTTAGTGCACAAGAAGCTCGTGAAGCGCTGACCCGGTTGCGTGGTCAGTTGGCCGATCAGCTGCTGGGGCAGGCCCGGGTCGTCGACCGCTTACTGATCGCTCTGCTGTGCAACGGCAACCTGCTGTTGGAGGGGTTGCCGGGTACCGCCAAGACCCGTTCCGTCCGCGCCTTGGCGCGAATGATGGACGCGCGTCTGGGACGGATCCAGTTTACCCCTGACCTGCTGCCGGCCGATGTGACCGGTACCGAGGTCTACCACCACGAGGCCCGGGGCGAGCAGTTGGTGTTCGAACCGGGACCGATCTTCAACAATCTGGTGCTGGCGGATGAGATCAACCGGGCCCCGGCCAAGGTGCAGTCGGCCTTGTTGGAAGCGATGGAAGAGTGCCAGGTGACGGTAGCCGGCAAAAGTCATCCGCTGCCACCGTTGTTTATGGTGCTGGCAACCCAGAATCCGCTGGAGCAGGAGGGGACCTATCCGTTACCTGAGGCACAGTTGGATCGGTTTGTGATGAAGTTGCGGCTGGACTATCCCGATGAGGCTACCGAACGCGAGGTGATCCGACTGGTGCGTACGGAAGAGCTGCAGCCGCTGGTCGATCTGCCGGTCATCCCGCAGGACGCGGTGTTTGCCGCACGGGAGGCGGTGAGCCGGCTGGAGGTGGCCCCGGCACTGGATGACTATCTGGTGTCGCTGGTGATGGCTACCCGGGATCCTGAGCGTTATTCAGGACCTCTGGCTGACTGGCTGGAGGTGGGGGTCAGTCCCCGTGCCGGGATAGCCCTAGATCGCTGCGCCCGGGCCCATGCCTGGCTGAGGGGCAGTGACTTCGTCGAGCCGGACGATGTCCGGGCGGTGGCGCACGATGTGCTGCGGCATCGATTGTTGCTGACCTACGAGGCGGTTGCCGACGGGGTCGACGCCGACCGGGTGATCGATGAACTGCTGCGCCAAGTGGCCGTAGTCTAGAGCCGGTGTCGCCATGAAACCTGAAGATCGAGCGGTTGACGGGGTCTATTCCGACCTGTCGCAGCTGTTGGCGCTTCGCCGATCGGTTTCGGCGGCAACGTCGGCGGCACGGGTCAAGCAGGGGCGCACTGAAGGCATGCGTCTGTCCCGCCAACGGGGGCGGGGGCTGAGCTTCGAAGAGCTGCGTCACTATCGTCCCGGAGATGATTGCCGCCTGCTGGATTGGAAGGCCACGCGACGAACCGGGCAACCGCTGGTGCGGGTGTTTACCGAGGAACGCGAGCGGCCGGTCTGGCTGCTGGTTGATCAGCGCAGCGGCATGTTTTTTGGCAGCCAACGGCGAATGAAGTCGGTGTTTGCCGCCGAACTGGCTGCACTGATCGGCTGGGAGGCGCACCAGCAGGGGGATCGGGTCGGCTCGGTGATAATCACCAACGACGCAATACGACCCTGGCGACCGCAACGTACCCAGGCGCAGTTGTTGGACTGGCTCAAGCAACTGGTGGCCTGTAACCATCGACTTCGCGCCGGCGCTGCACCGGCGCCGCAGCGCCTGCCTGATGCGCTGGCGGAGGCCAAGGCACTGATTGCCCATGATGCGCGGATCTACCTGCTGTCGGATCTCGATGGCTGGAGCGATGACTGCCTGGCATTGGTTGGCGCCCTGCGCCGTCATAACGAAGTGGCGGTGCTGGCTATTGCCGATCCGCTGGAGCAACAACTGCCACCGGGTTGCTGGCACTTTGCCGATCACCGGGGGGAGTTGAGCGTCGATCTTGGTCGCTCTGGCGTGGCCCAACGCTACCGGGAGAATGCCGAACAGCGTCGGCAGTCGATCCGAACAGGGTTGCGACGACGCCAGGTCGACTATATCGAGCTCGATTGCCAGAGCGATCCTGCCATCCAGTGGCGTCAAGTTCGCGTTCGTTCTGGCGGCGGTGTCTGATCATGGATCTGCCGACCTCCAATACCTGGTTGACCAACCTGCATCCACCAGTCATGCCGCCGGAACCCTCGCTATGGCCCCCGGCCCCCGGTTGGTGGCTGCTGGCGGTGCTGCTATCGGGCTTGGTGCTGATCTGGGCAGTTCGCAGCTGGCGGTTGTGGCGTCGCGATGGCTACCGGCGTGCCGCTTTGAAGGAGCTGGGGCGAATCCGTTTCCAGCTCCGGAGTGATGAGCACCGGACGCAGGCGCTCAGAGCCTTGCCGCAACTCTTGCGTCGCACCGCGTTGGCAGCCAGTCGGCAGTCCGGTGCGGCTGATGCGCCAACCGTGCAACCGCAATCCCTATCCGGATCCGATTGGTGGGGATGGCTGGATCGGCACTGGCCTGAGGGTCGCTTTAGCGCCGGTAGCGGAGAGCGGTTGCACCGTCTCGCCTACGCCTCTGAGGCGGCGCTCGACGAGCTTAGCGAGAGCTTGGTGTCCGAACTCTGTGACCGGGTTGAGGGCTGGATTCGACAGCATCGCCGACCGGAGCTGATGCCATGCTGATCGAGAACCCCTGGGCGTTGCTGCTGGCGCCGTTGCCGTTGCTGGTTCGTTGGCTCTCGCCCCGATTGGTGCTGCCTGAGCTGGCGCTATGGGTGCCGTTTCTGGCACCGCTGGCTGAGGCTGCCGGAGAGCGGCCCGACGTTGACCCGGTAGCCCGGCGAACGCTGTCGCAGCGGTTGATTTTGGTGGCTTTGTGGTTGTTGATCCTGGCGGCTCTCTGCCGCCCTCAGTGGCTGGGCGAGCCGATCCGAGAGCCGCTGCTGATTCGCGACACCCTGGTGGCGGTGGATATCTCGGGCTCCATGGAGACCGCCGATATGCGCGCAGCGTCCGGCGGGCTGGAAACGCGACTGGCTGCGGT
Organism: Motiliproteus coralliicola; assembly: GCF_003345655.1. Classification (GTDB taxonomy): domain Bacteria; phylum Pseudomonadota; class Gammaproteobacteria; order Pseudomonadales; family Balneatricaceae; genus Motiliproteus; species Motiliproteus coralliicola. The sequence goes on from NZ_QQOH01000001.1 coordinate 434,951, forward strand.
GAAACAGCTGCTAACTCAGCTGATCCATGAGCGTCAGGGCGACCGCTTCGGACTGATTCTGTTTGGCAGCGCACCCTATCTGCAGGCTCCTTTTACCCGTGATGCCGTGCTGTTTGAACAGTTGTTGGCCGAAGCCGAGGTGGGGATGGCCGGACCCAAGACGATGCTGGGTGATGCCATCGGCCTGGCGATTAAGCACTTTGAGTACAGCGGTGAGCGTCAGCGGGTGCTGCTGCTGGTGACCGACGGCAATGACAGCGGCAGCCGCATGCCTCCGCTGGAGGCGGCTCGTATCGCCGCTGCTGAGGGGGTGAAGATTCATACCCTGGCGGTGGGTGATCCCGACACGGAAGGCGACAGGGCATTGGATCTTGACGCCCTGGCGGCGATCAGTGCCACCACCGACGCGAAGTTGATCCAGGCAAGCACGGCTGATCAGCTCAACGGGGTCCGCCAGTTGTTGGCGCGATTGCACCCCAGCGGCAAGGCTGAACAGCAGCACCGCCCCCGTCAGGAACTCTATCCCTGGCCGCTGGCGGCGGCCCTGCTGTTGATGTTGATCAGTCAGACCTGGCTGTACCGGATCAATCGGAGGGCTACCCATGGGCATTGAGCTGGCATCGATATCACTCTGTGCCGGCCCGCTCTGTTTGGGGCGTCCCGGTTGGTTGTTGGCGCTGCTGCCCGGATTCTGGTTGCTGTTGCGCTATTGGCGTCAGCAGCGCCGGGCCGATGCCTGGCGCGAGCTGATTTCGGCGCGACTGCTGCCGCATCTGTTACGAACCGACAGCCGTCGTTCAAGGCGCCCGTTGTTATTGGCGCTGGCCAGTTTGCTCAGTGTGGTGCTGGCGTTAGCGGGTCCGCGTTGGATGCCGGCCAGTGATCATACGGAGGCTGAGTTGCCGCCGCTGGTTATTCTGCTCGACCTCAGCGCAGCTATGCAGTCGGGGGACAACCCAAACACCCCGCTGGCACGCGCACGTTTGAAATTGCGAGATCTGCTGCAGTCCCGTGCCGGGGCGGCGACGGCGTTGCTGGTGTTCGCCGGTAGCGCCCATACCGTGGTGCCGCTGACCGAAGATGTCGAGACGCTCGACTGGTATCTGCAGGAGTTGGGGCCGTCGCTGATGCCGCGCCCCGGTTACGACCCTAGTCAGGCATTAACCCTGGTGGAGCAACTTGGGGTGCCGCCTGAAACCGCTCTGTTGCTGGTGAGCGATCAGTTGCAGGCAGATGAGGCCTTGCGGACTCAACTGCAGCGCGCCGGTCGTTCGCTGGTGGTGTTGCGACTCGATGCGATGCAGGCTGTATCCAGAGCGATGCCCTGGTCACGAGTCAAAGAGGTGGCGGCCACCCTGGATAACCGTGATCTGGAACAGGTCCAGGGTTATCTCAATCAGTATCAATGGCGTCATAGCGCGGTCGACCCCTCGGCGTCGGGCTATGACTTGGGCTACCCGTTGGTGTTCCTGGTGGCGCTGGTGATGTTGGGCTGGTTCCGCCCGGGGATGGTGATGCGATGGCGCTGAATCCGAGTCGGACAAGGGCCTGGTTGCGGGCCTGCCGTTGGGGGGTGGCAGTACTCTTGGCGGTCGGATTGCTGTGGGAATCCCACAGCCAGCCGTTGTGGGCCTGGTGGATGAGTCCGGATCAGCGCGCCCAGCAGTTGCTGGAACTTGGCGATGCGGCCGCCGCCGCGCGCCTGTTCAGTACTGCGGAGCGACAAGCCTACGCCTACTACCGAGCCGGCGATTACGCCCAAGCAGCCCGTCTTTGGGCCCAGCAGCCAGGCCCTGTGGGGGCGTTCAACCGCGGCGCTGCTTTGGCCCAGTTGGAGCGTTACGAGCAGGCTGCGGCGCAGTACCGCCTGGCGCTGGCGGCCCGTCCGGATTGGTCCGAGGCCGAGCGAAACCTGGCTCTGGTCAGCTCTTTGGCCCGTCGGTCCAGAGAGATCGAGCGTGAGGATCGCGGAGGCTCCCTGAGCGCCGATGATGTGCAGTTCAATGAGGACCCGGATGACAGTCAGATCCGTGCCCGCGATCAACTGGAGGGTGGGGGAGATCAGGGGCTGAGTACGGAGCAGCGTAAAGCGCTATGGCTGCGGCGCCTCGATGCGAGCCCGGCGCGTTTTTTACGCCTCAAGTTTGCCCGCCAGTTGCAACGCCGGCAGGAGGCAGGTTGATGAAGGCCCGCGGTTGGATCGGTTTAATTCTATTGGCGTTGGTGGCCGTTGATGCCGGGGCGGAAACCCGGCTGGCGATGTTTTTTGATCGTCCGTCGGGCTATCTCGGTGAGCCGCGGCAGCTGGTGATCGAGTTGCGCACCGACCGGTGGTTTCGTCAGGCTGTCAGTCTTCCGCAGCTGTCCATCGCGGGGGCTGTGGTGCTCGATCTGCAGGGATCTTCCCATAGCTATACCGAACGGCAGTCCGGGACCACCTGGGCGGTAATCCGCCGTGAGTTGCTGGTGATCCCCCAGCGTCTCGGCAAGTTGCTGACGCCGTCGCTCAGTCTCGAGGTCTGGGAGGGGCGGGCGCAGAAAGCGCTAGCGTTAGAGGCCCCGTCGATCGGTTTGGAGGTTGAGCCGCTTCCGCAAATGACCGACAGCCGCCTCGCCGTCGGTACCGCACTACGGCTTAGCGAACAGGTATCCCAGACCGAGTCGGAGGTGGCTCAAGGTGACGGCATCAGTCGTCAGATCAAGATCGAATTGGCGGGGAATGTCGGTATGTTTATCGAACCCTTGTCGATGTCGTTACCCGAGGGCGTTCGGCTCTACGCAGACCGGCCGAAAGTGCAGGATCACAGCCAGCGCGGCCAGCTTTTGGGGCAGCGTATCGAGACCTTTACCTACCTGTTTGAGCAACCGGGGGAGGTGGTTCTGCCGCCGATTCGAGTTTGGTGGTGGAACCTGACCAGGCAACGGTTGGAACTGGCGCAGTTGCCGGAGCGCCGGATACAGGTTCGGCCGCTGGCTGAACCGTCGGATGCGGAGGTATCACCAATGGCTTGGTGGTGGCTATTGGTGCCGATGTTGTTGGTTGGCCTAGTCTTGCTGAAGGGATTGAACGCAGAACAGCGCTGTTTTGTCGCGTTGTTGCGGGCTGCTCGATGCGATGACGCGGCGGTACGGGTGCGTGTCCTCTACGTTTGGATGGACCGCCTCCATGGGCGACCGCTGCCGTTGCGAGCAGCGCTGCGCGATGACGCGTCGCTGGCTGAGGAGGCGGGCAGTGTACTGGCTCCGCTGTATCGGCATACCCCGAAGACGGCGGTTTGCCGAACCCTCTCGAGCTGGCGCTGGTGCTGCTGGCGGCGCCGCAAGTTGGCGGCTGCGACCACATCGGCCCCGGGCTTGCCGCCATTAAATGGCCGATCCGATCCGGCACCCGGTGCTGAACCAAGGAGAACATCATGAACCAGCTGCTGCTGATGATGAGTTTGCTGCTGATCACAGCGATGGCTCAAAGTGCCGAGTATGTCGGTGATCAGGCCTGCTCGTCCTGTCATCCACAACAGCTCGAACGCTGGCGCAACTCCCATCACGCCCAGGCGATGGCGCTGCCGACGCCTGAGACCGTGCTGGGCGACTTTGAGAATGCCGAATTTGACTACTTTGGTCAGATCAGCCGTTTCTTCCGTGACGGAGATCGCTACCTGGTGGAAACCGACGGCGCCGATGGCCAGCGGCAACGTTTTGAAGTGGCCTACACCTTCGGGGTCTACCCGTTGCAGCAGTACCTGCTGGCGTTGCCGAACGGGCGCTACCAGGCTTTTAGCATTGCCTGGGACAGTCGAACCCTGGAGGAGGGCGGGCAGCGCTGGTACCACCTGAACCCGGATGAGCCGGTGCGGGCCGGCGATCCGCTGCACTGGACCGGCCCCTATCTGAACTGGAACAGCCGTTGTGCCCACTGTCACTCCACCGCGGTGGAGAAAGGCTATGACCCCGAACACGACCGTTACGATACCCGCTGGGCGCTGATCAATGTCTCCTGCGAGTCCTGCCATGGCCCTGCCTCTACGCACCTGCAATGGGCGCAGCAGCCGGTAGCCGAGCGGGGCGCGGACAGTGGCTTACTACCCTGGCCGAGCCAAACCGGCACCGAACTGGCGCCCTGCGCCGGTTGTCACTCCCGTCGTGGACTGCTGGCCGAAGACCAGGCTGCCGGGCGCGATTTTTACGATCACTACCAATTACGCCTGCCCAAGGCGCCGCTGTATCACCCCGATGGCCAGATCCGCGATGAGGTGTTCGTGTACGGCTCGTTCCTGCAGAGTGAGCTGCATCGTCGCGGGGTTCGCTGTGCCGACTGTCACGACCCCCATAGTCTGCAGTTACGGGATGAGGGCAACCGGCTCTGTAGCCGCTGCCATGACGCGGGACACTTTGACAGCAGCCGCCACCACCATCACCAGGACGGTCCCGGGGCGCAGTGTGTTGACTGTCATATGCCGGCCACCACCTACATGGGGGTGGATGCCCGACGGGACCACAGTTTCCGGGTGCCAAGGCCCACCAAGGCTGATTCGAGCCGAGTGCCCGACCTCTGCCAAGACTGCCATGCCGATCGGCCGGCAGGTTGGTCCAACAAGATACTGACCGGCTGGCAGCAAGGGACGGCCGAAGCATCGCGGAGTGCGCCGCACTACGGTGAGATTTTGAGTGATGGTGACCCTGTGGAACTGCAGCAATTGGCGGTCGATCCTGATCAAGCCGCGATCGTACGTGCCACAGCGTTCAGTTTGCAGGCCGACGATCTTGATGCCGTCGGACTGACGCTGGCCAGTGAGGCGCTGGATGATTCGGAGCCGCTGGTGCGTCAGGGGGCGGTGCAGGTGCTGTCAGGGATACCACTGCCGCAGCGGGTGCGCTTGTTGTTGCCGCTGCTGGATGACCCCTTGCGCAGCATCCGACTACTGGTGTTCGAGGCCTTGTTGGAACTGCCCGAGAACGGCTTGCCGCCGGCGCTAAGAAGCCGACTGCAACGGGTTGAACAGGAGTATGTCGACTCCCTGTGGTTGAACGCGGATACCCCGGAGGGGCGGTTGAAACTGGGTGGATATTACCGTTCTCGTGGTGACGGGGCCCAGGCTGAGACGCACTACCGCAAGGCGCTCGAGATGAATTCGCAACTGCTGACCGGACTGATCAATCTGGCCGACCTCTATCGCCAGCAGGATCGTGACGAGGACGCTCAGCTGTTGCTCAAGCAGGCGATAGCACTGGCACCGCAGGAAGCCGGACCCCATTACGCGCTGGGCTTATTGCGGGTACGGCAGAAGGCGTACCTTGAGGCCGCCGGCCATCTGCAGCGAGCTGCACAGCTGGAACCCCAGCACTGGCGTTACGGCTACACCCAGGCATTGGCGCTGGACGCCGGAGGGCGGACGGCCGACGCCGAGGCGCGATTGGAGCAGTTGTGGGCTCGCTTCCCCCAGGCCTTACCGATCTTGGAAGCGTTGTTGGAATTTGCTCGCCGACAGGGGCATCGGCAGAGGACTCTGGAGTATGCCGAGCAGTTGCTGCAGCGGCAGCCGGACAATCAGGCTTTGCGCCGCTGGGTCGAGTCATTACGGGCGCAGTAATAGAATTCTGATGGTGCGTCGCAACATCCTGAATTCAGGCTAGGTTGGCGCTTAAGGGCTAACAGGTTGGCGTGTGAAGAAAAGCGGCTGCACAGGGGCAGTCATATAGTAGGGCTAAGACGTACCATCGAATTCGGGGCTCAGATCCCGCGACCATAATAACAAGAGGTGCTTCATGTACTGTACGCAGCCTATCAGGCGTTCTGCTCAAATCCAGCCCAATGCGATTGCTACAATCCACGGTGATCGTCAGCGGACCTTTGCTGAGTTGGAAAATCGTATCGCTCGCTTTGCCGACGCCCTGCAGCAAAAAATCGGCGTCAATCCCGGTGACCGGGTGGCGATTCTGGCGCTCAACTCCGATCGTTATTACGAATACCTGTTCGCGGTCCCCTGGGCCGGTGCGGTGGTGGTGCCGCTGAATATCCGCTGGTCAACCGCCGAGAATGTCTACTCACTTGAGGACTCGGGCTCCTCGGTACTGTTGGTTGACGACACGTTCTTGCCGGTCGCTGAGGGGATTCGTGAAACTTCCAATGTCGTCCGCACCTATATCTATATGGGTGACGGTGAAACCCCGGCGGGGATGCTGAACTATGAAACCCTGATAGCCGATGCGCAACCGGCCGAGGATGCTGACCGGGGCTACGACGATCTGCTGGGTATTTTCTATACCGGCGGCACCACCGGTTTCCCCAAGGGGGTGATGATCTCCCACCTTAACTACTACAGCAGCTCGGTTTTCGCGATGGCGGACCTGGATTTTAATCGTCCAGGGGTGCGTTACCTGCATGCCGCGCCGATGTTCCATATGGCGGATCTGGCCATGGGGATGGGCAATACCATCGCCGGCAACACCCACGTCTTTATTCCCGCATTCCAGCCCCAGACGGTCGCTCAAGCGATCGAACAGCAGCGTGTCACCGCGACTCTGTTGGTGCCGACGATGGTGGCGATGATGCTGGAACAGCAGGCGTTCGCGTCGGCTGATATCAGTACATTGGATCAGATCGTCTACGGCGCCTCGCCGATGCCGGAGGGTACGCTACGGCAGGCAATGGATGCGCTGCCGAACGTGGCCTTCTATCAGGGCTACGGCCAGACCGAGATGGCGCCGCTGGTCAGCATCCTGCGTCCTGAATACCACGTATTTGAAGGCCCCAATGCCGGTAAGCTGCGCTCCGCCGGTCAGGTCGGCATGGTGGTCGATGTCAAGATCCTCGATGAGGAGGGTAACCCTCTGCCGGTGGGCGGGGTCGGGGAGGTGGTCTCCCGTGGGCCGAACGCGATGCGGGGCTATTGGAATAAGCCGGAACAGACCGCCAAGGCGCTGGTTGATGGTTGGGTCCACACCGGCGATGCGGGCTATCTGGATGAGGATGGTTTCCTGTTCCTGGTCGACCGGATGAAGGACATGATCGTATCCGGCGGCGAAAACGTGTTCTCCGCCGAAGTCGAGAGCGCCCTGACCCGTCACCCAGCGGTCCATGAGGTCGCCGTTATCGGCATTCCTAGCGAGGAGTGGGGTGAGGCGGTGCATGCCATCGTACGCCTGAAGCCCGGCGAGGAGGTGTCCGAGCAGGAGCTGATCGCCAGCTGCAAGGAGCATATCGCCGGCTACAAATGCCCCCGCTCAATCGAATTCCGTGAGACGCCGTTCCCGGTCACTGGTGCAGGCAAGCTGCGCAAGATGGATCTTCGTGATCCGTACTGGGAAGGGCGCGACCGCGCGATCAACTAGATCAGAACCCTGGGAATGCCGTCCTGAAGTTGCGGGCGGCAGTCCCGATCCATCACTCAGACTGAAAACGGACATCAACGGTCGGCGCTCCGTTGGCGCGCCCGCTGTGGCCGGTACGGTCTACAACGATAATAACTAACCGGAAGATACGACCATGTCAGAGACCAACGCCCCTCGCTTCCCGCTATTGATCAACGGACAACGTTGTGAACCCAGCAATGGGCATTATGCGGATGTTATCAATCCCGCCACCGGCCAGCCCTGCGCTCAGATCGCCCATGCCAATGCCGATGATGTCGACCGCGCGGTTGCGGCCGCCCGTGCCGCGTTTAACGATGACGGTTGGCGTGATATGCATCCACAAGAGCGCTCCAAGGTACTGTACGCGATCGCCAACAAGATCATCGCCAATGCGATGGAACTGGCCGAGTTGGAAGTGACCTGCTCGGGCGGCACCATCAGCCGAGTGACCAGCCTGGACATCCCTGCGGTGGCCGATCTGTTTATGACCCTGGCTGAGGAGGTCAAATCCTATCCGTTCGTGCAGAACCTGCCGCCGCGTCCTCTGCCAGAGCCCTGGCACAGCCAGGTGGTTAAGGAACCGATCGGGGTCTGCGGTCTGATCACCGCCTGGAACTTCCCCATTCTGCTGTTTTGCATGAAGGTGGCTCCGGCGCTGGCCGCCGGTAATACCGTGGTGATCAAGGCCGCCGAGTCTACCCCGACCTCAACCCTGCGACTGGCTGAGCTTATTGCCGAAGTGGTACCCAACGGCGTGATCAACGTGGTTTCCGGTCGTGGCTCGGTGGTGGGCGAGGCGATGAGCCTGCACCCGGATGTCGATAAGATCTCCTTCACCGGTTCCACCTCGATGGGTAAGCACGTGCAGCGGAATGCGGCCGGTACCCTGAAGCGCGTTACCGTCGAGCTGGGCGGTAAAGGGCCTGCGATTGTGATGCCGGATGCCAATCTGGATCTGGTGGCCTACGGCGCCCTGTTCGGGGTTTATCTGAACGCCGGTCAGGCTTGTGAGTCGGGCACCCGACTGCTCGTTCATGACAGCGTCTACGATCAGTTGGTCGAGCGTCTGGTGGCCGTTTCCGGTCAGATCGTGGTGGGTAACCCGATGGACCCGGCCACCAGCATGGGACCGATGACCGACAGTGCCCACGGCGAAAGTGTACTGGGCTATGTGCAGTCGGCGTTGGATGAAGGCGCTCGGGTTGCCTGTGGCGGCAAGCGCCTGGAGGTTGCGGGCTGCGAAGGCGGCTTCTTCGTCGAGCCCACGGTGCTGGTGGATATGACCAACCAGATGAAGGCTGCGCGGGAGGAGATCTTCGGACCGGTGCTCTCGGTGATCCGTTTCAGCGATGCCGACGAGGCGATCGCAATGGCCAACGATAGCGATTACGGCCTCAGCGCCGGTATCTGGACCGAGGATCTGGTCAATGCCCAGCTGATGGCGAGAAAGCTACGCGCCGGTTCGGTATGGATCAACGACTGGCACATGATGCGCACCGATGCGCCGTTCGGCGGCTACAAGCAGAGCGGTTATGGCCGCGAGTTCGGTAAATACAGTATCGACTCCTATGTCGAAACTAAGGCGATCAATACGGCGTTCCAGCGCAATCCACGCCTTAAGCCGCTGTATCCGATTCTGCACAAGTGTTTTGACGCTTGATTTTGGTGATCTTTGAGTAGCGATCCCATTGACCGACTAACTTTTCCTGGATTAAGCGTCATCGTCATCCAGGGGCAGCCTTGAGGCCCGAACTATGTCAACCACAGGTTATTTCAACTTCAACATGCGCACCGTCGTGCACTGTGCACCCGGCGCCATCATCCGTCTACCCGCCCTGTTCGAAGGACTGGGTGCCAAACGTGTCGTACTGCTCAGTGATGCCGGCCTGAAACAGGCCGGTATTGTCGACCAGGTGGCGCGAGTTTTCGAAGCCAACTCCGGTGGCAGCGTCAGCCTGGTCGGGGTCTTTGCCGAGGTGGCGCCGGATGCCGCCTGCAACACCGTAAACGACGCCCTACGTTACTGCCGTGAAAACGCCGCCGACGCCATCCTGGCGTTGGGTGGCGGCAGCGTGCTGGATGCCGCGAAAGGGGTGAAGTACGCCTTGCATCACAATCTCACCGATATCAAAGAGGCGATTCAGGCCGGGATCAAGCTGGAGACCTGGCCCAAGGCGCAGCCGATGGGGATTCCCCATATCGCGGTGCCTACCACTGCAGGTACCGGAGCCGAAGTGACCACCGGTGCGGTTCTGTATAACGAGGAGGCGGGCATCAAGGGCAACCTGGTGGTTCCCTTTATCGAAGCCGATATCGCGGTGCTAGATGCCCAGCTTACCGTTGGCTTACCGCCCCATATCACCGCCCAGACCGGTATGGACGCGATGACCCACGCGCTGGAGAGCCTGGCGATCCCCCATGCCAATCACTTCACCGATGCCCATGCGCTGCTGGCGGCGCAGGTGATCGAGAAAAATCTGGTCAAGGCGGTGGAGAACGGTGCCGACATCGACGCACGTTCCTCGCTGCTGCAGTCCAGTACGATGGCCTGTAACGCGATGGTTAATGCGATGGGACCGATGCCGGTGCACAACTGCTCCCATGCGTTCGGGGCGCTGTACCATATCCCCCACGGCGAGGCCAACGGGGTACTGCTGCCGATCGTCATCGATGAGCTGCGCGACTTCTATCGTCCCAATGCCGCCCGTCTGGCGGTCGGTTTGAATCTCCATGCCGTGGCGGATGCCGACGCCGATGCGCAGCTGGATGCGGTGGTGGAGCGGCTCAACCAGATGTTGGATGAGACCGGTCAGTCCCGGACCTTCAGCCGGTTCGCCATCGACCCGAGCGAGATCGAACGTATCGTGATGGCGATCGCCACCGATCCGGTGGCGGCATTCATGCCGATTAATCCGCAGAAGATTGCGGCGATCACCGCTCGCGCCATCGGCGTATAAGTCGGATTGAGCGATGAGGGGAGGGTTACTCCTCCCCGTTCGGTCCTCGATCTCGATAGTCGGCCGGCGGTAGGCCGGTCCAGCGTTTGAATACGCGGGAAAAGCTGCTGACCTGGGAGAAGCCCAGCATGTAACTGATCTCGCTGATATTGAGGTGGCGCTGTTGGATGTACTGCAACGCCAGATCGTGTCGTAGTTCATCCAGCAGCCGTTTGTAACTGGTGCCCTGATCGCTCAGTTTGCGTTGCAGGGTCCGCAGGCTGATATGCAGTGATTCTGCGATCTGCTCCATCGGGGGTTCGCCCTGGGGCAGCTCCAGCATCAGACGGTAATAGACTTGGGCGACGATGTCGCTGCGATCAAAGCGGGCGATATATTCGGCGCAAACTTGATCATTGGTCCGGGCCAACTCCGGATTGGCGGTCGGCAGGGGCGCATCGATCTCCTGCAAATCCATCACGATGTAAAGTTCCTGTTGGCCAAAGCGTACCGGACAACGAAACAGGCGCTCAAATGGGGTGGTGTCAATCTCTGCGGCGGGACGGGGGAGTCCGACTTCCACCGGGTTCCACTGCTCGGGCATGAGGTGGCGTGCGGTCAGCACAACCAGCGCGGCAAAGGCTTCGTACTCTTCATAATGGAGGATTGGCTGGTAGGCGGGGAGGACTTTCGCTCTCAGGGTAAGGTGTTGATCATCCTCGATTAGCTCCAATGATCCGCAGGTCGTAAATATCTTGAAATAGCGCACCATGCGTTCGAACGCTTCGCGCAGGGTGCTACTGGCCCAGACCGAAAACCCCAGCGCATGCCAGGAGGTCGGACGCATCATCTTGCCGATTGACAGACCAAACGCCGGATCGCCGCTGGCATCGGTGGCCAGCCGAGTCAGGTTCGAGGAGATAGTAACCGGGAGGCGGCCGTTGGGGTCCAAGGATTGTTGCGGATCAATACCGGATGCGATCAAGATCTGATCGCCATCGACTCCGTACTCTTGAAGAGCGCGTTTGATGGCTACTGCCCAACCTGTCGCAGTGGTAGCAATATCGAGCATGGTTTACGCCTAAGTAATTATTTTTGGGAAACAGCTTATCCCAATGGCAACAGCATAGCGGCATAGCCTTGATAAATGAACCCGTTTGGGTTGCTGGCGAGACTAACGATACTGTCTATAAGACGCTCGTACTAAACTGTTTTTGTTGGTTTTTTCGCCATGTCTGGGATGTTTTCTGGCCTGAGCCCAACGCGCTGCCAGGCTGATGGGATGATGCGGATATCTCCCGCCGACCTCGCTATCGATCGAAAAATCCGGCAGGCACTTAAAGAATGTCATTTTTTGTCTGTTTTCTGCATCTCTGCTGTCATTGTTCGGCTCCCCCTGCTGGGCCAGACTTGCTGGTAAGTAGAATCTGAACAAGTGAGGTTGAGTATGGCCAAGGGCCCCCTGGAAGGCGTTAAGGTTGTTGAGATTGCCGGGATAGGTCCGGCCCCCTGTGCCGGTATGATGCTGGCCGATATGGGGGCAGAGGTCGTCCTGGTCGAGCGCAAGGTAGCCAGCGCCAATGCGGCAGGAGTGCTGCCGGATGGCGAGGGGCAGGCGATCTACAATCGGGGTAAGCGTTCTATCGCGGTGGACCTGAAGGCAGCGGCCGGGGTGGCGGTGGTGCTCGATCTGATCGCCGACGCCGACATTCTTATCGAGGGTTTCCGACCCGGCGTGATGGAGCGTCTGGGGTTGGGGCCGCAGGTCGCACTGCAACGTAACCCTAAGCTGGTGTACGGGCGACTCACCGGTTGGGGCCAGACCGGTCCGCTGGCACAGGCGGCTGGCCATGACCCCAACTATATCGCCCTGTCCGGCGCGCTTTGGTACGGCGGCAGTGCGCAGCGGGAACCGACCGCACCGCTGACACTGGTGGGTGATCTGGGGGGCGGCACCATGATGTTGCTCTGGGGCGTGATGTGCGCCCTGCACCAAGCCCGTGCCGGTGGCGAGGGGCAGGTGGTTGATGCGGCGATTACCGACGGCTCGGCCTACCTGTCGTCGTTGTTATGGATGATGTACAACACCGGCCAGATCCGGGATCAGCTCGGGGCGGGTTGGGCCGATGGTGCGGCACCCTGGAACGGGACCTACCGCTGCGCGGATGGCGAATTCATCACCCTCTGTGCGTTGGAGCCGCAGTTTTATCAGGAGTTGTTGCAACGTCTGGAGCTGGACCGGGAACCGCTGTTTGAGAAACAGTGGGATCGCAAGGCCTGGCCCGAAGCGCGGGCAAGGCTGGAGCAGCGGTTGGCGACCCAAACCCGCGATCAGTGGTGCGAACTGCTGGAGGGAACCGATGCCTGCTTTGCCCCGGTATTGAGTTTTGCCGAGGCGCCGCTGCATCCCCATAACGTCGCGCGCCAGACCTTCAGCTCGGTGAACGGTGTAACCCAGCCCAACCCAGCACCCAAACTGGGCTCCCATCAGCCGCAACTGGGAGTGCCTCCCCGTTGTGGTGAGCATTCCAAACAGGTGCTGGAAAACGCCGGTTACGCTGCCGATCAGGTGGCAGCCCTGCTGACCGAAGGTGTGATCTAAGCCTTCTTTCGGTACTCGAATTTGGTGCTCGAATTTAGTGCCCTTGGGCGCAAAGATCGCTTCATGGGAGGCTAAATGCCGGCTGAGGATCTTGCGCTCTAATCGGATGGGCTCTCATTGATCCGAGATCAGTACTTGGACTCCAACCCCTTGCGGAACTGCAACGGCGTAAACCCGGTCCAGCTTTTGAATGCACGGATAAAGGCACTCGGCTCCGAATAGCCGGCTTTCTCGGCAATTGCCTCGATACTGAGTTCGGCATTGCCCAGGTGGTGTATAGCGATATCTCGCCGCAGCTGGGCTTTGATGGTGTGAAAACTGGTGCCTTCGCACTTGAGTCGGCGTCGCAGGGTTTGGGGCGTCAGTTCCAAGGCTGAAGCTATCTCGTCCAGGCTAGGTACGCCGCTGGTGTCCTTGAAAATCTGCTGGGCCAGCAACCGGATCGCTTCGGTGGTTTCACCGCCGGCGTCGACCGGCAGGTACAGGTCCAGCGGCGCCCGTCGAATATAACTCTCCACCGCAGCTTCATTTTGAACCACCGGGTGCTTCAGATAGCCCTCGTCGAAACTCAAGCCGTTGAGGGGCTGGTTGAAAAGCACCGGAGCACCGTAGTAGGTGTACTGGTACTCCTTCAGGTATTCCGGCGGTGGGAAAGCCATCTTGACCTGGTTCAGTACGATCCGATGGTTGCCCAGCCAGCCGATAAAACGGTGAAACACCGATAGCAGAAAATCGACCGCAAAAGGGTCTTGAATCGGTTGGTCGGGGATCGGTTCCAACCACAGCCTGGCCTGTCCTTTTTGCCGCTCGAAACGGTAGTAAAAGCTGTTCTCGAACAGGTTGTAAAAGGCGATGCAGCGCTCCAGCGCCTCTTCGAGCGACGCGGCATTGACCGCACAGAGCGCCATCATCCGGAAGTGACCCAGCCGCAACGGTTTGGCAAGCAACCCGGTGACCTCGTCATTGAGTTTCCCGTTGCAGTAACGCTGCATCGCCACCACCTTTTCAACCGCGATCCGTCCCTCGGGTTGGTGCAACAGCGCCGGATCCAGCTCTTGTTTACGCAGCACCTGGTCTATATCAATACCGGCAGCCTGGGCGCCGAGAAGCTGATGGCGAACCAGTGGGGCCGAGATGGTGAAACTTTTGGTGTCGGTCATCGTGGGCGGTTCTCGAACGAAGGTGCTTTTTTGGTGATTTAGCCGGTGGCTGTTGTTACTTAATGTCTATTTTTAGTGATTATTCCGTCATTGTCCAGGCGCTTCTCGAAGGCCAGAATGGAACGAAACCGATAACCCCGATGAGGGCTTTTGACAGAGGTGAACATGGCTAATCAGGCTTATATCTACGAGGCGGTAAGAACGCCCCGCAGCAAAGGGAAGAAAGACGGTTCGTTGCATGAGGTCAAGCCGGTAACGCTGGCGGCCGGTTTGCTGCGTGAAATCCAGGCGCGTCATGATCTGGATACCAGCTATGTCGATGATGTGCTGTTGGGTTGTGTCACTCCGGTCGGCGAGCAGGGTAGCGATGTGGCCAAGGCTGCCGTGATGATGGCCGATTGGGACGAGAGCGTTGCCGGGGTCCAACTGGACCGCTTTTGTGCCTCCGGGCTGGAAGCGGTCAATACCGCGGCCCAGAAAATTGCATCCGGATGGGATCAGCTGGTGGTGGCCGGTGGGGTCGAGTGTATGTCGCGGGTCACCATGGGGACCAACGGCGGGGCACTGTTTCAGGACCCCGAGTTCATCATGGGCAAGCGTTCGGTGCCCCAGGGTGTCGGCGCCGACCTGATCGCCACCCTGGGCGGCTGGAGCCGTGAAGACGTTGACCGCTACGCGCTGGAATCCCAACGCCGTGCCACCCATGCCCGCGATAACGGCTATTTCGACCGCTCGGTCGTGCCGGTGCGTGATCGCAATGGGCTGGTCATCTTGGAAAAAGACGACTTTATCAAGCCTAACACCACCCTGGAGGGGCTGGGCGGACTGCGTGCGTCCTTTGAGAAGCTCGGTGCCATGGGCGTCGACGAGCTGATTCTGGGTAAATACCCGGAAGTGGAGCGGATCAACCATGTCCATACCCCAGGCAACTCTTCCGGCATCGTCGATGGTTCCAGTGCGGTACTGATCGGTAGCGAAAAAGCCGGTAAGGATCTGGGACTGACCCCGCGCGGTCGCATTGTGGCCGGTGCGGTACTGGCATCCGAACCCTCGATCATGCTGACCGGCCCGGGACCGGCTGCAGAGAAATGTCTCAAAACCGCCGGTCTGCGCAAAGAAGATATCGACCTGTGGGAGATCAACGAAGCCTTCGCTTCGGTCGCGCTGCGCTATATGCAGGACCTGGGCATCGACCACGAGGTAACCAATGTGTGCGGCGGCGCGATCGCGATGGGCCACCCGCTGGGGGCCACCGGCGCGATGTTGGTCAGCACCATGCTGGATGAGCTGGAACGCCGCGGCTTGAAGCGTGCGATGTTATCGCTCTGTGTGGGCGGCGGCATGGGCATCTCCACCATTATCGAGCGGGTGTAACCGGGCAGCAGGATTAGGTGACAAGACAATGAGCGTATTTAACTACCAGAAAGACAATGACGGCATCGTGACTATCACCATGGACATGACCGGACCGGTTAATGCCATGAATGCCGAGTATAGCGATGCGATGGGTGCGACGCTGGAGCGCCTGGAAGCGGAACAGGGGCTGAGCGGGGTTATCTTCGCATCAGCCAAGAAAACCTTCTTTGCCGGCGGCGATCTGAAAGAACTGTTGAAGGTGGAGCCGGGCAGCGAGGCGGAGTATTTCGCCAAGATCGAAACCGAGAAAGGTTGGCTGCGCCGGCTGGAAAAACTGCCGGTACCGGTGGTGGCAGCGATCAATGGGGCGGCGCTGGGCGGCGGATTTGAGATCTGCTTGGGCTGTAACCATCGAATCGCGCTGAATTCTCCGGCGGTTCAGATCGGGCTGCCGGAAGTTACCCTGGGGCTGTTGCCGGGGGCCGGTGGCGTGGTGCGTTTAACCAGCCTGCTGGGGCTGGAGAAGGCGCTGCCGCTGTTGCTGGAAGGTAAAAAACTGAAAGCGAACAAGGCGCTCAGCAGCGGCCTGGTTCACGAGCTGGTTGATAGTGATGAGCAACTGCTGACCCGTGCGCGCAGTTGGATTCTGGAAAACAAAGACAATGAAGAGGCCGCGGTACAGCCTTGGGATCGGAAAGGCTTCAAGATTCCCGGTGGAAATCTGAACTCACCGGCGGTAGCCCAGGCGGCCCAGTTCGCGCCCTACATGCTGATGCAGAAGACCCGGGGGCTGCTGCCGGCACCGGAGCGGATTCTGGAGACCGCGGTTGAGGCGGTCAAACTCGACTTCGACGCAGCCCTGAGGGTTGAGACCCGCAACTTTGTGTCGCTGGTGGTTTCCCCCGAAGCCAAGAACATGATCAGTGCGTTCTTCTTCCAGATGAACCAGGTCAACGGCGGTGCCAATCGGCCGTCGCAGATCGCCCCCACCCAGGTTAACAAAGTGGGCGTTATTGGCGCCGGCATGATGGGACAGGGGATCGCCAATGTGTCGGCCATGGCCGGTATCGAGGTGGTGCTCAAGGACGTTTCCCTGGCGGCCGCTGAGAAAGGCAAGTCTTACACCGAAAAACTGTTGGATAAGGCGATCGCGCGAGGTCGAGCCGATGAGGCCAAGAAAGCGGCGGTTCTGGGACTGATCACGGCGACCGACCAGGATGAGGATCTGGCCGGTTGTGACCTGATCGTCGAGGCGGTATTCGAGAAGGTCGAGCTTAAGCACCAGATTATCCGGGATAGCGAGAGCCAGCTGGCTGCGGGCGGTGTCTGGGGCTCCAACACCTCGACCCTGCCGATCACCCGCCTGGCAGAAGCCTGCGATAAACCGGAAAACTTTATCGGCATCCACTTCTTCTCACCGGTCGACAAGATGCCGCTGGTGGAGCTGATCTGTGGCGAGCAGACCAGCGATGAGACCCTGGCCAAGGCCTTCGATTACGTCCGTCAGATCCGCAAGACCCCAATCGTGGTCAACGATCACCTGGGTTTCTTCACTTCCCGTACCTTTGGCTCGCAGCTGTTCGAAGCCGCGCAGATGGTGGCCGAGGGGCTGCATCCGGTGCGGATCGACAACCTGGGCAAGGCGATCGGCATGCCGGTGGGGCCGCTGACGGTTCACGATGAGGTAAGCCAGCAGCTGACTGTGCAGATCGACGCTACCCAGACCGCGATGGGTAAGCGCCAGACCAATGCGGTCGAGCGCCCGGAAGGGATCGCGCTGCTGAACCAGATGGTTGGCGAACTGGACCGCAAGGGCCGTCATCACGGTGGTGGCTACTTCGAGTACAGCGATAACGGCAAGGCGCTTTGGCAGCCGTTGCTGGAGCGGTTCCATCGTCCGGAGCTGTCGGTCAGCGAT
Organism: Motiliproteus coralliicola; assembly: GCF_003345655.1. Lineage (GTDB taxonomy): Bacteria > Pseudomonadota > Gammaproteobacteria > Pseudomonadales > Balneatricaceae > Motiliproteus > Motiliproteus coralliicola. The sequence continues at coordinate 452,273 of NZ_QQOH01000001.1, forward strand.
CAGGATATCAAGGATCGACTGCTGTTCAGCAGCGTGATCGAGAGCCTTCGCTGCCTGGAAGAGGGCGTACTTCGCTCGGTGGCCGACGGCAATATCGGCTCGATCCTGGGTATCGGCGCGCCGGTCTGGACCGGCGGCTATCTGCAGTTCATCAACACCTATGGTTTGCAGGCGTTTATCGATCGCTGTGACGAACTGGCTTCACTCTATGGTGAGCGCTTCAAGGCACCCGCCATCGTCGGCGAGAAGCTGGAAGCGGGTCAAACCTTCCAGTAACACAACAATAAGAATGAGACAGGATTAACAGCATGATTCCAAGAACCGTTTACGACAGCGATCACGAGCTGTTCCGCGATAGTGTGCGCAAGTTCTTCGAAAGTGAGGCGCTGCCGTTCCACGAGCAGTGGGAGAAAGAAGGTCAGATCGACCGTGAGTTGTGGCGCAAAGCCGGCGAGCTGGGGCTGCTGGCTCCCACCGTGCCGGAGGCTTATGGCGGATTGGAACTGGATTTTCGCTACAACGCCATCGTGGGTGAGGAGTTTTCGCGTCTGGGGCTGATGGGGGTCGGTTTCGGCCTTCATTCGGATATTGCGGTGCCCTATATCGTTAACTTCGGTACCGAGGCGCAGAAACAGAAGTATCTGCCGGGTTGCGTGTCCGGCGACATCGTGACCGCCATCGCGATGACCGAGCCGGGCACCGGCTCCGACCTGCAGGGGGTTAAGACCACCGCGATACTGGATGGCGACGAGTACGTTATCAACGGCTCCAAGACCTTTATTACCAACGGTCAGCATGCGGATCTGGTGGTCGTGGTCTGCAAAACCGACCCCGGCGCCGGTGCCAAGGGCACCAGCCTGATCCTGGTGGAGGCGGGTACTCCCGGCTTCCAGAAGGGCAGCAACCTGGAAAAGGTGGGAATGAAGGCCCAGGACACCTCCGAGCTGTTCTTCCAGGACGTTCGGGTGCCGAAGGAGAACCTGCTCGGGGCCGAAGGCCAGGGCTTTGCTTACCTGATGCGGGAGCTGCCACAGGAGCGTCTGAGTATCGCCGTGTTGGCGGTTTCCCACGCCCGTTCGATCGTCGATCAGACGGTGGAATACGTCAAAGAGCGCAAGGCGTTCGGCAAATCGGTCGCCACCTTCCAAAACACCCAGTTCGAACTGGCGGAGATGGATGCCGAACTAACGGCGATGCGGGTGTTTGTCGACCGCTGTCTGGAACTGCACGTGGACGGCAATCTGGATACGGTAACCGCTTCCAAGGCCAAGCTGTTGGCTACCGAGTTGCAATTCAAGACCATCAATCGCTGCCTACAGCTGCACGGCGGTTACGGTTACATGTGGGAGTATCCGGTGGCCCGTGCCTTCGCCGACTCCCGGGTACAGTGTATCTATGGCGGTACCAGCGAAATCATGAAATTGATTATCGGCCGTGCGCTGTTGACCGAGTAAGGCCAGGGGAGACGAGTTATGGATATCAAAGGAAAAGTCGCCATCGTTACCGGTGGCGCGTCGGGCCTGGGTGAAGCGACGGTGCGCGCTTATGTCGGTAAGGGTGCCCAGGTTGCCCTGTTCGATATGAACGACACCCGCGGTGAGGCGTTGGTGGCGGAGCTTGGCGATGCGGTACGTTACTTCAACGTCAATGTTGCCGACGAAGCTTCGGTTGAAGGTGCAGTTGCAGGTGTTGTCGATGCCTTCGGCGCGGTGCATATCTGCTGTAACTTTGCCGGCATCTCGCAGAGTGCCAAAACCGTCGGCCGTGACGGCCCCTTCCCGTTGGATAGCTTTAAGCGGGTGATCGATGTCAACCTGGTTGGCACCTTCAACGTGTTGCGGCTGGCCGCAGCGCAGATGGCCATGAACGAACCGGTCAATGAAGACGGTGGCCGGGGGGTGATTATCAATACTGCGTCCATCGCCGCCTATGAAGGCCAGATGGGCCAGGCGGCCTACAGCGCGTCCAAAGGAGGGGTGGTGGGCATGACCTTGCCTATCGCCCGGGATCTGGCGTCGCTGGGGGTGCGGGTGAACACCATCGTTCCCGGTCTGATCCACACGCCGATGTTTGATTCCCTTCCCCAGGAAGTGGTCGAATCGCTGTCAGCCAGTGTGCTGAATCCGAAACGCTTGGGACGGGCCGATGAGATCGCCAAGCTGGCGGAGTTTATCGTCGAGAACGACTACCTCAACGGCGAGTGCATCCGTTTGGATGGCGGTATCCGTATGCAACCGCGCTGAGTGAAGCCGGTTTTTATCGCGCCCCGCCGTTTGGTGGGGCGTTTTTGTTTGGGACAGAGGCAGTTGGTCCCCCCTGGCGTTCGCCACATTTTCGTCGGCTATCTGTATGGCCAGGGCGGTTTGGCGGACTCCAGGGTTGTTGAGCAGCCCTATCTCAATCAGCTCATTCAGCGCTTCTGACTGGATCAGGTCCGTCAAACTGGCAGCTTGGGTAGCGCCGGTTTGTTGTTGACGCCAGGCTTCGAGGCTGTTGATAGGCTCAATCGGGCGGTTTGCGAAATCGGTTCTGCCAATTGTTGAGCAGCCCGACAGGGCCAGGGTAATACCGACGAGTCGGAGTGTTGTTGCAAGTCGCTTCATCGTTTCAGTCGCTGCAAAGGCTTTCCAGTCGTTACAGGCGTTGAAGGATAAAGACGAGGGTATTAAAGAGGCGTTAAGGCGTTGCTGATGCTGTGCCGGGAAGTGTTGGAGCCATTAGCGGCGAATATCGAGCAACAATCACGTAGGGCGTAGGGCATGGACACGGATAGCAGATAGCAGCGATGACGGGCGTCGAAACGGGCTCTGCGTCGAAGTCGGCTGCGGATAGTTTTCCGCCAGGGGGAGCGATAGATGCAAAAACGCCAACTGGTAGCTGGCGTTTGACGGGGCTAAAGGCTTAAGACGTAGACCAAGGGCTTAGTGAGAACCCTTGGGCAGCGTTAATCTTGATCGGTACTGGAGGGGCTGTACCTGTTGTAGATTGCCCGGCTTACCGGCACAAAGATAAAGAACATCACCGCGAAACTGATCAGGGGGCTTGCTTCAATGGCCAGAAGTGCTAGGTAGAGCAGGATGCCCAGAGAGCCGAGTCCGATCATGAGAATCAGGCGCAGGGCAGGGTTGGCGTTTTGTTTTGAAGCTGCTAGTTGGGCTAGTTCAGGGTTCGACGTGTTGATCATCTCTGTTATCACCTTGGGCCAGTTTGCTGTCCGGGCGTAGGGTACGGCGGGCCCGTTGTTTTACGAGTGTTCATACTCTAATGGAATAACAGCTCTTATACATAGTCTAAGTTGTCATATACATATTACGTTGCCGATGGGGTAAGCGACGATTAGTTCGTTGCCAGGCAACCTATGAATAAGGTCTAGCGAGCTGCCTTAATCCAAAAAGCGGTAAGGTCCGAGAAGTGCAATGCTTTTGGACAAGGGCCGGGGCGGGGTCGAATGCTGTCAGGGGGAAGAAGGCCGCCGTTTGGCGGCCTTTGAAGTCTTAATCAGTCGTTTTCAGGATTGATCAGCTGTAGTTTCGCAGAGACGGCACGCTGGGCTAGAAGTCGTTAGATCGATCTGGGTGGGTGACCTGGGTAGGGTAATTTTATCGATCTCGTCTGCCTGCCGCCGGGGGAGTCGCATCTTGTCCTTGATTACGACCCAGAAGGATCCCCGGCGGCTGAGGACTGGCTTAGTCGGTAGCGCCGTCAGCACCGAATTAGCTGATCTCGCTGTACTCGGCTTCGCTCAGCTTGCCGTCTTTGTCCATGTCAGACTGTACGAATACTTCGCTCAGACCGGGCACGGTTGCCGCTTCTTCGGCGCTGATAAAGCCGTCGGCGTCGGCGTCAACGGTGGTGAACTCAGGCTTCTCGGCAGCATAGGCGGCCAAGGAAGTGGTGGCAAAAGCGATGGCACATAACGTTTTAATCTTCATAAAGAATTCCTTATCAATGGGTTCTAAGTTTGTAATACACCCGAGCAGAAGTCTGACGGATAGGTATGCCTTATCAAGCATCGTGCCAACGAGTTAATATTCTTATAAATCAAAGTGTTATATTGGATTAATGATTGGGCACAGGACTGTTTCCTGTCGCTGTTTACCGACAGTGCCTAAGTGTAAATGGCTAACCTATTGTTAATTAAGCAAATTGCTCTGTTGCCGATGGCAGACACTAGGATCGGCGACGACAAGGATTGGACTGGATCGGTGGCTAGAACAGCGCCCCCAAAGGGTTGAAAGATCTCGGAGGGTTGTCTTGGAATTGTCACAAAATTGCGACATCAAGATCATCTAGTAGATTAAATCAATTAATGATCATCGTTTGAGCCCGATTCATGCCCGCTATCTAGGGCTGGGAGGAAGCAACGCGAGCCTGGTTATCTAGACACAGGAGTACCCGGCAATTCGGTGAAAACGCTGCCACTGCCACTGCCACTGCTGCAGGTCTTCTTCACTATGATTTCTAACGATTCGGCGGCATAGGTTGCAGGAGCTTCTCGATATAGGCTTTCTTAGGTTGAGTACATCGCTCCAAGCCTATTCGGTGCTCAAGAAAGCATTTTCGATAGGTGGGATTAATATCACGTAATTTAATTAGATCAATTTAGAAAAAATGATTGCAATACCGGTTCTGTGTTGGTTATCGTGTAAGTAACTTACATTTATTGAAGATGGCGAAAGCCTCTGATTGGCACCAAACTCAGGGGGACCTGAGAGGAGATAGAGCATGAATTCCAGTATTGAGTCGGTCACCGCGCGGATTATCGAGCGCAGTCGTGATTCACGTAGTGCCTACTTGGCGCGTATGGAGCAGGCGAGATCTCAGCGTCCTCATCGTTCTGTGCTTTCCTGCGGCAATCTGGCCCATGGCTTCGCTGCCTGTGGTGAGCAGGATAAATCCGAACTTAAACTGATGAACAAGGCCAACATCGCCATCGTTTCAGCTTACAACGATATGCTGTCAGCTCATCAACCATTGGAACAGTTCCCGGCGTTGATCAAGGATGCGGTTCGCGGGATGGGATCAGTGGCGCAGTTTGCTGGTGGGGTACCGGCGATGTGTGATGGTGTGACTCAGGGGCAGGACGGGATGGAGTTGAGCCTGTTCAGCCGCGATACGATCGCGATGTCTACCGCGGTGGCGCTATCGCACAATATGTTCGACGGGGTTCTCTGTCTTGGGGTGTGCGACAAGATCGTTCCCGGTCTGTTATTGGGAGCGTTGAGCTTTGGTCATCTGCCGACGGTGTTTGTCCCAGCCGGCCCCATGACGTCGGGGTTATCGAATCCGGAGAAGGCCCGTATTCGGCAGCTCTATGCCGAAGGCAAGGCCGATCGAGCCGCGCTGCTGGAGTGCGAATCCCAATCCTATCATGGGCCGGGTACCTGTACGTTTTATGGCACCGCCAATAGCAATCAGCTTTTGATGGAGTCGATGGGATTGCATCTTCCCGGCGCTTCCTTTGTTAATCCCAATACCCCGTTGCGCGATGCGCTGACCAAGGCGGCGGCTGAGCAGGTCTGCAGAATTACCGAGCAGGGCGGCGACTACCGGCCACTGGCCCAGGTGATCGACGAGAAGGCAATCGTCAACGGCATTGTGGCGCTGCTGGCCACCGGCGGTTCCACCAACCACACCATGCATCTGGTGGCGATTGCCCGCGCGGCCGGGGTGATGATTAATTGGGACGACTTTTCCGACCTGTCGGCGGCGGTTCCTTCATTAACCAAGATCTATCCCAACGGCACCGCCGATATCAACCATTTCCACGCTGCCGGCGGCATGGCGCTACTGTTCCGTCAGTTGCTGGACCTGGGGCTGTTGCATGAGGATGTGCTGACCGTGACCGGTCGGGGATTGCAGCAATATACCGAGGAGCCGTTCCTGGACGAGGATAAGCTGACCTGGCGCCCCGGCCCCGATACGTCGCTGGACCGGGAGGTGATCGCCGATATTGAGGCGCCCTTCGCTGCGGATGGCGGGGTTAAGTTAATGAGCGGCAACCTCGGTCGCGGGGTGATCAAGACCTCGGCGGTCAAGCCGCAGCATCGGGTGGTGGAAGCACCGGCGGTGATTCTGCATGATCAGAATGAGTTGGAGCCGATGTTCCAGCGGGGTGAGCTGGATCGGGACTGCGTGGTAGTCGTCCGTTTCCAGGGGCCCCGTGCCAACGGGATGCCGGAGCTGCACAAGTTGACCCCGTTTCTCGGGGTGCTGCAGGACCGGGGCTATCAGGTGGCGCTTGTGACCGACGGTCGGATGTCGGGGGCCTCCGGCAAGGTGCCGGCGGCGATCCATGTGACGCCGGAAGCCTGCCAGGGCGGCGCTTTGGCCAGGGTCCGCGAAGGTGATCTGGTCCGGCTCGATTCCCTCACCGGCGAGCTTAGTCTGCTGGTCGAGGCCGATGAGCTGGAAGCTCGCGAACCGGTTCAGGCCGACCTGTCCGCCAATCAATACGGCATGGGGCGGGAGCTGTTTGCCGGAATGCGCCGGCAGGCGACCGGTGCAGAACAGGGGGCTAGTGTGCTGTTTCAGGCGGAAGCCGCGCTGGAGGGAGTCCAGTGATCGATACCCGCTCAAGGTCCTCTCTGGTCGCCGATATCGGCGGCACCAATGCCCGTTTCGCTCTGGTGGAGCCCGGCGGACTGAATCCTACCCGGGTGCTGACGCTGGCGGTCGATGATCACTCGTCGATCGAAGCGGCGATTCGTGCCTATCTGGAGCGAGTCGGTGCCCAGCTGATGCCCCGTCAGGTCTGTCTGGCGATCGCCTGCCCCACCACCCGCGATCGAATTTCCATGACTAACAACGGCTGGTCCTTCTCCCGGATCGAATTACAAAGCGCCTTGGGGCTGGAGCGGCTGGAGATCATCAACGATTACGCCGCCCAGGCCCATGCGATTCCCAATCTGGACACCGACGGGCTGGTGCAGGTGGGTGGGGGTGACGCGTTTGCGGGGCAACCTCTGGCCATGCTCGGTCCCGGCACGGGCTTAGGTGTGGGCGGATTGGTGCTGTCAGAACAGGGCGCGGTAGCGGTCGTAACCGAAGGTGGTCACGTGGACTTCGCCCCCGCCAATGAGCTTGAGGTCGATATTCTTCGATACCTCTGGCGTCATCATGAGCACGTATCGGTGGAGCGCCTGTTATCGGGCATGGGGTTGGTCAACCTTCATCAGGCATTGGCGGAGATACGAGGACAATCCGCCGATGAATTGACCCCGGCCCAGATCAGTTCGAACGCATTGGATTGTGGCGATAGTTTGTGCCTGGAGGTACTGGAGTGCTTCTGCGCCATGCTGGGCAGTGTTGCGGGTAATACCGCCCTGACCCTGGGGGCCCAAGGTGGAGTGTATATAACCGGAGGCATTATCCCGCGCATGCTGGACTTTTTTACCAACAGTCAGTTTAGAGCCCGATTTGAATCGAAGGGACGGTTCAGGGATTACATGGCTGCAATTCCCACCTACGTGGTGACTGCCGAACATCCCGGCCTGATCGGATCGGCAGCCGTGTTGAAGAACAACGGCCTCATGGCAGGCCAAAGCGAGGAGTAGTGATGAGTACCGATGTCGATGTAATTTTGAATACCTCGCCGGTGATGCCGGTTCTGGTTATCGAACGGGTTGAAGACGCAGTTCCCTTGGCCAAAGCGCTGGTCGCGGGCGGTTTGAAAGTATTGGAAGTGACATTGCGAACGGAGGCTGCTCTTGATGCAATTCAGGCGATCTCCGTCGAGGTGGAAGGCGCTATTGTTGGGGCTGGAACCGTGACCAAGCCCGAGCAGTTGCAGGCGGTCGAAGACGCCGGTGGTGTTTTCGCCATCAGCCCCGGGGCAACGCCGGCGTTGCTGAAAGCCGGTATTGAATCCCAGCTTCCCTATCTGCCAGCCATCAGCACCGTGTCGGAGCTGATGGTGGCTATGGAATCGGGATATCGGGCCTTTAAGTTTTTCCCCGCTGAGACCAACGGCGGTGCGCCTGCGTTGAAATCCATTGCTGGTCCTTTTCCTGGGGTTCGCTTTTGTCCTACCGGCGGGATTGGGCCGGACAACTTCCTGGACTATCTGGCACTGCCCAATGTCTGTTGTGTGGGTGGATCCTGGATTGTGCCCGCCGAATTGATCCGCAACCGCGATTGGGAGGGGATTACCGCCCTGGCTGCCGGGGCGGTGGCTTTGGCCCAGGGGGGCGCTGATTGATTGGGGTAGCTCCCGCGATTTTTCATCGGAGGTCTCATCAGGTCGGCATCCGATGAAATCCAAGGTGTTGAGACAGACACCGGCTCCTTGGCCGCCACTTGTGGCGGCCTTTTTTGTGCCGGCGGTTAGTTATCCGGGTCAGCCGGATCCGTAGAAAGGAGGCGCTGAGTTTGCGCCGTATCGATCTATTCGGGGCGGTGGTTGGGGCTGTCTACGCGGGCGGCGCAAACATCTGTCCGGTTCTGCTGCTGATTTCGGCGGCTTCAATAATTCGCATCACCGCCAGTGCTTCTTCCGCCGGTACAGGGTTGGGTGCGCAGCCCATAATCGCTCCTGCCAGCTGGTGGTAGTAATGCTGGTAACCTCCGCAATTGGTGACAATGGTTTCACTACCTTCTTCTGTGTGCAGTGTGCCGTAGGCATCGGCAGTTTCTTGGGCCCAGTCATCCTCGATGGGATTCAGGCCGGCAATTAAGCGGGATTCCTGGGGATCAAGGCCAAACTTGCGGTAGCTGCCGCAGCTACCCTGCAGCTCGAATCGCAGGTTGGGGCCGGCGCAGAAGGGACTGCTTCGCAGCACGGCTTCGAGTTGGGGGTAGTGAAGCTGAACGTGAAAATAGTCGGTCACTTCGCCCCCGGCTCTTAGCGCTGGGCAACGGGCGCTAACGGCTTCGGGCATCCCAAAAAGCTGCAATGCCTGGTCGACGAGATGGGGGCCGAGATCGAACCAGATGCCGGTACCGCTGCCCGGGAGCTCACGCCAACGCTGCCGGACCACGGGGCGAAAACGGTCGAACTGGGTGTTGAAAACTCGGATGTCACCCAGGCGGCCGCTGGCAATCAGGTGTTTGAGAGTGAGGAAGTCGCCGTCCCAGCGGCGATTGTGGAACACCGATAGCAAAATCCCTTGTTGCTTGGCGAGTTCAATCAGCGTCATTCCCTCTTGCGATCGAACCACGAAGGGTTTGTCGACCACCACGTGCTTTCCTCGCTCGAGTGCTCTTTTGGCTAGGGGGAAGTGGGCGTCGTTGGGGGCCGTAATGATGACCAGCTCGGCATCGCAACGGTCGATCATTGCCTCGGCGGCTTGGTAAGCCTTGGCGTCGGGTGCGGCCTCATCCAACCCTTGCGGTTTGCTTGTGCTGACGGCCGTGACCTTGAATTGCTCCAGGGTTTGTAGAAAAGGCAGGTGGAAGGTTTTAGCTGAAAAACCATATCCAACTAAAGCCGTTTTGATGGTTTTCATGGTGCCTCGTTGGAGTTCCTGTTTGGTTCTTTGTAGGGGATTGATTCGAGTCGGGTTGTCAGCGAATGAGTTCCGCCGGGGGGAATCTGCAGTGTGTTATCCAATGCATTGGCCGACTCGACGCACAGCATCCTGGCGTAGCCATCGTCTGTCATATCGGTCATAGCGGCGGATTTAGCTTGCCAAGGGTTCCAGATTACCGTCGTTCGGCTTCTTTGTTTCTGTATTTCAATGCGGCGGCGATTGCCCGGGTCGTCAATGGTCAAGGGCGACTCGTGGTTCAGATAAACTCGGTCGGTCTCGGCGCGTATACGGACCGCCCCCTGCTGATTGACTGGCATGCCGTGACGGAGCTTGTCCTGATAACGGCTGCCCTCAAGGCCAGAAATTTGCGTGTGATGGATATCGTCGATGGCAAAGTAACTGTGCAGCGCTTCGCTGACCTGAATGTCTGTTCTGTTGCTGTTGTGGGTGGTGAGGGTCAGGGTCAGGGCCTGGCTGAGTCGGACGTTCAGCTCCAGCTTGAACCCAAAAGGCCAAAGTGCGCGCGTCGATTCGTTGTCCTCAAGGCCGAGTGTCAGGTTGGTTGAGTGATCATCGGCTTGGGATGCCAGCACCGTCCAGGCGCTGTTGCGGGCGAATCCGTGGGCCGGAAGTGTCGGGTCCGTGGGGTGGTCGCCAAACCAGGGCCAGCAGATCGGGATTCCGCCTCGGATCGCTTTACCGGTCTCGAAGCGACTGTTGTTACTCAACCACAGCACCGGCGGCTGGTTGGCAGGGGTAAATTCGATAACCTGTGCCCCCTGCAGGCAGATTTGCGCTTGGCCCTTTGAATGGTTCAGCTGAATCATGCGTAGTCCAGACCGGTCGGTAGTTGGCTCTACTCGGCCTGGGATAATAAGCGATGGATCCATGGGGAAGGCTCCTGGGTTGATAGCTGGTCTGTTGGGGGAGGTTGTCCCTCTGGCGACCCGAGCTATTCCGGTCTAGGGTTTGATCGACGACCTGGGCTGTCGGCGGTTGATATGCAATCATTGTAATTAAATTACTTCAGCTTGGGTGTTTATGTAAATTGCCCCGGCGTAATTGTTTTGCCTATTATGGATAGAATTTTCTACCCTAATGAACAGGTAAACGGCAAAAATCTTTGTTTTTAAATGATTTGTTCGTATTTGTTGGAAATAATGAAGGGTCTTTGTACCAGTCGCTAAGGGTGTTAAATAACATAATAAAGTTACCTAAAGGCTTTTTTTAGTGCTTTTTGTTGGGTAGTATGTTGCTAAGTTACGAAAAGGCCTGCTTATTAGGAGTCCGACAATGAACGCCATTCTTAAGGATCAACCCTGCGACTTTGTTCTGTTCGGGGCCAAGGGTGATCTGTCCATGCGCAAGCTCTTTCCTGCGCTCTATTACCTCTATCGAGAACAGTTGCTGCACCCGGGGACTCGCTTGGTCGGCGTAGCTCGGGGGGAGGAAAGCCGGGATGAGTTCGTTGAATCCATTAAGGCAACCCTCGTTCGCTTTGTTCCGCAGCAGGATTTTGATAATGCGGTCTGGGAGGGGGTTGCCGAACGGTTGCACTATGTGCAGGTGGATTTCGCCCAGGCCAAGGATTTTCTACGACTGGCCAAGTTCGTCGATCAGAGTGAACGGGTGATGGTGAACTACCTGGCGACACCACCGGCGCTCTACGGAGATATCTGCAAGCACCTGCATGGCGCCAATGCGCTGACCGATACCACCCGGATTATTCTGGAAAAGCCTATCGGCCATGATTTGGAGAGCTCCAAGCTTATCAATGACACCGTGAGCGAGTATTTCAATGAGGATCGCATCTACCGGATCGACCACTACCTCGGTAAGGAAACGGTACAGAATCTGATCGCTCTGCGCTTTGCCAACAACCTGTTCGGCGCCCAGTGGAATCAGAATTTTATCGACCACGTTCAGATCACTGTTTCAGAGACCGTCGGTATCGAAGGGCGTTGGAGCTACTACGACAAGGTGGGGCAGATGCGCGATATGGTGCAGAACCACCTGCTTCAACTGCTTTGCATGGTGGCGATGGACCCGCCGAGCCAGCTGTCGGCCGATGGAATCCGGGACGAGAAGCTAAAGGTGTTGCGAGCGTTGCGTCCCATCACTCAGGAAAATGTGGGTAAGCGGGCGGTACGGGGGCAGTACACCTCGGGGGCGGTCGAGGGACAGGCCTGTCCCGGCTACCATGAAGAGGAGGGTAGCCAGGGAGCGAGCAATACCGAAACCTTTGTTGCTCTGCGAGCCAGTATCGACAACTGGCGCTGGGCGGGTGTGCCGTTCTATCTGCGGACCGGTAAACGGATGCCGACGAAGATGTCTGAAATCGTCATCTTCTACAGGAACCAGCCGCACTATATTTTTGATCCCAAACAGAAGGCGATGGTCAGCAACAAGCTGATTATCCGGCTGCAACCCGATGAAGGGATTCGTTTGCAGGTGGTGACCAAGGAGCAGAGTCTGGACAAGGGTATGGCGCTACAGTCTCGAGCCCTGAATCTGAATTTTTCCGACCAGGAAGACAATCGACGTATACCCGATGCCTACGAGCGGTTGCTACTCGAGGCGATGCGTGGCAACCAGTCGCTGTTCGTCCGTCGTGATGAGGTCGAGGCTTCCTGGAGCTGGTGCGATGCCTTGATTCAAGCCTGGGAAGAGTCTCACGACGAGGTGAAACCCTATTCGGCGGGAACCTGGGGGCCGATCGGTTCCATTGCGCTGATTGAGCGTGATGGACGGTCCTGGCACGAATAGGGGGATCGAATGAGCGAAAATGTATCTACTCAACACACCCCGATTCGGTTTCAAGATCGGGACGCCTTGAATCTTCAGCTCGGTCGAGAGATCGCTGAGCGACTGCGAATTGCCTTGGATCAGCGAGGTCATGCGGCGCTGGTCGTGTCCGGCGGTCGTACACCGATCGGCCTGTTCGAGGCGCTGTCACGGGAGTCGCTGGATTGGTCAAGGGTGGTCATCACGCTGGCCGATGAGCGCTGGGTTGCACCTGATTCAAAGGACAGCAACGAGCGCTTGGTGCGCGAACACCTGCTACAAAACCAGGCCGGATCTGCCCGGTTTATCGGGCTTAAAACGTCGGCGGAGCTGGCCGAAGATGGCGCCGAGGCATGCCGGGCTCGTCTTGGTGAGCTGCCGGATCGGTTGGATGTGGTCATTCTTGGGATGGGAGAAGACGGCCATACCGCATCCTTTTTCCCCGGTGCCGAGGCTCTGTTCGAGGCGCTCGACCCATCGACCGCATCGGCCTGTCTTTCCTTGACGCCGCCCGCTGCGCCCCACGCTCGGATGACGTTGACCCTGGCGCGGCTGTTACGCAGCGAACAGATCTACCTTCACCTGTGCGGCGAATCCAAGCTTCCGGTACTGGGCCAAGCCCTGCAGTCGGGTCCGGTCGAACAGATGCCGGTCCGTGCAGTGCTTAGACAACATCAGGTGCCGTTGGCCATCTACTGGGCGCCCTGAGATAGTTGGCTGTAGATTGGCTAGGCATCGGTAGGGACTGGTGTAAGCTTTTCAAAGGTGGATGGTTAATTTCGGCGGAGAGTTCATGACCTCAGCAGAACAAAGCAAGCAGATCCTGATCGTCGATGACGACCGGGAGATTCGTGAGCTGTTGGAATCTTATCTGCAAAAAAACGGTTATCGGGTGGTGGCGCTGGAGGATGGGACTCGAGTCAGTGAGTACCTGCAGGCCGATCCTTGCATCGATCTGATTGTCCTCGATGTGATGATGCCCGGAGAAGATGGCTTCAGCGTCTGTCGCCGTGTGCGAGCCGAGTCGGAAACGCCAATCATCATGCTGACCGCGTCCGCCGAGGAAACCGATCGAATCGTCGGCCTCGAGATCGGCGCGGATGACTATGTCGCCAAGCCATTCAACCCCCGGGAGCTGTTGGCCCGAATCAAGGCGGTTTTACGCCGTAGCAGCCCAACGTCAGCCGGTCCGGCGAAAGGTCGTTTCCTGTGCTTCGCCAACTGGCGGTTGGATACTGTCAATCGAGATTTGATCGATCCGCAAGGCGTGGTGATGCCGCTGAGTGGCGCGGACTACAGCCTGCTGTTGCTGTTTCTTCAGCATCCCAATCAGGTGCTCAGCCGCGATGATCTGCTCGGTTTGACCCGGGGGCGGGAGGCCAGCCCATACGATCGCAGTATCGATGTGCAGCTCAGCCGCTTGCGCCAGCGACTCGGGGAGGATGCCAAAGATCCCCATATCATCAAGACCGTCCGGGGCGCCGGCTATGTACTGGCCGCCGAGGTGGAGCCCGGCCAATGAGTCTGTTGGGCCGGATGCTGCCTCGGTCGTTTGTCGGTCGTTTGTCGGTCGGATGCTGGCCGTGATGGTGCTGGGCGTATTGCTTGCCCAAGTCGTCAGCAATCTGGTGTGGGTCCAGCAGATCGATAGGGACAAGGAGCAGGTAGCGGCGCGTATGGCTCAGGACTTGGCCGAGAGTGTCTCGTCGACGGTCAATTTCTTCAAGGCGCTGCCGAGCGAATACCGCCATATTGTCTTGTCCCAGTTACGGGATATGGGGGGGACGAGATTCTTCGTGTCGCTGAACAAAGAGCTGATCCAAATCGAGGATATCGAAGACTCAAAGCTCAAAGGCATTGTGGTGGACAATTTTGTCGAGGGGTTACGCAAGCGCTTGGGCAACGAGTTGAACATCATCGTCCGTTTTTCCCGACCTGACACACTTCACGTGTTCAACAACGAAACCCTGTTGCTGGATCTACCGCCGCGATGGTCGCAGCAGAGCCTGATATACGACCCCCTGTCACCGCCGATACTGGTGGCCCAGGTCGATATGGGGGAAGGCGAATGGTTATACCTGGCGGCACTGCTGCCCAAGTCGGATCTGTTGGTCGAGTCCGAATATCTGCCCACCGACCGGTTGTTGTTCCTCGGCCTTTTACTGATCATCCTGTTGTTTTTCGGGGCGATGATTGTGCGCTGGTTGACCCGTCCGCTGGGGCGGCTGGCTCAGGCCGCCGAGATGCTGGGTCGCGACATTGACCGACCGCCGCTCGAGGAGCAGGGGCCGCTTGAAGTGCGAGCCACCGCCGAGGCTTTCAACCGGATGCAGGAGCGGATTCAGCGCTTTATCGCCGACCGCGAACGGCTGTTTTCCGCCATCTCCCACGACCTGAAAACGCCCATCACCCGCCTGCGGTTGAGAGCCGAATTACTGGAGAAGGAGGATAACCGTGACAGCTTCGGGCGAGACCTGGAAGAGCTAGAGCGCATGGTGGCGGGGGCGCTGGAGTGTGCCCGGGGGACCGATATTCACGAGAAGGTTCAGCCGATCGATATCATGGCACTGCTCGAATCGTTACAGGATGACGCCGAAGTGCTCGGTCATCGAGTCGAGATCAGTGGTGAAGTGGGACCCGCTTACTGGGGAAAACCGATCGCCCTCAAGCGCTGCATCAGCAACCTGATCGACAACGCTATCTTCTATGGTCAGCAGGCGGAGGTTAATGTTCATAACAGCCCGCAGAATTTGTTAATTCGTATTCGTGACCGGGGGCCGGGCATCCCGGATTCGCAGATCGATCAGGTGTTTGAACCCTATTACCGACTGGAGGTTTCGCGTAACCGTAATACCGGCGGAACCGGGCTCGGGTTAGGGATCGCCCGCAATATTGTCCATGCCCACGGTGGAGAAATGAGCCTTAGAAATCGTGATGGAGGGGGGCTCGAGGTAGAGCTGCGTCTGCCGAGGCACTGATGCAGTCAGACTTGTCTAACTCTTCACCAGACAAATCCATGAATCCATCTATTGAACCCGTACGCAGCTGAATCCTGTGGCGATCATCAAAACTAAACCAAGGATTTGATCACCAGGCTAGGGTTGGCCAAACAAACCTGCGAGGCATTTCATGTACGATCTCAGTTCTTCAGTCAGCTGGAAAAAGCTTGAGCGACTGGCCGATGAAACCCGCGATGACCGGATCGCCGATTATTTTGCCAAGGACCCGGAGCGTTTTGGCAAGATGAGTCTCCGCTTGGGCGAGCTGTTTCTCGACTATTCGAAAAACAACGTCTCCGAGGCGGTCATGGAGTCCCTGTTACAGCTGGCTGAACACTCGCCGCTACGTCAACGTCGTGCGCAGATGTTTTCCGGCGACATTATCAACGTCACCGAAAAGCGGCCGGTGTTGCACACGGCACTAAGGAGTCGGGGCGGTGAGTCGGTCGTGGTTAACGGACAGGATGTGATGCCCGATATTCAGGCCGGTTTGAAGAAGCTCGAAGCGTTCAGTGACAAGGTTCGTGAAGGGGAGTGGCGGGGCTATACTGGCAAGCGGATTCGAAACGTCGTCAATATCGGCATCGGTGGATCGGACCTGGGGCCGAATATGGTGTGTCGCGCCCTGCTGCATTACAAGCATTCAGAGCTCAGTTTTCATTTCATCTCCAATGTCGATGGCCAGCACATCAAGAAGGTACTGAAAAACCTGGATCCGGAGACGACCCTCTTCATTGTCTCGACCAAAACTTTCTCGACCCAGGAAACCCTCCTTAACGCCAACAGTGCCAAACGCTGGTTCCTCGACAAGTCCGGGGCATCGGACTCAGATCTCGGACAGCACTTTGTGGCAGTCTCCACCAACAAGGCGGCGGCGATGAAGTTTGGCATCAACGAAGACGCCATCTTCGAGTTCTGGGCCTGGGTAGGGGGACGCTATTCATTGTGGTCGAGCATCGGCCTGCCGATCGCCCTTTGTATCGGGTATCAACAGTTTGTCGAGCTGTTGGAAGGGGCTTATGAGATGGACCGCCATTTTATGGAGGCGCCGCTCGAGGCCAATATGCCAGTGATTCTGGCGCTGATCGGAATCTGGTACATCAACTTTCTCGGTGCCGAAACCCAGGCGGTCATTCCCTACGATCAAGCTCTGCACCAGTTGCCTGCGTTTCTGCAGCAGCTGGATATGGAGAGCAACGGCAAATCGGTCGACATCGAGGGCAACCCCGTGGACTACGCCACCGGTCCCATTGTCTGGGGGCAGACAGGCTCCAACGGTCAGCATGCGTTTTTTCAGTTGCTGCACCAGGGAACCCGCTTCGTTCCCATCGATTTTATTGCCTCACTACGGGCCGATGAAGAAACCGAGGAGCATCACTTCGCGTTATTGACCAATATGCTGGCCCAGGCCAACGCCTTTATGAACGGCGATGTCACCGATGGGCGGCAGGACTACGCCAGCTGTCCGGGAAATCGGCCCAGCAACGTGTTGCTACTGGACCAACTGAGTCCGCGAAACCTCGGTGCGCTGATCGCTCTCTATGAACACAAAGTGTTCGTGCAGGGAGCGGTCTGGAACATCAATTCTTTCGATCAATGGGGGGTGCAGTTGGGCAAGCGCCTGGCCACCGAAATCAGTCGTAATATAGAGCGTAAGAGTGCCGAATATGACGCGTCAACCCAGGGCCTAATGGCCATCGTCAAGGACCGCCTTGGCAGTACCGGTGGGCCTGCTTAGAGGTGATAAGTCTACTTGCAGGGAAAGGCGTAAAAGAGAAGGTTGCTGATCGCTGTATAGGGCTGGACCCTTTGGGATTAATGAGTCAGTTGGGAGCCAATAGGGCTTGCTGTAACACCCGGGGAGGTTATGTAACACTTTGTTACACTTCCTTTCCTGACGTAACCCAACGCCGCAGTGCTGCGTGGTTAAATCGACTTACCTCCTCCGGAAAAGGTTGAGGGAAACCTTCAAAACCTGGATAAAAACAAATAAAGGTAAAGGTCGATGAGTATAAAACTCGCAAAGAAATCCGTATTGGGCGTCGCGCTTTCCGGTCTAATCAGCCTGGGAGCTCAGGCGGGAAACGTTGAAGTATTGCACTACTGGACTTCCGGAGGGGAGGCTAAGTCCGCCGCTGTTCTCAAGCAATTGCTGGAGAAAGAAGGACACCAGTGGAAAGATTTTGCCGTTGCCGGCGGTGGCGGTGAGAGTGCCATGACGGTGCTGAAATCCCGCGCCGTTTCCGGCAACCCGCCAAGTGCCGCCCAAATCAAAGGGCTCGACATTAAGGAGTGGGCCGATCTGGGCTTTCTGACCCAGTTGGACGCTGTCGCCGAGAGCGCTGGTTGGGATCAGTTGCTGCCTGGTGTGGTCAGCGACGTGATGAAGTACGATGGCCATTACGTGGCGGTTCCGGTCAACGTGCATCGAGTCAACTGGCTCTGGGCTAATCCGGAGATCTTCCAGTCCGTGGGTGTGGATATTCCCAAGACTTGGGGCGAGTTCATTGAAGTCGCCGACAAGATCAAGGATGCCGGTTATGTCCCTCTGGCTCACGGTGGTCAGGCCTGGCAGGATGCGACTGTCTTCGAGGCCGTCGTGCTGGGTGAGGGCGGTGCCGAGTTCTACCACAAGGCATTCGTCGAACATGATCAGGCGACCCTGACCAGCCCTAAAATGGTCGAGATTCTGGCTACCTTCAAGAAGCTTCGCAACTATATTGACAGCGATTCCGCCGGTCGTGACTGGAACATCGCCACCTCGATGGTGATCAACGGCAAAGCCGCTATGCAGATCATGGGCGATTGGGCCAAGGGTGAATTTACCGCTGCGGGCAAGAAGCCCGGCACCGATTATCTGTGCGTCGCCGCACCGGGGACGTCGAATGCCTTTACCTTCAATATCGACAGCTTCGCCATGTTTGATGTGAAGGGAAGCGGCAGTAAAGAAGCCCAGGCTGATCTTGCCCGGCTGATCATGGAGCCGCAGTTCCAGGAAACCTTCAACCTCAACAAGGGTTCCATCCCTGCACGCCTCGGAATGCCGCGAGCTAACTTCGACAGCTGCGCGCATACCTCTATGGATGATTTCGTCGCCACCTCCAAATCCGGTGGGCTGGTGCCAAGCATGGCACACGGCATGTCGACCACCTCTGCCGTGCAGGGGGCCATCTACGACGTTGTCACCAACTACTTCAACAGCGATTCACTTTCGGCCGAACAAGCCGCTGACAAGCTGGCCCGCGCCATCAAGGCCGCGATCTAACTTCGACCTCTAACTTCAGCTCCTAAGGGAGCATCGACAGGGGACTGCCGACTGGCAGTTCCCCTCTCCAAACTCGCAAAGAGGTTTCTCCCATGAGTATGAGTAACGTAAGCGAAGCTGTTGCCAAGCCCTCTTCTAAGGGAACAGAGGCTGCGGTCAGAGCCACGTCATCCAGTCCGCTGGATTGGTTGCAGCGCTGGCTGCCGAAGATGGTGCTGGGGCCCACCATCATCTCCACCCTGATTTTTATCTATGGTTATGTGATCTGGACCGGGGTGCTTTCCCTGACCAAGTCGCGTTTTCTGCCCAAGTACGACTTTGTCGGTTTTCTTCAATATGAGAAGTTGCTCGATAACGACCGCTGGATGGTGGCGTCCTGGAATATCCTGGTCTTTGGCGGGTTGTTTATCCTGGTCTGCTTGGCGCTCGGGGTGCTGATGGCGATCCTGCTGGATCAGCGTATCCGTGCCGAAGGCGCAATCCGTACCGTTTTTCTCTATCCGATGGCGCTCTCCTTTATCGTTACCGGGACCGCTTGGAAGTGGATTCTGAATCCGGGTCTGGGTCTTGAGAAGCTGATGCAGGACTGGGGCTTCGACAACTTCCAGTTCGATTGGCTGGTCAATCCGGACATGGCGGTCTACACCCTGGTGATTGCGGCGGTCTGGCAGTCTTCGGGCTTCGTGATGGCGCTGTTTCTGGCCGGTCTTCGCGGTGTTGATGGTTCCATCGTTAAGGCAGCGCAGCTTGACGGTGCCAGTATGCCGACGATTTATCGACGCATCATTCTGCCTCACTTGCGGCCGGTTTTTTTCAGCGCCTTTATCATTCTGTCCCACATCGCGATCAAAAGCTTTGACCTGGTGATGGCGTTGACCGGTGGCGGTCCGGGCTATTCAACCGATCTTCCGGCCACCTTTATGTATGTCACCTCATTCAGCCGCGGCCAGATGGGACTGGGCTCTGCCAGCGCGATGATGATGCTCGCCGTGGTGCTGGCCATTCTGATCCCCTATCTCTACTCCGAACTGCGAGGTAAGCACCATGGCTAATCCGTCTCGAATCGATCCCCGATCCGCGCTGATAGGCCGGTTCGTTCTTTACGCGGTGCTGATCGCCGCCGTGCTGTTCTACCTGATGCCGCTGGTGGTGATGCTGCTCACCTCGTTGAAGAGCATGGATGATATCCGTGCCGGCAACCTGATCTCTTGGCCGCAGGAGGTCCTATTTGGCGCCTGGGGCAAGGCGTGGTCCAGTGCCTGTACCGGCGTCAGCTGTGATGGTATCGGCACCTATTTCTGGAACTCGTTCCAGATCACTATCCCGGCGGTGTTGATCTCCACCTTCCTGGGGGCGCTGAACGGGTACGTGCTGACCAAGTGGAAGTTCCGTGGCAGCGATCTGTTCTTCGGGATGATGCTGTTCGGCTGCTTTATTCCGTTCCAAGTGGTCATTCTGCCGATGGCTCAGACCCTGGGGTGGCTGGGCCTGGCCAACACCACTACCGGCCTGGTGTTCGTTCATATTGTTTACGGCATGGCGTTCACGACGCTGTTCTTCCGTAACTTCTATATTGCGGTTCCGACCGAGCTGGTGAGTGCGGCCAAGATCGATGGCGCCGGTTTCTTCACCATCTTCTGGCGGATCATCCTGCCGCTGTCGGGCCCCATCTTTGTGGTGTGCATCATCTGGCAGTTTACCCAGGTGTGGAACGACTTCCTGTTCGGAGTGGTGTTCTCCGGTGGCGACACCCAGCCTATCACCGTGGCCCTCAACAACCTGGTCAACAGCTCCACCGGTGTGAAGGAGTACAACGTTGATATGGCTTCGGCAATGATCGCCGCGCTGCCCACACTGGTGGTGTATGTACTGGCCGGCAAGTACTTCGTAAGAGGGCTGACCGCCGGCGCGGTCAAGGGTTAAACGTTCATCTTAAAGCCAACGCGCTGCATAAAATAACAAAGGCAAGGTATTGATTATGGCTACGTTAGAGATTCAAAGTGTCAAGAAAACCTTCGGTACCGTGGACGTGCTCAAGGGTATCGATCTGAGCATCGAAGCGGGTGAGTTCCTGATTCTGGTGGGTCCCTCTGGGTGCGGTAAGTCCACCCTGATGAACAGCATCGCTGGTCTGGAGGATGTCACCTCGGGTGATATTCATATCGGGGGCACAAATGTGACCGGGCTGGCACCCAAGGACCGTGATATCGCCATGGTGTTTCAATCCTACGCGCTCTATCCCAGTATGAGTGTGCGGCAAAACATCGCCTTCGCCCTGGAGATCCGCAAGGTGCCCAAAGAGGAGCGTAACCGAGAGGTTGAGCGGGTGGCGGAGTTGTTGCAGATCGGTCATCTGCTGGACCGCAAACCCTCACAGCTTTCCGGTGGTCAGCGCCAACGTGTCGCCATGGGACGGGCCCTGGCCCGTCATCCCAAGATCTATCTGTTCGACGAGCCGCTTTCCAACCTTGATGCCAAGTTGCGGGTAGAGATGCGCACGGAGATCAAGAAGCTGCACCAGCGGCTCAAGACCACCATCGTCTACGTTACCCACGACCAGATCGAGGCGATGACCCTGGCCGACAGGATTGCAGTGATGAAGGACGGCGAGGTGCAGCAGTTTGGTACCCCGCAGCAGATTTACGATGATCCCGCCAACATGTTCGTAGCCGGCTTTATGGGCTCCCCGGCGATGAACTTCTTGCGTTGCGAGTTGCAATGCGTCGATGGCGGTTACGCGGTGGGCGTGACCACCTCTGAGGGTTCCAGCTACCGTTTGCCCCTGGTGCACGGTGACAACTCGTTGCAGTCCTGGATCGGAAAAGAGGTGATTCTGGGAATCCGCCCCGAACAGATCACCCATGTCATCCCCCACAAGGATAACCTGGACCACGTGGCGCGCTTCTCGGCCAAGGTCAGTGTGGCCGAACCCACGGGACCCGACACCCTGGTGCTGATCTCTCTCAACGGGCAGGAGGTTGACTGTCGGGTCGATCCCCGGGAGGAAAAACCGGTCGGGTCGGACATGGAGTTCATGGTGGATATGTCCAAAGCGGTGTTGTTCAATCCGGAAACCGAAGGACGCTTGCTGTAGCGCCGAAAACGCATAGATCACAGCGGCGGGTTGGTCGCGAGTGGCTGGCCTGCGCCGGTGGTTTGCATGGCGACTAAGCTCTAACAAAGGGCTCTTTTCAAGAGCCGGGAGCGTAGCCAATGTACCTTTACCGTCGATGGTTGCTGTTGCTTGTGCTGCTGAGTTTGCCTGCTCAAGGGCTTGCAGCACCGTCTCGGGTAGCGCTGTTTCTACCCCATAGTCCGACCGCTTTCTGGCAACAGCTGGTGAGGGTGATGGCGGACGCTGGTGATGATTTCGGTATGGAGCTGGAGGTTCATTACGGAGAGGATGATCACCAGCGCTACGTGAGGCAGATTCAACTTCGTCTGCAGCAACCCAGCAAGCCGGATTTCATGGTCTTCAAACCCTACAAGAAGACCACCCGGGCGATACTGGATCTCGCCGAAGCGGCCCGGGTACCTACGATCACGTTCAACACGCTGCCGTTCGATTCGGAACGCCTGCTGCTGGGTCAGCCCAGGGAGCGTTACCGATACTGGCTAGCGGAGTTCGCGCCCGACGATGAGGAGGGTGGGTACGATCTTGCCAGGTACCTGATTCAGGTTGCCAAGCAGCGACAGCCCAGCGGTGTTGAGCAGCAGATCACCGTGTTGGGAATCAACGGTCCAGTGGCCGAGATGCCGGCCCGGTTGAGGTATGAAGGCTTAAAGAGGGCGGTGGAGGAAGATCCGCTGGTCGAGCTGCTTCAGGTCGTCAATGTCGACTGGCGGCGTAGCGAAGCGCACCGGGTTGTTGGCAAGCTGTTGCGGCGCCATCAGCAGATATCCGTGATCTGGACCGCTGCCGACGTCTTGGCGTTGGGCGGGGCAGACCTGCTTGCCGAAAGGGGGGCTGGTCCGGCGTTTCCGGTTATTGGAGGCTTCGACTGGGTGCCTGAGGTGCGATCCCATATCAGGGCCGGTAGGGTACAGGCGTCGGTCGGTGGTCATTTCTTTGAGGGGGCTTGGGTGATGGTGGTGATCCACGATTATCTGATGAGTGGTGAGCTGGATGATCTCGACGTTCGCTACCTGTCTGGTATGGGGTTGCTTGTCCCGGAAAACATCGACCAGTTTTCGGCTCTGTTCAACGACGAGGATCTTGGGGTGGATTT
This sequence comes from Motiliproteus coralliicola, assembly GCF_003345655.1. GTDB lineage: Bacteria > Pseudomonadota > Gammaproteobacteria > Pseudomonadales > Balneatricaceae > Motiliproteus > Motiliproteus coralliicola. The sequence goes on from NZ_QQOH01000001.1 coordinate 475,020, forward strand.
CCGTCGATTTTCACGGGTTATGAACCCGCTTCTGATGCAATACGATTTCAGTATCTCCACGCTGGTTGAGTCGCCGTGATGCTGGATAGGGTAAGCGTTCTGCTCGATCCAGGTAGTTGGCTTATCTCTCCTTATTCGCATTGAAACCCCTGTGTCTGCTGGGTGAGCGAGGTTTATTCGCTCACAGCCTGGGCGGTTGGTTTCTGGGCGCGTTCATGTCGTGAAAAGTGTTGCAGGAGTTTGATGGTGGATGCGCTTCTTGAACAACCGGGCGATGGGGCTGCGGGTCCGGTTGAAATCGGTATCGAAGGGGACTTTCGTGTCTGTGCCCAGAGTGCGATCCGCCAATCCGGCCAATGGCATTTTCACCGGCGCTTTGAGTTGCATCTGGTTGGGGAGTCAGCGGGATCCCTGATCGTCGGTGATCATCGAGACCAGTACGCTGAGGGGGATCTTGTCTTAATCGGTCCTGGGCTCCCTCACGCTTGGCACCTTCATCCGCAACAGAGCGAAACCGCAGCTCGTCACATTCAGGTGCACTTTTCCGAAACGCTGTTACGTAGCGGCAACCAACTAGCCCCTGATCTGTTAGGACTGGAGGCGTTCATGGAGGGCGCGCGAGCCGGGTTGGCGTTTGGTGGAAAGACGCGACAGCAGGCCGCAGAGATGATGCATCAACTGCTCGACGCGCAAGGTTGCAAACGGCTGGCGATATTCTATCTGTTACTCGATTTGCTGGCTGGATGCTCACAGTCAACCCGACTGGTCTCCGCGGCCTACCCGCGGGTCGCTAGTTCCGGTATCAGTCCTCGGATCAAGTCGGTGATGGATTATCTGTGCCGTCACTACAGCGAGCCCGTGATTCAGGACAGGATTGCCGAGGAATTCGGTATGAGTGCAGGTCACCTTTGTAGGCGATTCAAGAAGGAGACCGGGGTTGGATTTGTCGAGTTCATCAATCACCTGCGTGTCCAAAAATCATGCGAATTGCTGGCAAATTCTGGCCTACCGATAACGCAGATCTGCTTTGAAGTGGGTTTTCGGAACATATCCAACTTCAATCGCCGCTTTGTGGCGCTGAAAAAGATGACCCCCTCAGCATACCGATGTTCTTATCGCGCTGATTCTTCCTCCCGCTGAGTAGCCTGCGTATCCACTTTTTGCGCTTTTGTGTTGGTAAATAAACCACGCTTTGGTGGTGATGTTTTGCATCATAACTATCGTCGACACGCAATCAGTTGGCTTAACTAATTGTAAAAAAGCTACTTGTTTGGGCTGCCACTCCTGGTGTCTGATTGGGTTGGATGTTGAGATAAAGACAATTAGTTTGTTAAAGAACGTAATAAAAGCAAAATAATACAGATATATTGCTGAGAAAGTATTTTTTGTGGGCAATTGGTCCCGTCAAACTTGTTGTGTAGTTACGCGATAGTGGTTGTGTGAACGATTTATCCAGCCGAGCTTAATCGCATGTAATAAAAATAACAGAGTACAGGGGTGCCAGGGATGGGGCTCTGTGTACACAACGAGTTGAGAACGAAGATGAAAAAGTCTGTAAGTCATGCCTTGCCAGCCCTGGTTGCGATGGGGGCAATGTCCGTTTCTGGAAGTGTGTTGGCCGAAGCGGGTCCGTTCACGATTTACGGTACCGTCGAGGTGCGGTCGGTAGACCGGGACGATACTGATCTGGATACCTTTGTTGACGCCGCCCGTTTGGGGGCAAAGCAGAGCATCAAGTTGGATAAATTCGACGATCTGGAAGCTCGCTGGCAGATTGAGTTCGATCTGGCCAACAATGCCGGTCTCGGCACCGATGATCGAGACGTCGGTGACGTTGGGGTCCGTAAGGCGCAGATTAATCTGAAAAACGGCTTTGGAGAGGCGATTTTCGGGCGCCAGAACAACTTGATGGCCGCGGCCAAGAAGATCGATCAATTCAAGAATGACTCGGGTGTCTTCACCCAGGGGCCCGATCGGGTGGGTAACGCCTTGAGTTACGTGACCCCCAGCTTTGGTCCGGTCAACGGATTTGTTCAGGTCATCAGTGATGTCGATGCCGATGATTCTACGCCGGCAGAGGATGCGGATGGTTACACGCTGGGCTTGAGTGTAGTGGGTGATAGCTACGATGTTCAGGCGTCGTACTACGAAGTCGACGAGGACTTTGATTCTGGTGAAGTCGAGCTCACCTCTCTGGGCGGGTCCGTCAGTCTGGGGCTTCTAGGCGTGTTTGCGACTTATCAGAATGAAGAAGTGACAGGCAACGAGTTGATGGGGCTGGGAGCTTCGTACAAGGTCGAGGATGTGACCTTTAAAGCCGGTTATCGGGCATTTGACAACGATGCCAGCCAGGAAGGCAGCGCGGTGCATCTACTGGCTGACTATGACTTGGGAGAGGGCGTCTCGGCCTTTGTTCAATACGTCGAGTACGATTCGGATGCTGAAACCAACTTCGGCCATGGCGATGCGCTGTCGGTCGGGGTGGCCTACAACTTCAGCGCCGGTATCTAACGTCCAGCACTTTGCCTTCCGGGTGTATGTCGGTTAGCCCGACTGCACTTGGAGCTTTCCAACGCGCCGAGTCCATTGCGGTGTTGTTGGTCGTGTCACGGAATGACCGGCGTCGGTCGGGTGTGCGTCCTCCCCCCCCCCCCCCCTTCAGCGGATGCCCGACCGCGTTTTTCTAGCGTCGGCAATCAATCCCTTTGGTTGCCCGTATCCTGCTGATCGATTACCCCTATATCGCAGTAATTATTTGGCCAAATCAGAGTGTGGGCGGTCTTAACTGCTGGCCTGCAATAAGGGTGTTTCGTTGCTTCAAGAGTCTGGGGGTGCACCGATACTCTCGTTCGTCTGCCCATCTTCGCGGTGGCCAGACTGCTACCTCCCTTGTGTTAGTTTCTCAGCCGCGACTTGATCGAATTCGAACGGTAGGGGTGAGGCAAAAAACGTGAAGATTCGTCGTGGTCAAAGGCGAGATCCGATGCCTGAATCTTCAGCGGTTTTCCTTGGATACGCAGTGTTGCTATGCCGATGGGTGGAGGATTTGGTTGGTGATGATGAGTCTTAGCCGCTGGGGCATATGTTTGATAAAGAAGCGCACTACCCCGTGAGTGATTGGGTTGTAGATTAGGAGAAAATCATTCAACACCAGGGGCAGCGGTGTATCGTCTAAGCCCGTCTCGGAAAACAGATAGCTAAGCAGTTAGCCCAGGCTATCGGAATCGTTGTTAAGGGCGACTTTGAAAGTGTTCGAGCTGTGACTCTGCTCGTGCTGATTAAGGTTGGCGAGCAGGTAGTGGGCAAGGGGGGGGTTATTGACTCGGTCACGGGTAAGTCCCTGGGCATACCTTGCTGACAATCCAATCACAAGCCTCCCCTAGGTGCGCAAAGGTTCTGGTCGCCTGCGCTAATTGGTGCTCGGGGGTGTAGCCATTTCTAACGGCCAGGCAGGGCAGGTTTGCAGCCCGGGCGGCTTGAATGCCGGTGCGGGTGTCTTCCACGGCTATGCTGTCCATCGGGGTGAGGTCGAGTCGCTTCAGTGCTGCAAGGTAACAGTCAGGGTTCGGCTTGGCACGATCGATATCATCCCCGGTGATGAGGGTGTCGAACACGTCAGCGAAAGCGTGGGCATCAAGAACGCGATCTATCTCCCTGCGGCCGGAGGCGCTGACTAGTGCCAACGCCAGGCCCTGCTGCTTTAGCCGCACCAGCGTTTGTTGAGCGTAAGGCATCAACGGGGGAGAGGACTCTGACAATCGTGCATGTAGAATCGCGGCACGCTGTTGCTGCAGCTCTTTGGCGGAGAGGTCTAATTGAAATCTGTCGATCAGCAGGCGCGTGCTTTGATGGCTGGGCACGCCCAGCAACAGCTGTTTATAGTCTTGTTCGCTGAATTCGATGGAATGGGTGCTAAGCAGCTGCTGCCAGACGCGGAAGTGTAGCGGCTCGGAATCGACCAGTGTGCCGTCGAAATCAAACAGGACTGCATTGAGCGCCATGGTATTAGTCCGTGCGCTTCATATTGGATAGAGTGCGGCGTATCCGCTCCTTGAGGGTCAGGCCGAGCACCGACAGGGTTAGCACTAGGGTAACAGCATTGGCCAGTAATACCGGCATATCGCTCCGGGCAAAGCCGTAGATGACCCAGAGGCTGACGCCGAAGGTAAAGGTGACATACATTCCCAAGGATATGCCCGAGGTCTCCCGGTTGCGCAAAATATGAATCACCTGAGGGATAAACGAAAGGGTTGTGCATAGTGCGGCTGCCATACCGATATAGTGGATCAGGTCATCCATTGCTGGTGCGTCGCTTTAGGTAGTTTTCATAATTTGGAACGCTTTGGTCGTAGCGGCTATCAATCAGGTTAGAGGAAAACAGGAAGTCTGCGGTTGCCAGGTTGCAGGCGACGGGGATGTTCCAGACGGCTGCGATGCGAAGCAGCGCCTTGACGTCGGGGTCGTGGGGTTGCTGTTCCAATGGATCCCAGAAGAACACCAGTAGTTCGATCTTCCCCTCGGCAATCTTTGCACCCAGCTGCTGATCTCCTCCCATGGGGCCGCTGAGCAGTGCGTTAACCTCCAGTCCCAAGCGGTTTGAGAGTAGGGATCCGGTGGTGCCGGTGGCAAACAGCTGGTGTCGGGACAATGCATCCCGATGACGCTCGGCCCAGTTGAGCAGGCTCTCTTTCCGGTTGTCGTGGGCCACCAGTGCTATCGATTTACTGGCTGCCATGGTGCGGTTCAGCTGTTGCATCGGTTCGAGTCTCGAAAGTTGGGATGTTTAAAAAGCCTGTGCCCTGGAGTGCCCGGGACACAGGAAAGATCGGCGTACTGTTGCTCTTTTCATGGGGTTGTTGGTTACGATGGCTGCCCTTTGATTTCGGAAAGTCCGTTGTAGCGCGCTTTGTCTGCCAGCTCGCCTTCGATCCGCAATAGGCGATTGTACTTGGCGACACGATCGGAACGGCACAAGGAGCCTGTCTTGATCTGGCCGGCCTTTGTGGCCACGGCCAGGTCGGCGATGGTAGTGTCCTCAGTTTCGCCGGAGCGGTGAGATATCACCGCGGTGAAGCCGGCGTCCTGTGCCATCTTGATGGCGTCTAAGGTTTCGGACAGGGAGCCGATCTGGTTGAATTTGATCAGGATCGAGTTACCGATAGTGCGATCGATGCCTTCCTTGAGAATTTTGGTATTGGTGACGAACAGATCATCGCCCACCAGCTGCACCTTGTCGCCGATCTTGCTGGTCAGGCTGGCCCAGCCGTCCCAGTCGTTCTCGTCCATGCCATCCTCGATGGAGACGATGGGGTACCTGGCTGACAGGTCAGCCAGGTAGTCGGCAAAACCTTCGGAGTCGAACTGCTTGTCCTCTCCGGACAGATGGTATTGACCGTTCTTGTAGAACTCGGAGGCGGCACAGTCCAAGGCCAGGGTGACATCCTTACCCAGCACGTAACCGGCGTTTTCAACTGCTTGCTGGATCACAATCAGTGCCTCTTCGTTGGAGGCCAGGTCGGGAGCGAATCCGCCTTCGTCACCCACGGCCGTGTTGAGTCCACGGGCCGAAAGAACCTTCTTCAGGTTGTGAAAGATCTCTGCACCGACCCGCAGCGCTTCGGCAAACGTCGGCGCGGAAACCGGCTGAATCATAAATTCCTGGATGTCGACGTTGTTGTCGGCATGCTCGCCGCCATTGAGGATGTTCATCATTGGCACCGGCATGGTGAAGTCGTCGGCATCGTCTTTGCTGTAGAGAAAGGCGATATGGGCGTAGAGGGGAATGCCCTGTGCGGCAGCAGCGGCTTTGGCAGTCGCCAGCGAGACGGCAAGTATGGCGTTGGCGCCCAAGCTTTGTTTGTTCTCAGTACTGTCCAGATCGATCATGGTCTGGTCGATGGCGCGCTGATTCAGCGCATCTTTGCCGATCAGCGCATCACGGATCGGACCGTTGATTGCCGCAACAGCCTTCAGTACGCCCTTTCCCAGGTAGCGGTGTTTGTCACCGTCACGCAGCTCCAGCGCCTCGCGGGAACCGGTGGATGCGCCGGAGGGGGCGCAGGCGGTTCCGAAGGCGCCGGATGCCAGAGTGACGTCCGCTTCAACGGTGGGGTTGCCTCGGGAGTCAAGGACTTCGCGGGCTTGAATGTCGGTGATCAAACTCATGGGGCTGGTTGTCCTTCGGTCTGGGATGTTAAAAGTCGTATTCGGAGCATTGCCAACGGTGGTTGCTGAATTGCTGTCGGCTGCGCTGGTCGATCTCCTGTTGCTCGGCGACCTCGATACGGATATCGAAATCCCGGGGACGATCGGCATTGCTGTAGTCGTAGCGGTTGTTTTTAGGGGCCTCGGCGGGCTTGTGTTCAGCATTGTTCATGGTGTTTCTCTGTATCGATAGGTTGTTTCCGGGTTAGCGGATGTCCCGTCCGACGCGGACCACCTTCAGGGTATTGGTTCCCCCTAGGCAGTTCACATAGTCGCCCTTGGTGATAATCACCAGGTCGCCGTCCTCGATGACGCCTCGAGTCCTAAGTTCATCAATCGCCCGCTGATTAACCTCTTCGTGGGCGATTTCTTCGCTGTCGAAAGGCACTGTCTTGACCCCTCGGAACAGGGCTACTCGGTTTTGGGTGCGCGGGTGACGCGAAAAGGCATAGATCGGCTGGTCGGAACGGATCCGTGACATCAGCAGCGGGGTGGCGCCGCTTTCGGTCATGCAGATGATCGCTTTCACGCCGGAAAGGTGGTTGGCGGTGTACATGGCAGCCAGGGCGATCGACTCGTCTATATGTCGGAACGACTCGCTTAGTCGGTGTTTGGAGGTGTGTGCCTGGGGGTGCTTTTCGGCGCCAAGAATAACCCGCGCCATCGCCTCAACGGTTTCGATGGGGTAGGCTCCGGCAGCGGTTTCTGCTGACAGCATCACCGCATCGGTGCCGTCCAGCACCGCATTGGCAACATCGAACACCTCGGCCCGGGTGGGCATCGGCTGGGTGATCATGGTCTCCATCATCTGGGTGGCGGTGATCACCACGCGGTTGAGGGAGCGGGCTCGGTCGATGATGTGCTTCTGCACGCCGATCAGTTCGGCATCCCCGATCTCTACCCCCAGATCACCTCGGGCGACCATAACGCCGTCGGAGGCCTCGATAATGGTATCGAGTACCCTATCATCATTAACCGCCTCGGCCCGTTCGATCTTGGCGATCAGGCCGGCTTCGCCGCCGGCCTCACTCAACAGCTGGCGGGCCAGGTGCATGTCTTCGGCATCACGAGGGAAGGAGACGGCCAGGTAGTCGACCCCGATACGGGCGGCGGTCAGGATGTCCCGACGATCCTTGGCGGTCAGCGCCGCAGCAGACAGGCCACCGCCCTGGCGGTTGATCCCTTTGTTATTGGACAGGGGGCCGCCGGTCACTACGTTGCAGATCAGTCGGCTGGCCTCGATTCGTTGGACTTCCAGCACGATTCGGCCATCGTCCAACAGCAGGATGTCGCCGTTCTGACTGTCGGTGACCAGCTCCTTGTACTCGATTCCGACCTGGTTCGCATCACCGGCGTTTCGGTCCAGCTCGGCATCCAGGATGAAGGTCTGCCCCTTGGCGAGGTGGACCTTATCATCCCGAAAGCGAGCGATCCGGATTTTGGGGCCCTGTAGGTCCCCCAGTATGGCGACAAATCGGTTGAGCTTGCGGGCATATTCACGGACTAGATCCGCCCGCTGCTGGTGTTCTTTGGGGCTGCCGTGGGAAAAATTAAGTCGCACCACGTTAACGCCCGTCTGGATCAGTCGTTCGATCGCCTCAGGGGTATCGGTGGCAGGCCCCAGCGTGGCGACGATTTTGGTTCTGCGTTTCATTGGTCGCCCCTTATTGGCCCGAATCGGCCTTCATCAGTGCCAGTGTGTTGTCCAGCATACGATTCGAGAATCCCCACTCGTTGTCGTACCAGGCCATTACCTTGACCAAACGGCCGTTGACCCGAGTCTGGGTGGCGTCAAAGGTGGAGGAGGCCGGGTCCTGGTTGAAGTCGGCCGAAACCAACGGTAGTTCGTTGTACGCGAGGATGCCCTTTAGCCGGCCCAGTGCGGCTTCCTTGAGAATGGCGTTGACCTCGGCCGCTGTGGTGTCACGACTGGCGCTGAAGGTCAGGTCAACCAGGGAGACATTGATGGTGGGGACGCGGACGGCCATGCCGTCCAGGCGGCCGTTGAGCTCGGGAAGTACCAGTCCGACGGCGGCGGCGGCGCCGGTCTTAGTGGGAATCATCGATTGCGTCGCCGAGCGGGCGCGGTATAGATCGCTGTGATACACGTCGTTCAGGTTCTGGTCGTTGGTGTACGCGTGGATGGTGGTCATTAAGCCGTTTTCGATCCCTAGCGCATCGTTCAGCGGCTTGGCCACGGGGGCTAGGCAGTTGGTTGTACAGGAGGCATTGGAGATGATCTGGTGCTCCGACGTTAGAACGTGCTGGTTGATGCCGTAGACGATGGTGGCATCCGCCCCGGCGGCAGGTGCCGAAATGATGACTTTGCGTGCCCCTGCTTCGATGTGCGCGGCTGCCTTATCCCGGCTGGTAAACAGGCCGGTGCATTCATAGACCACATCAATCCCTAGATCGGACCAGGGCAATTTCGAAGGATCGCGCTCGGAGAATGTACGAACTCGGTCGCCGTTGATGATTAGGTCGTTATTGTCGACCTCGACAGTGCCAGCAAAGCGACCGTGGACGGTATCGAATTGGGTTAGGTGAGCATTGATGTTGGCGTCACCGAGATCGTTGATGGCCACGATGGAAATCAGTTCTTTCTTATCGGACTGGTACAGTGCGCGCAGAACATTGCGACCGATGCGCCCGTAACCATTGATTGCGACGCGGATAGACATGAGCTCACCTCTCTAACGATCTTGTTGTAAAATTACGTATATTTATACCCTTTGGCTCAGTGTTTGTCGATGTAAATTTATTAAAATTACGTAATTTAATTGATCTTGAACTTAGCTGTTTGTGTGCAGAAAAGTTCTGATATCGACTAATTTGTTGAAATTGCAGATGATATGTAAGGAGAGGCTTTGGTGCGGGAGGTGTTGGGGTGATTGAGGGAGATTAAAATCTGACCAAGATGTAACCCAATTACTTATTCGTCAGTATCTGTTATATAGTGGGTCAGGATTGCCGGGTAGGGTGCCGTAGCTAGGGGGAGAAGAGTAAGTATGAGCAAGACCAATATGCTGAGTCGAATCAACGAAGAGCTGAATAGTCTGAACCGATCGGAGCGCAAGGTGGCCGAGGTGATTTTGGCGGATCCGCAGGCGGCGACTCGCTCATCCATCGCAGTGCTGGCGAAGGCGGCCGAGGTCAGCGAGCCGACCGTCAATCGCTTCTGCAAACGCTTTGATACCGCCGGCTTCCCCGATTTCAAAGTCACTCTGGCGCAGTCGCTGGCGGCCGGGGTGCCCTACGTCAATCGGCATGTGGAACCCGACGACACGGCGGAAAATTACACCCCGAAAATTATCGATGCCACTATTGCCGCGCTGGTTTACGCCAAGGAAAAACTCAGTCCGACGGTGGTCAATCTGGCGGTCGATCAGTTGATACAGGCCAAGCAGATCGTGTTTTACGGCTTGGGGGCTTCGGGCCCGGTGGCTCAGGATGCTCAGCACAAATTTTTCCGCTTCAATATACCTGTTGCAGCCTACGACGATGTGCTGATGCAGCGGATGGTAGCGGCCTCGTGCAGTACCGGTGATGTGATCGTGATGATCTCCTATACCGGCCGCACCAAGGAGACCGTGGAGATTGCCCGGGTGGCCCGGGCTGCCGGCGTCACGGTTATCGGGATTACTGCTCCCGATTCGCCGCTGGCCGAGCACTGTTCGATCCTGCTGGGGGTGGAAGCGCCGGAGGACACCGACGTCTATATGCCGATGAGCTCTCGCATCGTCCATCTGGCGGTGATCGACGTGCTGGCAACCGGAGTTACGTTACGCCGGGGCCCCGATTTCCATGCCCATCTAAAGAAGATCAAGGATAGCCTGAAGGATACCCGTTTTCTGCCTGAGGCGTAGAGCTCTGCAGGCTCCAGTATAGGCTTACGCTCTCAACTGTTATTCGGTTAATAAGTATCCAGTGGTGGGAGAGGTCGGCATAAAAAAGCCCCCGCAGGTTAATCCTGCGGGGGCTTTAGTTGTTTAGGAGGACAGGGTTGAAATCTGTCCTCAGAGCTTAGGCTTCAACCGTCGGGATAACGGTGGCGGCAGCTTTCTGGTAGCTCTCGATCTCGTTGAAGTTCAGGTAGCGGTAGACATCGTCAGCCATGGTGTTGATGTCCTGCGCGTACTCCATGTACTCCTCGAAGGTCGGGATGCGACCCAGTGCGGCACCTACTGCTGCCAACTCGGCAGAGGACAAGTAGACGTCGGCGCCATCACCCAGACGGTTCGGGAAGTTACGGGTCGAGGTCGACATCACGGTGCTCTTGGCGGCAACGCGAGCCTGGTTACCCATACACAGGGAGCAGCCCGGCATTTCGGTACGCACACCGGCGCGGCCGTAAACGCCGTAGTAGCCTTCTTCGGTCAGTTGGAACTGGTCCATCTTGGTCGGAGGAGCCATCCACATACGGGTCGGCAACTGAGAACCTACCTTCTCCAGAACCTTACCAGCGGCACGGAAGTGGCCGATGTTGGTCATACAGGAACCGATGAAGACTTCGTCTATCTTGGTGCCTTGGACGTCAGCCAGGGTCTTAACGTCGTCAGGATCGTTCGGGCAAGCCAGCAGCGGCTCTTTGATGGTGGCCAGATCGATCTCGATAACAGAGGCGTATTCGGCGTCGGCGTCGGCTTCCATCAGTACCGGGTTGGCCAGCCACTCTTCCATCGCGGCAACACGACGGTTGATGGTGCGCTCGTCACCGTAGCCCTGAGATACCATCCACTTCAGCATCACGATGTTGGAGTTCAGGTACTCGCGGATCGGTGCTTCGTTCAGCTTGATGGAACAAGCTGCAGCGGAACGCTCGGCAGCGGAGTCTGACAGTTCGAACGCCTGCTCAACTTTCAGATCCGGCAGACCTTCGATCTCCAGGATACGACCGGAGAAGACATTCTTCTTGCCTTCTTTGGCAACGGTCAGCTCACCGCTCTGGATAGCGGCGTACGGGATGGCGTTAACCAGGTCGCGCAGGGTGATACCCGGCTGCATTTCGCCCTTGAAGCGAACCAGTACAGATTCGGGCATATCCAGCGGCATTACGCCGGTAGCAGCTGCGAAGGCAACCAAACCGGAACCGGCCGGGAAGGAGATGCCGATCGGGAAGCGGGTGTGGGAGTCACCACCGGTACCGACAGTGTCAGGCAGCAGCATGCGGTTCAACCAGGAGTGGATAACACCGTCGCCCGGACGCAGGGAAACACCGCCGCGGTTCATGATGAAGTCCGGCAGGGTGTGGTGGGTGTTAACGTCAACCGGCTTCGGATAAGCGGCAGTGTGACAGAAGGACTGCATGGTCAGGTCGGCGGAGAAGCCCAGGCAAGCCAGGTCTTTCAGCTCGTCACGGGTCATCGGCCCCGTGGTGTCCTGAGAACCCACGGTGGTCATCTTCGGCTCGCAGTAGGTGCCCGGACGGATACCTTCTACGCCACAGGCCTTACCGACCATCTTCTGTGCCAGGGAGTAGCCCTTGCCAGAATCGGCCGGGTTAACCGGCTGCTTGAACAGGTCGGTCGCTTCCAGGCCCAGAGCTTCACGGGCCTTGGCAGTCAGGCCGCGACCGATGATCAGCGGGATACGGCCGCCGGCTTGGACTTCGTCGAACAGAACTGGAGTCTTCAGGGCGAACTCGGAAACAACTTCGCCGGACGCTGCGTTCTTAACAACGCCTTCGTACGGGTAAACGTCGATGACGTCGCCCATGTTCATCTTGGTGACGTCCATCTCGATCGGCAGAGCACCGGCATCTTCCATGGTGTTGAAGAAGATCGGAGCGATCTTGCCGCCGAAGCAGTAGCCGCCAGCACGCTTGTTCGGGATGTTCGGGATGTCGTCACCCATGAACCAGAGTACGGAGTTGGTGGCAGACTTACGGGATGAACCGGTACCGACAACGTCGCCGACGTAGGCCAGCTGATGGCCTTTTTCCTGTAGTGCTTTGATCTGCTGGACCGGGCCAACTTTGCCGTTGTTATCCGGGTTGATGCCGTCGCGGGCGATTTTCAGCATCGCATTGGCGTGCAGCGGGATGTCAGGACGGGTGAAAGCATCCGGAGCCGGAGACAGGTCGTCGGTGTTGGTCTCACCGGTTACCTTGAAGACGGTCAGGGTGATTTTTTCGGCCAGAGCCGGCTTGGAGGTAAACCACTCGGCGTTGGCCCAAGATTCAACAACCTGCTTGGCGTAAGCATTGCCGGCGTTCATCTTGTCTTTAACGTCATGGAAAGCGTCGAACATCAGCAGGGTGTGGGACAGCGCTTTAGCGGCGGTTGGGGCCAGTGAATCATCGTCGAGGGCGTCAACCAGCGGAGCGATGTTGTAACCGCCCAGCATGGTGCCCAGTAGCTCAACGGCTTCAACGTTGGAGATCAGCGGAGACTGTGCTTCGCCTTTGGCAACGGCGGCCAGGAACCCCGCCTTCACGTAAGCGGCCTGGTCTACACCGGCCGGAACGCGGTTGGTCAGCAGATCGAGGATAAACTCTTCTTCGCCGGCGGGAGGGGTCTTCAACAGCTCAACCAGAGCGGCGGTCTGTTCGGCGTCAAGTGCCTTTGGGGGGACGCCTTCTTGAGCACGTTTTTCTACATGTTTGCGGTAAGCTTCAAGCACGATATGACCCTCGTTATAAGACAGAACCTCTGGACAGGCTAGACCCTGAACGAGTCCTGTTATGATCATCAATTACTGATTTTGCGACGCTATATTCTATCGGAAAATGGGTTTTCTGTTAAGTATTGTCGACAATGCCAGGGCTTAGGCTTTACGAGCGGATAGGGTCTAACTTGCTGTTTTTATACTACTATTTTTCAAATCCATGGTGGTGATAGGGTTCGGTTATGTAGGTAAAAAAACAACCGAAGGGCTGCAATCGTCATCGAGATTCAGGCCTCTATCGTGTCTTAAACGGCAATTTTTGTAGTCGAATAACATACCGCCGAGCCTGTTGAGAGGCGGTTTACCTAACTTTGCACAGGATTAACCCGACTTTACATTGGACTGTTTCATACTGGCGACCACACCATAGCTAAGGAACCTGCGAACAAGTCCCTGCGGCTTCTACAAGCGCCTGAAGCGCACAGTTTCGTCATTGCGATCTTTGCTAAGGACTAAGGCCATTAGCTGCCGCTTACGCCTGGAACTTGTGCACTTCAGGCCTTGCCCTGTTTTTGATTAAGGAGGGATTTCAGCTTGATACGCACTCTGCGTTGCAGCTTTTCGCAAGGTCTAGACTTGCTTCAAAACTGCGCCTGGATTGCGAACCAAGCTGGAAGCTAGCAAGGGCTTGTTCGTAGCTTCCCTAACCCGGAGAAGGGAGATGAAACTTCAAACCAGGGAGTGGTCGACTCCACTTATTATCGGTAGTTCACTCATTGTTTCAGTGACCGGCATAATGCTCTTTTTCCACTTGGCGGAAGGGTTGATCATGGCTGCCCATGAATGGATCGGGATCGCTTTTGTCGCGATTGTCGGGTTGCATGTTCTAAATCACTGGAGGCCCTTTAAGGGTTATTTCTACCGTAAGCGAGCGCTGAACCTAATACTCGGTACGTTTGTCATTGCGGCTGCGTTTGTCTTTTCTGCCGACAGTGGTCCTCATCCACTTGAGCGGGTTGCCAGACAGATCGAGCAAAGCTCTGTCAGCGCGGTCGCTACCCTCCAGCAACGACCTGTGGGCGAGCTTCGGGTTGCCCTCGAATCGGAAGGTCTGATACTCAATGGCAATGAGCAGACTTTGGCGCAGCTTGCCCAGGACAATGGTGTCCATCTGTTTCGACTGATTGAGCTACTGTTTGAGCAACAAGCCAGCGGCTCTTAATCGCTGATTGATCCTGGCGCTCAGCTGTTTGTCTGGCGCCATTACTCAGAGTCTGTGAACAGGGATTTTGTGGGCCCCGAGGTGACGTTTGAAGGGGGCTTGCTAAGCCAAGTACCGACTTCGGCGGCGGGCATCGGTCTGGCATAGTAAAAACCCTGCAGATTACGACAGCTGTTATTGACCAGAAACTCGGCCTGCTGTTGAGTTTCGACCCCTTCGGCGACCAGTGAGAGGTTGAGGTTCTGGGCCATCGCAACGATGGTTTTGACCAGGGTGGCGTCTTCGAGGTCCTCCGGCAGATCGCTGACGAAGGAGCGGTCGATCTTCAGGGCATCAACCGGGAAGCGCTTCAGGTAGCTCAGTGATGAGTATCCGGTACCGAAGTCGTCGACCGATAATTTGACCCCGAGCGCTTTCAAACTGGAAAGCCAGACCAGCGCCTCTTCGGTATCGCGTATCAGCAGGCTCTCGGTGATTTCAAGGGTCAGGGATTCTGGCTTTATTCCTGCCTGGTCGATCACCTGTTGCAGATCAGCCGCCTCCAGCCCCAGCTCTCGCTGTCGGCTGGATAGGTTGACGGCCAGCTTCAGGTTGCTGAAGCCGGCGTCCTGCCAAACCTTCAGTTGCCGACATGCGTTTGACAGCACCCAGCGGCCGATTTCGCCGATCTGGCCACTGTCTTCCGCAATGGGGATGAAGGTGGCGGGGGATACCTGGCCGCGTTTGGGGTGATTCCAGCGTAGTAGAGCCTCGACGCTGATCGTTTGGTTGAGGCTGGGGTTGACGACCGGTTGGTAGTAAATTTCCAGCTCCCCGTTCTTGATCGCGTGGCGTAGCTCCAGTTCCAGCTGTCGGCGATCCAGCGTCTTCTGTTGCATTGACAGGGTAAAGAACTGGTAGGTACTGCGGCCACGTTCCTTGGCCTGGTACATGGCCATATCGGCATTCTGCAGCAGGGTGTCTGCGTTGGCGGCATCATCGGGATAGATCGTGATGCCGATGCTGGCACCGATGGAGATCTCACGCCCGTTAAGTGAAAAGCCCCGAGTGATCTGATCGATGATGTAGGTTGCAACCTGGGCCACAGAATCCGTTTCGGCGATGTCCTGCAACAGGATGACAAACTCATCACCACCGAATCGAGCAATGGTATCCGACTCCCGCAGGCAGGCTTTGATGCGGGCCGCTACCAGCTGCAGCAGCTCGTCGCCAACGGCGTGACCAAAGGTGTCGTTAACCACCTTGAAATGATCCAGGTCGAGAAACAGAATCCCCAGCATCCACTGCTCGCGTTTGGCCGAGGCGATCGCCTGTTTGAGACGATCGGATAGCAGGGTACGGTTAGGTAGGCCGGTCAATGCATCGTAGTTGGCCTGGTAACGGATCTGCTCTTCGTTCTCTTTATGCTGGGTGATATCGGTAAAGACGGCGACGTACTCTTCGATATCGCCGTTTGCGCCCTTGATCGCAGAGATGGAAAGCCATTCCGGGAACAGGGTTCCATCTTTGCGTTTATTCCAGATCTCGCCGCTCCAGTGACCCTGTTGTCGGACCGAATTCCAAAGTTGCTCATAAAAGGCCGGTTCATGGCGACCGGACTTCAATAGCTGCGGTGATTTTCCAAGAACATCATCGAGTCCATAGCCAGTGATTCTGGTAAAGGCGGGATTGACCGTTTTAATCCGATTTTCGGCATCGGTGACCATGATTCCTTCAGCGGTGGTATCGAAAACCGCCGCATTCATGCGCAATTGATCTTCGGCCAGCTTTTGCGCGGTGATGTCTTCTTTTACCGCGATGAAGCTGGTGATCTTGCCGTGCTCGTCGCGCAGTGGCGAGATCGATGCAGACTCCCAGTAGGTGGATCCATCTTTGTGTCGATTGTGGAACATTCCTCGCCATTCGCGACCGGCCTTCAACCGGGTCCACATCGTCTCATAGTCCTGTCGGCTTAAATTACCGCTTTTCAGGAAGCTGGAGTTTTGACCGATAGCTTCGGCGGCACTGTAGCCCGAGACCCGTTCAAACCAGGGATTGACGTACTCGATCACGCCTTGGGTGTCGGTAATCACCACGGAGGCCGGGCTTTGTTTCAGAACCCGGCTGAGTTTCCGCGAATCGGCCTCGGCCCGTTTCGAGGCGGAGATGTCACTTCTGACGCAGACCATGCCACCTTCGCTAGTCGGTTTGTTACTGGCCAGGTACCAGGTGTTGTTATCGATCTGTTCGACATACTGGCCTTGCGGGCGCGGATCGGTGAATAGACTCCCTTCCAAGCTGTAATACTCGGTCCGTTCTGCGACCGCGGCTTGGAGTTCGTCCAGAGTTAACGAATCGATCGGATACTCTTTCAGCCAGGGATAGAAGGCCTCAAAACGGCGGTTATAAAGTACCGGTCGATGATCGGCATCAAACAGGGCAAAGGCTTCGGAGAGGTTGTCGACCGCATCGTGCAGTCGGTTCCAGGCCCGTTTCGACTCCAAGTGAGCGTTATGTAAGCTTCGAATCAATAACCATAAGCCGATGATCAGTGCGCATACCGACAGCGACAGCAGCACGATAAGTTGGCGTTTGATTGCGGTTTCGGTGACCCGTTGCTTTTCCAGCTGTTCGTGAAGCGCACTGAAATAAGTCTGGCTGGGGACTTCAAGGTAGCTCTTTTTCAAAGAATCCAGTTTTGCCAAACCGTGCAGGTTTGAATCGATGTGGAACAGAAGCTGCTCCACCAGATCGCGGCTTTGCGTTGAACTCAACGACCACTGTTTGATCTGCTCGAGGGAACCGAGGATATCGTTAAAGTGGGAATCGGCAGAAGAGAGTTGATAGCTGTAAAGCTGGTTGATAAACTCAACAATTTGGTTGTAGTGGGCAGGCTCCTGCTGGTTGAAAGTCTGGGCCAGAGTCGGGAGATAATGAATACCGTTTCGGACCAAGGCGGCTTGAAATTTGATTTTCTCCAGCAGATCCAGTTTGGTTTTCATCGTCTGCCAGAACAGTCGATTCTGCTCGGATAGCTGCTCATGATCGCGATCGGCAGTCGCATTAAACCTTGTTCTGATCTGATTCAGCTCGTTACTGGTTTTCACCAGAGGGTCATATTGAACCATCAGGAATGAGGCGATCCGCAACATATCTCGATCAAACCGAGCATCCAAGGTCTTCAGCTGCAGCATGAGTCGCGACAGTTCGGCATAGTCGTCGGAATCGTCATCCCAAAACAGCCCAAGCAACATAATAAAGGTCATGCTTAGACCAAGCAGCAACAGCCCCCGGCGTTGTCCGATGGATTGGAATAATAGTTTCATGGCGTTAATTTGCTGTGCTCTCCAATCAGGGTGCGCAGGAAGGCGATGATGTCCTGAATATGAGCCTCCGGGATTTCGCGTCCGAGCTGATATAGCCCCATGATGCGAACGGCTTCTTCTAAGGTGGTGGCCGACCCGTCATGAAAATAGGGTGGGTTGATTGCAGCCAGACGCAGGCTGGGGACCTTGAAATAGTGCCTGTCTTCTTCTTGGCCGGTGACATTGAAACGGCCCAGGTCTGCCCGGGTCAGCTTGGAGTTTCTGCTTTCGAAATAATCACCCATTGCTCCCATATATGCGTACATATTGCCGCCGACATTGGCTCCTTGATGGCAGCTTATACAGCCGTAGTTTTGAAACAGCCGATACCCTTGCAGCTCTTGTTCGGTAAGAGAGTTCTCTCCCTGTAGCCAACGATCGAAACGAGAATTGATTGTCACCAGTGAGCGCTCGAAGGTCGCGATCGCTGTAGCGATGTTGTCGCTGCTGATGCCGTCATCGAATAACTCGTTGAATGCTGCGACCATGCTTGGGTCTCGGCTGAGCTTGGCGCGAACCTCAGACCAGGACGAGTTCATCTCCACAGGGTTGTGAATCGGGCCCGCAGCCTGCTCCTCGAGGGTGACCGCCCGTCCATCCCAGAATTGGGCCAGGTTGTAACTGCAGTTGAACACGGTGGGGGTCTTGATCTCCCCCATCGCACCATCGACACCACTAGATCTCGGCTTGTCGTCCGTACCCCCTTGGGAGAGCTGATGACAGCTGGCGCAGCTCACAGAGTTGTCCTTGGATAGGCGAGGGTCGTGAAATAGCTGGTCGCCCAGCGCCACTAATTTGGGATCGATAGTTAAATCAGCGACGAGGGGTTTAATGGGTTCACTTTTGGTTTCACTCGCAGTGGCAAGCGGTAATAGCGAGATGAATAATGTCAGTAAAAACAGTGACTTTTTAAATGCTACTGCTAACAGCATATATATTGCCTTAACAAACCATAACCCGATAAAAGATATTTGGTTTGTGGTATCCCATTATTTAAATACTGGAGAAAATTACTCGGTAATGTTTTGGCCGTTTGTTTGCAATGGTTGAAGACCTGTTGCGGCATCAAGTCCTGCTTCCTTGGTATGGGTTTTATCAAGTAAACGGTGATTTTGAGTGGGTGCTTGTAGAATTACAAGAGTATAAGAAATAAAAACCTTACAAACTAAGAGGAATAGATTTTCAGGAGGTTTTGTGCATATGGATGGGTAGCTACGTCGATAATAAGCTGGGTAGCTTTTCTTTCCAGAGGACTAATTAGTGCTGCAATTCAGCATATTCAAGACTATAGAGAATCTCGTCGCGTTCAATTTGATCGATTTTAGAGGCGTATTGCTCAGCCTGTTTTAACTTAGTTATTGCGATATCTAGATTATTGATAAGTGAAGACTTTTCTTTGAATCTTTCAGAAAGAAGCAGGTAAAGTGGCGCCGTCTTGAAGACCTTGGGGTGCATGGCTACCTTGGGCTCCAAATTCAATTCGATCATGCTCCGAATCGCCGCTACCTTTGAGTGCAGAAACAGATCACTACGTCCGGTGGCAAGCATCTTAATTACCTGGTGCATGTCGTTGACGGTGTGGTAAGCGACTTGGTTGGCATCGTAGATCGCCTCGCAGGTTTTATCCCCCAGCAACAGTGAGTAATGGCCATCTGGATGCAGCAGCGGGCTATCTGTTGCTAACAGTTGATCTGCTCTGGGGGAGCGCTTCGAAACAAAAGCCCTGACCTGCATCGAGTAGATTTCCGAACTGTTGGCGGTGGTATATCGCTGCCTGTCTAGGTTGGGAACGGCAAGCAGCGCATCGTAGACCCCTTCCTTAACCAGCTTTTGAGATCTTTTCCATGGGTGGAAGGCGTGGTTCACTCTGTAACCCAGTTGATCACCAAGTAGAAAGTTTGCGATCTCAATCAGGATGCCGGCAGGTTGTCCATTGCTGCGCTGATAGGAGAAAGGTGGCCAGTTCTCGGCGTAGGCAAGATTGATCGTGCGAGCTTCGTCATCTGCGGGCGCGGCCATACTGCTGGTTGAGTAGATGGCTATCAGCAGACCTAATAGGACCGAACGAAGGAGGGTGGAATGACAAACCATGTTAAAGCCACACAAGCAAACTCATGCAGTAACAATAGCTGATTTCTTATCGGGTGAAGGCGTGTTACTCGACGTAGTGGTTTTCATGTTAAGGGTGATGCGAGCCGCACTGAAAAGGTTTGGGTATAATTGCGCCCCAAAGATAACCCGGGTACGAGGAAAAGATGGACGTACTACAAGAAATTCAACAGTTTCTACCCTGTCCAACCCCGCAGGGCTGGATCGATGCGGCACTGGAAAATCGCGATATTCTGCTGATCGATCATGCCCATTGTGAGAAGAAAGCGGCGTCGACGGCGATGAATCTGATGTTCCGTTACGTCGATAACATCGATCTGTTGAATAAGATGTCTCGCCTAGCTCGTGAGGAACTAATCCATTTTGAGCAGGTGTTGGGTTTGATGCGTGAACGTGGGGTCATCTATGACCATATGACACCGGCCCGATATGCGCAGGGACTGCGTCGCCATATTCGTAACCATGAGCCAGCCAAACTGGTCGATACCCTGATCATCGGTGCCATCATCGAGGCGCGTTCCTGCGAGCGTTTTGCCGCCATCGAACCCTACCTGGAAGAGTCCGACCCGGCGCTGGCTAAGTATTACCATTCACTACTGAAGGCAGAAGGGCGGCATTATCAGGATTATCTGAAACTGGCACAGGATGCAGCGGCAGAGGATATCACTGAGCGGGTTGAGTTTTTCCTGGCTGCCGAGCGTGAGTTGATCGAATCGGATGACGATGAGTTCCGGTTTCACAGCGGGGTGCCGAAACAGTCATCCTGTTAGGCAAACTTCGTAGCGGACTGCACTCAACTCAATGCCGAAGTTCAGTACAATCTGATGGGACTTTACGACAACCAATAACAACAGAAACAGGGATAGATCATGTCAAAGGAATCAATCGCTTTTGCTCTAGGCGGCCTGGGGGGCTTCAATGCCCATGGAATCGGTTTTCTGCAGGCTTCGTTGGATCAGGGGATCGAACCCGAACTGATCAGTTGCACCTCCGGTCAGATCTACTGGACCTGGCGCTACCTGCTGCAGAAAAACCATGAGCCAGATCCGTTGACCGGCGCTTCGGTCAATATGGAGCAGGAGCTGCGGTTGGAGGTCGACAAGACCAACCGTTTCCCCAAACCCCTGAGTTGGCTCGATGGGCCGGTGATGGCGATGAGTGGCGATCCGGGGATCTTCTCACCGGCAGTTAAGCAGTATTGGCAGAACTGGCTCAGCCCCTATATCAACAGCGCGGCCGATTTCGACAGCTTCTGGAAGCAGTGGGGCGAGGAGTTGATGAA
Organism: Motiliproteus coralliicola; assembly: GCF_003345655.1. Classification (GTDB taxonomy): domain Bacteria; phylum Pseudomonadota; class Gammaproteobacteria; order Pseudomonadales; family Balneatricaceae; genus Motiliproteus; species Motiliproteus coralliicola. Next base: position 495,787 of record NZ_QQOH01000001.1, read on the forward strand.
CCGGATGTTTCCGGCCCAGGTGTTCGTACCCGAGCGTAGTCCGGAATCGATGCTGGCGATCGGTCAGCGCCTAGCCTCTGAGTCGGAGATCGGTATCCTGTTCAACGCCTTTGATGCGCCAGCCGGTGAAGAGGTGCTGTTTATCAATCCGCGCGCTCAGCAGGTGCTGGATCAGCAGCGCCCCGGCCGCTATGTTGACGGCGCTCTGCTGGGCGATACCCGTATTCGGGTGTTGGATCCGAACAATCCCGAGCAGCTGCGTGAGGCGGTGGATGCGGCGCTATGGCTCTATCTCTACGGCTTCAAAGACCGGGACGGCAATGAGCGGACCCTGATCGACGGGGCCTACCATCGTCAGTTTATTGTCCGTGAACTGGCGCCGGCGGCACAGCGAATCTTCTCGGTTCGTCCCCAGAGCGTCGAATGGAAGGAGGCGATGCCAACCAACAGCTTCCAGGTCAGCAACCTGGTGACCCAGCTGTGGTTCAACGCCTCCTACTCCGGGGAGGTCGCCCATATAGATCTGATCAACCGATTGTTACGTAAGGAACACCTGCCGAAGGAACATTACCGGCATGTGGAGTTGACACCGGTGGAGTATGAGACCCGGATCCATTTCTACGAGTACTTCGTCGAGCGTTGGTCGGTGTATCAGGATGCTTATGACAACAGTCGCGCCTGTTTTGACGACTTGGACCTGTAAAACGGCTCCAGTGTTAGTTTAAATGTCCTTCACGGCCGGGGTTTCGATAGCGAGCCTGCGGCCGTGACAGAGCATTCTTTATGTTTGATCGTTCTCCCGCTGATTCAGCTCTTCTATAAAGGTCTCCAGAATCAGGTTGCTGTGATTACCGCGACGGTGGATGGCGGCGAAACGGGTCTGGAAACTGAACTGCTCCGGTAATAGCTCCCGCATTCGTCCCTCATGAACCCAGCGTTCAGCATAGTGGGTCGGTAAAAAGGCCACGTACTGGCCGGAGAGGATCAGAAAGGCGGCGCCTTCCCGGTCGCTGGTGCTGGCGACCGGATTGAGCTGTTGCAGCAGCGAGCGCTGTCGATCGGGCATCGCCGAAACCGGCACCACGGTATCCAATTGTTGAAGTGATTCGGCATCCAGTTCGGGTTGCTGTTGTTCAAACAGTGGGTGACTGTGGCCGCAATACAGTCGCGACTCTTCATCGTACAGGTCGATATAGTCCAGACCTGCCAGCCGACGGGAGTCCGGAATAACGCCGATATGCAACCGGCCATCCAGCACATTTTTTTCGATCTCAGCCGGTGGCATCATTCGGATATTGATCCGGATATCGGTCCCGCGCTGCTTCAATGCCGCCAGTGAGTTTGTGACTCGCATATGGTTGTACATGGTCACCAGGTTGTCGGTGATGCCGATGTTCAGCTCACCCTTGAGGTTGGCATTGATACTGTTTATCTGGGTTCGAAAGTTTTCAAGCGACGCAAACAACTGCAGGATCGCCTGATACACCTCGCTACCCTGGTCGGTCAATGAAAACCCGGCGCGCCCTCGCTGGCACAGTTTCATGCCCAGGCGCTTCTCCAGGTCGGAGACGGCGATGCTGATCGCCGAAACACTGATATTGAGTTCTACTTCGGCGGCTGAAAACCCACCACTTTCTACCACGCTGCGAAAGATTCGTAGAAGTCGAATATCGATATCGCTGATCTGGCCGCTGAGGCTTGGAGAGGCTTTCATTGTCAGGACTCAATTACTTAAGTATTTGGTTAAGTGTAATTGAAAAACCTTAAATAGAACAAAAGAAGCGTCGAGCTATAGTGAGCCCATAACAAGCTGGCATGCGACCGGCAGGATAAACATCACAGGAGAGATCTATGGCAGCGCAAGATTCACGTGCAGGTTTGACCCAAGCGCAGCTCGACGCCCACTGGATGCCTTTTACTGGCAACCGAGAGTTCAAGCAGGATCCGCGGATTATCGTTTCTGCCGAAGGCAACTACTACACCGATGCCGATGGCCGTAAAATCTTCGATGGTTTGTCTGGCCTTTGGACTTGTGGTGCCGGCCATAGCCGCCCGGAAATCGTTGAAGCGGTTAGTGCTCAGATCAAGCAGCTCGACTACGCGCCGGCGTTTCAATTCGGCCACCCGAAGTCGTTCCAGCTGGCTGAGAAAGTCACCCAGTTTATGCCGGAAGGGATCAACCGGGTGTTCTTTACCGGTTCCGGCTCTGAGTCTGCCGAGACATCCCTGAAAATTGCCCGCGCCTACTGGCGCAAGATGGGTCAACCGACCAAGACCAAGCTGATTGGTCGTGAATTGGGTTACCACGGCGTTAACTGGGGCGGCATCTCCGTCGGCGGTATTGGCGGCAACCGGGCTCTCTACGGCCAGGGGGTCGACGCCGACCATCTGCGCCACACGCTGTTGCCGCAGAACCAGTTTGTCAAAGGCCAGCCGGAGCAGGGCGCCGAACTTGCCGATGAGCTGCTGAATCTGATCGCTCTGCACGATGCCTCCAACATCGCTGCGGTTATCGTCGAGCCTTTGGCCGGTTCCGCGGGTGTGATTCCGCCGCCAAAAGGCTACCTGCAGCGTCTGCGTAAGATCTGTGATGATCACAATATTCTGCTGATCTTCGACGAGGTCATCACCGGCTTCGGCCGCATGGGTGCCAAGACCGGTGCCGAAGCCTTTGGTGTGACGCCGGATATCCTCAACATGGCCAAGCAGCTGACCAACGGTACGGTACCGATGGGCGCCGTGGCGGTGAAGCAGGAGATCTACGACTGCTTTATGGAGCAGGGCGGACCGGAATATGCGCTTGAACTACCCCATGGCTACACCTATTCGGCCCACCCGGTATCCTGTGCCGCCGGTCTGGCGTCGCTGGAGCTGCTGGAGCGCGACAACCTGATCGATTGCGTCGCCGAGCTGAGCCCGTATTTTGCCGATGCGGTTCACAGCCTCAAAGGTAGTGAGCTGATCGCCGATATCCGTAGCTATGGCTTTGCCGCCGGTCTGACGATTGCTCCGGCACCGGGTGAGCCGATGCTGCGTCCGTACCAGATCGCGATGAAGATGTGGCAGAAAGGCTTCTACGTCCGCTACGGTGGCGCCACTATTCAGCTGGGCCTTCCGTTCACCACTGAAAAACATGAGATCGATTTGTTGATCAACGCCCTGGGCGAAAGCATCAACGAAATCGCCTGATTCGTTAAAACCCACACCACTAATTCTGATAGCTGCGGCGGGCTGATAGCCTGCCGCCATCTCTCTTGTCGAGGTAAAAAACATGACCCTGATTGGACACCTGATCAACGGTGAGCTGAGCAACGAAGCCGAGCGCACCCAAGACGTATTCAACCCCTCCACCGGCGAAGTCAGCAAGCAGGTTGCTATCGCTTCCCAAGCGACCGTTGAAGAAGCGATCGCTGCTGCTGAAGCGGCTTACCCGGCCTGGCGTGCAACCCCGCCGTCCAAGCGTGCCCGGGTGATGTTCAAGTTCCTGCAACTGCTGCAGGACAACAGCGAAGAGATCTGCCGCCTGATCGGTGAAGAGCACGGCAAGATCGCCCACGACGCGGCCGGTGAGCTGCAGCGTGGTATCGAAAATGTGGAATACGCCTGCTACGCACCAGAGCTGCTGAAGGGTGAGCACAGCAAGGACGTTGGCCCGGCGATCGATTCCTGGAGCGAGTTCCAGCCGCTGGGTGTGGTTGCCGGCATCACGCCGTTCAATTTCCCGGCGATGGTACCGCTGTGGATGTACCCGATGGCGATCGTTTGCGGTAACACCTTCGTACTGAAGCCGTCCGAGCGTGATCCGAGCTCAACCCTGTTTATCGCCCAGCTGCTGGAGCAGGCCGGTCTGCCGAAGGGGGTTATCAACGTCGTTAACGGTGACAAGACTGCTGTTGATACGCTGCTGACCGATGAGCGGGTCAAGGCTGTAAGCTTTGTTGGTTCTACTCCGATCGCCGAATACATCTACGCCACCGCCAACGCCAACGGTAAGCGCTGTCAGGCCCTGGGTGGTGCTAAGAACCACGCCATCATCATGCCGGATGCCGACCTGGATAACGCCGTTAACGCCCTGACCGGCGCTGCATTCGGCTCCTCCGGTGAGCGCTGCATGGCGCTGTCGGTTGCGGTTTGTGTCGGTAAGCCGATGCAGGACGCTTTCGTGGCCAAGATGAAGGCCGCGATGGAGCCGATTCAGGTGGGTCCGTGCACCGATAACAGCAAGGACTTCGGTCCGGTAATTACCAAAGAACACCAGCAGAAGGTGATCGGCTACATCAACAGTGCCGAAGCGGACGGTGCCACCATCGAAGTGGACGGTCGTGAAGCCCAGGTTGAAGGCCATGCCGAAGGTTTCTACGTCGGTGCGACCCTGATCAACGGCGTTACCGCCGAGATGGAGTCCTACCAGAAAGAGATCTTTGGTCCGGTTCTACAGGTGATGTGCGTCGAGACCATGGAAGAGGCGATGCAGCTGATCAACGATCATGAGTACGGCAACGGTACCTGCATCTTTACCCGTGACGGTGAAGCGGCGCGCTACTTCAGCGACAACATCCTGGTCGGTATGGTCGGTATCAATGTGCCGCTGCCGGTACCGGTTTCTTACCACAGCTTTGGTGGTTGGAAGCGTTCACTGTTCGGTGACCTGCATGCCTACGGCCCGGACGCGGTGCGTTTCTACACCAAGCGTAAGACCATCACTCAGCGCTGGCCCTCTGCCGGTGTCCGTGAAGGTGTTCAGTTCGCGTTCCCCAGCTGATCTGGCGGAATAACTGATTGTCGATGGCGGCCGGGTCCGCTGCCATCAACAGCAAAGGGGCATTGTGCCCCTTTTTTATTGCCTGTCGCTTCCATCGCGGCCTCGTTGCAGTGTTGAAGAGTGGCCATTCGTATAGTGAGGGGAGATTGGGTTGGCGAAGCCCAGGTCACAAGCTAGAGTTGCAGTATCAACAGGGAGCTCTAGGAGTCTCGAATGATCGAGTTGGGACCTGCCTTGCATACGGGGTATACGGAGATTGATAACCAGCACCAGCGGTTGTTTGATCTGTTTAATCAATTGAAGACACCAGCCTCAGAACGAGCTGAACTTCTACCAACCAGCCAGGTGCTACAGCAGATCAGTGAGTACATCGATGCTCACTTCAGTTTTGAAGAGCAGTGGATGCGCGAGGTGGGGTATCCAGATTATGACGCTCATCAACGCGAACATGCCGCCTTCGTCGAGCAAAACCTACAGTTTTTGCGGGAGTATCATTTTGGCGGTTCGCTGACCGAAGAGGATATTGCCCGCTATCTGGAGCGTTGGCTGGTTCAGCATATCAGTGGTACGGATATGAAAGTCGTCCAATATTTGCAGAGCAGCGATTAACTCAAGCGTTTGATGGCAATCGCCCCTAGTTGAGTCCGGCAATCAATAATTGTCGAACCGATCCGAGATAGTGAAGAACCTCCGCCTCATGACCCTTGACGGGTTGCTCTTTCCTTTCCGACAGCAGGTGGCTGCCTAGGCTGCAGACCGTATCGAACTGCTTTTCTACGTCGGGCTGTCGATCAAAATGATTGGCTTTCAGCTCCATCATGAGCTGTTGTAATTCGGTAATCTGCTCAAAGAGTTCGGACGGCTCGAAAGAAGATGAGAAGAACAGACTGACGGTTTCGTTATGCCGTTCAACGGCCTGCTGATAGGCCTTGGATATCAATTCTGAACCAGGGGTGATCATGTACGCGTAACTCAGCTGTTCCAGTCGTCCCTCGTTCTGTCGACTCTCCGATTCCAGTTGAAAGCGTCTGCGGGCATCGTTGAGGGTTTGCTTGAGGATGCCTCCATCCCATGGCTTGGTCAGAAAGTGGGACACGACGCCGGTATTGATCGCCTCGATCACTGATCCGGAATCCGTGTAACCGCTCAGCATAATACGGATAACGCGTGGGTAGAGCTTATGCACGCGTGCAAGAAATTCGGTTCCCCGGATATCGGGCATACGCTGATCGGATACCACCACCGAAATGGGAAATTTAGCCAGCATCTCGAAAGCGTCGTCAGCACTCTGGGACAGGTAATATGGGTAGGGTTCGCGATGAAGCTCCCGTTTCAAGGCGCGTAAAATATTGGCCTCATCATCGAGGAAAAGGACGCCGTGTTCGGCCGGTTGGAGCGGCTCCGGCTGGGGGCTGTTGATTTGATCGAGCCGCTCCATGAACTGAGGATTGGGGATCGGTTTGGAAAACAGGTAACCCTGGAGCAGATCGCAGCCTTTGGTACTCAGGTAGGCGGCTTCAGAGGTCTGCTCAACTCCTTCGGCGACAACCTCCAGATCCAGATTTTTACCCAGCGACAGGATAGTGTTAACGATCACGGCTCCGGCGGGGTTGCTGGCGACGTTGCGAACCAGACTGCGGTCTATTTTGATCTCATGAACCGGAAAATCACGCAGGTAACTCATGGAGGAATAGCCGGTACCGAAGTCATCGATCGACACCCGCAGGCCGGCATCAATCATCTGCTGAAGTACCGATAGGGCGAACTCCGGCTGATCGATCAGCACGCTCTCCGTGAGTTCCACTACGACCAGTTCAGGGTTGAGTTGATGCCGTGCTAAGGCATTGTTGATCGTCGGAAGCAGCTGGCCGTCGAACAGCTGGATGGCAGACATGTTGAAGGCAATGGCGATCGGTCCTGATCGCTGCTGCCAGCAAGAAGCATCTGCGATGGCTTGGTTGATGACCCAGCGGCCGATGTTGATGATGGCGCGGTTGCTTTCCGCCAGTGGGATGAACTCTTCAGGCGAAACCCATCCGTACTCGGGATGTTTCCAACGCAGCAGTGCTTCGGCGGCAGCCACCATATGGGTGCGGGCATCCACTTTGGGTTGGTACCAAAGCTGCAGCTGGCCCGCTTTCAAGGCGTGCTGAATGTCTTGCTCCAGGCGGGCTTGGCGTTGAAACTTGGTCTCTTCATCGATCGAAAAGTAGGCTCCGGCCGGGTCTTGGTGTTTTTTGGCGCTTCTTAAGGCCAAAGCGCCACGACCGAACAGTTTGGTAACGCTGGTGCCATCTTCGGGAAAACGCACAATACCAATATGAAGATTAAAAGGGATAATGGATGAGTCGTAACTGGCACCATCTCGACTGTGTAAATGGATAGCGCTTACCGTTGATTCAACCTGCTGTTCCAGCTCGTTAGGTTCGCAATCGAGGATTATGGCGAATGTGTCGCCGTTGTACCGATAGATCTGATCGAGGGAGACGCGGCCCCGCTCGAGGCATCGAGCGGCATCTTGCAAAATCTTGTCACCGACATCCAATCCAAGTGATTGATTAATCCGGCTGAGTGAGCCGATATCGGCAAAGATAATCGCGCCACCGGTTCCGTTGTCCAGGCGCTGTTGCAAGTCGTCACGCATCCTTTGCACGTTGAACAGCCCGGTTAGCTGGTCGTGTTCGGCGTGATACTGGGCCTGCACCGCCAGGCGGTGTTCACGGGTCGTCGGGCGTTTGATGGAGACATAGGCGTAGGCTTTTCCCGAGCTGGCTTTTAGCGGAATAATGGTCAGCTCTTCCCAGAAAATTTCGCCGCTCTTGCTTTTGTTGGCCAGCTCACCGTGCCAGATCTTTCCCGCCGAAATGGTTTGCCAGAGTTGCTGATACAGCTCGGGTGGATTCAAATTCGATTTCAGAACCGCGTGACTGTGGCCCAGCAGTTCCTCCGGTGGGTAGCCTGAGGATGCCGAAAATGCGGGATTAATGCGGTGAATCACTCCCTTGGCATCGGTTAACGCCAGTGGCATCGGGATGGTGTCGAATACCTTCTCTTGTTGATCGATGATTCTGACGGTGTCGAATAGATCCAGGGTTTGGTGGATGGCCGCGGACACTACCTGCCCGACTTTTCGCAGAGTTTGTTTGTCGATGCCTTTGGTGCTGAGCAGTAGATATAAGCGGCTTACTCTGGCTTGAGTCCCCCGTTGTGTTGGCCGTAGATCGAGCAGATGCAGATAGGTTTGCTGGAGCAGTAGAGGGCTGAGTTCTGCGGGGTATGCAGCTTCCGAATCCGCGTTATTGCGCAATTTACCCAGTAGCTCTGACAGTGATCGATTGCCGATGCTTAGTTGCTCGTCAAGGTCACCAACTACTTGAGCCCCATGATCAGACTCCAGGAACAACCAGGCCCGGCATTCGTTAGGCTCAGTAATGGCCTGATAGAGTTGGTTGGCAAGCCGGTTCAGCGTGTCCTGTCGGCTCAATTTGAGCAGCAGCGCTTGCTGGGACATCTGATAGTACTGCTGTATCAGCTCCAGCGCCTTGAGCAACAGAGTGTCGTCGGGTTGGTGGCCTGGGCCCTGGGTGATATCAGCCATGTCTATTCCTTTAGCTATAGTCGTCCGGATCGATCAGGATACTTCCATCGCTATCCCAGTTAACCCGAGTGATCCCCTGACACTCTTTTTCCAGCCGCTGCAGTTCTGACAGCTGCTGGCCCATCACCTCCTGCTGAGTCTTCAGCTTTGCCAACAGCTGGTTTCGCTCGTGTTCAAGCTGGAAGTGTTCATAGGCCTTACGGATCGAAAGACAGAGTTCGTCGTCCTGCCAAGGCTTGGTGATAAAACGGTAGATCTCTGCTTTGTTGATGGCGGCGATCAGGCCGCGGGTGTCGGCATGACCGCTCAACAGGATTCGAACAGATTCCGGCTGTAGCAAGCGATACTCGCTCAAGAAGGCGATACCGTCCATTTCCGGCATTTTCAAATCCGAGATCACCACATCGGCTTTAATCCGGCCGGCTTGCTCCAACGCTTCGATTGGCGAGCAGAATCCCTCGGGCATCCACCCCTGCTGCAGGAACAGTCGCTTCAACGAGGAGACGACCAGGCGGTCATCGTCAACGATGAGGATGTTCATTTGGCCAACTCCTCATAGACATAGACCTCGAAAGGGACATCGTCAGAGTGTTCGATGGCCCTGAGTTTCTCGATCAGTGTCGTATTCAATACCCGGCGTTTGGTCAGCAAAAGCATATCAGCGCTGTTGTACAGATCTCTGGATAGACGCATCCCGGGGGTGAGCTTATCGGTGCTGAGTTTACGCTCGTGGGGTTGGAGCACTTCGGTCTTTTGTTGGCGTACATCTTCCTTAAGCAGATTGATCAATTCCGGGTCATAGAGTGCGCCGCTTTCACTGACCATTAACTCCAGTGCTTGGAGGGGGGAGAGCCGTTCACGGTGCAATCTGCCATAGAGGTAGCCGAAGTAGTCGTTGGCGATACCGATAATTCGGGCACCCAGCGGGATGCTCTCTCCGGACAGGCCATCGGGAAAGCCGCTGCCGTTCCATTTCTCTTCATGACAACGGACCAACTTACCAACGTCATGAAGGGCCTCTACTGCCATCAGGGCGTGTTGCCCCATCAGAGGATGGCGGCGATATTGACCGCGGCTTTTTCTGTCTAGATTGTAGACCGGGCGGTCGACAATACTGTCGGGGAGTACCAATTTACCGATCTCATGCAGCAAGGCCGCCATGTAGACCTCTTTGATATCGTGCTCGTCTAGCCCCTTGGCCTTGGCCAGACGCTTAGACATATCGGCGACCTGCTTGGTATAGCGGCCGTCTAACGATTCGCGCATACCGATCAGGTTGGAAAAAACCCGGATAATGTTCAGGTAACTATCGTTCAGCTGAGTAAATGACAACTCCAGCATCTCTGCAGTTTGCTTCAGCTCAGCGGTACGAGCCTCTACGCGTTTTTCAAGCTCCTGATTCATGCCCTTGAGCATCTTGTTCTGAGACTCGGTCAACTTGGTCAGATTCTGTTTGTCGATCATCAGTTGCCGGATTTTCAACGACTCATTGACCGTTAAAATCAGCTCGTTGTCATCCCAGGGCTTGGATGTGTAACGGGAGATCTTACCTTTGTTGATTGCCGAGATGGTTTGTTCCAGATCCGCCTGGCCGGTTAGCAGCAAGCGTGGAATGTCGGGATATTTATCCTCCACTCTTTCAAAGAACTCGGCGCCGTCCATACCGGGCATTCGCATATCGGAAATGATCAAGTCGATGCTTTGCTCTTCGAGAATATCCAGGCCCTGATAACCACTTTCCGCTAAAAAAATCTGGAAACCCAAGGGGCGAAACAGTCGCCGCAGTGAACTGAGCACATTGGGTTCGTCATCAACAAACAGCAACCGATATCTTTTCTGCATCTTGGCATCCTCGGTGCTATGCGGGTTGGCTTCAAGCTGTTGACTCATTGTCCTTTACTCCTTTACCCGTGGGCTCTGACCCAGTCTGTTGGTGAGTGCTTGGCTCAGTCGGTTTATTTGCCGGTGGAACGAGGGGGAGCCAGAGCCGGAAACAGGTGCCTTCTCCCTGGGTGCTCTTGAAGGATAAATCTCCGCCATGGGATTGTACGATGTTATAGCTCACCGACAGCCCAAGGCCGGTCCCTTTACCGACATCCTTGGTTGTAAAAAACGGATCGAACACCCGAGACTGTATATGCTCAGGAATGCCGGAACCGTTGTCATGGACCTCCAGCCAGACGCCGTCGTCGTTATGTCCGGTTGTGATGCTGATCTGTCCAAAGTCCTCGATCGCTTGCGCGGCATTGAGCAGCAAATTGATGATGACCTGATTAATTTGCGATGCGTTGCAGATGATATGCGGGATATCCTGATAGTTCTTAACTAACTCTGCTTTGTATTTCAGCTCGTTCCAGACCACGTTCAGGGTAGAGTCCAGACAGTCGTGCAGGCTAACTTCTTCCCAATCGCCCTGGTCTGCGCGAGAAAAGCTTTTTAGATCAAGCACAATCTTTTTAACCCGCTCCAGGCCTTCGATAGATTCGTCGATCAACTCCTGAACGTCTTCGATCACGAAGTCAAAATCGAGCTGTTCTTTGGTTTCAGCAATATCCTTGGCAACAGAGTCAGATAGCTCGGGAATGATGGCTTCATATTTATTGATCAACTGAATGATATTGTCGACGTACTTTTGCAGGCTACCCAAGTTGGAATTAACAAACCCTACAGGGTTGTTGATTTCATGGGCGACGCCTGCGGCTAACTGACCAATAGAGGCCAGTTTTTCGGCTTGAATCAGTTGGGTTTGGGCTTCTTCGAGTTTTTGTATAAGGCTTTCAAGTTCGACTTTCTGCTTGGTCAACTCTTTATTGCTATCGTGCAGATCCCGGGTCCGCTTCAGCACCTGTTCTTCCAGATTGTGGTAGGACGCTTGTAACTGTTTCTCCATCTGTAAACGTGAGCTGATGTCGGTAGAAACCGAGCCGATACCGGTCACTTTGTTATTGGCGTCTTTGATCGGAAACTTGACGGTTTGAAGGTAGACAGTGTCGCCATTTTCCAGCTCGATGGTTTCGTCGTAGTTAACCGGAATCCCTTTGAAAATCACGATTTCGTCGTTTTGTTGCAGTTGGAACTGCTGATCCGCGCTCAGCATGTCGCTCATAAAGTGGCGGTAAATACTGCGGTCAACATCGTAGAGTCGTTCAAACCCCTTGTTGCAAAGGGTTATTTCGCCGGCCAGAGAGCGCACGACAATGGTGAGATCTGAATTGTCGATAATCTGGTGGGTTAATTCTTCCTGACGCTGCAATGAGAAGCGGGCATTCAGGTGATTGATGACCGAAGCGAAGATATCCAAAAACGTCAGGGTGAAATGCGTCTGTTGATCGTCGAGTTGCCAGCTTTGGCTGAACTCTATGTAAAAACAGGCGCCGGACATATTGTCCAGATAGATCGGAAAAGCATACGAATCGGTGCCTGAATCGGTGACTTTATGCACGAGCTGATTGGTGGCGATACAGTCACAGATTTGACTCTCTAGCTGCTCAAAAATGATCTCTTGGACGTCAAAACCCGATGCCGTGATTCGCGCGTTATGAAACAGGTCTGGGTCGTCGGTGAGGGTAATAAACAGTTGGACACAACTGGCTTGAGAAACCCAAGGGGCGGTGTTGATCAACTCGAGCGATTCATGAACGAACGACTCCAGATTCTGGGAATCATAGGAGCATTGGATTAACTGGTTCAGTAACCGCTGGCCGTACATGGCCACAGAAACGGTCTGTCTAAACTGGGTGAATTCATCATCGGTATGGTCTTGTTCCTGACTGATGCGAGCGCCGGAAATGGAGGCGCTAACCACTTGATTTCCCAGTTGGTTGAGTCGACTGATGACAAGCCGGGTGAGGATTAGGCTGCTGAGAAAGGCGACGCCAAGCAGTGATACCAGTGCCAGCATGGCCCAGCGGTCGACCTGTTGACCTACGGCCGCCGTTATCAGCGGATCCTCGACAACCAAAACCTGCCAGCCAGATTCCAGATGACAGCCTGTCAGTAGGATCTCTCTGCCCCAGCGGGGTTCGTAAAGCTGGTTAGTGACTAACCGGGTAGTGCCGCTGAGGTTGCACTCGGGATAGGCGCTGCCTTGCAGATCGAATACAGAATTGGTCGCCTTTGGATGGGCCGTCGAAGCCACTACGCTCAAATCTGAAGCTAAGACGAGGTAGTCGCGCTGACTGTCGGCAAAGAGTGATTTTACTTGCGATTGGAACGCACGTGGGTCGATGGAAGAGACGAGCACACCTTGCGGCAACCCGGAGGTTTCCGTGATCGGTACCGCCAGCCACATCATATATTCGCCACTGTTTTTATCGATGGTCAATTGAAAAGCAAAGGGCTTGTGTTGATGAAATATCGCCTTGAAGTAAGGCTGGTTAGAATAGTTGCGGCCGGGTTGTCCGTCGCTACGGGCAATACTCACCCCTTGGCGGTTCAGCACCATAGACAGATTGCTGGTGGGGATAAACTTCGCCAGGTGTTGAATGGCCTCTTTGAGTTGTTCCGTGTTCATCGAATGAACAATTTCGGTAGCGGCACTGTACTCAAGAAATGAGCGGCTGGTGCTCAACCAATGGTTGGAGAATTGAGCCAGCCGTTTTAAATCCGCCTGGATCGAACTTTCGAGCTGCTCCCCTGCGCGCTCCAAGGCATAGTGACGTGCGCTCAGCCAGCCAATCAACACTAAACTGATCACCACCACCAGCACAGCGCTCAGCACTTGCTTGAATAATCCGACCCTAACCATGGCTGCCCAGAGAGTTGTGTTCACAAGACATGGCTATAACCATAGCCGCTATGGGACTATTTATATACTGAAAAGCAAAGGGTTTTTTACCAAAACCTGACTAAGATTGGGTTTAGGGCTAATAGTTTAAGGAACAGAGTGGACAGAGAGGGAGTCGTATGGATCAGCGGGCTCTGACACGTAACCTTTGGATCGTACTGTCCGGTGTTCTGGCCGGCTTCTTGATCGTCACAGTGTTCTCTCTGGTTGGGCTAGAGTTGGCTTTGAAACAGGAGAAACAGCAGCAGACCCAGCAACTGGTAGAGACTGCCTACACGCTGATGCAGCACTACCATGAGCAGCATCACGAAGGGGCGTTGACGGAAACCGAGGCCAAAACCCGAGTCGTCGAGGCGCTTCAATCTATGCGCTATGACGGTGGTAACTATTACTGGATTCATGATCTTCAGTCGCGAATGGTAATGCACCCCTTCAGTCAGGAGCTGTTGGGCGTCAATCTGGATGAGGTGCAGGACACGAACGGCAAATACCTGTTCAGAGAGATGCATCGGCTGTTGACCGAACAAGGGTCGGGAGTTGTCAGCTATGTCTGGCCCAAGCCGGGAAGCGCAGAGTCGGCGGAAAAAGTTTCTTTCGTGAAGCTGTTTGAGCCCTGGGACTGGGTGATCGGCTCCGGAGTCTATCTCGACGATATCCACGAAACCTTTCTTCACAGTGCCATATTCCTTGTTGCCATCTCATCCAGTGTCGTGATGATGGTGTTTACAGCCGGATTCTTGTTTCGGCGTGAGACCCTGTTTCAACGACGGATCTTGGCGGTGTCACAGCGCAGCAATCAGCGTCTTGAGGAACAGGTGGCCGAACGAACCGGTGAACTGAGTAAGGCTTACGAGAAGATCAAGCAAAGTCGGGAAAAGGCGCTCGACGATAAACATCGAGCCGAATACAGCGAGGCGCTGTTCCGAGGTATGGCCGCAGCAGCCCAAGACGCGATGATTCTGATCGATGGACAAGGGAAGGTGCGCTATTGGAACCCGGCAGCAACGCGTATCTTCGGCTACACCGAACGGGAAGTGCAGGGCAAAGAGCTCCATGGGTTGATTACCTCCGACAAGGACCGTCAACAATTTCAGCGTGCCTTTCCACACTTTCAAAACACCGGGCAGGGTAGTGTTGTCGGGTTGGTGATCGAGGTTGTCGGGTTGACTAAATCCGGTGAGTCGATACCGGTGGAGTTGTCGATTAACAGCGTCAACCTCGACCAGCAATGGCAAGCGATAGGGATCGTCAGGGATATCAGTGAGCGAAAGCAAACCGAACTGGAGCTGCTCCAGAAGAGTCGAGACCAGGCTGCCCTGATCAGCGAGTTAGAGATGGCTCAGGATCAACTGGTTCAATCGGAAAAGATGGCCGCGATCGGGCAGTTGGCTGCAGGGGTTGCCCATGAGATCAACAATCCGATGGGGTTTATCGGCAGCAACTTGAACACGCTGGAGAATTATTTCGATGATCTGGTTCAGCTGTATCAGCAGACTAAATCAGCCGTTGGCCAAGCCCAGCCTAGCGATGAGTTACGGTTAAAAATCAGCACATTTGAACAGCAGTACGAGCTGGATTTTCTCACCCAGGATCTGACCGATCTGTTTAACGAGACGCAGGAAGGTATTCTCCGAATTAGACGGATAGTGACTGGCCTGAAAGGTCTGTCCAGATCCAGTCCTGCGGCGATGGAGGCGGTAGATATCAACGCCGAGATCGATACCACCCTCAACATCGTCTGGAACGAGCTGAAATACCATTGCCAGATTGAAAAACAGTACTCCCCATTACCCAAGGTGGAATGTATTAATACGGAGATCGGCCAGGTCGTTATGAATCTGTTGATGAATGCCTCCCACGCCATCGAAGAGAAGGGGGTGATCACGATCCGAACCCTGCACGAAGCTGACTGCATCCGAATCGAAGTTTCCGATACCGGCAAGGGGATAGCGCCGGAACATCTCGGCAAGATATTTGACCCGTTCTTTACCACCAAACCGGTTGGAAAAGGTACAGGACTTGGGCTTTCGGTTTCTTACGGGATCATCGAAAAGCACAAAGGAAAACTGGGCGTTCAATCGAAGCTCGGTGAGGGAAGCACATTTACGATCAAACTGCCGATAAACCAGCCGGTGGTGCAACCGATGAAAGTCTGAATCAGCGCTGCCAGCCTATCGCAGAAACTCGGTAGAGATAACAAAAAAGGGGCCTCGGCCCCTTTTTCAATGATCAATCGATCAGGACTTGCTCACGCGCCGATGACGCCGCCGTCTTCACGGGTGATCATTACCACGGTCGAGCGAGGCTTGCTGTCGCCGCCACCCGGGAAGTGGGATGGCTTGCCTTTCTCGCCCGGATGCTGGATGCCAACGAACATGGTCTTGTAGTCCGGTGAGAAGGTCAGGCCGGTGACTTCACTGGCAATAGGGCCGACCAGGAAACGGTGGATCTCACCGGTCTGCGGATCGCCGCACAGCATCTGGTTGTTGCCCATACCGGCAAAGTCGTCCTTGTTGGAGTACTTGCCGTCGGTCATGATCCACAGGCGGCCGCCTTGGTCAAAGCCCAGGCCGTCTGGGCTGTTGAACATGTTCTCGCGGGTGATGTTGCTGGTACCGGCCTGCAGGCCGCCGGCATGAACGGCAGGGTTGCCGGCGATGACGTACAGGTCCCAGTCGAACTCAGCAGCGGTGTGATCGCCGTTGGATGGAGTCCAGCGAACGATCTGACCGTACTTGTTGCCAGCGCGCGGGTTCGGACCACCAACAGGTTGGTTATCTTTATTGCCGCGGTTTTTGTTGTTGGTCAGGGTGCAGCAGGCGCTGGACTTATTCGGATGAACCGCAACCCACTCCGGGCGGTCCATGGTGGTTCCGCCGACCTGGGTTGCGGCCAGGCGGGTGTGGATCAGCACTTCGGCCTGACTGTTGAAGCCGTTCTCCGGGGTCAGACCGTTCTTACCGAAGCTCAGCTCAATCCACTTACCTTTCCCCTTCAGCTCACCGGCATCGGCGTGGAACTTAGCCACGTAGAGGGTGCCTTCTTCGAGCAGATTGCGATTGGCGGCTTTGTTATTCGGGTTGTACTTGCCCTTGGAGACGAACTTGTAGAGGTGCTCACCGCGTTCGTCGTCACCCAGATAGACCACGGCGTGACCGCTGTTGTCGATCATCAGGGCGGCGTTCTCATGCTTGAAACGACCCAGGGCGGTACGCTTGAGCGGCTTGGATTCCGGATCCATCGGATCGATCTCGACCACCCAGCCGTGACGGTTCGGCTCGTTCGGATTCTTGGCCAGATCGAAGCGTGAGTCGAATTTGCTCCACTGGTAGCGTTTATCGGCGGGCTTGACGCCGTAACGCTGCTGGGCGGCCGGGACCTCGTAGCTGTCATCGGCGGTGCCGAAGTAGCCGTGGAAGTTCTCTTCGCAGGTCAGGTAGGTGCCCCAAGGGGTTTCACCATTGGCGCAGTTATTGAAAGTACCCAATACCTCGGTGCCTGTAGGGTCAGCTTCGGTCTGCAGCAGCGCATCACCAGCAGCCGGTCCGGTCAGCTGCATCGGCGTGTTGGCGGTGATACGACGGTTAAGCTTACCGCTGCGGTCGACCTGCCAACCGTCGGCCGTCTTGGTGATTTCAAAGACCGAAACACCGTGGGCGTTTTGCGCTTTCTTCACATCGTCCGCGGTCATCTTCTCGCCTTTGTGGGCGAACAGTAGGTCGTTGTTGGTGTACTCGTTGTTGACGGCCAGTACGGCACGGTCATCGCTGAGCGGGAACAGGCTCATGCCGTCGGTGTTATCGCCGAACTGGAGCGCCTGATCGGCAGCCGGTGCCTTCCCTGAGGGGTCAAACTCGGGCGCATTGGTAAAGATCGGGTCACCCCAGGAGATCAGGTTGGTGACCTTGTAACCTTCAGGAACGACGACCTTGTCGGCGGTGCTGGCTGGAATCGGCTTAAAACCGATCAACTGGCTGTGGACGGTGGTCCCCATGGCGGCCTTAACCGATTGAGCGATCGGAGTCAGACCGATGAACGCACCAACACTCAGCGCGCCCATGCCGCCCAGGAAACCGCGACGGCTGACAGCCTTGTCGGTCATTCGAGTAAACTCCGAGTCCTGTTCCTTGTTCAGGTTGCTGCAGAGGTCATATGAATTTTCGTAGCTCATGTTGAACGTCTCATTTATCTCTATCGGTTTAAGGTCCGAGCCGTTATCGATTTAGGCTATTTGACTCGGTTGCGCTGCAAGACGTTAGATTTTGAGTGTGACATCGAGATGACAGCTTGGCGTCTGTTTGAAGAACAGTTAATAACGAAATGGCTGTTCTCTCAAATAGATAGTTTAAAGCGAATGATGTGACAATTTGGTGGTCTGAACAGTATTAGCTCGATTGAATTAAGCTGAAGTCAGTATGTCGAGAAAAATCCGGTTAGCAGAGACGGCGGCAAGTATGGATAAGACACCCTTAGCACCACGCGTTGGTAAATCGATGCTGATTTTATTTTGGCTTGGTTTGCTGGCGCTGTTGACCCTGGGGTTCGATAGCTGGCAGCAACATCTGTTCAATCCCAATGCCAGTCCTCAAAGCGCCAGAGTGGGCAATGTGGTCGAGGTGGCGTTGAAAGGCAATCGTCAGGGACACTATCTGGTCAGCGGAGCCATCAATGGCCGTCCGGTAACCTTTTTGATCGATACTGGAGCCACATACGTAGCGATACCCGATGAACTTCAGCAAGAGCTTGGCCTGACTCCGGGACGAGCCCAGAGAGTGGTGACCGCGAACGGTACAGCCACGGCCTATGAGACCAAGCTCAATAGCGTATCGATCGGGGATATCAAGGTGCAGGAAGTTCGCGCCGCGTTGGTGCCGAATATGCCCGGACGCCAGGTGCTGCTGGGGATGAGCGTGTTGAAAGAGATCGAGTTCGTGCACCGGGCAGACACGCTGACCCTGAGGCAGTATCAGTAAACGCTGACGGGAAGAACGGTGATAGCAATGCCGGTAGCGGAGTCCGATCCACCCAGGCGGCTTAGGTCCGGGTGGATTCGTATGATGAGCGTGTGGCTTATCAGTTGATCAGCGATAGGAACTCGCTGCGGGTTGCCTGGTTGCTGCGGAACAGGCCGGTCATCATCGAGGTTTTCATTACCCCGTTCTGCTTTTCGACACCGCGCATCATCATGCACATGTGCTTGGCTTCGATGACCACGCCGACACCGGCAGCGCCGGTCACTTCCATGATACTGTCAGCGATCTGCTTGGTCATGTTTTCCTGAATCTGCAACCGACGCGCATACATATCGACGATACGGGCGATCTTGGATAGACCGATCACCTTGCCGGACGGAATATAGGCGACGTGGGCCTTGCCGATAAACGGCAACAGGTGGTGCTCGCACAGCGAGTACAGCTCGATATCTTTGACCAGCACCATCTCGGAGTTGTCGGATTCGAACAGGGCGCCGTTTACGACTTCATCGAGGGTCTGTTGATAGCCACGGGTCAGGTATTTGAAGGCCTTGGCGGCACGTTCGGGGGTGTCCTGCAGACCGTCACGCTGGAGGTCTTCACCACAGGCTTCGATGATGTTGGCAAATGCGTCTTTCATGGAAAAATCGACCGACAAAAAAGGGCGTAACTTACGCGTTTAGTAGGATTAGGTAAAGCTTTTTGAGCGGGTTGGTAACAGTTTAGTCCCTGTTCCGTTTAAGCAACACATAGAGTGCTCCGGTGCCGCCGTCCTGGGGCTGGGCCGAAACGAAGGCCAGTACCTGGGGCAGTTGGCGCAGCCAGTCATTGACGTAGGACTTGATGATCGGCGGGGTGCCCTCATCGGTCAGGGCTTTGCCGTGGACGACGATGACACAGCGTAGCTCTTTGCGCTGAGCGTCCCTCAGGAAATGGCTTAGTTCATCGCGGGCCTGGTCGATGCTGTAGCCGTGTAGATCCAGTCCCTGCTGCCAGGGGATGTGACCTTTGCGCAGCTTCTTCATCAGGTTCAGCTGTACCCCGTCGCGGGCGTAGATCAGCTCCTGTTCCGAATCGACCAATTGCTTGATCTCGTCGCTGAGGCCATCGACCAGCTGGGCCTGTTGTTGCTGGGCCGCTTGACGACGGTACTCGGTGCTTTGGTTCTGCTGAGAGGTCCCCTTGGGTTTCAGGTCCGCCCGATCATTTTTATGCCTGACCAGCCCCTTCATCTCGCCCCCCATCAGGGACATGAAATCATCATCATGTTGGCTGTCGTTGTCGTTGTGATCGGACATGGTCGGTTGTGCGTGTGTTTGAAAGGGTTAACTCAGAATGGCTTTATCAATCGCCGGGGCGACTCTATTTTATCGCCGGGCAGATTGAAAGTGCATTGTTGTTTGAGTGTCATTTTGAGTCGGTTTATCCATCAGCTTGCTTCAATAGCGACGACCTGTTGTTCGATGGTGCCGAATAGCGACATCCCGTTTTGATCGGTCATCTCGATCCGAACCCGGTCGCCGTCGCCTAGAAAAGGCGTGCTCGGTTGTCCCTGTTCGATCGCCTCGTACATCCGTAGCTCCGCCAGGCAGCAGTAACCGACCCCGCCGTTGACAATGCTCGACCCCCAGAGTCCTTGCTGTTTGTTAGACACGGTCCCGGAGCCGAGCAGGGTGCCGGCGCCCAGTGCCCGGGTTTTGCAGCAGTGGGCCAACAACTGTGCGAAATTGAAATTCATGTCGACACCGGCATCGGGATAACCGAACGGCTGGTCGTTGAGCCAGACCCTTAGCGGCAGATTCAATTTTGCACTTTGCCAGTGCGGAGCCAGTTCATCCGGCGTCAGCACCACAGGCGCGAAGGCACTGGCGGGTTTGGACTGATAGAAACCGAACCCCTTGGCCAATTCATTAGGGATCAGGTTGCGCAACGACACATCGTTGACCAACGTCAGTAGCGCAATGGCGGATTCGCACTGGTCGGGGGTTGAGCCCTGATCCAGATCGGTGGTGATCACCACTACTTCGGCTTCAAAATCGATCCCCCAGCGAGGGTCGCCGATTATCGGTGCCGTTGGCCCGAGCATAATGTCCGAGCCGCCTTGATAGATCAGTGGATCCTGCTCGAAGGAGGGCGGCATCTCGGCACCACGGGCTTTGCGAACCAAGGCGACATGGTTGAGGTAGGCTGAACCATCGGCCCAGTGGTAGGCCCTGGGCAACGGGGCGCCGCAACGTTTTGGATCAAACGTTTCACCGGCCGTTGGATCTTGCTCGAATTCGGTGAAGCGGCGTTGTAGCTCGGGTTCCATATGCTGCCAGTTATCCAATGCCGCCTGCAGGGTCGGGGCGATCTCCGGCACCGGCTGTGCACGGGTTAGATCTCGGCTGACAATCACCAGTTGGCCATCCCTACCCAGGCTATTTCCGTTGGCATCCTTAATCAGCGTGGCGAGTTTCATGGGGCCCCCCGGGCTGCTGGCAGCCGTTGAATCTATCCGGTTGCTGTAGAAACCGGAACGATTTGGTGGATTGTCTAAAATAACTGTAGTCGAACCTCTAAAATGTTCGAAATATTGGCCAGGCGATCAATCATGAAACTCTATTCGTATTGGCGATCCTCGGCGGCCTACCGGGTGCGGATCGCCCTGAATTTGAAGCAACTCGACTATCAACTGCTGCCGGTTCACCTGCTGAACAACGGTGGGGAGCAGTTCAGCGAGCACTACCATCGGCTTAATCCGCAGCATCGACTACCGGCGCTACAGCTTCACGATGGGCGGGTGCTGACCCAGTCGATGGCGATTATCGAGTACCTGGATGAGAGCTATTCGAAGCCGCCGTTACTCCCAGAATCTGCCGAAGGGCGTGCCTGGGTGCGATCGCTGGCGCAACTGATCGGCTGCGATATCCATCCGTTGAATAATCTTCGGGTGCTTCGTTACCTGAGCGATTGGGGAGAGCACGACAGTGACCAGAATGCACACTGGTACCGACACTGGTTGCAGTTGGGACTGAGTGAGTTTGACGCCATGCTGACGCAGGCGCCGCAGGATTGGTGTTCGAAGGGACGGTTCTGTGTGGGGGATTCGGTCAGCATGGCCGACCTGTTGTTGATTCCCCAGCTCTATAACGCCCATCGCTATGAGCTGGACTTATCGTCGTTGCCTCGGTTGCTGGAGATAGAGCAGCACTGTATGTCGTTGGAGGCTTTCCACCAAGCGGCACCAGAGCAGCAACCCGATGCCGTCTGACGGTGTCGGGTAGCCGAACTGCCTGGACGGCTTGCGCTCTAACCCTACAGAGGGCTCGCTTGCGAGAGGTAATGGCGACAGCACTGCGTTAGTGCCGTGCAAGTGTTACAGAGCCGATTAACGGGCAAGACGGGAGGACTTCGTTTTGATCGAACTGAAACAGATCCACCATGTGGCGTATCGCTGCAACGATGCCAAAGAGACGGTGGAGTTCTACCAGCGGACCCTGGGGATGGAATTTCTGGTGGCCATCGCCGAGGACCGGGTTCCTTCAACCAAAGAGCCGGACCCCTACATGCACGTCTTTCTGGATGCCGGGCAGGGCAATATTCTGGCGTTTTTTGAACTGCCGACTCAGCCCTCCATGGGACGTGATCCGAACACCCCGGTCTGGTGCCAGCATATCGCCTTTGAAGTGAGCAATGAGACCGAGTTGCTGGCGGCCAAAACCGAGTTGGAGCAGCAAGGACTGGAGGTGCTGGGGCCGGTTGAGCACGGCATTATCCGCTCGATCTATTTCTTCGATCCCAATGGTCATCGATTGGAGCTGACCTGCCGCACCGGCACCCAAGAACAGCTGGATGAACTCAAACGGGTCGCGCCCTTGATGCTCGAGGAGTGGTCGCAGACTAAGAAGGCGCCTCGACACGCCCAGTGGCTGCATCAGCAGGAGTTCGAGTAAAGCGATCTATTAACGAAACGCGGGTTTTAAATTGATAACCGGGGTTGGAACACAGGAGAGCACAACATGATTGAACTTTGGGAAAACCCGATGGGTACCGACGGGTTCGAATTTGTCGAGTACAGCTCCGCCGATCCACAGCAACTGGCCCGACTGTTCGAGCAGCTGGGCTTCACCGCTATCGCTCAGCATCGCAGCAAAGCTGTGACGCTCTATCGGCAGGGGGATATCAATTTTATTCTGAACGCAGAGCACCAAGGTCAACCCGCTCGCTTCAGCCTGCGTCACGGCCCTAGTGCCAATGCGATCGCATTCCGAGTCAAGGATGCGGCCAAGGCGATCGAGCAACTGACCCAGCAGGGGCTGCGGACGGTTGAATCCGGTGCCGGACCGATGGAGCTCTGTATTCCCGCCATTGAGGGGATCGGAGGGTCGTTGATCTATTTGGTGGACCGTTACGGCGACCGAGGTGATATCTATGATATCGATTTTGTCCCGATCGACGGGGTCGATCAGCATCCGGTCGGCGCCGGACTGACGTTGATTGACCACCTGACCCATAACGTCGAGCGCGGCCATATGGACCAATGGGCCAGCTTCTACCAACAGTATTTTAATTTCCGTCAGATCCGTTATTTCGACATCAAAGGGAAACTGACCGGACTGCATTCACGCGCGATGACCAGTCCGTGCGGCAAGATCCGGATTCCGATCAATGAATCGAGCGACGATCAGAGTCAGATCGCCGAGTATCTGCGTCAACACAACGGTGAGGGGATTCAGCATATCGCCCTGGCCAGTGACGATATCTACGCCAGCGTCGAGCAGCTGCGCGCCCGTGGGGTCAGTTTTATGGACACGCCGGATACCTATTTTGCGGCTATTGATAGCCGTCTGCCGGGACATGGTGAAGACCTGGAGCGGCTGCGACGCAATCGGATACTGATCGACGGCGAAGCTTTGGATAAGATCGATGAGGATCTATTGCTGCAGATCTTCACCGATACGGTGATCGGTCCGATCTTCTTCGAGATTATCCAGCGCAAGGGCAATCAGGGATTTGGCGAGGGCAATTTCCAGGCGTTGTTTGATTCGATCGAGCTGGATCAGCTGCGTCGGGGCGTGATCGCTGAGAAGTGATCCGAGGAGCCATGCCTCGATCAGTGCCTTGATCAGCTGGCCTTGACCGGCTCAAATAACGGTGCCAACAAACCTCGCTGTTGCGCTTTGGCAACATCGTCGAGCAGATTGCGTCTGGCGAGCTGCCAGAGCGTGTCCAGATTGTTGATGACGAAGTAGATCGGCTGCAGGATATCGATACGATAAGGGGTCCGCAGTACGGTCTGCAGATCAAAATCCTGATGAATAGGTCGAGCCTCGGGATCGGGTTTCGGTTGCTCCAGGCAGTAGAGTGTCTCGGCATGGGATGACAGGATGCCGCCACCGTAAATACGAATGCCATCGTCGGTACGGATTAAACCAAACTCCACCGTCAGCCAATATAATCGGGCCAGAAAGGCACGTTGCTGCGGGTTAGCCTTGGCGCCGAGCCGGCCGTAGGTCTGGGTGAATTCGGCAAAGCGGGGGTGGGTCAACATCGGGCAGTGACCGAAAATTTCGTGGTAGATATCCGGCTCCTGCAGGTAATCGATCTCGTCGGCACGGCGGATAAAGGTGGCCACTGGAAAACGCTGATTGGCCAGCAGTTCGAAGAACTTATCGAATGAAATAAGCGCCGGCACCGGGCTGACTTGCCAGCCACTGCAGCGCTCCAGCACCCGGTTGATTTCGGGTAACTGGGGAATGCGGTCGACCGGTAGCTGCAGCCGCTCGAGGCCGTCGAGGTATTCGGGACAGGCGCGACCGGGCAGGATCGGCAGTTGTCGCTCCATCAGCCGTTGCCAGGTCTGGTTCTCTTCATCCGGATACTCGATCAGGCCGTGCCGATCCGGTTGCCGAGCCCGGTAAGTCGAAGCTGATTTCATAACAGGCTCCTACTGACAGGGGATATCTTAAGTTTAGACCCTGGGGGCAGAGACAGTTCAGTCAACGGCTGCGTCACTAACGACCTTCGCATGGCGATTTGGCATCGGATTCATTAAGATAGTGCCCCTTTGAATCGCGGCCGATCAGCGGCCATGATGGGTAGCAGCGGTAACCGTCTATGAGTGCCATCGATCCGGCCATCCAGGAATTGCATAGCCTGCGGGATTTTATTCGACTCGGTGTCAGCCGTTTTCGGCGCGCCGGGCTGTTCTACGGTCATGGGACCGATAATGCCTGGGACGAAGCGGTGCAGTTGGTGTTGTTCGCCGCCGGTCTACCTTGGGACGTCAGCCCCGAAGCGCTGGATGCCCGACTGCTCAATAGCGAAAAGCAGCAGCTGTTGGATCTGTTCCAGCGCCGTATCAAAGAACGGATTCCCGCCCCCTATCTGATCGGCGAAGCCTGGTTCTGCGATATGCCGTTCCATGTCGATGAGCGGGTGCTGATACCACGCTCACCGATCGCACAGCTGATCAAGCAGGGTTTTGCTCCCTGGCTTGATGGGGTGGAGGTGGAGCGAGTGCTGGACCTGTGCACCGGCAGTGGCTGTATTGGTCTGGCTTGTTCGCAGTTGTTCGAAAAGGCGCAGGTGGATCTGCTGGATCTGTCGGACGATGCGCTAGCGGTGTGTTGCAGCAACATTGAGCGTCATGGCCTGCAGTCCCGTGCCCGGGCGTTGCAATCGGACCTGTTTGATTCTCTGGAGCCCCGGCAGCAGTATCAGCTGATTGTCAGTAACCCACCCTATGTGGACCAGCAGGATTTCGACTCGATGCCGGCCGAGTACCAGCATGAGCCCGAACTGGGGCTGGTTTCCGGGGCCGATGGGTTGGATATCTGTTACCGGATTCTGGCCCAGGCTGGTGATTATCTGAGCGACGACGGCCTGTTGGTGGTTGAGGTGGGCAACTCGGAAGTGGCGTTGTGCCAGCAGTTGCCCGATGCACCGTTTATCTGGGCCGAACTACCCGAAGGCGGTAACGGGATTTTCATGATCACCGCCTACGACTTGCGGCAGCTGGCCGCTACCCTGAAGCCTGAAACAGGCCGTTAAACCTATAATCGAATTTTGTTTTTGACCGCTGTTGCAGCGGCAATCGGAGTAGAAGATGTCTGGAAACAGTATCGGTAAACTTTTCACCGTCACCACGTTCGGCGAGAGCCATGGCTTGGCCCTGGGCTGCATCGTCGATGGTTGTCCTCCAGGGATCGAATTGACCGAGGCAGACCTGCAGGCCGATCTGGATCGCCGCAAGCCCGGCACTTCGCGCCATACGACCCAGCGCCGCGAAGCCGACGAAGTGAAGATCCTGTCGGGTGTATTCGAAGGCAAGACCACCGGTACGCCGATTGGGTTGTTGATCGAGAATACCGATCAGCGCTCCAAGGATTACTCCAATATCAAAGATACCTTCCGACCGGCCCATGCCGATTATGTCTACCAGCAGAAGTACGGTATTCGGGATTACCGTGGCGGTGGCCGTTCATCCGCCCGCGAGACCGCGATGCGGGTAGCCGCCGGGGCGATCGCCAAGAAAGCGCTAGCGGGTTTGGGTGTAGAGATTCGAGGCTTCCTGTCCCAGCTTGGGCCGATCAAGGTGGAATCCCACGACTGGGATCAGGTACATCAAAATCCATTCTTCTGTCCCGACGCCGCCAAGGTGAAGGAGATGGAAGACTACATGGATGCACTGCGCAAAGAGGGCAACTCGATCGGCGCCAAGATCTCGGTGGTCGCCTCCGGCGTACCGGTGGGTTTGGGTGAACCAATCTTCGACCGACTCGATGCCGAGCTGGCTCACTCGCTGATGAGCATCAACGCCGTTAAGGGGGTTGAGATCGGTGATGGCTTTGCCGTGGTCGAGCAGAAGGGCACCGAGCATCGTGACGAGATGACGCCGGAAGGCTTTCTGTCGAACCATGCCGGCGGCGTACTCGGTGGTATCTCCAGCGGCCAGGAT
Source organism: Motiliproteus coralliicola (assembly GCF_003345655.1). GTDB lineage: Bacteria > Pseudomonadota > Gammaproteobacteria > Pseudomonadales > Balneatricaceae > Motiliproteus > Motiliproteus coralliicola. Next base: position 521,848 of record NZ_QQOH01000001.1, read on the forward strand.
ATCGTCGCCCACCTGGCGCTGAAACCGACCTCAAGCCTGCGCCTGCCGGGTCGTAGCATCGACAGCAACGGTGAGCCGATCGAAGTGGTGACCCAGGGTCGTCACGACCCCTGTGTCGGTATCCGTGCCACCCCGATCGCCGAGGCGATGATGGCGATCACGCTGCTGGATCACCTGTTGCGTCACCGGGGCCAGAATGCGGATGTAAACGCCGACGTGCCGGTCATTCCTGCCCAGGCCTGATTCCCGGAGGTCGTATGTCGCTGCCGCGTGCGGATTACTGGCGCCTGTCGACCTTCTACCTGTTCTACTTCGCCATGCTCGGCGCGATCGTGCCGTTCTGGGGCCTGTTTCTCCAATCCGAAGGCTTTGATGAGGTCGCCATTGGTACGCTGATGGCGGTGCTGATGGGTACCCGCATTATCGCTCCCAATCTTTGGGGCTGGCTGGCCGATCGAACCGGACAGCGACTGCGCATCATCCGTTTCGGAGCCTTGATGACGCTGGGGGTTTTCAGCGCCGCTTTCTGGGCTGAGGGTTTCTGGCAGTGGTTTTGGTTGATCTTCGCCTTCAGTTTTTTCTGGAATGCGGTATTGCCGCAGTTTGAGGTTATTACCCTTCACGCGCTCGGAGCTCAGCGTCACAGTTACAGTCGTATCCGGCTATGGGGGTCGATCGGTTTTATCCTGACGGTGGTCGGGCTGGGCTGGGTTTTCGACCGGGTCGCGATCGATGCGTTGATCCCGATTTTGTGGGGCCTGATGTTGCTGGTTTGGTTGTCGGCGCTCTGGGTCAGACCGGTCGAACCATCGCAGCAGGACAATGCTGGTAGTCACGGCTTCTGGCAGATCTTGCGCCGATCGGAAGTGCTTAGTTTCTTTATCGTCTGCCTGCTGATTCAGCTTAGTCACGGCCCCTACTACAGCTTCTATTCGATCTATATGAGCGCTCAGGGGTATGACAAGACCCAGATCGGTTTGCTGTGGGCGTTGGGTGTGGTGGCGGAGGTGTTGCTGTTTGTGGTGATGCCGCAGCTGCTGCGCTGGACCGGGCTGGCGTTGATGATGCAGCTGGGCATGCTGACCTGCGCATTGCGCTGGTTGTTGATTGCGCTGTTTCCGGATCAGCTGTGGGTTCTGCTGCTGGCGCAATGTCTTCATGCGGTCACTTTTGGTTGCCTGCATGCCACCGGCATAGCGATGGTGCAGCGCTTTTTCCCTTCCCGAATTCAGGGGCAAGGGCAGGCGCTTTACAGCAGCTTCGGCTTTGGTGTCGGCGGGGCAATCGGAGCATTCGGCAGCGGTCTGGTTTGGAATCAGTACGGTGGTGAGGTGATGTTCGTGTTTGCTGCGGGCGCGGCATTGTTGGGTTGGTTTGTGGCCTGGCGCTGGATTCGATTCCCGGCTGAAACCTCGCTTTGATTGAGGTGCTGTTGAGCGGCACTAAGGTGCTTTTTTCAGTGCTTTGATTCTAAAGAGATAAATTCTTTTTCCCTGCTATTCTTAAAGTAGGTTATCAAGATTTTTGCACTGTATTGGTCAGACCTTAATCTTGGTATAAGATTACAGCAGGTGCACAAAAAAGCCCTAAAGGAGCCTATTTATGAAATTCAGAATCGATCTGGATATAACTCCCGAAGAGCTTCGGCGTGTGCTGGGTTGGCCTGATGTTCAGGAACTGCAGCAGGAGATGCTGACCAAGGTTAGGGAAAATATCGAGTCTGAAGGCTTTGACCCGACGTCCATGATGAAGCTCTATACCGGCGGTTCGATAGAACCGATGCAGCGGATACTGATGCAATTAATGAGTGGCTACAGCCCCTTTGATGGTAAAACCGACAACACAACCGAGAACAAAAAAGACAAAAGCTGAGTCCGCTAGGTCCGGCTGGTTAACTGAGGAAATGTAAGCTTGAGAATACTGCGAAAATACACCAACCGCCGTCTCTACGACACTTCCCGTAGTTGTTACATCACCCTTGACGATGTTCGCGAGCTGGTACTTGAGAACGTCCCCTTCCAGGTCCAGGATTCTAAAACCGGTAAGGACCTGACCCGAAATATTCTGTTGCAGATTATCAGTGAGCAGGAAGGCGAAGGCTCCGGTATGCTGACCAATCAGGTCCTGCAGCAATTGATCCGTTTCTATGGCGACAGCATGGCTGGCATGATGGGCCAGTATCTGGAACAGAGCATCAGCGTGTTCCTGGCGCAACAGGATCGGATTCGTGCCCAGATGGAGTCGATGATCGACGCCACCAACCCGTTGAAGATGATGAACACCATCGCCGGCAGCAATATGGCGATGTGGAACATGTTTACCCCCGGCTCAGAAGAGGAAGCCAAGGCTGCTCAGGCCGGGGAGCAAAATACCTCCGCTAAAGGCGATGACAAAGAGGACAAGTCCGGTAGTTGAGGCGGACCCTGAACCCTGTTGAAAAGCCCTTGTGATGATCGTCGCAAGGGCTTTTTTGTGCGCATCGGATACGGAGGTGGGAGGCTTAACTGCTCGGATCAGCCTTGCTGCTTCATCCAGGTGCTAAGCAGGTCCGGTAGTTGTTGCTGCGCGTGTCTTCCAACAAACACACCGATATGACCGCCGCTCAGCTCGTGCTCTTGATACTGTTGGCTGCCGGTCAGTGACGCCAGCGCACGGGAGGCAGCCGGCGGTACCAGGTGATCACGGGCGGCGAAGATGTTGAGAAGCGGTCCCTGGTAGTTTTTCAGCTCCACCACTTCATCGCCAATCAGAAGGTCGCCATTGACGAAGCGGTTGTGATGGTAAAACTTGTCGACGAATTCGCAGCAGGCCGTGCCGGCCAGATCGGGGCTGTCATTGATCCAGCGCTCCATCCGTAGAAAGTTCTTTGCCGCCTCAGGGTTAGCCAGCTGGGCGGGCATGCTCAACTCTTTTAGCAGCCCCAGGCGCATCGGCATCAGCGCTTTGTAGATCTGGGTCAGCATTCCGCCATCGATATTGCCATTGGCCTGGCGGGCCAATCTGAGATCAACCCGATTGGCCAGATAGCCGAGCAGATTATCGTCGGTGTGAAAGTCCACCGGGGTGACCAGGGTTGTCAAGCTGTGCACCTGTTCCGGGTTGATGGCGCTGTAGCAGAGGCTGAAGGCGCCACCTTGGCAGACACCTAGCAGGTTGGGTCGATCAACACCGGCATGCAGGTTGACCTGTTCGACACAGTTGTCGATATAGCCGTTGATGTAATCGTCCAGATCCAGATAGGCGTCGGTGCTGACCGGATAACCCCAGTCGATCAGATAGACCGGTTGACCCCGGCTGGTCAGGGCCCGGATCAGGGAGCGATCCGGCTGCAGGTCAAGGATATAGGGGCGGTTGACCAGTGCGTAGACGATCAGCAGTGGGCGGCGCTTGCTTTGAACCGGGTTGCCGGACTTGTCGAGGGCCGGGTAGTGGAGCAGTCGCAGTCGGTCTTCGGTGTAGATGCACTGATGTTCGGTCTGACCCACCGCGACCGCATCGAGATGCTGCAGGGTCTGCATGCCCTCGACCAGATTGCTGGCGCGTTGTTGCAGCTCGTCGAGCAGCTGTTCTGGGTTCAGCTTGATCCGGCTCATTGGTCGGCATCACCGTTGGCGGCATCAAGTTGAGTTTGTAGCTGTGTCAGCAGGTGTTGCTGCTCAAAGAGTTGCTGCTCGATCTTGCGTTGGCGACGCTCGGCCTTCTTGTGGGCTTTGCGGAGCTGATGATGCTGTTGCAGTAGCTGATCGTAATCCTGTTGTGGAACCAGTCCGAAGGTGCGGTATTCGTGTTGCCAGTATTCACGGATAAGGCACTGCATCTGCAGCGTGGCGTTGGTCAGCTCGCCATAGATGCTCTGGTAGTCCTGATGCTCAAGCTTTTCCTTGTAGCTAACTTCGTAGCAGTCGACCCAGATCTGATGCAGTGCCGATAAGCTTTCGGGTGGCTCGACGGCGTTCTTGAGCTGTTCGATCATCCGGTCGGTGGTCTGCTGGTTGATCAGGTGGTGCTGTTCGATATACAGCCGCAGCGCGTCCTGGAAACGGGTCAGTCCCTGCAGCAGCTGTGCGGCCTGTTGTTGCTGTCGTTCGGCGTTGCGGTTGAGCCTGTCGTGCAGAAACGGAAAGCTGCTGAACTGTTGCGGCGACAGCCCCATCTGCTGCAGCAGCTGTTGAAGCGGTGCGGGCAGTTGGGTTTGTTGGTAAAAAGCGCCGTCGGCTTGAGTCTGCAGATGGGCGCTGAGCGCCTTGACCATCTGCTCCAGATTATCCGGTTGGTTGCTCTGCTGGAGCGATTGCAGCAGCCGTTCACCGTAGTCACTGAAACCCTTGGCTTGGCGGATCATCGCTTCGGTCAGCTCGGCGCTCTGGCCATTGAGTTGGCGGCCCTGCTCGAACAGCGTCTGCCAGTCAGCGGCCGGTTGCGGCTCATCACCCAGCAAACTGCGCCAATGAGCTTGCTGCTGCTCCAGCCATTGGTTGAGTTGGTCCAGGTTGCTCGGGTTCACTGATGGCTCCGACGACGGGTGCTGGTTAATTCTTCAATGTTACCGGGCAAGCCGGTGATATCAAAACCTTAATTAACTGCTGCGATGATTCTGACTATGTTGATTGAGGGTTTTGATAAAGGCTTCGGCGGCATTGGAAAGGGTCCGATCGCGGTGATAAATCAGGCCGAGCGGCCGCCGGATCTGGTCGTCGGTCAATGCCAGACGATGCAGCTGAGGATCAAGCAGGGTCTCGGGCAGCAGGCTCCAACCCAGACCGATACTGACCATCATTCGGATGGTGTCGAGGTTGTTGGTGGAGATCCCCAGTTGTAGCTGGAGTTGCTGTTCGGCAAAACGCTGTTCGACCAGCGCGCGAGTGAAGGTGTTGTGGCTGGGCAGAATCGCGCGGTGGTTTGTTAGGTCCTGCAAGGATATCGCTGCCATTGACGCTAACGGATGGTCGGCAGCGCAACAATAGCAGAGCTCGTCTTCCCAGTTGGTGGAGGCGCAGATTTTCGGATCCGGGTCGGGGGCCAGGGTGATGACGGCTAGCTCGACCTCGCCGCTCAGGACCGCATCGTAAGCGACCTCGGATTCTAGGAAGCGAAGGTCCAGTTCGACTTCGGCGTGGCGTCGGTGGAACGAGCGTAATACCGGCGGCAGTCGGTGCAGGCTGATGTGGTGGCTAGTGGCTAGCGAGAGCTTGCCATCAATCCGTCCGTCACGGTTCGACAACAGTCGGCGAGTATCTTCCAGCTCCAATAAAATGGAACGTGCACGGGGCAGCAACAGGCGGCCGGGTTCGGTCAGGCTGACTTTTCGACCGATGCGATCGAACAGGCGGCAGCCGAGTTGCTGCTCCAGGTTGGCGATCCGTTTACTGATCGCCGGCTGGGTCAAAAATAGCCGTTCAGCCGCAACCGAAAAGGACTCATCTTCGGCCACGCTGACAAAGGCTTTGAGGCTGTGGGCGTCCATTTGAGTAGCATTCCTTTCTGGAATGAATTGAATAGAAAAAATGAATTTGTGTTATTTATAAGCGGCTTTTACCATGGCTGCAAATAAACGCGCGTTGTAGGGTTTTTTAACCGCCAGATGCGCGATGAATAAGACCGAATCAGTCGGCCGAGATGACTTCGGGATGACTGTGAGATGAGAATAGGAGGCCCACCATGGCGGGTAAGACGCTTTATGACAAACTCTGGGATGATCATTTGGTTCGTCAGCAGGAAGACGGTAGTGCGCTGATCTATATCGATCGCCAGCTGCTGCACGAGGTGACTTCACCTCAGGCATTCGAAGGTCTGCGTCTGGCCGGGCGTCAGCCCTGGCGTCTGGATGCCAACCTGGCGACGCCGGATCACAACGTTCCGACCACCGTGGCCGAGCGTAAGATCGGTGTCGACGGTATCGAGGATCCAGTCTCCAAGATTCAGGTCACTACGTTGGACAGCAACTGCGACGAGTTCGGCATCACCGAGTTCAAGATGCAGGATATCCGTCAGGGGATCGTCCACGTGGTCGGCCCGGAGCAGGGAGCAACCTTGCCGGGTATGACCGTGGTCTGTGGTGATTCCCATACTGCGACCCATGGTGCCTTCGGGGCCCTGGCCCACGGTATCGGCACCTCCGAGGTTGAGCACGTACTGGCCACCCAGTGCCTGATCGCCAAAAAGATGAAGAACATGCTGGTTCGGGTCGATGGTCAGCTTGGTAAAGGTGTGACCGCTAAAGACGTCGTGCTGGCGATCATCGGCAAGATCGGTACCGCCGGCGGCACCGGTTGTGCGATCGAGTTCGGCGGCGAAGCGATTCAGAGCCTGTCGATGGAAGGCCGGATGACCGTCTGTAACATGGCGATCGAAGCCGGTGCCCGTGTCGGCCTGGTGGCGGTCGATCAGAACACTATCGATTATGTTGAAGGCCGTCCGTTCGCCCCCAAGGGCGCGGATTGGGATAAGGCGGTTGAGGCCTGGAAGCAGCTGCACAGTGATGCCGATGCGCAGTTCGACGAAGTCGTCGTGCTTAATGGCGCCGAAATCGAACCTCAGGTGACCTGGGGAACCTCGCCGGAGATGGTGGTTGGCGTTGCGGCCCAGGTGCCGGACCCGGCCCAAGAGTCCGATCCGGTCAAGCAGCAGGGTATCGAGCGTGCGCTGGAATATATGGGGCTGAACGCTAATCAGGCGATCACCGATATCCAGCTGGACCGGGTCTTTATCGGTTCATGCACCAACTCGCGGATCGAAGATCTGCGCGAGGCGGCCGAAGTGGTCAAAGGCCGCAAGGTGGCTGCCAGCCTGAAGCAGGCGCTGGTGGTACCGGGTTCTGGTCTGGTCAAGCAGCAGGCCGAACAGGAAGGCCTGGATAAGATCTTTGTCGAGGCGGGGCTGGAGTGGCGTGAGCCCGGATGTTCCATGTGTCTGGCGATGAATGCCGACAAGCTGGGCCAGGGGGAACACTGTGCTTCCACCTCGAACCGTAATTTTGAAGGCCGCCAGGGCTTTGGCGGTCGTACCCATCTGGTCAGCCCGGCGATGGCCGCGGCGGCAGCAGTGGCCGGGCACTTCGTTGATGTGCGCGAGATGCTGGACTAATCGGAAGCTGGGGGGAGAAAACTAACATGCAGAAATTTACACAACATCAGGGCATTGCTGCCCCGCTCGATCGGGCCAATATCGATACCGATATGATTATCCCGAAGCAGTTCCTGAAATCGATCAAGCGTTCCGGCTTTGGGCCGAACCTGTTTGATGAGCTGCGCTATCTGGACGAAGGCAAGCCCGACCAGGATTGCAGCGGTCGTCCGTTGAACCCGGACTTTGTCCTGAACCAGGCGCGCTATCAGGGCTGTTCGATCTTGTTGGCCCGTGAAAACTTCGGTTGTGGTTCCAGCCGCGAGCACGCCCCTTGGGCGCTGGATGATTTCGGGATTCGCGCGGTGATCGCGCCGAGCTTTGCCGACATCTTCTTTAACAACTGCTTCAAGAACGGCTTGTTGCCGATCGTGCTGCCGGAAGAGCAGGTCGATGCGCTGTTCAAAGAAGTGGAAGCCAACGAGGGTGCGACCCTGCAGATCGATCTGGAGCGTCAGGTGGTGATCCGTGCAAATGGTGAGGAGCTGGCGTTTGAAATTGATGAGTTCCGCAAGCACTGTCTGCTCAATGGTCTGGACGATATCGGTTTGACCCTGCAGCATGCGGATTCGATTCGTGACTATGAAGCCAAGCGCAAGCAGCAAGCGCCTTGGTTGTTTGGTTGATCAATAGATTGATTGGTTAATTCAGCCGTTGTTGCGTACTAAGGAGAACAACGAATGACAAAGAAGATTTTGATCCTGCCCGGTGATGGCATCGGGCCGGAGATCGTCAGCGAAGCGGTTGCTGTGCTGGAAGAGATCAAGGATAAGCTGGGGCTGGCGTTCGAGCTGGACGAAGCGCTGCTCGGCGGTTCTGCAATCGATGCGACCGGTGTGCCGCTGCCCGATGAAACCTTGGAAAAGGCCAAATCCAGCGATGCGATCCTGCTGGGCGCGGTCGGTGGTCCGAAGTGGGACGAGCTGGATACCGCGATCCGTCCGGAGAAAGGGCTGTTGGGAATTCGTTCGCAGCTGGATCTGTTCGGCAATCTGCGCCCGGCAATCCTGTACCCGCAGTTGGCCGATGCCTCATCACTGAAGCCGGAGATCGTTGCCGGTCTGGATATTCTGATCGTGCGCGAGCTGACCGGTGGCATCTACTTCGGGCAACCCCGTGGCGTACGTACGCTGGAGAACGGTGAGCGCGAAGGCTACAACACCTACGTCTACAGCGAATCCGAGATCCGTCGTATCGCCAAGGTCGCATTTGAGTCGGCCCAGAAGCGTGGTAAAAAAGTCTGCTCGGTCGACAAGGCCAACGTGCTGGAAGTCACCGTGCTCTGGCGCGAGATTCTCGATGAGGTGGCCAAAGACTATCCGGATGTCGAATTGAGCCACATGTATGTCGATAATGCCGCAATGCAGCTGGTTCGGGCGCCGAAACAGTTCGATGTGATGGTTACCGGCAACATGTTCGGTGATATCCTATCGGATGCGGCGGCGATGCTGACCGGTTCCATCGGTATGCTGCCGTCGGCGTCGCTGAATGAAAGTGGTCAGGGCATGTATGAGCCTTGTCACGGTTCTGCGCCGGATATTGCCGGTCAGGGTATCGCCAATCCGTTGGCCACGATCCTGTCGGCGGCGATGATGCTGCGTTATTCACTGGCTGAAGTGGAAGCGGCAGATTTGATTGAAAAGGCGGTCAGTAACGTCCTTGATCAGGGACTGCGTACTGCCGATATTTATTCCGATGGAATGCAGAAGGTTTCAACCCGTGAAATGGGTGAGGCCGTGGTTGCCGCTTTGCGGGCCCTGTAATCACCATCATTGACGCCTATATCTGACGAGTAGGCGTCGGGAATTATCTGCGTTGGCAGATACAGATCGGGTGCTCGGCTGGAGTGCCCGAATTTTTGTTAGTTTGCGTTCTTGATTGGGCGCATGAAGAGAGATGAAACACCATGATGCGTGTAGGTTTTGTTGGCTGGCGGGGTATGGTTGGTTCCGTACTGATGCAGCGTATGCAAGAGGAGCGGGATTTCGATCTGATCGATCCTGTGTTCTTTACCACTTCCCAGGTAGGCCAGAACGGCCCGACCATTGGCAAAGAGATTCCGACGCTTAAAGACGCTACCGACATTACCGAGCTGGCAGCCATGGACGTCATCATCTCCTGTCAGGGCGGTGACTACACCAAGGCTGTCTATCCGGGTCTGCGTGAATCCGGCTGGAAGGGCCACTGGATCGATGCGGCTTCTTCGCTGCGGATGGTCGACGAGAGTGTGATCGTGCTGGATCCGGTTAACGGACAACAGATCCGCGACAAGCTGGCCAACGGCGGCAACCTATGGGTTGGCGGCAACTGCACCGTCAGCTTGATGCTGATGGGTCTGGGTGGTCTGTTTGAGGCTGGCCTGGTCGAGTGGTTGTCTTCGATGACCTATCAGGCGGCATCCGGCGGCGGCGCCAAGCACATGCGTGAGCTAGTCAATCAGATGGGGCAGATCAACGCAGCCGTGGCTGACAAGTTGGCTGATCCGGCCAGTGCGATCCTGGATATTGATCGCGATGTGGCGGCGATGATCCGTAGCGACGAGCTGAGCACCGATAACTTTGGCGTTCCGTTGGCCGGTAGTCTGATCCCGTGGATCGATACCCAGCTGGAAAACGGCCAGAGCCGTGAAGAGTGGAAAGGCCAGGCTGAAACCAACAAGATCCTTGGTGTCGACAAACTGATTCCGGTCGACGGTACCTGTGTCCGTATCGGTTCCATGCGTTGTCACTCGCAAGCTTTCACCATCAAGCTGACCAAGGATGTGCCAGTCGACGAGATTGAGCAGATGCTGGCCGAGCATAACGATTGGGTCAAGGTCGTCCCGAATGATCGCGATCAGACCATGCGCGATCTGACTCCGGCGGCTATTACCGGCACCATGACTGTGCCTGTAGGTCGTCTGCGGAAGCTGAATATGGGCCCAGAGTACCTTAATGCCTTCTCAGTAGGTGATCAGCTGTTATGGGGTGCGGCGGAACCGCTGCGCCGTATGCTGCGCATCATTCTCGAGGGCTAAGTCTCTCGGTATTGCAAACGGCCGCTTTATAACAGCGGCCGTTTTTTTATGCATTTTATTTGCGTCTTGGATGATATTTGACCAAAGGTTTGATCTTGGTTGCCGATAGGGTGTTGTAATACGGCGACTTTGATTGATTCAAAAGGGTGTTTGACTAATACTCTTAAACCAATCAGCTTGATCATTGGATTAGCCGGGGTAGTAATGCTGGCGGCGCCTGAAGTTTAGTTGTTTTGTTCGGCCGGATATCTCGGAGTTAGGGGAAGGATAATTATGTTGCGTAAATGCGCGATCAGTCTTGCGGTAATCGGCGCACTGAGTGCGACCCAGGCAAACGCTTTGGGACTCGGTGAGGTCAAGGTCAGTTCGGCGCTGAATCAGCCCCTCAAAGCTGAGATTGATCTGCTCCAGTTGCGTGGTCTCAATGCCTCACAAATTATTACTGGCTTGGCAGATGCCGATGACTTCTTTCTTGCCGGTGTTAAACCCTCAGCGGTTCTATCCGATCTTAACTTTAAGCTCGATATCAAGGGCGGCCAGGGCCGAATTATCCTGACCTCCAACGAGCCGATTCGCGAACCCTTTCTGAATTTCCTGATTGAAGTGAACTGGCCCAGTGGCCGGTTGGTGCGTGAATATACCGTGTTGCTGGATCCGCCGGTTTTTACAGCTGGGGACCTGGCTCCCCGTAATCAGCCAGTTGCACCGGTATCCCAGCCCAAGCCGATGGCCAAGGCCGTTCAGCAAGGGCAGGCAGTCAAGCCTGCGTCCACAGCTCCGGCCGCGGCGATGACCGCTGGGCCTGGAACCTATTACGTCAAGACCGACGATACCCTGTGGCAGATCGCCCTTCGTACCCGGCCTGACAGAAGTATCTCGCCGCAACAGATGATGATGGCGATTCAACGCGCCAACCCTGATGCCTTCTACAACAACAACATCAACCGGCTGAAGTCCGGTGTGGTGCTTGAAATTCCAGGGAAGCAAGAGATTCTTGGAGTCGGCCATAGCGAGTCGATGAAAGAGGTTAAGCGCCAGAACACCAACTGGAAAGGGGAGCCTGCCAGTGCGGCTGAGCCCGAGGCGGAAAAGCTTGACGCCGCTAAGCAGGAGATGGCTTCCGGTGGCAAGTCCAATGAAGAGGATGCTCAGCTTCGAATTGTCAGTAAGCCGGTAGAGGAAAGCTCGGAACCGAAGGAAGCGATGGAGGAGCCGGTGGCTACCGCCAGCTCCGAAACCGAAACGGATCCGGAGCAGAGCGCAGATCAGAATCTGGCTGAAGAGCTGGCGGCGAAAAATGAAGAGCTGGAAGAACAGCTGGTTGTCACTCTTGAGGGGCTAGAGAAGGTCGAGCGTGACAATACCGAGATGTTTGATCGGCTCGACAATTTGACCCAGCAGATGGAGTTGATGCAGCGCGAGATCGAGCTGAAAAATCAGCAGCTGGCTGAACTGCAGCGTAATTTGGCCCAAAAGCAGGCCCAGCAGGCGCCCGTTGCACCTGCACCAGCGCCCAGCGCCGGATCCGATCTGCCGCTGCCGCTGAGTTGGATCGCCGGTATCGGTGCCGGTGTCTTGGCGCTGCTGGGTGGTTTGCTGGTCTTTATGCGCAAGCGGCGCGAAGACCAGGACGTTGAAGAGGCGCTCGTCGTCCTTAACGAACAGGAAGCAATGCAGCAGTTGGCCGAAGAGCAAGCTGCTGGTGCAGAAACTTCGGTTGAGGCTGCCGTTGAAGCTGCTGCGTCGGATGCCGTCGATCAGGTATCGTTGGACGACAGCGAGCTTGATCAACTGGAAACGACAGAAGATCCGAACGATCCCTTCAATATGGCCGCTGGCGATGGCCTGGCGGATGATTTGGATACGGTCTCCACCGAAGAGCTAGATAACGTGCTTGGTGACGACCTGGATCTGGATATGGATCTGAAGCTCGACGAGCCGATCGAAGAAGATCCAGAGATGGCCGCTTTCTCCAATTCGCTGCTGGACGATGACGAATACGACCTGTCCACCGGCATGGATGAAGATGAACCGTCGGTTGGCGACTCTTCCGAGACTGAGTCTGCACCGGAGAGCATTGACGATATCGATACTGACCTGGATGCCCTGTTGGGTGAGGGTGATGAGGGTATCGATTTCGGTGAGCTGGATATGGATCAAGAGCCGGTCGGCGCCGATGACGAGTTGGCATCACTGGCTGAGCCGGAAGAGTTTGACGTCGAGCTGCCGGAGTCTGCTGTCGAAGCGACCGATACACTGGCCCCGCTGGAGTCTTCCAGCGAGCTGGATGATCTTTTGGGTGACGATGATGCGGAGCTGCCCACCTTTGACTCCGATGATCTGGACGAGCTTGAGGTCAAGCCGGTAAACGACCAGGTTGATCTGGTCGGCGACGAAGAGGATGAGATCCTCGACGATGACACCCTTGATGCGCTGTTGGGGCAGGCTGACACCGGTGATGATGCCGATGAGCCTGGGGCGCCAAAGCTTGAGGCTGAAGCTACCCAGCTGGATGATGAGCTGGACTTTGACTCGATCGGTGAACTGGATGAAGTTGAGCTTGGCGGAACTTCCGTGGAAACCGATCCAGAAGAAGTTCAGCTGGAGACGCTGCAGGTGGACGATCTGCCGGATCAGCAGATGGAGATTGACGAGCAGCTCGGCGAAGAGGCGTCTGAGTTTGAGTTCGAAAACGACTCGACCGTCGAATCTGCATTGGAGCTGGCCGATACCGATCCGGATGCTGATGATCTGGACTTGGATTTTGAAGATCAGACTGATGATGGCTTGAGCCTCGATGTTGATGAACCGGCCAAAGTTCCGGCTGATCTTGGAGAGCCTGAGACCGAGGTGGCGCTTTCCACGCTGACACTGGAGGACGACCTGGATGAGGCCGGCGAAGCCGAATTGGAGGCGGAGCTTGAGCAGATGCTGGAGTCTGAAGACAATGCGGTTGCGTTGCAGGAGACCGAGCTGGACAGCGAATCGACTGAAATCAACTACCTCGATGAGGCCGATGAGGTCGGTACCAAGCTTGACCTGGCTCGCGCCTATATCGATATGGACGATACTGATGGCGCTCGCGATATCCTTCAGGAAGTGGTGAGCGAAGGTAGCGCCGAGCAGGCTGCCGAAGCGCAGAAATTGTTGGAGAATCTAAGCACCTGATGAGTAAGTTGCTTGACCCAGAGGCGGCCGTTGAGCCGCCTCTTTTTCGTTATGCCCTCTGTGTTGAGTACGATGGCAGTGGTTATCACGGCTGGCAAAGTCAGCCCGGTGATGTCAAAAGCGTTCAAGGCTGTGTCGAGAAAGGTCTGTCGAAGGTCGCCAATGAGCCGGTCAAGGTCATCTGTGCAGGACGTACCGATGCCGGTGTTCACGGTTGCTATCAGATCATTCATTTTGACACCCATGCGGTACGTGATGAGCGGGCCTGGGTATTGGGTACCAATACCAACATGCCTTACGACATCAATATTCGTTGGGCTAAGCAGGTTTCCGACAGCTTTCATGCGCGCTTCTCCGCCCTGGAGCGACGCTACCGTTATGTCATCTACAATGCGCCGGTGATGCCGGCGCTGCTTAATCGTCAGCTGAGCTGGACCCACAAGCCTCTGGATGTAGAGAGGATGCAGCGGGCTGGGGATTTTCTAATCGGCGAGCATGATTTCAACGCCTACCGGGCGGTTGGTTGCCAGGCCCACAGTCCAGTGCGAGAGGTTCGACAGCTGGATGTATCTCGCCATGGGCAGTTGATTGTCATCGATGTACGGGCTAATGCTTTTCTGCATCATATGATTCGTAATATTGCCGGGGTGTTGATGAAGATCGGTTCGGGTGAGGCTGAGCCGGAGTGGGCAAGAGAGGTGCTTGAGAGCCGGGATCGACGCCAGGGTGGAGTGACCGCACCGCCTTTTGGTCTCTATTTTGTTGATGCTAAGTACCCGGAAGAGCATCAATTGCCAGCGTCGGAGCTGGGGCCGTTGTTTTTGCCCCAATTGGGGGCGGTATAAGTCCAAAGCGTGGGCTGGCGCGGTTCCCTTAGTAACAGCCCATCTGATACTATTTCCGCTTTGTTGTTGGGAAGGATCATCGTGAGAACCCGGATCAAAATTTGCGGTCTTACAGAGGCCGACAATGCTCTGCGGGTTGCTGCGCTTGGGGCCGATACCATCGGTCTGGTGTTTTATCCTCCCAGTCCCCGTGCAGTGAGTATCGAGCAGGCCCAGCAGATATGTCGGGCACTGCCGCCATTTGTCACGGTGACGGCGCTGTTTGTCGATGAGACACCCGAGCGTGTTAACCAGATAATCCAGCAGGTACCGATTGATCTGTTGCAGTTCCATGGTGACGAATCACCGTCGTACTGCCGGCAATTCAACAAACCCTATATCAAAGCGGTAAGGGTTCGACCGGGGCTTGATCTGCTCGAGTTGGCGAACCAATACCTCAGTAGCCAAGGGCTGCTGCTCGATGCCTATAAGCCGGGCGTGCCCGGTGGTACGGGGGAAAGCTTTGATTGGCAGTTGATCACACCGGGGTTACCACTGCCGGTGATACTGGCCGGTGGATTAGATCCGAATAATGTGGCCGATGCGGTAAGCCGTGTCAGTCCCTATGCCGTCGATGTCAGCGGTGGGGTGGAAGCCTCGAAGGGCATTAAAGATATTGAATTAGTTGAACGTTTTATTGAAGAGGTGGCTCGTGCCGACAGAAGTTGATACCCAGGCATTGCTGGCTATGCCCGATGCGCTGGGACATTTTGGTCCTTACGGTGGCCGGTTTGCATCCGAAACCCTGGTCAGCGCCCTTGAAGATTTGACCGAACTGTACGAAAAACTCTGGCAAAGCCCCGAATTCCAGCAGGCCTTCGATAAGGACCTGGCGCACTACGTAGGTCGACCGTCGCCGCTTTATCATGCCGAGCGACTCAGCCGCGAGCTGGGTGGTGCGCAGATCTATCTGAAGCGTGAAGACCTGAACCATACCGGTGCCCACAAGGTGAACAACACCATCGGTCAGGCGCTGCTGGCCAAGTACATGGGTAAGCCGCGGGTTATTGCCGAGACAGGTGCCGGTCAGCATGGCGTGGCATCCGCCACAGTGGCGGCTCGGTTGGGGCTTGAGTGCGTGGTTTACATGGGCTCGGAAGACGTCCGCCGTCAGGCATTGAACGTTTATCGGATGAAGCTGCTTGGTGCCAAGGTGGTGGCGGTTGAGTCCGGTACCAAGACCTTGAAGGATGCGATGAACGAGGCAATGCGCGACTGGGTTACCAACGTCGACAATACCTTCTACATCATCGGAACCGCCGCAGGGCCGCATCCGTACCCGAAACTGGTTCGTGATTTCCAGTGCGTAATCGGTCGTGAAGCTCGTGCCCAGTGTCTGGAGCAAGCCGGCAAACTACCCGATGCGCTGATTGCCTGCGTTGGTGGTGGTTCCAATGCCATCGGGCTGTTCCATCCGTTTATTCCCGACACCGAAGTGAAAATGATCGGCGTTGAGGCCGGTGGTTACGGTGTCGAAACCGGTCAGCATGCGGCGCCTCTGTGTGCCGGTCGTCCCGGTGTGTTGCATGGCAACCGTACCTACCTGATGGAAGATGAGGCCGGACAGATCGCCGGAACCCATTCGGTTTCCGCCGGCCTGGATTATCCGGGGGTTGGTCCAGAGCACTCCTGGCTGAAAGACTGTGGCCGGGCGGAGTATGTGGCGATTAATGACGACGAAGCGCTGGACGCCTTCCGCACCCTGACCAAGGTTGAGGGGATCATGCCGGCGTTGGAGTCCAGTCACGCGATTGCCCAGGCGATCAAGCTGGCCCCGACCATGTCGACCGACCAAGTACTGCTGGTTAATCTTTCGGGTCGCGGGGATAAAGATATCCATACCGTGGCTGAAATTGACGGCATCGAAGTATAAGCGCAACGCATTCAGATTGAGGTTCCAATGAGTCGTATTCAACAGTGTCTGCAAAGTCTGAAGCAGCAGGGACGTAAAGCGCTGATCCCCTACGTGACCGCCGGTGATCCTGAACCGGGTGTCACGGTTGGGTTGATGCACGCGATGGTCGAAGCCGGTGCCGATATTATCGAACTGGGTATTCCGTTTTCCGATCCGATGGCCGATGGGCCGGTGATCCAGCTGGCTTGCGAGCGGGCGCTGGTTCACGGCACTCGGTTGGTCGATGTGCTGGAGATGGTCAAAACCTTCCGTCAGCAGGACAACCAGACTCCGGTTGTTTTGATGGGTTACCTGAACCCGATCGAAGCGATCGGCTACGATAACTTCCTGGCCCAGGCCAGTGAGGCCGGCGTCGATGGTGTTCTGACGGTTGATCTACCGCCGGAGGAAGCCGATAGCTTCTGTGAGGGGCTCAAGGCCAAAGGGATGGATGCCATCTTCCTGATCGCTCCGACCACCACGGATGAGCGGATCAAACGAATCTGTGCCGCCGGCAGTGGTTATGTCTACTACGTGTCGGTCAAGGGCGTTACCGGCTCCAGTGCGTTGGATGTCGACGCCGTCGCCAGCAATGTCGACAGGATCCGTCAATACACATCGCTGCCGGTGGGCGTAGGTTTCGGTATCCGCGATGCCGAGTCGGCCGCCGCCGTGGCTAAAGTGGCCGATGGTGCGATCGTCGGTAGTGTACTGGTGAACAAAATTGCCGAGCTGCAGCAGCAGTCCGATCAGATTCCGGCAGCTGTCGCCGAAATTCTGGCGTCTATGCGCAGTGCGATGGACCAATAAGCGGGTTACCGCTTCGGTCGGGTTGATTACCAACCCTATTTACAACGAATTATCTTTGATACGAACTGCAGCGGTTCATTGTTGATTAGCGATGTTCCGTCGAAAAGAGTGAAGCCGAGATGAGCAACTGGCTAGAGAAAATCGTTCCGTCCCTTGGGCGTTCCCAATCGCGCAAGAAAAGTGATATTCCGGAAGGGCTGTGGAAGAAGTGTCCCAAATGTACCGCCGTCCTGTACCGTCCCGAATTGGATAAAAACCTCAACGTCTGCCCCAAGTGTGATCACCATATGCGCCTTGGTGCTCGCCAGCGTCTGGAGTGGTTTCTTGATGAAGAGGGGCGTATCGAGATCGGCACCGATGTTGAGCCGGTAGATCGCCTCAAGTTTAAGGACTCCAAGAAGTACAAGGATCGCCTGAGCTCTGCCCAGAAGCAGACCGGTGAGAAAGATGCGCTGATCGCCATGAAGGGCCAGCTCAACGGCCAGGATGTGGTTGCTGTCGCGTTCGAATTCTCCTTCCTGGGCGGCTCGATGGGGGCCGTGGTAGGCGAGCGTTTTGTACGGGCGGTGAATGTCAGTCTTGAGCAGCGTATCCCGCTGGTCTGCTTCGCCGCCAGTGGTGGTGCCCGGATGCAGGAGGCACTGTTCTCTTTGATGCAGATGGCCAAGACGTCGGCGGCACTGGAGAAACTCAAGGCCGAGGGTATTCCGTATATCTCGGTACTGACCGATCCGGTATTCGGTGGTGTTTCCGCGTCACTGGCGATGCTGGGTGACCTCAACGTTGCTGAACCGAACGCGCTGATCGGCTTCGCCGGTCCTCGAGTCATCGAGCAAACCGTGCGTGAAAAACTGCCGGAAGGTTTCCAGCGCAGTGAGTTTCTGCTGGAGCACGGTGCGGTTGATATGATTATCAGGCGTAGCGAAATGCGCGCCAAGCTCGGGTCGATCCTGGCCAAGCTGACCCATCAGCCGGCCGTTGAACCGGCAGAGCCGGTTGAGCCTGAGGCCAGTGCTGAAGTGACTGAACCTGAGGCGGACTGATCCCCTCGATGTCAACAAACAGTCAATCCCGGACGCTCGACCAGTGGTTGAGCGTCATTGAAGCGGCTCACCCCGCTGAGATCGAACTGGGCCTTGAGCGCGTTCGCGCTGTTGCCGAAAAGCTGGCGCTTATCGACGGCTGGAATTGCCCGATCGTTACCCTTGCCGGTACCAACGGCAAGGGATCTACCCAGGCCTTTATGCGTAGCATCTGCACCGAGCAGGGCTACCAAGTGGGTTGTTACAGCTCGCCACACTTCCTACGCTACAACGAACGGGTCACCCTCAATGGTGAGCCGGCCGATGATCAGTCCCTGTGCCAAGCCTTTGACGCGATCGATCAAGCCCGAGAATCGTTGGGCTTGAGCCTGAGCTATTTCGAAGTTGGCACGCTGGCTGCGCTCTGGCTGTTTCGTCAATGGCAGCCGGATCTGATTCTGCTCGAAGTTGGCCTGGGCGGGCGGCTCGATGCGGTAAATATCATCGACCCTGATGTCGCGGTGATCACGACTGTGGCGTTGGATCATCAAGATTGGCTGGGTAACGATCGAGAAACGGTCGGTTTTGAGAAAGCCGGTATTCTGCGCCCGGGAATTCCGATGGTCTACGGTGAGGTTTCGATGCCGGACTCGGTTCGTCAGCGAGCCACCGAGCTGGGCTGCACCATCCATCATTGGGGTGAGCAGTTTGGTCCGCGCGATGGTGTCGAAAACTGGAGCTGGTACGGTCTGAACGTAACGGGTGAGCAGCAGGAATATCCTTGTCTTCCCAGCGTTCGTCTACCGTTCGAAAATGCGTCGACCGCGCTTCAGGCATTGGCTTTGCTGCCGTTGAGTTTTTCTCCGTTTGCCATCGTACAGGGACTCAAACAGGCCAGCCTGACCGGGCGACGGCAGCAGTTGGTGGTCGATGGCCGAGAGCTGCTGCTGGATGTGGCTCATAACCCTCACGCAGCGCATTATTTAGCCTCAACCTTACCGCCCATCGATGGTCAAAGTTTTTGTGTGCTGGGAATGTTGGCCGACAAGGATTGTTCGGAAACGATCTCAGAGCTGCTGCCGCTGGTGGATCATTGGCTGTTGGCCGGATTATCGGGGCCGCGTGGTCTTAGCGCCGATGCTTTACAGGAGGCGCTGCCCGAAAAGGCTCGTGCCGATGCGCTTCGGTTTGATACGCCCTGGCAGGCCTGTCAGGCGGCACTCAGGCAGAGCAACCGTGGTGATCGCATTTTGGTGCTGGGCTCGTTTCATACCGTGGCTGATATCTTGGCCCAGTTGCAACCTTAGAAGGAGGGCAAGATGGAGCGTCCAGTGAAAGAACGCCTGCTCGGAGGTCTTCTGCTACTGGCCATTGCGGTCATTTTTCTGCCGATGATTTTTGATGGCGCCGGGCTGAAACATGGCCGGTTGCAGTCGGTGGTCCCCGATGCGCCAGCGCCGATAGAGATCGTCCACTATCAGCCGACCAATCAGCCCAATCCTGATACTTCTGAGTTAGCCCCGCCGCAACCCGCTCCGGTGGAGAAACTACCGGAGCCTCCGAAACCGATAGAGCCGCCTGAGGCTCCGAAAGACCAAGTTGCCGCGACGCCGGATAAAGGCGCTACCAGCGCGGCGGCTAAACCTGTGAAGCCGGTCAGCACCGTCACCAAAGAGAAACCGGTGTTGGACCAGCAGGGTGTGCCGGTAGGCTGGACCCTGCAACTGGCCAGTTTTAAAGAGCGTCCCAATGCGGTTTCGCTGCAGCAGAAGCTGATCCAGCGTGGCTATAAGGCGTATATCCGTCAGAAGGGTCCCTTGAGCAAGGTCTTCGTCGGTCCCGACAACCAGAAGAGCCGGATCGAACAGCTCAAGTTGAAGTTAAAGCAGGAAGTCAAACTAGACGGGTTGGTGCTGCGCTACCGCCCTTAGGGTTTCAGGTCAACGCCGCTTTCGAGTGGTTGGGTGTGGTTGGTGGCTCTGCTAGAATGCGCCCCTTTGTTAAGAAACCGTTGATTTAGTCTCAGCGGGATTCTGGGATTTGGCGAAGTTCATCCCCCAGGCTCTGTTTGAGAGCTGACGAGTTACTGCGTTCCCTAGACCGAGTGAACTGCGAGGAAGCAAATGAATTGGGCCGATCTGGTCATTATCGCGCTGATTACGGTTTCTGCATTGCTGAGCCTGAAACGGGGGTTTGTAAAGGAAGCCCTGTCGTTGCTTACCTGGGTGGCGGCATTTGTGATTGCGCGCTTGTTTACCGACCAGCTCAGCGTATTGTTGGTCGACTATATCCAGACCCCATCGGCAAGGATTGCGGCCGCTTTTGCACTGCTGTTTATCGGCGTGCTCTTTACCGGCGCGCTGATCAACAACCTGATTGGCATGATGATCAAAGCGACCGGGTTGAGCAGTACCGACCGGGTACTGGGAATGGCATTCGGTCTGGCCCGCGGCTGTATTGTGATCGTCGTTGTGGTGGCCCTGTTGGCGATGACGCCGGCTAAACAGGATAGGTGGTGGGCAGAATCAACCCTGATTCCCCACTTCCAGATGATGGAAGACTGGACCCGTCAGGTGGCTTCCGAAGCCTCGAGCCTGATCATGAATCTGGGGCGCGAATAGGCATATAATTAGCCTGTTCCGAATCAGAACGAAGGGCCTTCGTCGGTAAACTGCCACGAAGGCCGGTTATTTTTGCAGTAGATGAGGTGCTCTGCATGTGCGGCATTGTCGGTATCGTTGCTAAAGATCATGTTAATCAGACGTTGTTTGACGCCCTGACCGTGTTACAACATCGTGGCCAGGATGCCGCTGGTATGGTCACCTGTGAAGGAAGCCGTTTTCACTTGAGAAAGGATAACGGCCTGGTCAATTCGGTGTTCCGGCACCGTCATATGCGCAATCTGGTTGGTAATATGGGGATTGCCCATGTGCGTTACCCCACCGCCGGAAGCGCCAGTGCGGCTGAAGCTCAGCCGTTCTATGTGAACTCGCCTTACGGCATTGCGCTGGCCCATAACGGTAACCTGACCAACTCCTCGGAACTGGCGGAAGATATCTTCCGGACCGATCTCCGCCACATCAACACCAATTCCGATTCTGAGGTGCTGCTCAATACCTTCGCGCATGAGCTGCAACGCCTGGGCAAACTGGTCCCAAGCCCGGACGATATCTTCTCGGCGGTTTCCCATGTCCATAGCCGCTGTCGCGGTGGTTATGCGGTCGTGGCGATGATCACCGGTTACGGTATCGTTGCTTTCCGTGATCCGTTGGGTATTCGCCCGGTGGTCTACGGTAAGCGTGAAACCGAGCAGGGCACCGAGTACATGGTGGCTTCCGAGAGCGTTGCGCTTATCTCCTGCGGTTACAAACTGGTTCGTGATCTGGAGCCGGGTGAGGCGATCTATCTCACCCAGGACGGTGAAGTCCATACCCGCCAGTGTGCTGAAAACACCAAGCTGAGCCCCTGTCTGTTCGAGTTTGTTTACCTGGCTCGTCCCGATTCGATCATCGACGGGATCTCGGTTTATAAAGCGCGCATGCGTCAAGGTGAGCTGCTGGCCGAGAAGGCTCTTCGAGAACGCCCCGACCATGATATCGATGTTGTGATTCCGATTCCGGAAACCAGCCGGGTGGCGGCGTTGGAGATGGCGCGTCGTCTTGGCGTTGACTTCCGCGAAGGCTTTATCAAGAACCGTTATATCGGCCGAACCTTCATCATGCCGGGCCAGAAGCAGCGTGAGAAAACCGTACGTCAGAAACTGACCCCGATCGAGCTCGAGTTCCGCGGCAAGAATGTGCTGCTGGTGGATGATTCCATCGTCCGTGGTACCACATCGCGCCAGATCGTCGATATGGCCCGTGAAATGGGGGCCAAGAAGGTCTACTTCGCGTCGGCCGCACCGGCCGTTCGTTATCCGAATGTTTACGGTATCGATATGCCTTCGGCCAAAGAGCTGATCGCCCACGACCGTACTGACGAGGAGGTTGGTGAGCTGATCGGTGCCGATTGGATGCTCTATCAGGACCTGTCGGACCTGATCGAATCGACCCAGTGGGGCAATTCTCCGGTCAAAGAGTTCGACTGTTCGGTCTTCGACGGCAACTATGTCACCGGCGATATCAACAAGAGTTACCTGGATCGACTGGATGCGGCCCGAAATGATGACGCCAAGAGTGGCAATGTTCAGGCCAACAGCAACGATGCCAACAATTTGCTGGAGAAGATGTAATCGCCTGTTGATGCGATGCCGTTTTCCCAAGCACTGAGTGAGTTATAGCATGAGCAGTAAACCGAAGGCGCCAAGCTCCAGACTGGATTCCGATCTGACCGATGCCGAACTGGCCACGTTGGCGATTCGTGCCGGCCACCAGCGGACCCCGGAAGGGGAGCACAGTGAGCCGATCTTCCCGACCTCCAGTTTTGTGTTCCATAGTGCGGCCCAGGCCGCAGCACGGTTTGGTGGTGACGAGGACGGCAACATCTATTCACGCTTCACCAACCCGACCGTACGCCTGTTTGAACAGCGGATCGCGGCGATGGAGGAGGGCGAGCGAGCGGTTGCCACCTCGTCGGGCATGGCAGCTATTCTTAGTCTGGGCATGGGGCTGCTGAGCCAGGGCGACCATATTGTCTGCTCCTACAGCGTGTTCGGCTCCACGGTGTCGCTGTTCACCAAGTACTTCTCCAAAGCTGGCATCCGTACCACCTTTGTCGATCCAAGCGATTTGGACGCCTGGCGTGGAGCGCTGGAGCCCGACACCAAACTGCTGTTTCTAGAGACGCCTTCCAATCCATTGGCGGAGATCGCCGATATCCGTGCGATCTCCGAGATCGCCCATCAGCATGGCGCGCTGCTGGCGGTTGATAACTGCTTCTGCACCCCGGCGCTGCAAAAGCCGCTGTTGCTGGGTGCCGATATCGTGATCCATTCGGCGACCAAGTTCCTCGATGGTCAAGGTCGCTGTATCGGTGGTGTGGTCATCGGTCCCGATGCGTTGATGGAAGAGGTGTTCGGTTTTGTCCGCACCGGTGGAACCTGTCTGAGCCCGTTCAATGCCTGGGTCTTTATCAAGGGCCTTGAAACCCTGGAGCTACGTCTGAAGGCGCAGAGCGCCCAGGCAATGGAGCTGGCCCAGTGGCTGCAGCAGCAGCCTCAGATCGAACGGGTTCACTACAGCGGTCTGGATACCCATCCGCAGCACCAGTTGGCAGCTCAGCAACAGTCGGCCTTTGGTGCGGTGTTGGCCTTTGAGGTTAAAGGTGGACAAGAGCAGGCCTGGTCCGTCATTGATGGCACCCGGATGATCTCGATTACCGGCAATCTGGGGGACACCAAGACCACTATCACCCATCCGGCCACCACCACCCATGGCCGCCTGAGTGACGATGAGCGGGCCCAGGCTGGCATCAAGGACAACCTGATCCGGGTTTCGGTCGGGTTGGAAGCCCTGGACGATATCCGCTCCGATCTGCAGCGGGGCTTGGCAGCGCTCTAATCCGTAAGCCAGCTTTCAACAGGCGTGGAACGTTGCCGGCGGTAATTCAGTAGCGGTTGGCCGATGCTTGGTTCGTTACCAAGATTGGGGTAAGGTTTGGTGAAATGTACATCAAATCATAGGTATGCCGATGCAGAATTCAGCGACTCTGAGCGAAGTATTCGAAGGTCTTACGGCACTGTCCAACGGCGCGTTTCCCAAGCAGTGCGGGAGCTGTGGTAAAAGCTATGCCGATCTGGAGCAGTTGGTAGCCGAAACCAGCACCAGTGAGGATGGCAGCGGCCTGAAGCAGGTGGGTAGCTTCTCACCCCAGGTCGAGGTGGAGCGAATCTGTAGCTGTGGTCAGCTGTTGACAGAAACCTTCGGAGATCGGCGCTCAAGTGGCGAGGTTGGTGCCCAGCGGCGAGCACTGTTTGATCGTCTGCTGAGTTTGCTGATCGAAGGGGGGATGCCGACGACGATGGCCAAGAAAGAGCTGATCAAGGTGATGAAGGGGCAGCCCAGTGAGTTGCTCAACCGCGATCAGTTGGCGCGTTTCTTTTCTTAAAGACTCGGGCATTTCCTAGTTAATAAAGCACGCTTCGGCGTGCTTTTTTGTTTATAGCTTGCCGATCAATAAAGTAAATTAGAACAGACTGAAACAATCCCACTCTTGTTGCGTCTATCGCCGACTCATTTGCACTAATGGTCGTAATAACGGCATTGGTGCATCACTTCAGCTGCAATCAAGACCCTAGCAATTCAGGACATCAAGGATGCATGTACAAGACAAACCCTTAAATCGTTATCCGATCTGGCTGAAACCGTTCTTTTGGAGCCAGCAGCGACGCTATGGTGAGGTGCTGAAACCCGGCCTGCTATGGGCGAGAGTCCCGAAGTTGTTCGCGGCTGTTGCGGCGCTCTACGGTGTGCTGGATCGGAAAAGCTCACCGCTCAGTCCGGCGCTACGGTCGTTGATTACCGTGCGGGTTTCGCAGATCAATCACTGCGCCTTCTGTGTCGATATCAATGCCGCTACCTTGATCAAACGGGCCGGCACCGAAGCGAAGGCCCAGGCCCTGTCAGATTGGCAGAACAGCGATCTGTTTGATGAGTTGGAGCGGGCCGTATTGGCCTATACCGATGCGATGACCTACAGCGACCAGCAGGTAGACGGTGAATTGGTCGGGCGGCTGAGAGTCTATTTTGACGAGGATCAGTTGGTTGAATTAACCGGTTTAATCGCGTTTCAGAATCTATCCAGTAAGTTCAACAGTGCATTGGATGTGGCTCCGCAAGGATTTTGCTCGGTGCCGGTTGATTACGAGGTTTCGGTGCCGTCGGAGCACAAATCCTGATCTCAACCGACCTCCTAACGAATCTTGTTGGCGGTGCCCGTGCGTCCTGTGTAGAACCTTGTTGATCTGGTCGGCGTAACAAAGCTGGTTTCGGTGCATCAATGGCTGAAGTTACAACCGGAGGACACCGTGAAACGACTCTTTCTGATATCTGCAACACTGGCGGGGCTGCTGTTTTTAGGCCAGATTCGGCCTGCGTTGGCGGAAGAGCCCGACTGGCATCTTTACCAACAGCTGTTGGATCAACATTTAAGCCACCAGAGCGAGCAAGGGATCGATCTGACCTGGCTCGACTACCCGGCGGTTAAAGCAGATCCTCGCTTTGCTCAGTTAGTCCAGCAGTTGGCCGAGTTCGATCCGGAGCGGCTGGAAGGCCGCCAAGAACAACTGGCGTTCTACATCAATGCTTACAATATTCTCGCCATCAACGTTGTGGTGCAGAACTGGCCGTTGCAAAGCATCAAAGACGCCAGCCCCTGGTACAAGTCGGTATGGAAGATCGACGCAGGTCAGTTGGGTGGAGAGAGAGTCAGCCTGGATCATGTTGAGCATCAGGTATTGCGACCATTGGGTGAGCCCAGGATCCATTTCGCTATTGTTTGCGCCTCCCTGAGCTGTCCGGACCTGCGATCCGAACCCTACAGTGCCGAACGGTTGGAGCACCAGCTCGACGATCAACTGCAGCAGTTTTTGGCCAACCCGACCAAAGGCCTGGTCAGAAACGAACAGGGACTCAAAGTATCGAAGATCTTTGACTGGTTTGAAGAGGATTTCGGCGGCGAAGCGGCATTGACGGCTTGGTTGGCCGAGCGGTTGGAGGCAGAGGAGCAGCCGATCAACGGCTATCTGGAATACAACTGGTCGCTGAACGGCACGACCGAACCCTGATCTCGGTGGCGGAGGATTGAGCCTCTGCCAATCAAAGACAGGCGGTGCTAACTGGACGGGGCTTACTCTGGATTGTTACAGTTCGTTCACCATTAACTGCGTGAATTCAAATGGATGAGCGATAACAACAGTCCCAAGCCCTACCAGCTGCTTGAAGCCGAGTTGCTGCCGAAGCTTCGACAAGGTGACAAGCAGAGTCTAAATCGTCTGGTCGAAGCCTATTACGGTCCGATGCGGGCGTTGGCCCGATCTATTGTGGGTGACTCGATCGCCGACGAAGTGGTCCAGGAGGCCTGGTTTTCGGTCTACAAGGCATTACCGAAATTTGAAGGCCGCTCCAGCCTGAAGACCTGGATCCTGCGGATCACCGCCAACGAGGCTAAAACCCGACTGCGGCGTGAGTCTCGGCAGGTATCGCTCGAAGCGATCAGCGGCGGTGAAACCGATCTGCTGCCAGGGCGCTTCCAGGATGATGGGCATTGGGCCGTACCGCCCAGTTCCTGGCACGACGAGAGTCCCGATGCGCTGCTGACCAATCAGGAGATGGGTGACTGTATCGAGTGGACCTTGGGAAGGCTGCCCGAGAACCAACAGGCTGTCTTTAAGCTAAAAGAGCTCGAAGATCACAGCTTCGATGAGATCTGTAATATTCTCGAAATCAGTGCATCTAATGCACGAGTTTTACTACACCGGGCGCGAGTTAGCCTGTACGGTAAAATTGAACACTTCCAGGAGAGCGGCGAATGCTGAAGTGCAAGGACATTGTCGATCAGGCCAGTGACTACCGTGAACGCGAAATGTCTTTCGGTCAGCGCCTACAGTATCGAATGCACCTGCTGCTCTGTCATCACTGCCGCACCTTTTCTCGACAGTTCAACGCCAGCGTCGCGATGCTAAAGCGTCTGCGCAAGCGCGAAGATCATCAAGAGCAGATCGAAGAGACCAAGCGCAAATTGGAAAATTTGTAGCGCCTCTGTTTTTGTTATAAAACAGCACAACTCTTAATTGCCGTTACTAGCAATCGTTAATCAATTTCTGTGTCAGTACCGACACGGCCGCCAGTTGTTCTCCGGTCTTTACCGGGGCATCTGCGAGCGGACTGTCCGCTCAAGCTTAGCTGTACCCGTTCCAGGCGTGATAAAGGATTCGTGATGAAAGAGATCATGACAGGGTTGTATCAGGATCATCAACATATCGGCAGATTGTTGACCATATTGCAGAACAAGCTGGCGACGTTGGAGCTTGGCTCAAGGCCCAATTTTCAGCTGATGTCCGACGTGCTTGACTACCTTGAAGACTATGGCGATGGCTATCACCACCCTCGAGAAGATCTGCTGTTCGGTTATATCCGCCACCATCATCATGAGTGTGAGTCTCTGGTCAATCAGGCGGATAATGAGCATCAGGAGTTGGCGCGTTTAACCCGAGCGCTGCGGGAGTCGGTGGATCAGGTGCTGCTGGATGCGCCTTTTTCGTTACAGGATTTCTGCAAGCGCCTGGCCCGTTATATAGATACCCAGCGGCGCCATCTGAGTTTCGAAGAGCAGCGACTGTTTCCTTTGATTGAGCAATATATGACGATGGATAACTGGCAGGATTTCAGCGAAAAAGCACCTTATCGGCATGATCCGCTGGAGGCGGAAAACCGCAGTCAGAACTATCAGCAACTGGCCAATGCGCTGATCGAAGACCTCGCTGATGGTTGAGCAGTTCCCCGAGGGTTCCGATCAACGCCGCTCGTTCCGTTACCCGGTGGCTTTGCAGGCGCTGGTCATCAATGAGCAGCAGGATCAGAGCCCGGCCTTGGTGACCAATATCTCCCGAGACGGCTTGAGGCTGGAGGGAGACCGGCTGTTGGTCGAGCAGGTATTTCCCAATTATCGACAGCATCGGGGCCTGAGGCAGCAGCAGCTAGAGCTGCATATGGCACTGAATGAAGGCCAGGCGCTCAGCACCGACAATGCTATCAGGCTGGTCTGCACCAGTGTGTACGTTCTGCGTTTGACGAAGAAGCGCTACCAGATCGGTGTCTGTTTTCGCCATATCGACGAGGATTACCGGTCCAAATTGGAGCAGTTGATTGCCCAGCTGGAGGCGGTCCATACCCTGGAAGAAATTCGGCAGAGTCGACACCCGTCGTCGGAAAATAGCTAAACAGCGCCGGTAATTAACGGCTGAACAGACGGGGTGAGTGGGCAAAGGCAGTTGGCACCGTCACGGCCTGTCAGCTGGGTAATGAAGCCACCTGACTATCGCCGGGCTCGGCCGCTTGCGCGGGGCTTTGGGGCATCAGTTCTTGTTGCTCAGGCTCGGGTCGTATCGGGCAGTAGCAGACCTGGTCACGCCCCTGGGCTTTGGATTGGTACACCCCTTTGTCCGCCGAGGCGACCAACAGCTCGGCCAGATCATTCAAATTCTGAGGGTCCAAGTCATGTTCGGAGCAGGTGGAGGCGCCGATCGACAGGGTGATCCCGAACTGTTTCCCATTATCCGCGACAAAGGCCTGAGCGCTGATGGCCCGGCGGATATTTTCAGCTATCTGCATCGCCTGGGCAGCTTCACACCCCGGTAGCAGCACGGCAAACTCTTCGCCACCGTAGCGGGCAATGAAGTCGGTCTTTCGCAGCTGATCCTTGATGGTTTGGGCACTGCCGCGCAGCACTCTGTCACCGGTAGGGTGACCATAGCCATCATTGATTTTTTTGAAGAAATCCAGGTCGATAAACAGGCAGCTCAGCGGGTGCCGGCTTCGACAGGCCCGTGACATCTCCCGGGCAAGTTCATGGTTGAACGAGCGTCGGTTATGCACCTTGGTCAGCATGTCGATCATGCTTAGCCGCCGCAAGGTTTCCTGGCTGATACAGTTTTCGATACAGACCGCTATGACCGAGGCGAGATGGTTGATGTAATCGGTGGCTACATTGGGGTTATAGCGACTGGGGTCGACACTGCCCAGATGCAGACTGCCGATAATGACATTCTGGCGGACCAACGGCAGCAGGGCTGCACTACCGATTCGACTTCCAGGCCCGAAGCTGGCTTCGGTTAATTGATCACTGTGGCAACCGAGACGCGGCAAAACCGGTTCGTCATAGAGTTCCCGCAACTCGCGGTAGTCTTCGGTAAAGGCCAAACAGTTGTCGCCACGGGGCGGGTTGTAGTCGGGGATCAGATCGCGGGCGGCGTGTTCGGGGTCGAACAGCAGCAGCCGGACATCGTCGAGACGGAAATACTCGCGCAGTGTGATCAACAGCATGTCGAGCAGATCCGCGAGCGAATTACACGACAGCAGACGAAGCTCAATTTCTTGAAACGTATGCAGAATATCGCGGTTACGCTCGGCTTTGCTGATCATGACATGCAAAGTGCGTTTGAGGCTGCGATTTTCGGTTTCGAGTGGATTCATGGCCGACTTCGTCAAACGTTCAGTTGGACCATAACACTCTGATATCTATCTGCCTAGCCGGGAGATAGATATCCGAATTACGACGCTGATACAGATCATCTTATGATCAAACAGTCGTATGAAACGAGGTTGTTAAATTCAACCTTGTTGGCTTGCCAGTACCCGTTCAACCGTATCAACGATCGCCTGGGTTTGGGGATCCACTTCGATGTTGACCATTTCGCCCTGCTGGCGAACTCCCAGGTTGGTACGTGCCAGTGTTTCTGGAATCAGATTGACGCAGAAGCGATTCTGGTCAACTTCACCGATCGTCAAGCTGATGCCATCAATTCCGATATAGCCTTTGGTGAACAGGTACTTGCTCAAGTGGGCCGGTAGTTCGAACCAAACCTGGCGGTTATTGGGGCTGTCGATAATCTGGCTGATGACGGCGGTGCAGATGATGTGGCCCGACATCGAGTGACCGCCGATCTCATCCCCGAAGCGGGCCGCGCGCTCTACATTGACCCGGTCGCCGACGGAGACTGATCCCAGGTTGGTGAGATTCAGCGTGGCCTGCATCAGATCGAAACTGACCTGTTCGCCATCAATCCGTGTGACCGTCAGGCAGCAGCCGTTATGGGCTACCGAGGCGCCTATACTGAGGCCGTCACGCATGACTGAGTCCAGCACCAGCGTGTGAGTTTGAAAGTCCTGTCGCTTGTCGATAGCGACGACTTCGGCGGTGCCGTGGACGATTCCGGTGAACACGTTGTTCGCTCCTTATCTAATCGATTGCTATGCTGAGATGCAGCGGCTTATTGTATCGAAACCATCGCCGCAAGCCAGATACGGTAACAAAATCATGAATGTGTTAATCACAGGCGCGTCTGGGTTTATCGGCTCGGCCCTGATTCGTCATCTGTTGGACACCGACCGCACGGTGATCGGTTTGAGTCGTAAACCCGAACCGCTGGCGCGACGGTTTGGTAACCGCATCAAAACCGTTGATGACCTGGCCAAGATCGATGCCGATACGTCGATCGATGCGATCGTCAACTTGGCGGGAGAACCGATTCTGGACCGGCGCTGGAGCGAAAAGCGCAAGCAGGTGCTGTATAACAGCCGGTTGGACACCACCGCAGCGGTGATCAAGTTGATTCAGCGACTCAATACAAAACCCACCGTGTTGGTCAGCGGCTCGGCGATCGGTTATTACGGGTCACAGCCGGATGATCGGATGTTGGATGAGAACAGCGAAGGCCGAAACGGGTTTACTCATAAGCTCTGTGCCGACTGGGAGAGCCGGGCGTTGGAGGTACAGCGTCTGGGAGTGCGCGTCTGTTTGCTGCGTACCGGGGTGGTGTTAGGCCATGGCGGGGCGCTGAAACGGATGCTGCCGCCGTTCAAGATGGCGCTTGGTGGGCCGATCGGCAGTGGCCGGCAGTGGTTTTCATGGATACAGCTCGACGACATGGTGTCGTTGATCGATTTTCTGCTCCAGCACCAGGTGCTCAGCGGCGCTTTTAATGCCACTGCGCCGGAACCGGTGACCAATGCCGAGTTCAGCAAGCAGCTGGGAAGGGTGCTGGGACGGCCGGCTATCTTACCGATGCCGGCTTTCGTGATGCGCTTGGCCCTGGGGGAGGGCGCCGAATTGCTGTGTGAGGGCCAGCGGGTGGTACCGGTGCGCTTACAGCAGGCCGGCTTTGAGTTCCGCTATCCGAAGCTGGACAAGGCGCTGGCCGCCAGTTTATAGCTTGGGGATGCGGGTTTAATCAGTCGTCGATGGTGAAGTGAATCGACCCTGGCCGTCTAGGCTGAGTATCCGTCGGTTGCGATGCCTTGGGCTCGGGCGCTGAAGGTTCTGCCGTGGGATACGATGGTCTTGAGCTCGACAGCCGTCGACGTAAGCGCTCCAGTCGCTGCAGCAGCAGCTCACCGTCCCAATACTCATGGGGGTTGGCCGCATGATATTCGAGGTTTCGTAACAGATAACCCAAGGTTGGGTCCTTGGCCTGCTGTTCCAGCTCCAGCAGGGTGCGAATCGGTTGCGCAGGCCACTGCTTCTCGGCCCAGTCGAACAGCTGTTGATGGGTCAGTTCCGGATCATTGGCCCGGCAGGCCTGGGCCAGTTGTTCAAACGGGTCTTCGGCTCTGAGCGGTGATCGTGGTTCTGTCTGAGCTGCAGTCGCGACTGAGGATCGGTGCTGCTCCGGCGGCGTGGCAGGGGCAGTGCTAGCCTGCTCTAACGAGGCCATTTTTATTTCCAGTTGTTTGCGTTTTTGCCAGCTCAACGTCCAGCCCAAAGCACAGATCAGGGCGATCGCCGCCCAGGCCCAGGCTTGCCAGAGAGAAGGCTGGGCCTGCTCGTCGGTAGCGGATGGGGCGGGGCTGTCGGGAATCACGTCCGAGCTCGGCGTTGCAGTTTGATTGGATTGTTGACTCGGTGGGGCGGCCATAAACGGCTGGACTTCTATTGTTCTGCCCGGTACTTCAGCCAGTTCCATCGCCTCACGCACGCTGTCCCACCAGGGCAGTTGTGCGCTGGGTAGCTGGAACTGGCCCGCTCGGGTCAGCAGCAGCTTGTAGTCGATGATTTTGCGACTGACCAGCACGCCGTTGATCAGACGCTGCTCAAGTTGGGGTGGTTGCGGATAAAGGGTGATTCCATCGATCTCGGCCAGTTGTGGATTCGGTAGCCAAGCCGCCGGGATTCCGTGTCCGACCAGTTCCAGGGTTCGCACCAGGGTATCACCAGCCCGAAGATAGGCTTGTTGTTGTGGCCAGTGTTGTTGCAGTTGGACTTCGGAGGCCACCAATGTGGGAGTTTGGGCCAGATCCTCGGGCCAGGGATGGATTCGGAAGGCTACCGGTTGCGAGCGTACTTCCAATACCTGTCCATCGGTCCGATTGGCCTTAAGGGTCAGCTCTTCCAGCAGATAGTCCCCCGGCTGATCACCCTGCAGTAGATAGTGCTGTTCGATCACCTGATAGCGTCGATTATCCAGCTGCTCGCTGTAAGCACGTTGACCTCCAAGCGGGGCAATCTTAATCCCATCGAGGCTTGGCTGGGTCATCTCGGCATGTTGCAACGGTAGGTTGTAGTAGAGTTGCAACCGTAATTTCAGCGGTTGGCCGGGATAGACTTCGGACTGCTCCAGTTCGCTGATCAGGCGTATCCGCTCTGACAGTCGTTGTGGCTTGGGTGTTACCTGCAGCAACAGCGGTTGGGTCTGTTCACCCTTAACTGAAATTGGCGGAATCTGCAGATCACCAGCCTGACGAGGTTGCAGTTGCAGTTTCCAGCGCGAGATATAGTGGGTTCGGCCATTATGCCGTTCGGTCAGATAGCTGGAGCGGCTAGAAAGCAGGTCGAACTGTTGCCGCAGTGCGGTCAGATCAGGACTACCGGGTACCGAGCGCAGCTGGACCACCTCAAGCTGCAACTCAAAGGGCTGGCCCTCGATGACTTCTTGGGTCGGGGGGTGCCAACTTACCTGCGCCTGAGCTGGGCTGATCCCCAGTAGCACCAGGGGAAGCAGTAGGACCGATACCAGCGGCAGTTGGATAAGTTGAGCCAAGCGTAGCTTCACAAAGGTGCTCTGACAGCAGATAAATGGATGGTGGCGGTAGTTTAAAACAGTTTAACAACCTTACCGCAGCCCGTAACTTAATGGTTGAGGTTAGGTTTTGTCGCGACCGATAGCGCTCAGGATCCCGCGAAGCATATTCAACTCCATCGTCTCCGGGCGGGTACGATTGAACAACCGTCGAAGCTTGGTCATCGTCTTGCCTGGGTGTTGTGGAATCAGAAAACCGACCTGCTCCAGGGTTTGCTCCAAGTGCTGATAGAAGTTTTCCATCTGCTGCTGGGTTGGGTACTCGAGCGTCTCTGGTTCATTCTCATTGCTAAGCTGAGTCTTCCAGATTTCGTAACAGATCACCTGAATCGCAGAGCTGACATTGAGTACCGGGCTATCGGGATTAGATGGGATGGCGACGTGGAAGTGGCACTGCATCAGTTCATCGTTATGCAGCCCCATCCGCTCACGGCCGAACACGATCGCCACCGGCCCCTGCGCCGACTCGGCAACGGCTTTGGTCGCACATTGTTCGGCATCAAGCATTGGCCAGGGGAAACTGCGGCTACGGGCGCTGGCGCCGATCACCAGCGGGCAGTCGGCAATGGCTTCGCTCAGGCTGCTGACGATCCGGGCGTTGTCGAGCAGGTCGGTGGCCGAGGCAGCACGGGAGCTGGCTTCCGGATCTGGGAACAGCCGGGGTTCGACCAGCACCAGCTCGGATAAGCCCATGTTTTTCATCGCCCGGGCGGCAGCGCCGATGTTTCCCGGGTGGAAGGTGTTGATCATGACGATTCGAATATTGCTGAGCATGGAGCGGCTTTATCTGTGGCAATGGCAGGGAGGCCGATTATACGGGGCTATCCATTGGCTTAACAGCTGACCTTTGAGCCCTGACGGCGCTACAATAGCGTCCTTTTCCAGTGAGCACAGTTAAGAGGTCGATCGATTCATATGGATCAGCGTTTTGGCGGTACCCGCCGCTTATATGGAACCGATGGTGTTGAGGCGCTGGCGAAGGCGCATGTCTGCGTTATCGGTATCGGTGGTGTCGGTTCCTGGGTTGTCGAAGCCCTGGCTCGCAGTGCCGTCGGTGAGCTGACCTTGATCGATCTGGATGATCTCTGCGTGACCAACACCAATCGCCAGATTCATGCCCTTAGCCAAACCATCGGCCAATCCAAAGTGGCGGTGATGGCCGAGCGGGTGGAGCAGATCAATCCGGACTGCCGCTGCCATCAGGTCGAAGAGTTTATCGATGAGCAGAACGCCTGGGAGCTGCTGGACCAGCGCTTCGACTATGTTATCGATGCGATCGACGATGTGCGTG
Organism: Motiliproteus coralliicola; assembly: GCF_003345655.1. Classification (GTDB taxonomy): domain Bacteria; phylum Pseudomonadota; class Gammaproteobacteria; order Pseudomonadales; family Balneatricaceae; genus Motiliproteus; species Motiliproteus coralliicola. The sequence continues at coordinate 555,786 of NZ_QQOH01000001.1, forward strand.
CCAAAGCGGCGATCATCGCCTGTTGTCGGCGCCGTAAAATTCCAGTGATCACCATAGGTGGGGCCGGTGGCCAGGTCGATCCGACCCGTATCGATGTGGCGGATCTTAGCCGTACCGAGCAGGATCCGCTGGCGGCCAAGGTACGTTCGCACCTGCGACGGTTCTACAATTTCAGCACCAATCCGAAGCGCCGCTTCGATGTGCCCTGCGTCTATTCATCCGAGCAGCTTCGTTATCCGCAGCCCGATGGTTCGGTCTGTGGCCAGAAGCGCACCACCGAGGAGGGAGAGGGGATGCGGCTGGACTGCAACACTGGTTTTGGTGCCAGCACCTGTGTCACTGCAACCTTCGGTTTTGTGGCCGTTGCCCGGGTGATCGATAAGCTGATCGAGCGGGCCACCCGGCAGGCGGCTGCGTCGAGCTGAGCCTTAGTGGGTCCTCTCGGCACTTATAGCCGTCGCTGCCACTGTCCATCCTCTTGGAGGCAGAATAGGTAGCTGCCGTTTGAGGATTTGCCATGGCTGTCGAAGATGGTGATGGCGGTCTGACGACAGCGCTCACCGCCATTCATCTTTGAGGTCGAGGGAACGACGACGCCGGAGTGCTTGCTGTTATGGTTGGTCCAGGAGCTGGGTTGGCCATTGTTATTCTCATTAAGCGCCCGTTGGACCGTGCGCTGAAGTAGCTGCCAGTCATTCTCGTCAAAGCTACCGGCCGGGGTGTAGCTGATGTCCCAACGCTCGACGTTACGACAGTAATCAAACTGGTAGCGCTCGTCTTTACCCATCGGTTGGGTCAAACGGATCCGGACCGCGCGGCATTGCTGCTGGTTACTCTGATAGGTGATCAGCGGCTGGATCCGAACCTTCAGGTCGCTATAGGCCGACTGCCAGTGCCTGATCTCAAAATCCTGGGCCTGTTCCAGGGTAGTCTGCATCTCGGCTATGAGAGAGTCGGCATCCTGAGGATCAAGATCCTTCAGGACGGAGTTGGACAAAAACAGCAGATTGCTGGCCTGGGCAACCGTGGCGGTGGCGGTTAAGGCCACGAGGCTGAACATCAGCGCGTAGTGTTTCATTTTAGACATGGCATGACCTGTTTGTGATCCATACGAACGGGTATTACGCGACTATGGAGCCGATCGAGCGCAGATAGTTCCCAGTAAGCCTAGACGGATGGATCTCAGTCTGCTGTTTGAGTTATCGATACCGTGCAGCGATTGCTACGATCTCATCGATGATGGCCTGTAGACCATTGCTTCGCGATGGGCTCAGATGCTTCTCTAACTGAAGCTGGGCAATGCTTTGCTGTAGCGTCTGCGGGTTGATTTCGGTGGTCGGGCATTGTTCAAGCTTCTCCATTAGAAGCATTCCTAAGCCTTTGATAATTCTTGCGTCGCTATCGATGTTGAAATGGAGTGTACCTGTCTTGGTATCGTAGTGGTGCTGCAGCCATACCCGGCTGCTGCAACCGTGAAGCAGGTTTTGAGGCTGCCGCAGTTCTGGGTCTTCGGCGCGTTGCTGGGCCGCTTTCATCAGCAACGCATAGCGTGCTTTCCAATGGGATTTGGATAGCAGTGCGTCCAGTAGCGGCTGGGTATCCGGAAGGGGGCTGGCTGCCGTCGGGCGTTGTGGCGATGTGGAGTCACAATCATCGGATGAGGTTTCGGGGGCCAGCAGGTTGAGCAGGCTCTGCACCAGGCGGTCGATATCCTGCTTGGTGGTGTAAAGTCCGAACGAGGCTCGGGCGCTGCCGTCGAGCCCCAGCCGCTGGTGCAGCGGCATGGCACAATGGTGGCCGGTTCTGATGGCAATATCCTGCTGATCGAGCAGGGCGCCCAGATCGAAGTTGTGCAGTCCTTCGATTACGAAGGGTATCAGCCCGATCCGTTGGCCAGGGTTGCAGAGGATTTGCAGCCCCGGCACGAGTTTCAACTGCTGTTCGGCGTAGTTCAGCAACTGCTGTTCGTGACGCAGGCGTTGGCGGCGGTCGAAGCTTTCCAGGTAGTCGATCGCCGTAGCCAGCCCGATGGCACCGGCGATATTGGGGGTGCCGGCTTCAAAGCGGAAGGGCGGTGGCTGAAAACTGCTGGCCTCGAAACTCACTCGCTCGATCATCTCGCCGCCGCCTTGCCAAGGTGGCATCACACTCAGCAATGCCTGCTTGCCGTAGAGCACGCCGATACCGGTGGGGCCGTAGAGCTTATGGCCGGAGAACAGGTAGAAGTCGCAATCCAGCGCCTGCACGTCGATGGGGAAATGGCTGACCGCCTGAGCTCCGTCGATCAACACCTTGGCGCCGACTCGATGGGCCTGTTCGATCATGGTTTCGATCGGATTGACGGATCCCAGGGCGTTGGATACCTGGGTCAGGGCCAACAAGCGGGTACGCGGGTTGAGTAGCGCCTCGAAGGCTTCCAGATCCAGGTCGCCGTCATCCCGGATGGGAATGACCCGCAGTTTCGCACCGCTGCGCTGGGCCAGCAGCTGCCAGGGTACGATGTTGGCGTGATGCTCCAGTTCGCTGATCAGGATCTCGTCACCTGCAGCGATCGCCAGCTGACCGAAGCTGTGGGCCACCAGGTTGATCCCTTCGGTGGTGCCGCGGGTCCAGATGATTTCGCTGCTATGGGCGGCATTGATAAAGCGTTGAACCCTCTCGCGAGCCTGCTCGAACGCTTCGGTGGCCTGTCGGCTGAGGCGGTGGGCGGCGCGATGGACGTTGGCGTTATCCTGCTGGTAGTAACGGCTCAGAGCATCGATCACCGCCTGTGGCTTCTGGGTGGTGGCGGCACTGTCGAGATAGCAGAGATCGGAGTCGGTCAGTAGAGGGAAATCGGCCCGAATCCGGGCCGAATCGATTACACGAGAGTTGGACATCGTTCTTGTCGGTCGGGGTTAGGCGTTATCTTCCGACATCGACTGCATCACTTCCTGAGCCCAGCTCAGGCTGTGACGGTAGGCCCCTTCATAGACCGCATCGTTGATATCGAAGTCGGAGAGGCGATCCCATTCGCCACGTTCGTAAGCGAAGGCGGCCTTGAGTACCTCGCCCTGGGTGCCTTTGCGCTTGCCGATTGCGGCCTTGAGCTCTTCGTTCAGGGGGATCTGCTTGAGCACTTCGTCCATGCGCATATCCATCAGCGCGTCGATCTCGCTCATGATACCGACCAGGAAGAAGTTGCTGGTGTCCGGGTAACCCTTGGACTCGGCCAGCAGCTCGCACATCCGCGCTCTGACCAGCAGTCCGCGCGACAGTTCGGTCGGCTTGTCCTTGTTGCTGCTCATCGCGATCAGGGTGGCCCATTTCTTCACCTGATCCAGCCCCAGCATCACGATCGCCTGATTGAGCGAATCGATCTTGCGGGTCAGTGCGTAAGCGGCGGAGTTGACGATGCGCAACAGTTTGAATGTCAGCACCGAGTCTTTAATGATCAGGTGTTCGAGCTTATCGGCGGTGGTGTTGGGGTTTTGTACCTCCTGTACCACCTGCATCAGGGCCAGCGAGTTGGCCGTTACGCTCTTTTTGCCCTTGACCACCTGGGGTTTGCTCAGGAAGTGGCCCTGGAACAATTTGAAACCCATGTCGACGCATTCGTAGAGGTGGTCGAGCTTGTCGATCCGTTTGGCCAGCAGGGTAACCTTGTAGGGCTCCAGTGCTTCGAGTTGCTGTTTAACTTCGTCCTCATCCAACTGGGAAACATCGATCTTGACGATATTGACCAGTTTGAGCAGCAGCGCGTACTTGGGGTCGAAGATAAAATCGTCGATCGAAACCTTGAAGCCGTCTTTGCGTAACTTCTGCACCGCCAGCAACAGCGGCTTGTCGATCTCAATGTCGCCGGGGAGCTCGGCCACCACCTGCTTGCACAGTAGTGTGGGCAGGGTTTGGTTCAGCAGCATCTCACGGGTCAGCTTGATAAAGGCGGGTACCCGTTTCGTGGCCCCTTCGTCGCTGATGCTGGTGAAGTTCAGCAGCATCTGGCTGGACGCCTGGTCGCCCTCGAGAAAATCACCGTCGCTGTCGTTATCGCTGCGGTAAAGCAGCTCGTAAGCGATAACTTTGAGTTGACGGTCAAAGATCGGCTGGCGCGCCATCAGCGTCTGGCTATTCGAGGAAGTCTGGTCCATTCAGTAAGTCCAAGCGGATGTTTTCAGGGCATTCTAGCCCAATGCAAGGTGATAGCCTATCGGCTTCAAAGGCTGAATCAAGCTTACGTTGATCCGGAACAAGGATCGGACAGGTGCTATCGCGCTGGGCTATAATGCGCGGCCAGAATTTGAGCACGGACAGAGTGGTTTAATAATGTCGATTCAGTGGTTTCCCGGTCACATGCATAAGGCGCGAAAAGAGATCGCCAAAGTGATCGATCAGATCGATGTGGTGATCGAGGTTCTTGATGCCCGTCTGCCCCAATCGAGCGAAAACCCGCTGGTGGAACAGCTTCGAGGTCGCAAGCCGGTTATCAAGGTGCTCAACAAGAGCGATCTGGCCGATGCTGGACGAACCCGCAAATGGGTCAAATACCTGAGCGAAGATACCGTCCAGGCGATGCCGTTGCGGATGGGACAGAAGCAGGAACTGCAACAGCTGGTGGAACGCTGTAAGGCAGCGGCCCCGGCGCGAGTCGCGGCCGATCGTCCGGTTCGGGTGATGATCATGGGGATTCCCAACGTGGGCAAATCGACCCTGATCAATGCGTTGATGGGTCGTAAGTTGGCCAAGGTCGGCAATGAGCCGGCCGTGACCAAGACCCAGCAGCGATTTGTCGCCCATAACGGTCTGGCGATATTCGATACGCCGGGTATCCTGTGGCCTAAGATCGAAGATGAAGATTCATCCTATCGCCTGGCGGCCAGTGGTGCGATTCGCGACACCGTGGTGGAGTATGAGGATATTGCCCTCTACAGCCTGGACTTTCTACGCCGTGATTATCCGCAGCTGCTAAAAGAGCGATTCAAACTCACCGAGTTGCCTGCCAGCGCCGATGAACTGCTGGATATGGTCGGGCGTAAACGCGGCTGCCTGAAGAGCGGTGGCGTAGTCGATCGTACCAAGGCCGGCGAGATTCTGATCGGTGATCTGCGCTCAGGATTAATCGGCCGGCTCAGTTTTGAAACCGTTGGTGAGTGGGTGGAGAAGAAACGCCTGGCCGAGCTGGAGCGGCAGCGTTTGCTGGAGCAAGAGCAGCTTGAGCAGCAGGATTCATCGCACCAGTCACCGCGTAACGACCCGCCACGGGGGTGATCCCGTCGTGCCCGGTCCTCAGTCAGTCAATCGGAGATATCTATGACTCGCCAGAAAAAATCCCGTCGTGAGGCGGGTCGCATTCCTGTTCCTGAGAGCGCTGAACAGGATCAGCGTCAGCGCCGGGTGGCGCAGAACAAACTCAAGGCGCGCCAGCGTAGCCAGTTTGACCAGCTTCAGGATGAGCAGCGGAGCAAGCGCGGCAAGGGTGCGGATGGCCAGCCGGTTAAGCGTAAGACAAGACTCAAGCAAGACCCTGCGGCGGTCGCGCAGCGTTCACAGGAGTTGATGGATCAAACCGAGCCCGGCGATCGCTCCGACTCTGACCAGAGCTAGTCCAGCGGTCGAGTTTTCCTGCCTGAGGTTGCGATTAGCGTGCTTGCGGATCGCAGCCTCTGACTTCCCCTCTACGGTCCCTCGTTTACCCTCTTAAGCTTCGCAACAATTTAAAAAATATCACTTTTCTACAGCAGCTTAGCCATGCTCTGCGGCACTCTCGACTATTCTATTAGGGTTGAAATCTGGCGAAGGGGATTGTCATGGCGCAGGGTGTTGCTGATCGTTATCAGAGTACGCTAAATCGATTGCAGGAACAGCTGACGGCCCGACTTCCGGCCGAGCAGGCCGAGGCGATCGGACATTTTGCCTCGCTGCTGTACCGCTCTGTATCGGCCCGTGAAATCGAGGGTATTCCGGTCGATCAGCTCTACGGTTCGATTCTCGAAGGCTGGTATTTTCTGCAGCAGCGGCAAACCGGCCAGACCAAGGTCAAGGTGTTCAACCCGGATAACGAAGCCAACGGCTGGGCTTCAAACCACACCATCATCCTGATCCTGTTGGATGATATGCCGTTCCAGATCGATTCATTGCGGATGGAGGTCAATCGTCGCGGATTGACGCTGCACAATATCCAGAACGTGATTCTTACCGTCGAGCGTGACAACGGTGAGCTGCTCAGCCTGTCGAATTTTGATCAGCAGTCGCCGGACAATGAATCCTACGTGTATCTGGAGATCGACCGTTATGCCAAGCCCGCCGAGCAGCGCGAGTTGAAGCAGTCCTTGATCGAGGTGCTGGGGGATGTTGAGGCGGTTACCGAAGATTTCGACGCGATGATGGCGCAATCCAATGCCTTGCTGGAACGGTTGGATAAGGCTGAGCTGCCGCCCGAGTTGCTCCAAGAGCAGCAGGCTTTTCTGCGCTGGACCATGGACAACCACTTCACCTTTCTCGGCTATGAGCAGTTTAAATTGGTCAAGCATAAGAGTGGTCCGGTGCTGCGTTCGCAATCTTCGAGTCGATTGGGTCTATGTCGCATGCCCTGGGCCGAGACCGAGGCCCGGTTGCTCAGTGAGGTATCGGTCCGGCCGGGTCAGGCGACCGATCTGGACGAGCTGATCGGCTTTGCCAAATCGAGTACTCCGGTGAGGGTACATCGACCGGTTTATGCCAACTACATTCTGCTGCGTGAATTCGATGATCAGGGGATGGTCAGCGTCGAGCATCGCTTTCTTGGGCTCTACACCTCACCGGTTTATACCGAAAGTCCGCGCACGATTCCGGTGGTACGGACCAAGGTGGAACAGGTGCTGGAGCGGGCTGAGCTCTATCCAGGTAGCCACGACTGGAAGGAGTTGCGCCAGATCTTGGAAACCTATCCGCGCGATGACCTGTTCCAGATCGATGCTGAAGCCCTGTTCGAGAGCGTCTTGGATATCCTGCATATCCATGAGCGGCGTCAGATCCGGCTGTTTGTTCGTCGGGCCGCCTATGGGCGTTATTACTCTTGTCTGGTGTTTGTACCGCGCGATCTCTATAACACCGACCTGCGTCAGCGGGTTCAGCGGATTCTGTGTGAAGCCTTCGAGTGCGAGCAGGTGGAGTTCAACACCCTGTTATCCGAATCGTTGCTGGCGCGAACCCAGTTTATCCTCCATATGGGCGAGCGGGATACCGGCGCCGAAGTGGATCTAAAATCGCTCGAGCAGCGGGTGATTCAGGCCGCGCGCAGTTGGGCGGAGGAGTTGTTGCAAGCCCTGGCCGATACCTACGGTGATGCGCAGGGCGCAGTGATCCACGGCCAGTTCAAACAGGCTTTTCCGGCCTCCTATCGGGATGACTTTTCCCCCCGGGCGGCGGTGGCCGACATCGACCGGGTGTTGCAACTGACTCCCGATCATCCTCTGGGGATGAGTTTTTACCGGCCGTTGGGTGGGCAGGGCGAGCGATTTAACTTCAAGCTCTACCATTACGGCAAGCCGATCCCATTATCGGACGTGATTCCGGTAATGGAACACCTGGGGCTGATCGTGCAGGACGAGCACCCCTACGCGATCCAGCTCAATGGCAACAAAGTCTGGCTGCACGATTTCGGATTGACGCACAGTGCTGGGACCCCGATCGAAATAGAGTCGGTACGCGATATCTTTCTCGAGGCATTCGACCATATCTGGGCCGGAGATTGCGCCAGTGACAGTTTTAATCGACTGGTGCTTGGAGCCTCGATGGATTGGCGCGAAGTGAGTGTCCTGCGCGCCTATGCCGCTTACATGAAGCAGATCGGGATTACCCTGAGCCAGCATGCGATCGCCGGGAGTCTGATGGCCTATCCACAGATCAGTCGCCTGCTGATCGAGATCTTTAATCAGCGCTTTAATCCAGCGCAGTTGCAAGGGCTAGAACCCCATCAGATCGTTGCCGATCGGATACACCTGTTGGAATCCTTTAGCAGTGCTTTGGATCAGGTGCCGGGCTTGACCGAAGATCGCGTCCTGCGGCTCTACAACGACCTGATCAGTGCCACGGTGCGGACCAACTTCTTTCAACTGGATGCCGACGCAAAACCGAAAACCACCCTGGTGCTGAAGCTCAAGCCCAGAGCGCTGCCGGAGGTGCCACAACCGGCGCCGATGTTCGAACTCTTCGTCCATAGCGCCCGCTTCGAAGGTGTGCATCTGCGGGCGGGGAAAATAGCCCGGGGCGGGTTGCGCTGGTCGGACCGCAGCGAGGATTACCGGACCGAAGTATTGGGGCTGGTCAAAGCCCAGCAGGTCAAAAATGCGGTGATCGTCCCGGTGGGGGCCAAGGGCGGATTTGTCTGTCATCGGCTGAAGGACGGCATGAGCCCGCAGCAACGATTTGAAGAGGGGCGTAGTTGTTACCAGGGCTTTATCCGAGGGTTGCTGGATGTGACCGACAATGCCATAGCCGGCACCGTCGAACATCCGGATCAGGTGCGCTGCTACGACGAGCCGGATCCCTATCTGGTGGTAGCGGCCGACAAGGGAACGGCGACGTTTTCCGATACCGCTAATGAGATCGCCCAGCAGTATGATTTCTGGCTTGGCGATGCGTTCGCCTCCGGCGGTAGCCAGGGTTATGACCACAAGGCCATGGGAATCACGGCGCGTGGCGGTTGGGTCGCGGTGCAGCGTCATTTCCGCGAGCTGAACATCAGCATGAAAGAACCGTTCACCGTGGTGGGTATCGGGGCGATGGCCGGCGACGTATTTGGCAACGGCATGCTGTGCTCCAACCAGATTCAGCTGGTAGCCGCCTTTAGCCAGTTCTACATCTTCATCGACCCGAATCCCGATCCTGAAGCCTCCTATGCAGAACGCCGACGCCTGTTTGAGGCGGTTGCCGACTGGGATCAATACGACCGTGACCTGATCTCGGAGGGCGGTGGGGTTTTTCATCGGTCGGCCAAGATGATTGCCATCTCTCCGGCGATGAAGCGCCGTTTCGGTATCGAGGCCGACCGGCTCAGCGCCAATGAATTCCTCTGCGCGTTGCTGGCGGCACCGGTGGATCTGCTCTGGAACGGTGCGATCGGCACCTATGTTAAGAGCAGTCTCGAGCGACATGCCGATGTTGGCGACAAAGCCAACGACAATGTTCGAATCGATGCCGGACAGCTGCGAGCGCGGGTGGTGGGCGAGGGCGGCAACCTGGGGATGACGGCGGCTTCGCGGATCGAATACTCGCTGCAAGGCGGTTCCTGTAACGGCGATTTCATCGACAATTCGGCCGGCGTCAACTGTTCCGACTATGAGGTCAACATCAAGATTTTCCTGGATGAACAGGTTCGAGCCGGTGAGATGACCGCCAAGCAACGTAACCAGCTCTTGGTGAAGATGACCGATCCGGTGGCTGAGCGGGTTCTGCGGGATAATTTTCAGCAGGTTGAGGCGATTACCATGGCTCAAGCCCAGGCCCATGAACGGCTGGGAGAATATCGCCGCTATATCCAGGCGTTGGAGCGAGAAGGGTTGCTTGACCGTGAGTTGGAGAGTATCCCCGATGAGGATGAGTTGGATCGGCGTCGACAGCTGGGGCAGGGTTTGACCCGGCCGGAGCTGGCGGTACTGATCTCGGTCACCAAGGGATGGTTGAAGCAGCAGCTGTTGGATTCTGAATTACCGGATGACCCCTACGTGCAGAAGGTGATGCTCGATGCCTTCCCAGACCAGATGGTCAAGCGTTTTGCCGATCAGTTGCAGCAGCACCCGTTGCGACGGGAACTGATCTCAACCCGGATCGCTAATGCGTTGGTCAATCATATGGGGTGCAGTTTCGTGCACCGGATGCGCAGTACCACGGCGGCCAGCGTCGAAGAGATAGTCCGGGCCTATATTCTGGCGCGGGACATCTATGATCTGACCGGTTTGTGGCAGCAGATCGATGCGCTGGAAGCGATTGAAGTGCGGCGTGAAGTACAGCTTCGGATGCTGCTGGAGCTGCAACGGATGATACGTCGAGCTGCTAGATGGCTGCTGCGAAATCGGCATCCCTTGCTGTTGGATCAGGGTGATCTGGACCAGTTGCAGCCACTATTGCAGCAGTTGGCGGAAAATATGGGTGATTGGCTGCTGGGAAGCCCGGCCCAGGCCTGGAAAGATCGATTCTATTTCTATTCCCAGGCCGGTGTGCCCGAGCCATTAGCGCGTCAGATAGCCGGTACCACGATGCTGTATGCGGCGTTAGGAATGAATGAAATCTCCGATGAGCGGGTTGGCTTGAAGCAGGTGGCTGCGGTGTACTGTCTGTTGGGCGAGCGTCTGGATCTGTTCTGGTTATCGCGCACCATCGACTCCCTTAGCGTCATCAACCATTGGCAGGCCAGTGCGCGTGAAACCTTGCGCGACGATCTGGAACTGCAGACCCGGCGCCTGGGGCTGGCGTTGATTCCCTACCTGTTGGATCAGCCGGATGCCGATGCCGGTTTTGAAGCCTGGGTCGGACAGCATGAGTTGATGGTCACCCAGTGGCTGAGTATGCTGGCGGAGTTGAAAAACAGCGACCGGCAGGACTATGCGATCTATACCGTGGCGATCAAACGCTTGTCGGAGATTGCCGCCGCCTGAGGAGGTGCAGAGATTGCCGTCTTGAGCCGGGCTGTCAATCGGTTGAGCGGGGAATGATTGGGTGGCTGGTTCGTCATCATTGCAGAGTGTCGACGTCGATCTTTTGATCAGTGCCGATGAGTATCTGAAGTACTACCGGGGTGAAAGCCAGGTGGTCAGCTGTCGCGCCCGCGACGGCCGACGGCTGCGTTTTCCGGTCGGGATCCTGCAGCCCTTCCTTAAACATAACGGTATCTGCGGCAGCTTCCGGATCCGCTTCGACGCCCAGGGTAAATTCGTCGATATTCTGCCGCTATAGCATCGCTCCCCCGTGCATATATTGGCCTATTCCGTATAATGCCGGGCAGTTTCCAAGGAGCCCGCTATGTCCTACGCCACCCTGCAGTCGTTGCTATTCCGTTTTGAGCCTGAAACCGCCCACTGTCTGTCGATGTCGGCTATCGACATGGCCGAGTTGACCGGGCTAAGCCAGCTTATCTACCGCCAGGTTAACGCGCCGGTCGAAGTGATGGGGATCCAGTTTCCCAATGCGGTTGGTTTGGCTGCGGGATTGGATAAAAATGCCGAGCATATCGATGGTCTGGCAGCCCTGGGCTTCGGTTTTATTGAGGTCGGCACGGTAACCCCGCGACCGCAGCCGGGAAACCCGAAGCCTAGGTTGTTTCGGATTCCTGAGCATCAGGCGATCATCAACCGGATGGGGTTCAACAATCAGGGGGTGGACTACCTGATCGACCAAGTAGACAGCAGTCGCTTCGACGGCATCCTGGGTATCAATATCGGTAAGAATTTCGATACCCCGGTGGAGCGTGCGACCGACGATTACCTGCTTTGCTTGCGTAAGGTCTACAGTCGCGCCAGTTACATTACCGTCAACGTCTCTTCACCCAATACGCCTGGGCTTCGCTCGCTGCAGTTCGGTGAATCCCTCAACCAGTTGCTCGAAGCGCTTAAGAATGAACAGGCCCGGTTGGCCGATTATTATGGCCGCTATGTTCCGATCGCGGTAAAGATCGCACCGGACATGGATCAGGAAGAGATCGAGATGGTGGCCAAGGCGTTGATCCGATATCGCCTGGATGGGGTGATCGCGACTAACACCACCCTGGATCGCAAAGCCGTTCAGAGTTCTCCCATCGCAGAAGAGGCCGGCGGTCTTAGTGGGGCTCCGGTACGACGCCGTTCAACCCAGGTGATCTCGTCGTTGTCCAAAGCACTGGACGGAGCTCTGCCGATTATCGGTGTTGGTGGCATCTGTGACGGGCGTGATGCTGCGGAGAAGATCCGTGCCGGAGCGTCGTTGGTGCAGCTCTACAGTGGCTTTATTTATCGGGGGCCGGCGTTGATCAATGAGGCAGCCAAAGCTGCGGCCAAGGCCTAATCGGCCTGCATCCTTGATTCGCTATCCATAACAAAGGGCCCGCAAATGCGGGCCCTTTTTTCCTTGTCTTAATGGTTAACGTCGTCAGGGTAGGTTGGGTGTGCAGTGTAGGTTGGAGATGCCCTGATATCCGTCCCAGAAGTCTGATCGACCTTGGCGCCAACCACTGATCCAGTGCTGACGGCTTTCGCCGGCTGTGGCGGGGCATATGTCTTTTGATTTACCTGATACGCCGGCACGATAACCGCGTACATAAGCTCTGGATGTTAAATCCCGTTTTTGTCTCTTCATTCAATAGCCTCGTTAGTTCTTGTTGGAGGGTGGCAACAAAGGCTGCACCCTTCTGACTCGGTCTATCCATGCGTTGAGATCTGTCAGCGTCGAGACTCCTGCCCGGCGCAGACTGCATGATCGGCCTAGGCCGACTCTTCGTTTGTATCGGATTCCGACAGGGTTGTCGATATGCTTTGCAGCAGCGAGTTATCTACTGCCGATAGAATTTGGTCTTACCAGTATAAATATTTGTCATCAAAACAATGGTCTAGTGACTTAATGTGGTCACAAATCTGAAACTTGAAAAAATTTAATGCCAGAACTGACCTCGGGTGTCATGGCCGCGCAGCAACGATGCAAAGAGCTGCGGCAAAACCGACTCCGGTGGTATCATGCGCGTTTTATTGCCCTGCCTGCGTCTGTTGGAGCTCTCTTGTCTGAACTTAATTCCACTTTCCGTTTTTTTGCCACCTGCCCGAAAGGGTTGGAAACCCTGTTGGCCGATGAGTTAGCCGAGCTGGGTGGGCTGGACGTCAAAACCACCGTTGCCGGGGTGTTCTTTCAGGGCGATCTAGCGGTCGGCTATCGGGTCTGTCTGTGGTCTCGGCTGGCAAACCGGATTTTGTTGCCGCTGGCCGAGTTTTCGGTTGAATCGGCCGAGCAGCTGTACGAAGGGGTACAGCAGATCGATTGGCTAGAACACCTGCGCTCCGATGGCACGCTGCTGGTCAACTTCAGCGGTACCAGTCGGGCGATAAAGAATACCCATTTTGGTTCGCTAAAAGTCAAAGACGCCATTGTTGATCAATTTCGATCTCGGACGGGGCAGCGCCCGGCGATCAGCAAAGAGAAGCCGGATCTTCGTATCAATGTGCACCTGAGCAAAGGGCATGCTCATCTGAGTCTGGATCTTTCTGGGGATAGTCTGCATCGGCGTGGCTATCGGGCCCGGGGTGGGGCGGCCCCGTTGAAGGAGAATTTGGCCTGTGCGCTGCTGATCCGTAGTGGCTGGCCGCAGAGTGCTGCCGAGCAGCAGCCGCTGGTCGATCCGATGTGCGGCTCTGGAACCTTGTTGATCGAGGCGGCGTTGATGGCCGCCAATATCGCGCCGGGGTTGATGCGGCAACATTTCGGATTTGAACGCTGGCTCAAGCACGACGCTGCGAGCTGGATGAGTTTGTTACGTGATGCTCGCAAGATTCGACTGGCTGCCGCAGAGCGAGATGATTTTCCTGAGATCCATGGCTACGATGCCAATCCCAAGGCGGTTTCGATCGCCAAACAAAATGCCGAACGAGCCGGTGTTGATCGCTGGATTCGGATCAGCCAGCGAGAGTTGTCCCAGCTGAAGGCGCTGACACACAAAAAGTTCGATACCGGTTTATTGCTGACCAATCCTCCCTACGGCGAGAGGCTAAGCGAGGTGCCGGTTATCGGCTATCTCTACCGACATCTTGGAGAAGCGTTGAAGCAGCATTTTCAGGGTTGGCGTGCGGCGGTTTTCACCGGCAACCCGGAGTTGGGCAAATCGATCGCGATTCATTCCCACAAGCAGTACAAACTGTTTAACGGATCGATACCCAGTCAGCTGCTGTTGTTCGATATCGCGGACAAGAATTTTGTTGCCGATCGAGATCGGCCGCCACGCGTCCCGGTTCAGTCGGCCGATAGCAAGGGCGATGATATGTTCGCCAATCGGCTGCGTAAGAATCTTAAGCAGCTCGACAAGTGGGCCCGTAAGCAGCAGCTGCAATGCTATCGGATCTACGATGCCGATATGCCTGAGTATGCCGTTGCGATCGATCGATATGGAGACTGGTTGCATGTGCAGGAATATGCACCGCCATCCAAGGTTGATCCGGAGAAGGCTGAACGACGTCTAGCCCATGTGATGGCGGCCCTACCCGGTGTCACCGGTGTCGGTGCCGAGCAGATCGCGCTCAAGCAACGCAAGCGTCAAAGCGGCAAAGAGCAGTATCAGCGCCTGGAGCAACAGGGGCAGTATCTGGAAGTCACCGAAGGGCCTGCCCGGGTGTTGGTCAATCTGCGTGATTATCTTGATACCGGTTTGTTCCTTGATCATCGGCCGATCCGGCAATGGATCCGTGAGAATAGTCGAGACAAGCGCTTCCTGAATCTGTTCAGTTACACCGCAGTGGCCAGCTTACAGGCCGCGATGGGAGGGGCGGCGTCGACGACCAGTGTCGATATGTCCAACACCTATCTGGAATGGGCGCGTAAAAACTATGCGCTTAATGGTTTGAGCGAGAAATTGAATCAGACTATCCAGGCGGATTGTCTGCAGTGGCTGCGCGATGCCGGCCAGAGCGGAGAAAAATACGACCTAATTTTTATGGATCCGCCCAGCTTCTCCAATTCCAAGCGAATGCGGGATATCTTGGACGTTCAGCGTGATCATGTGATGCTGATCGAGCAGGCGATGGCATTGTTAGATGAAGAAGGGGTGCTGATCTTCTCCAATAATCTGCGCAAATTCAAAATGGATCAGCAAGCCCTGGCCGACTTTAAAGTGACGGATATCACCAGCCAGACTATCGATCAGGACTTCAAGCGTAATCCGCGGATCCATAACTGCTGGCGTATCACCAAGTCTTGACCCAGAAGCGGAGGATCAAGAGGTCGTCGGTCTGAATTATTTATACCGTTATCTTCGGTTGTTTTATGATTTTGTGACACACCTACGGCTAGCATTGCCGGCTAGTGTTAGCCGGTTGCGGCTGATGCCGTTCAGTCACGAAGGAATAGCGGGATGCTCGGTTAGATAAATTGGCTGCTCTAGCAGTTTCGGAGTGAATCTCTCTACAATTCTGTGGCTGTATTGAATGAGTCTGTCTAGTCGGTGGGCTCGGTTACCGACTCGTTAGAAAGAGGCTGCCTGCACCGCAATGGCCAATCAATGTCCTGTTTGTCAAAGCTCGGTTGCCAGCTGGTTGCTCAGCAAAGAGCGCTTTGAATGTCAGTCTTGCGGGCTGGCATTGACTTCGAATAGCACCAAAGTGCTCAAACAGAGCTTTATTCTCGGCTTTGTACTCTGGCTGCTCTTTATCTTAGCGGTGCAGCAGTACAGTGGTTCCTTGGGCTATGCGTTGGCCGTTTCTATAGAGGGCGGCGGTATTCTCTGCGGTTTGCTGGCAACGGCCTATTATCAATTGAAGGTAGGGGTGGCGGAGCACGTCGATAAATAGTCCGAGTGTCGCTGGGCTGGTTTCTAGTGAATGTCTCAGTCTCTGCCCATCACATGTTTGATCTCCGGTAGCAATCTCACTACGGAGTCTCGCCCCTCGTTAATCGCCTCATCGGCGCGATAAAACTCCAGCAAGCCAATATGTCCCAGTTTCGGGGACAGCAGAATATCCGGGGGATCGCCGGCCATGCGGCTGCGGGTGATGCGATCTTGGGTGATATTGATGGATCCAGCAATGGAGTCGAACAGGCTCGGGGGTTCGTTGTCATCCTTGGTTGGGGTGAATACAGAGGCGGTGTATTCGCTGACCAGATCGGAGATTCTGTCCACTACGCCGTTGCTGGTTTTCGGTACTGTTTCAGATTGGGCTTGCGGTTCACGGGGGCGTTTACCGACAATGTCGCCGTTGAGGTTGACCGCGATAACGATATCGGCACCCAGTGCGCGGCAAACCGACACCGGGACCGGATTGACCAGTCCACCGTCGACCAGCCAGCGGTCCTGGTGCTTGATCGCTGGGAACAGGCCGGGCAGGGCGATCGAGGCCCAGACCGCTTCGAGTACGGAGCCCCGGGTCATCCAGATTTCTCGACCGCTGTGAAGCTCGGTGGCCACCGAGGCGTACTGTTTGTCGAGTTTTTCTATCCGGGCCTGGTCGGTGGCCACATACTGTTCGAGAAAGTCGTGTAGTCGTTCAGTGTTGACGAAGCCGTTGAAGGAGCGATTGATCTCGAAGAATCTGGCGGTCTGTAGTTTGGAAAGCGAAGTGACCCAGTCTTCAAGCTTGCGTAGGTTGCCGGTGACATAGGCGGCGCCAACCAGCGACCCGATGGACGTACCGCAGACGATGTCGGGTTCGATGCCGTAGTCACTGAGGGTGTTGATTACGCCGATATGGGACCAGCCGCGCGATGCGCCGCCACCCAGTGCCAGACCTATTTTCATGGGGCGCCCTTGCAGGTTGGGGGGTGACTAGATCTTAGCTTGAGTGAAGCGTTATTGGGAATGGCCTTAGGCCGCGGCCACAAAAAAGGCCGCATATTGCAGCCTTTGGGGGTATCTATTTATACCGTTATCTTCAGCTGATCGTTAACGTTAATCATTAATTGTTAAGTTTCCATCCTCAGTGATCAGGAATGTCAGTGCGAGTGGCTGTCCGATGAACTATGGTGACGGTACTTGTTCGTTGTCGGATAGTAATTCTCACGATGATGTCTAGCAGTTCAAAAGATCTGGTTATTTCCGCAGTAGTGGCGCTTAGTACGCTAATGCTGGCGGCCTATATGGATGCCAACGAAAAATTTATTGAATGGGCAGAACAGTACGAAGAGTTTGAAGTGGATGAGTTGCCGGTCGCGGCAGCTGCCGTCGCTATCTGTTTAGCCTGGTTTGCTTGGCGTCGTTGGCGTGAACTCAACGAGGCGCAGTCGGCGCTCAAACTGCGGTTGCAACAAATTGAAGCGCTTTCCATAGCTGAACAGCGAGGGAAGGAATCGGCGATAGAAAAGTCACAACAGCTCAGTCTGGTGGGTGAGATGACCGAGGCGTTGTTGATTTCAAGTACTAGGGACGAGGCTTTGCGGGTATTTAATAGTTATGCCTGCCAATTGAGTCAATCCAATGCCGGTGCGGTGATATTGAGGACAGAGCAAGGATGCGATCCTATTGTCACTCAGTGGGGTGATCTGAGTGGTCGATTTGGGTTGTTGGATTTTACTAGCTGTTGGAGTCATCGCTCTAACAAGGTCTACGATACCGAGATGGGTTTTTGTGAGCGTTCCTGCGGTTGTAAGGCGCCACGGCAGCTTTGCATGCCTGTCACCAATGGGGCTGACTGCCATGGTGTGATTTCCGTCGAGCTGGTTGGCCTGCGTGAGGATGAGGCGGCGGCAGTTACCCAGGCGTTAATGCCTGCCGCCGGGGTGCTGGCTATAACCCTGTCTAATTTAAATTTGCGCGAAAACCTCTTTCATCAATCAATCAGGGATCCGTTGACGGGGTTGTTGAACCGGCGAGGCTGGCAGGAAAAGGTCAAATTCGTTAACGCAGATAAACGATTTGAATCACCGTTTTCGATTATTACGGTCGACATTGATGACTTTAAGCAAATTAATGATCAATTGGGACACGAGTCAGGCGACCGTGCGCTGAGAATATTGTCGGAAACAATAGGCGAAAATACCCGCAGTGTTGATCTCGTTTGCCGGCTTGGCGGAGATGAGGTGTTGATGTTGCTTCCTGAAATGGATAGCCAGCAGTCGATAGATAAAGTGGCACTAATTGCTAGGATATTTAAGAGAAAGTGTCAGCAGCAATTTAACTGCAACACTTTGGCATTCTCGCTTTCATCGGGTATAGCCAGCTATCCGGAAGACGGGGCCGATGTCCACGAGCTGGTAGCCCAGTCAGATAACTATCTATATAGCGCTAAATATCAAGGGAAAGACTGTATTGCCTCGGGGTTAACCAAGGAGTGACAAGTTGATACGGCGGTTTTTTTCTTAGACAAGCAGGCCCTGATGAAACCAATCTGAGCTGTCTCTAGCTGCGCTGTTCTTATAGCGACAATCGAAGTTCGGAAGGAGCAGTGGCTTTATCTAGGCGAGCTGCTATGCATTATTAAATGGGCACAAAAAAGGCCGCATATTGCGGCCTTTTTGGATGGGCTGTTGCTTAACCCGGGTAGTCGCGCTTGGCCGGACCGGTGTACAGCTGACGCGGACGACCGATACGGTTCGGGCTGGAGTGGAACTCGTTCCAGTGAGAGATCCAGCCGATGGTGCGGGACAGGGCGAAAATAACGGTAAACATGTTGGTCGGAATACCGATCGCCTTGAGGATGATGCCGGAGTAGAAGTCGACATTCGGGTACAGCTTGCGCTCGACGAAGTACTCGTCTTCCAGGGCGATGCGCTCCAGCTCTTTGGCGATCTTCAGCAGCGGGTCGTTCTCCAGGCCCAGCTCCTTCAGAACCTCGTCGCAGGAAACTTTCATTACCTTGGCGCGCGGGTCGAAGTTGCGGTAGACGCGGTGACCGAAGCCCATCAGGCGGAACGGATCGTTCGGATCCTTGGCCTTGGCGATGAATTCCGGAATGTTCTCGGCATCGCCGATCTCTTCCAGCATGGTCAGTACCGCTTCGTTGGCGCCACCGTGTGCCGGTCCCCAAAGGGCCGCGATACCGGAAGCGATACAAGCGAACGGGTTGGCACCGGAAGAGCCGGCCAGGCGTACGGTAGAAGTAGAGGCGTTCTGCTCGTGGTCGGCGTGCAGGATAAAGATCTTATCCATCGCTTTGGCCAGAACCGGGTTCGGAACGTACTCTTCACAGGGGTTGCCGAACATCATGTAAAGGAAGTTTTCGGCATAGTTCAGGTCGTTACGCGGGTACATGAACGGCATGCCGATCGAGTACTTGTAACACATGGCCGCGATGGTCGGGATCTTGGCGATCAGGCGGAACGCGCAGACTTCACGGTGGTGGGCATCGTTGATGTCCAGTGAATCGTGGTAGAACGCAGACAGGGCGCCAACAACACCACACATGATCGCCATCGGGTGGCCGTCACGACGGAAGCCGTTGAAGAAGTGGCTCAGCTGCTCATGAACCATGGTGTGGTTCTTGATGGTGCTAACAAACTTAGCTTTTTGCTCTGCGTTGGGCAGTTCGCCATTAAGGAGTAGGTAGCAGACTTCCATGTAGTCTGACTTTTCAGCCAGTTGTTCGATCGGGTAACCACCGTGGAGCAGAATGCCTTTGCCGCCGTCGATGAAGGTGATACCGGAGTCACAGGCTGCGGTGGATACGAAGCCAGGATCGTAAGTGAAAAGGCCTTTCGAGGTCAGCGCGCGTACGTCTACTACATCGGGACCTTCGGTACCGTGCAGGACCGGCAGTTCAAAGGTTTCTTCTAGACCGTCGACCTTCAAATAGGCTTTCTTGTCAGTCATGGCGGCTCCTATCATTCTTAAGTTTTATTGGACGCCAACGATGCAAATTCAATAACTTAACTCAAACTCGCGTGCTGGCAGGTCATCTTTAGAGTGCCCCACTATAGGCAGATTGCGCCTAAAGTCAATTGATCCAAAGGTTCTATTGTCGCAATGCAGCACGAATCTGCGATGGCAAAAGTCAATTTAGGGAAAAACACAATTTGAGCCTTGTTGTGCGTTAAATAATCAATCCGTTCTATATCTTTGGTCTAGTCCGTTTGAATTGTCTTGATAGGGCGAGATAGGTATACTTTCGCGTCGAAGTTGGGGAGAGAAAAGGGTTTTTTCCTTTTTTAATTTTCTGACCTCACCTCCTGGCACGTCCTTCTAATCGCCCCGTCAGAGGGCTAACGTGAGTGTGAATTAGAGCCGTGAATAAAACGAGACCTGTAAATCTAGATTTACGTACTATTAAGCAACCCCTTCCTGCAATCTCCTCGATTTTGCACCGCATCACCGGCGTCATCCTCTTTGTAGGTGTCGCTTTCATGCTGTATGTGTTTGATCTTTCCCTGGAGTCACAGCAGGGGTTTGACGCCGTTACCGACATGCTAAGCAATAGCTTCTTCGCGAAGTTTATCGCCTGGGGTCTGGTATCCGCGCTGCTTTACCACTTCTTTGCCGGTATCAAGCATCTGATTATGGATTGCGGTTACTGTGAAGAGCTGGAGAGCGGCACGATGATTGCCAAAGCTACCCTGGCTGCCGGTGTTGTTTCAGTCCTGCTGGCGGGAGTATGGATATGGTAACTTCTATTACAAGTTTTGGCCGTAGTGGCCTGTATGACTGGATGATTCAGCGTGCCACAGCGGTTGTGCTGCTGGTATACACCGTATTCATCCTGACCTACTTGTTATTCAACCCCGACCTGACTTTTGAACAGTGGAGTGCGCTGTTCAATAGCACCTGGGTTCGCGTCTTTACCCTGATGACCATGTTGTCCATCGGTGCCCACGCCTGGATCGGCTTGTGGAGTGTATCGACCGACTACATCAAACCAACCGGTCCCCGCTTCCTGTTCCAAGTGATCTGTGGAGCAGCGATGTTCACCTATCTGGTGTGGGGTATTCAGGTATTGTGGGGATTATAAGCAATGTCTAAAGTTCGTACGCTTAGTTTCGATGCGATCGTGGTTGGTGGTGGTGGCGCCGGTATGCGTGCCGCGCTGCAGCTGACCCAGTCTGGCCTGAAAACGGCCTGTGTCACTAAAGTATTCCCGACCCGTTCGCACACGGTCTCTGCCCAGGGTGGTATCACCTGTGCGATCGCCAGTGCTGACCCCAATGATGATTGGCGTTGGCATATGTATGACACCGTTAAGGGCTCCGACTATATCGGTGACCAGGACGCCATCGAGTACATGTGCTCGGTCGGTCCTCAGGCGGTGTTTGAGCTGGATCATATGGGTCTGCCGTTCTCCCGTACCGAGTCTGGTCGTATCTATCAGCGCCCGTTCGGTGGCCAGTCGAAGAACTTCGGCGAAGGCGGCCAGGCGGCTCGTACCTGTGCTGCTGCCGACCGTACCGGTCACGCGCTGCTGCACACCCTTTACCAGGCCAACCTGAAGGGCGGTACTACTTTCTTTAACGAGTGGTATGCCACCGACCTGGTAAAGAATGATGACGGCGTTATCGTGGGTGTCATTGCAATCTGCATGGAAACCGGCGAAACCGTTTATATCAAAGCACTGGCAACCGTCCTGGCGACAGGTGGTTCCGGTCGAATCTACCAGTCCACCACTAACGCGCTGATCAACACCGGTGACGGTGTGGGTATGGCGCTGCGCGCCGGCTTCCCGGTGCAGGACATCGAAATGTGGCAGTTCCACCCGACCGGTATCGCCGGCGCGGGTGTGTTGGTCACCGAAGGTTGTCGTGGTGAGGGTGGTTACCTGATCAATAAGGACGGCGAGCGCTTTATGGAGCGTTACGCGCCGAACGCCAAAGACCTTGCTGGTCGTGACGTTGTGGCCCGTTCGATGGTTCTGGAAATTCTGGATGGTCGTGGTTGTGGCGAAGACGCCGATCACGTATTCCTGAAGCTGGATCACCTCGGTGAAGAAGTACTGCACAGCCGCCTGCCGGGTATCTGTGAACTGTCCAAGACCTTTGCTCATGTTGATCCGGTCAAAGCTCCGATCCCGGTTGTTCCGACCTGTCACTACATGATGGGTGGTGTTCCGACCAATATCGGTGGCCAGGCGCTGACTCAAGACGCCGATGGCAACGATGTTGAGATTCCGGGGCTGTTCGCCTGTGGTGAGGTTGCCTGTGTATCGGTTCACGGTGCCAACCGCCTGGGTGGTAACTCGTTGCTTGACCTGGTTGTGTTCGGTCGTGCGGCCGGTCTGCATATCCAGAAGCTGATGAGCGACGGCTATACCGCCAAGGATGCTAATGAAGACAACATCGCTGCGGCGATGACGCGTCTGGATCGTCTCAATGCGACCACTTCTGGTGAGAGCGTTGCTGAGGTTCGTGGCGAGCTTCAGAAGACCATGCAGCTCTACTTCGGTGTATTCCGTGACGGTGAGAGCATGCAGAAGGGTCTGGAGATGCTCAAAGACATCCGTAAGCGGGTTGAGAACACCCATCTGGAAGACAAGTCTGCTGCTTACAATACCGCCCGTATTGAAGCGCTGGAACTTGAGAACCTGATGGAAGTTGCCGAAGCTACTGCGATCGCCGCCGAAGAGCGTAAAGAGAGCCGTGGTGCCCACGCCCGTAACGACTTCACCGAGCGTGATGACGAGAACTGGCTGAAACACTCCATGTACTTCCCGGGTGAGAAGCGGGTTGGTAAGCGTGATGTTAACTTCGCGCCAAAGACCGTCGAAGCTTTCCCGCCCAAGAAGCGTACTTACTAAGAGGGTGTCATCATGTTAGTTAGTGTTTATCGTTACAATCCTGAGACCGACGATGCGCCTTACATGCAGGATATCCATATCGATATCCCAGGTGGTAAGGACATCATGGTGCTGGATCTGCTCCAGCTGCTGAAGGATAAGGATCCGAGTCTGGCTTATCGTCGCTCCTGCCGTGAAGGTGTTTGTGGCTCCGACGGTATGAACATGAACGGTAAGAATGGTCTGGCCTGTATCACTCCTCTGTCTGCAGTGGTTGCTGAGGACAAACTGGTTCTGCGTCCGCTACCGGGTCTGCCGGTCATTCGTGACCTGGTTGTCGACATGGCTCAGTTCTACAAGCAGTACGAGAAGATCAAGCCTTACCTGATCAACGATACGCCGGCGCCGGCGATCGAGCGTCTGCAGTCACCGGAAGAGCGTGAGAAGCTCGACGGGCTGTACGAGTGCATTCTGTGTGCCTGCTGCTCGACCTCCTGTCCGTCGTTCTGGTGGAATCCGGACAAGTTCATCGGTCCGTCAGGTCTGTTGCAAGCCTATCGCTTCCTGGCCGATAGCCGTGATACGGCGACCCGGGAGCGCTTGGCTGACCTTGATGATCCGTTCAGCGTGTTCCGCTGCCACGGCATCATGAACTGCGTCAGCGTTTGCCCGAAGGGACTCAATCCCACCAAGGCAATCGGCAAAATTCGGAACATGCTGCTACAGCAGGCAACTTGATCCGAATAGACCTAAAAATGGTGCGGTTATCCGCGCCATTTTTTTTGCCTGATAATAAGAATCTACGGGCTTTGAAGCGATTTTCGAAGTAAGTAAAAAGCACTATTTCTAGTCGTAAATAAGTACTGTAGACTTTGCGCGTTTGCTGGTGGTGAAGGGGGTTCTATCTAGCCATCCAGCAACATAAAAAATGTCATAGAAACATTGCTACAGGGGATGTTGTTCCCCGCGGTCGACCGGTGGTTGGCCACAGGGTGAAGAACGTTGCCGTTCGGCAAGCGCCTCACTACAGGGTTGTCAAGAATGCATGAAGGCATAATGGAGTTGATGTGGAGCACTTCACATCTCTCAGGTGGGAATCTGACCTACGTAGAAGAACTCTACGAGGAATACCTCAGGGACCCCAACGCGGTACCACAACAATGGCGGGAAGAGTTTGATAAGCTCCCCCGCGTCCAGCCAACCGTCACCCAAGACGTACCTCACTCCACAGTGCGCGAGCACTTCCTCTACCTCTCCAAAAACCAACGCGCCACCGCTCAGGCTCTTCCAGTCTCCAGCGTCAGCTCAGAGCACGAGAAGAAGCAGGTCCGTGTATTGCGTATGATCAACGCTTTCCGGGTCCGTGGACACCAGATCGCCGAGATCGATCCATTGGGGTTGATGGAGCGTGAGGACGTCCCGGATCTGGAACTTCAGTTCCATGAGCTGTCAGCGGCTGACCACGACACGACCTTCCAACTGGGGTCGCTGTTTTTTGGTCCTGAAGAAGCACCGCTGAAACAGATTCTTGATGATCTGCACCAGACCTACTGCACCAGCGTCGGTGCGGAGTTCATGCATATCGTTGATACCCAGGAGAAGCGTTGGGTCCAGCAGCGTCTGGAAACGGTTCGCTGCCATCCTGAATTCGAGCCGGAATACCGCAAACACATTCTTGAGCGCCTGACAGCCGCCGAAGGGTTGGAAAAATACCTCGGCTCTCGCTTTGCCGGTGCCAAGCGATTTGGTCTGGAAGGTGGCGAAGCGCTGATCCCCTGTATGGATGAGCTGATTCAGCGTTCCGGTAAGGCCGGTGCCAAAGAAGTGGTTATTGGCATGGCCCACCGTGGCCGTCTGAATGTATTGGTCAACACCTTCGGTAAGAATCCGCAGGAACTGTTCGAAGAATTCGAGGGTAAGCGGACCCTGGAAACCTCTGGTGACGTTAAGTACCACCAGGGCTTCTCTTCCAACGTGGCGACCCCCGGCGGCGAAGTGCATATCGCCCTGGCGTTCAACCCGTCCCACCTGGAGATCGCATCGCCGGTGGTTGAAGGTTCGGTACGTGCCCGACAGGATCGCCGTGATGATCCGGAAGGCAATCTGGTTCTGCCGATCACCATCCACGGTGACCAGGCCTTCGCCGGTCAGGGTGTGGTGATGGAAACCCTGCAGATGTCGCAGACCCGTGCCTACAAGACTGGCGGTACGGTTCATATCGTCATCAACAACCAGGTTGGCTTTACCACCAACAAGCGTGAAGACTCGCGTTCCACCGAGTACTGCACCGACGTGGCCAAGATGGTTCAAGCGCCGATCTTCCACGTTAATGGCGATGATCCTGAAGCGGTCGCTTTCGTGACTCAGGTGGCATTGGACTACCGTAACGAGTTCAAGAAAGACGTCGTTATCGATCTGGTTTGTTACCGCCGTCGTGGCCATAACGAGGCCGACGAGCCGTCCGGTACCCAGCCGCTCATGTACCAGACCATCAAGACCCAGAAGACCACCCGTGCTCTGTACGCCGACAAGTTGATCGCCGAAGGTGTTATCGACCAGGCTGAGAGCAAGGCGATGGAGTCCGACTACCGCCAGTCGCTGGAAGATGGTCGTCACGTGGCCAAGTCCCTGGTAACCGAGCCCAACGAAGAGCTGTTCGTTGACTGGCGTCCCTACCTGGGTCACGAGTGGACCCACTCCTACGACACCCGGGTCGATCCGCAGCTGGTCAAAGAGTTGGCTGCCAAACTCGACCATGTACCTGAAGGCTTCACCATCCAGCGTCAGGTTCAGAAGATCCTCGAAGATCGCAAGCGTATGGGTTCCGGTGCGATGCCGATCAACTGGGGCTTCGCCGAAACCATGGCCTATGCGACCCTGCTGGCCGAAGGCCACCCGGTGCGTATCACCGGTCAGGACGTTGGTCGTGGTACCTTCTCCCACCGCCATGCGGTGCTGCACAGCCAGAAAGACGGTGAAGTCTACGTGCCGCTGCAGAACCTGGATGATGATCAGCCTCGCATGACCATCCACGACTCCTTCCTGTCGGAAGAAGCGGTGTTGGCGTTTGAATATGGCTATGCCACCACCACGCCGAATGCGTTGGTTATCTGGGAAGCTCAGTTTGGTGACTTCGCCAACGGTGCCCAGGTGGTTATCGACCAGTTCATCACTTCCGGTGAGCACAAGTGGGCCCGTCTGTGCGGTCTGACGATGTTGCTGCCGCACGGCTACGAAGGGCAGGGACCGGAGCACAGCTCGGCCCGTCTGGAACGCTACCTGCAGCTTTGTGCCGAGCACAACGTACAGGTCTGTGTGCCGACCACCCCGGCTCAGGTGTTCCACATGCTGCGTCGTCAGGTGATTCGCCCGCTGCGTAAACCGCTGATCGTTATGTCGCCGAAATCACTGCTCCGTCACAAGCAGGCGATCTCGACCCTGGAAGAGCTGACCGACGGATCCTTCCAGACCGTGATTCCGGAAGTCAACGACATCGCGGCCGACAAGGTTAAGCGACTGGTGCTCTGTAGCGGTAAGGTCTACTACGACCTTTACAACAAGCGTGAAGAGCAGGGTACCGACGATGTAGCAGTCGTACGGATCGAACAGCTCTATCCGTTCCCGGAAGAGCATATGATCGAAGCCCTCAAAGCCTACAAGAACGTTGAAAGCGTTGTCTGGTGTCAGGAAGAGCCGCTGAACCAGGGTGCCTGGTATTGCTCGCAGCACCACATGCGCCATGTTCTGGCACAGCTCTGGCCGACACTGAACCTGGAAGTTTCCGCGCGCCCAGCCTCGGCTGCACCGGCATCCGGTTATATGTCCCAGCATGCCGAAGAGCAAGAAACTCTGGTTAACGAAGCGATCAATGGCCCGCAGGCGTAAGCCGCCTGCCCGCCACTACTAAATAAAGGAAGTGACATGTCTATCGAAATCAAAGCCCCTACTTTTCCTGAGTCTGTTGCAGATGGTACTGTTGCAACTTGGCACAAGCAGCCCGGTGAAGCCGTATCCCGGGACGAGCTGATTGTCGATATCGAAACCGATAAGGTAGTTCTTGAAGTCGTTGCCCCGGCAGACGGTAGCATCGCTGAGATCATCAAGGGTGAAGGCGATACCGTACTGAGCGACGAGGTCATCGCGATCTTCGCTGCTGGCGACGTTGCCGCTGCAGCACCGGCTGCTGCCGAAGCCGCACCGGCTGAAGCTGCTGCCGAAGGCGATGCTGACGCCGCCGCCGGTCCGGCAGCCCGCAAACTGCTGGACGAAAACAACCTGGATGCCTCTAAGGTACCGGGCACCGGTAAAGGTGGTCGAGTCACCAAAGAGGATGTTCTGAACTACCTGAAGAACAAGCCGGCCGCTGCGCCTGCTGCCGCTGCTCCGGCTGCTGCCGCGCCTGCAGTTGAGGTTCCGGCTGCGGGTGAGCGGGTTGAAAAGCGCGTGCCGATGACCCGTCTGCGTGCCACCATCGCCAAGCGTCTGGTAGAAGCACAGCAGAATGCGGCAATGTTGACCACCTACAACGAAGTCAACATGAAGCCGGTGATGGAACTGCGCAAGCAGTATAAGGACCTGTTCGAGAAGACCCATAACGGTACTCGACTGGGCTTTATGTCGTTCTTCGTCAAGGCGGCGACCGAAGCGCTGAAACGTTTCCCGGCAGTTAACGCCTCCATTGACGGCAACGATATCGTTTACCACGGTTACCAGGATATCGGTGTTGCGGTTTCTACCGACCGCGGCCTGATGGTGCCGGTACTGCGTGATACCGACGGCATGAACCTGGCCGGTGTCGAGTCTGCAATTGCTGATTTTGGTAAGCGAGGCCGCGAGGGCAAGCTGGGTATCGATGATATGCAGGGCGGTACCTTCACCATCACTAACGGTGGTGTGTTCGGCTCGCTGATGTCGACGCCGATCCTGAACCCGCCGCAAACGGCGATTCTCGGCATGCACAAGATCCAGGAGCGCCCGATGGCGGTCAACGGTGAAGTGGTTGTGCTGCCGATGATGTATCTGGCCCTGTCGTACGATCACCGCATGATCGACGGCAAAGATGCAGTACAGTTCCTTGTTACCATCAAGGATCTGCTTGAAGATCCGGCACGTATGCTGCTGGACGTATAACTAGAAATACACGCTCCCGCGCAGCGGTGTGCCTACCAGCCCCGCTGCCTCCAAGAGACAACCCAAAAGGTTAACTGATAGGAAAATCGGACATGTCACAAAAGTTTGATGTTGTAGTGATTGGTGCCGGCCCTGGTGGCTATGTAGCAGCGATCCGTGCCGCGCAGCTGGGTCTTAAGACCGCCTGTGTCGAGAAGTGGGTCGATGATAAAGGCACTGCGGTACTGGGTGGTACCTGTCTGAACGTGGGCTGTATCCCGTCCAAAGCGCTGTTGGACAGCACCCACAAGTACCACATGGCTCACGAAGAGTTCAAAGTCCACGGCATCAGCACCGGCAAGGTAGACATTGACGTTGCCGCCATGGTGGGTCGTAAGGACAAGATTGTTAAGAACCTGACCATGGGCGTGGCCGGTCTGTTCAAGGCCAACGGTGTAACTCTGCTGCAGGGTACCGGTAAGGTACTGGGCGGCAAGAAAGTAGAAGTCACCAAGCATGACGCCAGCACCGAAGTGGTTGATGCCGAAAACATCATCATCGCTGCGGGTTCCGTACCGGTTAATATTCCGCCGGCTCCGCTGACCGATGACCTGATTCTGGACAACGAAGGAGCCCTGAACATCACCGAAACTCCCAAGCGTCTGGGTG
This sequence comes from Motiliproteus coralliicola, assembly GCF_003345655.1. GTDB lineage: Bacteria > Pseudomonadota > Gammaproteobacteria > Pseudomonadales > Balneatricaceae > Motiliproteus > Motiliproteus coralliicola. The sequence continues at coordinate 583,874 of NZ_QQOH01000001.1, forward strand.
TGATCGGCGCCGGTGTTATCGGCCTGGAAATGGGTTCTGTATGGAACCGTCTGGGTACCGAAGTCACCGTGCTTGAAGCGATGGAAGACTTCCTGCCGTTCTGCGATAAGGACCTGGCCAAAGAAGCTCAGAAGACCTTCAAGAAGCAGGGCCTGGATATCCGCCTGAATGCGCGTGTTACCGGCACCGAAGTCAAAGGCAAAGAAGTTGTGGTCAAGTTCACCGATGCCAAAGGTGAGCAGGAGATCGTGGTCGACAAGCTGATCGTTGCGGTTGGTCGTCGTCCGTACACCGAAGGCCTGCTGGGCGCCGATAGCGGCGTTGAGCTGGACGAGCGTGGTTTCATCTCCGTAGACGGCCAGTGCCGTACTTCCGTCCCGGGCGTGTTTGCCATCGGTGATGTGGTGCGTGGCCCGATGCTGGCGCACAAGGCCTCTGAAGAAGGCATCATGGTGGCCGACATCATCCACGGCCATAAGGCCCAGATGAACTACGACTGCATCCCGGGCATCATCTACACCCATCCTGAACTGGCCTGGGTCGGCAAGACCGAGCAGCAGCTCAAAGCCGAAGGCGTCAAGGTTAAGGTTGGTAAGTTCCCGTTCGCGGCCTCCGGTCGTGCGATGGCCTCTCAGGACACTGACGGTTTCGTTAAGCTGATCGCTGACGAAGAGACCGATCGGATCCTGGGCTGCCATATTGTCGGTGGTCAAGCCGGCGAACTGATCGCGCAAGCGGTTATCGCCATGGAATTCGGCTCCAGCGCCGAGGACCTGCAGCTGACCGTATTTGCCCACCCGACAGTCTCTGAAGCGATTCATGAGGCGGCCCTGGCGTGTGACAATCACGCTATCCACGTGGCAAATCGCAAAAAGCGTAAATAATAAAAACAGCCCCCCGGCGGACTCCGGTCTGCCGGACCATGGACCGCTCTGGCCAGTTGGCAGGGCGGTGAATTAGCGCAGCCCGAGTTCAAATCGGGGGGCGCCTATGAGAACGTAAATAACGGATCGAGACATGAATCTTCACGAGTATCAGGGAAAACAACTGTTTGCCCAGTACGGTCTGCCGGTATCCCAGGGTGAGGCCGTTGAGACCCCTAAGGATGCCGCCGAGGCTTGTAAGCGTATTGGCGGTGACAAGTGGGTCGTAAAAGCCCAGGTCCACGCTGGTGGCCGTGGTAAAGCGGGTGGCGTTAAGCTGGTTGACAGCCCCGACGAAGCCAAAGCTTTTGCTGAAAAGTGGCTGGGTGAAAACCTGGTAACCTATCAAACAGACGCCAATGGTCAGCCGGTTTCCAAAATTCTGGTTGAAACCTGCACCGACATCGCTCAGGAGCTGTACCTGGGTGCCGTTGTTGACCGTTCTTCCCGCCGCATCGTCTTCATGGCTTCCACCGAAGGTGGTGTTGAGATCGAGAAGGTTGCTGAAGAGACTCCGGAAAAGATCCTGAAGGCCACCATCGATCCGCTGGCCGGCCCGCAGCCGTACCAGGGCCGTGACCTGGCATTCAAGCTGGGTCTGGAAGGGGTTCAGATCAAGCAGTTCGTTCAGATCTTCATGGGTCTGGCGACCATGTTCGCTGAGAAGGACCTGGCGCTGCTGGAGATCAACCCGCTGGTTATCACCGACGCTGGCAACCTGCACTGTCTGGACGCCAAAGTCGTTATCGATTCCAACGCGGTTTACCGTCACAAGGATCTGCAAGAGATGCACGATCCGTCACAGGACGATGAGCGCGAAGCCAATGCTGCCAAGTGGGAGCTGAACTACGTTGCGCTGGACGGCACCATCGGTTGCATGGTTAACGGCGCAGGCCTGGCCATGGGCACCATGGACATCGTTGCTCTGCACGGTGGCTTCCCGGCCAACTTCCTCGACGTAGGTGGTGGTGCAACCAAAGAGCGTGTTGCCGAAGCCTTCAAGATCATCCTGTCTGACGACAAGGTAAAAGCGGTTCTGGTTAACATCTTCGGTGGTATCGTCCGTTGTGACCTGATCGCGGAAGGTATTATCGCTGCGGTTAAAGAAGTAGGCGTTGAAGTGCCTGTAGTTGTTCGCCTGGAAGGTAACAACGCCGAGCTGGGTTCTCAGGTTCTGTCTGAGTCCGGTCTGGACATCATCGCCGCTACCAGCCTGACTGACGCGGCTCAGCAAGCGGTTAAAGCAGCGGAGGGTAAATAAGTGAGCGTTCTAATCAACAAAGACACCAAGGTAATCTGTCAAGGTTTCACTGGTGGTCAGGGCACTTTCCACTCCGAGCAGGCGATTGCCTACGGCACCAACATGGTTGGTGGTGTAACGCCGGGTAAAGGCGGTCAGACTCACCTGGGTCTGCCGGTTTTCAACACCGTTGCTGAAGCGGTTGAAGCTACCGGTGCTGATGCTTCCGTCATCTACGTACCGGCTGCGTTCTGTAAGGATTCCATCCTGGAAGCAGCTAACGGCGGCATCAAACTGATCGTTGCGATCACCGAAGGTATCCCGACGCTGGATATGCTCGAGTGTAAAGTTAAGTGCGACGAGCTGGGTGTTACCCTGATCGGCCCGAACTGTCCGGGTGTGATCACTCCGGGTGAATGTAAGATCGGCATCATGCCGGGTCACATCCACCTGCCTGGCAAGGTTGGTATCGTATCCCGTTCCGGTACCCTGACTTACGAAGCGGTTAAGCAGACCACTGACGCCGGCTTCGGTCAGTCTACCTGTGTTGGTATCGGTGGTGACCCGATCCCGGGTTCCAACTTCATCGACGTACTGGAACTGTTCGAAAACGATCCGGCTACCGAAGCGATCGTGATGATCGGTGAGATCGGTGGTACCGCCGAAGAAGAAGCAGCTGCCTACATCAAGGCTAACGTTTCCAAGCCGGTTGTTTCCTACATCGCAGGTGTTACCGCTCCTGCTGGTAAGCGCATGGGTCATGCCGGTGCGATCATCTCCGGTGGTAAAGGTACTGCAGACGAGAAGTTTGCTGCCCTGGAAGACGCCGGTGTTAAGACCGTACGTTCACTGGCTCAGATCGGTGACGCACTGAAGGAAGTGACCGGCTGGTAAGCCAGGCTTCTGAATGGATGATTAACCTTCGCGGTTAACGAAAAAGGGCCCTCATTGAGGGCCCTTTTTTTATGGACAGAATTTCAAGTTCTACAGCGAGTGAGGATCCGGTTTAACGGACTTCACTGAGCGGATCTAGCCTTGATTCTGCTCTGTCTGACTGTGAAGATCACGGAAACTCTTGCTGGTGCTGTCTCCGCCGCCTAGTGCTTTGTAGAGCTGGATCACCGCTTCAACCTCGCCACGCTCGGATTCCAGCAGGGCCTGCTCGGCGGAGAACAGGTTCTGCTGAGAGTCCAATACCTCGGTGTAGCTGTCCAGACCGGCCCGGTAGCGGGCTTCGGCCAGTTTCAGCCGGTCTTGCTGTGCCGTCACCAGACGGGTGTTGGCATCGATCTCGGCGCGCCGAGCGATGCGGGCCTGGGCGTTAGTGTAGACCTCGGAAAAAGCGGTTTGGATCGCTTTTTCGTATTCGGCTACCGAGCGTTGCTGACGGGCTTTCGCCACATCGAGGTTGGCCTGATTGCTGTTGCCGAACAGTGGCAGGGCGATCGAAGGTGTGAAGGTCCAGGTGCTGGAGCCGGAGCCGAACAGGTCGCTCAGGTCACTACTGGCCAAACCGGTACTGCCCACCAGGCTGACCCGCGGAAAGAACGCCGCCCTTGCTGCGCCGATGTTGGCATTAGCCGCCCGCAGTGCTTCCTCGGAGCGGATGATATCCGGCCGGCTGAGTAGAATGCTGGAGTCCAGATTGTCTGGGATTTGAAGTTTGAAATCGGGCTTGTGGCCGTTTTTCTGATTCGCCAACAACTGGTCGATCGGGGTGCCGACCAGCAGCTCCAGTGCGGCCTTGAAGTTCGACAGGGTGCGCTGGTTCTGGGCTCTCTGGGCCTCGACGGTGACCAGGGCTACCTGGGCTTGGGCAATATCCAGCGCCGAAGAGATGCCGACGGTTTCGCGCAGCTGGATCAACTCCATCGACTTCTTGCGACTCTCCAGCGTTTCGTCGGCAAGACGAAGATTTTCCGTCGCCGCCAGCCAGTTGTAGTAGGCATTGGCCGTTTCGGAGATGATGCTCAGCTGGCTCGAGCGCTGAGCTTCCAGGGTGCCGAAGTAGCTTGCCAACGCAGCATCGTTGAGATTGCGGATCCGGCCCCAGAAGTCGACCTCGTAAGAGACCAGTCCGACGTTGGCGCTGTAGCTGCGGCTGATATTGTCATCGCCGCTCAGGTTGGTCGAGTTCCGGGTGGTGGTCCCGGCACCGTTGATGCCGATATCGGGCAGATATTCGCGCTGCTGAATCTGGTATAGCCCTTGTGCCTCAGCTACGTTGGCGGCTGCGATCCGCAGGTCTCGATTATTTTCCAACGCCAGTTCGATCAGTTGTTTGGCGGTCGGGCTAGGAAAAAACTCACGCCAGGCAGCCAGTTCGAGTTGTGGCTGCGCCGCTGTCTCGGCAACACCGGCAATGGTGTTGGCGACCGGGGGCTCCGGGTACTCGAACTGTGGTGCCAGATTGGTACAGGCGGTCAGGCTGCCTGCGATCAGCAGCGATAGGCTGACTTTAGTGAACGGGTGCATTATTGGTCCTCCATCGCGGCGGCTTGTTGGGCTTCAAGTTCCGCTCTGGTGGGCTTGGCCGGGAACAGTTTACGGACTAACAGATAGAACACCGGCACGAACAGCACCGCCAGCACGGTGGCCGATAGCATGCCTCCCAGTACGCCGGTTCCGATGGCGCGACGACTGGCGGAGCCCGCTCCGGTGGAAATGGCCAACGGGATAACCCCAAGCACGAAGGCAAAAGAGGTCATCAGTATCGGCCGGAAGCGCAGCTTGCAGGCTTCGACAACCGCGTCGTAGGCACTCTTGCCGTGGTGTTGTAGATCGCGGGAAAACTCGACGATCACGATGGCGTTTTTGGTCGACAGACCGATGATAGTGATGATGCCTACGGTAAAGTAAACATCGTTGGTCAATCCGCGCATGCTGACCGCCAGGACGCAGCCCAGCACACCTAGCGGCACCACCAGCATGACCGATAGCGGCACCGCCCAGCTCTCATACAATGCAACCAATACCAGGAATACCACGATGATCGACAGGGCAAACACATAGACGGTCTGACCGCCAGAGATTTTCTCCTCCAACGATTGTCCGGACCACTCGAAACCAAAGCCTTTCGGAAGCTCTGCGGCGAACGCCTCCATCATCGCGATGGCGTCACCACTACTGGCTCCTGGGGCTGGGGCTCCGCTTAGCGGTATCGACGGTACGCCGTTGTAGCGGTTCAGTTTGGCTGGGCCCTGAATCCACTCGGCGCTGGCGATCTCTTTGAGGTCGACCAGGCCGCCCTGGGTGTTGCGAACCTGCAGGCTCATGATCGCTTCGAGGGAAGAGCGGGCGTCCTGATCCGCCTGGACCCAGACTTGGTGAACCTTGCCATTCTCGACGTAATCGTTGACGTAGGCTGAACCCATGGCGATCTGCAAGGTGGAGTTGAGGGAGGCGATATCCACATCCAACGAGCGGGCCTTGATCCGATCGACGTCGATCCGAATCTGCGGCGCCGGGGGCAGGGTGTTTGGACGTAGGCCGGTGATGGTGGCAGGACCATCGCCCTGGGCCGCCATGCCCATGATCTGGAACGCCGCCTGCATCAGAGCATCGGGATCGTTATTGCCGGAGCGATCCTGCAGTCGGAAATCGAAACCGTTGTCGTTGCCCAGGCCGGGGATCGGCGGCATATTGAATGCGAACACGATGCCGTCGCCGATAAAGCGCTGATAGGCCGGGCCCGCATCGGCGACGATCTGATCGGCATCCCGTTGACCCTTCTTGGTTCGTTCGTCCCAGGGGTGCAGGTTGGCGAAGCTGATGTAGGTGTTCTGGCCGGAGCCCAGGAAGCCGAAGCCGAGTACCGTGATCACGTCTTTGATCTCGGGCTGGCTCTTGAGCCAGGCATCGGTTTTGTCAGCCAGCTCCTTGGAGCGTTCCTGGGTGGCCCCAGAAGGGAGCAGGGCGCCGGTAACTACGAAACCCTGGTCTTCCGAAGGAACGAAGCCTTTCGGCAGGCTGTTGAACTTCTGGTAATCAAAGGCGCCGATGCCGGCGAAGATCAGCATGGTGACCACCACACCGACCCCGGTCAGCATCAATTTGACGACGGCCATATAGCCATCGGTAAGCCGGGCAAAGCCGCGGTTAAACCATTGTCCCGGTGCAGAAAGGGCCAGGGCCAGCTTGCCCGGGTTGGGGTTCTTGGCTTTCAGTAAGCCCTGAGCCATCGCCGGGCTGAGGGAGAGCGCCAGGAACGACGAGATACAGACCGAGATAATGATGGTCAGCGAGAACTGTTTGTAGATCTGTCCGACCGAGCCACTGATAAAGGCCATCGGCACGAATACTGCGACCAGCACCGCGGTGGTTCCGATAATGGCTCCACTGATCTGTTGCATCGACTTCTTGGTCGCCTGGTAGGGCCCCAGGCCCTCATCCTCCATCAGGCGCTGGATGTTCTCGACCACCAGGATGGCATCATCCACCACGATACCAATCGCCAACACCATACCGAACATGGTCAGCATGTTGATCGAGAAACCAAACAGGTACATGCCGATCGCCGTACCGATCAACGAAATTGGAACCACGATCAACGGGATTAGGGTGGTGCGCCAGTTCTGCAGGAATACAAACATGACGATCGTCACCAGGATGATCGCGATGATCAGGGTCTCTTTCACCTCGGCGATGGAGATATCGACGAACAGTGAGGTGTCATAGGGCGACATCCAGCGAATATCTTCGGGGAAGAATTGCTGTAACTCGTCCATCTTCTCCTTGATCAGCTGGGCCGTCACCAACGCATTGCCGGTGTTGGACAGTTTGGTCGCGAAGGCCGCCGCGGGCTGGCCGTTGAGCAGCACATTGGTGGCGTAACTCTGGGCGCCCCGTTCAACACGAGCGATATCGCGCAATCGAACCACCGCACCCTCTGAGGAGGAGCGCAGGATAATCTGACCGAATTCTTCAACCGTCGAGAGGCGTGACGGCACCAATACGGTGGCGTTGATCTGCTGGTTGGAAGGTGAGGGCAGCGCCCCCAGCTCACCTGTGGCCAGTTGCGCGTTCTGGCTCTGGATCGCGGAGACAATTTCGTCCGGGGTAATACTGAACGAGGTCATCTGCTTCGGATCGATCCAGATCCGCATCGCGTACTTGGAACCGAACAGGTCGGCCGAGCCGACGCCGGGCAGGCGACGAATTTCGCTGATCACGTTGGCATCGATATAGTCGCCAAGATCGGTGGCGTTGTAGGTGCCGTTGGGCGAGTGCAGCGCGATGATCATCAGGAAGTCGGGTCGGGTCTTATCGATATTGACCCCTTGCTGATTGACCGAGGAAGGCAGTCTGGCTTCGACCCGCTTGAGTCGGTTCTGCACATCGACCGCCGCGATATTGGTATCGGTGCCGGTCTCGAAGGTCAGGGTGATGGTTGCGGTTCCGGCACGGCTGGATTCCGAGGCGATGTACTTCAGGCCTTCGATACCGTTCATCTCATCTTCGATGACGCTGGTAACGGTATCTTCGATAGTTTTGGCCGAGGCGCCCGGATAGGTCGCGGTGACGGTGACCTGGGGCGGGGCGATGCTCGGGTAGGCGGCAACCGGTAGCTGGGTAAACGAAAGTCCCCCGGCGATCAGGAGCAGAATGGCAATAACCCAGGCGAACTTGGGCCTGTCGATAAAAAACTGCGGCATGAGATTCTCCCTGTGGCCCGTTATTGCTGCTTGGCGGTCATGCCCGCATCCTGCATCTCTGCTGAGGTCATACCGACAAACTGGGCACCTGCCATGGTCTTGAGAATGGAGGTGTCGCTGACGACCACCCGGTCACCGTGATTCAGGCCGGAGCGAACAAACCAATACTCACCGGTCATCGGCCCCAGCTCGATCTTCACAGGGACCAGTTTGCTGTCCTTGACCATATAAACTTCCGGTCCCTTGGGCGTAATATTGACGGCTTTCTGCGGGACTTTGATCACGTTATTGGTGGTGGCAACGGGAACCTTGACCCGCACGAACATACCCGGCAGCAGGACGAAGTCGGGGTTGTCGACCACTGCACGCAATGAGATGGCACCGGTCGCCTCATCCACTTCCATCGAGGAGAACTCAAGCTGGCCCTTTTCCGGGTAGATGGTGCCGTCCCCCAGATTGATCTCGATATTCTTGTCGTCAGGACCGGAGATCAGTCCGGCATTCATCGCTTGGCGGATCCGGATCACATCGGCGCTGGTTCGGGTGAAGTCGATATAGACCTTGTCGATCTGTTCGATATTGGCCAGTTGGGTCGATTCGGCGCTGGTCAACGCACCCTCTGTCACTAGGGCTTTGTCGATCCGGCCGGAAATGGGCGCGGTGACGGTGGCGTAATCCAGATTGATCTTGGCGATCTCCAGGTTGGCTTTGGCCTGTTCGACCTGCGCCTTGGACTGCTGGCTCTGGGCTGCGTTGGTATCGTACTCCTGACGGCTGACCGCCCCCATCGACAGCAGCTGCTTGTAGCGTTTCAGGGTTTGCTGGGACAGGTTGTACGCTGCGACAGCGTTGGCGACATCGGCTTTGCGGGCACGATGGGTGGCTTTCAGGGTCCGGTCTTCGATTTTGAACAGGACTTCGCCGGCATCGACATGGGTTCCTTCATCGAAAACCCGCTTTTCGATAATTCCGGTTACCCGGGCCCGAACCTGTGCCAGACGATAGGCGGAGACGCGGCCGGGGAGATCTTGAGTGACGACTTCAGAATCTGCTTGAACCGCCTCAACCGTTACCGGGATTGGGCCCTGAGGAGAGCTTTGAGCCTCTGATGCACTATCCTCAGCCACTGCCAAGGATGGACTGAACTGCTGAACTGACACCATTCCGGCGATAATGAGCATAGAAAAGAGAGCTGTTTTCTTCATGCTAATCCTTGATTGCGTAGTCATTCCATAGGCATTTTTACAACCCTGACGGCTGTGAAAACGTGCCCCGGTCTAGGCGGTCATTTGTAGATAAAGGTTTAAGTATAAGGGTATTTTTTTACTGTCGCGTGACCTGGCCGGGAGATTTTTCCCGGCCGGCAGTTTTTTACCAGCTTGCAGGTTAACGAGGGGTTAAACCGGCTTGGGCGCGGACAGGAAAAGGTTGCGGTATACTGCGCCAAATTTTCAGGCATCTTCCATGACCGATAAAACCGATACTCACCACTGCGTCCCTCTTCCCACATCTGACCAGCCGATTGCAGCCTCCGGCAGCGCGTTGAGCTCACTGCATGATTCGTTGGGATTGGCATTGGATCGACGCCGTCCTCTTGTCGCACAGTTAGACGCGGAGCAGACTGATTGCTACCGGCTCTATCACGGTACCGTCGAGGGCGAGGCCGGTGTGACCGTTGATCGGTATGGACCGCAGTTGATCATCCAGAGCTTTCACCGTGATCTGGGCGACGACGAAGTGACGTTGATTGTCGAGCAGATTGAAGACCGTCTGGGTATGGCGTTGCAGCCGTTCTACCATGCCCGCCAACACAGTCAGGCCAACCCGACTGCGGCTAAGCACTCGCTGTTTTCCGGCGCCGAAGGCGATGCCGAGGCGGTTTGTCGGGAGCTGGGGGTTAGCTTTCGTACCCGAGGCGTGCATCGAGGGATCGATCCCTTACTGTTCTTGGATATGCGGGCAGGGCGGCGTTATATCCAACAGCATGCACAAGGACTGAGTGTCCTGAATCTGTTTTCCTATACCTGTGGTGTTGGCGTTGTTGCCGCAAGTGCCGGGGCCCGTCGTGTGGTAAATATCGATTTTGCTCGCTCAGCGCTGGACGTGGGCCGGGAAAACGCCGAGTTGAATGATTTGACCGACGAGCAGATTGAATTTGTTCAATCGGACTTTTTCCCCGCCGCGCGTCAGTTGGCGGGCTTGCCGGTCAAATACCGTCGCCAGGGGCGCGGTGGGCGTCGCCAGCCGGCGCGTAACTATCCGCGTCTGGATGCCTGTCAGTTCGATCTGGTATTTCTTGATCCGCCGCGTTGGGCCAAAAGCCCGTTCGGTACGGTGGACCTGATCCGCGATTACCCCAGCCTGTTCAAGCCGAGCCTGCTGGCAACCAAACCCGGAGGGCGGCTGGTCTGTTGCAACAACGTGGCCCAGGTCGATGCCCAGGATTGGTTGGATCAGTTGCAGCGTAGCGCCGCCAAGGTCGATCGACCGATCCGCGAGGTTGAGTGGCTTCAACCTGAAGCGGACTTTCCCAGCTTTGACGGCAAGCATCCGTTGAAGATGGTGGTGTTGCACGTCTAAGCCTATCGTTGCCGATCGAAGCGTTCCTGGTCTGGATCCGATTCTCGGCAGCATCTCGGTTAGGTCGAGCTGGAAAGGATCTTCGGTTGAGCGAGGTTGTGCAAAACAACGCTTGAAATGTCATTCGCCGTCCCCATTTAAACAGCAGCAAGAGGGTTCCAGCCCTATTTGAGACTGGAGCCGGGTTTATCTGTTGAAACTGGAACTGGGTATGACCACCGAAACGCAAAAAGAAACGCTGGGCTTTCAGACCGAAGTCAAACAACTACTGCACTTGATGATTCACTCGCTCTACTCCAATAAGGAGATTTTCCTGCGTGAGCTGATCTCTAACGCCTCCGATGCTGCCGATAAGTTGCGCTTTGAAGCGCTGTCCGATGGTGGCCTGTATGAAAACGACAGCGAACTGAAGATCCGAATCGAGTTCGACAACGAAGCCCGCCAGATCCGTATTATCGATAACGGTATCGGCATGAATCGTCAGGATGTGGTGGATCACCTGGGTACTATCGCCAAGTCCGGTACCGCCGATTTTCTGTCACACCTGACCGGTGACCAGAAGAAAGATTCGCACCTGATCGGTCAATTCGGGGTTGGTTTCTACTCCGCCTTTATCGTTGCCGAGCGGGTTGAAGTGCTGACCCGTAAAGCCGGTGACGAAGCCGCCAACGGCGTACACTGGGAATCCCGTGGCGAGGGTGAGTTCAATGTCGGGACCATCGAAAAGGCCGATCGCGGAACCACCATCGTGCTGCACCTGAAAGAGGATGAAGCCGAATTCGCCGATGGTTTCCGTCTGCGCTCACTGGTACGCAAGTATTCCGACCATATCTCGATCCCGGTTGAGATGGTGAAGGAGCCGACGCCGGAATTCGACGATGAGGGGAATCCCAAGCCGGTTGCCGAGGATGCGCCTGTTGAGTGGGAGAGTGTTAACGCTGCCACCGCGCTCTGGACCCGTGGCCGTACCGAGGTCACCGAGGAGGAGTACCAGGAGTTCTACAAGCACGTCTCCCACGACTTCGAGAACCCGCTAAGCTGGAGCCACAACAAGGTTGAGGGCAAGCTCGACTACACCAGTCTGCTGTACGTGCCTAGTCGTGCCCCGTTTGACATGTGGAACCGTGACGGCGTCCGTGGCCTGAAACTCTACATCCAGCGCGTCTTTATCATGGACGATGCCGAGCAGTTCCTGCCGCTGTACCTGCGCTTTATCAAGGGTGTGGTTGACTCCAACGACCTGTCGCTGAACGTCTCCCGTGAGATCCTGCAGAAAGACCCGGCTATCGACTCGATGCGCAGCGCGCTGACCAAGCGGGTGCTGGACATGCTGACCAAGCTGGCCAAGAAAGAGGGTGACGATTACGCCAAGTTCTGGAGCGAGTTCGGCCAGGTCCTGAAGGAAGGTCCGGCGGAAGATTTTGCCAACCGCGACAAGATCGCCAGACTGCTACGTTTTGCCACCAGCCATACCGACAAGGAAGCGCAGGATCAGTCGCTGGATCAGTACATCGAGCGTCTGCAGGAAGGTCAGGATTCGATCTACTACATCGTTGCCGACTCACACGCCGCCGCCAAGAACAGCCCCCATCTGGAGATCTTCCGCAAGAAGGGCATCGAGGTGCTGCTGCTGTCCGATCGCGTCGACGAGTGGCTGATGAGCAACCTGCACGAGTACGAAGGCAAGTCGTTCAAGGATATCACCAAGGGTGATCTGGACCTGGGCAAAGTTGAAGACGAAGCCGAGAAGCAGCAGCAGGAAGAGACCGCCAAAGAGTTCGGCTCTCTGGTGGAGCGGGTTAAGGAGCTGCTCAAGGAGCAGGTCAACGAGGTTCGCATCACCCACCGTCTGGTCGATTCTCCCGCCTGTCTGGTAGTCGGTGAACACGAGATGGGGGCGCAGATGCGCAAGATCATGGAGGCTGCTGGCCAGCAGGTTCCGGATTCCAAGCCGACTCTGGAGCTGAACCCGACCCATCCGCTGGTCGCATCACTCAACGATGAATCCGACGAAGATCAGTTCGGTGAGCTGGCGCAGATCCTGTTCGATCAGGCCTGCCTATCCAGCGGCGAACAGCTGGCTGATCCGGCCGATTTCGTTCAGCGGCTCAACAAGCTGTTGCTCAAACTCAGCCGTTGAGCTGATCTTTATCAAGAACCGAAACAGGGCGCTTAGGCGCCCTGTTTTATTATGGGGACGGCAGCGATAGAATAGCGTTTTGCACCGCAGCATTTCTGGAGTTCCTGGTGAGCACTCAATACCTTAAGCGTTTCTTTAAACCCCAGTCAGTGGCCCTGTTTGGGGTTACCCCGGAACCTGACAGCATGGGGCGGGTGGTCCTGAAAAATCTGGTTGAAGGGGGCTACTCCCATCCGATCTATCGGGTCGGCGAACATCCAGAGCACTTTGACGGCGTTAAGAGCGTTGCGTCGCTGGATGATCTGGAGCAGATGCCGGATCTGGCCGTACTCTGTTCCGATGCCGATAAAATCCCGGCTCAGATCGAAGAGCTGGGTAAACGTAAGGTCAAAGCCGCGCTGGTATTGGGTACCCGTCTGAGCCAGACCAAATACGCCGACCGTTTCGCCTTCAATCGCGCTCTGCGCGATGCGGCCCACCCCTACGGGATCCGGATTTTGGGCCCGGAAGGGATGGGGCTGCTGGTGCCGGCGATGAAATTGAACGCCAGTTACGCCCACCAGAATATCCGCAAGGGCAACGTGGCCTATGTGGGGCAGTCTGGAATTCTGGGTACCGCGATGATCGACTGGGCCAACGGCCAGGGGATCGGTTTTTCCAACTTCCTGACCCTCGGTGGTGGTATCGACGTCGATCTGGCCAGTGTGATCGATTACCTGGCTACCGATCCCTACACCAGTTCGCTGCTGATCCAGGTGGACAGTATCACCAATGCGCCCCATTTCATCTCTGCCCTACGGGCTGCAGCGCGAAATAAGCTGGTGCTGGTGCTCAAGAGTAACCTATCGCTGCTGGCCTATGCCGATCGCAAGAAATTGCTGCCGCCGGGTGTTGATACCTTCGACGAAGTCTACGATTCGATCCTGACCAGCTGTGGTGCGGTACGGGTCGACAGTAGCGATGAGCTGTTCGATGCGCTGGAGACACTGACCACCATCAAACCACTGTACGGTGAGCGCCTGGCGCTGATCTCCAACGGTATGGGCCCGAGCGCGATGGCGGTGGAGCGGTTGGTCGATAAGGGCGGAGTGAAGTTGGCGCAGTTGCAGCCGGAAACCGTCGCCGCGCTGGCCGAGCTGACTGGCAACGAAACGACCTCCCAGAACCCGGTCGATCTGAATGCCGACGCCAGTCCCGAGGTCTATCAGAAAGCGGTGGAAATTCTGAGCAAGGCCAAAGGGGTGGACGCATTGCTGGTACTGCATGCACCGACCCAGATGGCGCCCAGTGCGGCCACCGCCGAGGCGGTGATCAAAGCCGCCAAGCGTACCCGTCGCAACGTGCTGACCAGTTGGATGGGACGACAGAGCGCGATCGAGGCGCGCAACCTGTTCAATGACGCCAAAATCCCCACCTATATCACCCCGGAAAAAGCCGCTGACGCCTTCATGCATATGGTGAAGCACCGGCGCAACCAGACCATGCTGAAGGAGACCCCGACCCCGGTCAGCCTGCAGCTGGAAGAGGCCAAGCTCAGCAAGGCCAAGCAGATGGTCGAGCAGGCGATGGAGAACGGTCGTGATTACCTGCGCCATGAAGAGGTTACCGACGTACTGGAACTGTACGGTTTCGAGTGCGCCAGTTCGTTCTATGCCGACAGTGTGGAGGAGGCGATCAAGATCGCCCGCAAGCTGGAAACGCCAATTGCGATCAAGACGCTGCATAAGGATAACTGCTACCCGTTCTGCTACGACGATGAAAACGCGCAGCGTTGGCGCGATCTGGCGTTGGATCTGACCAACCCAGCTGAGCTGGAGCACCATGTTGGGGAGCTGTCGCGCCGGATCGACGAGCGTTTCGGTGAGCAGGAATACCGTGGATTTACGATTCAGCGGATGAAGCGCGGCTTCCAGTCGCTGCAGGTCTGCACCGGGATTACCCGAGACCCGGTGTTCGGGCCGATGGTTTTCTTCGGCATCGGGGGTTATAGCCACGATGTGCGAGCCGATCGTCAGCTGATGATGCCGCCGCTAAATAAGAGTCTGGCCAAGGCCATGATTCGCCGTTCCCGTTTCTACCCGATCCTGAAACAGAACAGCAGTAACTTCGAGCAGCATCTGGACAGTCTCTGTCAGGTGTTGGTGCGCTTATCGGAGATGGTGATCGACCTACCGCATCTGCGAACCCTGGAGATCCACCCGCTGCTGGTCAACAGAAATGGATTGCTGGTGGTGGATGCCAGTATCGGCTTGGGGCAGCCGGTCAAGACCGCCATTACTCCCTATCCGGAGCAGCTGGAGAGCCGGATTCAGCTCCGCTCGGGCCGAGAGGTCCTGGTACGACCGATTCGTGGCGAGGACGAACCCCGACACCTGGAGTTTTTCCAACGTTTGAGCCCGGAGTCGATTCGGTTGCGTTACTTCTACAGTCGTGGCGAGCCCAACCATGATGAGCTGGCCAACTGGACCCAGATCGATTATGACCGTGAGATGGCGTTTATCGCGACGGCGCCGCGGCTGGACGGCAAGCCCGGCAACGAAACCCTGGGCGTGGTCAGGACCACCACCGATGCCGATAATGTGTCGGCTGAATTCGCGGTGGTTCTGCTCGACGAGCTACAGGGGGAGGGACTCGGAAAACTGCTGATGCAGAAGATGATCGATTATTGCCGCGAGCAAGGCACCCTGGAGATCATGGGGACCACCATGACCAGTAACCTCGGAATGCAAAAGCTGGCTAAGAAGCTCGGTTTTGAAAACAGCTATAACGCCGAGGAAGAGGCCATCGAGATGAAGATGATGCTGAATGAGCCGACCGAGGAGTGGCAACGCACAAGATTGGCTCATTGATTTGACGGCTGCTGGGTCGTTGAATCGCGCGAAGCCCGGGGCAATCTCGGGCTTCGATAATAATTATCCCGACTAATAGGTCGGTTTTTAATTGCATTTGGCACTAATAATTTTTTATTAAGTGAATTCTCTATTTCTGCCTTAACTTGCTGATAAATTGAAATAATTATTTCAATTCTCAGGCGGTTTTTTGGATGGTCTTTGTCAGACGCCACAAACCAGACCTAAGGTCTTGATGCCTACCACGATTTCCGTTTTTTGGTTTCAAAATTAGAAGCCTGCGTGTCAGCGGCTATACTTCCGTCTATCCGAGTCAACTGCTCGGGTATAACGACATTAGGCGCCTTATCCGAACTCGGGAGGCAGATCCATGCGACCAGCAATCGCTTTGGTTCTGTTGGTTGCGGGCGGCTTCACGGAACGAACCGCTGCCGACTGGCAGTTGAACCTTAAGCCAGGCATCACCGAAATCAGCCGATCGGTATTCGATCTTCATATGCTGATTTTCTATATCTGCGTAGCGATCGCAGTGGTGGTGTTCGGGGTAATGCTGTGGTCGATCATCCACCACCGTAAATCCCGCGGCGCCCAGGCTCATAATTTTCATGAAAGCACCTGGGTCGAAATTCTCTGGACCCTGATCCCCTTCGTCATTTTGGTTGCCATGGCGCTGCCGGCCAGTCAGACGTTGATGGCGATGTACGACAAACGCGAGGGAGATCTGACGGTACAGATTACCGGTTACCAATGGAAGTGGCGTTACCAGTATGTCGGCGAACAGGTGGACTTCTTCAGCAACCTGGCCACATCGACTGCCCAGATCAATAACGAGCAGCCCAAGGGGAAGAACTACCTGCTGGAGGTCGATCGTCCTCTGGTCTTGCCGGTTAATCGCAAGATCCGCTTCCTGCTGACCTCCAACGATGTGATCCACTCCTGGTGGGTACCGGCCCTGGCAGTTAAGAAGGATGCGATCCCCGGTTTTATCAACGAGGTCTGGGCGATCCCGGAGCAAACCGGTACCTATCGCGGCCAGTGTGCCGAGTTGTGCGGTAGGGATCATGGCTTTATGCCGGTGGTGATCGAGGTGGTGCCGCAAGCGGAGTTCGACCAGTGGTTGGCCGATAGCCGCAGTGCCGCCGAGCAGCGTGCGGGTGCCGCCGAGCGCGACTGGAGTCTTGACGAGTTGATGGCGCACGGCGAAACGGTTTATCAGAGCCAGTGCGCCGCCTGCCACCAGGCCGGCGGTGAGGGAGTTGCCGGCGTTTTTCCTGCTCTTAAGGGCAGTCGCCTGATCGCCGAAGACCCCGACGCCCATATCGATATCGTCCTCAACGGCCGTAGCGGCACTGCGATGCAAGCCTTTGGCCAGCAGCTGGATGCGGTCGACCTGGCGGCGGTGATCACCTACGAACGCAACGCCTGGGGTAATCGCGGTGAAGCCGTGACGCCGAAACAGATTCTGGCTCTGCAAGGTGGCGACAGCTCGGCAGGGGCTGCGGCCTCGTCTGGCGCCGACTCGGCAGCAGTAACTCCATCGGCAATGATGCCGGCCGATAGCGCCATCGAAGCAGAAGCTGAAACGGCTGTCGCAGCCTCGCAGGAGGCTGATTCCATGGTTGGCGCTGTTGATGGTCAAGCGCTGTACCTGCAGCACTGTGGTGCCTGTCACCAACCCAGCGGACTTGGGGTCAATGGCGTATTCCCGGCGCTCAAAGGCAGCGCTCTGGTGACCGGTCCGGACGAGTCTCATATCGATATCGTAATCCACGGCAAACCGGGCACGGCGATGGTGGCTTTCGGCACGCAGCTAAGCGCCGAGCAGCTGGCGGCCATAATCAGTTACGAGCGCAGCGCCTGGGATAACGGTGCCGCTGCGGTGACAGCGGACCAGGTTCGGGCGCGTCTGTCGCCATAGGAGAGAGGGTGATGAGCTCAACGCAAGCCATGACGTCCCACCATGCCACGCCGCCCTCGGGGTTGATGCGCTGGCTGTTGACCACCAATCACAAGGATATCGGTACCCTATATCTGATCTTCTCGCTGACGATGTTTTTCGCCGGCGGCACCATGGCGCTGGTGATTCGCGCCGAGCTGTTTCAACCGGGGCTGCAGTTTGTCCAGCCGGAGTTCTTCAACCAGATGACCACCATGCACGGCCTGATCATGGTGTTCGGTGCGGTCATGCCGGCCTTTGTCGGGCTGGCCAACTGGATGGTGCCGATGATGATCGGCGCACCGGATATGGCCCTGCCGCGGATGAATAACTGGAGTTTCTGGATCCTGCCTTTTGCCTTCAGCCTGATGTTTATGACCCTGTTTATGGAGGGCGGGGCGCCCAACTTCGGCTGGACCTTCTACGCGCCCCTATCGACGACCTACGCGCCCCCGAGCGTGACCTACTTTATCTTTGCGGTCCATATGATGGGGATCAGCTCGATCATGGGGGCGATCAATATTATCGCCACCATTCTTAATCTTCGTGCCCCGGGTATGAGGATGATGGATATGCCACTGTTTGTCTGGACCTGGCTGATCACCGCGTTTCTGCTGATCGCGGCGATGCCGGTTCTGGCCGGGGTGGTTACGATGATGCTGATGGATATCCATTTCGGCACCAGCTTCTTCGATGCAGCTGGTGGGGGGGATCCGGTGCTGTTCCAGCATGTGTTCTGGTTCTTCGGCCACCCCGAGGTCTACATCATGATCCTGCCGGCGTTTGGGATCGTGTCGCAGATCATTCCGACCTTTGCCCGCAAACGTCTGTTCGGTTACACCTCGATGGTCTGGGCGACCTCGTCGATCGCGCTGCTCTCCTTTATCGTCTGGGCCCACCATATGTTCACCGTCGGTCTGCCGTTGGTGGGCGAACTGTTCTTTATGTTCTCAACCATGCTGATCGCGGTGCCGACCGGGGTTAAGGTGTTCAATTGGGTGGCGACCATGTTCCGTGGTTCGATGACCTTCGAGACACCGATGCTGTTCTCGCTGGCGTTCGTGGTGCTCTTCACCATCGGCGGTTTCTCCGGCTTGATGCTGGCGATCGCGCCGGCTGACTTCCAATACCACGACACCTATTTCGTGGTGGCCCATTTCCACTACGTACTGGTTCCGGGGGCCGTGTTCTCGATTATGGCGGCGGTCTACTACTGGCTGCCTAAATGGACAGGGCGTTATTACGACGAGACGATGGGCAAATGGCATTTCTGGCTGTCGTTTATCGGCGTCAACCTGACCTTTTTCCCGATGCACTTTATCGGTTTGGCGGGCATGCCGCGGCGGATTCCCGATTACGCGTTGCAGTTTGCCGACTTCAATATGGTCGCCTCGGTCGGGGCCTTTATGTTTGGGCTGTCGCAGCTGCTGTTTATCTACAACATCGTCCAGTGCGTGCGAGAGGGCGACCCAGCTGACAAGCGGGTTTGGGAGGGCTCCCAGGGATTGGAGTGGAGTCTGCCGTCGCCGGCGCCTTACCACAGTTTCAGTGAACCGCCGGATACCAAGGTGGCACTGCTGTTAACCAAGGGGGGACGCTGATGGCAACGCCCCAATCACCCCGGCCACCGGATCGACGCGATCCTGCCCGACTGGCCCGCCGGCTGCTGTTAGTGGCGGTGCTGATGTTCGGTTTCGGTTTTGCACTGGCGCCGCTCTATGACGTGTTCTGCGAGCTGACCGGAATCAACGGCAAAGTGACCCGAACCGGTGAGCCGGCCCAACCCTTTGCGATCGACCGAACCCGGCTGGTGCGGGTACAGCTGATCGCCGTCAATAACGAAGGGATGCCCTGGCAGTTTCAGCCCGAGCAGCCCGAACTTTCGGTGTATCCCGGCGAGCAGGCGATGACCAGCTATCTGGCGATGAACCCGACCACCCGAGAGATGGTAGCGCGAGCCGTACCCAGCGTGGCGCCGGCTGAAGCGGCCGGTTATCTGCAGAAAGTGAACTGCTTCTGTTTTGAATCTCAGTCGCTGGGGCCGAATATGCGTCAGACCATGCCGCTGGTACTGATGATCGATCCGGATCTGCCCGAGCATATCCGCACCATTACGCTCTCCTACACGCTATTTGATGCCACTGCCGGCAGCGATGCGCGACTGAGCCAGCGTCGGCTCGAGTCGGAACCAGCGGCGGGGGCGAGGAGTACCCTATGAGCAGCCCGACCACTACCTACTATGTTCCGGAAAGCAGCCGTTGGCCGATCATCGCGTCGATCGCACTGTTTCTGATGGCGCTCGGTGCGGCCGGTACCATCAACGCGCTGGAGAGCGACGGGCAGGGTGTCAGTCACTGGCTGCTGATCGCAGGTGCGCTGTTGATGATCTGGGTGGTGTTTCGCTGGTTTGCTGGGGTGATCCGCGAGAGTCAGCTTGGACTTTACAGCGACCAGATAGATCGTTCATTTCGCTGGGGTATGAGCTGGTTTATTTTCTCTGAGGTGATGTTCTTTGCCGCGTTTTTTGGAGCGCTCTTTTATGTTCGCAACTTCGCCGTGCCCTGGCTCGGCGGTGAGGGAGATAAGGCGATAGCCAACCAGCTGTGGCAGGGCTTCAGTGCTCAATGGCCGTTGATGCAGACCCCGGACATGGAACGCTTCCCAGGGCCTCAAGAGGTGATCAGCCCTTGGGGGATTCCGCTGCTCAATACGGTGCTGCTGTTGAGTTCCAGTGTGACTCTGACGATCGCCCACAAAAGTCTCAAATTGGGTGACCGGGACCGGGTACAAACCTGGCTCGGGGTCACCATCCTTCTGGGTCTGTGCTTCCTGGGCTTCCAGATCGAAGAGTATATCGTCGCCTACACCGAGCTGGGCCTGACCTTGCAGGCGGGAATCTACGGAGCCACCTTTTTTATCTTAACCGGTTTCCATGGGGCCCACGTGACCCTGGGAACGGTGATGCTGATCATTATTTTTATTCGGGTCCTGAAAGGGCATTTTAGTGCCGACAACCACTTCGGTTTTGAAGCGGTAAGTTGGTATTGGCACTTTGTCGACGTGGTTTGGGTGGGGCTGTTCCTGTTCGTCTACATCCTCTAATGGGGATGTAGGCCGTGGGGCTGCAGCTGGCCGGTATAAAAACCGATCAGTAACAGCACCACCAGCAGCAGGCTTAAAGCAACCCGTAGTCCGAGACTGTTGACGGTGCGATGGCTGTCGGCACGATCGAAAATAAGAAAATAGAGCGCTGCCATCAGGCTGGCAACGATAGCGGCAAAAACCAACAGCAACAGCAGTTTGAACATGGCAATTACTCCCTGGCGCCAAGGGGTGAGGCTGAGTCCGGACCAGACTTGGTTATTCCCCGAAGCCGTATCCCGCCAGTAGGAAAACAGCGATGAGTCAGAGTAAAGATAGACCCACCCCGCGAACTCGACGTGTCTGTATCCTGTTGGGTGCGCTGTTGTTGCCGATTCTGTTGGGGCTGGGATTCTGGCAGCTCGAACGTGCCGAGCAAAAACAGCAGCTGTTGGAACGCTTGCAACATAGTGCCGCTGCGCCCCAATTACCCTCAACGGCAGTGACCCTGCCGTACCCGGTGAAGATCCGGGCGCGGCTGGATCGGCGATTCCCGTTGCTGCTCGACAACCGCACCCGTGACGGCCGGGTCGGTTATGAACTGCTGCTGCCGTTCGAAGAAGTGAGTACCGGTCTATATGGTGTGGTCAACCTGGGCTGGGTCGCGGCTTCCTTCGATCGACAGCAGCTCCCCGATACGACGGCTTTGGTTCGTGATCTTGCCGATCAGGACCATACGCTGGCGGGGCTGCTGGTCGCCACCGATAGCGGTTTGATGTTGTCTGCCGACCGATGGTCGGCAGATTGGCCGAAGCGGATTCAGCAGGTCGACCTGAACAGGCTGCAGGAGCTGTGGCAACGTCCCGTTTATTCGGCGGTGCTGAGGCTGCAACAGCCGTTGATCGATGCTGATACCAACTGGTCGGTCAGTGTGATGCCGGCCTACAAACATCAGGGATATGCGTTGCAGTGGTTTGCATTGGCGTTGCTGTTGGCCGGCTATCTGTTCTGGTGGGGTTGGCGTCGATCACCCCATGCGGATCGGGAGTCTGAACAGCCACATGTGCAGGGAGGGCCGAATGCACAATCTTGATGACCACGGGACTATGCCGCTGACATCTACCCCGGGCTCTTATCGGCCTTTGTGGGCGTTGCTTACGGTCGCGTTATTACCATTGCTGTTTGCGATGGTCAGTTACTTCGGCGCTATTGCAGTCCCCGAGCAGCGGGTAAACCAGGGGATGCTGGTGGACCCTCAGCAACCGCCGTTCGAGCTCCGGTTAAGAGATGGACAGGTTTTTGAAGCGCAGGGGCGCTGGCAGTTGTTGCTGTTTGTCACCGCCTGTGATGGCGCCTGTCGTCAGTGGCAGCACCAACTGACGCAGCTGCATACCTTGCTGGGGCGTGATCGTGACCGGGTTGGCTATCAACTGGTGATGCCATCGGCTGCGGCCCAGCTATCGGCATCCGACACAGCACCGGCATCCGAGATAAACACTGAGCACACGGCTATACCGTTGTTCAGTCCGCAGGCTACTCCCGAGATTCAGGGGTTATGGCTGGTGGATCCATTGGGTAACCGGGTGTTGCGATACCGCCTGGATCAACCGGCTAAAGCGGTACTGAAAGATCTCAAACGGTTACTGAAAGTGTCACGAATAGGCTAATCCCGTCGATAGCGCGGGGTTGAAGGGGTGAACATGTTGGCAGCATTGAAAACTGTTTCAACGAATGGATCCGTAGAGGGCTAGGATGCATCCCACTATCAGTCAAACTTCAGACCATTCAGCCTCTGAGACTGAGCATTATACGGCGCGTTCCGAAGCCGGTGCCGGTTCAGACCTGGGGCCTTGGCCGTTGAGACTGGCCCGTCTAGCGCTGCTGCTGGCGATCCTGGTGGTGCTGTTGGGCGGTTGGACCCGGCTCAATGATGCCGGTCTCTCCTGTCCGGATTGGCCCGGCTGTTACGGCGAACTGATCTTACCCGGTAGTGCTCAAGGGCAAGCCTTGGCGCAACTGCGTTATCCGTTAATCCCGATTGACAGCGCCCGGGCTTGGCTGGAGATGAGCCATCGATACCTGGCTGCGGGGTTGGGCTTGAATATTTTGCTGTTGGCGGTGGTGGCGGCTCGTCAGTCGGCACACGTGAGGCGGCGAGATGGTGGACGTTATCCCCGTCGGCTCAGTTATCTGCTACTGGGGCTGGTGATTGTGCAGGGGCTGTTCGGGATGTGGACCGTTACGCTCAAGCTACTGCCCCAGGTGGTGACGCTGCACCTGGTTGGCGGACTGCTGACGGTTTCGTTGCTGGTGTTATTGAACCAATCGTTGCTACGGATCCAACTGCAGTCGCGTTCTGACTCCTCTTATCGGCGGACAGCAGCTTCGGATGCAGGTCCGACAGCTGTTGGCTCATCGGTCAAGCGCTGGAGCGGGATCGCCGTATTGATGCTGTTGATTCAGGTAGCCTTAGGAGGATGGACCAGCAGTAACTACGCCGGTTGGGCTTGCCCACACTGGTTTAGCTGCCAGCAGGTCGATGCCGCTGGCCAGACTGTGGCGTTGGATTACCAAGCCGCGTTTATTTTGCCAAGCGCCGATCAGCAAAGTTTTCTCGGCGGGCGAAAATCCCCCCAGGCCCGGGCGGCGATTCAGATGACCCATCGGGGAATGGCGCTGCTGTTAGTGCTTTACTTGGGAGTGCTGATGTTGCGGTTTTGGCGGCATGAGCGGTTAAGAGCAGCTAGCGTCTTGGTCGTTGGAGTGGCGTTGCTACAGGCCTTGCTGGGCGGCTTGAATGTGATCTACGGGCTGCCGCTGTGGTTGGCCTTTGGGCATCATCTGGGCGCCTTGTTGCTATTGCTGTCGTTGTTGAGGCTCTACCGCTTGAGTGGCCTTAGTGCCAGGGAGAGAAATTATGGCTGATCCGAGAACGATAGGGAGCTCGTCGTCCCTGATGGAGCTGTCTGAGACGGCGGGTTGGCGCGACTATTTGGAGTTGACCAAACCCCGTGTAGTGGCGGTGATGTTGTTGACGGCTATTGTCGGCATGTTTTTGGCCGCGCCCGGACTGCCACCACTGTCGGCGCTGCTGTACGGCACCTTGGGGATCGCTCTGGCTGCCGGTTCCGCGGCGGCGGTTAACCAGGTGGCGGATCGGCATATCGACGCGCAGATGGCCCGCACCCATCGGCGGCCGTTACCTCAGGGCAAGGTGACAGCAGTCCAGGGATTGCTGTTTGCTGCCATTCTCGGCATCAGTGGTATCGGGATGCTGGTGATACTGGTTAATCCATTAACCGGCTGGCTGACACTGGCCTCGCTGATAGGTTACGCGCTGGTCTATACGATGCTGCTGAAGCGGGCCACGCCGCAGAATATCGTGATCGGCGGTATCGCCGGTGCCTCACCGCCACTGTTGGGCTGGGTGGCCGTAACCGGCACGCTACAGCCGGACGGGTTGCTGCTGGTATTGATAATTTTTGCCTGGACGCCACCGCATTTCTGGTCGCTCTGTATCCATAAGCGTGACGATTATGCCCGTGCCGGGGTGCCGATGTTGCCGGTTACCCACGGGGTTGATTACACCGCATTGCAGATTCTGCTTTATAGCCTGCTGATGATCGCGACCACGATGCTGCCGCTGATGACCGGCATGTGCGGGCTCTGGTATCTGGTGGGTGTCAGCGTACTGAACATGAGATTTCTTCAATGGGCCTGGCGGGTTTATCAAGATCCATTGGGAACAGCTCCGATGGCAATGTTCTATTATTCCATTACGTACATCATGGCGCTTTTTGTGGTGCTACTGGCCGACCACTATTTGGCGCCGTCGTTCGGGCTGTGGCCAGTACCAGACTTCTGGGCTCTATAGGAACTGGAGCCGCGGTAACAACAGGGGTCGCAACCATTCACGCGGGCAAGGCTGTCCCGGTGTGAGGTATTAACCACTGACGATCAGGCCTGTTGGCCCAATGATCGGGAGGATAGTTTATGTTCCTAAGTCATATGATGGGGGTTCTACACCACCCCAAAGAGGAGTGGGGCTTGATAAGGGAGGAGCATTACAGCGCGCTGAAGTGCTACAGCTCCCATATGATTTATCTGGCCGCCATTCCACCCTTGGCTGCGTTTATTGGTACGACTCAGATCGGCTGGAGTATTACCGGCGCTGAAGCGGTTAAGCTGACCGTTGCTAGCGCGCTGCCGATAGCGATCGCGTTTTACTTTGCCCTTTTAGTCGGTGCTGGCGTTATGGCGTGGTTTATCCATTGGATGGAGAAGACCTATGGTTCCGAATCCAGTTTTGATGACTGCATGGTGTTGACCACCTTTACCGCGACGCCGATGTTCTTAGCCGGCTTGGCGGCGTTGATACCGATTCTGTGGCTGGATGTGTTGATCGGAATGGGGGCCGTGGCCTACACCATTCATCTGCTCTATACCGGGGTGCCGGAGATTATGAAGATCCCGAAGGATCGCGGCTTCTTCTTCTCATCCTCGATATTGACGGTTGGCCTGGTGGTACTGGTCGGTATGCTTGCCGTAACAGCGGCGCTCTGGAGTACAGCGCTGACACCCTGGGTGGCCGGTTAGATTGGATTGGTTCCGAACGACCATATAAAAAGCCCGCGTTCAGCGGGCTTTTTACTGTCAGGTAGAGTCGCTAGCCGCAGCCGGCGGCTACATCTCCGGGCAGAACAGCGAATGTAGCGTATGGATGATGGCCGTCGCCGCTTCGCCGGAAAGGGAGTAGTAGATGGTTTGGGATTCGCGTCGGGTTTTGACCAGGCCGTCACGGCGTAGCACCGCCAGGTGCTGTGACAGAGCCGACTGGCTCAAGTCCAGAAACTGATTCAATTCGGTTACCGACAGCTCTTTGCCATCGAGAAGACAAAGAATCATCAGGCGACTTTCGTTGGCCAGCGCCTTCAATAACTTGGTTGCTTCAGCGGCATTGGCGTGAAGTTCTTCAATGGAAGGGGCGGTAGCTTGTTGCTGCTCGGCAGTGGCTGGGTTCACGGGCTATCCTAAATCTTTATGGGGCCATATATCTTGTAAATCTACTCCAAAGCGTATCGATTCTCAATTGACCTAGGGCAAGTTCCTTGTAATTTTAAAGGTCTTTCTTGTAAGTTGTTGAAAGGTTGAGCTTACCTTGAGTTTGACGATCGGCAACCCGATGGAATCGATCTAGACTTGAACTGAGCCTGAGCAACAACGCTAGACTCAAGGCTAGGGCACCTTCGAGCTGCACTGAAAGCCAGAGCTTCTCTGGGATTCAGTCGTCGGTGTTCACGGACCGCCAGAACAAGGAATAGGCTATGCGAGCGATTGAGAAAATTCTGCTGTTGTTGGATCAACAGCCCCCCGCTTCAGAACTGTTGGATAAAGTTGTTCATATGGCCCGCAAATTTGGCGCTCGGGTTGAGTTGTTTGAGTGCTGCTACTCCCGTCCGTTGGTCTCGAGCCATCTATTCAGCAGTGATGAGGGGATTGAAAAAGCGAAGCATGGTTATCTGAGGGGAGAGGAGCGCCGACTGCAACTGGTCGCCGATCAACTGGTGGAACGAGGAGTGGATGCCACTACCGATGTCTGCTGGGAGATGGATATCGAGCAGGGGGTGTTGACCAAGGTGGAGCGATACCAGCCCGACCTGGTGGTCAAGAACTGTCGCTTTCACCACCGTCTGGCGGAATACCTGTTCGGTAGCCTGGATTGGCAGCTGATTCGCCATTGCCCGGCTCCGCTGATGCTGATTCGGCCCCAGCCCTGGAAGTCTACGCCGGTCGTGCTGGCCGCATTAGATCCGCTACAGGACAAACACCATCCGGTGAAGCTGGATGATGCGGTGTTGCAGTCGGCAGAGTCTTTCGTAGAGCATATTGGCGGCATTTTACATATGTTCCACGCCTACCATACGCTGCCGACCTCGGTGATCTTTGACGAGACGCTGATGCTTAATTATGAGGAGTTGCGCAGCCGGTTAGCCGATGAGCACCGTCAGGCGATTACCGAACTGTTAAATGGTCATGGTTTGGCCAAGGCTGAGCCGGTACTGCACCTGGCCCAAGGTGAGGTGCATAAAGAGCTGCCCAAGTACGCCGAACAGGTCGATGCCGATCTGGTGGTGCTGGGGGGGATAGATCGTAATGCGGCCGACCGATTGTTCTCGGGTAGTACCACCGAGAGTGTGGTTGATCACCTGCAGGCGGACCTGCTGGTGATCCGGGCGCCGCTGTTTGAAGAGCGGCGCCACGGCTGAGCGGGATCAGCAGTCGAAGCTGGCCCACACCGGGGCGTGGTCTGATGGCTTCTCCATGCCGCGAATGGCGTAATCGATACCGGTCTGCTGCAAGTTGGCCATCAGAGGCTGGGTCGCCAGAATCAGGTCGATCCGCAGACCGCGTTTCGGGTCACGCTCGAATCCGCGACTGCGATAGTCAAACCAGCTGAACAATTCATTGCTGTCGGGGTTTTGCTCTCGGTAGCTGTCCTGCAGGCCCCAATCCATCAACCGGTTCAGCCATTCGCGCTCTTCCGGTTGGAAGCTGGTTTTGCCGGTGCGCAACCAGCGCTTGCGGTTGTCCTCGCCGATTCCGATATCGAGGTCGGTGGAGGAGATGTTCATATCGCCGATTACCACCAACGGTTGTTGTGGGTCGCACTCGGTTTCCAGGTACTGCTGCAGATCGGCATAAAAACGTCTCTTGGCCGGGTACTTGGTCTCGTGGGCAATATTTTCCCCCTGGGGAAAGTAGCCGTTGATCACACGGATCGTCTGGCCTCCGGGGGTGGCAAAATCGCCGATAATCATGCGTCGTTGCGCATCTTCCTCATCACCGGCAAAGCCTTTCTGCAGGGCCAGCGGTGCTTCACGGGAGATTAGGCAAACACCGTAGTGGCCTTTTTGACCGTGATAGTTGACCTGGTACCCCAGTGCTTCGATCGCCGCCGCCGGAAACTCATCGTCATGGACCTTGGTTTCCTGGATACCGATCACGTCGGGCTGTTGGGTTTTGATCAACTCCTCGAGTTGATGCAGGCGGGCACGTATGCCGTTGGTGTTGAAAGAGATAATCTTCATGGTTGATTCCGATGCAGGGTGCTTGGCGATAGCCTGGATAGGGGCGAAATATAGCGAAACATCGCGGTAGCGACCAGTTGGATTTGAACAGAGTTGTAACTGTTTGGCTGCGTCTGCATCTGTAATCACTGTCGTTTCAAACTCATCGCATCGTTGGCAGGCAGCAAAGCTTTGTTGGCGTAGCTTGATAGCGAAAATCTATTGAATCGATGCATCTTTGTTGCTGGAGCCGCGTCTCAGTAATCGTTAGAGTAGTGGCAGTTTTTAAGGGAGCACTAATATGTCCAACTTTGATTTTGATCTGTTTGTTATCGGTGCCGGTTCCGGTGGTGTCCGGGCCGCACGGATGGCTGCGGCCAAGGGGGTGCGGGTCGCCGTTGCCGAAGATCGTTACATGGGTGGTACCTGTGTCAATGTCGGGTGCGTGCCGAAAAAGCTCTATGTCTATGCCTCCCAATATTCCGAACAGATTGAAGAGTCGCGGGGGTTCGGTTGGGATGCCGCCGTACCGGCTTTTGATTGGAATCGTCTGCGTGATAATAAGAAAGCGGAGATCTCGCGTCTGAACGGTATCTATAACAACCTGCTGGATAACTCCGGTGCTGAAGTGCTCAATGGACGCGCTACTGTCGTGGGACCCAACCAGGTCGAGGTCAACGGCAATACCTACAGTGCCGAGCGTATTCTGGTGGCGACCGGTGGTTGGCCGACAGTACCCGCCATTGAAGGCGCCGAGCATGCGCTGACGTCGAATGAGATCTTCGATATGGAGCAGTTCCCCCAACGGATTCTGATCGTGGGTGGTGGCTATATCGCGGTGGAATTCGCCGGAATTTTTAACGGCCTTGGGGCCAAGACAACCCAGCTGTATCGCGGTGAGCTATTCCTGCGCGGCTTCGATAACCAGGTCCGCAGTTTTGTGGCGGAAGAGATGCGCAAAAAGGGTGTTGATCTGAGGTTTAACCTTAATGTCGAGTCAATTCAAAAGCTTGAAGATGGAACCTTAAGTGCAACCTTGACTGATGGTTCAACCATTGAGACCGATGCGGTGCTCTATGCTACCGGCCGTAAGCCGAATGTTAATGGACTGGGGCTGGAGTCGGTCGGCGTTTCGCAGGCCAAGGATGGATCGATCGAGGTCGATCAGAATTTCCGCAGTTCGGTCGAGTCGATCTACGCCATCGGGGATGTGATCAACCGGGTTCAGTTGACCCCGGTGGCACTGGCCGAGGGTATGCAACTGGTGGAGCATCTTTATGGTGAGCAGCAGCGCCAAGTCAGTTACGAGCTGATTCCGACGGCGGTCTTCAGCCAGCCCAATATCGGTACTGTCGGACCCAGCGAAGAGCAGGCGGTGGCGCAGTACCCGAACCTGGATGTCTATCAGTCCGAATTCCGGGCGATGAAGCACACGCTCAGTGGCCTGCAGGAGCGCACCCTGATGAAGCTGCTGGTTGATGCGGATACGGATCGCGTAGTTGGCGCCCATATGGTGGGACCGGATGCTGGTGAAATCACCCAAGGTCTGGGCATCGCGCTGAAAGCGGGTGCCACCAAAGCGGTTTTCGATTCCACCATCGGAATCCACCCGACCGCGGCTGAGGAGTTCGTGACCATGCGCGATACTGCCCGTCGTTATCGTGGAGGCCAGCTTCAGTCCTGATAGCGCTGCAGTACTTCGGCGACGGAGGCTTGGTAACTGAGACCGAACAGATTCAAGTGGTTGAGCAGGTGGTAGAGGTTGTATAACGGCTGCCGCTCCTGCCAACCCGACTGTAGTGGATTGGTTTCCAGATAAGCAGAGTAAAAAGTCGGATAAAAACCGCCGAACAGGCGCGTCATCGCAAGATCTGCTTCGGCCCAGCCGTAATAGGCGGCAGGGTCGATCAGAAATGGCTGGCTGCGTTCGTCGCTATGGCGGGCTCGTTTTCCAAACAACACATTGCCGGACCAGAGATCACCATGGATCAGAACCGCCGACTGCGGAGGGATCCAGTCTTCGAGCCGCTGGCAAATTCGCTCCAACCGTTTCAGCATCCCTCGATCCAATAGGCCAGCCTGGTAGGCGCGCTTTCCTTGGGGGAGCAGGCGTTGCTCGGCAAAGAAGCGGAAGCCATTCTGATCCTGCCGGTTGGTTTGTTCACTCAGACCGCAATAGGTGTGGTGAGAAAAACCGAAGCTAGGCATCGGCTGTCGGTGAAGCTCGGCTAACTGATGTCCCAGCTGTTGCCAATGCTGCTCGGTGGGCTGGCAGGTTTCGATCAACTCCAATACCAGCAAGCAGGGACCCACGGCACACACCGTTGGCGTCTGAATGATCCCCGCGCCGCTTAGCGCCTTAAGCCCTGCGGCTTCTGCGGTAAAAAAGTTGGAGGGTGGGTTGTGCAGGTGCTTGATGAAAAAGCGCTGGTGATGCTCATTTACCGCTGAAAAACTGCTGCCGATACAGCCGCCGGATAGGGGGGAGAGTTGCCAGCGCTCACCCAGACCAGTTTGCTGTAACAGGTTTTGCAGCACTGCGGTCATGGGGGCGATGGCTTCCTGCGTTTTGTTTCCTGAGATTGATCCGGTTGGTCAAAGCGCTAGTGGCGCTTGAGCTCATGATCTCGATAGTGGCTATCGGTCCAGCATTTGGGCAGGGTTTCGCCGGAGGGGAAGGTGAGTGCATCCTTTCGGATATATTCCGGATCCATCAGATCTTCTCCCTGTTGATACTGTACCTGTGTCTGCATCTCGAACGGATTGATCAGTTCGGTCATGTTCAACACTTGAACCAGATGACCGGTGGTTCGTTCTTTCAGAAACATTGTTATTACCTCCTGATAAGGGCGTCAGGATCAGGGTGTGGATTCTGGCTTATAGCGGGTGGTTTCTTATGTGACGCTTCAGGGTGAGTTTCAACTCACGTTCGTGGCGCAAGTCATGGTGGCGCTGGGCAAGGCGAATATCGTCGATCAGAATCTTACGCATCCGACGGGTACCGTCGCGTCGGTGGTTGAGGTTATCGCCGTAGGCCAGGGCGATAAAACGATCCAGGTGTTCGTGTTCTCCGATAGCATCAACCTCACCTTGTTCGAGTTCCGACCAATCGAGGCAGTCTTTGTAAGTCAGCATGTGGGGGCTCCAAGCGCGTTTATTAATACAGTCGTTTATAGAAAATAGTGTAAAAACGGCTGACAGCAAGCTGCACTGCACAAGAATTGCACAACCAAAAAAGGCGCCATGGGGCGCCTTTTCGTTACATCAGCTCAGACTCTTGGGCGGGTGGTGCAGGTAGAGGTTCAGTAACTGTTTGACTTGTGGCAGATCATCATCGTCAACCATCTCGCAATAGCCGTCCGCGATTGACTGGAAGCGTTGTTGAAATTGCTCTTGGGTTAGGTGCTGGCTCCGGGCTTGCCAGTGTAGGTGGCTGACATCTAGCTTGAGTCGACTGGACAGATGTTCCAGGTTCATAGCGCTACCTCCTTAATCATTGTCATTATCGGTGGCTGATGATCGTGCAGGGGGCGAGTCGATCATCCGGTAGCACTTGTCATTGTATGATTTTTGATCAGCCGGGTCGAGTAGAAAGCGTCGCTAAGGTTGGGGCAGAAGAGTGCCGAAGTCGCCGCCACCGACGACTTCGATAGACGTTGTATCGGTCCTATTCGGGCGCAGGGTTGGCGGCCTGAATGGCTGTCAACGCGATGGTGTAGACGATATCGTCAACCAGGGCGCCGCGAGACAGGTCATTAACCGGCTTGCGCATCCCCTGCAGCATTGGGCCGATGCTGATCACATCCGCGCTTCGTTGTACCGCTTTGTAGGTGGTGTTGCCGGTATTCAGGTCCGGGAACACGAACACGGTCGCACGACCAGCCACTTCGCTGTCGGGGGCCTTGCTGCGGGCAACGCTCTCCATGATAGCGGCGTCATATTGCATCGGTCCGTCGATCAGCAGGTCCGGACGCTTGGCCTGGGCGATTTCGGTGGCACGCCGAACCTTCTCGACGTCGGCACCTTGGCCTGAAGAACCGGTGCTGTAACTGATCATCGCTACCCGTGGCGGAATGCCGAAGGCCTTGGCCGAATCGGCACTCTGGATCGCGATATCGGCCAGCTCTTCGGCGTTAGGATCCGGATTGATGGCGCAGTCACCGTATACCAGCACCTGTTCCGGCAGG
Organism: Motiliproteus coralliicola; assembly: GCF_003345655.1. Taxonomy (GTDB): domain Bacteria; phylum Pseudomonadota; class Gammaproteobacteria; order Pseudomonadales; family Balneatricaceae; genus Motiliproteus; species Motiliproteus coralliicola. The sequence goes on from NZ_QQOH01000001.1 coordinate 615,531, forward strand.
CACATAAAGAAGACCGACGATACCAGGTTGGACTGGGGGGCGGTTTTGATCAGCTGCAGCGGCGGACGGATGGTATTGGCGGTGGTGTGAACCGCACCGCTGACCAGACCGTCGACATGGTCACGTTCGAGCATCATGGTGCCAAGCACTACATTATCCTTGAGCTGATCCAGGGCGGTCTCGACGGTCAGGCCCCGGTGGGCGCGTAGCTCCATCATACGATCGACGTAGTGGCTGCGAATCAGCTCCGGATTGTAGATCTCAACCCCATCACCGAGTTGGATGCCGTGGCCTTCGGCGATGCGACGAATCTCCTGCGGGTCTCCCAGCAGGGTGCAGCGGGCGATGCCACGGTCGGCACAGATGGCCGCAGCCTTGATGGTGCGAGGCTCGTCACCCTCAGGCAACACGATATGCTTGTCGGCACGTCGGGCGCGTTTGATCAGTTGATAGCGGAACGCCGGCGGCGACAGGCGACGCTCGGCCTGACCGGCCGTCAGGCTCTGCAGCCAGCTGCTGTCGACGAAGGAGGCGGCGATGCCTTGGATCTTTTCGATCCGTAGCAGGTCGTCCGCCGGGACTTCACTGTTAAAGCTCGGTAGCGCCTGGGCGATCTGCCAGATATCGGATTCGACGCTCAGCAGCGGCAGACCGGTGGCGAGGGCGTTGCGGCATAGCCGCAAGACTGACTTATGGGGTTGAACCCCGCCGGTCAACACCAGCGCAGACAGGTCAACGCCGTCCAGCGCGGCCAAGCAGACCGCCATGACGATATCGTCCCGGTCTCCGGGGGCGAATACCAGTGTCCCGGGGGTCAGTTCGTCAACCAGGTTTTCTACCCGCTGGGCGCACAGGGTGATCTTATGGACGCGGCGTACATCACTCTGACCGGTGCTCAACACCTCGGCATTCAGAAACTGGCAGATATCCGACACCCGTGGCGACATCATCCGTTCACGCCAGGGGATACCGGCGATCAGACGGAAACTGTCGTTGAACAGGGTGGCGTCTTCGGTGATCTGATCCACCGTCAGGCTGGAGCGCAGTTCGCCCTTGGGTGTGGCATCAAGGCAGAGGTTACCGTCGGCGTCGATCGGTGCACCAAGCATATTGAGAATACAGCCGATCACCTTGGGGTTGCGGATGCCGCCGTAGGCGCGGGCGGTGATATCGATATGATCCTGCAGGGTCTCGATGTTATCGCTGCCGGGGGTTGAGACGATGATCACTTCAGCATCGAGCGCCTTGGCGATCTCTTTGTTGATGCGGCTGGCATAAGGCTGGGTTCGGGTTGGCACCATCCCCTCGACGATCACGATCTCTTCGTCACCGGCGCGGCTCGATTCGTAGCGCTTGACCAGCTCTTCCAGGCCCTCGTGGCCACGGTCGTCGCGCATCATCCGCTCAACTTCATTGATCGCCATCGGTTCGGCAATCTCGTGACCGCAGGCGGTCGACAAAATCTTGACCGATCGATCCTGACCGTCACGGTCGAGCTGCTGACTGATGGGTTTGAAGAAGTGGACTTTGAGGCCCTGGCGTTCCAGAGCGTGAAACAGGCCAAGAACGGCGGTGGTCAGGCCGGTACCTTGTCCGGTTGGTACCAGCATTAACGTGTGCGTCACAACAGATCCTTAAATGTCATACCCCGATGGTAGTAAGCTTGCAGCAACATTCAGGCCATTCAACGGGGTGGTTGCTGCAACGCGACATTCTAAGGCGGTTTGGGTGAAATTAATATTTCAGTTGTTCAATTTATTGGCAACGCTGTTAATTTTATCGTCCATAGTCTGCTTTCGATCAATTCGAGTGCCCATTCGCATCGAGGTATTGATGCGTGGCGCACCCATCTGGTGCAGCTCATCGTGGCAACGCTTGACCGCAGCCATGACCTCATCCCAGTCGCCTTCAACGTTGGTGCCGTAGGCATGCATACGGTGTTCTAAGCCGGCTTCCTCGAAAACCTGCTGGCAGCGGGCAACGTAGCTGGAGACTGAGACGCCAACACCCAGCGGCACAACACAAAGATCGATCATTACCTGCATAGTTTGTTTCTCCAAGTGGATTTGATCAGCCCAGCAGTGTCTGCTTGGCCTGGTTAATTTTGGCGGCCAGGTAATTGCTGCCTCCGCGGTCCGGGTGCAGCTTCTGCATCATCCGTTTATGGGCCTGGACGATTTGTTCTTCGGTCGCTCCCGGCTCTAGACCGAGGATTTGGTAGGCTTCGTCGGCACTCATGCTGGAATTGGCCGTTGTGCCTTGCTGCTGTTGGTCGTTGCTGGAGGCAGACTCCGAGGTATTGTCCCACAACTCGGGTCGATGACGTTCGATATAGGCATCGAGCAGTTTCAGTGCCTGGGGATCATGGCCGGCGCACTGACGGTAAAGTTGCAACAGCTCGCTGTCGCTGAGTTGGTCGAGCATGCGACCGGCAAAGCGCCCTTGAAGGATGCGGCCGTTAATGGCGCCGCTGTCGTGGTCAAGCTGCATCTCGAGCCAGTCGGTATGGGCTTGGGACTGCTGCCCAGACTGGGCCTGACCCGCCCGCTGGCGGCGTTGCTGCCTGAGTTTGGGTAGCCAGCGCAGCAGTGGGATCAGTAGCGGCAGCAACCGTCGGGCGAAGGGCAGCATCGAGCTGATTAGGGCAAATAACCAGTGTAGGCGACCGGTCAGGGCCATCCACAAGGCAAGCAGGGCTAGTACAATCAGTAACAGCTGCAGCAGGAAGCGTTTACCGCGCTGCGGTGCTCGGGCCAGAAACCAACGAACTCCACTGACTAGTAAAAATAACGACAGAATCAGGATCAGCAGGGTCAACGACGGGGGTGCTCCAGTTGGTGGCGAAGTTGGGTTAGGGCGGAACTGGGGGACAGCTGCTTCAGTGCTTGTTGTCCCGCAGTGGCATAGACCGCCACCGCGTTGAGAAGTTTACTCAGTTGTTCCGGACTGTTGGGGTCAAAACGGCAGTGGGCGCCGCCGCTAAGTCTGGCCATCTGGGCAAAACCATTGCTGGCGGTGGTGTTGTGGCCCTCCTGGAACAGAAACAGGGGCAGCTGGCGCAGGCCGCATTCACCGGCGCGCTGGCACAGCTCATCGATCGATTCCTCGATACAGTCACCGATAAACACTAATGCCTGGACCGGTTGTTGTCGGTGCTGCTCGAGAGCGTGGTCGAGCAGGCGCCCGATCTGGGTATGGCCTCCCAGGCAAGTCACCGCCGACATCGCTTTCACCAACCTGTCGGCCCCCTGATGCCAGGGGCTGGAACGTAGCTCATCATAACCGCGATAGAAGCAGAGTTTAATCTGCAGCTGACCAAGGCCGCGGGTTTGGGTAAACATATCGGCTTGGAGTTGGCAGGCGGTATCCCAGGTGGGCTGACGGCTGGCGGTCGCATCGAGGGCGAAAATCAGCCGCCCGCCACCGGTGTGTGAGGGTGACGGGTGCTTTTCGACCTGTTTTAGGAAGTCGGTGACCTGCTGTTCGGCGCGGGCAACCGGTGGCTTGCGATCATTCATGGGTCGGCCCATCGCTATCAAAATGCTTGATAGTCATAGTATAGGGCCGTTCGGGAGCTGAAAAGTCAGCTCCCCGGTCGCAGGCGATCAGAGGTTGTGGGTGACGCCGTGGAGGCGCTCTTCCAGGGTGCCTTTGAGCAGCTTGAACAGACGGATAGACGCATCGATCTCGTCCTTGCGGTTGGTCAGGCTTTCGATGTTCAGACCCAGCGGGATATCCAAGTCCTGGCAGGCATCGAGGATCCGCTCCAGATTGCGTTGGCAGGTACGGATCGACTGCATCAACGGGTTGTCGGCCTCAAGGATCTCACTGGCGACCTCGGCGGGGACCGAAATACCGAGCCAGCTCATGAACTCCAGGGTTTTGGCACTGCCGCAGGGGGTAAAGGTCAGCACGATGCGCTTCGGTGAGCTGCCCTGAGACTGGCAGAGCTCACCGTATTGGCGCAGTAGGGCGATGGTGGCATCGGCATCGTAGACGGCTTGCGAGACAAAAAACTCGCAACCGTTGTCGACCTTGCCGGACAGGCGCTGGTGCTCATCACCTTTGACCGCATGGCGTTCGGCAATGGTGACGCCGCCCAGGCTGAACGGGTAGTCATGCTCGGTCATCGCCTGGTAAGCCTCTGGGAGAGACAGCTTGATATCGGCATCGGCAGAAGGGCTGCCTACCAGTACCAGATTGCGAACGCCGTATTGGTTCCAGGCGTCATCGAGCCACTGCTCAAAACTGGCGCGGTCGCGCTGCGAGACGCTTTTATAGGTGATGATCGGGCGTTGGCTCTTGGTTGCCAACAGGGCCGAATATTCACGCGGATCCCGAGTGCCGATAAAGGGGAAGGGGCGCGGCTTGTCGATCCGGGCGCTTTCATCCTGAATGTCATAGACGATAAGACCGTCGTAGTCGACACCGGCCAGGCGCTCCAGCAGCTTGTCGGAGATCTCGTTCATCTGCATATCGTCGGTGCTCCCTTTGGGAGGAGTGGTACCAAACAGATATAAGCCCTGTTTAGGGTTGCCGAATTCAGAGTGGCTGGCGAGTGTCATAAAGCGATCCTAAGATGTTGCCTGACCGGACGGGATGTATGCCGGTAAACGAGTCAATGTTATGGCTTCGAATTATAAGCGCTAAGTTGTTATAACGTCATTGGTTATAAGTGGAAAGATTCTCAACCCAACTTGAACCGAATTAATGATGCGTGCTGAATTTCACGCAAGACGCGTTATTCTGGTCCAAGCCTTAACCGATAAGCTGTAGCGAAACTATTTTTTGTATCCGCTGTAACCTAGGCTAAGTTATTGCGTCTATTCAGCTATTAATGGCTTGGCACCGCGTTGCCAATTGAGTGCTAGGTCAACAAATTACTGACAATGCCCCGATTTCGTTCTGACAGATGAGGTTAGCTTGAGTTTGCTACACCCCGGTAGTTCATCAGACACAGTCACCCCAACGCTGGTGCTGATCTTTAAACGCCCCAAACCCGGTCAGGGTAAGCAGCGGTTGGCTGCTGATATTGGACTGGATTCCGCCTGCCAACTGGCGGAACATTTTCTCAGCTGCGCACTGGCAGACCTGCGCGATTGGCCCGGCCCGGTGGTGTTGTCACCCGCGATGGACGAGGACTGCGAATGGGCCGGGCAGTTGCTGCCGGAGGCCGAGGTCGTGGTTCAATCCGACGGTAATCTGGGGCACCGTATTCTGGCGCTGGACCACGACCTTCGTAACCGCGGCCACCGGTCGTTGATCTATATTGGCAGCGATGCGCCGATGTTGAAGCCCATTCATTTTCAGACGGTCGCCGAAGCACTGCATCAGCAGTCGGTGGTGGTCTGTCCTGCCACTGATGGTGGTGTCACTATCATGGCCAGTCGCAGTCCTTGGCCGGAGACGCTGGAACAATTGCCCTGGAGTACCGATCAATTGGGCCAGGCGCTGCTTGATAGTTGCCAGCAGGCAGGATTGAGCACAGGCAGTGTGTTGAGCAGTTACGACATCGACCAACAGCCCGATCTGATACGGCTGCGACAGGATCTTCGTGATGATTCTCGTGCAGAGCGGCGGCAGCTGTTGGCGTTAATCGAGCAACTTCAAACCCATGAAATCAACGCCGTGAAGAGCGACAACGAAAAACAGAATAACCCGGTTTTGACCTGAGCAAGCCATCGCCAAGTCGAAATCCGGAAACTGAGATGGAATACACCGTGAACGATCTGACTATCAATTCGAATAACCTGATACCGACCCGTACCGAAGATTGGTTTTTTACACCGGAAGGGGACCCGCGCGGTTATATCGAACCCCATACCTTGAAGGAACTCTGGTTTCATACCGGCACCGCCTGCAATCTGGCCTGTCCGTTCTGCCTTGAAGGCTCCGGCCCCGGTGATCGCCGGCTGGAGCTGGTCAAACTGGCCGATGTTCAACCCTTTATTGAAGAAGCCCTGGCGTTGGGAGTGGAGCAGTTCTCCTTCACCGGTGGCGAGCCTTTCCTGGCCAAGGAGATTGTTAAGATCCTGGAGTACGCCACCCAGCACCGATCCTGCCTGGTCCTGACCAACGGCACCGAGCCGCTTCGAAAGCGCATGCACCAGCTGGAAAACCTGCGCCAGGCTGCCCATCCGGTGAAATTTCGTATCAGTCTGGATTATCCCAATGCCGAGCAACACGATGCCGACCGTGGTGAAGGGAGCTTTGAACAGGCGCTCGATAGTCTGGTCGATCTGCACCAGCTGGGCTTTGCGGTGTCGGTGGCCCGACACATGGACAAGGGCGAAGACAGCGCCGCCGTGGAGCAACAGTTTCGTGAGCTGTTTGCCGAGCGAGGCTTGCCGGAAGATCTGAACATCGTCGCTTTCCCCGATTTTGCCGTGCCGGGTAGCCACCCGCTGGTTCCGCAGGTGACCGAGCACTGTATGACCACCTATCAGGATGAGGGCAGTCGTCGACAGTTTATGTGCGCCTTCAGCAAGATGGTGATTAAGCAGCAGGGACGGATGCGGGTCTACGCCTGTACCCTGGTTGATGACGATGCAGAGTATGACCTGGGTAGCACGCTGGCGGAGGCGATGGAGCATCGAATCAGCATGCGTCATCATCGCTGTTACAGTTGCTTTGCCTTCGGTTCTTCTTGTAGTGAAGGCTGATTAATTAAATACTTAGCAGCACAATTTCAGCCAAATAATCAGGAGTATTCGTGTTAGCAATTATTGGCGGTACCGGTATTTATCAACTCGACGGACTCGAGGTGATCGAGGAACATCAGATCGAGACGCCCTACGGCGCACCCTCTGCACCGGTGATTCGCGGCAAGCTTGCCGGCCAGTCGATCTGTTTTCTGGCTCGCCACGGACAAGGGCATCAACTGCTGCCGTCCGAGGTCAATTACCGCGCCAATATCTGGGCGTTGAAGTCGGTTGGCGTTACCCGGATTCTGGCGGTTTCGGCGGTGGGAAGTTTGCGTGAAGAGATCGCTCCGGGACAGCTGACGGTACCCTCACAGTACTTTGATTTCGTCAAAGGTAACCGCGAGCGGAGCTTTTTCGGTGAGGGGTTGGCCGCCCATGTTTCGACCGCGGAACCGACCTGCGGCGATCTGACCGCACGCTTGAGCCAGGCCGCAGAGTCTCTGGACCAGCAGCTGCACACCGGCAAAACCTACGGCTGCGTCGATGGTCCACGTTTAGGTACCCGTGCCGAGAGTCATTTCCTACGCGGCGCTGCCGGTTGTGATCTGGTGGGGATGACCAACGTGCCGGAAGTGTTCCTGGCCCGTGAAGCTCAGCTTTGCTACTGCACCCTCTGTATCGCGACCGATTATGACTGCTGGTTGGACGATCCAGCCCAGCATGTCAGTGTCGAGCAGGTGATCAGCCGCTACGGAGCCAGCCTGGAGCGGGCCAAGGCGCTGGTGCATCAGTTGATCGCTCAGGGTGATCTGAGCAATGAAGATTGCGGTTGCCGCCATTCGCTCGATTGCGCGGTGCTGACACCCGAGGAGCACCTCAGCAACAACAAACGCGAACTGCTGGAGCTGCTCAAGCGTTGAGCGCAACCGAACCTTCTACAGCCCTACCAGCGCTGAGTATCGTCGTTCCTGTTGGCCCGGCGGAGACCTCATTGGCGCCGCTGCTGGCCGAATTGCTGCTACTGCCGCCCGATTGCGAGATTCTGCTGGTCGACTGCCCCGGGTCCAGAGAGCTGGTTCAAAACTGTCACCCGCCAGACTCGCTGCTGCAGCGTCACCAGTTGCGACGGCTGGAGGCCGAGCAGGGCCGGGCGCATCAAATGAATCTCGGCGCTAAGGCGGCTCGGGGGGAGTTTCTCTGGTTCCTCCACGCCGATTCACGGCTGAGTCCCTGGCTGATTCAGCAGCTGTTCGAAGGCCTTCGCGCCGCCCCCGACGGGTTACACTTTTTCCGCCTCCAGTTTGATAACGATGGCCAGGGGCCGATGGAGATCAATAGCCTCGGCGCCCATCTCCGTTCGGCCTGGCTTGGGGTCCCCTTCGGCGATCAGGGCTTCTGTCTGAGGCGGGAGCTGTTCGACAGCCTGGGCGGCTATGACGAAACTGCGCCCTATGGCGAAGATCACTTGCTGCTATGGGCTGCCCGCCGGCGCAGAATCTCGCTGTGCTATCACCCTGCGGTGTTGGGGACCAGTGCCAGAAAGTACCGCCAGGCCGGCTGGGGACGTCTGACTCTACGCTATCAGATCTACTGGATTAAACAGGCGCTGCCGCAATACTGGCGTTGCCTTCGCGGCCGCTGATTTCTAGACCATGGGAACCTTTCCGGCGGCGTTCATGCCCGTCGGTCGTACCGCTTTTCACCCTACGGCGACACCTTGGTCGATCCCCGACATCGGCTGTTCAAATTCCCGTTATTTTTTTGAACCCGATCTCCTGGGCTCGTGACCTACCTGGCAAGACAGCAAGAACGCGCACCGCGCCAGGAGTCAATCATGATCAGCACCAGCCTCTACGAATTGGCCCATCGTCTGCGTAGCCAGGGCCAGGCCAACCAAGCCCTCATCATCGATCGTTCAGATTTTGAATCGCTGCAACAAGAGTTGAGCAACATGCACTGTCTGCGTGCTCTGCGAGCACTGCGCCAGGAACACCCGAGTTACGGCGGCATGGCACTGGTCATCCAAGAGGGACTGGCCATCTAAACAGCGGGCTTCAACCGGTTGCCGGGTTATCCCTGGCGACCGGTTGAGCGCTAAGACCAGAGGGGGAAAGCTCTCAGAGGATCGGAAATTTGGCATCAAGATCATGCAACAACCACAGACACAAGACAGAGATAGCCGGATTCGGCATTGGCAAAAGCCGGTCCGGCTTCCTAAGCTGAAACTAGCCTCGGATCGCAACGACCCAAGCCATCGGGTCGGCCCTTCATCCCGGCTATGGTGCGATCGGGCTAAGGCAGCTGAAACGCTGGTGAGTTGTACCGGTGCATTATCCGGATCTATCAGCCCAAACGTACCCGTCTCGCCGTTTGTCGCAGCGCTAAGCCGTTGCCTGAACGCCGTCCGCTGACGGAGGTGTCTGTTGATGGACAGTGCCAATGAACGTACCGCCGAAGAGGTTGCATGGATTCATCGTATCGGCCAGGGAGACAAGGCGGCCTTGCAATTGCTCTATCAGCGCTACGCTTCACGCATCTTTCGGTTCGTCATCCGAATGATCAAAGATGAAGCCAAGGCCGAGGAACTGGTCAACGATGTGATGATGGAGATCTGGAAAAGTGCGGCCAGCTTCGAAGGGCGTTCATCACCCTCAACCTGGATTTTAGGTATCGCACGGTTCCGCACCCTGAATGCGGTTCGGGGTAAGAAGTTGGATACCGTTGAGCTGAGTCAGGCGCCGGAAGCGGTGGATGAGGGCGAAGACGCCAGCACGGGCAAAAGCCAAGAGCAACTTCGGGCATTGATGCGACAGAGTATCGCGCGATTATCGGACGAACACCGGGAGGTGGTGGAGCTGACTTTCTTCCACGACTGTTCCTACAAAGAGATCGCTGAAATTCTGCAATGCCCTGAAAACACAGTGAAAACCCGGATGTATCATGCCAAGGCAAAGTTGAAACCCTGGTTGAAAAATATGGGGTTGGCCGAGGCTGAATTGGGAGGAGTGACATGACTGAACAAAGAATGGACGAGTTGCTGGCCTGGTATGCCAACGGCACCCTGGATGAAGCCGAGCGGCAAGAGGTGGAGGCCTGGCTGGAGAACAATCCGGATGCCCAGTTACAGCTGGCCGAGTACGAATTTATGCAACAGAGCGTCGCCGAGCTGGGTGACGATGAGCCGGTGTTTAATACCGAAGCCGGGCTCGACAACTTGATGACGCGGATCGAGACCGAGGAGGCCGCCAACGAAGCGGTAGGTCAACAAAGTACTTCGACCATGCTAGAACGGTTGCAGAACTGGCTTGATGAGACCTTGAACTGGAATCGCACCCCAGCCTTTGCACGGGTGGCGATGGTGTCCCAGTTTGGTCTGGTACTGGCACTGGGAGTGGTGTTGCTGCTGCCCTCGGAAACCAACGAAGGCTATGAGGTGCTGAGCGGCACCACCCCTGCGGTAATTGCTGCCGGCCCAACAGCCACCATCGGGTTTAATGTCGATACCCGGCTGGTAGAGTTGCAGCAACTGCTGCGCGAACAGCAGGTCGTCATCGTCGGAGGTCCGAGCGCCATCGGCACCTATCAGATTGAACTACCCAAAGACGATCTGGTTGAGGCTCGCCTGGCCGCGTTAAAAGCCCATCCGGCGGTGATCTACCTGCAGAGGAATGAACCGTGAACGGGTTATCGAGTGCGCTGCTGCTGACGCTTTTGCTGTCGATCAGCGGCCACAGCTCGGCGCAACAACCTTTGCAACTGAGTGGCTCCGGGGGCGGGGCAGGCGACGGAGCTTTGCCGCTGAATGATCCGTTGCTCAGTACTCGGGGAAGTTGGAATCAGCGTTACGCCGATCAGTGGAATCTGATTCAGATCGGGCTGGTCAGTCCCCTGGGTATCCCGGTCGCCGCCTTTCCGCAACAACTGCAGTCGGTCACGGTGGCATTGATCGACAGCGGTGTCGATTACCGCCATCCCGACCTGCCGTTACAACAGCTATGGCGCAATCCGGACGAGCAGGATAACGGCCGTGACGACGACGGCAACGGCCTGATCGATGACCTGATCGGCTGGAACTTTGTCGGTCGTAACAATACGCCCTGGGACGATCATGGGCACGGTACCCATATCGCCGGAATTATCGCCGCCGGTCGCAATAACAATGTCGGTATCACCGGTATCGCGCCCAATGCCCGACTGATGGTGCTCAAGGTGGTCGATGCCGGAGGACACGCCAACGGTAGCCACATCGCCGGGGCCGTGCGTTATGCGGTCGACAAGGGGGCCAGGCTGATCCACCTGAGCCTAGGAGGACAGCAGCCCACCGTGGCAGAAATGGACGCCCTTAACTATGCCCTGGAACGCGATGTCCTGGTGATCACCGCGGCCGGAAACCAGGCCAGTGCCGATGCGAGCCGGGGCTACGATCAACTACCGTCGGTACTGGTGGTCGGGGCGGCGACCCCCGAAGGACAACGGGCCCGGTTCAGCGACTGGGGGCCGGCTCTGGATCTGCTGGCGCCGGGCGTGAATGTGCTGTCACTGCGTGCCAAGGGCAGCGACTTTCTGCGTCGCAACGGCGCGCCGGGCTACCAGCCAGCCAGTGCTGTGGTTTCGCAACAGTACTATCGGGCGACCGGTACCTCCTTTGCTGCTCCCCATGTAACAGCCGTCGCGGCGCTATTGCTGGGTCGGGATCCGCAACTGAGCTCGGCTCAACTACAACGGATCCTGTTGCACTCGGCGCGGGATCTAGGGCCGACGGGGACCGACCAGAATCATGGCTATGGCATGCTGGATGCTGCGGCCGCGCTGAGGGCCTCTCCCGAGTACTTTGTCGAAGCCCATCTGCTTAGGGCAGAACTGGATGCGGCAAATCAGTTGCTGCTGGTCGGTACTGCCGACGCCGACCGGTTCCTGCGGGCGCAGATCGATTACGCCCTGGGTGAGCCGCCGCAGCAGTGGAAACCGCTGTTGCCGATTGCCCAGCCGTTGCGTGATCAGCCCTTAATCAGCCTCGATCCCACCACGCTACCCGAGGGTGAATTGATGACCTTGCGTTTGGTCACCGAACACCAGGACGGCAGTCGCCGTGAGAGTCGGTTGCAGCTGCAGCTGCCGGGAGAAGCGCAATGAAGCAGAACCAGATCAAACCAACATCAGGATCCGCAGCGCTGGCGCCTGTGCTCCCCGCAAGGCGCTGGCTGGGATGGCTGGGTTGGAGTGCGTTGTTCCTGGCAGGAGCCGCCTGGGGCTGGGATCAACCGCAGTCGGTCCAATCCCATCAGCAGCCGATGCGCAGCCTGTCGCTGCCGGCGGATTGGGGAGCCGAGGTCTGGGCCAAGCAACGGGGGATAGAGGGGCTGCAATTGCAGCGCGGCGCTGACGGACGCCAGCATCTGAGTTTTCGTGCCGACGATCAGCAGTGGCAACGGTTGCAGGCCCAATGCGATTCAGATAACCCACTGGCGCCTCAGTGCGGCAACGATAGTTGTCAGCGAGTCCAGAACATTAATCTCACCGGCCAGTTGCCCGAAGGTGGGCAGGGCTGGTTGACGCCCAAGGCGCCGGATCTGAGTTCCATCCTGGCAGGCAACGCTGACAGCTGTCCGGCCAATCAACAGGCATTGCCCTGGGATGGAGAACTCCCCCAAGGTGCGGATCCGGCCTGTTGGACGCTGCAGTTGACGCTTCCATGCCAAACGGATGAGACCCCGGCCGAATACCTGAAGCCTTACTGGCGGCCCAACCAGCTGGTGATATTGCTTCCGGGAGCCGATGAACAGCTTGGGTCGCTCAATGAACTTGCCGCCGGGCAGGGCCTTCAGGTGCTGGAGGTGACCGAACTGAAAAGCACCGGGCAACGGCTGGTTCGGCTGCTGCGACCCGCCGATAGCTCGGCCACGCTGGACCAGTTGGCCGAGCAGTTGAATGCAGAACCGGACGTGATGGAGGTGCAGAAGGATCTGGCTTACTTCACGCTGGACAACCCGGCAACGGAATCATCCGCTGAAAGCGGCATGGTTGATGAGGCCGCTTTGAAAGCAGTGGTTAAGCCCGATCCGTTGGAACCGTTCAATTATGGTCCGGGTATGACCCTGGCTGCCCAGTTGGCCCCGCGCTATACCGGTGCGCAGGTGCAGCTGGCGCTGATCGATACCGGTGTTGACCAGACCCATCCGGAACTGCAGCAGGCCGTAACGGTCCAGATCGATTTCAGCGGACGGGGGTACTCGGCGGATGCCCACGGTACCGGCGTGGCGGCGATCATCGCGGCAGCGCGAGGCAATGGCGTCGGAGCATCCGGAGTGGCACCCGGCGTAGAAATCCTCAGCTTCAAGGCCTGTCATCCGCGTCAGCCGGGAGCCACTGAGGCACAGTGTTGGAGCAGCAGCCTGGTCAAGGCGTTGGATGAAGCGATCAGCCGTAATGTTCCACTGATCAACATGAGCCTGGGTGGCCCGCCCTCGGTGCTGCTGGAACGGTTGATTAAAACAGCGACAGCGCGTGGGATTTTGGTGCTGGCCGCGGCCGGCAACGGTGGACCCAATGCGCGACCGGTGTACCCGGCAGCTTGGCCGGAAAGCCTGGCAGTCACCGCGGTCGATGCCGAGCGCAGGCTCTATAGCCAAGCCAATCGGGGAGACTATATCCGTATTGCCGCCCCGGGTGTCGACGTGATCACGGCCGCCCCCGGTAACGGCCAGCCGATGCTCTCGGGCACCTCGATGGCAACGGCCCATGTCAGTGGAATCGCCGCCTTGCTGCTGCAGGTTAATCCGCAGGTGCAGGGGGCGGAGCTGGCGCAGATGCTGGAACTGCACAGTCGTGACCTGGGCGCCGAGGGCGTCGATAGCGAGTTCGGTGCCGGACTGGTGGATGCCTGTGACAGTGCCGCCGAGTTGGCCAGCAAGGAGGTTGCCGACTTGGGCAGCCTCTGTGGGGGTGGGTTATGAATGCTGAGCGCATCATTGTCGGCGTGATCGCCGCTGCCTTGGGAGCCACCCTGGTTGGCTGTAAACCGGCGCAGGTCAAAACCGAATCCACGTCGCCGCAGCCCAACCAGAACGAGACAAGTTCGGCTACCAGTCAGAGACAAACGCCAGCTGTGACAGGGGTAGCTAACCCTGACCAACCGTCGATAGCCAAACCGAGACAAGCCGGGTCGCAAGGGCGGACTGCCACGGCTGGAGCTGCGGATCAGACAGGTTACGATAACGCCAAACAAGACTTCCACTACGGCCCCGGCCAAGCCTGGCCGACGCTGGTTATACCGGTCGAACTCAGGCCGGGACCGCTGGCCCAGCTCTCAGCCCCTGAACCGGTTATCCCAGTCCCGCTGACCGACAGACCTAGCGCTGATAAAGCCACCCCCGAAGCGATTACTGAGGCTGACCCACAACCCGTGTTGGCGCAGCAGCAACCGGTTACAGGGCCGTGCGCCAGCCAGTTGAGCGCGGCTTCGTTGGATCTGGGGCCCAAGGAGAACTGGCTCAGCAGTAAACTGAAGACCACGGCGATGGGCGCGCTGAGCAAGATGTTGTTTGGCGGCTCCGGCGGTGACGATGTGGGTGGTTCCGACCGTCCATCGACGGTCAGCGATCCGATTCCCAAGTCGGCTCGCCAAGCCTTCCATGATGAACTCAGTGATATCGAGATGAGTATCTCGGGCCGACTGAAGGACGACAGCCTGTTGCTGAGCACCGATATCGGTTCCTCGCCGGACAAGTCGACCTTCCATGCCGTCTACCTCGAGAGCAAGGACTGCCAACGGACCTTCCCGGATCGCTACCTCAACTACCGCATGTGGGTTGAGTGGTCGCTGTCGGTCAGTTGGACCAAAACCGAACGACGTTACAAAAACGACAAGCTGGTATCGGAAAAAAGCAGCTCCGGCGGCTTCTTCAAGAGCGGCGAGTACGATCTGGCCAAGGGTAGCATCAACCTGAACGATGCCGAGCAATATCAACGGGGACTGCTTGACGATCTGCCGGCGCCAATCTGGCAACAGATGGGGTTCTCGTCACCGAGCTCAGGTGTACGCGGCTTGGGTAGTCAGTTCAAGCAGGTGGATACGGCCAACCTATTCAACGGCGATTCGGTTGCCGTGGTCCATGTGACCAGGGTAGTGGATGGTCGCTATGTCACCCGTGCCTTACCGTTCAAGATGGAGCGGGGAAGTGGAGAACTATTAAAGTTCAGCCGTTTGTGATGATCGGCTGTTTATCGCTCGGGCAATATCTTTCTTCTAGCTTGCTCTCAGGACATGCCTCGACTCGATTACGGGTGTGAATCCAAGTCTGGCTTTGTTCTTGGTAGTGTCACCCAGTCGTCATAGCCGATGGCTAGTATGCAGGGATGACGACTGATAAACCTTACGCACTAACGAACCGAACTATCATTGGCGTAGCCTGCGCTTATACCTTGTTGGTTATCTCCATCGTGCTGATACATTACATCATCGGTTGAAACCGAATAACCATGGTCCTCTGGCAATCAGAGGTCAGTGGAGTTTGGTTTTCTGGATCGGTAGATTCTGCTGTGGTCCTCTTATTTGAAGATGATGACCATGGGTTGCGAACGCTTATTCATCTGTCACGCAATAAATCTACTCTCTAAATCGTAGGCGCTAACCGGCGGATAGGGTTATCTGCTCGGATTGAATCTCTGGGTTTGCTTAACAACTTGTTATTGTTGCCTGTTTTTACTGGTCTTTGAGTTTGCAAACTTTTTTAAATTTCTTTGAACCGCTCCTCACCCGACTGTGACCTACCGGCTGGAACAACAAAAAATGTCACAAAGACATGAGGATTGAATGATGAAAGCCATTAACAAAACTGCTATCGCAACCGTTGCTACTCTGTTCGCACTGACCGCAGGCGTTACGCAAGCCGGTCCCTATGGTTACGGCTATAAGGTTGGTCAAGTTGATTACACCAACAGCTTTAACACCCATAACAAGGCCAAGATCAACGTTGACAACAGTAAGCGTTTCAACCGCAATTTCATGCTCGATTATCGCGTTGATAATAGCTCTCGAACCAAGGTCGATACCGATTACCGTATCAACCTCAACAAAGAGATCCGTAAGGACAAGATCAATGCCAACCAGAACCTGAATCAGTACCGCAACTACTACAGCGGCGTGAATCAGGGGGCCAGCAACATTGGTAGCGCGACCGGTCACAGCATGAAGCAGAAGCAAGGTGGTACCAGCGTCGGTAGTCTGGTCGACCAGACCAAACGTACCCAGCATAAGGGTCACAGCTTCCTGTCTCCGTCGATCCATACCAACAGCGGCGACCAGGCAACCGGTAACATGACCCATAGTCAGATCGGTGGTATCCAGTCCGGCATGCAACTGGGTGATGTTGCCAACCTGCAGAACAACAGCCAGACCCAGAATGGCCGTTCAGGTGTCGGCAGCAGCGATTCCGTCAGCAATACCGCATCCAAATAAACTCGCCTAATCAGCCAGACCAAGGCCCCCGTTATCGGGGGCTTTCTGGTTTATAGGCGCTAGCAGGTGGAGCCTTTATTCAGAGGGGGGGCCAGGCCCATCGGGTGTAAACCTGCCGTCGTGGGGGGAATTCAAACTCGCGCACCCGCTGATTTAATTGTTCCAAAAAAATCCAAATTTCTTTGAACCTGATTCGTGCCTGGGTGTGACCTACCGTAGGAATCCACCAAGCCCACCAAGCAACCGCCTTTCGAAGCTTAGCGCGATTCAACCCACGATCTAGCGTGACAACCCATACGAGGAAATGACCATGAAAAACATCAATAAGAAAGCCCTTGCCGCCATCGCTACCTTTGCCGTTCTGAGTGCCGGTGCTGTCCAGGCCGGACCTTATGGCTACGGCTACCCGAAAGTGAAGATCGGTTACGACAACAGCTTCAACAGGACCAACCAGATCGACACCACCATCGACAACAGCTCACGTGTCGATACCCGCAGCAAACTGAAGTACGACCTGAATAACAGCGTGCGTAATCGTCTGAACCACAGCTATCAGCTGAACAAGAATTTCAACTACCGCGCGGATCAGCTCAATGCGGGTCAGAACCTGAACCAGAAGCGCAATTACTTCAGTAATGTTGGCCAGAATGCCGCCAACAAAGGTAGTGCCAGCGGTCACAGCATGGCGCAGCAGCAGGGCGGCACCAGTGTTGGTTCGCTGGTGAGCACCAGCAGCAGCGCGAAGCACCATGGTCATAGCATCGCTTCGCCGACCGTCAGTCGCCAATTCGGCAACGTCAATACCGGCAATATACTGGGTAGTCAGATCGGGGCGGTGCAGACCGGCATGCAGGGCGGCAGCGTAACCAACCTGCAGGGTAATGATCAGGATCAGACTGCGACCTCCTTCGTGAGCTCTGACGACAAGGTGAGCAACAGCGCAGCCAAATAAACCGGGCTCAACATATTCCTGGATTTGTCAGTTCACCGTCGCAATCTGGTATGAGCCGGATGATTGAAGCCCCCGCACCCCGGGGGCTTTTTGATGGCGTTCAGGCGATCTCTTTGAACCTGTTTGGAGCGTCTTGTTACCCACCTTTAGAGCAACGGCTGTGTGATCACTGCATTCGCAGGGGTGATGCCGCCGGGTTTCTTTAACCCTTACGAGGAGTTGCATCATGAAGGATTACATTTTTCCTCTGAGTCTAGGCCTGACGGCGTTACTGGCATTGCCGATCGCCCAGGCCGATACAGGGGCCAACCGTGATACTACGTCGATCAACGTCGATAACAGCGTCACTACGGAGCAGCAGCGACGACTGGCGCTGACACGGCAATATCTGATGGACCAGCAGTACCGCAGTAGCGATCAGGTGCTGAGCGAACAGCGCGGCTACGGCAGTGGTGTCGGTCAGGGCGCGGCCAACAGCGGTCAGGCGCAGGGTCATCAGTTAGACCAGCAGCAGGGCGGCGTCAGCGTTGGCAGCCTGGTTTCTGAATCCGGTACCGCCCACCAAGGCGGCGGAGCTGCTGGCGGGCTCAACTGGCAGTATGCTCCGCAGAGCAACACCCTGATGTTGGGGGGTGACAACAACGCGGTGATCCAGCTTTCCAACATCAACGCCAACGGCGGCAATATCCATATCGGCGATGTGAACAAGGGCAACCTGCACAACAGCCAGATCGGTAGCAATCAATACGGCAGCCAGGGAGGCGATACGGTCAACTCACAGAACAACAGCCAGCAGCAGCGTGCTGATAGTCAGACCTCAAGCCGCGATCAGGTCAGTAACTAGGAGGTGCGATCATGAATATCCATGTATTTAGCCTGTTGGCGTTGCTGTCAGGCGCGGCAATGGCCGAGACCGTGCCTCCTGCCGCGGATCAACCTCCACCGGTCGATCCGGTTATTGAACGTTTGCAGTCGCTGCAAAGTATGCGGATGCGTTTGGAACAGGATTGGGCCAACTACCTGCAATCGGCACGATCCAACACCGGAGCTCAACCGATCCAGCCGGGTAGCGCGCCGGATGTTCGGCAGATGCGCCAGGAGGTCAATCAGAACCTGGCACGGATGGAGGAAAGATTCCGCTGTTTGGATGTAGATCTGAAAGGCAATAACGGCAACGTGGTGTTGGTCTGCGGTGACAATAACGGTGGAATTTCAACCAATAACCAGCAGGCCCTCGGGGCCGATCTGAATGTCGGTGGAGGTGGCCAATGAAAATCTTATTGATCCCGATCTTACTGGGTGTCGGGCTGTTCAGCAGCTGGTTGATGGCAACCGAACAGTACCCGATCAACCATCACAACTGCGGAACGGGTGTCAGCCTGGTGATCACCGGTGAAGATCGCTTCGATCCGATGGTGCAACAGCTACTGCTGAAGCAGCAGATGAGTGGTCATCGATTGGTCGATAAGCCGCGTTTTCTGGTTATCCCCTACGATGGCGAGGCGGAGCTGACCGAAGTGCAGATCCGATATCTGGAGATGCTGCTGAGCAAGGCGGCTAAATCGACGCGCTGAACCGCCAAGCAAAAAGTCCCTGACACAAACCAGCAAACCGTCAACGGCTCTTCTCAGTAGCCGTTTGGCGGTTTTTTTATGAACCCCATGATCAGCAGACGTTACCCACAGGCTACAAAACAACAAGCGCGGAGATAACGTCATGAAACTCAATCGCCTGATCGCCATCCCTATGATCGCCATGAGCCTGGTCGGCTGTAAACAGGCCGCCGTCAAGTCCAGCGTTACGCCGGAGCAGCGGGCCGAAGTCAGCTGTACTGGTCCGAAAATGCGCGTTGCCGTCATGCCTGTCGGCGCCACCGGAAAGCTGGGCTCGTTTGAAGGCTACGACGTTGGAGAAGCACTATCTTCGCAGCTGACGACGGCATTAGAGCAGACCGACTGTTTTGTCGTCATCGAACGTACGGCGCTGTCGCATATCCTGCGCGAGCAGGAGTTGGGCTTGGCCGGTGTTTCCAACCCGGAAACCGCCCCGCGAGCCGGACGTATCGCCGGCGCCCAGGTTCTGGTGAAGGCCGATATCACAGAGTTCGAACCGCAGAAGAAGGGCGGTGGCTTGAGTCTGGGATTCGGCTCGTCGTCGCTGCCGTTGGGTATCCGTCTGGGTGGTAGCGGCGGCACTAGCCATGTAGCGCTTGATCTGCGACTGCTGGATGCGACCACCGGTGAAGTGCTGTTTGCCAAACGGGTCGAAGCCAACAGTAAATCACGGGGATTGGCGCTGGGACTGGACTTTAAACAGTTCACCATCGGTGGCGATCAGTTCTACAAGACACCGATGGGCCAAGCGACCCGGGTGGCCCTTAATGATGCGGTGTTTTACGTGATCGAAGGTACCCGTCAGGTACCCTGGCAGGGCCAGGTGGTCAGCACCCGCGGTCAACATATCTTTATCAACGCTGGTCTGGATACCGGTATCAAGGTGGGGGATGTAATGCAGGTTTCGGCCGTGGCCGAGGAGCTGGTCGACCCGGAAAGTGGGGTGACTCTGGGTAAGATCGAAAACGCAGTGGGCCAGATCAAAGTCACTGCCGTTCAGGACAAATTCGCCATCGCGTCAGCGATCGGTAGCTTCAGGACCCAGCGTGGTGATGTGGTGAGATACTAAACGATATGCTCAAAACACCGGCCCGGAGAGATCCCGGCCGGTGTTGTTGTTTTGTTGATCGGAGGAGCATCAGTTGTCAGCTGGCGCCGGTTCAGCTGAGAACTGGTCTTAACAGCGCCAGTCCCAGGTGAGCGCCGATAAACCACTACACTTTCGGAATAGAGGCGCAGGTTGCCAGCCAGGAGGGCTTATCGGGTTTGAGCAATCCGGTGGATGGCACAGGTTAGGAGCTAACAACGGCAACGAGCGATGCGCATTGATGAGGATGGTTGCCATACCGAACGTCATTTCCAAACTCGCCGAAAACCTGTCGATCTCCGATTCACCATGGCAGTTCAAGCTATTGGCCATGCTGGTGATCTTTTTCTTTTCTGGTGGTCTGATGTTGGATTACTGGGCCTCTACTGTGACCGTTGCTGAGCTGTCCGGTACGCTGGATAGCCGCGATCTGGACCAGATGATTATCGATTTCACCAAGCAAAAACATGCCGCCCTGACAGGCTCCGCCAGCCTGCTCTACGACTTTGCCAAGATCGCGCTGGGTGCGCTGATCGCGAGCGTGACCCAGGGACTCAAACCCCAGACAACAGCGGCCGACTCTGGCACCGGGGCCGGCGCGTAGGAACGTTGTGATCAAGGCGAAGGGGGCTTCGCTGGTGTGGCGCTTTGGTGTCGATTTTCAGCGGTTTGATGCTTCAGGTCAGAGTCTGGCCTTGAAAAGCTGTTATTGAATCAGGAACGTTCTAAGATGACCTCCTAATGGGTTGATGTTGAAGATTTTTGTGCAACTCAATAGCAACCTCGCCAACGAGATGACAGGAAGTTGAGATTATGGAAAAACTCAGCAGTCGTACCTCTGCCCTTCGTTATTTTTTGATCCTGTTTCTACCCACGGCTGTGGTTATCTGTGGCCTGTTGTATCTCAGTCACCAGTACGAGCAGGACATCTATGTCGATAACGCCTCAACGACGCAGCACATATTGGTGCGCTCGCTTGCCCAACAGCTGGGGAATGAGATCCATAGCTCGGTCGTGCCGGAGTTGCTGCGATTGTCCGAAGACCCCAGGTTACAGGCGTTGCTGGAAAAGCCCTCAGCAGCGAATCTGGATGCCCTGGCTACGGTGATGCTGGGGCTGGCCAGGAACCACCATATCTACGACCAGATTCGTTTTATCGATCAGCAGGGCCACGAGCTGGTGCGGATCAATGGCTACGGCGCCAATGCGCAACGGGTTATGGCAGATCAACTCCAGAATAAGGCGGGACGCTACTATTTCGAGGATACTTTACGTCTTGGCGCCAAAGAGGTTTATGTCTCCCAGCTTGACCTGAACGTCGAGGGGGGCGAGGTGGAGCGACCTTTCAAGCCGATGATCCGAATCGGTACCCCGATAATTGACGCTGTCGGCAACAAGCGCGGTATCTTGCTATTCAACTACCGGGCCCAGGAGATCCTCAGCATTATCGACAGCCATGGGCAAAACGATGGTGTCTTGATGCTGATAAACAGGGACGGTTATTGGCTCAAAGGGCTGGACCCCGACCATGAGTGGGGATTTATGCTGCCGGAGCGCCAGGGTTTCAACTTTGCACAACGTTTCCCGTCAATCTGGCCGTCAGTGCAGAGTAACCCCAGCTTTCAGGTACTGCTACGCGACGGGATGGTGTCGGGGATCGAGGTAGCCCCCTTTCCATACAATACAGCTGTCGATCGCTACTCGACCCCACGCTGGATATTGGCCTCTTGGTTGCCGACCCGCAGTCTGATGCAGGCATCAAACAAAAATCTACCCTTCCGGATCATGATCGGCACGGTGTTTTTGATTTTGGCGGCGGCGGCTTCGATTGCACTGGGTCGGGGGATCTCCAAGCGAAATAAGAACCACGCCCAATTGCGCAAAGCAAATCAAAGCCAGTCCGAATTGATCGATCAATTAAAACAGGCCCAGGCACAACTGGTGCAATCGGAAAAGATGGCCGGTATCGGCCAACTGGCGGCCGGTGTTGCCCATGAGATCAATAATCCGGTGGGCTTTGTTGCCAGCAATCTGAACACGTTCGAGCGTTATGTTGAGCAGCTGTTGGCGGCTTTGGACTGCCACGAGCGCCTGCTCGCCGATGCCCAGGGACTGGACGACCTCAGGACCCAGGCCGGCGAGGTTGCAGAACAGCAGGATCTGGAATTTCTCCGTGAGGATATCGGCTGTGTGATCGCCGAAACCCAGGATGGCATTCGACGGATTAAGCGGATCGTCGCCGATCTGAAAGGCTTTGCCCGAGAAAGTGAAGAGGAGTGGGGGGTTGCCGACCTGCAGCAGGAGATCGAGCGCACGCTCAATCTGGTCAACAACGAACTCAAATATCACTGTACCGTACACAAACACTTCGCGGCTTTACCGCAGATCGAATGTATCTCTGCGGAGCTGAATCAGGTACTGGTGAACTTGTTGGTCAATGCCGCCCAGGCAATTAAGGATATGGGCAACATTACCCTGCGCACCGGTAGGCAGGGCGATAAGGTATGGTTGGAAGTAGAAGACGATGGCAGCGGCATCGAACCGGCAGATCTGGACCGGGTGTTCGAACCCTTCTTTACCACCAAACCGGTCGGAAAGGGGACGGGGCTTGGGTTGTCGATCTCCTACGGCATCATCAAGAAGCACAACGGCAGCATTGTTGTTCGCAGTCGTATGGGCGTAGGAACCTGCTTCCGGATTATGCTGCCGATCGCTCAGCGGGTCGATAAAGCGAACACGGAGCCGGCGGTGGTTGAATAAGCCTGCCAGGGACCAGCATGGGACGCAGCTGCTGCAACGGTACCAGCGACGAATGCAGTTGAAGCAACAGTGGGTACGGAAGGGTTTGCTGGGTTAGGACCCATCGCCAGCCTGGATAGCTGGCGATGGGGTTGTAGTTGGTCGGTTACGGTCAGTCTGGAGATGGCAGCCGGCCTAGTGGCCTCGACGCCAGCGGTGGAAACGTGCCAGATAGCCCATCAGTTTTTCCGGTACATGGTTTCGCTTCCACTGCCCGGCGGCATACTTGTTGGCCTCGCTTAGGGTCGGGTAGATATGGATGGTGCCGAGAATCTTGTTCAAACCCAGCCCATGACGCATTGCCAGGGTGAATTCGCTCAGCAACTCGCCCGAGTGCGGGCCGGCGATGGTGACGCCGAGGATCTTGTCCTTGCCCGGCACCGTCAGCACCTTGACCATACCTGAAGCCGTTTCATCGGCAATGGCGCGATCCAGCTCTTCTAGATCAAATTCGGTCACTTCATAGTCGATGCCGGCGGCCTTGGCCTCCAGCTCGTTGTAACCCACCCGGGCGATCTCCGGCTCGGTGAAGGTGGCAGCGGGGATGATCGAGTAGTCGACCTTGAAGCGTTTGATTCCGCCCAGCAGTGCGTTGACGACCGCGTACCAGGCTTGGTGGGCGGCGCTGTGGGTGAACTGGTAGGGGCTGCAGACATCACCGCAGGCAAATACATTGGGGAAGCGGGTTTGCAGGAATTCGTTAACTTCGATTCTGCCGTCCGCAGTCAGCGCCAGATCCAGTGTTTCGGCACCGAAACCTTCAACGTTGGCTTTGCGGCCGGTGGCGACCAGCAGCTGATCGAAGGCGACCTCAACCGATTCTCCCTCGTGTTCACACAACAGCATTTTTTGGCCGTCACGTTCGACGAACTCGATCATCTTGTGGTTCAGGCGAAGATCCACGCCTTCGGCGACCAGACGGTGTTGGACCCGGGCGGCAATCTCAGGATCTTCCTTGGGAAGGACCCGAGGACCACGAAGGACCTGGATCACCTGCGAACCAAGACGGGCGAAGGCCTGGGTCAGTTCACAGCCGATCGGACCACCGCCGAGGATCAGCAGGCGCTTGGGTTGCTCGCGCAGGTTCCATACGGTGTCGGAGGTCAGCGGTTCCATCGCTTCGATATTCTTGATTGGCGGTATCGCCGGGCGGGCACCGGTGGCGATGACGATATTGCGGGTGGTGATCTGTTCGCCGTTTACCTCGACTCGGTAAGGCGACAGGATTTTAGCTGCGCCTTGAATACAGTCGACTCCCAGGCCGGTGTAGCGCTCGACCGAGTCGTGGGGTTCGACCGTTTTGATTACCCGTTGAACCCGCTCCATCACATCGGAGAATTCGTATTCGACACTGGCACTTTTCAGCCCCAGCGACTCCACTTCCCTAGTCTCCTGGATAAAGCGGGCGCTGCGAATCAATGCCTTCGAGGGTACACAGCCGGTATTGAGGCAGTCACCGCCCATCTTGTGCTTTTCGATCAGACTGACCTTAGCTTTGGCTGCCGCAGCGATATAGGCGCTGACCAGACCGGCAGAACCTGCGCCGATCACCACCATATTGGTGTCAAACTTGGTCGGCTTTTCGATCCCTTGATAGACCTTACGGCGCTGGATAACGGCGATGATCTGTTTGGCGATCAGTGGGAAGATGCCGAGCAGGCAGAAGGAGATGATCAGCGCCGGGGACAGGATCCCGGACAGGCTGTCGATCTGGCCCAGTTGAGTACCGGCGTTAACGTAGACCATGGTCCCCAGCAGCATCCCAAGCTGGCTGACCCAGTAGAAGGTCAGGGTGCGCAGGTGGGTCAGTCCCATCACCAGATTGATGACGAAGAATGGGAACAACGGTACCAGACGAAGGGTGAACAGGTAGAAGGCACCATCGCGCTCAATCCCGGCGTTGATCGATTCCAACTGCTTACCGAAGCGTTGTTCCAGCACGCTGCGGAACAGAAAACGTGAGCAGAGGAATGCCAGGGTCGCGCCGATACTGCTGGCAAAGGACACCAGTACCAGCCCCCAACCAAAACCGAATAGGGCACCGGCCGCCAGAGTCATGACGGCCGCTCCCGGTAGCGACAGCGCGGTCACCAGCACATAGATCAGGAAGAAACCACCGCCGGTCAACAACGGGTTCTGCTCGAACGAGCGCATAAAATCGCTTTGGTGCTGTTTGAAATACTCCAGACTTAAAAGCTGGTGCAGATCGAACACAAAGAACAGTGCGATTAAAACAACTACGGCGCTTAGCAGCAGCGCTTTCTTCAAATTCATACTTTCTCTTCTCAACTGGCGATCGAATGAATGAATACAGCAGACGAGCGACTGCCGAAGTCGTTACAACCTTGGCATCAAAATATTGAAAAATCAGCTTTTTAAGGCAACTTATCGATATGACGGCACAGAACGGTTAGTTCAGATGCTGTCGATAGAGGGCAAACGCCTGGTGCAGTGTCCAGCCCAGCCAGACGAAATCGGCGATCAGCAGCAGTGCTGCAAGCGGGGTTAATAGCGGCAGCCACAGTGCGATCAGTAAGCCGCAAAGCGCGGTGCAGTGAAGCCACCACTGACGCTTGGAACGGGCGGTGGAGATCAGCTGCTTCATGTTGGGTAGGGTCAACAGCTTCTCAGGCTGGGTCAGGCATTGGCGTTGCAGGTGCAGATAGAGCAGGAAAGGCACTATCTTCTGCAGCATCCCGAAAATGACCGCCAGCAAACCGCCGAAGCCGAATAGAATCGCACTCAGCTCGGCCAGTGGTAACCGGTTCGGTAGCTCCGGCCAGCCCAGGGTCGCCAGATTGACCACCATCGACAGCGCGATGCAGCCTAGTGCCAGTTGCCAGAATCGCACCGTGTAGTCGAGTAACTTGCGGCGGCGTTGCCGCAAGTGCCGGGAGGCCAGCGCGCAGTAACCCAACACCAGCAGTTTGCTCAGTGCCATTAACGCGATAGCCGCGCTTCCATCGAGCACAGTGCCCAACAACAGGCTGAGCATCAGCGCGCCGGGTAGCCATCGCTGTACCCTGGCGGGGAAGTCCGGCGCCACATGGAACATCGGTATGACCTGAAAACTGACTCCCACCACCAGCAACAGGCCCCAACCCTGGATGCCCCAGAGCGCATGCTGGTCGGTGTTCAGGATGGGGGCCAGGGGGGCGGTTTGCGGGCTGCTGCGCCACCAGAGCAGAATCACACCGGCAATCAGCGTTATCAGTAAACAGAACGCCGCCAGCCGAATCGAAACCAGGGTGTGACCGGCGGGTCGGATCTTGATCAAAGCCTGGATCAAACGTGAAATAAACAATCCGAAGCCGATCACGAATGCGGCCAATGTCAGACTAAATAGAATCGGACCGGGAAACAGGAAGGTTAACGATAGCAAGACGGTACCGAGGCTGATGCAGCCGCGTACCAGCAGCGCCTGTGTTCGGCTCAACGGGATCGGTTGCGAACTGACCACCGGCATCACCTGGCACAGCGCGCCAAGCATGATCTGGGCGGCGAAACCGAGGGTCAGTAGGTGCACCAGTGCGAGTGCCGCCGGATCCCATCGAGCTGTCAGGGCCTGGGGCTGGAACAGCAATACCAGACCGGCCAGTACGCCGAATAGCGGCGCGGTGGCAAAGAAGCCGTAGGGGATGCTCAGGGGCGGGATGTTATCGAAATTCAGCCCGTCGGTTCTCATTCTATCCTTAGACTCACTCGCAAGGGCCGGCAGCGCTGACCAAGCGGGCCAGCGCATCCGGGTCGGCGCTGTCTCCTGGCCAGATTTGGATCAGCACTTGCTGAAGCTGCTGCTCGTAGCGGTGGTGGTATCCGCTCAGTGCCAGCATTTCGAACAGCGGGTAGGGGATGCGCCGGTGGGTTACCTGTAGCCGATGTCCGGCTGGAAGTTGGCACAGCGCTTTGAAAACTTCCAGCAGGGGTTCTGGTGGTTCCAGTTCACTAACGTCCAGCTCGATAGCGTCGAGCCGGTCGGGATCTAGCATTGCTGCATCTCATTGAGGGTGTTGTCAGGATCGGGCAGAGCTCGCATCGACATCGGATAGAGGATCTGCTCCTCCTTCATGTTGTGCTGCTGCATCAGGATCATCAGGGTTTCACTGGCGCCGAGCAGGGTGTCGGCGTCTTTGGCCCCCAGGGCCTGACCAACCTGGGCGAACAGTTGACGCATCTGGTCGTGTTCCATCCGCATGACGGACGTGGGGCCGGCGGTGCTGCCGGTCGCTTGTTCAAAAGCGGGGAACAGGACCTGCTCCTCCATCGAAAAATGATGCTCAATCGCCTGCTGGAATTCACTCCAGCCCTGTTGCGCTTCGTCCCACTTGCCCTGGCTGACTGCTTCTTCTGCCTGGTTGAAAAACTCGTCGCAACGACGATGATCGGAGGTCATAAATTCGCTGATGGATGTCATGTGTAGCTGTCCCACAAAAATAAAAAGATGTCGCTGAAGGCGATTATGGACGCTACGTTTTTAGTTCGGCATTGATCTACGTCAGTTGCGTCGACCAGCGTATGGGTGTGCGTGTCGGACAGGGGGGAAGACGAGAAATATCACCGCTTAGCAGGCCGCCTAATAATTGAGCGAACTGTTGCTGGTTGAGCTTGACCAGCTCGGTGTTGTCGCCATCCTCCAGGTAGACGCGGGGGACCTGAAACAGACGTTGATCAACCACCATGTCCAGGTTGAAGGGTTGGCCGAGGCCAGGGACGCCGCAAGGGGCGACATCCTGAAAGATCTCTTTGAGTTGCGCAGGAGCAACTTCACGGAAACTCTCATCGGTGAGACGCTTCAACTTATCGAAGTCGAGCAGATGGGACGCCGGTAGCAGCACCATCAACAGCTGGCCCGGGAAATTAGTCGCTTCGACGATGCTCGAGCGGGCCAGTTCGGCCAGCGGTATCGACGCAGCCTGCGCCGCTTCGGCGGCCACCGCGGTCGGCTTGTGCTTGAGGATATGATAATCAACGTGCTGATTGCTGAGGAATTCACTCATCGGTATCGGCATCGCCATGATCTTAGCCTCCAGTTTTGGCCGGTTACGAATGTACCGGTCTACACCGCTGTTTATATAGTCCAACTGGCGTCATCGAAACTTGAGAACTATTCAACTGACCGTGGTTAATAACCGGTTCGGACCGAGGTCAAAGCTAACAGCGACTAGACTCAGACAGCTGCTAACGGAGGTGCCGTGATGATTGAAGGACTGGAACAACTACTGGCAAAGGGATGCGACAGCGCCGAATTGAGATTCGGACTGGGCAGTGCTTATCTGAAACAGAACCAGTTACCGCAGGCGATCGAACACCTGAAATGTTGCGTAGAGCAAAAGCCGGATTACTCCGCCGGCTGGAAGCAGCTGGGCAAGGCCTACCTCAAAGCCGAACTGCCTGAACTGGCGCAGGCGAGTTATCAGCAAGGCATAGCGGTGGCTGAAGCCAAGGGTGATGTCCAGGCAGTGAAAGAGATGCAGGTCTTTTTGAAGCGGATTCAGCGAGCTGCAAATTAGCGCCGGACCAGTTCGGTTAGCCGCGCCCATGACGGGGCGCTATAATCGTCCCCCTTTATAATTCTGCCCTTTAGGTCTTTGGGAGCTGGCTGCATGAATGGACCCGCAACAACCTCCGAATACGATATCGTCATTGTCGGCGCCGGAATGGTCGGTGCCGCGCTGGCTGCCGCGCTGGCCCCCACCGGCTTGAAGCTACTGTTGCTCGAGGCCAACCGCCCGGAACCCTTCGACAGCAACCAGCCGCACGACTTGCGGGTTTCGGCCATCAGTCCGGCGTCTGAGAACTTTATCCGTCATATCGGAGCCTGGCAGGGGGTCGAACAGCGTCGACTATGCCCGTACAAACGCATGCGGGTGTGGGAAACCTCCGGTCAAGGTGATACCCGTTTCGACTGTGCCGATATCGATCAGCCGGTGTTGGGTCATATTGTCGAGAATCGTATTCTGCAGTTGGCGCTTTGGGATCGGCTCGAGCGCAGCGATAACGTCGAACTACGCTGTCCGATCCGTGTTCAGCAGCTGCAATACCAGGACGGCCAAGGGCCAACAGAACTGTATTGTGACGATGGTAGCCGCATCAGTTGTCGGTTGCTGGTGGCGGCTGACGGCGGCTTCTCCTGGGTCCGGCAGCAGGCCGGGATCGGGGTGCATAACTGGTCCTATCCGCAACAGGCACTGGTGGCCTACGTCAAGACTCGTTACCCGCAGCAGGATATTACCTGGCAACGCTTTGTATCCAGCGGCCCACAGGCGTTTCTACCGCTCAGTGGTCCGTACGGGTCGGTGGTCTGGTACAACCGTCCTGAAGAGGTAACGCGGCTGCAAGCGCTCAACGAAGGACAGTTTTTGGAAGAGCTGGAAGCTGCCTTTCCATCCGAATTGGGCGATATCGAACAGTTGCTGGGGCGGGCCAGCTTCCCGCTGCGAAGCCAGTACGCATTGGATTATGTAAAACCGGGCTTGGCCTTGGTGGGCGATGCGGCCCATATGATCCACCCGTTGGCCGGGCAGGGGGTCAACATCGGCCTGTTGGACGCCGCCGAACTGGCACAGCAGGTCGGTGATGCCCTGCAGGCTGGGCAAGATTGGGCCTCGCTGCCAGTGTTGAAGCAGTATCAGCAAGCCCGCAAGCAGCATAACCTGATGATGATGGGCGGGATGGATCTGATCTGTCGCGTGTTCAGCAATGACAAGGCGCCGCTGAAGCTTCTGCGCAACATCGGTTTGGGCATGGCACAGCGACTGACTCCGGCGCGTAACCAGGCGATGAAGTTTGCGATGGGGCTGGATGGTAAGTTTCCTCGAGCCACGCAGCCCGACAACGGGGCGCGTTAACCATCGGGCGGTGGTCCGACGAAACAGTCTACTGCGGTCCGTGCTAGCTGCTTTGCGGCAGCACCGATCCGATTGAAAACGAAAAAGGGCGAACTCTTCAGTTCGCCCTTTTTGATTGCAGCTGTCCTAAGTGGACAGCGTCGGCTTGTCAGCGATTACTTGGCACGGGCCGGTGCGGCACGAACACCGCTGGCGGCTGCCGGCTTGGCCTTGGCGGCCGGCTTGGCTGCGGACTTCGGCTCAGCCTTGGACTCGGCTTTGGCAGCTTCGGCCTTGGCCGGAGCCTTTTTAGCGGCGGGCTTTTTAGCAGCCGGAGCGGCTTTCTTGGAAGCAGGCTTGGCCGCGGCACGCTTGACCGGCTTCTTGGCGGTAGCGTTCTGGGCCGCTTTTTCGTTCACGGTGGCGATAGCGTCGGCGACGGTCGGCTTGGGAGCCGCCTTTTTAGCGGCCGGCTTGGCAGCAGCCTTCGGAGCGGCTTTTTTCGGAGCAGTAGTTTCAGCTTTTACCGCCGGCTTGGCTGCGGACTTCTTGGCAGCAGGAGCGGCTTTTTTGGCCGGTGCTGCAGCTTTCTTCGGCGCAGCCTTCTTGGCCGCCGGTTTGGCTACGGGGGCAGCAACCGGGGCAGCGGCCGGAGTCAGATTCTCGGTGACCGCTTTAAAACGCTCGCCAACCTCTTTCAGACTGGCTTCAACATTGCAGAGCTCGTTGATGCGCTCCATGTTATCGCTGTAGCTGCTGCTCAGCACATCCTCAACACCGTCACGCAGTTCGTTCAGGGTTGCCAGGTTCTGGCTGGCAATACCGTTGAACTGGTCTTCGAACGACTTGGCTGCCTCGAACGAGAGTTCGGTAACACGCTGCGCGCTCTGGGTGGAGGTCAGCGACTGTACCTGCTTGATGCTGGTGCTGATGCACTCTTTCAGATAATCAGCCTGAGCGGTTGCGATCTGCTCTACGGCCTTGCGGTTGAGTTCGGCCAGTTCTACCAGCGGCTGGAGACTGGACTTGACGTTTTCCATGGTTGATTCGTACATGTACGTGCTCCATCATCAAGCAATTAATTTAAAAGCTGTTTTATTTGCATCGTCCCGATCGTTTCAACCTCAAACAATGGGACCAACTTGCGCTGATTTAGCGACTTGCTGCAATGCAGCAAAGATGCTGGTGACTATAAATTGAGCAGTGCAGCGTTGTCAATGATTTATGCGGCACTGCAGCAAAGGAATTCTACGCCTGTTCGATGACATTGCAGGTTGGGTTTGATGACGCCATTCCGTATTTCTGCTCGAGGAGCTATCTACGTTGGAAACTGTATTAATTACCGGCTGTTCCTCCGGTATCGGTCTGCGCAGTGCCGAGCGTCTGCGCGACGCGGGTTATCGGGTATTGGCCAGTGCCCGTCAGAGCGCCGATGTCGAGCGTTTGCAGCAGCTCGGTTTTGAGGCTCATCCGCTTGATCTGGATTGTTCGGACTCCATTGCGCAGGCCGTGGCTTGGGTGGTCGAGCGCTGTGACGGCCAGCTGGATGCCGTGTTCCATAACGGGGCTTACGGCCAACCCGGCGCGCTGGAAGACCTTAGTCGTGAGGCGCTACGGCAACAGTTCGAGACCAACCTGTTCGGCTGGCACGAGCTGACTTGTGCGGTGATCCCTTTGATGCGAGCCCGGGGACGAGGGCGAATAGTGCTGAACTCTTCGGTGCTGGGCTTAGTCTGTATGCCTTACCGTGGTGCTTATAACGCCTCCAAATTTGCCCTCGAGGCGATGGCCGATACGTTGCGGATGGAGCTCAACGGCAGCGGCATCGAGATCGTGCTGATCGAGCCTGGTCCGATCGACAGTCGGTTTCGGGAAAATGCCCGTCGGGCGTTCCTGCGCTATATCGATCCTCAGCGCAGCCATCATGCTCAAGCCTATGCCGAGATGGATGCCCGTTTGACCAAACCCGGCTTGAGCGGCCGCTTTACTCTACCGGCCGATGCCGTAGCGGATAAACTGCTGGCGGCGTTGCAGGCAAGGCGCCCGAAAACACGTTACTATGTCACTACACCTACCTACTTGTTCGCTTTCCTGAAGCGCGTGCTGCCCACGACCCTACTGGATCGCATCCTAAGCCGGGGTTGAGCAAGCCCTGGATACAAGATTTGACGACAAGACCTGGACACAGATAAGGACAACGATGAGCCAAGCCAGCGTTAACGCCTCCGAGGCCCTGACTCCCCATAACAGTTTCGAATTTGAGCGTAGCCAGACGATCGCATCCCTGGGTATCGATGTGGCCGAATATCGCCACCGGGTCACCGGTGCCAAGCACTACCATATCGCCTCGGACAACACCGAGAATGTATTTCTGGTTGCACTTCGAACCATTCCGGAAGACTCCTCCGGCGTCGCCCATATACTGGAACATACCAGCCTGTGCGGCAGTGAAAAGTACCCGGTGCGCGATCCGTTCTTTATGATGACGCGCCGTTCGCTCAACACCTTTATGAACGCCTTTACCAGCTCCGACTGGACCGCCTATCCGTTTGCCAGTCAGAACAGCAAGGACTTCTTCAACCTGCTGGATGTGTATCTGGATGCGGTGTTCTTCACCCGGCTGGATGAGCTCGACTTTGCCCAGGAAGGCCATCGGATCGAGTTCGAGGAGGAGGGCAATCCCGACTCGGCGCTGGTCTACAAAGGGGTGGTCTTCAACGAGATGAAGGGGGCGATGAGCTCGCCGGTCAGCCTGTTGTGGCAGACCCTGACTAAGCACCTGTTCCCGACCACGACCTACCACCACAACAGCGGTGGTGATCCGGAAGCGATTCCGAGCCTGAGTTATGACGAGCTCAAAGCTTTCTATCGCAGCCATTACCACCCCAGCAACGCGATCTTCATGAGCTTCGGCGATCTGCCTGCAGCTGAATTGCAGCAGCGATTCGAAGAGCAGGCACTGGCGCGTTTCCAGGCCCAGCCGCTCAATATCGGCGTGCCGGACGAGCAGCGCTACTATGCCCCGGTCCGGGTCGAAGAGGCTTATGCATTGGAGGATGAAGATAGCAGCGCCAAAACCCATGTGGTGTTGGGTTGGCTGCTGGGTAACAGCACCGACCTGGAGCAGCTGCTTGAAGCGCACCTGTTGTCACGGGTGCTGCTGGATAACAGCGCCTCGCCGTTGCGTTTTGCGCTGGAATCCACCGAATTGGGTAATGCACCCTCGCCGCTGTGCGGACTGGAAGACTCAAACCGTGAAATGAGCTTTATGTGCGGCTTGGAAGGCACCGAGCCGCAGCAGGCCGACGCGATCGAAGCGATGGTGCTTGGAGTGCTGCAGCAGGTGGCGGAGCAGGGCGTTGAACAATCCCAGCTGGAAGCGGCGCTGCATCAGTTGGAACTGAGCCAGCGTGAGATCGGCGGTGACGGTTATCCCTACGGCCTGCAGCTGATGCTGGGAGGCTTGGGCGCTGCGATCCACCGCGGCGATCCGGTGGCCGCAATCAATCTCGATCCGGTGCTGGAATCGCTGCATGAGAAAATCAAGCAGCCTAACTATGTTCAACAGCTGGTTCAGCGCTTGTTGCTGGATAACCAGCACCGGGTGCGACTGACCCTGCGTCCCGATAACGGCTTGGCGAAGCGTCGGGATCAGGGTGAGGCCGATAAGTTGGCGGCGATCAAGTCGTCGCTGAGTGACGAACAGAAACAGTGGCTGCTGGATCGTGCGGCGGCCTTGAAAGAGCGTCAAAACCAGCAGGATGATGAAACAGTCCTGCCGCGAGTCGGTCTTGAGGATGTGCCCGAGCAGATCCGAATTCCCGAGGGTGAGCAGAACACACTGAGCTGTGGTGAGCGGGTCTTCTACGGTCGTGGTACTAACGGTCTGGTTTATCAGCAGCTGCTGGTCGAACTGCCACAGTTGACCGACGAGCAGCAGCAATTGCTGCCGTATTACACCAGTTGTATGACCGAGCTGGGTTGTGGCGAGCTGAACTACCAGCAGGCACAGGCCTGGCAGGCCCAAGTCAGTGGCGGTATCAGTGCCTACACCAGCGTCCGGGGAGCCATCGATGACGAACAGCAGGTGAAGGGCTATCTGACCCTGTCCGGTAAGGCCCTGTTGGATAATGTCGATGCGCTGGCCGAGTTGATGGCCACTACCTTCAATGGGCTGCGGTTTGACGAACACGCTAAAATTCGTGAACTGATGGCGCAGAAACTGGCCCGTAAACAGCAAAGCATCACCGGCAGCGGTCATGCGCTGGCGATGATGGCGGCCAGCAGCGGGTACAGTCCGGCGGCTCGCCTGGCTGAGCGCCAGCAGGGGCTGGAGAGTATTAGCCATCTGAAACAGCTCGATGCGAAACTCAATGAAACCGACCAGTTGGTGGCATTTGCCAATCAGCTGGCCGAGCTGCATTCGCTGCTGCTGAAGGCGCCACGCCACTTCCTGGTGGTGGCCGAGCCAAGCAAGAGCGACGCCTGTGACGAAGCCCTGCTGCAACATTGGCAGGCAGCCGATAGCGCGGGTTTTGCAAGCTTCAGCCTGCCGACTACCCGCCGCAAGGTTCGGCAGGCCTGGGGCACCAATACCCAGGTTAACTTCTGTGCTCGCTCCTACGCCACCGTAGCGGTGGAGCATGAGGATGCGGCGGCGCTGACGGTGCTGGGCGACTTCCTGCGTAACGGCTTCCTGCACCGTGCGATCCGGGAGCAGGGTGGAGCCTATGGTTCCGGAGCAAGTCAGGATTCAGCCAACGCCTGTTTCCGTTTCTTCTCCTACCGTGATCCGCGCCTCGCCGAGACACTGCAGGATTTCGAAGCTTCTATCGACTGGTTGACCCAGACCGAGCATGCGGACAGCCGTCTGGAAGAGGCGATTCTCGGGGTTGTCAGCAATATCGATAAACCCGGTTCACCCGCCGGCGAAGCCAAGCAGGCCTACCACAGCACGCTGTTTGGACGCACGCCGGCCCAGCGTCAAGCGTTCCGAGCCCGGATCTTGAAAGTCACTATCGAGGACTTGAAGCGGGTGGCGGCCAGCTATCTTAGCGGTCAGCCCTGCAGTGAGGCCGTAGTGACCGAGCCGCAACAGGCGCAGCAGTTGGCCGATCAGGGCTTCGAACTCTGTAAAATCTGATCCTTCAGCACAGCCCGGAAGCAGGTGACGCGGCAGCTAGCTTAATCGCTGCACGGATCCTGCTCCGGACTGAGAGGATCTTGCTCTCGCTTGGCATGCTTTTGCAGGTACATCTGCTTATCGGCCTCGGCCAGCAGCATCTGGGCGTTGTTGTGGCGGGTGGAGTCCAGCTGGACCACGCCGTAACTGAAGCTGAGGCTGTAAGCCTTGCAAAGATCCTGCTCGATCTTGTGAAGTTTTTGCTTCAGCCGCTGCATCAACTCCAGCGATTCCTTGTCCGAGCTCTGAGGCAGTACCAGCAGGAATTCATCACCGCCGAGCCTTGCGGCGATATCCGCTTCGCGCACCGATTCAGCCACGATCTTGCTGAATGTCTTGATCAACCAATCCCCTTCGGCGTGGCCGTAACGGTCATTGGCCTGTTTCAAACCGTCAAGATCCAGGTAGCAGATCGTCAGCGGGCTGTGGTATCGCTGGGCGTTGGCGAAGGCCTTCTCCAACATCAGTAGCCCGGTACGGCGATTGATCAGCTGGGTCATCGCATCGATGGTGGCATGATGTTCAATAATTTTCTGCGCTCGTTTGATGTCGGTGACATCGGTAAAGCCGATGATATAGACATCGCGACCGCGAATATCCGCTTGTCGAACCGACGCCAGCATCTCCAGGGTCTGGCCGAGGGGGTTGTCGAGCACGATCTCGACCTCTTCGATCTGCTCGTCGAGCCGTAGTCGCTCTAGAAATGTCTGATTGGCCTGATGGGCCTGGGGTAGAAAGGCGTCGAGCTTGTGCCGGCCCGGTCTTTTGGGGTCCAGCCCCAAATGCTTGAGCATGCGCTGGTTGCCTACCACGATGCTCAGGTCTCGAGCATCGACCAGCAGCATCCCGGTTGGCGTGGCGGAAAACAGTTTCTCCAGATCGCGGTAGCGCTTTTTCAGGCTGTTCAGGGTCTGCTCAACTCGTCTGGCGGCCGGTGAGAAGATATAAAACACCTCGATTACCAAGACAAGCAGCGTGGCGACAAACAGGAAGACCTCAAACAGCTGAATGCGTTTGACCTTGTTGGCCGCTTCTTCAGCATAGAGGAACACAATTTCGTTCATCGATTTTAGAAATTTGGCCTCGTTAATCTGAATATTCAGCAGTGCAGCGATGGATTCAGCGTGGCTGATATCGGGTTCAAGGAGCAGATTGACATCGACCAGAATGGCCTCGTAAGCGGGTTGAATCGAATCGAACAGCGCCTGAATCTGTTCACTGTTGTGGCCGGGCAGGCCAAGGCTTTCGTCGCCATATTGCAGCCCCTGCTGGGTTTTTACCCAAAGCCTGGCAGCCTCTCTGAGTTCAAGGCGATGACTTTCCTTGGTTTTACTACCCGTTGCCTGTACAAGATTGACGCTGCTTTTGGCGATCTTCTGGCTCAGCATCCGCTGACGTCCGGCCAGATTGATAAGATCAGAATCGCTCTCCTGGGCTGCAATCAGCAGCTGGAGGCTGAGCTGTGAGACGGTAATCAGCAACGCAATCATCGAAAGGGCGAAAATATAGCGCTTGCGTAGCTGTTTGGGGGTAATGAACCTCGAACTGCGAATCATCGAAAAGGGTTCCTGGCGAGGTGACAACTGGTAATCATTATAGGAGATGGTCTTCCCACCAGCTAAACCCTAATGGTGATGGCCATCAACCTCCTTAACCTGTATCAATTATCAGTAATTGATAATAAAACAATGAGTTAAGTGGGAGGGCGCCGTTATTGGCTTTATTCCTTGTGGCTGACTATGGTGACAGAGGCGCAGGGCTGGCCTCGTATAGCGTAGCGATCAATAAGTAATGGAGAAGCATCATGGTGGATACTGTTAAAGCCGTCGGAAGCTGTCTTTGTGGTGCGGTCGGCGTGGAGGCCCAGCAGGCGGAAACTTCGATCAGCGGCTGTCATTGCAGCATGTGTCGTAACTGGAGTGGCGGTCCGTTATTAGCACTGGAATGTGGCACCGAGGTTGCCTTTGCCGGAGACGAGCATATCGCTACCTTCGCTTCCTCTGAATGGGCCGAGCGCGGGTTTTGCCGTGAGTGTGGGACCCACCTGTTCTACCGCCTCAAAGAATCAGGGCAGTATTTTTTACCGGTGGGACTGTTGGATACGCAGGCTGAATTCCAGTTGCGGTCGCAGATCTTCGTCGATGAAAAACCTCACTATTACAACTTTGCCGAAGTAACCAAGATGATGACCGGTGCCGAAGTGATTGCGCTCTATGCGCCGGACGGTTCCGACTCCGATTAGGGAGTCGATCCCGAATTAAGCAGAGCCTGAGCCCAGTCCGGCAATGGCTGTTGCGGATAGCGTTGGCGCCACTGTTTCAGCTGCGCCAGTGCGCCGGCTTGATCACCCTGTTGCAGCAGCTGTTGGATCCGTAACAGCCAGGCCTCCGGCGCTAGGGATTCAGCGGCGTCCGACAGCTCTGGCTC
Source organism: Motiliproteus coralliicola (assembly GCF_003345655.1). GTDB lineage: Bacteria > Pseudomonadota > Gammaproteobacteria > Pseudomonadales > Balneatricaceae > Motiliproteus > Motiliproteus coralliicola. The sequence goes on from NZ_QQOH01000001.1 coordinate 652,519, forward strand.
GGCTTGAAGCGCCGATGTGGAGCCCGGAGCGATCGCTTTTCGCTCCGCCATCGGTGCCGCAGGGGCCAGGGTGTCGGCCTGCCGTTTGAAGGTCTGCTGTCGCTGTCTGCTCTGCTGCTCGATCAGCTCTGCGTGTGGTTTTACCTGCTGCATCAGCGGGGCGGCGGTCGGACTTGTGTCTTGCCGCTGTTCAGCTCGTATCGGATCGGCCATGGTTGCCGGGGCCTGCATCGATTCGGCTGGATCGGCTGCCGTGCCTAGTTCAGCGGCCGCGTCAAACTCCGTGCGGGTCTGAGGCTCGGACTTCGCTCGAGGCTGCGATAGAGAACCGCTTTGCACTTCAACGGGGGCCTGTAGTGCCGGCGACGGCGCTTCAAGCTGTGGCTGTGGCTGCGTCAGCTGCTGCTGGTTGTCGAAGTAGAGTGTGGTGGACAGCACCACCACGGCGGCGCCGGCCAGGGGCACGGTAACCGAGCTCCGCCAGCGGCGGCGAGGGGCCGTCTTCGGCGTCGGTGTCGGCTGTTTGGGTCCCCTGGGATCGGAGGTCTGCGCAGATTGTAAGTGAGGCGCGCTGCCCAGCTCCCGTCTGGCGGCGGCCAGGATAGCGTTGTCGGTGGCCGGATCAATAGCCGAGTCGATAGCGCTAGCTTGCTCCGGGTCACCGTCCGCTGACTCGGTGTGGGTTCGGGCATAGAGTGACGACAGCGCGTCCAGATCATCATCCAGATCGTTGTCGTGAGAGGGTGGCTGTTGCTTGCTCATAACGCCTCCAACCCGGCTCTGAGTTTCTTTACTGCATAGCGCAACCGGCTTTTGATGGTGTCAAAACTGTCACCGGTTACCGCTGCGATCTCGCTGACGCTCAACCCCGCTTCCTCCTTCAGCAGAAAGGCTTCCCGCTGTGCTGTCGGCAGCGTTGCGATCAGCTGCAGCAGTCGATTCAGCTGTTGGTCGCGGCAGGCTTGGCGGGACGGTTCCAACTGTTCCGACTCTACCAGGCCATCGGTATCGAGCGTATCCGGGTCGGTTTGTTGATACGACGCCGGTAGGGTGCGGGACTGCTTGCGGTAGTGATCGACCAGCACGCTCCGGACCAGGGTCCACAGATAGGTGCGGAACAGGGCCTGCGGCTGATAACGCAGACGCGCACCGATCAGTCGCAGGAAGGCCTCCTGTAACAGTTCCTCGGCAACCTGGTCGCCGGCCTGACGACGATAGAAGCGCACTACAGCCGCTTTGTGGCGGCCGTAGAGGGCTTCGAAGGCCGCGTAATCGCCATCGCGATAGGCCTGCATTAGGGTTTCATCCGTGGTCTGGTTATCCATGGAAGCAGAGACTACCTCAAATCGGCACGCAGTGGTTGATCCAGATCGCTGGCCAGTCCCAGCAGGCGGACGAACTCGCCCCGGTAGCCGTAATGATCCTCCCCCAGAGCCTGACGGGCCAGTTGCTGACTTTGCTGGAAACTCCAATCTCGCATCGATTCGACCCCGCGAGCGTACTGGGCTGCACTCGCTACGGCGGCACTCCAACGCAGATTATCGCTCTCGGTACCGACCGCTTTAAGTCGATCGCGATAGATCGGCTGGCTGATCAGGGTGCTGCGGGACTGTCCGGGTAGCTTATAACGCAGCTTTAGATAAGCCAGCTCGTTGGCATGTTGGTCGGATTCTGTGCCGTATCCGTCGCCAGGTTGGTTCAGGGCCTGAGGCTGGCGGTAGCGCCGTTCCGGGCTGAGCTTATCGGCACTGTCGTGGGTGATGAGCTCGTAGAGCGCGGTGACCCGGTGTCCGGCACCAATATCACCGGCGTCCTTACGGTCGTCGTTGAATTCGTGATGCTCCAGATGGCGGGTTTCATAACCGAGCAAACGGTACTCGGACACCACTGCCGGGTTGAACTCGATCTGCGCTTTGACATCCTTGGCGATCGTCATCAGGGTGCCGCTCATGCCATCGACCAGATGCTTCTTGGCCTCAATGGCCGAGTCGATATAGGCGGCGGTACCGTTACCCGTCTCGGCTAGGGTGTTCATCAACTCATCGCGGATATTGCCCCGCCCCAGGGTCATCACCGACAGGGACACGCCGGATTCTCGCTCTTTCTCGATCAACCGCTTCAGCTCGTCGGTGCTGCGGGTGCCGACATTGAAATCGCCGTCGGATACCAGGATTACCCGTGAGATGGCGCCGTCGGTGTGATGTTGTTTGGCGGTGTTGTAGGCCAGTCGGATACCGGCACCACCGGCGGTCGATCCACCGGCACGCAACCGATCCAGGGCCGCAATGATTTTGGTTTTGTCAGCCCCGTCGGTAGGCTCCAGTACTAATCCGGCAGCACCGGCATAAACGGTGATCGCGACCCGATCCTGAGGACGTAACTGGCGGGTCAGCATCTTCAGCGCGTTGACCGCCAGCGGCAGCTTGTTGGGAGCATGCATAGAGCCGGACACATCGATCAGGTAGGTCAGGTTCAAGGGAGGTAGATCGGCCTTGTCGACCTCGTAGCCCTGCAAACCGATCGACAGCAACATCCGGTCTTGATCCCAGGGTGCGCGGGCTAGCTCGGTGGTAACACTGAAGGGCTGTTGTTTGGTTTCAGGGCGTGGATAGTCATAGTCGAAGTAGTTCAGCCACTCTTCGGTGCGAACCGACTCGGGCCGGGGCAGTACTCCGCTGTTCAGGCTCTGGCGCGCCAGCGAGTAACTGGCGGTATCTACATCGACGCCGAAGGTGCTGAGCGGATCGACCGCGGTGCTCTTGATCGGGTTGTCGCGGAATTCGGCATAACGCTCAGAATCGGCTTCGATCGGGTAGGGTGCGATAATCGGTAGCGGCGCCGGGGACGAATGCAGCGCATCGGCTGTGGCAATCTTACCCATCGTTGCCCGTGGCATAGCTTGAGGCAACGACTGCGCCAGCGCTGGTTGTGGGCCGGCCTGCAGCGACTCGGCTTCAAGCCGGGGCTGGGCAATAGCTTGCTGGTTGTACGATTGCTCCCGAAGTTCGCGCTTTCGTTCCAGCCGAGGTTGAGGCTGAGCGATCACGGGGAGGGCGGGTTGTACTTCGGCCGCCTTGTCAGCAGTCTGATGGCTGCCGGACGGTTGCGCAGCTTGCGCTTGGCGTTGGGGCTGGTCCGGCTCAACTGATACCGCAGTTTGATCTTGCCGGTCTCCGGCGCAACCGCTGAGCAATACCAGACTGATAGTCAGGGCTAGCGGGGTTAGCTTGAAGTCGTGGTTTGAGGTCTCGGTTAGGCTATTCGCTTGATGATGAAAACTGTACATAGGAGCATCTCCTCGGTGGGTTTGCTCTTATAAACGTCGACTTAGGGGAAAAGGGTTTAACCGATCTTAATTTTTTCGTTAGCTGTTAACGGTGGTTAGAATATTAGGGCCAACAATAGCTGCTATAAGCCAAAGCGGGCTGCGGTTCAGATGGTTGTGATGTAGAAACGAGTGTTTGGGAGATTTTAGATGGTGCTGTTTTTCCCGGTCCAGCAAGAGCTTGATTGCATTAGTGATAGTGGCCGTATTCTCGGGAAGATAAAGTTTGATCTTGCTAAAGGTGAGTACCTGTTTTGTCCAGATAATGAATCAGTGGTGTTATCAGACAAAGAGCAATCCAGCATTGCCGAGAAGTTGGTTAGTCTGGAATTAGGTAAGTCTTCAATTCCTATGCAAGATGATGATTGACTCAGGGATAGCGAAATATCCCTGATGAAAGCAGTTCGTTAGCTTGTAGAGGCCGCAATCGAGGGCCTAACCCTTAGGGGCTTCAACGAACTGGCTCCTAGTAAGAAACTGCGCCAATCCAATCCCCGCCACCAGCGCGGGAAATCTGACGGTTACTTCAGTCCACGCAACGACCCGAACAGGAGTTCGAATCGGTGCGCGGGTCTTCCTTTAGCGTTAGTGCTTAGCTGTCGTCCGGCTCGTAACCCAGGTTCGACGCCAGCCAGCGCTCCATCTCTTTCTGCTCCATGCCCTTACGCTTGGCGTAATCTTCCACCTGGTCCTCGGCAATTTTGGCAACCGCGAAGTAGCGGCTGTCCGGGTGGCTGAAGTACCAGCCGCTGACGGCCGCGGTGGGCGTCATCGCGAAGTGTTCGGTCAGGCTGATGCCGGTGTTGGCTTCGGCGTCGAGCAGCTCCCACATCAGCGCTTTCTCGGTGTGATCGGGGCAAGCGGGATAGCCGGCAGCCGGTCGAATACCGGGATAGCTTTCTTGGATCAGTTCATCGTTGCTGAAGCTCTCGTCGCTGTTGTAGCCCCAGAACTCTTTCCGAACGCGCTCATGCATCCGTTCCGCGAAGGCTTCGGCCAGGCGATCGGCCAACACTTTCACCATGATGGCGTTGTAATCGTCGTGCTCGGCTTCGTATTCGGCGACCAGCTCATCGACACCAATACCCGCCGTTACTGCAAAGGCGCCGATATAGTCGGCCTTGCCGCTGTTTTCGGGGGCGACAAAGTCACTCAGGCAGTTGTTGAAGCGGCCCTGCGGTTGCTGAGTCTGCTGACGTAGGTGATGCAGCGTGGTGAGTCGTTCATTCCGATTTTCATCGGTGAAGAGGGCGATATCATCGTCGTTGACCTGATTGGCCGGGAATAGCCCAATCACGGCTCGGGCTTTGATCAGCTTGCCGTCGATCAGCTTTTTCATCATCGCCTGGGCATCGGCAAACAGTTTGCGTGCTTCTTCCCCCAGCTTTTCATCATCGAGGACCTGCGGATAGCGCTTTTTCAGCTCCCAGGCGTGGAAGAAGAAGGTCCAGTCGATGTAATCCAGCAGTTCGTTGAGGTCATAGTCGTCAAATACCTGAACTCCGAGCTGTTTGGGGACGGGAGGCTGATAGTTGTCCCAGTCCAGTTGCAGCTTGTTGGCGCGGGCCTTGTCCAGGTTGACCCGGCGGGCGTCCTTGGATTTGGCGTAATGGCGCTCGCGAGCCTCGGCGTACTCCTGGCGAATCTCGGCGACGTAGCCTTCACGCTGGGTTTCGCTCAGCAGCGCACTGGCGACACCGACACTTCGGGAGGCGTTGTGGACGTAGACCGTGGGCGAGCTGTAGGCCGGCTCGATCTTGACCGCGGTGTGCATTTTGGAGGTGGTGGCGCCACCGATCATCAGCGGAATCTGGTGGCCCTGACGTTCCAGCTCCTTGGCTACATGGACCATCTCGTCCAGGGACGGGGTGATCAGACCGGACAGACCGATCAGGTCGGCGTTCTCTTTGATGGCGGTCTGGATGATCTTCTCGGCCGGGACCATCACGCCCAGGTCGACAATCTCGAAGTTATTACACTGCAGTACCACACCGACGATATTCTTGCCGATATCATGGACGTCGCCCTTGACGGTGGCCATGATCACCTTGCCGTTGGAGCTGGCAGCGGATCCGGCCTTCTCCTCTTCGATATAGGGCATCAGGTAGGCGACCGCTTTTTTCATCACACGGGCCGACTTCACCACCTGGGGCAGGAACATCTTGCCGGCGCCGAACAGGTCGCCGACCACGCTCATACCGTCCATCAATGGTCCTTCGATCACCTGCAGCGGCCGTTCGTGGGCCTGGCGGGCTTCTTCGGTATCCTCGTCGATAAACTCGGTGATGCCTTTGACCAGCGCGTGCTCGAGCCGCTTGTTGACCGGCCAGCTGCGCCATTCCTGTACCGCTTTGGTGTCTTCCTGTCCGCCGACGGCATTGTAATCGCCGGCGATATCCAGCAGCGCTTCGGTGGCGTCTTTATCCCCCTCGACGGCGCGGTTAAGGATCACATCTTCGACCCGCTCGCGCAGCTCGGTGGGGATATCCTCGTAGATCGCCAACTGACCGGCGTTGACGATGCCCATATCCATGCCGGCCTTGATGGCGTGATACAGGAACACCGCATGGATCGCTTCACGGACCGGGTTGTTACCACGGAACGAGAACGACACGTTGGAGACACCGCCGGAGACCATCGCGTGGGGCAGGGTCTGCTTGATGGTACGGGTCGCCTCGATAAAGTCGACCGCATAGTTGTTGTGCTCGTCGATACCGGTGGCGACCGCAAAGATATTGGGGTCGAAGATGATATCTTCGGCCGGGAAGCCGACTTTGTTGACCAGAACCTCGTAAGAGCGTTGGCAGATCTCAACCTTGCGATCCAGGGTGTCGGCTTGACCGGTCTCGTCGAACGCCATCACCACCACGGCGAAGCCGTAGCGCTTGATCAGCTTGGCCTGCTCGATAAATTTCTCTTCACCTTCCTTGAGGCTAATCGAGTTGACGATACCCTTGCCCTGGATGCACTTCAGGCCGGCCTCGAGGATCTCCCACTTAGAGGAGTCGACCATCACCGGTACCTTGGCGATCTCCGGTTCGCCGGCGATTAGGTTGAGGAAGCGAACCATCGCCGCCTCGGAATCGAGCATCCCTTCGTCCATGTTGATGTCGATCACCTGGGCGCCGTTTTCAACCTGTTCGCGGCAGATATCCAGCGCGGTCTCGTAGTCCTGCTCTTTGATCAGACGCTTGAACTTGGCCGAGCCGGTGACGTTGGCGCGCTCGCCGACGTTGACGAACAGGGTGTCGGCGCCGATGTTGAACGGCTCTAGGCCGGACAGCCGACACTGGACGTCGATCTGCGGCAGCGGACGGGGCGGGTATTGACGAACGGCGTCACCGATCGCCTTGATATGCTCAGGCGTGGTGCCACAGCATCCACCGACGATGTTCAGCAGGCCGCTGCTGGCCCATTCACCGATCTCTTCGGCCATCTGCTCCGGTGTTTCGTCGTAACCACCGAAAGCATTCGGCAGGCCAGCGTTGGGGTGGGCCGAGACAAAACCGTTGGAGATACGGGAAAGCTCTTGAAGATAGGGGCGTAACTCATTGGGTCCCAAGGCACAATTCAAACCGACAGATAGCGGCTGGGCGTGGCGAATCGAGTTCCAGAACGCCTCGGTGGTTTGGCCGGAAAGGGTACGACCGGAAGCATCGGTGATAGTACCGGAGATCATTACCGGCAGGCGCTTATCGCCAATCAGTCCGTTGTCGTCAAAGTACTTTTCGATCGCGTAGATCGCCGCCTTGGCGTTGAGGGTATCGAAGATGGTTTCGATCAGCAGCAGGTCCGAGCCGCCTTTGACCAGACCGTCGATCGCTTCCAGATAGGCCTCGACCAGTTCGTCGAAGCGCACGTTGCGGGCGGCCGGGTCGTTAACGTCCGGGGAGATGGACGCGGTGCGGTTGGTCGGGCCGAGGACTCCGGCTACATAGCGGGGCTGATCCGGTGTCAACGCGCTGTACTTATCCGCTGCGGCGCGGGCCAGCTTGGCCGCTTCCAGATTGATCTCGTGGGTCAGCGACTCCATGTCGTAGTCGGCCATCGCGATCGAGGTGGCGTTGAAGGTGTTGGTTTCGAGGATATCGGCGCCAGCTTCCAGGTAGGCTTCGTGGACCTCTTGAATAATGGTCGGCGCCGTCAGTACCAGCAGGTCGTTGTTACCCTTGACGTCGCAGTGCCAGTCGGCGAACCGCTGCCCCCGGTAGTCGGCTTCTTCCAACTTGTATTGTTGGATCATGGTGCCCATACCGCCGTCGAGAACCAGAATACGTTGCTGGAGGCTTTGCTGGAGTGAGTTGAGGATTTCGGTCACTTCTTGATCCTTTTATTCATTAGCGTTTGGTACGGGCGTAGCGGTGCCGGAGCCTAAAAACCGTGCATTGTACTTGGAATAATCGGCTAAGAGGCTGAATTTGCTTCAATTGGTGATGAAAAAAATGAGGTTTGCCATTTTTCGGTGGGCTTTTGTTGCGTTGCATTAAAAGTTTGGCTTTGAAATACTCGCGGGCCGGTTAAAAAATGGCCGACGAGTCGGCAGCGATAGGTGGTAGGAGGTTTTTATGGCGTCACAGGGTCACAGCAGCGATAAAAGTGTGCGGACCAGCCTGGATAACCTGTTGCGGATCTTCACCGTGCCCGAGGCGCCAGAGTCGACCCTAGGGCGGCTCGATCAATCGATTTCACAGAATATGGCCGGCTTTCTGCAGCAGCATATCGTGGCCGAAGAGATCGATCTGGCCGAGATCGAACAGGATTTCACCGACACCGAAATCCCCGAGTCGGCCCTGCTGGTGTCCGAGCAGACCGACTTTCTGCTCGATAAGGTGGTCGCCCAGTCGGTGCATACGTCGTCGCCGAGCTTTATCGGTCATATGACCTCGGCGCTGCCGTATTTCATGATTCCGTTGTCCAAGATCATGATTGCGCTGAACCAAAATCTGGTAAAAACCGAGACCTCCAAGGCCTTTACTCCGCTGGAGCGTCAGGTGCTGGGAATGCTCCACCGGCTGGTTTACAGCAATGATGAAGCCTTCTATCAGCGTTGGCTACACGATGCCCATCAGCATCTGGGCGCGTTTTGCTCCGGCGGCACCATTGCCAACATCACCGCGCTCTGGGCCGCGCGCAATCGTGCCTTCGGCCCGGATGGCGAGTTTCGCGGCATCGCCGAAGAGGGCGTCTACGCCGCATTCAAGCACTATGGCTGTGAAGGTGGGGCGGTGCTGGTTTCCGAGCGCGGTCATTATTCATTAAGCAAGGCGGCCGATGTGTTGGGATTGGGGCGCGCCGGTTTGGTGGCGGTCGAGACCGATGACCTGAACCGGATTCGTCCCGAAGCGCTGCGGGCCAAGATCGCCGAATTAACAGAGCAGGGGATTCATCCGTTTGGCTTGGTGGGCATTGCCGGCACCACCGAAACCGGTCATATCGATCCGCTCGACACCCTGGCTGATATCGCCGAAGAGCACCAGCTGCATTTCCATGTCGATGGTGCCTGGGGCGGGCCGACCCTATTCTCCGAAAAGTATCGTGGTCGCCTGGCCGGTATCGAGCGGGCCGACTCGGTGACGATCGATGCCCATAAGCAGCTCTATGTGCCGATGGGGGTGGGGCTGGTGTTGTTCAAAGATCCCGCCGCGCTCAACAGCATCGAGCACCACGCCCAGTACATCATCCGTCAGGGCTCGAAGGATCTGGGTAGCAATACGCTGGAAGGCTCGCGCCCGGGGATGGCGATGCTGGTCCACTCGGCGTTGAAGATCATCGGTCGGCGCGGTTATCAGCTGCTGATCGATCAGGGGATCGAAAAAGCCGCGGCGTTTGCCCGGATGATCGACGCTCACCCGGAATTCGAGCTGATCACCGAGCCGGAGCTGAATATTTTGACCTACCGCTGGTGCCCACCGGTCGCCCAAACGCTGCTGGAGGGTGCCGATTCTGCCCAAGCAGCTGAACAAAGAACCGAACTTAACGAGCTGCTCAACCGATCAACCCGCTATCTGCAGAAGACTCAACGTGAACACGGGCGGGCGTTTGTGTCCCGCACCCGGCTGACACCGAAACGCTATGACGGCCAGCCGATCGTGGTGTTCCGGGTGGTGCTGGCGAACCCGTTGACCACCGAAGAGGTGCTGCGTGAGATCCTGATCGAGCAGGTCGAGATCGCCAAGGATGCGGCGCTGATGCCGGTTCGTCAGCAGATCGAGCAACTTTGTCTGCGCTGATCTTGATAGCCTTGTATTTGTGTAGCTGATCCAGCTCAGTTTTATCGGTTGAATGCCCGACGAAAGTCTTATCCTGCCGTTGATAATCCTTTACAATTCGGCGCAATTTATCTGCGCCAAGCGTTTCTGTCTTGGCGCTGCAGCCACAGGTAGGGGAGTCAGATGGCGGTCCACGAGATCAAACATCCGCTGGTACAGCATAAAATCGGCCTGATGCGTAAGCATGGGGTCAGCACCAAACATTTCCGCGAACTCTGCAGCGAGATCGGCAACCTGCTGACCTACGAGGCCACGCGTGAACTGGAAACTGAACTGGTTGAGATCACCAGCTGGACCGGCGACCCGCTGATGGTCGAGAACATTAAGGGTAAGAAGATCACCGTGGTACCGATTCTGCGTGCCGGTCTGGGGATGCTCGACGGCGTGCTGCAGTTGGTACCGAGCGCCAAGGTCAGCGTGGTTGGCCTGTACCGCGACGAAGAGACGCTGGAAGCCGTCCCTTACTTCGAGAAACTGGTCAGCGATATCGATGAGCGTACCGCACTGATCATCGATCCGATGCTGGCTACCGGCGGCACTCTGATCGCCACCATCGATATGCTGAAGAAAGCCGGCTGTCAGTCGATCAAAGGCCTGTTCCTGGTCGCCTCCCCGGAAGGGATCGCCAAGCTGGAAGAAGCCCATCCGGATATCGATATCTATACCGCCTCGGTTGATGAGCGCCTGAACGAGCAGGGCTACATCCTGCCGGGTCTGGGCGATGCTGGCGACAAGATCTTCGGTACCAAGTAAGCCCTACCACTCTAACCCTGAATCGGAGCGGTCAGCTGCCGCTCCGGCCTTTAAGCTGTAGCTGGAGCCCTCTATGTCTACCTCTCTTCATCCGAGCGTTCTAGGCGCTCAGATGCTGTTCGTCGCCTTCGGCGCGTTGGTGCTGGTGCCGATCCTGACCGGTCTGGATCCGAACGTGGCGCTGTTTACCGCCGGTTTGGGTACGCTGGTTTTCCAGATCGTGACCAAGCGCTCGGTGCCGATCTTCCTGGCTTCCTCGTTCGCCTTTATCCCGGCCATCATGCACGGTGTGGCGACCTGGGGCATTGCCGGCACCATGTCCGGTCTGATCGCTGCCGGTGTGTTCTACATGATCCTGAGCGCCATCGTGGCGGTACGCGGCAGTGGCTTCCTGCACCGTTTGCTGCCGCCGGTGGTTGTGGGTCCGGTCATCACCGTGATCGGCCTGAGCCTGGCGCCGGTTGGCGTTAACATGGCGCTGGGTAAAACCGGCGACGGTGCGGTTCAACTGGTCGATGGCGATGTCGCGCTGATGCTGTCGATGCTGACACTGTTGGTCACCGTGCTGGTGTCGGTGTTGGCCAAAGGGATGCTGCGTCTGGTGCCGATTCTGGCTGGTCTGATCGTGGGCTACCTGCTGTCCATCGCTTTCGGCATCGTTAACTTCGACGCGGTAGGTCAGGCAGCCTGGTTCGCGGTACCGAACTTTGTGGCACCGGAATTCAGCCTGGAAGCGATCCTGTTTATTCTGCCGATCGCCATTGCGCCGGCGGTTGAGCATATCGGCGACATGGTGGCGATCAGTAACGTAGCCGGTAAAGACTATCTGGAGAAGCCGGGTCTGAAACGCACCCTGCTGGGCGATGGTCTGGCAACCAGTGCTGCCGGTATGCTGGGCGGTCCGCCCAACACCACTTACTCCGAAGTGACCGGCGCCGTGGCCCTGACCAAGGCCTTTAACCCGGTAATCATGACCTGGGCGGCGGTGTTCGCGATTCTGTTGTCGTTCTCCGGCAAGACCGGTGCGCTGCTTGGCACCATCCCGGTTCCGGTGATGGGCGGCATTATGACACTGCTGTTCGGCGCCATCGCGGCGATCGGTCTGAATACGCTGGTGAAAGAGGGCAAGGACCTGTCCGAGCCGCGCAACCTGGTGATCGTGTCGCTGACCCTGGTATTCGGTATCGGCGGGATGCAGATTGGCCTGGGCGAGTTCACGCTGAAGGGAATTGCGCTGTCTGCAATTCTGGCCATCGTATTGAACCTGGTGCTACCGCAGCCGCGTCACGACCACTAAGCTTTGCTAGCGCTCCTTTCTCGGAGCGCTGATAACGGCGATCGTTAATCCCATCGGGAGCGATCGCCGTTTTCTTTCTGCTGTCTTCCTTTCCAATCTCTGCCGATCCGTCAGAACTGAGCCGACTCCTGTTCGGTGGTGCCTGTGCCGGTAGAAGCCTCTGTGACATATGCGACCTAAGTTGTGGGTCCGGTCTGTTTAGATCGTCTATAACTAGTAGCTGACCTTGTCAGATAGGGGTCATTAGTACCATCTGAAGTCTGTAATTGTTGTAGCGCAACTACAGCATTCATCTGTGGAATTCAGATGGTCTATTTTCGCTATTGGTATCGTGAATGTGTCGAGGTGGGCAGGTCTTTATAACTCGCTGTTTTATATTGGTTATTACTGCTCGTCTCGTATGAATTCTTTATCTTTAATTGCTTGTAGTTTGGTGCAGATAGTCTATTGGTCGAAATGACCAACGCTTTTTGACATTTATGCCTATGTGCGACTACCAAAGTGCAATACAATACCGGCGCGATATTACAAGGCCAGCTGTTGCGAGAGCGGCTCTACGTTGCCCGCGACGGTTGTATGGCTACAAGCCGGAAACTACGGGGGTACTATGACAACGAATAATCAAACTATTTACTACACGCTGACCGATGAGGCTCCTTCGCTGGCGACTTGCTCGCTGCTGCCGATCGTTCGCACCTTTACTGCTGCTGCAGGCATCAATGTCAAGATCACCGACATTTCCCTGGCGGGCCGTATCCTGGCCAACTTCCCCGATTTCCTGACCGAAGAACAGCAGGTTAAAGACGGTCTGGCATTCCTGGGCGAGCTGACTCAAGACCCCAATGCCAATATCATCAAGCTGCCGAACATCTCTGCATCTGTTCCTCAGCTGACCGCCTGTATCGCCGAGCTGCAAGGCCAGGGCTACAAGCTGCCTGATTTCCCACAGGACCCTCAAAACGACGAAGAGAAAGCGATCAACGAGCGCTACTCCAAGATCCTGGGTTCTGCCGTAAACCCGGTTCTGCGTGAAGGTAACTCTGACCGTCGTGCGCCTAAGGCCGTTAAGAACTTTGCCCGTAAGTTCCCCCACTCCATGGGCAAGTGGAGCATGGCCTCCCGCACCCACGCCGATTACATGCGTGGCGGCGACTTCTACTCCAAAGAGCAGTCTTTCACCATGCCGACCGAAGGTGACGTACGAATCGAGTTCGTTGACGCCGATGGCAAGGTCACTCTGAAGAAAAAGCTTCATCTTGAAGCCGGCGAGATCATGGACAGCATGTGCATGAGCGTCAAAGCACTGCGTGAGTTCCTGGAAGCTACCATGAACGACGCCAAAGAAGACGGCGTACTCTGGTCTCTGCACGTTAAAGCCACCATGATGAAGGTCTCGCACCCGATCGTGTTCGGTCATGCGGTAACCGTTTACTACAAAGAAGTGTTCGAGAAGTGGGGCGAGCTGTTCGACAAGCTGGGCGTTAACCCGAAGAACGGCCTGATCGACGTCTACGACAAAGTAGAGACTCTGCCGCGCTCCAAGCGTGAAGAGATCCACCGCGACATCCTGGCCACCTACGAGCACCGTCCGCACATGGCGATGGTTGACTCCTACAAAGGCATCACCAACCTGCACGTCCCGAGCGATGTGATCGTCGATGCGTCCATGCCGGCAATGATCCGTAATGGCGGTAAGATGTGGGGTGGTGACGGTAAGCCGGCCGACTGTAAGGCGGTTATGCCGGAATCCACTTACGCCAAGATCTACCAGGAGATGATCAACTTCTGTAAGACCAATGGCGCCTTCGATCCGACCACCATGGGTACCGTCCCGAACGTGGGTCTGATGGCGAAGAAAGCCGAAGAGTACGGTTCACACGACAAGACCTACGAGCTGGAAGAAGCTGGCACCATGCGGGTGGTAGACAGCAAGGGCAACGTCCTGATGTCTCACGACGTCGAAGAGGGTGACATCTGGCGTGCCTGTCAAACCAAGGATGAGCCGGTACGTGACTGGGTCAAGCTGGCCGTTACCCGTGCCCGTCAGTCTGATACCCCGGCGATCTTCTGGCTGGACCGTAACCGTCCGCACGATATCGAACTGATCAAGAAGGTTAACTGCTACCTGCAGGAGCACGATCTTGAAGGTCTGGACATCCGTATCAACACCTATGAAGAGGCGATCCGTCGCTCCATGGAGCGTATGCTGCGCGGTCGTGACACCATCTCCGTCACCGGTAACGTGCTGCGTGACTACCTGACCGACCTGTTCCCGATCATGGAGCTGGGTACTTCGGCCAAGATGCTGTCCATCGTACCGATGCTCAAGGGCGGCGGTATGTACGAGACCGGTGCCGGCGGTTCTGCACCGAAGCACGTACAGCAGGTTATCGAAGAGAACCACCTGCGTTGGGACTCGCTGGGTGAATTCCTGGCACTGGCCGTGTCTCTGGAAGACATGGGTATCAAGCAGGACAACAAGCGCGCTGCGGTACTGGCCAATTGCCTGGACGCTGCGACCGAGAAACTGCTGGACAACAACAAGTCACCGTCCCGTAAGGTCGGCGAGCTGGACAACCGTGGTAGCCACTTCTACCTGGGTATGTACTGGGCTCAGGAAGTTGCGGCTCAGACCGAAGATCCGGAACTGGCAGCAGACCTGGCTGACTTCGCCAAGGCGTTGACCGAAAACGAAGAAAAGATTATCGGTGAGCTGAGCGATGATCAGGGTCACCCGGTTAAAGAGGTTGAGTTCGGTTACTACCATGCCAAGCGTGACGTCATCAAAGACATCATGCGTCCGAGTAAGACACTGAACGCTATCCTGGCCGACGCTAACAGCTAAGTCCGGACTCTGTTCCATCAAAGCCCAGGTCGGTAACGGCCTGGGCTTTTTTATGCCTTTCGTAAATTGCCGGCCAAAAAAAAGCCGCTCTAAGAGCGGCTAAAGGTTACTATCCGGGCAACTGATAGAACGGTGATTTGGGTAGCGGCTCAGCGCTTTCGTTGAGCCACTTTTTCGCTTAACAGGCAGAGCATCTCCCACATCAGCGTCGCACCGACCAGGGCGGTGTTGCCGCTGGGGTCAAACGGCGGAGAAACCTCTACCAGGTCGGCACCAACCAGATTCAATCCGCGCAAGCCGCGAATGATGCTTTGGGCTTCTATGGTGGTGAGGCCGCCGATTTCCGGGGTGCCGGTTCCGGGGGCGTAGACCGGGTCGAGGCAGTCGATATCAAAACTGATATAGCTGGCTTGATCGCCGACTACTGCGCGGGCCGTCTCGATCACCTTGTCGACTCCCATCTCGTTAAACTCCTCGATTCGGATGACCCGAATGCCTTGCTCAAGACCCCAGTTGTCGTCGTTCTCGCTGTAGAGACCGCCGCGAATACCGATCTGGACCACCCGCTTGGGGTCGAGCACGCCTTCCTCGATAGCGCGTCGGAACGGGGTGCCGTGGGTATACTTGCAGCCACCGAAATAGCGATCCCAGGTGTCGGTGTGGGCGTCGAAGTGGACCATCCCCATGGGACCGTGCTTGTCGGCCAGCGCGCGAAGGATGGGGAGGCTGACCAGATGGTCGCCGCCGGCTGCCAGTGGCACGATGTTGCGTTGGGTTAGCTTGGTAACGAACGCTTCGATCAGATCCAGTGTCTGCTCAATTTGTAATGGGTTGACCGGTGCGTCGCCCAGATCGGCGCAGTTGGCCAGTTCGAACGGGCTTAGCTTCAGCACCGGGTGAACCTTGCGCATCATGGCTGACGCGTCTCGTACCTGGCGCGGACCGTGGCGTGCGCCGGCACGATTGGTGGTGCCACCGTCCCAGGGAATCCCATACAGGCCGATCTCTGTTCCGTCACACGCGTCCGGTGCGTAGTGGGGCAGCCGCATAAAGGTTGCGATGCCGGCATATCGTGGAATCGTTTCAGACGGCAGGGGGTTGAAGCTGAGAGGGCTCTGTTCGTTGTTCTCCCATTGGCTCATATGTCATCACCTTATCGTTGTTTTGAGAGCGAATGAGGTGACTATAGGAGTCTAAAAATGTTTCTTAAATGCAGGCTTTGTAAGGCTCAGATGTCAATTATGGAAACATTAGCGCTCAGGTTGACCGCACAGCGCTTCCAAGAACGCGGTTCTTAACAGGTTGGGCTGGGCATCCTTTCGGGTAATGACTTTGAACGGGACTTGATAGTTAAGGCTGTCCGGCAGGACAGGGCGGATCTGACCGCTGCTGGCCCATTGCGCGGCATAATGCTCGGGCAGGAAGCCGATATATTGACCGCTGAGAATCAGCGTCGCGATCCCTTCGACCTGATATGAGGTTGCCGAACCTTTAAGCTCGGGGAAATGTTCTTTCAGCAGAATCACATGGGCGTATCCCGGAACGATGAAGTCGTACTCGGTCAGCAGCTTCATGTTGATTTGCGAATCGGGCATTGAAAATAGTGGGTGATTGGCGCCGCAGTAGAGTTTTGACGTCTCCTGGTGCAGATCCTGATAGTTAAGGCCGGGCAGTTGATGGTGATAGGGTGCGACGCCGAGATTGGCCCTGCCTTCGATCACGGCCCGCTCGACCTCGTTGGGGGCCGCCACCTGTAGGTTGATGGTCACCTCGGGTTCGCGCTGATGAAATTCCCCCAATACTTTCACGATCACTGAATTGGTATCGGTAATCATATTATCGGTCAGGCTCAGCACCAGCTCGCCAACCAGCCGGCTGTGGGCTTGATTGACGTTCGAGCGGAACTTCTCCAGATCGATCAACAGCTCCTGGGTGGCGTCGTACACCAGGCGACCATGTTCGGTCAGCTGAAACCCCGAGCGTCCGCGCTGGCATAACCGCATGCCCAGGCGGGTTTCGAGGTCTGCCATCTGTCGGCTGATGGCCGATCGACCGATGTTCAATTCGACTTCCGCCGCCGAAAAGCCGCCGCACTCAACGACGGTTTTGAACACGCGTAATAGCTTCAGGTCGGGATCGGCGAGTTGTCCGGTTAGCGGTTGGCGTTTCATTGGGCACACCTGCTTTGTTGTTGTTTTTGTGAATGAGTGGTTTGGGCAGATTAGCATCAAAGTTTCCAGATAAAGAAACTTTGAATAGAAAAAACTGCATTTAACGAAACATAAAACCCATTTAACAATGAGAACTGCCCGGCTGAGGGGGTTCTCAGTTCAGAGGCTGCTCAACAAAAACAATTAGGAGCTACTTATGAATATCGACGTCATCATCGTATTGGCGTACATGGCGCTGATGATCCTGTGCGGATTCATCAGCATGAAACGCGCTAGTGGAAGTACTTCGGAATATCTGGTGGCAGGGCGCAGCTTGCCGTTCTGGGTGTTTTTCCCCTGCATGGCCGCCGTGATCCTGGGGGGAGGCTCGACCTTCGGGTCCGCCTCCAAAGCTTATCAGGCGGGGCTTTCGGGAGCCTGGCCGACGCTGATGTTTGGGCTGGGAATCGTGGCGATCGGCCTGTTCCTTGCTCGAAAGATCACTCGGTTGAAGGTCTACACCCTTAGCGAGATGCTGGAGCGCCGCTATGCCCACGGTACCCGCTACGTTAGTGCCGTGATCAGCGCGTTTTACACCGTGATGATCGCCGTGGTGCAGATCGTTGCATTGGGTACGGTGCTGAAGGCCTTGCTGGGTTGGGACCTAAATACCGCGATCGTTATCGGAGGTCTGATCACGATGGTTTATACCATGCTGGGTGGGATGATCGCGATTACAGTCACGGATGTGATTCAGTTCGTGTTGATGACGATCGGCATCCTGATTCTGATGCCCGCAGGTATCGAGAAGGTCGGTGGCTGGAACGAGTTAGTGGCGCAGGTGCCGCCCGAGTTTTTCACCATGACCAACATCAGCGGTGATCGGATGCTGGCGTACGTTCTACTGCTGTTTCTGGGGATCATGATCGGTCAGGAGATCTGGCAGCGGATGTTTACCGCTAAAAGCGAGGAGGTGGCCCAAAAAGGAGCCCTGGCAGCAGGGGCATTCTCGATCTTCTGGGGCCTGTCGATGGGGCTGTGCGGAATCCTTGCCTACGTGCTGGTGCCGGGGTTGGCTAATAGCTCCGAGGCGCTACCTCAGCTGGTTCTCGAGGTGCTCCCCGTTGGACTGAGCGGGCTAGTGCTCGCAGCATTGATTTCGGCATTGATGTCGACCGTGGATTCCACCGTGCTCGGAGCCGCCACGTTGATCTCCAATGACATCCTGCGGCCTGTTTTCAAACTCGATGATAAGCAGGAGATGCAGGTTTCCCGCTATGCAACCGGTGTCATCAGCCTGGTGGTGATCGCGCTGGGTGTTTGGGTCGGTGATGTATGGACCGCTCTGGACAGCGCCTATGCCTATCTCTCCGGCTGTATCTTTGTCCCCGTCATGGCGGCGTTCTTCTGGAAGCGGGCGAACTGGCAGGGTGCCATGTCATCGATCATCATCAGTGCCCTGGTGGTGAGCGTGACGATCTACTTTACTGGCGTATCGGCACTCGAGCCCATCATGTATGGCATGCTGTCAGGCGTAGTCAGCCTGGTGCTGGTGAGTTTGCTGACCGGTAGCTCCGTGGAGGATGAAAGCGGGCTGTCGCTTAACGATGCTGGCTGAATAAGTCGGATATAAAGGTGATGCAATATTCGCCTGAGGGGGCATCCTTTCAGGCGATTTGTTTTATGCGTTTATATCCTTTCTTATGCGTTGTCCCTAGTCTGTGATGATAGCTAGTGATAGGTATCTCAAGTTGTTAATAGCAGATGAAGATAAGCTGATCAGTAAGCCGGGTAATCATCAGATAAGTAGCGCTATTTTTTCGGCTGAGTCAATCTTGCACTCATCAAAGACATTATGCTTCTTAGATACTGGGCGCGATGCAACAGCTTAGTCTGAAGCTTTTCTACTAAAGACTGGGTCGGAAGCGACCTAGGCCTGTTTGTGTCTCATTTAAAGGCGATTGTTTGCTGAGCTGATGTATCGGTGAAATTAGGGTAGAGCTCTTCTTATCAGGGAGTATGGGAGGGTATCGCTCAATGTTTGTGGCTCTATGGTGGGGTTGTCAGGTAAGTTAATAACCTTAAAATTAATGAAGGATCTATAGATTACAAGGAGATAGTTATGGCGTTACCACCTCCTAATAGTGGTGCTTATTGGAAGGAGTACGAAATTAATACGCCTACGTATCGTTTGAGCCCTTTGGAAAAACCGGATATGTCTCCTTATTTGGTTCACCTGACGGGCAAAAATGAAATCTTAGGTATTCTTTCTGAAAAGGATGGTTGTTCAGGTCTTATTAAATCTTGTGTTCCCAAGGATTCGAAGAGTGATTGGTATAAAGAAAAGGTTGTTTGTTTTACCGAATCACCACTTTTTGCAATAGATGCTTTTCGATATCTAAGATTTGCAAGATGGCAATCTGACCATAGATTTGGAATTGGATTTTCTAAGGATAGACTTGTTTCCAGTGGTGTTAGGCCTGTTCTATATATGGACAATTCAAGGGTTGCTCAGCTTAAAAAGCTTCTCGATATGTTGCCACAGAATCCTCAGCATGGAGTCAAACTTAATTCCAAAAAGTTGCTAGGGATGATAATGCCTTTGATGAATGTGATGATGGAAAATCATCCGAAGCAAGGTTTTATGTGGGAAAGAGAGTGGAGGTGTTGCGACAGGGATGGCTTTGAGTTTTCTTATGATGATATTGAAATAATCTGCTGTCCGAAAGAAGAGCAAGAAGCAATTGCTAAGGTTTTAGGCGATAAAGCTAACGATATTTTTTTTGTTCAGTCATGGGATCAGTACGATGAGGTGACAGAGTTTCTTGCAAGTCGAAAAGCGGGTTGGGAAGACAAAGTTAAAATAAAAGATGAAAAACTGGACCGACTGTCTACTTTAAAAATCCAACTGTCTCAAGAATTAAATAAGGCATCTGCATATAGATCTTATATTGAGAAGCTTCAAGGAGAGCTTGATGCATTATCTGAATATCAAGAATCTCTTTCTTCCCAAATTGGTAAGATAGAGACCGAAATACGTAGCCAAAAAGCTAGGATAGTTATAGAGGATAGTTGTGTAGGATGTGGTGTTGGGTTTGATGAAGAGACAGGTAAACACCTCTGGAATGATGATGACCAGTATAAAGATTATCTTTGCGGCTACTGTCACTATCAAGCTGTGATAAGGCCTATGGAAGAAGATTAGTTAAAAAAAGCGACGGATTAGAAATCCATCGTCTTAGTGGCTAACCCCTGAATGCAGAATCCGCTTGGCTGCTTTACCGACCCGGGAGCGGTAGAACAACAGCTGCCAGCGGCGGCCACCAACCTGGCGCCATAGGATGGCAGCGCGAATGCCGGCCAGCAGCAGGGCGCGGATCTTGTCGGCGTTGTCGTTGTTCTTCAGGTTGCGGGGTTCGCCGGTGACCTGAATCCGAAAGCTGAAGGTGCTGATGGTTTCTTGGTAAAGCTGGGCGATATTGCTGATCACCGGCCCGCGGGCGTAATTCAGCTCCTGCGGATCCTGAACGACCGCTTCGCTGCCGGAACTGTTGCCATCACCGGCGCTGTCCTGGGAATCGTAATACATCGCCTGGTGGCCGATCTGGTCCAGGCGCTGGCCGATCTGGTCGAGCATTTGCGGCTGCTTCTGCAGGCGACTCTCGAGATGGAGCATGCCCATGGCGTAACGGGTGATGTCGCGGTTTACGCTGGCGCGGTTGTCGGCCAGATCCTGAGCCAGTTTCAGGCCTGCCTGCAGGTTGAAGGGCAGGTCACGAACACCGCCATAGACGTCTTCGGTGGCCTGTGGTGAGGTGACGAAGATGCTGTTGATGCTGGCTTCGAAGCTGTTTTGCGGAATCATGCCCCGCTTGGCGATCTGGTCGACCAGGCTGGCAGCTTGGAATACACCGGCTAGGGCAATGGCTTGTTCGTTATGGCTTCGAGACATAAGTGCGCTTCTGTATCAGGTTACTGGCTAACGGATCTATTTTGCATCGGGTGAATTTCGATCAGCCGGATTAATCGGCGGTTGTTTCGATCACACCGCCGCCGAGGCAAATATCCTCTGCGTAGAATACCACCGACTGCCCGGGTGTCACGGCGCGCTGGGGCTGATCGAAACGAACGTCGTAGCCGCCTTGCTCGTTTCTGAAGATTTCGCAGGCTTGATCGTCCTGACGATAGCGGGTCTTGGCGGTACAGCGGAACGGGAGTTCCGGTCCTTGCCCATCAACCCAGTCGATCTGGCTGGCGCTCAGAGAACCGCTGAACAGCAGCGGGTGTTGGCCGCCCTGTACCGCGACCAGGACATTGCGCTCCAGGTCTTTACCGGCAACAAACCAGGGATCGTCAGAAAAACCACTCAGGCCACCGATCCCCAAACCTTGGCGTTGGCCGATGGTGTGGTACATCAGCCCTTGATGGCGTCCGATTTCGACCCCTTTGTCGGTTTCGATCACACCGGGTTGGGCCGGCAGGTATTGCTGCAGGAAGTCACGGAATCGACGTTCGCCGATAAAGCAGATACCGGTACTGTCCTTCTTATTGTGAGTCACCAGGTCGTGCTGTTCGGCAAGCTTACGTACCTCGGGCTTCTCCAGCTCGCCCACCGGGAACAGGGTTTGGGCGATCTCGGCCTCACCCACGGCGTGGAGGAAGTAGCTCTGATCTTTGTTGCCGTCCAAGCCGCGCAACAGCTGGCAGCGGCCGTCTTCGGTATCGCGACGACGGACATAGTGACCGGTGGCGATATAGTCGGCACCCAGGTGCTTGGCGTAGTCGAGGAAGGCTTTGAACTTGATCTCTTTGTTGCAGAGGATGTCCGGATTCGGGGTACGGCCCGCCTTGTATTCGCTCAGAAAATGCTCGAACACGTTGTCCCAGTATTCGGCGGCAAAGTTGGCGGTGTGCAGCTTGATGCCGAGTTTGTCGGAGACGGCCTGAGCATCGGCCAGATCATCCATCGCGGTGCAGTATTCGGTGCCGTCATCTTCGTCCCAGTTCTTCATGAACAGCCCTTCGACCTGGTAGCCCTGCTGCAGCAGCAGAAGGGCAGAGACCGAGGAGTCAACACCGCCGGACATGCCGACGATCACTTTGGCGTCAGAGGCGGGCTTGTGGCTGGACTGATTGGGTGAAGATGCAACAGCGGCAGTCATGTAACGGGATACCTGAGTGGGCAAAACGGGTATTGTACCGAGCCCCCAGCCTGGGTGGTAGGGGCTGTCGTTTAAGCGAGGACTAGGATGGCTTTGACGAACGACAGAGGAGTGAGACCGTTGTGGGCGAATCGTTAGTCGAGTTCGACCAGTAGCTCTAGCGGATAACGGGTTCCTGCCAGATAGTCTTCAATGCCCTGAAGGACCATCGGGCTGCGCAGGCGATGGGCCTGCTCGCGGATCTCTTCCAGCGTCAGCCAGTGGGTATCGAGGATGCAGGGGTCGAGTTCCAGTTCCGGACGATGCCGGGTCGGCTTGGCGGCAAAGCAGAACCGATGGTAGCAAGTCTGGTTATGGGCGGAGGTGAAGGTATAGAAACCCAGCAGCGCGTCGATCTCGACTTCCCAGCCGGTTTCTTCGAGCGCTTCACGTCGTGCTCCGTCAACAATACGCTCGCCCTGTTCCAGGTGGCCGGCGGGTTGGTTCAGTACGGTTTGACCGTTGGAGCGCTCTTCGACCAGCAAGAAACGTCCCGCATCTTCAATGACACAAGCAACCGTGGCATGGGGCGTCCAGCGCATCATAATCAATCCTCAAGGTAACACACGGATCCGTCCATTCGATCCGTTGAAAAGACAGGTACAGAGCAATCGCGGGCGCTACGTTAACCTCTTCATGCCCAGGGGTCAAAGTTAGATAAGAATCATTACGCTTGGTGTTGGTTGGCTATTTGAGCGCCGTCACTCAACAGTGACCCACAGAGTTGTTAGAATGCGGTTTTACAAGCGCTTGTCAGGTTTGTGACCTGCGACCATTACCTGTAGTGAAGGAAGTTAGCCTTGACCCGTTCCAGCCCGGTAGATCCCAAAACCCATATTCAGGTCCAGACCCAGAGCTTTGACGTCGGGACGGAGTTTGACCGGCTTCGGGATGAAAACGGATCGGTAGGGGCGGTGGTGTTCTTTACCGGTTTGGTTCGCGATCTGGCGGATGATCCGCTGCAGGAGATGGTGCTTGAGCATTATCCGGGTATGACCGAACGCTGTCTGGCCGATATCGTCGAGCAGGCGAGGCAGCGCTGGCCGTTGCTGCATGTCAGCCTGATCCATCGGGTCGGAGCGCTCAAACCCAACGATCTGATCGTCTACGTCGGCGTCAGCAGCGCCCACCGCGAAGCGGCTTTTGCGGCCTGCGAATTCATCATGGACTACCTTAAGAAAGACGCGCCTTTCTGGAAAAAGGAGCGTAGCGAGTCGCGGGAGCACTGGGTCGAACAAAAAGACAGTGATCTGCAGGCCGCTAAGCGCTGGGACAAGCCCGATTGATCTTTCAGGGGCGGCCCCGGCACTGTGAATGCCGGAAGCTCGCTCCACCAATCATCGCGTAAACAGACGTTCTTCCTCCCCCTGCTGTGCACGGGGAAGGCTTATACCGTATTAACAAGAGGAAACTTTGATGGCGCAGGCAGTATTTGTGCCCGGACAACGTTGGATCAGCCACGGCGAGTCGGAGCTGGGCCTGGGACTGGTAACCGAAACCACGGGACGGCAGGTCGAGCTGTTTTTTCCAGCGGCCGAAGCCCATCGCACCTATGCCACCCAGGATGCGCCCCTGAGCCGCTATCAGCTGGAGCCGGGGGCGACCCTGACCTGCAATGCCGGTATCCAGCACCAGGTGGTATCGGTTGAGCACTATGATGGGCTGCTGCGTTACCAGGTCGGTAGTAATGGTTCCGACGATAACCCCGAGTGGATCGATGAGCTTGAGCTAGATCCTTTTGTCGAGTTGAACCGGCCGCAGGATCGATTCTTCGCCGCCCAGATCGACAGTCCCAAAGCGTTTGAGTTGCGCCGTCAGGCGCGAAAACTACAGCACCGGCTCCACAGTAGCGAAAGCTACGGCTTGCTTGGCCCGCGGGTGCAGCTGCTTCCCCACCAGTTCTATATCGCCTCCCAGGTTGCTCGCCGGCACTCCCCTCGGGTACTGCTGGCCGATGAGGTAGGGCTGGGTAAGACCATCGAAGCCGGTCTGATCATCCATCAGCAGATCATCAGCGGTCGTTCCGAGCGGGTGATGGTGGTGGTGCCGGATTCGCTGGTGCACCAGTGGCTGGTTGAGATGCTGCGGCGTTTCAACCTGTTCTTCCGGATCATGAACCGGGAGCAGTACCAGGCGCTGACCGAGGTCGATACCGGATCCGGTTTGGATGTTGACGATCTGCCGCTAGAGATCGAAGAGCCGGGCAACCCGTTCGAGAGCGCCCAGCTGTTTATCTGTCCGCAGTCGTTACTGACCGATCTGCCCGGCTACTTCGATGCGGCGCTGGCGTGCAGCTGGGACCTGCTGGTGGTCGATGAAGCCCACCATCTGCAGTGGAGTGAACAGCAGGTCAGCCCTGAGTATCAGTGCATCGAGCAGCTGGCGGCCAAATCGTCCGGTTTGTTGCTGCTAACCGCGACCCCGGAACAGCTGGGTCTTGAGGGGCATTTTGCCCGCTTGCGCTTGATCGACCGGAGTCGCTATTTCGACCTGAATCAATTCCGTGAGCAGGAGAGCCAATACCAGCCGCTGCGCGAGCTGATCGAACAACTGCTCGAGTGCGATGACCTGTTGACCCAGATCCGCGACGAGGCCTGTAAAGACCGGCTGTTGGGACTGTTGGATCCGGCCAAGTATCAATCGCTGCTGCAACAGTTAGAGCAGGGTACAGAGGTTGAGGCCTGTCGTACCGAACTGGTCGATCTGCTGCTGGATCAACACGGCACTGGTCGGGTGCTGTTCCGAAATACCCGCGATCAGGTACAGGGATTCCCGGGCCGGGCCCTACAACCCCATCTGCTGGACTCGCCCTTTACCGAGCAGCAGTCGGCTGAAACGGAGCTGGCTCAACAGTTACGACCGGAGCTGATGCTGGGCGAGGATTGGTGTCAGCTCGACCCGCGGGTCGAATGGCTCAAAGGCTGGCTGGAGCAGCACAAAGAGGAGAAGGTGCTGCTGATCTGTGCCGAGCGCGAGACAGCTCAACAACTGGAAGACTATCTGCGTCTGCGGGTCGGTATCCGTAGCGCGGTATTCCACGAGCAGCTCAGCCTGGTCAATCGTGACCGCGCCGCCGCCTATTTCGCCGAGCCGGAAGAAGGCGCCCAGCTGCTGGTCTGCTCTGAGATCGGCAGCGAAGGCCGAAACTTCCAGTTCGCCAGCCATCTGATCATGTTCGATCTGCCGCTGAACCCGGATCTGGTCGAACAGCGGATCGGCCGGCTGGACCGTATCGGTCAGCGCAGTCAGGTGCAGATCCATCTTCCGCTCTATCGTCACAGCCCGGCTCACCACCTGATGCGCTGGTTGCACGAAGGCCTGGATGCATTCCTGAGTCCTTGCCCGTTCGGACAGCTGTTGCTGGAGCAGCAGCAAGCCACGCTGGAAGACTGTCTGCTGGAGCAGAACGAGCAGGACTTCGATGACTTTATCGAACAAACCCGTGCCCAGGCGGATCAGTTGCGCCAGCAACAGCAGCAGGGACGGGATCGGTTGTTGGAACTGAACTCCTGTCGCCCCCAGCAGGCACAGCAGGTGATCGATCAGCTGCAGCAGGACGCCGACGAGCAGGCACTGAGAAAACTGTTGGAACGCAGCTTCGATTACTTCGGGGTCGAGCTGCAGCCGGACACCACCCACAGTGTGTTGGTGCGTCCTGGCGATCATATGCGCTGCGGCAACTTCCCGGGCTTGCCGGAGCAGGGGCTGCATGGCACCTTCGATCGGCAGCAGGCGCTTGAGCGCGAAGATATGGCCTACCTGAGCTGGGAGCACCCAGTGGCTCGGGGTGCGCTGGAACTGGTTTGTGAGAGCGATACCGGCAATACCGCCATTGCGACGCTAAAACTGCCCGGCATCAAAGCCGGCAGCCTGTTGCTCGAATGTCTGTTTGTGCTGGATTGTCAGGCGCCCCGCTCACTGCAGTTGGCCCGCTACCTGCCCAGTGGAGGTTACCGGGTTCTGCTGACCGCCGAAGGGCGTGAGTGCGCCAACCTGCTGTCCGAAGAGCAGCTGGCGAAACTGGCGAAAAAGCTTCCCAAGCAAGCGGCCAAGAATATGGTCAAGCCGCTGCGCGAGCCGCTGACCGCGCTGCTCAAACAGGCCGAGAGTCTGGCAGAGGCGCAGCTGCCGGGAATGATCGAGCAGGCCCAGCAGCAGATGCTGGCGCTACAGCAACCACGTCTGGAACGGCTGCAGATGCTGGCAAAAGTCAATCCGGCGATTAGAGACGAAGAGATCGCGATGCAGCAACAGCAGATCGATCAGCTGCAGCAGGCGCTGGAGCGCAGCATGCTCAAACTCGACGGTATTCAGGTGCTGATCACCACCTGATTAGCACCAAACGAGAAATCGTATCCGGAGGCTAGCTTGGCTTTCGGGTACGGCTTCGCGTCGGCTTTTGGTTGCGGCCAGCGGTTTGGCGACTTCGTTGTTGCCGTTGCTGACCGGCTGATCTGCCTCCGCCAGCACGATGCTGGCCGTTACGTCTGGCTGTGGGCTGGGACTGACGTGGCAGATGGATCTGGGATTCGCGCCACTGGCCCGGCTGGAGCTGCTTCAGCTGCCATGGGCCGATGGCAACGCGGATCAACCGCAGGGTGGGGTGGCCGACCGTAGCGGTCATCCGTCTGACCTGGCGGTTACGCCCTTCACGAATTTTCAGCTCGATCCAGCAAGTGACGTCATTGTTGCGTTGGCGAATCGGCGGATTTCGTGGCCAGGGCTCGGTCGGCTCGATACGGCGACATCGTGCCGGCCGGGTCAGGCCGTCTTTCAACTCAACCCCCTTGATCAGCTTCTCGATCGCTTCATCGCTGATCTCACCTTCCAACTGGGCCCAGTAGGTCTTCTCAAGCTTAAACTTCGGATCGGTGATCTGCTGTTGTGCGCGGCCATCGTCGGTTAATACCAGCAAACCCTCGGAGTCATAGTCCAGCCGTCCGGCGGCATAAAGGCCGGGCTGGTCGATATAGTCGGCCAGGGTGCCGCGGCCATTGGGGTCAGTAAATTGTGACAGAACCTGAAAGGGTTTATTCAGTAAAACAATACGGGACATGGGGAGGATCAAAAGGGTTTGGTTGGCTGGCATCCACTGTAGCGCCGCCGGTAACGGCTCGCAAGCCGGTCGTTTGAGCGATGTTTTCACGATTGTCGACAATCACGGCCGGGTATTTTTTCTTTCTGGTTGCTGCCTGAATTTCGCTGCAGTAGCCGTATTGCGCGGGTTTTGGCGTTTGCCGCAACGGCTTTTCGCCTTTTGTCGTAGTTAAATTTGTCCTCTGAACGGTTAAGGTATTTGCCGTCAGAGGGTTTAACTGTCAACAATATCGAGAAAGCAGCGGGATTTGCCGTACTTCTTTGCTGCCATTCCTAATAACGTAAAAAGTAAAGGACCGATACCATGGCCTATTTGGATGAGTATCAGAAATCGATTACCGATCCCGCCACATTCTGGAAAGAGAAGGCAGAAGCACTGGAGTGGTTTAAGTTTCCGCAACAGATCCTGTCAAAAGACGAGAACGGCATTGATCGTTGGTTTGCCGACGGTGAGATGAACACCTGCCATATGGCGCTGGATTACCATATCGCCGCCGGTCGTGGTGATCAGGTAGCGATCTATTATGATTCTCCGGTTACCGATACCAAGAAGGCCTACACCTATACTGAACTGCGCGATCAGGTTGCGCTGTTTGCCGGGGTGCTGAAAGCCCAGGGCGTCAGCAAGGGTGATCGTGTGGTCGTTTACATGCCGATGGTTCCGGAAGCGGCGATTGCGATGCTGGCCTGTTCCCGTCTGGGTGCGATCCACTCGGTGGTATTCGGTGGTTTTGCACCGAACGAACTGGCCGTGCGGATCGACGATGCCGAGCCGAAGGTAATCGTTTCCTCTTCCTGCGGTATCGAAATTCAGAAAGTTATTCCTTACAAGCCGCTGCTTGATGAGGCGATCAACCTGTCTGCCCACAAGCCTGAGAAGTGCATCGTCTTCCAGCGCCCGCAAGCCGAAGCCAGCATGGTTGAAGGTCGTGACCTGGATTGGAACGAAGCGATGGCTTCTGCCACACCGGCTGACTGTGTCCCGGTTAACGGTACCGATCCGCTATACGTGCTCTATACCTCCGGTACCACCGGTAAGCCGAAAGGGGTTGTACGTGACAACGGCGGCCATGCCACCGCGCTGAAATACTCGATGAAAGCGATCTACGACATGGATCCGGGCGATGTGTTCTGGGCTGCCTCCGACGTCGGCTGGGTGGTTGGCCACTCCTATATCGTTTACGGCCCGCTGCTGGCCGGTCTGTCCAGCGTCTTCTATGAAGGTAAGCCGGTACGGACTCCGGATGCCGGTGCTTTCTGGCGTGTTGCCGAAGAGTACGGCGTTAAGGGACTGTTCTCCGCCCCGACCGCGTTCCGTGCGATCAAGAAAGAAGATCCGAATTCAGAGCAGCTGAAGCCCTACGATCTGTCCAAGTTGAAGTACATCTTTATGGCCGGTGAGCGTCTTGATCCGCCGACCTACCACTGGGTTAAAGACCTGCTGGGTCTGCCGGTGGTCGACCACTGGTGGCAGACCGAAACCGGTTGGGCAATCTGTGCCAACCTGATGGGTATCGAGCCCCGTGAAGCCAAGCCGGGTTCAGCTACGCTGCCGGTACCGGGCTTCAACGTTCAGATCCTGGATAACGAAGGGAATGAAGTGGGCCCGAACGAGCAGGGCAACGTAGCGATCAAACTGCCGCTGCCGCCGAGCTGTCTGCCGACCGTCTGGGGTGACTTCGAGCGTTTCCGTACCGGTTACCTGAACGAATATGCCGGCTACTATGTCTCCGGTGACGGCGGCTACAAGGATGACGACGGTTTCGTCTTCATCATGGGTCGTACCGATGACGTCATCAACGTTGCCGGTCACCGTCTGTCGACCGGTGAGATGGAAGAGATCGTTGCCAGCCACCCGGCCGTTGCCGAATGTGCGGTAATCGGTGTCAACGATCCGCTCAAGGGTCAGATGCCGCTGGGCATGGTGCTGTTGAAGGACGGTGCCGAAGTCGACGAAGCTGAGCTTGAGAGCGAGCTGGTCGGCATGGTGCGTAAAGAGATCGGTGCGGTTGCCTGCTTTAAGAAGGCGATTGTGGTCCAGCGTCTGCCGAAGACCCGTTCCGGTAAGATCCTGCGTAAGCTGCTGCGTCAGATCGCCGATGGTCAGGAATACACCATTCCTTCCACTATCGATGATCCTGCCAGCCTGCCGGAGATCTCCGACATCATGGACAGCCACGGTCTGGTTAGCCGCTAAGGCGCACCGGGAACCGAATAAGCGGGCTTTTTAGCCCGCTTTTTTTTTGTCCTAGACCTGTTACTCTGACCACTGCGAACTCAGAGGAAGGGATCCGTAGTGCAGCAGACGGTGCTCATCGTGGATGATGAAGTCAATATCATCCAGTCGTTCCAACGCTTGTTCCGCAAAGCGCCATTTCGAATACTTACCGCCAACGGGGGCCAGCAGGCGCTGGAGGTCCTGGCCCATGAGCAGGTTGACGTGGTCGTATCGGATCAGCGGATGCCGGGGATGACCGGTGCCGAACTCTTTGCCGTGGTCCAGCAAAAGTATCCCAACACCACTCGGCTGTTGCTGTCGGGCTATACCGACTTCGATGCGCTCACCTACGCCATCAACAACGGCTCGATCAGCAAATTCATCAGTAAGCCCTGGAACCGCGACGAGTTGCGCCAGAGCCTGGATGAGGCCTTTGCCCATACCGAAGAGCTGAACGTCCAGAGTGACTACGACAGCGTGTTTCAACATTCATCCCAGGGCATGGCATTGCTGGACCCGCAGTACCGGGTGCTGGCGGTTAACCAGGCACAACTGGCGTTGACCGGTCACCGGGAAGAGGAGGTGGTTGGCAAGCTGTTGTTTGATCTGATTCCCGAACTCAACCGCGCGCAGATCGAACAGGAGGTCGCGGCCCATCAGCACTGGCGCAGTGAACTTTGGTTGCTGAGACGGGATAAGAGCATCGGTCTATTCTCCCTCACCATTCAACTCAATCCTGCCAATCAGCGCCTCAGCGTAACCTGTGCCGATATCACCGAGATGCGCCGCAATGAACTCAGTAGTCGCCATGATCTGTTGACCGGGCTGCTGAACCGACAAAGCTTCGAGCGCGAAGTAGCCGAGTTTCTGACCCAAAAATCTCAGGACCAGATGCTGGCGGTGCTGTCGTTGGATCTGATCAATTTCCGCCAGGTCAATGAAAGCTATGGCCATGATTATGGTGATGAGCTGCTGTGCCAAGTGGCCTCTTCCTTGCGGGCGATGCTGGGATCCGATCTATCGATACAGCGGATCGCCCGTATCGGCGGGGATGAGTTCGCATTGCTGTGCCAGGCCGACTATAGCGCCGCGTTCTTGCAGTTATGCGAGTCCATTTTGAGTTGGTTTCAAGCGCCGATTCAGGTTCACGACAATGAGCTCTTTATGCATTTCAAGCTCGGCGTTGCGATTGCATACGGCGAAGTTAAGGCGGCTGATCTGATCAAACAGGCGGCGACCGCCGGTGCCAGAAGTGACCGGGCTCACCGATATCGGGTCTACGACGACGAGATGCTCGAGGGCGTTAAGGAGCGAATGGACCTGCATAATGATCTGCATCGAGTCATAAAAAACAATGAGCTAGCGCTGCTTTATCAACCAAAAATTGAGATATCAACGGGTCGAATCGTCAGCGCCGAGGCGCTGGTTCGCTGGAACCATCCCACCAAAGGATTGATCTCGCCGGATCGCTTTGTGTTCCTGGCCGAGGAGACCGGATTGATTCTGGATATCGGCGACTGGTGTATCAGCGAGGCCTGTCGTCAGCTGGCCGATTGGCAGCAGCAAGATGTCGGGCCGGTCAGAATCGCGGTCAATCTGTCACCGCGCCAGTTTACCGACCGGTCGCTACCCCATCGTCTGCAGGCCCTGATCAACCATCATCAGCTTCAGGGGTCGGTTCTGGAGTTGGAGGTAACCGAGAGTACACTGCTTGATGACACCGACAGGGCCATCAAGATGATGCAGCAGATCTGCTCGATGGATGTTCATTTCGCCATGGATGACTTCGGCACCGGCTATGCGTCGTTCGACTACCTGAAACGCTATCCGTTCTCGACCCTGAAGATCGACCGCAGCTTTATCATGCATATGTGCTCCAGCGAGCGTGAAGGCTCCATCGTCCAGTCGATGATCGAGATGGGCCACCAGCTCGGGCTGGTGGTGGTCGCTGAAGGGGTAGAGGAGCAGGAGCAGGCCGACAGCCTTAAGGCGATGGGCTGCGATTTCATTCAAGGCTTTCTCTATAGCCGACCGGTGTCAGCCCAAGAGCTGCAGAAGCTGTTGGTCGAGCAACCCTTCAGTATCGAGCGCTGAGTTACTCGGCTTTGCGCCACTGCACCTTGGCGGTAAACATATAGCCGGCGCCGTAGATGGTTTTGATCAGCTCCGGATTTTGCGGGTCGGTTTCGATCTTCTTGCGCAGCCGTGAAATACGGACATCGATACTGCGATCGTAGGGCTCCAGATAATCCCCCAACAACTGATCACGGCTGATGATCCGTCCGCTGCTGTTGAACAACACCTGCAACATCTTCGCTTCGGTGGCGCTGAGATTTTCAATTCGACCGTCACTATGGCGCAGGGTCAGGTTGCTGCTATGGAAGGTCCAGTCGCCGAACTGAGCCAGCTGCTGTTCGGTATCGCGCTCGGTGACACTAACCCGGCGTAGAATGCTCTTGGCCCGGGCGATCAACTCGCGTGGTTCAAACGGCTTGGCAAGGTAATCATCGGCCCCCAGCTCCAGTCCTAACACCTTGTCGGGCAGGCTGGCCCGGCCAGAGATGATAATGATGCCCATCTCGTCATCGTCGTGTAGCTGGCGAACCAGATTCATGCCATCCATATCCGGCAAGCCCAGATCGATCACGCAAAGGTTGGGGCGGTCGCGCAGCAGCGATCGCTCCGCTTCTTTACCGGTGGTAAAGAGCCGGGCCCGGTAGCCGAAATCGACCAGGGTTTCGGTGATCAAACGGCCCAGATCAGGTTCGTCTTCGATTACGTAGATCAATGCTTCAGTGCTCAAAGTCGGTCACTCCCTTAATGGCTGCGCAGGCGTTGCTGGGCTTGTACCAGCGCCTGCTGCAGGCAGGTCTTGTCAAAGGGTTTTAGCAGCAGCGGGCGGTCTTCGAGCTGCGGGTCGTCCAATGCCTCACTATAGCCGGTCATCAGCACCTGAAATGCCTGAGGTTGCACCTGGCTGGCCTGGAGCGCGACATCGATGCCCTGGGCCGTGCCCGGTAGCATCAGATCGGTGACCAGGCCGCTGAGGTCATCGATGCTGTCCAGTAGGGTCAAGGCTTCATCACCGTTAGCCGCTTCGATTACCACCATTCCCAGCTCGATCAACTGGTCCCGAATCAGGCAGCGTAGGTCCTGATTATCTTCCACCAGCAGGACCAGCCCCTGGCTCGGCGCACTGTCGGTTTGATCGTCGCTCTGGCTAGAGGCGGGGAGTGCCAACGGCTGGGCATCAGCATTAACCGCTGGAAGCAGGATTTCGACTTCGGCACCTTCGCTGTGATTGGCCAAGCGGATATAGCCAAGGGATTGTTTCACAAAGCCGTACACCATACTCAGACCCAACCCGGAACCGGCGCCGGTCTGTTTGGTGGTGAAAAACGGCTCAAAGCCACGGATCAGTGCTTCGTCGGCGAAGCCGCTGCCCTGATCGATGACCCGAAAACTGACGTAGCTGCCGGCCGCCGGGGTTTCATCAAAGTTCAGTTCGGCTGCGGTCGAGGGGTCCAGCGTTCGGCTGGCCACCCGCAGCAGCAGCTTGCCGCCGTCGGTCATCGCGTAGCGGGAGTTCAGAATCAGGTTGACCAGGGCGTCCTCAAACCTGCCTGGATCCACATCCACCGCCGGGGTATTGGCGGCCAGCGAGATCTCCAGTTCGATACTGTCCGGTAGCGAGGGGCTGAGCAGCAGCTGCAGCTCGGCCAACAGCTGTTTACAGGGCAGACGCTGCGGCGCCAGGGGTTGGCGACGGGCAAAGGCCAGCAGCCGGCGGGTAATATCGGCCCCGCGGCGGGTGGCTCTAACGGCAGGGGCCAGGTGGCGGTCGGCCAGTTCGGGTTGGTCGAGTTTCTCCTGCAGTTCCAGCAGGTTGCCCAGGATGATCGTCAACAGGTTGTTGAAGTCGTGGGCGATCCCGCCGGACATCTGACCGACCGCGTGCATTCGGTTGGCTTCGGCCAGGCGGGCTTCGGTCTGTTTCTCTTTGGTGATGTCGATCGACAGGTTCAGGATGCCGCTGACATCGCCGCGGATGTCGTAAAAGGGCAGCAGTACCCGGCGAGTGATCAACGGCTCGCCGTTGCGTTCAGCGCGATGCTCGTAATTACGGCTGTGACCCGCCAGCGCCTGCTCGATATGGGGGCGAACCTCTTCGTACATGTCGGTGCCAAGCACGGTTTCGACCCGCTCGCCGACGACTTTCTGTTTTTCCAGACCGAACATCTGCGCGTAGCCTCGGTTGGCAAAGACAAACCGTTGCTTGGTGTCGATGTAGGCCACCTGGGCTGGCAGTGCATCCAGGATCATCCGTTGGCGCCGTTCCAGGATCTCCAGCTCATCACGGGTGGCTTGCAGGTCATCGAAGGCGCGCATCAACTCCTGATTGGAATTCTGCAACTGAGCGGTTCGCTTCTGAACCCGCTCGTCGAGGGTTTGAATATTGCCGGACAGCTGATCGACCATCGAGTCGAAGGTTTCGGCTAGCAGCCCCAGCTCATCGCTACGACGGATACCGCTTTTGGCGTTCAACTGCCCGCGACTGACCCTGGCCGCCGTACGGGATAGGCGTCGGATCGGCTCGGTGATCCAGTCGGCGAACACCAGCGCCATCAAAGACGCCAGGATCAGCGCCAGCGCTGCGATCACCATGATGCGCGTACTTAATAGCTCGGCGCTGGAACGCAGATCATCGACATACACCGACGAGCTGATATACCAGTCAAAGCCGGGGATATGGCGCACCAGCGAGAGTTTGTCATAGATATAGTTGCCCGGGTCTTCGGGGCTGTCCCAGCGGTAGATCGCTTCGTTGCCGCTGTCGGACACGGCGATCAAGTCTTCCACCATGGGGCGACCGCTGACCGGATTGTTCATCGCGGCGAAGTTTTGGCCATCGATATTGGGGTTGGGGTGGATCAGCATGTTGGCCTGGGGGTCAAACACGAACAGGTAGCCGTTATTGGCGATGGTGATCTGTTCGAAGGCCCGTCGCAGGTCTTCCAGCGCTTTCTCCTTCTGGTTCTTGATCTGCTGCTCGATCTCGTCCAGGTAGACACCTGAGCCGATCACGATCCCCCATTGGGGGAAATGGCGAACATAGCTGTATTTTTCCAGTTCCTTGTTCTGTCCCAGTTTGGGCCAGCGGTAGGGATAGAAGCCTTCACCCTCGTTGATCGCCAGCTCGACCAGGTTGGGGACGATCAAGCGACCATCGCTATCGCGCAACTGTGCCGCATCGCGACCGTCGAAATTATCGGCGGGGTGAGACAGCAGCCGGTAATCGTAATCGGCCACCCACAGGTAGGTATCGGCGTCGGCGCGGAAGTCGCGCAGTTGCTGGAAGATCAGCGGCCACAGCTCAGCTTCGGTATAGCCCTGCCGTCCCATGACCACTCGCAGGCTGGCGATAAAATCGGCCGTGAGGCTGACCACGGATTCAAGCCGTTGCTTCTGGGATTCGAGAGCCTGCTGACGATAACCCTCGGCATCCAGATGCATCCGGGTCGCCAGCTCGTAGATATTGTTGAGTGCGATGCGGCTGGCATTGTGTTCGATCTCGACCACTTTCTCTTCGATCAGCGGCACCGAATACCAGTAAAAAGAGACGAACAGCGTGGCGATCATGGCCAGCATCATCGCAAAGAAACGGGTGGTGATTGCCGAGAGGCGAAGCGGTAGTCGCATGGTCTTTCCGGTGGGGTGATCAGGGCTCGAACTTACTATCATCGGGATCGACCCGACTTAGAGCCAGCGATTTTGATCAACTGGGTCGCGACTTTAGCACAAAGAAAGCGCGGAAAACGACGGATGTTACATTTGGTTAGATTTGGGCAATAGTCCGGTTACTCTGGAGCGATAATTTGTGGGTTATTCGAGGTATCGGCCTGATTGTCAGTAAGGATGATAGGGGGCGGTACCGTTTTGCTGGCACGCCAGAAAAGGAGCACCAACCGTGGTTAATAACAACAGCAGCGCCTACGAGCGCGACCTTGATAAGCAAGCCGCTAATTTTTCCTCGCTGTCGCCGCTGAGCTTTCTAGAGCGCGCGGCCGCGGTTTATCCGAACCGGGCGGCGATGGTTCATGGTCCCGTTCGTCGTAACTGGGCCGAGACTTACCAGCGTTGCCAGCAGATGGCTAGCGCACTGTCCAAGCAGGGGATCGGCAAAGGCGATACCGTTTCGATCATTGCCCCCAATATCCCCGAGCATTTCGAGCTGCACTTTGCCGTGCCGATGTGCGGTGCCGTATTGAACGCCATCAATATTCGTCTCGACGCCGAAAGTTTCTCTTTCATTCTGAAGCACGCCGAAACCAAGGTGCTGTTCGTCGATAAAGAGTTTGGTGAAGTGGTGA
The DNA here is from genome assembly GCF_003345655.1 of Motiliproteus coralliicola. Taxonomy (GTDB): domain Bacteria; phylum Pseudomonadota; class Gammaproteobacteria; order Pseudomonadales; family Balneatricaceae; genus Motiliproteus; species Motiliproteus coralliicola. Next base: position 688,045 of record NZ_QQOH01000001.1, read on the forward strand.
ATGAAGCCCTGGCCAAGCTGGATGAAAAACCCCTGGTGATTGGCATCGATGATCCGACCTGGACCAGCGGCGAATTACTGGGCGAGCTGGATTACGAAGCTTTCCTGGACAAGGGTGATGCCCAGTACGACTGGCAACTGCCGGGCGACGAGTGGGATGCGATCACGTTGAACTACACCTCGGGCACCACTGGCGACCCCAAAGGGGTGGTTTACCACCACCGTGGTGCCTACCTGAACGCGATTAGTAATGCGGTTTCCTGGGGCATGGGCCAGCATCCGGTCTATCTGTGGACGCTGCCGATGTTCCACTGCAACGGCTGGTGTTTCCCCTGGACCGTCGCAGCGATGGCCGGGGTCAATGTCTGCCTGCGTCAGGTTCGCCCCGATGCGATCTATGAGCTGATTAAGGCTGAGAAAGTCGGTTACTTCTGTGGTGCGCCGATCGTTCTGAACATGCTCAACAACGCCCCCGACAGCATGAAGGACGGCATAGAGCATCAGGTCAAGGTGATGACCGCCGGTGCTGCGCCGCCCGCCGCCGTGATCGAAGGGATGGAGTCCATGGGCTTCGAGGTCACCCATGTTTACGGTCTGACCGAAACCTACGGCCCGTCGGTTGTCTGTGCCTGGCACGACGAGTGGAATGATCAGCCGCTGGAAGAGAAGGCCAAGCTCAAAGCCCGCCAGGGTGTGCGTGCACCGATGCTCGACGGTCTGATGGTTGCCGACCCGACCACGTTGCAGCCGGTCGCCCGCGACGGCAAGACCCTGGGTGAGATCTTCATGCGCGGTAACCTGGTGATGAAGGGCTACCTGAAGAACCCGGCCACCACGGCTAAGTCGTTTGACGGCGGTTGGTTCCACTCCGGTGACCTGGCGGTTTGGCACGAGGATGGTTACATCGAGATCAAGGATCGCTCCAAGGACATCATTATCTCCGGCGGTGAGAACATCTCCAGTATCGAAGTGGAAGACGTGCTCTACCGTCACCCGATGATCGCCGAAGCCGCCGTGGTAGCCATGGCCGATGATAAGTGGGGCGAGACGCCTTGCGCCTTCGTCACCCTGAAGGACGGCGAAGATTGCACCGAGCAGGACATCATCGACTTCTGCCGCGAGCATCTAGCACGCTTCAAGGCACCGTCTCGAGTGGTGTTCGGTGGTCTGCCGAAAACCTCCACCGGCAAGATCCGTAAGTTCGAACTGCGCGACCGGGCCAACGAAGACTGATCGTTGTCATCCGTTCCCACCGGCTGCCGCTACAGGCGGTAGCCGGATTTTCCCATTTTCTACCGATAACGATGCCGGTGATGGTCAATCACTGCCGGCTCGGGAGTTGTTATGTCTGATTACTTCCACCCATACCGCGACGCCGAGTTTATTCTCGAGCAACTGGTCAACTTCGATGAACTGAGCCAGCAACTGAACCTCGATGGGGTCAACCAGGAACTGGCCAGCGCCGTGATCAGCGAAGCCGGCCGTTTTGCCTCCGAAGTGTTGGCGCCGCTCAATAGCGTCGGTGACCAGCAGGGTGCAATGCTGAATGAACAGGGCGTTCAACAAACCCCAGGCTTTGCCGAAGCCTACCAGCAGTTTGCCGAGGCCGGCTGGACCTCGTTGACCGCCGAAGAGGAGTTCGGTGGTCAGCAGCTGCCCCAGGTTCTGGGTACCGCAGTCAACGAGATCTGGCACTCGGCCAACATGGCCTTCGCGCTCTGCCCGATGCTGAGCCAGGGCGCCATCGAAGCGCTTTGTGCCCATGGCAGTGAAAAACTGCAACAGCAGTATCTTGAGCAGCTGATCAGTGGCCGCTGGACCGGCACCATGAACCTGACCGAACCCAATGCCGGTTCGGATCTGGCGGCGGTCAGCACCAAAGCCGTTGCTGAAGGCGATCACTACCGCATCAGCGGTCAGAAGATCTTTATCACCTGGGGTGACCATCAGATGACCGACAATATCGTTCATCTGGTGCTGGCCCGCCTGCCGGATGCGCCGGCGGGGGTGAAGGGAATTTCGCTGTTTGTGGTGCCCAAGTTCCTGCTGGATGAGAACGGTGAACCGGCCGAGATGAACGATGTTCGCTGTGTCTCGCTGGAACATAAACTGGGCATCCACGGCAGCCCCACCTGCGTGCTGAGCTTCGGCGACGAGGGTGGTGCGATCGGTTACCTGGTCGGTGAGCCAAACCGTGGTCTGATGTACATGTTCACGATGATGAACAGCGCCCGTCAGTCTGTCGGTCTGCAAGGTCTGTCGATCTCCGAGCGCGCCTACCAGCAGGGTCTGACCTATGCCCGTGAGCGCACCCAGGGTCGCCGTGCCGATGGTAGTGCCAAGCCGATCATCGAGTACCCGGACGTGCGCCGCATGCTGTTGACCCTCAAGACCGGCAGCGAAGCGATGCGTGCGCTGGCATTGGTCGCATCGGCCGAGCTGGATCGTGCCCAGATCGCTGGCGATGCCGAGCAGGCCAAGACTCATCAGTTGCGGGCGGAGCTGATGACACCGATCGTCAAAGGCTGGATGACCGAGTTTGCCCAGGAACTGACCAGCCTGAATGTTCAGATCCATGGTGGCATGGGCTTTATCGAAGAAACCGGTGCCGCTCAGCACTTCCGAGACGCACGGATTCTGCCGATCTACGAAGGGACTACCGGTATCCAGGCCCTGGATCTGATCGGCCGTAAGCTGCAGATGGACCAGGGCGAGAGCTACCGTTCACTGCTGGCGGAATTGACCCAGACCGCACGTCAGTTGGAAACCGGCTCCGATCCGCGTCTGGCCAAGATCGGTCGCAAACTGCTCAAGGCGATCGATGCAGCCAGTTCGGCGCTGCGCAAGATCCTGGAAGAGGGCAACGACCGGGCCGAACTGAACGCCGGTATCTGCGTCCACTTCCTGATGCTCAGCGGCTTTCTGGTTGGCGGTGGTCTGCTGGGTCAGGCGGCGGTGGCCGCCGCTCAGCTACAGCGCCAGGCCGAGGAGTCCGGCCAAGCACTGGATCCGCTGTGGGACAGCAAGATCTCGAGCGCCGAGTTCTTCGCAGTCCAGCTACTTCCGCGAGTCGGTTACCTGGCGGAAATCTGTGCCTCAGAATCGCTGTCAGCGATGGCCGGTGAAGATTGCTTTGAACAGTAATCACTGCGGCTAGATCCGATCGACAAGGGCAGCTTAAACGCTGCCCTTTTTTTGTCTGTCAAAATTGCTACCACTATCGTCACCGCTCGGCTGACGCAATCGCCTATCTCTTGTCGCGTTCAAACAGACGCTTCTAATCAGCATCCTTTAGTCTGCGGCCATCCATTGTTGTCATGAGTGGATTGTCGCGATGAGTAAATCGTCGTGATGGGTAGATTGTTGTCGATGTGACGGAGGTGAAAAAATAATGAAAACAACCCTAGTTATCAGCCTGATCGGCGAAGATCGTCCTGGTTTGGTGGAACTGCTTTCTCAACGGGTTTTGGAACTTCGCGGACATTGGCTCGCCAGTCAGTTCTGCCGTTTGCAGGGCCAATTTGCCGGCACCCTGCAGGTCAGGGTCGCCAAGGAACATAGCATGGCGCTGAAGCAGGGGCTGCAACAACTGCAAAGCCAGGGCTTGCAGGTGATGGTGGCCGACGCAAAACCGACGCGCCAGGTTCCAAACTACGGTTTACAGCTGAGGTTTGTCGGGCCGGATCGATGCGGCGTCATTGCGGAGATCAGCGAAGCGCTGCGCTCGTTGGGCGTATCGATCAATAGCCTCGACAGCCATTGCGAACCGGCGCCGATGAGTAACGAGTCGATCTTCCACGCCTGCTTCGACACCCTCGTGCCGGTATCGGTCAGTTGTGATCAGTTATCCCATGCCTTGGCAGAATTGGCGCCAGAGCTTCTACTGGATCTAGAATCAGTGGAAGCGGATGTCAGTTGAGCACAGATCAGACGGAGTCAGGATGATGGATAACTACGATTTTCGGGTCAGGTTAGTTGAGGAAGATCAGCCCTGTGATTATCGGGTTCGGTTAGCCGGTGATGACCAGCCCTACGATAACCTCGTATTGCTGGTATCCGGAGGGGAACGGGAAGACTATCGAGTCAGCGTGGTGGAGGACGACAGCCCCCATGATCTGGTCCTCAAGGTCGTTCGCTGGTAAACCATCGGCAACGCGTCCTTGGAATCATCCGCTGGCCGATTTCTGTTGCCTGGCCTGACTGGGCGACAGACCGAAGTAATCCTTGTAGCAATGGCTGAAGTGGGTTGAGCTGACGAACCCGCTGGCCAAGGCGATATTGGCAATCGAATCGCTTCCCTGTAACAGCAGGCGGCGGGCATGGGTGATTCGAAGCTCGAGGTAGTAGCGCGAAGGGCTGCTGCTGAGATGGCTCTGAAACAGCCGCTCAACCTGACGACGGGATACCCCGGCTAATGATGCCAATTCATCGATGCTCAGCGGCTCCTCGATATTAGATCCCATCAGCTGCAGCAGGTCTTTGAGGGGCTCGGGAAAGCTGGCTTCTTCATCACTTTGCACCGGCTGTTGATCACGGTTTTCCGCCACCTGGTCGCTGCTGAGGATTTCGCGGATCGCACGAACCGTGTCCCGACCTTGGCTGCGTTCGATCAGGGCCAGCATCATATCCAACGCGCTACTCGGCCCCGCACTGGTGGCGCGGCCCTCGGTGATGACACAGACCTGATCCGACAATCGCACCTTCGGGAAGTGTTCGCGCATAAACGCATGGTTATCCGGATGCAGGGCGCATTCCTGCTCGTCAAGCAAGCCGGCTTGGGCCAGCGGCACGGCACCGTTCCAAAGCGCCCCCAGCACCGTGCCGGATCTCGCCACGGTCTTGAGTTTCTGGCTCAGAACCGAATTTTCCCGCAACGAACAGCGGAACCCGCCGCAGACGATCAGCATCTGAAGCGCCTGATCTCCGTCTACCGGCAACTGGTCGATACGGCCGTTGGTTGAGATATTGATACCCAGGTCGCTTTTCACCGTTAGCGAACCCATCCCGTAGGTGCTGAACTCAAATAACGGCGTCGCGCGGACCAGATTAGCGGTTACCAAGGCATCGACGGCGGCGGTAAAGGCCATTAGCGAGAAGTGTTCTTGCAGCACAAAACCCACCCGGATCACCGACACGGATGTCTGATCTGCGGGTAAGAAGGCGCTGTTGGTATTGCGCATACTGTCGCTGAAATGGCGTTTGTCTTTTTGATCCTGCATCGCTCCGGCCCTCAACTGCTACAGCGGATATTACCCCTGAATTATATCGCAGAACAGAGAAGGGCAATTAAACGTAAATAGTTGTTCGAAGATGTAAACGGTTAATTACATAAGTATCTATAAGTTGTAATTGTCTATTTACAAAATCTTGACGTAAATAGCTTGGTAATGGTTTTTGAGTTGTAAAAACAGCGTTATAGAGCGGCTTGTTATTTCTTGTTTACATCTCAAAACAACTCACTTTATTTGAAATAAATTCGCTGTTTTTCGTGGGGTGGCACATTGCGTCAGTGAGGGTTATAAAAATTAAGCGCCGACGATGGAAAGGGGACGGAGAATAAGAAAACGAGTTCATCCGCCCGCTTTTAATTAAGCAACTCCTTCGCGATGCAAAATAAAAATAACCATCTACAGAATGATGTGGAGCATACCATGAAGAAACTGTTTAACCGCTTCAACCTCAAAGCCATTACCGCAGGAACGTTGATGATTGGCGCTACGCTGGCAACCTCAGCCCAGGCCGCCACTACGTTGCGGATTGCCACTACCCATGCCCCTGACCAGTATGCTTCCGAAGTGATGCGCCAGATTAAGAAAGATCTGGAGGGCGCCGGTGTCGATCTCAAAGTCAAACTTCATATGGCCAGTCAGCTGGGATCCGGTGAACAGCTGATGGGCGAGGCGGTTCGCGGCAGCATCGATATTGTTCACGCCTTCGTCTACAGCCACAAAGATCCGGTGCTGGAGATCAATTCACTGCCGTACCTGGTCTCCAGTTACGATGAGATGGAAAAGGTATTCAGCCCGGGCTCCAACTTCTACAACCTGTTCGATCAGCGCATGGACCGCCTGGGTTTGAAACTGTTGGGCGTAACTGGTGAAGGCTTTATCGGTGTGATGTCATCGTCCAAGCCGGACAATTACCAATCCACCGACGCCAAGGGCCAGAATGTTCGCGTCTGGAGCGCCCAGGCGGCCAAGCTGGCAACCCATGACCTGGGTTATACCACCACCACCATCGACTGGGGTGATGCCTTCCCGGCGATTCAGCAAGGGGTGGTTGACGGCATGATTGGTGCGACGCCTGAGGCGACCTACACCACCTTCAAAGAAGCCATCAGTCACTACGTACCTTACAACGCCTTCGTCGAGAATACCGCTTACTACGCCAGCAAAAAGACCTGGGAAAGAAAGTTGAACGACGAGCAGCGTAAGGTTGTCGCCGACGTGTTCGCCAAAGCGGCCGCCACCTTTGTCGATTGGAGTCGGGAGAACGATCTGGCCAACCTGAAGAAGCTGGAAGCCTTTGGTGTTGAGATTCTGCCGCTGAGCGATGCTGAGCGCAGTGCGATCGCCCAGAAGATCCGTACCCAAACCTGGCCGAAGCTGGAAGAGCGCCTGGGTAAAGAGGTGCTGGATCAGGTTGTCGCGGATATCTGATAGCCACGAATCCTAGCGCTTCGTTTGGGCCATCCGTGTTTCAACGTGATGGCCCGTCTTCCTGACTGATCCTGATTCGAACAACGATCTGTTTAATCGACAGGGGATCAGACTCTTGCCTGCACAATAATGAATACAAGGGTGGGGTATGCATTTAAATATACCGAAACCGATCGGCGGGCTGGTAAATATTCTTCTACGGGCCAAAGAATATTTTCTGGCTGCAGCCAGCCTGGTGATGGCTGCAGTTTTCTTCTGCGTCGTAATTTTACGTTACCTATTTGATGCGGATCTATTTGCCTACGAAGAGTGGGTGCTGATGATCGCCTTTTGGGTTTACTTTCTGGGCGGCGCAATGGGTAGCTATGAGAATACCCACGTCAAAGCCGACTTCCTTTTATCGTTAATCGATAACCTCAGAACCAAATGGATCGTGATTAATATCACGCTGTTTGTTGAAGTACTGATTGGTTGCGTACTGACCTACTGGGGTTGGTTGATGCTGATGGAGGAGGTCAATTACTACCCGGATTGGCAAACCACCACCGGTCTGGGATTGCCTTTTGCGATCCCCAAATTGGGCATCTTTCTCGGCTTTGTGTTGATGACCTTCTACACCGCGCTGCACCTGTATAGCGGTTTACGCGATGGCCCGACCGAAGAATGGGAGGCCGATGAGGCACCGCCCCATCTGTAGCCCGGTCCGTCACCGTTGATAGGGCGGTTGCTAATCCGCTGCTCGATCCCGTTATCCCAAGCTTTTCAACGCCTGAATGCCGTACAGCTTTCCTATTTTGGCGAGCTGCGTGTCGGGCTTTGCAAAACGGAAAATTATTATGCTTATTTTGCTGACACTTCTGGTGATCTGCCTGGCGCTGGTGGCCGGTATTCCGGTGCCGTTCGCCTTCGGCCTGGCATTGATCTATATGTCGTTGACCGGCGACCACGATCCGGCCGGTTTTCTCACTTCTGGCCACTGGCGCATGAACGTGCTGGTGCTGCTGGCCATCCCGCTGTTTATCATGGCGGGCACCATCATGGAGCGCGGCAAGATTGCGCAGCCGCTGGTGGAACTGGCCGAACTGTTTGTGGGCCGCTTTAAAGGCGGTATGGCTTATACCTCGGTGGGTGCCAGTGCGGTATTCGGCTCCATCGCCGGTAGCGCCACCGCAACCCTGACCTGTATCGGCAGCATCATGATGCCGCAGCTTCGCAAGGCCAATTACCCCGAAGGGCTGTCGGCCGCGCTGATCACCAACGCGGCGCCGTTGGGACTGCTGATCCCGCCCAGTGCGATCCAGATCATCTATGCCTGGGTAACCCGCCAATCGGTACTGAAGTGTTTTCTGGCCACCATCGTGCCGGGAATGATCCTGGTGGTGCTGCTGTGTATCGTCAACTACGTGATGCTGCGCAAACACAAGGATATCAAGGTGATGCCCCGCTCGGATGACATGGTGGGCGACGTGGTGAAAAAGTCCCGCTTCGCGCTGCCGGCGCTGCTGATGCCGTTTATGATTCTTGGCGGCATCTACGGCGGTATCATGACGCCGACCGAAGCGGCGGGTATCGCGGTGATCTATGCCATTCCAGTCGGGTTCTTTATCTATAAGGGCCTTAATGTCAGCAACTTCAAAGAAGCCCTGGTGCAATCGGCCACCACCACCGGTGTGGTGATGGTGATGTTCTTTATGGTGATGATCGTCAGCCGACTGTTTATCTTCGAAGACATCCCTGAATTGGCTAAAGAGCTGATCTTCTCGGTGTCCGACAACCCGATCATCGTGCTGATCATGATTAACGTGGTGATGATCCTGGTGGGGATGCTGATGGACGATGTCAGCGGCGTGCTGCTGGCGTCACCGCTGCTGTTCCCGATCGTGTTGGAGTTGGGGGTTGACCCGATTCAGTTTGCTGCCATTGTCGGCGTCAACCTGGGGATGGGTAATATCACCCCACCGACCGCGCCGCTGTTGTATCTAGGCTCACGTGTAACTCAGGTGCCGGTCAAGGCGATGCTGTACCCAACGCTGATGATGATCCTGTTCGCATGGATCCCGACCCTACTGATCACCACCTATGTGCCGGAAGTATCACTGTTCCTGCCGAACTGGTTGATGGGATAACCCTAGCTGACGGAACTTCCCATAGTCTGGCAACCGCCCGCTCCTTCATTTTGGAGGAGTAGGGCGGCGTCGCTTTTCTTATGCTTAAAGCCAATATCTGCAATAACCCAAAACAATCTGTTGAACAAGGATCTATGAGAGGCTGGTTTCGCCCAAAAGCGGACATTGGGGCAACGCTTGTTAGGAGTCTCCTATCAACACTCTTCTGTCGCTGACGATCCATCTGCTAGGGATCTTCTGAATAAACCTATTTTCCAGTAAGCGGACGTTGGTCCAATTGAAGCCGATGGAACGAACTACGTGACGATTCTCGTGGTCTGTCCCTTATCGCCCGAACCTCAGACCGTGTATACTCCGCGCCTTCTTGCTTTTTCGCCCACAGGGCGTACCGCGTTAACTCCTCCATTCCGGATTCTGACTGTGCTGACCACCGCAAATCTCGCCATCCAATTTGGCGCCAAACCCCTCTTTGAAAATGTTTCCGTCAAGTTCGGCGATGGCAACCGCTACGGCCTAATCGGCGCCAACGGTTGCGGCAAATCCACCCTGATGAAGATTCTCGGCGGCGATCTGGAACCCAGTGTCGGTAACGTCTCCAAGGGACCGCACGAACGGATCGGCAAACTGAAGCAGGACCAGTTCGCCTACGAGAAATACAGCGTGGTAGACACCGTGATCATGGGCCACGAGGAGCTGTGGGCAATCAAAGCGGAACGCGACGCCATCTACGCCAAGGCGGAGATGAGCGAGGCCGACGGTATCCGCGCCGGCGAACTGGAGGCGGAATTTGCTGAGCTCGACGGCTACACCGCCGAGTCCCGTGCGGGTGAACTGCTGCTGGGGGTGGGGATTCCGCTGGAGCAGCACTTCGGCCCGATGAGCGAAGTGGCGCCCGGCTGGAAACTGCGGGTGCTGCTGGCGCAGGTGCTGTTCTCGGAACCTGACATCATGCTGCTGGACGAGCCCACCAACAACCTCGACATCCACACCATCCACTGGCTGGAAGGGGTGCTCAACGCCCGCACCTGCACCATGATCATCATCTCCCACGACCGTCACTTCCTGAACAGCGTCTGCACCCACATGGCGGATCTGGATTACGGCGAATTGCAACTGTTCCCGGGCTCCTACGATGAATACATGACCGCAGCGACCCAGGCCCGTGAACGGCTGCTAGCCGATAACGCCAAGAAGAAGGCTCAGATCGCCGAACTGCGCACCTTTGTCAGCCGCTTCTCTGCCAACGCTTCCAAGTCGAAGCAAGCTACCTCGCGCGCCAAGCAGATCGACAAGATACAGCTCGAGGAGGTTAAACCCTCCAGCCGCCAGAACCCCTTTATCCGCTTCGAGCAAGATAAAAAGCTGCACCGACTGGCGCTGGAAGTGGAAGGACTCGGCAAGTCCTATGATGAAGCCCTGTTCAGCGGCCTCGACCTGATGGTCGAAGTCGGTGAACGCATCGCTATCATCGGGCCCAACGGAATCGGCAAAACCACCCTGCTGCGCTGCCTAGCCGGTGATCTCACCCCCAGTGCCGGTAGCATCAAGTGGTCGGAAAACGTCGCCATGGGCTACTACGCCCAGGATCACGCCGCCGACTTCGAGATAGACAAGACCCTGCTCGACTGGATGGGGCAATGGGGCAAAGAGGGGGACGACGAACAGGTGATCCGCGGTACCCTCGGCCGGCTGCTGTTTTCGCAAAAGGAGATCGATAAGTCGGTCACGGTGATCTCCGGTGGGGAACAGGGGCGGATGCTGTTCGGCAAGATGATGCTGCAACGCCCCAACGTGCTGGTGCTGGACGAACCTACCAACCACCTGGATATGGAATCGATCGAGTCACTCAATCTGGCACTGGAAAACTACTCCGGCACGCTGCTGTTTGTCAGCCACGATCGTGAGTTTGTTTCCTCACTGGCGACCCGCATCATCGAGCTGACCCCCACCGGCATCAACGACTTCCACGGCAGCTACGACGACTACCTGAAGAGTCAGGGCGTGGAGGGATGAGTCGTACCGCCCTGTTCGCCGATGTGCAGAATCTCCTGCGTTTAGATTACGAGAAAATTCTACTTTTGAGCACCGCTGTTTTCGGGGGGATTACCGTTCGTCGCAACCAACATACCGGCAATGGTTTACTTGTTGGCCTTTTGCTTGATCTCTTTCGTTGTATGCCTAGTTGGTGTCGGAATCTGGGCTGCTATTGAGCTGTACTGTCGCGAGCATTTTTTTAAGTCAATAATCAAGGCTTGAGCGTCCGGTTTGGGGCGGCAACTGCCTTCTAGTTATCGAGGGTTTCAGGTGGCACTGACCAACACAAAGCAGCCGCTGGCGACTCAGCGATAACGATAGTGTAAGGGGCCGAGCGTTAGCGAGGTCCCAGCGACCGAAGGGAGCAACTTAACACCCTTGTTATGAGCCACCTTTTTCAACCTCAAATTGATCTGGAAATACAGCGAGCCCGTGACCCATTACTTCATCACCTGACCGCCACTCTTTTTCTACAAGAACTGAATTATCAGTATTTATATGGACAACGGAGAAAACTTCACCAATAAAGGACTTTAACTCTTCCACTTCATCTTCTGGTAGAGGTGCCAATATTCTTTCATCGACTTTTAGGACTCGAATATCATCGCCTAGACGCACTTCATTTCCGTGTTTGTCCGTGGAGAACTCTTTGCTCTTTCCATAAGGACTTTCAGTATGTTCGATCATTTCCATTTCAATCCTTTTTAGAAACTTCTAAAGCTCATAACAGCTTTATTCTTGTGCGCGCTCGTTTTGCCATATCGATGTCCTGAATACAGGTTGGCAAGTAGCTGAATAGAAAGGAAGATTAGAAAACACCTGTCATCTTCCTCCTATGAAAACGAGCATGCGCATATATCTTGATGGGGTGGCACAGTATCTCGGTGCCTGCTTTCCCTAAGGCACTGATCATGCAGGATTTGATGGAAACTTGCCAGGGCAAGCCGTGCAGCCCGTTTTGGCAAAACGTGCGTCTTTTTCTCAGCCCTTTAGATATGCTGTATTCATGACCAGTAGTCGTTAATCTTCCGCATGCTCTGTGATATCGCTTTTGGACACGCAGTTGTCATAACCAAGCAGACCGCATGTCCACTTTCAGGCTCAGACTGATTGTCCAGGGGGAGGAAACTTAAAGTGGCAGCTTTGGGGCGATAGCTGCCTGCTAGCCTGCCTGAAGCTGATTCTCACTTTGACCCAATTGATGGCGCTCCATAGTTCGAATGTTCGGTTCGGCTTAGTTAACAACGACAACTGCTTATCGCCATCCTCATTGAACCCCTTAAAGCCTCAACCAACTCAATATCTGGCTGCCCGTTCACTGGTAATTCCCCGTCTTCGGCCTCGACTTCAAGCTGTCTGAGTAATCGACTGGCGCGAATAAACCCCAGGGTGTCGCAAGCACCAGCGAGCTTGTGGGCCAGTTCGGCGCAGTCGACCGGGTCTTGGTCTTCCAGGCCTTTGAGCAGGGCTGGCCATAGCTCTTGGTACACCTCGCAGAAGCTTTCCATTAGGGCAGCCAGCTTTTTGTCACCCAGCAGTTTGCGGTGAATGTCCAACACCGAATGATCGACCAATGGTGTGGTTTCGATGACGGTGCTGGTGGGTGTTGTTGTGGTTGCCGACGTGGTCGTAGTCGCAAAGGGAACTTGACCCGATTGATCAATAAAGTCGAGCAGTTGTTGTTCTTTGACCGGTTTGGCAATCACATGATGGATACCGACCTCGGGGTAGCGGTGGACATCGTCAGGGCGTACGTTGGCAGTCAGTGCCGCGATGGGCGTGTGCTGATTCACCGAGTTAGGATCGGCGGTAATTTTGCGGCTGACCTCAAGACCGCTGATCCCGGGCAGGTGCATATCCATCAAGATCAGATCAAACCGCTGCTGCATGGCGATGTCGACGGCGTCGGGGCCGTTTTCTACCACCGTGACCCGGTGACCGTAATGATCCAGTAAGCCCAGCACTACCTGTTGATTGATCCGCATATCTTCCACCAGCAGGATCTCTTTGCGGCTGGCGGGTTGGGGTGGTGGTGCTATCTGTTGAGGAGCGGGTTCAATGCGCAAAGGCAGCTCCAGCCAGAAACAGCTGCCTTCACCCAGATCGCTGTCCAGCCCAATACGGCCGTTCAATGCGGCGGCCAGCTCTTTGCAGATCGTTAATCCCAGGCCACTGCCGCCGAAACGTCGGGTGATACTGTCATCAGCTTGGGTGAAGCGATCGAAGATCAGTGACTGCAGCGAAGGATCGATTCCGATACCGGTATCTTGCACCGTCAGTCTCAGCCATTGGCTGTTGTCGTCGCCACTTAGCTGAGCTGCAGCTAGGCTAACCGATCCCGAGTCGGTGAATTTGATCGCATTGGATAACAGATTGGTCAGTATCTGCCGCAGCGCGCCAGCGGCGCCCAAACAATCATCGTTGATGCCAGGATCAATCTGCAGGTTTAGCGCCAACTGCTTCTGTTCTGCTCCAGGTCCCATCAAGGTGATCAGACTATTGAGCAGCGTTGATAGAGTGAAATGGGTTTCTTCGGCGACATAGGCACCTTCGACCAGTTGGCCGTATTGCAGCACATGATCGAAGGTTTCCAGCAGCGCATCGCAAGCTTCGTGAAGCACTTTGACCTGGTCGTTCTGATCGCTGCCGAGGTCGTTCTTTTCCAGCAGCTGGATCATCCCCAGCATGCCGTTCATTGGGGTGCGGATCTCATGGCTCATCGTCGACAGAAACTGTGACTTGGCGTTGTTGGCTTGTTCGGCGGCCTCTTTGGCTTGTTGCAGGCTCCGGGTGCGCCGTTCCACCATCGTCTGCAACTTGTCGCGGTTATAGCGCAGTGCCTGTTGCTCTTCGTCCCGTTGCTGACGGTCATGGCGGATCGCTTGGCGCATTTCGTTCAGGGCCGATGCCAGTTGATCCAGCTCATCCGGCTGTTGAGGGGCGATACGATCTAGCTGCAGCGGGTGATCGAGTCTGCCGGCTCCGATCTGGTGACTGTAATCGGCCATCGCTTCCAAGTGTCGGGTGATCAAACGATAGAAGATCACCACGATCACCAGCACGATCAGCATTACCAATAGGGTCTGGCTCAGCAGGGTATTGAGGCCGTTTTTCCACACTCGCTGATCGATGGCCTGGATATCGAAGAACACTTCCAACTGTCCTAACGGATAGCGCTCACCTGAGGCCGACAGATGCACCAGATCAAAGGCTTTGCGCTCAAGCTGGTGCGAAGGGAGGTTCGACTCATTGGTTGTAGGCGTGAAAGCACCGAGACGATCCTGGTAACTGAGTTGGAGGTGTCCTACATCGGGCAGACTCCTAATCCCTTTGAGTTGCAGCTCAACCTGGGCCCTATCCAGATCCCATAAACTCTTTGCCAGGGTCTCCAGATAGCTGGACTGGATCAGTTCGGCCTGATGTTCAAGGGAGCGTAGTTCACGACGATAATCCAGATTCAGTTGCAGCGCGGTTGCACAGAGCGTGAATAGGATTCCGGTGGCGAGTACGTAACCGAGGATTCGATAGCCCAGAGGGTGTTTCTGGGCATAGCCAGTCAGGTTTTGAAGACGCATCGATAGGCGATCAGACATGGGCAGGCTCATTGATCGGGAGCCAGGTAGCGTTGGCTCTGTTTCTGAATCAGGCGGGTGAGGGTACCGTCTTGACGCATCCGGGTCAGATGCCGGTCGATCTCGGGCAGGTGGTGGGCCAGGCCACTGTGGTGGCCGATGGCGAGGTAGTAGTACTCGGTGCTGATCACAGGGTCGAGCGGCACGATCTGGTTAAAGCCCAGTTTTTGGCTTTGCAGCTCGCCGCTCAGGCGCCCCAGCGGCATAAAGTCGATCCGACCCAAGGCCAGCTTGCCGAAATTTTGCAGCCCGCTTGATACGTACTCGATTCGGGTGTGGTCGCGCAGATAACGATCGAACTTGTCGCCGAAACTATCGCCCAGAAGTAAACCGACGGTTTTACCCTCGAGGTCTTCTAACCGATCAAAGCTAAACGGGTGTTGGCGGTTGATAAACAGGCTGATCGGATCACTGATCACCGGCTGTCTGCTGAAATGCAGGTAGCGTTCGCGTTCGGCTATCCGATAGGCGGCCACCACGATATCGACCTGACCCTGTTCGACCTGGCGCAGACAGCGCTTCCAGTTGCTCTCGGCCTGGAGTTCGACCTCGTAGCCCAAGGCATTGAACAGTAGCTGGCTGACCTTGGGGGCAACCCCCAGCAACTGCCCTTGCTGTACCCAGGAAACCGGCGGATAGAACGGGTGGCCGCAGGCTTTGATCACCGGTGTCTGGGCGTTGACTGTTCCAGAGGCCTGCAGCAACAGAACGATCAGGCTGCACTGTAGCCACCGAGCGAGGCGGGCGTTCATGTGAGTTCCGTCGGTCTCGGCGTGAACAGGTAGCCGGTACCGTGAACGGTCAGGATTAGTTTCGGGTTGCTGGGGTCATCGTTGAGCTTGCGCCTGAGCCGCCCGATCAGCACATCCACGGTGCGATCGCTGGGAACCCATTCCCGGTCGCGAATCTGCTCCATGATCTGTTCCCGATTCATCACCTGGCCGGCATGATTGATTAGGCAGTTCAGTAGCTGAAACTCACCGTCAGTCAGCTGGGTCGGATGTTGATGCTCATCGATCAGTTGGCGCCGGTCGATGTTCAACTTCCAGCGGTCAAACTGCTTGAAGTTATGCATCAATGCATCGGTGGGCTTGGCATCGGTACAGTGGCGGACCCGGCGTACCAGGTTTTTGGTCCGGGCCAGGATCTCGCGAGGATTAAATGGCTTGGTGATGTACTCATCGGCACCGCACTCCAGTCCGATCAGTCGATCTACCTCATCCTGGCGTCCGGTAACCAGGATGATCCCGACCTCGCTGTTGACTCTCAGCTCACGGGTCAATGTCAGACCGTCTTTACCCGGCAGGCGAATATCGAGCAGCAGTACATCGATCATCTCGCTGCGTAGAATGCCTTCGGCCTGTTCGGCGGTTTCGGCGCTGAATACCCGGTAGCCTTCCTCCTCGAAGTAGCTGTTCAGGCATTGGCGTGTCATTTTCTCATCGTCGACGACAAGAATACTGGCTTCAGTTTCCATCATTGCTGGCCCTTGTTCAGCCGACGTCTTGCGGCTTTGTTATGGTTATGGTTAGGGGAGCGGTGGTTGTTTGACGGTTCCTTATCGGTTGGCGATCAGGTCGCCCGATCCGTTTACATATGATTTACAAATTTTCACAAGCCTGAGTCGCTGTATGCGACAGCCTTGTCGCAAATACGCAGCTGTTGTCGCTATCTGCAAGCACTGTCGTAAATCCGCAGCATCGAGTCGTTGTCAGACAGTTTCGCTCGCCTTGCCCTCCCTAAGATGATTTCCAACCCTTACGGCCAGTCGCCTCATCGGCGCCGAATGCCACGGGTATCGAGACAACGGGGCCGGAGGCCCCCAACGGGAGAATAAAAAGAATGTTCAGCAAGAGTGACAACATCGAAAGCTTCGACCCCGCGCTGTGGGCCGCGATTGAGCAGGAAGAGGTACGTCAGGAGGCCCACATCGAACTGATCGCCTCGGAGAACTACACCAGTACCCGTGTGATGCAGGCCCAGGGGACGCTGCTGACCAACAAGTACGCCGAAGGCTACCCCGAGAAGCGTTACTACGGCGGTTGCGAGCATGTCGATGTGGTTGAGCAACTGGCGATCGATCGTGCCAAAGAGCTGTTCGGTGCCGACTACGCCAACGTGCAGCCGCACTCCGGTTCCCAGGCCAATGCCGCCGTCTATATGGCGCTGGTCAATCCCGGCGATACCGTACTGGGCATGAGTCTGGCCCATGGTGGCCACCTGACCCACGGTTCCCACGTCAACTTCTCCGGCAAGATCTACAACGCGGTTCAGTACGGTCTCAACGAGGCGACCGGTGAAATCGACTATGACCAAGTCGAAGCCCTGGCCCGTGAACATCAGCCGAAGATGATCGTCGCCGGATTCTCCGCCTATTCGCAGATCGTCGACTGGGCCCGTTTCCGCCAGATCGCCGACGAGGTGGGCGCCTATCTGTTTGTCGACATGGCCCACGTTGCCGGGCTGGTCGCCGCTGGTCTCTATCCGAACCCGCTGCCCTACGCCGATGTCGTCACCACCACCACCCACAAGACCCTTCGCGGCCCCCGTGGTGGCCTGATTCTGGCTCAGGACAACGGTCACTCTGATCTCAATGATCTGGTTAAGAAACTCAACTCAGCCGTTTTCCCGGGAGGCCAGGGCGGGCCGTTGATGCACGTGATCGCGGCCAAGGCGGTGGCTTTCAAAGAAGCGCTGTCGCCTGAATTCAAAACCTACCAGCAACAGGTGGTGCGCAATGCCCAGGCGATGGCCGAGGTGTTTATCGAGCGCGGCTACGACGTCGTCTCCGGCGGCACCGAAAACCATCTATTCCTGCTCAGTCTGATCAAGCAGGGGCTGACGGGTAAGGATGCCGATGCTGCGCTGGGTAGTGCCTGTATCACCGTTAACAAAAATGCGGTGCCGAACGACCCCCAGTCGCCGTTTGTGACCTCAGGGCTGCGTATTGGCTCACCGGTGATCACCACTCGGGGCATGAAAGAGGCGCAGTGCCGCGAACTCAGTGGCTGGATCGCCGACATCCTCGATGCCATGCAGAGCGGTAGCGCCGACGAGGCTATTGCCGAGGTGAAGCAGAAAGTGACCAGCCTCTGTGCCGATTATCCGGTCTATCGCTGAGGCGCTCTGGTTAACGCCACACCCTGACAGAACAACAAGAAACAACCCGCCCGGGACACCGGGCGGTACAGGAGACTCTGCCATGGCGATCAGTCTGTTCGACATGCTGAAGATCGGTATCGGTCCGTCCAGTTCTCATACCGTGGGGCCGATGAAGGCCGCCCATCTCTTTGCCACCGCGCTTGAGCAGAATGGCTTGATAACCCAGGTCGCACGGGTTCAATCGCAGCTGTACGGCTCTCTGGGAGCAACCGGTAAGGGCCACGGCTCCGGGCCGGCGGTATTACTGGGTTTGGAAGGGCACCTGCCCGAAACCGTCGACCCCGCCATCGTTCAACCCCGCAGCCGGGTGATCAGCGGTACTGCTCAGCTAAAACTGGCCGGGAGTCATCCGATCAGCTACCAGGAAGATCAGGACCTGATCTATCACCGACTCGAATCGTTGCCGTTTCACGCCAACGGCATGAGCTTTACCGCGTTCGATGCCCAGGGGACGGTGATCAGTCATAAGGTCTACTACTCGGTTGGCGGCGGTTTTGTGGTCGATGAGGATGCGGTCGGGACCGATCGGATCGTCGAAGACCAAACCGAACTGCCGTACCCGTTCAGCACCGGCGAACAGCTGTTGCAGATCTGTCGCGAGACCGGTCTTTCCATCGCCGAAGTGATGCTGAAAAACGAGCAGGTCTGGCGCAGCGAAGAGCAGGTGCGCGAAGGCATCCTTGAGATCTGGAAGGTGATGCAGGAGTGCGTCCATAACGGCACCCATAACGAGGGCACCTTGCCGGGCGGACTCAAGGTCAAGCGTCGGGCGGCGGCCCTGTATCAGAGCCTCAACAATCGTACCCGGATGGACCTGATCACGCCGTCGATGGGCGCCATGGACTGGGTCAATCTCTATGCCCTGGCGGTCAACGAAGAGAATGCGGCCGGTGGTCGAATGGTCACGGCGCCGACCAATGGTGCGGCGGGGATCATCCCGGCGGTGCTGCACTACTACATCAATTTCTGCCCCAACTCCAACGAGGAGGGGGTGATCCGCTTCCTGCTGACTGCCGCTGCGATCGGCATTCTGTTCAAGGAAAACGCTTCGATCTCGGGCGCCGAAGTCGGCTGTCAGGGCGAGGTGGGTTCGGCCTGTGCCATGGCGGCTGCGGGCCTTGCGGAGGTGACCGGTGGCTCGCCGGAGCAGGTGGAGAATGCCGCCGAAATCGGTATGGAGCACAACCTGGGTCTGACCTGCGACCCCATCGGCGGGCTGGTGCAGGTGCCCTGCATCGAGCGCAACGCCATGGCGGCGCTGAAGGCGATCAATGCCGCGACCCTGGCGCTACGGGGTGATGGCGAGCACTTCGTGTCGCTGGACAAGGTGATCCACACCATGCGCGAAACCGGTCAGGACATGCTGGAGAAATACAAAGAAACGTCTCGGGGCGGGCTGGCGGTCAACGTGATCGAGTGTTGATCGACCGACCGAAACCAATACCTGCACTTTGAAAGGCAGGGATGAATCATGAGGACTAACACAATGCAGAAATATTCGGGTTTCGGGCTGCTCAAACACGCCCTGAGTTACCACGAAAACTGGCAGCGGGCCTGGCGCAATCCCAAGCCCAAGAAAAAGTACGACGTGGTGATTGTCGGCGGTGGCGGCCACGGGCTGGCGACGGCCTATTACCTGGCCAAGGAGCACAAGATCACCAATATCGCGGTGATCGAGAAGGGGTACCTGGGCGGTGGCAACACGGCACGAAATACCACCATCGTTCGCTCCAACTACCTCTGGGACGAGGCCGCGCACCTGTACGAGCATGCGATGAAGCTCTGGGAAGGATTATCACAGGACCTGAACTACAACGTGATGTTCTCCCAACGGGGCGTATTGAACCTGGGCCACACGCTGCAGGATATGCGTGATATCGAGCGTCGGGTCAATGCCAACCGCCTTAACGGTATCGATGGCGAAGTGCTGGATGCCAAGCAGGTCTCCGAGATCGTGCCGATCATGGATTGCAGCGACAACACCCGTTATCCGGTCATGGGTGCGTCCTGGCAGCCCCGTGCCGGTGTGGCCCGTCATGATGCGGTGGCCTGGGGCTTTGCCCGCGCGGCGGATCAGCTCGGGGTCGATCTGATCCAGCAGTGCGAAGTGATCGACATCCTGACCGAAGATGGCGCTGCCATCGGGGTCGAAACCAAGCAGCACGGCACCATTCATGCCGATCGGATCGGCTGCGTGGTGGCCGGTAACTCCAGCGTGCTGGCCAAGATGGCCGGTTTCAAGCTGCCGCTCGAGTCCCATCCGCTGCAGGCGTTGGTTTCCGAGCCGATCAAGCCGATTCTGGATACCGTGGTGATGTCTAACCATGTCCACGGTTATGTGTCCCAGTCGGACAAGGGCGACCTAGTGATCGGTGCCGGTATCGACGGCTATACCGGTTATGGTCAGCGCGGTTCCTACCCGACCATCGAACACACCATCCAGGCGATCGTTGAGCTGTTCCCGATCTTCAGCCGGGTGCGGATGAACCGCCAGTGGGGCGGTATCGTCGATACCTGTCCGGATGCCTGTCCGATCATCTCCGACACCCCGGTTGAGAACCTGTTCTTCAACTGCGGTTGGGGTACCGGTGGTTTCAAGGCCACCCCGGGATCAGGCAACGTGTTTGCCGCCACCTTGGCCAAGGGCGAGGCCCACGAGCTGGCCAAACCGTTCTCCATGTTCCGTTTCCACGACGGCTCCCTTATCGACGAACACGGCGCGGCCGGCGTCGCCCACTGACCGGAGGAGGATTCCCATGTTTTTGATCTATTGCCCCCACTGCGAAGAACATCGCGAAGAGGAGGAGTTCCACGCCAAAGGTCAGGCCCATATCGCTCGGCCGTTGGACCCGGACAACTGTACCGATGAGGAGTGGGCCCAGTTTCTCTATTTCCGCGATAACCCTCGCGGCCTGCACCACGAGCTCTGGGTTCATGCCAGCGGCTGTCGCAAGTTTTTCAATATCACCCGCGACACCCAGAGTTACGAGATCAAAGAGACCTACAAGGTCGGCGAGCAGCCCGGCGTAACTGCGGCCAAGAGTGCCTGAGGAGAACAGCATGACATCTTCCAACCATGTCCAGCCAAATCGTCTCCAGAACGGCGGCCGCATCGATCGCAGCCAGCCGGTGACATTTGAATACAACAACAAAACCTATCCCGGTTTTGTCGGTGATACCCTGGCATCAGCGATGCTGGCCAACGGTATCGACGTAGTCGGTCGTAGTTTTAAGTACAGCCGGCCGCGCGGCATCATTGCCGCCGGTGCCGACGAGCCGAATGCGGTGCTGCAATTGGGTGCCACCGAAGCGACCCAGGTACCCAATGTCCGTGCGACCCAACAGGAGCTGTTCCATGGCCTGGTGGCCAAATCTACCAATGGTTGGCCCAGCACCGATAACGATCTGATGAGTTACGTCGGCAAGGTTGGCGGTCGGATGATGCCGCCCGGGTTCTACTACAAGACCTTTATGTATCCGCAGTCGCTATGGGACACCTACGAGGGCTTTATCCGTAAGGCGGCCGGTCTGGGTCGCTCACCGGTCGAGAACGACCCGGATATCTACGATCAGATCAATCATCACTGCGATGTCATGGTCGTGGGTGCTGGGCCTGCCGGTTTGTCGGCGGCGTTGGCCGCGGCACGAACCGGTGCACGGGTGATCCTGGCCGATGAACAGGCCGAGTTCGGTGGCATGCTGTTGCACAGTGACGAGCTGATCGATGGCCAGCCGGCGCAGCAGTGGGTCAGCCGAGTGGTGGGTGAACTGGTGGGGTTGGAGAATGTGACCCTACTGCCGCGCTCAACCGTGAATGGTTACCACGATCACAACTTCCTGACCATCCACGAGCGTCGCACCGATCACCTGGGTGATCTTGCACCCAAGGGGCAGGTTCGTCAGCGGATGCACCGAGTCCGTGCGGCCTGGGTCGTGCTGGCCAGTGGGGCGATCGAGCGTCCACTGGTCTACGCCAATAACGATGTTCCTGGCTGCATGCTGGCGTCAGCGGTCTCCACCTATATCAAACGTTACGCGGTGGTGCCCGGCAATCAGCTGGTGCTGATGACCACCAACGATCAGGGCTACCAGGCGGCACTGGATTGGCATGATGCCGGTCGCAAGGTAGTGGCCATCGTCGACACCCGGGCTGAACCGACCGGTGCCTGCGTGCTGGAAGCGCAGCGTCGCGGTATCGAACTAATCAAAGGCTCGGCCGTCATCGAAGCCAAGGGCAGCAAGCGGGTCAATGGCGTTAGCGTCGCCGCGATCAATGCCAGCGGCGAGCGGGTCACAGGCAACATCCGCAGCTTGTTCTGCGACACCCTGGCCAGTGCCGGCGGTTGGAGTCCGGCGGTACACCTGTCTTGTCATACCGGCAGTCGCCCGGAGTGGCGCGAGGATGTGCAGGCGTTCGTTCCGGGCAAAACCGTGCAGAAGCAGCTCACCGCCGGAGCGATCAACGGCAGTTATCGCCTCAGTGCCTGTTTGGAAGAGGGCGTTCGTCAGGGTGTATTGGCGGCCGCCAATGCGGGCTTTGGCCAACAGTCCGATGATATCGTCGAGATTCCCAGCGTTGACGGTGAAGTTGAACAGACCGCTCCGATGGCGCTGTTCCACGTTCCCCACACCAAGCCGACCAGCCGGGCACCGAAGCAGTTCGTCGATTATCAGACCGACGTGACCGCGGCGGGGATCGAACTGGCGACCCGGGAAGGATTCGAGTCGATCGAGCACGTGAAGCGTTACACCGCGATGGGCTTTGGTACCGACCAAGGCAAACTGGGCAACATCAATGGCATGGCGATCGCGGCTAAATCGATGAACAAGTCGATCCCGGAGACTGGTACCACCATCTTCCGTCCCAACTATACGCCGATCACCTTCGGTGCCATTGCCGGGCGCAACTGTGGCGAACTGTTCGATCCGAAGCGCTACAGCGCCATGCACCGTTGGCACGTCGAGAACGGGGCCAAGTTCGAGGATGTCGGGCAGTGGAAGCGGCCCTGGTACTTCCCCAAGCCGGGTGAGTCGATGCAGGACGCACTGAATCGCGAATGTCTGGCGACCCGTGAGAGCGTCGGTATTTTGGATGCCTCGACCCTGGGCAAGATCGATATCCAGGGTAAGGATGCCCGCGAGTTCCTGGGTCGGGTGTACACCAATGCCTGGGCCAAACTGGGGGTCGGCAAATGTCGCTACGGCCTGATGTGTGGCGAAGACGGCATGGTTTTCGATGACGGGGTCACCGCCTGTCTGGCAGAAAACCACTTCGTCATGACCACCACCACCGGTGGCGCCGCCCGGGTACTGGAGTGGTTGGAACTCTACCACCAGACCGAGTGGCCGGAGCTGGAGGTGTACTTCAACACCGTCACCGATCAGTGGTCGACGCTGACGATCTCCGGTCCGAACAGTCGCAAACTACTGTCGGAACTGACCGATGATATCGATCTGTCCGGCGACAACTTCAAGTTTATGGATTGGCGCGAAGGTACCGTGGCCGGCGTTCCGGCGCGGGTATTCCGGATCTCCTTTACCGGTGAACTGTCGTTTGAAGTCAACGTGCAGTCCAACTACGGCATGCAGGTGTGGGAGAAGGTGTTTGAAGCGGGTAAGAAGTACAACCTGACCCCGTACGGCACCGAAACCATGCATATCCTGCGCGCCGAGAAGGGCTTTATCATCGCTGGTCAGGATACCGATGGCTCGGTGACGCCGATGGATCTGGGCATGGGCTGGTGTGTCGCCAACAACAAGCCGTTCAGCTATATCGGCAAGCGCGGTATGGCCCGCGAGGATTGCGTCAAACCCAACCGTAAGCAGTTGGTGGGACTGAAAACCAAGGATCCGCAGAAGGTGATTCCTGAAGGTTCCCAAGCGGTCGCCGATCCCAATCAGCCGATTCCGATGACCATGCTCGGTCATGTGACCTCGAGCTATTACAGCGCTTGCCTGGGACACAGCATCGCGATGGGGTTTGTCCGTGGTGGTCTCGACAAGATGGGTGAGAGTGTTTACTACCCGCAAGCCGATGGCAGTGTGATTGAAGCCGAGATCTGCAGTCCGATCTTCCTGGATCCGAAAGGAGAGCGTCAAAATGTCTAATTTGAATATCAACCCGCAGGATTCGGCAGTAACCGACCTTGATACCGCCTTCAAACCGGACTGTGCCCAGATGCGGCAGACACCGGTTCAAGCCGAGGCGGGCCAAGCGCCACGCGCGGAAAGCCCGCTCTATCACGCCGATTTGGCATCGATGGCGGCCAAGGGGCCGCTCGAAGGCGGGGTCCAGTTGCAGGAATTGTCTTTACTGGGACATCTGGTTATCCGGGGTTCACTGGATAATCCGGCCTTTGTCGATGGGTTTGCGCAGGTGATGGGTTTTGCGCTGCCCGGCAAACTGGCCAGTGTCGAACAGGGCGATGCCTCGGTGCGTTGGATTGCCCCGGATGAATGGCTGTTGGTGGTCCCCGGGAACGAGGCTTTTGAACTGGAAGGCCGTCTGCGCGAGCTGATGGCAGGCCATTTCTCGATCGTAAACGTTTCGGGTGGCCAGACTATACTGCAGCTGTCTGGGCCGGATGCGGTCAAGGTGCTGAAAAAGAGCACCGGTTACGACCTGCATGATCGCAACTTCCCGGTCGGCAAGGTGGTAACCACCACCTTTGCCAAAACCCAGGCGGTGATTCGTCGGCTTGATGCCCAGCAGTGGGAATTGGTAATCCGTCGCAGCTTTGCCGACTACGTCTGGTTGTGGCTGCAGGATGCCAGTGCCGAGTACGGTCTGATCGTACGCGGCTAACCCGCATCGACACCTTGCTGTGTGGCGGGGCTTAGGATTGCCGACCGTCGCACAGCTTCCCCCCAATGCCGTATTGCGGAGTGAGAGAATGAGTAGAAAAAATAAGCCCTGGATTCTGAATGCGGATTGTCCCAGCCAACTGGGCACGGTGGACGTGGTTACCCGTTTTCTGGCGGAAAGCCGTAACTATGTCGGTGAGATCCACTCCTTCGACGATAAGGAGGTCAACCATTTCAGCATGCGAGTGGAGTTCCATCCGCTGGATGAAGACTTCGATGCCGAACAGTTCAATCAGCAGTTTGCCGAACGGGCAGCCGCGTTTGACATGCAATGGCAGCTGACAGCGCCGGACCATAAGTCCCGGGTCGCGATCATGGTGTCTAAGTACGATCACTGTCTCCATGACTTGCTTTATCACTATCGGACCGGGGAGCTGGCGATCGAAATTCCGGTGATCATCTCCAATC
This sequence comes from Motiliproteus coralliicola, assembly GCF_003345655.1. Lineage (GTDB taxonomy): Bacteria > Pseudomonadota > Gammaproteobacteria > Pseudomonadales > Balneatricaceae > Motiliproteus > Motiliproteus coralliicola. Next base: position 712,929 of record NZ_QQOH01000001.1, read on the forward strand.
ACCCGGATCTGGAAGATCTGGCGAAATGGCATGGGATTCCTTATCACCATCTGCCGATCACTGCGGAAACCAAACCTGAGCAGGAGAAGCAGGTCTGGGAACTGGTGCAGCAATACGATTGTGAATTGGTGGTGCTGGCGCGTTACATGCAAGTTCTGTCCGATGATCTTTGCGAAAAGCTCAGTGGTCGAGCGATCAATATCCACCACTCGCTGCTGCCAGGCTTTAAAGGGGCCAAACCCTATCATCAGGCTTGGGAGAAGGGCGTCAAACTGGTGGGCGCCACGGCCCATTACGTTAACAGCGACCTGGATGAAGGCCCAATCATTGCGCAGGGTGTTCAAGCGGTGGACCATAGCCATTATCCGGAAGATCTGGTGGCCAAGGGGCAGCATATCGAGTCCCTGACGCTGACCCGTGCGGTTCGTTACCACATCGAGAAGCGGGTTTTCCTGCACGGCCAGCGCACCGTGGTTTTCCCCGACTAGGTACCACCATCGGACGGAGTCGCGGGCCGATCGCTGACTCCGCTCTCACTCACTTACATCTCCAACCCTCTTGCTCCCCCTGAAACAGCCGGCCTCACCCGGTTGATGGGGAGCTTTTTTCTGAACTCCCCCGTTCTTGTAAAAGGTATTTGTCATGGCTGGAACTTGCTTGAGCAGGCCGGTCTTGGAACAGCCCGCCAGACTACAGCAGCAACAGGCAGCAGGTTCGATTGACCTGGGCGCTCGGATTGCCCGCTTACGTGGCCAGCAGGGGTTGTCACTTCAGCAATTAGCGATCCGGACTGGGATCGGTCAACAGACACTCAGAAAGATCGAGCAGGGGAGACAATCGCCGAGGATTGCGTTGCTACAGCAGATATTGGCGGCAGTTGGCTCAGATTTCGATCGCTTACTGGCGATGGAAGATCCGCATGATCGCCGAAGTCGACGCTCGATTACCCGAGTGCAGCAGCGGCGAGCCCTGGGTCAGAATCAGCAACTGTTGAATGCCGATCTGTTGAGCAAAAAAATGCTACCCATCTATAACCGGCTTTCTGACGTGTCACGGCCGGGTGGCGTCTTTGAGAAGTATCCCGGGGAGGTTTTTGTGATGGTGTTACGGGGACAGCTTAGGTTACGACTGCCCGATTACCAGACTCTTTCTCTGAACAGAGGAGATAGCGTGTACTTTGATGGGAATCAGGGTTACCGGATCGATAACCCCGATAGTGTGGTCGCTGAGTGGCTGACGCTGATTGCCGCTGACTAGTCAGTCTGACTTTGACTGAACCGGCCGGGGAGCATAGGCAAAGACATCCGATTGGATCTGGCTGGAAGCGATCCCTTGCGACTCAAGGTAGTCCGATGTTTGGTAAACCCGGCTGGGGGAGCCGCAGAGGTAGAACTGGGCCTGTTTACAATCTTGGATGAAAGTAGCCAAACCATGCTCCCAGCTGTCGCCCTGTTGCCAGTTTAACGGCCGGTACTGCAGGTTCTGATAACGACTCAGCCAGGACCGGACCAGCACCTTCAGGTAGCGTTGCGCTGGCGTGTCGGTTCCCCAGAGCAGGTATACCGGGGCCTTACCGTAGCTTCCTCCCGCATGCTGCTGATCTTGATGGAAAAAGTGCTGAAGTAGTGCTTTGACCTGAGCAAAACCACTACCGGCGGCCAAGAACACCTGCGGGGTTAGTGGTGAGCTGGGATTGGCGCGCAGTGCGACATCCCCCTGGGCCGGCTTAACCCCTATCGTATGCTGGCTCTGCAGCTGATCGATGATTGCCGTCGTGGTTGAACTGCTCCAATTGCGCTCGATATGCAGCTCGATGGTGCGACCCTGCGGATCAAAGTTGGCGATGGAGTAGGGGCGGGATTGGCCATCGGCGAGTACCAGCTCGATATACTGACCGGCGTGAAAGGATGGGTAGTCGGCAGGTAAGGATAGAAATACCTGCACACAGTGTTCGTCCAGGTTAGACGCGGACTGAACGCCGCAACGATAAAGATCTTCAGAAAAGGCTGGATGCTCGGTGATCTCCAGTGCCATAGCGCTATTCATCCTATGATCCCCCGGTTTGTGAGCCTATTGAGAGCAAACTGCCTGCAATAGGCCGTCGATTGTTATTGGAACTGACAGGGTATGCCGATCCCAATCGCTCAGGCTGTCTGCGCGCAACAACAAGATGTCTGATCACGACAGGCTGGTCAGGGTAAATCGCCGGTTAAACCTCAAAGAATGATGGAAGCTCCCAATATTTAGAGTGATAAGCCCGAAAACTTACAGACTTTGGGTTGCTGGTCGTTATCATCGATAATCAGGGTTTTGCTACCAACCGCTTTAGCTTCAGACGCTTCTGCTTCTTCAACACCGGTTAGCATGACAAGTAACACCACAGAAGCTAACAGCAGGTGAGGTAGTGGGATAGCCATAGCGAATTCCTTTCGAATGCAAATATTAACAGGAAGCATTCTCATTCAATGTTGATGCAAAGTAAATAGCTATGTTTGGTTTCGTGGATATTCCTAGGTATAGAGATCGGTTAATGTCCGATGCAGAACGATGACGGCAGGGTCGTTAGAAGCCAAATAGTGAGAATTTATTAAGGCTTACAATTGCGTACGTTTAGGCAATCTTTGGGTAACAGCTTGCTGCGATACTGGTAACCGATCCGATAAGTCACTTCCGGGATGTGACAGACCCATGCCCGCAAGGGAGGAAGTGCTGGATCATGCTCTTGTAAATGGCTTTCTATCAGGCCTTGGTTGAGAGTACGGCAAATGTAACCGCTGCATACCATTCTTCGTTATTTGCATCGCGGTTTTTTGGCCCCTTTCGAGGGGCCTTTTTTCGTTGTGTTTACACGGCGACTGAGGGGCTTCTGCTATGAACAATCCAACACCCAATCCTCTGGTGGAGCGCGTTCTCAACGCGCTGGTCGCGGATGGCCGAGACCTGCAGCAACTAAAGCCCGAGCAGTTGGTGGCGTTGGATCAGTTTCATCTGCGCGGCAAAATTGCCACCGAGGAGCTGGCGACACTGCTTTCTGCCAAGCCCGGAGAGCGGCTGCTGGATCTGGGAGCCGGGGTAGGTGGCGCAGCCCGCTACCTGCAACAACACCAAAATTGTCAGGTGGTGGGGTTGGAGCTGGATCCAGATTATGTCGAACTGGCTCGAGAGCTGGCACGCCTGACCGGGTTCGAAGACAGGATTGAGTTTACTCAAGGAAGTGCGCTAGATATTCCTTTTGAATCAAGTTCTTTTGATCATGTCTGGTTGCAACACTTGAATATGTATCTGGCCGATAAGGCGGCATTCTTCGGTGGGATTGCGCGGGTGTTGAAACCCGGTGGTTCGTTGGTGATGCAGGAGGTCGTCCAAGGGCTAGGCGGAGATGTGCTGTTGCCGGTACCCTGGGCCAGAACGGAGTCGGACAATCACCTGGTTGACCAACAGACGTTTGTACAGCTGTTGGCGCAGGCGGGCTTTGAGGTGGTGGAGCTCGAAGATAGATCTGCGGCCGTATGCCAATGGTTGGAGCAACAGCTAGAGCTGCAGAAACAATCAAGGGAAGCGGGCAAGGCGCCCAAGCAGGCCAATTTGAGCCAGCTGCTGGGTAGTCAGTTTGGCGCCATGATGGCCAACCAACGCCGCAACTTTCTGGAGCAACGCACGGCGTTGTTGCAGATTCGTGCCCTTCGCCGCGCTTGAGCGGACAGTCACTAAAGAGAACGTAACAACCCCAAAAATCGAATGTTACATTTCGTAAGGTTTAGGTAAACAATAGGTTTCATTTGTCGCGTCTACTGGTCACCCCACAATTCTAAGACCTTGATGAGACCGACTATGCCTTTGATGAGCCGTAAACATGGCGAGGAGCAACCCTACTGGGGCTTCGGACCGTTCAAAATCCGCCTTCCCTTTATTCACCACCGCCTAGAGACCCCTGAGATGGTTCAGGGCCTGATCATGTTCGTGGTCGGCCTGGCGATGATTCCGCTGCTGGAAACCTATCTGGGTATGCCGTACGAAGCAGCCTTGGCCTTTACCTTTGTCGCTGGTGTTTGTTACTGCCTGCCGGCAATTCTGGGCGTACCTCTGGTGCCCGGCTGGATCACCCCGGCAATTCCGGTGGTGCTGCTGTACCTGAAAGGCTTTGAGCCGGGTCCTGAAGCGATCAAGGCGATGTTCGCGCTGCAGATCGAAGTGACCTTGATCTTCCTGTTCCTCGGCGTTACCCGACTGGGCTCCAAGCTGGTCGATGCGATCCCCAACTCGCTGAAATCAGGCATTATTATCGGTGCCGGTATCGCTGCAATGATGGGTGAGCTAAAGGTCGGTGGTCGTGTTGACGCGACGCCGGTTTCGCTGATTATCGGCAGCATCGTATGCGCCTACATCCTGTTCTCACTGTCGTTCAAGAACGTTATGAACGAGAGCAAACTGGCCAAGCAGATCGCCAACTACGGTATGGTGCCGGGCATGATCATTGCGATGGTCGTTGGCTGGACTGTGGGTGAGTACCCGGTACCCGATATCCAGTGGGGCATCACCCAGCCGGACTTCGATCTGATGTGGGAATACCTGGTATTCAGCCTGGGCTTCCCCGGTTGGGACGTGTTTATGCTGGCCATTCCGACCGCATTGATCGCCTATGTTATCGCGTTCGGTGACATCATCGTCGGCTTCACCCTGGTTAAGCGGGTCGACTATCTGCGCGATGACGAGAAGATCGAAGAGAACGTTGACCGTGTTCACCTGGTTACCGCTCTGCGTAACGCCATCCACGCGTTCTTCGCTCCCTGGCCTGGTCTGTCCGGTCCGCTGTTTACTGCCGCTCATGCATCTATCGCCGAGCGTTACGCCATGGGCCGCAAGGCAATGGATTCCTTCTACAGCGGTGCCGGTACCTTCTGGCTGACTGGTCTGTTTGCACTGTTCATGCTGCCGCTGGTTACCATGTTTAAACCGGTACTGCCGATCGCACTGTCGCTGACACTGATCCTGACTGCCTACATCTGCATCATGGTAGGTATGGAGCAGCTGAAGAACTCTACCGAGCGCGGTGTCGCCGGTATCGTGGCTGTGACCCTGGCAATGCCGGATCCGAAATCAACGGTCTACGCGATCGTAATCGGTGTGGTGCTTTACCTGCTGATCGAGCGTCCGAAGTTGATGGGCAAACACGATCCGGCCGACGAAATCGTCTTCGCCGATCCGGAGAAAGCGGACTCTTAATACCCGCGAAAGTTTTGGGTCCTGCTCAACACTCCTTGTAAGGAAGCCTCCTAGTGGACCCTTTTGGGCCGTGCATGATGAGAATCTGCACGGCCTTTTTTGTGCGCTATTGCAGCGCTGGGTCTGACTTTAACCGCTGTGCCAGCAGATCGATAAAGGCCCGGACTTTGGCCGGCGGGTTGCGGTCATCGCGATGCACGATATGGATCGGCAGCGGTGCCGGCGTGTAGGAGGTCAGTACGGGTTGCAGTGCACCTGCAGCCAGTTCGGCACCAACCTGATAAGAGATCGCCCGAGTAATTCCCAGCCCCTGGGTGGCGGCGCTGATGGCCGCATCATTGGTGGTGGTTGTAAGGCGGGGCGTGATACGTATATGTCGTTCATCGCCGCGATGACCCAGGCGCCAATGGCTGGAAAAGTTACCCGCTCGTGAGGCGATCAGGCAATGTTGGCTCAGCTCTTCGGGTGAGCCAGGGTTGCCATGTTGATCCAGATAGTCCGGTGCTGCCACCAGCAGCATTCTGACCTGACCGACTTTGATGGCGCGCATGCTGGAGTCGGGTATTTCACCAATTCGTATCCCTACGTCCAGTCCTTCTTCCAGCAGGCTGACGACTCGGTCCAGAAACAGGGTGTCGACCTGCATCTGCGGATAGCGGCGCAGGTAGTCAACCACCCCCGGCAGAACGAACATTCGACCGAACATCACCGGCGCGGTAATCGCCAGACGACCGCGCGGAGAGGCATCCAGACCGGCCGCGGCTTCGTCCGCAGCGCTGACCTCATCCAAGATCCGCCGTGCATCATGCAGGTAGCGGAAGCCGGCTTCCGTCACCCGCAGGTGCCGGGTGGTCCGCTTGATCAGCTTCACCCCCAGCTCGTCTTCCAGCGATGCCACCGCGCGGGTTACAGCAGGAGCGGACATGCCCAGGCGGCGTGCGGCGGCAGCAAAGCCGGCGTCGTCGGCAACGGCGACAAAAACCCGCATTTGATGAAATCGATCCATAGGATTGTTCCGCTAGGTGAAATTATAAAGTGCGTTATTTGATTATTCTCTATCAAACAAGAAATAGCGATAGTGAGTCCTGAGGGTATTAGATCGCTAATACCGCGAAATTCAGGAGCAAGAGCATGAATGCATTAACTCAGGGTGCCCACCATGTGGGGCTGACTGTTGCCGACCTTGAACAGAGTGCGGCGTTCTTTACCGAGCTGCTCGGCTGGAACGAGATGGCCCGGAATGAAAACTACCCGGCGATTTTCGTCAGTGACGGTTCGGTGATGATCACGTTGTGGGCGCTCAAGGAGGAGCCATCGGTCGCCTTCGACCGCAGATCTAATATCGGTCTGCACCACCTGGCCATTCGAGTCGCCGATGATAGCGCGCTGGATGTGATTCACCAGAAGCTGGTTGCCAACGATATTCAGGTTGAGTTTGCTCCCGAGCCACTAAACGGTGGGCCGGTGCGCCACATGATGTGTTACGACCCCAGCGGCATCCGGATCGAATTTATCTGGCCTGGGGCATAACCCCCAGAGTCGAGCCGATTGACTGAATACTGGAGCCTTCATCATGGGACACAGATTTGCCGATATCGCCTTTACCCCGGGGATAAGAGAGATCCAGCGACAGCAGGGAAGTCGTGATAGTTACGCGAGAATGGACCAGGGGGAAGATTACAACCACCGGATAGGGCCCGCCGAAGCCGAATTTATTGCTGCCCGCGATAGCTTCTATATGGCCAGCGTGAGTGAAACAGGCTGGCCCTATCTGCAACACCGCGGCGGCAAGACCGGGTTCGTCAAAGTGCTGGGGCCGGACACCCTCGGATTCGCCGATTATTCCGGTAACCGCCAGTACATCAGCACCGGCAACCTCCAGCACGATGACCGTGTGGCGCTGTTCTTTATGGACTATCCCAACCAGCGTCGTTTGAAGTTGCTCGGAAGAGTACAGCTGGTTGGTCTGGATCAGTCCGAGACTATGTCTCGGCTTGAGGATGAGGACTACCAGGCCCAGATAGAGCGGGGTATGTTGATTCGGGTAGAGGCGTTTGACTGGAATTGTCCCCAGCATATTACTCCACGCTACAGCGAGGCTGAGTTGGAGGTGCTGATGGCTCCACTGCAGCAGCAGCTGGATGAACTCCGACAATCACAACCGATATCAGCGAGGGTTGCTGATACCGACTCCGTCACGCAAGAGGTGGTCGGAGAAGGCGATCTTGAGCTGGTGATCAGCGGTGTGCGTCAGTTGACCCCCAGGGTGCGGGCTTACGAGCTGCGTGCCACCGACGGAGCTTCGCTGCCGGAAGTCGAGGCGGGGGCGCATCTGCCGGTACCCGTGCCACTGAGCGATGACAGCTGGGAGCTGCGTTACTACTCCATCGCTTCCAATCCCAAGCGTCGCGATATCTATGAGATCGCTGTGCTGCATGAGCCGGATGGCAAAGGCGGCTCGGATGCTATCCATCGGCGTTATCGACTCGGCTTGCGATTGCGGGTTGGTTTGCCGGGAAACCATTTCCGACTGCATACGGATACTCGTCCCGCGGTTTTGATCGCCGGCGGTATCGGTATTACGCCGATCAAGGCGATGGCCCAGGCGTTACAGAGCAGGGGGGCTGAGTTCCAGCTGCATTATGCCGGTCGTAGCCGGGTCGAGATGGCCTACGCGGATCGCCTGCAGCGCTCACTCGGGGAACGGCTTTATCTCTACCCCGCCGATGAGTCGCTGCGCCTCGATCTGAACCGATTGCTGCGCCAAGCCCCGGATGAGGCGCTGTTCTATTGCTGCGGTCCCAATCGGTTGCTCGATGCCTTGCTGGCAGAGGCCAAGAGTCTCGGGATTTCGACGGACCGAGTCCGTGTCGAGCGCTTTGCTGCCGGGCAGGGGGCAGCGGATCAGCCGGTGCTGTTGGAATTGGCGAAATCAGGTCGCCAGCTGGAGGTGGCTGCCGATCAAACCCTGCTGGATGCATTGCTGGAGGCCGAGGTCGATATTCCCCATAGCTGCCGGACAGGTCAGTGTCGTAGCTGTGCCGTCAAGGTTCTGGCGGGCGAGGCGGATCATCGCGATCAGGCGCTTACGCAGAGCGAACAGCAGCGGTTGATCTGCCCTTGTGTATCTCGCGCTAAAACTCCATCACTGATGTTGGATCTTTAAATCAACATAAAGATAATCAGTTTAACTACAATAGTTTAAATTTCTTATCTCAAGCTAATTATTAGATGAAGTTAACTCGGTCTAGCTGCGATCGCTCTCTCGATACCGGTTCTGCACCGTTGAAATAGAGCGAGAGTCGGGCGGTATGCTTATCGTCGCCTTTCTTGCTGACAGGTCTGCTGATCTAACATTAATACAGAATACGTATTGTGTATTAATGCCTCTTTGGACAAGATCAAAGCCAGTCGATCAGCTCTTTAGCCGCTATTAGAATCCAAGCCGATGGGCGGCTTTGATCTCTTCGGTCAGCGACTCGGGTACCTGGGCTTTGGCGGCATAGGTGGCCCAGTCTGCAACCACATCCTGGACCTGCTCGATGATCTGCAGTGCTTGCTTGCGAAAACTCTCGGCGGGTGCCAGCAGGTCGTGCCGATCAAAGTGGTCACGCTTGCCGTTCAGAGTCAGTTGATGGCTATTGACCCAGGGCGAGCCGGGCTTGTAGCTATAAGCGACATCGAAGGCGGGTGCCAACTGCCAGGCGCCTCCTGGCTTCAGCACAAAGCCGAAGTTCTTGGTATGGTCGTCATGGTTTCTGGCGACGATATTGAATACCATGCGCCGGTATTGCTGCAGCGCTTCGTTCCGTTTCAAGCGTAATGCGCGCATCACTCCAAACAGCTGTTCGTAGCTATAGTGACCGGGTTGCTTATAGTCGGCATGGTCCATGGCACACAGCGACTGGTAGTGGATCTTCTGATTGCCGACACGGTCAAAGCGCTTAGTCAGAAAATGTGCCCGTTCACCCTCTTCAAGCAACTCGCACGGCATCATCTCTATACCGCAGTCCCTGGCCATCAGATAGTAGGCGTACTCCATGCGACCGTAGCCTTGCGGATCTCCAAAAGTCTCTTGCGAACGAGAGTGCTCCACCACGCCGTCGAATTTGAGCAGGTAGTGCTCAAACCCCGGCGGCAGATCGACCTGGCCGCTGCGGACTTCGGTACGATCCTGATTGATGCCGATAACGGCCTTGGCCCGTGCGCCGCCGGCAGAGGTACCAACCTGCAGAATCGACTGCATCGCTTGATCGCTGCGCTGCTGGCTGTCGGACAGCTGCTCACTCAGCCCTCGTCGCTGGTCGACCACCGCTTGAGCCATGCGTGTCAAGCTGGTCAGATCGATCTCGGTGCTTTGATCGAGTCGGGCGGTTTCGGGTTCGTACTCCAATGCCCCCATGCCGCGCTTGCCGGTATAGAGCAAGCGTTCCAAGGCACTAAACGAGGCGGGGTCGCGCCCCTGGCGAGCCAGCCAGGCATTGATTACGGCATTACCGAAGTCGTCGGGCAGGGTGTCGGCGAAGGCACCAGGCATCCCTTTGTAGGTCGCTTCCGACAACTGTGGAAATTGATACAGGGTTGGCGCCAGCGGCAAACGTAGCGGGCTGATTTCGATACCCTTGGCAATCCAGGACGGAGTGTATTCAAAGATGCAGCAGCCGCGCTGCTCGTCGAAGTACATGGCGCCGACGGTATCGCCCCAAAGCTGGATTCTTGTGATCACCATTACCAATCGAGCTCTTCGTTAGAGGGGCTGCCGGCCCCTGGGTTCGTCTGGTCCGGCTCGGTCGATATTTTGGAACGTACCCGCTGCGGACGGTGCGAGCCCTGTTCCAGCATTTTTAGCGGACTGACCGGGCGGTCGGGAATCAGGCTGTGCAGTTGCTCGAGAATTCCCAGGGTGCGCATAATCCCAATCATGACGCTGAATTTGCCACGACCTTTCAGTGCCAAGCGTAAAGTCGACTCGGATATGCCAAGCTCATGGGCCAGGTCTTTTTGGCTGATTATCTGGCCGTCTTTGCGATACTGGTCCAATCTTTGACCCAGTAGTTCTGCAATTGCCTGATCGCTCATTGCATACCAGTTGCTGCTCATAATAAGCGCCTATATTTCAACTCATATCGTTAATTATTGCACTTATACGATGAAATATCATCGCTTGCTTGGTCGCACTATTCTGTCGATCATGCCAGGCAGAGGGGCAAACACTCGATCCCGGCGACAAACGAAGGCTCTGACTGGAACTGTTTGTGCACGCCAAGGTCTTGTAAAAAGAGAAATTATTAATGGATTATCAGCAGCCGGACGCCCGAACTGTCAATGAGTAAAAAAAACCAAGCGGCCAACAAAGAGGCGGACCGCACCGCGTCTAACTCCCTCGGGGAGCAGGCAGGGCAGTTCTTTGAACACACCCGGCAAAACCTTAAGCGCGCCTTCCAGAATCGCCACTGCATCGGTATTACCGGCTTGAGTCGCAGTGGTAAATCGACCTTGATCTGTAGCCTGATCAACCAGCTGCGACAGTTCCAAACAGCCAGCCTCGGCGGCTTCTCTCCGGTTGTCGGCAAGCGGCTGTTGTCGGTGCAGGTTCATCCGCTGGAAGACACGGGGCTGGCCGAATTTCCTTATGCCGATGCGATCGATGCACTCTCCTCTGATCCTCCACAATGGCCATCACCTACGACCGATATCAGCGGCTGTCTGCTGGAATTGAAGCTACAGCAGGATAGCTCCATCAAGCAGCTGCTGGGTGCCGAAGCGCGCTCCGTGTTTCTGGAGCTGCGGGATTACCCGGGGGAGTGGTTACTGGATCTGCCGATGATGCAGATCGACTATGTCGGCTGGTGTGCTCAGTCATCACGACTGTTTACAAACTCACCACGACTGGAGCTGATGGGCGATCTGCTGGATGAATTGCAGCAGATCGATCCGCTCAGCCCTTACGACGAAGCCAGCTGCCAGCGTTTAAGACAGGCCTATGTGGCCTTTTTGAAGCGCTGCAAAGGCGGAGAGCACAGCCTCAGCCTGGTGCAGCCGGGTCGTTTCCTGCTGCCGGGCCGATTTAGAAATGATCCGATATTGGACTTTGTGCCGCTGCTGGGTTGTTCCACGCTTTCGGAGGAGCTACTCAAATCAGCACCGCAAGACAGTTACTTCAAGGTCTTCGAACAACGCTACCGCGATTACGTCACCCAGATCGTGCAGCCCTTTTACCAGCAGCAATTCCGCCCGATTACCCGTCAGGTGGTGCTGATCGACCTGGTCAATGCGCTCAATGGTGGAAGCGCTTATATCGATGATATGCGCCAGGCTATCGCGCAGATCAGCGAGAGTTTTCACTATGGACGCAACAATCCGCTTCGCAAGCTGTTCTCGCCGCAGGTTGAGGAGCTGGCGTTTGTGGCCACCAAGATGGACCAGGTGGTGGCCGGCAATCACGAGGCGGTGCGACAGCTGTTGGGGCAGCTGGTCAGCGACGCCTACAGCCAGGCTGCACACCGAGGCGCAGTACCGAGGATCGAGGCGATTGCGGCGATACGGGCGTCGAGGGAGGTGGTCGAGCAGGGGCGGGCTGCTTTGAGCGGTTACGATCTGGCCGGTAACCCGGTGGGGTATGTGCACCCGACGATTCCTGATCGGTTGGGCGACGAGGCGGGTTTTACGCCATTTCGGGATTGGAAGATCCCGGCATTCCAGCCCCCGGTGCACGGAGATTTTCATCATCAAGCGATTCCACATATTCGGCTAGACAGCCTGCTGGAGTTAGTGACACGGGGTTGCCGCTATGAGTAATGACAACAAACAGGATGCCGGCTTTAGCTTTGTCCCGTCCCAGGATCAACAGCTAAAAGGGGCGCAATCGCCCCAGGCCGAGGCAGTAGAGCCCAGCACTTTTGTGCCGAGCCGAGAACAGGCTCTGGAAGCGCCGCCGGAATCGATCAGTGCCGACAGCGAGAGTCCGGATGGGTCCGGCTCAGTTGGCGGTCGCGATGCTCTGCAGCTCAAATCCAAGCCAATCAGAGGGCTCAGAGCCTTAGGTTACCTGCTGGGGGTCTATGTCGTCGGCTTGCTGGTGCAAACGAGCTATCAGCAATATCTGACGCTGGCTGAGGAGAGTCGCATCCTGGCGGGTGGTTTTCTTGGCCTGCTTGGCGCGCTGATCGTGGCGGCCGGCTGGGTGCTGTTCCAGTGGCTGTTTTCCGATGACCGCTACGCCCGGGTGCAGGCGCTGCAGACCAAAGCCCAGCACTACCGAACCGTCCGCTCGCATCAGAAGAGCGATGCTTTTCTGCGCCAGCTAAAAGCCTTCTATCAGGATAAACCGCAGATGACGGCGCTTGAGCGTGCGCTGTCGGCCTTGCCGGATTACGCCGACGATTCCGAACGGATCGAGCTGCTTGAGCGACAGTTCGTCAATCCGATGGACGCCGATGCCAAGGCGCTGGTGACGCGCTACTCGATGCAGACAGGCGTCGCGGTAGCGCTGAGCCCCTGGGCTTCGATTGATATGCTGCTAACCCTTTGGCGCAACCTGCACATGCTGGAAGAGATCAGTAAAATCTACGGTTTGCGCCCAACTCTTCGAAACAGGATCAATATATTAGGAGTGGTGATGAGCAATATGGCGCTGGCCGGCGTGTCCCAGACGCTGGCCGATTCATCCCAGGGAATCCTGGAAGATGCCGCCCAAAACAGCAGCGCCCTGTTGCTGGCCAAGACCGGTGCCAACCTTGGTCAGGGGATCGGGGTCGCGCTGGTAACCGGACGGATCGGGGTGCTGGGAATGCAGGCTTGCCGACCAATTCCTTTCACCGATGGCAAGGTGCCGGGCGTCGGCCAATTCGGTCGACAGGCGTTAAGCTCAATCCTCGATGCGCGAAAATCCAGCAAAACCGGCTGACCGTCGGCTAACTGACCAGCCGAAAAATAAAAAAGGGAGCCGCAGCTCCCTTGGTAACCAACCCGCAGGCGGGTATAGGGTTTGTCGAAACGGCTAGCCGATCAGCGCCTTGGTTTCGAAGAATTCGTGAACACCGAATTCACCCAGTTCGCGACCATTGCCCGACTGCTTATAGCCACCGAACGGTGCCTGATTGTTCCAATCGCCGTTATTGATATAAACCTGTCCTGCACGGATCTGGCGGGCCAGGGCACGAGCATGCCCTCTGTCCGAAGACCACACCCGGGCCGACAGCCCGTAAGGCGTGTCGTTGGCGATACGGATTGCATCGGCTTCGCCGTCATAGGGGATCATGCTCAGCACCGGGCCGAAGATCTCTTCGCGCGCAATCGTCATGTCGTTACTGACATCGGCGAAGATCGTAGGACGGGCATAATAGCCCTGCAACAGCCCCTCGGGCGGCTCCAGCCCACCGGTGACCAGGCGGGCTCCTTCTTCGAGGCCGATGCCGATATAGCGCTGAACCACCTCCAGCTGCGCTTTAGAAGCCAGCGGGCCGATAAAGGTATCCTCCGCGTTCGGATCGCCGAGCTTCAGGGACTCGGCATGCTGTTTGGCGATGGCGATGGCGTCTTCATAGCGGCTGGCAGGCACCAGCATCCGGGTCAGGGCGGTGCAGGTCTGACCGGAGTTGACCATCACATCTTCGACGCCGAACTGGACGGCCGCTTCCAGGTCAGCATCCTCTGCGATCAGTAGCGGCGACTTGCCACCCAGTTCCTGGCAGACCCGCTTGACTGTAGGAGCGGCCAGTTGGGCAATCCTCACTCCGGCCCGGGTCGAGCCGGTAAAGGAGACCATATCCACCTCTGGGTGGGTACAGAGCGGCTCACCAACACTCGGGCCGTCACCATTGACGAGATTGAAGACACCGGCCGGAAGCCCGGCGGCATGGACTGCTTCGGCCAGCAGAAACCCATGCAACGGGGTGTTCTCACTGGGCTTTAGCACCATGGTGCAACCGGCTGCCAGGGCCGGGGCCATCTTGCCGATCAGCTGATGCAACGGATAGTTCCAAGGGTTGATAAAGGCACAGACACCGACCGGCTCACGCACCGCGGTGCAATTGCCGATGCTGACCTCCTGCTCCAGCAGCGAGGCATGCTCGGCATGCTGCGCTAGGGCGTCAATCGGGTCATCCACCTGGACCTCTTGACTGAACCAGAGTGGTGCCCCCATCTCGGCAGTAATCAGCTCGGCCATCTGTTCGCGCCGGCGGGTCAGTTCGGCCACCAGCTTGCGAATATAGCCAGCGCGCTCATGGGCCGAGCTGGACGACCAGCTACCGAAGGCTCGACGCGCGGCCTGGATGGCACGATCCACATCAGCTGCGGAGGCCAGCGGGGCGCGACCGGCGATCGACTCGTCGGCAGGGTTAATCACATCCAGCATGCCGCCTTCGGCCGGGACGAACTGCCCGTCGATATAGAGTTTGTCGAAGATCTTCATCAGCGTGCTCCGTTATCCGTCCAGCAGCCCTTCGGCGCGCAGATCCGCCATGGTCGCTTCGATGCTCTCTCGCAGGGTGGATACGATGAAGTCCACATCTTTGCGGGTCATGGTCAGCGCCGGTGACATCACATTAAGGTGCACGATGGCACGGGTGATTAGGCCGCGCGCGTCGGCATGGTTGGACACCCGCTTGCCGATATCCAGCGCTTCCGGAAACAGCGCTTTGGTCTCTTTATCGGCGACGTACTCGACGCACTGCATGAAATTGATGCCCCGCACCTGACCGACGATGGGCAGGTCTTCGAGGGTTTTGAGCTGCTGCTCGAAGTAGGGACCAATCTCCTTCACATTCCCCAGTAGCTGTTCGCGCTCCATGATTTCGATGTTTTTCAGCGCTGCGGCACAAGCCACCGGGTGGCCGGAGTAGGTGAAGCCGTGGGCAAAACAACGATCGGAGCCTTCGGCATCGAGCACGGCAAAGATCTCATCGGAGAACAGCGTGGCACCCAGGGGCTGGTACCCGGAGGTCAAGCCTTTAGCGCTGATAATGATATCGGGCTGGATATCGAAGCGTTCTTTGGATGCGAACCAGTGGCCCAGGCGACCGAACGCGGTGACCACCTCGTCGGAAACATAGAGGATATCGTTGTCCTTACAGATCTGGTGCATCCGCTTCAGGTAGCCTTCGGGCGCCACGATGACTCCGCCAGCACCCATCACCGGCTCGGCAAAGAAGGCGGCGACTTTATCCGCTCCGCCCAGCTCTGCGATCTTGTCTTCAAACTCCTGTACCAGGTGATCGACGAACTGCTGCTCATCCATGCCTGCCGGCGCACGATAGAAGTTGGGGTAGCTCAGGTGGTGGATCGTATCCTTGATAAAGTCGAATTCGGGTGGATGATCACCCGGCTTACCGCCGATCGACATCGCCGCGTAGGTGCTGCCGTGGTAGGCATTGATCCGCGAGATGATGTGCTTCTTGTCGTGCTTGCCACGGCAGTTCTGATAGTAGTGGATCAACCGGAATGCGGTATCCACGGAAGTAGAGCCGCCGCAGCTGAAGAACACATGATTGATCGAACCCGGCGCCAGCTCCGCTAATTTAGCCGCCAGCTCAGCCGCAGGCGCATTGGTCATGTCGACAAAAGGGTTGGCGTAGGATAGCTGCAGCGCCTGCTGCGCAATCGCCTCGGCCATCTCGACCCGACCCAGACCGATGTTGTTGCACCAGAGCCCACCCACTGCATCAAAGTAACGCTTACCGTCGGCATCGACGATGTGATTGCCCGAGCCTTCAACGATCGGCAGAGCACCTTCCTCGCGGAATACATCGAAAACCTGCCAGGGGTGCAGGAAATGCGCTTTGTCCTGCTGGCGGATTTTGTCGTAGTCGTACTGTTTAACCGTGGGCTTGTTGATTGCATTCATGTTTCGGTTCCTTAACCACTGAGGGTCGGGTTCTCTTATTGGATCGTAGGCGGCTTCTGCTCAGGCTTAGCCGAACGGAAGCCGCGACGAAGAACGGTACTCCACAGGTTAGGCGCGCCGGCCTGTATCGGATATACCCTGTTTAGGGAACCTCCCCCCTGCACAGGGTATAGGCCGCTGGCCCCGCTCCACGGCAGACTCCAATAAAGCCCTCAGCCGGTTTCCGGCCTGCGGCTATCTCCAATGACAACAACAGTAAAAAGGATGACCAGATGAGCGGTTCCACCGATCCTTACGCCAAGGCGAACGAAGAGTACGTTCCCATCTATGCCACCCACACCGATACCTTTATGGGTTTTGAGGCCAGTCGAGATATCGAGGGTAGCGATGCCCAGGTTGTTGTATCCGGCGTTCCGTTTGATCTGGCCTGCAGTGGTCGTTCAGGATCCAGACTGGGGCCAAAAGGGATTCGTGCTGCTTCGTCCAATCTGGTTTGGGAAGCAGTACGCTGGCCTTGGGATTTTGCTCTGGAAGATCATCTGAAAGTGATCGACTGTGGTGATATCCATTTCCAGTACGGTGAGCCCGAGAGCTTTGTCACCAATGCGGAAGCCCATGCCTGCCGGGTGCTGGAAGCGGGTAAACAGATGCTCAGCTTTGGTGGCGATCACTTTATCAGCCTGCCGTTGCTGCGTGCCCATGCCAAGAAGTACGGCCCGCTGGCACTGATCCACTTCGATGCCCACACCGATACCTATTCCGGCGGTTCCAAATACGACCATGGCACGGTGTTCTACCACGCCATGAAAGAGGGCCTGATCGACATCGAACATTCGATCCAGATCGGCATTCGCACCTCCTTTGACACCGAAACCCACCCGCTTGAAGTGCTCGATGCCGCCTGGGTCAACGAACAGGGCGCCGCGGCCGTACTGGAGCGAATCCTTGATCGAGTGGGAGATCGCAAGGCTTACCTGAGCTTTGATATCGACGGCCTCGACCCCAGTTGCGCGCCGGGTACCGGTACACCGGTAACCGCGGGTATTACCACCGATTGCGCACTGAAAGTAATCCGCGGACTCAAGGGCATGGATCTGGTCGGAATGGATCTGGTTGAGGTAGCTCCATCCTACGACCACGCCGAGATCACCTCGCTGGCGGCCGCCACGCTGGCATTGGAATTTCTCTATCTGCTGGCCGATCGCAACCGAAAAGGAGTCTGACCGCGCGGCTTGAATCCCTATAACACCTGAAGTACAACAATAATTAAGGTAACTCCCTATGAGCTCCCCAAGTAGTCATAAGAAAACCCTGACGGCGTTTGACGTGACCCTGTACACCGTCTCCGCCGTACTCCTGGTCGACCAGATCGCGATGGCTGCCGCCGTCGGTCCCGCTGCCATCTTCTGGTGGCTGGTCATTATCGTGCTGTTTTTGATCCCCAACACCCTGGTAACGGCCGAGCTGGGTACCGCCTACCCGGAACAGGGCGGTATCTACGCCTGGGTTCGCGATGCCTTCAACACCCGCTGGGCAGCCCGGATCACTTGGCAGTATTGGATCAATATTGCCCTGTGGATGCCGGCGGTCTACATCATGTTCGCCGGCATCTTCGCGGCACTATTTGCTCCCGAGATGAGCCTCTGGGCCCAGATCGGCCTTGGTATCGCCCTTTGCTGGCTGACAACCTGGGCCAACTGCATCAATCTTGAATACAGCAAATGGATACCTAACGTCGGTACGCTGACCAAGTTTGCCGTGATTCTGACCTTGGGTGGTGCCGGTATTCTTTACGGGCTGGAAAACGGCTTTGCCAACGACCTGGGCTTTGGGGCGGCGATGGACGACCTATCTGCCGGTCTGCTGTACCTCCCGGTGGTCGTTTACGGTTGCCTGGGCATCGAACTGATCAGCGCCGAGAGCGACGAGATCATCAATCCGAAGCGCAATATCCCCCGGGCCATGCTGGGTGCGGGCCTGGTGGCTGCAGCGTTCTACATCTTCGGCACCGTCGGTGTGCTGGCGGCCGTTCCTGCCGAGAATGTCGACATGGTCGATATCCTGGCCGTCACTCTCAAAGAGCTGTTTGGGGGTAGTGCAATGGGCGATACCTTTGCGCTGCTGATCGGTGCGATGGCGCTCTACACCCTGTTCTCCACCATGGTGACCTGGACCCTGGGCGGTAACCGCGCAGCTGTTGAGGCCGCCGATGCTAAAGAGATGCCAGCATTGTTCGGTTGGGTCCACCCTGAGCACAAGGCGCCGATTGGATCGGCCGTGCTGACCGGTGTTATCAGCTCCTCAATCCTGGTCCTCTACGGTCTGATGGCCAACAGTGCCGAAGAGCTGTTCTGGACCCTGTTCTCGTTCAGCGCGATCATCTTCCTGCTGCCTTACTTGGCCATGCACATGGCATTCCTGAAGCTGCGTCTGACCGATGCTGACCATCCGCGTCCGTTCCGGGTGCCCGGTGGTACCCTAGGCGCCTTTGCAATCTCGCTGCTGTGCCTGACGATTCTGGCGATGGCGATTCTGCTGTTTGTCTGGGTGCCGGGTGAACCGTTGGATCTGATGTTTATTGCCCAGGTCGGGGGTGGTGTATTGATCACCCTGGCGATTGGTGAATACCTGGTGCGCTGGGGCGAAGCGCAGAAGAAGCAGCAAGGTGTCGGTACGCTGGAAGCAGGCTCTGCCTGACCGGTAACAAAAAGCCAACCTGATGACAAAGCCCGGTGTGTCTAACACGCCGGGCTTTTTTGTCTCTACCATCACTGGTTTAGTCGGTGTGGTGACGTACCTGTTAGTGCTTTGGTAATTGAAACCGGCGTTTCAGTTACCGTTAAGAAACACTGTCTTAGGCTGATCTTGTCATCTAGAGAGGTCAGTTTATGTCGCCGTTGATTCCGCCGATTTTACAAAGGCTGCCGGCCTTTATTGTGGCGATATTGATCCTGGTTTTTTTGTTGCTTAGCAGCGGTTGTATCGCCTCGAATCCGTTGCGAATCCCCGATGAAGAGTGGTCTCAGCTTAGCCGTGAACAGCAGCTGCAGGCCTACCAAGACCAGGCTGAGCTCGACAAGGTTCGGATCCAGGCTCGTGCTGAGGAAAAGCAAGCGGCGCGGGAAGCCGAGGCCAGAATCAAAGAACAGCAGCTGATGCTAAGGCGTCATGCCCGTTATGGCGATCTGGTGCAATGTGTGCTGGAACCAGTACAGGTCAACTATTCCAGCAAATGGAAAACAGCGGCGCCTGTGGCTTTTGATCTGGTGCGAGGCGAGACTCGAGAGCTTTCGCTACGGGACGAGAAGGGGCGATATCGTCGGACTGGCTGGGTTTCTTTCGATGAGGCGGGGCAGGAGGTTGCGCTTTGTCGTCAGTCATCGGGCTATTCCAGCAACGGCTGTGATCGGCTTCTGGGCACCACCAAGGAGTTTCACCGCGGGATTCAAGGGAGTATCGACATCGAACGCTTTGTTCGAGCAAACCTACGCTGTGATCTAAAGCCGACCCATTGAATCCTGTGCTTAGGTCCCTGCACCTTAAGCACGGCTCCTTGAATCCAAGGCCAGAGTTTCGCACCATTAGCCCCGCCGAAAAGCCGGCTGCACGAAACCTCGTTCGGCTTGGTTACTCGTGCTGTTTGTTTCAAAGGAAGCGGTAACGACCATGAAGATCATTATCAGCCGAAAAGGTTTTGACCTCAGCTCCGGCGGCTGCCCGAGCCCGATTCTACCGGACGGCCGGATGATTTCGCTGCCGATTCCCGACAGCTGTTCTGGCATCCGCTATCGGGATCTCAATCAGTACGGTATCAACTTCGGCGATCTGGTTGATCAACTAGGCGGTAGCAAGGCCTCTTCGGGCAGCCAGGCGCACCTGGATCCAGATCTCTCGGATGAAGTGCTCGATCGTCAACCGGGTTGGCGACCCGTGTTCGGGCAGATGAAGCAAGCCCAGGGGCATCTACGCAAGCAAGGGGTAACAGAGGGCGACCTGTTTCTCTTCTTCGGACTCTATCAGGCTATTAAAAAAACGGCGGATGGTTGGGCTTTTGACCGCAGCCAGCCCAAGCAGCACGTGCTTTGGGGCTGGATGCAGGTGGGGCAGGTGGTGCCGGTCACCGAGGATACCGCGACTCAGCTTCCATGGGCCGCCTACCATCCCCATATCGTGTCGCCGGATGTCACCAACAACACGCTTTATCTGGCTGCAAACCACTTGTCACTGAGCGGCGCAGACGTTGAGTTTGCCGGTGCTGGCGTCTTTCCGAAATATGACTCTGGGCTGGTACTCACAGAGACAGGATCAGGGGCGGCCAAGCCGCGGGTCAGTCGTTGGCGACTACCTGGCTGGTTCTGCCCCTATGACAGCGATTTCGGCGATGATTCGATGGCGGTCAGACCGCCGATCACCTACCTGGGTGCCGCCAAACGTTGGCAGCCGGACGGCGAGACAGTATTGCTGGATACCTCGGGTCGCTGGCAGGAGGCGGTGCTGGACACCGCCCACTACCCCGAAGCCGAGCGCTGGGCCCTGGAGCTAATTGCTAGCAACGCCGGAGCAAATACTTAGCGCTTCTTCGTGCTATCCGCATGCGCCGGCACGGGCGCCAGCCACCTTCAACAACACATTTCTATCTGTTTTGGATGATCTGCTCCAACTTCTGGACGATCTGATCCCAATCATCCCGGTTGAATCCCTAAATTGATCACCAGGCGGCACGACATGTTCGCAGCCCGCCCTGGAAACCATCAATAACGAATAGAGATTTGACCATGAAACTGAAACAGACCTTTAAAGCACTGACTGCCGTAGCGGCACTGACCGGCGCCAGCCTGACGTTCGCGGCTGATATCGACATGAACGCGGATGCGAATGATCTGGCCATCCAGGGCTACGACACCGTGGCTTACTTCACCGAGGGTAAACCGACCCAGGGTGATGCCAAATTCACTGCCACCTACAAAAACGCGATCTACCAGTTCAGCAGTGCGGCTAATCGCGACCTGTTCCGTGAAAACCCGGAGAAGTATGCACCTCAGTACGGTGGTTACTGCGCCATGGGTGTTGCCCTTGAGAAAAAACTGGATACCGACCCGACCGCTTGGCACATCGCCGATAACAAGTTGTATCTCAATCTGAATCACGCGGTGCAGAAGAAGTGGCTGACCGATGTACCGGGTTACATCGATACCGCTGAAGCGAACTGGCCGGAGATTCGTACCACCGCGGCGGCGGAACTCAACGCCGAATAACTCCTGAAACAAAACGGTAAGCGATAGCGAGGTGGCGTGATGAAACGACTCACACCTGATGATGACTTTGAGTCAATTGCCAAAGAAAAAGATTGGGCGTTGGTCTACTTCAGCGCCACCTGGTGCGGCCCGTGCCAAACCATGGGGCCAATAGTCGAGCGCTTGGCCGCCGATTTTGAACAGTCGTTGACCACCGTCAAAGCGGATGTCGATGAGGTACCGGAGCTAGCAGGCCGATACGGGCTGCGCGGAGTTCCTACCTTGTTGCTGCTGAAGCAGGGACGGGTGGTCGATGGCCAGGTTGGCGCCATGCCAGCAACGATGCTGGCCAACTGGATTAATGAAAAGAGGAATCAAGAACATGAATAAGCAACTGGTAGCGAGTGCAGCCCTGGCTGCCGTGATGGCCGCAGGCGTAGTGGCGCCCGCTCAGGCCGCTGGGAAAGAAAAGTGTTACGGCATCGCCGAAGCCGGTCAAAACGACTGTGGCAATCTCGCGGGAACCCATTCCTGCGCAGGGCAATCGACCGTCGACAACGATCCGGGCGAGTGGAAGCTGGTAGCCAAGGGCACCTGTCATGATCTCGGTGGCTTATTGAAAGCTGAAGCCAAAGATAAATACAAACAAAACAAGGGCTAAACAGCCAAAGTTCATCTGGCTTGATATGCCGATTCTTGAAGGGGCCGCCTCATTGATCAACCGTTGAGGGCGGGCCCCGGATTGGTGTAACTGGCAATCAATAAAAGAGGTATCTGACGATGAGAAGCATGATCGGCCAGCTTGCCAGTTTCTACTGGCAATCCACCCAGCAACTGAATTATTTGCAACCGATAGCGTTGTTGGCGGCTCGGCTGTACGTCGCCAAGGTGTTCTTTGCTGCCGGACTGACCAAGCTGCAGGATTGGGACACTACGTTGTTTTTGTTCGAAGAGGAGTACAGTGTTCCGCTACTGCCTTTCGAGTGGGCTGCCGTATTGGGGACCGCCGGTGAAATTCTACTCCCGTTTCTGATCGTAGTAGGCCTGGGAGCGCGCTTTGGAGCCTTGGGTCTGAGTATCGTCAATGTTGTTGCGGTGCTCAGCTTGGAAGAGATTGCCCCGGCGGCAATGGGTCTGCATGTGATTTGGGGCTTGCTGCTGGCACAAGTTGTTGTCTGGGGAGCGGGTGCTTTGTCTGCCGATGCTTGGTTGAAAAGCAACCTCAAGGTCAACGAGAAAGCAGGGCAGAGTGCCTATTCATAGCAATGTTGGCATTACTGGGAGGCATTGGAAATAGGAGACGAGCCAGCATCAGCTGGCTCTTTTTGTTGCGATCCAAGTTACACTCAGCCTCACACTGCTTTGACGTGCTAGCTAATCCCTCTGACCTTATCGAGCCACTCTTTCGGCGACAGGCCGGTTTTCTTTCTGAAGACACGGGCTAGGGCAGAGCCATTCTCGTAGCCAACTTCGTGGGCTACCAGACCGACAGGCTTGTTCTTCTTCAGCAAACCCTGCGCCAGGGCCACTCGCCACTCAGTGATGTAATCGCCAGGGGGCTGTCCGATGACTTCGCGAAACAGCTCGGCGAATTTGGAGCGGGACATGGAGGCTTCAGCGGCCATGGCATCCAGCGTCCAGTGGGATTGGGGATCTTGATGCATCGCTGTCAGCGCTTTTGAGAGCTGTGGATGAGCTAGGCCAGCCATGAGCCCATGGGTTACCGTCCCTTCGTCCAGGACGTGCCGAAGCAGCTGAATCAGAAAGATATCGGATAAGCGATCGATCATCGGGTCGCGGCCGCATCGGTTTTCAAACGCCTCATCAAACAGCCATTGCGCCGCCTGGCCCATCAGACCCGTGTCATCCAGATCGAAGTAGAGAAACTTGGGAAGTGCATCGACAAGCGGGTTGCTCAAGCCGTCGCCGTAATGGATGTTGGCGCACACCAGTTCGGCCTTATCCGACTCGTTGGCGATGATCCGATGCTGGAACATTTTCGGAATAAAAATCACCGATGGGCGTTCTAGTACCATTTTGTGGCCTTCGTCATTGATAAAGGCCAGCGTACCGGACTTGAGCAGGTGCAGGCTGCCGCCATCGTCCTGGTTGCCACCGAATGCCTGTATACCGCATAGTTTGCCGCTGAAGAACACCTGGGCATTAATCGAAAAGCGGTTGAGTATGTCCGAGAGTCTATCCATGAAAATCACGCCTATTTGGACGATCTGATTCAAGGTCTGGATGATCGGATCCCCGCCAGACCTCTGTGCATTTTACATTGAGAACAACATAGCAGCTGGGACAGCCACTCGGTTTGAGGTTCAACTATTAATCCGGCGGGTTAATAGATTGATGCAGGGATGCATCAACATTGGCCGTAGTCCAATGCGAGCCCAATCAAAACAAGACGTTTCGCACAACGGCGCCGGTGTTTGATGGGCGACGGTCAAATACGGGGAAGCCTACTTGGCCACCAGATTAAGAGTAACGGCAACATTTCATTCACTTAGTTCCAATGATTGAAGCCAAACGTGAGTCGCCGTAAGGAGAGAAAATGCAGCAGCAATTGTTTGACAGGCAGGGCGTCGCCATTGGTGTGGGCCTTAGGCACCCGCACTATCAGGACATCTTAGCCGCCCCAGCACCCATCGATTTTGTTGAGGTTCATTCGGAGAACTTTTTTGGCCAGGGCAGTGCGGCACGATCACTGTTGCTTGAGGTGTCGCAGCAGTACCCGGTTAGCCTTCATTCGACGGCCATGGGCCTGGGGTCTGAACACGAGATTCCCGAACCCTATCTGGATTCGCTAGGGCAGCTGGTTGAGCAGATCTCTCCTGTACTGCTGTCTGATCACGCCGCCTTTGCCTGGAGCCAATGGCGTGATAGTCCGATTCATGCTGGCGATCTGTTGCCACTGGCTTACAACGACAACAACCTAGAGATCATTTCCCGAAATATCGATCGTTGCCAGCAACGACTGGGGCGGCGCTTATTGGTGGAAAATGTCTCGGCCTATATCACGCCGAAGAACTCCAGCATGAGCGAAACCGAGTTTCTTGCAGCGATCACCCACAAAACCGATTGCGGGTTGTTGGTGGATCTAAACAACATCGTTGTAAATGCCCGTAATCTGGCTGTTGAAGATGTCGATAGCTATGCAAAGTCCTGGTTGGATGAGATCCCTGCGGACAAGGTCGGTGAAATTCACTTGGCCGGTTATAGCGCAGCCCCCAGCGGAGAAATTGTCATCGACGACCATGCCCAGCCGGTGTCTGAAGAGGTCTGGTTGCTGTACGCCTACGCACTGAAACAGTTTGGCTCTGTCCCAACCTTAATCGAATGGGATAACCAGCTGCCCGACTGGCAAGTACTGATCGCAGAGGCACAAAAAGCCCGCGCATTGGCGAACGAGGTATTACTTCATGATGACTGATCAACAGCGTTTGATTGCAGCGATTTTTGGTGATGAAGGCTCCGACCAGTTCGACCCCAAAGGGCTGGCGGTGTATCAGCGCAATTTGAGGGCGACGGCCAGGCGCGCATTGAAGATCAGCTTTCCGACAGTGGTGCAGTTAATCGGCGATGAGCTTTTCCAGCAGGCCTCCGATCGATTACTAGTAGTTTCACCACCGATCGAAGGGGATTGGGGGCTGTGGGGCAGAGGGTTTGCCGATCTGCTGGATCAGCTGCCGGAATTGGAGTCCTATCCCTATGTGGGCGATTGCGCTCGGTTGGATTTTACCGTTCATATGGCCAGCCGCGAACCGCGTTCTAATGTCGATTTTGATTCCTTGCAACTGCTCGGTAGTAAGCCGATCGAGCAGCTGAGGTTGCAACTCAGTGAGTCGGTAAAGTTGCTGGAATCGGATTATCCCATCGTAGACATCTGGGTGGCTCATCAGGAAGAGACCCCTGATCCGCAGGAATGGTTTGATGCAGCCAAGGAGAAAATGCAGCGCGGGCAGGGACAGTGTGGATTGATCTACCGGGCACAGCATCGTCCTGAAGTGCGACAGCTCGGCGCGACAGAGCAACGCTGGTTCGGCGCGTTACGTGAAGGCCGCACGCTGTCGGAAGCATTGGAATTGACGCTGCAATCTGACTTTGATTTTGAAGAGTGGCTACCGATAGCTGTGAGCCAACAGCTGATAGCGGGCATCCATAGCTCACAACAGTAGTGAGCCAAAACCATCTACACCCGAGCAAATTACGGATCAACAGGTGAAAACGGAGCCTCTCCACAAAGGGAAGGAGCAGGCTTCAATCGGGTGATCCAACACAAAAAAGCGAGTCCTTAGCGCAAGCGGCACATCTCTAATAATTTACCATTTAACATAATCTATATTATGCGAAGCTTTATATAGGTAGACTTCGCCTCAGATCGGGGCGCCTCGCTTGTCGGTGCGGCCTGCAGTGCTGTTGAAATTGCCGTGGCTTACAAAGGCGTTACTTAGAGCACGCAATTGCCACACTCGCCTTACAGTACTCGCACCGAGTTGTCGCGCCTTTGCTCTTGTCGGCGCAACCAAGACAGGCACCCCTAGTCAGCAACCCGACGTTTATAAAATGTCTCGGGATTCACTAGTGTTTTCTTGATGCAGCAAAACGCATGGATACATGGAGGGATTCAGATGACTGATATACATCGATCGCCTTCTTGGCGTCGTGCGTAAATTTGCAGTGGCGCCGTACGTGAAATCTGAGAACTTTTTCAGGGCAAACCCTCCGAGATTTCGGTGTAGCCATCCCTGTTTCTGTTAGGCGTGTTAGCGCTCTAGTGTTTCTTAGCCATTGCTGGTCCCTGTATTGTGGCAACAAAGCTTAAATATAGAGCGCTGTTTTAGTGAGCAATGTCTGCCGGATGGCGTATCTTACAATTTCACAACCTCGATATACTCGGACACATAGAGAGCGTCCACATAATATCTAGCAGCAGCTCAATCCTTGCTGAAGGTATAGGGCAAGAAAGTATTTCACCTGGCTATGCCTTATTTATCAGTAAGAAGACTGCATTATATCTAGTGCTTTCTAGACTTTATTGGGCCTATTGAATTACCAGTAGTAGACACTACTGGTAACCAAGAGGCTCGGATCTTATACTCGGCCAATATCATCTACTGCTGGCTAAGGCTCTCTACTGTGACGCATAAATCCTTCCCTGGTATGCCGCTTTTCGATTCGGCTAAGTTCTTCAACCAGATTCCCCGAAACGCAGTATTTGCCGATCAATGCCCCGCTGTTGAAACCTTTGTTCTGGGTCTGGATATTCAAGGCGCGCTTGATGACTATCGCTACACCAAGGACTTCCTCACCAGCTATAGCAAGAAAAGCCAGGATACCTACGACAAGTTCCGAGGCGATGCCGAACGCCTGCTACTGTGGTCTTGGCTGATTAAAAGAAAGTCCATCGTCGAGCTACGCAGACGTGACCTTGAGGAGTATACCGACTTTGTCGCCAAGCCCGACCCTAGTTGGCAGGCCGATAACACAGAAAGACGCTTCCTTGCGGTTAACGGTTTGCGCGAACCCAATCAACGCTGGCGCCCTTTCCGTGTCACCGGAGCCGGCAAAGGCCGCTTGAACACTAAATCCTGGCAGGGCTTGTTTTCCAACCTCAGTGTCTTCTTTAACTACCTGATGGCTGAAGATTATGCACCGGGCAACCATATCCCTATCGTAAAGAAAAACTGCCCCTATCTGCGGCAGGAAACCGGGATCAACACGGCAAAGCGCCTGTCTGAGCTGCAGTGGGAATATCTGCTAAACACCGCTATCGCCATGGCTGATGCAGATCCTCAGCACGAGAGAACCCTGTTCGTAATAGCTACCTTAAAGTCTCTAAAGCTGCGCATATCGGAACTAGCCGAGCGCCCAAACTGGCTACCAGTCATGTCCCATTATCACCGCGACCATGAAGGCAACTGGTGGTACCGCACCTACGGTAAAGGTTCTAAAGAAAGAGATGTATCCATCTCCAACGAATACCTGCAGTTTCTAAAACGCTACCGGGAGAACAGGGGTTTACCCCCCCTTCCCTCTAAAGACTCATCAGAACCGGTAATCGAATCCAGGCTCCGCAACCGGGGTATTGGTAGCCGCCAGCTACGCAATATCGTCGAATACGCCTTCACCGAAAGCTGTGAGTCGCTATTAAATGATGGCTTTGAGGTCGAGGCCTCAGAACTCAGAGCAGCTACAACACACTGGTTGAGACATACCGGCGCGTCGATGGAAGTTGCAGCTGGCCGTGAGCTTGCTCACGTACAGGCCGACTTGGGCCACGGGAGCATCAGAACTACCGATGAGCTTTATGTGGATTCGGATAACATGGAGCGGGCATCGAGCGCTAAGAGCCAAGAGGTATAGTTTCTCTCTAGGCCGCATCACTGCTAAATCTGGCAAGAAAGACCTTATATGACATTGAAACAATAGTTTACGGGCTCTTTTGCGGGCGCAGCCTTAAATGCCTGGCCGGTTCAACAGAGAACTGCGGTAAACCTTCATCCCTCCCCCAACAACTAAACTGTAGGTAAGCCGTTTAACTAGAACGGGCTCTGCTGCAGTGAATAAAACCGGCGAAACAAGCTTGGTGCGAACCTGAGATCAGCTATGGTCGATAGCCGCTTTAGAACCGAAACCGACAGCATGGGTGAGGTGCAGGTGCCGACCCACGCACTCTATGGTGCCCAAACGCAACGGGCGGTCGATAATTTTCCGCTCAGTGGTATCTGTATGTCGCGGGCGTTTATTCGGGCGTTGGGGCTGGTCAAGGCCGCCTGTGCTTTGGCAAACGCGGAGCTGGGCTTACTAGAGCCAAAGTTGGCGGAGGCGATTGCCGAGGCGGCAGTGAATGTCAGTCGGGGAACGTACGACAACCACTTCCCGGTCGATGTATTCCAGACCGGTTCGGGCACCAGCAGCAATATGAACGCCAACGAAGTAATTGCTGCATTGGCAACAGAGCTGGTTCATCATCCGGTGCACCCCAATGATCAGGTCAACATGAGCCAGAGCTCAAATGACGTGATCCCAACCTGTATCCATCTTAGTGCTGCGCTGCTGTTGCACGATCGGCTGCTTCCGGCGCTGGATCACCTGGCCCGGGTAATCGAAAACCGGGCGATTGAACTGGATGGAGTAACCAAAACCGGCCGTACCCATCTGATGGATGCGATGCCTGTCACCTTCGACCAGGAGCTAAGCGGCTGGTTAACCCAGATCAGACAAAGCCAACATCGCTTGGAGTCGGTACAACCGCGACTACACCGGCTGGCCATAGGCGGCACGGCGGTGGGGACCGGCGTCAACGCACCGGATGGATTTGCCCAGCGAGTCTGTACCGAGTTGTCACAACAAACCGGCTTGGCGCTGCAACCGGCGGGCAATCATTTCGAGGCCCTTAGCTGTCAGGATACGGCGGTCGAGCTGAGCGGCCAACTGAAGACGTTGGCGGTGGCTTTAATCAAGATCTGCAATGACCTGCGTTGGGCCAACAGCGGACCTTTGGCGGGGCTGGCTGATCTGAGGCTGCCAGCGTTACAGCCAGGTAGCAGCATCATGCCGGGAAAGGTCAACCCGGTGATTCCCGAAGCCGTTGCAATGGCCTGTACCCAGGTGATCGGCAACGACAGCTGCATCACCATGGCAGGTCAGTCAGGTAACTTTCAGCTCAATGTGATGCTGCCGTTAGTGGCGCATAACCTGATACAGAGCCTGGAGCTGCTGACTAACAGTGCGGTGCTGTTGGCTAATAAGGCGATCAAGGGATTTGTGGTCAACAGCGAACAGATCGACCAGGCGCTGGCAAGCAATCCAATTCTGGTGACCGCTCTCAATCGAGTGATAGGTTACGAGCAGGGAGCAGCCATCGCCAAACAGGCCTACGCCGAGAAGCGACCACTGCTGGAAGTAGCTCTGGAGGTGACCGGGATGGATGAAGCGGAGCTTAAACGTCTACTCGACCCGCAACGACTAACTGGCAAGAAGACCGACTCTTAACGTCAATATGAGAGCAAAAATGCCCGAGCTGAGTACTAGGTATATACTAAGGTTGTTGTTTCACATGAGAGGTGAGCCATGAAACACGTCACCTATGAAGATATGCAAGAGCGCGCCGCATCAAAGCACGTAATTGCTGAAGAGCTTAATATAGTGGTTGCCAACACGCGGGCGTTAGCGCAGGAGGCAGATCACAAGCTTGAACGGCTGCAAGAACAGCTGCGCATCCTGGAAGAAAAGCTCAGCTAACCCTCCTCCTCTGCTGAACTCAAGCCGTAACCTGAAGGTTTCGACTAGCATCGCTTTGGCCTAGAACGGTTGTCCGCTCAAGCCAGAGCTCTCCACACTCGTCTGAAATACCTAGCTGCTGGGTTAGCAGATCTTTCACCATCACTTTTATGTCCAGCCTGGCCTGCTCATCACTGGCGAAGTTGCAGTTCCAACCCTAATCTAACAAGGCAACTCCATTTTTCTTGCTGAATTATCAAGGTATTGTCGATGAGCAAGAGGCTGCCCCTTCGTCTGACCCTAACGCTAATACTGGCTGCGATCTGGCTACTTGGCATTTCCCCAGTACGTGCAGCCGAGCAGATCAAACCGGCCTTGCTGAAGGTGCCGCTGGCTTTCCCATCGGCCCTACCGGCGGTGAAAAGCTCGATTATCTGGATGGCAGATCAGGCGGCATTGATCAGCAACGGATCGCTCAAAATCAATACTTACGAGCCGGGCCAATTGGTGGCACCCTTTGAAATACTCGACGCGGTATCGACGGGTAAGGTCAACGCGGGGTTTTCAATCGCCGGCTATTGGGCCGGCAAGATCCCCGCCGCTAACATTTTCTCCTCCGTGCCATTTGGCCCCGAGAGCGGCGAGTTTTTGGCTTGGCTTTACTACGGGAACGGCCTCAAGTTGTATCAGCAGATGTACGACCAGGCGGGGTATTCGGTAAAGGTGATCCCCTGTGCGCTGCTGGCACCAGAGAGTGGTGGTTGGTTCAAACAGCCAATCAACGGGCCCGAAGATATTAAAGGTCTAAACCTGCGATTCTTTGGGCTCGGCGGTAAGGTGTTCAGCAAACTCGGGGCCTCGGTCTCATTGATCCCCGGATCAGAGCTCTTTGTCGCATTGGAACGAGGGGCCATCGATGCCACAGAGTTTTCTCAACCTTCCATTGATCAGATGCTGGGCTTCCACAAGATCGCCAAATACAACTACTTTCCCGGCTGGCATCAACAGGCAAGCGTGATCGAGCTATTGATTAACAAACAACGCTGGAATTCGTTACATACCAGCCAGCAAGCGACGCTCGACATGCTGTGCAAAGCTGCAATCACCAACACCCTGGCTCAAGGAGAGGCAATCCAATATCAAGCTATGCAGAAGAATACTCAGGAACGCGGGGTGACCAACCTATACTGGAGCCCAGAGATGCTGGCGTTGTTTGAATCAACCTGGAGTGAAGTGGTTGAAGAGGAATCAAAAGATCCCTTCTTCAATAAGGTTTGGTTGGATCTCACAGCGTTTCGGAACAATTATCGAGTATGGCAGCGCCATGCATTTCTGCCGCGATCAACTGCCCAGCAACCCTAATTGGTTAGCCAGACCAAGCTGTCTAAACCGCATTGACTAACAGGGATAAAGATCCAATTCCACAATGCTGCTCGTCGCCTCATCCAAATCGATCTCACAATGTTCTCGCCGAGCCATCCTGTCCTGCTTATACAAACAAAACAAAAATATATCGTCATTATATAAAGCAGTTTGGTTTCTTTAGATTAAGCAGCAATCTATCGTTAAAGGCAGAGAAATGACGTTTAGCCCTACGTCTGATTCGTGCCAAATTGGTATACGTGCATCATCGACAGAAGGAATTAGGCACAGTTTATTCTGCGCTCAAGGCACGTTCAGGCAGCAAAAAAGATTCCACAAGCCGATCGTATTCGCCACTTCTGATCAAGCGGTCAAATGCCAGTCGCCAGCGTGATACTTCTTCAGGAAGGGTTGCTTTAGAAAACGCTAGATGCCCCTCTGAGCGACCGAGTAATACCTGTGTGTTAATGATCTGTTCTTTACTTAAACCGGCTTCATCTAAGCTTTCTTGTAAACCCAGATCCGAAACCGTCACCAATTTCACCCTGCCGGCTTTCAGCATTTTAAAGCAGCCTGCATAACTATGATTTTCTACAAAATGGATAAATCCATTTCGCTGTAGCAGCGAACGGTGAACGTTTCCGGATACGACACAGATCGCCCCTGCTCTGCGGGCCTGTTCAAGACTATCAATCCGAATTGGAGATGAGCGATGGCGGTAAAAAAATATCTGATCTTGCTGAAGCGGACCAACCCAATGGTATTTATGTTCCCGGTGGGGTTGGCGACTGACATTGAACAATGCGTGGTTGGGCTTTTGGTCAAGAAGTTTAAAAGCCCGTGTTATCGGCACCTCTCGAATTGTATTCGGATGGCCGACGATCGCCATCATTGCCCTTACCAGTTCAATGTTGAAGGCGCGTTTACCACCGTGGGGTAGTCCACGTATCTGACCATATTCGTCCAGAACATGTTTTCCCTCGATATCGTGCGTTAAGAACTGAATCTCAGCGGCTCGTACTAAACCTGGGGACAGGGCCAGCACAACACATAAGATTCTTACGATCAGTATGAACATCGCAAGACACCCCCGATTTTTGCAGGGTTGATAAACCTATCGACTCCCCTACAAAGTTTAGAACCTAAGGTGCCTTGCGAGCTAACGTGGTGTGTTATCAGTCAGATTCTTTCGATCAATAGAGCAATTCCCTGCCCCACACCGATACACATCGTACAGAGCGCGTATCGACCTTGGGTTCGTTGGAGCTGGTAGGTTGCCGTTGTGACCAACCGGGCACCGCTGGCACCCAATGGATGCCCCAACGCGATTGCGCCACCATTGGGATTGACCCGCGGGTCATCATCCTTTACTCCCAGATCCCGTGTCACGGCTAATGCTTGGGCGGCAAAGGCTTCGTTCAGCTCGATCACATCCACGTCATCCAAACTTAGCCCGGTTTGTTTTAACAGTTTGCGCACCGCAGGAGCAGGACCGAAGCCCATGATCCTCGGGGCAACGCCGGCGGTCGCCATCCCGATGACTTTGGCTTTCGGGGTCAAACCATGCTCCTTTACCGCCGCTGCCGAAGCCAGTAACAAGGCGCAAGACCCATCATTAACCCCTGAAGCGTTACCGGCAGTGACCGAGCCGCCTTCGCGGAATGGTGCCTTGAGTTTTGCCAGTCCCTCCAGCGTGGTGCTGGCACGAGGGTGCTCGTCTTCGGTAATGCAAACCGGGCCGCCCTTACGCTGTGGAATCGATACGGGCACGATCTCTTCGGCCAGAATGCCCTCTGCCTGGGCGATTGAGGTCTTTTGCTGGCTTCGCAGGGCAAATTGATCCTGGTCCTGGCGTGAAATCGAGAATTGCTCGGCCACGTTCTCGGCTGTCTCCGGCATCGAATCGACTCCGTAGTCCGCCTTCATCTTCGGATTGATAAAGCGCCAGCCGATAGTGGTATCTTCCAGTCCGTTGGGGTTACGGCTGAAGGCTGTTTCGGCCTTACCCATCACAAAAGGCGCCCGTGACATCGACTCAACTCCACCGGCAATGACCAGCTGGGCCTCTCCTGCCTTGATCGCCCTCGCCGCCGTGCCGACGGCATCCAGCCCGGAGCCGCAAAGACGATTCAGGGTGACGCCGGGCACCGTCTCCGGCAGACCTGCCAGCAGCGCCGACATCCGGGCAACGTTGCGGTTATCTTCACCGGCCTGATTGGCACAACCGTAGAAAATCTCGTCGAGCTGCTGCCAGTCGATGTCCGGGTTTCGCTCCATCAGCGCCTTGATTGGTAACGC
This sequence comes from Motiliproteus coralliicola, assembly GCF_003345655.1. Classification (GTDB taxonomy): domain Bacteria; phylum Pseudomonadota; class Gammaproteobacteria; order Pseudomonadales; family Balneatricaceae; genus Motiliproteus; species Motiliproteus coralliicola. The sequence continues at coordinate 746,121 of NZ_QQOH01000001.1, forward strand.
GCCGAGGTCATCGGCACGCACGCTTGATAGCCCGCCACCATAGCGGCCGAAGGGTGTTCGGATCGCATCGCAGATATAGACTTCGTTCATCCGCCCTGCTCCTACACGATGCCGTTATCGCGCAATACCGCGATGTCAGAATCAGCCAATCCCAGGTTTGCCAGAATCTCGTCGGTATGTTCCCCCTTGGACGGCGGCCCAGCACGCAGGTCATCCAGGCCCGCCGAGAACTTGACCGGATAACGGACCTGAAAGCTCTCCTCTTTGCCGTCACTGGAGGTCAGTGACTGCATCAGGCCTCGAGCTTGGATATGGGGATCGTCGAACAGTCGCATATCACGCCATACCGGTGCCCAGGGCAGATCGGTCTGTTCCAGCAGTTGATTCCACTGCTCGAAACTACGGGAGCGGAATAGCTCGCTCAGCAGACCGTGGACTTCGCTTTTGTGTTGATTACGTCCGCCCTTAGTGGCGAAGCGTTGATCAGCCAGCGCAGGGAGTTCAGACGAGAACTGCTCAACCAGTTGGCCCCAGAACTTGTTCTCAAACAGGCCGATCGCGATATGCTCGCCATCCGAGGTCTCAAAGATGTCATTGTCGGGCATTACAAAGGGCATACGATCCGGATCACCTTCACAAACCTCGTGGGCAACGCGAACCAGCGGTGCGGTCCAGGCCAAGATTGCATCTGTGATCGCAGCATCTATGTATTGCCCTTCACCGCGTTCTTTGGCGCTAGCCATCGCCACCGAGAGCGACAGTGCGGCATACATCGCGCCGGCGTAATCGCTCAGACGGATCTTGGGGCGGGCAATCTTGTCGTTGACCTGGGATGGCACCCCGAAATAACCCGACAGCGCCAGGAAATCGATATCGTGGCCGGCGCGATTGGCATAGGGGCCGGTCTGGCCGAAACCGCTCAACGAGCAGTAGACCAGTCGTGGATTGATCGCTTTGACCTCCTCATAGGAGAACCCCAATCGATCCATGACCCCGGGACGGAAGCTTTCCACCAGCGCATCGGCGTTGGCCAGTAGCTGGCGCAGCAGCGCCTTGCCTTGATCGGTTTTCAGATTCAAGGTCAGCGATTTTTTATTCCGGTTCAGACGCGCGAACATGTCCTTGCCCAGCACCCGTCCGGTATCGCCCTCCTTCGGTTCCTCGATCTTGACCACCTCGGCACCCAGGTCGGCCAACAGTTGGGTTGTCATCGGCCCGGGCAGCAGCCGGGACAGGTCGATGATGCGCATGCCGTTCAAAAAGGACCATTGATTCATCGGTAATCTCCCCCGTTAAGCGTCTTGGGCTTGGCGCCAGGCTTTGTTGATGCCCTTGGCGATGGTGTTGCGTTGAATTTCACTGGAGCCGGTCAATACCCGGAACATCCGTAAACGACGAAACGCCCACTCCACCGGATCATTTTTGGTCAGTCCCACGGCACCGTGAATCTGTACGGCTTTATCGGCGATCTGGAATGCGTTTTCGCCGACAAACACCTTGCACATCGAGGCTTCGTTACGGATATCTTCGCCACTGTCTGCTTTGGCCGCTGCGGCGGTGATCATGCTGCGGCAGGCAAACAGCGCGGTTTGCATGTCCGCCAGCTGATGCTGAATGGCCTGAAAACGGGAGATCGGACCGCCGAACTGCTCGCGACGATTGGCGTAATCGACCGAGCGATCGAAGACGAATTGGGCGTGGCCCAGCATCGTCGGACATTGCAGCAGTCGGTTGATGTTGATCCGGTTCATCCCCAGCTTGAATCCGTTACCCAGGCCGCCAAGAATGTTGCGTGCTGGGACGCGAACATTTTCCAGCAGGATGTCGTTGTCGATATGCTGACCCGACATCGGCAGGTAATCGCCGCTGATCTGGTAGCCGTCGGAATCAGCATCCACCAGGAAGGCAGTGACGCCGTCAGTGCCGGCTTCAGGATCGGTTACCGCCATGACAATGGCGTAGTCGGCGGTGCGTGAGGCGGTGATAAATCGCTTATGGCCATTGAGGATATAGTCGTCACCGTCACGAACCGCGCGGGTTTGAATCCGGGTCGCATCGGAGCCGGCCTGGGGTTCGGTCAGTGCGAAGCAGCCGGCCCGTTCGCCACGGGCGGTCGGCAGAAAGAACTCTTCAAGCTGGCCTTCGCTGGCTTGGTTGAGGATATAGCCGATCCGCATCGGGCCACCGTTCTCTCCCAGAACACAGCCGTACAGCGCTGCATTGGAGCGCGTTGCGTCCTCTTTCAGGATGCACAGCTGCGAGATCGATAATCCCTGGCCGCCAAACTCGACCGCCAGATTACAACCGTAAATCCCTAGCTCGTGGGAGCGCTGCCAGATCGACTGCAGCAGTTCCCGTGAGAAGCAGGTCTCATGATTGAGACCCTGTTCCTGCTCCAGCGGAATCAGCTCATTCTGAATAAAGTCATTCATTTTACGGCGCAGTTCTTGGAAGGCTTCAGCGCCCATGCCGGTATTGATGGGGGTATTCATCGCGTTTACTCCTGCTGCCGTTAAACTTTGCGTTCGCTGTTTTGCCAATAACGATCCCGAACTTCGCGGCGCTGAATTTTGCCGTTGCCGTTTTTGGGCAGTTCGGATTCGAACTCCACCGAGTTGGGCTTCTTGAAGCGTCCAAGCAGCTCGGCGCAGTGATTGATCAGGGATTCAGCGCTGGTTTTGGCACCGGGCTTGAGCACAACGACGGCTTTCACCGACTCGCCCATGTCGGGATCTGGCGCGCCGACCACGCAGGCTTCGAACACATCCGGATGTTGGTAGAGGGCATTCTCGACTTCGTTGGGATAAACGTTGAACCCGCCGGCGACGATCATGTCTTTCTTGCGATCGATGATGAACAGGTAGCCCTGCTCGTCGGCGTAGGCGATGTCGCCGGTGTGGTAGTAACCATCCTTGAGCACTTCTTCGGTCAGATCAGGTGCATTCCAGTACCCCTTCATCACATCCGGGCCACGAATTACCATCTCACCGGCTTCTCCAACCGGCAGTTCAACGCCCGCGTCGTCGACAATTTTGACCTCGGTCGCGAACAGAGGTCGGCCACAGGATGACAGGCGCTCCGGGTGGCCGTTTAGGGCGCTGGCGTGATCCGCTTCGGTCAGTACGCAGACAGAAGAGCAGGTTTCACCGGCACCGTAGCCCTGATTCAAAATCGGGCCAAAGAACTCGATCGCCTCTTTCAAGCGTGCCGGTGAAATTGGCGCGGCACCGTAACGGATCATCTTCAACGAGCTAATGTCGTAGCGATCTCTGTTGGGCGAACTAAGAATACGATTGATCATCGTCGGCACCAGGTAGGTCTGGGTTGCCTGCTCACGCTCGACAGTGGCCAGGAAATCGTCGGCATCAAACCGTGACATCAACAGATTGCAGTGTCCCTGGGACAGCAGCGGCATAATCGACATGCCGGAGGCGTGGGTGATCGGCCCGACATGGATACAAATTTCCTGACTATCGGCATGCAGCTGGCCGCGATAGATCAGCTTTTGCAGCACCGAGTGGCGATTTCCCACCGTCTGCATCGCGGCTTTTAGCACCCCGGAAGAACCCGAGGTGTAGTGCAGTACCGCGAGATCTTCGGGTTCCATCTCTTCCGCCACGGTCTCACTGGAGGCGGCGGTAAGTGTCTGCTCGTAGCTGTCCTTCGGATCAACCAGATCACTGTCGCCCATCACCAGAATGCGACGTACGCTGTCGCTGCTGTCCAGCGCCAGCTTAGCTGCGTCGAGGTGTTCGGGATCAACGATCAGTACCTGGGCCTGCGCATCGTTGCAAACATGAACCGCCTCGGTATCGGACAGCCGGGCGTTGATCGGGGCTCGAACAAAACCACCCTTATAGAGGGCCACTTCCACCTCGATGATCTCGGCACGGTTCCATGCCAAAACACCTACTCGGTCACCGGGAAAAAGTTCCAGGCTCTGCAGGGCATTGGCTAGCTGGTTGCTGCGCTGGTCCAGCTCACGATAGGTCAAAGATTTACGTTCATCTTTAACCGCGAGTTGATCGCCCCAGAATCGTGCGCTACGTGTAATCAGGCTCCCCAAATTCATTAATTTAACCTCCGATGCCTATCCGGTCTTATTTGAGAAAGCATCGTAAAGGTGGAGTGAACAACCCGATTCCGATGCCGAATTCAGGTTTCACCCTAACGGAGCGTTATGTATATGAAAAATATTTAATAGATAGATCAGCTATCCTTTTTTCTTATATCTGGTTTCGAATCTAGCCGAGTCAATCAGTTAACTGTTGTTAGCTGTTATCAATACTTTTTTCCGATAATAAGTTCACCTTTTAAGTATTTCTTATAGCCACTACAGCTCTGCTAACCTGCTGCCAGCTTAGGTGTAACAACGGTAATTGAACCCAAAAACCAACTCAGGAGAGGCATCAATGGCGGTAGTGGAAATAGAAATTCGAGCTAACGTTGCGGTTATTCAGGTTGATAATCCGCCGGTCAATGCAATCTCCAGCCAGATTCGTAGCGGACTGGTTGAAGCCATCGAACAGATTGAAGATAACAATGCGGTGGATCGAGCGATTTTGATCTGCCGAGGTAGAACCTTTATGGCCGGTGCGGATGTACGCGAGTTCAGCCAGCAACCACAACCACCCCACTTGCCCGAAGTCACCGCAGCGATTGAGGCCAGCCACAAGCCGGTGACTGCAGTTATTCACGGCCAATCACTAGGAGGCGGACTGGAGATTGCTCTGGCTTGCCACTATCGCATTGCATTGGCTGGTAGCAGGTTAGGCCTGCCAGAGGTCAAATTAGGTCTGCTTCCAGGTGCCGGTGGAACCCAACGACTGCCGCGCCTACTGGGTGCAGAAGCCGCCCTAAGCATGATCGTCAGCGGAGACCCTGTCAGTGCCGAAAAAGCACTCGAATCCGGCCTGATCGACGGCTTATGCCAACTCAGCACAGAAAACCCGCTCGCCGACTTGTTTGAGTATGCGCTCGATTTTGCCCAGCACCTAGATCTGTCCGAAACCAGTCACCGACGCCTGTCTTTGCGTTCAGCCACCGCCCCGAATGCAGGGCTTTATGATCAGTGGCGTGAACGCTACACCAAACGGCAACGGGGCGTCGACGCACCCCAAGCCTGTATTGATGCGATCGAAGCTGCCACCAGCCTTCCCTTTGATCAGGGTATCGCTAGAGAGCGTGAACTGTTCCTGTCACTGCGAGGCTCGGATCAATCACAGGCACTACAGCATCTGTTCTTTGCCGAGCGGCGTGCTTTACGAAATACCGGTGTGGGTACGGCCCAGGCCCGGCCTATCAACTGTGTTGCGATAATCGGGGCCGGCACCATGGGCACGGGTATTGCGATGAGCTTCGCCAATGCCGGTATCCCTGTCACGCTGCTGGAAATTGATCCGCAGGCGTTGGCTCGGGGAATGGACCGGATCGCCAGCCAGTATGCTGCCACCGTCAAGCGCGGCAAATGCAGCCAGGACGAAGCCGAGCAGCGTCGCGAACTCATCCAGGGTACGACCGACTACGCCCAACTGGCCCGGATCGACCTGGTGATCGAGGCCGTGTTCGAAAAGCTCGAGGTCAAACAGCAGGTGTTCGAGCAGCTGGATCGGCACTGCAAGCCCGATGCGATTCTGGCTACCAACACCTCTTACCTGGACATCAACCAGATCGCCGCCGTAACGTCACGACCGCAACAGGTTTTGGGCCTGCACTTCTTCAGCCCGGCTAACATCATGAAACTGGTCGAAGTGATCAAAGCAGACCGGACCAGCGACGTTGCCATGTCCAGTGTGCTGCAACAGCTTAAACGGCTGGGCAAGGTGTCGGTGACCGCCGGCGTTTGCCACGGTTTTATCGGCAATCGGATGTACCAGAGTTACCAGCGTGAAGTGGGGCTGTTGATGCTCGAAGGCGCCAAACCCAGCCAGATCGATAACGCCCTGTATCAATTCGGCATGGCCATGGGGCCGTTAGCGGTGGCCGATCTGTCAGGTCTGGATATCGGCTATCTAATGCGTCGCTCACTGGATGAATCGAAATACGAACAACGGGCTTTTCTGATTCATGATCGACTGGTCGAGTCAGATCGCAAAGGGCGCAAGAGTGGCGCTGGGTTCTACCGTTATGATGCCTCCTCAACCGCCAATCAGGATGATCCTGAGGTATTGGAACTGATCAAGACGATCGCCACTGAGCAAGGGGTTGAGCAACGCTCAATCGATACGGAAGAGATCGTTCAGCGTTGCATGCTGGCGCTTATCAACGAAGCAGGCCATATTCTGGACGAAGGTATTGCCGCCAGTGCTGCCGATATCGATCTGGTCTACTGCCACGGCTACGGGTTTCCCAAGCATCGAGGCGGACCGATGCAACTGGCGAGCTGTTGGGGATTAGCGCAGGTAGAAAAGCAGATCGACGAGCTGGCCCGAACCCAGGGTCCGCGTTGGTGGAACGCCTCGAAGTCGCTGCGGGATGCGGCTCAGAAAAACAGCTGGTAAACAGTGGCATTGGAGACGCTGATCATTCCGGATCAGCGTCGTTCTGCTGCGGTTCGATCCACTCGCCTCGGATGATTCCCTGTTGATAGAGTGAATAGATTGAATCGTGCAGCATGGACTTGACCACATTACAGGCGGCATTCAACGGAAAGCCCTTGGGCCAGGCCAGGTAGATCAAGCGCTCAAGGTCGGGTTTGACGATCTTTCGGGTTGAGACCTCTCCATCCAGCCACATATGATGCTGGGATGACCAGGGTAATACGGCTGCCGCCACGCCATCACGAACATAGCTGCGCAGCAGTCGTCCCGATTCCGCCTCGACCTTGATATTGAGCGGAAGCTTTTTCTCGGCCGCGGTCTTTTCTACCAGCGCACGAACTGCGTGTTTCTTGTGGCTGGCAACCAGTGGTTTACGACTCAGCTCGCGGAAACCGATCTGCAGGCTGTCATCCTGCTGCTCTCCCTCTTTAAGTCGCTCAACCAGATACAACGGCTCGCGGTACAGCACGATACCGTTGATGTTGTTGGACGGTGTTTCACTGGCAAGCACCCCCAGATCGGCACGCCCGCTTTCGATCAAAGTGTGTCCTTTCAGGCTTCGTGCTTCGATAATCCGCAGCTGGATATCGGGGTACTCTTTGTCGACCGATTTGATCAATTTAGGCGCCACATGGGGGGCTAGCATCGGTGGCAGCACCAGTGCCACCTCGCCTTTGGGGGTATTGGCTTCAAACAGCACATCATCCTTGGCTTGTTTGAGCTGGGCGGCGATCTTCTTGGCGTGCATGTAGAGCACATCACCGGCGGCGGTTGGTGTGACACCGCGCGGACTGCGTATCAGTAGCGGCGTATTCAGCTCGCCTTCGAGGTTGACGATATGCTGGCTCAGTGCCGGTTGGGCAATGCGCAACTTGCGAGAGGCTTTGAGAAAACTTCCTTCCTCGACGATACCGATAAAATAATTGAGCTGACGAATATTCATCCCGGCACTCCACCAACTGGCCATGTTTAGCTAGACAAAAACGTTATAGTTAAGCCTACGGAATCAGTCAATGTTTAATTAAGCAAGGTATTGGGTTTGCCTGAATTTACGTCAGCATACGCAGATCATCCCATTTCATGCCCGGTTTATTTTTTGAGATCGGTGATCAGCTCGAGGTTTTCTTGTTCCATTGAGGTCAAGCGAGCGGAGGCTTCCTGTGGACCGGCATAGAAAACACTCATCCCTTGGCGATGAAGTGCCTTGGTGTAGTCCGGGGATAGCACCGCCTGATTCAAAGCCTCGACCAGTTGATTAACAATTGGGGCTGCCGTGCGCCCCGGCGCTAACACCACGATCGGTGAGCTCAGATCGGCAAATTCCAGTCCGGTTTCTTGCAACGAAGGTACCGCGGTCTGCACCCGATCGCGCCCGGTTGCCAACAACGCCACTGGTTTTATCAGGCTCTCAAACTTAAAGGCCTGCTGAATTCCAATCACCGCAAAGCCCACCTGTTCACTAATCAGTGCAGAGCGAGCAGGAGCGCCGCCGCTAAAGGGAACATCACGCGCTTGTAAATCGTTCTTATACAGAAATGCCCGGCCTGCCGTGTGATGCACGCCTCCCCGCCCCGGGTGGGACCAGCGCAGCTTGCCCGGATTTTGCTTAAGCATGGCAACCAGTGATCCAACATCGTTGATTGCGCTGTCAGCCGGCACCATCAATGCCGGAGTCAGGCGGCCAACCTGCCCCAACAGTTGGAAGTCACTCAGGTTAACCGGCAGTGGTTTGAGCATGGATGAGAGCAGCAACGAGCCAGCAGAGGCCACTAGGAGAGTATGCCCATCGGCAGGCGACTTGGCCGCGGCAACAGCACCGACGATGCCGCTTCCCCCTGGTCGGTTGACCACCACGACAGGCACATTGAGAACCTTTCGAAGTTCCACGGCCAGTGCCCTGGCATACAGATCGGTGCCACCACCGGTTTTATACGGAACGATCAGATTGATGGGACGCTGCGGAAAGGCGCTCGCCTGGGATATTGGCCCCAAGGAAATAGACAAGCAAAGAACCAACAGTAGGTGGAGTATCGACTTAGGAATTAACGTTCGCATCAAACCGCCTGTTTTTGTTGTTATTTCCAAGTACAAACATAGGCAAAAGCACAGACAAGGGGTCTGTGCTCACCTAGTAACCTTTTAGTTCACGCCACGTACCTTTTTCACCGACCGTTCAACGATATGTTGTGCCGAGCCGACGTAGTTCTCCGGTTGCAACAGACTTTCGATCGATGCCTGATCCAAGTGCTGCTTAATCGCAGGCGTCTTGTCGATAACCATCGCTAAGGTATCGCCAGGTGCGGATCCTTTGATCGCCTTTTTGACGATCTTATACGCTTCACCTCTACCGATCTTAGCCGCCAGCGCATTCATGACGGCTTCCGACATCGCAAACCGATTGGCCGTATCGAAATTACGCTTCATGTTATCCGGCTTCACGATCAGTTTGTCGAATAAACGTTGAGCGCGTTCGATCGAGGCTGATGTAACCATAAAGGACTCGGGGATGACCGACCACTCGAGGATCCAGGGTGAACCCTGGCGGGTATCGCTATGGCTCATCATGTCCAGCGCCGCCGAGTTGTACATTTTGCCCATTCGAGAGAATCCGCCCATGAATTCCGAAGCCCGCGGATTGCGTTTCTGGGGCATGGTGCTGCTTGCGCCGCCCTCACCTTCCTTCAACTCGTCGATCTGGGTTCGGCTAAGGTTATTGACGTCGATCGCTACCCGTCCCAGGGTGGCATCGATCAATGCCAGCGTTTGAACCATCTCGGCAAATACATCTCGGCTCGGGTTCCAGGGTGCTATCGGCAATTGCAGCCCCAGGCGGTCTGCGACGGATTCCTGAAGCTGGATACCCTTGTCACCATAAGGAGCCAGAGTGCCCACGGTGCTACCGATCTGCGCCTGTAACCTTGAGCTTGCTTCGTCAAGCCGTTCGAGGTGGCGATACAGCTCCATCATGTAGGTGCTCAGGTGAAGACCAAAGGTAGTGGGCACCGCATCCTGTCCATTGGAGCGTGCCAGCATGACGGTTGCCTTATGCTGATCGGCTTTATCAGCTAGCTGTTGCATCAAACTGATCAATTCCTGACGAATCAGTGCTGTTCCCTCCTTGATTTGCAACACCGTCGCAGTATCCATGATGTCCTGGGTGGTGCTACCAAAATGCAGGTATTCGGATACGGCTTTGCCGCCTTTTTTACGCAACTGTCCCAGCAGCGGGTTAACGCCCCGGCCCACTTTATTGGTTTTGGCTCTGAGTTTGTCGAAGTCGATATTCTCTAACTTCGCTACTTCAGCAATGGCTTGAGCGGAACTGGCGGGGATCATGCCCAGTTCGGCCTGAGACTTAGCCAGAGCAACTTCAACGTCTAACCACTTCTGCACCATTGCCCGATCGGAGAACACCGTCCGCATTGCGGGTGTGCCAAACAGATCACGGTAGACGGATGATTCAAACACGCTGACGGCCTCTGTCTGTGTTGCCCAGGCCGGACTCGAAACTCCGGCCGAAATGCTTAATGAACAAGCGGTTACCATCATGATTTTTTTGATCATTGTTATTCCTCGACAGATTCATCCCGCGCGACGTTCTCTACCCTTGAATGAGCTCAGGATATGGAGTTTTTGGCAGGAGTTTTGGATATCAAAAAAGCGATTAGTGAGAACTGGATCAAGAATTGGTTAACCGGCTCAGGGTTCTTTGCTCGCTTAACACGCCGGTCAGCATCATGGCCAACCCCAATCCGCTTAAAAACCAATGGATTCGCGTAAATGGTTCGGAGTTATTGGCCAGGAAAAACAGCAGGTCGAGAATGACAACTACCAGCCCGATACAAACTAACTGGCTGCCGGTCACAGAGGCTTGTTGGCGCTGACGGCTAACAACCATAGATGCTGATAGGACAAGCTTTGGTAAACCCAAGGTAACCATGATCAACTCCTGCTATTAGGATCTGTTTGTTGTTGTATTGATCCAGCCTCATCGTCGTGAAGCGGTTGCCATTGAAGCTATCAAAGCCCAATAAATAAAAATAATGAAATGAAAGCAGCTATAGTTAACAAATACTGATTATAAGGCTTGCTGTTTAATGAATATCAAAGGGTTAAGAGCTTTCTATTTGGTCGTAACTAAGGGGTCACTGGCCTCCGCAGGTGAGGCGCTTTGTCTTAGCCAACCCGCTGTCAGCCGACTCATTTCCGTTTTGGAAGCTGAATTGAAACTCAATCTGTTCCATCGAAGCCGCCGTAGTCTGCAGTTAACCCACGAGGGAAAGCTGTTCTTTCAAGAAGCGCAGCGGATTCTGGAGGGGTTCGATGAGATCCCGCAGATCGTCAACGACATCAAGCAGCAGAGTTTCCGTAAGCTTCGCATCGTTGCGATGCCAAGACTTTCGCCGGGGTTGGCGGCACCGGTTATCGCCCGGTACACCAGCAAATTCCCAAATGTACAGCTGTCGGTTGATACCCTTAGCCGACGGGATATGGAAAAGTGGCTCTCCACCAAGCGCTATGACGTGGCGTTGGTCACACTCCCCATCAAACACGACGCAATCCGCACGGAGCCGTTGTACAACATCCGCGCGGAGGTGCTACTTCCGAGCGATCACAGGCTCGCACAGAAATCGGAGATCCGTGCTGAAGACTTGCAAGGGGAACGGATGATCAGTCTTTTCCCTGGACTATTATTGCGCCAACAGCTCGACGATATTTTCCACGCTGCCGGTATCAAGATGAGTTACGCCATCGAAGCGGCCGCCTCGCCGGTGGCGTGCCAGCTGGTCAGAAATGGAGCCGGCATCACGGTTATCGATCGGCTCTCGGTGCAGGGCATGGATATGAACGGCCTATGCTTGAGACCGCTCATTCCCGCACGTTCGATGCCGTTTGGACTGCTTTACCTACAGGGTAACGAGGTAAGTCCGTTGGCACAGGACTTTATCAAGGAACTCAAAACCTACCTGTTAGAGCTGCAGGATCAATGGGGGGAAACCTTGGAGCTGTTACCGTCCAGCACATGAGCGGCCATCTCGGCACCTATTTTTTTGCGCATCTCCATCAAACGGATAGCTGACTGGTGCAGATGCTTATCCTCTTCCGTTTCCGGCACCCACTCGGGCACTTTGGAGGGGCGCCCTGCATCATCGACCGCGACCATAATGACAATGCAGTGGGTGGTGAGATGGCGTTCCGGGTGTTTGGGATCGCCTGCCCTGACATCGATACCGATATGCATCGATGTGCGCCCGGTAAAAATGACTTTGGCGCTGACTTCAACCAGGTTGCCGACATGAATCGGCTGAACAAAACGGATTCCACCGGCATAGGCGGTAATACAGTACTTTCCGCACCAGCCTGCAGCGCAGCCATAGGCCGCCAGGTCGATCCACTTCATCACCGCACCGCCATGCACCTTACCGCCGAAGTTCTGATCGGCCGGTTCGGCCAGGAAACGTAAGGTCAGTTGTCGTTGAGATCCAGACATCGTTACTCCAACAAGTTGTTAAATCACCTCCCAAAGAGGTTTTCTGATCGTTTAGACACTTTGCTCAATGGTCAGGGTCCGGTTAGTCGGGTCTAAGCGCACCAGGCTCCCTTGAGCCACCTTCTTGGTAATGTCGAACTCGAAGGCTTGTAATAACGGAATTCCGGCAAAAACCGCAGCTTGAATCATCACTGGCCCAGCATGGTTAAATACCAGTGCCGCCGGAGCTGTTCCGAGACGGACCATCTCATTTAACAGCCAGGACGACGCCACGCCCCCCTTGGCGCGATCAACGACCAGAATTTTTCCGGCTACGCTGACACCTGGTTCGGCTATCCCTGGGCGAAGAAACTCACCGCTACGGATATCCAGGTCATAACGTGCTGAGAAAGCCGAACTCAGTACCAAGGCCTGGCCTTCTACCACATCACCGAGCCCCGGCTTGGTGCTGATGAAGGTCTGATTGCGTTGACTACTCTGCTTCTCCATTACAGGACCCTCCCGGCGACTGCAGAATTTACACAGTTCTCCAGATCCGCCGATGCCGCACGATAACCGGCGCCATTGAGGATATTGGAGAGTTTCAATGAGGGAGCCAGCGCGACATGCCAGCCATTTTGACGCCGAATCGGCTCCGAGCCGGACTGGAAATAATCGATGCCATCCAGCAACTGACAACCCGATTGCCTCAGTCGCTTGTCCACGCCCATCACCCGTGCCGCTTCCAAGGTGCCGTGATCGACAAAGGCCAACATCGTGACCGATGAGGAGATTGTCTTACCGTGCAGCAGATGCTCCAGATACAACAGCTCTTCCCAGCTCATCTGGGGGGCGCCGATAACGACCAGATCCAGCGCTTCATCCCGAATGCTTTCGGTACTCAGTAGTTGTTCGACGGCCGAAGATTCGAGTAACTGGACCGGCAGTGTTTGGTGGTCATGGCGCTCCGCTTCCGGTGTCACACCCTCGATATGGAACATACCCACCGCGCCATGGCCTGCCATAGAGGCACCCAAATGGCTCAACGCCAGGGCGCCCGGATGTTGACTGACGCCGCGGATCAGCGGGATCTGTTCGCCGCTGTCGAGCTGTTGGCCGATTAACGCACCCAGTGCGCCCCACTCGGCCAGACTCTTCGGCGTCCAACGTATTTCGAAGACTCGTTGGGGCCGGCGATTGAGCTCCAGATGCAGACCCCAGCGCGGCACAAAGCCGGCAATCGCTGCGGCCAGGCCTGCAGGCCCTGCCTCAAAATTGGTTCGTGCCCCCAGTGCTGAGTTGGCGTAGATCGCCGAGGGAGTCGAGCCCATTGCGATCGACTCACCGAAACAAGGTGCAGGGACCGAGTGGTTGTTAACATGGGAGTAATCCATATTGCAGCCCAAGCGTCGAATCGCCGCCATCCGTCGCTGATCGAGGGCCATAAACCACGCCGGCAGTCCCAACTTGAGCAGCTCCGATGAAGTCTGTCGGCTTTCCAGGAAAAGGCTGGCTCGTGGACGACGTTGTTTCGGTTCGGTTTCGGCCAACTGTTCGAGAAAATTGATCCCGGCCTCGCCCATCGCATCGGTATCGGCCATCAGGAACGCATAGCGGATCGGAGTCAGCTGGTCGGCCCCCAGGGCTTGTCCGGTTTCAACCAGAAACCGCATCGCCCAGGCCCGGCATTCACCCTGCTGACCCTCTAGCATCTGCTGCTGTAGGTCGGTTAATTTCATATATCTCTCCTGCGATCGCTGAGTAAGAAGTCGGCTCAGGCGTTATCGAATCCGTAAAGGCTGCTGGGGTTATCCACCAGAACTTGATGCTGCAGCGTCTTCTCCGGTAGCCAGTCCTGTAGCATGTTGAGTAACGCCGCTTCAGTCGGCATCGGCACTGGGATCTGGGGATGGGGCCAGTCAGAACCCCACACCAATCGCTGCGGATTGCAGTCCACCAGGGCCTTGGCCACGGGCATCACGTCTTGATAGGGCGCTGTCTGCTCGGCTGTTAAGCGGTAGGCGCCAGACAGCTTGGCCCAGCCCTTACCCTCTCCGATCAGTCGCAACATCTGCACAAAGCCGGGATCGTTGACCCCTTTGGCAACCGGCATATGCCCCATATGATCAAACACCAGATCGACAGGCAGCTTTTCGAGCGTTGAATAGAGATCGGCAAAGTTGGAGACATCGATGAGCAGCTGCAGGTGCCAACCAAATTCAGCAACGCTTTCTGCAATCGTTTGCAGCTGCTCCCGCTGGCCGCCGCCGGCAAACAACAGATTGATCCGCGCTCCACGGGCACCCTGCCGGTGTAGGGATTCGAGTTGCTCGAAGGATGTGCTGTCATCGACGGTTACCACTGCCCTGAGCTTATCCGGAGCAGCCCGAACCGCTTGCAGGGTGACGCTGTTATCCGTGCCGTAAACACTGGGTTGCACAATGACACCCCGTGACATGCCCTGACTGGACAACATCGCACGGTAATCCTCCAACGAGGCTAATGCAGGGGTATAGCTTCGCGGTTCAACCAGCAAGGATTCGCCGCTACGGGTGTAAACGTGGGCATGGCAATCACAGGCCCTGTCCGGCACCGACAGATCGGACGCTCGCAAGTCTGGGTTTGGCGCCGCACAGACTGCCACCGAGTGCAGGGGTTGGGATTGGCTGTTCGATTTCAAAGCGCACCTCTATCAATAGGCTCCTCAACAGGCCGAATCTGTCTCGATCCGGACATCGTTGGAGTCACATTAACAAGGCAGCCAAGCAAGCAGGAAATACTATATAAATAGAGCCTATATATGGTTTTTATATATCGCTTATTGCAAAACTAGTGGGATACGCAGCTTCTACTCTGAATTCTTCATCGATCAACAGCTATAGCTAAACGTGATAATAGGTATCGCATTATCATATTCACATTAGTCTAAAACACTGTGCTAACGTGTAACGCTTGGTTCCATCTCGCCCCATTGCATCCCGTCAGGCAGATCAGATATCAACGAACTGCCGCATCGAAGCAATAACTGACAGTCACTAATTAGATAGCTAGCTCATTGAGTTACAGCTGGAACTTAATGAATAATCTTCTTCTTGAATACAGCCAGCAGCTGCCACTGTTTATCATCGTCAGTTTTATCGGCTCACTGATTTCGACTCTGATCGGTTTTGGCGGCGGTATCATTCTGGTGGTACTGCTATCGGGAACCATCCCGACCAAAGAGCTGATCGCCGTCGTCGGATTGGTACAACTCGCCTCATTACTGTCACGTTGTTATCTGACCCGCCAGCAGATCAATCTGCGTTTATGGCGCCATTTTATGCTGGGAGCTGTGCCGGGGATCCTGATCGCGGCGCTGCTGTTCAACCATATCAGCAATGCCACCCTGTCGCTGATACTCGGTGCCTTCCTGATCTTTTCTGCCTGGAAGCCCCAGGGACTCCCCGTTGATCGGATCCCTGCAGGTGTGCCCTTGTTAGGCGGCATGATGTCCTTTGTTTCGTTCTTTGTGGGTGCGCCCGGTCCCTCCATTGCCAGTATGCTGCAACGCTTAAAGCTGGCCAGACAACCGCTATTGGCAACCTTGGCGGCTTGCCTATTGGGACAAACGTTATTTAGAACCCTGACTTTCTATTCCGTAGGCGTCCCGCTTCAGCAATGGCTGCCAATCTGTGCGCTGATGATTATTGCTGGAGTTGTGGGGTCATTGGTTGGTTACCGTCTCTCGAATCGGATCAGCGACCGCCCGCTGCTGATAGCCGTCAGGCTTGCCATGGCTGGAGCTGGCCTCAATCTGCTTATCAATGCTTAACTGGAGATAATGGACGCAGAGCAAGATATAGGAAATCCATATACACGGAATACTTATATAGTATTTCATGTGATCACTGGGGTTTTGATATTGTGATTTCAGAGCGTCAGTCAGCCCCTGTGCGACTCGCCTCGATCGATAATAATAGTAAAGAGGATATAACCATGCGCTTGCGCCCCTTGTTTAAGAAAGCCGCCATCTGCGCCGCCGCTGCCCTTGCTAGCTCCATGACGCTGGCTGCGGATTTTCCAGACCGTCCTATCAACTTGGTCGTTGGCTACAAAGCCGGCGGTGGTGTTGATACCTATGCCCGAGCCCTCTCTAAAGTTGCGTCCAAACATCTGGATGGCGAGCCGATCGTGGTCGTCAATAAGCCGGGTGGCGGCGGCCTGATCGGCGGTCGCTTCGTGGCAGACCAACCGCCTACCGGCTACTCCTTGTATCTCTCTTCGGCAGGCTCGATGGTGCTGCGAAATCTGGCCAAGCGTCAGGTGGTCAGCAGCCAGGACTTTCGCATGGTTGCAACCGTTGGTGAACTGACCGCCGGTGTGTTCGTCCCCGCCTCCTCTCCCATCAAGACCCTGCCGGAACTGCTTGAAAAACTGAAACAGAGTGACAAGAAATTGCGTTGGGGGCATACCAGTCGAGGCAATGTTTGGCACATCGCCGGTGTTGGCTTGCTGGAGAAGAATCAGCTCCGAGCTAAAGATATCCCCTTTAAAGGCGGTGCTGGCGTTCGCTCGGCATTGATCAGTGGTCAGATCGACTTCGGTATCATCGGTGCCCATCTAGGTCGAGGCTTTGAGCAAGATATTCGCCTACTGGCCGTGTTGTCAGAAAAGCGCCATCCAGCGGTTCCTGAAACTGTAACGGCCAAAGAGCTGGGTGTTGCCTTTACCGAAGTGACCTCGCCGATCGTGCTCATGGCTCCCAAACGCGTCAACGACGCCACTGCCCAGCAGCTGTCTGAAAAGTTTGTCGCGATGGCTAACGACACCGAGTACCTCAAGGTGATGGAAGCCGCCGGTCTGCCTACTGCCAAATTGGATGCTCAAGCCAGCTCTGACTTGATTCAGAACGCCAAGGTTGAATGGAAGAGCCTGGTAGGGGCAGGAAAATGAGCTCCCTAGGCTCAGCCCGTCCTGATGCCAAGACGCGCCGTACGGCGCGTCACGACCTGATCGCCGGGCTTGTACTGATCGCACTGTCACTGTTTCTGTTCAGCGCCTCGTTCGATATTCCGATGGAGAGCGACGACGATGGAATCGGCCCCCGCTTCTTCCCGCAGAGTATCTGCATGCTGCTGGCCGCCTTGGGGCTGGTGATGGCGCTGCAGGGGGCGCGCAAGAAAAGCGCACCGGGCGACAACAGTATCTTCTACGGTGAAGTGTTTGTCGCCAAAGTCTTGCCGCTGGCGGTACTGAGCTTTGTTTACCTGTGGCTTTTCGTCCAGTTCGGCTATCTGCTCTCGACCCTGGTCGCGCTCTACGCCGCCTTTCTTCTGTTTGGGGTCCGGGGCAAAGGGTTGGTACTGATGCCGCCGCTGATGACTGTGCTGTTCTACTACCTGTTTTTCGGTCTGATGGGCGTGTTCGAGCCGCCCGCAGAAATTTTTAACCTGACGGATCTATTCAACGGTTGATCCCGAACCGTACGAATCTTCCTCCCATTGTTTTAGGTGCAGGTTATGGAATTACTGAACGGATTTATTACGATTTTCTCTTCCGCGACAACGATGCTATTCGTTGTCTGCGGTGCGGTGCTGGGGGTTATTGTCGGCGCGGTGCCTGGCCTGACGGCCTCGGCGGCCATCGCCATGCTGGTCCCCATTACCTACTACATCGATCCCCTGTCGGCCCTGGCCTTCCTGTATGTGATCGGTAAAGCGGGACGCTTTGGCGGATCGATCTCTGCAATCCTGTTTAACACCCCGGGCACAACCGCCGCTGCCGCGACGATACTCGACGGCTACCCGATGACTCAGAAGGGTCAGGCCGGTAAGGCGTTGAAAACGGCGTCGCTGGCCTCAGCTATCGGTGATCTAACCGGTGAAATTCTGCTGATCTGCGGCGCACTGACGATCGCCCAGTTCACCCGTCAACTGGGACCGCCGGAATACTTCGCTATCTACGTCTGTGCGTTTCTGATTATCGGCAGTGTGATTTCCAACTCGGTCATCAAAGGAATTGCATCGACACTGTTCGGCGCCATGCTGGCGATGGTCGGTATCGATCCGATCACCTCTGAACCCCGCTTTGACTTCGGCATGATCGAGCTCTACAACGGTTTCTCATTGATCCCGCTGCTGATCGGCCTGTTCGTTATCTCCGAAGTGTTCACCCAGGCCGCCCATGATCGCTCCAAAGATGAACACCACGAAACCGTCAAAGCCAACAACCCCTCGGATAATCAGCTGTCGATGGCCGAAGCCAAGCGTTGCCTGCCGCATATCGGCAAGGGGGCCGGCATCGGTTCGGTGGTCGGACTGTTGCCCGGGGTCGGCTCTGCGGTTGCCTGTTTCGTGGCCTATGGTGAAGGACGTCGCAAAGCCAAGAACGGCGATAAATGGGGTACCGGTGTGGTCGAAGGTATTGCCGCTCCTGAGGCTGCCAACAACGCGGTATCCGGCCCCAGCATGATCCCGTTGCTGGCGTTGGGTGTGCCCGGTAGCACCATCGCGGCGATGCTGATGGGGGTCTTTATGATCCACGGTATCCAGGTGGGTCCGCAGATCTTCGAAACCTCGGGCGATATCGTCTATGGCCTATTTGCCGCTGGCCTGATCGGCATCGTGCTGTACTTCATCATCGGCTGGTTCGGTAGCGCCTATATCGGCCGTGCTATCGAGAAAGTACCGGCGATCTACATCTACCCGTCGATTCTGACGGTGGCGTTCATCTCCGCCTACACTGCCCGTTCCAGCCTGTTTGATGTGGGTGTGGCCTGTGTCTTCGGCATCATCGGTTACTTTATGCGGACCCTGAACTTCAGTACCGCCGCCACCGTTATCGCCTTCGTGCTGGCGCCGGGCGCTGAACAGGCACTGCGTCAGTCGCTGCTGCTGTCCGATGACGGTTTCCTGATCTTTGTTGATCGACCGGTGGCATTGATCTTCTTCGCCATTCCGGTGGTAGCCATCGGCCTGCGTCTCTACGCCCGTATGCGGCGTGAAAACAGCAACGCCGAGTTGCTCGATACCGCCTGACCTCGGGTCAGGCGCTGACGCCGCGCCACTTCCCTAGCCAAATCAACTTTAGCCAAATCAACTTTTCTGCCCACCCCGGTGGGCCAGAGCGGGCTGTGTCGCCCGTTTGAAATGAGGATCAACTCATGAGCGCTAAAAATATCATCGTGATCATGTCTGATGAACACGCCAACAAAGTGCTTGGCTGTCACGGCCACCCGCTGGTCAAAACACCTAACCTGGACAAGTTGGCCGCTGACGGTTGCCGCTTCAGCAATGCTTACACCAACTCCCCCATCTGCCTGCCTGGCCGCGCGGCCTTTGCCACCGGTCGCTACGTCAACGAGACCGGCTACTGGGATAACGCCCACCCCTACGACGGCAAGGTCGATAGCTGGGGGCACGTGTTGCGCGACCAGGGAATTCGATCTGTCTCGGTCGGCAAGCTGCACTACAAAAATGCCACCGATTACACCGGCTTCGATCAACAGATTCTGCCGATGCACGTGGTCGGCGAACAGGGTGACGTGCTCGGCTCGGTACGCGACGATCTGCCGCGGCGGATGAAGTGTCGTTCCATGTCCGACAGCATCGGCCCCGGTGAAAGCAGCTACACCCAATACGATCGCGATATCACCGAACTAGCCTGCAACTGGATCAAGGAGGAAGCCGGCGAAGAGCGTTTTGCCCTGTACGTCGGCCTGGTCGCCCCCCACTTCCCGTTGATCGCACCACAGCAGTTCTACGATCTCTATAAAGACGTCGACATCCCGATGCCCAAAGCATACGCAGCGTCTGAGCGCCCTACTCATCCGTGGCTACAGCAATGGAAGGAGTGCTGGATTCACGACGAGTTTTTCGACGATGACAAAGTGCGTACCGCACTTCGCAGCTATCTGGGTCTGTGCTCGTTCCTGGATGACAACATCGGCAAGATTCTCAAGGCACTGGAACAAGCCGGTCTGGCCGAAGATACTCAGGTGATCTACACCTCAGATCACGGTGACAACATGGGTGCCCGTGGGCTCTGGGGCAAGTCGACCTTCTTCGAAGAGGCTGCCGCGATCCCGATGATCATGACCGGCCCGGACATCGAGGCTGGGACAGTCTGTGAAACCCCGGTATCGCTGGTCGACTGCGCCGCCACCATCACTCAGCAGATGGTCGGCACGACCCCTGAAGATTGGCCTGGTCGTTCCCTCAATCAGATCGCTAACGAAGCGAATGATCCGGGGCGAAGTGTATTCAGCGAATACCACGCCGCCGGTGCAATAAGTGGTGGCTTTATGTTGCGCAAAGGCCGCTACAAGTACATCTACTATGTCGGATACGAGCCGCAGCTGTTTGATCTGGAAACCGATCCAGAAGAACTCAATGATATAGCGGGCCAGCCCGAGATGACTTCGCTGCTGCAATCCTTTGAGGCTGAGCTGCGTAGCATTTGTGATCCCGAAGAGGTCGATGGCCGTGCCAAAGCGGACCAGAAACGTCTCGTGGACAAGAACGGAGGCCGCGAAGCCGTTGTTGCCAAGGGTGGATTCGGTGCAACGCCGGCGCCGGGCCAGCACGCGGAGTTCGCCGGCAGCAGCAATTAAAACTTTCCTCGGCTGATGCGCTGTCATCGGCTCCCATTGGAGGCATGCGCCTCATTGGGGCGGGTTCGCTCGCCCCTTTTTTCTCTGCTGGCAATGACGATTCCGATACTGAAGGTGTCTTATGCAACAGATCCCTATCCAGCAGCACCGAGCCTCACGCCCATTCCACATGATGATCAAACCGGTGGGATCGGCCTGCAACCTCGATTGCGGTTACTGTTACTACCAGGATAAAGACGCGTTACTCCAGCAACCCGGCGCCAAAGTCATGTCACCGGAGCGTCTGCAACGCTTTACTGAGCAATACCTGGCAGCACAACCGGACGGTACCCCTGAAGTCAATTTTGGCTGGCAAGGTGGTGAACCGACCCTGGCCGGACTCGACTTTTACCGCAACGCGGTCAAATGGCAGCAGCACTACAATACCCGCCATCTCTCGATCAGTAATGCGATCCAAACCAACGGTTCGTTACTCGATGATGAGTGGTGCCATTTCTTTGCCGAGCATAATTTCCTGGTCGGACTGAGCATCGATGGCCCATCCGAGTTGCACGACCGGCAACGTCCGGTTAAATCGGGCGGCAGCAGCTTTTCCCAGGTCAGACGGGCGGCGCAGCTATTACAACAACACCAGGTCGAATTCAATGTCCTGTGCGTCGTCACCAATGTCTCACTGGTTGATCCCATTGCCGTATACAACAGTATCAAACAGCTGGGCGGTCGCTATATCCAGTTTATTCCGCTGGTCGTACCTTCGCCGTCGTCTATCTCAGTAGACGAACTCTACAACTTCGATCAGGACGCCGAGTGCTCCGTTGACGCCCAGGGATACGGCAGATTTTTAAGCACGATTTTCGATCACTGGCTCGAACAGGATCTGGGGCGAGTTTTCGTCCAGCAATTTGACGAGCTGATCGGTGCGCTGCTAGGCCAGCCCAGCGCCAGTTGTATCCATGCACCCGCATGCGGTCGTTCGCTGGTGATTGAGAACAACCTGTCGGTGTTTAGCTGTGATCACCTGGTCTATCCCCCGTATCAACTCAATGGCCTCGAACAGCAGTCACTGGCGGAGCTGGTCGATGGTGACCAGCAACAGCGCTTCGAGCGGCTCAAAATCGAGCAACTACCGCCAAACTGCAACAGCTGTCGTTTCAAGCCCCTGTGTAATGGCGGTTGCCCGATTCATCAAAGCGGCGAAGGTACTGCGCGACGCAATTATCTATGTCGCGGCTATCAAGATTTTTTTGGCCACGCACTGCCCTACTGTCAGGCCATTGTTCGATGCATGCAGCAACGCCTGCCGTTACAGCACTACCGAAACTTTCTCGACACATCAGCCTGATTCGTTAGGCAATAGGTACGACCATGATCCCAAGACTCGCCGACGCCAACCCCGTACAGTCCCGTTACCTCAAGTTTATCGAGACCCTCAAGCAGCAAGGGTTTGCCGGTGACCTGAACCCGGATTACGCCAACCGGGTGGTCTTGGCGACCGATAACAGCATCTACCAGTTACTGCCCCAGGGTGTGCTCTACCCGCGCAGCAGCGACGATCTGGTGTTAATCACCCGGCTGGCCAATCAGCCCGAGTTCGACGATATCGTCCTCAGCCCCCGGGGTGGTGGTACCGGTACCAACGGCCAGTCGCTGACCGACGGGCTGATCGTCGATCTGTCCAAGTACATGAACCAGATCCTGGAGATCAACGCCGACGAGCGCTGGGTTCGGGTCCAGACCGGGGTGGTCAAGGATCAGCTTAACGCCGCACTGAAGCCGTTCGGGCTGTTCTTCGCGCCGGAGCTGTCGACCAGCAACCGCGCCACCATCGGCGGCATGATCAACACCGACGCCAGCGGCCAGGGTTCGTGCCTGTACGGCAAGACCCGCGATCATGTGCTGGCGCTGGAGACGGTACTGCTGGACGGCCAGCGCTGGCGCTCGGCCCCGGTCGATCAAGCCGAGCTGGAACAGATCCAGCAGCGCGATGACCGGATCGGTGAGCTGCATCGGTTGGCGGACGGCATTCAGCGTGACAACGCCGCGTTGATCGAGCAGCGCTTCCCCAAGCTGAACCGCTGTCTGACCGGTTACGACCTGGCCCACCTACGCACGCCCGACGGACAGTTCGACCTCAACTCGGTCCTGTGCGGTAGCGAAGGCACCCTCGGCTTTATCACCGAAGCCAAGCTCAATGTGCTGCCGATTCCCAAGTGCGCGGCGCTGATCAACCTCAAGTACGATAGCTTCAACGACGCCCTGCGCGATGCCCAGGACCTGATGCAGGCCCAGCCGACCTCGATCGAGACGATCGATTCCAAGGTCCTGAATCTGGCCATGGGCGATATCGTCTGGGATACCGTACGGGACTACTTCCCGGCCACCGAGGGGCGTACGATCCAGGGGATCAACCTGGTCGAGTACACCGCCGATGACCCGGCCCAACTCGAAGCCAACGTCAAACAGCTGACCGACCAGCTCGATGCCGAAGCCGGTCACGCCGGCAAGAGCTTTGGCTACACCGTGGTCTACGGCCAAACCGAGATCAACAAGATCTGGGCAATGCGCAAGAAGGCGGTTGGGCTGCTGGGTAACGCCAAGGGCAGCGCCCGCCCAATTCCGTTCGTCGAAGACACCGCCGTACCGCCGGAGAACCTGGCCGACTTTATCCTCGAGTTCCGCGCCCTGCTGGATGGTCTGGGACTGGAGTACGGCATGTTCGGCCATGTCGATGCCGGGGTACTGCATGTGCGTCCGGCCATCGACATGAAGGACAAGGTTCAGGAAGCGCTGATCCGCCAGGTCACCGATCAGGTGGTCGAACTGACCACCAAGTACCACGGACTGCTGTGGGGTGAGCACGGCAAAGGGGTGCGTTCGGAGTACGCCCCGGAGCTGTTCGGCCCGGAGCTGTACCGTTGTCTGCAGCAGCTCAAAGTCGCCTTTGATCCGCGCAACCAGCTCAATCCCGGCAAGATCTGCACCCCGCTCGATAGCGGCGCCGAACTGTACCGGGTCGACGAAGTTCCGACCCGGGGCCAGCAGGATCGGCAGATTCCGGTGGCGGTGCGTGAGCAGTACGACAGCGCGATGAACTGCAACGGCAACGGCGCCTGCTACAACTACGACCCCAACGATGCCATGTGCCCGTCGTGGAAAGGCACCCGCCAGCGGATCCACTCGCCCAAGGGACGCGCCTCGCTGGTGCGCGAATGGCTACGACTGCTCAGCAATCACGGCAGCAACGCCCTGACCGAGAAACGCAAGTTGCAGCTGGCGCTGCCGCTGCGCGACCTGCCCGCCAAGATTCATAACAGCTGGAAGAAGCGTCGGGGCGAGTACGACTACTCCCACGAAGTTTATGACGCCATGCAGGGCTGTTTGGCCTGTAAATCCTGCGTGTCGCAGTGCCCGATCAAGGTCAACGTGCCGGAGTTCCGTTCCGAGTTTTTGGCGCTGTACCACGGACGTTATCTGCGTCCGGCCAAGGATTACATGGTCGGCACGCTGGAGTACCTGATCCCCTGGTTGGCGAAGTGGCCTGCGCCCTACAACTGGGCCATGACCAACCCGACGATGGCCAAGTTGATGCGCAAGCACCTGGGCATGGTCGACAGTCCCAGTATCTGCACCCACTCGCTCAAGCAAGGCCTGGAAGCGCGGGATATCCCCTGGGCCAGTGCCGATACGCTGCGCCACCTGTCCGAGTCACGTCGAGCCAACTCGGTGATTCTGGTGCAGGACGCCTTTACCAGCTATTTCGAAACCCAGCTGGTACTCGACTGCGCCGAGCTGCTCAAACGACTCGGTTTTGAGGTCTTTGTTGCGCCGTTCAGCCCCAACGGCAAACCGCTGCACGTGCACGGCTTCCTGAATCAGTTCGAGCGCACCGCCCGCGCCAGCGCCGAGCGGTTACAGAGACTGGCCGAGTTCGACGTACCGCTGATCGGGATCGACCCGTCGATGACGTTGAGCTACCGCCAGGAATACGCCAAGGCGCTACCGGATATGGCGTTGCCGCAGGTTCAGCTGATTCAGGAGTGGTTGGCTGGCAAGACCGAGCAGCTAAAGCCGATCGCCAGCGCCGGAAAACGGTTCCAGCTGATGGCCCACTGCACCGAGCGCACCAATGCCCCCAGCTCGGTGGCCCAGTGGCAGCAGATCTTCAAGGCGCTGGGGCTGGAGCTAAGCCACCAGAACCTGGGCTGCTGCGGCATGGCCGGCACCTACGGCCACGAAGCGGACAACCTGGAAACCTCGCAAGCGATCTACAGCCAGAGCTGGGGACCGGTGGTGGAACAGTACAGTCCGGTGGATGCGAACGATGAGCCGGAACTGACCTTGATCGCCACCGGCTACTCCTGCCGTAGCCAGGTTAAGCGGATGGATCAACAGCAGATAGCGCATCCGATGCAGGCGTTGCTGGAAGCTATTCAATAACGGCTGAATCTTTATATGCGAAGATAACTAAGAACCGCTAACGGTGTTCAGGGGCTTCAGACGGATGAAATTGATGAGCGTTGATTTGGCTAATCAATAACTCTGAAAACACCGCATTAATCTGGAGTCTCGCGTCGCTCACGCCATTCCGCGGGCGAGTCTCCACTCCAGCGTTTAAATGCACGGGAGAAGTTGCCGACATGGGCGAAGCCCAGACGGTAGCTTACCTCAGCGATCGGCATATGGGATTGCTCCATATACTGCATCGCCAGATCCTTACGCACGTCGTCCACGAGCTGTTTGTAGCTGGTCCCCTGCTCTCTAAGCTTGCGCTGCAACGTTCGCACACTGACATTGAGCCTCTCTGCCATTGTGTCCATCTGGGGCTCGCCTTCGCTGAGGTCTTCCAAAAGACGATAGTAAACCTGGCTCTGGACGTCGGAGCGATCGAAGCGAGAGATGTACTCTAGACAGATCTGATCGTTCTTTTGGGCTAATTCCGGATTGGCGGTCGGCAACCTTTGAGCCGCGGTTTCCAAGTCGATCTCCATCCAGACCCGGTCCTGATCCAACAAAATCGGGCACTTGAACATCCGCTCGAAACTACTCATATCATCAAGCGCCTCGCGCCTTGGTAACCCGACCCTCAGTGGCTGAAAGTGATGGGGATAGAGATGACGGCAAGTCAACATCACTGTCGACAGGAACGCCTCGTATTGATAATTGGTCAGCACTGGCTGATAGGCAGGATAACTACGTCCCCAAAATTTAAGTCGATCCGGCTCAAAATCCAGCCCGGTATAAGCACTGTTAGTAAAGATCTTGGTGAATCGATTTACCCGTTCCAATGCCTGGGTTAAGTCCTGGCTGGCCCACAGTGAAAAACCTAGCGCATGCCAGGAAGTCGGCCGCATCATTCGACCTACCGTCAAACCAAAACATGGGTCTTCAGACACTTCGGCGCCCAGTTGAAACAAGCGGGTTGTTTTCACCACTTCAAATCGGGCATTGGGGTCCCAGGCGGCGTCTAGATCGATATCAGCCACGCGGCATACCGGCTCCGGGTCTATGCCGTAACTTTCCAAAGCGCGCGCAATGGCAAGCACCCATCCGCCAAGCGTGGTTGCTACCGTTGCCATACGCACACCTCTGTTCAGTTACTTGTGGTTAGTCTCAGGTTATAGGTTTTTCCCCTAGAGTCTAATCCCGATACGCCAACTTCATATCATCAATGGGACCTGGGATTGCGGCACCTCAAGCCGTTTTGCATGCTAGATGAAACCTGGCGATGACAATCATCGATCCGTTGCACCTGGGCCTGCATTCTCCGCTGTATTCCCCAGAACAAACTCTAATAACAATGACCTAGAGGCCACACGCCATGAACACCAAAATTCTGCCCTCCAGTGACGAGGCCTACGCGTACCCACTGCTGATTAAGCGCCTGCTAACCTCCGCACAGCGGTTCGAAAATGAAAACACCATTGTTTACCGAGGTGAACAGCGCTTCAGCTATCGGGAATTCAACGACCGGGTCTGCCGCCTAGCCAATACCCTGAGCGATATGGGAATTGGCCCCGGTGACACCGTCGCGGTGCTGGACTGGGACAGTCACCGCTATCTGGAATGTTTCTTCGCCGTGCCGATGATTGGCGCTGTACTGCATACAGTAAATATCCGCCTGTCTCCGGAACAGCTGCTGTACACCATGAACCATGCCGAAGATGATCTGGTACTGGTTCACGAAGATTTTCTGTCGCTGGTCGAAACGATTCAGGGGCAGCTCACCACCGTAAAAAACTACCTGCTGCTAAGCGACCACGACACTAAACCGACATCCACCCTGCCACATTCCGGCGAGTACGAGGAGCGGTTATCACAAGCCGCGACCGAGTTTGATTTCCCAGATTTTGATGAAAACTCCGTCGCTACCACGTTCTACACGACAGGCACCACCGGTAACCCCAAGGGAGTCTATTTCAGCCACCGTCAGCTCGTACTCCATACGCTCAACATGATCGGCGCTCTAGCCAATGCTGACCTCAAGCCCTTGATGGGCAGCGATTGCGTCTACATGCCGATAACGCCGATGTTCCACGTTCACGCTTGGGGCATGCCCTATGTCGCCACCATGCTGGGGTTGCAGCAGGTCTATCCAGGTCGCTACGTGCCTGACGAACTGGTACGGTTAATCCGCGAAGAAGGCGTGACTTTCTCCCACTGCGTGCCCACCATTTTCCAGATGCTGTTGAATAGCGACGAAGCCAACAAGACCGATTTCTCCAACTGGAAGGCGCTGATTGGCGGCAGTCCTTTGACTACCGGACTAGCCAACAAAGCCGCCGAGCTTGGGATCCAGACTTATACCGGTTACGGCATGTCGGAAACCTGTCCGCTACTGAGTGTGACCCGTATCGACCGCCGTATCAGCCAGCAATCGGAACAACAACAGATCAGCTACCGCGTCAAAGCCGGCGTACCGACCAACCTGGTCGATATGCAGATCTGGGACCCCACGGGCAAACCGCTGCCACAGGACGGCACGGCGTCCGGCGAAGTGGTAGTCCGCGCTCCCTGGCTGACCCAGAGCTACCTCCACGAACCGGGCAAAGGTGACGAGCTCTGGTCCGGCGGTTGGCTCCACACAGGCGATGTCGCCACCATTTCCGACGATGGATATGTCGAGATTCGAGACCGGATCAAAGACGTCATCAAAACCGGCGGCGAATGGATCTCATCCTTAGAGCTGGAGAGCCTCATCAGTCGCCATCCGCAAGTCGCTAGCGTGGCCGTCGTTGGTGTGCCGGATCAACGCTGGGGCGAGCGCCCGCATGCGCTGATTGTCAGCCAAAACGGCGATCTTGAAGCGGACATGATCAGGCTGCACCTGGAGCAGTTTGTCGAGAGCGGCCAGATCAACAAATGGGCCATTCCGGAAACCATCGACCTAGTTAATGACATTCCCAAAACTAGTGTCGGCAAGATCGACAAGAAACGGATCCGTGCCCAGCTTGTTTAACCATCGTGCCCGCTTCGGCGGGCACTTAGATCCTTCTTCGTAGCGAGAAACCCGTTCGCCGAGACGAGCCGCCAATTTAAGCGCCGATGGGAAAAGCTCTCGATGGTGTGGTAATAAAGAGCCGGTCACCCGGCACGAGAAAAGGCTACGCCAGATAATGCGATGTCACCGTATCGATCGTACTGAGCAGTTGCGGCCTCATTGTTTGAGCCACCTCGGTTTCAGAACGGGTGTGAACCCAGCCAAAGTAGGTAGTCCAACGAGCAACGATAAAACTGGGAAGCATGGCCAGGTGATCTTCCGGCAGCGCCCTTTCCTGTCGATAACCGCGGATCATGGCGTTTGAGGCCTCATCAAAGGCAGGTGTCCCGATCAGTGTTATCAACGGAGTGGCCAGATCAAAAAGATGCCAACCGTAACCGGCATCATCAAAATCGATCAGCCGGATGCCTTCTCGGTTGACTAAGATATTTTCTGGCAAGAAGTCGGCATGAATCAGGCTGTAGCGGTCACTGCCGGTGCCGAATTCACTTAACTCTTGACGCAATTTGTCACGACACTGGAGCAACAGTTGTCGCTGTTCCGGGCTCGCACCTTCGATATCCCAGAAGCGGCCCCAAAACGGTTCTTCGCCAGTCAGTCCATCGAGGTCCCAAGCGTGGCGCACAAAATTTTCCGGTACTTTCCAGCTACAGGCCTGATTATGTGTCCGAGCGGCCATCTGCCCGATCTGGCAATAGTGGTCGGCAAGGGCGATAGAATTGATCGCCGATTCGTCACCCAACTTGACCTCGCCCAGCGGCGTACCCTCGAACCACTCCTGAATATCGACTTGAAACGGTTGGTCCGATCCTTCGCTATGGATTAACTGGAGTAGTGACTGATCAACCGACTTGATTATTCTGGGCGTTTCAATTCCTGCTGCCCGTAAGGCATCCATCCACAGCAATTCGGAATTCAGTTCTTCGTTAGAGTGGTAGCCGAGCCTATGCACGCGAACGGCGTATTCCGCACCATCGTTATCGATCGCTTTGAATACTGCGTTTTCTCGGTGTTTGATTAACGTCAGTTTGGCATCACTAAGACCCCACAGTGGCATAGCGTGCCGTGCTGCAGTCTTCATAATCTGTAATTGCTGATTCAGTGGTAGGTTAAAGAAAGCGGTCATCGGTTTTACCTATTGTCTTTATTGTCAGATAGCTCGCTAAGCACTTCATCAAGGGC
Organism: Motiliproteus coralliicola; assembly: GCF_003345655.1. Taxonomy (GTDB): domain Bacteria; phylum Pseudomonadota; class Gammaproteobacteria; order Pseudomonadales; family Balneatricaceae; genus Motiliproteus; species Motiliproteus coralliicola. Next base: position 775,400 of record NZ_QQOH01000001.1, read on the forward strand.
AACAATCACGCGATCGATATCGGGCTTCTCGACCACCAGCGGAGGCCTAAACTTCAAACAGTTACCGAACGCGCCCGTCAGTCCTATCAGAACCCCCTTTTGCTTCATCGCATCGGGAATTTTGGCGGCAAGCTCGCTGGCCGGTTCACGCGTAGCTCGGTCTTTGACCAGGTCAATACCAAGAAACAACCCCTTCCCCTGTACGTTGCCAATAATCGGGTGTTTATCCGCCAATTCGACGAGTTGCGTTTGCAGGTAGGCGCCGACCGCTTGAACGTGCTCGGTCATGTTCTGTTCTTTGGCAAACTGCAGAACCGCTTTACCGGCTGCGGACGCCACGGGATTGCCGCCAAACGTATTGAAATACATATCCTGGCTGGCCCACTTGTCGGCGATTTGACGGGTAGTGAATACCGCCGCTACCGGGAATCCGGCGCCTAATGGTTTCCCGGTAAAGACAATATCCGGAACGAAGTCGTACTGTTCAAAGCCCCAGAAAGTTCCGGTACGGCAAACGCCCGCTTGTACTTCGTCGGCGATCATCAAGCCCCCCGCTGAGTGAACCTTGTCGCTTAGCTTCTGGAAGTAATCCTGAGGGGCATCCAGAGCACCGTTGGAGTCAAAGATGCTGTCACAGACAAAAGCGGCTAAACCTTGATCTCGGCGCTGAAGCTTGTCGATGGCTGACTCAGCCAGATCGGCATACTGCTGCCCAAGCAACTGGTCGTTATCGCCATCGAGGCGGAAGCTGCCTCGGTAGGTATTCGGTGGTTCAATCGCTTCGATGTGCGGCGTATCTCCGCGCAACGTTTCCGGGTAAGCCGTCGACATCTCCGTCACCAGCTTGGAGTTGCCGTGGTAGCTATTCTCCATCACGATCAGCCCATTGCTGCCCGTGACGGAGCGGGCAATCCGTACTGCCAGCTCGCATGCTTCCGTCCCGGTGCAAACGAACAGACAGACTTCTAACGCATCCGGCAGCGTACTGGCCGCCTCTTCGGCAAATTCGATGACCTTCTCATTCAGGTAACGGGTATGGGTAGTCAGAATACCGGCCTGCTCCCGAATCGCCTCGACTACCTTAGGGTTTGCATGCCCCATCGACTGAACATTGTTATAAAAGTCCAGGTACTCGTTGCCCTGAGCATCGTAGAGGTAGACGCCCTCGCCTCTGACCAGATGAACCGGGTCGTGGTAAAACAGGAAACTACCGGCAAAGTGCTTGCCACGACGTTCAATCAGTTCGGTTTCTTTGGCCTCATGGCCTCCGTTGGCGTGGATATGCGCCATCCTCGGATTATTTGAAAGCGTGCTGTTGTCCTTCATAGAACTCCCCTACCGGTTATTGTGTTGTTCGGGCACAGTCGTAACTCTGGGCACTCGTTAGTTTTATCGCTGCATCAGCAGAGCCGTCGTAACCTGCTTGCTTTCCTCCTCCGTCAGATGGGCGATAAAGTGATCCACTTCGCTATCGATGACCTGTGGCAGCGGCAGGAAGGGACTCTGGTTTATCATCTGCATTTGGGGTTGCTGAACCGCTTCGGCTGTTATTCAGCAGCGACAAGCGGCATCCAATGCAGGCTGTTCAACTGAATCTCCACGGCATCGAAATAGGCCTTTTCCATCACCGCAACTTCCTGACATGTGGCGTTAACCTTGCCACTGGTCAGAAGTAATAAGACCCCGTACCAATTCGCCCAGCTGGCAAAGACGATCTGCCTCTTGCCCAAACCCTGAGGCAACTGCAACGCCCCTTCCGATATCGCGTCTTCGATAAGCCCGAGCATGAACGCTTCGAGCTGTCGTTCTATACGTTCATGCTGATGGAGCCAGGCTCGGGAGGCTTTACCTTTAACCAACGGACATTTGCAGGACTGGTAGGCTTGAAACAGGATCGGATTGTTCTGAGCCAGCTCGAAGAGCTCCGTGGCTAGCGCGACGAATCTCGTTCGACTACTACCGGACTTGTGGATTTGCAGCTGTGAGTGGGTAAGTAGCTGACGAATCAGTCGACCACCCAAACCCAGCATCAGATCCTCTGCGCAGCTGAAATGGCTGTACACCAATCCCTTAGAGTAAGGAACTCGCTCAACAACCCGGTCCATAGAAAAGCGCGCAAGCGTTGTCTCTTCCAGTGCCAGCCTTGCTGCATCGAGGATCTGTTGTTCTCGTAGCTGAAGTTCAGCAGCGTCCAGTCTTTTCGGGCACATAGGGTCAATCCCTGTTACCCACCACTTAAAAAGCGCAGCATCCGTTGTTTGAACCAGCTGTTGTACGGCGGCAGCAGCATCTTCATGCTATTCAGACGCCCCTTGGATAGCACCGATTTCGCTTTTGACAAGGTGAGAAATCCCTCATGCCCGTGATAGTGCCCCATACCTGAAGGACCGATACCGCCGAACGGAATATCATCGACCCCAACATGGAGCAGCACCTCGTTGATGCAGGCGCCACCGGAATGGGTCTGCGTCATCACCTTTTCCTGGGTGGCCCGATTGTTGCCAAAGTAATAAAGAGCCAACGGGCGGGGACGCTGGGTGACAAAGTCGATGGCTTCGTCGACATCGTCAACGGGGATAATCGGCAAGATCGGCCCGAAGATCTCCTCATGCATCACGGACATCTCTTCGGACACATTCAATACCAAATGCGGGATCATCCGGCGCGAGCCTTCGGTGGACGTGATATCAAACGGTGTCCATACGATCGCCCCTTTCTGACGGGCATCTTCAATATGATCCATCAAGCGGCGGTGCTGTGCTTCCGAAACGATGGCGGTATATTCGCGGTTCTTTCCGGCATCGGGATACATCTTTCTAAATGCCGCTAGATATGCCTCCACAAACTGAGTCAGCATCGTTTTGTGTACAAGCACATAGTCTGGCGCGACACAGATCTGGCCAGCATTGGCCGACTTGCCAAAGCAGATCCGTTCTGCCGCTTCGGCGATGGGGAAACCCTTGTCGACGATGACAGGTGACTTGCCACCCAGTTCAAGCGTGACCGGGGTCAGATTCTTAGCCGCTGCCGCCATCACATGCTTACCTACTGTGGTAGAGCCGGTAAACAGCAGGTGGTCAAAGGGCAATTGACTAAATTGTGCCGCCACATCAGCCCCACCGGTTACCACGGTCACCAGGTCCTCGGGGAAAGCCTCGGCAATTATCTGTTTGAGTAGCTCTGAGGTCGCCGGCGTAAATTCCGACATTTTGATCATCGCGCGGTTGCCTGCCGTTAAGGCTGTGATCAAGGGACCGCAGGACAGCTGGATCGGGAAGTTCCAAGGTGTGACGATTCCCACCACGCCGAGCGGCTGGTAAACCACTTGCGCCGAAGCCGGTTGGAACGTTAGCGGAACCTGTCGCTTACTCGACTTCATCCACTTTTTAAGTTGACGACGGTTATAGCTGATCGCCTCCAGCGTCGGCATCAGGTCAAGCAACATGGAATCGTTGTGTGAACGTCCGCCAAAATCCTGGTCCAACGCCGCCAGCAAGGCGTCACGATTTTTCACCAGGGCTGATTTGAGGGTTTTAAGCCGCCACTGACGCTCCTTAAGCGATGGATAGCTATCGGCTTTAAAAGCGGCTTTCTGACGCTCCAGAAGAGCGCCAAGCGAGGCACCCCCTTGATGGTTGGTTTTCATGCCTACTGCCGACGGGTCGATCTGTGACGCTGCGTTAGTCATATTAATACCAATAAGTTCGGTCGTTCGGCGCCCTGCTCGGGTCGAACCGGGCGCAAACCTGATCGGAGATCCTGCTTAGTTGGTTAACCAGGCTATGCCTGTTGTTACAGATTTACCGACGTGTCGTAATCGACAGTAGTTGCCAGCCAACCGCCCCAGCGCTTTTCCCAGTAACGGTTGTGTAAAGCGGTGGTAATCTCTCCCGGACCATCGGTGTCGCCGAGAACGACGCCATCGACGCTGTTGATTGGCATGATTCCGCCAGCTGTCGAGGTAATGAACGCCTCATCGGCTTCCAGCAACTGTGAGGTAATGACCGGCTCAACATGGATGGGAATACCCGCTTCCCGAGCCAGTTCCAACGTGGTCTTTCGAGTAATGCCTTCCAGACAGCCGCTATCGGGGGTGTAGAGCTCACCATCTTTGATCAGGAAAATGTTTGCGCCTGGCGCTTCGGCCAGGTTGCCATCAGCGTCGGTTAGGACCGACCAGTCTTTCTGACCCATGACTGCCTCGATCATCGATAATTTCATATCCATCCAATGCAGATTCTTGGCGGTCGGATCAACCGAACTCGGTGGGATGCGGATGTAATTTTTACTGATCATCACATCCAGCCCCCGAGTACGCTGCTCATCGTTGGCGATGTACAGATAGGGAATGACGAAGGCATAGAATGCCGGTTGGTATGACTCAAGGTCGGCGCGATCGGCGGGCATCATTCCGCGGGTAACACACCACCAGACGTAAGCTTCCTGGGTGCCCGCCAGCTTGACCAGGTTTGTCAGAATGTCTGCGGTTTGTTCACGCGAATATGGGTTGATGAGCAAAAATTTTTCGCAGGATTTCTCAAAGCGCTCCAGATGGTCTTCGAGTCGGAAAAACTGGCCCTTGGAAACACTGACCACATCATAGGCGGCATCGGCATGCATAAAGCCCATGTCAACAATTGGAACTCCCGCCTCGTGCAAACCGCAGTAACTGCCGTTCATAAAGGCACTACCCATGGCGAAACGTTCATCATGCGCTTTACGGGCATGGGCGGGTTCGTTAAGCATGATCTGCTCAGCTTTTATTATTGTCATGGTTAATCCTCAATATGGAGCTACAAATACAAAATCACGGTAGCATCGGGGCCTTTTAAATAATTGACCCTAGCGATCTAATAATTGATTCTTTCGGCCATATTGAACGCTGACAAATTTTGATTTGATCAAAGTAATGAATACTTGGGCGACAGAATTACTGGTGCTGGTTTGATGTTGATTAAGAAAGCTGTCGAGTGTGCTTAAACGGCATTATTCAATATCACCGATTAGTCTTTAATCCTCGAGATTTAATAAATCGATCTCGCCCCCGCTCGCCTATTTTTTCAAGCAATGGCAGTAATCTGGGAACAACCCAGGGAATTACACCCAGCAAACGGGCGCTGATACTGTCGCTATATGGAATATAGGTTTCCAACTTTCCCGTCTTCAACGCCTTCATAAACGCCTCGCCGACATCGCTGACTTTCTTTGGCTCGTTTAAGAAATTAAGCGCGCTCCCCCCATGGGTGGCCTCATGGCGCAACATGTTCGTATCTATAGCTCCCGGGTAGATACCGGACACCTTGATACCATCACCAATGACTTCCTGCTGTAGTGCACTGAGGAAGCCCCGCAACGCGAATTTAGTGGCGGAGTAGACACTACTGCCCTTCAGGGCGAGTACTCCGCCGACTGAGGAGGTAGCAAGGATATGTCCCTGCTGGCGTTGAACCATGCCAGGTAGGCAGGCATGAATCAGCTGCAAGCCAGCCCGCAGATTGATTTCAATCTCTCTATCAATGGCATCATCATCTCGCTCGATGAAGGAACCGATTTCAACAACGCCGGCATTGATGAAAACAATGTCCAATCCCTCATAGTCCGATTTAAGCTTGACGCACAGGCGTTGCACTTGGCCACGGTCATTGAGGTCTGCGACTTCGATGGTGGGTTGTTGATTAAGCTCAGCCGCCAAAGCACGTAACTTGTCCGAGTTGGATCCACTGATAATCAGCTCGATGCCGATACTATCCAGTCGCTTGGCTACGTCAGCACCGATGCCACTGCCGGCGCCGGTGATAAATGCTCGTTTGGGAGCCGACAACGGTTTCATCACGGTTTTTCCTAGCTTCGTTAGGGAGGTATTAAGGCAGGTGCAAGGTCGGACCGATTCCGCGACTACCCGATAGCCGCTGACAAACTGGTAGTGAACAAATGCGTGTGTGAAAAAGGAGGCCGACCGATAAAGCTTCCAGCCTCGACTGGCAGCCGGCCCCAAGTGGCAACGAGGATCGTCATTTGGTTTGAATAGCCGCATCAATGACCTTCCACTCTGGAAAGGATACGGCCGGTGCCGGTTCAAACCATCCCGGCGGTCAACCTGATAGATACGTGAAGCGGCCTATCCCTTTGCCGCTGAGTCTTGGAAGCTAGTTCGCGGCAAAATGGCCATCATTGTGTAGCTTGCCGACACCCTCTGGGTCGATACAGAAGAAGGCCGGCACCCCATCCTCATGGGCATAGGCGGGAAGGTTCGAGTTGCTGGTGCAAACCTGTCCGTCTTTGGTGAACTCGAAGTCACGGAACCAGACGACGCGGCTAGGCATCGGGTAGCTGATGAAGCGTTTCTCCGACGGGATATAGCGTAGTACGCGATCCGAATTGTTGGCGGCGATCCAAACATCACCGGTGTGCTCATGGACGTTCAGCGCGTAGGGGACCTCGTACTCGTTCTCGGACATGACCGGCAACGCGATATTTTCATAGGTCTTGGTCTTGGTATCGAACGCCATCAACATGCCTTCGTCGAATGACGGAATCCACAGAATGCCGTCTTTACCGAAGCGCAATCGACGCGGGCCTTTAAATGGCGTGTCGTACTCGGTCACTTCCAGCGTATCCGGATCGATATGACCGATCTTATTGGCCAACAGTTTGCCGTACCAGATACCGCCATCGACCGGATTGATATCTATACCGTAAGGCCAGTTGTAGATATCACGGCCTTGGTTCAGCCACTTGTGGTGACTCAGGAACAGAGCGGAATTTGCCTCTGGAAATAATTCACCGATTTTGAAAGTTAAGCCGGCAAACACATCGGTCGCCCAGCGAAGCGCACCATTGGATGGCAGGTCCACTTCGGTAAACTCACCCGTGGTGGTGTCCATCTTCAATACCATGTTGGACGCCAACACCGTAAACCAGACGTTGTTATCTTTGTCTGCTCGGATGGTGTGTGGATACAAGCCCTTTCGCCACAAGAAGCCCTCTGGAATATCATGCACTATCCATTCGGCGGTTTCCGGATTGAATTCGCCGATGGTGCCGGAAAGAGCGTTAGTGACGTACATCCGTCCATCTTCGATCTGTGCTGCGCTATGGGGGCCGTGGTAACCACTGAAAATGCCGATCGGCAGTTGGAATCCACTGAATCGACCGCCTCGATCCTTCCCTTCCCCGCCCGGAATTTTGTGGGGCGTAATCTCGTCGGTTTCCCGATCCAGCTCCCAGACGATATCGGTTCCTTCGTCCAGGCCGTAAAGGTTACCGTTCTGTCCCACTACCGCGTCGTGAACAAAGGAAAGTGGGCCCGCTACATGCCACTCGTGGACCGTTGCTTGAGCCAGTTCTGGTGAGTAGTCCTGGGTCTGCTTGACCTTGATCGGTGATCCGTCAAAGCCTTCGTGCAGCGCCTTGACCACCTGGTTATGCTCTTCGTAGGTCAGCAGGGCAAAATACCCCTCCATCCTCCTGACCGTATCACTCCAGGCCTCTTCCGTGCGCGGGTTGCGCGTCAGCATGTTGCCCTGTTGGTGGCAATAGTTACACTGGGTAATAAAGGCACTGCGCCCCTCGCCGTCAAACTCCAATTTGGCCACGTGTGCCGATGCTGGCAGTGAGTCAGAGATCTCTTTCTCGTCGGTTAGCTTCTCCAACAACAGATGCTGTTTCAAAACCGTCGTATCGGTGAGCTCTAAGTCGAGATTAGTATCCCGGTAATAGGGGCTGCGTCCGCGTAACGTTACCTTACCGGTGAAGTCGGTTTCGAGCTGATACCGGCCTTGGGCATCGGTGTAGGTGCTGAGTTTCTGGTTCTTGGCCTCATTCCACAGGGTCACGATAGCCCCTGCCAAGGCTGTTTGCTCGGTGGTGACCACCCTACCCGACAGCGTTGCTGAATGGCTTTGCTGGGCAACCAATAAACCGGCTGCAATTGCCAAGATTTTATAACTGGATTTTAACAACATGAGCTGCTTACCTTTTTATCTTTTCTTTAAGCATCAAAAACCTTTAACCCTTTATGAGGTTAAATAAAAGAAAGCATGCCCAATAGAAATAATGATTAAACTGATGATGATATTGATGACAATAAAGCGGCCAGCCGCCAGTGGATATCGAATATAGGGAACCTTCAATAATTTTATATTTTTCATCAATCAACTCTCCGACTTATTATTAGGTAACTCGAATAGCTAGCTTTATAGCTAGCAATGGAAGAATGAGGCTGGCGGCTGCAGTCGCTGGGCCGCCAGCCCAGAAAGCTGAAAAGAGATTAGCCGTCGCCGAACTGGGCTTTCAGTGCCTTGAAAGCACCGTCCAAACGATCCAGCGCATCGACAATATCCTTGTCGTGTTCTGCACAGATAAACATGTTGTGGACGGGGTGGAGATAGACACCGTTTTTGACCGCCTCATTGCAGAAGAAACCGCCTTTGAGGTATTCCGGATCATCTTCAAACAGGAACAGCGGCATCTGCACCGGGCCGGATTGATCGAGCTTGAATCCGTAACCGTTGGCCAAGTCTGCCAAACCCGCCCGGAACTGGTTACCGGCCGTTTCCATTCGCTCGATCGCGTTTTCTTCTTCAATCGCCTCCATGGTGGCCAAGGACGCAGCGAAAGCTGCAGACGAGAACCAGTATGAGCCGGTAAAGAAGCATTCAGCGGCACCGCTGCGGAAACGATCATTGCCGGTGACTGCCGATAGCGCGTAACCATTACCCAGGGTTTTGCCCATCGCACAGAGATCGGGGAGAACCCCCAGGGTTTGCCAGGTACTCCCCAGGGAGAAACGCCAGGAGCAGCGCACATCATCCAGAATCAAGGCGGCCCCTTTGTCATTACAGAGCTGACGAGCCTTTTGAGCGAACTCCTGTGTGACCAGCTGCTGAGGAACGAAGACTTCGTGCAGATTGGGCGTGACGATGATAGCGGCCAGGTCATCACCAGCCTTGGCAACGGCCTGCTCCAGGCTGTCGCAGTCGTTGTATTTGAAGGTAATAATGTCGGCACGGGCGTTATCGGTGATGCCGACTTTGGACCAGCTCGACCAGGGATCGGTGCCGTGATAGGTCCCTTCGGCCATTAGAATCGTGTTGCGACCGGTCTGAGCTCGCGCCACCATCAGACAGATATTGGTTGCGTCAGAGCCGTTCTTACACAGCAGGCTCCAATTGGCATGATCACCCTTCTCTACCAGCTTTTCGGCCAGTTCAAGCATCAATGGTGAAGGACCGGTGGTGCAGTCTCCCTGCTCTAGCTGGCGGCGAACCGCCGCTTCAACTTTGGGGTGTTTGTATCCTAGGATGTTGGGACCGTAGGCGCACAGGAAATCGATATATTCGTAGCCATCGACGCCCCAGATTCGACCACCTTCTGCCTTGGCTATAAATTGGGGGTAATTATCCGGCAGCGGCGTGGTACTCATGTGGCCATACATCCCGGCTGGAAATACCTTCTGCGCCCGCTCACGCAATGCCAAATCTTTATCCAAGCGATAGCTCATCGTCGATACCTCGTAGGGTGTTTATTGTTTTTACCTACTAATCACTCTACCGATTCAGCACCAGCCACTCTTGACCTTCACTGTCCGATAATTGACACTTTCAGACACAATAAAAATCACGGATGCTGTGTATGCCGGATAACAATCTGCAAGCGACAAAGAGTGGAATCCCTGTTAATTGGCTATTTAAATCATTGATGGATAAAGGAATCGATCTACAGGAGATTCGTGAATCGCTGCAACTGAATGAAGCCGAAATCAACCCGTCGACAAGAATTCTTCCGACGTTAACCTATAACCGGATCTTTGAATGGGCAGCAGCACGTACTCAAGATCCAGACCTGGGCATCCATATCGCCGAGAAGGTCGAACCCAATCAGTTCGGGATGCTGGGATATTTGGCCAGTAACGCCCCGACGGTTGGGGATCTGTGTGATATCGTCGAACGCTACCAACGGGTTTTCACGCCTGACTTCAGCCACACCTTTACGTCGACCGAGGGGGTATGCCAATGCCTCTACGAAGAGGCATTGTTGGCCAATATTGACAGCCGCCAAGACACCGATTTCAGCTTTGGCATTCTGATCACTACGATACGCTTGGCCGCCGGAGAATCCTGGTGTCCCCTTCGATGCGACTTCACCTACCCGAAACCGGAGAAACTCGATAATTTGCAACGGCTGTTCGGCTCCGATCTTCACTTCGAACAACCCGCCAACAAGATCTATTTTTCGGATGAGGTACTGTCGCTGACGATGCCTTCAGGTGATGCCAATCTGTTGGCCATTTTGATGCAACAGGCCAACCAATTACTTGATCAGCTAAGCAGCAAGGATCTGATTCGCCACGTTAAATTTCTGATCACCACCGGCATTGGTGATGACTCCTCAAGCGCCGAAAATATCGCCAAACATCTGAATATGTCAGTGCGGACGCTGAATCGGCAGCTAAAGGAAAGGAACATTAATTTCCGTGAGTTACGCAACGGAGTGGTGATCAATGTGGCAAAGGATGCCCTGATCAACACCGATTCCAGTATTACCGATATCGCCTTGATGCTCGGCTATTCCGAAACCAGTGCTTTCGATCGTTTCTTTAAACGACTGACCGGACAAACCCCTTTGCAATACAGAAAATCAGCGCTGTAGTCCGACGACTGATCCACTCACTGACTTCGCAAGTCTGAGTCAATCCCATCGCCGTTGGTGAATCGTGAGAATCCGGCAATTAAATGCCCGGGTTCTTTCGGCATGATCCTCGTGCTTAACCTGGCCAGGATCAGACTTTGAAACTAGATACCGCGGCTGCCAGGCGACCGCTCTGTTGCTGCATCTGCTGGCAGGCCTGTTCTGTTTCCTTGGCCCCTTCCGCGGTCTGATTACCCAGCGTACTGATGGCGGCTATTTTCTGATCGACCTCGCCGGCTACAGCGGTCTGCTGTTCAGCGGCACTCGCAATCTGCAGGCTGCCCTCAAGAATGAGCCCCATCGCGGCAGTAACCTCGTCCAAGGCCAACTTCAGTTCGGCGGACTGGTTAACGGTCTGGGACACGCTACGCTGGCTGGTCTGCATCGCTGCAACGGCATCATTGATGCCGGCCTGAAGTCGGGAGATGATCTCCTCGATATCCTGGGTCGAATCCTGGGTTCTTTGGGCCAGGGTTCTCACCTCATCGGCCACCACCGCAAAACCTCGCCCCTGCTCGCCGGCACGGGCAGCTTCTATGGCTGCGTTCAGCGCCAACAGATTGGTCTGTTCCGCAATGGTCTTAATCACGTCGAGCACGCGACTAATGTTGTCACTATCACCGGCCAGCCTGTCTATGACGTGGGTTGAATCACCGATATCCTGGGAGAGCTGATTGATCTCCGCAAGGGTGTGCTGAACGATCTCTTGACCACGATTCACCTGTTTATTGACCAGGCCTGCCTGATCCGACCCCTGTTGGGCGCCACGTGCTACCTCTTGGACACTGGCGACCATTTGACCCATCGCCGTCGCTACCTCTTCGGTACCACTGCGTTGAAGCTCCACCGACTGGGAACTTTGCCCGGCGATCACGGCCACCGCCCCGGCCTGATCGGTAACCAGCTCAGTGGTGGTACCAACTTCGCCAATCAGGTCATGAATTCGTTCTATCATCAGGTTAAATTCGCGCCCCAACTGGCCCAGTTCATCACGGCTATCGAGGACAACCTTGGTGGTCAGATCGCCACGGGAAACCAGCCGTGCAGAAGCAAGAATGGTATGAATACTCTGGCGTACTTGAACAATGAAGCCCGCCATTAGATAACTGGAGACCAGCAACACCAGCAGCACGCCTGCCAGTAAAATCCCGAACTCAGCCTGTTGCTGCTGTTCTCGCTCAACCAGCTTGTCGTTGACTCGGTCCAAACTGGCCTCGATAAGCGCAAATGCCGACTGATTGATCCCCGACACAGCATCAAAGAACGTTTCCCACTCGCCCTCGATAGACTCGGCCAGCAACACTTCATCTTCCAGCAGCAAGCCACTACGCTCAAATTGCTGGTGCAGTTCCCGGGTCTGCTGCTGTAGGAATTCCGACTCCCCGTCAAGCAAAGGTCTCGTGGCTGCCTGAATCCGCTGTTTGTCTTTGTCCAGGGTGTCGATCAAACGGTCGAGTATCATTTCCAGCGTTGAGTTCATTGCTCCCTGTCGGATCGTATAGGTACCAAAGCTGCGCAGTTGCCCCTGGCCCGCCAGCAAGGGTTCCATCTCGTCGAGGACCAGTTTCATCAGGGTATGGTTAGCAGGATCACGGTCTCGCGATAAACCAGCATCGTCACTGACCTGCCTGACCAGATTCCAGCTCTCGCGTACCAGCTTGTCGCTCCACTGGAAGCGTGACCGTTGGTCACTTATCGATGCACTTAACTTACGATTTAATAAGCTAAACAACTGCGAGCGTATCTGCCCGGATTTTGCTTCCAGCTCAAACTGGTCCATGGTCTTTACCGCTAACGTAAACTGTTTGACGGCATTACTAAAACGATCGGATGAGACCTCATCGACGGCTGAGGTATCCCGATTAAGCGCGACCTGCAAGTCGCGATAATCTATCGCGCTTTGCGTCACCAACAGGGCCTGGCGCAGCTGCTGCAATCCTTCAATTTCCTGCGCTGTTCGGCGTTGTTCCGTCAGGGTCCGATCCAGGTGCAGGTAGGTCAAGACCAACAGCGGGAGCAGGTAGATCACACTGACCAGCAGGAACTTACTCAGGTACGAACGGCGGTTCATTAACCCGATCACGGGTAACAAAAGATAATTCCACATCAGTAAGGCCTTTCTATTGGTTATTGTTTTTGTAGGGTTGATCGGTCTTTAAACCTGGTGGGGGCGTGATACAGGTGTTACCGGCTGGCCATCTGAACTCTGCAACCAGCCGGTATGGTTTTAACAAGGGTTATTGCGGCGAAGGCGCATAATCAACAACCCTCCTCCGTCAGTTCACGCAGGCAGCGCCATGCTGCGGATTTTCTTTTTGTCGACTTTGCCGACGCTGGTGGTGGGAAGTTGATCGACAACGTCGACCTGCTCAGGAATCCACCATTTGTTGATGCGTCCGGAATTGACATGCTGCATCAGGTGCTCTCGGATCAGCTCTTTGCTGAACGCGGTACCGGGGGTTGCCAGCACCACGGTGGCGACCGGGCGCTCACCCCACTCGTCGTCGGGCACACCGATAACAGCCACATCGGCGATATAGGGCGATTCACAGATCAAGGTTTCCAGCTCCAAAGAACTGACCCACTCACCGCCGGTCTTGATCACATCCTTGATGCGGTCTTTGATCTCCAGGAACCCATCCGGGCTGATCACACCGATGTCGCCGGTGTGCAGCCAGCCCCCCAGCCAGAGCTCCTCGCTTTTCTCCGGTTCCTTGAAGTACCCCTGGGTTAACCAGGGCGCGCGCACGACAATCTCTCCCATGCTCTCTCCATCGTGAGGAAGAAACTGACCGTCGCTTGCCTGGATTCTGAGATCTACCATGCCGGCAGGCGTCCCTGCCATGGTGCGATAGCGGACCTGTTCGGCTCCTTCCATGTTGAGAATCTCAGCGTTCAGCATTGATAGACTCATGATCGGACAGGTTTCAGACATGCCGTAGCCGGTGAAGATGTTAATCCCCTCGCTCATTGCCTGCAGCGCCAGGGTTGGCGTCAATGCACTCCCCCCGATACAGACTTTCCAGCCATCGAAGCGCACCCCTTGGGCCTTGGCTGCGGCCAGGACCATCTGCAGAATGGTCGGTACACAGTGGGATATCGTGACCCTATTGGCGCGAATCAGCTCCAGGATTTTTTGCGGCTCATACCGGCCCGGATAGACCTGTTTGACGCCCAGCATCGTGGCAACGTAGGGAATGCCCCAGGCATGAACATGAAACATCGGTGTCAACGGCATATAGACCGAATCCACATTGATCACCGCCTCACCCGACGCGCTGGCCAGGGTGCCCACGGCCTGCAAGGTATGCAGCACCAACTGACGATGTGAGAAATAGACCCCTTTGGGGTTTCCGGTGGTACCGGTGGTATAGAACGTGGTCGCTATCGAATTTTCATCAAAATCCGGAAACTCGTAGCCGTCATGCATTGAGCCCATCAATTGTTCATATTCGCCGCTAATCGGCAGTGAGGTATCGACCGGGCCGTTCTCCGCCAACAGCACGTAACTCTCAACGGTCTTCAACAGCGACTGGGTGGTTTCAACCAAGGGCAGGAAATCTTCATGAACCATGACCAGCTTGTCCTCGGCATGGTTCATCGTGTAGGCAATCTGCTCGGGAGACAGACGGACATTGACGTGGTGCAGCACCGCACCGATCATGGGAACGGCGAAATAAGCTTCCAGATAGCGATGGCTATCCCAGTCCATCACGGCAACCGTATCACCAGCTTTAACCCCCAGGCCGGTCAGCAGGTTCGCCAGTTTGCACACCCGCTTTTGGAACCCTTGATAGTCGTACTGGTCTTGGCCGCGGTAATTGATTCTGTGCTGCTGTAAATGGCGCTGACTCGACATCAAGATGTTTTTAATCAGCAAAGGGTAGGCATACGCCGATGAGGCGGGTGGAATCTGTTTCGTTTGCATAATTCATCCTTACTCGTCCGTTCGATCAGCCCAGGGCGTCTCTACCCCAAGCGATTCATAGAGATTGCTTGCTAGAGTCGAAAACTCGTTGATTTCTGTTTGTGCAGCAGGGGGATGATGACTCCCCCGCTCCATCGACAGGTTCTTTAGCCGGCCAAGGTTTTGGTATGCCCGGTTGCAGGGGGTTCTGTTGCCGCGATCTGTGCGTCCGCCAACACGGGTTTATCGCCATCCTGATCAGCGCTACTGGGAGCGCCTGCGGTCTGACTGGCTTGTCGCAGTAACAGGCCAGCCAATGCGGGTAGCAGCGTCAACGCACCGATCATGTTCAGCAGGAACATAAAGGTCAGCAGCACGCCCATATCCGCTTGGAACTTGATGGGTGAGAAGATCCAGGTAGCCACACCCACTGCCAGCGTCATGCCGGTAAAGGAAACCGCCTTGCCTGTGGTTTTCAGAGTTTCCAGATAAGCGATTCGCATCGAATGGCCCAGCTTCAGGTAGGAATCCAAGCGGCTGTAGATGTAGATACCGTAATCCACCCCGATACCGACGCCTAACGCGATCACCGGCAGGGTCGCCACTTTGATGCCGATACCGAGCTGCGCCATCAGCGCTTGGCACAGCAGTGATGTCAGTGCCAGCGGCACCAGGATGCAGATCACCGCGCGGAAGGAGCGGAACATCAGCAAACACATCAGCGCAACCACCGAGTAGACGTAGATAAGAATCTGATTCTGCGCCTTCTCGATCACTTCGTTGGTTGCCGCCTCATAGGCGGCGTTGCCATCTCCCAGTCGGAACCAGACGTCCGCGTCGTCGTGCTCCGCGGCGAATTGGTGCACGGTGTCAGTCACTGCCAGCAGGGTTGACTGTTTATGATCAGCCAGCTCGATATGTAAGCGCTGTTGATTGCACTGCCCACCATCATCGGTAGTGACAATGCCGATCTTACTCATCGCCCGCGTCAATACGCGTTCATCACGGGGCAGAGCCATCAGGCGCAAGTTGCCTTCGTTGCCTAGATAACGGTTAATCTTGGCCGTCACAGCAGGCGAGCTGACCGATTGAACGCCCGGGGTGTTTTGCAGCGCCCAACCCAGACGATCAACCAGATCGACCACTTTGTAAGATTCGCAGGCCTCGTCAGGCGTACCAGCGAAAATTGTTATCAAATCCGTACTGACCGAAAAGTTGTCGGTGATGAAGTTGTTATCCAGGTTATAACGGGAATCCGCTCGCAGCTCTGGCGCCCCCTTGTCCAGGTCCCCGATCTTCAAATCCTGGCTTAGATAGACGCCGCCCGCGATCAGCAGGGCCACCACCACCAAGGTGCGGCGTGCGATGTTCGGATCGGCAAATAGGGCCAGTCCTTCCCACAGCGACGAACGCTCCTCCAGCTTGTATTGGGCATGGTCAATACAGCCTTGGGTCACACCGACATAGGACATCACGATCGGAAGCAACAGCAGGTTGGAGATAATGACCAGGGCCACGCCGACACTGGCCACCATGGCCAGATCCTTAATGGCACCGATATCGATAACGAACAGCGTCGCGAAGCCGATACCGTCGCTCAGCAAGGCTAACAGGCCGGCGCGATGCAACAGATGGAAGGTGACCTTCGCGGCGGCAATTCGTGAGCGCCCCTTAGCCGCCTCATGGGCAACCCCGTTGATCACCTGCACGCCATGACTCACGGCGATAGCAAACACCAGGAACGGCACCAGCACGGAAAACACACCCAAGCCGTAGCCCAGCAGGTTGAGAATACCCAGCTGCCAGACCACTGCGACCAGCGAGCAGCCCAGCGGCACCAGTGTCGACTTAAGACAACGGGAGTATTTAAACAGCAGTACCAGGGTGATCAGTGCAGCGGCTAAGAAGAACAGCGCAATCTGCTCGAAACCATCTACCAGATCCGCAACTTTCTTCACGTCTCCGATAATATGGATCTGCAGGTCATCACTTTGGTATTTGCTCCGCACCCGTTCCAATTCATCGGCAAAAGCATTGTAATCCAGCGCCTGTCGCGTTCGTGGGTTTGCCGGCAGCACTTGAAAATCGATAATTGAGGCCGTGAAGTCGTTTGATACGTAACTGCCGACGATGCCTGCCCGGAGCGTGTTAACGCGGATCTGAGCTCTCGACTCGGGCGTGTCGGCGAACTGGCTGTTATCGATTACCGGGCCGCTCGAATAGCCCTCGGGTGTAATCGCAAACCACAGCATGCTTGGTGACCAAAGAGATTTGAGCCCTGCGGTATCAACCCCATCAAGCAGCGAGATCTCATCGCTGATCTGTTGCAGGGTGTTGAGATACTGGTAATCGAAAACCGAACCTGTTTTGCTGGCTACCGCGACACGGATAAAGCTGCCCCCGGTCGAGCGATCTTCGCGCATAAACTCTCTACCGGTTAGTACGTATTCATGGGTGGCGGGTATCAACCGTTCAAGCCGGGTATCCGGTTCAACAAAAGCCGCCCGATAACCCAGAAACAGGGTGATAAACACGCTCAGTAACAGGATCAACCCGCGGTAGTGGAATATCGCCTGGGTTAACCGGGAAAACTCGTAGTGGTAAAGCCGCGTCATAGGGACCTCTAAGGCAGGAATTCTTGAATTGACAGGGATTGCACACCGCCCAATCCCACCAGCGTGGCCCGGTTATTCTCGGTAAGGGAGACGGCACTCAACGGCAAACCGTTCTCAATGAGATGCTGCTTGACCTGGGTAAGCTCCGAGTTAAGCAGCAAAATCAGCCCATCGGCACCGACAATTAACGCCGAACCGTCAGCCAGCCAGGTCGCCCCCGCCAAGCCTGTTTCGGTGCCAGTGTTTACGCGTTTCCACTGCTCGCCCCCATCGACGGAGGTATAGAGCACCCCTCCCACACCAAACAGCACCACGCGATCAAGACCGTCTTCGCCCGGGCGTGCCAATATGCCGTGGAACGAACCACCATGATCGGTCTGAATCGGTGCAAAGCTTTCGCCGCCATCGACGGAACGGAACAGCAGCCCCATCTCTGAAGCGATATACCAATGCCCCTCTTGTCCTGCGGCTATCGCGAACAGGTGCCACTCGTCGAGATTGTCGATATGCGCTTCCCAGGACAGCCAATTCTGTCCACCATCCCGGCTGTGAAGTAACTTGTTAAAGACCCCGATGGCAAAGCCTTCACTTTGACTGTTGAAATGGATATCCAACAAAGGCCCTTTCTGGTCAGCATCTCTTCCGTCACTGACGAGCGACCAGCTAAGCCCTCCGTCGCGGGTTTGCAGCAATACCTGGTCCTCACCGACCGCCCAGCCGGTGTTTTCATCCGAAAAAGCGATGGCATTGAGATGAGATCGGGTTGGGACTTCTGCCTGCCTCCAGCTCAGCCCCTGATCATCAGAAAAAAGAATATGACCGCGTTCGCCGACAGCGATAAGACGGCCGGATCGGTTCACAATATCTAGCAGCAAGGATTGGGAAGCAGCCGCAGAGAACTGGGCAGGTAGATCGATGGGATCACGGTAGGTCCTGGCTTCGGCGGTACCGAGCAAAACCAATACGCCGAGAGCGACCCATAACATTCCTTGTAAGCCAGAAAATTGGGTTAATAGATCCACGGGTTTGTACATGGGAATACCTGAAAACTGAATCACGAGAGAGGTTGCTAAGGGGTGAGAGGCTGCTGTACCGGAAGGGGGACGGACAGCAGCCCAAGCGGGGTTATCGACCGCGGCGACGAAGGCCGGCCGGTGAGAAGTAGGCATCGCCCGGAGCCTTACCGTTAAACTCAAACCCTTTGCCGCCGGCAACCAGGTTCATCACGTAATAACCGTTCTTCTTCAGGTCCGCACTTGCGAAGAAACCGACGCCGGTCAAGGGGATTTCAGAGGCCACCACCGGATAGTTGAACCCGACCCGCCATAGGTTTCCGTTGCCATCGTAGCGATCGGAAGCGATGACATTCCAGGTATCCTCATCAAGATACTTCACCCGCTTTTGATAGAGGTGACGCTGCCCCTCTTTTACAGTTGCCTCAACGACCCAGACCCGATGCAGTTCATACCGAATCAACTCTGCATTGATGTAGTCGTTGTGAGTAACATCTTCCAAACGGTTGTTCGGCGAGTTAAGGCGATTGTTGTTGTAAGGAATGTAGATCTCTTTCTTGCCGATCAATTTCCAGTCATAACGTTCGGGCGATCCCAGATACAGGAATAGATCGTCATAGACATTCAGCGCCCGATCCGGGGTATCAAAAGCCAGGTTCGGCGCACGGCGGACACGACGCTCACCAGGATCATAAGTCCAGGCTTTACGCGGATTTCTCGCCAGGTCGGTATGGTCAAGTACCAGGTACCCCTCGCCTGAATCCCGTGACGGCTTATGCACCGTCACCACCCCTTTTTGCAGGATCCCGTCAGCACGATCTGCTTCGCTGACGCTTAGGTCGTAATAGGGATTGACGGCCTGAATGCTAGAGAACCAATCCTGGCGGTCACCGCTATTGAATACCTGGTTTTCATTGATCTCCGCTTTGTAGGACATCCCTTGATAGCGAGCCAAATGATTCCAGATCACCTCAAGGCCGTTTTGCGGTATAGGAAATGGAATACCTGCCCAAGCACCGGTCAGGGTGCGTCCTTCGTTAGAAAGCTGTGCCGTTAGCGCATTATTGGCGGTTTCCCGATACACCGCTTCAGGGAAGGCCGCGGTACGACGACTGGGGTAAACGTTCATTTTGAACGTCTCGGGATAAGCCTGCAGCAGCGCCTTGGTGCCTTCAGTCAGCTTGTCAGCGTAATCAGCCATGTTGGCGGCGGTGATGGTAAACAGCACCTCATCATCCGCATGGGGGTTGGGTCGATCGTTATTAGCGTTGGGCCAACCGGGCAGCGCGTCTGTGATTCCACCGTCCCAACTTGGAATGGTACCGTCGGCATTTCCTGCGCGTTCAGCCCCCATCGGGGTCAGTTGAGTTTGCAACCGCCCTGCTTCCTCGGCGGATACGGCGGCCAATACACTACCTGAACCCGTCATCACCACAGAGAGAGCCAGGCTCAACATTGTTTTCTTATTCATGGTCATACCTCTTCGTTTGAGCAACGAACTCAGAACTTGTAATTGACGGAGAAATTGATCGAGTCGAGATCCTCATAGTCCGACTCTTCATGATCGACGTAGATGTAACCCAGCGAGGCTTCCCACTCCGAGCCAATATCCGCTGTCAACGTGGTCGCAACCTGCGTCCGACCCTCGGCAAAGTTGCCGTAGAAATGCGAGATACCGTTGATATCGTGTTGTACGAAAACGCTAAGCGTCAGATCGGTCGCCGGACGAACCGCCTGCCAGGTACCTTCCCACTGCACCGCCACGCCATAGGCGGTCGAATCGGCGGTCTTGGTGGTTGCTAGGTTGTGGTTGTTTTTATCGCGAGAGACCGAGTTATGAGGGGTCAGATTGCTGGTATCACCACCGATATGATCCACACCGAACTGGGCGATCACCTGCTGCGAATCGATACCGGCAAAGCCGCCGCGTCCGAGCCAGATGGCGTTAACCGACGCACTGAGGGTGTCGTGCTCTTCGATCGACTGGCTGCCGGCCGCCGCCCCGAAAGCGCCAACCCCGGCATTCAGGTTCATCAATGGACGGTCAGGACGGAAGGCAATCTCACCCGCTACCGCAATTCCCGCGAGGGTGGTGGCGAAGCTGGCACCCAACATATCCAGGTCTTCGGGCCAGATATGCCGCGCGCAAAGCGCCGATGTGAAGGAGCAAACCGCGCCACCCGATGCCCCAAACGCCGTAGCATCGAAGGTGGACTCGGCAAAAGCGAAGGTTTCATGGTAGCGGCTGTAATAGAGACCGACCTCGGTGTCGCCCAGGACAGTTCTTCCGGAGACACCCCACTGGCCACTGTCACTGGCCTCATCATCGCCGTCGCGATAAGACACATCGCCAGGCAAGCCCAACGCAGCGCCGGAACCTTGAATCTTTTCGGAACCGCCACGGTAAAGCGGGTCAACACCGTAAAAGGTGCCCTGAGGCGGCATCTCGGCGCGGTTCCATTCGGTTTGGATATAGGCCTCGATCGAGCTCTCGTCGCCCACCCCCAGTTGTGCATAGAACGCGTTATTGCCGATGTAGGCATGCTTGAGTTCAGAACCCGGCGTAGTCAGCTTGTTGACATTAAGCGGCACCTGAACACCGATACCATCCAGGAAAAACAGGCCTTCACCCCAGTTGATGACCTGCTTGCCGACCCGGACTTCCAGCGGGTTATCAGCCAACTCAAAAGAGCCGTAAACATAAGCGTCGAGCAGATCCAGCGTATTACCAGCGTGATCCTCAGCCGCATCGCTCCAATCGTTACTGCCACCACCGACACCACCAAACGTGGTTGTCGATAACGGATCGATCGAATCACCGCTCATTATTTCGGTGTCATGTTGGTAAACAGCTGATGCATTCAGGCCATAATTTCTCCAGTCCAATCCCAGCTCGAAGGCGGCACTGAACACTTGAGAAATTCGATCGCCTTTGTCGGGAACCCGGAGTTCAGAAAGATCGTTTTGGCCCAACCCGACAATATCTGGATCTCGGTCTTGAGCACGGAAGGATGTTGCATACCCCAAAGTGACATCGAGCTGCCCTGACCAGTCGCTTTCAGGATCAAAATTGAGATCGATAGCCTGCGCTTGACCGGAAGTCAGCAGAGAAACCGAGGCACTGGCTACGGCAACAGCCAGTGGATGACGCACACAGCGTGGAGGCAAAAACATATTTTATCCTCTTGTTCTTATTTTGGCCTTTACTCACTCTACCCAGCCCCAGTTACTGGGGCTTGACCATTACCGTCCGTTAATTGACATTTTCAGCCACAGGCGTGCGACGATGGAGGCGCTCAATGCTTCCAATGAAGAGCTGAGTAACAGCTCAGGAATAGTCAGTGATTCGATTGCTAAACGCGTCAATAGAAGAAAAACGGGGAATAAGAAGGTCAAAAAGACAACAGCGAACGCAGAGGGAATTGCAGTCGTTTCGTGGTGAGAGGTTAGACCCAAACACTACAATTAAGTACAGAGATACTCGAATTGGGTTGGTTGACCTATGCGTGGGTCACGGCGGTTCGGGGCAAGGCAAGGTGGTAGCAAGTGAACCAAGCGAACAAGAAAATCACGGTCTTATACGACGGCGCCTGTCCCAGTTGCGTTAAAGACCGGGATAACTACGAAAAAATGGCAGCCGAAAGCCCCGGGAAAGTCCTCTGGCTCGACATCACGAACCGGGAGGATGAGCTTCGGCGGATGGGCGTCGACCCACAGAAGGCGTTGACCGAACTACATATCATCTCGGATGACGGCCAAGTGCTTTCCGAACTGGATGCCTACATCGTGCTGATGAGACGGGTTGTCTGGTTGAAGCCGCTGGCCTGGTTGATCGGCTTGCCGGTGATCCGCCCTCTGCTGGCTCGCTGCTACCACCAGATGGTCACCCGGCGATTGAAGAAAAGTGGTCGGTTGCCCGAATAACCACCCCCTGTGCTGTTTCGATCGCATAACTATCGATCAGGTTGATAGCCTCATCCGCTCAATGGCGATTACCAGCCACATTGAGAGTACGAACGGGATGGTCAGCAATGGAATCAAGGCCAGTTGCAATCCGCCCAGCGCTAACGCCGTCGTTGCACCTATGCCAAGCCAGGGTTGCCAGCTTCTGACGTGGTGCCCGGAAACGACACCTAGGGCCACGGCAATCAGTGCACTGTTATAGCCACCAAGGCCGATAGCTAGTGCCAGTTGGTCTGTCCCAACCAGATAACCGGCCAGAGCGCCGATCAGGCTTCCACTAAATGCCCAGCCAACCGCCCGCCAGCCGCTGCCCAACCACAGCCCGGCAAACATACAGAGTGCCGACAGCAAACTACCCTGAAACCCCATCTGCCCGACTCCCGTCATAGCGCCGGAGAGAACAGCGGCATCCGGCCAGTGCAGTTGCAGGCCGCCATCTGGTTGGTCCAAGGTGGTCATCTGCCACCAGATCAGCAGCATCAACACAATATAGGGGGCCGTCAGGAGCTGCAGGTTTCGTTGCATCCCCCAGTTAAAGCACCAGGCGCTGATCCCGCCGCCGACAAACACCAGCCCCCAAAGCAGCGCCGAAGGCTGCATCAGCAGAGCCGCAGCCAACCCCAGCAGGGTTCCGTTGAACCCGGCCAGCCCCTGATTGAACTCTCTTGCCGACATTGTCCAGCGGCCCATCAAGGTAGCGCCGGTCCCGCCAAATAGCGCTGCCATCAGCATCAACGGCGAATTGATCAGGATGCCCAGCATCACCAGTGCCCCAGCCCCGGTATGGGGCATGAACAACAGCTGGCCAAATCCACGCAACAATGCCACCAAGCAGGCCACCAACCAGGCTCTCATCAATACCACTCTTTCTTATGTTAGGACTCCAAACAGCTCGTACAGTAGTGTTTCTACGCCCCGCCGAAAAGCGCCAGTTGGAAGAATTATCAAGACCAATCGAGGTAGCCGTTCCCTCGCTGTTTATCCGGGACATAAAGGGAGACGGGAGATGGTTGCTCGACAGCAGCGGTAAATCAACCGTGCAGTGACCATCCGCGAAAACTGATCACGGAGCAATCAATTAACACCTTCTTAATACCGCCTAGTGCAATCTAGTCAGCACAAGAAATCACATCAATATCTTAGAGGTGGGATCATGAATAACGACACGCTTTCAAGACTCTCAAAAACGACCATACGCTTGCACTGGGTGATTGCTTTCTTGATGATCATGCTGCTGGCAAGCGGGATCTATATGGCCAGCACTGAAACCTTTGCCTTGTACTCCTGGCACAAATCCTTCGGCATCCTGGTCTTCGGCATCGCGGTCATCCGGATCGCATGGCGCATCAAACAGGGCTGGCCTAAACATGTGGGCGATTACTCCCTAATCGAACGTGCTTTATCGAAAGCGACCCATTGGATTTTGATTTTGGGTACCGTGGCTATGCCCATTAGCGGTATTGTCATGAACGCGATGGGCGGCTACGGCGTTGAAGCCTTTGGGGTGGAACTGTTCCCAACCAACACCGGCCCTGAAGGTCCGTTCGATTTTGTTGCAATCAATGAGCCGGTGGCGGATTTCGCGCACGCTGTGCATAGCCTGGCCGGCGATGTTCTGGTGATCGCTGTCGCGCTACATATCCTGGGTGCTTTAAAGCATCACCTGCTGGATCGCGATGCCACTATCCGTCGAATGCTGGGCAGCAGCACACAGGGCTGATCGACCTCAGCCGATCAGGCTTTTCTAACATCAAGCTGTCCGTCGCCGCTCAACTTGAATTGGACAGATGAGCGGCGACAATCGAGCTAAACTAGTCTTCATCGTCTTGGAGCAGTTCGTTGATCAGCTCGATTCGGTGCTGGTTGTCTGCCCCGTCCCGCATGGCGATAACCAGCTCCTTTTGCAGCAGGGTTTTGACCAATTCGATCTCACCGATACCATCACGCTCGGACAGGTAGATCATCGCGTTGGGGTCGGTGATGGCAAAATCCTGTCGCCCTGCCACCAGCATCTTCAACAGCGAGATCTCGTTGGGCGCATAGACGATGTTATGTTCCGATCCGCGGGTAAATTGCATGATCTCTTCCGGGTAAACATAGGAGCTGACCATCCCGACCTTGTAACCTGTGAACAGCTCCTCAAGCAGCCGAAACTCAAGCCCTTTATCCGCCCTTTTCAATACCCCTATCCACGACCAGTCGATGGTCGGCGAGGCAACGAAGCCATCGAGAACCTCTTCCGGCCAAGCCGGAAAATACCCCACATACTCCTCACTCCTGGCGACCCGTTTGGCCCTCTCCCAGGGGTAAAAATCGACCAAAAGCGTAATATTGCGTTGTTTGAGCAGGGTTCGTAGTTTTTGAATGGCGTTACCCTGGGTTGTCATGCTGGCGCTGGAATAGGGTTCCCAGTTCAGCGAAGCAATTTTCCAGATCTCCTCGCTCAGGCTTGGCTGAGAAACGTGCAGTCCGATCACCAGGACCGAGGTGAGAAGCCAGAGTTTCACGATCTGCTCCAACTGAATACAAACTGGGTTGCCATCCGGCAGCGAGTGAATAAACAATAGCAGAGTTATTTAGTCGGACATTGGCGCAAGTACGGGCTTATCGTTTGAGTGCTGGATCACGAAAATCCACCGAGCAAAGCATGAAAAAACCTATCCGCTTAGCCTCGGTCAAGCCATAGTGGACGATGGCCTGTTAGACTGTTGCCATGCAACCTGGGGTTCCAAGCGGAGGATATGATTTGACCCAGCCAGACCAGACCCGAACCTGTTCCAACTGCCAATGCGAGTACCCGCTGTCCCGACAGTCCTGCCCCTCCTGCGGCCTGCCTGCAGATGAAGGCCCCAGTGATTTTCGCAAGAACTTCTCCAAATACTTTATCGTCCTGGTCATTATCTGTGCCCTGGCGATTGTTATCGCACCTCGTTGATAAGCGCTGTTCGAATGACAGCGCCGGCCGCCTAAGCCGGACTACGCTAAAACAGTCATAGCCACCAAACGACTGTTTAAATTTTGCCGTAACCTGCAGAATTTCCAGCCCGATTTTGATCAACAATATCTCGGGCTGAAGTTGCAGGGCCTATACACCTCCACTATTCTCACTTTGAAGTTGATCAGCAGTTCCTGCTCACTTGTGTTGTTGAAGCTGTAAAGCGGATTGGTCAGACCAAGAACAATAAAAAGTGAAGGGATATGCTGGATATCGCTCTGAAGTTTGTCGTCGACGAGCTCAACGCCTACCTCAAAGCCCGCACCGGGGTGACCGATGATGTGGTGACATTGGGACAGGTTATCGACGATAACGGCAAGTATGCCTTCGCCAAGGAAAGCCTGGTTCTGACGCTGGTTAATCTGGAGCAGGAAACGGCTTCCCGGCAGCAGTTGCCGGACAGCCAGTATCGCGACGGCAAGTCGATCAAGCTTCCTCCTCAGTTACACCTCAATCTCTATCTGATGTTTGTCGCCCGTTTTTCGGTTTACGACCAGGCGCTCAAATACCTGTCCCACACGCTGAATTTCTTTCAGGCCAACGCCGCTTTCAGCGCCGATCGGCACCCTGCCCTCGACCCAGCGGTCGAGCGCCTGAGCCTGGATCTACAATCGCCAAGCTACGATCAACTCAACCAGATCTGGGCTTATCTGGGCGGTAAACATCTGCCCTCGGTGCTCTATAAGATGCGGGTGATCAGTTTGCAGGATATGAGTAGCGAGATCGGCCCGCCTGTCCTCACCGTTAACAGCGATCTTCATTCGCTCTAAGGTCAGGGGGATCAGATGAGTTTTGACAAACTGTTAGACCTCAACCTGACCCACGATTACTACCAGGGTCCTTGCCCGGATCTACAGATCGAACCCAGCGCCGACACCCTGCAGCTGTTGAAGGCCGCTTCGATCAAGACATACACCAAGCCAGGCGGCCTGTCATTGTATTACCCGCAAGACGATCAAGGGCTGCCGAAACACAGCCTGGCCGGCCAGCGACTGCTGCTGTCGGTTACCACGGTCAATCCGGCCTTCTCAGCCCTGACCGAGCTGCCTTTGGCGGACGACCGCCTGCCGCTGTACCGCAACCATATCGATCCGTTGTCGCTGGCGCCTGCTCAATCCACTCATCGGGTGCCGGGACGCTTTGCCTATCCCGTGCAGCTGAACGAACGGCCGCTCACCCTGGCATTGAACGATGACCAGGGGAATTTGATCGAGCAACACAGCATCAGCACTGCGCAGCAGACGACCCATAGCCTGTTGCTGCAACAATACGGTGCCGGCTTCTACCGAATCACCGAAACCAGCACTTCCGGATCCCACGAAATGCGGCTCATCTATCTGCCCCGGATACCGCACAACCTGATCGCACTGGTTGAACTGATCATTCAGCCGGCGTTCTACGGCAATCCACCGACGTTCAACATCCATTACAGCGCCAGAAACGACACCCTCAACTATTACGTCGTCGCGCAAAACTATTCCGATACCGAGTTCGACCACCTGCAGCTGGCCGATGCCGGATTTGCCGAGCAGTCCCGAGCTGAAATCAACTTTACCCGTGTCGAATCGAGCAACTTCACCCAGGCCCATACTGATGCAGCCCTGCTGCACGACGGTGGTTCCAAGGTGGTGTTATTTCACTCTCAAACCGTCGTCAGCCGACGCCAGCATGGCCCTAAAAAGTTACAGCTGCGCTTGGGTGGCGAGGTTTTGATTGCCAGTTTGCCGACCCCCGGCCGTAACAGCATCACGGCGGACTTTTTCATCAACGTTGCCAAAGCGTAGGAGAGTCAATCCATGCCAGCCTATAAAACCCCAGGCGTCTATGTAGAGGAAATATCGGTCTTCCCCCCGTCGGTGGCGGAGGTGGAAACCGCGATTCCCGCCTTTGTCGGTTATACCGAAAAAGCCGCCAGAAGCACCGCCAATGACCTGATCCTCAAACCGACCCGGATCTCTTCGATGACCGAGTTTGAACAGTACTACGGTGACTGTGCCTTTGATGAGATCAGCCTGAGCATCGCCGCCAGCGGAGACGGCTTTGTCACCAGCAGCTTCACCCCGCCCGATCCCAGCTACCTGCTCTGGTATGCGATGAAGATGTTCTTCGATAACGGCGGCGGCAAGTGCTATGTGGTCTCGGTGGGGCTGTACCAGAGCCCTGCGGTGATCGATAACAGCGGCGATGACAGCGACGATGTCACCGTCAACGCCGGTCTGCTCGATGGTATCAACGCGGTGCAGAACGAGGACGAGCCGACCCTGCTGGTGGTGCCCGAAGCGGTCAAGCTCAACGCGGCCGAATACCAGGCCCTGGTGCAGGCGATGCTGGCTCAGTGCAATACCCTGCAGGATCGATTCGCCATCTTCGATATCCACCAGGGCGGCACCAAGCTGGATCCAGCCGGTCTGACCACCAACCGTGGTTATTTTGGCAGCAACCACCTCAAGTACGGCGCCAGCTACTACCCCTTTATCAAAACCAGCATGGCCCACAAGGCCAAGGCTGACCTAACCAACGTCAAGGTCACCGTCGGTGCCGACCCGGAAACCACCCTGAATACACTGGAAACCAGCCAGACCGCCGCCTTCAACTTTGCCAAGAATAAGATCAAGGAAGCCTACGTCGCCCTGCCCCCATCCTCCTCGGTGGCCGGGGTCTACGCCACCACCGATCGCAACCGAGGGGTCTGGAAATCGCCGGCCAACATCAGCCTGGCCAATGTGATCGAGCCGGCGGTCAAGATCGACACTCCCTATCAAGATGGCCTCAATGTCGATGCCGGCACCGGCAAATCGATCAATGCGATCCGTGCCTTTATGGGCAAAGGCACCCTGGTCTGGGGCGCAAGAACGCTGGCCGGCAACGACAACGAGTGGCGCTATGTGGCGGTGCGACGTTTCTTCAACACGGTGGAGGAATCGGTGAAGAAGTCCACCGATTGGGCCGTGTTTGAGCCCAACGACGCCAACACCTGGGTCAAGGTACGCGGCATGATCGAATCCTACCTCAATCAAAAATGGCGCGAGGGCGCGCTGGCCGGGGCCAAACCCGAGGATGCCTACTTCGTTCGCTGCGGCCTAGGCGTAACCATGAACGCCCAGGACATTCTTGAGGGGCGGATGAATGTCGAGATCGGCATGGCGGTGGTCCGACCGGCCGAATTTATCGTGCTGAAGTTCTCCCACAAGTTGCAGAACTCCTGATCCCTAACCTCTGAAAGGAGCCAAACAGATGGCCGAACTATATCCCTTGCCCGTGTTTCATTTTGTGGTTCAGTGGGGCGGCACCCGTGTCGGATTTTCGGAAGTATCGGGGCTGACCCAGGAAGTGCAACCGATCGAATACCGCGATGGTGCCCTGCCGGAGTACTCCACCATCAAGATGCCGGGGCTGAAAAAGTACAGCAACGTCACCCTCAAACGCGGCATCATCGCCGGCGACAACGAGTTCTTCAATTGGCTCAACACCGTCAAGCTCAACACCGTGGAACGCCGTGACCTGGTGATCTCGCTGCTCAACGAGGAGCACGAACCGGTGATGAACTGGAAAATCCACAACGCCTTCCCGGTCAAGGTCGAGGGCCCCAGCCTGAAAGCCTCCGGTAATGAGGTGGCGATCGAATCGGTCGAGCTGGCCCACGAGGGGCTGGAACTGCAGAACGACTAAGCGGGGCTGGAATCAGCATGACGGTTTATTACCCGCCGGTGGGATTTCATTTCAAGGTCGAAGTGGCCGGTTTCGCCGGCGACAGCCTCGACTCGCGCTTTTCCGATGTGTCCGGGTTGAGCGAAGAACTCTCCACCGAAGAGATCGCCGAGGGTGGCCAGAACCGGTTTATCCAGAAATACCCGGTACGGGCCAAGCACAGCGAGCTGACCTTGAAGCGCGGGCTACTGAAGCAGTCCGATCTGATCAAATGGGTCAAGGAGTGCATCGAGGACTTCAGCATCACCCCAAGGGATATGGTGATCAAGCTGCTCAACGAGGAGCACGAGCCGCTAATGAGCTGGCATCTGGTCAACGCCTACCCGATCAAGTGGTCGGTGTCAGACTTTTCCGCCAGCAGCAACAGTCTGGTGGTGGAGTCGCTCCAGTTTTACTACCAGTACTTCAGTGTGAACAGGGACTGATATGCCGATTCTGATTGATGAAGTGGTGATCTCCGTGCAGGTCGACAACCGCGCCAGCGGGGGTTCAAGCAGCCAGCCCAGCGACAGCGAGACCAAGAAGCAGATCGTCGAAGAGTGCGTCGAGCAGGTGCTGGAAATCCTTAAACAGCAGCAAGAGCCCTGACCATGGCCGGAGAACTGGAAAAACTGAAAATCCAGGCCTATACCGAGCCGGACTACTCCGGTGCGGTGCTGTCGGAATTCCACGCCTACGTGAACCCCAGCGAACTCACCCTGGCCTACGAGATGGAGTACGACAGTGCCCAGGGCAGCGGCACCACCGGCAGCCGAATGGAGTTCAAGCAGATCAAGCCCGGCGACCTGAGCCTGAGCTTCTTTATCGACGGCACCGGCGCCAACGGCAAACTGGTAGATGTGCAGCAGCAGGTGGA
The DNA here is from genome assembly GCF_003345655.1 of Motiliproteus coralliicola. Classification (GTDB taxonomy): domain Bacteria; phylum Pseudomonadota; class Gammaproteobacteria; order Pseudomonadales; family Balneatricaceae; genus Motiliproteus; species Motiliproteus coralliicola. The sequence continues at coordinate 805,146 of NZ_QQOH01000001.1, forward strand.
GGCTTTCCAGAGCACCACCGGCTATAACGGCGACATCCATCGCCCCAACTACCTGATCGTCGCCTGGGGCAGCCTGCAGGTCCGACGCTGCATTCTCAAGTCCGCCTCCATCGCCTACAAGCTGTTCAAACCCAGCGGCGAGCCGTTAAGGGCGGTGATCAGCGCCACCTTTACCGACAACTCCGATGACGAGACCCGGGTGGCGATCGCCCAGGATCAATCACCGGACCTGACCCACAGTCGTATTTTCAAAGACGGCGATACCCTGCCCGGCCTCTGCCAACAGATCTACGGCCAGGCCGGTTACTACCCGCAGGTCGCCCGGATCAATCAGTTGAGCAGTTTTCGCGATATCAAGCCCGGTACCCGGCTGATCTTCCCGCCGGTTAAAACCTGACAATGGATTCATAACAATGAACATGGAGCCAACGTGACCAACCTGCGCCGCACCCTGCCCGTCAGCCTGTTACATCGGGAGTTCAGCATCAAGGTGAACGGTGAACTGGTGCCCCGCAGCCACCACCTGCTGAGCGCGTCGATTGCGGCACCGGCCAACAAGATCGCCTCGGCCCGATTGGTGTACCAGGACGGCGCCGCCGCCACCGGTGAATTTCCGCTGCTCGACGGCAACCGCTTTGAAACCGGCAGCACGGTAGAGATTCTGGCCGGTCCCGCCGGTGCCCAGGAGTTGTTGTTCAGCGGTCTGGTAGTGGCGCAGAAGATCCGCCTGCGCGAGAGTGCTTCGCCGCAATTGCAGATCAGCTGCAAGCATGCAGCGATCAAGAGCACCCTGACCCGCAACGGCCGTTACTTTGAAGAGCAGAGCGACAGCGACGTCATCCAGACCCTACTAAGCGAATACGGCTTCGAGTTCGATGTGCAATTCACCACGGTGACCCATAAACAGCTGGTGCAATACGACTGTAGCGATTGGGAGTTTTGCCGGCAGCGGGCCAAAGCCAACGGCCAACTGCTGCTGACCCGGGGCGAACGCTTGTCGATCCAGGCCCCCGATCCGTCCGGCGATCCGGTCTGTAATCTGGAGTTCGGTGCCACCCTGCTGTCGGCCGATCTGGAAACCGACGCCCGGCACCAGCGCAGCGACCACAGTGCGCTGTTCTGGAACAGTGCCGAGCAGACTTTAGAACGCTTTCAAGGTCAAAATCAGGGCCAAAGCCAGGCCGAAGCCACCCCCGGCAACAGCGATCCGGCCCGCCTGGCCGACAGCCTCGGCGCGCCGGTCAGTCTACTCAGACAAGCGACCGAACTTGGCGAGGAGTCGCAGCAGTGGGCTGACGCTCAACGCCAATTTGCCGAGCACAGTCGGGTTCAGGGCACCCTCAAATCCCAGGGAATCGGCAGCGTCCAGCCGGGCGATAGGGTAACCCTGTCTGGTCTAGGTGCTGCCTTCAACGGCAATGCGCTGGTCACCGGTGTGCGCCATGAGCTGGATCTGGCCTCGGGCTGGCGTAGCTATTTCCAGGTCGGCGGGCTAGACCAGCTAAATAGTCCGACTACATCACAACAAGGACGATCGACGCCGCTGCCGCCGATGTCCGGGCTGCAGTTCGGGTTGGTGGTCAGCAACGAGGACCCGGAAGGCGAATTCCGGGTCAAGGTGCGACTCCCGCTGCTGGACAACGAGTCCGACGGTATCTGGGCCCGGGTGGCCAGCATCGATGCCGGCGATGACCGCGGCCTGATGATCCGCCCGGAACTGGACGATGAGGTGATCGTCGGTTTCGTGCAGGACGACCCGCGCAAAGCCGTGATCCTCGGCATGCTCCATAGCAGCGCCCACCCGGCTCCGGAGCCACCGTCCGACGACAACCCCATCAAGTTGCTCAAAAGCCGTAGCGGACTCCAGATCCGTCTCGATGATGAGAGCAGCGAGCTGACTCTGGAAACCCCCAACGGCAACCAACTGCTGCTGACCGATACCGACAGCGGTCTGGTGTTGGAAGATGAGAACAGCAACAAGCTGGTGCTCAACGGCGACGGCATCGCGCTACAGAGTGCCGGCGATATCAGCCTCAGCGCCGCCGGAGATATCAAGCTCGAGGCGTCCGCTAACCTGGAGCTGTCCGCCAACGCCAACCTGAAAGCGGACGGATCGGCAGGCATCGACATCAATAGTTCGGCGATCACCACGGTCAAGGGATCGCTGGTAAAGATTAACTGACGAGACATCACTAACTAGAAGGAGCAAACCCATGGCAGGCGCAGCACGACTCGGCGATACCACCAACCACGGCGGCACCCTGATCGGTCCCGGCAACGCCACCGTCCTGATCGGCGGTATGCCGGCGGCGGTGCTCGGTGATACCCATATCTGCAGCCTGCCCCCAAATGTCCATCAGCCCACCGTCAGCCCCTTTATTCTCGGTAGCAGTACAGTGTTGATCGGCAACGTACCAGCCATCCGAGCCGGTGACAGCTGTCTGTGCGGCGCCTCGGTCATCATCGGCGACCCCACAGTCATTATCGGTTAGGGCTGGAGTCAAGAGTGGAATCAGAGGCAGAAACAGGAGCCATAGCATGAGTGATCAAACCTTCTGGGGCAGAGGCTGGGGTTTCCCACCGACCTTCTCTGCCGACAGCGGTCAGGTGTTGATGGCCGAAGGCGAACGGGAGATCGAAGACAGCCTCAGGATCCTGCTGGGCACCACTCAGGGGGAGCGTTTTATGGCTCCCGGCTACGGCCTTAATCTGCAGGATCAGCTATTTGACTCCCTCAATACCACCGCCAAAAACCTGCTGATCGATCGGATTAAACGCACCCTGCTGGTCTACGAGCCCCGGATCAATGTACTGGCGATAAACCTCGAAGACAGCGCCATTAACGAAGGCAAGCTATTGATCCAGCTTGACTATGAGATTCGCGCCAGCAATTCGCGCTTCAATCTGGTCTACCCCTATTACCTGCATGACGGCACCGAAGTCAGCCCCTATCTATCCGACTCTAAACTCGACGGATGACCAGCATAACGGACGCATAGACCATGGCCGACCCGAACCCGATCCATCCCATCACCCAGCTGAACCTGCCCGAGCAGGGACTGAGTCAGGATCAGCGGCTACCGAAGGGGTTGAACGCCGACTACGTTTCGATCGACGAGCGTAGTATCGAAGATCAGTTCGCGTTCCTGAAAGCGCTGGCCCAGCAGCTCAAGTTCTATCCCAACGATGATCAGGCCGCCGACGGCGACTGGTCGGCCTTTTTCCCGTTTGAACCGGGTCAGGCGCTACCCTGGCTGCAACAGCACCAGGGCCGGGTACCACCCCAGCTGGCGCTGCTAAAGGTATTTCTGGACGCTTACCAGCAGGGGCCGCAGGCCAAACTTAATCAGCTGAAACAGCGCTACCTACACCACTACTACCGCGATGTGCTCAGATTCTCCCCCAAAGCCCCGGTCGCGGAGCGGGCCCATCTGGTGGTGGAACTGAAGAAACCGATCCCCAAACTGCTGATCGGCCCCGATGATCGACTGACGGCCGGCAAGCGTGAGGACAAGTCCGAAATCCTGGTCGCGCCGATCGATGAAAACCTGATCAACCAGAGCCGAATCGTCGAAAAGCGTTCGCTGTTTCGCTCCGCCGACGAGCCGGGAACGATCAAGGTCGCCTTGGTGGCCGACTCTCGCGACGGCCTGGGCGAGGCGTTTGAGTCGGGGCAGCAAAAATGGTCCGGTTTCGGCCACGAAGCGCTGCCCGCCGGCACCATCGGCTTTGCGCTATCGTCGAGTCTACTCCAGCTCAGTGAGGCCGAACGTCGGATTGAGGTGCTACTGACCTTGGGGTCCAAGCTGACCGACACCTGGGTCGAGCTGGCCGAACTGTTCAAAATCCACTTCAGCACCAGCGACGGCTGGAGCACCGAGTACCGCGCCGATGCAAGCCTTAACGGCAACGCGCTCAGTCTCAGCCTGACCGTCCCGGCCGAAGAAGCTGCGATCGTCGGTTACCAGCCACAATTACACGGCTACCAGCTCGATACCGCTGAACCGGTGATGCAGCTGCTGCTCAACAACCAGGTCCGCCATCCACTGGTGGCGCACCTGCTCGAGGCCAAACTCACCACCGCCAAGCTGACGGTCAATGTTAGCGGCGCCCGTCAGCTGCTGATTCACTCCGATATCGGCCGAGTCAGCTCGGACAACGACTTCCTGCCCTTCGGCCCGCTGCCGAAGGTGGGTAGCCCCCTGTCGATCGGCAGTGACGAGATCTTTAGCAAGCGGCTGCGGCAGGTTTCGGTCAATCTGAGCTGGAAGAGTCCACCGATGCGCTTTGCGGACCACTACTCGGGCTATTCCAGCTATGTCGGCATGCCGGCGGGACTCGACAATAGCTATTTCACCGTCGATGCCAGCTATCGGGACGGTGACGGCCGTTACTTCAACGTTACCGGGCAGTCGCTGTTCCACAGCACCAATGCAGGCGTTACCCGCACCCTCGGCGTGTCCGAGACATCCATCGCCGCACCACACCAGCCCGACATCAAGGGCTACGCCCAGGCGCTGGGGCAGTACCGCAGCAGTTGGGCCCAGAAACAGTTCGGAAACTTCCGGCGGATCAACCCGATTTACCAGCGCTTCGTCAAGCCAATCCGGAAGGAGTTTACTCAAACCCTGGTGGCCGGTTCGTCGGTTCGGAAAGACCAGGGGCTGCAACTGACCTTGCAGCAGGACTTTTTCCATCAGAGTTACCGCAACGCCTACGTGAAGAATGTACTGGCGCTCAATGCCGACCCGAATCTGGCGATGATCGCCGAGCCCTACACCCCGCAGATCGGCGACCTGAGCCTGAACTACGAGGCTTACACCCAGACGGTCTCGTTCGCCGACAGTTCATCCGAGGCCTTCGCCAATACCGAGATCCGGTTCTTCCATCTGGACTGTTTCGGCCAGCGCCGCGAGCATGCGCTGCAACGCCAGCAACTCGATTTCGTAACCGACAAGTCGGTCAGTCTGCTGCCGGAGCATCCCGAGCAAGGTGCGCTATTGCTGGGACTGGAGCAACTGCAGGCCGGCGACAGCGTTCAGTTGTTGTTCCAGGTGGTCGACGGCAGCGCCGATCCGCGGCTGACGCCGCAGCCGATTCGCTGGTCGGTGCTGTGCGACAACTATTGGAAACCGCTGTCGCAGCAGGAGCTGATTTTCGACCGCAGCAACGGCCTGCTGACCAGCGGCCTCGTCAAGCTGCTGATCCCCAACCAGGCCACCACCGAAAACAGCCTGATGCCAAGCGGATTGCTGTGGCTCAAACTGGCGATCGACCAGCAACCGGGCTCGGTGTGCCAGCTGCGCGATGTGCTGAGCAACGCTATCGAGGTGGCAGCCCTGCCCCGGACGGCCTCAGACAGCAGAAACAGGAGCGACAACAGCGAAAGCGATGAGGCTGGCGTAGGCTACGACCCACTGCCGGCCGGCTCGATCAGCAAGTTCAGCAACGCCCGAACCGAGATCAAATCGTTGCAGCAACCCTTTGCGGGGTTCGGCGGCCGGGATCGCGAAACCGACAATGACTATGCCGCCCGGGTCTCGGAGCGCTTGAGGCACAAGGATCGCGCCCTGAGCATCCATGATTACGAGACCTTGGTGCTGCAGCGCTTCCCCCGGCTCTATCGGGTCAAGGCGATCCCCCACTGCCGCCCTAAAACCGATTCCGCCAACTGGCAGGCACCTGGCCACAGCACCATCCTGCTGGTGCCCTACGTTAACAGCGACAATGCCGTCGATCCGTTACAGCCGCTGGCCGACAGTCAGACCCTCGATCAGGTCCAGGATTTCCTCGATGCCCGCAAGCCGATGCAGGCGCAGGTCCACGTGATCAATCCGAGTTATCTGCAGCTGCGAGTCAATCTGCTGGTACGGTTCAAGACCGGGTTCGAATTCAACCACTACCGTGAGCAGCTTCAGCTGGCGATCCGCGAGCAGCTGTCGCCCTGGCTCAGCGATGTCCCCAGTGGCAACGACAGCGGCGAGCATAGCGGGCCGGAGTTCGGCGGCCGCGTCTACAAGTCGGTATTGATGGACTTTATCGAGGAGCTGCCCTACGTGGAATTCATCAGCCAAGTCCAGTTGCAGGCCAGCAGCGACGGAACCGAATTCGGTAGTGATGCGCATCAACAGCAACCGCAACATCCGCTGCAGGTACTGACCTCGGCGCCTGAGCACCTGATCGAGGAGGCAGCCTATGACTGACCTTCATATCGATCCCAAGACCCCAATAGACCCCAGCCTGGACGTGCAGCAGCTCTACGACCAGGGCATCAGCCAACTGATCGAACTCAGCAGCGAGATCTGGAGCGACTACAATCGCCACGATCCAGGCATCACCCTGCTGGAGGTGATCAGCTATCTGCTGACCGAATTGAGCTACCGGATGGACTGGCCGATCACCGATATTCTGGTCGATGGTCTGGCCGATACCGACGCAGCTCAGAAACGGACCCTGATGAGTCAACACTTTCCCGGCGCCGACCGGGTCTTGCCGGCCGCCCCGCTGACCGAAACCGACTACCGCAAACTGCTGATCGATCTTCCCAACGTCCAGAACGCCTGGGTCGACCCGCTGCCGCTGAGCCTCTATCTGGACTGCCGAACCGGCCGCACCAGCCTCAAAGCCGTGACCGGCAGCGGGATCAAGCAACTGCAGGTGGCCGGCGGCTATCAGGTCCGGCTGGAGCTGGCGGCCGGATTAAACGCCGCCGCCAAAGCCGAGTCGATCGCACGGGTCGAACAGCTACTCAACAGCCGCCGCAACCTGTGCGAATGGTTTACACCACCGAAACCGATTGCCAAGCAGAACTTCATCCTCTGCGGCGAGTTCGAAATCGCCCCCAAGGCGGACCCGCAACAGGTGTTCGTCGAGGTGATGCTGGCGGTACACAACTACCTGCAAGCCCCGATCCAACAGCAATCCGCGCAGAATTCGCTGGACTCCACCAATAACAAGGCCAACGCCGAAACCGACTGGGCCGACGTGCTGTTTAACGGCCCGCTGCTCCGCCATGGCCCTATCGGCGAGAACGAAATCGAACAGGCGGCCTTGAAAACCGAGATCCGGTTATCGGACCTGATCAACCTGATTATGGATATCGAGTCGGTGGTGGCGGTGCGCGAACTGGTGATCAATCCCGAAAACCTCAAGCAGCCGCTGGACAATCCCTGGATCGTTCCGGTTGCCGACGGCAAGAAGGCGGTGCTCAAGCCCCAGGGCGGCAACCTGGCATTTTACAAGCGCCAGCTGGCGGTGTTCTGCGATAAAACTGCGGCCTTGGCCCTGCTTAATAACCGGATCAAACAGCAGCAGCAACAGCCGGTCGACTATTCGGTGGATTATCCGATCGCACCCCAGCCGGGCCAAAGCCGGGAGATAGAACGCTACCAGACGGTCCAGACCGAACTGCCGGCGATCTACGGCCTCGGTCAGGCCGGTCTGCCGGGAAATGCAAGTCCGCAGCGAAAGGCCCAGGTACTGCAGTTGCGCGGCTATCTGGCCTTTATCGACCAGCTGGCGGCCAACTTCCTGTCCCAGGCCCATCAACTACGCGAACTGCTGTCGCTGGATGACCAACAGCAGGCCAGCTATTTCGGCCAGTTGCCGACCAGCATCACCGACTGGCGCAAGCTTTACGGCGAAGCCCCCGAGGCCGAAGCCAACCTACAGCAGTTGATCAGCGACCCTGTGGTCGATCTTGAACGCCGCAACCGACTACTGGATTTTATGGTGGCCCGCTTCGGCGAAGACCTAACCGAACTGACCGACGTGATGCTCAACGCCTTCGGCCTGTCGCCGCTGGCTACGCTTCGCTACAAGGGACAGTTCCACCAGCAGGTCGCCGAACTCAGCCGCGATCGAGGAATGGCCCATGATGTGAGCCTGAAGCGCGACTACTGGAACAGCGACAACGTCTCTGGACTGGAAAAGCGCCTCTGCCGCTTGCTGGGCATCGCCGACCATCGCCGTCGCAACCTGGGCGATGTAGCCTTCGACATCTATGCCGAACTGGACAGCACCCCCGGTGACGAATTCCGTTTCCGGATCCGCAACCGTGACGATGCCAGCATCCTGCTCAGCAGCAGCACCCGCTACGCCAGCAAGAAGGCCGCCCGAGCCGAGATGCGATTGGCGATCCTGTTCGGGATGCTGCCGTCCCACTATGTGATGCAGCGAACCAAGAACGGCCGTTTCTACTTCAACCTGGTCGATGACAGCGGCGAAATCATCGCCCGCCGGATCGAATATTTCGACACCGAACAGCAGGCCCGGGATGCGATCGAACAGGTGGTCGACAATCTGAGCGTCAACTACAGCAGCGAGGGGCTGTACCTGATCGAGCACAGCCTGCTGCTGCCCCAAAGCGATGAAGACCCGCAGCTACCGGTCTGTGTCAATGACGGCTGCGACGACTGTATCGACCCCTACAGTTACCAGATCCAACTCATCCTGCCGGCCTACGGCGCCCGCTTTGCCAACCAGGAGTTCCGTCGCTACTGCGAATCGGTGATCCGAGCCGAGGTGCCGGCCCATATCATGCCCAGGGTCTGCTGGATCGACCAACAGCAGATGGCGCTGTTGGAGAAAGCCTACCGCGACTGGCTGGGGGTGTTGCACGGTGCCAGCAGCGTCGATCCGCAACTGAAAAAGCAACGCCTTATCGATGCCTTGGGCAGCATCAACAACGTTTACCCGGTGGAGCAGCTCCACGACTGCAAGTCTGACCAGAGCGGTTTCGTGATCGGCAGAACCGCGCTGGGGACCTTCAAGGAGTCACTATGACCAGCTTACATAACAGCCTTGCAAAGATCTCACAGCAGTACACGGTCTTTGTAAAAGATCAGGTTCTGACTGAGCAGCAGCTCAACAGCATCAGCGACTATCTGGACGATCAGGTCCGCCTCAGCCGCACAGCTCTGACCGGAGTCGGGATTATCCTGGGGCTGAAAGTCAGCCGGACCGACACGGCGCTGCAGCTGTCCAAGGGGCTGGGGATCACCGCCGACGGCGACCTGCTGGTCAACTACCAGCCGCAGCGTTTCGACCGCTTTAAGGAATACCCGCTGCAGGCGCCGAAGTATCCCCCCTTTGGTACCGAGGATGGGCGGATTCCGCTGATGCAGCTGATTCCCGAGGGTGAAGCCGATACTGACACTGACATCGATGCTGAGGCCAAGCCGATTGACGAGCTGGACAGCTCCGGGCTGGTATTTGTGCTGCTGGCCGAAGCCTATATCGAAGACAAGGATATCTGCACCGGTACCAACTGCGACAACGGCAGCCGCACCTACACCAGTCGCCCACGGCTGCTGGCCACCCATGCCGAATTCGCCCAACAGTTACTGGGTTCCACCCCGACGCGACAGTCGCTGGAACTGACGCTGGAAAAGCTGCAGCGCCGCTACCCCGAAGCGGTGACCCTGTCCCCGGGAATCAACACCCAGAGCGAGTGGTTCAAACAGCTTCGCAGCGCCTGCGACAGCGCCTTTACGCAGCTGCATGGGGACCTGACCAGTTTCGGTCAGCTGATCCAACCCTTGCTGCAAGCCCATATTGAGTCCGACAGCGAAGGCAGTTCCAGCAGCGGTTGGGCCACTCGACTGGCCGCGATCCACAACCGCTCCCGTACCGAGACCAGCCGACTACTGTATTACTACGAATTCCTCGGCGACCTGGCCCAGGGCTGGAACGAACTGCTCGACAGTCTGGCCGAACTGCAGCCCCACTATCTGATGACTGCCTCCGATGCCGCCAAACACCTGCTACTGGGGGGGGTGGCGGGTACCGCACCGCGCCAGGGTTTCTACCCCTCTCCCGCCCGCGCCGATAACAGCTTGACACGGGTGAGGTTTCAGCTGGACAAACTGAACGCATTGCTGATCCAGTTCGGCTGGAGTCATATCAGTGCGCTCAAGATCACCCCGTCCAGCAGTGTCGATCCCAGCGTACCCGGCTACTACCAGGCGGCGCTGTTCGACCATTGGAGTTTTGATGTCAGCCGCCGGGGCCGAAGCCGCTACCTACTTGGTTATCAGGCCGACAACAATCAGCCGTTGGGCGGCGCCGAAAGTCCGCTGCTAAGGCGCCAGAGCGAGTTCGACTACTACCGGATCGAAGGCGTGATCGGAAAATCCTTCAGCAGCACCGAGTCGACCCTGCGTAAGCTGATCCGCCAGCATCATCTGCCCTTCAGTGTGACCGGCACGCTGGTGGAGGGTGATTTTCGCCAGGTCATAAAACCCCACTTCCGGCCTCGCTGGGGACTGCGTGATTTCCAGTACCTGCTAAAACAGGACCTGACCTACCAGCTGCAGGATGTGTCCCAGTTCAGTAGTCAGTTCAAGAATGCGGTGATTAGGGAGGCCGACGACAACCGTATCCGCGACGGCGATATCGCCGATATCAAACTCCAGGTCAGCACCCGCGACGCCGATATCAATCGAGGTGCCCTGAGCGCTATCAGCCTACTGCAAAAACCGGCCCTGTCCGCGGATGAACAGCAGAGCTTCAACGCTGAGATTGGTCAGGTAATCAAGACCGCCGGGCTGTTCAAAAACGATGTCGCCAAGGTTTCCAACACCCACTTCCCCACCTCCTTCGATCAGCTGATCGTCAACCGTAGCCCAATCTGGGTCGACTGGATCGATCGGATCAACAAGGAGCAGGACAAGAAGGACACCGAAGACCACCTGCTGCCCAACTTCATCAACCGGCACCCTGGCCTGGAAGTCGCCGCCGGTGTCCCTCGCGGCGGCACCTTTGTACTGCTCTACAACAGCGGCGGCACCATCGTCGGCAGTGCGATGCTGTCCCACTATATCGAACCGGCGCTCGAAGAGACTGCACGTCCGACCCTGCCCCGACTCGATCCGCCGTTCCAGGCGATCCCGATTCCGGGGATCAAGGTGATGCCGTCGTTGGACTTCGAGATCGAGCGAAAAATAACCAATTTCGGTGACAACCTGAACAAGCGGATCGACGAGAAGATTCAGTTCCAGTCGGTCTACAGCGATGTTTTCAAAAACTCATTGGGCATTGTGCGGGATCTGTATGCTGCCGATAGCGGCACCAAGCTAACGACGACCAAGGACAGACTGATCGGCGATCAACTTGCTGATGCACTTGCAAATCAACTGGTTGCGCTAGAAACCCAGATTCAAACTTATGATCTGAAAATCCAGCAAACCGACAGTGTGGAAGAGCGAGAAAGGCTACAAACCAAGAAATCACAGGCGCAGGAACAGATGGCCAGCAGCATGGTGGAGCTGGCCGACTACACCGCCAAGGAGCCAACCCTGGCCACCAGCAGCGGTAGCCAACTGGCCGTTGAAAAAATCGTGACCGGCAGCACTGCGCTATCCGGCAATCAGGCCGCCATAGAGCTGGTTAAAACCGGTATCGAAGGTATCCAGGACACGAGCCTGCGCAACAATCTGAACACCCGTTTGGGAGGACGTCTCGGTGGATTCTAGACAGTCGGGCACTGTCCCTGGGCGGGATCCCCGACCACCGCCGCACCGTATCCGGCGTCTTCGGCTGGAGGCGCGTTTGCAGTCGCAATCACTGGCACGGGGATGCGGCCCAACCGAACCGGCCTTGCGGTTACGGACGCTGTTGCAACAAAGCAGCAATGCCATCGGCGACTGTCTGGATCTAATGTTTGACGAGTTCCTGAGCAAGACGGCATCCCCACCCGATCAATGGTTCCATCTAAGCAAGCTTGAGCTGGATTTACGCCTGACCTCCGAACAGTTAACCGATCAACAACAGCTGTTGGAGACCCTGCGACAACAGTTGCCATCACTGCTGGATCAACAGCTCAGCAACAGCCTGGCGCAGGCGATCCAGCCGGGCTGGGACTCAGAAACTGGCTCTGAGTGGCTACTCCCGAACGACCAAACCTTCAATGAAGCGCAACTGCTGAACAAGTATCAGCGCAGCTTCGAGTCCCTGCTCGGTTACCTGCTCCAAGGTCGTTTACCCTGGTATCAATCGGAGGAAGACCAGTCGGACTGCGACTGGCAAAGCCTGCTGTCGGACAACGATAGTCTCGATTCTCTGTTGGAACGGTTAGTGGATTTCGATGCCTGGGCACGTCTACTAGCGCAACTCCAACTCGGCCAGCACCCATCTGCCTGGCTGAAGACCCGCGCTGTGGCAGGCCACAGCGCGCCGACGATCGAATTACTGCGATCGCTACAACGACTGACCGACAAGCGGGAACTGTTCAGCTCGCAGCAGGGTGCCCTAATCATGACTGCTGTTGCAGTACCGGATAACCTGCCCGGCCCCCGGAATAGCTTGACGCCGTTGGCGGTCGGGATAGTTGAACAGATACAGCAGCAATTGGGGATGACCCCGTCCCAACGGCAGCTTCTGAAGGCAAAACTTGAGCGCTATGGGTTGTTGTCAGCGCCGTCTGACAAACGGGCTGACAACCAACCAACGTCCCTTGATCGCTCCCCGAAAACCTCACCAAAACAGTCCCATCACCCGCCGGATCAACCCGGCGAGGCGAACAGTTTCCGGATTGACCTGGCCGGTCTGATTCTACTCTCCCCCTACCTACCCAGGCTGTTCGAGCGAATAAACTGGCTGGATCAGGATCACCAGCTTCAACCGCAACAGGTCTCAACCGCCGCCAAGGCGCTGATCTATCTGGCCAGCGGCGAGCAGAGTTTGCCGGACCATCAACTGGCCTGGATCAAGGTATTGCTGGGGCTCGATCCCGAGGGTCTGCTGCAGCTTGACGATCATCCGCTGGAGCCGGACCTGATTGACGAACTGGAGCTGCTGCTTCGTTCGCTGTTGAGCCATTGGCGGGCTTTGAAAAACACCTCAACGGATGGTTTGCGTCAGGCCTTCCTTGGGCGTCAAGGGCTGCTCCAACCGCAGGACCGCCACTGGCAGCTGACCATCGAGCGCCAGGGTCACGATGTGCTGATCGATCAACTCCCTTTCTCAATAGAAACGGTGAAACTCCTATGGATGCCGCAACCGATACGCGTGAGCTGGTGAACCGGGCCGAACTTAACGCCAAAGCGCTGGAGCAAGAGCTGCACTGGCTGGCCCAGGTGCTCGAGGCCCGGCTCGAAGCCTATTTCTACAGCGACGGCGAGCCGATGCATTTCCGTTTCGACAAACTACCGCCGCCGTCTCTGCCGTCCGATTCCAACCTGGCCCGCCTGATCGAACGCCACCAGCTGGAACCTGCCCAGCGGCTGATTCTGGCGCTGGTGATCACCCCCTATGTCCGCCCGCAGATGCTCGATGTACTGTTTGCCCGCAACAAATTCACCGAACGCGGCTATACCGAGTTCGGTGGTTTGCAGTCCCAGGGTCACGGCGGGTTTCTACCCAGCATCGAAACCGCGCTGTTCCTGCTGGCTGGCGATGCGCTGGAGGAGCGTTTCAAGGTCAACCCTTTCCTGGAATCCGGCTCCGAGCTGTACCACCGGGGTCTGATCCAGTCCCATTCCCTCGGCCCGCTGGAGCCCTGGACCAGCGCCGCGCTGACCATGCCCAAGGATATCCAGGATCACCTGACCACCGGTAATCCGTTCAAACCAGCTTTCAACGCCGACTTCCCGGCCCGCAAGATCAGCACCAAACGGCGCTGGGAGCAGCTGATCCTGCCGCAAGCCATTCTGTCCCAACTGCAGGAGATCGCCGACTGGGTCAAATACAGCGATGTCCTGATGAACGACTGGCAGATGGAGGATCGGCTGACACCCGGCTACACCGCCCTGTTCCACGGCCCGCCAGGTACCGGCAAAACCCTGTCGGCCTGCCTGTTGGGTCAATTTTGCCGTCGCGAGCTGTATAAGATCGATCTGAGCCTTATGGTGTCGAAATATATCGGTGAGACCGAGAAAAATCTGGCCAGGATCTTCGATACTGCCGAGCACAAGGAGTGGATTCTGTTCTTCGACGAGGCCGACGCGCTGTTCGGCAAGCGGACCCAGGTCGACGACTCCCGCGACCGTTACGCCAACCAGGAGGTCAGTTATCTGCTGCAGCGGATCGAGGATTTCCACGGTGTCGTAATCCTGGCTTCCAATCTCAAGGCCAATATCGACGATGCCTTTATCCGCCGTTTTCAGACCATTATTCCGTTCCCGATGCCGGCCGCCTCCGAACGGCTGCGAATCTGGCAGCAAGCCTTCTCCAGCAAGGTCGAGTTTGATCCCGAGGTCGATCTGGGGTTGATCGCCGAACACTACGAGGTCTCCGGTGGCACCATCATGAACGTGGTGCGTCACTGCAGCCTGCGGGCGATCAGCCGTCAAAGCACCCGGATCAGCCAAGACGACATCGAGCAGGGACTGAAACGCGAGTTCGCCAAGCAAGGCAGGCGGATCTGATGCAGCCTAGCAAGCTCCCCCGCTCCGCCACCCGGGTTCGTTCGGATCAATCCGCCACCCTGCTGCGCGCCGCCGCGGTTAAAGACGGCGATAAGGTTCAGCCCGGTCTGGTCCGAGCCACGCTGAAACCGAGCCGAGTATCATCGCCAAACGACCCGGCAGAGATAGAGGCGGACCGCAACGCCGACAACGTCATGCGGATGAAGCTGCCCGACAGCCGGATCGCTGCCGTCCTTCAGGGGGCCGGACAGGTTTTCCGCTACCGCTCTCCAAGCGACAGCCTGATGCGCCAGAACGATGGCGAACAGGAAGAAGAACTGCAGCGCCAGACCGATTCCGAACAAGAAGAGGAACTCCAGCGTCAAGCCGATGGTGAGCAGGAAGAGGAACTGCAACGGCAGGCCGATCCCGAACAGGAAGAGAGCCTTCAGCGGCGAGTCTATAACGAGCAGCAAAACAGTCTGCAGCGCCAAGCTGAGGAGGAAGAGGAGGAATCCCTGCAGCGCAGCCCAACAATAGAAGCTCAAACCGCCGATGCTAGAGTCGCCGCCAAGGCCGAAGGCGGCGTCAATCTATCCGCCAATCTACAGGCCGAGATCAACAGTGCCACCGGTGCCGGAGAGCCGCTGCCGTTGTCGGTACGCCGCTTTATGGAACCACGTTTCAATGCCGACTTCAGCGCGATCCGCATCCACCGCGACAGCCAGTCGGCCCGGCTGAACAAGCGCTTGAGCGCCAAGGCTTTTGCCTACCGTAATCATGTATTTTTCGGCGACAACCAGTTTCGACCTGAAAGCGACGACGGCAAGCGCCTGATCGCCCACGAGCTGACCCACAGCATCCAACAGGGGGCCGCCCCTCGCCAATCCCGCGCGGCACAGACAGCCACGACTGCGAAAGCGTCCATATCCGGTGGCCGTTCTCAGTCATCGCTTCAGTCCACGCAACCGACATCACAATCGCCCTTACAGGCATCACAAACACTGCAGCGCACGGTTGAGGTCACACAGCGCAGCCAGCCCCGAGTACAGCGGTTGGGGATCGGCGATGCACTGGATTACTTCGCCGACAAAGCCCACCACATTCCAGGTTTCCGGATGTTTACCCTGCTGCTGGGTGTCAATCCCATCAATCGGAGCCGGGTCGAGCGCAGTGCCGCCAATCTGCTGCGGGCGTTGGTCGAGTTTCTGCCCGGCGGGCATCTGATCACCCAGGCTCTGGATAATCACGGAGTCTTCACCCGGGTTGCCGGTTGGGTCAATGATCGACTGGCAAGCCTGTCCATCACCGGCGGCGCTATCCGCAATGCAGTGATGAACTTCCTGAACTCGCTCGGCTGGCGCGATATTTTCGATCTGGGCGGAGTATGGCGGCGGGCCAAGCGAATCTTTACCGAACCGATCGGCCGCATTATCCGCTTCGTGCGGGGCTTGATGAGCGGCATCCTGCGCTTTATCAAGCAAGCGATCCTGCTGCCGTTGGCGCAGTTGGCATCCCGAACCCGTGGCTGGGATCTACTCTGCGCGGTACTGGGGCGCAACCCAATCACCGGCGAGCCGGTCGAGCGCAACGCCGAGAACCTGATCGGCGGCTTTATGCGGCTAATCGGTCAGCAGGAGGTGTGGGAGAACATCAAGCGGGCCAACGCCATCCCCCGGGCCTGGGCCTGGTTTCAGGGCGCCCTCACCGGTCTACTGGGTTTCGTTGGCCGCATTCCGCAACTGGTGATCAACGCGTTGAATACGCTGGGTGTGGCCGAGTTGCTCAATCTCCCTGGTATTTTCGTTCGGGTTGCGCGTAGCTTTGCTGGATTCGTACTGCGTTTTATCCGCTGGGCCGGACAACAGGTGATGGGGTTGCTGCGGATTATCTTCGAGGTGGTCGCCCCCGGGTTGATGCCGTTTCTTCGTCGCGCCCGCGGGGCGTTCGGCACGATCATCCGCGATCCGGTGGGCTTTATCCGCAATCTGGTCCGTGCCGGTATTCTTGGCTTCCGCCAGTTTTCGGAAAACTTTCTTGGTCACCTGCGGTCATCACTACTCAACTGGCTGACCGGCACCCTGGCTGGAGCCGGCGTCTATATCCCTCAATCCTTCAGTCTGCGGGAGCTGATCAAGTTCGTCCTCAGCGTACTGGGGCTGACCTGGCAGAATATCCGTCGTAAATTGGTCAGGGCTGTCGGTGAAACTGCCGTAGCGGCGATGGAGCGCGGCTTCACCCTGGTCAAAACCCTGATCACCGAAGGACCGGCAGCGCTTTGGCAGAAGATCAGGGAGAGTCTGGCCAATCTGCGCCAGCTGGTATTGGAACAGATCATGAATTTCGTCGCGGTACGGGTCGTCCAGGCGGCGATAATTCGACTGGTGTCGATGCTGAACCCGGTCGGCGCCTTTGTGCAGGCGATCCTGGCGATCTACAACACCATCATGTTCTTTGTCGAACGGCTTCGTACCCTGGTCCAGGTGGCCCGCTCGGTGATCAACTCGATTGTCGCCATCGCCGCGGGCCGTATCCGCCCGGCGGCAGCCCGGGTCGAGCGTGCCATGGCCGGGGCTCTGACCCTTGTGATCAGCTTCCTGGCACGATTGATGGGGCTGGGCAATGTCTCCCGAGTAATCGGCACTATCATCGAAAGGTTCCGCCAGCCGATCGACCGCGCCCTCAACCGCGCCGTCGGCTGGATTGTGACCCAGGCTCGGCGGCTGGGGCGTTTTGTGGCCCAGGCCGGGGTGCCCCGGGACCCACAGCAGCGCCTGCGCCGGGGGCTGGGTGCCGCCAAACGAGTGGTGGCCCGTCTGCCCCGTAACGAGCTTGGTGAGGCCCTTATCCGACGCGCGCTGGCACTGATAAAAACCCGCTACGGTTTTGAAGTGCTCGAGCCGCGGGTGCGTAACAACCGTTGGTGGGTTTACGGACGAATCAATCCGGAGGCTGAGGCAGACACTGGTATGGCCACCAGCGATGCCAGCCCCGAACAGGCCGCCGCGGCACTGCCGGATCAGATCGACATCCTCGACAACAGTAATACAGTGCAGATCCAAAATTACTCCCGCAGCCGGCGCAGCGGCGCCGTGATGCAGAGTCTCTACAGCGGACGCCATATCACCCTCAACCAGGCTCGCTTTATCCAGAACGGCAACCAGACGACACAATCTCTGGGTAGTGGGCAGCAGGTCAATTACAGCATCGCCGCCGCCAACGGCGACTATGCCCCACCACCCCGGATAACCGCTATCGTCGACAGCAGTAACCCCGAAGAGGCAGCCAGCTACAATGGGCACCGCCATGCGTTTGAGCGGGTCAAACGGCGCTGGTGGCGAGGTTTAGACAGCGGCGATGCTAAGATTCAACGCCTGATCGACCGAGGCTGGGTATTACCGGGCGATAAGCGAGGACTACAGGGAGGCACCACCAAGTGGCGCTACATCCACGGTCTGTTCAACGATGAGGAAAAGCGGCGTTACGGTGATCGCCCCAAACGTAAAGCCGAGATGCTGCACGCCTTCGATACCCAGCCCAACAGTTATCGGGTCAGCGAGTTCTACCGTCAGTGGGACCGACGGATTGGCGAGCAGACCGAGATCCACCACCTGCTGCCACTGGACTTTGGCGGCACCAACAACCAGACCTTTATTCCGCTATCGCGTGACAAACACACCAAGAATGCCGATAGCATTCACCTGGCTTTCTGGAATCCGCTGAAACGCTGGTTGGTCGGCCTGAGGGGGCAAGGCGGTTCAAGCTAAGCCGGTCCAGACTCAAGCCATCCAACCAAGATATGAAGAATACAGAATGTGTATTTTGTATTTACGGATCGACAATTCCGTGCCGGATCCCCAAGTGGATAATGTCGGCGGTTTTGTCGAGCCCCAATTTGTTCAGAATATTGGCTCGATGGGCATGAACTGTCTTGGGGCTGATATACATGGATTCTGAGATCTGGCTGGCACTCTGACCCGAAGCCAGCAACGTGAAAATCTGCAGCTCCCGCTTGGTGAGCGAATTGAGCTGGGTGTCATTGTTGGAGGCAAGCTGCTTCTTGATATCGTCAGCGACGTACTCATCGCCGGCAGCCACCGACTGAACGGCAGCGATCAGCTCTTCCGGGGCGCAACGCTTGGTCAGATAACCCTTGGCGCCGGCATCCATCACTCTAGACGGATAAGGCTCGCACTCCTGTACGGTCAGCACCAAAATCTTGGCATCGGCGTTGAGAGATCGGATTCGTTGTATCGCTTCAAGCCCACCGGTACCGGGCGGCATCGACAGGTCCATGATGATCAGATCCGGATCGTGCTGCTGGTAACTGTCGATCGCCTGCTCCCCGGTGGAAGCCTCACAAACAACCGAGATATCCGGACTGCTGTCCAACAAGCGGCGAAACCCCGCCCTGACTATCTCATGATCATCAACCAGCATTACTCGAATCACACGCCCCGCCTCAGTCCGGTAAACAAATACATAGAACCTTGATATTGCAGCATAACAATTGGTCTGACCGGCCATTCTACAGTATTTTCTGCCGTTGGGTTGTTGTTAACTGGTCGGCCAACTTTTTTTCGTCTATATGATTACATTAGTCATTTCAGACCGACACAACCACCCTGTTGGAGATGTTTGCATGGTTGCCCACGTGATGATCCATCTGAAGCCTGAAGATTTACCCGCCGAGGGCTTAAGGGTGAAATACCGTTGCGGCGAACTATTCGAAAAAAAGATCGAATGGGGTGATATTTCCGAGGGGCTACTGGTCGCCCAGTCAGCCACCAACGATCAAAACGAAAATGGGGTCAACGTCGAGGGCAGTGATCTACCCGGCTATGCCGGCTTTGAATCGCGGACCGGCAACTACTGGCGTTACCAGCATGAATCCGATCCGGACGTATTCCGCGAACACTGCATGCAAGTGGTCGAGATTCAGGAGCCCTTTTCACCCAGATCATCCTGGGAGGCTTGGGTGCCACTGGTCGACACCCTCAGCAAGGAACGTATGCGATTGACGCTGAAAAACGAGGTCACCGGCGCCGAATTAAGCTACAAAGTCCTCAATCGCGGCTTTGGCTATCAGATTAAAGACCTGACCGGCGGACGCCGGGTGCAGAAAATACTGAAACACGATTACATTCTAAATCAACTGCTTGGAACCAGTTTCAAGAAACTTGATTACCACCATGTCAAAATAGAAACCACATCGAACGGCGACGACGAGGTCGGAGGCAGCCTCTCCATTACGTTTGAGAAGCAGCATTACCAGCTGCAGTACCGCTTCACCGAACAGGTATTTTCCCTGACACTATTCGACACTGCCGCGGATGAAAATAAACTGTTGAAGAGGGTGGAACTACCCCATAGCGACGTCATTGAAGACACGCGCACATTTCTTGGCTGAGACCCAGCAGAGACATCAATACGAAGGTTCGTCGTCAGCCTCATAGCCGCGATAAACATCGAAGGCCTCGACCTCCAGCGCTTCGGCAGAGCTGATCGCTGCCGTACCATAGCCCAGCGCCTCAGGAACCGCGACCAGACCATCGCTGAACCCGACCAACAGCAACTGCAGCTCCTTACACTTCCTCAAGGCCTGTTCAAGATCGCGCACCGCGCTGATCTGCTGATGATTCAAACCCTGTTCGACAACCGCCTCAGCCGGGGCTGCGGCCTCTGCTTCAGGCGACGCTTGAGGCGATACTGCCACAGGCTCGGGTTGCACCGGCGCGGTGGCATCAGGATTCTCGGGGGCCGGCTCCGATTCGTTCTGAACCGGTGCGGCCGAGCCTTCGACAGATACCGATTCCTGAGAAGCGACGGCCTCAGGCGTGGCGGCCGACTTACGATGGGCACTGACCTGTTTGACGGTAAAGCCGTGCTGATCCAGCAGATAGATACTGAGGTCGCTCTTCTGCAATTTCACCAGACAGATCTTCAGCAGTGAAAAATGCCGCTCACTGCTGCAGTAGATATGACTGCCCTCTTCGGCATTCTCAACCGTTTTGAGAATGTCAGAGACTTTGGCTTGTAGTGGTATTTCTAGATTCATTGGCCGATTCAGCGAACACAGAGCAGCGCCTATCCTATCCCAAATCGGCAGAAAGGCCCTAATATAATCAAGCTATTGGCAAGCTATCGGGAGTGCTGATCCGCATATTTTCGATCCAGCTGCTCCACCAACTTCTTGAGCTGGTTGTTTTCCTGCTGCAACAGCTGCTGCCGACCATCCGCATGGGCCTGACTTTGTCGAAGGGTCTCGTTTACCGCTTCCAGCTTACCGATCATGGCCTGTTGAACCTGACTTTCTTGCTTAAGCTCTCGACTCAGTTGCTCAGCCTCGAGCACGCGCCGCTCCAGCTGGTGAATCTCTTTATCACGTTCGCGCAACTGCTGTTGCAACTGCCCACTACCGGCGACTTCGTCCGCAAGTTTCTCCAGCGTCTGTGATAACTGATCCTGCAGAAGCTGGCGCTGATCGGACTGCTGCTGCTTTAGTGCCTTGAGCGCTCGTTGCTGCCGATCCTGCTCAAGCTCGAAATCCTTACGGGCGCTATCAACCGCCTGCTGCCACCACTGACTCATCGACTCGGCCAGCGGTTCCGGCAGATCCGGATATTGCCGCCCCTGCTGCAGACGCTGCCCCAGCATCTGCCACCAATCATTCAGCGCCTTGTTGATGGTCGACAGACTGCCCTTGCCCAGCCGATCACGAACACCCTGCTGAGTCGGCCTAACACCCTCGGCAAGCAACGCATCGGCAGCTTCAAAAACAAGGCTGTAAGTATCGCTTTTCATTGATTGGGTCCACCGCTAAGATCGCCCCACTATACCCCAGCGTACGCGAGGGCCAAAACACGGGAGATCGAGTGACCAATGGAGACCTTACAGACACCGGATAACACCGCCTTACGTTTTGTTTCGCTGGGCGATGAGCTGGAACGTTATCCGACCCTGGTGTTTCTGCACGGCTGGACCGCCAACGTGCGCGAATGGCTCCCGTTTGCCACCCCCTTGTCCGAAGACTTCCACACCCTGTGCTGGGACGCACGCGGCCACGGCGGCCATCAGTACGACGGACAGATCAAGATGGATATCGGCACCATGGCCGATGACCTCGACCTGCTGCTCGAGAAACACAGTGGCGATAAGGCGATACTGGTCGGCCACTCGATGGGGGCACTGACAGGCTGGGAATATATCCGTCGTCACGGCACCGACAAGCTGGCCGGATTTTGCATCATCGATCAGTCACCCAAGCTGGTCACCGACGAAACCTGGGGGCTTGGGATCTACGGCGATTTCGATCGGCAATACAATCAGGGATTTCTTCAGCGCTTGGATGAGGATTTTGCCGAAGCCGTACTGGAGTTGGTCGCTAACGGCTTAAACCTACGCAGTCGCGAGAATTACCTTGCCAACAGCCATGGCTTTCAGCAGATGCGCGACTATCTTCAGCAACTCCCTGGACCAATGCTGACCGAATGCTGGCGCAGCCTGTCGTCCCAGGATTACCGGGGACTGCTACCGAAGATCGATATTCCCTGCCTGCAGATCTACGGCGACAGCAGCCAATTTTACAGCCAAGAGCTGGCCCAATGGGTCTGTCAACAGCTGCCGGAAAGCCGGCTACTGACTTACGAAAAAGCCGACCACTCCCCCCACCTGTGGCACAAAGAGCGCTTTATCTACGATCTGAAGCAGTTCTGTCTGGGTCTAGCCAAATAAACGCACGAGCACTAGTCGGGCTGAAAGATATCACCACGCCAGACCGCTCGTAGCGTTCTAATCAGCAGCATCAGAATCACCCCCGACGTCACAATCAGCAACAGCGTTGCCAGATTATGCATGAAAGCGGACGGCTGCAGTTCCAGCATCAACAACGAGGCCACGGTTGAGGCTGCCAGCGGGAAAGAATAAGCCCACCAGGACATGAAAAAGCCGATCTTGGTGAACTTAGGCAGCTGCGACAGTAGCAGCAGCAACAGGAACAGCGCGGCATAAAACAGGATCCTGGCGAAGTTATCCAGCCCGCCATTAAGCTTGATATAAGAGATAAACCCCACCGCCGGTGGCGCAATCAGGATGAACAGCGTCGGCAACAGCTTTTGCGGCAGCGGGTCGTGGAAAAATAGCCGGTTGAAAATCAGCGTCTTCAGAATAATCCAGTACACCAATCCGATCGAAAAGAAGAACCAGCTCACCTCCAGCTGCCCATGCCCCACCCCGGCGATCGGCACCAAAATATTACCCACCACCGGAATAAACCAAGCCGGCGTGCTGTGGGCGACCTCGAATCTCGGGTGATGCAGCCACTGCCCCAGCACATAAAGGGTAAAGCACAGATGCAGCACACAACCCAGCATCCACAGTATTTTTGACAGCGACATCGACACGGCCATGGTGGCCACGCTCATCAGAATCAAGCTGATACTGAAGGCCGGAAAGAAGCTCATCTTGATCGGATGATGAAACTCATCCATTACCGCCTGCCTGTGCCGCACCAGCTTATATCCGTAGGTCGCGGCAATCAGCACAAACACTAATACACTGAACCACAACAGCAATTGGGAGATCAGCAATGGCGCATCGACAATACGAGCGGCTTGTTGCCACGCCAGAGTCAGGCCAGTCAGCCCCATTACCATGGCAAAGAACGCTGCCGGAAAATGCTCTAAGCGCGCATAAGTCGCCCCGACGGATAGATTTTGCATAGTCACCCCAGATACCCCCCAAACGACACCGATAACGTACCACTCGCCTAATTAGCTACAGCTAATATATAGAGCTTGAGTTACAAAATGAAGCTGAGATGCCAGCCGCGTAAATGTTACAGATTATTGATGAACGGGAGTCGCGCTGCTAGAAAACGATAGCTCTGTGTCGACCAATAGCAACAAAGCAGGCAATAGAGATTCAGGAGAACAATGGATGCTGTTAGCGATGAGCGGCGAAGGAGGCTATTGGTGCCCGGAGCCGGACTTGAACCGGCATGGTCTAAGACCGACGGATTTTAAATCCGTTGCGTATACCAATTTCGCCACCCGGGCGCTTGTAGAAGCTAGCGCGCTAACCCTTGAGATAATGGAGGCTCGGGTCGGAATCGAACCGGCGTACACGGAGTTGCAGTCCGCTGCATAACCACTCTGCCACCGAGCCTTTAGCACAAGGAGCGCTAATTGGAGCGGGAAACCGGGTTCGAACCGGCGACCTCAACCTTGGCAAGGTTGCGCTCTACCAACTGAGCTATTCCCGCTAAACACTTGAGCCAGCGCTCAAGGTGGTGCGTATTATAGAGGTCGCTTCAGGCATGTCAACACGCTTTGTGACGATCTTTTACGACTTTGATGAATTTCTAAAAAGTGGTCGAAATTCAGACAGATATGACGCTCACAAAACAACCAGAACGACAACAACTTAGGCCCTTCGGCCTACTCCGACGCTGATACCAGAAAGCCTGACTGCTTAGATATCCTGGACCAGGTCGTCCCAGGACGCGCGCAGGTAGATCCACATCGACCACAGGGTGAGCACAGCGGCACCATAGAGCGCACCCAGGCCAACATAGGCCAGTTCGGTATGCGGCTCAGCCAGCAGCAGCACAAAGATTGACAGCATCTGCAGCGCGGTCTTGATCTTGCCGATCATCGATACCGCAACGCTGGCGCGTTTACCCAACTCCGCCATCCACTCCCGCAGTGCCGAGATTACGATCTCGCGTCCGACGATAATCGCAGCCGGCAGCGTGACGTAGATATCCGCGTAGGTTTCAACCAGCATGATTAAAGCAACAGCCACCATCAGCTTGTCGGCGACCGGATCCAAAAAAGCACCGAAGGCGGTGGACTGATTCAGCTTTCGGGCCAGGTAACCGTCGAACCAATCGGTAATCGCCGCCAGGGCAAAGATCGACGCCGCAGCCAAATAACTCCACTTGTACGGCAGGTAATAGACAATCACGAGACAAGGAATCAGCAGGATACGTAGCGAGGTGAGGATATTCGGGATGTTCATTGGAGCCTGGATCACCTCGGCGGCCGATTGTTGTGGGCTTACTATTGCTGATGTAGGTGGCTATAGATCTCTTCAGCCATCGAGCGGCTAATGGTAGAGACTTTTGCAATTTCTTCAACACTGGCACGCTCGATTTCCTGCAACCCGCCAAAGTGCTTTAGTAGTGCTTGACGTCGCTTGGGGCCGATACCCGGCAACTCTTCCAGGATCGAGCGTCCACGGGCCTTACCCCGCCTTGCCCGATGCCCGGTAATGGCAAATCGGTGAGCCTCATCACGGATATGCTGCAGCAGATGCAGCGCCCCGCTGCCGGAATCGAGCGAACGCTCGCGCTCGCCCCGCTGGGTAATCAGGGTTTCAAATCCGGCTTTACGGGTGACCCCCTTGGCGATGCCGATCACTTCGATCTCGGTAATCTGCAGCTCCTCCAGCACCGCCAGCGCCTGATTGACCTGCCCCTTACCGCCGTCGATCACCAGCAACTCGGGCAGCAAGGCGCCGCTACTTTTGAGTTTTTGGTAGCGCCGGGTCAGTGCCTCGTGCATGGCACGGTAGTCATCACCCTCGGCGGTGGTCTGAATATTAAAGCGTCGATAATCACTCTTGCGGGGCCCCTGCTGATCAAAGACCACACAGGATGCGACTGTCGCCTCACCGAAGGTATGACTGATATCGAAACACTCCATCCGCGCCGGCGGTGACTCCAGCTCCAGTAGCTCCTGCAACTCGATCAGACGCTTGTAGATATCCTGACGGCTGGAGATATAGCTGTCCAGCTGCTGCTCTGCGTTGACCCGAGCCAGATCCAACCAGCCTTTACGCTGACCGCGGACACTGTGACTCAGACAGATTTTATTGTCGGCCTTGGTCGACAGCGCCGTCTCCAGTACATCCTGATCGCTCAGCGAATGGCTCAGGATCAGCAGCGGCGGCACGGCACGCTCATCCGTGCCCAGATAGTATTGACCGATAAAGCTGGTGAGAAGCTCTTCCGGCTCGGTTTCCAACCGCAGTTTCGGGTAGTGACTCTTGCTGCCGACCACGCGACCGCCCTTCACAAACAGCTGATGAATGCTGGCATAGCCCGCTTTGATACAGCAGGCCAGCACGTCTGCATCGCCACCCTCACCGCTGATCCGCTGCTGCTCCTGCACCTGCTGCAGGCTGATGATCTGATCCCGGAGCATGGCGGCCCGCTCGAACTCCAGTGCGCTGGCCGCCTGCTCCATCTGTTCGGCCAGTTCCTTATTCACGGTGCGGTTCTTGCCTTCCAGGAACATCATCGCATGGCGGATATCCTCGGCGTAGCGTTCAGGGCTGATCTGCTCGACACAAGGCGCGCTGCAGCGATTGATCTGATGCTGCAGACAGGGCCGTGAACGGTTTTTGAAAAACGATTCCTCGCACTGTCGGATTCGGAAGATCTTCTGCAGTAGATTGAGACTTTCACGCACCGCCCCACCGCTGGGGAAAGGGCCGAAGTAACGCCCCTGCTTGCGTTTGCGCCCGCGCTGGAACTGGATCGCCGGGTATTGATGGGCATTGGAGATGAAGATATAGGGGTAGGATTTATCGTCACGCAGCAGAATATTGTAGGGCGGGCGCTGCTTCTTGATCAGGTTCTGTTCCAGCAACAGCGCTTCGGTTTCGCTGCCGGTGACGGTCAGTTCGATCGATGCGATGCGCTGGACCAGCGCCTGGGTCTTAACCGCCAGCCCACTGGTTCGGAAATAGCTCGACAACCGCTTTTTCAGATTCTTGGCCTTACCGACATACAAGATCGCACCGTCGGCGTCATACATCTGGTAGACCCCGGGTCGCTGGGTGGTATGACTGAGAAATTGGCGGCTATCGAAGGTAGGGACTGTGGGGTTCATGACATCGATCAGTTAACGGTGTTATCAACTTGCACGCTGCCGAGCCGACAGCTTAAGCTCCTGCATTGACGAATTGGGCCTTATGCAGATGTATTCGCCCGGCTGACCTACTATTAGCGGAGATGCCTGTGTCGGCCCTTGATCCGGCAACGCCACTCCGGATAAGTCAGCGACGGGCCGCGAGCGATTGAACATCTTATCACAAGCGTCCATCATTACTTTCTGCTTAACAGTCGTACCTAAGTAAAAGCATAGAATTTCAGGTGGTTACCGATGGCAATGATCAGTACGGACGAGCTTGCGATCCTGGTTGTGGAACCCTCACATTTTCAGCAAAAGATTATTCTGTCCGAGCTGAAGGAGCTGGGCTGCCGACAGCTGGATACCGCAGAAACGATCCAGCAGGCACTGGAGTTTATGGGGCGCTACACCCCGGACCTGGTTATCAGCGCCATGTACCTTCCTGACGGCAGCGGTATCGAACTGGTCAGCCAGATGCGCACCGATCCGGCTCTGGAAGGCATTCCCTACATGCTGATATCCAGCGAGCAGCGAATGGACGTCCTCGACCCTATCCGCCAGGCAGGTTCCGTCGCCATCCTGCCAAAGCCCTTTCAAGTCAGCGATTTAAATAAGGCACTTCAGGCAACGCTTGAATTTGTCGACCCCACCGAACTGGAGCTTGAAGACTACGAAGCCGATCAGCTGAGCATCCTGGTCGTCGACGATAGTGAATTCTCACTCAAACATATCAGCCGGGCGCTGGAGAATATCGGCATCGGCAACGTGGTTCGCGCCCACAACGGCCAGGAGGCGATTGATCAACTGGACCAGCACTCCTTTGACCTGATCTTCACCGACTTCAACATGCCGGAAATGGACGGCGAGCAGCTGACTCAGTATGTTCGCAACGAATCCAACCAGCCCTACGTTCCGATACTGCTGGTCACTTCCGAACAGAACGAAACCCGCCTGACCGGCGTGCGCCAATCCGGCGTCAATGCGGTGTGCAACAAGCCTTTTGATACCCGGCAGGTGAAGGCGATGATCAAAAACCTGCTGACCGACGCCTGATAGGCCGCAGCATGCACGCCTCGGGTTATCAGGGGCCATCGCTGTTTGGCGCCACACCGCGTCAACGACACACCCCGATAGCCCGACTCAACCATCCCGGCGTACGGGACCTGGCCTGGACACTGATCTCGCCGGCGCTTTTTCAACCCGGCACCACTCCATCACCACTCAATCCCAGTGCGGCAGCGCTGGATGCCTGGTTATGGCGCCTGCAGCAACAGCCTGCCCCGCTGGAACTGGCTCTAGCACAACAACGAAGCCATCGGCTGGGGGTCTATTTCGAAACCCTGATCGACTTCTTTCTGCGTCATTTTCTAGCCCTGGAAGAGTGCCATTACGGGCTGCCGGTCAGGGCCGCGGGGCATACCTATGGAGAGTACGATTTTCTGCTCCGTCCCCGCGGTGAATCCGCACTACTGCATCTGGAGCTGAGCCTGAAGTTTTATCTGGGCATCGATGATCGACACGGGCAGCGGCACTGGCTGGGACTCAACCGCAACGACGTACTGCAGCACAAATACAACAAGCTGGTCGACCAGCAGCTCAATCTGAGCCAGCACCCGGTGGCCCGCAACCAGCTCAAAGCACTAGGGAGCCAGGTCGGACCAAAGGTCGGGCTGATCAAGGGGCGGCTGTTTTATCCGCTGTCGGAATTTGCGCCTGAAGACGGCCACAAGCAGCAACTCAAGTCGCCGAGTGGGATCAACCGACAACACCTTCGAGGCTGGTGGCAGCCGATTTCTGCTTGGCAAGAGCTGACGCACACCGAGACCGGAACCCGACTGGTACCGCTGCAGCGCCGCCAGTGGATGGCCGTACTCCATCAGGACGAAGCGCAACAGCTGGCGTCGCAGACCGATATCGAAGGGTTTAGAAATCAGCTCCAGCTGGCCCAACAGCCGCTGATGTGTGCCCGCCTTCAGTTGGGAAAACAGGGCTGGAGGGAACGGGATCGGGGCGTACTGGTGCCCGATCCCTGGCTAGCCTCAGTGTTTGAGACGTTTGATCAGACTTGAGGTATCCCAGCGGCCGCCGCCCAGTTCCTGAACATCGGCGTAAAATTGATCCACCAGCGCAGTAACCGGTAGTTGCGCCCCATTACTGCGGGACTCGTCCAGCACAATGCCTAAATCCTTGCGCATCCAATCCACCGCAAAGCCGAAATCGAACTCGTCGTCGATCATGGTCCGATAACGGTTTTCCATCTGCCAGGACTGTGCCGCCCCTTTGGAGATCACATCGACCACAGCTGCCGCATCGAGACCGGCACGCTTGGCAAAATGGATCCCTTCGGCCAAACCCTGCACCAACCCGGCGATACAGATCTGGTTGACCATTTTGGTCAACTGGCCTGAGCCCGACTCACCCATCAGGCGACAAGCACGGGCAAAGCTGTCGATGGCCTTCTCGGCCCGGGCGTAAACATCGGAATCGCCACCGACCATCACCGTCAACACGCCGTTCTCGGCACCGGCCTGGCCACCGGAAACCGGCGCATCCAAAAAGCCCAGGCCTTTGTCATTGGCAACCTGATACAGCTCGCGAGCCACCTGGGCTGAAGCCGTGGTGTGATCAACAAAGATAGAACCACTGGACATGGCCTCAAAAGCACCCTGCTCGCCGATACAGATCTGGCGCAGATCGTCATCGTTGCCAACACAGGCGAACACCAGTTCGGCATCCTTAACCGCCTCTGCCGGTGTAGCGCCAAGCGTTCCACCATGCTGCTTCACCCAGGCTTCGGCCTTGGTCGCTGTGCGGTTATAGACACAGACTTCGTAGCCGGCGCTGGCTAGGTGCCCCGCCATCGGGTAACCCATAACCCCTAAGCCCAAAAAGGCGACTTTCTGTTTTGCCATAGTGATTCTCTTTGTTTTAGTTCGCCGGCTTAACCGACTGTTGTTATTGGTTCGGCCCTGCCGATGATCAAGCCATCACAGCGGCAGCAGCAGCGGTGGCTGCACCGGACTCCAGCTTGACGCCTTCGGCAATCAGCGCACTCTCCAGCGCCCCAAGGCACAGCAATACGTTGCGTGAATTGCAGCCATGGCCCATCAGGCCGATCCGCCAGACTTTGCCGGCCAACGCACCCAAGCCGGCGCCGATCTCCAGGCTGTACTGACTCAGCAACCGGCTGCGAACCCGAGCTTCATCGACACCGTCGGGAATAGTCACCGTGTTGAGCTGTGGCAAACGGTAGGCCTCATCCACCAACAGCGACAGCCCCATCGCTTCCAGGCCCGCCTTCAGCGCCTGATGGTAATGATCATGGCGCGCCCAGGCTTGCTCCAAGCCTTCCTGCTTGAGCATCAGCAGGCTCTCATGCAGGGCATAGAGTGCATTAACCGGCGCGGTATGGTGATAAGCGCGCTTGGTGCCCTCTCCCCAGTACCCCATCACCAGGTTTTTATCCAGGAACCAGCTCGGCACCGTGCTTTGGCGATCGCGAACCTGGGCGACTGCCCTCTCGCTGAAACTAACCGGTGAAATTCCCGGAGGGGCTGACAGGCACTTCTGGGTACCGGAATAGACCGCATCGATACCCCAGCCATCCAGATCAACCTCGATACCGCCCAGGCTAGTGACTGCATCCATGATGGTCAGCGCACCGTTATCCCGGGCCAACTTGGCCAACGCCGCCGCATCGGAACGAACGCCGGTCGAGGTTTCCGCATGCACAAACGCCAGCGCTTTAACGCCGTTATTGGCTTTGAAGGCAGACTCGACCTTATTCAGATCAACCGGCTGCCCCCACTCATCTTCAACCAGGATCACCTCGCCACCGAAACGACGCACGTTCTCGGCCATACGACCGCCGAACACGCCGTTCTGGCACACGATCACCTTGTCACCCGGCTCGACCAGGTTGACAAAGCAGGCCTCCATACCGGCTGAGCCCGGGGCGGAAACTGGCATGGTCAGTTCGTTCTGGGTGTTGAAGGCATACTGCAGTAGCTGCTTGATCTCATCCATCATCCGGATAAATTCCGGATCCAGGTGACCGATGGTCGGACGAGCCAGCGCAGCCAGAACTCGAGGACTGACATCGGACGGACCAGGGCCCATCAGGGTGCGCTCGGGCGGGTGGAAGGAGCTGATCATAATTTATCTCTTGCTGAATTAGTGTTGCTGGTGAAGTTCGCCCAACTCACGGGCCATTTCAATAACCATATGGGCGGAATGTACCCCAGCCTGCTCCAGGAACTGATCGAACGAGATGCCTGACTCTTTCCCGGCGATATCCGACAACGCCCGGATAATGATAAAAGGCACCTCGAAGCGATAGCAGGTCTGGGCGATGGCCCCGGCCTCCATCTCCACGGCCAGCATCTGCGGGAATTTCTGCCGTGCCTCATCGACTTTGGCAGGATCGGCCATAAAGGCATCTCCGGTGGCGATCAGTCCGTGGGCGATCTGTACATTATGGACGGTTTCGAGGCTGTTCTGAGCAATATCCACCAGCACCGGGTCCGGACTCCAGGCCGGCGGCATGTTCGGTACCTGGCCGTGCTCGTAGCCGAAGATGGTCAGATCGAAATCATGCTGACGGACCTCGGACGAGATCACCACATCACCGATCTCAAGATCGGCAGCAAAGCCTCCGGCCGAGCCGGTATTGATGATGCAATCCGGAGCGTAACGCTCGAGCATGATGGTGGTGCCGATCGCCGCATTAACCTTGCCGATGCCGGATTTAAGCAGCACCACCTGCTGACCCGCCAGCACGCCGCGATGGAATTCGTAACCGGCCAGGGTCAGATCCTGACGCTCTTCGAGCTGATCACGAAGAAAGGTAACTTCTTCCTCCATCGCGCCGATCACGCCGATCAACAGGGGCTTGCTATCGTCCAGTCGCGGACGGATGCTGGCAGCAGATTCATTCTTCTGGTAAGGGTCTCGCATAGTCGTGTCTCTAGGGGCTATTGCCAATATCAGACGACCGCTCCTCGGAAGGTTCGGCCAGGAATTGTTCAGGTGGGTCGATATCGCTGACACCGTGTCGATCCAGTCGGGACCAGCTCAACGCATCGAACAGGGGCTGCAATTCAGCAGGTACCCGGGCGTCCAGCTGCAACCAGCGCCCCGTTTCAAAGGGGTGTTCAAAGCACAGCTGAGTGGCAAACAGTAGCAGTCGGCGATTATCGAATTGATCACGAAACAGTTGATTATGTTTGCCGTCACCATAACGGGTATCGCCAATAATGTGGTGGGCACTCTGTTTCATATGGCGACGTAGTTGATGCTTGCGACCGGTATGCGGTTTGAGCTCGACCCACGAGTATCGACTGCTGCTGTAGCGCCCGAGCGGGATAGGCAGCTCAACGCGATCGACGGTGCGGAATTCGGTCAGCGCCGACTGGGGCGGACGGACCTGATCACTACCACCCTTCTCTATCGCTTCGCGCTTATCGCTCAACGGTGAGTCGATTCGACCTGCATCGTCCAGATACCCACGCACAACGGCATGGTAGGTTTTGCTGATCCGACGATCGCGGAACTGCTGCTGTAGTCGAGAAGCCGCGTCGGAGTGAAGCCCGAACACCAACAATCCGGAAGTCGGTTTGTCGAGCCGGTGGGCCGGATAAACCCGCTGACCAAGCTGATCCCTGAGCAACTGCAACGCGAAACGGCGCTCGCGACGATCGATCGGACTCCGATGCACCAGCAACCCGGAGGGTTTATCGATCACGACAATGTCATCATCGAGGTACAGAATATCGAGTTGCTCGTTCAAGAGTACGTCACCAATGGCAGAAAGCGGCTATGGTAGCCCTCCACTTGAGTCGCGAAAAGGGTTGGACTCGACTTATCGGTAAAAAGCCCGGTTTGGACTGGCAAGGTAACGACAAGCTTGCTATAAATTCGCAACTAATTGCGCCAGCTGTGGTCCATTTACCTAAGCCCGCTTGGTGCTGATAACAATTTTTAAATGCGTTAAGGAACCCTTATGAACATGACCGACACCACGGTTGCTCGCTCGGAACAGTCGATCCTGGCGACTAACAAACTTATCCGCAACACCTATCTGTTGCTGGCCATGACACTGGTGTTCAGCGCAGTAATGGCTGCGGTTTCCATGATCGTTAACCCGCCCAGCATCGTTTCGATGGTCTGCTTAATCGGTTCGATCGTTATCACCTGGTTTGTCCTGCCCAAAGTACAGAACAGTGCAGCGGCACTACCGGTAACCTTCCTGTTCACCGGTATGCTCGGCTTTGCCCTGGGTCCGATTCTGAATGCTTACCTTGGCCTGCCCAATGGTGGCGAGCTGATCATGACCGCGATGGGCATCACCGCGATCACCTTCCTGGGGCTGTCCGGCTACGTGCTGACCACCCGCAAGGACTTCAGCTTTATGGGCGGCTTCCTGGCTGCCGGTATGATGGTCGTTATTCTCAGCATCATCGCCATGCTGGTACTGCCGATGTTCGGCGTTGATGTCAGCGCGATGAACCTGGCCCTGTCTGCGGTTATCGTGCTGCTGATGTGCGGCATCATCCTGTACGACACCAGCAACATCGTGAACGGCGTCTACACCAACTATGTGATGGCGGCTGCAGGTCTGTACCTTGCGATCTTCAACCTGTTCATCAACTTGCTGCAACTGCTAGGCATCATGGGTGGCGACGACTAATTCATCTCCTCCCCGGTCCAGGCCCCCGCGATCTCTGATCCCGGGGGCTTTTTTATAGCTGTCGTTCCATCACACCCACAGAACCCGCTACGCCAATGCAGATGATCGGAGTGGAAAGGGCTATTCTGCGGTATAAAGGTTTTCTTTTGCGCTGAAATGGGTACAGTCGTGTCACCGTTTGATGCAAGGTCCCGATTATGAAATTCGCCATCGTTGTTAATGGCTCACCCAGTTCGAGCCAGGCAGCCGCCACCGCACTTCGTTTTACCGAGGCGGCGCTTCACCAGGGTGTCGACGTATTGCGGGTGTTTTTCTACGGCGAGTCGGTACTGACAGCCAACCGTCTGACCCACCCTCCCCAGGATGAGACCAACCTGACTCAACGCTGGCAGCAACTCGCCTCAGACCATGATGTTGAGCTGATCGTCTGTATCGCCGCCGCGGTTCGACGGGGGGTGATGGACGAGCGCGAAGCCAAGCGCTACGAGCATACAGCCGATAACCTGGCCGATGGGTTTGAACTGTCCGGCCTGGGTCAACTGGTCGATGCCAGCATCGGTGCGGACCGCGTCATTACTTTTGGAGGTCGCGCATGAGCCAAATTGCCGATCTGTTACTGGTGCTACGCCACGGCCCCTACGGTGGATTAAATGCACGTGAGGGGCTCGACGCCGCGTTAACGGCAGCAGCCTTCGAAGTCCCGCTTAGTCTGCTGTTTCTCAATGACGGCATCTATCTACTCCAATCCGACCAACAGCCCGGTCAACTACCAGCCAAAGATTTGAGCAAAACTGTCCCGGCGCTAGCGATGTACGATATCGAGCGCCTTTATGTCCGTTCCCGGGACCTAGAACAGCGCGGGATGAAGCCGGAGCAGCTGGTAGTTGAGGTTGAGGTACTGGATGACGAACAAGCCGCCAACCTGTTCCATCAGCATCGTCACATCCTCAGTTTTTAAGGTAGGCCCATGGTTTTACATACCGTCAATAGTTCACCGACTCAGTCCCGCTGCCTGGAAGACTGCCTGCAACTGATTCGCCCACCCGCCGTACTACTGCTGATCGAAGACGGTGTCTACGGCGCAACAACCGCGCACCAAGCGCTGCTGGACCAGCTCCCCGATGAGATCAGCTGCACCGTTCTGCAACCTGATGTGGACGCTCGCGGCTTGCGCCCACTGCTGAGTGAGCGTTTCGATCTGGTCGACGACAACGGTTTCGTTGAGCTAACTATGAAGTGCGATCGGGTTCAGAGCTGGTACTGAGGTGATTGAATGATGCCGCAGATCTTAATCAACGAACAACCGATCGAACTGGACGCCGAAGGCTTTCTCCGCCAGCTCGACGACTGGTCACCCGAAGTGGCCGAACAACTGGCCCAAAACGAAGGGCTAGAACTTACCCAAGAGCACTGGGAAATCATTGAGTTACTGCGTGCTTTTTATCAAGAGTTTGAGCTTTCACCGGCGATGCGAATTCTGGTCAAACAGGTTAAAAACCAGCTCGGTACGGAAAAAGGAAACAGCATGCACCTGATGCGACTATTCCCGGGCAGCCCGGCCAAGGTCGCCAGCAAAATTGCCGGCCTCCCCAAGCCTACCAACTGTCTCTAAACCCATAGCCATAGCCATAGGCCTAGCCCGACAACCCGATAACCTCAGCCGATGTGATAACCGACGCGATGCCATCTCCCAAGACGATTAAAACCCCATCAACCCGTATCGCCTTCATCGGGATCGGTTTAATGGGCCTGCCCATGGCCACAAATTTGCTCCAGGCTGGCTATCCGGTCCTGGTCTGGAACCGGACTGCTGCCAAGACCTTGCCACTTCAGGAGCTGGGCGCACAGGTTTGCGACAGCGTCGAGCACGCGATCAGCGACGCCGACATCGTTATCACCATGCTCGAAACCGGACCGGTGGTTGATCAGCTGCTATACCAGACCAAGGCGTTCCAGCAGGCTAATGCGGGTACGCTGTTCGTCGATATGAGTTCGATCGCACCAGAACTGGCTCGCCAGCACGCAGAACAGCTGCAACAGTGCCAGTTACACTACCTGGATGCACCGGTCTCGGGCGGCACGGTGGGCGCCGAACAAGCCAGCTTATCGATCATGGCCGGAGGCAGCGCTGCCGACTTTGAGCGGGCCAAGCCGATTTTTGAAGTACTGGGCACTCCTCACCATGTGGGTCCCTGCGGCACCGGCCAACTGGCCAAACTCGCCAATCAGGCGATTGTCGGGATCACCATTGGCGCTGTGTCCGAAGCCTTGCTGCTTGCCGAAGCTGGTGGTGCCGATCCCGCAGCCGTCAAAGCGGCACTGAGTGGCGGATTTGCTGCCAGTCGAATTCTCGAACTTCATGGCCAGCGCATGATCGATCGCGATTTCAAGCCCGGCGCCCGGGCACGGGTGCAACTCAAAGATATGCGCACCATCGTTACCGAAGCACGGCAGCAGGGGTTACAGCTGCCCCTGTCGGAACAAACCCTGACCGAATACCAGGCGATGATCGATGAGGGGCTAGAAGAACTCGACCATAGCGGCTTGTTCCAGCACCTGCTGAATCAACATCCCAAGCTGGCCTGACTCGACCGCCAGCTCCGGTTTATCTGACGCCCCGAGAGAAAGCCTTCGATGCCAAAATTCTGCGCCAACCTGAGCTTACTGTTTACCGAGCACCCTCTGGAACAACGCTTTCAAGCGGCAGCCGATGCCGGATTCGATGCCGTGGAGATCCAGTTCCCCTACTCGCTCAGCGCCGCTGAACTACAACAGCAGCTGCATTCGGCTAAGCAGCAACTGGTATTGATCAACCTGCCGGCTGGGGATTGGCAGGCAGGAGAACGCGGTATCGCCTGCCTGCCGGAGCGGGATCAGGAGTTCAGAGACGGTGTGGAGCAGGCGCTGGCATATGCTATTGCGACAGGCTGCCGTCAGATCAACTGCCTGGCCGGCATTCGCCCCGCTACGTTGAGCGCTGACGCAGCCCTTGAAATCATGGCCGAGCGTTGTCGCTACGCCGCCATCAAGCTTGACCATCAGGGTATTCAGTTGAACATTGAAGCGATCAACAGCTTCGATATTCCCGGTTTCCTGATCAACAATTCCTCTCTAGCGTTAGAATTGATCGAACGTATTGGGCAGGACAATGTCCGCCTGCAGTACGATCTGTACCATATGCACCGGATGGAAGGACCAGTATTAGAGCGACTGGCCCAACTACTGCCTAAGATCGGTCATATTCAGCTGGCGGACCACCCAGGCCGTCACGAACCCGGCACCGGTGAGATTGACTACCCCGCGCTGTTGGCCGAACTTGACCGTTTGGGGTATACGGGCCGGGTGGCGCTGGAATACAATCCCAAACAATCCACCTTGGCCGGTCTAGACTGGCTAGCCCCCTACCGAAATGACTAGGGCCCGGTGGTTCAACATTCTTTGCCGAACAGATTCCATGGAGTATCGATATGGCCGGTGAAAGCGTACTGGTAGATCAGGACAGCAGTAACGATCCACAAATGCAATGGGCAACCTTCCTATTGGCGGAGGAGCTATATGGCATCGACGTCATGCAGGTCAAAGAAGTGCTGCGATTGACCGAGATCGCCCCGGTTCCCGGATCAGCCCACTACATTGTCGGCATCATCAACCTGCGCGGTAACGTCATCACCGTCATCGATACCCGCACCCTGTTTGGTCTGGGCCAGTGCGACCCGACCGACGACAGCCGTATCGTGGTTATCGAGCTGGAAGACCAGGTAGTAGGAATGCTGGTGGATTCGGTCGCCGAAGTGATCTACCTACGCCAGTCGCAGATCGAACGCGCGCCCAACGTCGGCACCGACGAAAGCACCAAATTCATTCAGGGTGTCAGCTACCACAACGATGAGCTGATCATCCTGCTCGATCTGAACCGAATGATCGAAGACGACGAGCCCAGCTACTAGCTCGCCAACCACGTCCGATAGCGCACCTTGAACCCCGCAGGGAAAGGGTGCGCCCATTCCGTCTTGCTGCTGTCGGCTTAGCGCCCGATATGCACCGCAATAGAGCGTCGATGACCGCCGTGGCGGTGCTCCCAGCAAAACACGCCCTGCCAGGTACCTAACATCAACCGGCCATTGCTGATCGGAATCGATAGGCTGGTAGCCGTCAGTGCCGCCTTGATATGAGCCGGCATATCGTCATCGCCTTCCAGGGTATGGGTATAGAGCGGGTCTCGCTCGGGCACCAGACGGTTAATCCAGTGCTCCAGATCATGACGGGCACTGGGGTCGGCATTTTCCTGAATCGTCAGGCTGGCGCTAGTATGCTGAATCAACAGGCTGCAAAGCCCCTCCTCAACGCCGCTACGGCTAACCAAGCCCTGTAGTTGATCGGTAAATTCGTACAAGCCCTGCCCGCGGGTTTGAAGCTGAAGCTGCTCGACCATACCCTGTTAACCCTCTGCGCCGTCGGTCATCAAGGAATAAAACTGCCCGTGACTGTAAACACCGATATGGTTCTTGCCATCGATATCAGCCTCTTGCGCCAGCTCCGCCAGCTGGTAGTAGACCGGTCGCGACAGCAGCGCATTGAGCTCGTCCCGCACCCTAACATAGGGTGTTAACTCCTCTCCCTGCGCGTCCTGTTCTACCCAGAGCGGGTGTTGTCCATCGACTTCGAAGCGCTCTCCCAAGTTGGTTTCAAAGACCAATCGCTGCCCGTCACCGTCGCCCTGAAGCTCCATCTGGGTGATAACGAACGGAGCATCCTCGACTCGCAGGCGCCATTTCTCCACCGGCGTAACCAAGAAGTACTCTTTTCCTTCGCAACGTAGGATCGAGGCAAACAGTTTCACCAGGGCTTCTCGCTCGAAGCGGCCGCCCTCATGGAACCATTCACCGCGGCGGTTGATAAAGATATCGATATCACCGCTCAACTCGGGGTGCCAATCATTGACCGGGGGAAGACTGTCGGAGTTAAGATCCACCTGCCGACTGATCGCCTCACTATCAAAACTGCCCTGTTTCAAATCAAAATCTCCCATCGCTGTTTGCACCGAACCCTTTACAACCCCCGGGCCCACTCCGGCCGCAACGGCACCCGGCCCGGTTGATGAATCGCCTGGTTAATCTGGTCCAGCATCTTGGCCTTATCTCGCCCAAGAATGCCTTTGAGCACCAGATAATTGGAGGCATGATCACTGCGAAAAACCGTTTTATTCAGCTCCAACTCGCCGATCAGTTGTTTCATCTCGTAAAACAACTCGATTTGACTCAAGGGCTCATAGTCGCCACCGAAGGCTTCTCGAAAGCGATCTTCGCCGGTTGGGAAGCTGACCACCAGCGTCGACAGGTATTCGGGCTGGGTCGCATTGGCCAGACGGGCCGAATTCAGCGCATGCTGCTGGCTATAGAGCCGCCCACCCAGGCCATTCAAGATCATCACCGAACGGCGTATACCCGCCTCGGCGAGCCGATTAAGCGCAACCTTGGTGGTCTCAAAGGTTTCGCCTTTGTCGACCTTGGCCAGCACGGTATCGTCACCGGATTCGGCGCCGACATACAGCATATCAAGTCCTTCTCGCTGCAGGGCAGCCAGTTCGGCATCGGTCTTGTTGTTGAGATTTCTCGGTAAGCAGTAGGCCGTTACCCGCTGCAGCTCACTGAAGCTGCGGCGAAGCTGTTGCAGAATTGCCAACAATCGCCGCCCGGACAGCACCATCGCATCGCCATCGGCGAGGAAGATCCGCCGTGTCTGCGGATAACTTCGGCCCAGTTGTTCGATCTCGGCCATCAACTCAGGCTCCGGCTTGGGCCGGAATTTCTTCTGAGGCGCGGTGTACATTTCGCAGAACGAACACTGGTTGTAGCTGCAGCCGTTGGTTACCTGGATAATCAGCGAGCGGGCTTCACTGGGTGGTCGAAACAACGGTTCGATATAGT
Source organism: Motiliproteus coralliicola (assembly GCF_003345655.1). Lineage (GTDB taxonomy): Bacteria > Pseudomonadota > Gammaproteobacteria > Pseudomonadales > Balneatricaceae > Motiliproteus > Motiliproteus coralliicola. The sequence continues at coordinate 844,024 of NZ_QQOH01000001.1, forward strand.
TCGGGTACACGGCGCCTCCCGAGATAAGGGTTGTGATTGTGTGCGGTTAAGCCTGCTGGAACAGCTGGTTGAAATTAGCGCCTGTCTGCTCCACGACCTGATCAAAGTGTAGCCCTTTGATATCGGCGACACACTGGGCCACCTCCTTAACAAAGCACGGCTCGTTGGGGCGGCCACGGTGCGGAACCGGGGTCAAATAGGGCGCATCGGTCTCGACCAGGAGCTTGTCCAATGGTACCTGACGTACCACCTCACGCAGATCCGCAGCATTACGGAAGGTGATGATACCGGAGAAGGAGATGTACATACCCATCTCCAGCGCCTGCTGAGCCATCTCCAGTGACTCGGTGAAACAGTGCATCACACCGCCGACCGGTCCTAAGCCTCGCTCGAGAATCCGCAGAGTATCCTGTTGCGCTGCCCGGGTATGGACGATAACCGGCTTATCGCATGCTTTAGCCACTTCAAGGTGGAGCTCAAAACTGCGCTGCTGTGATTCTGCGGTTTCACCGCGATAGTGGTAATCCAGTCCGGTTTCACCAATGGCAACAACCTTGGGTGTCTTAGCTGCTTTAATGAGGGTGTCGCCATCGATCTGGTCAATCTCGTCGCTGAGCGGGTGAACCCCAACCGATGCCAGCACCTGCGGGTACGGTTTGATCAGATCCATCATCGATTGCCAGCGGGCCATATCCGTACCGACACAGATAAGACCTGTTACACCCTGCTCGGCTGCCTGCTGCATCACCGGCTCAAGTGCACCGTCATAAGCTTTCAGATCCAAACGATCCAGATGGCAATGGGAGTCGATCAACATGGGAGGAATTTCCAACACTGATGCATCGCAAGATATGCAATGCAAAGAAATAGATAAACGGAGTCTAGCCGTAGATGACTGTATTCAATTCGCCGAGCGCTGAATCACATCGTGTGGGTCAAACGGCCCGATCCGAGAGCACCGGCCAGATAGGTTTCAATCTTACCCAACAGGGTATTGTCATCGGCACTGAGCTGAATACCGATACCCGCCTGCTTACCACCCTGGGCACCCCTTGGTGTGACCCAGATAACCTTACCGCTGACCGGCAATTTGTCCGGTTCTTCCATCAGGTCGAGCAGCATGAAGACCTCTTCGCCCAGCTGGTAGTCACGAGGCGTAGGCACAAACAGACCACCATTTTTGATGAACGGCATATAACTGCGGTACAGGTCTTCTTTAGACTTGATGGTCAGGGATAGAATCCCATGGCTAGCGCGTGGACTTGCGGACATCGATCACTCTCGTGTGTCTGACCGCCTTAACGGCGATTAGTCAGGTTACCCCAACGGATCAACAGATCTTCCAACAGCAGCCGTTCGTTGGGATTGTTACGGCTCATTAGATTTACACGATATTGCTGTATTCTATCAGCGAATTCAAACATCTGTTGCTCATTGACTCGGCGACTCAGGCCAATGATCAGTTTTTGAGCGGTCAGCGTATTGATCCCATCCGCATCATCGGTCAGCCGATACCTTAGGGTATCCTGCACCAACGCCAGCCACCAATCCAATACCGCTGCCAGTGACAGCTTGGCCAGTTTTTCACTGCCCTGAGTCGGCCCAAGCTGCTGGGTAGCGATCAGTTTCAGTGTCTGGTACAGCGTTTTACGCTGTTCATCCTGCCCTTCCAATGCCTGGGCAAGCGCGGCCATCGGGGCGCCACCAGCCAGGCGCAGTTGCTCCAGCGGCTCACCATCGAATCCCGCTTGCTGACGCAGCCAGTCACAGGCGGCATCAGTATCCGGCACGGGCAATGAGAGACTTTGACAACGACTGCGGATGGTCGCCATCACCCGTCCGGGGCGATGACTATAGAGGGCAAACAGGGTTTGGTCGCCCGGCTCTTCCAACACCTTTAGCAGCGCGTTAGCTGCATTGACGTTCATCTCTTCGGCGGGTCCCAACACGACCACCCGATAGCCACCTTGCTGGGCAGATCGGGTGATGGTCTCCACCAGCGCCCGGATCTGATCGACCTTGATCGGTTTACCCACATCGTCGGGGGCGATACGGACAAGATCGGGATGGGTGCCCTGATCGCTCAACAGGCAGCTTTTACAATGACCACAGGCCTGACCATTTTCGGGTTGCTGACAAAGCAGATACTGGCCAAGGGCGATGGCCAACTGCTCTTTTCCCATGCCAGCGGCAGCGCAGATCAGCAATGCGTGGGGCAAACGATTTTGCTGGTGTTGATCCAGCAATCTTGCCCAGAGCGATTGTTGCCAAGGCAGCGGTGACAACAGCTGACTCTCAGCTGCGGAGTTCGTGACAGCGTCAACCACGGAAGAACTCCGCCATCACGTCAGTAATCTGTTGCTGCACCTGATCCAGAGACAGGCCAGCATCGATAACACGGAAACGTCCCGGCTCGGCCTCAGCGCGACGCAGGTAGGCGGCGCGGACCTTTTCGAAGAAGCTCTGCTGCTCCTGCTCGAACCGATCCAGCTCACCCCTTCCGCGGGCACGCGCCATACCGACTTCAACCGGCACGTCCAGCAGCAGGGTCAGGTCAGGACGAAGTTCACCCTGGACCAACTGCTCGAGTGTTTCAATCCGCTGCCAATCCAAACCACGACCGCCACCCTGGTAGGCAAAGGTGGCGTCGGTAAAGCGATCGCAAAGCACCCACTGCCCTCGAGCCAAGGCCGGCAGAATAGTTTGGGATAGATGCTGAGCCCTGGCCGCAAACATTAGCAACAGTTCACAGTCGCTACTAACCGGCTCTTCCCGCTCAGCCAGCAGTAGCGCCCGCAGCTCTTCAGCCAGTGGCGTACCACCGGGCTCACGGGTTTCGATATAGTCGATACCCTGCTGTTCGAGCAGATTACGCAGATGCTCCAGATTGGTACTCTTACCAACGCCTTCACCGCCTTCGAGGGTGATAAATTTTCCTTCCATAGGTATCTGCTCAGCCGTTGCCACTGTTCGACGACGAAGGCGGTGGCGATGAGCGATAGTCGCTGCGCCGGCCCCGTCGTTGATATTTGTACACTGCTTTATTGTGCTCAGCCAGGGTTGCCGAGAACTGGTGGGTCCCATCCCCCTTGGCCACGAAATACAGACTCTTACCGTCAGCCGGATGCAAAACCGCGTTAATTGCTTCACGGCCGGGGTTTGCTATCGGGGTAGGAGGCAGCCCTTTAATGACGTAGGTGTTATAGGGGGTTTTGCGCTTGAGATCGGCTCGGGTGATATTGCCCTGGTAGCGCTCGCCCATGCCGTAAATCACGGTCGGATCGGTCTGCAGGCGCATCCCCTTTATCAATCGACGGCTGAAGACGCCGGCGATTTCAGGACGCTCGAACGCGGCCCCGGTCTCTTTCTCGACAATCGAGGCCAGAATCAAGGCTTCGTAAGGGGTTTTGATCGGCAACTTGTCCTGCTTGGCCGCCCACTCCTGCTCCAGAATTTGCTGCATGCGCTGATAGGCTCTTTTCAGCAACTCAAGATCACTGGTGCCGCGGGTAAACTGGTAGGTATCCGGATAGATCCAGCCTTCGGCACTGCCCTCGATCTGCAACTGTTTCGCCAACTGTAGCGGATCGTCGAAATCGAGGGTTTTCTTAATTTGCGGATGCGCCTGCAGCCTGGCAATAAAGTCGCTGACCCGCTGCCCCTCTACCAGCGTTACCTGGTAGCTTCGAACTTTACCCTGGACCAACAACTGCAACAGGCCATCGTGTGTCAGCCCCGGCTCAAGCAGGTACTCCCCGGCCTTGATTCGGTGGGCCAGCTTTTGTTGGCGGGCATGGAGTTTGAAGAGCAAAGGCTCGTCGATCACCTGCTGCTGGCTAAGCTTGTCGAGCAGAGCGTTAAAGGATGTACCGGGTTCGACCAGCAGGCTGGTCGATTGAGTTATCTTCAGTGGCTGCTGAGCCAGACTGGTAACTTTGTGACTGCCGACATAGGCGGCTATTGCGACAACCAGTGCAATCAATGCCACCCCAATAGAAACCATCTTCAGGATTCGCAACGACGGGCCTCCTCAAGCCATTGGCTGGCCAGGTCGGTCAATGGATGCAATGGGTAGCGCTGATCAGCAATGCTTTTGACCGGTAAAACACCAAAGCCGGTATTAGTCATAAACAGCCCATCCGCCTCGGCCAACTGTTCATATCGGATACGAGTTTCGTGGAGTTCAACACCAGCACCCTCGGCGGCATCCATAATGACCGAGCGAACGATGCCGGCGACACCGCAACGATCCAGTTTTGGAGTAAATAGCACACCATTTCGGATCATAAATAGATTGCTCATGGTGCCTTCGACGACATAGCCATCCAGGTCGCAGACGATACCTTCCGGAAACTGGTCATGCCACTCACTGCGAGCCAAGACCTGCTCCAGCCGATTCATGTGTTTGATCCCCGCCAGCTGGGGGCAGAGCCCAAGCCGAGTCTGGCATCGGAACAGCTCTGCACCGTTTTCAAACCAGTGGCCAGGATAAACAGGAGCGGGAAAGCGCTGCACTACTCGGGTCGGGCCTTGGTCGACCTGGCCCCGATAGCCACGACCGCCCTCGCCCCGGCTAACCTGAATCTTCAGCAAACCTTCGGACTGGCCGCGACACATCTGATCTACATCGGCCCGAAGCTGCTCCAACAAACCCGCTTCGAGAATGGACAACCGCTGCAGCCCCTGCTGCATACGCTGCAGATGACGTTCAAATAGGAGTGGTCGGCCGCCGGAAAATCTCAGTGTTTCAAACAGACCATCGCCGTAACTGAAGCCACGGTCCGTAACACCGACAACCGCACTGGGCCGGCCATTGATCAAACACTCAGACATAGCGGTGACCCGCAATGATCGGAAGGCCCCTGTCGGGGCCTATGTACGCAATCACGACAACCGTTTGAAGACCAAGGTGCCGTTGGTGCCACCAAAGCCGAAGGAGTTGGACATCGCCACATCGATCTCAGTTTGCTGGGCGGTGTGCGCCACATAGTTGAGATCGCAACCTTCAGAGGGGTTGTCGAGATTGATGGTCGGCGGCGCAACCTGATCACGAATGGCCAGCACACTGAAGATCGCTTCCACGGAGCCGGCCGCACCTAACAGGTGGCCGATCATCGACTTGGTCGAGCTCATGCGAACCTTGTCTGCCGCCGCTCCCAATACCTGCTTGGCGGCATTGGATTCAGCGATATCCCCTGCCGGCGTCGAGGTACCGTGGGCATTGATATAGTCGACCTGATCCGGGTTCAGACCACTGTCATTGATCGCATTGCGCATCGACGCCGCTGCGCCACTGCCGTCTTCCGGCGGAGCGGTCATATGATAGGCATCGCCACTCATGCCAAAACCGGCCAGTTCGGCGTAAATTTCAGCACCTCGGGCCTTGGCGTGCTCGTACTCTTCAAGCACTAGGATGCCGGCACCGTCACTGAGCACAAAGCCATCACGATCCTGGTCCCATGGACGACTGGCCGCCTGCGGCTCGTCGTTGCGGGTCGACAGCGCCCGTGCGGCTGAGAAGCCACCCAATCCCAGCGGCGTGGTGGCCATTTCCGCACCACCGGCCAACATTACATCGGCATCGCCATACGCAATCATTCGCGCGGCAGAACCGATGTTATGGGTCCCTGTGGTACAGGCGGTAACAATGGCGATATTGGGGCCTTTGAAACCGTATTTAATCGATAGATTCCCGGCGATCATATTGATGATGCTGCCCGGAACAAAGAAAGGCGAAATCTTGCGTGGTCCGCTTTTCTCCAACAAGGTGTGGTTCTTTTCGATCATCGGCAAGCCGCCGATGCCGGAACCGATCGCTAGACCGATACGGCCTGCGTTTGCTTCGTTGACTTCAAGACCTGAATCTTCGATCGCCTGGATCCCAGCAGCCATGCCGTATTGGATGAACAGATCCATCTTACGGGCATCTTTCGGGTTCATGTACGCAGACGCATCAAAGTCTTTAACGGAACCACCAAAACGGGTGTTGTAACTGGAAACATCAAAGTGCTCAATCGGACCGATGCCGCTTTTGCCATTGACGATATTATCCCAGGTCTCTTTGACGCTGTTGCCTACCGGGGTCAGCATCCCCAGGCCGGTGACGACAACTCTTCTCCGAGACATCTCCATCTCCACTATTATTTTTCTTTGTAGCAAATAAAAAGCCGCTCTATGCGAACCATAGCAGCGGCTTCAGGGAACGCTTGTTAAGCTATTACTGGTTAGCTTCGACGTACTCGATAGCCAGCTTAACAGTCGTGATCTTTTCGGCTTCTTCGTCAGGAATTTCGGTTTCGAATTCCTCTTCCAGAGCCATAACAAGCTCAACGGTGTCGAGAGAGTCAGCGCCCAGATCTTCAACAAAAGAGGCTTCGCTAGTTACTTCTTCTTCCTTTACGCCCAGTTGCTCAGCAACAATCTTTTTTACGCGCTCTTCAATAGTACTCATAATGTTTCCTACTTGTTATGAACAATTTATCCGGCAATGTTATAAAAAAATTCTGATATTTCAACACTGCCGGCGAAATAGGTCACCTTCCGCCTTGTGGCTGGATGAAGGGTGACATTATCAACAAATTCGGCAAAAAAACAATTCCCAACCCGGATAAATACCTTACTCCGGATCAGCTCATATACATGCCGCCATTTACATGGATGGTATCACCGGTCACATAGCCGCCTGCTTCGCTAGCCAGGAAGCCGACAACCGCCGCTACATCTTCCGGATTACCCAGTCGATTCAGCGGAATTTGGCTCTTCAGCATCTCTTTGTGCTCGTCAGCCAGCGCATCGGTCATATCGGTGGCGATAAAGCCCGGCGCAACCGAGTTGACAGTGATATTACGGGAAGCCACTTCACGCGCCAGCGCCCGACTGAAGCCCTCGATACCCGCCTTGGCAGCGGCGTAGTTGCTCTGCCCTGCGTTACCCATCGAGGCAACCACCGAGCTGACGTTGATGATCCGGCCCCAACGGGCCTTGGACATCCCACGCAGACAACCCTTGGCAACCCGGTAGATCGAGGTCAGGTTGGTGTTCAGCACACTGTCCCACTCGTCAGCCTTCATCCGCATCAGGATGTTGTCACGGGTGATACCGGCATTGTTGACCAAAATAGTAACCGCGCCGAACTGCTCCTGAACTGCAGCCAACACCTGGTCGACAGACTCTTGAGAAGCGACATCCAGCACCAGGCCGGTGCCTTTGACGCCCTGCTCAGCCAGATAAGCACTGATCGACTCAGCCCCCTTCTCGCTAGTGGCGGTACCCACAACAATCGCACCTTGGCGTCCCAGTTCGGTAGCAATCGCTTTACCGATGCCACGGGTTGCACCAGTAACCAGGGCAACCTTTGCTTCAATACTCATTTCTAACTCCGCTTTTCGGACTCGCTGCTCGGATTAGGCGCCCAGCGCCTTTTCCAAACCTGCAGGATCATTGATGGCAGCAACACTGAGGCTGCGCTGAATTCGCTTGTTCAGACCGGACAGAACCTTGCCGGGGCCACACTCGAGCAGAGTCTCGGCGCCTTCTGCGGCCATCGCCTGAACACTATCGGTCCAAAGTACCGGGCTGTGGAGCTGAGCCACCAGATTCTGTTTAATCTGCTCAACACTGCCCGCCACCCTAGCATCGACGTTCTGCACCACCGGAATCTGTGGGCTCTGGAGTTCGATATTGTCCAGCTCAACCGCCAGCTGTTCTGCAGCCGGCTTCATCAGCGCACAGTGGGAAGGCACGCTAACCGGTAGTTCTACCGCGCGCTTGGCACCCGCAGCCTTGCAGGCTTCGACAGCACGAGCGACTGCGCTTGCTTGACCCGCAATGACCACCTGCCCCGGCGAGTTGTAGTTAACCGCAGAAACCACTTCGCCTTGCGCAGCATCCTGACAGGCCTGTTCGATTGCCGCATTCTCAAGACCCAGCACAGCTGCCATGGCGCCTTCACCGGCCGGAACCGCAGCCTGCATCAGCTGACCACGCTTTTCGACCAACTTGACGCCCTGGGCCAGAGTCATTACACCAGCGCATACCAGTGCGGTGTATTCGCCCAGGCTGTGGCCAGCCAACTGAGCCGGCTGCTCGCCGCCACTTTGCTGCCAAACGCGCCAAAGCGCCACACCGGCAGTCAGCAGAGCCGGCTGAGTTTTATCGGTACTGTTCAGATCGGCCTCCGGCCCATCCTGAGTCAGCTGCCACAGATCGTAGCCGAGAGCTTCGGAAGCTTCAGCGAAGGTCTGCTCCACTACCGGATTCTGAGCGGCCAGCTCGGCCAGCATGCCCAGATGCTGTGAGCCCTGCCCTGGAAAGACAAAAGCTAAGGTTTGATTCATGTTGTCCTCTGTGTGTCTTAGAACTGACGGCTGTCTCGCCGTTTAATCAAGCGCCCATAGTACCCGAATCGAGCCATGAAAAAACGTCTGAACGCAGGGTAAATCGATACAATTGAACGAAAATCAGAGCATTCGACTGAGCTTTTCGTTAATCAGCCCGGGCACATCGCGAATCACTTCTGCGCGAGCCTGAGCAATCGCATGACCAAAGCACTCCTGATTGGCCGAGCCATGACTTTTCACCACGATCCCCTGAAGCCCCAGCAACGATGCACCGTTGCGACGGGAGGGGTCCAGCTGCCGCTTGAGCCGCTCCAGCAAAGGACGCGCCAACAATCCGACCAAGCGCTGATACCAGCCGGTATTGAATGACTGCAACAACTCACGGGTAATAAACCGAGCCAACCCCTCGCTGCTTTTTAACGCCACATTGCCGACAAAGCCATCGCAGACCACCACATCGGCTTTACCGCTGTAGATATCATTACCTTCGATATAGCCGATATAGTTCAACGATGAGTGCTCGCGGATCAGCCGGGACGCCAGCTTGACCTGTTCACTACCCTTGATCTCCTCCTCACCCACATTAAGTAACGCGACCCTAGGTTGCCCGTGCTGATCCACCGCTTCGGACAACGCCGACCCCATCAGCGCGAACTGAAATAGATGCTCCGCGCTGCAGTCCACATTGGCACCTAAGTCCAACATATAGCAGTGGCCGGTTTGAGTCGGTATCGCGGTAGCGATCGCCGGACGATCAATGCCTGGATGCATATGCAGCAGATAGTGCCCCATCGCCATCAGCGCGCCGGTATTGCCGGCACTGATACAGGCATCAGCCTGGCCTTCAGCCACCAACTGGACGGCACGGTACATCGACGAATCTTTGCGTTTACGCAGGGCAAATGAGGGTTTATCGGTCATCTCGACGACACTATCGGTCGCGACAACGCGAATGCGGGCTGGCTTGGGTGCAGGTAGAAGAGGTTCGATCCGGGACGGATCACCGATCAATAGCAGTTCGGTATCGGGGTTCTGTTCAGCAAAGCTGGAAACAGCAGGAACAGCAACGCGGGGACCCAGGTCCCCGCTCATCACATCGACTGCAAGGGTGCAGCGAGTGACCAATGCTTATTCGGCGTCTTTAGCAACAACCTGACGACCACGGTAGAAACCATCGTCGGTTACGTGGTGACGACGATGAACTTCACCGGTGGTGCTGTCTTGAGACAGGGTCGCAGAAGTCAGGGCATCATGTGAACGACGCTGACCACGACGTGAACGGGTAACTTTACTCTTTTGAACAGCCATGCTGAGCAGCTCCTACTAGTGTTTTTTGGCCTTTAATTGGGCCAGTACGTTAAACGGGTTCGCCTCGTCGTTGCCTTCAGACGGTTCCGGCGCTTGGCCGTACTCCGTCTTGACGACGCAGTCCTGATGCTGAGGGATCAGTGGCAGGGTCAGAATCAGCTCTTCTTCAATCAGCTGATGCAGATCCTGCTTGGGCCCGTCGACGACATAGGGATCGTAGTAACGAGGAAGCTGCTTGGCGGCTTCATCATCGGCGACGATGCCCATGTTCATCTCGGCTTCAAGCTCTAGCGTCACCGGCTCCAAACAACGTTGGCAAGTCATCTTGACGCTTGCTACCGCGGTGCCCTTCACGAAACGGATGCGTTCTTCATCCATTCCGAAGGTCAGATCAACGGTAACTTCGCCTTCGCTATCGACCAGATAGCTCCCCAAACGAGACAGTTTTTCCAGCTTCACGGTGCCTTCAATAAGGCGGCCCTGCTCGGCTGCTCGGCGTGTATCGATTGAGGTCGGTAATGGGGCCTTCGACATAAGCGCGCCATAATAGGGATACGGGGACGCGGTGTAAAGAGAGATGGACTAAAAAAGGGTATTATTGGCGCCCCTCAAACCACCCTCTTCGCAGGAACAGTATAAATGACCCAGCTGGTACTCGCCTCCACCTCTATCTTTCGCCAACAGCTATTGGAAAAACTACAGCTTCCTTTTGTCTGTGAAGCCCCAGACGTGGACGAAACACCGCTAGAAAACGAGTCGGCCGAAGCCTTGGTTTGCCGCCTGGCTCAAGCTAAAGCCGCCGCCGTCGCCCGCCACCATCAACAAGCGCTGGTTATCGGCTCGGACCAAGTCGCGGTACTTGATGGACAAATCATCGGCAAACCCCTGAATCACCAGAACGCCATCCAACAGCTCAAAAACAGCAGCGGTCGAAGCATCACCTTCCTGACCGGACTCTGCCTGCACAATAGCGCCACCGGCGAGCAACAGACCGTTTGCGAACCGTTCCGAGTCCATTTCCGGACACTCGACGATGCCCAGATCGAACGCTACCTGCAAGCCGAGCAGCCTTACCAATGCGCAGGCAGCTTCAAGTCAGAGGGGCTGGGTATAAGCCTGTTCGAAAAACTGGAGGGGGATGATCCAAACAGCCTGATCGGACTGCCGTTAATCCGACTGATCAAGCTGCTGCAACGCCAGGGTGTTGACGTCCCCTGACGCTGCGCATAACCACCGACTACTGCAGCGGCGGGGTTTTCAGACCAAGCTCGGTCGACAGAGTCCGGGCGACACTGACACCAAAACGGTCGGCCAGCTTCTCCCAGGGCGTCATGGACGGTGTAAAATCAACGATATTATCAACGCCCACCACCTCTCGGGCGACATAACCGGTTGAACCCAACCCATCGATCAAGCCAAGCTCCAACGATTGTTCACCGGTCCAGATCAGACCACTAAAGAGCTTGGCGTCATCCTTGAGACGATCCCCCCGCCCTTTTTTCACCTGATCGATAAACTGCTGATGAGTGGTGTCCAACACCCCTTCCCAGAACTGCCTCTCGGTGGCCTTCAGCGGCGCAAATGGATCCAGGAATGCCTTGTGCTCACCGGCGGTCATCACTCGACGCTCAACCCCCAGCTTCTCCAACACCTCGACAAAGCCGAAGCTCGACGAGATCACCCCGATCGAGCCGACCAGACTGGCCTTATCGGCGTAGATCTCATCAGCCGCAGCGGCAATATAGTAAGCACCGGACGCACCGATATCGCTGATCACAGCATAAACCTTGGTAGTTGGATAAAGCTGCCGCAAGCGCTTGATCTCATCGTAAACATACCCGGACTGCACCGGACTACCACCAGGACTGTTGATTCGCAGGATCACCGCCTCGGTGTTCTCATCCTTGAAAGCAGCCCGTAAGCCATGAACGATCGTGTCGGCACTGGCTTCCGAGTCTGCGGAAATAGCCCCCTGGATATCGACAAGCGCCGTATGGGGCTCACTACTGATCGCCTTGTCGCTGAAGTTGTCGCCAACGACGAGGTACATCGCGACAAACAGGTATCCGAAGGTCAGTAGTTTGAAAAAGATTCCCCAGCGCCTTGAGCGCCGCTGCTCGACCGACAGGCTGCTGACCATTTTTTCAATTAGACGCCACTCTTTACTGTCGGCGGACACTACGGGTTGTCGTTGAGCCTGCGGATCGACCGATGGCTTTCCCTGCCGTTGTTCTGAGGTTTCCGGGCCACTGCCCCAAAGATTGTCACTCACTGTTTTTTCCTTACAACAATTACCTAATCACTTGACTGGCTAACGCAGGACGTTAATCAAGCCGTTATCCTGATAGACCCTCAAGCCAGCTTTCTAGTTCGCTGAAATGATCAATCACCAGCTTTGGCCGGAATGCCTGCAGCCGTTCGGGGTGGTGGGCACCGTAGGAAACCCCCACCGAAGCCACACCAGCATTGGCGGCCATCTCCAGATCGTACTCGGTGTCTCCGACCATCAATGCGCGGTGTCGATCCACCCCACTCTCCTGCAACAACTCTTCAAGCATCAGCGGATGGGGTTTTGAACGGGTTTCATCGGCGCAACGGCTGTGATCAAACAGGCTGCCCAGACCCGTCTCCTCAAACACACGATCCAGCCCCATCCGACTCTTACCCGTGGCGACCGCCAGGCAGTATTGCTGTTCACGCAACCGCTGCAACCCGTCCACCACCCCCGGGAACAGCTCGGTCGGGGTGTCGTCCTGATCGAGGTAATAATGCTTGTAGCGCTCGCGCATCTGCTGCTCCTGCTCACTATCGAGACCACCGAACAACAGCTCAAAAACCTCCGGCAAACCCAGACCGATAATATTTCGCACCGCTTCCGGCCCGGGAACCGGCAGATTACAGTCCGCTGAGGCCTGCTGCATGCAATTGATAATCCGGTCGGCTGAATCGATCAAGGTGCCGTCCCAGTCGAAGATGATCAGTTTCAAAACCACATCCTTAAAGTAGATCCGGTACGCACGGTAAAAGCCTTACCGAACAACCAAGACCAAAGTTGACAAAAATCACATACCGCACCGTTTGGACATCGGTACCGCTTAGGCTACCCTTGCGTAACAGAATTTTAACCCTCTTACTGACAACGATTCAGGAATAAGCCATGACGGATCTACACGGTTACTACATCGAAGACCTTAGCGAAGGGATGTCAGCCTCAATTGAACGGACGGTTACCGAAGCCGACGTTAACACTTTCGCCGAAGTGACTGGCGATGACAACCCGGTCCACGTTAACGCTGAGTATGCCGCCACGACCATGTTCAAGCAGCGCATCGCTCACGGCATGCTCAGCGCGGGTTATATCTCCGCAGTACTGGGCACCAAAATGCCGGGACCGGGCGCCATCTATGTTGACCAGCAGCTTAAATTCAAGGCACCGGTCATGATCGGCGATACCGTCACCACCACCGCAACGATCTTGGAAATTAACGCTCGTCGCCGTCGCGTGATCCTGAAAACCGTCTGCAGCGTGGCTGACAAGGTTGTGGCCGAAGGCCAGGCCACACTGATGGTGGACTCCAAAGGCTGAGCATCTAATTTGGGTTTAGGGAGCAAACTATGCTGATATCACCGCAACAATCCTTACTGCTGGTAATCGACATCCAGGACAAGCTGGTACCGGCGGTCGTCGAGCCCCAGCAACTGATCGAAAAAACCCGTTGGCTTCTGGAGGTCGCACAGATCCTAGAGGTTCCGGTACTGGCATCCGAGCAATACCCTCAAGGATTGGGCCATACGGTGGCTGAGCTCAATGAGCTGATCCCCTCCGATCGCGTTGTCGACAAACTGCACTTCTCCTGCGCCGCCGAACCGGCCTGCCTGGATCGCATCGCCGCCGAACAGCGTAAGCAGATTGTCATCTGCGGCATGGAAGCCCATGTCTGCGTTTTCCAATCGGCGGTTGGTCTGCATCAGGCCGGCTACGACGTGTTTGTGATTGGTGATCTGATCTCCTCACGCAGCGCATCCGATCACCAACTGGCACTGGAAAGAATGCGCCAGCTGGGCATCCAGGTTGTCAGCCGCGAGATGGTGGCATTTGAGTGGATGCAAAAGTCGGGAACCGACAGCTTCCGCACCATCAGCAAGAACTACTTACGCTGAGCCCTATACCCCACAAAACAAAGCCGGGCTTAGCCCGGCTTTTTTATTAGAAACGGCTGCTCAAGAATCTGCCACCAACTGCAGGTGATGTAAGAAGTCTTTCGGATCCGGCACTCCCACCAACATCGCTTCATCCAATCGCTGCCCCGCCTTGGTATAGAAAACCAGCGCCGGCGGCCCGACAATCTGATACTCCTTGTACAATGCCTTAGCCGCATCATCATGAGCTGTCAGATCAATTTTGATCGTGACAAAGCGATTAAGCTTATCGACCACCTCGGCGTCAGCAAAGGTGTAAACCTCAAGCTCCTTGCAGGACACGCACCAGTCGGCATAGAAATCCAGCATCACCGGCACCTGTTGACGACGCGCCTCCGCCAGCAACGGCTGCAACTGCTGCCGGGTTGTGATCTCGGTAAAGCGCACCTCCGGAATTGCCGCCGCACTGCCACCGGCGATCCCCTGCAGCGGCCGCAACAGCGTCCCTTGTCCGGTACCGATCGCCACCATCAGCATGGCGCCGTAGATCAGCAGGATCACCCCCAGCGATTTACCCAACCGCAATACCGCGCCGGCGTTCTGCTCCAGGCGGTCCAGCGTGCGCAGAAACACGGCCGAGCCAATTAACACAACCGCCAGCAGCCCCATGGTCACCTGAGGCGCCACGATACGATCCAGCATCCAGATCGCCATCAACAGCAACCCGACGCCAAAGAAACGCTTCACGGACTCCATCCAGCCGCCCGCTCTCGGCATTAGCTTACCGGCCGAGCAACCCAGCAAGATCAGCGGAGTTCCCATACCAATGCTCATCGTAAACAGAGCCAGGCCACCCAGTACCGGATCACCGGTCTGGCCAATATAGACCAGCGCACCGGCCAACGGTGCCGCAACGCACGGGCCGACGATCAGCGCCGACAACAACCCCATCACCGCAACGCCGGCCATCTGCCCGCCCTGCTGGCTCCGACTGATGTTATCCAACCGACTCTGCAACGATTGCGGCAACTGAAGCTCATAGAAGCCGAACATCGCCAGTGATAAAACCACGAACAGGCCGCTGAACAGCCCAATAATCCAGGGATTTTGGAAGCTGGCTTGAAGATTGGCGCCGAACAGCCCTGCCAACACACCTACCAGGGTGTAGGTCAGACTCATCGACAGCACATAAACCAGCGATAGACGCAGCGCCTTACCGGAAGTGATGGCATTTCCGTGACCGGCAATAATACCGGCCAGAATCGGGATCATTGGAAAAACACAGGGAGTCAGCGACAACGCCAAGCCGGCTCCGAAAAACAACGCCAGGGTCAACCAAAGATTACCGCCGGCCAATCGCTCCACATATTGACGCGGATCGGTAAGTGACAACCCTTCGTCGGTTGTCGCGAACGCAGATGTCGCGGTAGCAGCTTCCTTCTCGGCCAGTCCGGCCTCGGCCGCAGGTGAACCAACCAGGCCTGCCGCCAGCGGTGTAACCTTGGTTGGAATGCCACTCAAATTGAGGGTTTTGGTAACCGGCGGATAGCAGATCCCCCCTTCCCAACAGCCTTGGTACTCGATTTCGACCGGGCCACTGAACTCCCCATTGAGAGTCGAGCGGAGCTGTACGCTGACTTCAGCACCCTGATAGTAAACCTGAACCTCACCGAACAGTGGGTCCTGCTTGGTTTTTGAGTCCGGATATTGGATCTCAACGACCTCAATGCCCTCAACCGGCTTTACCCGGATCTTGTCGCGGTACAGGTAGTAGTCATCTTCGATCTGCCAGAACAGGCGCTGGACGCCATTTGCATCGGGCTGGCTACTGAAACGGTAGGCCTCTTCGACATCCAACGGGCCGTCGTTATTGCCTATTAACTTATCGAAGACCGATGCCTGAGCAGCTGCCGGAAGCATAAAGCTCGACAACACAGCAAGCAGCAACACGGCAAGGGTAGGAAGCGCCGCTAAGCGCCAGTGGGGGAAAAAACTAACCGGATTCAACAGCACGGCTCCCAGTCGGTAAGATTTCGATTTGGAACTGCCTGATAAGACGGCGCCATCACCGAAAAGTTACAGCAATCATCGATGGTAAGGTCAGCTTGCTAAGACCAACCTTGGACCAAAAAGTTCAGCACTTTTAACCGCTTCCAACTCGCTAATGAGCCAAGGAACGGATCTCCCCGCCCGAACGGATCGACTATGAACAGAATTAGAACCAGTCGTCCTTACGGCGACGGCGCTTGGGCAAGTGAGGCACAATCAAACCGATCAGGATGCCGCCGAGCGCCAGCGCACCACCACGGAGGAACCAGCCCATCAAGTTGGTTTCATCCATCGCCTCGAGCTCACGTTGCAGACGATCAACTTCGTTCTGCAACTGGGCGGTGTCGGCAGTAGATCGGGCCTGCTTTTCATTGGAGCTGTTCAGATCCGTCTCAAGCGCAGCGATCGTCTCTTTCTGCTCTTCAATAATCTGACTCGAACGGGCCAGCGCCTTTTCCAGTGCCGGCAGACGCACGGTGATGCTGTCACCGTTGTCGATATACTTGCTCTGCACCCAGCCCTCGGTGCCTGACGCTAGTCGGACGTGGCTGTAGCCGGTTGCCTTGTTCTGCTCCAGCACATCCAGCATGGTGCCGCTGGGCACGTTGGCTTTGATTCGATACTGATTACTTGGCCCCCGGTGCATAAACACCGTCACTTTATCGCTGATATGAGCACCCGCGGCCAGTGAGGGAGCAGACAGACCCAACGATGAAAGCAAAACCAAGACCAGCAACCCAAAGCGCATAACAACCCCCTAACAAACCTGAATAAAGAAATACTGCTCACAAGATAAAGCTGGCGATTATAGCAGCCAGCCACACACCGGTTAAACCGCAATCCGTACGCACCATCGCGATCGATAACTCCTGTAGCGGTCGATCCTGTGTGACCCAAGGACGCAGACCAAGTTCCATACCTCCCACCCCCTCAAACACAGGCGTTGCTGTTATCATCGACGCTTTGATCCACCTGAAGACATCGACCATGACCCCTCTGTTCCCGATCCAAGATCTGGTTCCGGCACTGACTGCCCAACAATGCGTCCTGACACCCAATCGCCGGCTGAGCCGCCACCTGCATCACAGTTACGCCGAGCATCAGCGATCGCAAGGGCTTCGCAGCTGGCATAGCCCACGGATCCATTCGTTGGAGGGGTGGATTCAACAACAGTGGCAGCAACTTCAGGATCAGGGCAGCCCCCTTGCCCGAGTATTGGTACTCGACGCCCGCCAGGAGCTGCACCTGTGGCAACAGGTTCTGGAACAGGACGACCAGGGTCAGCAGTGGCTACAACCCACAGGCGCTGCCCGCCAGGCACAGCAGGCGATCAAGACCCTGCAGCTGTGGTGTCAAACCCTCGATTCCGAACTATTACAAGGGTTGATCCCGGACGATTTTCCACTGCAGCGCTGGCATCAGCAATTTCGCCAACGTCTGGACGACCTCGGCGCCATCACCTTTATCGATGCGGTCGAGCGCTTGATCCAGGCCTACCAAAGCGCCGAGCTGCGAGCCGAGCCTGCCACCTGGCTGGTCCAGTTCCAAGAGCTGACCCCGCTACACCAACAACTGCTGCAACAAGCCTTCGAGCAACAGCATCACCATCAGCAACCCGTTGATGAAGCCCACTGCCAACGCATCGCCTGCGACGACCATCAGACCGAGATCGCTCTGGCAGCACAATGGACCCGGCAAATACTCCAAACTCAGCCCGGCGCACTGATCGGCATTGTCGATCCGCAGCTAGCCAACTTTCGCGACCAGTACGAGCGCCAGTTGCGTCACGTGCTGGAGCCGGTGCGATTGTTCAGCAATGAGGAGCAACAGGCACCGTTATTCAACATCTCTATCGGCACTCCGCTCAGCGATGCGGCCATTATCGATAACGGACTGCTGTTATTAGAGTTCATTAGTCGACCGCTAGAGCTCGATGAGATCTGCACCCTGCTCTATAGCCCGTTTATGCCCGGCACCGATACTGAGATCGAGCTGCGGGTAGCGCTGGAACTGCAACTTCGTCGCCTGGGCCATGCCCAATACAGCCTGCCGTCACTGCTTCAACAGCTCAGTCTGGTCGAGCAGCGACAGGCCGAGGCAGCCGACTCAGAGCCAGAGGGCTCCGATAGCGGCTCCAGCGAACTGACCAAATTATTGCAGCAGCTGGGCCGACTCACCCGCCAACCCTATCGCAGCCTTAACGACTGGGGACGCTGGACGATCCAACAGCTGCGCCAACTCGGCTGGCCCGGTTCGCGTCGTCCCAGCAGTATCGAGTACCAGCAGATCAGCCAATGGTACGAGCTGCTGGCGGGATTCGGTCGCTTTGACCCACTACTCGAACCGATGTCGCTTCGACAGGGACTCAGGCTGTTACGCAGCGAGACACAACAGCTGAGCTTCCAACCACAGGTCGGCGATTCGGCAGTTCAGGTACTCGGGCCGCTGGAAGCCGCCGGCCTTCGCTTTACCCACCTTTGGATCTGCGGCCTCAGCGATGAGCGCTGGCCGGAAAGCCCCAGCCCCAACCCGCTACTTCCCAGCGCCTATCAGCAGGCGCTGGGCATGCCCCATGCCAGCGCCGAGCGCGAGCTGGAGTTTTGCCGCCAACTGACCCAACTGTTTGCCCATAGTGCCAATCAGGTTGTCCTCAGCCATCCGGAAAAAGAGGGCGATCAACTGCTACGCCCCAGCGGCCTGATTCGTGACTACCCAATAGTCAGCATCGATCAACTGCCGATCAGCCAAAGCCGCCCATTTGAACCCCAGCAGCAACTGGCCGATCTAGCCAGCCTGCAGCAAACGGCGAGACTAGAGCAGATCGACACCCAATGGGCCCCCGCGGT
The DNA here is from genome assembly GCF_003345655.1 of Motiliproteus coralliicola. Taxonomy (GTDB): domain Bacteria; phylum Pseudomonadota; class Gammaproteobacteria; order Pseudomonadales; family Balneatricaceae; genus Motiliproteus; species Motiliproteus coralliicola. The sequence continues at coordinate 862,706 of NZ_QQOH01000001.1, forward strand.
AGACACCCAGGAAGCTGAAGGTCTTGGCGGCGGCAGCGCCCTGCTGGCGAACCAGTCGCTCTGCCCCTTCAGCGCCTTCGCCATTCACCGCCTGGGCGCTCAACCACTGGATCAACCCCAACTGGGCCTTAACGCCGCCCAGCGAGGCAATATTGTCCACGAGGTGATGGAGCAACTCTGGCGTCACTTCAAAGACCAGCAAGCCCTGGCGCAGTGTCCGCCCGAGCAGCTCGAGACCTGGTTGCACGATGCCATCCAGCAGGCACTTCGACTGCCTCGACTGCAGGCCCGCCGCTGGATGGGCGATCACTACTGGCGGCTGGAACAGCTGCGACTCGAGGGGTTGATCAAACGCTGGTTGTCAGCCGAGCTGGAGCGCCCGGCATTCAGCATCGAGGCGCTGGAGAAACCGCTCCAGGCGGAAATTCGGGGTCTGCGACTCAAACTTCGGATCGACCGGATCGACCGCCTGACCGATGGCAGCCTGCTGCTGATCGATTACAAGACCGGGCGACCGGGCGTCACCGACTGGTTCAACGACCGGCCGAGACAGCCCCAGCTGCCGCTCTACCAGTACGCCACCCGCCATTCCGTCTCGGCACTGGCGTTTGGTCAGATCCACCCCAAGAAGGTCGGCTTCGTGGGGCTGCACGATGCGCAGACGGATTCACCGGCCGAAGGCATTGGAATCCTGGCGAAACTTCGCAACCCTCCGGCCGCCGACTGGCAGCAACTGACCGAGCAGTGGCGCAACACACTGGAACAGCTCGCCAGTGACTTTTTGGCCGGCAATGCGCAGGTCGATCCGCTAGATTCCAACGCCTACCGCTACTCGAAGCTCGAACCCTTGAACCGCTATTACGAACAAGCCGAACAACAGGCCTCAGCCGCACCAAACGCGCAGATGCCGACGCTGAAACCACAACAGGAGTGCGCATCATGAAGCAGCCGCTCGATAGCGCCAATCGCCAGCGGGCCCTCGATCCCGGCCAGTCATTCTGCGTTCGCGCCCCGGCCGGCTCGGGTAAAACCGAGCTGCTGACCCAGCGGGTACTGGTGTTACTGGCACGGGTGCAACGCCCCGAAGAGATCCTCTGTATCACCTTTACCCGTAAAGCGGCGGCGGAGATGCGCGACCGGATTCTGAAATCCCTGCGCAAAGCGGAACAGACCGAGCCGCCCCAGGCACCCCATGAACGCCATACCTGGGAGCTGGCCAGAGCTGCGCTGGCCAACGATCAACAGCAGCAGTGGCATCTGCTGCAAAATCCGGCACGGCTGCAGATATTGACCATCGACGCGCTGTGCGCCGGTTTGACACGCCGCCTGCCGCTACAAGCCGGCTTCGGCCTGCAACCGGACATCTGTCCCGATGCACAAACACTCTACCAGCAGGCCGTCGAAAGGCTGCTGATGCACCTTGAGGAAGACGACCCGGTCGCCGAGCCTCTCGGTCGACTGTTATTGCATCTGGACAACAACCTCGACCGGATCGAACCGTTACTGGTGTCGATGCTTGGCAAGCGCGAGCAGTGGCTGCCACTGATCGGTAGCGGCGAACAGCTGCGCCAGGCCCGCCAACTGCTCGAATCGGCCCTGGGCCAGCTTCGTCAGGACGAACTACAAGCATTACGCCAGCAACTGACCCTGTTTGAGTCAGACCTGGCCGGATTGCTGGATTACGCTGCCGGCAACCTGACCGATGATTCGCCGCTGGCTTGTTGCCAGGGGATCACCGAACTGCCGGGAACCGCCAACGAGGACCTTCCCCAGTGGCAGGCGTTAACCGAACTGCTGCTGACCGCTCAGGGCCAGTGGCGCAAACAGGTGACCGTAAAAAACGGTTTCCCGGCGGGCTCGACCAAGGATGAAAAAGCCCTTGCCAAAGCGCGCAAACAGGCATTGATGGAGATGATCGGCCAGCTGTCTGAACTCCCCGGGCTGCTGGAGCGCCTGCAACGGCTGCTGCTGTTGCCGGTCTCAAACTACGCCGATACCCAGTGGCACATCCTCGATGCCCTGACCCAGGTATTACCCCGCCTGGTGGCCGAACTCTGGCTCTGTTTCAGCGAACAGAATCAGGTCGACTACAGCGAGTTGACCCGCGGCGCCCTGACCGCCTTGGGCGATGAACACCAGCCCACCGACCTGATGCTGCTGCTGGATTACCGACTCAGTCACATCCTGGTGGATGAGTTTCAGGATACTGCCGCACCTCAGATCGCGCTGCTGCAGAAACTGACCCACGGCTGGCAGAGTGGCGACGGTCGCACCCTGTTTATCGTCGGCGACGGCATGCAGTCCTGTTACGGCTTCCGCAACGCCAATGTCGGCCTGTTCCTGAATGCCCGCCGCGAAGGGATAGGGTCGGTATCGCTGCAAAGCGCCGATTTGAGCGTCAACTTCCGCTCCCAACAGCAGCTAGTTGGCTGGGTTAACCAGGTCTTTCGCGGCGCTTTCCCGGCCGAGGATGACATCTGCCGCGGCGCGGTCAGTTATTCCGATTCCGACAGCTTCAATCCGCCACTGGATGGCGAGGCGGTCAAACTCCACGGCCTGGTGGATTATCCCAACAACGACAGTGCCGCCACAGCCGAAGCCGACCTGATCGTCGATCTGATCCGCAACACCCGCGCTGAGAGCCCCCAAGACAGCATCGCCGTACTGGTGCGCAACCGCTCCCACCTGCGCGCCATTCTGCCGGCGCTGCAGCGAGCCGGTTTCAACTGGCTGGCCACCGACCTTGATCCGTTGGCCACTCGGATGTGGGTTCAGGACCTGCTGTCGCTGGCCCGCGCTCTATCCAGCCCTGCCGATCGAATCGCTTGGCTAGCATTACTGCGGGCACCCTGGTGCGGCCTCGACAATGCCGACCTTCTGGCCTTGGCAGGGCTGGAACATCGGCGCACCCCCATCCTGACCCGGCTTGAGCAACTACTGGGTCAGCAGGACACGATCCAGGTTGAGAGCCGCCGCCTCTCCAGCGACGGTCTGTCGCGGCTGCAGCGTTTCTACGCGGTATTTGGCAACGGCTGGCAACAGCGCCAACGCCGCAGCCTGCGCGACAGTATAGAGCTGTGCTGGCTGCGCCTGGGCGGTGCTGCGGGCTTGGACAGCGCCCAACGCCGCGACATCGATCGGGCGCTGGATCTGATAGGCCAGCATGAGCGGGCCGGCAGGATCGCGGATTGGAGCCAGCTGGAACGGGATCTGGGCAAGCTATACGCACAACCCGCCAGCGATGCCGATCCGCGACTGCAGATCATGACGATCCACAAGTCCAAGGGGTTGGAATTTGACCATGTCATTCTAGCCGGATTGCATCGAACCCCACGTGCCGATGATAAAGCCCTGCTGCAGTGGCACGAGCGGCTCAACGCCAACGGTGAGCTGGAGCTGTTGATGGCACCGCTGGCGGCCGACAGCGACGATGAAGACCCGATCTACCGCTACCTCAGTAGCGAAGCCTCGGCCCGCGACCGGATGGAATCGGTACGCCTGCTTTACGTCGGCGCAACCCGAGCCATCAAGCGGCTGCATCTGAGCAGCTGTTTCACTACCGACAGCAAAGGCACTCTCAAGAGCCCCGCCAAGAACTCTCTGCTGGCCGGGATCTGGCCGCAGGTCAAAGACCTGTTTGAGTGCTATCCGGCGCCGGATAATTTGAAAACCCACGCCCCGGATCGCAGCCTGCACCAGCTAAAACGTCTAAACCTGGATTGGCAGGTGCCACTGCCGGCTGACGAGAACCTGCTACCCGCACCTTCACGCCGCGAACTCGATGAAGGAGACAACCTGCCGGAGGCGGATTGGTTGCAAGCCCCTCGATTGGCGGGAACCCTGGTACACCAGGTCTTCAAGCAACTGGCCGAAGCCCCGCTTCCCAGCCTGGAAACACTGTCGACCCAACGGCAGCAGTGGCGGATCCAGCTACAACAACTGGGGCTGGGTAGCGACGAACTGGAGCAGGCACTGGTTCGAGTGGAACGCCTGTTGGGCCAGGCCCTGGAAGACCCTACCGGTCGCTGGCTGCTGGATCATCGCCACCCCGATAGTGCCAGCGAACTGCCGCTGAGCCACTACAACGGCTTCAAAACCCAGCAGTTTGTCGTGGACCGGACCTTTATCGGCGAACAGGGCGAGCGCTGGATTATCGATTACAAGACCGCCGCGTGCCCGGCAGAGCTCGACTTTAGCCAGTTTATCCAGCAAGAATCAGAGCGTTATCGGCAACAGCTGCAGAATTACGCCAACTGCTTCCGAGCCATGGAGAAGCGGCCGATTCGTGCCGCACTCTATTTCCCGGAAAGCTGCCATCTGGCCGAAATCAAATTGCTGACCTGACCCGGTCAGGTTTAGCGGTCATCGACGGTAAAAGCTCAGCGCCGATGACCATAACCCCTTGACCGATGGTGCAATGCAGCTAGATATGTTACAACCTGCCAACACAGTGACTGTGATCCAGAAATAAAGCCGCGGCTGCCATCACGCCCTCCTCGTTACATGCGTGATGGAACAGACCCCGGCAACAGAGTTAGGAAAGAGCAATGACCGATGTCCGCGTTGATGACCTAAACGTCAACTCACAATCCATCCTGATCACCCCCGAGCAGCTGAAGAAAAAGGTGCCTCTGACCGAAGCCGCCTGCCGCTCCGTACTCGAAGGGCGTGATGTGATCCGTAATATTCTCGACGGGAAAGACCACCGCATGTTTGTGGTTGTCGGCCCCTGCTCGATCCACGATCCTGAAGCCGCGCTGGACTATGGCCGCAAGCTGAAGAAGCTGGCCGATGAACTCAAAGACACCCTGTACATCGTCATGCGGGTCTACTTTGAGAAACCCCGCACCACCGTCGGCTGGAAAGGCCTGATCAACGACCCTCACATGAACGACTCGTTCGAAATCGAGGAAGGTCTGCAAATTGGCCGTCAACTGCTGATCGATCTTGCCGATATGGGCCTGCCGCTGTCCACCGAGGCACTCGACCCGATCTCACCGCAGTACATGCAGGATCTGATCTGCTGGTCAGCCATCGGCGCCCGTACCACCGAATCCCAGACTCACCGCGAGATGGCTTCCGGTCTGTCCAGTGCGGTCGGTTTCAAGAACGGCACCGACGGCGGCCTCACCGTAGCGATCAACGCATTGCAGTCGGTGTCCCACTCCCACAGCTTCCTGGGTATCAACGGCGACGGCCAGGTCTCGGTGATCAATACCGGTGGCAACCAGTATGGCCACGTAGTCCTGCGCGGCGGCAATAACATCACCAACTATGACTCGGTCAGCGTCAAGCAATGCGAGGCAGCGCTTGAGAAGGCAGGTGTCAGTACCAACATCATGGTTGATTGCAGCCACGCCAATTCCAACAAAGATCCGGCACTGCAGCCGCTGGTCATGGAGAACGTGGCCAACCAGATCCTGGAAGGCAACCAGACCATTGTCGGCCTGATGATCGAGAGCAACCTGGAATGGGGCAACCAGTCGATTCCGAAAGACCTCAACGAACTCAAGTACGGCGTCTCGGTTACCGATGCCTGTATCGATTGGGATACGACCGAAAAATCGCTGAAAGAGATGGCCACCAAACTGCACGAAGCCCTGCCGGCCCGCCGCAGCTAAGCCGCTAAGGAAAACCAAAAAAGGCTCCCTCGGGAGCCTTTTTTATACTGTAGCCAGCACCATAATCGGCGCCATCTACAGGTTACTGATAGTAAGCGTTGTCGGTTACCGAATGGTCGGTCACATCTTTGACGCCGACCAGACCACGAACCTTCTCTACCAGCGTGGCTTCAACACCATCCTTGAGGGTCATATCGACCGCGCTACAACCCTGACAACCACCGCCGAACTTAAGCACCGCGATCTCACCCTGCTCTTCGCTGATCACCTCCACCAGCGACACCTGGCCGCCGTGGGACGCCAGCCCCGGATTGATGTCATTGAACAGTACGTAGTTGATTTGATCTTCGATCGGGCTGTCTTCGCTGACCTTGGGCACCTTGGCATTGGGTGCTTTGATGGTCAACTGCCCTCCCATGCGGTCGGACGCGTAATCGACCACGGACTCTTCCAGATAGGGGATACTGTGGGGTTCCAGATAGACCTTGAAAGGTTCAAGTTCCATCACCTCATCCTCTTCCTGCACCTCTTCCGGCCGGCAATAGGCCAGACAGGTTTCGGCGTAGGGAGTACCGGGCTGGGTCACGAAGATTCGTACACCGATTCCCTCAACACTTTGTTTTTCCAGCAGTTCAGAGAGGTAATCCTGAGCGCTTTCTGTGATGGTGATGTCGTATGTCTGCATCGATAAAACTACCTATAACAATCTTGGTTCCATTCTATGCGATCGTCTGCCAATAATGAACCTTACTTTTTTGGTCAGATATTAGACAGCTTCTAAACTGTTGCACCCTGCCGTTAAACCCAAGCTCCCCCATTAGCCCCATTTACCCCACCCAGCGCAGCCGGATCTGATAGAATGGCGCCCTTTTAGCCCAACGCCACAAGGTCTTGATTCTGAACTTCCTTAACCCCCGCTACCGACAGATTCTGACACTGGGCCTGCCGATTATCGGCGGTATGCTGTCGCAAAGCCTGCTGAATCTGGTCGACACTGCTTTGGTCGGCGCCCTGGGCGGCGCTGCGTTAGCCGGTGTCGGCGTCGGAGGCTACGCCAGCTTCCTGGTCATGGCGCTGGTGATGGGGCTGTCATCGGGGGTACAGGCGATGGTGGCGCGGCGCCACGGCCAGGGCCGACTTGCCGTAAAAGCGGAACCACTCAACGGCGGCCTGCTGATCGCCCTGCTTTTCTGCCTGCCGTTGATGCTGATCTGCCTATCCCAATCCGATCGCATTATTGCCTTGATCAGTAACGACCAAGAGCTGATGCAGGTTGCCGTACCCTACCTGGACTACCGGCTCCTTGGGGCCTGGGCCGTCGGTTTTAACCTGTCGTTCCGGGGCTACTGGAACGGCATCAATCAGTCGCTGGCTTACCTGCGGGTGCTGGTGGCGGTGCATCTTTTCAACGTGGTAATCAGCTACGGCCTGATCTACGGGGCCTTCGGCTTGCCGGAACTTGGCGCAGCCGGAGCCGGACTCGGCACCACACTCTCGCTGTATTTGGGCAGTCTGGTCTATATCCTGATGACCTGGCGCCAGGCCAGAAGCCGCGGATTCCTGACCCGATTACCCGATCGGCAAACATTGACCAGCCTTCTGCGGCTATCCATTCCCAACTCTCTGCAGCAACTGGTGTTCGCCGGCAGCGTCGCGGTGTTGTTCGGCATCATCGCCACACTGGGCACTCAGGAGCTGGCTATTGCCCATGTGCTGACCCATCTGTCGCTGCTGTTGATTCTACCTGCGGTCGGTTTCGGCATGGCGGCCACGACCCTGGTCAGCCATGACCTGGGCAAAGACGACCAGGATTCCGCCACCCAGTGGGGCTGGGATACGGTCAAGGTAGCCGCTGTTACCGTCTTGCTACTCAGCCTGCCGCTATGGTTTTTACCGGCGCAGATTCTGGGGCTGTTCCTGTCCGAGCAGCCACTAATCGACCAGGCACTGATACCGCTACGTATCACCTGCGTCGCCATCTGTATCGACGTGATGGCCATTGTGTTTACCCAGGCGATGCTTGGGGCCGGCGCCAACCGCACGGTGATGCTGGTAACACTGGTGGGCCAGTGGGGCTTTTTCCTGCCACTGACCTGGCTGGTCGGCCCTGTTTTAGGCGGAGGGTTGACCGCGATCTGGCTGGTACAGCTGCTTCATCGAGGGCTATCCTCAGTCATACTGAGTTTTATATGGTCGCGCCGACGCTGGAGCCAGATCCGCTTATAATCTTGGTCTTGTTTACTAACCATTTGATAACAAGGCATTGTTGCCATAAACGGGGCATTCTTCATAATACCGTTACAGGCCGCTGCTAAAGCCGTCAGAGGCCGTTACTGGAGTTTTTGGTTTGGAACACTCGCTGGTTTTCTCTTTCTTCCTGATTTTCACCGGGGCCGCCGTCATCGCTTCTCTGGCCCTGTTTACCCGCCAGCCGCTGCTGGTGGCCTATATCGTACTGGGCGCCCTGTTCGGCCCCTACGGTATGGAGATGGTCACGGACACCAGCCTGCTGTCGGATATCGCCGAAATCGGGATTATCTTCCTGCTGTTCCTACTCGGGCTGGACATGCAACCCAGCCACCTGCTGCACATGCTCAAGAAAGCCACCCTGGTGGCGCTGCTCAGCTCGGCGGTCTTTGCCGCCATCGGCTACGGTACGGGCAAAGCCTTTGGTTATACCGAGACCGAGTGCCTGATCATCGGTCTTTCACTGATGTTCTCGAGTACCATTATCGGCATCAAGCTGCTACCGACGACGGTTCTGCACCACAAACACACCGGTGAACTGGTTGTCGGCCTGCTGCTGCTGCAGGACGTGATCGCCATCATCGTACTGCTGGCTCTCTACAGCACCAGTTCCGGCGATGTCAGCCCAACCACCTACCTGAAGACCCTGTTGGCATTCCCGCTGCTGATCGGCTCGGCATTCCTGTTCGTCAAATACATTCTGTTGAACCTGATCCAGCGCTTTGACCGCTTCCATGAATATATCTTCCTGGTGGCTATCGGCTGGTGCCTGGGTGTGGCCGAAGGCGCTGCCGCCATGGGATTATCGGCTGAGATTGGTGCCTTTGTTGCCGGGGTCAGCCTGGCGACCAGTCCAATCTCGCAATATATCGCCGAGAGCCTGAAGCCCCTGCGTGACTTCTTCCTGATCCTGTTCTTCTTCTCGATCGGTGCCAGCTTCAATCTCGGTTTGCTGGACGACGTGATCGTGCCGGCCTTGATCCTGGCTGTTCTGGTGCTGGCCTTTAAGCCACTGGTCTTCAAGGTACTGCTGCAACGGATCAGTGAAAGTTCGCAGATGGGCTGGGAAGTGGGCTTTCGTCTGGGCCAGACCAGCGAGTTCTCACTGCTGATCGCCTACCTCGCCACCAGCACGCTACTGATCGGCGAAGAGGCTTCACACCTGATCCAGGCAACCGCTATTCTGACCTTCCTGGTCTCGTCCTATATCGTAGTGTTTAACTTCCCGTCACCGATTGCAGTGTCGGATCGGTTGCGGCGTGACTAAGCGCTTCTTAGAGGTGCGATCAGGTAACAGCGGTCCGCGATAACAACCACTGTTGAGTTTGCAATGGGATGACGAAAGACGACTGGGGTTTGCAGTACTGCCGCTCACTTAGCCCGGTGAGTCAGTAGATGCATCGGGAAAGATACGCTGACGCTTCAGCTCGGAAATCCGCTTGGCTTCGGCCAGCTGCTCCTTGGTCAGCATGGCGGCAACAGCCTCACGGGCACTGATCGATTGCTGATCCCCCGCCTGAACCGCCGTATTCCACCAGCTGTAGGCCTCGACGAAGTTCTTCTCGACCCCCTCACCTTTAAAATGCATCAGCCCCAGCGTGATAATGGAGTCGACGTTACCCTGCTCGGCCGCCTTGCTGTGCCACTTCAGGGCTTCTTTATAGCGCCTTGGCACGCCGAGACCACGGTAGTACATGATTCCCAGATTGTGCTGCGCCGGAGCCAGGCCTCGCTCGGACGCATGCCTTAGCCAGAGCACCGCCTGAGACATATCCTTAGCGACGCCCTTGCCGTCCTTATAGAGCATTCCGAGACGGAACTGACCCAAGGGGTCACCTTCTTGTGCTGCCTTGTGGTACATAGACGCCGCCATCATGTAATTCTTAGCGATCCCCAGCCCCTGCTCGTACAGGGTACCGAGCATCGACTGAGCTCGCGGCAAACGCTGATTAGCAGCTTTACGGAACCAGTAGGCGGCTTTGACCGGGTCTTTCTCCAACCCCTGCCCGGATAGAAAGACAAGCCCAAGATCGTACTGGGCGCTGGCATTACCTTGGATAGCCAGTGAGCGCCACAGCTTCAATGCCGTAGCATGATCTCCGCGCTCAAAGGCATCGAGGCCTTCATAGAAGTCCGCCTTGACCGGCATAGCCAGTACAAACAACAAAGGCAGGGCTGCCAGTTTTCTCATTCCACGTCTCATTCAAGGCCTGGAGCCAAGGGTACAACCGGTTGTTATTGAACCGTTTTCAATAACACCGTAATTATTGTAGGTCAGAAGAGACTACCACGGAGTTCCAACAGAATGAACCAGGCCGAAGGTCGAGCGCCAAAATAGGAAAAAGTCCTAGGAAATCCGTCGGTTTCAGACGCCCGGCCGGAGGACCCAGCCGGGCAAAGGGAAGTCATCAGAGCTCGGTAGCACCACCCATATAGGGCTGCAGCGCTTCGGGAATAGCGACGGAACCGTCGGCACGCTGGTAATTCTCCAGCACCGCCACCAGGGTGCGCCCTACCGCCAGGCCTGAACCGTTCAGGGTGTGCAGCAGCTCCGGCTTGCCGGTTTCCGGATTACGCCAGCGCGCCTGCATGCGGCGGGCCTGGAAATCACCCATGTTGCTGCACGATGAGATCTCACGATATTTCTGCTGACCCGGCAGCCAGACTTCCAGATCGTAAGTCTTGGTGGCGGAAAAGCCCAGATCACCACCGCAGAGCACGACCACACGGTAGGGAAGATTCAGCTTTTGCAGAATCGCCTCGGCATGACCGGTCAGCTCTTCCAGCGCCTCGAACGATTTGGAGGGCTCAACCAGCTGGACCATCTCGACCTTTTCGAACTGGTGCTGACGGATCATGCCACGGGTATCACGACCATAGCTGCCCGCTTCGCTGCGGAAGCAGGGAGTGTGACTGGTGAATCGCTTGGGCAGCTCGGACCCTTCCAGAATGCTATCGCGGGCAATATTGGTGACCGGCACTTCGGCCGTCGGGATCAGGTAGAAGTCGTTATCGCCAGGAACCTTGAACAGATCCTCTTCAAACTTAGGCAACTGGCCGGTACCTCGCAGACTGTCCGCATTGACCAGGTAGGGTACGTAGACCTCTTCGTAGCCATGTTCCTGAGTCTGGACATCCAGCATAAACTGGGTCAGTGCCCGGTGCAGCTTGGCCATCCGACCGCTCATCACGGCAAAGCGTGAACCGGTGATTTTTGCCGCAGTTTCAAAATCCAGACCGCCCTGTTTGGCACCCAGATCAACATGATCCAGCGGCTCGAAGTCGAATTGGGTCGGCTCACCCCAGACGCGGACTTCAACGTTGTCGTCTTCACTGTCGCCAGCCGGCACCGAGGCATCCGGGATGTTCGGTACCCCCATCAGCAGCGCATCCAGATTTTCCTGGACCTGTTTGTACTCGGCAGCAATGGACTCAAGCTGCTGTTTGATCCGCTCGCCTTCCGCTTTCAGCGGTGCGATATCCTCACCGGCTTTGGCCGCTTTACCGATCTTAGCCGCCTGAGCTTTACGCTCGGATTGCAGTTGCTCGGTGGAGGATTGCAGCGATTTACGCGCACTTTCCAGCTCGTTGAATCGAGCCGTATCAAACTGATAACCCTTGGTGGTGAGTTTTTCGACGACCGTTTCGAGGTCGTTTCGCAGAAGCTTGGGATCGAGCATCGGTCAGGATGGCCTTTTTTCTCAAATGGTTAAAACTGAATTACATCAAAACAACAGTCGCGTCAGCCACATTCCGGCCGCCAGTGCGGCGATGCAGCAGAAAACGCTCAATAATATATAAATCGCTGCGGACATGATATGGCCCTGCTCCATCAACGTCAGGGTTTCCAGCGAAAAGGTCGAAAAAGTGGTGAATGCTCCTAGGAAACCGACCATCAACAGCTGTCGGGAAGGCGGTGGCAGTTGGGCTTTCTCTAGAATCAACACAAAGCAGACGCCCATCAGCAAGGATCCCAGCACATTAACGGTCAGAGTCCCCAATGGCAGCGGATGATCGATATTGTTGACCACGTAACCGCTGACCCAGTAACGCCCCAGCGCTCCGCAGGCCCCACCCATGGCAACCATCAACAACTGCAGCATATCCACCCTCTTCCGTATTATGCGATTCCATTACCCAACCAAGCCATCATGACGCCTGCAGGGTCGCCACGGCGCTAGTCCCGTTCGTCCTTGTAGCGACGACGCTGGCTGGCTTGATCCAGTTGACGCAGATGATCCAGCTTGTCGGCTATTTTCTGCTCCAAACCCCGAGATTCCGGCTCATAGTAGCGACGCTGATGGATCGGCTCCGGCAGGTAGACCTCACCGGCGGCGTAAGCATTGGGTTCATCATGGGCGTATCGGTATTCGGCACCATAGCCCAGGTCTTTCATCAGCGAGGTCGGTGCATTGCGTAGATGCTCCGGCACTTCGTAGGACGGGTCCGCCTTTACATCCGCCATCGCCTGATTAAACGCCCGATACAGCGCGTTGGACTTGGGTGCGCAGGCACAATATACCGCAGCCTGAGCAATAGCCCGCTCACCCTCTGCCGGCCCCAGCCTGGTGAATGCATCCCAGGCATTCAGCGCAACCTGCATCGCCCGCGGATCGGCATTACCGATATCTTCCGAGGCGATCGCCAGCAGTCGACGCGCCACATAAAGCGGGTCACAGCCACCATCAAGCATCCGCGCATACCAATAGAGAGCACCATCGGGCGACGAGCCACGCACCGACTTATGGAAAGCCGAGATCTGATCGTAAAACAGATCACCCTGCTTATCGTAGCGACGCCCCGAGGCCTGCAACACCTCTTCCATTACCGCCTCATCGACTACCTTGACGCCGTCTCGATCGATTGCTAGATCGGCAGCGATCTCCAGCAGGTTCAGCACCCGACGGCCGTCACCATCGGCGGCCTGCGCCAATCGCTCAATCATTTGCGGTGCGATCTGCAGACCACTATCGCCCAGCCCCCGAGGGTCGCACAGCGCCTGTTCCGCCATCTCCACCAGCACCGACGGCTCCAACGAGCGCAACAGGTAGACCCGGGCCCGTGACAGCAGAGCGCTATTGAGTTCAAACGAGGGGTTTTCGGTGGTCGCACCGATAAAGATGACCGTGCCATCTTCGACGTAGGGCAGGAAAGCATCCTGCTGACTCTTATTGAAACGGTGGACCTCGTCGACGAACAGGATCGTCTTGCGCCCCGACTGCGCCCGCTGCAACTTCGCCTGTTCGATCGCCAGCCGGATCTCTTTGACACCGGATAGGACCGCCGAAATCGATTCAAAATGCGCCTCGGTGAGCTCGGCAATCAACTTGGCCAGAGTGGTCTTACCTACCCCGGGCGGCCCCCAAAGGATCATCGAATGGGGCGTGCCCTGCTCGATGGCGCTGCGTAGCGCTTTATCGGGCCCAAGAATATGGGACTGGCCGAAATAATCATCTAGCTGACGCGGACGCATCCGCGCCGCGAGGGGCTGATAACCTTCGGATTGCTGCTCTTCGAACAGATCGGCGGTCATGGGCGCGAAGTGTCCTTATTGCTCGATCAGGTCAACCCCATCGGGGACCTGAAATTCAAACTGTTGCGACTCCAGAGTCGGATTGAGCGTCAAATCATAGAAGTGCACGCTGGTCTGCTGCCCCAGATTATCCTCGAGCTGCATCTCTATCGGCACCCCGCTGACAAACTGCATCCGCAACACCGTAAAGAGCGCATCCTCACTGTTGGGCAGCAGTCGGAAGGTTCCGCTGTCACCCTCCACCGGACCTTGAATCTGAAACGAGTCCTGCAGCGTCGCCAGATCTCCGCTCAGCAGCAGTGCAGGCGTATTGCTCAACTGCTGATCCACCGCCTGGCGAGTCACCTGTTCCAGATCCTCATCGTACATCCACAGGGTCTGACCATCGGATACCAGTAGCTGCGGGAAAGGCTCGTCGGTGCGCCAGCGGAACTTGCCCGGTCGCGCCAGCACCATCTCACCCTGGCTTTGCTGCAAACGGGTTCCGCCCCCATCCAGCACCAACTGCTCAAACCGAGCAGATAAGCTATCGATCTTGCCCAACAACCGATGCAGATTCTGCCCTGCATCTGCTGCCTGCAACCAGCCCGCATTCAAACTCAATAGAACCGTCAAAAAAAGCCGAATCATTCCATTCATCAATTCATCTCTACCGGAGGGGGAGCCAACACTTCTCGGCTGCCGTTATGGGCCGCCTCACTGACAACCCCGGCCGCTTCCATCGCCTCGATCATACGAGCGGCACGGTTGTAGCCGATCTTCAATTTACGCTGCACCGCCGAGATCGAGGCACGGCGGCTCTTGGTCACATGGGCCACCGCCTCGTCGTACAACGGATCCTGCTCGTCCTCAAACAACGAACCGGTGGTACCGGAACCGCCGGTGGTGTCCATATCGACCGACTCCATGAGGATCTCTTCGACAAAATCGGCTGGCCCCCACTTCTTCCAAGCCTCTACGGTACGATGCACCTCGTCGTCACTGACGAAAGCGCCATGGACACGGATCGGCATGCTGCTACCTGCCGGCAGATAGAGCATATCGCCGTTGCCCAGCAGGTGTTCGGCACCGCCCTGATCCAAGATAGTGCGGGAGTCGATCTTCGAGGAGACCTGGAACGCAATCCGAGTCGGCACGTTGGCCTTGATCAGGCCGGTAATCACATCCACCGACGGACGCTGCGTCGCCAGGATCAGGTGAATCCCTGCCGCCCGGGCTTTCTGGGCGATCCGTGCGATCAGTTCCTCCACCTTCTTACCGACGATCATCATCATGTCGGCGAACTCGTCAATCACCACAACGATATAGGGCAACGTCTGTAACGCCGGTGCCGGGGCGCTCTCGTCGAAGCCCTCCTCGACCGGATTCCACAGCGGATCGGTCAGCGGCGTACCGGCCGCCTCGGCAGCGCGAATCTTATCGTTGAAGCCGGCAAGATTTCGCACCCCCATCTTGGCCATCAGCTTGTATCGACGCTCCATCTCGGCCACACACCAGCGCAGCCCCGTGGCAGCCTCTTTCATATCAGTTATGACCGGCGTCAGCAGATGGGGGATACCGTCGTAGATCGACAACTCCAGCATCTTAGGGTCGACCATCATCAAGCGCACTTCGTCCGGCGTTGCCTTGAACAACAGGCTTAGCAGCATCGCATTAACGCCCACCGACTTACCCGAACCGGTGGTACCGGCCACTAACAGGTGGGGCATTTTGGCCAGATTGACCACCACCGGATTTCCGGCAATATCGTTACCCAACCCGAGACTCAGCTTGGATCCGGCGCTGCTGTATACATTGGCGCCCAGCACTTCACGTAGCCGCACCATTTCTCGGTTTTCGTTAGGTATCTCGATACCGATCACCGACTTACCGGCAATTACCTCGACCACTCGCACGCTCATCACCGCCATCGAGCGGGCCAGATCTTTAGCCAGGTTGGTTACCTTGCTGACCTTGGTTCCTGGTGCCAGCTGGATCTCAAACCGCGTGATAACCGGGCCCGGATTCACCTCCGTCACTTCAGCAACAACGCCGAAGTCCTTCAGCTTCACTTCCAATAGCCGCGACATCGTCTCCAGCTGTTCGGGGGTATAGCCCTGAGCACTTTTGGTTTCCGGCGGGTCTAGCAGATCGACCTTCGGCATCTGTTTGAGCTGCTGCTGTTTGCGCGCTGGTGCGATGGTTTTGCCAGCCTCGGTATCAGATTCATCGATCGCCTCGACGGTTTCCGATAGCGGCACTATCTTCAGCGACTTGTGGTCCTGAGCGGGTGCTGCCACGGTCGACGACGCTGTCGAGCGCTTATCAGCCGGGCGTTGAACACCTGCCTCCAAAGCAGCCATAACCGCCTGCTCATCGGGTTCATTGCGCCCCGCATCTACCGGATCGATCGAGAATGGCGGCAGATCGTCAACCTCGACCCCGTGATGGGTGCCGGTTTTAACGTTTTTGCGACCGCCTTCGAATGCTGGTGCTTGCTCTGCCGGCTGCTCTGACTCTTCTCGAGCACGATCAACGGCATGTTGGAGCGTTCCCGTTCCGGCGCTGGCCAACCCCAGCAGACGCTGCCAACCACCCAGCAGATAACTACCCAACTGCTCAGTCAGCCGCAGCCATGAAAGGTCGGTGAACAAGGTAACGCCCAGCAGCAGTACGCCGAGTAGAATCAGCGTTCCCCCTAGGACGCCCAGGCTTAACAGAGCCGCTTCGGCCAGCTCGAGACCGACAAGCCCTCCAGCCTCAAACGGCAAGTTCAACCAGCGGTTATCGAAATGGATCGCAGCCAAGGCTGAGCCGGAACCGATCAGCAACACGGCGCCGACAGCTCGCAGCAGCATGTAAGGTAGTGCCGTCAGCCAACGTTCCTGCGGGCGGCGTAGAAACCGCCAGGCCCGATAGACCAGCATCAACGGCAGTACCGGCGCCATATATCCGAACATGGAATAGAAGAAGTCAGCCAGCCAAGCGCCACTGCTACCGGCGGCATTTTGCACCGAACCGGTGTAGCCCAGATGCGACCAACCCGGATCGCGAGCATCGAAACTGAACAGTGCCAACAGCAGAAAACTGCACAGCACAAGAAATAGAATCAGGCCACCTTCCTTGGTGATCCGAGAGATAAACTCGCTGAATGCCTGACGATCGGTCATACCGCTACCGTGTTCCTAGTGTTACAAACCGGCCAAAATACCACATTTTTCAGACGACTTGAGCCTCCAGATCGACAGCAAAGTAATAAGCTCAACGAAAAATCTTCTAACCCTCACAGGCAACTGGCGGTTCCAAATTTAAAAACAGATGGATTAAGATTAGGTCCCATTGATGAACCGCCCCTTAAAAGAGATTTTTGTATGAGCGAAACCAGACACTCTCGCCTGATCATTTTGGGCTCAGGCCCGGCCGGTTACACCGCCGCCGTCTATGCAGCCCGCGCTAACCTGAAGCCGCTGCTGATCACCGGTATGCAGGCAGGCGGACAGCTGACCACCACCACCGACGTGGACAACTGGCCGGGTGATCATGAAGGCGTTCAGGGGCCTGAGCTGATGCAACGCATGCAACAGCACGCCGAGCGATTCGAAACCGAAATCCAGTTCGACCATATCCATACCGTAAAGCTGACCGAGCGTCCCTTTACGCTGACCGGCGACAGCGGCACCTATACCTGTGACGCCCTGATCATCGCGACCGGCGCGTCCGCCATGTACCTGGGGCTCGATTCTGAAGAAGCCTTCCAAGGCAAAGGCGTCAGCGCTTGCGCAACCTGCGATGGGTTCTTCTACCGCAATCAGAAGGTGGTCGTGGTCGGCGGCGGCAACACCGCTGTCGAAGAAGCGATGTACCTGTCCAATATCGCCTCCGAGGTCACCCTGATCCACCGTCGCGACAGCCTGCGGGCCGAGAAGATCCTGCAGGACCATCTGATGGAGAAGGTTGAAAAAGGCAACATCAAGGTGGAGTGGAATCACACCGTCGATGAGATCGTCGGTGACGACATGGGCGTTACCGGCGTACGCATCAAGGACGTCAACACCGGCGACACCAAAGTTGTCGAAGCGATGGGCTGCTTTATCGCCATCGGTCACAAGCCCAATACTGATATCTTTGCCGGCCAGCTCGAGATGAACAACGGCTACCTGCAGATCCAGAGCGGCTTGAGCGGCAACGCCACCCAGACCAGCATACCCGGCGTATACGCCGCCGGCGATGTCGCCGATCAGGTTTACCGCCAGGCGGTAACCTCGGCCGGTTTCGGCTGCATGGCGGCACTGGATGCAGAGCGCTTCCTCGACAACCTCGATAAGTAAGTCGATCTAGCAGTTGCAAAGGGAGGCCAGGCCTCCCTTCTCTTTTTTCTCACGCCTCAGCCCTTTCATGTCTCAGATTCCCTGGCTTGATGATGAACTCTGGTTTCCGCCGCTGGATCAGGCGCTGGCCGATCCGGATGGGCTGCTGGCAGCCGGCGGTGATCTCAGCCCTCAACGCTTACTACTCGCTTACCGCCACGGAATCTTCCCCTGGTTCGATGATCAGCAACCCATACTCTGGTGGAGCCCCGATCCTCGATGCGTGTTGTACCCGGACCAGCTCTACCTCTCCCGCAGCCTAAAAAAACTGCGGCGCCAGCAACGGTTTGAAGTCAGCTTCGACCGCGCCTTCGATCAGGTCATCGCCGCCTGCGCAGCGCCCAGAATGGACGACCCAGGCACCTGGATCACGACGGAGATGGAACAGGCCTATGCAGAGCTCCACCATCTTGGCATCGCCCACTCGGTTGAGGTCTGGCAACAGGGGGAGCTGGTAGGCGGTCTCTATGGAGTCGCCATCGGGCGAGTATTCTTCGGTGAGTCGATGTTCAGCCGCGTCAGCAACGCATCCAAGGTCGGGTTTGCCACCCTGGTCGAACAGCTGAGCGTTTGGGGCTATGCTTTAATAGATTGCCAGGTTGAAACCGAGCACCTGATGTCGCTGGGCGCCTGCCTAATCCCCCGCTCAGAGTTTGCCAGGCAATTGGAACAACATTGCGCCGCCGAGAACCACTGGCGCAACAATTGATCGTTTTCCACGAGACCAACGCAAACCGCCGTGACCACCTCAACCCGAAAAAAACCGCCGACCGACCTGCACAGTCTGCAGTTCTATGCCACTCCCGAGCACGGCTGCAGCTACCTCGACAATCGCTTGGCACGCACCGTGTTTGTCGACCCCAAGGCACGAATCGACCTGTCGGCCTACAGCACCCTGTCGGACCTCGGCTTCCGACGTAGCGGCGAACATATCTATCGCCCCGACTGCAGCACCTGCTCGGCCTGTATTTCGGTTCGGATACCGGTAGATCTTTTCCGCTTGAGCAAAAGCCAACGCCGGATTCTTAATCGAAACAAAGACTTGTCGATCAGTTTTGTCTATCCCGAAGAAACGGACGAATATTACCACCTCTACGAGCGCTACATCGAAGCGCGCCATGATGACGGTGATATGTACCCACCCAGCCGCGAGCAGTTCCGGGCCTTTTTGATACAGGGTCAGCAGGACAGCCGCTTTATGGAGTTCCGACTGGATGGCCAGCTACTCGCCATCTGCGTGGTCGACCAACTACTGCAAGGACTTTCGGCGATCTACACATTTTTTGACCCCGACTACGCTGATCGAAGCCTGGGAAAACTGGCGATTTTGTCGCTGATCGGCCGCGCCCGCGAGCAACAACTCCCCTACCTTTATCTGGGATACTGGGTACGAGGCTGTCGAAAAATGGACTACAAAATCGCCTATCGCCCCATCGAGCTCCTTATTGACGGCCACTGGGCTCAGCTAGCCCGCAGCTCATTGGCTTAAACGCCTGAGAAAACTGCCTGCAAAGCGACCAAAGTCGACCGAAAACTTTTGATTCAAGCTGGGAAATACGGCAGAATACCGCGCCTTAGTGCACCAGGGAGCCGATCAACCGCTCCTCCAGCTATCCGAGAAAGGTACCAGAGGTAAGCCCTGTAATGGCCAAAGAAGAAAGTATTGAAATGGAAGGCACCATTATCGACACCCTACCGAACACAATGTTCCGTGTAGAGCTCGAAAATGGTCATGTTGTTACTGCCCATATCTCCGGCAAGATGCGTAAGCACTACATCCGCATCCTGACGGGCGATAAGGTTAAAGTAGAACTGACGCCTTACGATCTGTCTAAAGGGCGCATCGTTTACCGCGCCCGTTAAGCGTTAGACAGTTGACGGGGCGGTAGACTTTGCCGCCTCGTAGCTGAAGCTCAGTTTTTCCGCTTCAACAGACACACGCACCTCTCCCCCTTCGGTCAACTCACCGAACAGCACCTGCTCAGCCAACGGCTTCTTGATCTCTTCCTGTATCAGTCGCGCCATCGGGCGAGCACCCATCTTCTCGTCGTAGCCCTGCTCGGCCAACCAGCCTCGCGCCGCCTCATCGACGATCAGGTGAACCTTCTTATCATCCAACTGCGCCTGCAACTGGATCAGGAATTTGTCGACCACGCCTTTAATCACTTCGGAATCCAGCGAACCGAACTGCACGATCGCATCCAGACGGTTACGGAACTCGGGTGTGAACAACTTGCGGATCGCCTCCATGGCGTCGGTGCTGTGGTCCTGATGAGTGAAGCCCATCGAACGACGACTGACCGCCTCAGCACCCGCGTTGGTGGTCATCACCAAAATCACGTTGCGGAAGTCGGCCTTACGGCCGTTGTTGTCGGTCAAGGTACCGTTATCCATCACCTGCAGTAGCAGGTTAAAGACATCCGGATGCGCCTTCTCAATCTCATCGAGCAGCAATACACAGTGCGGGGTCTTGGTAACCGCCTCGGTCAGCAGACCACCCTGGTCGTAGCCAACATAACCCGGAGGCGCACCGATCAGGCGCGACACGGTATGCCGCTCCATATATTCGGACATATCAAAGCGGACCAGCTCGATGCCGAGAATCTTGGCCAACTGAGAAGTCACCTCGGTCTTGCCGACTCCGGTAGGCCCGGCGAACAGGAAGGAACCGACTGGCTTCTGCTGCTCTTTCAGACCGGCCCGCGACAGCTTGATCGCCGCCGATAGCGTCTCGATCGCGCCGTCCTGACCGAACACCACCATCTTGAGATTATCTTCGAGCTTGGACAGCGCTTCCTTATCCGAAGCCGACACACTCTTGGGCGGAATCCGAGCAATTTTGGCCACGATCGCCTCTATCTCGGCCACATCGATCAGCGACTTACGCTCATCTTCACTCTTGAGTTGCTGGTAAGCCCCCGCCTCATCGACCACATCGATCGCCTTGTCAGGCATATGCTTGTCGTTGATATAGCGATCGGCCAACTCCGAGGCGGCGCGCAACGCTTCGTTGGTGTAACTGAGCCGGTGATGCTCTTCGAAGCGGGACTGCAGCCCCTGCAGAATCTGGAAGGTTTCGTCGACTGAAGGCTCCAGCACATCGATCTTCTGGAACCGACGAGCCAGGGCGCGATCTTTTTCGAAGATGCCACGGAACTCCTGGAAGGTGGTCGAACCGATACAGCGCAACTCACCGGAGCTGAGCAGCGGCTTCAACAGATTGGAGGCATCCATAGCACCGCCAGACGCCGCACCGGCACCGATAATGGTATGAATCTCATCGATAAACAGGATGCTACCGGGCTTGTTGCTGACCTCGGCCAGCAGCCCTTTCAAGCGCTTCTCAAAATCGCCCCGGTATTTAGTACCAGCCAGCAGCGCTCCCATATCCAGCGAATAGACCACACTGGTGGCGATCACCTCGGGAACCTCATCCTCGACGATCATTTTCGCCAACCCCTCGGCGATAGCGGTCTTACCGACGCCAGCCTCACCCACTAGCAGTGGGTTATTTTTGCGGCGCCGGGACAGGATCTGGATAACGCGCTCCACCTCCTGCTGCCGACCCACCAGCGGGTCGATCTTACCATTGGCGGCCTGCTGGTTGAGGTTGACGGCAAACTGGCTGAGCGGGCTACTCTCCCCTTTACCCTCAGCTTCCTCGACACCCTGCTCAGCCTCTTCGAGCTGATGGTCGCTATCAAGAACCTTGGGAATACCATGGGAGATGAAATTGATCACATCGATCCGCTCCACCCCCTGTTGATTCAGGCTATAGACAGCCTGGCTCTCTTGTTCACTGAAGATGGCAACCAGCACATTTGCCCCGGTCACTTCAGACTTGCCGGACGACTGCACATGGAACACTGCACGCTGAAGCACCCGCTGAAAGCCAAGCGTGGGTTGGGTTTCACGCTCATCGTCTTCAACCGGTATCAACGGTGTGGTGGATTCAACAAAGGCGCTCAAGCTACTGCGCAGCTTATCGATATCAACACTGCACGCTTGCAGCACCTCTAATGCGGAGTGGTTGCGCAACAGCGCCAGCAGCAGGTGCTCCACCGTCATAAATTCATGACGTTTATCACGAGCCTCTTGGAAGGCCAGACTCAACGTCAGTTCTAGCTCTTTATTCAGCACGCTCTTGACCTCTGATCATGCCTTGTCGACTTCACACAACAAGGGATGTTGATTCTCTCTTGCGAATTGGTTTACCTGCGCGGCTTTCGTCTCCGCAACATCTCGAGTATAGACTCCGCAAACCGCCTTGCCCTGCGTATGGACCGCCAGCATCACCTGGGTGGCCTTCTCCTGATCCATGCTAAAGAAGATCTTCAACACATCAACCACGAAGTCCATCGGGGTATAGTCATCGTTCAGCAAAATTACCTTATACATTGAGGGCGGCTTCAGCGCTGGTTTGGCGGACTGAGTGGCAACTCCGCCTTCCTGCTCGAACTCGTCCTGGCTACAGACCACCGGCACCGCGCCGTGATCGTCAAAAATCTCAAACATCTTGGCAACCTGAAATGGGTATCTGATCAATATGATACCTAAAACAGTCTCGACAAAGCAGCGCAGTTGCAGCAAAGAACCTATTTGGAACACAAGCCCCCAGAAATGGCGGGATTGCGCTAGAATTAAAACAGACGTTTTAGGCCTTTTTCCTATTTTTTTTTGCTAATAAATGCTCTACCTTGATTGTGTGTCTATCCTTTTTTGAGTGAACGCCAGGGCATTCCAAAAAGGTTGGTCAGTATTTCGAAAAGCCGAGTCAGTAGTTCGAAAAAGATTATTCACTGTTCTTGTTGTACAAGGGAGGAAGTCTATGTACTCAGGGAAAGTAAAATGGTTCAACAACGCCAAAGGCTATGGATTCATCCTTTCGGACTCATGCGAGGAAGACCTGTTTGCGCATTACAGCGCAATCCAGATGGATGGTTACAAGACACTGAAGGCCGGACAACCGGTCTGTTTTGAAACCACACCGGGGCCCAAAGGCACCCACGCCATCAACATCCGTCCGGATGAAGACGACGAGCCTGCGCCGAGAATCGACTCCTGATACAGGAAGTTCCCGGTAGCCACACTAGCCTTGCTCTGCAAGGCTTTTTTTTGCCTGCAAATCCAAGCAACCAGCCATAACACCCAACCATCGTTTACTGCCCAAGCTTGTCCGGAGCATCAGTTCCATAGCTTTCTTTAGCTGCGCGACTGCCTTTGCGCAGGACCATCATGTATAATTCACAACCCATTTTTTTCATCAATGCAAGAGAGTGTCTCAATGGAGCTTTCAGCCCTTACCGCCCTTTCACCGGTTGATGGCCGCTACGGCAGCAAAACCGCCGCCCTGCGTCCTTTTGTCAGCGAATTCGGCCTTATTCGCTTCCGCGTTGAGGTTGAGATCCGCTGGCTACAACAGCTGGCAAATCACCCTCAAATTGTTGAGGTTCCGCCATTCTCAGACGCAGCCAATGCTGTACTCGACGGCATCGTTGCAAACTTCAACGAAACCGACGCGTTACGGGTCAAAGAGATTGAAGCAACCACCAACCACGATGTGAAAGCGGTTGAGTACTTCATCAAGGAAAGCTTTAAGGGCAACAGTGAACTCGAAGCGGTCAGCGAGTTCGTCCACTTTGCCTGCACCTCTGAAGACATCAACAACCAGTCCCATGCATTGATGCTACGAGCCGCCCGCGACGAAGTAGTCGTACCCCAGATGCAGCAAGTGATTGATGCCATTGCCAAGCTGGCGGTTGACTTTGCCGATCAGCCGATGCTGTCTCGCACTCACGGCCAAACCGCCTCTCCCAGCACCCTGGGCAAAGAGATGGCTAACGTGGTTGCTCGCCTGCGTCGTCAGTTAGAGCAGATCAAAGCGGTTGAGCTGCTGGGCAAGATCAACGGCGCCGTGGGTAACTACAACGCGCACCTTTCCGCTTACCCCGAAGTTGACTGGCAGGCCAATGCCGAGCAGTTTGTTACCAGCCTGGGTCTGACCTGGAACCCTTACACCACCCAGATCGAGCCCCACGACTACATCGCCGAACTGTTCGACGCCGTCGCCCGCTTCAACACCATCCTGATCGACTTTGACCGTGATGTGTGGGGTTACATCTCCCTGGGTTACTTCAAGCAGCGCACCATCGCCGGCGAAGTTGGCTCCTCCACCATGCCCCATAAGGTCAACCCGATCGACTTCGAGAACTCCGAAGGCAACCTCGGTATCGCCAATGCCATCATGGCTCACCTGGCGAGCAAGCTACCGATCTCTCGCTGGCAGCGTGACCTGACCGACTCCACTGTGCTTCGCAACCTTGGTGTTGGTTTCGGCCAGAGCCTGATCGCTTACCAGGCCACCCTGAAAGGGATCAGCAAGCTGCAAGTTAACGCCGAGCGTCTGGATGAAGATCTGGAGAACAGCTGGGAAGTCCTGGCGGAACCGATTCAGACCATTATGCGCCGTTACGGCATCGACGAGCCCTATGAGAAGCTCAAGGCACTGACCCGCGGCCAGACCATCACCAAAGAGATCCTGGCTGACTTCGTCGAACCGCTTGAGCTCCCGGAAGAAGCCAAGCAGGCAATTCGTGATCTGACGCCGCAAAACTACATCGGCAATGCAGTCGACCAAGCTAAAGCTATCTAATATTGATATATGCTAATTGCTTGATTTAAAACGGGGCTTAGGCCCCGTTTTTTGTTTCCTCGTGCTCCTACCGCTTGCCATGCTCTAGCCAAGGCGATAAGGTGTGCGCACTTTACCTCAGGTGCTCTGGTTGCTGATATTTGCAACCGAGTGAAACGGGAAGTGGGTGCGACGGCCCAGCGTCAACGAATCAGATCGTAGACTGCCTTGGCTGAACTACTCCCACACTGCCCCCGCAACGGTAATTGATCTAAACGGCGACAACGTAACCACTGCTGGTCATCCCGGCGGGAAGGATGTCGCCCAGGCGCGAAGAGCGTCGGGTCATAAGTCCGGAGACCGGCCTGCTGGTAACTTCCATGAATCGGCTCACTCGGGTGGAGAAGCCAGGAATAACACACCGATCAGGGCCCAAGCCTCTGACCGGTCGCCCTGCCCTGTGAGCCATAAAGCGAGAGCTTGAATGGCCCCGATCCATACGCTTTTATCCAACGACGCCGCGCGCCAGATTAACGCCCGCGCCCTGCTGCTCGACATCCAACCATGCTAGCTCACGGTGGGCGCCTGAAGCGCGCGGCGAAGCAGTTCGGTATCGAGGAATCCCAATGGATAGACCTCTCCACCGGCATCAACCCCCAAGGCTGGCAGGTACCTTCGCTACCGACGGCGTGCTGGCAGCGCCTGCCCGAGCAGGAAGACGGCCTCGAAACAGCGGCGGCAACCTACTATGGCTGCGACTCCCTGCTGCCGGTAGCCGGCAGCCAAGCAGCGATCCAGTCGCTCCCCTATCTACGTCCACACTGCCGGGTCGGCTTTCCGCTTATCGGCTACGAGGAGCATCGCTACAACTGGCAACAAGCCGGCCATCAGCTAACCCCTTTAGCCACCGACCAGATTAGTCAGTTGATCGATCGGCTCGATGTATTGGTATTGATCAATCCCAACAATCCCACCGGGGAACGTTTTTCCACCCAGCAATTGCTGAAATGGCATGCGACGCTGGCCCGTCGGGGAGGCTGGCTTATCGTCGACGAGGCCTTTATCGACCCCCAACCCGAGAACAGCCTGCTCGATCATTGCCCTCAGCCGGGTCTGATCGTGCTTCGATCGGTCGGTAAATTTTTCGGCCTGGCCGGCATCCGGGCCGGATTCGTCTTTGCTGACCAGTCACTGCTGAAGCCGCTGGCCGAGAAGCTTGGCCCCTGGCCTCTTAGCGGCCCGACCCGGGAAGCCTGCCGCCAAGCCTTTCTGGACGAGAGTTGGCAACAGAAGACCCGTCAGCACCTCAGCCAACAGAGCCAGCGGTTACAACGGTTACTGGGTCAGTATTTCGACGCCAGAAACCTGCGAGGAACCGAGCTATTCCAGACCCTCAGCAGCCCCCATGCAACCGTGCTGTTTCAACACTTTGCCACGCGAGGCATCCTGCTGCGGTTGTTCGAGACAGAACAACTGGTCCGCTTTGGGCTGCCGAACCATCCTGGTGACTGGCAACGACTCGACCTAGCCCTGGCAGAGCTTCCAGCGACCTTGCAGAGCACGACAACCGATACCAGTGTAAACGGCGCCATCACTACCCTTTGATGGCGCCCAACAAACCCCTAAACCCCATAACCGAGATAAGTGATCCAGCCATGCAGTCTATTCAAATCTCCGAATCCGAACGCGATGCTTTCTACAAGGTGCTTCACAACCGCCGCGATGTACGCCGTGAGTTCAAGCCGGATCCGATCCCCCAGGATGTATTGATGCGCGTGCTGGAAGCCGCACATCACGCCCCCAGCGTAGGATTCATGCAGCCCTGGGACTTTATTCTGGTGGAGGACCTGGCCGTCAGAGAAAAGATCAAGGTCGGCTTTGAGGTAGCCCATGCCGAAGCGGCGCAGATGTTCGACGCCGAACGTCGGGAGACCTACCGGGGACTCAAGCTGGAAGGCATTCTGGAGTCACCACTGGGGATCTGCATCACCTGTGATCGCCAACGCACCGGCCCCACCGTCATCGGTCGGACCGCCAATCCCGAGATGGATCTCTACAGCGCAGTCTGCGCCGTGCAGAACCTGTGGCTAGCCGCAAGAGCGGAAAACCTTGGAGTCGGCTGGGTCAGCATCATTCATCACGATACCGTACGCCAAGCCCTGGGCATTCCCGACGAGATCATGCCGATCGCCTATCTGTGCATCGGCTACGTCAGCGATTTTCACGAAAAGCCGGAGCTGGAAAAAGCAGGCTGGCTGCCACGCGCCGATCTGCAGTCACTGATTCACCACGACCAGTGGTAACCAAAGTTGCACGAGCTGCAGAATCTAGACAGATGTCAGATCCTGCATGGACTGCTAAACTGGTCGCTCCAGGATTTAGTGTGAGCCCAGCCGATGCCATTACCTCCCTCGCAACCCCGCAAGCATCTTCATACCCGCCACGTTGAATGCCATGGCTTTGAGCGGGAAGATGGGTTGTTCGATATCGAAGGCCGGATGACCGATATCAAAACCTATGACATCGACAATCAGGATCGCGGCGGACAAATTAAGGCCGGCGAGCCGATCCACAACATGAGCATTCGGCTGACAATGGACCTGGATTTCAACATCCATGGTGTCGAAGCGGTGATCGACGACTCCCCCTTCAACATCTGTCCGTCAATCGCCTCCCGGCTCAAGATGCTGGAAGGCAAGCAGATCAAGCCCGGTTGGAATCGGATGCTGAAGGAGCTGTTCGCCGGAAGCCAGGGCTGCACCCACCTGACCGAACTGCTCGGCCCGATCGCCACCACGGCTTTTCAAGCCACCGGCACCGCCAGACGAAAACGCGAAGGCAACAGCTCCAGACCGGCAGCGGCGGGACGATTGATCAACAGCTGCCATGCGCTGTCACAGAGCAGCGAGGTGGTACAACGCTTCTGGCCGGACTCTTACCAGCCCGAAACCGGTGATAGCGAGCGCTAAGCCGCTATCACCAAGCTGTTTTCCCCAAGCCACTGTCCGACATCAATCCAGCGCTGCTACCACCGGGAAGAGATTCTGGATGATTAGCTGTGCTGCCGCCGATAATCCGCAAACCAATCGATGACCTGCTGTTGGTTACCGCGGAACAGTACCCGCTCTTGCTTTTTGGATAGCTGATAGTCGTACATCGGGTCGTAGTATTGGCTCAACATCGCTTCGATCCATTGATCATGCAGCGAGATATCCTGATGCTGCCGATGCTGATCCAAGGCCTGCTGCATCAAGGCCCGAATCTGTTCGTGACGCTCCAACCCCAACCGTTTGCGAACCCGATGTAAGCTTTGCAACATGTAATCCGCATAGGATTGAAAGCCTGCCTGCTCGCCGTAATGGCTGACGTACTCAGCGCAAAGATCCTCGACATAATCGGCACGAACCTGCTCGATCCGCAACGCCATCGGCTCTTCCAGCACGACGATCGGTGCCTGCCCCATCGCTTCGTGCAGGCTCAGCGGCAGCGAGAGTCGTCCGATCAAACGACTCTCATCCTCCAGCATCCAGGGCCCCTGGTCCTGCTGTAGCTTTTTCAGCATTGCCACGCCCAAGGCGTTCTCAAAATCGATCTGCGTAGGCTGCGGCTTGACCCGGCGACCGAAACTGGAGCCGCGGTGATTGGCCAAACCCTCCAGATCGATGCAGGCCTCAATCCGATCCAGCACCCGGGTCTTACCGGTGCCGGTCCGACCACTGAGTATCAGCCAGGGATGTTCAGCCGCCTGCTGATCAATCAGATCGATCAGATAGCGACGGACCGCCTTATAGCCGCCCTTGATCAGCGGGTAATCGACCCCGACATCCCGCATCCACTGGCGAGAGGTGTTCGAACGCAAACCGCCGCGAAAGCAATAGATATAACCCTCGGGATGGCGTTGGGCAAAATCGGTCCAAGCCTTGACCCGTTGCTGCTTCAGCTCACCACTGACCAACTGATGGCCTAACTCGATCGCTTTTTGCTGCCCCTGCTGCTTGTAGCAGGTGCCGACCTTTTCACGCTCCTCATCGGACATCAGTGGCAGGTTGATACTGTTGGGCAACCCACCCTTGGCGTACTCGATCGGCGCCCGGGTATCGATCAACGGACTATCCGCCAATAAGATCGCCGCGTAGTCGTCCGTATCTGGCCGCTGAGTCATGGGCGTTCCACCAGCGAAACCAGCGGTTGCGACGACTGCTGCTCCAGCAATTGACCGATGGGCTCGGCGCTGAAGCCGTTGTCACGCAACAGCTGCTGGACCAAAGCCTCATCGGCCTCATCGACCGCCACCAGCAGTCCGCCACTGGTCTGCGGATCACACAGAATGGCCTTCTGCTGCTCACTCAGCGGTGCAACCTTGTGACCGTAGCTGGCAAAATTTCGTCCGGTTCCTCCCGGGACACAGCCCTGCTCGAGATAATCGGCAACCTTCGGCAACAGCGGAATCCGATCCAGTTCGAGCTCAGCACGCAAGCCACTGCCCTCGCACATTTCAAGCAGATGCCCCAGCAAAGCGAAGCCGGTCACATCGGTCATCGCACTGACACCTTCGATCTTGGCCAGATCCGCACCGATCCGGTTCAGCCGGCACATGGAGTCCCGCGCGATAGGCGCATCTTCATCCGCCAATTTTCCCTGCTTCTGTGCCGTCGACAGGATGCCAACCCCTAGCGGCTTGGTCAGATACAGACGACTTCCCGCCTTGGCGGTATCGTTTCGCTTGATCTTGTCTTGGTCGACCAAGCCGGTAACCGCCAATCCGAAGATCGGTTCTGGCGCGTCGATGCTATGTCCGCCTGCCAACAAAATGCCCGCTTCAGCACAGGCCTGGCGACCGCCGTCGACCACCTTGGCCGCGATCTCCGGCCCCAGCAGATTGATGGGCCAGCCCAGAATCGCGATGGCCATCGCGGGCGTGCCTCCCATGGCGTAGATATCCGAGATCGCATTGGTTGCGGCAATCCGACCAAAATCAAACGGATCGTCCACGATCGGCATAAAGAAGTCGGTGGTACTGATAACCGCCTGACCGTTATCCAGCGCATAAACGGCCGCATCATCCTTGGAGCTATTCCCTACCAACAGACGTTCATCATCTGGGAGCTGCAACTGGGTAGCCAGAATGGTTTCCAGCACATTCGGCGCGATCTTGCAGCCACAGCCGGCACCATGGCTGTAGGCAGTTAAACGGACAGGCTCAGTCATAGAAAATCTCTTGGGGCTCGATCAGCAAGGCTGATGGGATAAGGATGAAACTCAGGCAGCACGTTATAGCGAAAATGGCTGCAAAAGTCGAAAACCCTTGCCGTTGCGGCGATCACAGCGCTAGATTAACGACACCTTTAAGCAACGGGGACATCGGACTTGTTCGGTCACGTCCCCAAGGCGCCACCATGAAGATGGACTTAACCAATGAGCGGCTCCAACCTATCGAACCCTGGCCTGCTGCTGGACCCGAAAGAGCCCCACAGTCTCGCCCTGTTGCAACTGCTCGACAGTAGTTGTGAAGGTTCGTTGCTGGTCGATAAAGATTGTCGGATTCGTTGGATCAGCAATAAATATCGCCAATTACTGGAGCTTGCCGACGATTTCGATCCCTACGGCCTTGAAGCCGAGGCCCTGATCCCCAACAGTCTGATGCGCCAGGTGATCGATACCGGCCAACCGCAGCTACTGGATCTGATGCGCTTTCGCCAACATTGGCTGGTGGTTACCCGGCTGCCGTTACGGGATCAGGACGGCAACATCAGCGGTGCGCTGGGGCTGGTCTTCTTCGATAAGCTGGCCCAGCTCCGGCCGGTCGTCGACAAGTACAGTCGCCTGCAACTCCCCAACGTACAAAGCGACAACCCACCAAGCCAGACCCGTTACAGCTTTGCCGACCTGATCGGCTCCAGCCCGGCGATGCTGGCGCTGCGGCAGCAGGCTCTGCGAGTCGCCCCGCTGGACAGTACCGTCTTGCTGCTGGGTGAGACTGGAACCGGGAAGGAACTGGTCGCCCAGGCGATCCATCACGCATCCGCCAGGGCCGAAGCTCCCTTTGTCAGCATCAACACCGCCGCCCTGCCCGAATCCCTGATTGAAGCGGAACTGTTTGGCGCTGAAGCCGGGGCCTATACCGGCGCCGACCCCAAAGGACGAATCGGCAAGTTTGAACAGGCCCAATCTGGGACTCTGTTTCTCGACGAGATCGGCGAGATGAGCACCATGGCCCAGAGCAAACTGCTACGGGCGCTACAGGAAAGGCAGATCGAGCGGCTCGGCGGCAATCGTGTCATCGATGTCGATGTTCGCGTGATCGCCGCCACCAGCCGGAATCTGGAGCAACTGGTAGCCGAGGGAACCTTTCGCCCTGACCTCTACTACCGACTCAATGTACTGCCTCTGGAACTCCCCCCGCTACGCGAGCGCCCCGAAGATATACCGGCGCTGTTACAAGCTATCGGTCAGCACCTGGCCGAACAGCTTGGCGTTGCCGAATTGCAGCCTCACAACTGGCTACACCGAGCCCTAGCCGCCTACCACTGGCCTGGCAATATCCGCGAGCTACGCAATGTTATCGAGCGGCTATTGCTGTTTGCAGAGCAAGGCGAGGTGTCACCCAGACTGCTCAGCAACTTCTTACCCGGCAGTAGCCAGACCCTGTTGAAAAGCAACGATTCCGCCTCCGCTAACACCGACACCCCCCCCCTGGAGCAACAGATGGCGCGAGCCGAACGCGAGGCGATCCGACATGCGCTTCGGCACTGTGATAACAATCGCTCTCAAGCCGCCCGAGAGTTGGGAATCTCACGGGCCAGCCTCTACGAGAAGATGCGCAAGCATCAGCTTTAAATCGCCATTGCGCTGCCCAACTGTCTGACATTTCAGACAGCCGCTCTACAAAAAACTGTCCAGAATGTCAGACACACAATTGGATTCAACCTTAAATAATACATGTAGGCTATTGTTTTATTGTGCTTGAAGATTATTGGCACGGTTCTGGTATTAGTTGATCTGTAACCTGCAGCTCAACAATTCCAACAAAAGGATCTGACGATGATCGCCACATGCAAAACCAACGACAGTTTCGAAGACATTCTTACCCAAGGTAAAACCTACCGTGTTCGCGAGCTACGCAACGCCTCACTAATGATCGTCGACGATACCGGCGATCTGCGCTGGTTTGGCCTATCTCGCTTTAAGCTGGGCATTGCCAAGCTCGACAACCTGCGCACCCCGGAAACCTGCCAAATCAGTGCCTGAGATCCGATAGCCCACCAACACAGCAACCTCTAGCCCACCGGGTGTGAAGGTTGCTAGTGTTACTAATATTGTTACCAGAATAATAAACGTCGCCAGTTGCCGCTCGGCCACCACAGGGCAACAATGACCAAGCCGCCGATGCAGGCCATTCCACCTCCGCTGAGCGACCCGACACAGGAATTTCCCCATGAGCCCCGACCAGCATTCCTCGACCGCAACAACACCATCAAAATTTGTCAGTGCCGACGAAGCCGTCGCACTGATTCCGGACAACGCCACCTTGGCAACCGCCGGTTTTGTCGGTGTCGGCTTCGCCGAGTTGCTCGCCACGGCATTGGAGCAGCGCTTCGTCGCTCAGGGACACCCCAAAGACCTGACTCTGGTATACGCTGCCGGCCAAGGAGACGGCCAAAGTCGCGGACTCAGCCATCTGGCCCATGAAGGCATGGTCAAACGGGTAATCGGCGGTCACTGGGGGCTCGTGCCCGGCCTGGGAAAATTGGCACTCGACAACAAGATTGAAGCCTACAACCTGCCTCAAGGGGTAATCTGCCAGCTGTTTCGCGATATTGCCGCCGGCCGACCCGGCTGCCTGACCCACGTCGGTCTCAACACCTTTGTCGATCCTCGCCATGACGGCGGCCGCCTCAATAGCTGCACCCAAGAGGAACTGGTCAAACTGACCGAGATCGATGGCCGCGAGTACCTCCTGTACAAGGGTTTTCCGATCACAGCAGCGCTGCTGCGCGGCACCACTGCCGACCCTCAGGGCAACATCACCATGGAGCGCGAGGCATTGCCACTCGAGAGCCTGGCCATTGCCCAGGCGGTCAAAAACAACGGCGGTGTCGTCATCGTTCAGGTCGAACGACAGCAGCAAGGGGAGCCACTGCACCCCAGCATGGTTCGTATTCCAGGCATCCTGGTCGACAAAGTGGTCTTGGCCGATCCCGATCATCACTGGCAAACCTTCGCCGAGCCCTACAATCCCAGCTACACCGGCGAGCAGCGGGATAATATCGAGCTACCCAAACTGGATCTGGACCTGCGCAAACTGATCGGCCGTCGTGCCTTGCAAGAACTCAAGGCCGGCTCGGTAATCAATCTGGGGATCGGCATGCCGGAAACCCTGGCACCGGTAGCCGAAGAAGAGGGCCAACTGGACAGCGTAACCATGACGATTGAACCGGGCGGTATCGGCGGCCTACCCGCCGGCGGTTTGAGCTTTGGCGCGGTGATCAATCCGGACTCGGTCATCGATCAACCCGCGCAGTTCGATTTCTACGATGGCGGCGGCTTGGACCAGGCATTCCTTGGAATGGCCCAGGTTAACGCCAACGGTGACGTCAATGTCAGCCGTTTTGGCAGCCGCATCGCCGGCGCCGGAGGCTTTATCAACATCAGCCAGAATGCACGGGAAGTCTATTTCATGGGCACATTCTGCAGCGGCGACCCCAAGCTGGGTATAGACGCCGATGGCCTTAAAGCACCGCAGTCATCCCCATCGCTGGTAAAGAAATTTGTCAGTGATATCGACCACCTGACCTTCAACGGCCGTTATGCCGCTCAACGCGGCCAAAAGGTGCTCTACATCACCGAACGCTGCGTGTTTCAACTAACCGAAAAGGGCATCGAGCTGATCGAAATTGCCCCAGGGCTTGAGCTGGAGCGGGATATTCTGTCGCTCATGGAGTTCAGCCCCCTGATCGCGACCAACCTGAAACAGAGCGACAGGAAGCTCTACAACCCGGCTAAGATGAGTTCTGCAAACGACTAATTGCCTGAACAGATCCGATTCCGCCCTTCCGCTTTAGCCCGATACAAGGCCTGATCGGCCAAGCGCAATCGTTCATCGAGATCACCAGCATCGGTCGACAGGCCGATGCTGCAGCTCACCGAAAGCGGTTGTTGCTGGTAGCGCCAGGTGTGTTCGTTGATTCGCAACTGAAATTGCTCAAGTAGCTGGATTGCCTGTTGAGCATCACTACCGGGCAATACCAGCGCAAACTCCTCTCCTCCCATTCGACCGCACAATTGGGTTGGAAAATGCTGCTCGAGTAACTGCGCAAAAGCCACCAGCACCTGGTCCCCGGCTTCATGGCCGTAGTTATCATTGATCTGCTTAAAGTGATCCAGATCCAACTGCGCCACGCACACCGACTGCTGCTCGGCATCCGCTTGCTTCAAGAGTTTGCTGCCCTGTTCGAAGAAATGGCGACGGTTCGATAGGCCGGTCAATGCATCTGTCGAAGCGGCCCGATTCAGCTGTTGGATCATCTCCATCAGCTCCAGGTTCTGCATGATGCGGCAGTGAAACTCTTCGTGGGAAAATGGTTTCTGGAGAAAGTCGTTGGCGCCGCTCTTGATGAACTTCGCCGACAAGGCGCCATCGTCTTCAACCGATGACACCCCGATAATCACCAGCTGCTCAGGGGAGTACTGCTGACGAATACGGGTCGTCAGCTCAAACCCGTCCATGCGCTCCATATTGAAGTCGGTGATCAGCAGCTTGATATCCGGCTGCTGTTGCAGCAATTCCAGCGCCTGGGCTCCATTGGCTGCTTCCATCGGATCGATGTTGTACTGCCGCAGCAATGAGACCATCAGGCCCCGGCTGACCCTCGAGTCATCAACGACCAGGGTTTTGATGCCCGGATTATAGACCAAGCGGCGGATCAACTTGATTACGTATTCGTAGGCGTAGCGTCCTTCCTTGTTGAGGTAATCAACTACCCCTTTTTCCAGCAAGGTGCGGCGCGTCTCTGGATCGACTAGGCCCGATAACACAATCACCGGCAGCCCCTTATCCATAACGACATCAACCGCCTCGCCATTGGGGGCGTCGGGTAGATTCAGATCGACAACTGCCGCGACAAGATCCGGGTCATAACCCTCATTCAGGTACTGCCGGGTTTGTTCCAGTGAAGCCTTAACAACGGGATTAAATCCCAGTTTCTGGCGCACCAAATAACTAAGCACGCGCCCCATCGTCAGGCTGTCTTCTACGATCAGCACCTTGCTAACACTTGCCATAACTGGATTCCTACCCGACAAAAACATGGCCCTTGGTTATCAAGGGCCATTAATCGACTGCTTAGGTTTTAGTCCTTGACCTCTAACGGCTCGGCGGAAACCAGCACGCCATTATTATCAGCATAGAGGTATTCGCCGGGGCGGAAGGTCACGCCACCGAAGCAAAGTTCGACATTAAGGTCTCCCAGCCCCCGCTTTTCGGTCTTCATCGGGTGAGTTCCCAGCGCCGCTACGCCCAGATCGGTTTCGCCGATGGCGTCCACATCGCGAATACAACCGTAGATCACGATACCTTCCCAGCCGTTATCGGCGGCTTTTTCAGCCAACATATCACCGAGCATGGCACGACGCATCGAGCCACCGCCATCAACCACCAGCACTTTGCCCTGCCCGGGTTGAGCCACCTGTTCACGTACCAACGAGTTATCTTCGTAGGCTTTGATGGTAACCATCTCACCACCGAAAACTTCACGTCCTCCAAAATTGCCGAACATCGGTTCGACTACCTTGACCAGCTCCGGGTATTGATCACAAAGATCGGGTAAAAGATCCATAAATGCTCCTTAAACTTGCTGATAGATAGGCAGTTTCAAAAAAGATCGGGGCTACCTTAGACCCAAATCAAGCTGTCGTCTCTTAGTCTTTATCATTTCATGCGCTTAGGGCCGATTTTACCTATGATACCGGGATGGTAGCGAAAGGTGTGCTGCATAGATGCGCTTGACCCAAATATTAGTTCTTGTCTCAGCCGTAATACTGCTGGACCTCATTCTGGAAAACCTGTTCGCGACCCGTCACTTGAACGAGCAGCGTGTCGAGGTTGTCGAAAAACTCAGCCTGGTCCGAGCCCGACTGGAAGGCACCCTATACTCTAATCTCCATCTGCTGAACGGCATGTCGGCGGCAATCTCCACCAACCCGGAGTTCAGCGAACAGCAGTTCAACAGTCTGGCCGACAAACTGCTTTTAAACCGGAATGCATTGCGAAATATCGCCGCCGCCCCGGATTTGGTAATCCGCTATGTTTACCCGTTAGAAGGTAACCAGGCAGCTTTGGGGTTGGACTATAACAAGGTGGCAGACCAGCGGGATGCTGCCCTGAAGGCCCGTGATTTGAATACCATGGTGATCGCCGGCCCGGTACAGCTGGTACAGGGCGGCATAGGCCTGATCGTCCGCTTACCGGTTTTCTACCGCGATAATCAGAATCACCCCAAGTTCTGGGGCATCGTCTCTTCGGTAATCCATACCGAGAAACTCTATCAACAGGCGGGCTTACTCGATAGACAACCGGATATTGAACTGGCTATCCGTGGGCGGGACAGCCTCGGCCCCCACGGTGATATTTTCTTTGGCGACCCGCAGGTTTTTGAAACGTCCGATGTGCGACAACAGGTGATATTGCCCTACGGCTCCTGGCAGATGGTGGCACAGCCTCAGGGAGGCTGGGTCAAGCAATCACCGTATCGCTGGTTTATCCGCGGCGGCTCTGTCCTACTGACTTTATTGGCATTGGCGACTTTGGGGATACGCAACCGACAGCGCAAACGAGAACGATTCAGTCAGGCCACCTTCTTTGCCGCTTTTGAGGACTCGCCGTTAGGGATGGCGATCTCCGATCCCAAAAACGGCGATATCAGCCACATTAACCAGTCGCTACGCAAGATGTCCTCGTTACCAGCCACTGTGCTCGACGCCAAGGGCCAGTATCAGCACTTGCCGGAGTCGGTTGAAAGGCTGCTAAAAAGCGAGAATTATGAGGATGGCCAGGAGATCACCCTCAGTAATTACCACGGCGAAGAACGTAGCTGGCGCTGTTTTCACTCCAACCTGCAGACCCCGGACGGCCCCCGTCTCCTGTCGCTGTTTCAGGACATCACCGAACATCGCCAACTGCTAGAGCAGCTACAGCTGTCACAACTGGTTATCGACCACACCAGCGACGCGGTAATTATCACCGACGCCAATACCCGCATCATCCAGGTCAATGAAGCCTTCAGCCGTATCAGCGGTTACGATCGCGACGAAATGATCGGCCTAACCCCGGCCAAGTACAGCTCCGGCTACCATGACAAAGCTTTCTACCAAGCGATGTGGCAGCGGATTAACCAGACCGGCGCCTGGAACGGCGAGCTATGGAACCGAAAAGCCAGTGGTGAAGTCTACCCGGCCTGGATCACCATCAACCGAATCGGCGACCCCAACGACCCCCATCACCGCTATATCGGCGTTTTCTCGGATATCAGCAACATCAAGCAGACCGAAAAAGAGCTGGAGCGGATGGCTTACTACGATCCGCTTACCGGGTTACCGAACCGGACTCTGTTCCAAGAGCGCCTGAAGCATGAAATTCTGTCGACCCGACGCCATCAGGGCCGATTAGCGTTGTTGTTCCTCGATCTGGACCGCTTCAAACACGTGAATGACTCCTTCGGCCACAGCGTCGGCGACGAGCTGCTGAAAGTCGTTGCCGGCCGCCTGTCCAGCGAAGTCCGCGAGAACGACACCGTGACCCGCCTCGGTGGTGATGAGTTTACCGTTATCGTCTCCGAGCTGAGCGATATCGATAGCGCCACCGCTCTGGTGGAGCGGATGCTGAAACGGATTCAGGAACCGATCGAGCTGGTTGGCCAGCAGCTGCATGTCGGCGCCAGCATCGGCATTGCCCTCTACCCCGACGACGGTGAAGATGCCGAAACCCTGCTGCGCCATGCCGATATGGCGATGTACCAGGCCAAAGAGCAGGGCCGCAACTCATTCCATTACTTCACCCAGAAGCTGCAGGACCGCGCCTCTTCACGTCTGATGCTGGAAAATCAGCTCCGTGAAGCGATCGAGAAGCAGCAGTTTGCGCTCTATTACCAGCCAAAACTGGAGCTGCACAGTCGCCGCGTGCTGGGAATGGAAGCACTGATTCGCTGGCACCACCCCACCCAGGGCCTGATCTCTCCGGCCGATTTTATTCCGGTGGCAGAGGAAACCGGGCTGATTGTTCCCCTGGGGCAATGGGTACTAGAAGAAGCCTGCCGCCAGACTCAGGAGTGGCACCAGCAGGGCTTTACCCATCTGCGGGTTTCGGTAAACCTGTCGGCGCGACAGTTTGCCAAAGCTGACCTGGTGGAGGATGTACGCAAAACCCTGGAACGGACCAAACTATCTACCGATGCGCTTGAGCTCGAGATAACCGAAAGTATGGTGGTCGACGCCAGCAGCAGTGCCAATGAGAAACTGGTTCAGCTGCGCCAGCTGGGGGTAGAAATCAGTATCGACGACTTCGGTACCGGTTACTCCAACCTGCAGTACCTGAAACGCTTCCCGCTGACCAGCCTGAAGATCGACCGCGGCTTTGTCCGTGACCTGATGGTCGACCGTGAAGATGCCGCCATAATCAAAGCGATCATCTTGATGGCCCGCGGCCTGGGCCTGAATGTAATCGCAGAAGGGGTAGAGACCCAGGAGCAGCTCGACTTCCTGCTGGAGCACCGCTGCCCGATGGGACAGGGCTTCCTGTTCAGCCCGCCGCTACCCGCGGATAAATTCATCGAGTGGATCGACAGCACCGAACTCGATTTCGACACGCTCTAAGCTTGAAACTGTCTGGCTGGACGACGGTCGATAGAATAGTCCGTATCGTCGTAACGCGATCGTTGATCCTACAATCCATCATGCAAGGAGCCGCAGATGTACTCAGCCTCATCCGTTTCGAGACACCCTGCTCGACTCAGTCATTACCTCGTCAGCAAACGATCACTGGCGTTGCTAGCCCTGCTGTTACTGCTGTGCCTACCCTGGGTTTCCGCCCAGGCTGGACAGCCGTTTTTATGGCAGCTGGAACATAATGGCCGCAGCCATTACCTGTTCGGCACCATCCATAGCGGCCACCCGGAGCTCAACCAGCTGCCTGCTTCGGTAGAGAAAGCGTTCAACCAAGCCGATCGTTTCTATGGTGAGCTGACTCTCGATCCCCCTACCCTGCAAACCACCCAACAGCTTTTGCAGCTGCCGCCCGGCCGCAGCCTCAGCAGCTCACTACCGCCGAAACTGCGTCAGCGCAGCAACCAGGAGTTGGCCAGGATCAATCCGAATCTCAATCTGGCGCTGTTTGACCGCTTGAAGCTGTGGGCTTTTACCGTGGCCCTGACCCTGATCGAAGACCAGCTCAACTACGGCCAACAGCCGGCGATGGACCAACGCCTCTACCAACGGGCTCTGCAGGCCGGTAAAAAGACCGGGGCGCTGGAAACCCCGCAGCAACAGGTCGGTGTCTTCGAGCAGCTCAGTTTCGCCGAGCAGATCGCCATGTTGGAAGCGACCCTGGATTCTCTGGCGCAACAGACAAAAGAAAATTCCTGGATGCAGCAGACCTACGCCGCCTACCGCAGCGGGGACCCCGATCAACTGAACAGCCTGTTCGAAACCCAGTGGCAGCTGGACGATAAAATTCTGCAAAAGCTGGAGCGGGGACTGATCGACAATCGCAATCGATTAATGGCGCAGCGGGTTGAACAGGAGCTGCGCGCCCATCCTCAGCAGTCACTGTTTATCGCTATCGGCGCGGCTCACTTCGGCAGTGAAAACGGCGTCCAGGCACTGCTGCAGCGCAGTGGTTATTCTGTCAGTCGCGTAATCGACTGAGCAGTGGCTCGAACCCCTCCAGCAGCAGGTCGGTCAGCTCCGGCCATCGCTGCTGCCGATCGACGGCAAAGTGGACGGTTGCGACACCCGCGGCCCGGCCCGCCTCGAGGTCATAGAGGAAGTCCCCCACCATCACCGCTTCTGAAGGCCGGCATTGCCAGCCATCGAGCAGACGGTGGATACCGTCCGGAGATGGCTTGGGGGTCGCACATCCACTGGCGATGATGGCCGCAGGCTCGAAACACCCCAGCAACCCCAATCGCTGCAGCACGATATCGACGCAATCACGCCGGTTGCGGGTCAAAATAGCCAGCTCACACCCCCGCTCAATCAGCCTGCGCACCAGTTCGCAAGCGAGCGGCATCGGTTCGGACCGCCGAGCCACATCCAGTTCGATGCGATCCAGAATCGTATTCAATTCGCTTCGAAGCGGCTCCGGTTGCTGCTCGATATGCTCCAGAATGCCTGCGCCATTGGGAATCCCGAGCTCTGCCCGCATCGCGGTAAAGTCATGTAGCGGCAGGGTCAGCGTGCCATCGAGATCAAAGATCCAATAGCGCTTCTGCAACAGCTGATCGGGAGTCACCCTAGCGAATCCTTAACAAATGAGACGAATGAAGTTGTTGGCGAGCGGATCAGCTCTTTTCCAGACGATCCAGCCACTCTTCCACCTCTGGGTTGAGGTACAGCTGCTCCAGCAGCTCGGCGGCCCAGGGCACTTGATCGGCCAGTTGACGACACATCCACACCGACAGCACCTGTATCGCCGGCACTTCGTGCCAGACCGTCTTTGAAAGAAAATGCCAGTAATCCGGATCACGGCGTTTGGGGTATTCAAGCTGTTCGATACAACGCTCGCAAAGGAATGCGCAGTGATCGTAATCCGGCTCCTGAGGCACCGGAGGAACCTCATGAATACTAAGCTTAACGCCGCTGTTTTCACACAGCTCACAGCACGAGCCCGCCCGGCGGGTCAGGTCCTTACCGAACCGGTTCAACCCCTGATGACGCAATTGGTGCTCATGAAGCCCTTTGGCCACAGCATTCTCCTTGGTGCTTATCCGTCTTTACAACAGATGCTTGCCGTCAAAACGCTGAATAGCTAGCGTTTCAAG
The DNA here is from genome assembly GCF_003345655.1 of Motiliproteus coralliicola. Taxonomy (GTDB): domain Bacteria; phylum Pseudomonadota; class Gammaproteobacteria; order Pseudomonadales; family Balneatricaceae; genus Motiliproteus; species Motiliproteus coralliicola. The sequence continues at coordinate 903,115 of NZ_QQOH01000001.1, forward strand.
ATCCAGCTCTTCGATACAACCCAGATTAACCCTGAGACTGCCCGGAGTCCTCAGGGTCTCATGGAAGGTATAGATTCCACAGTGACGACAAAAGTAGTGTTTGGCAACTCGCGAGCCGAATTGATAGAGCCCGAGACTGTCGGGGTTAGCCTCGATTTTAAGCTGTTCGCGGCTCAGCAGGTAAGGCAACATCAGCGCACCTTTGCGGGCACAAAGGGAACAGTTGCAGCGCAAACCCTGCTCGATGGGATCACCGGTAAAGCTGAAGCTTACCGCACCGCAATGGCAACGGCCCTGGTACTGTTGCACCTTTACCTCCCCCATCAGCACTCCCTGTTGACAGTGTAGATGATCAGCGCAACTGGGTAGAGGCAGAAAGCTCCTGAGGATTTTTGATCGTCATGCCCAAATCCTTGAGGATGCCGTTCTCAATGCTGTAGATCCAACCGTGAACACTGAGCTCCTGACCCGAACGCCAGGCATGCTTGACGATGGTACTGTGACAGACATTGCCCACTTGCTCGATCACGTTTAGTTCACAGAGCAGATTCAACCGTTCACGCTCATCTTCGCAGGATTCAAACTTTTCGCGATGGTAGCGATGTACGTCCTTGATATGGCGCAGCCAGTTGTCGATCAGACCGTTCTCCTTGCCTTCCAGTGCGGCCTGGATACCACCACAACCGTAGTGGCCACAAACGATAATGTGCTTCACCTTAAGCACCTGCACGGCATACTGAATAACCGACAAGCAGTTCAGGTCGGTATGCACCACCACGTTGGCGATATTACGATGAACGAAGACCTCACCGGGGGCCAATTTCAGCAACTGATTGGCCGGTACACGACTGTCTGAGCAGCCGATCCACAGGATCTCGGGGCTTTGTTGTTCGGAAAGGCGCTTGAAGTATTCGGGGTCCTGCTGCTTGATCGAATCTGCCCACTGGCGGTTACGTTCAAACAACTCTTTATCAATGCTCATCGGGCTCCACTACCTGGTCGGCTCAATTAACGGGGCTATTGTAATACGACAGTTGTTATACGACAGCGATGCGCCTGAATCAATCAATTCCAACCGATTTGCTCAGGTAATCTGATAGCGCCCCGGCTTGTGATTCAGTGTGATCACCATATTCAACGCGACGGCCCCCAGAATCGAGAACGCCAGCAGTTGCCAACTGACGATAAAGAAGGAACAGAGCAGGATCAAACAGTCGACGGCCAGCTGAAATTTACCGGCGCGAATACCGTGCTTGGCCTGCAGAAACAGCGCCAGAATACCCAGGCCACCCAGGCTGGAACGATGCCGAAATAGAATCAGCATCCCCATACCCATCAGGAAGCCACCGATCACCGCCGCAACCAGCGGCTCCAACCTAGTGACCTCGATAAACAACCCGGCGTAATCCACCATCAGCGACACCGTTGCCACCGAGATAAAGGTATTCAGACAAAAACGCCAACCCATCTGGCGGTACGCCAAGTAATAGAACGGTAAGTTGATTAGAAAGAAGATCTGCCCGAAGCTCAACGGACTCAAGTGGGTCAACAGCAAAGCAATACCCGCCGTACCGCCGGTCAACAGCCCCAGCTGATTGAACAGGAACACCCCCAAGGCGACAAAGGAGGTACCGGAGATCAATGCGAAGAGATCTTCGAAGTGGCTGTGCCCGACAGACGAGTCGGTCTGAGGGGAGGAAGTGGCGGTTTGTGACATAAACGGACCTCAAAATCGATCCGTTGATTATATTGAACGCATGTTAATTATCAAGCAAGCAGCGCGAGTATCGCTACCGATCGTCACCTGTTTGGCACAGAAGCCCCACAATAGACGCAAAAAAAAGGCCCCGGATTCTTTCGAATTCGGGGCCAATCAATTACCCGTCAGGCCTTGATAGGGAGGCCTGACAGTTAATGCACCCAGGCAGCATAGAACCTGCCCGGATGACTCGGGGGCACCACCATGAGGTGGCATCTCAAAACGGCCGATCCAATACCAAGATCAACCGCATTGAATCAACGTAATCCGTTAGAAGCTATCGCCGGGCACCCGAACCCAGCCTTCCATCAGTACTCTAGCGCTGCGGCTCATCACCACCTTGTTGACGGTCCAATCTCCACCGTTTTCGCTAGCCTCGGCGCCTACTTTCAACGTGCCTGAAGGGTGGCCGAAGGTGACTGCCTCTCGCTCACCGCCGCCGGCGGCCAGATTGACCAGCGTGCCCGGGATAGTGGCTGCGGTGCCGATCGCTACGGCAGCGGTACCCATCATCGCGTGGTGCAGCTTACCCATCGACAACGCTCGAACATTCAGATCGATCGCATCGGCGCTGATCTCTTTACCGCTGGACGATACGTAGCTCTTCGGTGCGGCGCAGAACGCCACTTTCGGGGTGTGCTGACGACCGGCTGCTTCAGACACATCGCTGATCAGGCCCATCTTCACGGCGCCATGGGCACGAATGGTCTCAAACCGTTCCAGAGCTTCAGGATCGCCGTTAATCGCTTCCTGCAACTCGGTGCCGGTGTAATCAATATCTTCGGCGTTGAGGAACACGGTCGGGATACCGGCGTTGATCATGGTGGCCTTGAAGGTACCGATCCCCGGCACTTCCAGATCGTCGACCAGGTTGCCGGTCGGGAACATCGCGTCGGTGGCATCGACCGGGCTGATAAATTCAACCTGTACTTCCGCTGCCGGGAAGGTCACCCCGTCAAGCTCGAAGTCGCCGGTTTCCTGCACTTCACCATTGGTCATCGGCACATTGGCGATAATGGTCTTGTTGATATTGGCCTGCCAGATCCGGACCACAGCAATCCCGTTCTCCGGAATCCGATCGGCGTCGACCAGTCCGCTACTGATGGCAAAGGCACCGACCGCAGCGGTCAGGTTGCCGCAGTTGCCGCTCCAGTCGACGAACGGCTTGTCGATGGAGACCTGACCAAACAGGTAGTCAACATCGTGATCCGGCTCGTTGCTCTTGGACAGAATCACGGTCTTGCTGGTGCTGGAGGTCGCCCCGCCCATGCCGTCGGTCTGCTTACCATAGGGATCCGGGCTACCGATAACACGCAGCAACAGGTTATCCCGAGCCTCACCCGGCACCTGCGCAGACTCGGGCAGATCGGTCAGGTTGAAGAATACGCCTTTGCTGGTACCACCACGGATATAGGTGGCGGGAACTTTAATCTGAGGAGCATGGGCCATGGGTCTGTATCCTTTTGTAAGTCGGGTTTGAGACTGGGCGTTATAGCGATTTAGCCGGAATGCTCAGGTACACGAGGCACCAACTGCAGCCAAACGGCTATAACGAGTCACTTGTTTGATGTTGAAAAATTCAATCCTGCGGGGCCGAAGCCCCAGCAGGATTGATTGCGGCGCTTAAGCGTTGGCAGCCAGGAAATCCTGAGCGAAACGCTGAAGAACACCACCGGCGGCGTGGACAACCACTTCTTCGGCTGTATCCAGACGACAGGTCACTGGGATCTGTACCTTTTCGCCGTTCTTGCGGGTCATGACCACGGTCATGTCGCAACGTGGGCTGATGTCGCCCTCAACGTCGAAGGTTTCGGTACCGTCGATGCCGTAAGTCTTACGGGTTTCGCCATCTTTGAACTGCAGTGGCAGAACGCCCATACCAACCAGGTTGGTACGGTGGATACGCTCGAAGCCTTCAGCAACGATGGTTTCAACGCCTGCCAGACGAACACCTTTGGCAGCCCAGTCACGGGAAGAACCCTGACCGTAGTCAGCACCGGCGATCAAGATCAGCGGCTGCTTACGCTCCATGTAGGTCTCGATAGCTTCCCACATGCGGCTCTCTTTGCCTTCCGGCTCGATCCGCGCCAGGGAACCCTGCTTCACTTCACCGTTGTCGTCGAGACACATCTCGTTGAGCAGTTTCGGGTTAGCGAAGGTGGCACGCTGTGCCGTCAGGTGGTCACCACGGTGAGTTGCGTAGGAGTTGTAATCCTCAGGCTTCAGACCCATCTTGCCGCAGTACTCGCCAGCGGCCGAGTCCGGCAGGATGGCGTTGGACGGAGACAGGTGGTCGGTGGTGATGTTGTCACCCAGAACCGCCAGCGGACGCATGCCCTTCATGGTGCGCTCACCTGCCAGCGCGCCTTCCCAGTAGGGAGGACGACGGATGTAGGTGGTTTGCGGACGCCAGTCGTACAGCGGGCTTGGCGCCTTCTCGATCTCACCCAGGTCAAACATCGGGATGTAGATCTGGTTGAACTGCTCCGGCTTAACGCTCTTCTCGACCAGTGCATCGATCTCTTCGTCAGACGGCCAGATGTCTTTCAGAGTGATCGGATTGCCATCTTTGTCGACACCCAGCACATCCTTTTCGATGTCGAAACGCATGGTTCCGGCGATGGCGTAGGCAACAACCAGCGGCGGCGAGGCCAGGAACGCCTGCTTGGCGTACGGATGAATACGGCCATCGAAGTTACGGTTACCGGACAGGACCGCGGTGGCGTACAGATCACGATCGATGATCTCCTGCTGAATCGCAGGATCCAGCGCACCGGACATACCGTTACAGGTCGTACAGGCGTAAGCCACGATACCGAAGCCCAGTTTCTCCAGCTCAGGCAGCAGACCGGCTTCTTCCAGGTACAGTTTGGCAACCTTGGAACCCGGCGCGAACGACGACTTAACCCAAGGCTTACGAACCAGACCCAGCTCGTTGGCTTTCTTAGCCACCAGGCCAGCAGCAACAACGTTGCGCGGGTTGGAGGTGTTGGTACAGGAGGTGATCGCAGCGATGATGACTGCACCATCGGGCATCAGGCCTTCGGCCTCTTCGGCCTTGGCCGCAGCCAGCAGTTCATCGGACGCAATGCCGCGCTCATTCAGTGATGAGGTCGGCAGACGGCGGTGCGGGTTGGACGGACCAGCCATGTTGCGGACAACGCTGGACAGATCAAACTCCAGTACACGCTCGTACTTGGCATCGACCATGTCGTCGGCCCACAGGCCGGTCAGCTTGGCGTATTGTTCAACCAGAGCAACCTGCTCGGGCTCACGACCGGTCAGCTTCAGGTAGTCGATGGTCTGCTCGTCGATATAGAACATACCGGCAGAAGCGCCGTATTCCGGTGTCATATTGGACAGCGTGGCGCGGTCACCGATCGACAGGGATGCAGCACCCGGGCCGAAGAACTCGAGGTAGGCGGAAACGACTTTCTCATTCCGCAGGAACTCGGTCATCGCCAGGGCGATATCGGTGGCGGTGATGCCCGGCTGACGCTCGCCGACGATCTTAACGCCAACGATATCGGGCAGACGCATCATCGACGGACGGCCCAGCATCACGGTCTCGGCTTCCAGACCACCGACACCGATCGCGATAACGCCCAGGGCGTCAACGTGCGGAGTGTGGGAGTCGGTACCCACACAGGTATCCGGGTAAGCAACGCCGTCACGGGCCTGGATCACCGGAGACATCTTCTCCAGGTTGATCTGGTGCATGATGCCGTTACCGGCAGGGATTACGTCTACATTGTCGAACGCAGTCTTACACCACTCGATAAAGTGGAAGCGGTCTTCGTTACGACGGTCTTCGATCTCACGGTTCTTTTCGAACGCGTCCGGGTCGAAACCCGGTGCTTCAACGGCCAGCGAGTGGTCAACGATCAGCTGGGTCGGAACAACCGGGTTAACCTTGGACGGGTCACCGCCCTGATCGGCGATCGCGTCACGCAGACCAGCCAGGTCAACCAGTGCGGTCTGACCCAGGATGTCGTGACAGACAACACGTGCGGGGTACCAGGGGAAGTCCAGATCGCGCTTGCAGTCGATCAGCTGCTTGAGCGAGTCGGTCAACGCCTCGGGCTCACAGCGACGCACCAGCTGTTCAGCCAGTACTTTGGAGGTGTAATTCAGCTTGGCATAGGCTCCTGACTGAATCGCTTCGACCGCCTCACGGGTATCGTAGTAATCCAGATCGGTACCGGCCAGCGGCTTACGGTATTGAGTATTCATAGCGAAACCCATCTTGTGTGTTCGGCTTGTGTGTTCAGGACGGCGGAGCAGAAGGTCACCCCTGCTCCGCCTGGCAGCGCTTAGTCGCGTGCTTCGATCGGCTCAACCGGACGGTTTTCCGGACCGGTGTAGTCGGCACTCGGACGGATGATGCGGTTATCGGCGCGCTGCTCAAAGACGTGCGCAGCCCAACCGGTCAAACGAGAGCAGACAAAGATCGGGGTGAACAGCTTGGTCGGGATACCCATGAAGTGGTAGGCCGAAGCGTGGAAGAAGTCAGCGTTACAGAACAGCTTCTTCTCGCGCCACATAACCTCTTCACAACGAACGGAGACCGGGTACAGCACTTCGTCACCAACGTCGGCAGCCAGCTTCTCGGACCAACCCTTGATCACGGCATTACGCGGATCGGATTCGCGGTAGATCGCGTGGCCGAAGCCCATGATCTTTTCCTTGCGCTCCAGCATGCCCATCATTTCGCGCTCGGCTTCGTCGGCGCTGGTCCAGTTCTCGATCATCTCCATCGCCGCTTCGTTGGCACCACCGTGCAGCGGGCCACGCAGGGAACCGATCGCACCGGTGATACAGCTGTGGATGTCGGACAGAGTCGAGGCACAGACACGGGCGGTGAAGGTAGAGGCGTTAAACTCGTGCTCGGCGTACAGGATCAGCGACACGTTCATCACTTTGGCGTGCAGCTCGTTGGGCTTTTCGCCCTTGAGCAGGTGCAGGAAGTGACCGCCGATGGAATCGTCGTCGGTTTCAGTCTCGATCCGAACACCGTCGTGGCTGAAGCGGTACCAGTAGTTGATGATCGACGGGAACGCTGCCAGCATGCGATCAACTTGGTCCTGCTGCTCGGAGAAGTCCTGCTCGGTTTCCAGGTTGCCCAGCATGGAACAGCCGGTACGCATCACGTCCATCGGGTGGGCGGAGGCCGGAATCTGCTCAAGAACAGTCTTCAAGGCATCGGGCAGACCGCGCAGGGTCTTGAGCTTAGCCACGTAAGCATCCAGCTCTGCCTGGTTCGGCAGTTTGCCCTTCAACAGAAGATAAGCTACTTCTTCAAAGCTGGCTTTATCGGCCAGTTCAACCATGTCGTATCCACGGTAGGTCAGGCCAGCACCACTTTTACCAACAGTACAAAGGGCAGTGGAACCTGCAGACTGGCCACGCAGACCTGCGCCACCCAGTTTTTTATCAACCATGTGAAACTCCTATCTCTTTTTTAGCTTTTGCGAATCAGATTGGGGCTCCGGCAAAGCCGGAGCCAACTGAATATTGTTATTATTTGTTCTTACCTTCTGCGAACAGGGCGTCCAGCTTCTGCTCGAAGTCGTGGTAGTTAAGGAAATCGTACAGTTCCATCCGGGTCTGCATCAGATCGACCACGTCCTTCTGATCACCCTTGGAGAGAATGTTTTCGTACACCGCCAGCGCAGCCTTGTTGGCAGCACGGAAAGCACTCAGCGGGTACAGCACCATTTCACAACCGGCAGCGGCCAGCTCTTCTTTGTTGAACAGCGGCGTGGCGCCAAACTCGGTGATGTTGGCCAGCAGCGGCGCGTCGATGGCGGAGCTGAACGCCTTGTAGTCATCCAGGGTATGGACGGCTTCGGCGAAGATGCCATCGGCACCGGCTTCGATACAGGCTTGAGCGCGCTCAACCGCCGCGTTCAGGCCTTCCATCTGGAATGCATCGGTACGGGCAATGATAAAGAAGTCGTCATCGGTACGGCCGTCGGCAGCCGCCTTAACCCGGTCAACCATCTCTTCCAGCGAAACGATCTCTTTATTCGGGCGGTGACCACAACGCTTCTGCGCAACCTGGTCTTCCATATGGATTGCACCGGCGCCAGCCTTGATCATCTCTTTCACGGTACGGGAAATATTGAACGCTCCACCCCAACCGGTATCGATATCTACCAGCAGCGGGGTTTCAACGGCACTGGAGATACGACGTACGTCTTCCAGCACATCATTCATGGTGGTCATGCCCAGATCAGGCAGACCGTAGGAGTGGTTAGCTACACCACCACCGGACAGGTAGATCGCCTGGTGTCCTACCCGCTCAGCCATCAACGCGTGGTAGGCGTTGGTGGTACCCACGATTTGCAGCGGATTATTCTCAGCCAGTGCTTTGCGGAAACGTCCGCCTGCGGTCAGTTGTTGTGCCATGAGTTACCCTCGGTCTAAGGAATTAGTGGTCGCTTTCTAACTTCGTTTTGAGTTTCTGCTCGATATTCTTTCGAGCGGCGCTGATATGACGTCGCATCAGCATTTCAGCCAATTCACCGTCCCGGTGCGAAATCGCATCGACAATGTGGCGGTGCTCGGCCAACGCCCTCACCGGGCGCGAACTGGAGAGGCTGAACTGATACCGGTACATCCGCACCAGATGGTAAAGCTCTCCGCCAAGTAATTCGATTAACTTGTTGTTTTTACTTCCCTGAACAATTCGGTAATGGAAATCCAGATCACCCTCTTTCTGGAAGTAGGAACGCCCTTCGGTCTGCTCCAGACTATCCTCGTGCTCGTCGAGTAACGCCCGCAGACTCTCGATCTCGTCGTCGGTCATGTTCTGCGCCGCCAGGCGGCAGGCCATGCCCTCCATCGCTTCACGAACGTGGTAGATCTCGATCAGCTCCTGCGACGACAGCTCGACCACCCGGGCCCCCACGTGAGGTATGCGAACGACCAGCCGTAAACCTTCTAAGCGGCGGATCGCCTCACGCAATGGCCCACGACTAATACCGTAGGTTCGGGCCAGTTCCGGCTCACTGATCTTGTGACCAGGCGGGATATCCCCCTTGATGATCGCGGTAACGATTTCACCGCAAACTCGATCCGCCAGGGTGCGGCTCTCAGGGGTTGCTTGTCGCAGAGTAGTTATCTGATTCATTGTAATTATAGATTGTCGACAATTTCTAAGTGTTAACGAAGATACGCCGCGATAATCGCAACGTCAACCAAGATTGTCGACAAAACTGTCGACACAAGACAAAAGTCTAGGGGTAATCCCGCAGATGCGAAAACAGTCCAATCCGATAGATCGGCGAACGCTAGGCCTAAAGATTGCGGCTATAGAAACAGAACCGCTGAAAGGAAGGATGGCTTCGCTGCCAACACAGACGGCAGCAATAAGTAGAACAAAGAACCAAATGGCGGATCGATCCTCTGATCAACCCGCATCAGAGCAACCCGGTTTAGTGGTCGGACTGGTAGCGCTCCAGCTCCTGCTCGAACAACGCAGCAAGCTGGCGGGGCTTCTGATAAGGAAGGCTGTGGTCACAGCCTCTGACGGAATGGTAATGCCAACGCTCAAACTGGTGCTCGAGCTGCTGATTGTACTGATGCATCGGTTCGGCCGTTCGCCCACCGACGAAACTGCTGATATCACCCTGAGACCTTAACAGCTCGGCGCGATCGCTTCGTTGGCCGAACTCGGTCACCGCATCCAGTGCATTAGCAAACCCCCGCGGCCGACGACCCAGTCGCTCCAGACTGATGGCGTCACCCCGCGGGCTGGCGATGCGCCGCGGCGAAACCAGATTAAGAAACGCCATGATACTGGCCGCAGGATCCTCACTACACCTCAACTCCGAGGCGACTTCACTGTAGAGCCGACGGCGCTGCAACGCGTCTTGCGGGTCGCTTCGGTCAACCAAGGCCGATTCGACTAGGTATTGCTTGTGCACCCGATGGGGCATCTGTTGCTTAAGTAGCAAGCTGACCAATCCCCCGAACGAATACCCCCCCAGATCAAACGCCCACCATTCCACCTGGTCCAGCAACTGGATCAGATCGCCGCAGACCTGCTCGATGGTAAAGGGCGCCTCGGCGTCATTGGGATCACGGGTTTGGCCCATGCCACGAAGATCCGGCACCAGCACTTCGGACCAGCTGTGCAGGTGAGCCACTACCGGCTCCCAGGTCTCTTCGCCAGCCACTCCAGCCCCATGCAGCAACAACAGTCGCCGCCCCTGCTCTTTATAGCGATTGCGATACAATCGATAGCCGAGATGCTGACTGGAAAGTTCGAGGTAGTCGACGGTACAGGAAAAATGGGGTTTCATTGCAATACTCACTGACAATCGAACGCGATTGTAGAGCAAGCGGACGATAGATCCCACTGGAGCTTGGCGCCCACGGGGCGTACAATCGCCGCTCTTTATCCCGGGTCGGCTAAGCGCCCTATATTCGCGCCGCCGCTGGTTATCAACCAGACTCGGTCATCGGATCACCATAACTTGCGGAAGCGCTGTATTGTCTTCAATCGCCCAATTGGCCCTGCCTTACTGCCCTGACAGTACCGAGCTGTTTGAGCGGATTCGCCACCTGCCCTATCCCGCCCTGCTCGACAGCGGCGGTTACGGCGGGAGTTTTGGTCGTTACGATATTCTCTGCGCCCAGCCCACCCATCTGTTACAGGCTGCCGACGGCAATACCCAGCTGATGCAAGTCAGCCCGAAGGGCGAGCTGCAGCAACGCTCGACAGCAGGCAACCCGTTCGATGCGCTACAGCAACTTCTGCTTGAACAGGGTTTTGATGGCGAAGCCACCGGTGAGCTACCGTTTTGCGGTGGAGCCCTGGGGTTTTTCGGCTACGACCTGGGCCGCTACGTCGAGCAGATCCCGACTCAAGCCTGCGCCGACATCCAGCTGCCGGACCTGCAGATCGGCCTCTACCCCTGGGCCATTGTGGTCGATCACCAACAGCAAAGCTGCCAACTAGTTAGCCACCAGCTCACAACGGACGAACTCACCCAGCTTTCGAAAAGCCTGACTAAGCAACTGAAGAAAGCCCTATCGCCCTTCCGGCTCAGCCAGGCTTTTGATTCCAATCTGAGCGCCAAGGACTATCGCCAGCGCTTCGAACAGATACAGCACTACATCCACAGCGGCGATTGCTATCAGGTCAACCTGGCACAGCGCTTCAGCAGCACCTATCAAGGGGATTGCTGGCAGGCCTATCAAACCTTACGCCAGACCACCGGCACCCCGTTTTCCGCCTATCTGGAGTTCCCCGAAGGGGCCATCTTGAGCCTGTCACCGGAGCGTTTCCTGCAGGTTAACGACGGACAGGTCGAGACACGCCCCATCAAGGGGACGCGCCCAAGGCACCACGACCCGCTGATCGATCGCCAATACAAGCAGCAGCTGATAGACAGCCCCAAGGATCGGGCCGAAAACTTGATGATCGTCGATCTGCTACGCAACGACCTGGGACGCAGCTGCAAAACCGGCTCAGTCCGGGTACCGGAGCTGTTCAAGATCGAAAGCTACGCCAATGTCCATCATCTGGTCACGGCGATTACGGCTGAACTGGAACAGCCCATCGACGTGATCGAACTGTTTCGCGGCAGCTTCCCCGGCGGCTCAATCACCGGCGCCCCAAAGATCAGATCGATGGAGATCATCGAAGAACTCGAGCCCCATCGCCGCTCAGCCTACTGCGGCTCCATCGGCTATATCGGCCTCAATGGCCAGGCGGACAGCAGCATCTGCATTCGAACCCTGGTGGCCGACCGGGACTCAACCCAAACCGATAGCGGAAAGCTGCATTGCTGGGCCGGCGGCGGCATCGTCGCCGATTCCGATTGCGAGGCCGAATACCAAGAGACTTTCGACAAGGTCAACAACCTGCTCAAGGGGCTACAAGAGCGCTATCTACCGACCGCCTAGGCCCAGCCCAAAAATCGACGCAAAAAAAACGCCGCTATGCGGCGTTTTTTTATTTCGCTTTCGAGCAGCCTAGGCCTGCTCGATACCGACGATAAACCAGTCGGCCCCGTCTTCGGACAGATCACGGGTCAGATGCCAGACCTCTCGGAACTCGGTAGTCTGAGCACCAGCACCTTCGCGCATCCAACCACTGAACAGCACGCTGATCTGAGCCTGCTGGTCCTTCTCACGGTAACCGATCAGTTCGGCCAGCACCGATACCAGGTCATTATCGAGCACCACATCGCCAAGTTTGGCGCGCTCAGCTTCCAACGCCCGGTACAACTCAGAAGAGCAGTAGCTTTCGATGGTCGGCAGGTCGTTCTGGCTCCAGGCTTGCTGCAATTGACCAAAGTGCCCTTTAGCTCCATCCAGGAAAGCCCGCTCGTTAAACCAACTCGGCAGCTCGACGGTTTCAGCTTCAGCGCCCTGACCACCCCAGTTAAAGCCGGATTGGAACCCCTGGGCATTAGTACGAGCCTGCGGCTCTGCATGGGGCGCCGGTTCCGTATCCACCCGTGGATGGCCAGCATAGCTCGGCTGAGCCGATTTACGAGCAAACAACTTGAAAAGCACGAAGGCGATCACGGCGATGATCAGCACATCCATGATCTGAATACCGTCAAAGGCGCCGCCAAAGAACAGCGCGGCTAGCAGACCACCAGCCAGCAGACCACCGAGCATACCGCCCATGCCCGACTTAGGCTTAGTTGCCGAGGTAGTGGTACCGGACTGCTTCGGTGCAGCTGTCGGGGCCGGATCCGACTTCGGCGTGGTTTTTTTCGGGGTAAAGAAGGACTTGCCGAAGCTGCCACCGCCACCAAGGCGTTTGGCTTCAGCGGCATCCGGTGCCAGCGTTAGGCCAAGCATCAGGACGCAACAAAAGGCGGTTAGTGTCTTAAACATGTCTTTCCTCATGGTTAGGGGTGAATCTATTGGATTACAAAAGTCGCACAGAGTTCGAATTTGCCGCTTTCGCGCAAAATAAAGCCACTACCAAGAACAACAATGGCCGAGAACGGCAATGGCTTTGCTGACCACGGTGACGATTAAAGCGTCAGATCACGATTACTGGCGGCAATAAAGGCTTTTTTCAAGTCTTCGTAGTTGTGCACCGCCGGGAACTGCGGGAACTCATCGATCACATTCTGCGGCGCATGGAACAGGATCCCAGCATCGGCCTGGGCCAGCATGGTGGTGTCATTGTAGGAATCACCAGCGGCAATCACCCGGTAGTAGAGCCCCTGGAAGGCCAACACCGACTGACGCTTAGGGTTCGCCTGGCGCAGTTTGTAATCGACGATGCGACCGCTTTCATCCGCGATCAGACGGTGGCAGAACAGCGTCGGGAAGCCCAGCTGGCGCATCAGCGGCTGGGAGAATTCGTAGAAGGTATCGGACAGAATCACCACCTGGAAACGTTCGCGCAGCCAGTCGACGAACTCCACCGCGCCATCGAGCGGCTTCAGCTTGGCGATCGTGGCCTGGATCTGCGGCAAGGTCAGGCCGTGCTGATCGAGGATACGCAGACGCTGCTGCATCAGCTCGTCATAGTCGGGAATATCGCGGGTCGTCGCCTTGAGCTCTTCAATACCGGTCTCGTTGGCGAACTCGATCCAGATCTCCGGGACCAACACCCCTTCCAGGTCTAAACATGCGATTTCCACGTCGCTCTCCTCGCTTAATGGATGATGACTTGAACCGCCCTGACGACGGCTAACCGGGCCGGACTCTAACCTGCTTTGATGCCGCAGGCAATGCCACCTCCGATGCACGGATGGGCCAGCAAATCGCAAACCATGAGATCCCGGCACAGGACAACTTTCCACCACAAGCGCGAGGCGCGGTACTGATCAGCGAATGAGGCGAGGAAAACGTGATGGACAATCAACCCAGATGCTTACCCATCCTCAGCACTGCTTAGTGATCGGGCAGCTCGATCCCTTCGAACAACTTATCCCGCTCCGCCCGATTACTGCACTCGGCCGCCTGATCGATCAGCTCCCGGGTCAGGTGCGGGGCAAAGCCTTGGATAAAGTCGTACATATAGCCACGCAGGAAGGTACCGCGACGGAAACCGATCTTGGTGGAGCTGGCCTCAAACAGATGGCTGGCATCGATCGCCACCAGATCGCGATCCAGCTCCGGTTCGAACGCCATGGTTGCGATAATACCCACGCCCAGATTCAGGCGCACATAGGTCTTGATCACGTCAGAGTCGACCGCGGTAAACACCACCTTCGGATCCAGCCCCTGGCGATTGAAGGCATCATCGAGCTTGGAGCGACCGGTAAAGCCAAACACATAAGTCACTATCGGGTGCTTGGCCAGCTCTTCCAGGGTTAACTTGGACACCTGCGCCAACGGATGGTCCTTGGGAACGACCACCGAGCGGTTCCAGCGGAAACAGGGCATCATCACCAGATTGCTGAAATGCGACATCGCCTCGGTGGCAATCGCAAAGTCGACGGTGCCATCGGCTGCCATCTCTGCGATCTGCATCGGGGTGCCCTGATGCATATGCAGCGACACTTCCGGGTACTTATCGATAAAACCAGCGATTACTTCCGGCAGCGCGTATCGTGCCTGGGTATGGGTAGTCGCGACCGCCAGACTGCCCTTACGCTCGTCACTGTATTCTTGAGCGATCTGCTTGATCGTTTCGGCTTTACGCAGAATATCGCCGGCGATATCCAGAATTGACTGCCCCGCCTCCGTGACCCTTGTCAGGTGCTTACCGCTACGGGCAAAGACCTCAACCCCCAGCTCGTCCTCAAGCAGCCGAATCTGTTTGCTGATGCCGGGCTGGGAGGTATAGAGGCTCTGCGCTGTGGCCGACACATTCAGATCATGCTTGGCCACTTCACAGATATAACGCAACTGCTGCAATTTCATGCTGAAAGCCCCTTTTAGAAACTGATGGAATTAAAAGCTATTGCTCTAAGAATAATCCATACCGTTTAAGAGGCAAGCCCTAAGAACAAAAAGGAATAAAGAGGGATGAAACGCAGCTTAACGTAATCGGGCCAAAGCCTGCTGCAATGGCGCTTCGAGCGGCGCCTTGACGATAATCCGCTCACCCGTCCCCGGCAGCCGGACCCGCAACTCAGCAGCGTGCAGGAACAATCGCTTCACCCCCTGTTCGCGCATCTCCCGATTGGCCTGTTCATCGCCATACTTGGGATCACCGATAATCGGATGGCCAGCATACTGGGTATGCACCCGGATCTGGTGGGTACGACCGGTAATCGGTTTGGCCTCTACCAGCGAACAATGCTCAAACTGCTGCAGCACCCGAAACTGGGTTAAGGAAGCCTTACCGTCAGCATCGACCCTCACCACGCGCTCTCCGGACTTCAACTCATTCTTCTTCAGCGGTGCTTCAACCTTAACCCGGCGCTTAGACCAGCGCCCAACCACCAATGCATGGTAGATTTTATCAACCCGATTCTGGCGCAGGTCTTCGTGCAGCGCCTTGAGCGCACTCCTCTTTTTGGCCACCATCACCGCACCGGAGGTATCGCGATCAAGCCGATGCACCAATTCCAGAAATTTGGCCTGCGGACGCATCACACGCAGCGCCTCGATCAATCCCAGATTGATCCCGCTACCACCATGGACCGCCAACCCCGATGGTTTATTAACCACCAGCAACTGATCGTTCTCAAACAAGATGGCGTCTTCAAGCCGGCTCGACAGTCCCTCGCTGACCTTGGGCGGCGCCTTCTCCTCGGGCAACCGCAACGGAGGTATCCTGACTTTGTCACCAGCCTGCAAACGATATGGCGCCTTCACCCGTCCTTTATTAACGCGCACTTCCCCCTTGCGCAGAATGCGATAGATCAGCGTCTTAGGTGCGCCTTTCAGACGGGTCATCAAAAAGTTATCGATCCGCTGTCCGGCCTGATGTTCGTCAATATCTACCCACTGAACACCGGTCGAGGGCTGTTTCGCCTCTGTAGTCATAGTCTTAGGAAGGGCCTTCAATTGCTGGGGAAAGGAATAGCTGCTATATTGTCGCGTCGCTCAGAGAAGCTAGTGCCTCCGAGCAATTTGCGGATCGCATTGTAACTGATTCCTGCCCAATCGGCAGATGAAAATCCAGGCATCCGCAACGGCCGAGACAACGGCCATTTTATTGACAGACACCAGGGGTAGCAGCGCTCGAATCGTCAGGCTGCTACTGAAAACAAGTCGCGCGCCCTGAACTCAACGCTTCGCGATTTGGATTGATTTATGCCTTGTGTTAGGTGGAGATGTCAGTAACCCATGGATCTATGCGCCATCCATCATGATCTGCGCATATCAATAACGGTCAGCCGCTTCGAAAGCCGCGCTTAAGACCCATCCGAGATTGGTTACTGTTTCCTGCACCGAGAGGTTTACCACAGACAGAAACGAGCGCGACATCTCGCGCCAGGCTACGATGCCCAGAGGCATTGACACAGCACTTCTGTGCGCCTGTGAAACTGACTGCACACATAAACATATCGATTCGAATACAGTAAAAAAAACCTGTTGATTCAAGGCGGTGCGATTACTCACTAAAGAGTTGAATAAGCACCCATGAAAAGAATGCTAATCAACGCAACTCAGCCTGAGGAGTTGCGTGTAGCGCTGGTCGATGGCCAACGCCTGTACGATCTGGATATCGAATCCGGCGCCCGCGAGCAGAAAAAAGCCAACATCTATGTTGGCCGTATCACTCGAGTCGAGCCCAGCCTCGAAGCGGCCTTCGTCGACTTCGGCGCAGACCGCCACGGTTTCCTGCCGCTTAAAGAGATCTCTCGCGAATACTTCAAAGACAGCAACACCAAAGGCCGTGTCAGCATCAAGGATGTGATCACCGAAGGCCAGGAAGTGATTGTCCAGGTCGACAAGGAAGAGCGCGGTAACAAGGGCGCCGCCCTGACCACCTTTATCTCACTGGCCGGTCGCTATCTGGTGCTGATGCCCAACAACCCACGGGCCGGTGGTATCTCCCGTCGCATCGAGGGTGAGGAGCGCAACCAGCTGCGCGAAGCGCTGAATCAGGTCAACGTCCCCGACTCCATGGGCGTTATTGTTCGCACCGCCGGTATCGGTCGCTCCGCTGAAGAGCTGCAATGGGACCTGGACTATCTGAACCAGCTATGGAGCTCGATCACCGAAGCCTCCACCCAGAAGAAAGCCCCCTTCCTGATTTATCAGGAGAGCAACGTCATCATCCGCGCCATCCGCGACTACCTGCGCTCGGATATCGGCGAAGTGCTGATCGACAACCCCTCTATCCATCAGGAGGCCCTGGAGTTCATCAAGCACGTCATGCCCAGCTACGAGAGCAAGATCAAGCTCTATAGCGAAGAGACGCCGATGTTTAACCGCTTTCAGATCGAAACTCAGATCGAGAGCGCGTTCCAGCGCGAAGTCCGCCTGCCTTCCGGCGGCTCCATCGTAATCGATCCGACCGAAGCCCTGGTCTCCATCGACATCAACTCTGCCCGCGCTACCAAGGGCGGCGATATAGAAGAGACCGCGCTGCAAACCAACCTGGAAGCGGCCGATGAGATCGCCCGCCAGCTGCGTCTGCGCGATATCGGCGGCCTGATCGTGATTGACTTTATCGATATGACCCCGGTGCGCAACCAGCGCGAGGTCGAGAACCGGATGAAGGACGCCCTCAAGGTCGATCGCGCCCGTGTCCAGGTTGGCCGCATCTCCCGCTTCGGCCTGCTCGAAATGAGCCGTCAACGCCTGCGCCCGTCCCTGGGCGAGACCAGCGGTATCGTCTGCCCGCGCTGTAACGGCCAGGGCACCATCCGCGATATTGGCTCGCTGGCACTGTCGATCATGCGTCTGATGGAGGAAGAAGCCTCCAAGGACCGCACTGCCCAGATCCAGGCCAACGTACCGGTCAACGTCGCCACCTACCTGCTGAACGAGAAGCGCAACAATCTTCGCGCGATCGAAAAGCGCCATGCGGTCGATATCTTCGTGATCCCGAATCCCAGCATGGACACCCCGCAGTACGAAGTCACCCGGATCCGTGACGACAACACTACCTCCGATGTCAGCTACGACATGGCGATCGACGAGGTTCAAGAAGAGGAAACCCTGACCACCGCTGCACCGATTCGCCGGCCAGAAGCGGCGGTCAAAGGCATCACCCCGGCCAAGCCGGCGCCGATCGCTTCCGCCCCCAACGCGGTAGCCGATAAACCCGAGCCCGAAGCCAGCGGCGGCCTGAGCAAGCGCCTGTTCTCTGCCATCTCCGCCCTGTTCGGCGCCTCTTCTGAAGAACCCAAGACCGAAGAGAAGCCCAAAGCACGTCAGGCCGACAACAGCAGTGAATCGCGCGAAGGCCAGAACCGTCGCCGTCGTCGCAACGACAACCGTCGCCGTCGCGGCCGCAACAAAGACCGCTCCGACGAGCAGAATCGTAAAGATGAACAGGCCGAAGGCGGCAAGAGTGACAAGGGCGAAAAAGGCGACAGCGAAGAAGCCAAGCCGTCCCGTCGTCGTCGCAACCGCAAGTCCGAGGAGAGCACAGGCGAGCAACGCCGTGGCCGCAAGCCCGAGGAGAGCGGTAGCGAGAAGCGCCGCGGACGCAAGCGTGACGAGCAGAAGCCGCAAGTCGATTCCAGCGTAGAGCATCAGGCCAGCGATGAGCAGACCGGCAACGAAGACGCTCCGCGTCGTCGTGACCGCAACTCCAAGCGCCGTAGCGAGCGCGCCGGCCGTCGCAGCGGTGAGCGCAGCAAGCGTGAGGATCTGCTGGAAAAACTGGAAGCCGAACAGCAGGCAAAGGCCGATGCCGAAGCCGCCGCAGCGGCCGAAGCTGCCAAGCAACTCGTCGATGACGCCGAATCGGAACAGGAGCAACCTGCTACCGAACAGGCTTCAACCGATGATAGCGCTAAAGACGAGACCAAACGAGAGCGCCCACGCCGTTCTCGCCGCTCACGCAGCAAAGCCAAGGCTGACACCGAAGTGACAACCGCCGACACCGAATCACCGGTGAACAGCAAAGCGGAGCAACCAGCGCAAGTCACTGAGGCTAACGCCGAGACCGAGTCTGCCAAAACCGCCGCACCGGAGGCCGAGCAGGTAACTGCGCCTGCGGAAGCTCCCGAGGCGGAAAGCTCGGACACTGAGACCGCCAGCAGCGAAGCAGCGCCTGAGGCCAAACCGGCCGCAGAGTCCGCGCCGCAAACAGCTGAAGAAGCCCCGGCCGCCCAAGTGCAGCAGACAGAGGCCGAGGCCGAGGACAAACCCAAGGCACGTCGTCGCGGCCGCGTCGCCAACGACCCGCGCGAAAAGCGCCGTCGTCAAAAGGCAGAAGCCGAAGCGCGCGCCCGCGCCGAGACTGAAGCCGTAACGGTCGAGCAGAGCGAGCCAGCCGACAGCGCAGCAGAACCAGCTGTCGAAGCTGCCGCTGAAGTTGCAGCAGCCGTTAGCACCCCGGCTCAACAGCCGGAATCCGAACCGACAGCGCAGGCCGAGCCGGAGGTCGCTTCCGAGCCGAAGACCGACAAGAGCCTGGTTGAACGCGCTGTTGAGGCGGCTGAAGCCACAGAGGCTAGCAACGTAGCTGCTGACTCCCAGAGTGGCACCGAAACCGAGGAAAAGCCGGATTCGGAGGCGGAAACCGCCACCACCGCGAAAGACCAGGCTTAAGCCTGGTCGATCCCTCCTACCGGCAATAGCCGATAAAAAAGGCCGAGATTGAAATCAATCTCGGCCTTTTTCGTTTTTGCTTCGGTCTAACCTGGCGCACCGACCAGCTACTCAGATAATTCGAGGCTCTATCTCCAGCGCCACCCCGTAGCGCTCGCTCACGTCCTGTCGAATATCATCCGCCAACTGCAACAACTCCGCAGCGCCGCCGCCCCCGAAGTGGACCAATACCAACGCCTGCTGGCTGTGCACGCCGACATGGGCACGCCGACAACCCTTCCAACCCGCCTGATCGATCAACCAGGCGGCAGCCAGTTTGGCGCCATGGAGATCTGGAAAACTAACTACGGCCGGATAACGCTGTTTCAAACGCGCCAACTCAGCCAAGCTGATCACCGGGTTTTTAAAGAAACTGCCTGCATTGGCCAGCGCTTCCGGATCCGGCAGTTTCTGACGCCTTAGCGCCACCACCGCGTCGAACACATCTCGCGCCTCCGGATTCTTTCCTAACCGCTCCGACAAGCCCGCATAGCCTAGTTGCGGCTGGAAGCGGGTTTGCAGCTCAAAGCTGACCGACAGGATGACATAGCGATCCGGTTCGACACTCTTGAACAGGCTATCGCGATAACCGAAGCCACAGGCCGCAACATCAAGTTCACAAAGCGTCCTTTGCTGCCGATCCCAGACCTCAACACTTCGAATACAGTCTTTAACCTCGACCCCATAGGCGCCGATATTCTGTATGGGTGCTGCGCCAACGGTACCGGGAATCAATGCCAGGTTTTCCAACCCGTACCAGCCGTTATCGATACAGAATTCGACAAAGTCATGCCAGTTCTCTCCCGCCTGTGCGCGCACCAGCACGGAGTCACCGGTGAGAGATTGACACTCAATACCGCGACTGCAGATACGAACACAGAGGCCGTCGAAATCTTTGCTCAGGATCAGATTACTGCCGCCACCCAACAGCAACAGCGGCTGATCCGCGCTGGTGGAGTGTAGAAGTTCTAGCAATTGCTCACGACTGTCCGCCTGTGCAAAACGAGAGGCAAAAGCCGGCAACCTTAGGGTGGTCAGCGCTGAAAGATCTTTAGCGCTAGTGATAGCATTGTGCGACACAGGCTTAATCCTGCTGCAATCGCTGGTGGATCTCGCGCAACAATCCGCCGGACGCATCCTCGATCAGATCAAGCACCAGATCGAACCCTCGTGCACCGCCGTAATAGGGGTCAGGCACTTCACTGAATCGCTGCTGTTCAGAATGCTCAAGGAACAGCTGAAGCCTGGCTTTGGGGTTATCCGGCATTATTTCCTGAAGGTTGCGAAGATTTTCGTTGTCCATCGCCAGAATGTAGTCATAACGATGAAAATCTTCACTCTGTACCTTACGGGCGCGCAATCGCTTCAAATCATAGCCACGTTCGGAAGCCACCTTGATCGAGCGATGATCCGGTTTGGCGCCCACATGAAAGGCCGCCGTTCCGGCTGAATCCACCTCGACAATACCGGACAGCCCCTGCTGCGACACCAGGTGTTGAAACACGCCATGGGCGGTCGGTGAACGACAGATATTGCCCAGACAGACAAACAGAACTGAGTAACGCGACTGCATGATCGATCCGTATTAAAGCTAGTTCAGATAGGTTTCAGGCTTCAACGAGCCTACTCCGCGGCGGACAGAATCTGCCGCACCCGGGCCAGATCTGCCTCAGTATCCACCCCGGCAGGCAAAGCAACATCGGCCGGTGCCACATGAATTCGAGCCCCGTTCCACATTGCCCGCAGCTGTTCCAGACACTCTGTCTGCTCCAGCTCGCACGCAGGCCACTGCACAAAATCATTCAACAGCTTGACCCGGTAAGCATAGATACCGATATGACGCTGGTAGTTACCGGTCGGCATCTGCTCGGCCCCGGAGGCGAAAGCATCCCGCGGCCAGGGTATCGGAGCGCGACTGAAATAGAGCGCGAAACCGCGCCTGTCGGCCACGACTTTGACGGAGTTTGGGTTGGTCAGCGTCTGCAGATCATCGATAGGTTCACAGAGCGTGGCGATACTGGCCTCGGGCTCTGCTGCCAAATTATGGGCTACCTGATTGATCACCCGCGGCGGAATCAGCGGCTCATCACCCTGCACATTAACCACAATATCATCGGCGTAGAACGCCTTTTGCCTGACCACCTCCTGCAAGCGATCCGTCCCCGAGAGATGCTCGGCAGAGGTCATACTGACATCAGCTCCGAAACTTTCAGCCACATCGGCAATACGCTGATCGTCTGTGGCTATAATGACCGCTCGCGCCTCACTCTCGCGGGCCCGTTCGTACACATGCTGGATCATCGGCTTGCCGGCGATATTCAGCAGCGGCTTTCCCGGCAGCCGGGTTGAGGCATAACGGGCCGGAATAATGACAGAAAAAGCCATTAGCGCTGCTCGCGCTCTTCCGGTGACAACTCGCGAGCTTCGTTTTCCAGCATTACCGGAATGCCGTCCCGGATCGGGTAAGCCAGCCCACTGGCATAACAGAACAGCTCATTGGTGTCTTTGTTCCATTCAACCGGCGCCTTGGCAACCGGACAGATCAGGATGTCGAGCAGTTTTTTATCCATCTTTATTCCTAGCATCTTGTGGCCGCTCCTCGGCAGAAGCCGCCACCAGCTGATTAATCTTGGTCAGCAACGCATCCTGAAAGCCCACGGGCAGCGTTGCTGTTACCGGCAAATAATACCGATTGTCGGGACTAAATGCGCGACATTTAACCGCGTCCTTCTCGGTCATCACCAAGGGCAGTTCCGGCTCAAACTGCAGCTCCTCCTCCTGGTAGCGGTGATGATCGACAAACGAGTGCGCATTGACCTCGAAGCCCAGTTTTCCAAGTGTATCGTAGAACCGCTGCGGGTTACCGATACCGGCAACCGCATGGACCGATTGCGGTGCCAGCTCGACAGCCTCGCCATCGAGTCGACGCCAACCGCCGGGCCGTAGCGCCATCACCGCAGTCTCTTCGACTGCCAGCGCTGAAAGCTGAGACTGAAGCTGAGGATTTGAGTCCGGCTGACCGTTGATAACAATAAAGCCCACCTGTTCCAAACGACTTGGCGGTTCTCGCAGCGGCCCAACCGGTAGGCAATGGCCGTTGCCGAATCCGCGCTGACCATCGATCAGCACAATCTCGATATCCCGCTGCAGCGCATAATGTTGCAAGCCGTCATCGCTGACGATCAGGTCACAGTCATGGTGCTGCAACAGGTGACGAACCGCACGACCGCGATCGGGGTCCACCACCAGCGGGCAGCCTGAGTGACTGGCCAGCATCAACGGCTCGTCACCGACCTGCTCAGGACGACTTTGAGCTGTGACGGCGAACGGATATTCGGGTGCCTTACCGCCATAGCCACGGCTGACGACCCCTGGGCGGAGCCCACGCTGTTTAAGCTGCTCAAGCAGCCAAAGGGTAAAGGGGGTTTTGCCGGTTCCACCGATACTGATGTTACCAACGACGACCACCGGTACGGACGCACGATAGCTTGGTTTACGCTGCTGCTGATAAGCCTGTCGGCGGCGCTGCGCCAGCGCAGAAAAAACTCCCTCCAGCGGAGACAGCAGTTTCAACACCCCCGCTGAGCCATACCAATGCCGATCCAACCAGGAGGACAAGTCAGCGGCTCTCTGACTCACGCGAAGGGTTGCGCGTAGTGATGCTCAGTTCAACAAAACCAAGCTGCCCGGCGGCATCCATCGCAGTGACCACCGCCTGATGCGGAGCCTGGGCATCGGCACTGATCATCACCGGCAGCTCCTTCTTGTTTCTGGCCGCCTGGGTAATCGCCCGCTTCAATGTATCCAGCTGCGTATTGACCAGCGGCTGTTCGTTGACACTGAACTGACCATCGGCGGTGATCGCGATATCGATCACCAACAGCTCGGCATCAACCGGCTCGGCACTGGCCTGGGGCAGATCGATTTTAAGATGAGTTTCCTTGGTGAACGTGGTCGACACCATAAAGAAGATCAACAGCAGAAAAACCACGTCGATCAACGGCGTCAGGTTGACATTGACCTCTTCGGTCAACTGACGTTTAAACTTCATCCCTGAGCCCGTTCAAAATCGACTTCGCGATCGCCGTGGATCACCTCCACCAGCTTTACCGCCTCCTGCTCCATCTCAACCACCAGAAAATCGACCCGGCGCACAAAATAGCGATGCATAACCAGCGCAGGTATCGCCACCGTCAGACCGGCAGCCGTGGTTATCAGCGCCTCGGAGATCCCTCCAGCAAGGACATTGGCATTACCGGTTCCCTGGATCATGATCTCACTGAAGACCTTGATCATTCCGACGACGGTGCCGAGCAATCCAAGTAGCGGGGTTACCGCCGCAATGGTTCCGAGCGGATTCAGAAAGCGCTCCAGCTCATGCACCACTTTGGCGGCGGTCTCTTCGATGCTCTCTTTCATTACTTCGCGGCCATGCTTGGAGTTGTTCAGGCCGCTCACCAGAATCTGCCCCAGCGCTGAACCCGCTCGGATCTGAGCCAGACGATCTTTATTCAGCTGGTTTTTTTGCACCAGTTTCCAGACATCGGCAACCAGGTGCTTAGGCGCAACCCGCACCGATCGCAGACTCCAGAAACGCTCAGCAACGATAGCCAAGGCTCCGATCGAGCACAGCAGGATCGGCAACATTAACCAACCGCCAGATTTCACCAGCTCTAACACTTTCAACTCCTTATGGTGATCGCAATCGGCAGCTAATGTAACACAGTTGTCCAGAGTGCCAAGGCGCTACGACTGAAGTAACAAAGACACAACCCTGCCGAGCGATGCTAGAATCAAACCATGCGCTCTGCCAAAGTGGGATAAAAGGAACAATCCCTAATAGATTAATCGCAATAATCGATGTCTGTTTTTTTTACACAGACAAAACAGCAGAGTTTTATTGGCAACAAAAACAAACAGTTAGAAACAACCATCATTAGGCCCGCTATTTGCATGACAACAAATAGCACTTATTCTCTGGATCGTTACGATGGACAAAAGATCAACGGACAAATCTGATCAGGCAGTAGACCTCGAAAAGTCATCCAAACGGAAACTGGTCAAAGGAATTGCCGCCGCGCCGGTCATCATGGCACTGGGCCACCGCCCTGCTTTTGGACAAATCTGCACGCTGTCGGGTTTTGGATCGATACAGGCGGGCACCCATATCTCGCATCACCCCAACTACGAAACGACCCCTTGCAATACCTACAGTCACGGCGGCTGGAAGACCGTGCTCGCTGGAGATCCAGATTGGAACGTAATCGCCCCGATAACCCCCTTTACTCCCTTCAGCCAAGCATTAGCGGGTGGCAGACCCCCGAAGCTTAAGAAAAGCCTTACCTATTGGAGCGAAGGGATTAAGGACAGCACTTACCAGGAGCTAGCCAACTACTTCTTGGGTGGCGCGACCTACACGCCGGACAATTCAGACCCCATTTTGCTAGAAGTTCTAACCAACGGGAAAGTCCTGAGCCGGGAGATCTGCAACGCGTTTCTTAATGCCAGCTTTGCCGCAGCGTCTGGCATCCCTTATTTCACCCCGCTCCAAATTATTCAGCTATGGAACACTGGGCAAGCGGTGACCAGCAGTGGCGAGCTCATTCCACAAACCCCGTTAACCGATGCAGAGCTCGAAGCCTTGCTCAAAGAGACCTACCACTAAATGCTGCACTCAGAGGAGCCCAGCACCTGGGCTCCAATCCCGCTTAGCGATTATTGCGCCGTTGTGTTTGATCAACAGACCTGCATCTACTTGACCAAACCCAAAACCACCCTGCTTCTGGAAGGCCTTGATACCAAGATCTTTCACACGCTGACGAAACAAGGCCCCCTTTCTTTGGAGCAACTTGCGGAATCGCTAGAATCTGCACAGCTCGAAACTCTGTCCCAGGCACTGGAAAGACTGCTAAACTTCGGCTTATTGCGCCACCAAAATGGATAGCTAACTTCCGAAGGGACCCCCTTGCCAAGTCATATTGATTACTTTCAGGCCGGGCGCTTTCGAATCAGCCTGGAGTCAAATATCCCCCACCTTAGGGAACAGGCGCGCCTACTGTATCCAGACTTTCAACAGCCCCCTTACCCTTTCAGCGACTTTCATATCCAGATCAAGGGCCATCGCAGCCTGGGCTCACTGTTTCGCAAAGAGGCTCGCTTCACCTTTGCCGAGCGCTGTTTTTTCACCCCGCTAGCCTACGAGCACGCTTTCCCGTTAATGGAGTGGGGCTTGAACTGGTGCATCACCAACCACCTGAACCACTTTGTCATCATTCACGGCGCGGTCTTGGCCCGCGAAGATGCCGCCTTGGTCCTGCCAGGCAGCCCGGGCTCCGGGAAGAGCACCCTTTGCGCCGCACTCTGTTTCCGCCCTGGCTGGCGACTGCTTTCGGATGAGCTAACGCTATACGCCCCCGACACGAAGGATATTCATTCCAACCCCCGCCCGATCGCCTTGAAAAACGGCTCGATCGACGTGATTAAAAAACGGCATCCGCAGCTAGATTTCACCCACCCGATCGAAGACACCCATAAAGGCACCATCAGTTACCTCAAGGCACCCCAGCACTGCTTTGACCTGCTCGATCGACCCGCAAAACCCAGCCGGTTGATTTTTCCCAAATTCGACCCCAACACCCAGGACTGCCAACTACTGCCTTTGCCAAAAGGCTCCGCCATGATTCGGTTGGCCGAGCAGACGTTTAACTATGGCGTGCTTGGGCTAAAGGCCTTCGAAGCCCTTAATCAATTTGTCCGACGTTGCGAGTGTTATGAGCTCACTTATGACGGCGATCTTGATACAGCCAGCCAACAGATTGAGGCCCTGATGCCATGAACACTCTGTTTGTGCTCCAGCGAGTATTGATCGACCCCAACACTGCCGTAGAACTGGATGCTGAGCAGTGGGATCTGCTGATCCAACAAGGCTACTGCAGTGGTCTACTGGCCCGCATCGCTAACGTGCTGGACCACACGTCCGCTACCATTCCCGAACCTGCTTCGATCCATCTAAGCTCGGCAAAGCAAAAGGCCCGAGCCCACGCCGATGATGTCAGAATAGAGATCAAAGCCATCTGCAAAGCGCTAAAACCTGCAGGTATCACCCCAGTATTTTTGAAAGGTGCCGCCTATATCATCAACGCCGATAATGCCGCCAGCGGGCGCTATTTCAGCGATGTCGATATCTTCATCCCAAAATCTCTGCTGGCAACCGGTGAACAGTTCCTCAAGTGGCAAGGTTGGCAGCCGGAGGCGCTGGACGAATACGATGAGCACTACTACCGCGAGTGGATGCATGAAATTCCGGCACTGATTCACCAAACTCGTGGCACAGCGCTGGACGTGCACCACAACCTGCTGCCGCTGATCGGCAGAATTCGCCTCGACAGCCGCTTGCTGAAAGAGTCACTGACCGATGGCCAGCTAACCCTTAACCCTGAAGACCGACTGATACACTCCGCCACACACCTGTTCTGCTCGGGTGAGTTTGACAGTGCTTTCAGAGATCTGTCTGACCTGGACCTGATGATTCGCGAATTTGGCCGCCAGGGAGAGTCGTTTTGGCGCAAGCTGGTGGAGAGAACCGAGCAGATGGGCTTAGGGCGGCTGCTGTTCTATGCGCTACGGTATTGTCGCCACTACCTTGATTCACCGATACCGGAGTCGATCAGCAGCAGAATGGAAAATCACAGCCCTAACCGCCTAGCGCTCCGGGCGATGGACTGGCTATTCCTGCGCGCCCTGCCCCCGCATCACAGCTCCAGCAGTCCTCGTTTCAACAACATCGCCTGCACACTACTATTGATACGCTCGCACTGGCTGAAGATGCCTCTGAGCACCCTACTACCGCACCTGTTCCGTAAAGGCGTACTAAATCCAATTCGCAATCGGGATAAAACTCTGGAAGCGGTTGACGGGGTCTGAATCAGGCCCCGTCGGCAGGCCCGGCTAACCCTCTGTCGAGTCAGCGGTGTTTTCGGATGAAACCTGGATCTGATGCTTGCTCAATAGCGAGTAAAGCGTGGGACGGGTCACCCCGAGCATTTCGGATGCTCGTGAAATGTTGTTGTCGGCATGGACCAACGCCCGCAACACTACTCGCCGCTCTGCCTCTTCACGCGCCTGTTTCAGATTAAACGGCAGCTCTTCGGCAGTCTCCGGAGCCGTCAGCCCCAGATCCACCTCGGTAACCTGCTGGCCATCGGCCATAATCACCGCCCGTTTAACCCGGTTCTCCAACTCACGGATGTTTCCAGGCCAGCGGAAGGCCGCGATTGCCTGACAGGCCTTATCGGTAAAGCCTCGCAACTGACGCCCCTGAGCCGACGCAAAGCGATCCAGCAGCACCCGTGCGATAACGACCGCATCGCCGGGACGCTCCCTTAAGGGTGGGATATTGATGGTGATCTCGCTCAGACGGTAAAACAGGTCCTCGCGAAAGCTACCTTCCACAATCATCTGCTCAAGATTTTGATGGGTGGCGCTTAGAATCCGAACATCAACAGGAATCTCCTCTCTGCCACCGATCCGCTCGACCGTTTTCTCCTGAAGAAAACGCAGCAATTTGGCCTGAAGCTGCAGCGGCATATCACCGATCTCATCGAGGAACAGGGTTCCGCCATTGGCGGTTTCAATCTTTCCTGGGGTTTGCTTGGCTGCGCCGGTGAAAGCCCCCTTTTCGTAGCCAAACAGCTCACTCTCTAGCAGGTTTTCAGGGATGGAAGCACAGTTGATGGCGACAAAACGGCCTTCGTTACGATCGCTGAGACCATGAATCGCCCGAGCGACAACCTCCTTACCGGTACCACTTTCCCCAAGCACCATGGCACTGATGTCTGCCGGTGCCACCCGCTCTACCATCTTGCAGACTTCACGCATCTCATCTGAAGCGGCGATCAGACCATCCAGCGGCGTAGCCGAGGCTGCCAGGCGTCGATTTTCACTTTCCAGATGAGCGAGCTTAAAGGCACGATCAACAATCAGGCCAAGCACATCCGGATCCATCGGTTTTTGGTAGAAGTCGTAAGCTCCCATACCAACAGCTTTAACGGCATTGGATTGATCATCGTTGCCCGTGACAACAATCACTTTGGTCTGCGGCGCGAGCGCCAAAATCTGCTCTAAAATGCCTAAGCCGATCGTGGCGTTAGCCGGATCCGGTGGCAAACCGAGATCCAGGGTTACCACCTCAGGCTCATAACGGCGCAATGCACTGATCGCCGAGTTTTCATCCTCAGCAAAAACCAACTGATATTGGTCGAAACACCATTTCAGCTGTTTTTGCAATCCAAGATCATCCTCTACAACCAGTAGGACTTTACGCTCCTTGCTCTGACTCACTTAACTCTCGCTGATCCTGTTCTTGAAAGAGCGGCAGCAGAATACTCATACTGGTCCCCTGCTGTGGCTCACTATCAACTTCTAAACGGCCGTCATTCGCGTTGATAAACTGTTTGGCCTCGTACACACCGATACCCATGCCGGCACTACCTTTGGTAGTATCGAAAGGCTTAAACAAACGATCGCGGACAAACTCACGATCCATCCCGCAACCGTTGTCACGCACCTTTAACACAGCCATAGAGCCTTGTTTTTCTATGGATATTGAAACCTCTCCCGAATCCTGAGTCGCATCCTGAGCATTCTGAACCAGATGACAGAGCACGTCAGTAAAACGCTCCGATTCGACCCTAACCCTAACACCGCTTTGATACTCGGTGATAGTAGGAAAAGGCAGATTGGCAGCTTGCCGCTGAACCACGGTTTCCGCCACCCGATGCAGATCAACCACATCGTTATTAACCAGCACCTGGGTCTGTTTGCGCAACTGACTCAGCAAGCGGTTCATCCTGCCAACCGCGTTGCCCAGAGTATCCATGGCATCGTCGATAAATTCAGGGTTGTGACGGTGCTTCTGGGCATTTTTTTCGACCAATGCCAGCTGCGCCACGATATTTTTCAGATCATGGACAATAAAAGCCGACAGCTGATTAAAGGCCTCAAACTGGCGCGCCTCAGATAATGACTCACTGGTCCGCTTTAGCTCGATCATCGCAGCCAGCTGGCTAGCCAAAGCTTTCAGCAGATCAAAATCCTCCCAGTTGACCGGATGCTCGGCACGGGGTTGGGCCAGCCCAGCAATACCGACTAAGCGCCCCTGATGAAGCAACGGTACCAGCAACCAGAAGTCCTTCTCCAGCAATTCCTGGCGAATCTCGATGCGATTGTAAAGGTCCGGCTGATCGCAGTACTCGTTCAAGTTGACGACCCAGCCGGTCTTCTCGACAAATTCAAGCAACTGCTGGTCGGTCAAAGGACTCAACACTTCGTTACAGTCGATATTGGAGCTAAACTCTGCCCGAAAATGCTCACCCTCACTGATCCAGAGCACCCCACCATTACTATCGAGTGGTTCGGTAATCCCGAGTAGGAGTTCCTGATAGTAACGGACATCCATCGGCAGCGAAGCAAAACGGGCATTGGCCTGCATCCACTCATCCCGATAATCGTACTTGTAACTGAGAAAGTGTTTATTGAGCCAAACTGTCACCAGCGAACGAAATCGTCCTGAACTGACCAACAATACAAACAGTGTCAACGCAGCTACCAAAAATATAATCTGGACGGCGTTTCCCATTCCACCGCCAAACCATTTTAAGTAATAGCCGACCAAACTCATCACTAACAAATAAAGGCCAGATAGCAAAAAGGTTGCGGAAAAAAATACCGCCTGGCGTGAAACTCTTAATTCACGATTCCAATCTCTAGTTCTTGAAACAGAAATAGCGATCATAGGCGCTGCCATGGCAGCTACATAGCCACGCGCCTGCCAAAACTCAGGATCAATACGATTAAATAGAAGTGCTTCCGAATAAAGCAAGAAGTCATAGCCAAACATCATATATATGCTGACCAGGAGAAATTTAACTGGCCATCGCTGACCTGAAGGGATATTACGAAACCACTGCTCAGCAACTACTAACAATGCGATAATTAATACTAAAGGCCCAAAATATCTTACTGAAACATTCAGATTAGATATATAATGGAACCCAACAACCTCTCCTAGGTTGAAAAGCATCATTGCCAAAGAAAAAAACAGTAATACCCAAGGGGTTTTTAATGACCAAAAGTCCTGACCGCCCCGACAAAAGTCGACTAACTTTAATAGGAATAATAGCCAAGCGGTATTACGAAGAATCTCGAGGAAAACAATATCGGCTGTATCAGGGCCGGCTACAGATGAAGCAAAACCCAAATAACCTGCCCAAAGAACTGTTGTGAATAAAGCTAGCTGAATCCAAATACCAAGTAAACGCTCCCTCCAGATAGCCAGACACAGAATAAATACTGTTAAAAAAACCACAGCTGAGATATGAAAACCAAAAAACACCACCTAACTAACCACCTTTTAAAAAACCGAGATGATATGCCTTTTTATATAATAAAAATCAAATAATTATAATCACTAATTACTATCTTTTTTAAGCAAGCGTTTCAACAAGATATTTAGATACTCAATAGGTATCGCATAACTTATTCCACTAGGAGAGCTCAATATATCTTCCTTGGTAGATTTGACATAAACTTGATTTAGAATACCAATAACTTCTCCCGTTTCCATATTGTACAAAGGGCTTCCACTATTACCCGGATAGGAAATCGCATCCAATTGATAGGTGGTAATAGGTTCCCTTAAACGACGAATCTTACGGGCATTTAGCCCTGCAGAGGAAGGGGAAGGAATAGCCATAGGAGTAATACTAGCAATCATCCCCCTATGGGTTACGGGATAGAGCCCTAGCACGGATCCGATAGGAAAGCCTGTAAAAGCGTATACCTCGCCTTCCCTGACTTCAGCACCTGACGAAAGAGTTAATGCAGGAAACTTACGACTGATTTTTAATATAGCAAGGTCATGGTTGCGGTCTATTATGGAAATTGAGGCCTGATACATACGCGTTGCCTTTCCACTTCCGGCAAAGACTGCCAAGCGCTCTCTATTGTTACTATCAAGCTCAACATTCACCACATGGGCATTGGTGACGACATAACTACCATCCCCCACCACAAAGCCAGTCCCCAAAAAACGAGAAGGGGGACGCCTGGTAGGCTGATAGGTGCCAACCCCCAAAATCGAAGGTTTTATCTTCGAGAGGGTATTGGGTAATCCGGAAGACCAACTCAACTGATTCAGCCCCATCATGGACAGAGCCAAAAAAAATACTAGTCGAAATTTTCTTTCGAAGTAATATCGAAACATCCCAAGTTCCTCAGTCATACAACTGCACGTTCTGACTTATCTCCTTCTAGATCTATTAATTAGTAACCTTTTAAAAACAAGACCATAAATTGAGCTTTTTTATAAAACACCAACTATTTAGAAGCACTACTTCCACTCTCAGAGATATCAGAACTTAATAGCGATATAATTTCAGTTGCCGATTTGACAATATGATCAGACGAGAATCCAGCATTTCTCATTTCAATAAAAAAACTCTTAGCAAGAACCTTTGCCATTTTGTCACCATTATTAGCAATTTGCATAACCGTATGGCTAGGGTTCATTTGAATTTCTCGGGATAAAGCCAACTGAATGAAATTTGACTGCAACAAACTATTAAGCTGCAGCACCTGTATTGATTTACTAACCAATAAGGCAACAATAGTCACAGCCTCTAGATCGTCATGCCCTAAGGTTCTCCCATCCATAGGAGTACTAACGTTTAAAACCCCTACGACTTTATCTTTAATCAACAAAGGACAGGAAATGAACCCACCATCACCCGATTCAGAAGGCCTGCGAGCCGCAACAGCAAAAGGCGAATCAAAAATCTCAGAAACAACTAATGCTTCACCAGAACCAACAACTTTACCCGAGATACTTCGATCCATATCTACCGGCTCGTCGTAAGCCTCTTCAGGTAAACAACCATGATGAGCCAAAACACGCAACCTAGGTGAAGCCTTATCTTCTTCTCCATTTAGAAGCATTATGGAACAATTACTGACTCTTAATAGGTGAGACACCATTCCTGTTAGCTCGCGAAGACTAGCCTCCAAACTATCTTGTTGCTCTAAATAGCTAGAAAGCCCGACCAATTCAGTTATAAAACCAGTCACTTCGAATTCCTTCGGTATTTTTTTTTCAACGTTACTTGAGTATTCCATACCAAATCCTTATCTAATAGACATATCTGCTACTTAAAATTAATATCACCACCAATCACTTCCAGCTGTCGAAAAATAAAACAGCAAGATATCTAGTTTTAAAGATGCACCCTATCACTAACCAAAACATAAAAAGATATCAATATAGAAAACCAGTAATTTTTAATTTCTTAATAGATTACTAAAATAAAACAAATG
Source organism: Motiliproteus coralliicola (assembly GCF_003345655.1). GTDB lineage: Bacteria > Pseudomonadota > Gammaproteobacteria > Pseudomonadales > Balneatricaceae > Motiliproteus > Motiliproteus coralliicola. The sequence goes on from NZ_QQOH01000001.1 coordinate 935,894, forward strand.
ATTTTTACTTTTGATATCTAGCAGTCATATAATATATAAAACACAACCTATATTAATCCAAACCTAACTGAGGTTTAAGCTGCCCCTTAAGCTCCTCGTATAGCCCCCTAACCCCAGGTTTCATATTATTAAGCAATATATCCCGTGTAATGTAAAAAGGCGCTCTCAAACCATGGTATTCAATCGCCTCACCTGCTGCTCTCCACATGATACCCAACCGAGAAACCCGACGAGCAAGGCGAGGCTCCATCATAACCATCGAATACTCATGCTTTTTTAGCTCAAAGATAGCCGCAACCCCCAAATACAGACTAACCGTGATATAAGGGAAATTGCGCAACTCAGCATCCGTAAACAAGACATCAACACCTTCTGTCGTAAAAGGAACCGATTGCTCTCCAGATCGCCGACGAAAATGTTTGGATACAGCAAGTCTAGATACTTCACACCTTTTTTTGTCGCGTAACGCCTTTAGGTCAAAAATATCGCGATCAAATGCATGGCCGGCAAATTTCTCTAGCGGTAGTTGCTCAACTGCTGAGGATACAGACGGCTGCACCAAACGAACCGTACCTACATTTAATCCGCTGGATTTGTGAACCAGCAACAAATGATCAGAATAGGCATCGAACTCATCAAATTCCATTTTCTCAGGATATTGACTCTTGTCTTCAAAAGCCAACTCCTCGCAGTAAACATCATAACGCACCCTATACGCTTGTTGACGCAACTCTTCAGTATCAGCTAGTTTTAACGAAAAATACTGAGTGAAGTGATCTGTCAGCTGCTGCTCATTCATAGTCCTCACCAAACATACTACAAGAAAACCAAGCACTTCCTGGCTTGGCTGACATTTACCTACTTATTTGTAACACATGCTCTCGACAACTAAATATAAGCATAGTTGAAAACAATAGCCACTGAATCGGGCATCCTTTCGAAGGCAATCCGTCACATCAAAGCAAAACACCCGAGCAGTATTATAAGTACAAAGCATTTTCTCAAAGATAACTCAGGAGAAGACAACTTTATTAAATATACCCGCGGGTCACGCATAAAAAAGCCCCCTCTAAGAGGGGGCCTTAATACTCTGCAGTGTTTCTTTGGCTCTTTAGCTGCGTCGACGCCGCAAAGAAGCACCTACACCCAGCAAGCCGACTGCCAGCAGTGCTACGCTAGCCGGCTCGGGAATGGCCTGCTTAGTGAAGTCGAAGTCACTGGTAGCAAACCACTCACTGCCGCCGGTTGTAAATCCTTCACCACCGCCGAGGATACTACCCTGGGCAATGAAATCGACTGCGCCATTGGTGACGCCAGCACCACTTCCGCAGAACGGAAAACAACTCTGCGAATCTTCAACCAACTCTCTACCGGTACCGTTAAACAGGATACTAAGCCCTGCATTTACGCTACCGAATGAGAAAGCCGGGTTGGAGACATCAACAATGTTGGTATCCGCCTGCGCGTTGAAGGCGACCCAGAATTCATCGCCATCGACAAGTCCTTGGGTACCGCCCTCAAAACCATCGACCTGCCACAGGTCGCCGTCTGATGCCTGGGCCACACAACCTGCCAGCGTGGTGCAAGAGGTGGAGTCTGCTAAGACGCTACCCGCAGAAATATCCAAATTAGGAGTGTCGTCTAACCAGAAGGCCACCATCGCCCCTGCGTACGTCGTACTAATGGTTCCCAAACCAATATCGGCGAAATCACCAGGGGTAAAGATCATATCGTTGGCGATACCGCCACCATCCAGATCAGCAAAGCCTGCCAGGGTGATAACAGAAATCGCAGTCAGCTCTTGAGGCGCAATATCAACACCGCCAGCGGTATTCACTTCCGCCACCGCGACGAGCGATTCACCTACTTCAAGGATGCCGTCTCCATCATCGTTAATTAGAAAATCAACGTTATCGTCCTCGAAAAGCGTAGTACCAGTATTCCAATTAATATCCGCCGACGCCGGACTGGCCGCAACCGCTAGGCCTAATCCAATTGCAGCAGCAAGAGGCTTGATGCTGTCAGTCTTAAGCTGTTTCATATTTATTCTCCAACGTGAGATCACTGCAGGGTAAATTTGTTCTTCCACCAACAATAAAGCAGAATGCATGCCAGAAAATAAATTATTTTTCATACTGCTGTTTTTAAACAGCTTTTTTAAAACTTAAGAAAATAGCCGCTCAACTTGGCGGTCGTTGTGTAAGAAAAAGTGACACCCAGCGACAGCCTCTTCGCCCCTGTAACAGGCGATTGAACAAAAATCACCCGCAGTCTGGCAGAGCTGAAACAGACCTGTTTCTGATTATTCCTTACTGTGTATATGCCGGCTTTTCAGCATACAGATAGGCTGACCCTAGGCTCTAAGCACCTGATAGACAGGGGCAACGATCAGCCACCTCAATGTTTCAGCAGGCCAGGTTGGCATGCCTTGTAGTGAAGCCGAGCTGGCATTTTATGCTCCGGCAGCAATGCTCGACCTTGGCTCGGTGTTTTATTGATGGGAAGGTTGCTTTTTCAGCGCTCTGACCGTAGCGGGCAATTGAGCAATAAGCCAATCCAGCTTATTTCGACTGAACGCTGGTCTACTCGCTGTCAGCGAAGGAAAGCTGATGATCCATGGATGTTTCTGCCCTCATCAAAGAGCGGTTATCTTAGAGTGCATCAGCACATACGGCCCATGGAACAGCAATGTTCGTAGATAGGTATCAGTTCGCTTGGTGAGCGTGCCTGCCAGGTTTATCCTGCTGTCGATTCTGCCTCGGCACCGATAGCGTATTTCCCTGGCAATCGCATCCGAAACGGGGGTTTCAGCGCTGCCTTTGCCATCCTCTATCAAACCTTGAACCTATCCAGGTTCGACGAGAGCAAACCGTAACAGCTTAGCTGATCACGCCGATAGCTGCTGGCCTTTGGAAAACCCCCAGCCAGTTTCCGTACCTAAACGACAGGCACCCCCTGTCACCGACCCAGGAATCGAAGGCAGGGTCGAACGCTAATTACCGGTTGGAGTCACACTCGTATCGGATGATAGCCGAGCAATCAGTTGGCGTACCCGATTTTGTAGAGCAGAACTTAAAGCCACCTGCTGCAGCTTTTCGGTTAATTGAAGGGCTTGGGAGGTTTGCCCCGCCTCGGCCAAACCGTAGGCCAGATGATATTGCAGCTCCGGGTTGTCCGGGGCTGCAGCGGTTGCTTTTCGCAGTAGCTCCAAGCCCTTGGTCAGCTCCCCCTGCTCCACCAGTATCCAGCCGTAGGTGTCGGCAAAGGCGGGATTGTCGGGTTCCAACTGATAGGCATGTTCGGCTGTCTCCAGCGCCCTTGGATCCTTCGAACGCTGGTACAGAACCGCCAGATTGTTGAATGTACTGGCATTTTCCGGCAGCAAACGAGCAAGCTCCTGTAATTGAGTAGTGGCCAGTTGATCAAGTTCGCGGATCAGAAAGCTTCGGGCAAGGTAGCCATGCAGCCGTGCATCGCCGGGATGGTTCTTGATCCAGTCGAGCAGCGCATCGTCTGCTGACGCCTCATCCCCCGAACGCAAGCGGGCCAGGTGAAGCTTGATCGCAACACCGTTATCTGCAGTTTGCGCCAGAACGTTTTGGTATACAGGCACGGCATCCGTGTAACGTTTCGCCGCCATCAGGGCATCGCCTTCGAGGATAAAACCAGCTACGGATTGAGGGGAGAGCTGCTGATATCTAAGGGCAAGTTCCAGCGCCTGTTGATGGTTGCCGGTACGCAGCTCAAGGGTCGAAAAGGCAGCGATGGAGGGAGCGTGTTCGGGATCGAGCTCAAGCGCTTTACGTAGCGCATCCCGGGCGCCTTCAATCTGGTTCATTGCTGCACGGGCGCTGGCCAAGCGGTGCTGGGCTGGCACCGAGTCCGGGGTCAACCGGGTCAGTTCGGTGTAGGTGTCCAGCGCGCCTTGTTTGTCGCTTGATCGATGCTGGATCTCGCCGAGCAGTGCGAGCGCCTCGGGGTTATCCGGACGGGCATCGACGAGGTTTCTGGCCAACGCAAGCGCCTTGTCGGACTCACCTTTTTCCAAGTGGTAATTAGCCAGATAGACGCGCGGCGTTAAGGTGGCAGGGTTAGCCTCGGCAGCCCGCTGCAACCATTCAAGATACTCCGATTCCTGTCCGGCCTGTTGCGCCAGCTCGGCCAGCCCGACCATGGCGGCAATATTTTTTTTATCACGCTCTAGAATGCTCAGATAACGCTCTTTAGCTGCGGCTTTTTTATTCTCGTGTAAATCTATCATGGCCAACCGCAGCTGCGCGGAGGTGAGATCGGCCTTCAGACTGAGGGCCTGCTCGAAACTGGCACGAGCCTGGGCAAAACTGTTGCTGCCCATTAAAACCCGGCCTTTTAAATTGAGGACTCCAGCGTTGCCGGGAAGATGGGTTTCCAATCTATTCACCACCCCCAGAGCTTTGTCGAACTGCCCCGTTTTGAGGTAATAGTACGCCAGTGGTAACTCGGCTCGATAGTTGAATCCGTTACCGGCCGAGATGGCCAGCGATTCGATGGCTTCGGCTTCTTTACCGGACGCCAGTTGAATCAGTCCTATCCTAGTGTGTAGCTCGGCATTATTGGGAGTCTGCTCGGCAAGCCGTTGGTAAAACTCTTCGGCCGCGGCGGGATCCTCTTTAAGAAGCTGCGCTTCACCGGCCAGCGCGAGAATTTGCGGGTTGGGCTCGTTCTGATCCAGAAAGGGCATCAACACATCCAGCGCTTTTTGTGGCTGAGCCAGTTTATTGTAGGTGGTGGCCAGCAACGTGGCGACCGGGACTGATTGGGGCGAATCGATTAATAGCGGTCTTAGACGATGTTCGGCTTGGCTGTATTGTTCCTGAGCCAGATGAGAAACGCCAAGATAAAACTTCGTTTCCTTATGGTTCGCATCGATATTCAACACCTGCTCAAATGCGGTCTGAGCCTCGGCGTAGTGGCCTTGTTTGAACTGTAACAAGCCCTTGGCGTAGTACCCCATCGGGTGGTTGGGGGCTATTGCGGCGCCCTTTTGGATATCATCTTCAGCCCCTTCATAGTCTTCGAGAGCAATCCGAACCAGGGCTCTTTGCAGGTAATCATGGGTTTTGTCGGGGCGGTTAGTAATGGCTTTTCCGTACGCAGTTTCTGCTTTCTCCAACTCACCGGTGATGCGCTCCAGGCTGGCTAAGAGACTCCAGGCCGTACCTATTTTTGGCTCTGAGTCCAACAGCGTCTGCAAACTCTCCCGAGCCTGGGACCATTCGCCACGCTTCATGGCTAAGCGGGCCTGGGATAGATAGGTAGAGGCTTGCTCGGGCGCCTGTTGTTGAAGCTCGACCAGTTCCTGCGCTGCGTTTTCAATCTTATCCAGAGCCAACCAGGCGGCAATACGATTCTCGTAAACAACGGTCAAGTCTGTCGGGGCTAGTTCACTGACTGGAGCTATCTCCTCTAATAGGCGCTCAAATTTTCCTTGTTTAACAAACGCCTTTGACAACGGTGCTAGAATGAGCGCTTGACTGCCGCCCAACTGAAGCGCCCGGAGTAGCTCTTTTTCCGCCCCCGCCCAATGTCCTCTTTCGACATAAATCGATCCAAGCAAGTAGCGAGCCTCACCATTATCCGGGTTGTCCTGAAGGGTATTCTTGAGGTGGATGATGGCGGACTTGAGATCCCCTTTAGCCTGTGACTCCTTGGCTTGCTGCAAAGCCTGGGTATCAGCCAAAGAGAGCTCGCCCCAACCGATTAGCAGGACGGCTCCGAGCACACAGCTGGCTAGGCGATTGCGAAATTTGAAGTCCATGACATTTTTCTCCAGTGATCCAACTGTTGGCCCATTAACTTGGGTAAGCCTAGTATAGGGAATATTAGGTAGGGCGATAAAAACTTCCGTGCTTTATTTGGTTGTGCATCATCATCTACTAAGTGGCGAATAGACCTTATCGAGCGGATATCGTTTTGAACGCGTGGGGTCCGCTTTCGGGTAGCCGATTCGAAGCAGGATATGCGGAAAAAGCTGGTCAAAACTGCTGCCAGCCTGGTCGGCAAGCCTTCTAGCCGCCGAGTCCAGTGCTGGGGGTGTTTTATCTTGCTCTAAACGTACTAACTGATCGGTGATGACGTAATAGGGCTGTACGGCGATTCCGTTCGCGTTAAGCTGGAGCCAAACCTTCTCCATCATACGCCCCGCTTCACAAGCTTCTTCTTGGGTATTGTTGGGTCCTGCGATTGCCAGAATCATCGGGCTCTGTTTCAGCGCTTGGGCTTCGATCCAGGCCATCAAGCGATAAATCCCGACTTTATTCAATCGGGCCATCCTGCTCCAATCACTGATTAGCTTAAGAAAATACTTTCCTCCTGGAGGAAGCGCCAAAGTCGCCACATCCAAACCATCCCCTTTCTCCACGTCTGTTTGGCTAAAGCGTAGCGATCGAGCCAGCCATTCGTGGGTATCCCGAGTTTGAAAACGCAGCTCGGATGCGGAATTAACCAACTGAATCCACTGCTGCCGGGTACTCTCTTCCTGGCTCGTCAGTACTTGGATGCAATCCGACTTCAGATCGACAATACTCTGCAGCAGCTCGGCCTCGACCGGGGTGGATGCAAAAGGCAAGCGGTTGGTGTGGCGTGAAAATACAGGATGATTCCAGAGTTCCTGGCTGAAAGAGGGGTCCGTAGCGGCCAGTTTTATCTCGATCTGCTTCACCCCCTCCCGCTCCGACCAAGACCATGAAGGTTCAAATCCAGCAGCAGTGGCGACTTGCTGGATATTTTCGGCCGCCGCACCCAGGGTTAATAAGGAAGCATGACTTCCGGGCCCAAAGTAATCGGCATCAGTACAACGTTTTGGATCGAAGAAGATAGTTAAGCGGCCGGGGTCGCTCCAGCTGAAGCACAGTGGTTGCGAATTGTCCGGAGAGGGCCCCCGGTTGCCTGCTTGGATTAATAACTGGACGAAGTCAGGCAAGTCATGAAGTTCTTTGGCGGCAGGGGCTTGACTCTCGTTTTGATGCATAATGGCTTCCCGATATTATTAGTTGGAGTAGTTCAGGTTCGAGCCGATCGTTACCGGATGACAGAATAGTATCTCCCGAGCCAGGCTCAGTTTATAAACCTTTTACTCGGACCGGCTTATCTTTACGAAACGTTTCTCTAGGCTTTCTTAGGCGCTCTGCCGCGGTCATATCTTGCCCCGATGAAGTCGCTCATTATTATAGTACGCCGGCCATTCGTCCAGCTCCTGGCGGTGCTTATCGATCGGAGTCATAGCCCTTATTCCTCCTTGATCTTGAGCCTGCGGGCTGCAAGTCACGAACAAACACCGTTTTCTGACTAGGGCTCCGTCTAGCTCTTTCCTACCACTTTCCTTGCCACCGCAAATGCCACTTGCTGTAAGGGATTACGATAACCGCCCGGACGCCAGGTCACCTTTGACCGATTCAGATAAGCATCGACATGCATCCCCTTAGGCGCCTTGACCACTGTCCCCCGGCCCAATAACAATTTCAATGCATTGGTGCCGGCAATACCGGCGCAGAGATCCACAGCCATAGGGGTAGATGGGCCCTTTTGGCTGTCAAAATCGGCGGTAGACTTGTCGACCAGATAATGACGCTGCCATACCGTTGGCGCCAAGCCGACCAGAAAACGGATCAACTGGTCACGCTCGCTCAAGCCTTCAAAGCCGAAATAATCATCAAAACTCATGCTGTCGGGAGTAAAGGCCAGAAATGCACACCCCATTCCCAGTGGCGCCGCAGTGATCGCAGGCAACTGACGCTGATGACAGGCACGGAAGACGGTTTTACGCGCCTCCATCACAAAGAAATCGAGGCTATCGACATACAGATCTACCCCATCGAGAAACTGCTCGACATTTTCGGCCCCTATCCCTTCAGGAAATACGCGGATCTCGGCTTCAGGGTTGATACTTAAGACCTGCTCGCGAATCACATCCAGCTTCGGTCGCCCTATCGTCTGCATATTTGCGCCGATCTGCCGATTAAAATTATGGATCTCGTATTCATCGAAATCGGACAGATGGAATCGACCCACCCCCAGCCTGGCCAGCATAATTGCATGGGCGCCACCAACACCGCCCAGGCCGGCAATCGCCACCCGCTTGTTTTTCAACAGCTGCTGCTCGGATTCGGTAACCCAACCTATATTGCGCGATGTTGCCAACTGATAGTCATACATCCCTTTTCACCTGATATGATTGCATAAAGCTTCTTTCACTGGATTCATAACTCGGGAGAGTATCACTTGAAGCCGCTCAATCTACCCCGAAAAATACCTGACTTTTCAGCTCTTAGCTTCGACATCGAAGATTTTTTCCAGGTTGCAGCCTTTGAAAATCAATGCCCGGTTGAATCCTGGCCCCGATACGAATGTAGGGTCGAAGCCAATGTGGAAAAACTTCTGGAGCTGCTGGAAGGCCATTCAACCCAGGCCACCTTTTTTACTTTGGGCTGGATCGCCGAGCGCTATCCCCAACTGGTCAAACGGATCGTAGACTCCGGCCATGAGCTTGCCAGCCACGGCTATAATCACCAGCGTATCAATCTCCTCAACCAACAACAGTTTCGTGACGATATCCGTTCTTCCAAATTATTACTGGAAGAGCTGTCCGGCTTACGGATTGATGGCTATCGAGCCCCCAGTTTTTCGTTTACCGAGCAGTGCCCTTGGATTACCGAAGAATTACTTGAAGCGGGCTACCTTTACAGCTCCAGTATCAATCCGGTTCCGCATGATCTCTACGGATACGCAAACGCACCTCGAACTCCCTTCCTGTGGCCCAACGGCCTGCTCGAACTACCCGTAACCACCTATGAACTTCTGGGCAAACGGATCCCCTGCGCCGGTGGCGGTTATTTCAGGCTTTATCCTTACCTGGTTTTCCGTCATTTAATGCGCAAAGCGATCCAGCAGCTTCAAACACCGGCTATCTACTATCTTCATCCCTGGGAGCTGGACCCACTGCAGCCCCGCATTAAGGGCGCGTCTTTAAAATCACGCTTCCGGCACTATATCAACCTTAGCAAGACCGAACAGCGCCTGCGTCAACTGCTACGCGATTTTAACTGGGTGCCGATTCGACAGCTCCAGCCGGTCAGCGAAACACTGTATCAGCGGGCCGATTAAACTAGAGGGCCTGCTGCGCAAGGCCCTTATCAGGTCAAAACAGCCCACTGACAAGGGTTGAAGATTTTTTTATTAGACTTCTGCATCAAGCAACACAAAACTGCCAATAAAACTTGTTACTATCGGGTGATTGAACATCGCCACTAAGCCATTTTTGGAACAGGGAACGTCGCGTTTTGCTGCATATTGTTCATATCGTGTTCAGTTTTGACGTCGGCGGGTTGGAGAACGGAATCGTCAACCTTCTCAATCGACTCCCTCAACAGCGCTATCGGCACAGCATCGTCTGTTTGACGAGCTACAATCCCGAATTTGCCGAGCGCATCCAAGCGCCCAACGTTGATCTCTATTCGCTGCACAAGAAACCCGGTAAAGATCCGTCCTACCTGCTGCGGCTCTGGTGTCTGCTACGCAAACTAAAACCCGGCATTGTCCACAGTCGCAACCTGGCCACCCTGGAGTGTCAAGCTATCGCCTGGCTCAGCGGTTGCCGCCATCGCGTCCATGGTGAACACGGTTGGGATTCCGACGCCGACAAGGTTGCCGACCGGCCGGTCAAGATCCGCCGCCTGTTCAAGCCGCTAATCAATCGTTACATCGCCCTTTCAAGAGAAGGCGAAGCCTATCTTCAGAAACGGGTCGAGGTTGAGCACACCCGCATCAGCCGTATCTGCAACGGTGTCGATACCGACCGTTTTTTTCCGTCCGACAGTCGCGATGAACAGCGTTTAGTGGTGGGCAGCGTCGGCCGCCTTGCCGAGGTCAAAAACCAGGCCCTGTTGCTCCTTGCGGCCCGCCACCTACTACAGCAGCGCCCCGGACTGGCCGAGAGAGTTCAGTTCGAGATCATCGGAGACGGCCCTGATTTCCAGAAGCTGCAGCAACTGATCGAAGAATACAACCTCGGCAACAACTGCCGTTTGCTTGGTAATCGCAACGATATACCCGAGGCAATGCGCGAGTTAGATCTTTATGTCCAACCCTCCAAAGCTGAAGGGATCTCCAACACCATACTCGAAGCGATGGCTTCCGGTTTACCGGTTATCGCCACCGATGTCGGCGGTGCTCGCGATCTGCTGGAGCCTGAGCAGCAAGGCCAGTTGATACCCAGCGACGATGAGCAGGCACTGGCCGAGGCCATCGGTCGTTACGCCGATGACCGTAACCTGCTCCGACAGCATGGCGCCTCCGGCCGACGTCGCACCGAGCAACTATTCAGCCTCGACCGTATGACAGCCCAGTACGACAGCCTTTATCAAAGTTTGGTTTCGACCAGCACTCTTAAAAGCATTCAAGGATAGTTTTCCTATGTGTGGAATCGCCGGAATTTTTCATCGCCAACCTGGAGTCGAGATCAACCGCGAACTATTGGCTCGGATGAACACGATCCAATCTCACCGCGGTCCAGACGATGACGGCTACCACTTTGACGACAGTATCGGGCTGGCCCATCGGCGCCTCTCCATTATCGATCTGGCGGGCGGACACCAACCTATCTACAACGAAACCGGCTCGGTCAGCGTGGTATTCAACGGCGAGATCTACAACTTCGCCGAACTAGCCGAAGAACTGACCGAGCTGGGGCACCAGTTCAAGACCCGCAGCGACACCGAAACCATCGTCCACGCCTGGGAGCAATGGGGCCCGGATTGCGTCACTCGATTCCGCGGCATGTTCGCGTTCGCCATCTGGGACAACGACAAGAAACAGCTGTTTCTAGCCCGCGACCGTCTGGGTATTAAGCCGCTGTTTTACAGCCAGCTATCAACAGGTGAGCTGATATTTGGCTCGGAGCTGAAAGTTCTTACCCAGCACCCCCTGTGTCCACGGGCCATCAACAACCACAGCGTCGAGGACTACTTCGCTCTAGGCTATGTACCGGAACCCAAAACCATCTATCAGGGCGTCAACAAGCTAGAACCCGGTCATACCCTTCTAGTTCAGCACGGTGACCTGCCGCTGCAACCACAGCGTTACTGGGATATCCCGATGGATCAGACCCCGGTCAGCGAAACGGACATCAAGGAGCAGTTGGTCGAAAGGCTAAAGGAAGCTGTCGACATTCGCCTGATCTCTGAAGTACCTCTGGGTGCTTTCCTGTCGGGAGGGGTCGACTCATCAGCCGTTGTTGCCCTAATGGCGCAACTTCAGGACGACCCAGTTAATACATGCTCCATCGGTTTTGACGTGCCCGAATTCAACGAAACCGATTTTGCCCAGACTGTTGCCGATCGTTATCAGACCAATCACCATGTCAAAACCGTCAGCTCCAACGACTTCGGTTTGATTGACAAGCTTTCGGAGCTCTACGACGAGCCCTACGCCGACAGTTCAGCCATGCCGACCTACCGTGTTTGCCAGCTGGCCCGAGAGCGCGTCACCGTGGCACTTTCCGGCGACGGCGGTGATGAGCTGCTGGCCGGTTACCGGCGCTACAACTGGCACTTGAAGGAGGAGTCCTTCCGTCAGAAGCTCCCACTGGGCCTGAGGCGCCCACTGTTCGGCACCCTGGGGCGAGTCTATCCGAAACTGGATTGGGCACCGCGCTACCTTCGCGGCAAAACCACTTTTCAATCAATGTCTTACGACTGGATCGAAGGCTACCTTAACAGCATGTCGATTCTGCGCGCCGATGAACGCCGACGCTTATTCAACGATCAATTCAAGCGGGATCTAAACGGTTACACGGCGTTGGAAGTCTTCCGCCATCATGCGGCCACCTGTCCCACCGACCACCCCTTGTCACAGGTCCAGTATCTGGATATGAAGACCTATCTGGTGGGTGACATTCTGACCAAGGTGGACCGCGCTTCCATGGCGCACAGCCTGGAGGTACGTGTCCCTATCCTTGATCACAAGTTTGTCGAATGGGCCGCCGGCATTTCACCGGAGCAACGCCTGCAAGGCAGTGAAGGCAAGGCGGTCTTTAAGCAAGCGATGGAGCCTCATCTGCCCCAGGATGTGCTCTACCGCAAGAAGATGGGCTTTGCCGTACCGCTATGCGACTGGTTCCGTGGCCCGCTGAAGCAGAAGCTGGAGAGTTCACTATTGAGCGAGCATATGCTCGACTCCGGCTTGTTCAATCCGGACACCCTGCGCTGGCTGGTTCGCAGCCACCTTAACGGTACCCGTGACAACAGCGCCTCACTCTGGACCTCGCTGATGTTCGAGCGATTCCTCAACCGGGAAGCCAACTAAGATGTGCGGCATCCATGGTTTGATCAGCCTGTCCGGGCAACAGCCGGTACTGGACGCTCACCTGCAGGCAATGGGCGATATCACCGTTCACCGCGGTCCCGACGACAGCGGTCACCATATTGCCGAGGGAGTCGGCATCGGTATGCGCCGGTTGTCGATCATCGACCTGGCCGGCGGTCACCAGCCGATCAGCAATGCCGATGACAGCCTTCAGCTGGTCTGCAACGGTGAGATCTACAATTTTCGCGAACTGCGTCAGCAGATGCAGGAACGGGGTTATCAGTTCAAGACCGGATCCGATGTCGAGGTGATCCTGCCGCTGTATGAGGCCTACGGCGACGACTGCATTAACCACCTCAACGGCATGTTTGCGTTCGCCCTGCACGACCGTAAACGTCGACGCACCCTGATCGCCCGCGATCGACTCGGCATCAAACCGCTCTACTATGCCCGCAGTGAAACCCACAACGGCGACTATCTGGCGTTCTCCACCGAAGCCAAAGCGATCCTGGCGCTGCCGATGTTCCAGGCCGAGCTCAACCACGAAGCATTACCGGCCTATCTGCAACTGGGCTATGTCCCGGCACCTCAGACCATGTTCAAGGGCGTCGATAAACTCGAAGTCGCCTCCAGCCTGGTAATCGAGCACGGCAACGTCAGAGTCCGACAGTACTGGCAGCCCGACTTTACCCCGAAGCAACAGAGCCCGCAGGAATGGGCCGAACAGGTCGGGGAAAAAATCGAGCAGGCGGTCAAACGTCAGATGGTCAGTGACGTGCCGATCGGCGCCTTCCTATCCGGCGGCATCGATTCCAGTGCCGTGGTGGCGATGATGGCCAAGCACAGCAGTCAGCCGGTCAAGACCTACGCCATCGGTTTCGATACCGGTAAAGCCGGGAAGTTTTTCAACGAACTCCCCTACGCCCGCCAGGTGGCGGAGCTGTTCGGCACCGATCACCGTGAGATTCTAGTCCGTCCCGACATCGTCGAACTACTGCCCAAGCTGCTATGGCATATGGATGAACCGATTGCCGACAGTGCCTATATCACCACCTACCTGGTTTCAGAGTTTGCCCGCCGTGACGTCACCGTAATTCTGTCCGGCGTCGGTGGCGATGAGCTGTTCGCCGGTTACCGTCGTTATCAGGGCGAGCACTACATCGGCCACTATCACCGGGTTCCTGCCTGGTTAAGGCGCAACTTGGTGGCCCCGCTGGCTCGTCGACTACCAGCCGACCGGCATTCAAAATGGCTCAACTACATGCGTCTGGCTCGCAGCTTTATCAATAGCGCAGAGCTTAGCTTTGACGAACGTTATCAAAGCTATATCGAAGTTTTTTCAAAAGATCTTCAGGATCAGCTGCTGCTCAAACCGAGTCCTCGCTCCGACCGAACTAGCCGGTTGCTGAGCCAAAGCCGAGCCCACGAGAGGCTCTGGAAGATGTTTGACCTGGACCGCCAAACCCAGCTGCCTGATGACCTGCTGATGCTGACCGACAAGATGTCGATGGCCACCTCGCTCGAATGCCGGGTGCCACTGTTGGATCAGGAACTGGTCGATCTGGCCACAGGGATTCCGGAGCAAACCCTGTTGGCCAAGGGTGAGCTCAAAACCGTGCTCAAGCGCAGCCTGAAAGGCGTCCTGCCAGACTCGATCCTCTATCGCGCCAAACGCGGTTTTGGTGCCCCCATGGGAGCCTGGTTAAAATCGGAACTAACCGGCCTGCGTGCCAGCCTGTTGAACCAGCAGGCCGTTGAAGCGCGGGGGCTGTTCGACTGGCAAGTGATTGCGCGCACCATCGAACAACATGATCGTAACCAAGCCGATCACACCGAACACCTGCTGGCCCTGATGAATCTGGAGATATGGTGCAGACTCTATCTAGACGGTACCTCCAGCACGACAATGAGCGAAACGCTCAAAGAGGCGATCTGATGAATATCCTCTATATCTGCCACCGTTTCCCCTATCCGCCCAAACGAGGCGGCAAGATTCGCCCGTTCAACATGATCAGCCACCTGAGTCGTCAGGGCCATAAAGTCTGGGTCTGTTCGCTGGTGCGCGGGGATCAGGAAGCGGCCGAAACCTCAGGTATCGAACAGCACTGCCATCATCACTTTATGGCTCAGGTTGATAACAAGCTGCAAACGCTGCGGATGGTCGCGCGCCTGCCGTTACCGACGCCGTCGTCGATGGGCTTTTTCTACTCCGCCAAACTCAAGGCCCATATCGACCAGTTGCTGGCTCGGGAAAAATTCGACCTGATCTTTGTCCACTGTTCCTCGGTTGCCCAATACGTTGCCGATGTAACCGGAATTCCAAAGATCCTTGATTACGGCGACATGGATTCGCAAAAGTGGCTGACCTACACCCGGTTTAAACCGTTCCCGCTGAACATGGGGTACTGGCTTGAAGGCAGCAAGATGGAGCGGGCCGAGAAGCAGCTCGCCAAGCATTTCGATATGGCAACCTGCACCACCCGCGCCGAGTGGCAGACGCTGGAAGACTACCGTACCGGTATAGCCACTGACTGGTTCCCCAATGGGGTCGATAGCGACTTTTTTAAGCCCGATGGCGAAGGCTATGATCCGAACGCCATCTCCTTTATCGGGCGAATGGACTATTACCCCAACCAACACTGTATGCTGGAATTCTGCGACAAGGTATTACCGCTTTTACGTCAACGCTTACCGGAGGCTAAACTCTTTATCGTGGGTGCAGACCCCAGTAAGGAGATCTGGGCACTGGACAAGCTGGACGGGGTTACGGTGACCGGCTCGGTCGATGATGTCAGACCCTATATTCAGCGTACCGCGGCAATGGTGGCACCACTTGCCATCGCCCGTGGTACCCAAAACAAGATTCTGGAAGCGATGGCGATGGGTGTTCCTGTAGTCAGCAGCCGGCAAGCAGCCGGCGGCATCGACGCTGTGGCCGGCGAACACTTTCTGGTGGCCGACAACCCCCAGGAATATGCCGATGCCCTGCTATCGTTGATGAGCGACGAAAACCGACGCAAACACTATGCCGACGCAGGTCGTAATCGGGTACTGAGCAACCATAACTGGCCAGCCTCCATGGCACGACTGGACGGCATCATCGATCAATGTATTAAGGCGACAACGGGCACAACGCCCTCCAAGGAAGCAGCATTATGCGATTAAGTATTTTCGGTCTGGGATACGTCGGCTCAGTCTCTCTGGGCTGCCTGGCCAAGGATGGGAACCAAGTTATCGGTGTCGATATCGACCCGGTCAAACTCGGCCTGATTGCCGATGGAAAAAGTCCGGTCATCGAAGAGGGTATGCCCGAACTGATCGCCGAAGCCGTTGCTTCCGGCCGAGTCAGTGTCACCGATGATGTCCGTCAGGGGCTGATGCAGAGTGATATCAGTTTTATCTGTGTCGGCACCCCATCGCTGAGTAACGGCGATCAGAACCAGACCGCGATCCTGCGCCTGACCGAGCAACTGGGTGAAGCCTTGAAAGAAAAATCGGAACACCACACCCTGGTATTCCGCTCGACACTGGTGCCCGGAACGGTTGAAAAGACCCTGATCCCGATGCTGGAATCGATCTCAGGAAAACAGGACGGCGTTGAGTTTGATGTCGGCTACCAGCCCGAATTCCTGCGTGAAGGCAGCTCGATCAAGGACTACTACAACCCTCCTTTCACCATTATCGGTGCCTCCAATGGGCAGGCCCACGAACGTCTTCGTGAACTCTACAGCAGCCTGCCCTGCCAGTATCGCGAGACCAGCATCGCCACCGCGGAAACCATGAAGTACTTCTGCAACATCTTCCATGCGGTCAAGATCACCTTCGCCAACGAAGTGGCGCGCCTTTGCGACGGCATGGAGGTCGACCCCCACGAAGTGATGGGGCTGCTGTGCGAAGACAAACAGCTCAATATCTCCACCGCCTATATGAAGCCGGGCTTCGCCTTCGGTGGCTCCTGCCTGCCGAAGGATCTCCGTGCGATGCAGTATCAGGCCAAACGCCACGATATCGAGATCCCGATGCTGGGACATGTGCTGCGTTCCAACGAGGCCCATCTGGATCTGGCCCTGCAGAAAGCCCTGGCTTGGAAAGAGCAACACGGAGTTCGCAAAGTGGCGATGCTGGGCCTGAGCTTCAAGCCCGGTACCGATGACCTGCGCGAAAGCCCGCTGGTGATGCTGGCCGAACAACTGATCGGCAAGGGCATGCAGCTGTCGGTCTACGATCCCAATGTCAGCCTGTCGCGGCTGCTGGGCGCCAACAAGCGTTTTATCGAAAACACCATCCCCCATATCGGCGAGCTGATGAGCGAGGAGCTGACGCCGATGATCGAACAGGCCGATATCGTCATCGTCGGTCAGAATCATCGCGATGCCCTGACCACACTGGCCCAGCGTTGCCGTAGCGATCAACTGATACTGGACCTGATCAACCAGCCCCAACTGCGCGAACTCGATGCCCACTACCTGGGCTTGAGCTGGTAAGCGACGATGCTAGCCCGCCGCCCCTTGCTGTTAATCGCGCTGCTGATGCTGCTGCCGTTAATCTGGCTGGCGGCACTGGCCTGGCCGGAACCGGGCCGCCCGGCTACCACCGAGCTTGTGCGTCTGCGCAATGCGCTGCTGATCGCCCCCTCGGTGCAGCAGGACTTCGACTGGTTGCCGCAGCAGCGCCCCACCAGCTTTCTGATCGACAGTGCGCCACTGCCGCAACCGATGCAGCAGTGGCTGGACCAACTGCCGGCCCAGCCCAACGATTGGCAGCAAATTTTATCGCTTGTCGAGCACCTTCGGGCAAAAGGCTATAAGGGTGGCGCGTTGCAGAGCTCCACCTTGAACAGTTTCGAGCAGATCATTTCCGACGGCTCAGGCTATTGTGCCGACTATATTCAGGTTATTAACGCGCTGGCCCCCGCCGCTGGTCTCTCTGTTCGGGAGTGGGGTATGTCATTTGATGGTTTTGGTGGTTGGGGGCATGCTTTCAGTGAGTTTTATAGCCAGCATCTGAATAAGTGGGTCTTCGTTGACGTGTTCAATGGTTTTTACAGTACCAGGCTCGACGATAGCACGCCCCTCTCTGTCGCAGAGTTCAGGCTGATGCTCGAACAGGCTCCCGACAGCATCCAGTTTCACCCGCTGCAGCAGGGCCGTATACGCATGCAGTTACCCGACAAGGCTCTAAACTATTACCTGCGAGGCAAAGATCAATTCTATCTATGGTGGGGCACAAACCCACTTACCTTTGATAACCATCCGTTAATTTCGCATGCTGGAAGAACTTCGCGTTCTTTAGAGCAACTCAGCGCAACCCTGTTGGGGCTGCACCCTAGGATTAAGATTATCACCCACCCAGAAAACCAACACTCCGTTGCATCGATGGTCAGTATCAAATGGCAGTTGTTTGCTATCTGCCTTATGGAGTTATTGTTGCTGCTTCTAGCCGTTTGGCAATGGCGAAAGAAGAGAAATTATCAGCCGCGGGGATATAGACTCTAAACATGCGGGTATTACATATTTTTGACCACTCGATTCCGCTACACAGCGGCTATACATTCCGTAGTCTGGCCATCCTGCGAGAACAGCGCCGTTTAGGTATTCAAACCTGGCACCTGACCAGCAGCAAGCATTACGGCACCGAGGCCCTGGTCGAAGAGGTCGATGATTACTGCTTTTACCGCACCCCCAAAGGGGCACTGGCCAAGCTGCCGGTTCTCGGTCAGTATGATGTCGTTGCCGGCCTGAAAAAACGACTCCACCAACTGTGCGACGAGATCAAGCCTCAAATTCTTCACGCCCACTCGCCATCGCTTAACGCTCTGGCAGCCGCTAGCGTTGCTAAGGCTCGAGGAATCCGGTTCGTGTATGAAATGCGCGCCTCCTGGGAAGATGCTGCGGTCAGTCATGGGACCTGCAAAGAAGGTAGCTTACGTTACCGATTAAGCCAACAACTTGAAAAGAAGGTTTTAAAAGAGGCCGACCATGTCGTCACCATCTGCCAGGGGCTGGCCGATAGGGTCCACGACTGGGGAGTGCCGACCCAGAACATCACCGTCATCCACAATGGCGTAGACCTCGCCAACTTCACACCGCCCACCCACAAACATCCGCAGCTGCTTGCTCAGCATCAACTCGACGGAAAGACCATCCTGGGTTTTCTTGGTTCATTTTACCGCTATGAAGGGCTACATATTCTTCTGGAGGCCTTACCGCGCATTATTCAAAGCAAGCCGGACATCCATTTGCTGCTGGTTGGCGGTGGTCAGCAGGAATCGGCCTTGAAACAACAGGTGGCGGAACTGGGCATAGAGTCGCACGTCAGCTTTATTGGCCGCGTGCCGCATCAGCAAGTACAGGATTATTACAGCCTGGTTGATCTCTTTATCTACCCCCGCGAATCGATTCTGCTGACCGAGATCGTTACGCCTTTAAAGCCCCTGGAAGCCATGGCCATGGGCGGTCTGGTAGCGGCATCGAACATTGGAGGCCATCGCGAAATGATTAAAAATGGTCATAACGGGGTGCTTTTCTCCCCGGGAAGTCCCGCTGCGCTAGCCGAATCCGTGGTGCAAATACTCGACCAACCTGGCAGTGCGCAGGAAATGCGTCAAAACGGACGCGATTATGTTGCACAGAGCCGGTGTTGGCGCGATGCTGTCGCCCATATCCTCCCTGTTTATCAAAATCTGACCGAGTCTCTATAGGGTATGAACAGCCCCGATAACGCTGAACAACTGTTGGTGCTCAGCACCCTGTTTCCCAGTCCGGCCAGGCCCAAAGCCGGGTTGTTTATCCGCGAACGGATGTTCCGGGTTAACCGCCAAACTCCGTTGATAGTGCTTTCACCGGTGCCTTGGTTTCCCGGTCAGAGCCTGATACGGCTAGTTAAGCCCGATTATCGCCCGACCCCGCCCTATACCGAGGTGCAGCAGGGTATCCGTGTTTTTTACCCACGCTTTCTGGCCCTGCCTTACTTTTTTCGTACCTTTGATGCTTGGATGATCGCGCACAGTTGCCGCCGTTTAATTCATCGCGAACAACTTGGACATATCAGACTTATCGATAGCCACTTCGGTTATCCCGACGGTCTAGCGGCTACCCTGCTGGGGCGCTGGTTAAATAAACCCGTCACTATTACTCTTCGGGGAACCGAGGTGCGCCACTCGCAATCAGCCAAGCTGCGCCCGAAGCTTAAAGCGGCACTCACCAATGCCAGCCGTGTTTTCAGCGTGTCTAATTCGCTACGTCGGCTAGCTCTTGAACTGGGTATCGACGATCAAAAGTTGGAAGTGGTAGGCAATGGCGTGGATAGTGAGAAATTCTTCCCGCTCGACAAGCAACAATGCCGTGAACAGTTAGCAATCCCGCCCCAGGCACCGGTCCTGATAACGGTTGGAGGAATCGTTGAACGAAAAGGGTTTCATCGAGTCATCGAGTGTCTGCCGAGTTTGATAAAACAACACCCGGATCTTATCTACCTAGTTGTCGGTGGAGCCAATCCCGAGGGCAACTTCAAGCCACAACTTGATAAACAGATCAAGCGATTAGGGCTGGGGAACCATGTTCGCTTCTTGGGTGAGCGCAAGCCAGAAGAGCTCAAACAGGTACTTAGCGCAGCCGATACCTTTGTTCTGGCCTCGAGTAACGAGGGCTGGGCCAATGTCATTCTCGAAGCTATGGCCTGCGGCTTACCGGTCATCGCCACCGATGTCGGCGGCAATGCCGAGGTCGTGTCATCCGGCTCGTTAGGCGCAATCGTTCCGTTTGGAGACACCGAGGCACTGACTACTGCATTAGATAACGCGCTCAGACAGCTCTGGAATCAGGGCGCAATCATTAACTACGCAAAAGAGAACAGCTGGGATAGTCGCATCGCTCAGCTTCACCAAGCTTTTGATCAATTAATGGAGACCGGTTAAGTGAGAGATTTACTGGTCGCCCTGGTTATCTTTGGGTCCATACCTTTTATTTTCAAGCGCCCTTTCGTGGGTGCGCTTATGTGGTGCTGGATCAGTTATATGGTACCGCACCGCCTTGGTTGGGGCTTCATTACCACGTTTCCCGTAGCCAGTATCATAGGCGGTTGTTTCCTTCTCGCCTACCTGGCCAGCAAGGAGCCTAAAAAGGTTCCGATGAACGCGGTCACGGTCACTTTGCTAGCCTTTATCTTGTGGATGTCCATCACCACGCTGATAGCGCCATCGGACAGTTACAAGATGGACCAGTTTTTCAAGGTAATTAAGATTCAGCTGATTACCTTCATCATACTTGCGCTGCTCAACAGCCGCCAACGGATTGAAGCCGCATTGTGGGTGGTGGGATTAAGTATCGGCTTCTATGGTCTTAAAGGGGGAGTCTTCACCGTACTGGGAGGGGGCACCTCAAGGGTCTGGGGGCCTCCGGGCGGGTTTTTCCATGGCAATAATGAATTGGCGCTGACGCTGCTGATCAACATCCCTATCCTGATCTATCTGGCCGGTGTAACCAGCAATCGATGGATTCGATATGGCTTGTTCACCATTATTCTCTTCAGCATTTTTTCCATACTGGGGACCCATTCACGGGGCTCGATTGTTGCAGGCTGTGCGGTATGTTTCTTCCTCTGGCTCAAAAGCAACAAAAAACTACTGCTGTCAATCGCGATGGTTGCGGTGATCCCCATTGCCTTGATGTCAATGCCACAGCATTGGTATGACCGAATGAATACGATTATTCAGCCGGATATCGAAAGTTACGACGGTTCGGTACAGGGTCGCTTTAATGCATGGAACATGGCCTTCAACCTCGCCAAAGACAAACCCTTTGGTGGTGGCTTTCACGCAACCACGCGGGAAAATTTTGCGCTTTACGCCCCCGACCCACTGAAGGTGCATGATTCCCACAGTATCTATTTCCAGATATTGGGCCAGCACGGTTTTATCGGGCTTTTTCTATATCTGTTGCTATGGATCATGACTTGGCGAACCGGTCGACGAGTGATCGCTCTTAGCAAAAATAATGAACAGTTAGTATGGTGTCGTAATCTAGTTCGAATGCTGCAAGTCAGTATTATCGCCTTTACCACCGGCGGCGCCTTTCTTGGATTGGCCTATTTCGATCTCCCCTACCACATCATTATTACGCTAGTCGCCATTCTTGAATGGGTAAAGCGCTACCAGTTAGAGCATCAACCACCGCCGATTCGCCCACGAACCATGCAAGGAAGGATTCCCAATGGCCAGATCGCCCAGTAGCTCGCTTTATACCCAGCTTGTTGTCTCGCTGTTATTTCCTCTGCATGAAAAACTCAAGAAACATCACTCGACTCACCTGCTGAAACAGCTAGAGGCTAGCCAGTGGTTACCGGTTGAAGCCTTGAATAGCGCTCAAGACCATGATCTACAAAAATTTATTGCTCACCTCTATCAGCATAACCCCTACTATCGGGATCTGATGCAACAGCGGCAACTAACACCTGATGCGATCAGTAATATACAGGACCTGATTAAGCTACCGTTTTTAACCAAATCGATAATTCGTGAACACCAGCAAAAGCTGATCAGCCGCCATTCAGACCCTTTGCTGCAATACAATACCGGCGGTTCGAGTGGCGAACCGCTGATTTTTTATATGGGTATGGATCGGGTCAGCCATGATGTCGCCGCAAAGTGGCGTGCCACCCGCTGGTGGGGAGTCGATATCGGAGATGTGGAAGCGGTCATCTGGGGCTCACCGATAGAATTAAATAAACAGGACCGAGTTAAACTTTGGCGAGACCGGCTATTCCGTTCCCATCTGATCCCCGCTTTCGAACTGGGAAAGGATAACATTGAGCGCTACCTGAAAAAGTTAGTCACCCTGAAACCCGCGATGGTCTTCGGTTATCCATCCGTGATCTACCTGTTGGTCCAACAGGCACAGCAACAGGGTATCGACCTGTCCCGGCTCGGCGTCAAGGTGGTCTTCACTACCTCGGAAATGCTCTACCCGCATCAACGAGAACTGATCGAACAGCAGTTCGGAGCCCCCGTTGCTAACGGCTATGGTGCCCGTGATGCGGGTTTTATCGCGCATCAATGCCCCCAAGGATCTCTGCACATCTCATCCGAGCATATCCTCGTTGAGATCATCGACCCGCAAGGCAAACCGCTACCTGCAGGCGAGACCGGGGAAATAGTCACCACCCATCTCGCGACTACCGGATTCCCCTTTGTTCGCTATCGGACCGGCGACATGGGACGACTTGCGACCACACCATGCAGCTGTGGCCGGACCCTCCCGGTACTGGAAGAAGTAAGCGGCAGAAGTACCGATTTCCTGACCGCCACCGATGGTGCCAAGGTCCATGCGTTGGCTTTAATCTATGTGCTGCGTGAGATAGACGGGATGGAGCAATTTAAAATTACCCAGCACAGCGCCACCAAGGTGACGGTTTTGGTGATGCTACAAGCTCCCGACTCATCGCTGCTGAAGACGATTTCCGATCGCTTAAAGCAACGTTTGGGAGACGACATGGAGATCACGATTACACCCTGTACTCAGATACCGACATCGCCCAACGGCAAATTTCGTTATGTTGAAAGCCATATCTAGTTTAATTTTCGTCGCGGGCGCCCTGAGCTCCTTTCCCCTACAAGCTGAAAGCGCTGCCACCTTTTGGTCAGAAAAGGAACCCTTTAGCGCCGCAAATAGAGCATTCGCGGACCAAGCCGCAAAGATAAAATGGCAACGCGAGCTGGGCGATTGGGTTGATGTCCAGGGTCAACCACATGGAGCCAGTGCCTTTCAATCGCTGTATGTAAAAGATCGTGACAAACGACAGTATCCCAGCGCAGAGATTACTCGACTGGTTAAACAGTGGCTGGACAAACCCAAGACCAACCAGGGCCTGTTACTTAGAAATCTCAATACCGGCAAAGCCAGAACCGAATTTTACAGCCGGGAGAGCGGAGACCTGACGACACCCGCAATTGAACTCCAGCTCATCAATGGTACAACCCAACTCATTGCCGCCACCGCTGATACTTACCTGACCGCTTCATCCAGAAGTGCCTATGGCGATCGGGCTGTGTTAAAGGTCGGGCCACGCAGTCAGGCATTAATACATTTCGCATTCCCGAAAGCATTGAGCGCCAATGATGTATCAATGGCAACGCTCTATTTAACAACAGACCGCCAGTTTGGTGATAATGAAATCGGTATCTATCAAATCACAAAGCAAACCCTGACTGAGAACAACATAGAGCGGGGTATCGCCGATCAGTACCCCGACGATGAAAACATCATCCGTAATCCAGATGTACTCTTTAGTCAAAATTTTGAAAGCAACAACTGGAGCCAGCAATGGAGCCACATTCGTGGTGCAGCCAATGCCGACACGGTTGAGCTCGGCGTACCGGCACGCTTTATACCACTGAGTGGTAAAGCCCTGCGACTTCGCTTTTCACCCGAGCAGAACTTAGCAGCGAGCCTCTCCCTATTGACTCGTGATCTGCTACCGGCCGAGCCAGAATCATTATATTTTCGCTATTATTTAAGACTCGGCGACAACTGGAATTCAGATCGTGGCGGCGGAAAATTTCCTGGCTTCGGTGGCACCTATGACAAGGCGGGCTGGGGCGGCAGACCTTCCGACGGCACCAATGGCTGGTCCGCCCGTGGAAATTTCTTCGACACGCTCAGCCAAGGTAAACATCGAGGTAAAACCCCTCTGGGAAGCTATCTTTACCTTGCCAATAGCAATCGAAAATACGGTGAACGACGCGCTTGGGGCTCAAGTCACAGCCTGCTAGAAAAAAACCGTTGGTATGCGATAGAGCAGTACTTGAAACTAAATACGCCTAATGATTCGGATGGCGAAATTAAAGTGTGGATCGATGGTCGTCAGATCGCAAGTTTTACGTCACTAAAATTTCGCACTACAGATAAATTAAATATTGAAAAAATCTGGTTCGATTTTTTCCACGGAGGTGTTGCTAAACCCTCTACGGAACAGCATCTATTTATCGACAATATCGTCGTAGCAAAGGATTATATTGGCCCGATCAAAAATTCTATCGAGTGAAATAATTTGACAATCAAAATTAAAGGAATCGATTTGTCAGAGTCAACCCAGGAAATACTAAGAAAATATCAGTTTATCGTACTGGCACCCAATAACTGGAATGGCCAGTGGATGAACCGGCAGCAGCTTTTCAGCCGTATTGCCCCATACAGCAATGTTATCTACTCACAGGGGATCCCTAGCGTGTGGGAGTTGAGCTCCCCCGCTCAGTTGCTAAAGCACCCTTTTAGTAACAGCGCTATTTACGATTCGGCTCAGATAGACAAACCCTCAAGTTTACTGTTTCACTGGCCTCGTCTAAAACGCATAAGCCGGTGGGCAATCAAGCAGCATAGCCGGACTCTTGCCGCTAAGTTCAACAATCGGTCAAGGCGCGTACTTTATGTCTTCCATCCGAATTACGCCCACTACATCGATACCATCAAACATGATCTGCTGATTTATCACCCATACGATGACTTTTCCAAGCAGGGAGCCCATGCAGAACAACTCAGCCAGCAAGAGGGAAAACTGTTAAAGCAGGCCGACCTGGTCATCACCCCATCTAGCGACGTCAGCTGCAACATGGCGCAGCGCAGCGGTCGTGATGATATTAAAACGATCAAGAACGGGGTCGACTTCGATGCATTCTCACAAAGCCAACAGCTTCAATGCCCGGAGGACCTGGCACGGATAACCGGTCCAACTATCGGCTACATCGGCAGTATCAATGTCAAGGTAGACCTGAACCTCCTCGATTTTCTCGCCGAGCAATTACCCCATGTTCAACAGATACTTATTGGCCCAATTGGCAACCTGACTGGCAAGGGCGAGCTATTTAACCAGCTGACGAACAGACCCAACGTACACTGCCTGGGAGCAAAGGATTATCGTCGTTTACCTGCCTATGCCGGTCATATCGACTGCCACCTGATGTGTTATGACACCTCGCCAACAC
This sequence comes from Motiliproteus coralliicola, assembly GCF_003345655.1. GTDB lineage: Bacteria > Pseudomonadota > Gammaproteobacteria > Pseudomonadales > Balneatricaceae > Motiliproteus > Motiliproteus coralliicola. The sequence continues at coordinate 961,209 of NZ_QQOH01000001.1, forward strand.
TTTGGGCTCGCTTGGCCTATCCTTTAAAGCTGAATGAATACTTAGCGACGAAAAAGCCGCTGATTAGTTGTCCGCTGTCATCCGTTGAAGACCAAGAGCAATTGATGGATGTATGCAGTACACCTCAGCAATGGCTGGAGGCCATCAACCAACGTCTCAGCCAAACCAGTGAGAAGCTAGCAGCGGGGTATCAATATGCATCCCAACAGAGCTGGGACCGCAGGGTACAGCAACTCGCGACCCTGCTTAGCAGCGCAAAAGCGGACAAGTAATAGAATAGCCGTTATGCTTGTTTCCTTAGGATATTTAACTCGATAGACCGCTTGGTTAAGGAACTAACCCGGATGAAAAATTTTGCCCTGATTGGCGCTGCCGGTTACATCGCCCCCCGCCATATGCAAGCCATTAAAGACACGGGAAACACTCTCGTGGCGGCCTTGGATAAAAATGATTCGGTCGGCATTATCGACAGCCACTTTCCTGAAGCCGACTTCTTCGTTGAGTTTGAACGCTTCGACCGCCATATCGACCTCCTCAAGCGCAAGGGAACTCAGGTTGAATATGTAGCCATCGCTTCACCAAACTACCTCCATGACTCCCATATCCGTTTTGCACTTCGCAGTGGCGCCCATGCAATCTGTGAAAAGCCCTTGGTTCTAAACCCGTGGAACATCGATGCATTAGAAGTTGTCGAGCAGGAAACTCGGAAACGCATCTATACCATTCTCCAGCTTCGCTTACATCCCAGCATTATTGCTTTGAAAAAACGGGTCGAACAGGAGCTCACCACAGATCCAACAAAAATCTACGACATTGACCTGACTTACCTCACCAGTCGTGGTAACTGGTACTTCACCTCTTGGAAAGGCGATGAAGCCAAGTCTGGAGGCATCGCATCCAATATCGGAGTTCACTTTTACGACATGTTGAGCTGGATTTTCGGAGGAGTTAAAGAGAATCGAGTTCACCTGAAGCAAGCCGATACTAATGCAGGATATCTGGAGCTCGAACATGCACGCGTTCGCTGGTTCCTGTCGATCAACTACGACTATATTCCGGATGACGTCAAAGCCAATGGCCAACGTACCTACCGTTCCATCACGGTCGAGGGGAAAGAGATCGAATTCTCGGGCGGCTTTACCGACCTGCACACGCTGAGCTATCAGGACATTCTGCGCGGTGGCGGTGGCGGATTCGGACTTGAAGATGCGCGTCAAAGCATTGAAATTGTTCAAGGCATCCGTCATGCCGATATCTTCACCGACAGCAGTAACCAACACCCCTTCGTCAGCAAGCTAAGGTAACGCCGATGCCTACCACGATTCACCCTACTGCTATTGTCGATGAAGGAGCTTCCATCGGACCTGACTGTCGCATCTGGCACTGGGTCCACATAAGTGCAGGTGCAATTATCGGCTCAGGCTGCTCTTTTGGCCAAAATGTCTTTGTGGGTAACAAAGTCATGATCGGTAACAACGTTAAGATTCAAAATAACGTTTCGGTCTATGACAACGTCACTCTCGAAAATGACGTTTTTTGCGGCCCCAGCATGGTATTCACCAACGTCTACAACCCCCGCTCGGCGATAGAACGTAAAACGGAATATCGCAATACCCGAGTCTGCCAAGGCGCCAGCTTAGGGGCGAACTGCACGATCGTCTGCGGCGTCACTATCGGCCGTTATGCCTTCGTCGGTGCCGGTGCCTTAATTAACAAGGACGTACCCGACTTTGCATTAATGGTTGGGGTACCTGCTAAACAGATAGGATGGATAAGTGAATTTGGGGAACGCTTGGAACTACCGCTCACAGGCGAAGCTGAAGTGACTTGTCCACATACCAATACCCGTTATCAGCTAAGCCAGGGGCAGCTCCGTCGGATATAACCCCCCCCTATTAATTTTGGGAAACGACTTTGCAATTCATCGACCTAAAAAGCCAATACCAGGCCATTGAAGCCCAAATAAATCAACGCATTCAGCGTGTTTTAGAGCATGGTCAATTTATCATGGGGCCTGAAGTCTCTGAGCTGGAAAAACAACTGGCCGACTTTGTCGGTGTTGATCATTGCCTCAGCTGCGCCAATGGCACAGACGCACTACAAATAGCCTTGATGGCCCTAGATATTGGTCCAGGGGATGCTGTTTTCACGACTCCGTTTACCTTCTTTGCGACTGCCGAAGTGATTGCCCTGGTCGGTGCGAGGCCTGTTTTCGTTGATGTTGACCCAGAGAGCTACAACATTTCGCCTCAACAACTCGAGCTGGCAATTAGAAAATGTCAAAAAGAAGGAAGCTTTAATCCCACAGCCGTTATCAGCGTAGACCTGTTTGGCCAGCCCGCCGACTATCCACAAATTGAGCCGATCTGCAAACAACATGGACTTAAGCTGATAGAAGATGCGGCTCAAGGCCTTGGCGGGAGGATTGGAGAGCGGATAAGTGGCAGTTTTGGTGATATAGCCACAACCAGCTTCTTCCCGGCTAAACCATTGGGCTGCTACGGAGACGGTGGTGCGATATTTACCCATGATGCCTGCTTGGCAGAAAAGATCCGGTCAATCCGTATTCATGGCAAGGGCCAAGATAAATACGACAATGTTCGTATTGGTCTTAACAGTCGATTGGATACGATTCAAGCTGCAATTCTGCTCGAAAAGCTTGCCCACTTTGAAGCAGAGATATCTCAGCGTCAAAGGGTCGCTGATCGCTACACAGAGGCATTAAAAGAGACCTACTCAACCCCAACAATTGCCCCTGATATGCAGAGTGTTTGGGCTCAATATACGCTAAGAAGCTCGAATCGGGATCAAACGATTGAACGACTAAAAGCTGCAAGCATTCCCGCTATGATCTATTACCCTAAGCCGCTGCATCTATTAGGTGCGTTTTCTCAGCTTGGTTACTCAAAGGGAGACTTCCCTATCGCCGAAAAGCTATCAAAAACCGTATTTAGCCTGCCCATGCATCCCTATTTGCACCTCAAAGAGCAGCAGGAAGTTATTGATTGCCTTCTAGCCTAAAGCTTCCCCAAAAAATAATTTATCGACCTAAGCTCTATTTGAAATGGTTCGATACTTTCGATCGACCCAATTTAAAACATAAGATTCAACGGTATTAGGTCGTCCAGACAAACCCCATAGGCTCAACAGAACGGCGCAATAGATAAAAGCGCCTATAAAAACTGAAATCAACAAATAATAGACCCCATCAAAAACCAAGCCTGAACTCAGATCAACTGAGCCCGTATAATATTCCACAACAAAATACATAGTTAAAGATGCGATAACCGGCCTAATAAATATTGATAGCAAGGATAATGGCGAGATACTTAAAATTCTTGAAATTACAATCTTGCTAACTGGAAAGATAATAATAGATGTGATAAGAACCGCTAAACCAGCACCAAACATTCCGTAAACATCTGACAGCAGAATCAACAAAGTAAAAAATATTATAATTCTTATCAGCATGAGATAAGTTGTAATGTACTGTTTAGCTAGAGCAAGATAAACATAGCCCGAACAGGCGGTTACTGAAGCGAATATACTTGAAACAGCAATCAATTCCATAACAGGAATTATAGATACCCACTTCTCACCCAGCATGACAGGAACAAGCAAGTTTGCTACTGCACAAATACCAAGCGCGCAAGGCAAACTAATAACTAAGACATTAGACAATACTTTTAGATAAGTATCTCTTAGTTTATCTATATCACTGGAAACTTTTGCATAGCCTGAATAAGCAGCCGAGTTTATAGGAGCCACCACATCTGAAGCTGTCAGATTTGCTATTTCATTACCTACTGTAAATAAACCTAACGGGGCACTACCAAGCATTTTTGCAATAATAAAATTCTGCCCATGATTATTTAAATAGATCAAAATATTATTTGCAAATAGCCAGATAGAAAAGCTCAGCATATCCTTCCACATCTTGATTGAAAACCTTGGGCGATATGCATGCATAATATAGCTTAAAACCAGCGTTATAAGCTGCGATGATAACATTCCTATCAAAAGCGCAACGTAGCTTTCCAATAGAAAGGCAAAATAAATTGTAATAAAAAAAGTTGTTAGCTTTGCAATAACACGAAATTTAAATTCAAGATCAAAGTTCATCTCTTTTCTAAATTGAACAATGCCAACATTGACAAAGCCACTCAGAAAAACAATCGCAGACATAAATAACAAGACATTAACAAGTCGCTCATCAGAATAGTAGACAGAAAACGGATAGCATAATAACACTATTAAAACAGAAGCAACTGATGAGAGAATTAATTTCATCGTCCAAGCTGTATTATAGTGATCTTCTGTCGCATCTTGTTTTTGAATTAAAACCGTATCAAATCCAAACTGACGCATTAAAAGGACCATTGCATATAGGGATGTTCCTAAGGCAACCAATCCAAAGTCATCAGGATTTAATAATCTAGCTAAAATTACAGTACTTATTATTCCGATAAATTTAATACTTGCCCTGAGCGCAACCATCCATACGGCGCCCTTAGCAATCATACTATTTACATCTTTTTTCCCCATGCTAAAATTCTTTCCTGCAATAATGTAGGGGTAACTAATCCATTCTGTTAATCTTATTATTCAAGCCATCTAACGGATAACCATTTAACGTTGCAATCTTAGCATGCTTGACGGCACTATCTTTATCCTTTAAATCAACATATAACAGCCCGATATTATAATTAAACTCTGGATTATCAGGGTCTAACAATAGGGCTTCTTTGTATCGTTTTAGCGCTGATTCCAACTCTCCGACTCTATGCAGGTGAAGGCCATAAAGCATCCTTACCACAGCATCTTTAGGTTGAAAATATATAGCCCTCTCGAAATAGCAGGAAGCCGAGTAGAATTTCGTAGTGACAGTATTAAGAGTTTTATCTCTAATCTGTAACTTAGACATGGCAAATAGAGCACGATGGTAATTCGGAATGGCTCTCAAGGTATAATCTATATCACCGTAAGGGGTTGGGTTCCCTGTACCTGCAATCAACCTTTCCACGATAGGAGTGAAATGTGAGCTAAGCACTCTTGGAATTTCTGAAGCATGGGAAGGATTAGTATAATCGAATGGCCCATAGGCATTAGTTAATGGATATCCTTTATTTATTCCACAGCTGATATTATTTCTAGGCTGGGAGTATGTGACAAAGCTCACTAACAGAAGAAGAACTCCAAAAAAAATTCTAAGATTACCGTTCATAGCCCATCCATCCACCCAAAGAGCATTAACCAAATAATAGCAGTTAATATTTTTTCTTAAATTGACTTATTGTATAATACAACCCTCTCAGAGGAAACAACAATAACAAGGAGGTTCTAATCTTGCTGAACAACCGAATCATCTCAGATCTTAATGCAAAGGATACAATCTATAAAAATATCTTATACTTTGTCTTAGGCATTTCCTTTGCCGGTGCCATTTTTTTCTTCCCCGAAGGCTACCATCAGTATGCGCAAGAAGACGGCATTATCGAAACAGCCGGCGCTATCTTTTTTGGATTGTCATCTTTATTTTTTTTCTCATGTATATTTAGAATATACAAATCAAAGAATTCCAAGCTTCTTTTAGCTATATCAGGAACCCTATGCTGGGCAGTTTTAGCATTTGTTTGCTTTGGTGAAGAAATCAGCTGGGGGCAAAGAATATTTAATTTTGAAACTCCAAGTGAGATAAAAGTAACCACTTATCACTCTAACGAAGGCATGTTAAAAAACATGCAGAACGAAACAAACATACACAACATGGGATTTTTCTATGAATATATCGGCGCATGGAAAATCACGATGGGACTGCTTATTCTTATCGGAATAGTCTATCCCATATCCGCCTATTTCAGCCCCTTGAGTAAGCTTTACAAATTCTTTAATCTCCCAGTACCACCACTGTATCTTATCGGATTATCTATATCTGGAATACTCATACAGTACGGTCTGAAAGATATTGCCTATTTCCCGAATGACACGTCTGAAACATATGAAATGCTATTAGGACTTATGTTTTTTTTGTTCTCAAAACACGCTTGGTCAAACCCACAAAAATCTTATCTATAGTTTTTCAAACACCTATATTTTTTTAGCACCGGGGTATTAAAGGGATGTCAATCTGGAAGATAAACACCATCAATAAATTCGATGAGTTTTCAATCCAATGGAATCTCCTGTGTAAAGAAACTTATGACACCCCTTTACTCGATGCAAAATTTATAAAGCCTCTGTTAGAAAGTTTTTCAGACGGTTCTGAACTACTAGCTTTTGCTTTTGATGATGATAAATGTGTTGCTGCTACTATTATAAAACGTATTGGCATTGGTCGATGGGAAACTTTTCAGCCATCTCAAGCACCGTTAGGCTGCTGGATCTGCCATCCAGATTATTGTACAGACGATTTGTTTAAAGAATTGGCAAGCAGTCTGCCAGGAAGCGTTATATGCATTGGTGTAACACAGCAGGACCCAGCCCTACTTGCTCGCCCAAGCCCTTCCCCCCACCTAGACACTCTTGATTATATTTCCACTGGCCGCCTCTCAATACCCGATAATTTTGATAACTATTGGTCTACTCGTAGCAAAAATGTCAGACAGAACACCAACAAGGCTAAAAACCGTCTTAAAAAAGAAGGGATAGCTCCAAGCATTGAAGTGATTAACAATGTTAATCAAATGCAAGATCTTGTGAAAGAGTTCGGCACTCTGGAAAGCCAGGGCTGGAAAGCACAATCCGGAACCGCAGTGAGTCCAGATAATGTGCAAGGCCGATTTTATACTGAACTACTCAATGCCTATGCACCAGAACAAGCGGAAGTTTGGCGCTATCTCTACAACGATCGTACTGTTGCCGTAGATCTTTGTCTAAAACAAAACGGCATCTTATACATTCTTAAAACCACTTTTGATCAAGACTGGAGCCGCTACTCTCCCGCTTTTGCGATGCATATAGAGGGGGTAAATTATTGTAGTACTAATGGAATCAATTCCATTGAATTTTACGGTCCTGCTATGGAGTGGCATAAAAAATTAACCGACGATCTTAGAAGAATGTATCACATAAATTTCTATCCGTTATCTTTTATAAAAAGAATAAAGAGAATCATAAATTAATATCAACCAGTTAGTCCGACTAACTTATCAAACATATTATTAATTTTTATTAGCGAAGATTTTTTATATTCTTTTATTTTTATTTTTTCTTCATCACTAAAGGAATAGGCATTATAATCAGCAATATCATCAAAATCCGATAATTCACATATTCTCGATGATAAACCTACATCTCTCAACAAACCTTCAACTTTGTATGAGTTTCCAGATGTTGCAAGAAAGGGGGTTTCAGTAACAATCGCAAAACATAAAGAGTGAAATCTGGAAGCAAGAAGAATCTGCAATCCTGAAACCTTCTTTAGATATTCACTCACTGTATAGCAAAGAAATCGATTCCTAGCTCGTAAATAACTTTCTTCGGAAACGCCATTTTCTTTGTTAATCCAGCCAATGTTTGTGAACAAGTGCTTTAAATGCCTAAGTACTTCTGTCGCTGACTTCTCGCCTTCGGCACGATAACTCCGAAGTACAGGTAAAAAAGTCCATCCATGCTTCATTGCCATTTGAAAATTCCACATCCCTTCTTGGACCTTAGGGCTATCTGTTATCCCTATGCCATTTCTAGACTGATATTCCGGCAAGCTAATCGTTTGAGAAAGCAGCATTGTTAGATCTGGAGCAAAACCAGCTTCTATGCCTCGTTGTTTAAGATAATCATAACTTTCTGATTCACGGACATACACTAAATCAAAGTCATTTAACAGCTTATCAAACTCTGCTGGATTATCTTGATAGGTCGCATTGATAAGAACAGATGGAGTATTATATTTTTTCGCATAGGCTGAAACCTCTAATAACCATTTTGCCTTTTCTCGACCATGATGAATTGTTCCTTCACCATTAACAACAATTAAATCTGACTGCTGGATCGCCTTCTCAATATTATTCATTTTTTTATAATGTACACCAACAGGGCAAGAAGCTATTACCTCAACTCCACGTACTAGAAGGCTGGATTTAATTCCAGAAACAACCGCTTCACAGCCGTGGTGATAATCATATGTTGTATCATTAATAAGAACAGCTTTTTTCATAATAAAAGAATTAAAAGTTATTTCTAACGTTCCATGATTAATTTAGAAAGTCGACCAACCCAATGGTTAGATATATTTGACCTGGAATATTGATCTATTTTCAAATTATTGCTAGCCTCAGAACCAGTAGTTTTTATTTTCCCAATAAAGCTCCGAAGAACCTCAATAATCTGATCCTTATTATCTAAACTAGCAATAGATGCGATACCGTGCTGTCGAAGTAATTGGGCCGTGTCTCCCCTTTTGTCAGTCAACGCAAGTACAGGCTTTTGCGCACGCAAATACTCATATGCCTTAGCAGGTATCTGTTGATTACAACCAGCACCTTGTAAAAGCAGGAGTCCGTCAACATCAAACATCTCTTGAAGCGCCTCTCGATATGGCAGTTGTGGCGCCAAACCTACCAACGACTCGATCGCCAATTCTTGCAACCAACACTGATAGGTCGATTCATGCCCACTGGCACGTAATACAAAACGTACTTTCCTACTCTCAAATAATCCTTCTTTTTTGAGTTCAGAAAGCGCTTGAAATAGCGCTCGTGGATTGCGCTCGTGGATATAGATCAAACCCGAGTGCAAAATGACAATTTCATCAGTATCCAGAGACGATGGAGACAACCCCTTGTATTGTTCCTCATCAAAACCATTACTGACCATCATCCAACGCTCATCTGGAACCTCTGGATAGCGCCGTTGATATTCTGCCAATGCACCCGGTGTAGCAAAGGTGAGCAGGCTGGCATGCTTGGCCGCACTCTTTTCGATCCAGTTAAAGCAGTTCCACTTCAAGGGATCTGCCGGATAGCCCTCTTGAGCCATAGGGTCACGAAAATCAGCGACCCAGGGAATGCCGGTCAAGCGATGCAGTATCAGCGCAATGACATGGGCCGAAGCGATGGGATAGGTTGAGAGAATAAAGGAAGGTCGACGACGGTAGATCTCTCTAAGCCCCCGCGACACTCCGAAAAGAATCCATGATTGCAGATTATCAGGCAGCGCCATCAACTGCAGATATTTGCCCTTGATTGATAGATGCTGCGCGGTATCGAAGGCTTGACTCCGGCATATCCGAATTGAAGGGGCTAATTGTGACAGCGTCTCAGGGTCCGAGCGAGGGTAAGTTCTCTCATGAGCACTGAGTACGCTGACGTCCCAGTCGTTTTCGGCCAACGCATTCGCTAGAGCGATCATCCGATGCATACCACTGCTGACGGCAACCGGTGGAAAGTGATATGCAATGATAAGGGCCGATTTATTTCCAGACGTTTTCATTTTCACTGCTGGGTTATTGGATGTTGAGGTTATTATCTACCGACTTCAAATCCTGCTGTATACGTCTATAGCTGATATCGGCCGCCCCAGCGAGATCGTCAAGCTGTTGCCGCACTACTGAACGATCTGCCGTTTGCTGACCTTCCAGATAGGTTCTCAATAACCGCTCCAGCTCATCCATACTTTCCGCTTCCTGTACCAGCCCTCTGGCTTTAGTTAGGTGATACACCGGGTAGCTTGGATAGATGGGGTTCCAGTCACCACTGATCAACGTAGGCTTGCCAAAGCTTAACGGCTCAAGGACATTATGATTACAACCGACATAACAAACATCGGCTGCTGCATAAAAGTTTTTCAGCTCTCCAAAAGTATCGAGTACTAGGCAGTCACAACTGTCTAACGCCGTCTCGATCAGGTCAGATTTACGCAAATAGGTGAGATTGCTGGCTTCAAGCTGCTCTAAGAAAGCCGCCATAAAAGCCTTGTTTTCCGGATGCCGCGGCGCGAGCACGACAAGCACTCCCGGCATCGTCTGTTTGACCTTTTTTAGCACTTCCAGCAACTGCCCACTCTCTTCCAGGCTGGCAAGACAGCCTGCAACAAAGACCGGCGTTTCCACACCGTTAAGCTGTTCAATCAGCGCCCGGCTAGTTGTATTCAGACTGTCACCGCTATGCTGCTTAAGCGCATCAAATTTCATGTTCCCGGAGACCGTGACTTTATCGACAGCCAGGCCATCAGCCACCAGCTCGTCAGCCACTTGCTGGGTCTGTACTGTGACATGGTCGAACAATGCGAGGTAAGCGCGGGTAAACCAGCGCCGCTCGATCCGATCCATTCTGCATGATGGAAGATAGTGATATAGCCAGGCATTGACTAAGAAAAGTTTGCTGCCCGCACGTTTCGCACCTCGAAGCAGCCCGTAGGAAAGCCGACAAGGAGCGTCATTCGGCTTGGCGGGAATTTCACAAACCACCAACAAATCGGGACTAATCTGCGGAATGAGCTGCTCACAATCGGTGATCGCACCGGTTAATTCGATCACGGCAGCTGTTGGGAACTGTTGCTGGAAGCTTTCCAGATAACATTGACGGTCGGTGATCAGCGTTAAACGTCCCTGTGACGATAACTTTTCGATTAAGGGTCTGCAGGCGTTGAGCTCCCCGATGGTCGAACAGAACACCCAAATATCGGGGCCTGTCGAGCCGCTCTGTTCGACCGCCGTTGTTACCGATACGGAATGACTAACGGGAGTGCGAAGGTCAACCAATCGGTTGAGCCAATAAAAAACTTTCCATCCTATCCATTCGGCAAAGTTGATCATTATTCCCTTCTTGGTTTCGCCACGCCATCCAGATGCTTTCTGTAAAGCCCTGAGTGGACCGTAAAATCCTTACTGAAGCAAGCCAATTTGATAAGCCGGCGAAGCCCGTGCGCGCGCTGATGACAAAATCAATGGCCGAAGGTACCAGTGTAGCCCTTGCACAGCACTCGGCTTCACTCTAGCCTTAAGGCGTTCCGCAATCGCGACCCAGCAATGGACTAGATCTCAATGATGACGACGCTGTTCAAGCCCCTGATCCAACGACTCTCGGCCCGGCAAAAGCTATCCATCATCAATTACCATCAGGTTGTTGCGGAATTCGATCCAATGCGTCCGGACGAAGTCACCGCGACTCAGTTGACCGACCAGATGGCCTGGATATCCCGCTGCTTCAATGTACTGACCCTAGCAGATGCTGCTGAGCACCTTCGCAACCGCACCCTTCCACCCCGAGCCCTGGTCATCACATTCGACGATGGTTACCAAAATAACGCCACCATCGCTCTACCCATCCTGCAACATTTCAACCTCAACGCAACATTTTTTATTGCCTCGGATTTTCTTGATGGCGGGATCATGTGGAACGATCGAGTTATTGAAGCCTTGCGCGCAGCCCCTTCGGGATCGATCGACCTTAAGTGGCTAGAGCTGGGACAGCCGCTGCTGGACAGCCCTGAATCGCGACAACTTACCGCTCATAAGATATTGATAGCGATCAAGCATAAGCCCATCGAAGAGCGCACCGAGGCTGTCGACCGCCTCTGCTCGACTATTGCACAACCGGCTAATCTCATGCTGCGTTCAGAGCAGGTGCAGTTGCTGGCCAAAGCCGGTATGGAGATTGGGGGCCACAGCTGTAGCCACCCGATTCTGGCAAACCTCGATTCGCACAATCTAATCCAAGAAATTCAAGATAATAAACTCAGCCTGCAAAAACTCATCGATGAACCCGTGCTCTCATTTGCCTACCCGAATGGAAAGCCGATCAAGGATTACAACCAGTCCACCATTTCGGCGCTTAAAGAAGCTGGCTATCGCCAAGCCGTTACTACTTGCGCCGGCACTTCAGAACCGTCGACCGATCTCTTTCAACTGCCTCGTTTTACCCCATGGAGAAAGCAACAGTTTGGCTTTATGGCCCAACTAAGCAAGAACTACTATACCTCGGCAACTCAGCTTGCGAGTCAATAGTCGGTGCGACTAATGGACACCTACACCACACGGTTTATGTCCACAACTCGATAATAGGACGACCTTAGACTAGAGATGGATATCCAAATCAATCAACTTCCTGAAGCGGCCAAGTACTATCCACGACCGCGGGTTCCAATGCTACCTCTTTTTGAACCTGAAACTCTAACGTTGGGGGCCCAGCCCGCCCAACACAGCCGCTTCTTCGAATCTGACGTTCTGTACCTGCCAAGTGGTCGTCTTGCAATTTACTACGCCCTTAAATTGCTAGGGGTCAGCAACAATGATGAGGTTCTGATTCCGGCATATCACTGCGGTTCTATGCTGGAGCCGATTATTTATCTCGGTGCACGCCCGGTCTTTTTTGAATTGGATAGCCAACTTCGCTGTACGACCGACGACCTTGGCCCATCTATAACAGCAAAAACGAAGGCTCTCCTACTGCCTCATTTTTTCGGGTTTAACCAGGATATCAGCACCTTCAGGGCATTTTGTGATCATCACGAAATTGCCTTGATAGAGGACTGTGCCCACGCTTTCTTTGGTACTTATCAAAACCAACCACTGGGTAGCTTTGGTGATTTCAGCATCGCCAGTACCGTAAAATTCTTCCCCGGAACCGAAGGTGGTATTCTTGCCTGCAATCGAGGCAAACATGCCCTTGAAAAACTGATTAATCGCTCGGTTAGTTTTCAACAACAGTGCAAAAGCATGCTTCATACCTTAGAGCTTGGAGCGGTTTATGGTCGGCTGGGGCTTCTCGGGAAGCTGCTGAACATGCGTAGTTCGAACACAGAGCCCTTTACACCTGACTCGGTGAAAGTTGTCTCCGATCAATACTGCACCATCGATAAAAGCTGCTTACAATGGTTTGACCCACGGCAAATCGGCACCAGTGCAACCCTCTGCACCCGTCATCTCGCCAGTCATAGCAACTCCCGGATGATAGCCGCACGCCGTCGCCGTCACTTCCTTCACTACCTAAAACGCATCGATCAGATCCAAGGGGTTAAACCACTCTTTACAACATTACCCGAAAGTACTGTCCCCTATGTGTTTCCACTGTTACTCGACAATCCCGCAACCGACTTTCCCAAGTTGAAACAACAGGGAGTACCTATTTGGCGCTGGGAAGAGCTGGCCAAAACAGACTGTAAAGTTAGCCAGGATTACCGCTTAAGATTAATTCAACTACCCTGCCACCAATCATTAACCCGTGATGAACTGACCTGGATCATCAGCACCCTTGAAAAAACGGTAAATCGAAATGAAAACAACCGATCATAGTCAACAGGCATTCAGGGTTTTCGAGATTGAAGCGCAAGCCATCTTAAATTTAAAACATGCGCTGGATGGCCATTTTAACCAAGCTGTCGAGGCAATTATCAATTCTTCCGGAAAAGCGGTGGTCTGCGGCATAGGAAAATCAGGCATCATCGGCGAAAAAATATCCGCCACACTTTCCAGCACCGGCACCGCCAGCTTTTTTATGCACCCTTCAGAAGCCATTCATGGTGATTTAGGGCGGATATCGAGCAATGACTGCTTCATCATGATATCCAATTCAGGTGAAACTGAAGAAGTTATCCGGCTACTGCCTTTTATGCTCGACAACGGCAATACCATAATCGCACTGACCGGAAACCCATCCTCAACGCTAGCGAAAAACGCTTCGGTCCACCTAAACATAGGTGTTGAAGAGGAGGCCTGCCCACTAAAGCTGGCGCCTACCTCCTCCACCACTGCTACGCTCGCCATGGGTGATGCACTGGCGGTTGCCCTTATGGTCGCCAGGGACTTTCAACCCGAACAGTTCGCCCGTTTTCATCCGGGTGGCAACTTGGGCAGAAAGCTGCTCACGCAAGTGAAAGATGTGATCAGAGACGCCCCCTTGCCACTGATAGGCGCTGATGAGCGTATGGATCAAATTATCTCAACGATCACGGCAGGTAGAGTCGGCCTCGTCATCGTTGGTGACATCGATAAAGTCCAGGGAGTTATCTCGGATGGTGATATACGACGTGCCATGCAAGCCCATCCCCACGACTTTTTGAATATCCAAGCCCGGACGATACTCACACAAAACCCTAAGAGCATCGCTTCCTCAGCATCGGTTCAGGATGCGATCGAGATGATGAATCAGCACAATATCACCGCACTAATTGTTACCGATGAGAACGGAAAAGTTGTTGGAGTGGTTCAGCTTTTTGACTGTAATCTTTAATTGTCTAATAACATCTTAATCTATGAATAGTCTCTAACAAAGACTAGTAACTTAACAAACAATTTTGTCGCAGGTGGTAATCGAAAGCACCGATATATAGGTGATTAGAAAGGGAGCCTTTACCACATAGGTCTTTATTCATCCTTTTATTTTCAATCGCTTCTGGGATTTCTGGACGACTACTTTTTAGTGAGAAATCTAATCGGTGAGCGGCGCTGAATAATGTTGCAAAGCTATCACCGAAGGTACTATCGACGGGTAACTCCCAGTTATTTGATGAAAATTTTACAGTACCTCCATTTCGTTCTTTAAGTCTTCCGCTGAATAAATTATTAATAACTACGGCCGTACTCTCTGGAAAGCGAACATCAATACCTAAGGTATTATACAACGTATTATTGGATACCAGAGTATTATTTGATTTATTCAAATAGATCCCAACATCAGAGCAGTTCGCCACCACATTACCCTGTATAACCCCTTCATCATGCTCATAGAGGCACTGCTGATCCCGACAGACTCGCGTATTAGTACCACCTCCGCCAAATGATAAACCAACCTGAGTAAACTTGGGATTCTTGTTCTCAGAGCAAAGAACAACATTGCTTTCAAAGCTGTTATTCCTACCCGCTCCCTTAAAAAACGCAGCGTAACTCGTGTAATCACTGCCATCCTTTTTAAAGTTGGCGATAAAATTATTTCTAACTTGCCAGCCACTGGCGGCCACCACATCAATCAAAGTCACTGGTGAGCGGGTCTTTCTAGGAGCAGGATTGACGAAACTATTACCGACAATGAGTGCATCATCAGGCCATTTTCCATCTTTGGGATTAGCCTTGATATGTGAGTTAAAACCGCTGATTCTATTTCCGATCAACTGAGTATGGTGTCCCTCTCCTACGATGTGGAATGCATGCTCACATTTTCGGTCTGTTGCGCAGGTTCCCACCAATTCAACACCCTGAATTCGCCAGTAAGGCGCTTCGATGTAGAAACCCTCGGACATATTCATCTCAATACGAGTCGTCCAGGCCTTGCTTGCACTCAGCGTGATCGGTAACTCCGCGCTGCCGGCATTTGAAAACTTGAGGTACTTCCCGGACAATTTAAATGTTCCTGGACCTAAGACAATATGATCACCTGGTTTGGCGTTTTTGATGGCGCGCCGAAACTTGCTGGTATCAGCAACGGTAATAACTCTTAATGCATTCGGCTCAGTGACAGACTGGAGCAGTTGAGGTTGAATTTTTTGCTGCCAAAATGCCATCACTTCCGACAGCGGGACTGGCTTGGATGAATCGAAATAAAGATACTCATACATCAAACTGATAACTTGTTGCCGGTGCGGATAAGCAACTTTCACCACGAAATACGCAGCACCAAAGTGGCCGATCAACGCCCAGAACAGCACGTAGTTACGAAAAGAGAACAGCCTGCGGATCATCGTTCGATTACCCGTTAATTAATCAATTGTCCCAAACAGGCCAGTCGCCCGAATGAGCAGGTTCGCTATTGAGAATAGTCTCGCCGATTTATCTGGCAAATATGGTCTGAAATAAATTTAACGGTGTGATTCGCCAGCCACTGCTTCCACGCTGTGCTGGAGAAAGTATGGTCGGCTGCCTCTAATCTAAAGGTCGTCACCCGATTCTTTGCAGCATAGCCGCGCCATCTAGCGTCGCCTAAGTAACATCTTTCGAACTCTTTCGCGGTCAAATCATCGCCGCTTAAAAACCAAGCCACTGGCACTTGTAAGCGGCCAAAAGCCATCAGCATCCGCTGTTGATACGACCTGCCGGCATTGTTGGCTTCGGTACTTGTGGAGGCCTTTTTCACCGTCCCCCCCAGCTCTTTAGCACTAGCAGCTACGCTGATTTGGCCTTTCAACAGCTTACGCCAAAAACCTTGGCTGAACAGCCGCTTCAAGTAGTAATCGAACAGGTAGGTTTTGGCTCGAGCCTCCTCGTTCTCAAGCCAGGGATTGACCAGCACCAGGCCGGCAACGCGTGGATCCTCAGGAGCATAGATCAGTGCCGCCGAAGCACCATCGCAAAGCCCCCAGAGCACCACACGCTCAAGTTCGGCCTCGGCACAGAAGCTATCCAACGCCGCACAGATATCCTGGTCCAATCGATCAAAGGTTATTTTATCGCCTTCGCTGTCACCCATCCCGGTGACATCAAAGCGCATTGCAGGGACCCCCTGCAGGGCAAAATCCCTGGCCAAATGGACGAACTGGCGATGGCTTCCTACCCGGTACTGAGGACCTCCGACCACAATCAGCACACCCGTTTTAGCACCATCTACAGGATGTATGATGCCGTTCAGCAGCCTGTCGCCTGAGTCGAAGCTGACCGCTCGTTCATTGAACACAGACGTCCTCCCTAAGCTCCTGACAACTATCCAGAGTCTGCTGGATCAGAGCAGGACTGTCATAGCAGTCCGGGTTCTGCCAAAACGCTGAGCCTTCGCAGTATTGCAGTGTTAATCCAGCTTCGGGCCATAGTTGAGCGACCTTGTCGACCGCTGGGCTGATCTTATCCGAAGCAGCCTCAAGCCAGATCGTCTGGGGCATATGCAAGCCAATTTGATCCCGCATACGCAGCTCGCTTATCGAGCGAAGCCAATTGGTGCTGACTGGATAACCGGCCACCTCCACCGTTTCCCCTTGTTTGACCCGCTCCTGCCAATTGACCTTGGGCAACCCTTTGATCGAATCAGCGACCTGGCGCATGCGGAAAAACTGCCCCATCATGGTCTTCGCATCCAGAACCGGCTTCCACAACAGCAGGCGATCGATCGGTTGGTATCCGTTTGTTCCACGCTGCTCCAGATAGGTGGTCGCCATCAAGGCACCAAAGCGCAAGCCCCAAACCCCTACCGAAGCCGCTCCCTGCTGCTGCAGCCAGATTACAGCGGCACGGATATTATCGAGCCAGCAATCCAGATCCGTTTGATCCAACTCCAGCTCACTATCACCGCTGCCCAGATAGTCCAGACAAACTACTGCCTCACCACTCTCAACAAAGGCGCGGGCCTGGCGCGCCACGATGGCGCGACTGAGGTTCATCTCTTCGGCAAACGGTGGAAGATAGAGCCAGACGTGGCGACCCGCGAGCTCACCGAAGCGGGCCAGGTAGAGATGACCGCGATCGGTTGCCAGAAAATAGCCGTCAGACACTTCAGCCCTCGAGCTTTTCGGTGACAAAGCCGGTCAGTGTTTCCAAGGTTTCGAACAGTTCAGCACTAACCTCATCATCATCGACAAACACCCCGTGTTCATCTTCCAACGCTGTAAAAAAAGTCACTATCGCCATCGAGTCCAACTCGGCGATATGCCCCAACAACGGTGTATCCGGCTGCCACTGTTCGGCATCCTCGCGAGCCGTTGCCGCTTGCAGTAGTTGTTGGGTTATTTGTAGGAAATCCATAAAGTCGCTCACAAAATGTTTATTGATGTCGGTCCAGCCATAGAGCCAGCACCATCAGAATCCAAACCAGCTCGCCATAATGTTTGGCGTGTTCTCGCTGATGCCGGCGTATCACGTCGTCGATAAAACCGGGATTAAACAGATCCAACTGATCCAGACTGGCAATCGCCTCGTAGGCCAGACCGCGCAAGCCTTGATGCTCGACGGTCCAGAGTCCGAAGGGTAGCCCAAAGCCATGTTTGGGCTTATTGATAATTTTGTCCGGCAAAAAACCGGTCATGGCCATCTTATAAAGATGCCGCAGATTAGCCGGGGTCAGCTTTTGCTGCCCCGGAACCCGCAAAGAGAAATCCACCAGCCGGTCATCCAGCATCGGGTAAGCAACGTCGACCCCGGCCAGCCGACACATGCTGTTCACCTTGACCAGATCGTTATCGGCCAGGGTGTGTTTCCAATCCATAAACAACATCCGATCCAGCGTATCGCCATGCTCCAGCTGATCAAACAGTTGCTGGCAACGTCGGTCCGGCTCCTGCTGATCGGTAGCCTGCAGCATCGCATCGGAGAAGATCTCCTGACGCTCGATCAGGTTGAGGAAATTAAAGTACTCCAGGTTTTGCGGTACCGTCATCTTCAACTGTTGAGTCAGGCTGCGGGCCTTGCCAAATAACTTAACCGACTCAGGCCAGGGCGGACGCAAAATCGTCAGGTCCATCAACCAAATCAACGGCTTGAGCCGCTGCCGCAGCCGGTCCAGCTGCAGCTGCTTGGAATAACGTTCATTACCAGCGAACAACTCATCGCCTCCGTCCCCGGCGATCAGGCAATCGATCCCTTTGGACTTTGCCAGCCGAGCGCAGAAATAGGCGGGCATCACCGAACTGTTACCGAAGGGTTGATCCATGCTTGCGATCACTTGCGGCAAAGCATCGACTACATCCTGCGGCGACATCTCATACTCATGACCGGTCAAGCCGAAATGCTGAACGGCGGTGCGGGCGTAATCCAGTTCATTGTACTGCTCGATCGGAAAACCGATTGAAAACACATCGGTTTTCCGACGCTGCTCGGCCACCAAGCCGGCAACGCTGGAGCTATCAAGACCGCCACTAAGAAAACAGCCACTGGAAGCGTGGGACGAATACTCCGGCATCAGCTCGCGCATCGTTGCCAGCAGTTTTTCTGCCTGCTGGGGTTCTTCCACCATCTCGGTCTGATCAAATCTGGGGACCCAGTGATGATCGCGTTGCAGATCTCCGCCTTTCCACTGGATCCGCTGCGCCGGTTCCAGGCAATGAATACCTCTGTACACCGTTTCTGGGCTGGGGATCATATGGAAGAACAGGTAGTTCACCAACGCCTGTTGGGAGATGCCGCTGTCGGGGCGATGTCGACGAACGGCCTCGAGTCGCTCGGATACCACCAGGCTGTCGGCGTCGGCCGCATAGTAAAGCCGGTGGGTGGCAAAGCGATCTGCCAACATAAGGCAGCGATTTTGTTGCGGCCAACAAACCACCAAGGCGAAATGACCAACTAGCGTCGGCGGCTTGTCTTGCTGGAAAAGCTCGGCTAGTTGAGACGCACTGAGAGGCTGGCGGGAGACATTGCGCGGCAGGCCAAAGCAGTAAACTTCGATCTCCGGGCGGATACAGACCTGATCCCCCGACAGTGATTCGGCGACCACCACAATCGGACGCTGACCGTGCTGGCTGCCCTTTTTCAGATCGGTCTCTTCGGCTAGTGAATCAGAGTCGTTGTTATTCACTGGTCTGGCCATCCTTATCCTTATTGGGTCGATAAATACACCCTGATCGGCACAAGCTGCGCCGGTTTATGGCTTCGCGGCCGAAAGAAACGATTAAATAGCTTAATGTTTGCGTTACATCAACTACGTTTTTCCGCAGCCGTGCAAAACAAGGCCCCGTTAGCGGCTTGAGTTTGGAACTAATTCTGCTAGGTTTGAAGCTCCTTGAGCACCGTAAAGGGAATTTATTTTGGTTGCCATCCATAACCTGACCGATAAAGCCGCTAACGATTCAGCGCGCTGGGATCGATTCGTCGACGCCAGCGATGCAGCCACCTTTTTTCATCGTGCAGGTTGGATGCGGGTTATCGCGGACAGTATCGGACATCGTCCCCATTATCTATTCGCAGAACAGGATGATGAAATTACCGGCATCCTGCCGCTGTTTGAAGTTAAAAGCCTGCTTTTCGGCCATTCTTTAGTATCAACCCCGTTCTGTGTCTACGGTGGCGTTGTCGCAAGCAACGACGATGCCCGCCGCTCGCTGCTGGGTCATGCACAACAGTTGGCGGAACGGCTCGGGGTCGATTTTCTGGAACTACGCCACCGTACCCCACAGACCGACGGCTGGCCCAGCAAGAGCAAACACTCCACCTTCCGTCGAGAGCTCGATCCGGAGGAGGAGCCAAACCTGATGGCGATGAAGCGTAAGCAGCGCGCGGTGATTCGCCAGAGCATCAAAAATGATCACGAAGCTCGTCTGGAACAAAATCTCGACAATTTCTTTGAGATCTACTCTACCAGCGTCCGAAATCTCGGCACCCCCGTGTTCTCACGTAAGTTCTTCAAGGCTCTGCAACAGGAGTTTGGAAACGACTGCGAGGTGGTCACGGTTTATCAAGATGACCAGCCCCGCTCCAGCCTGATGAGTTTCTATTTCCGTGACGAAGTGCTGCCATACTACGGTGGAGGATTACCGGAATCACGGGGATTGAAGTCGATGGATTTCATGTATTGGGACCAGATCCGCAGAGCCGTCACCAAAGGCCTGAAAACCTACGATTTTGGTCGCAGCAAGAACGACAGCGGGCCCTATAACTATAAGCGTCACTGGGGGTTCACCCCCGAGCCACTGGTATACGAATACCATCTGGTTAAGGCCGATCAGGTACCTGACATCAGCCCCAACAACCCCAAATACAAATACTTCATCAGTGCTTGGCAGAAGCTCCCCTTAAAGCTGTCCCAGCAACTGGGGCCACTGTTGTCCAAGTATCTGGGTTAAAGTAGCGGTTATGAATCAATCCTTGAAGCAGCCGCCGTTAACATCGGACAGCACTCCCCCTGCAACCAGTCCGCAAGGTTTGCGGCCGCTATTGGTATTGCTCGCAACCCTGACAGTCTACGCTTGGGTCTTCTGGCCCAGCCTGAGTTCAATGGCGGCTATCTGGTGGCGTTCTGACACCTTTGCCCACGGTATGTTTATTCCGCTGATCAGCCTGTGGCTGGTGTGGCGCCAGCGAGACCGACTGCCCTCCATTCCACTGGGCAGCTCCTGGCTTGGGTTAACAGCGATCCTGATCGGCTGCCTGGTTTGGCTGTTGGCGTTGGCAACCGACATCGCCGCACTGCATCAGCTGGCCGCCGTCGGCATCTTGATCTGCTTGATCCCAACTCTGCTGGGCTTGAGGTTGTTCTGGGCGCTACTGTTTCCCATTCTCTACCTGCTTTTTATGGTACCGATCGGCGAAGAACTAACCCCGATGCTGCAGCAGGTAACCGCCGATATTACAGTCAAGGCGCTACGACTAAGCGGCATTCCGGTCTATATCAACGGCCTGTTTATCGAGATCCCGACCGGTAAATTTGAGGTAGCCGAGGCCTGCTCCGGCATCCGCTACCTGATCGCTTCGCTTGCGGTTGGCACACTGTACGCCTACCTCAACTATACTCGGGCCAGAACCAGGCTGATCTTTATGCTGGCCTCGCTGCTGATACCGATTCTGGCCAACGGTGTGCGCGCCTACCTGATCGTTATCATCGCCCACCTGTCGGAGATGAAATATGCCACCGGGGTCGATCATCTGGTCTACGGCTGGCTGTTCTTCGGCCTAGTGATGGCGCTGATGTTCTGGCTCGGTAGTTTCTGGCACGACCCCAAGCCCAGCAATGACCTGCAAACGCAAACACCGGTGACTCCGGTAGCCAGCAGCCATTATCTGATTACCGTATTCACCCTGGCACTGTTTATCGGTGTCGGATGGCTTGGTTTCCAACTGCAGCATAGCGATGCCAAAGCCCCCCTTGCCGAGCTGCAACTACCGCAATCTCCCTGGCAGTCAGTCGCCGGATTGAGTAGCCCTTGGAAGCCTGACTATCTGGGCGCCGACGAGGTCGTACATCAGAGCTACAAAGCAGGGAGAGACCCGTCCAATAAGCTCAGCGCCGTTGGGCTCTATATCGCCCGCTATCGCAACGAAAGTCAGGGCAAGGAGCTAATCAACCAAAACAACCGGATCGAAACCGCAGCGGCTTGGACGATGGCAAGCCAACAGGTTCGCCAGGTGCAGATAGACAATCAGCCCTTTGCCGTGGTCGAAACCGAGCTGCGCCACCTGCTCGGCACCCAACGCCGGACCTGGCATTGGTACGGTGCCAACGGCCAAACAGCAACCAACCCTCTGCAGGTCAAATTGCTTCAGGGTATCAACCGCCTTAACGGTAACCAGCACCCGAGCCAGGTCACCCTGATAAGCACCGACTACGAGGACTCGACTCGCGCGGATCAACGGATGCAGCAGTTTGTCGAGCAGTTGGATCGACAGTTACTCAAGCAACCCAAATCTAGTTAACAGCCCGACGGAAACCGGTATGTATTTCTTGTTCCACCACCTGCTGGCTCAACAGGCCCGTCTACGCCCCGATGGGGAAGCCCTGGTACATAAGCAACAGACACTGAGCTACGCTCAGCTATGGCAGCAGACCGAACAGATAGCGCAGGCACTGTTGGCTCAGGATCTGCAGCGCAACGAACGGGTCGCCGTCTATCTGCCCAAGCAACCGGAAACGGTCGTCTCACTGTTCGCTGCCAGCGCTGCCGGTGGCTGCTTCGTACCGGTCAATCCGGTGCTCAAAGCGCCCCAGGTGGGTCATATTCTGGCCGACTGCAATGCCCGTGTTCTGATTACCAACCGAGCCCGGGCTCAGCAACTGCTGCCACAACTGCAGCACTGCCACGATCTACGCCTGATGGTACTGGTTGACGAGGGCGAGCTTGAGCAACCGCAAGCGTTACCCTTCTCGGTATTGAACTGGCCGGCGTTGTTGGATACCGACACAAAACCCGCGGCATACCCGAGCGCCACCGATAGCGACCTTGCGGCCATCCTCTATACCTCAGGAAGCACCGGCAAGCCCAAGGGCGTCGTGTTATCCCATCGTAATCTGGTGGTCGGCGCTCAGAGTGTTGCCAGTTACATCGGCAATCATGAGCAGGACCGGATTCTGGCGGTACTGCCGCTGAGTTTTGATGCCGGTTTAAGCCAGATCACTACCGCCTTTGCCAGCGGCGCCTGCTGCATCCTGCTGGATTACCTGCTACCCAACGATGTGATGAAGCAGGTGGTGAAACATCGGGTCACCGGCATCACCGCGGTACCGCCGCTCTGGCACCAGATCGCCAACCTAAAGTGGACCGAAGAGACCGCCGCCTCGATACGCTATTTCGCCAATACCGGCGGCCATATGCCCCAGTCCCTGCTGGACAAGCTGCGAGCCACCTTTTCCAACGCCGAGCCTTTTCTGATGTACGGGCTGACCGAAGCATTCCGCTCCACCTATCTGCCACCGGAAGATGTCGATCGCAAACCGGGCTCGATCGGCAAAGCGATCCCCAATGCCGAAGTGATGATCCTGCGGCAAGACGGCTCTGAATGTGAGGCCAACGA
The DNA here is from genome assembly GCF_003345655.1 of Motiliproteus coralliicola. GTDB lineage: Bacteria > Pseudomonadota > Gammaproteobacteria > Pseudomonadales > Balneatricaceae > Motiliproteus > Motiliproteus coralliicola. The sequence continues at coordinate 984,499 of NZ_QQOH01000001.1, forward strand.
GATCGGGGAACTGGTCCATCGCGGTCCGCTGGTCAGTCAGGGCTACTGGAACGATCCGGCCCGCACCGCCGAGCGGTTTAAACCGATTCCAAGGCCTGCTGGGGCGGTATTCGAGGATATCGCTGTCTGGTCCGGCGATAGTGCCAAGCGCGACGATGAGGGCTACCTGTACTTCGTCGGGCGCCAGGACGAGATGATCAAGACCTCCGGTTACCGGGTCAGCCCCAGTGAAATTGAAGAGGTGGCCTACAGTTCCGGCCTGGTCGAGGATGCCGTAGCCCTGGGGTTGCCCCACCAGACCCTGGGCCAGGGTATCCTGGTGTTGTTTAGCCCGCAGCCCGACTCGGATAACCCCTGTGCCGAACTGGCTAAACGCTACCGTAGTGAGCTACCAAACTTTATGCATCCTCAAGCGATCATCGAGATTGATGGACCTTTACCACGCAATCCCAATGGCAAGTTTGATCGCAAGCAGCTAGCCGAACGCTACGCCGACCAATTCGATCATGGATAGCACCGGCATCTGAGTTCGTCAGATCGCATCGGTCCAATAACCGAAATAACATCGCTACAACCGCAGAGAAACCTAATGACCACCAGCAAGCCAAGCCATCACAGTACCTGGAATCAGCGCCAAGATGGTGCTCCACTGGTCAACGGCCATACGCTGACACAGGTGGCGGCGATAGCCGGGCAAACTCCCTACTACGTCTACGACCGCAGTCGCATCAACGAAACGGTAGCCAACCTTCGGGCAGCCCTGCCGGATGCTATCAAGCTGCACTACGCCATCAAAGCCAACCCGATGCCAGCACTTGTACAGCACCTGGCTTCACTGGTGGACGGTCTGGATGTGGCCTCTCAACGTGAGCTTCGGGTTGCGTTGGCAACCGGTACCGAACCGGCTGAAATCAGCTTTGCCGGCCCCGGCAAATCCAGCGGCGAAATTGAAGCAGCGGTTGCCGCCGGTATCGTCGTCAACTGCGAATCGATGCAGCAGATCCGCCAAGTTGGCGCCGCTGCCGAACATCTGGGACTGAGTGCCCGCCTGGCACTACGGGTCAACCCGGCGTTTGAACTCAAGGCTTCGGGAATGAAGATGACCGGTGGAGCCAAACCCTTCGGCATCGACACCGAGCAACTGGCTGACGCGATCGCACTGGCCAGAGAGCTTGGCATCGAGCCGGAAGGTCTGCACCTGTTCACCGGCTCACAAAACCTCAAGCCGGAAGCGATCTGTGAGGCCCACAGCGGCGTGATGCGACTGGCCGGCGAACTCATCGAGCAGCATCGGTTAACCCTGAGGTTCGTCAATATTGGGGGCGGTTTGGGCATCCCCTATTTCCCAGGCGAGAAACCGCTCGATCTGGAACCGGTCGCCGCCAACCTGGCATCCGAGCTAGCCAGCTTCCAGGCGATCGCACCCAAAACCGAAATCGTGATGGAGCTGGGCCGCTATCTGGTCGGCGAGGCAGGTCTCTACGTCTGCCAGGTGATCGATAAGAAGGTTTCTCGTGGCACCACCTATCTGATTACCAACGGCGGTCTGCACCACCACCTGTCTAATTCCGGCAACTTCGGCCAGGTGATCCGCAAGAATTACCCGGTCGAGGCGACTTCCATAAACCCGAGCGGTGAGACTGAACTGGTCACCGTGGTCGGCCCACTGTGTACCCCGCTCGATATTGTCGCGGACAAGGTTGAACTTCCTCGTTGCGAGGTGGGTGATCTGATAGTGGTACGCCAGTCTGGCGCCTATGGTTTCAGCGCCAGTCCACAGGGGTTTCTGAGCCACCCTGAAGTGGTTGAGGTCTTTCTCTAACTCACTCCCGTATCCGAGTAGCGTTCGGCGCTCAATACCCGACGTTGAGCGTTAATTCTCTAAGACCGGTGAAGCCGTTTAGTTCGAATTACCGGTGATGAAGGTTGAATCGGTCACCCTTCCCCCTTTATTAGCACATGATATGGCTTAAAACCGTTAAGCCATATCATGTGCTGTGGCCCTTATACCCTGCTAGATAAACGCACTACCGAGACTGTCGCCCACCTCTTCTCAGTAAAACTACGTAGTCAGCTACGTAATAACCCGCAACCCCTGCGCAATTCTACGAATACTTTTTCGCCATGCTTATTGGGACGATAGGCTCACCGAGCTCGATTCAGTACCCACCTGGCTCTGCTCTGACTAAACCTAATTGGGTCGGGCTCGGAATAACAATAAGTTCGCCTAGGCGAATCGTTCGATCCGATGAGGAAATAATCACAATGCTAAAAATGAAACTCACCAAGCTGGTTGCTGCAGCAGCCTGCGCAGCCGTGATCGCACTACCGGCCCAGGCCGCAGACAGGGTCTACCGCCTCAAGCTGGCGGAAACCTGGGGCCCGAACTTCCCGATTTTCGGCGATGCCACCAAAAATATGGCGGCAATGGCCGATAAGATGTCCAACGGTCGTCTCAAGATCACCATCGACTCTTCCAACAAGCACAAAGCCCCGTTCGGGGTTTTCGACATGGTTCGCGCTGGCCAGTACGACATGGGCCACTCCGCGTCCTACTACTGGAAGGGTAAGGTTCCCAATACCCTCTATTTCACCACCATGCCGTTCGGCATGATCGCCCCGGAACAATACGCCTGGTTCTACCACGGTGGCGGTATGGAGCTGATGCAGAAGGTCTACGAGCCGTTCGGACTGATGTCATTCCCAGGGGGTAATACCGGCAACCAGATGGGCGGTTGGTTCCAGAAGGAGATCAACTCGCTGGACGATCTGCAGGGCCTGAAGATGCGTATTCCTGGTTTTGCCGGCGAAATTTTTGCCAAAGTCGGTGCCAGCCCGACCAACATCCCTCCAGCCGAACTTTATACCTCACTGGAACGTCGCACCATCGACGCCCTGGAATGGGTAGGCCCCTCTCTGGACCTGCGGATGGGTTTCCACAAGATCGCCCCGTATTACTACACCGGTTGGCATGAGCCGAGCACCGAACTGCAGTTCCTGATCAACAAGAAGAAGTGGGATCGCCTGCCGGCCGACCTGCAGGAGATTCTGCGTGTCGCCATGCGTACCGCCGCCTACGACATGTATACCCATTCGACCCACGCCAGCAGCGAGAACTGGGCCAAGATGAAGACCGAGTTCCCGAACATCCAGGTGAAGACGTTCCCGGCTGAAGTGATGAACGCCATGCGCAAGGCGAACGACGAACTACTGGCCGAGCATGCCGCCAAGGATGCACTGGCCAAAGAGATTCTGGACTCCCGCAAGGCATACCGTGAGAAGTCACGGGTCTGGTCTGAAATCTCCGATAAGGCTTACCTGGACAGCATGTCCAACTAAGCTGTTTCTAACGACCGAGCCTTAAGGTTCGGCCCCCGCTCCCGCTCGTTCTAAGCCGGGTGGGAGTTGGGGACCAACGAACATGTCTTTTTAAGGGTCGCATGGCCAAGCCTGATAAGCGCAACTGCGCGGTCGAAGAGGCCTGTTCGAACGCTCCCAATTAACCGATCCGAATGAGTACGGTTATGCAATTTCTGTTAAATCTAGAGAACGGTATCAACCGGGTGTGCGACTGGCTCGGCAAACTGACCGCCTTGTTGTTTGTACTGATGCTGTTGAACGTGTTCTGGGATGTCGTCTCCCGCTACCTGTTCAACGAAGTCTCCATCGGCATGCAGGAACTGGAATGGCACCTGCACGCGACTATCTTCCTGCTGGGGGTTCCCTACGCACTGCGTACCGGCGGCCATGTTCGGGTCGACCTGATCTACGAGAACCTCAGTTCAAACAAGAAGGCCTGGGTCGACCTGTTCGGTACCATCGTATTCCTGTTCCCATTCTGCGCCCTGGTGGTCTGGTACGGCTATGACTTCGCCAAAGAGGCCTATGAGCTGGGTGAGCAAAGCGGCGATCCGGGTGGGTTGCCCCATCGCTGGATCATCAAGAGCATGATCCCGATCTCTTTCAGTTTCATGCTACTCAGTGGCCTCGGGTTGCTGCTGACATCCATTAACACCCTGCTGGGACAACACGAGCAGCCCTACAAGCACACGGAGTTGTAATCATGGTTGGTATCTACATGTTCGGTGCAGCGCTGTTGATGCTGCTGCTCGGTTTTCCTGTGGCGTTCACCTTCGGCGGTGTTGCCCTGTTGTTTGGTGTCTGGGCCGAAGGCGCTGAGATCTTCGCGTTCATGCCGTTCCGGATCCAGAGCATCATGGAAAATACGGTGCTGATGGCGGTCCCCCTGTTCGTCTTCATGGGCATCGTGCTGCAGAAGACCCAGCTGGCGGAACAGCTATTGGAAGCAATGGGTAAACTGTTTGGCGGAATCCGTGGCGGTATTGCAATCTCCACTATTCTGGTGGGGGCGCTACTGGCGGCATCCACCGGCGTTGTCGGCGCCAGCGTGGTGGCCATGGGCCTGATCTCGCTACCGGTGATGCTCAAGTATAAGTACGACAAGAGCCTGGCTTGCGGCACCATCTGTGCCTCGGGAACCTTGGGACAGATCATTCCACCATCGATCATTCTGATCATTCTCGGCGACGTTCTGGGGATCCCCGTCGGGGACCTGTTCAAAGCCGCTGTCGGCCCCGGTTTTGTACTGATCGGCCTGTATATCCTGTTTGTCCTGATCTACGCCTGGTTGAAGCCAGAGAAAGCCCCTGCCATCCCGGCAGATCCAGACGCAGGAACCAAAGGCGAGCAGATCGTCGAAGCCCTGAAAGCGATCGTACCGCCACTGGCGCTGATCATCGTGGTATTGGGTTCCATCTTTACCGGCATCGCTACGCCAACCGAATCCTCGGCCCTGGGTGGCGTGGGTGCGCTGATCCTGGCGGCTTGCTACCGCCAGCTGAACTGGAGCGTGATCATCGAAAGTGCCCAGGAAACCGTCAAGGTGACCGCGATGGTCTTCGCTATCCTGCTAGGGGCAACCGCCTTCTCGATGGCCTTCACCTACACCGGCGGCGACTATCTGGTCGAGGAGTGGCTGCTGCAGCTGCCCGGTGAAAAGTGGGGCTTCCTGATTCTGTCGATGGTGATCATCATGATCCTCGGCTTCTTCATCGACTTCGTCGAGATCAGCTTTATCATCGTGCCGATTCTGGCGCCGGTGGCCGAGGCACTGGGAATCAGTATGCTGTGGTTTGCGATTCTGGTGGCGATGAACCTGCAGACCTCGTTCCTGACCCCTCCCTTTGGTTTCAGCCTGTTCTACCTCAAGGGTGTAGCACCGCCGGAAGTCCGCACCAAAGACATCTACCGCGGTGTCATGCCCTACATCGCCATCCAGGCCATAGTCGTGGTTTCGATTCTGCTGCTGCCGGCCTTCTACGGTCTGGACTAACCTCATCGTCCCGAAACGGCCCCGGAAATGGGGCCGTTTTTTTATGGTATAACTGGACGTTCTACGTTGATGCGATTTCATAGCCCGACAATGCAGCTAAAAACAAAAATTCTGCTGCTGGCGATCCTACCGCTGTTGCTGCTCACCGCCGGCGTCACCCTGGTGGCGTTGAACCAGGCTCGAGCACTGGGCGAACAGGAGATCCAGACCTTCGAGCGCAACCTGATCGCCTCCAAAGAGCAGGCTCTGCGTGACTATGTCAGCCTGGCGCTGACCTCCATCAGCCACCTTCACGGTCATCAGGATCTGGATCCGGAAGACGCCCAGGCCCAAGTCAAGGCGATTCTGCGGGACCTGACCTACGGAGATGACGGCTACTTTTTTGTGTACGACGATAACGGGACCAACCTGGTTCACCCGGTACAGCCTGAGCTGGAGGGCCATAACCTGATCGAGCTGACCGACGACAACGGCACCAAGATTATCGTCAGCCTTCTCGATTTGGCCCGCAGTGGTGGAGGCTTCCTCCGCTACCAGTGGCTCAAACCCTCTCTCAATCGCGCCGAGGACAAGCTCAGTTACGTGGTCCAGTTAAAGGACTGGGAGTGGATGCTGGGAACCGGACTCTACCTCGATGACATCGCCCAGGAAGTCACCAAGATCCGTGAGCAGGTCAATCGAAACATCCGCAACACCTTCTTCACGGTGTTGGTATTTACCGCCGTCACCGTCATTCTGATCGTGATGATCGGTATCGCCTTTAACGTCCATGAGCATATGCTCGCCGATGCCAAGCTGCGTGATCTGGCCCGCCGTTCGATGCAGTTTCAGATCAGCGAACGGCGCCGCTTTTCCCGAGAGCTACACGACGGTATCAATCAGCTGATGGTCTCAGTCAAATACCGCCTCGAACTGGCTCAATCGACCCTCAAGAAGCAACAGTCCGGCGCTGAGGAGCACCTGAGTAAAGGCCAGGAGGTCCTGAACGACGCCATCCGCGAAGTCCGGCAGATCTCCCACGATATGCGCCCAACCGTCCTTGATGATCTGGGCTTGCTACCGGCCCTGAAAAGCCTGCTGGGTGAGTTCGCCGAGCGAACTGGCGTGCAGGTGGAGCTTGATGTCGACCTGGCCCAACGCCAACTGACCGAAGAGATCGATATCACCTTCTATCGAGTGGTGCAGGAAGCCCTCACCAATGTCGAGCGCTATGCCGATGCCAGCGTCCTGACCCTGAAGGGTTACTGGAACGGCAATAGCTTTCGGATCGAGATCCGTGACAATGGCTGCGGCTTCGACCTGACCGACAAGATCCGCAGTGACGGTATCGGCCTGCGCAATATGCGCGAGCGGATCGAATTACTGGGGGGGCGTTTCAACATGGAATCCACCCGCGGCGGCGGCACCTGGATTAGCGCACAACTGCCGGTCGAGCTATATAGTTAAGATCATCAAAGGAGCAGCAGTTTGACACCACAACAGCGCGATGGCGCCAACATCAAAGTTCTCCTGGTCGATGACCACCCGCTGGTACTCGATGGCATCCAGGCCCGGCTTGAAGCAGTCCCGGGAATTGAGGTGATCGGCCTGGCGGGCAACGGTCGTGAGGCCCTGGCACTGAGCGCCGAACTCAAGCCGGACGTGGTGCTGATGGATGTCAGTATGCCGGTGATGAACGGCATCGAGGCCAGCAGCCATTTCCAACGCGATTTTCCCGATATCCGGGTACTGATCCTGAGCATGCACGACAGCCGCGAGTACATCATGCAGCTGATGCACAGCGGTGCACGGGGCTATGTACTCAAAGACGTTGGTTGCGAAGAGTTGATCAAAGCGATCGAGACGGTACATCAGGGTAACACCTACTTCAGCCAGGGCGCATCACAGAGCCTGTTCAATCCCGACGCCGAGGCCTCCCCGACTCCGGATCAAAGTCCGTTACTGACCAAACGCGAACAGACCGTACTGCGATCGCTGGCCCAAGGCAGCAGCAACAAACAGATAGCGCGGGAGCTGAATATCAGTGTGCGGACGGTGGAAACTCATCGACAGAACATCAAAACCAAGCTGGGAATCCAGACCGCAGCCGGGTTGGCCCGCTATGCGATCGAAAATAATCTGGCCGGTCCCTGAACCCAAGCACGGTAACGTGGCCCTTACTAACGATTACTTCGCAATAACTGCTCTATTTTTTCAGCATCCATCGGGCGCCCGTACAGATAGCCCTGAAATTCATCACAACCGTGCCAACGTAGGAATTCCGCCTGTTCCTCAGTCTCGACCCCTTCGGCGATCACCTTCAGGCCCAACCGGCGACCCATGGCCAGAATCGTCAACGTAATCTCGGACGAGTCATGACTGTTACCGATCTCCCGGGTAAAGGCCTGGTCGATTTTGAGCCGATCGAGGGGGAAGTTACGCAGATTACTCAACGACGAATACCCGGTACCGAAATCATCGATTGCCAGCTCCATTCCCTGCTGTTTGATCCGCCGCATCACCGTGATCGCCCGGTCCACCTCCGACATCAACGAACTTTCAGTGATCTCCAGTTCCAGATCAGCCGGTTCAATGCCGGCGCGATCCACAATCGCTCGGATACTTAGTTCCAGATTGGGATCAGCAAACTGCAGCGGCGAAACATTGACCGCAATACGCGGCGGGTTAAGCCCCATATCTCGCCATTCCCGCAGTTGGCGACACGCCTTATCCAGAACCCAATAGCCGATATCGATGATCAGGCCAACGTGCTCGGCCACCGGAATAAAGGTCTCCGGTGACACCCAGCCAAGCTGTGGGTTGTTCCATCGCAGCAGCGTTTCAAAGCCCACCAGATCACCACTGCGGGCACAAACCTGGGGTTGGTAATAAAGCGAGAATTCATCCCGTTCCAAGGCGAGAATCAACGACTGTTCCAACTGCGAACGAACCTTCAACTGGCGTCCGATATCATCGGAATAGATACACAGGTTATCGCTATCATCGATTCTGGATTTGAACATCGCCGTATAGGCGTTTCGCAACAGCCCCATGGCATCCTGGCCATCGCTGGGCCACACACTGACCCCGATCTGCGGTGCCAGCAACATTAACTCCTGCTCCATCTGCATCGGCTGACGCAGTTGTTCCAACAGCCTGGAAGCTAACTGACGGACCTGCACCGGCTCATCCAAACCGGTCAGCAAGACCCCGAAATCATCGCCGTTGAGGTGAGCGACAAACTGATCCTCCCCGGCCAACTGACGCAGCCGTTCTCCGATCTTGAACAGCAGCTCATCCCCCAACGGCCGACCCAGGGTGGTACTGGCCGTGCCGGGCCAATCGAAATGGATCACCATCAACCCCGCCACCGGATGCCCGGCCCTGGTGCCGCTCTCCAGACTCTGGAGTCGATCTTCCAACATGGCGTGATTGGGCAAACCGCTGGCCAGATGGTAGTGGGCTTGGTGCTCGAGCTGAGCCTGTAACTGATGGCGCAAGCGTAGATCCACCCCCTGTTGCCAAAGGCTCCACAGCGGCCAGCCGATCAGGCTTACCGCCAATGCCGAGGCTGGGGCAAACCATTGGCGCTCCCAGATCAGCAGTGCCAACGATAACGCCAGGGTCGAAATTGCTGCCAGCGCTGAGAGCAGCAGCCCGATACGCAACGGTGATAGGATCACCGCCAGGGCAATAGCGATGGCGAGGCAGCCGGTGATGACCCCACTGAGCGAGTCTGACAGAGGTTGAATCCTATCGTTCTGCAGCAGGGCATTGAGAATATGGGCGTTGAGCACCACACCCGGCATCAATTCATGATCATCAGCGCCCGGGGTTGCCAGAGCGTCACCCAACCCCGCGGCGGTTGCACCCAGCAACACATATCGGCCACGAATCTGCGCCGGTCGGATACGACCCTCCACCACGTCGATCCAAGAATAGATCTTAGGCGGGCTTGAACGATCGGCAAAAGGGATCAACAGGCTATGTTCGCGGGTCCAGGCTTCGCTGATCATCGGCTCTGCCCGATCGGAAGCTGCGGTTGCCAGCTCCGGAGCCGTTCCGGCCAGCTGCAGCATCGCCAGCGTCAACGCCGGCCAACGCGCATCGCTCAAGCCGCTATACAGAAATACTCGCCGACAGAGTCCGTCCAGGTCCAGCTCGGCATCCACATGCCCGATAGCCGCAGCCTGGGCGGCCAACTCCGGTAGCGGCAGAATCTCTGCAATCAATTGCCCGGGACGATACAAGCCCGGGGCGACGCTGAGCACCGTACGGCCGTTACGGGCCAATGCCTGGCCAAATAACCGATCTGCGTCGGGATCATCACGCTGGGGTTCGGAGAACAGCACATCGAATCCAACCGCCACCGGTTTCATCTCGGTCAACGTATCAAGCATCTCGGCATGGCGCCGCCGCGACCAGGGCCAGCGTCCAAGCTGTTCCAGGCTTGCATCATCGATGGCGATAATGACCACACGATCGCTCATGGAGCCGCTGTGTAACGGCATCAACAGATCGTAGATCAGCAGATCCATCCGCTCCAGGCTACGGCTCTGGTTCAGCCCAACACCGACAGCCAGCAACAGCAGCGATAGCAGCAGCGCATAAACCGCGCTGCGCTGGGATTCGGACAGTTTCATCGTGCTCGCCTTTCGACAAACCTACAGTAGCAACAGCAAGCCGAGGGCTGCGTTGAACAGGATCATCGGCGTCCAGTTCGGTGTCGGCAGCACTCGTTGCACCGCTCCCCAAGGGCCGGCAAAGCCATCCGGCTCCACCGCCCGGACCCTTAGATAGCGAGAACCGCCGCTGAAGGGCTCAAAACGATAGCTGGGAGACTCCAGTAGCTGATCGACGATCAACTGATTGAATTGCGGATCCTGAGCCATCTGCAGTTGATAGCGCTGCCCTTCCAGCCCCGCAGGCCAACTGGCCACCAGTTTACCGTCATCGGTGCTCTGCATCTGGGTATCGACGGCGGCCGGTATCGCTTTGACCTGCCAACTGCGCACCGTTCCCACCGGACCCTGTTCACCGTCGGCGGCAATGCTGGTCAAACGCCAGAAGTAGGTACCGGGTATCGGCAGTTCGGCGGTATCAAAGCGAGTCGCGGCGAGTTGATCCTGGTTGACCAGCAGCTGCTCGAACTGGGCATCCGCCGCGATCTCAAGCCGGTAGTGATCCGCCTCTTGGGAGGCGGTCCAGCGCAACGTCGGTGACTCGCCGCGATAAAGCTGCTGATCGTCGGGTTTAAGCTGAATCGGTGCCTGGGGACGGGCATCAAGCAGTAGTTCCTGGACCGCATTGTGCCCTTCCAGGCCCAGCGAATCGACGGCTCGAATGCGGGCGAAATAGCGGCCATCGGGTAGATCGGGTAACGCCGCACGGTGATGGACGCTAAGCTGCTGCCACAACAGCGTATCAAAACTGCGTTGCTCGGCGATCTCGAGGCGATAGGCATGGGCACCTTCCACGGACTGCCACTGCAGGACCCAGTTGATCGAACGGATCGCGCCTTCAACCGGTTTCAGCGCGGGTGCCGGCAACAGTTTACGGGGCGGTAACGGCGCCTTGCCCTCGGCCACCCGGGTACCGAAACCCGCCTTGATCAGGCTCTGCTGATCCGCACCTTTGACGGCGACCGACCCTTCCAGCACTTCGATACTGGAAACCTGTCCGTTGTCACTAACGGCCGCCCGGTACTCGGTGCCTCGGACCGCGCTGATCGCCGAGGGCGTTTGAATCTGAAAGCGCGAGCCCGGTCCTTTGGCGGGAATCACTCGCGTATCTATCCGCCCTTCGAGCAAGTTCAGGCGCGAGTCCACCATGCCGGTACGGCCATGGGCACTGAGATGATCAAAGCGGATCAGGCTGTCTTCATGAAGAGTCAGGATGGAATCGTCGGCAAAGCGGATCGCCACCGAGCTGCCCCTTGACGTTCGGACCTGGTCGCCCAGGTAGATCAAACTGTCCGGTCCCAGCGGCGCCTTACTACCGTCGGCCCGACGCAGCTCCACATCACCCCGGATCGCCTCAACGGCAGCCGGAACCGGATTACTGCGAATCCATTTCAGCGGTATCCGAAGTCGGGTACCCGGGCGCATCTGCTTGGGGTTCTGGATGCCGTTGATCCGTTGCAGCTGTTTAAACCGCATCACCGAGTCGAGATGCTGCTCGCTCAGGTTCCAGAGATTGTCCCCTTCAACCGTGGTGTAGACCCAGTCTTGCGCCTGAAGAGACTGGGTCATGCCCATCAACAGCAGGCACAATGCCCAACCGGCAAATCTATTTGCATTCATCTCAGCATACCTCCTGTGTGCTCCATTCCATGATACTTTCGGCACCGATACCACTAAACGACACTCCATCGGTCGCAGTACCAACACCTCAGCGAACTGAGACGGCTCTGGCGACAAGACACATAGATCTTGTAGCTAAAAAAATAGCTTATCTTTCAACCAATAGGCAGCATTAAACATAAAATAATTGATGAAATTTTCTATTCCATTAATGGAATATATCGCTACAACGCAGAACCTGCGGATCGAAGAATAGTTGTCAGTGGAGAATCGGTTTGAAGCGTAAATTGCAGCACTCAAAAAGCCGCTGCGATTGACAAAACCGTCACCGGGACGGCAACGACTCCGTTACTTCAGTTATCGGTGTTGACCCCACACAGATACTTACAGACCACCCGCTCCAGCTCACCTTGTTGCTCCAACTTATCGATGCTGGCATTCATACCGGCAAGCAGTTCGCTGCGGCTTCGGTGTAGGCGGAAGGTGACCGGATGACTGACATAGGGTAGCGAGATTTCAAAATTCAACCGGCCTTCGCGTCGATAACGTAGCGCGCTGACCTCCTTCATCAATCCGATCTCGTTCCAGCCCCGGTGGACCCGCTGGGCGATCTGCCACTGGCTGGAAAAATCTTCCCGGATCAGATTATCCGGAACCGAACTTCCCCGCACCGTAGCGACCCGCTTCCCTTTCAGGTCCTTCAGAATAAACACCGGAAACGAGAGTTCGGGACGGTAGATGATCACCTCGTTGACCAGCCCGAAGGGGCGGCTGTAGAGCGACACCTGTTTGAGTGACTCGGAGGTTTCCAGATTTACCGGCACCCCGGCTTCCAGATCGATCTCCCCGGCCACAAAATGACGTCGCAAACGGGCCTGGGATAACGGGATAAACTGCAGCTCCACATCCAAGTCGGCGGCGATCAGGCGCAGGGTGTCGGCATAAATGCCTTCAAATTCCCCCACTTCATTGCGCCATAAATAAGGCACCTGCCCCGGTGAAGGCATTCCGACCCGCAGGATTGGCTGGGATCCCTGATCAGCCTCCGCCATAGGTCCCAGCAGCAATAGCAGACTAAGCAAAGCTGCATTACGGATCCTCGGGTCAGCACGGAATATGGCGGCAATGGCACGCAAGGACAACAACCTCATGACTTTGTGATAACCTGCGTTTTTCTCATCGAGCCCAAAGCACTCTTTTCATGCCAACCCCTACCGTCTCCGCTCGCCTGTTAGAGCCGGTGCTGCAACTGGCACGTCACTTCCGTACCGATGGCGGTCAAAGCCCGCACGCCCAATTGTTGCAGATCGCCGGTTTAACCGAATCGGAGTTTACCAAACCGGGCTCGCGATTTCCGTCGATCAATTACCCCGGGGTGCTGGAGCAGTTAGTACAGCTGAGCAACAATCCGTTGATCAGCCTTAGCCTGGGTGAAGCGACTCAACCCCGCATGCTCGGATCGGTGGGATTTCTGATGTCCACATCCGACAACCTGGAACAGGCTTATCGCAGCTTGATCGACTACCTGCCGTTGCTGCACGAAGAAGCCGTGCTGGAATTGCAGCAGACGTCGCAGGCTACCGTGCTGACGTTGGAGCTAAACCGCAACGACCCGGCCATCATCGATTACCTGCTGGCCTGTCTGATCAACTGGCCGCGCTGGTTAACCGGGCACCAGGTGGCAGTACAGAAAGTTCGGCTGTCCCACCCCGAGCCGGATGATAAGCGTCCCTACCAGCAGTTTTTTGCCGCCGAGACCGAGTTCGGCTCGACCCAAAACCAGCTCTGGCTCAGTAGCGATTATCTCAGTCTGCCCTGCCTCGACGCCAACGCCGAGATGCATCAGCTGCATCGCGAATTTGCCGATGCCCTGTTAAGTCAGAGCGGCCAGCAGGGGGCGCTGATTGCGCAGACCCGCAACCTGGTTCGACAGCAGTTGATTGAACACCAGCTCTCAGTCAGCCGCGAGCAGGTCGCCGAGCAGTTGGGGATGAGCCTGCGCACGCTGCAGCGCAAACTGGGTCAGCTTGAAACTAGCTTTCAGGAGGTTCATGACCAGACCCGACGCGATCTATGCCTGCAGATGATCCAACGTGGCGAACTTAGTTTCGGCGAGATCGCCTATCAGCTCGGTTTCTCCAATCAGTCGGCGTTCCAGAAAGCATTCAAGCGCTGGATGAAGCAACCTCCCAGCGAATACCGAAAACAGGTTCGCCCGCTGCCGCTGGAACCCTCGGCGCACCAGCCTGACAACCCGGTCGATACCGGCTGGCTGCAAGGTTCCGATCACGCTCAGCAGATTCAGCAGCGCCTCAAGCAACTACCGGATCTGAGCCGCGAACTGCTGGACTGGGCCTCGCTGCTGGAGGATCCGTTCAGTCTCGGCGAACTGTCCGATGCCACCGGAAGTCCATTGGCACGACTGGCGATCCATCTGTGGCCGGCGGAACAAGCGGGACTGATCGAAGCCACCAACACTGACAATACCCGCTACCGCTTCACCGATCAGCGTATCCGGCAACAACTCGACACCCGCTTACAGGCCTCGACCAGAAAGCGGATGCACCACCGCTTTGCCGAACTGCTGCAGCACGCTGTCCCCGCTTCGGGCGACGACCTCGAACCATTGCAACAGCTCCAACAGCAGCAACGCTTACTGCGGCATCTTAGCCAGGCAGAAGTCAGCCCAAAACTGATCCATCAGATAACCCTGGCAACCGCCAAGACGGCCGCCTTGTTGGGCGACTTCAACGTCGCAACACAGCTCTTGGATTCAATCTGTCGTCTTACCCAACCCGACTCGCAAAATTACTCACTCTGGTTGCGGACCGCCAGGATGCAGCTGCAGGCCGGCGAACCCGACTCGGTAGAGACCCGATTGAGTGCGCTAAGCGACGTAAGCCTGCCCGTCACGGCTCAGATTGAGATAGCGCTGCTACAGGCTGGAGCCCGCCAGCACCGGGGCGATGAAACCGGAGCTCTCGAGATTTTGTTGCAACAGCTGCAATGCCTGCAGCAGCCGCTACCCGTTCGCCGCGACGAACTTCTGGATCTACTGTTGAACCAACTTCAGCAGATCAGCGATAGCGTCAACAACGGCGAGCTTGACCGCCCACTGCCATCGGCCGGGCAGGAGCGTCTTGGGCTGATGGAACTGCTGCAACGGCTCAGCCTGCTGGCCCGCCACCAGAGCCAGCCCTTACTGGCGGCTTGCGCGATTGGACGCATGGCTCAACTCAGCCTGCGCCAGGGACAATGCCAACAAACCCCGTTCGCCTTTATCAGTTATGCCTGGGTCTGCAGCTGGTTCTGCGCCGACCTGACCCTGGCCCGACGCTTTGCCGATCGCGGTTTGCAGCTGGCCAACGAGGCCGAACTTTTACAACAGCAGCAGCTACAACAACAGCAGGCCTTTACGGCAGTAGACGCAGCCCAGGACCCGCCCTTCTCTGCCGTCGCTGCGCGCCTGGTCCAGTACGCTCAGGTACAGCATTGGTACCAACCGCTGCCACGTCTGGGCAAACAGCTGCAAAGCACCGCCGAACAGGCCGCCGAACAGGGGCTCTGGTTACAGCAGGGCCAGTGCTGTCTGCTGCAGGCGCAACTACAACTGTTTAGCCCTCTACCGCTGCACCAACAGCGCCAACAGTTGCAACAGCAACAACAACAGCTGCGACAGCGCCAGCTAGCTGAACCGGCCGCTCAACTGGATCAATCCAGCGACCTACTGATCGGTCTGTTGTGCGGGGATCGCCCCTGGCCGGAACAACTTGACTATCGACACGGTTGGCACGCCATCGCCATGACCCAGGCCGCGCTGCTGCTCAATCGGCAACCCTTATGGCCGCAGATCTATCGCTGGGAAAGTCGCCTGGAGAATGAGATGCCAGGCTATTTCGGGGTCAGCGAAATGCTGTTCTGCACCGCATTGATGCGGCTGATGCAAGGGCAGCAGCAACGCGGTATGAGTCCCCGTCGTCAACTGGAAACCGAGCAACTGCTGTCACGCTTTGAACTCTGGGCCCGCCACTGTCCGGAGAACTTCGACTGCCAGCGATTGCTGCTGCAAGCCGAGCTTTGTCGCCTGAAGGGGCGTCCGGCCGCCGTACTGTTCGAGCAGGCACTGAGGGCCGCAGAACGACAACAGTTCAGTTACCAGCGTGCTCTGGTACAGGAACGCTACGCCGATCTGTTGCTGGAGCAACAGCAACCGAGCCTGGCGCACTATTGCCTTGAGGCAGCCCGAGCCTTCTATCGCGACTGGGGTGCGCAAGCCAAAGCCAAACAGCTGGAACAGCAACTGGCTTTGCTGGCAGAATAGCCGACTCTATAACGATAATGACCCGTAGTAGTCCATGACCCCCTGGAAAGTTCTGATCGTCGACGATGAGGAAGGCATTCACGGTATCACCCGAATGATCTTCCGTGGTTACGAGTTTGAAAAACGGCCGATCAAGTTAATCAGCGCCATGAGCGGCGCGCAGGCCCGGGAGTTGCTGCAACAACATCCGGATATTGCCGTAGCGCTGCTGGATGTGGTGATGGAGACCGACCATGAAGGTCTGCAACTGGTCAACCATATCCGTGCAGAACTGGACAACCCGGATATGCGAGTCATTCTGCGCACCGGCCACCCCGGCTATGCCCCCGAGGCCCAGGTGATCGTCAATTACGATATCAACGATTACCTCAGCAAAGCCGAACTGTCCGCCTCACGGCTACTGACCTCGGTGGTTGTGGCGTTACGCTCATTCCGTGATATCAAAACCGCCCGCCAGCAGCAGGATCCACAAGCCGAGCCGCAGACGACCGGCCAGCTTGCCGCAGACACGACAAAGCTGCTGCAAACCCAGATCGAACCGATCGTCAAACAGGGACGGCGACTGCAGTCGCTGGAGCTGAATCCGGTCGCCCACGATCTCAGCGGCGAACTGCACGCCCGCCACCAACGACTGGCCAACACCATCACCCTGCTGGACAGCCACCCCCTCAGTGCCAATCAGGAAGCCCTAACCCTGGCGCCGCTGCTGGACTCGGTTCTGAAGGTATTTCTGCCGCTGTCCCGCCAACAGGGTTGGTTGCTCGATTACCGGATCGGGGAACAGGTTCCTTCGCAGATCCAATCAGATCCCGAGTTGCTGCAACGGTTGCTACTCGGCGCAATCGAACTGGTGGCCCGTCAAGCCAACGGCAGTGATCTGAAACTGTCGCTGGATGGAAACCAAGAAACCGGCAAACTGATTGTCGAGATCGCCCCCACCGACGGTCAACCCACCCTGGGCCATGACGACTGGGTCAATCACCTGCGCGGTCAACTGGACCGACTTTGCGATGCCCTGCAGGGACAGCTGCTGGAGGCTGGGGATGAAGGGGTGGTACGTTTCAGCCTCTTAGGCTAATACGCTGAATCGGGGCATACAGCTCTCAGCTAAGTCGAACGCCATTGGATTCCTTATGGGCCGGAGTTTGAAGCTCAGTTCGGTCCTCGCAAGCCGCTGCTCTGCAAACCGAAAAAGCTGCTGACTGTCGCTTAATTCTCAGTTTGAGCCTCCATCTCATCAACCTGAAGAAAATCCAACAAGTCGTTGTATGGCATAGGCTTTCCATAGAAATAGCCTTGAGCATAACCACAGCCATGGGATTGCAGGAACGCATGCTGCTCTTGTTCTTCGACACCCTCGGCAATAATGTCTAATCCGAAGTTTTTCGCCATGGCGATGATGGTCCGTGTCAGCGAAGCATCGTTAGCATTGTTGCCGATACCGCCGATAAAGGAGCGATCAATTTTCAACGTATGCACATTAAATCGTCTCAGATAGCTAAGCGCTGAATAGCCTGTACCAAAGTCATCGATAGAGAATCGAACACCCAACTGACTGAGAATATCGATCATATATTGGGTTTGCGCTTGCTCATCGATAAACAGGCTTTCGGTGATTTCCAGCTCAAGATACTCATGGGCCAATTGCGTCTGAGCCAAGGTGGTGTTGATCAACTCGATAAAGCCTTTATGGCGGAATTGTTGATAAGACACGTTGACAGCCACACGCACGGGGTGACCCAACTGCTGTAACTGCCGAGTGGTGGAACAGGCTTCTTTCAACACCCACTCCCCCAGCGGCAATATCAAACCACTGGCCTCTGCGATCGGAATAAATTTTTCTGGGGAGACCCAGCCCATCTGCGGATGGTTCCAGCGCGCCAACGCTTCAATCCCGACAACTTGTTGTGTTTTAACCTCGACAACCGGCTGGTAATAGACCATCAATTGCTGCTGCTCAATCGCCTGTCGTAGTTCCGCTTCCAGCTCCAAACGCTCCATCAGTTTTGCATTCATCGCCCTCGAGAAGAACTTGAAGTGGTCGCGACCGGCATCTTTGGCCGAATAAAGCGCGGTATCCGCGCTCATCATCAACTCGTTTAGGCTTTCACCATCACGTGGGTAGATTGCGATACCAATACTGGAACTCATTGAGCGCAACTGCTGTTGCTCACTGGTACCTAACACGAATGTGTCCTGAAATGACTTACAGATCCGCTCTGCGACAACCGCAGCATCCTCCTCTTTGCTGATTTCCGGCAATATCACCATAAACTCATCACCGCCAATTCGGGCGACCATGCTTTCACTTTCTTGTTTGGCTACCTCATATGTTTTGGCTTGACGTCGCACAACACTATCGCCGGAACGAATCGATTCCGATAATCGCTTGGCGACTTCTTGCAGCAACTGATCACCCATCCCATGCCCAAGGCTGTCATTCACCTCCTTGAAGTTATCGAGATCGATAAACATCACCGCGGCATGCTGATGATGGCGTTTGGCCTGGTTGATGGATAAGCGCAGAAACTCCAAACCCACCGCGCGATTGGGCAGACGGGTCAGATCGTCAAACTGTGCATCGTGAAGGCTGTCGTCGATATGAGCCAACATCTCGTTAAATGCATCGATAACCCGACCAAGCTCATTTTTCGGAGAGCGATTAACGATTCTCGAACGGTAGTAGTCATGCTCCTTGTTCGCCCGTTTCACATGGGAATAAAGGTCTATCACAGGGCGCAAGACCTGCTGACTAAGCACCAGCATCGTGGCGGCGGTCACAAAAAGACTGATAATGGCTATCAGACCGATGATCCGCATCAGGTATGCATTCTGGGCTTGATCCAGCCCCTCCAGTCCCAAGCGAACCTGAACTTGATAAGGCGCCCACTCGCTCTGGTCGTTCCAATACACATCGAGCACATCGCTAGAACCGGTTGAGGAGCTCCGTTGGACCACTTCGCCTGCAACTAACGGCTCTGGGGGCTCTCCGCCTTGGATCTGCTGGTTACCATCACTAGCGGACCAGCCCCTGATGATGTTTAAAGCGACCAACATATCAAGGCCTTCGCGAACCGTTTCAAGGGATCCGACCTTGCCGTTATAAGGGGCATAAACGACCCGAGTGGAAAACTTCACCTCGTCAATGCGCTGTTGCTGCCAGTCTCTAGAGAAGTTCTGATAGGAGGGGACGAGAATGATCGCCTCGACAACCAGTATCGCTAAGAAAGTGCCAAATGCCACTGTCCAGCAAATCCGGCTGCTAAAGAGTTGTTGGAGGTCTTTTCTTGTCAGTAACAGCTTAGATAGAAAAGTGCTCGGCATGTAATCCCTTAACCCATGATCAGCCCAGTTCACCAGGGCAAAGTCATTCTCGACAGATAGTGGCTGCATTCTGCGTCGCATAAGCGATAGCTAATCAACATGATAGTCGATCGCTAGACAGCGATCATCGATCAGCCCCACACCGGCTAACACCGCGAAGTATCGCTCCCATATCGTCGATAACTGATGCTAGACCAGAGATCGGCCTTTCACCATCTGCACGCAGAAGAGCCTGGTAATGCAACACTTAGAGACCAGCTTATATCGTTGGAAATAAACAAAAAACACCCACTGAGTAACGTTGCCGTATCAATCGAGAGCCAGACTAACAACGTGTAACCAAGTAACTAAACCAGCGTCCCTGCCAACAAATACGGGTTATTCGAATTGCGCTTGAATATAGGACTCGGCTTCCTTCAAGCAGGCATCCAGATCAAACCGTTCCTGTTCGCCGTCGAGGATGTTTTGTAACTCGATAATCCCCGCTAACTCCTCACAATAATCCTCGGCCGCCAGCCCGAGCGTCACCACCGCCCCGACGAAAGGGATCAGCGACCCCGCGGCTTTCTTACCGGCCTTCTTCAGGGACTTTTTCGACAGATTAGCCCGTCGCTGCTCGACGGTGGCTTTGGCTCGATCGACTTTCACCCGTTGCGTTTGATACTGGGTCGCGTGAAAGCTGGGAAGGTCAAGATCAAACTGAAACAGGCCGCCTGAGGCTAGCGCGCCGGTTAGAAATAGGATGCTTGCTCTGATCACTAGGGTGATACCTCATTCCTGTACTCGGGAGCTACTTGGCCTGGTCTTAGTCGGGCTGACTGCAATGACTTGATAGCACAACCTTTCTCTATGACTAACAACGCGGCCAGCCGTTCATCAACAGCATAGGTTAGCGCCCACAAAAAAAGGGAAGCAGATCGCTTCCCTTTTGATTGACCTAGTGGCCTCCAGTGCTCGAACTTACTTGGCCTGCGCCAGCTCCAGCAGTTCTCGGATCGCCACGATGAAGACGGCGAAGTCCTGCTGGGTGCTGCTGCGGATCTCATCCAGCAGCTGTTGCCAGCGTTGCAGCAGGCGATGGTTGCTGTCCAGCCACTGGCTGACCAGGCTCTCACCGGCACTGTCGTCAAGGTCGGTGTCGTTGCCGTTCAGCACCCGCACGGCGATCGCCTGCTGGTGGCTGGTCAGGTCTTCGCGGAAGCTGTCCCGTGCCACCGACTCCCAATGGTTGGAGGTATCCAGTTCCTGGACCTGATGGTCGAACCAGTTCAGCTGCAGGCGATCGCCCAGGCCGAAGTGGATCTGGGCCACCAGCGTCAGCGCCTGGCCGGTCTGCTCGGCAGACTGAATCACGCTGAGCAGGCTGTAGAGGCTGTCGGCAGCAGCAACTTTGGCCGCCAGCTCGGCCGGAATTCCAGCCTCGACCAGCTCGTCGTGCTTGTGCTGCCAGCGTTGCAACGGTTCACCTTCCAGCAGGGTGCCGAACTGGCTGCTGAGTTCCTCAACCGCCGGCTGGAAGCGCTCCACCACCTCACGCACCGAGGCAGCCGAGCGACGGTTACGCAGGAACCAGTAGGTCGCACGGCGTACCATCCGGATCAGGTCTGCCATCATCTGCTGCTGCAGTGTCGCCGGCACCTGGTTATCCAGCGCTTCGATATCGCTCCACAGCTGTTCGATCCCGAACACGTCCCGGGCGATCACGTAGGCGGCCGCCACATCGGCCAAATCGCTGCCACCCATCTGGGAGATACGCTCGGCGAAGGTGATGCCGATGCTGTTTACCATGCCGTTGGCCAATTGGGTCGCGATAATCTCCGGACGCAGACGATGGCTGTCGATCTGCTCGGCATAATCACCGATCAGACGTTGCGGGAACGCCGACATCACCTCCTTGCTGAGATAGTCGTCCTCGGTGATCCAGGAATCGGCCAGCGCTTCCTTGAGTTCGGCCTTGACGTAGGAGATCAGCACCGACAGCTCGGGGCGGGTCAAACCTTGACCGCTGCCCTTGCGCTCCTGCAGCACCTCGTCGGCCGGGATAAATTCCAGCTCCCGGTCCAGCTTGCCATCGGCTTCGAGACGGTTGATCAGACGGGTGTACTCGTCCAGCGCCTTGCGGGCATGGCTGTGGGCCACGCTGATCGCCAACGCCTGCTGGTAGTTATTTTTCAATACCAGATCGGCGACTTCGTCGGTCATCTCCCGCAACAGGTTGTTGCGCTGCTTGACGGTCAGATCACCGTTGGCCACCACTTCGTTGAGCAGGATCTTGATATTGACCTCGTGGTCGGAACAATCGACCCCGCCGGCGTTATCGATAAAGTCGGTGTTGGACTTGCCGCCCAGTGCGCAGAACTCCATCCGCCCCTGCTGAGTGAAGCCCAGGTTACCGCCCTCACCCAACACCTTGCAGCGCAGCTGGTTGCCGTTGACCCGAAGGCTGTCGTTGGCCTTGTCGCCGACATCGCTATGACTTTCGAAGCTGGCCTTGACGTAGGTGCCGATACCGCCGTTCCAGATCAGATCCACCGGCGCTTTTAGCAACGCGCTGATCAGATCATTGGGAGACAGTCGATCCTCGGTAATGGCGAAGCGCTGCTTCATCTGCGGGCTGATCTGGATCCACTTGGCCGCACGGGAGAACACTCCTCCGCCCTTGGAGATCAGCTTTTGATCGTAGTCTTCCCAGGTTGAACGGGGCAGCTCAAACATCCGCTTGCGCTCGCCAAAGCTGGCCGCGCAGTCGGGCTCCGGATCGATAAAGATGTGCATATGGTTAAACGCGGCGCACATCTGGATATGCTCGGACAGCAGCATGCCGTTACCGAACACGTCACCGGCCATATCACCGATCGCGATCACGCTGAACGGTTCGGACTGGGTGTCCAGTCCCAGCTCGCGGAAGTGCAGTTTGACCGACTCCCAGGCGCCTCGAGCGGTGATACCCATGCCCTTGTGGTCGTAGCCCTGCGAACCACCGGAGGCGAACGCATCGCCGAGCCAGAAGCCGCGGGATTCAGCGATCTCGTTGGCGATATCGGAGAAGGTTGCGGTGCCCTTGTCGGCGGCCACTACAAAGTACGGATCATCCTCGTCGTGACGAACCACATCCACCGGCGGCACTACCTCACCGGCAACCAGGTTGTCGGTGATATCCAGCAACGCGCTGATAAAGATCTGGTAGCTGGCGATCCCTTCGGCCAGCCAGGCTTCACGACCACCGTCCTGCGGCAGCTGCTTGGCGACGAAGCCGCCCTTGGCGCCCACCGGCACGATCACCGAGTTCTTCACCTGCTGAGCCTTCACCAGCCCCAGCACTTCGGTACGGTAGTCTTCCAACCGGTCAGACCAGCGCAGTCCACCGCGGGCAACCTTGCCGCCGCGCAGGTGTACCCCTTCGACCCGGGCGGAGTAGACAAACACCTCGAACATCGGCCGCGGCAGTGGGATATCGCTGATATCGCGCGGGCTCAGTTTGAAGGCGAAGTAATCCTTCAGCTCGCCCTGTTCGTCGGTCTGGAAGAAGCTGGTCCGAAGGGTCGCTTTGATCAGTTCCAGGAAACGGCGCAGGATCTTGTCTTCGTTGAGGTTGGCGACCCGATCCAACGCATCAAGCACGCTGTTCTCGATCCGTTCGGCCAGCGCCTCGACCTTGTCGCTCTCCTGGCGCTGCGGCTCGAAGCGGGCCCGGAACAGCGCCACCAACAGGCGGGTAACCTGGATATGGTTCGACAGTGTGGCGGCGATATAGGGCTGCGAGAAACCGAAACGGATCTGCTGGCAGTAGCGGGCGTAGGCACGCAGCATCGCCACCTCACGCCAGTTCAGGTTGGCGCCGATCACCAGCTGGTTGAACTCGTCGTTCTCGGCACGGCCGCTCCAGATGGTCGCAAACGCCTGCTGGAACACCTCCTGAACCTGCTCCAGCACTACCGGCTCGGAGCCCTGGTGAATCAGGGTGAAGTCGTGCATCCAGAAACGCTGGCCATCCTGGCGACGAATCTCGTAAGGGTGCTCGCCGACGACCCGCATACCGAGGTTTTCCAGTACCGGAATCACGTCGGACAGCACCAGGGACTCATCGGAGTTGAACAGCTTGAAGCGCAACTGCTGACTCTGCTCCAGTACCCGATAGAAGCTCATCGTGATCGGGTTGCTCTCGCTCAGAGCCTCGACACGCTGAATATCGTAGACCGCACTGGCCGGAACGAAGTGCTCACGGTAGGCGCTGGTGAAACCGTAACGGTAGTTGCTCAGCAGTCGATTGCCCTGCTCTTCACCGCAGTTTTCGATCAATGCGGCGTGCAGCTCGTCGTTCCAGTCGCGGGAAACATTAACCACCTCCTGCTCCAGCTGCGCCAGGTCAAACTGTGGCGGGTTAGCCGGGTCGGTTCGCAGCACAAACTGTACCCGCGCCAGCACCGACTCGCTGAAGGTGGTAGTAAAGTCGACGGTGCTGGCACCGCAGGCTTTGATCAACAGATCCTGCACCTGCAGCCGCAACTCGGTGGAGAAAACGTCCCGCGGCACGAAGTAGAGGAACGTCATGAACTGGTTGCTGCGATCCTGCCGCATCAACAGTCGCGCCTTGCGGCGCTCGTTGAGGCTGAAGATCCCCATGGCGATCTCGAGCAGCTGCGCCTCGCTCGATAGAATCAGCTCATCACGGGGGAGATCGTTCATGATCTGCAGCAGCTGCTTGCCGTTGTGGCTGCGGCGGTCGAAACCGGTCTGGGTCAGTACTGTCTTGGCCTTGTCGCGTACCACAGGAATGCCGGACATCGGTTCGGAGTATACGGTCGAGGTGTAGAGGCCGTGGAAGCGGCACTTGCCAACGACGTTACCCGCATCATCAAAACGCTTGATCACGATCCGGTCGATATAGGCCGGACGATGTACCAGCGAGAAACGGTTGTCCTTGGCGAACATCAGAGTCGAGGGTTCGAGCAGGAACTCGCGCTCCGCCTCCGGCAAGGCTTCCAGCTTGACGCAAACCGGGCTACGTTCCAGACGGAAAATCCCCAGTTCGCTGTCGTCAACGCTGCAGACCTGACCGTCGGCAATCTCGACCTCGTCGTAACCCAGGAAGGTGAAACGGTCATCCAACAACCACTCCAAGAACTGACCGATCGCCGGATCCTGTTGGCCCAGCTGCTGCGCCGTTTCGGCGGCCTTGTCCTGCATCGCCTGGTAATCGTCCACCGCGATACGCACATGGGCCAGCACCTGCTGCAGATCGGCCAGGATCTCTTTGTGCTCGGTTTCATCGCTGGTGCGGTCGACCTCGAGGTAGATGACCGACTCGGCCTGGAAACCCTCTTCGGCCGAACTGCCGAACTCTTGCAGCCGGCCGGCTTCGCGACGGCAATGCAGGATCGCGTTGTGGATCGTATGGATCGCTAGCCCGCGACGGTTCATCGCCATTCGGACCGAATCGACCAGGAACGGCATATCCGGTTGGATAATTTCGATGACGGTGTGCTGGGCACGCCAGCCATGCTTTTCCAGATCCGGATTATAGAGACGGATCTGGGGCTGGTCAGGATTGAACTCCTGCAACAGCTCCCAACAGGACAGGGTCGCACCATAGAGGTTTTCCAGCGAGCGTTCGCTAAGCTCGTCGTGGGTCGCGGTCTGGTAATAGAGCGGTGCAAATTCATTCACCCGTGCCGCCATGGCCGCATTGAGACGCTGGCTGAACAGCTCGGTCAGGGGAGACAGGAGTGAAAGGTTGTCACGGAATCGGTCGAACATGAGGGTTAATTGGTTAACCTGCAACTGGGCATATGAAAAGGCCTGCCGCGTGCCCGATTTCGGCGACAGGCCAGAAAGGTGTAATTATTTACCAATTCTTCAAATTGGTAGTGTTTGTTTTGGTCTTTTTTGATTGATACAGCTCAATCCAATCAATAAAACCCGTATTACAGCTGCTAATTATGTCAGCTTTTTAGCAATAAAACCGAGCAACCGGCACGTTCTGCCACTCGGGCTGAAACCGAGCCCAACAGGAACTCATCCACTTTAGAGCGGTGGTGAGCCGACATCAGCACCAGGTCCACTTCCTGCTTGCGGATATAGCGCACGATCATCTCTGCCGGCGAGCCTTCGTAGACCTTGAGCACCGGTTTAATCCCCTCCGGTACGATCTCGGAAGCCAACGCCTTAAACTTACGTGCCACTTCGGTCACGGCCTTCTGATGCTCCCGTTCACTGAAGAACGACGCCACCAGCGAATTACCGAATCCAGGGACAACCGTGATCAGGTGAAGTTCGGCGTTGTTTTCGTTGACTTCACGCAACGCCAGCTCCAGAGCCTGCTGGACAAATTCCGGCTCAGACAGGTCGACCGGTACCAGTACTTTTTTAAACATCCCTAATTCCTACAAAAGCGGCCCGACGATTGACGCCGGGCCTGGTTTATCGATTGGCGTCGCTTCAGGCCGAAGCCGAAGCACCCTGCATCGCCTGCTCATCCTGAGCACGGCGACGACGCTGCAGAGTAATCAACACCAGCAACAAGGCCACCGCCGGGATATAGATCAACTGTTTCGGCGGCTGAGCCTGGGGCGCTTCAACGCCGGTGATCACCTGGTCAAACGCCATGCCGGCCTTCTCGGCGGCACTGTCGAAGCCGACAAAGTCCACCAGGGTGCGATCGCCGCTGGCGATCAGCTCCAGGCCGACACTGGCAAGCCGATCGCGTCCGTTATCGCCCTCGCCCAACTCCAGCGTGGCAACGAAGGAGCGGGCATTACCGACCGCGTCTTCGCCATCAACCCAGAATCGCAGTTCGGTGCCCGGCTCGACGGTATCGAGGCTCTGCACCAGCGCACTGGGTTCGATCTGCTGGTAAGGCGCGACGATTCGATCCATCCAGAATCCGGGACGGAACAGCGAGAACGCGATCAGCAGCAGCGCCAGAGTCTCGTACCAGCGATTGCGGGAGAAGAAATAGCCCTGGGTTGCGGCGGTGAAGATCAGCATCGCAATCGTCGCAACGATAAAGATCTGTATCCCCTGCGCCCAGCTGACGTCGATTAGCAGCAGGTCGGTGTTGAAGATAAACAGGAACGGCAGCGCCGCGGTTCGCAGACTGTAGCTAAAGGCCTGGAAACCGGTACGGATCGGGTCACCGCCGGACACCGCCGCCGCGGCAAACGAAGCCAGCCCCACCGGTGGCGTCACGTCGGCCATGATGCCGAAGTAGAACACGAACAGGTGCACGGCGATCAGTGGCACGATCAGGCCGGACTCCTGGCCCAATGAGATCACTACCGGCGCCAGCAGCGACGACACCACGATGTAGTTGGCGGTGGTCGGCAGCCCCATCCCGAGGATCAGACTCAACACGGCGGTGAGCATCAGCATCAGCAGCAGATTACCCATCGACAGCACTTCGACCAGATCGGCCAGCACCGAGCCGACACCGGTCTGGGAGACCGCACCGACGATAATCCCGGCGGTGGCCGTGGCGATGCCGATTCCGATCATGTTGCGGGCACCGACGATCAGACCGTCAATCAGCTCGTTAAAACCCTTGCGCAGTCGACGCGGCAGCTCGTCCTTGCCGCGGAACCAGGCCATCAACGGCCGCTGGGTGACCAGAATGAACATCATCAGCACCGTGGCCCAGAAAGCCGACAGTCCCGGCGACAGGCGCTCGATCATCAGGCACCAGACCAGTACCACCACCGGCAGCAGGTAGTGCAGACCGGATTTAACCGTCGGGCCCACTTCCGGCAGTTGCACCATCGGCGAGTCGGGGTCGTCCAATTCCAGGTCCGGCACCCGCGAGGCAAAGCGAACCAGGAACAGATAAACCACGAACAGCAGCGCCGCGATCACCAGACCAGCGTAGTCGCCGAAGGTAGGTTTGACCCAGCCGATGCCGTAATACACCACCGCCGCAATACCGGCGGTGACCAGGAAACCGGTCAGCATGCCGATCAAGCGCAGCTGCCAGGTTTTGACTTCCATCCGTCGAGGCAGCCCCTGCATATTTTGCTTCAGGGCTTCCAGGTGAACGATATAGATCAGCGCCAGGTAGGAGATCAATGCCGGCAGAAAGGCGTGGGTGATAACCTCAACGTAGGAGATACCCACGTACTCGACCATCAGGAACGCCGCGGCGCCCATCACCGGCGGCATGATCTGACCGTTGACCGAAGACGCAACTTCGACCGCACCGGCCTTTTCGGAGGTAAAGCCGACCCGCTTCATCATCGGGATGGTGAAGGTGCCGGTGGTGACCACGTTGGCGATGGAGGAGCCGGAGATCAGACCGGTCAGACCGGAGGAAACTACCGCGGCCTTGGCCGGGCCGCCACGCATGTGGCCCAGCAGCGAGAACGCCACCTTGATGAAATAGTTACCGGCACCGGCTTTGTCCAACAGCGCGCCGAACAGCACGAACAGGAATACGAAATTGGAGGACACCCCGAGCGCGATACCGAATACCCCTTCGGTGGTCAGCCACTGGTGGTTAACCAGCTCTTTCAGGGTAACGCCCTTGTGGGCGATCAATTCCGGCATCCAGGGCCCGGCCAGCGAATAGGTCAGGAATACGATCGCCACGATCATCAGCGGCGGTCCCAGGGTACGGCGGGTCGCTTCCAACAGCAGGATCAGACCGGTGATGGAGAACACCAGGTCCTGGGTATTGGGCAGCCCCGGACGGGTCACCAGCTGGTCGTAGAACAGGAAAATATAGCTGGCACTAAAGGCGCCCAGTAGGCTCAGGGCAATATCGGTCACCGGGATATGGTGACGCGGTGAACGGGCCAGCGCCGGGTAAGCGGTAAAGGCCAGGAAGGCGGCGAAGCCCAGGTGAATGGCCCGCACTTCGGTGTCGTTGAAGATGCCGAAACTACCGATAATCGGCCAATCGTAAAACGGTAATGGTGATGCTATCCAGAGCTGGAACAGTGACCAGCACAGTGCGGCGGCGAGTAGAATTTTTCCTTGCCAACCTTCGGGGATACGGGCGCCGGTATCGTTGGCGGCCACCATCTCCTGCAGTTCCCTATCATCAGCCTCAGCCTGTCGGTTTTGTAGTTCTGTCATAATCGCTCCGACAATTAAGCGTGAAACAAGCGCCGGCAGAACCTAATAAATCGAGGCGGCAGACGCTCTAAAAAGAACGGTCAACCCAGGCTGGGCTGACCGTGATCCCTAGGGGATGATCGGATCTGGATTACATCCAGCCCTGTTCTTTGTAGTAGCGCACAGCGCCTTCGTGCAGCGGTGCAGACAGGCCGCCGGAGATCATGGTCTTCGGATCCAGGTTGGCGAAGGCCGGGTGCAGACGCTTGAAGCGATCGAAGTTGTCGAATACCGCCTTAACTACCTGGTAGACAGTTTCGTCATCGACGTTGGCAGAGGTCACCATGGTGGCCGCGTTACCGAAGGTGGTCACATCGCTGTCGGTTCCCTTGTACAGGCCGCCCTTGATGGTGGCTTCGGCGTAGTAGTCGTTTTCAGCGATCAGCTTGTTGATCTCTTTGCCGGTAACCGGAACAACGACAGAATCACAGGAAGTAGTGGCTTCCTTGATCGCACCGGACGGGTGACCGACAGAGTAGATCATCACGTCCAGCTTGTTGTCGCACAGCGCCTGAGCCTGCTCGGAAGCCTTCAGCTCGGCCGCCAGCTTGAAGCTGTCACGGGTCCAACCCTTCTCGGCCATGATCACTTCCATGGTGCCGCGGGTACCGGAACCCGGGTTGTTCAGGTTAACGCGCTTGCCAACCAGGTCGTCAAAGCTCTTAACGCCGGAGTCGGCACGGGCAACAACGGTGAAGGGCTCGTTATGGACGGAGAACAGCGCGCGCAGGTTGTCAAACTTACCCTGGTCGATGAAGGTCTGGTGCTTGGTACCGTTCAGAGCGTGGAACTGCCAGTCGGACTGAGCCATACCCATGTCCTGCTGGCCCTGACGGATCGCGTTGATGTTGGCAACAGAACCACCGGTGGACGGCGCGGTGCACTTGATTCCGTGATCGCTGGTGCCACGGTTGACCAGACGACACATGGACTGGCCGACAACATAGTAAACACCGGTTTGACCACCAGTACCGATGGTCACGTAGGTCTGATCCGCCGCCAGCGCGCTGGAGGCGCCGAACGCAGCCGTCAGGCCGACAGTGGAGGAAAGTAGAGTCGTAGCAAGTTTGTTCTTCAGAGACATGTGCATTCCTAGTTATCGTTATCGTTATCGTCCCGCCGGGCGGGCCTTTGTGGTTATCAGCAATTACCCGGGGGCAACCGCCTGCAAAACACCCGCGGCAGTTCGGTTTGGTGTTGCCGCGAGAACAGTCCTTCAAGACTCGGGACAACATAAGCCAACCCAACCGGCGCCCAAACCGCCATTCATGCCAACAAAACCTCCTCGCGTGCCATTCTCGATGAAAAAATGATCTTGGCCCTAAAACCCCCTCGAAACCGGAAACAGAGACTGCGATACGACGAATGCCCCGCTATCATAGGGCGCCAAGCGCCCCGTTGAGGGATGTCGCTTGAAACCCAGAAGCCGATACCCGCTATGAACCTGCTGCAACGACTCAAACAACTCCGCCGCCAAAAACCCCTCGGCATCCGCCTGTTGGCCGCGATACTGCTGTGCAGCTCGCTGATCACCCTGATCGCCACCGGTACCCAGCTTTGGCTCGACTACCGTTACGAGCTATCCGCCATCGACGAGCGCCTGCACCAGATCGAGACCAGCTCGCTCAATAGCCTGTCCAACAGTCTGTGGGAGATCAGTCCGGCTCAGGTACAGGTGCAGCTGGACGGCCTGCACCAGTTGCCGGATGTGCGCTACTTGGAGATCAGCTCTCAGTATGGGGATGACTACCGTGCCGGCACTCGCCCCGATTCCGGCTCAACCCTTGAACGCCGTTATCAACTCGAACACCGCAGCGCCGACGGCAACCTGTTTCAGGTTGGGGAACTGACCCTGATCATCAGCCTGGATGAGGTGTACCAGCGCCTGGCTGACAAGGTGCTGGTGATCCTGGCGTCACAGGGGATCAAGACCTTTCTGGTGTCGATTTTTATCCTGACCATCTTCAGCCGACTGGTCACCCAGCACCTGGGCTCGATGGCCGCTTACGCCCGTCGTTTGAAACTGGATCACCTGGATCAGCCGCTGATTCTAAAGCGCCACCGACGCCATCATGACGACGAGCTCAGCCAGGTGGTAGATGCGATGAACAGCATGCGCGAGTCGATGCTGCAGGACATCAGCAAGCGTGAACAGGCGGAACAGGAGCTGGCCCGTTTGAATACCGAGCTGGAGCAACGGGTGGTCGATCGCACCCAGCAGCTGGAACAGCGCAATCAAGAACTACAGCAGCTGCTGGCCAAACTGCAGACCACCCAGCAGCAGCTGGTGGAGTCGAAAAAGCTGGCCGCACTCGGCGGTCTGGTTGCCGGGGTGGCCCACGAGATCAACACCCCGATCGGGATCGGTTACACCGCCGCCTCCTACCTTTCCGACCAGGCCCGGCTCTATAAACAGCAACGTCCCGACGAGCCGATCACCGACACCCTGATGGAAACCAGCCGGCTGATCTGTCAGAACCTCGAGCGCGCCACCCAATTGATCAGCGCCTTCAAACAGGTCTCGGTTGACCAATCCAGCGAACAACGTCGTCGTTTCGATCTGATTGAGTACCTGGATGAGATCCTGACCTCGCTGCAACCACGCCTGAAACAGTGCCGTCCCGAGATCCGTATCCAGGGACCAACGCAGCTGATGCTGGATAGCTACCCCGGTGGTTACTACCAGATCTTCACCAACCTGATTCTGAATTCGCTACTGCACGGGTTTGATCATCAGCCCGGCGGCGTGATCGAGATCGAGCTGCAACTCCACGGGCAACAACTTCAGATCGATTACCGGGATAACGGTGTCGGTATTGCCGAGGACTGGCATCAGAAACTGTTCGAGCCCTTTATGACCACCAAACGCAGTCAGGGCTGCAGCGGCTTGGGGATGCATATCGTCTTCAACCTGGTGCATCAACTGCTCAATGGCCAGATTCATTGCCTGGTATCAGATCGGGGAGCCCATTTCCGGATCGAGCTGCCGCTGCAGGATACAGCGGCGTTACAAGACGAGGCCTAAGGGATCAACCCGGCTTCTCGGAAGTACCGCAATGCGCCGGGATGCATCGGCGCCGCCAACGGCCCCTCGACCATCGCGCCAGACTCGAGCTGCTTGAACGCCGGATGCATCCGGCGGAAGCTCGGCAAGCGCTCAAACAGGGCTTTGACGATCGCATAGGCATCCTGCTCGGGCAGATCCGCCCGACTGATCACAGTGGCACGCACCCCCGCCGTCTCGATTTCACCCAGGCCTGAGGCGTAATAGCCCCCGTTGAGGTGCTCGGAGCGGTAGTGGGGATTTTTCCCGGATAAGGTCGAGACATCAGCGGATGCCAGCGCCAATAAGCGACTGTCGCAGTCTCGCAACGCCTCCTTGATAGCACCGCTGGGGTGACCGACCACATAGAGGGTCGCGTCGATACGGCCATCGCACAACGCCTGAGCTTGCTGCGCCGGCTCCAGCTGATGGACTTCCGGGAAATCATTCAGGCTCCAGCCCCGCGCCTGCATCAGCAACTGCAAGGTGGCACGCTGACTGCTTCCCTCGGGACCGATATTGATCCGTTTGCCACGTAGGTCATCGAAGCTGTCGATGCCGCTATCCTTGCGCGCGACCACGGTGATGTACTCGGTATAGAGACTAAACAGAGTTCGAAGCTGAGCTAGCGGCTCTGCGAAGCGGCCCTGACCTTGAAGCGCATCATGGAGCTGACCCGCTTCCGCAATTCCCAGATCGAGCTGTTGAGCGTCCACCTGCTGTAGATTGCTGACCGAACCGGGCGTGCTTCGAACGGCGCAACGAATCCCGTGTTCCATTCGGTTTTCATTCACCAACCGGCAAATCGCCCCACCGGCCGGGTAATACAGCCCCGTTACGCCGCCGGTTCCCAATGAAATGATCTTGCTCTGCGCACTGGCATCTGCCAGCAGAAAAGGACTAAGCAGCAGGCAGCCAGCGAGATGTTGATACCACTTTTTCAATCAGCCATCCCGTGTCGAAGTTAAACCGCAGAGTATCAGATAAACGACCGCTCAAAGCTACCTTGCAACAGCGTCATTGGAAGACCAAAAGCAGGCCGCCACCTTAACGCTAATCGCCAGGCATATAGGTTACTCAGTGTTACAAGAATTCATTGAAACACTAAATATCCGTGACCCAATATGAGAACATGCATATACGGTTTATCTAATTTAGCTGCATCACAAGGCTCGAAGGTTTGCCTGACCTGTCGCCACAAGGTCCCTAGCTAGACACAAGGTCCCTAGCTAGACACCAGATAACCGCAAGCGGTAACCGAGGGTACGGTATCATGGAAAGTCCAAGTAACCCCTATCTCAGCGCCACCAATCTTTACGCTGAA
The DNA here is from genome assembly GCF_003345655.1 of Motiliproteus coralliicola. Classification (GTDB taxonomy): domain Bacteria; phylum Pseudomonadota; class Gammaproteobacteria; order Pseudomonadales; family Balneatricaceae; genus Motiliproteus; species Motiliproteus coralliicola. The sequence goes on from NZ_QQOH01000001.1 coordinate 1,017,250, forward strand.
GCCTTAGCCAGTAGCGACCTGTTTTCCAACAACAAAACCATCATGCTATTGATCTGCCCGACCACGGGCAGCATCGTTGGAGCCAGTAGCGGCGCCTGCGAGTATTACGGCTACTCGCGTGAGCAGCTGACCTCCATGGCCATTGCAGAGATCAATACCGCCTCGGTCGAAGAGATCAGCAAAGAGATGAACCGGGCCGAGTCAGAATCCCGAAACTTCTTTGTTTTTTCCCATCGGCTCAGCAGTGGTGAAATTCGAAATGTCGAAGTGATCTCGACCCCGATCAGCGTCGGAGAGAACAAGCTGCTCTTTTCCGTGATTAATGACGTCACCGAAAAGCTGATCGCCGAAGAGAAGGCCAAGCGCACCCTGTCGGAACTTGAAACGATCCTGGATAACGCCCACGAAGGTATCGCCTATATCCGAAATCGGGTGTTCGTCCGGGTCAATAACTGGCTGCTGGAACAGACGGGCTACCTGCGGACCGAGCTGGAAGGCAGCGATACCAGCATCATTCATGAAAGCCTGAAAAGTTACCACCAGATCGGTAAGGAAGCCTACTCAGGAATCGAAGGCGGCAATGTCTATCGCGCCGAGATACGCCTGAAGCGCAAAGACGAGTCCCTATTCTGGTGCCGAATTACCGGCCGAGAGATCGATCAGAACGCCGAAGGAGCCGGTTCGATCTGGCTGTTCGATGACATCTCCAAGCAACGGCAGAAGGAACAAGCCCTTCATCAACGGGCCAACTTCGACCATCTGACCGGCCTACCCAACCGCGCCCTGTTCCTGGACCGGCTGACGCAAGCCATCTCCCGGGCTAAACGAAACGGCGAGCGCCTGGCTCTGCTGTTTGCCGATCTGAATGGCTTTAAGGCCATCAACGACTCGCTGGGGCACAGCGCCGGCGATCAGGCACTGATTGAAATTGCGGAACGACTGACCCAAACCATTAGAGCATCGGATACCCTGGCTCGATTCGCCGGTGACGAATTCACCATGGTTCTACCGGGGATTGACTCACAAGCCTCGATCGATCGATTTATCGGCAAGATAAACCAACAATTTGACCAGCCGTTCGTAATCGATGGAATCCCTATTGCACTCTCGCTGAGCATCGGTGCGGCAATCTATCCCGAACAGGGCGAATCCATCAATGAACTGCTCGTTCGTGCCGATGAACAGATGTACCAACAGAAAAGAGCCAGCCGTAAACCCACCAAGAATCTGACCCAGTCTATTGTCGCGGTGAGTCAGTATTTCAGCGGTCCCAATGAAAACCCGGTGCAGAAAAAACCGGATTCTTGAACAGCCGCTGGCAGCCCGGACTAGAGGCTAAGAGCTAACGCAAAAAAAACGATCCGGTTGAATTACAGCCTCAGCGTCAACGTAGCCCGCTGCTGTTTTCGTCCCTTGAGCGCGCAAAACTCCTGCATCTGGCCGTCCTGATAGGTCACTTTGACATTGAACCCCATCGCGGGCCGATGATTCAGCACCAGCAGTCGCTGCTGGCCCGGTTCGATCCTGTATACCTGCAGGCTGGATTGGCTATCGGCACTGCCAAAATCCAACTGTATCGCGTCGATACGCTGGCCACTGGCGTTGTTAAAGGTTACCTCCATGCCGTGAAGTGGCGCGTTACTTCGGCCGACAGCAAAACCGGCGCCAAAGATCAGCACCAGTAACAGCGTTGCTGCCCAGTAAGCCCGGCTGCTGGCCATCATGGTAATACCCCAAGACTTATATAAGAGATAGCTACTATATCAGATCAATCGGCAGCGGGTGACAGGATCTCCATCGGTTCGGCGATGTTCTTCAACCGGTGCTGCCCATGGGAGTTCCAGCCCATCGGATAGCAGTCAGCGAATACCTTGGATGCCAAGATATTTTGCCCCAGTACCGGGCACATCCCCTCCACCCGGGCCGCTTCATTGGCCGCTTCACCGATAACGGTGAACTCCAACCGTGACGGGATACCGATATTGCCGTACAACACCTCGCCCTTGTGCAAGCCGATTCCAAAGTCGATCGCCGTCTCATCCTGCGACCGTCGTTGCCGATTCAATTCGGACAATCGCTGTAACGCCTGACGCGAGGCCTGCATCGCTTTGTCACAGGCGGTTCGCTCGGAATCAAACTCCTGGATCGGGAAGATCGCCAGCGATGCATCACCAATAAATCGCAACAGTTCGCCACCGTGTTCGACCACGGCTCCAGCGGTCACTTCATAGTACTGATTCAGCAACTCGAGGAAGCCACAAGGCGGATACTTCTTGGCCAGAGAGGAGGAACCGCGCAGGTCGCAGAAAAAGATCACCGCATTGATCGGCTCCACATCGCCGCGTTGAATGTTGCCGGCCAGAACCCGTGAACCGGAGTATCCGCCCAGATAGGTATCGAGAATATCCTCGGTCAGCTTGCGGTGCGCCAAGCTTTTAATCAACGCCGCCAGCGGTAAACGTAAACGGGACAAGAATCGAAGCTGCGCCGGACTAAATCCCTGTTTATCGGTCGTCGACCAGGTCAACACCACCCCTTCCTGCTCGTTCGGCGCCAGCGTTCGATCACCGTAGCCGGCCACCTGCAGATAGTATTCGGTTACCCCCTCCTGACACATCTCACGCAACAGCTGATACGGCTCGGCCTCCGGGCTAGGTAACCGGAATAGATGTTCGTTGGCACCGGATTCGTAGGTTGGTCTGAGTGGGCTGCTTAGCCAAGCCTTGCTGAGGCGATCTCCTCGGGTAAAGGCATCCTGAAAACAGCCCTGCCCGCGCTTCCAGTAATAGGTGCCGACCGAGTAAAGCGGATGTAGCATCGGCAAGCCGATATGCATCCGGTAGATGTCGAAACCGATCGACTCCATCCGCTCCATCAGCGCCAGCTGCATCTGTTCAATCTTCCAAGGGTCGAGGGAGCGCTCGTGCAGCCAGTCGACCAGTTGCTCGTACTGTTGCTCCAGTTGCTGTGCATCAGTCACCGTAGTGCTCCTCAGTTCAACCGTTCCGGGTATATACGTTCAGCCTACTGCACAGTTTAAGCCGCAGCCTGCTAAAGCACATCCGATCAGTCGTGTTAACCCAGGCTATCGAGGCGAGAGTTAAGTAATAGAAACAGCTCCGCCTACTTGGATGCGTAGGCGAAGCGGTGGAGCTTCAAAGCGAAATCGAAGCTCTAAGGGGGGCGTCAGGTCGGGACAGAACGCCCCGACCTGGTCATTATCGTACAACCGGGTTAAAGCCGCGCCAGCGCCTGCTTAACCTTGGCGGCCACCGATTCGGACACCCAAGCGCTCCAGAGTGACTCGTACTGGGTCAGGAAGTGCTCCATCGCGATATCGCCATCGGCCTGATTCTCCTCCATCCAGGCCAGCAACTGATTCATCTGGTCGTTGGTGAATGAGCGCATCGATAGGTACTCGTAGGCCCGAGGCGCTTTGCTGGCGAAATCCGCAGTTGTCACGGTGTGGACCGGCAACGACGGCCACATGGTCGCCTGGGTGGGTGGACAGGTTTCCTGGGTGGTGCAGCTCAGAAAGTAGGCTTCATCGACGCCGGTACCAAAATCCACCTTGACCATGTCGTACTTACCCAGCACCGCGGTTGGCGCCCAGTAGTAACCGAACCAGGGCTGCTGGCGCTCATAAGCACGGGCGATGGTACCGGAGAGGCCCGCGCTGGAACCCGGATCAACCAGCTCAAATCCCGCCTCAGCCAGTTTAAGCGCCTCGAAGTTATGCCCGGCGGTGATCTGACAGGTCCAACCCGCCGGACAGCCGATAAAGGCGGAGGTATCGGGATCTTCAGGGTTTTCGAACAACTTGGCGTTGGTCTTGATACCCTCGATGGTAGCCAGGCTCGGATCCTGATCAACCAGGTACTTCGGCACCCAGAAACCCTCCTCCCCGCCGTCGGCAAATGCCTTGCCGGCAATCCGCAGACGGTTTTCGGCAACCCCTTTTTCGATCGCATCCTTGATCGCGTTGGTCCAGAGTTCCGGCACCACATCCGGCTTGCCCTTCTCGATCATCGAGGTACCGGTCGGTACGGTATCGCCGGGGATCAACTCGGCATCGCAGCCGTAGCCATGCTCAAGGATAAAGCGATCGACATTGGCGATCAGAGTGGCCGAGTTCCAGTTCATATCGGCAATAGTCACAGTACCGCATTCGCTGTCAGCCTGGGCTAAACCAGCCGCCGCCAGCATGGGTAGCGCAGCAAGAAGGTGCTTCATCGAGTTCTCCATTGACGAGTTCTCCGTTGACGAGTTCTCAATTGAATAGTCGAGCTGTCCCTGGCCTCAATCTGATTAGCCGCGTAGGAATCTGACCCACACGACGAATTCCAACCCGAAAGAGTACAACCATAGCCAGCCAAATTTTCGGCGAGTTTACTCAGCCGTGAGGCAAGATGAAATACCGATCCGATACAGAAATCGACAAATAGGTTTCTTGATAAGATATGGAGCCAAGGCAGATGTGATTTTGGCGCGTTCGCCGCTACTGGGCTTTTTTGACCACCACCAGTGCAACCCCGATCACCGATAACAGCCCACCGCACATCGCCAGCACACCCAGTCGTTCATCAAACAGTATATAGGCTTCCAATGCTGTTACCGGCGGGACCAGATAGAACAGGCTGGCCACCTGGGAGGCCGCACCGCGACGGATCAATTGCATCAGCAACAGAATCGCACCGACCGACAGCCCCAGCACCAACCAGCCCATTGCCAGGATCAACTGGGTATCCCAGTGCACGACCCGGGTTTCAAAGGCGAACGCCCCAACGGCAAACAGTGCCCCAGCGGCGCAATATTGGATAAAGGCACCGGGAACAAGCTCGACGCCCTGACAGTAACGCTTCTGATAGACAGTGCCGATGGAGATGGCAAACAACGCTATCAGTGCCCAGGCCAGGGTCCACAACGGGAAGCTGGTCATCTGCTCGGTTCCGCCCATCTTTTCCAGCAACACCAGACTGACACCGACCAACCCAAGTACTAACCCCAGCCATTGTTTCCAAACGACGGTTTCGCGTAATACCACCACCGCCGCCAACGCGGTGACCAGCGGCTGCAACCCCACGATCAATGAAACCAGGCCGGCCGGCATTCCGTCCTGAATGGCGTAAAACACACCGCCAAGGTATAAGCCATGCACCAGAACCCCAGTTATCGAGGTATGAAACGCCGCCGTTACCGAGGGCCATTTCGACTTCACCCACATGGCCACCAGTGCCAGCAGCAGCAACGTTACCAGCATCCGATAGAGCAGCAGCGTGAAGGGTTCGGCATAGGGCAAGCCGTACTTGGCGCCGATAAACCCGGTGCTCCAGAGCCATACAAAGACGGCCGGCATCAGTCGGATCGCTAGCCCGTCGGAGGGTTGGAGGTTGCCGATTTCGGCCCGACTGGTTTGAGATGACATATACCCTGCTCCTTTCTGTGCCTGAACCATTGGTGTTGCAACCCGGATCGCCACCCTGCGATCCGAGCATTGAGCCAATCTGCTTTTGCGTTTTTGTTGACCCAACCTAGTGTAGCGATAAAGAATGAGCCCCTAACACCCTAAATTTGGCAAACTGGTTTTGCATAATTGCAACACCAATACAGAAGCAACCTGATGAACTGGGACGACCTCAAGTACTTCCTAGCCGTGGCTCGGTCCAAAAGCCTGAGCGTCTCGGCGCGCAGCCTTCACGTCAGTCCGTCTACGGTTTCCCGTCGGATTGATGCGCTGGAACAGGCCCTGGGAACCCAGTTATTTTCTCGCCGCCAAGATGGCTATGACCTGACCGACGCCGGTGCCAACCTGATATCGACCGCCGAACAGGCCGAGGCCCACCTTCTTTGGCTTGAGCGCGGCGCAGCCCGAAGTGAAACCGAAACCGCAGGAATAGTACGCCTGGCCGTTCCCGAACTACTGGGTCAGTACATTCTGATTCCCCAGCTGGCTGAGCTACAGCGCTCACATCCTGAGATCCAACTCGAAATCATCACCGATGTTCGATCTAGCCCGTTGACCAAGCGTGAAGCCGATATTGCGATTCGATTAACCCGGCCCACCCACGGCGACTACACCGTGCAGCGAATCGGGCAGCTATCGCAGGCGCTCTATGCCAGCGCCGATTACCTGCAACAGAGGGGTCACCCCGCTAGTGCCTCTGATCTTATCGACCATCGCTTTATCGGCTGGGACTCGGAACTCAGCTATCTACCTTTAGCCCACTGGCTGGAAGATCGTCCCGAACTGCCAGAGATCTACCTGCGCACCGGCAGTTACCACTCCCAACTGATGGCGGTCAGGGCGCACCTAGGTATCGCCGCCCTGCCCCGATTTGCCGCCGAGCTATTCGAGCTGCAGCGGGTTCTACCGGATGAACCCAGCCTGGTTTCCGATATCTGGCTGATCAGGCAATCGGATTCGCGCCGCCTGAAACGGGTCAATATCGTGTTTGATCAGGTCAGCCAGATCATCAAAGCGGCTAGCGACCAATTAGTCTGACGGTCAAAACCATGGCTCGCTAAACAGAACAGAGTCGCCGGCAAGAACCCTGGGATAGAAACCCGGTTATTTCCTGCCATTACCCAAAATAGACTTGCAGCGAACAGACGCTCTGCTAACGTCCCAACTCTTAGTCTGCTAGGTTTCAGAGTCTCCTATGGTTGTCCGCGATAAACCCAACGCCTTTCGGCTGTTCTTCACCCTTCGCGGTTCGATCGTGCCGAAGATTCTGCCGCAGATTCTGTTTGTGGCGTTGTTGGGCGCCGGTGTTGCCATTGCCCAGCACTACCTTCCCCCGCTGTTGCCCGACTATTCACCATTCGCGTTTACCGTGTTGGGTGTGGCCCTGTCGTTGTTTCTGGGGTTTCGGAATAACGCCTGCTACGAACGCTGGTGGGAAGCGCGCAAACATTGGGGTCAGTTGCTGGTCGATGGCCGCAGTCTGGCGCGCCAGGCTAACTCTTTTCTCGATGATGAGGTCGAGGGAGCCGCAGAGACCAAAAAACGACTGGTCCATCTGACCATCGCCTTCACCCACGCACTGCGACACCAGCTCCGTCAGACAAATGGTTGGAGCGATATCGAACCCTATATCCAGGCCGAGGATCACGAAAGGTTAAAACGCTCCCAGAACCTGCCCGACTGCCTGCTGCAGCTGCTCGGACAAGAGCTGGGTCGGTGCCGTCGCCAGGGGCTGCTGTCGGATATCCTGATCCAGAACTTTGATGAACGGATCACGTCGATGGCCGGGGTACTGGCCGCCTGCGAGCGGATCCAAAACACCCCGCTGCCGTTCGCCTACATGCTGCTGGTGCATCGCACCGCCTATATCTACTGCCTGCTGTTGCCGTTCGGTGTGGTCGGTGCGCTGGGGGCCTTCACCCCGCTGCTGTGCGCCATCGTCGCCTATACCTTCTTCGGGCTGGATGCGCTCAGTGAAGAGCTGGAGGAGCCCTTTGGGTTGTCGTCCAACGATCTACCACTCAGTGCGATGTCGCGGACTCTGGAGATCAATCTGCTGGAAGCGATCGGCGAGACCGAGCTGCCGCCGGCACTCAAACCCAGCGGTCACTGTCTGCAGTAGGTCGGCTGACCGATTCTGAAGTAAGCCAGCTCAGCGATCAGGCGGCGAGCCAGCCCTGCAGCCCCTTGTACAACACCATCACCGCCGAGGCGGAACACACGGTCAGAATCAGCGGCTTGGCGGATTTGGCTTGGCCGCCGCCGTCCAACACGTTGGCCAGCCAGAAGCCCAGCAACACCCCGGGAAACACCTTCAGGCTCAGTTCAAGACTGAGCAGATCGACCCGGTCCTGTAAGGCCAACATCAGGATCGACGCCGGGGTTCCGATCAGAAAGAAAGCCGCCAGCTCATTGCGGGCCAGGATCCGGTTCTGCTCCTGATAAACCAGCGCGATCGGGGGGCCGCCGACCGAGGTGGCGGTGCCGATCAAGCCGGAGAAGAAGCCGCCAATCATCAGGCTGAGCGGTGTTTTGCTGACCCGGTACGTACGCCAGCTCAGCAGCACCGCCAGTAGCAGCGTGACACCGAACAGCAGACTGAGGCTGTAGGCGGGAATGGAGACCAGTAACAGGGCGCCGAACCAGGAGCCGGGAATCCGAGCCAGGGCCGCCGGCAGGATGCCTCGCCAGCGCAATTGACTGCGCTCTCGGATCACCATCAGCACTGACAGCGAGAAACCCAGAATCAAGATCGGGCCCGGCACATAGGCGGGGTTGATCAGGTACAGCAGCGGCGCGGCCAGCAAGCCGAAACCGAGCCCGCCCCAGGCCTGCAGCATAATGCCAACCATCACGATCGCGATGGCCAGCAGATCGGCTGGGCTATAGATCATCAGGGATGCTATGTCCAAGAACCCGTCTCTCTGTCTCTCTGTCTCTCTGTCACTCTTACAGGGGCTGATTTCATCGCCAGCGATGCAGGCTCGCCGGACACTCATAACGCTTCATGCATCACGGCAGGCCCAAAGATAAGGACGCATGTCTGCACCGCAGACACAAAAAAGCCGACCTTTCCCATCACTGACAGCAGCAACGGAAAGATCGACTTGGGCAACAGCGACTATGGCTTCAAGCGTTTAGCTTCGGGCGTTTAGCGGCCCCCTGCACCCTGACGCGAGAGTTCGCTGTTTTCGACCAGCACACCGGCGCCGATGCGGTTGATCTCGTCCCACAGATCCGGGGCGATCTCGATGCCGGACTCGACACTCTGCTGTTTGTTCTTTTCGACCTGCTCGGCACTGATATGACGTGCGTTACGGTTGCCTTTGGACGCCTGCAGCGACACCGCCAGATCCACCCGCGAGCTGCAGATGATCGTCAGCGCCTGCTTGTCGTCGGTGCTGGCCGGCAGATCGGTGGTGGCTTCGCTGTAGCTCGGATAGCGCTCGCCGGCCTTGATCGCCGCCGCATGCTCGGTCACCGGTCCACTACCATTCTGCCAGTAGGCGGCGACACTGATGCCGCAACGACCGCGGTCGGTCAGCGCCTTAAGGATAAACTTGCGGTTATGGCAGTTATGCACGGTCACTGTCGCTATGCCGTTTTCCAGTGCCTTGGCGTGGGCCAGGTCAACCGAAGCGGCGATGCAGTTCAACGCACTGCGACCGTGGCTGTCGATGATGGCCGAGGTGCTGTCTTCGTAGATCACGCTACTGAGCGCCTTTTCGCGATCTTCATCGATATAGGGCAAGCCGCGTTGCAGTTCGCCCAAGCCATTCAGGCCGTGTTTTTCCAGCCACAGAATCATGTTGGCCGCATCTTCGTAGTTACCGACAAAGTACTGCGAGGCTTCAAAGCAACGCCGCAGCGCCGCCTTCAGTTCATTCATGGAGATATTCATTAGTGCTGTCCCGATTGAAGAGGCGCTAAGGGCATAAACCAGTCGTCGCTGAACGGCTTACCGATATCTTCCAGCAGCGGTGCGCCCTGGAACATGGTGTTGCGGACCCAAAGCCGCGAGCGGGGATCAAACTTACCCACCCCGAAGAACGCCAGTTTGCAGCGCAACAGGTGCATCGGCAGGATATTGCGATCCAGCAGGTTGGCCTGGATATCGCCGTAGACGCAGCGGCTCATGCTCTGAATCCGACGCACGATGCCGCGCATCTTCGGTCGCGCCACCATAAAGCGGGCGGTCGTGTGTTCGGGGTGCTCGGCGATATAGCCGCACAGCTGCTCGTAACATTTGCTGACCGCATAACCGACCCCCAGCGCCATCTGTTTCTGCTTCGCTTCGGCATCGGCAACGCTGCCCAGTCGGGGCTCCATCTTCTCTTCGGAACGGTACCAGCAGGTCTCACGAGCCCCTTCCGCGGTGAAGTCGATCTCCAGTGCCCAGGCGTAGCGGGTCTCGATAATCTGCTTGAGCTCTTGCAGCGGCATCAGCGGATCGAGATCCAGGTTCTCTTCGGCGGAATGGAAGTCTTCCAGCTCATCCACCAGCTCCGGGTAGATCTCCAGCGCGATCGACACCAGCATCTCCTGGCCCTGCAGCGAACAGTTGGCTTCGCTCCAGCCTAGCAGTGCATCCCAGTTGTCGAAACCGGCAGCCGTGTGCTGCTGCAGCGCGGCCAGATCCTCCAGCACCTGGCGGTTGTTGTCGGTCTGCCAGTCGTCTTCGGTGACGGTGTCGCGGGTATGCTGGGCGCAGCGCTCGATCAGGCTGCTCAGTTCCTGTTGCACCCGGCTGTTGACGCAACCCAGCGCACGGATACGGGCCAGCGCCAGCTCACGCATCTCAACCCATTGGTTGATCAACAACGGATGGTTGACCAGATAGGGCGCCATTCCCAGACCGGTCGAGTTACCGATACCGAAGTAGCGCTTGATCTCGTCTTGCATCGGTTGGAAGCGCTGCGGGGATCTGTGGCGGGCGATGTGCTCGGCCTGCAGCAGGCTGAAGTTACGCAGCATCAGGCAGACGAACATCTCACCGGCAAACGGGCGGGCGAAGTCCAGGTGCTTGGTCCGCACCTTCTCCCAGTCGGCCATGCCCAGCTTACCGCTGCCGTAGACCGCGGTGGTGCGGTAGAGGTAACCGACATTCTTGATCCGCTCGATATCCGGCTGCTGCCCGTTGGCCAGTTGTTCGACCACGTAATCGAAGTTACGCGCACTGCGGTTGGCCCGCGACAGAACGAAGACCCGAGCGTCGACGCGTCCGGCTTCCTGCTTGGGCACATTCTGACGCAGCTGCTCCAGATAGTCGGCCTCGACACGCCCCTCGACCAGCGCCATTGTTAGGTCCCACTTGGTGGCGATAACCCGGTCGTTCCGCTCTTCCGGTGACAGATAGTCGGAGAACAGCACAAAACTGTACAAGCCGTTGGGGGCCTGTACCTCGTAGATCACGGTACCGTAGCCATCGGCATCGAGCTCAAACTTAATCGGCTCGATGGCCCAGCGCTCACGCATGATCCGGCGGATCAGAGTACGCATAAAGCTCAAGCGACTCTGGTGCATCGCCCCCAGCCGCTCCAGATCCATAACTTGACTCGGCGGCCTTAAAGGCAGCGCATGCTCACCCCGCATGGAGGCTTGGATGGCAGTGGTAGTCGTCATTATTGTTATCCTCTTAAGCTACACATCAGTATGGATAAGCCTGCGAATCTCAGCATCGTTTTCGGGTGGCTATTACTTCATGACAGCCATCGCTAGGGTAGAAACCATCATGCAACGACAGTTGCATTGATCGGCTGCTAAGCTGCGATTCCGATGTTGTACACCAGACGCGTCTTGCTTGTGTTGTGTGACTCATTGTTGACCGGAAATCTAATTCCACTCAAATCAAAAGGATAAATCATTCGATAATTGAAACTTATCGGATGCTGTTTTGTAATTATTTTTCCTTAGCGGAAGTAATAATTTACCGGCTGATAGCATTCAATGGCTTGAGTGACATGACCTACTGCCGAGCTAGAGCGGCAGTAGGTTGGATATCACTGGAGGTGATCAGGAAAACCAATTCAAATTCTGGCTGATTGGGTAAGGTTCTTGGTCTGCTGACAAAGCTGTCGGCCAGTATTGTCAACACAGCGCCCGCTCCTGGGCAGACACGGAAATCAGATTTCGACTGAGTAGGCGGCAGCTATCAACACAAAGAAGCCCCTGACGACCTATCGGCCTGTGTCTGGGGCACCAATTTACACAGCATCATGTCGTTAATAAGGCGCTGGCGTAACGGGCTGATGGGGGAGTTGGAAGTGTTCATGATACAGCTCCTATGAAGAAGCAGAGGGAAAAGTCCCTCCACTTCTCATAGGACAGTGCAGCCGGGGGCTGCGGTGGCGAGGCACTTGTTACGAGGATACGTGGTGGCACCCCTACCGCGCGAGCGGTTTAGTCCAAGGGGCCATTTAGAGCTCCGCATTGGTTAAAATTAATTTAGGAAAGAGGACATTAGATTATTGCTGGAGGCGTAAACGCCCAATCCTGGCCCTCTTTCTCTTAAGGAAGCGAAGTACGGCAATCCCTGATCGCAGTTAAGGCGCAGCGGTTAGCACCACCTTGCCAATCGCCTTACCCGATGACAACCGATCGTGGGCCTCGGCCACCTGCCACAGGCTGAACTGACTATCATCGATCAGCGGGATAATTTTTCCCTGATCCACCAGTTCGGCAACCTTAGTCAAGATCTCCCCGTGGTGGGCCTGGCCCTGACGGTGCACCATGGGGATGAGCATTAACACACTATGAAAACTCAAGCCCTTTAGCGCAACCGGAACTGCATCATCGATAGGTAAAATAGTAGCGACTGCACCGTTGTAACGGGCGGCATCGAAACTGTTTTTAATGTTATCACCGGCGACGGTATCGAAGACCGCATCGAAGCCCTTACCTGCGGTGCACTGCTCAACATAATCGGCCACCGACTGCTGCTCAACATTCACCGTATGATCGGCGCCCAACAGCCGCGCCTGTTGCTCTGTTCTCGACCGTGTTGTAACCGTCACTGTTGCCCCCAAGTGCTTGCCGAGTTGCAGCGCAACATGACCGACGCCGCCAGTTGCAGCGTGAACGAGTAAGCTATCGCCTTGCTGAATGCGCAGCTTATCAACCAGCGCCTCCCAAGCCGTAATCGATACCAACGGCAGCGCCGCGGCTTCGGCCATACTGAGGCGCTTGGGCTTGTGCGCTACCAGGTCTGCATCGACCAACATATATTCGGCCAAGGCACCGTCGATACCGGCAATCCCACCGGCACAGCCATAGATCTCATCACCGACGCTAAACTTGCTAACACCCTCGCCAACGGCAACCACGACACCGGCGACATCGCCGTGTAACACCTCTGGCAGGTTGGCTGACCATGGCGTCTCTGCCGAGCGCAGCATGATATCGAGCGGGTTAACACTGCTCGCCTTCACCTCGACAACGAGATGTCCCGCCACGACCTCGGGCTTTGCACGCTCCACCTGCTGGAACACACTGCTATCGCCGAGTTTATTAATAATCATTGCCTTCATCATTGATGCCTCTTTTTTCGGTTGCTGAATGAGGCATATCATAATCATTGTCTTTTTCGCTATACATGCATCAATATAGAAAATATATTTGCTTTTTAGGCAAAATAAAATCGCAAGGGAGAACCCGGTGCTAACCCGATTGCAGTACTTTAACGCTATTGTTGAGCTGGGAAGCATTTCGGCGGCAAGCCAGTATTTTGATATTCAGCCCTCATCTATCTCACGGCAACTGGCCAACCTAGAGCGTGAACTCGGTGTCAGGCTGCTTAACAGAACAACCCGCAATCTCGGCTTAACCGAGGCAGGCCAGCAGTACTACGCCTACTCGCGTCGCATCGTCGCTGAGCTGGACGAGGCCAAGCGAGCGGTTAACGACATGCAGCAGCAAGCCAAGGGGCGACTCAAGGTCAGCATGACCGTCGGCTTTGGCGAGGCGGTGGTTCTGCCGTCGATGGCGACATTTAAACAGCAATACCCGGAGGTAGAATTAGAGCTGGAGCTGACCGAGAGGGTCGTCGACATGGTGGAGGAGAATGTCGATGTGGCGATTCGTAGCGGCATCCTGCCCGATTCCAGCCTAGTGGCCAAAAAGCTGATGGCCAACGATTTTATCCTCTGCGCCAGCCCCGAGTTCATCAAGCAACACGGCAGCCCCGCCACAGTCGCAGAGATCACCCAGTTTCCCTGTATTCAATATGGCTACAGCGGCTGGAAAAACTGGTACTTGATCGACAATAAAGGCGCCGAAAAAATAGCCCTCACTTCCCATATCGTGGTCAATACCGTGCAAGGGCAAAAACAGCTCATCATTAATCACGCCGGTTTGGCATTGATTCCTCGCTGGGCTGTCTCCAAGGAGTTATCCCGGGGGCAGCTCTGTCGAGTACTCAGCGAAGATGAATTTAGTCCACAGGAAAGTCCGAGCTCGACCTATGCTATTTATTTAAAACGCGATTTAGTGGCCCCCAAAGTTAAAGTCTTTGTTGATTTCATTGCCGGCCTGAAAGCAGGCTGAAAATGTCTGCTGAGGGGCCAGAAGCCACAACTCAGAGACATCGCGTTGATGTCCGCTCGTGGACAGCTCCTGTCCTGACTAGGCGCTAAGAGCTGCAAAATAGGCGTCCGCTTTCATGCTTCTGGCGAGCTGGGATGGTTGCAGTGGCGAGAGGTTATAAGTGGCTGCAATGGGGCGTAAGCTGCCGTTCTGATAAAACACGCTAAGCATCCGTCTTTCTCGTAGCTGTCCAACCAAACTAGCCAACTGATGCCGCTATCTCATCGGGCTCGATCAATCCTGCTATGTCTGATCACCCTGCTGACTTCTGGCAAGGATAAAGTCGACCAGCGCTTTGGCTGGCGGTGTCAGCGATCGGCTATTGAGGGTCACGATGCCGATTCGTCGTATTACCGTCGGCGTCTTCAGCGGAATAAACGTCAGCGTCTTGCTCTCTTGCGGGAAGGCGTACCAGGGTAGCGTGGTGACCCCAAAGCCCGCCTCCAGCATCGCAATCAACGAGATCATGTTGGAGATATAGAACTGGGAGGCGCCCAAAAGCGGACGGGCTTCGCTGTCTTCCAGCAGACGCGAGGTGCCGTTGCCGATCAAGCGGTGCTTTCGCAGCTCCTTCCAGTGCAGCTCGGTACTGTCGGCCAATGGGTGGTCGTTGGGGCAGACTACGCCGATCCGGTCTTCCCAAATCGGGATAAAGGTTTTATCGGTGTGCTCTTGTTCGTGGAACAGGTGGGCGATGCCGAAGTCGACCTTCTGCTCCTCGACCATCTTCAGCACCGCGTTGGAATTGTCGTCGAAGAAGCTGACATGCAGGTCCGGGGTTTCGCCGACAAACTCCGACAACAGCGCCGGCAGAACCCGGCTGGCGATCGACGGTACCGAAGCCAAACGCAGATGGCCGGTCTTGTTCTCTGCCAGCAACACCATGTCCTCGACGACGCGATCGTGGTGGGCGATCAGTTCCTTGGCCTGGAGCAGAAACTGTTGCCCGAAGGGGGTCAACTCGGCCCGGGTGGTTTTCTGGTTCAGCTTTTCAAACAGCGCCTCGCCCAGCTTGCCTTCCAGATCCTTAATCGACAGCGAGATCGCCGGTTGCGAGCGGTGGGCTTTCTCGGCCGCGGCATGAAATCCCTTTAATTCGGCGACCCAAACGAAGTGGCGGAGTTGAGCAATCTTGAATTCGGGCAGCATGTTACCGGCTCCTGGTAAGTAAACCTTATCGTCGAATAGAGATTATTAATTTTTATTATTACAGCACGACTCCTATGATGGATCCATCACTAATCGGGAGGTCAATATGTCTGATTCTGTTTTTCGTAATTTCATCGCAGGCGAGTGGGTAGAGGGTAATAACGGAAGTGTCGCCAACGTTAGCCCCGCGGATACCAGCGATGTCATCGGTCATTACGCCCAAGCCGATAGCGCCCAAACCGAAGCCGCTATCGCCGCCGCAGCCGCCGGCCAAGTCGAGTGGGCCAAGAGCGGTCTGGAACAACGTTACTCCGTGCTGATGGCGATCGGCGACGAGCTGATCGAACGTAAAAACGAGCTGGGTGAGATCCTGGCCCGTGAAGAGGGCAAGACCCTGGCCGAGGGTGTCGGTGAGACTTACCGCTCCGGTCAGTTCTTCCACTACTACGCCGCCGAAGTGCTGCGTCAGATGGGTGAAACCGCCGATTCGGTCCGTCCCGGCATCGAGATCGAGACCCGCCGTGAACCGGTCGGTGTCGTCGGCATCATCACACCCTGGAACTTCCCCACCGCCACCGGTGCCTGGAAGATCGCCCCGGCGCTGGCGTTCGGTAACGCCGTGGTCTGGAAACCGGCCAACCAGGTCCCGGCCTCAGCCTGGGCACTGACCGAGATCATCTCCCGTCAGAATCTACCTGCTGGTACTTTCAACCTGGTCATGGGCCCGGGCTCGCAGGTTGGCGACGTGCTGATCAATTCCCGTGGTATCAACGCCCTGACCTTCACCGGCTCGCTGGAGACCGGTCGCAAGGTGGCCGCCGCAACCGCCGTCAACCTGGTCAAATGCCAGTTGGAGATGGGAAGCAAGAACGCCCTGGTGGTACTGGATGACGCCGATCTGGCCAATGCCGTCGAGTGTGCCGTCGGTGGCGCCTACGGCGGTACCGGTCAGAAGTGCACCGCCTCTTCCCGCCTGATCGTCACCGAAGGGATCCACGATCGCTTCGTCGACGCGATGGTGGAGCGGATGAAGAAGCTGGTGGTAGGTCACCCGCTCAAGGAAGGCGTCCATATCGGTGCGGTTGCCGATGCACGCCAGATGGAGCAGAACCTGGAGTACCTGGAGCTGGCCAAGAAAGAAGGCGGCAAGCTGGTCTACGGCGGTGAGGTATTGAGCGAAGAGAAAGAAGGCTACTACCTGCAGCCGGCGCTGTTCACCGAGACCACCAACGCCATGACCATCAACCGCGAAGAGGCCTTCGCGCCGATCGCCTGCGTCATCAAGGTGAAGGATTACGACGAGGCCCTGGCGACCCTGAACGATACCAACTTCGGTCTGACCGGCGGTATCTGCACCCAGTCGCTGAAATACGCCTCCGACTTCAAGCGCAACGCCAAGACCGGCTGCGTGATGGTCAACCTGCCGACCGCGGGTACCGACTACCACGTACCGTTCGGCGGCCGTAAGGATTCCAGCTTTGGCCCACGTGAACAGGGAACCTACGCCAAAGAGTTTTACACCGTTGTGAAGACAACCTACATCAGCGCCTGATTCGACTCAGTGCCTGGAGGTATTGCCATGCATAACGAACTGCACAATGAAATGATCGTGATCGACGGACTCCAGTACTCCAACTGGAACCGTTCGATCTTCGAACAGCTGCGCCAAGGCGGTGTCACGATGGTCCACGCGACCATCGTGTACCACGAGCAGATCCGTGAAACGCTGATGCGGATCGCCGAGTGGAACCGTCACTTCGAGCAGCACGGCGATCTGATCATGCCGATCAAGAGTGCCGAGGATATCCGGGTCGCCAAGCGGCTCGGCAAGGTCGGCATCATGTTCGGGGCGCAGAACTGCTCCCCGATCGAAGACGACATCGGCATGGTCGAGGTGATGCGCGAGCTGAACCTGATGATCATGCAGCTGACCTACAACAACCAGAGCCTGCTGGCCTGCGGCTGCTACGAAGCCGAAGACAGCGGCGTCACCCGCTTCGGTCGCCAGGCGATCAAGGAGATGAACCGGGTCGGCATGGTGGTGGACATGAGCCACAGCGGCGAGCGCAGCACCCTGGAGGCGATCGAAATTTCCGAACGTCCGATCGTGATCTCCCACGCCAACCCGCTGAGCTTCCACGAAGCCAAGCGCAACAAGTCCGACAAGGTCCTGAAGGCGCTGGGTGAATCCGGTGGATTGCTGGGCTTCAGCCTCTACCCGTTCCACCTCAAGAATGGCCCGGACTGCAGCCTGGATGATTTCTGCGACATGGTCGCCAGCACTGCCGACCTGATGGGAATCGACCGGATCGGCATCGGTACCGACCTGTGCCAGGAGCAACCGCTGTCAGTACTGGAGTGGATGCGAAACGGTCGCTGGTCCAAAGAGATGGACTACGGCGAGGGCTCCAAGAGCAACGCCGACTGGCCGCGCCCGCTGTCCTGGTTCCGTGACAGTCGGGACTTTCCCAACATCACCAACGGTCTGCTGGCCCGGGGATTCAGCCCCGAGGATGTGGCCAAGGTGATGGGAATGAACTGGCTCAACTTCCTCGACGATGGGTTAAAACCCGGCTAGCTCACCCCGGCTAAATCGACCCGAACTGCTCGTTCTACCTAACCCCGATAGCGCGGACCGAACCGGCCCCGCGCCGTCAAAGTAATGCCCTGATAAACCTATAAAAATTAAGATCCATCAGGAGACTATAATGAGTAACTCAACCCAAACCGCCATGCCCGCAGGCGAGGCCACCATGCCCAAGAACGGTTGGCTGGGGGGCGTCGACCTCCCGGTATTTCTGATCAGCGGCGGTGTACTCGTACTGTTCGCCGTCTTCGCCCTCTACGACATCGACATGGTGTCCGGCTGGGTCAACAGCGGCTTTGCCGCCTCCACCAA
The DNA here is from genome assembly GCF_003345655.1 of Motiliproteus coralliicola. Lineage (GTDB taxonomy): Bacteria > Pseudomonadota > Gammaproteobacteria > Pseudomonadales > Balneatricaceae > Motiliproteus > Motiliproteus coralliicola. The sequence continues at coordinate 1,035,342 of NZ_QQOH01000001.1, forward strand.
AGTCTTTGGCGCCTATTGGCAGGTGCTGCTGCTACTGACCTTCATCATCGGCATCCTGTTGGCCGTCAGCCATACCGGTGCCGTGGTACTGGGCGGGCTGAAGATGCCCGAGATTTCCACCTTCAAGTGGATCTCGATCATCATGTGTACCCTGCTGGCCGGTGGTGGCGTGTTCTGGGCCGCCGCCGAACCGATGGCCCACTTCACCTCGCCGCCGCCGTTGTTCAGTGGCATGCCGAGCAGTGAAACGGGTACCGCCCAGGCGGCCTATAACGCGCTGGCGCAGAGCTTCATGCACTGGGGTTTCCTGGCCTGGGCGATCCTCGGCAGCCTGACCGGCATCGTGTTCATGTACCTGCATTACGAGAAAGGTCTGCCGCTCAAGCCGCGTACCCTGCTCTACCCGGTGTTCGGTGACCGTGTCATGACCGGCCCACTGGGCACCCTGGTGGATGCCAGCTGCGTGTTGGCCGTGGTCGCCGGTACCGTCGGCCCGATCGGTTTTCTCGGTCTGCAGGTCAGCTTCGGTCTGGAAAAACTGTTCGGTATCCCCAACACCTACGGCACTCAGGTCACCATCCTGGTGGGTTTGATCGCCCTGTACACCCTGTCTGCCGTCAGCGGTGTGACCAAGGGGATCCAGATCCTCAGCCGTGCCAATGTGATCATGGCCGTGGCGCTGATGGCCTTTATCCTGCTGTTCGGCCCGACCGCGTTCATCATCGATGGTTACCTGCACGGCTTCGGTCTGTACCTGGATCAATTCATCCCGATGGCGACCTTCCGCGCCAGCCCGGGTTGGTTGGACTGGTGGACCGTGTTCTTCTGGGGCTGGTTCCTGGGTTACGGTCCGCTGATGGCGATGTTCGTGGCCCGTATCTCCCGCGGTCGGACTATTCGTGAAATGGTCCTGCTGATTTCCGTCATCGCACCGATCATCACCTGCTTCTGGTTCACCATCGTCGGCGGTAGCGGCCTTGCCTTCGAGCTGGCCACCCCGGGTGTGATCTCCGAGCCGTTCACCGGTTTCAACCTGCCGGCGGCGCTGTTGGCGATCACCGAACAACTGCCGATGGGCTTCTTTATCTCGGTGCTGTTCCTGATCCTGACCACCATCTTCGTGGCCACCACCGGTGACTCCATGACCTACGCGGTCTCGATGGTCATGACCGGTACCGATCACCCGAAGCCGACCATCCGGGTGTTCTGGGGCGCGATGATGGGTATTGTTGCCGCGCTGTTGATCTCGATCGGTTCCGGCGGTATCTCGGCGCTGCAGTCCTTTATCGTGATCACCGCGGTTCCGGTTTCCCTGGTGCTGTTGCCGTCACTGTGGACCGCCCCGCGGATCGCGCTGAAGATGGCCAAAGAACAGGGCCTGTCGCCGCTGTCTCGCTAAGGCTCGACACCCTTTCTGCCGGTAACCCTAACCCTCAAAGAGCGGTCTGATGACCGCTCTTTTTCTTCTCTTCCCAATTCATTCTTTTACAAACTCTTTAATCAAAATTAGCCAGGTCCTGACTATGAAAAAAGCTGTCAAAACTGAACTCTTTGCGTCCAAGGCTCCGCTGGAATGGGCTGTTATCGCCAACGGCCAGCTCTCTACCGCTCAGATTCCGATCGACGCCGAAGGCAAGGTGGTCGAAGGCGGTATCGAAGCCCAGGCGCGCCAGACCATGGAGAACTTCAAGCACACTATCGAAGCCGCGGAACTGACCATGGCCGATGTGACCCAGGTGCTGATCTACGTCACCGACCGTGATCAACTGCCGGTCTTCAACAAGGTCTACGCCGACTACTTCGAAGCCCCCTACCCGAACCGGGCCGCGATGATCGTCGCCGGTCTGGCCCGTGAAGAGATGCTGTGTGAAATCGTCGCCTACGCCGCGGTTCCGCAGTAAATCCCGCTTCCAATCCCCCCTGGGCCTGAGCAGACCTGTCTGCCGTTATCAGGCCCGCTCTCATCTCAAATCAACGATACCGCCCAGCAGAGTCTGCCTGCAGCTCAAAGTCGTTGGGTAGCGCCCCCTGATTGTGTTTCAATTGGCAGCTCTTCTCGCCGACCTTAACCTGATGCAATCCTATGGACCAGCTACTGACTTTCATCGCTGACAACTGGACCAACCTGCTGGCCATCGCCTGGTTTCTGGCCTGTTTCAAGGGTTACAACAACTATACCCACAAGAAGGCAAGAAACAGCTACTGCCTGGCCCACCTGATGCACCAGTATCGGTTAGCCTGGATGAACAACCTGTTGAGTCGGGATAACCGCATTCCGGATACGGCGGTGATCGCCAATTTGGAGCGCAGCGTCTCATTCTTTGCCTCGTCGACCATGCTGATCTTGGCGGGCCTGATGACAGTACTGGGCTCAACCGAAAAGGCGATCGATATCGTCCGCGATATTCCGCTGGCAACCGAGGCCACCAAGGGTGAGTGGGAGCTGAAGTTGCTGCTGCTGATCGGGCTGTTCGTTTATGCGTTTTTCAAATTCACCTGGAGTCTGCGCCAATACGGGTTTACCTCGGTGATGATGGGTGCGGCGCCTAATCCGCAGGACGAACCCAGCGAACAGGAGGTCAAGGCCCATTCCAATCGCTTGGCGGCAATGAGTTCGATGGCGGCCCACAACTTCAACCTCGGGCTACGCACCTACTATTTCAGCATGGCGGTGCTGGGCTGGTTCATCAATTCCTGGCTGTTTATGGTGTTAACGGCGGGTGTGGTGTTCGTGCTCTACCGACGCGAATTCAAATCCTCGACACTGCGCCAGCTGGTGATCAGCAAAACGGACTGAGTACCCGATTTCGGGCGTTAGAAGCCCGCCAATCGCGACCCGGCAACCTTACTCTTGGGACAGCGGTACTCGGTCGGCAATCGGCGTACTCTCCGATTGCAGCCGTGCCCGCATCTGGTTAAATCGGCGTTTGTACAGTTGCCAGCCCACCAAACCGGCCAGCAGGTTGCCCGCCATGGCGCCAAAGAACAGCCCTGTCAGCCCGCCGATCTGCGAACCGATCCAAAGTCCCGGGATATAGCAAACCAGCAAACGCAGCATGGAGATGAGCAACGCCAGATTCGGCGTTCCCAGTGCACTACAGACCGAAACCATGATCATACAGACGCCCAGCGCACTGAAGCTGATCGGTACGATCCACAGATATTGGTTGAGCACCGCGGCAATGTTGTCATCGGTGGTCAACAGATCACTAATCGGATTGGACACGAAGGCGATTATCAGCGCCGTCGTCAGTTGCGAAACCAGCACGAAGCGAACCGCAATACGAACCAACTGGTGGATTTGATCCAGCTCGTTATTACCTCGCAGGCGACCGATGATCGGTGGCATCGACATCGTCAACGACAAGACCAGGATGATGCTAAACAGCTCGATTCGGGTGCCTAGCCCCCAGGCGGCGATCGCAAAATCACCGTAAAAAGCCACGATACTGGTGGCCAGCATTGCCGAAATCGGCGGCATAAACTGGCTCATCATCGCCGGCGCCATAAAGGCCAGCAAACGGTGCAGCCCGTCACGAATCATGCCGCCACCGGCCGGCCAGGCGATCAGGCCTCGACTCAGAATCCTGCTGAAGATAATCCAACATCCGATACCGAAGGCGATCACCGTGGCCCAGGCTGCACCCGCAATCCCCATCTCCAGCACGAAGATCAGAATCGGATCGAGCACCATGTTGATGACACTGGTCAGCACCATCACCATCCCCGGCAACCAGGTTTCGCCGTGGGCGCGAAAGATGCTGTAGCCAAAGTACAGCATCGCCCCCATCCAGGTGCTGATCAGCCAGGGGAACCAGTATTCTCGAAGCAGCGGGAACAGTTCAGGTTGGGCGCCCAGGGTTGACACTACCTGTTGCTGAAAGACCCAAAGCAGCAAGCAAAGGGCCAGGATCAACACCAACCCGGTGCCGATCACCATCGCACCCAGCTGTTTGGCCCAATCGGTCTGCCCCGCTCCCAGCGCGGTGGAGATAATGGTCGTGGTGGCGATGCCGAGGCCCACCTGAGTACCGATAATCAACTGGTAAACCGGAATAGTGAAACCGACCACTACCAGCGGCTGGGCACCCAGCTGGCCGATAAAGGCACTATCAACCAGCTGACAGCTCATGATCGCCAGCAAGCCAATCAGCATCGGCCAGGTCATACGGTACAACTGACGGCCCAACGAGCCCTGATCCTGCCCCATCGATTACCTACTTTCGGTTGTTAATACTGACAAACGTCTAACAGCGTGGTTTGAACGCTTAACCTTAACGGATGGTTTCAACATTGATAATCCCCGCTCCCCGACAAACAGTTTTTCCAATCCATTGATAATCCCCGTTCGGCGCCACAGGGTTACTGCTGGGGAACCGGGTTAATACCAGTCTGGGGTGACTAAATTCACGAGTCATTAATTAGAAACTTGGTTTTCATCAAATACTGATATTCAGACAGAGCCTAGAATAGGCATGAGTAAGTCATTCTTAGCTGAGAGACTGACTGACCTTGTACTTAGAACCTCTTGAGTAACTCACTCAACAACCCTACCAATTTGATTCCCAGCAGGTGGTCAGAGGTATGTGGAATCTATCCGACAGTTTCGGCGGTCATCGCACATCGGTTCTGGCATTGGTTATAGGATTCGTCACTGTTCTCCTGTTGATTGCCATCACCACAACGTCGCTGGGACTGCACCGAAACAATCTGATTGTCGATCATCAGACCCGACTGGCAATGCTCAATGGCCATATTGGCCAGCAGGTTGCACAGTCGATCTCCGGGGCACAGCAGCTACTGAAGGGCATTGCCAGCACATTGCCCCTCGTCGACGCCAAAGCGAGCGAAATTAACGAGAGATTGGTCGCGCTGAAATCCAATGATCCTCAGCTGATGGATCTACTGATACTCGATCGCAATGGCGAGATCGCTTATTGGACCGGCACTGGAACCCCGCCTTCGGTTAAAGACCGTCCCTACTCGTCGATCTATCGAGAACAACCCAGTACTCAGGTCTGGGTTGGCGAGCCCAAGTTGTCCCGCGTTCACCAAGACCAATGGTTTTTTGCCGTTAGCATCCCCGTGCGTTCTCCCAGCAACGATGTGGTAGCCATTATGGTGGCCATCATCAAGACCGATTATCTACGCGATGTACTGATGCAACTGGTCGATGATCCCAATATCAGCGCATCGATCCATCACAGCAACGACAAGGTCTATGCCCAGATCAACCGCAACGCCAACACGGGCCCGAAGCTGAGCCTGACCCAGGAGCTTCGCTCCCACCCGCTCAAAGTCACTACCGAGTGCGAATACCAAACGGTGTTATCGAGCTATCAGGACATTCAGCTATGGGCTTCACTGGCCACGCTGGTACTGATTTTTTGTGTTTGCTGCCTGACCCTGCTGCTGTTAATCCGTATTCGTAAGCAGGCCCGCCTCTCAATCGAAGATCCGCTGACCAAGACCTTGAACCGGCGTGAGTTTATGCGCAGGGGTGATGAAGAACTGACGGCCTGCCAACGCTATGATCGAAGTTTCTCGATCATCATGCTCGACATTGACAACTTTAAAGCCGTCAACGACACCCGAGGACATCACATCGGAGATCTGGTGATCCAAGCCATCGGAAAGATCCTCAACAATCAGTCACGGAAAAACGATATCGTGGCCCGGTATGGCGGCGAAGAGTTCGTCATCCTGTTGCCCGAAGCCACTGCCGAAGAAGCCGGCATGGCTGCTGAGAAACTGTGCAAAGTGATCCGAACACTAAAAACCAGAGCGAACAAACAAGTTCTCCAGGTCACAGCCAGCCTGGGTGTGGCCCAATGGCACGCCCCCGGCGAAGAGTTGGCCTCGGTGATCGAACGAGCCGACCGGGCACTCTATCAAGCCAAAGCGCTTGGCAAGGACCAGGTAGTCAGATGCGATAAGAATATAGAAGGCGATGCCTGAACTTTGCTGTCATGGCGTCGACGCGGTATAAGAACCTGACCGTCTTCTGAAGAACTTCATAGCATGAGTGCACGACTGTCGATTCGCTCCTACAGCTTTCACTCGGATAAGCACCAGCACGACTATCATCAACTGGTATTACCGATGGCAGGTAGTATCGACATCGAAACGCTGGGGCAACGTGGTCGTGCCGCCCCCGGTAGCTGTGTGATCATTCCTGCGGGACAGCCCCACTGGTTTGCTCCCGACCCGGAAGCCAGCTTTCTGGTTGCAGACCTGACCCTGCTACCGGCCAACCTGCTCTGTTCAGATCAGGCGATCATCCGTATCAGCCCACCGATGCAGGCGTTCTGCACGTTCGTTCAACAACAGCTGGAGCATCAGGTCAGCCCTGAGTTGGAGCAACAGCTAGGCGACTGGTTTATTCGACTACTCAGCGAACAAAACTTTCTCTACAGCCATGACAGCCGCATTACCCGTGTCCTCAATCATCTGGAGCAGGACCTGAGCCAGTCTCCGTCACTGGCCGAACTGGCCGATATCGCCTGTCTGAGCCTGAGCCAACTGAAAACGCTGTTCAAAAAACAGACCGGGCGCACGGTCGGACAACAGCTGCTTCGGTTGCGAATGGAAAAAGCCCGCGCCTTGTTGCTGCACACCGACTACCCGATCGGTATCATCGCCCAGCAAGTCGGCTACCAGGATTTCTCCACCTTCAGTCATCGGTTCTCTTGCCATTACGGCCACCCACCCAGCCAACTTCGATTGGGTTGAGTCGCTAAATCAAGCTTCAGACCATAACAAACCGGCTTTTAACCAAACAACATTAACTTGTTTGTAGTTACCATACTGCAACTGGTTGGCTTATTTCTAAATTGCTGGATTCGTTATTCCTGAGGTAAACACCGTGCCCTATTTTTTTGCGATCGCTGCGATCACCCTCTGGAGCTCGCTGGCTCTGCTGGCGACCCGCCTGAACCATCTGCCGCCGTTTCTGGTACTCGGCGTGGCGTTACTGCTCGGTGGACTAATGTCTTTGCCCAAGTACCGCCAATGGCATCCAAAAAGATCGATCCTGCAGATGGGTGTGTTTGGCATCTTCGGTTACCACTTCGCGCTGTTTATGGCCTATCGCCACGCCCCAGCCGTGGAAGCCAATCTGCTCAATTATCTTTGGCCGTTGCTGATCGTGCTGTTCTCACCGCTGTATCTTCCCGGTTTCCATCTGAATCGGAACCATATTCTCGGAGGTCTGCTGGGCTTTAGCGGAGCGGCCACTGTGATCCTTGGCGGTAACAGTGCCAGCTTTAATTCGGACCATAGTTTGGGCTATGCACTGGGAATTGCCGCCGCCGTTATCTGGGCTCGTTACTCACTGCTGACTCGTCGCAGCGGAGACTTCAGCTCTGCCACCGTGGGGTTGTTTTGTCTGCTAGCCGGCCTGCTGGCGCTGCTCTGTCATGGTCTGTTCGAGACAACTCCAAGCATGAATCAACAGGACCTGATCACCATGGCACTGCTGGGCCTGGGCCCGATGGGAATCTCTTTCTACTGTTGGGACGCGGCGATGAAGCGTGGCGACCCGCGCACGATCGGGGCGCTGTCCTACTTTACTCCCCTGATGTCGACCGGGCTGTTGATTCTGTTCGGGGATGACCCGCTCAGCAGTAACGTCATCATCGCCCTGGCCCTGATCAGCGGTGGCGCTGTGCTCGGTACCCTGAAAGCCAGACCCAAGAAGCTCGACCCACAAAAAAGCCCGGCTTGAAGCCGGGCTTTGCTACACCTTAAGAAACCTAAAGTTCGATTACAGCTGTTTGAAGATACCGTCGACACTCTCGCGGGCATCGCCGAACAGCATCCGGGTGTTCTCCTTGAAGAACAGCGGGTTCTCCACCCCAGAGTAGCCGGTCGCCATCGAGCGCTTGAACACCACCACGGTAGTGGCTTTCCAGACTTCGATAACCGGCATCCCGGCGATCGGGCTGCTCGGGTCTTCAGCCGCCATCGGGTTGACGGTGTCGTTGGCGCCGATTACCAGCACCACATCGGTATCCGGCAGATCATCATTGATCTCATCCATCTCCAGTACCAGGTCGTAGGGCACCTTGGCCTCGGCCAGCAACACGTTCATATGCCCCGGCATCCGTCCGGCAACAGGGTGAATCGCAAAGCGCACATTCACCCCTTTGGTCCGCAACGCCTGGGTGATCTCCGACACCGGATGCTGCGCATGGGCCACCGCCATACCGTAGCCGGGCACGATCACCACGCTGTCGGCATTGCTGAGCATCTCGGCAACCTCATCGGCACTGGTGGGCGTTACCTCACCCTGCTCTTCACCTTCGGCCGAGCTGGAGCTGGTGGTAGTACCAAAGCCACCGAGAATAACGTTGACGAACTTGCGGTTCATCGCCCGACACATGATGTAACTCAGAATCGCGCCGCTGGAGCCAACCAGAGCCCCCACCACGATCAACAGATCGTTGGACAACATGAAGCCGGCTGCGGCTGCGGCCCAACCGGAGTAGCTGTTGAGCATCGACACCACCACCGGCATGTCGGCACCACCGATCGCCATCACCATATGTACGCCGAAGGCCAACGCGATCAGGGTCATCAGGAACAGCGCCCAGAAGGCACCATTTTCGGCCCCGACAAAGCTCATGCCCAGGATGATCGACAGAATCAGCGCACCGAGATTGAGGTAGTGACGCCCCGGCAACAATAGCGGTTTGCTCTGCACCAGCCCACGCAGCTTACCAAACGCAATCAGCGAGCCGGAGAAGGTCGCCGCACCGATCAGCACCCCGAGGTAGATCTCCACCTCATGGATGGTTTTCTCGGCTCCCTCGAAATGGGCACTGGGATCGAGATAGCTGGCGTAGCCGACCAGCACCGCGGCCAGGCCGACGAAGCTGTGCATCATCGCAACCAGTTCAGGCATCTCGGTCATCTGCACCTTAACGGCGAAGTAGATCCCGATCGCCCCGCCGATCAGCATCGCAATCATGATCCATCCGAGGCCGGAAACCTGATCACTACCGATGGTCGCCAGAATCGCCAGCGCCATACCGGCGATACCGTAGACATTACCGCGACGCGCGGTCTCCTGATGACTCAAGCCGCCGAGGCTGAGAATAAACAGGATGCTAGCGCCGATGTAGGCTGAAGTTACTAATCCGCTCATGCTCAGTCCTCCCTGACAAACATCTTCAGCATCCGCTGGGTGACGTAGAAACCACCGGCGATATTAATGCTGGCGATCAGAATCGCGACAAAGGCCAGGAAGCCCACCACACTGCTGGACGATCCGGCTTGCAGCAACGCACCGATAATGATGATGCCACTAATGGCGTTGGTCACACTCATCAACGGCGTATGCAATGCCGGGGTCACCGCCCAGACCACCTGCCAGCCGACAAAGCAGCTGAGCACAAACACGATCAGGTGGGACATAAAGGCCGCCGGGGCCACCGAGCCCAGCATCAACAGCAACAGCATAGCCACGCCCATACTGCCGAATGTGATCGCCGCACGCTTACCGGCTGACATCGGTTCCGGCTCAGGCACCGGCTCGGGCGCAGCCTTGGGTGGCGGCGCCACGGATAGTTCCGGCGGGGGCGGCGGCCAGATCACCTCACCCTCATGGATCACGGTGGTGCCGCGGATAATGGTGTCTTCCATGTTGAAGTCGGGTTTACCATCTTTCTCCGGGGTCAGCTCCGACAGCACGTTGCGCACGTTGGTGGCATACAGTTGGCTGGACTGGGTCGGCAATCGGCTGGGCAGGTCGGTGAAACCGATGATGGAGACCCCGTGACGAACCACCACCTCGCCCGGAACGGTCAGCTCACAGTTACCACCCTGTTCGGCGGCCAGATCGACGATGACACTACCCTCGGCCATCATCTCGACCATATCTTCGAGGATCAGCTTAGGCGCCGGTTTTCCTGGAATCAGCGCGGTGGTGATAATGATATCGACCTCTCTGGCCTGCTCACGGAACAGCGCCATCTCGGCGTCGATAAATTCTTTCGACATCTCTTTGGCGTAACCGCCGCCACCGCTACCGTCCTCTTCGATCTCGACGGTGAGGAACTCGGCGTCCATCGACTCCACCTGCTCCTTCACCACCGGACGGGTATCGAAGGCACGAACGATGGCTCCCATGCGTCCGGCACAACCGATAGCGGCCAGACCCGCCACCCCGGCACCGATAATCAGCACCTTGGCCGGCTGCACCTTACCAGCGGCAGTAATCTGACCGTTGAGGAAACGTCCAAAGTGATTCGAGGCCTCGACCACGGCGCGATAACCGGCGATGTTGGCCATCGAACTCAGCGCATCACAACGTTGTGAGCGGCTGATCCGGGGCACCGAATCCATCGCCAGCACATTGGCCTTGCGGGCGGTGAGCCGTTCCATCAACTCCGGATTCTGGGCTGGCCAGATAAAGCTGGTCAAAATCGCGCCTTCGTTGAGCAGGTCCGCCTCATGCTTGCCCAGGGCTTCATTCTGTTCCGGGGGCCGAACCTTAAGAACGATATCGGAAGCCGACCACAGCGCCTCGGCGCCGTCGATCACCTCAACGCCCGCATCGACATAGGCCTGATCGGTGAAATTTGAGTCCAGCCCAGCACCGGCCTCAATCGCCACGTCATAGCCCATCTGTTGCAGCTGTTTAACCAGCGGCGGGGTCAAAGCTACCCTTTTTTCCCCGGAATGGATCTCCTTAGGTACACCTATTTTCATACGCCTCTCCACGTCTGACAGGACGCTATCTGGGAATCGATAGATAGATTCCTTAAATGAAACCGGTTGAGAAGTTATAGACCAAACACCTTGATAACAGCTTAGTTTTACTAGAAATCCAGTATGGATAGAAGCCGAAAATCGACAGACGCCCAAGGTAGCGTCGCACCGCTTCCAAAGTGCTATTGCAGTCATTGCTGAGCGGTTCGAGGTACCATCAGGCTTTCTAGGAATAGCAGACACGCCAAGGTGTTAGACCAACATTTTCGCCGTCGTCGGGGGTAGCCTGAGCGGCCTCCGCCCGAGAAGTGAGCCTATTTGCGTCACTATGAGTGAATTTAGCTTGACCTAAACGTCAAACAGGAACAGATTACCCTGTCTTAGCGCGCTCGAACGAAAAACCCGCCACGGCCGGATGCCGTCAGTGAAGGTTTGAGCAAGCCGGAAGGAAATGATGGATCGACTCGACTCTGGTGACTCTTTTGGCCGTTCATGGGGCCGAACCTTTCTGATATCGGTGCTTTGCTTTATCGGCTTTGGCGCCGCCGTGGCTATTGTGACCTCAATCGCCCACTACCAGCTGCAACAGACTACCCACCTCTATCAAGTTCAACAGCAGTTCCGCATCGAGCATGATCGGATTATCGAACGGTTGCGGTACCGCCTGCGGGGACTGGATGATCAACTGGCGTCGCTGGCAAATAACCCGATCACCCACCGCTATTTAGAGAATAAAACCACGGCGTCGACCCAGGCCTTGCGCAATCTCTATCTGGCCACCACCGGACCCAACACCCTCTATCGACAGCTGTGTTATCTGGACAGTCAGGGGCAGCCACAACTTTGCGTGAATCGTGGCGACGACTATAGCCGCTCGGGGAATTCTGCCTCACTCCAACATAACCCCCTAGCCCGGCAACAACTTCATAGCGCCACCGACAGCTCAGAATCGGATAACCAGCAAGCTACCCTGTTCAACAGCGCCCGCTTGCTCGCTCACGGCGATGTAAAACACTCTCTGTTACAGATTGCCGCGGACGGGGAGATGGTACGCCCCAGTTTTCAGAGTGCCACACCGGTGTACGTTGAGGGCCGACTCAATGGCATCTTGGTCGCCACCCTCGACGTTCGGCATCTGTTAAGGGAGTTGATCAACTCGAACAACTTCGTGGTTCAACTGGTCGAAGGCGATAAGGCAGATCCCAGAGGGTTCAACGTGACCAACCCCGAGAGTCGGCAAAGGCCATCGGCCAGCATCACATTGACCACCCCATCCGGTATCCCTGTCGCCGACGCTGATCAGGCGTATCGGTTACCATTAGGCGAACTTCTTCAGAACGACCAATCTCTCTACCTGATCTTAACGCCGAAACGGTTTCTTCCGCCCGATTTAGCCGATGACACCCAGTTCAACACCCTGCTGATCGCGCTACTGGTGACACTGGTGGCATTACCGCTGGCATGGTTCAGCACACGAATACCGGATCAGCTGCATCGCCACCTGCACCGGACGCTGTTAAAACTACGCCGAAGCAATCGTCTGCTCGACCAAAACGTCATCAGTTCAAGAACCGATACCGAGGGTAACTTTACCCATGTCAGCCAAGCATTTTGCGAGCTCAGTGGTTACACGCGACAGGAACTGATTGGCCAGCCCTATAGCCTGGTCTGCAACCCGGACAGTTCACCGAAAATCTACGAAGAGATTTTGCGTACCCTCAGCAGCGGACGCCGCTGGCAAGGAGAACTCTGTAACCGCGACAAGCAGGGACATGACTGTTGGGTCAGCACCAGCATCGCACCAGACTTTGACCGCCATGGCACCATCATCGGCTACACCCAGATTTCAAGGGATATCACTGACCACAAACTACTGCAGAAGCTATCGACCATCGATGCTCAAACCCAGCTGCTTAACCGCCGCCATCTAGATGCCATGCTGGAACAACAGATCGGTCTGTTTCAGCGTTATCCGGAACTGCTGTTCTCGGTCGTCTTGATCCGTCTCGACAGTCCTGTCGATGCTGAGAGATTGGAACGGGAAGTCATTCTCAGCCGCTTCGGGGAGCTGCTCAGCAGCAACGTACGTACCGTCGATCTGCTTGGCCGTTGGGATGAGCAGCGCTTCTTGATCATCTGTCCGTGCACAGCGATAGAGAAGGCCGCGATCCTGGCCAATAAACTACAGCAGCGATCGCAGAACCCGCCTCGGCATGAGATCGGTTTCAATATCTCCATCGGACTGGTACAAAGCCAGATCGGCGATAACCGCCGATTGCTGATAGGCCGCGCCGCGCAAGCGTTGCAGCTGGCGCTGGAAAAACCCGACAAGCTGGTTGTACTCTCGAGTGGTGGTAACGGCAGCGACGGCTAACCGGCAACTATTGCCGGGTTCCCTCCTACGACGCTCATAGTCTTAGGCCAAGACTAGGACCTTCATATAGTCTTCGAGCGTTGCCCTGCTGCGTCAGCCGCTATGAATACGTCGCTTCACCCAACGGATAACAGCCCCCAGGATGGGAAGTTTTTGGTAGACGCAGGTACCCGAATCCCAGTAATCGATATGACGACTGATTTTGTCTCCGGCATCAAAATAGAGCACGGATACACCTTCAAATCGCCAGATTCCATCGGCATCACCAAACTGGGGATTAACACCGCTGAAGCTCCACAGCAGCATGCAGGAGTTGTCATCCCAGGCCTGCTGGAGCAGTTCGAATCGCCCCTCCTCGACCTGCTCGGCAAATCGCATCAAGTAGTCGGCCAGCGCCTGGCGGCCTTCGACGGCACCGAACGGATCCTCAAAACAGACCGACTCACTGACCAGCACCCCCAGTTCGGCCATCAACTGCGAGCGGCCACTGGAGGTATCTGTCTGATAACGGCTCAGGCGATTAAACAGTTCGAAGTAGTTACGCGCGCAGCGCTGCCGCGAAGACGCTTCCATCGAGTGCGGCATCGGGCGCACTGCGGCCTTATTCTCTGTGGATTGAATCGGTTCCATCATCAGACTCCTGTTAAACGCCGGACTAACGGAAAGTACAGTCCGTACGGCAACTGCCGCAGCAGCGCCATTACCCAGCCGAACAGGCCTGGCAAACGAATTTCAAACCGCTCGGTTTCCAATCCATCGGCGATCTCCCGAGCCGCCTGCTCAGCCTCGATTAAAAACGGCATCCGGAACTCGTTGCGATCAGTCAGCGGGGTTTTGACAAATCCCGGATTGATCAGCTGCAGTCGCACCGAGGTATCCGCCAACTCCAAGCGCAGGGCTTCGCAGAGGTTGATCAGTGCCGCTTTGCTGGCGCCATAAGCGGCGGCGTTGGGCAACCCACGGTAACCGGCCAGGGAAGCGACCACCGCGATGGTACCGCGGTAACCATCGGATCCATGATGTGTCGCCCCGTTGGCATCCGAAGCCGTCTTGGCTGGCGATCGGCTCAGCATCCGCTGGATCAGCACTTCCAATCCGTTCGCCACCCCCATCAGATTCAACTCCATCAACTCCCGGACCAGATGACTGTCAAACTCGAGGGCCGATTGGGGCCGATGACTACCCGCGTTCAGAATCGCTAACCGGATCGGGCCAAAGCGCTCCTCGATCTGTTCCAGTACCAGCTGATGCTGATCGTGCTCGCGCACATCCAATGGGAAGGGTTCGACGGAACCTGCTAGAGGCAGGGCTCTACGCTGAACCTGTTGAAGCCGCGCCCGGTTGCGGGCACTGGCGGCAACACGCCAGCCCCTGGCCGCATACTCCAGCGCCAGAGCGGCGCCAATGCCCTGGCTGGCACCGGTGATCCATACCAGCGGCTGCTCTGCGGCTACCGCAATCGACTGATTCATAGCTGCCACCGCAGATTCAACGATCCCGGCGATTGAGAAGGGTTAAGGACGCGCCCCGACGGCGGCCTCACCCACTCCCCTGTCGATGGCGATTGCATCAGGCGGTTATCGCTGGAGCGATCTCTGCCGCAGCGTTGACAGCGAAATTCCACCGTTGCCCCCCGCCGATCTTTAAATCGCAGTCCGACCCAGCGATTCCGGTTGTCGTACCAGACCTCGGTATCATGCAGCTCGCCCCGATAACGATATCCCCTGGCTTCTATCTGGCCCTGAGCCGAGGCGATCCTCATTGCCCCAAGCGGCTCGATCTCAAATCGATTGACCTGACCAGTAAGGGTGTTGAGCACACGCCCCTGGTGCAGAACGGCGATGTCGTAGTGATGGCTAGCCAGCACCGGCAAGGGCACCGAAGCAGCCCCGCCAGACTCGACGGGCGCCATCGAGGCATCGGTTTCTACCAGCCAATCCCCCTGGCGAGAAAAATGGTGCTGAACCAACTCTCCGTTATCGTCGATACGAGAGCTCAACCTGCTCAGATGTCCCTGCCGCCAGAGCTCTACCGCTTGATACTGATAGCGATAGCGCCACCACAGCCAGCTCAGCTCCAGCTCCATCTCCGCTTCCACCCTGAATTGCTCAGAACCGCCGCCGAATCGGGTTTGATAGCTGCCAACCGGCTCGCCATCTCGCCAGACTTCGAACTTGATCGAATCACCGTAAAGCCGTTGCCAGTGCTGACTGCGATCAGCAAGCCGATCCGCTCCCTCTAGGGAAGCCAAGGCATGGGGGCTGTGTACCAGCAACAAGGCCAGCAACAGCGCTCCTATTACTCTGAGCCAATACATCTCAACCTCCCGGGCCCTGCGGCCTATGCTGGGGACTGTCGCTGCAGTCGCATAGTGATCATTCGATGGCGCCGTCGACTCAGTGGATAACGCCATAACAATGCGACTGCCGATAGTTTTAATACGCACGGCAGCCAGGCGTAGATCACCAGCAGTTCAAAACGTCTGCTCGGATCAACCGACCGGGCTAGATCCTCCCCGTCCGCCAACAGCCACAGCAGTGCCGGCGCCAATGCCGCAGCGGCTCCCAGCGACAGTTTCATCACCATCGAATGGCCGGCAAAGCAAGCCAGCGCCCGCTCCTTGCCAAAACGCCAACGATCCCAGTCGACCAGATTGGCCTGCATCACCGGCGGCAGTGCCAAATCCGCTCCCAACACCACACCGGTCAATACGCAGACCAGAGCAAATCCCCAAAGTCCGGCAACATGATCGGCCGGCAGCAACGGCACCAGTAGAAAGACCAGCGCCGCCATCATCATCGCCCCACCCCAAAGCCGATGCAGCTCTAACCGGCTACGGCTCCAAAGCGGCAACGCGATCAGGGCCGCGCCGAAATAGAGCAGCAGCAGCCATACCCGGATTCGGTCATCCCCGCCGAAACCGATGCTGACCGCCAGCGGAAACAGTACCGCCGCGATGCCGTTTGCCAGGGTATTGAGCCCCCAGGCTGCGAGCAGTCGCAGCCAGAGTCGGTTTAACCGTAATTGCCACAGATCGCGCCAGCTGTGAGTCGGCTCGCCGACCGGACACTTGGGTTCGGGCAGTCGTGACAGCAGCAACGCGCATGGCAGCGCCAACACCAGGGCAGCTAGGGCCAATGTGGTCAGGGCTTGGCGAAGCGTGGCACCGTTCTCCAACAACACCACCGGTAAAGCCGCCGACAACAGCAGCCCCAGCAAACCAGCACCCTCACGCCAACCACAGAGCCTCAACCGACGGGAACTATCCGGGCACAGGTCAACCAGCCAGGCCTGCCAGGGGATCTGTATCAGGGTCCAACCGACATAGAGCAACGACGCCAGCAGCAGCAATCTCGGCCACCCCGCCTCGGAGGGAGGATCAAACAGCATCAACAGCGCCGGGCTGGCCAGCAACAGTCCCAGCAGCATCCACCCCCGTCGACGGGGAAGCCCTAAGATCGAACGATCGCAGTAACGTCCGGCAGCCAGATCGCTGAGCAGATCAAGCAACCGGGCCAGCAACAACGCCGTACCGGCCTGCAGTAGCGTCAGCTGGGTCTGTTCGGCATAGAAGGTTGGCAGCCAGATATAGACCGCCAAGGTGGGCAACGCCATCGGCACCGCCGGCAGTGCGTAACTCAGCTGCTGTGCGGTGCTAAGAACGTTGGGTCCAGAGCGATCAGCCTCAATTGGCGTGTCGGAGGCGATAGAGCTGGACATCGATGGAGCCGGATTTGAAGCCGCTTTCACAGTAGGCGAGGTAATAGCGCCACATACGGTAGAATCGCTGATCGAACCCCAACCGCTGCAGTTCCGGCCACGCCCGCTCGAAGTGATCGGCCCAGATATTCAGCGTACTGCCGTAGTCCGGACCGAAACTCAACTGCCGATCAATCTGCAATCCGGCTCGCTCGACCTGCTGCGCAAACACGCAAGGGCTGGGCAACATACCTCCCGGGAAGATGTAGCGCTGGATAAAGTCGGCACCGCGTCGGTAGGAAGCGAAGCGCTGATCCGCGATGGTGATCACCTGAATCACCGCACAACCGTCATCGCTCAAGCGCTGCTTCAGTTGGTTAAAATAGGTCGGCCAGTTCGCTTCACCAACGGCCTCTAGCATTTCAATCGAAACGATCCGATCGTAGCGCTGCTGCAGATGTCGGTAATCGCAAAGCTCAAACGCAACGTTCTGTTGATGGGCAATTGGCCGCTGCCGACACCAAGCCAACTGCTCTTCGGACAGCGTGACCCCCAGATAGTTGATCCCATCTATGGCGTTATCGCTGAGCTGCTGGGCCAGCCCTCCCCAACCACAGCCGATCTCCAACACCCGATCACCGGGGCCGGGCTCCAACCACTCGATCACCTTTGCATTTTTGGCATGCTGAGCCTGCTCCAGCGAAAGACCCGGCTGATCGAACAATGCCGCGGAATAGGTCATGCTGGGATCGAGCCAGCGACGGTAGAATTCATTCCCCAGGTCATAGTGGCTGGCGATATTGCGCCTGGACCCTCGCAGACTATTGGGACGAAGCCGATGAACCAACCGGTGCAAGGCAGCGGCCAATCCGGTTCCTCCGAAGGCCTGCTCCAGGGCTTGCTCATTAGCCATCGCCCAATCGGTTAAGCGCAACAGTCGCCGACAACTCCAGTCACCGGCCATGTAGCCTTCGGCCCAGCCCATCAAGCCCCCAAACCAGCCTCGGACCAAGGCTTGTGGATGCTTGAGTTCAACTAAAGGGACCGGCTGTTCAGCACGCAGTTGTCCCAGATGAAGACGGCTGCCACCGGGCAGTAGAATCTCTATTCGAGAGATCTGGGCCTGCTGCAAGCGGCGCTCTAGCCGCGGCAGTAATAGACGCCAGATCCAGGATTCAGATCGACGCAGATCGTTCTGATTGATCGGATCCTGGCGAATAGTACTGCCCCCTTGAGGCCCCGGCACCCACGCCTGGGCAGGACGATTCAGTGACGAGATCTGTGTACTCTGCGGTCGCTGATTCGGATTGCGCATCTGCTGCGGGGTTGACGAGTTCTCGCGTCGCAACAGCACGGTTGCACTCTGCTTACTGCGCAGGGTTTCCATCGACATTCTCCTGACTGAAGGGACCGCTAGGACGGCCCGAAGATGGCGGGTGTTGGTCGGCTTCCTTGAAGCCAGAGCCGACGCTGGTGGCATAGGGATCGGTTTTTTGCGGCGAGATGAACGGAATCCGTTTGAACCACAGCTTTAAAGCCTGCCAGTGGATCAGCACTAACGTCTTGAGTCCCATTGGAGGGCGAAGCAACTCCCGCAGCATAACCTTGCGCTGCAGTGGCACTCGGCGACCTCGCCAACGGGCCAACAGCAACGGCCCCTCGGCATCCTGATAATGGATCAACACCGAAAAATGTTGGCCTGGCGGCTGCAACCGGAATCGATACTCGCCATCGAGGGCGATAAAGGGAGAGACCGACATCCGCTTATCCGCCCGCTGACGAAGTGGAACTCCCTCAGGGCCGGTATTTTCGATCACGTAGGTATGACGCTCGCCGAAGGTGTTGCTGACCTCGTAGAGCGTGGCAAAGCAGGTCTCGTCGGCGTGATAGCAAAAGTAGACCGCCAACGAATTGAATCCGAAGCCGAGACAGCGCGGCTGACACAACAATCGGATATGGCTGGCCCTTGGCATGCCCTTCTCGGCCAGGAGTTGCTGGCATTGCTGCTTGAGCCCCCGATCACTACCGTCACCGTGGTCACGTTCGTAGAAGCTGAATAAGCCGGGACGGTTGAAATTGAGTAGCCCGAGACGATCGAGCTGGTCCAGTTCGTCCAGATCGATCAGCCAGCTGCTGATCCGGTAGTCAAACCGATGTGAGCGCGGTCGTAGCCGCTGATGCATCACTTCGGCGCGGTAGAGAGCGCTGTTTAGACTGGGCGCGTCCATCAGGCGGCCTCCCCTCCGGCCTGTTTCGCGGCAGCAGCTCTTTCCACCTCAAACCAGTTCTCCGGCAGTGGAATCCGATCGTACATACCGTCGACCTGCCAAGGACGACGCCGACTTCCCAGCGCTTCGGCTACCGCCAAGCCGGCCTGCAACCCGTCCTCATGGAAACCGTAGCCGCACCAGGCACCGCAATACCAAGTATTGTTATGCCCCTGCAGATGCCAGAGTTCGCGCTGGGCTTGTAGTGCGGCCGCATCGAAGGTCGGATGATCATACAGAAAAGCGGCATGAACCCGTTCCGGATCGGGCTCCGTCAAAGGATTGAGGGTGACGAACAGCGGCCGCTCCTGTGGCAATCCCTGCAGGCGGTTCATCCAATAGCTGACACTGAGCGCCGTGTCGGTTTCGGATTGACGCTGGCAAAGGTAGTTCCAACTTGCCCAGGCCCGTTGCCGCAACGGCATCAAGCTCACGTCGCTGTGCAGCAATGCCCGGTTGCGTTCGAACTTGAAGGCCTGCAGTAACGACTGTTCTTGTTGATCAGCATCGCTGAGTAACTTCAACGACTGGTCCGCATGGCAGGCCAGCACCAACTGATCAAATTGCCAGTATTGCCCCTGCCAATCGGTCAGCAGGACCTGATCACCGCTGCGCTGGATACTCCGCACCCCGCGATTGACCACCGCCCGCTCACCCAGTTGATCCACCAGCCGCCCGACGTATTCCCGACTTCCTCCCTCGACCGTCATCCACTGGGGACGATCTCGCAGTTGAAGCAGGCCATGGTTGGCGCAGAAGCGAAGAAAGGTTTTGGCCGGGTACTCCAGCATCTGACTGGCCGGTGTCGACCAGATCGCTGCGCCCATCGGCAGCAGATGGTCATCACGAAAACGACGACCGTACCCATAACGTTCGATCAGCTGTCCTAAAGAGGTCTGATCGTCAAGTTCGTTGAGTAGCTGCGGCGCCTGACGGTAGAACCTCAGAATATCGCTCAGCATCTGCCAGAAGCCGGGACGGAACAGGTTCGAAGCTTGAGCCAACAGGCCGGCCAGATCGCTTCCGGCATACTCCATCTGCCCCTGATTGATGGAGACAGAGAATGACATATCGGTCGCCCGTACCGGCACCTTCAAGTGCTCGAACAATGACACCAGGTTGGGGTAGGACAGGGGATTGAACACGATAAAGCCGGTGTCTACCGCTACGGGGGGCTGATCGTCGATAGCATCCAGCAACACCGTATTCGAGTGACCGCCGAACCGATCGTCCTTTTCAAACAGTGTCACGTCATGCTGCTGGGCCAGCAGCCAGGCACAGCTCAAACCGGCGATACCGGATCCCACCACGGCGATACGTTGCGGTTCGGTTGAGGGCGAGGTTGCGGCAAAGCGGGTTGGGGACATCGACGGTTTCCTCATATTAGCGGGCTCGAACTGAGCCTAGTTTGAAAGGGTTACGTTCGACATAAAAAAACGGATCACTGCAGAAAACCTAAATAGCCAACAAAATTGACAAATTGCCGCCCATAACCGCGTCTATAGTGATTTTTGAGGTCTTAGTTACCTGGGAGGTGATCCAAACCCCTGGGTGGTTCGTATTACCGGTATGAATGAGATCAGCAGCAAGCTAATGGATGGAATCGAGACACAGCAGGACTGGTCCAAGGTGTTGGATCGAATCGCCGCCGAGCGTGACCGGCAGCAGTTTTCCGCTTTGTATGACCACTTTGCGCCGCTACTCAAGAGTTATCTGATCAGCCGGGGCGCTGGAGCGGCAATTGCGGAAGAGCTTCTGCAGGAAACACTGCTGCAGGTTTGGCACCGCGCCCATCAATTCAATGCCCAGCGGGGCAACGCGGCTACCTGGATCTATCGTGTGGCCCGGAACAAGTACTATGACTATCTTCGGCATCAGCGGTTGGCCGACCGCCCTCCTCCTGAGCCCGAGCTTTCGGAGCCGGATAGCGCGCCAAAGGCCGAACGAGAACTGGAGTCAGAACTGGATGGACAGCTACTTAACAACACCCTGCAGCAACTGCCTTCACGACAAGCCCAGGTGCTTTACATGAGTTATTACCAAGGCAAGAGCCACGCAGAGATCGCCCAATCGATGGAGATCCCATTGGGCAGTGTTAAATCGACCCTACGCTTGGCCTTCGAAAAGTTACGCAGCTGCTTGGGAGGTGCCCGATGAAGATGCAATACCATCCGGATGACGCCACCCTGCTCGGTTTTGCCAATGCCACTCTGGAACGAAACTTCGCCGTCCTGGTCGCCTGTCACCTGCGCCACTGCCCTCGCTGTCGTCAACGCCTGCGTCAGGCCGAACAATTAGGGGCCGAGCTGATGCAACGGCTGCAACCGGCTGAAGTCAGCGCCGACTGCAAACAAGCGCTGTTTGATCGACTGGACGAGTCCACCAAACTGGATCCAGCGGAGCGCTCTGCTACTGTCACAGCACAGCAGCACGAACCGTTGATACCGGCGCTGTTACAACATTGGCCTGAGCAAGATTTCGATACGGTGCCATGGAAGCGGATCGCGCCGGGGATCCAGCAACATAAAATCGACCTGGGAAGTTCCAATCTGAGTCTGTTGCGGATCGCCCCGGGAACCTGCATGCCATCCCATGGCCACGAAGGCAGCGAACTGACGATGATCCTGCGCGGCTCCTACAGCGATGAGATCGGCCGTTTTCAACCAGGCGACGTTGCCGACCTGGATGATGAGATTGAGCATCAACCGATCGCCGATCGCGACGAACCCTGCATCTGTCTGGTCGCGACCGATGCCCCGTTGCGGTTCAACAGCTGGGTACCTCGTTTGATGCAGGGCTTGGTCTTCAGTTTCGACTAAGTAGCCAAAACAAACGGCCAGCCTGACAGCCACAACGCCCGATTACCTGTTTATCCGTTATCGCCGCACTAACCTGTAGGGCTGATCAATCCAAGCATCGAAGATAACGGTATAAATTATACTAGCTATGCTGATATCCGCCGCGAACGGATACTAGGGACTATCCTTATGCGGCTGAAGAAAAACCTCAAACCAACCGCAAAACTATTAATAATTCAATCATCTAGCTGGGAGTCTTCAACTCCTCCACAAAGATGTTCCAGCAGCGCTCTGCCGGCACGGGAAAGGTAACGCTTGCGGTGCCAGCCGATACCAAGATTGAGGTAGACCGGCTCGTCAAACGACAGTGCAACCAAACCCGGTTCATGTTCCAGCACATCTCGTAAACAGATACTGATCCCGCTCCCCTGCCTTACCAACGACAACATCAAGCGCAGCAGGTTGGTTTCCAGCCCGATTCTGAGCGGTTGTCCCTGATCACGGGCGGTCTGCTCCAGCAGCTCACGCAGATAATACCCCGGCTCGTAGACTACCAGATCCCGTTGAACAAACTGCTCGAAAGTGATCGATGGATAGCGTGCCAGAGGATCGTCTTCGGCAACGCAGACCACCACCTCCTGACAGGCAAATGGCCGGGCTTCCAACGTCGGAGAGACCTTATCCAGATGCAACACACCCAGCTCCGCCTCACCGGCTTCAATCATCTCAGCCGCCCGTTGGGTACCCTCACTACTGACCCGAACCCTGACCCTCGGGAAGTCGCGTCGAAACGAGGCCAGCTGTTCGGGTAGTAGATAGGAGCCCAGCATCGCCGAAGTCAGTAGCCTAACTTCACCGCCTACCACCCCGCTAAGCTCCGACATCGCCATGCCGGCTTGGTGAAACTGGTCCAGAATCCGATCGGCATGGCCCAGTAGTACCCTGCCCTCCGCCGTCAGCTCGATCTGTTTCTCGCTGCGATCGAACAGCATCAAGCCAAACTCCTGCTCGAGCTTCTTGATCGCGATGCTGACGGCCGGCTGGGCCATATGCAGCGATTTCGATGCCTTGGTGAAACCGCCGCAGCGGGCCACGGTCTGGAAGATCTGTAACTGACGTTTGTCCATGGCGCAAATCCATAATCAACAAATATTCACTGGATATAAAACATATATTATTTTTATCGAAAAACAAGTGATACCTTTTGTTACATCAATCAAACATCCCAACACAGGAAGCCAACATGTCCTCACAACCGAGCTGGGCCAAATTCAACTGGGAAGACCCGTTTCTGTTCGAAGATCAACTGACCGAAGAAGAGCGGATGATCCGTGATGCCGCACGTGCTTACTGTCAGGAGCAACTGCAGCCGCGTGTTCGTGAAGCGTTCCAGAACGAGCACACCGATCCGGCCATCTTCCGTGAGATGGGTGAAATGGGTCTGCTGGGTCCGCAACTGGAAGGCTATGGCTGCCCCGGCATCAACTACGTCGGCTACGGCCTGATCGCCCGCGAAGTTGAGCGTGTCGACTCCGGCTACCGCTCGATGATGAGCGTTCAGTCCAGCCTGGTAATGTTCCCGATCTACGCTTACGGCTCCGAAGAGCAGAAGCAGAAGTACCTGCCGAAGCTGGCTACCGGTGAGTGGATCGGTTGCTTTGGTCTGACCGAGCCTGACCACGGCTCTGACCCCGGTTCCATGGTGACCCGTGCCCGTAGCGTTGACGGCGGTTACAAGCTCAGCGGTGCCAAGATGTGGATCACCAACTCCCCGATCGCCGATGTCTTCATCGTCTGGGGCAAGACCGACGACGGTAAGATCCGCGGCTTTATCCTCGAGAAAGGCATGCCGGGTCTGAGCGCGCCGAAGATCGAAGGCAAGCTGGCACTGCGCAGCTCCATCACCGGTGAGATCGTGATGGACGAAGTGTTCGTTCCGGAAGAGAACCTGCTGCCCAACGTTGAAGGCCTGAAAGGTCCGTTCGGCTGCCTGAACAGCGCCCGTCTGGGTATCTCCTGGGGTGCACTGGGTGCTGCCGAAGCCTGCTGGCACTCCGCCCTGAACTACACCCTGGAGCGCAAGCAGTTCGGTCGTCCGCTGGCTCAGAACCAGCTGATCCAGAAGAAGCTGGCAATCATGCAAACCGACATCAGCCTGGGTCTGCAGGGCAGTCTGCGCGCCGCCCGCCTGAAAGACGAAGGCAAACTGGCACCTGAACTGATCTCGATGATGAAGCGCAACAACTGTGTTAAAGCGTTGGAGATCGCCCGTGAAGCCCGTGACATGCACGGCGGCAACGGCATCTCCGATGAATTCCCGGTCATGCGTCACATGGTTAACCTGGAGGTGGTCAACACCTACGAAGGAACCCAGGATATCCATGCACTGATTCTGGGTCGTGCCCAGACAGGTCTGCAGGCATTCTTCTAAGCGCCTGCTCTTACGCCGGATGCTGTCTCAGCATCCGGTTTTTTTATCCATTCTGTGTGAGGGTTACCATGAACGCACCACTTCAAGGCATTCGCGTACTGGACATGAGCCGGATTTTGGCTGGCCCTTGGGCAGGTCAGAGCCTGGCCGATCTGGGTGCCGAGGTGATCAAGATCGAACGCCCCGGATGTGGCGACGATACGCGCCACTGGGGCCCTCCCTATCTCAAGGATGCTGACGGCAACGACACCGCCGAAGCCGCCTACTACATGGCGGCCAACCGCGGTAAACGCTCGGTCACCGTCGACATCACCACGGAAGCCGGACAGAAGATCATCCGCGACCTTGCCGCACGTTCCGACGTGCTGCTGGAGAACTACAAGGTCGGCGGACTGAAAAAGTACGGTCTGGACTACGACAGCCTCAAAGCGGTCAACCCGAAGCTGGTTTACTGCTCGATCACCGGTTTTGGCCAGGACGGTCCTTACGCGCACCGTGCCGGCTACGACTTCATGATCCAGGGAATGGGCGGTCTGATGAGCATCACCGGCGAGCCCGACGAAAAGCCCGGCGGCGGTCCGGTCAAAGTCGGTGTCGCGGTTACCGATCTGTTCACCGGCCTGTACGCCACCATTGCGGTCCAGGGTGCCCTGCTTGAGCGTCAGCGCTCCGGACTGGGTCAGCATATCGATCTGGCACTGTTCGACGTTCAGGCGGCTGTGCTGGCCAACCAGGCCACCAACTACCTGGTCGGCGGCAAAGTGCCGCAACGACTCGGCAATGCACACCCGAATATCGTTCCCTACCAGGCATTTGCCACCAGGGATGGTCATATCATCCTGGCGGTCGGCAACGACTCCCAGTTCCGGGCCTTCTGCGAGCTGGCCGATCAGAACTGGGCCGATGATCCGCTGTACGCCACCAACCGTGCCCGGGTCGAGAATCGCGAACCGCTATGTGCGGCGATTGCCGAACTGATCGCCACCCAAACCAGCCAGTACTGGCTCGATGGTCTGGAAGCGCGTAGCGTACCCTGCGGTCCGATCAACCGGATCGACCAACTGTTCGAAGATCCCCAGTTGCTAGCCCGCGGCATGAAACAGACCCTGCAGCACCCGGATAACGACAACTTGAACCTGGTCAACAATCCGATCCGCTTCTCCCGCACCCCGGTCAGCACCGACCAGGCGCCACCGAAGCTTGGGGATGCCACCGAGCAGACCCTGCAGGAGCTGGGTTACAGCGACGAGCAGATTGCCGCATTGCGGCAGCAGCAGTGCATCTAATCTGACAAGCCCAATAAAAAGGCCGGCGATTGCCGGCCTTTTTTGTCTTCGCCCTATGACAGGGCCAAAATCTATTACTTCTCTCGACAGATATACTTCAGTACCTGGACGACCTGCTCCGGGGTTTGAGCCCAAGCCATCGCCGCCCCGTCGACCTCTTTCAGCGGGTGGATGATATCTTCGCTATGCAGCGTGATATAGGGCTTGCCCAGCGCCGCGCAGAAGCCGGCATCAAAGGCCGCATTCCACTGCTTGTACTTGTCACCGAAACGAACCACCGCCAGATCACACTGCTCCAGCTGGGTCTTGGTACGGATCGCATTAACCTTGGCCGACTTGTGATCACGCCAGAAACCGTTCTGCTCTTCACCCAGCACATCGCCGGCGGCATCGCTGGCACCATGATCGGTTACCGCCGAGCTGAATTCGATCGGCAGTCCAGCCGCACCGGCCGCTTTGATGATCTGCTCGCGCCAATCGGTGTGGATCTCACCGGACAGGTATACCTTCCAGGACATGATGCTCTCCTAAATTCTTATCAGTTATGGCTAGCGACCACCGGCCGCGTCAATAAAGTTGCCGGTTATATAGGAAGCCTGCTCCGACAGCAACCATAACACCGCTTCGGCGACCTCTTCGGGCCGACCTCCCCGCTGCATAGGCAGGCTAGGACCTAACCGATCGACCCGACCCGGTTCGCCACCATCGGCATGGATATCGGTGTAGATGATGCCTGGACGCACCGCATTGACGCGGATACCTTCGGCCGCCACCTCTTTCGACAGCCCCAGAGTCATCGTATCGATCGCCCCCTTGGTTGCCGCGTAATCGATATACTCACCAGGGGCGCCCAGACGTGCGGCCACCGAAGAGAGGTTAACGATAGCGCCGCCCTCTCCTCCATAGCGAGTCGACATCCGCTTTACCGCTTGCTTGGCACACAAAAAGCTACCGACAACGTTGACTTGAAACAGTCGCTGTAGACGCGCCGCATCTAACTCATCCAACCGAGCTTGACGGTCCAGGATACCGGCGTTATTCACCAGTCCATACAACTTGCCAAACTGATCGGCTTGTTGAAACAGGGTTTCAACCTCGGCTTCGTTGGCCACATCGGCGCAGATTGCCTTAGCCTGCCCACCCCTATGGATAATCTGATCTACCAGCTGTAAGGCCTTGTCAGCTTGCTGGCGATAGTTGACTACGACTCGGTAGCCTCGATCGGCAATCAATCGAGCACAGGCCGCGCCGATACCCCGGGAAGCACCGGTAATGATGATGACCTGTTCAGAGATGGCTGCCTTGTTGAGTCGATCCGTCATGCGCTGCTCTCCATCCAAAAGGAAACGTTGAATCTAGCTAACACTCTAGCCCGCAGGTAGTGCGTAAGTCCCGACCGCATGGGCAACTGGCTCTTCTGAGCCATCCGAGAAGATACTCACTTCGCCCACCACCAGCGTGCGTCCCACCTTATGTAGCCGACACTCACCAATAATATCTTTATCGGCCACCGGTTTACGCAGGAAGTTAATATTCAAGTTGGTGGTGACCGCCATCTCGACCTTACCCAACTCGCCCAGAATTGCGGTATAGAGCGCCACGTCCACGACCATCATCATGGTTGGGCCTGATACGGTGCCGCCTGGTCGAAGGTGCTGGGCCGAGATCGGTTGGCGGATGACTGCGCGTTTATCGCCTACAGATTCCACCTTAAAGTCAGCGTAGGGGAAGGCTTCAGCCAAGAAGCCGTTGATCTGGTCAACTTTCATCGCTTATTCCTACTGCGTTGCAGCACTCAGGTCACGCCGGCCAAGCACGATCCCTGTCACTGTTCGTCATACATAAAAAACCGGCGGCTCAAGGCCGCCGGTAGATGGGATTAAGGGGCGTTTTGCAGTTTACTGCATCAAATCCTGGCTGCACAAACCGTTCTTTTCCATGGTTTCACGCAGCATTTTGAGGGCTTCGATTTGAATCTGTCGGACCCGTTCGCGGGTCAGCCCTACTTCGGCACCGACCTGCTCTAGGGTGCAGAGCTCGTAGCCATTCAGGCCAAAGCGTCGTTGCAGAATCTCACGGTGCTTGCCCGGCAGCTCCTGCAGCCAGTCATCGAGACGGCCAAATAGATTGGTGTTCTGCAACCACTGTTCGGGACTCTCGGACTGGGTATCGGCAATGATCTCCTGCAACGGGGTTTTCTTGTCGTTGCCGACCATCGTATCGATGGAGGTGGTACTGTCCTTAAGCTCCATCATCCGCTTGACCTTCTCCAGCGGCTTATTGACCTTGGCTGCGATCGCTTCGCAGCTCGGATCATGGTCCAGCTCTTGGGCCAGTTCCCGTTCGGCCTTGAGGTAGGTGTTGAGCTCTTTGGTGACATGGACCGGCAGCCGAATCGTACGGGTTTGATTCATGATCCCGCGTTCGATGTTCTGACGAATCCACCAGGTGGCATAGGTGGAGAAACGGAAACCCCGATCGGGGTCGAATTTTTCTACCGCTCGAATCAGGCCTAGATTACCCTCTTCGATCAGATCCAGCATCGACAGACCACGATGCAGGTAGCGCCGGGCAATCTTGACCACCAGCCGTAGATTGCTCTCAATCATACGCTGTTTGGCCGCCATATCGCCGGCATGGAAACGGCGTGAGAAGTAGACCTCCTCTTCGGCGGTCAATAACTTGGCTGCACCTATCTCATTGAGGTACAGCTGGGTTGCATCCGGACTGCCCTTATCATCTGCTGCCCAGTCACGGTTGTTCAATTTAGAACCCGAACCCCGACTACCAGCAGTCTCAGCCGACTGCTCTAAGTTTTCGGTAACCGCTTCATCAACAACCATAGCTAATTCCTTCCATCTCACTAGCAGGGATACTGCTTTATTCAATTCTGCCTGTTAGTAACCGACTAAAACAGTAAAGAATAAGATAGCTCAGCTTCGGCCTAGCGCAAGTAATTGTTTCATTGCAACATATTCTCTAAATTTACATATGTCAATTAGCCCGAACCTATAAATCTATGAACACAAAAAACGTCTTTTGTTACTTTTTTCTCAGCAAAGATTGATCACCATATCACGACAGCCCATACAGGACGGGGATCCCACGTTAGTCATTGGTCGCGTTAGCAGTCTCCATACGCCGCAGTATACTCGAGCAAAAAATAACAACCGCAGCACCAAGTTGCCGAGGAGAAGATCAATGTTCGATAGCAGCACCAAGCCCTTAGTCAGCCTCAAGGTTGAGCAAGGGGTTGCCTGGATAACGATGGAACGGGGCCAAGCCTATAACGCTTTGTCGGACGAGCTGATGGATCAACTGACCCACCAACTCCAGCGACTGGCACAGCAGCCGCAGGCTAAGGTAGTGGTTATCCGGGGGGCCGGACGGGGGTTTTGCGCCGGCCATGACCTTAAACAGCTGACACAGGATCAGGACAAGCAACGGCAGCAACGCACTTTTGAGCGCTGCGCCACCCTGATGCAGACCTTGGTCAACCTACCGCAACCGGTAATCGCCCAGGTACACGGGATTGCCACGGCGGCCGGCTGCCAACTGGTCGCCAGCTGCGATCTCGCTGTCGCCGAAGATAGCGCCCGCTTTGCCACCCCCGGGGTCAACATCGGCCTGTTCTGTTCGACCCCGATGGTTGCGCTAACACGATCGCTGGCACCCAAGCATGCGATGGAGATGCTGCTGACCGGGGAGATGATCGATGCCGAACGGGCTCACCAGATCGGCCTGATCAATCGGGTTGTCGAAGCCGAACAGCTACAAGCCACCGTTGCCGAACTGGCTCAGAGCATCGCGGCAAAGTCGGGTTATTGCGTTCAGACCGGCAAGCAAGCTTTCTACCGCCAGCTGAACCAGCCCCTGGCTAACGCTTATGAGGACTGCTCCCAGGTAATGAGCTGTAACCTGCAACACCAGGATGCGATCGAAGGAATCGATGCCTTTTTAGCCAAACGCAAACCAACTTGGAGTAGTTGAACAAGATGGGGAGCGGGTATCAGTGACGCTGTACCCGAACGTTGTCGAATCCGATCAGATGGGCCAGCTCGGCGGCCGGCCCAAGGCTGTCAAACAGGCAGGCCCTTCCGCCCCAGGTTAAGGGCAGCAAGCCATCGTCTTCGTCACGTAGCAGCATGATCCAACCGTCTGGCTTCGGCTGCAGAATGACCTCTTTCAAGGCCCCCATCTTTTGACCCAGATAAACTTCGGAGAACTCCACGCTCTAACCTCACGTAAAATGAGCTCTACCTCTTCACGGGACTGCAAGCACCGTAATTAAGGCTCTTGGATAGACACAACCGCAACGATCTGACACGCTGCCCTAAAGCATAGCAGCTGCCCTAGCGGCGAATTTTCAGGTCTGGCAGGATTGCCGGACTGCAGGAAAATTTTTCAATACGGACTCTTTGATATGTACATCGATCTCGCCGAACTGAACCCGAGCCAGGTTTATTTCAATATGATCCAGACTCTGGTTCCGCGCCCTATCGCCTGGGTAATGTCGGAGCATGCCAACGGCAAATTCAATCTGGCCCCCTTCTCCTATTTCAGTGCTGTTTGCAGCGATCCGCCGCTGTTGATGATCTCGGTGGGGAAAAAGCCCGACGGCAGCCACAAGGATACTCGCGTCAATATTGAGCAACGCCAGCGCTTCGTGGTCCATATCACCAGCGCCGAACAACTCGAAGTAATGAACCAGAGTTCGATGACCCTGCCGGCTGAGATTTCTGAAGTTGATGAATTAAATCTGGAAACCGTTCCCTTCGACGGATTCCCTCTGCCCAGGCTCAAGGGCAGCCGGGTCGCCTTCGGTTGCGAGCTGTACCGGGTTGACGAGATCGGCAACAGCGCACAGTCGCTGATCTTTGGTGAAATTAAACAGATCTACATCGACGATCAGGTCGCAACCAGAGATGCCAAGGGACGCTTGAAGGTCGATACCGCACAGCTCGATCCGGTGGCTCGACTGGGTGCGTCGGAGTATATGGGATGCGGCGAGATCATCAGCCTGAAGCGCCCACTTTAATACAGCTCCCAAGCCCGGGCCCCGCCCGATTGTCAAACGGGCGTTCGAACGAGCACCCGTTTGAGCAGCGATGCAACTGAAAAAGTTTCAGCCGCAGGAAGCCGGGAATATCACCTCTGTCTGAATACAAGCCGGTCTCGGTCCGATTCAGAGGCCAGCTTAGGCCGAACCAACAACAAGGGCGGCTTGTCTGCCGCCCCTTACTAACTCGCGTAAACGATCAATCAGTGGCTGATCATGCGTAAGTTAATCACCTCCTCGATAGCGCTTAGCGCATCGATCGAGGCCTGACAGGGCACCTCTTCCAGGTCGATGATGTTATAAGCCAACTCATCACGACTCTTGTTCAACATATCGACGATGTTGAGGTTGTACTCGGCGATGATGGCGGTGATCTGACCCAACACCTTAGGGACATTACGGTTAGTGATCGTCAAACGTACCGGAGTGGTCCGCGCCAGTTCGATCGGGGGGAAATTGACCGAGTTGCGGATATTGCCGTTCTCGAGAAAATCGATCAGCTGATCGGCCACCATGATGGCACAGTTCTCCTCCGCCTCGGCGGTGCTGGCGCCGATATGGGGCATCTGCAGCATCTTCGGATGACCGAGAGTTTCATTGGCCGGGAAGTCACAGACATAGCGATGCAAGCGCTCTTCATTCAGCGCATCCAGTATCGCCTGTTTATCGACGATCTCACCACGGGCGAAATTCAGCAACACCGCGTTGGGCTTTGCTCCGGCCAGCAGAGACTCGTTAATCAGCCCCTTAGTTGCTTCAATTGCCGGCAGGTGCAGGCTGATGTAGTCACACTTGGCAAACAGGCTGTTGAGGTTGTCCATTTTCTGGACCCGGCTCGACAAACGCCACGCTGCTTCGACCGAAATCGCCGGATCATAACCGCAGACCTGCATCCCAAGATCCAATCCCATATTGGCCACCAGCGAACCGATATTACCCAGCCCGACCACACCCAGGGTCTTGCCGCGCAGCTCTGAGCCGGCAAAGCGCTTCTTCTCTTTCTCCAGCAGCGGATCGAGTCCTTCCTGCGGTTCCAGCTCGTCGACAAAGCGCATTCCCTGGTAGATATCCCGCGAACCCAGCAGCAGCCCCGCCAGGACCAACTCCTTCACCGCATTGGCATTGGCTCCGGGGGCATTGAACACCACGATACCCTGCTCGGTGCAGCGGGCCAATGGAACATTATTGACCCCGGCGCCGGCGCGGGCGATCGCTTTGAGAGTCTCTGGAAATTCAACGTCGTGCAGCTTCTGGGAACGAAGCAAGAAGGCATCCGGATTCGGCAGTTCACTGGCAATTTCGTAACTATCGCGAGGGAAGCGATCCAGACCTTTGACAGAAATACTGTTGTATGTGCGAATTTGATACATAGTGGGCCTTATTTGGAATAATTATGTATTGGATATCGTTATTATTGTTCGAACTCGCTGGCCTTATAGGGCAGAAAGCAAAACGGCCCTGAAGCGGGCCGTTTAAAATCATGGTTTAGCTGTTCTTGACTTGGTGGTAACCCCACTCAAGCCAGGGCAGCAAGGCTTCAACATCGGCGGTGTTTACCGTGGCTCCGCACCAGAGCCGCAGACCGGCAGGTGCATCCCGGTAAGCACCGATATCGTAAGCGACCCCTTCGGAGTCGAGCAACTTGACCAACGCCTTGACCTGCTCATCGCTCAGATCCAAGGTCAAGCAGACACTGGTGTTGGAACGCTGAGCCGGATTCTGGGCCAGGAATTGAATCCAGTCACGACTGTCGACAAAGGCTTCGATCGCCTTCAGGCTGGCGTTGCTGATCTGGATCGCTTGGTCGACGCCGCCGATCTCACGAACCCAATTCAACGCATCCTGGTAATCGGCCACGGCTAGCATCGACGGGGTGTTGATCGTGGCCCCTTTAAAGATACCTTCGATCAGTTTACCGCCCTTAGTCATACGGAAGATCTTCGGCAGCGGCCATGCCGGGGTATAGCTCTCCAGTCGCTCGACTGCGCGCGGGCTCAGGATCAGCATCCCGTGTGCGCCTTCGCCGCCCAGTACTTTCTGCCAGCTGAAGGTGACCACATCGAGTTTTTCCCAGGGCATCTCCATCGCAAACACGGCAGAGGTCGCATCACAGAGGGTCAAGCCCTGACGCTCATCACTGATCCAATCGGCGTTGTCGACCTTGACGCCGGAGGTGGTGCCATTCCAGGTGAAAACGATATCGTGATCGGGGTTGGTCTGGCTCAGGTCCGGCAACAGACCGTAGTCGGCGCTGATATGGTTGACCTCCAGCTTCAACTGCTTGGTGATATCACCATGCCAACCTGCGCCGAAAGATTCCCAAGAGCAGACATCAATCGGGCGGGCACCCAGCAAGCTCCACAGCGCCATCTCCACCGCGCCGGTGTCTGATGCCGGTACGATACCGACCCGGTAGCCCTCGGGCAGGCCGAGCAGTTCAGCGGTATCGTTGATCGCCTGTTGCAGTGCAGCTTTACCCAACGAAGAACGGTGTGAACGACCCAAGGTAGCGGTATCCAGTTGCGCCACCGAGTAACCGGGACGTTTACTGCAGGGACCGGATGAGAAATTAGGGTTTTGGGGTTTGACGGCAGGACGTGCTTCCACGGTAGTTCCTCACTGAGTTGCTATTGCGCATCGCAAAAAATGGTAGCCCGATAGTACCGAAAAACGCCCGCTACTCAAAGTCAGCGAGGGGTCGGAAACGGCTAAAATCAATACCTTGAGCTAGGCTTGGGTTTTTAGCCATTATCAAAGGAGAGAACCATGGCTCGACTGCTATTGCTCAGTGGCAACGGCGCCGCCATTCTGGGCGTTTTGATCTGTGCGCTGGCCGGGTTGTTTCGACTGTCGGGAAACCACTATCTGCCTGGCGGTGTCGAGGCATTCAGCGCTTTCACCTTCGGCACCGGTCTGATGGTTTTTGCCTGCTTGGCCAAACTGGAGCTGCTTTACTGCCGCTGCCTGCCCGGCACGGATGGCGTTGATTCATAGCCAGCACCCCCAAGCGCCCCTGACGAAACCAACAAAAAAGAGAGCCCAAAGGCTCTCTTTCTTTGTCTAACCCGTTTTATTAACCCAACGGGTTAATGGTTACTGGGCCTTAACCGCCTGACGGTGGGCATGCAGTAGCGGTTCGGTGTAGCCGCTGGGCTGCTCGCATCCCTTCAACACCAGGTCACAAGCCGCTTCAAACGCGATACCGTCGAAGTTAGGCGCCATGGCTCGGTAGGTAGGATCGGCAGCATTTTGCTGATCAACCACGGCGGCCATCTTCTTCAGCGTTGCCATCACCTGCTCTTCGGTGCAGATGCCGTGACGCAACCAGTTGGCGATATGCTGGCTGGAGATCCGCAGGGTGGCACGGTCTTCCATCAGGCCTACATCGTTGATATCCGGTACCTTGGAGCAACCAACACCGCTGTCGACCCAACGAACCACATAACCGAGAATACCCTGGGCGTTGTTGTCGAGCTCCTTCTGGATCTCGTCGGCGCTGAGCTGACGATCGCCCAACAGCGGAATTGTCAGGATATCGTCTACATTGGCGCGAGCGCGGCTGCGCAGCTCCTGCTGACGGCTCGGCACGCTGACCTTGTGGTAGTGCAGCGCGTGCAGAGTAGCGGCGGTCGGGGACGGAACCCAGGCGGTGTTGGCACCGGCCATCGGATGACCGATCTTGGCTTCCATCATGTCGGCCATGTTGTCCGGTACCGGCCACATGCCCTTACCGATCTGGGCTTTACCCGGCAGGCCGCAAGCCAAACCGATATCCACGTTCTGATCTTCGTAGGCCAGGATCCACGGTAGGGTCTTCAGATCACCCTTGGGCGCGAAAGCGCCGGCTTCCATGCTGGTATGGATCTCGTCACCGGTGCGATCAAGGAAACCGGTGTTAATGAACACAACACGATCCTTGGCGGCACGGATACACTCTTTCAGGTTGACCGAAGTACGACGCTCTTCGTCCATGATGCCAACCTTCATGGTGAAACGAGGCAGGCCAAGCGCATCTTCGATACGACCGAACAGTTCATTGGTAAACGCAACCTCTTCCGGTCCGTGCATCTTCGGCTTAACGATATTGATGCTGCCCGCGTTGGAGTTACGAATATTGTTACCGTTGAGCTGGCCGTTGCCGTTCAGGTCCTGCATCGCGATCAGGGCGGTAACCAAACCGTCCATGATGCCTTCCGGCACCTCGTTACCGTCTTTGTCGATGATTGCCGGGTTGGTCATCAGGTGGCCAACGTTGCGAATAAACAGCATCGAACGGCCCTTGAGCACCAGCTCGGAACCATCGGTGGTGGTGTAGCGACGATCATCGTTGAGACGGCGAGTAATGGTCTTACCCCCCTTCTCCATCACCTCTTCCAGATCACCGCGCATCAAGCCCAGCCAGTTGCTGTAAGCCAGAACTTTATCATCAGCATCCACTGCAGCGACGGAATCTTCGCAGTCCATGATAGTGGTCAGGGCGGATTCCAGAACCAGATCCTTAACACCGGCGGCATCGGTCTTACCGATCGGATGCTCACGATCGATCTGGATCTCGATATGCAGATTGTTGTGTACCAGCAGAATTGCGGTCGGGTTGGCGGCTTCACCTTGATAGCCCACCAGCTGAGACGGATCGCTGAGCGCGCTCTGCTCGCCGCCTTTCAGGGTGACCTGCAGCTGACCATCAACAATCGCATAACCACTGGACTGGCTGTGGTCGCCAACGCTGAGCGGCGCGGCTTGGTTCAACACGCCACGGGCATACTCAACAACTTTGGCACCACGTACCGGGTTGAATTGCGCGGTTTTCTCGGCGCCATCGGTTTCGGGCAGGATGTCGGTGCCGTAGAGGGCATCGTACAGGCTACCCCAGCGCGCATTGGCCGCGTTCAGGGCAAAGCGGGCGTTCATGATCGGCACCACCAACTGAGGACCGGCCTGGTTGGCGATCTCCGGCTCGACACCTTCGGTACTGATTTCAAAATCGGGGCCTTCCGGAACCAGGTAGCCGATATGCTGCAAAAACGCCTTGTAATCGGCAAAATCACCGGCGCCCCCTTGGCCATTATTTTGATTGCGGTGCCAGTCGTCGATCTGCTCCTGCAGCTGATCGCGCTTCGCCAACAAAGCTCGATTCTTCGGCGCCAGGTCGGTAAGGATTTCCTCGAAAGCGGTCCAGAACGCCTGCGGCTCAACACCGGTCCCCGGCGCTACCTTGTCGGCAATCAGGTCATGCAGAACGGTTGCTATCTGAAGTCCACCTACTTGGGTGCGCGTGGTCATAGGAATCCCTCTAAGGTTCAGTGGGTTATATAATTTGGCTCGACGCGCCCGAAGTTCAATTCGGTGGCGCATGGGCCAATCGTTATCGCCCGATTGTAAAGCGGGCGCAACAATTTCCCTAGATTATCAAAATAATCCCCGGTATTTACCAGATGAATACCAAAGCAGTACCATCGGCTCGACTCAGAATCGGTACGAATGGGTTAAACCACCTCGGGTACCGATTCCGCCGCCTCGCTGATCACATTGCGCAACCATTGATGGCCGGGGTTGTGCTGCAGCAGCGGACTCCAGGCCATCTTTAACTCGATCTCCGGAATCGGGAATGGCGGCGTCTTGATAACCATCCCCTTGGAATGCTGGCGCAAGTTTGCCGCGCGCGTAGGAAGCGTAACCACCAGATCTTCCTGCTCGGCCAACAGCATCGCGGTCTGATAATGGCGGGTAAAGACGGTGATATTACGTTTCTTGTCCAGCTTATTCAGGGCGCCATCCACCCAGCCTAGGCGCTGAACATCCTGCGGGTTGATCCCCACGCCGGCACCGAAACCGGTCTTACTGACCCAGATATGGTTAGCTTCTATATAGTGGTCGAGATCGAACTGATCGCAGATCGGATTATTGCTGCTCAGCACACAGGAAAAGCCATCATGCCAGATGGTTTTCTGATGAAAGGATTGGGGCATCGCATCAAAACGGTTGATCACCATATCGACCTTGCCCTGCTCTACGTCCAGGAAGCTGACATCACTGGGGGTCATGATATCCAGCACGACCCCTGGCGCGACATCACGAATCCGCTTCAGCACCGCCGGAAACAATGTCGCTTCGGCGTAATCGCTGGCCATGATCCGAAATACCCGCTCGGTCTGACCGGCATCGAACGGCTGCTTGGGTTGTAACGCCTTTTCTAATTGGGCCAAGGCCTCACGAACCAGCGGCTGAAGTTCATTAGCCCTTTCGGTGGGAGTCATACCATCACTGGTACGAACCAGCAGCGGATCCCCCAGCAAGTCACGCAGCCGTCGCAATCCATTACTCATGGCCGGCTGACTTAACCCGAGTTGATTCGCCGCATTGGTGACACTGCGTTCACGCAGCAGCACATCAAGATAAACAAGCAGGTTCAGATCGATACGGTCGAGATTCATGGCAACTCAGTTCTATTCAGCAAATGGATACCCACTATAAGGGTGATAAACAGGATAAATTATTTAGCCGCCAACTACCTCCTTTTCTATCACCAAACCGACACCGGGCAGTCACAACTCCTCACGAACCGACACAACCATTCACAAAAAGAATAGCAAGCATATGCAATATAAATTTCAATGATGAAAATCCCAGGGTTATAGTCAACTCAGCTCTACACAGTAGTGCACAACTTAAAACATGAACTGATGCGACAATAACGCAAGTGAGGAGAGACCATGTCATCACTGAGCAAAGACATCGAATCCATCGCCGCCCTGTGCGACACCAACGGCAGCCCTTGGGATGCAATCAGCCCTGAATCCGCAGCCCGTATGCGTGCGCAGAACAAGTTCAAGACCGGCCTTGATATTGCCAAGTACACCGCTGGCATCATGCGTCGCGACATGGCTGAGTTCGACAAAGACAAGACCAAGTACACCCAGTCACTGGGTTGCTGGCACGGTTTTGTTGGTCAGCAGAAGCTGATCTCCATCAAGAAGCACTTCGGCACTACTGAGCGTAAGTACCTGTACCTGTCTGGTTGGATGGTTGCGGCGCTGCGCTCTGAATTCGGCCCGCTGCCGGATCAGTCCATGCACGAGAAGACCACGGTCGCTGGCCTGGTAAAAGAACTGTACACCTTCCTGCGTCAGGCTGACGCCCGTGAACTGGGCCTGCTGTTCCGCGAACTGGACAAGGCTCGCGAAGCTGGCGACGCTGCCAAAGAAGCAGAAGTTCAGGCTCAGATCGACAATCACGAGACTCATGTTGTGCCGATCGTAGCTGACATCGATGCCGGTTTCGGTAACGCTGAAGCGACCTACCTGATGGCCAAGCAGATGATCGAAGCGGGTGCTTGTGCTCTGCAGATCGAAAACCAGGTTGCTGACGAGAAGCAGTGTGGTCACCAGGACGGTAAAGTTACCGTTCCTCACGCCGACTTCCACGCCAAGCTGCGCGCCCTGCGTTACGCTTTCCTGGAGCTGGGTGTTGATGACGGTGTTATCGTTGCCCGTACCGACTCCGAAGGTGCTGGTCTGACCAAAGAGATCGCAGTAGTTAAAGAGCCGGGCGATCAAGGCGACGTCTACAACTCTTACCTGGACTGCGAAGAAGTTAAGCCTGAAGATACCGCTGAAGGCGACGTACTGATCAGCCGCGACGGCAAGCTGGTTCGTCCGAAGCGTCTGCCTTCCGGTCTGTACCAATTCCGTCAGGGCACTGGCCACGAGCGTTGCGTGTTCGACTGTATCGAAGCGATCAATGCCGGTGCTGACCTGCTGTGGATCGAGACCGCTGTTCCGACTGTTCACGAAATCAAGGACATGATGGACGAAGTTCGCAAGGTACACCCGGATGCGAAGCTGGTTTACAACAACTCTCCGTCATTCAACTGGACTCTGAACTTCCGTCAGCAGGCGTATGACGCTTGGGTTGAAGCTGGTAAGGATGTTTCTGCCTACGACCGTAACAACCTGATGAGCGCCGAGTACGACGACTCTGAACTGTCTGCCGAAGCTGATGCTCGCGTTAAGACTTTCCAGGCTGACACTTCTCGTGAAGCGAACGTATTCCACCACCTGATCACTCTGCCGACTTACCACACGACTGCACTGTCTGTTGATAACCTGGCCAAAGAGTACTTCGGTGAAGCAGGTATGCTGGGCTACGTTGCCGGCGTACAGCGTAAGGAAATCCGTCAGGGTATCGCCTGTGTTAAGCACCAGAACATGTCTGGTTCCGACATCGGTGACGATCACAAAGAGTACTACGCGGGTGAGAACGCGCTGAAGGCTGGTGGTGCGAAGAACACTTCCAACCAGTTCAGCTAAGCACTGAATCTCGGGCGGGCTTACCCCGGCCTGCCCAAACAGAGATAACCCTCTTTAGCCCCGCTTAACCGCGGGGCTTTTTTTTATTACCATTCTCTCCATAGCCTACGTCGCCACATCAGCGTGGCGCACACCTAGATTCAATTGTGAGAATTTTCATGACCCAGACCCCCGAACACCTTCAGGATGCTGAACAGATTCTAAGCCAGAGCGGATTCGCTACCGGCCAGGTTTGGTATCACGGCACCTCATCGGCCCTGGTCGACTCGATTGTTGAAAACGGCCTGAAGCGCTCCGGTGACCAAGCCATGAAACAAGCCGCCAAGCAGACCATGGCCACCATTGGTAATAGCTACACCGAATCGATCGAACCGGTTTTCCTGACCCAAAGCAAAGAGCTGGCCTACTACTGGGCGGAACGCACCGTTCGCGACCGCAGTGTCCGTTTCGAAGGGGAAGAACAACCGGTGGTGATCGCGATCAATCTACCGGACGAGATTAACGCCAAAGTTAGACCCGACGTCGGCGCCGCCAGCCTGCTGCTGATCGAAGGGGAAAAATACCTCCCCTTCGTGGCTGCGATTTATGAACGTTGCGGCCTCGCAGCCCCTGATATCGACCTGCGCAGCGCCGATCGGATGGCATACCTCAACATTCTCGGAATGGCCTATCTGGATCAGGATGTGGCGCCCGAACAGCTCCAACCCATCACCTCCTGATCAAACAGCGGCAGTAACGCTGAGATCGTTACTGCCGCCCCCTCCTGAAGACAACATCAATCGTCCATGAAACCGGATTGTCACACCGCGATGCGACTCTTGCTGGGGCAAATTCGCCAGGCGCTTCCGTTTGAGATGGACGAGGCGCAGTTGTGTCGCGGCCCCTGCCAAGGCTGTTCAAAAAAGCTATTGGAGTTCATCGACATGGAGCTTGAAGAGTGGCAAACCCGACTCGACCGTGGTGAACAGCCCAGCTTGGGAGATATTCACAAACTGACCAAGCGGGCACGTAAGGTTTATCAGGTGATGCAGAACAACGGCTTGATTGAGGTCGTCAACCTAGACCAATAGCCCTAGCATTCGTCTGGTTAATCCAGTAGAGTAGCGCCCCAAAATAACACCCAGAATAACAACAACGAGGCTTTAAGGATGCCGCATCAACACGCGACGGATTTCGCCCTGGCCACCGATGGCTACTTCTTCTCCACCGAACCTTTTCATCAACACGACCAGATTGAGGCCATCCAACTGGCCTGTTTACTGGCTAGCGATACCGATCATCAGTTCGAAGTTATCTTGGAGGCTGATGCCCTGGACAGCCGCTATCAGCTCGCGTTAACCGGTGAACTGCGGATCGAAGATCAAAATCACCGTGCCATTGACCAGCAACTGTTGCGAGAGTTACCCATTGAGGAGCTACGCGCTGACAAGCTGCAACAGAGAGGCTACAGACTGGTCAAGCAACCCCGTTTCTGCTGGATGAAACAGCAGCAGCCTATCGGGCAGCCTCAGGATAGCATTTCGGTCTGTGCTGCAGCAGCTTTGGACAGCCTGCGTCAGCTCCTGAGCCAGAATCGAGCAGCCTAATTCGTTGCAAACAAAAAAGGCCCGCTTGATCGGCGGGCCTCCAGATTAAGCCGACATCATCGACTAAGCACGCAGCCGCAATGGCTCGGCAGCAAAGCTAACACCTTCCCAACCACTACGCATAAACGCCCGAATATTCCCATGGGCGCTACCCTGCGGATCGCCCAGCACTTCCTGATGATAATAATCTCCAAATAGATTCAGGGTCTGCTCTACGCTCAATTGGTGCTGTAGGGCAAAAGCCAGCAGTTTGCAGGAACCCTGATTCTGATCTTCCGAATTGGATAACTCACCGTTACGGAATGCGGTTGGAGTAAACTCATAGTATTGCTCTATCACATCCATCAGCTCGCTAAACTGAATCGGCTCCAACGCCCGCGCGCGCTCTAACAACTGCTCCACCTGCATAGCAACTCCTACCTTCATTCAATCTTTTGTGATGCACCAGCTTGGGTGGCGCAAGCATAAAGGAGCGGACCCACCCCTATCAATCATTGATTATGAAGTTACTTGCTCAACCTGAAATCAGCTCTGTTCCTGCTTGATTCGGCCATACTCTGGTTAGGTCGCCGGTTTCTAGCGGTTTATGGCATTAAATGTGGCATAAACTTCAAGTTGTAAAATAAATTGACAACTGTCACTGCTATACTCCCATCGCTGCATCGAATATCATCGCTTTTTTCTTGTTGTCCCGTTGTCTCAAGAAAGGGGAATCTGGCGTTAAGGAAAGGAGAGCATGTCCAACATTTCCAGGGTTCGAAAGCCTTCTGTAAAGCATACTTATTTTGGACTTGCGGTATTCGAATCCGTTGCGATGCTGTCTTGCCTCTTCTTGGGGATCAACTTCTCCGGAACCAACTACACCGGCTTTTTTGACCACCTGCTCTGCGCCGACTGTATCACCTTCGTGTTGGTGGTAACCCTGTCGATGGCAGGCATGGGGCTTTACCATGCACGCCAGCGCGGCGAACCCCACGAACAGCTGGCACGTATTTTTATCAGCTTTGCGTTGGCCTCGGTGGCCCAGGCGGTCTTCTTCTACTTTATTCCGTTTCTCGAGATTGCCCCTAAGGCGATCATCATCTCGCTGGTACTGTCGTTCTTTATCGTCTGCCTCATCCGTTACTGCTTCAGCAAACTAGCCAAGACCGCTTTTATCCGCCGTCGGGTCCTGGTTCTTGGCGCCGGCGAGAAAGCCCAGATCATCGAACAGCGCCTGCGTCGCGCCAACGACAGACGTGGCTTTAACCTGCTGGGGTTCGTCCCCATGTCGCAGATTGAAACCGCCATTCCGGAAGACAAGCGGCGTAATGTGAATATGGATCGGTTGTGTGAATACGCCCAGAGAAACCATATCGACGAGATCGTTATTGCCGCCGATCAACGCCGTGGCGCCCTGCCGATGGACGAACTCTATCGCTGCCGTGTCGGCGGGACCTATGTCACCGATGTCACCACCTTTATCGAGAAAGAGTGCGGTAAAATTCCTTTGAATCTGCTCAACCCTAGCTGGATCATCTACTCCCGGGGTTACAAAACCAATGACGCAGTAATCCGGGCTTTCAAGCGACTCTTTGATGTCTGTATCAGCATTGCCATGCTGGTGGCCACCCTGCCCTTAACCCTGATCACCACCTTGCTGATCATGCTGGAAAGCGGCCCTCGAGCCCCAATCTTCTACTCCCAGACTCGCGTCGGGCTGAATGGTGAGCCCTTCCAGATATTCAAGTTCCGCAGCATGCGGGTCGATGCCGAATCCAATGGCGCCGTATGGGCGCGTAAGAATGATGATCGGGTAACCGTAGTCGGCGCTTTTATCCGCAAATACCGAATCGATGAGCTGCCACAGCTGCTCAATGTCCTGCTCGGTGATATGAGTTTCGTCGGCCCCCGCCCGGAGCGGCCCGAATTTGTAGAAAAACTGACCGAAGAGATCCCCTATTACGGCGATCGCCATATGGTTAAACCCGGCCTGACCGGCTGGGCTCAGATCTGCTACTCCTATGGTGGATCAACCGAAGATGCGCAGGAAAAGCTGCAGTACGACCTCTACTACATCAAGAACTTCAGTTTCCTGCTCGACACCATGATACTGATTGAAACGATGGAAGTGGTACTGTTCGGCAAAGGGGCTCGCTGAGCCCCGGTATCAGCATAACAGTACAGCAGAGGCGCCTGTGTTTATGGGATGCCTGCAGTTCTGTCTTAACAGGATTTAGCGTTTCAGCACTCTCCTCTCCTTAGGCAACCGATCTTCGCTTCAGCACCACTCGCGCAACCCCGGTGCTATAGTTTTCTCAAGCGACAGCCATAACCACCACATCAGTCTAGGGGGGCACCATG
The DNA here is from genome assembly GCF_003345655.1 of Motiliproteus coralliicola. Classification (GTDB taxonomy): domain Bacteria; phylum Pseudomonadota; class Gammaproteobacteria; order Pseudomonadales; family Balneatricaceae; genus Motiliproteus; species Motiliproteus coralliicola. The sequence goes on from NZ_QQOH01000001.1 coordinate 1,078,207, forward strand.
ACCACAGGACTCTACCTGCTGCTGCAGGTGCTGCGATTAGATTGGAGTTCCGGCCGATGGAACTGGTTGCTGACAGAATCAAGTGCAGCGACCAAAACTCCCCGCTACCGAGCCAAAAAGAAGATTGTCCGCGCCCTGTGGATCGCCTGCGGTATCCTGATGCTACTTTTCCCGCTAGCCCACTTCATCATCACCCTTGGGCTGTTCACGACCTTCTTGTCCTTCACCATCCTTGATGAATCCCTTTAGCAGGCACTGAGCCTCAATCTGGCCAGGCAAGCTGATCGGGGTCACCCAGCCGTTGCAGCTGGTCGACAACGAGCTCACTCTGGAACCAGCCTCCCTGCCGGGGTAGTAGCCGATAGCGGTGATGTTCACCGTCAAATTCAAAACCGATGGCATAGGCGTGCAGATAACCACGATCAGGCCGGAGTGTTTGCTGGTTTGCATCTAACGGGTAGTAACGCCGATCCCCTAGAATAGGTGCCCCGATACTCTTCAATGCAACACGTATCTGGTGTGTTTTACCGGTCAACGGTTTCAGCAGATAGAGTCGCAAGCCATCTCCGAGCCCGACACTGAAAAACCGGGTTCTTGCCGGATTTTGCTTCGATTTCAGCAAACGCCAGCTGCCTCGACGTCCTTTGGCCATATCGCCGCTGATAAGCCCCTGCTTCTTTTTCGGCTTACGGTCCGAAAGCGCCAGATAGTACTTTTGAACCGTACCCTGGCGGAACTGCCGATTAAGCTGCTCGGCCGCCTCCGCACTGGTTGCCAACAACAACAATCCTGACGTCATACGATCCAGTCGATGGACGGGATACAGTTTCTCCACCCCCAGCTGGGTTTCGACCTCCGTTACCAGACCCGGCTGCTCCGCTTCTGAATGAAAGCTCACCTCGGCGGACTTATCGATGACAACAAAACCGGGCTGAATATCGACGACTTCGAATCGTTTCGACATCATTGACTCCTGCAAAATTCGGCCGGCAGTCTAGCAGAGTTTCGGACAAACCCTCAGTCTAATGCGGTCTTTTGAACCACTTCAGTCGGTATTGGAAGCAGGGTGACATTGCCCCTCGAACAGCTGTAATCGATCAGGTTGAGGCAACAGGCTCAACTGAGTGATGCGCAGGAATTTCAACGATTGGCGCGATACCGTAGCCAGCGTCAACCCTCCCATCAGGGCATAAACATCATAGCTTTTAGAACGATATATTTGCTGCTCCGGATAGAGTAGAAAACGATCATCACTTCCCTTAACATCACAGACCAATGGTTGCGACGCTTGGGCCGAACAGACCCCTACGAGCAGTATCAGTATGGAGTACCTCATATAGCCTCCAGCAAAGGCTAAGAGCGCTGCCCAAGTATAGCCCGACAAGGTGTTCCATGCGGGTTTCAACGCCCTCGGATACACCAGAGCGCCCAACAGTTCTGTCTGCTAGGGCAGCCTACCAACGGACGAACAGAGCAGTCTCGTTCTATGAAGCATCGACTACCGATATTTGCCCTCTTACTTCTGGGGCTACACAGCCTGCAGGTCAGCGCAACGGACTGTAGCGACACTCCCATTCGAGTAGGGTTCTTCGAATTTCCTCCGTTCTATAGCGAAACGGAAACCGGGGCGGCCGAGGGTATCCTGATTGACGAGCTGGACCGGGTGATGGCTAAGCTGGGCTGCCGCTGGCAGGGGCGGTTCGACCCCACCGGCAAGTTACTGGAACGAAATATCAACGGCGAGACCGACCTGCTGATGCTAATCCAGCATCCCTTGTTGCTCGAGCGCGCCCGCTACAGCATCAACCCGGTAGGCAATTTACAACTCAACAGCTACTGGATCGGCGATAAACCCGCCGTATCCAATATCGAAGAGCTGCGTGGTAAGAAGGTGGTTGTCATTCGGGGCTACGGCTATGGTGGACTATTCCGTCAACTCAGCGACCCCGCCAATCAGATCAAATTGCAGATGGCTAAAGATCACCTGCAGGCCTTTGAGATGCTGTCGCAGCAGCAAGGGGATTATATGCTCGGCTACCGGCGTCCGGCTGAAACCGCCCTGCGACAGGCGCCGATTAATGGACTTGGTGTTCAGAACGTCAAGGACTGGGATATCTATTTTGTTCTGTCACCCAAGTACACCGACCAGGCCCTGATTCAGCGCCTGGACGAGGTACTTGCCGACCGCTGATCCAATCCAGGGCCCGCGGTCAATCAGGCTAAGCTGGACGGCTTAACCATAACGCTGTCGATTTCGCTGCTGCCATAGGGACACTGACTGCTCTCGAGCAGCGTCAATGGAAGCGGCCTTACCCATCAGCACTAAGCACACGGCCAGCGTTTCGGTAACCGCGTGTTCGCCGTATTCGCAGCTCTGCTCACCCTTCCAGATACTCAGTAGATCGCTGGGGTCTAGATTGTCGGGGCGGGTCAGTCGCTTGCTTAACAAGCGCGGCCATACCTGGTCTTCATATTCCCCCTGTTTAACCCACTGCAGGGTACAGTCGGCATCGGGTCGAATCTCAGCTTCACCTCCGTCACCGCGAATCGTGACGCTGTTACTTTGGCCCAGTAACTGAGCGGTCTGCTGGTGCATCGGGCCATAGGCGGGATGAAACACCCCGTCGATCCGATAAGGAGCATCCAGCGGATTGATCAGCCGGCTCAGAGTATGTACCGGCGAACGCAGACCGAGGATCGGACGAAGGTTGATGATCCGTGAAAGCTCCGGGCTGATCAGCTCCAACGGTAGATAACAGATTCCGGTTTCATTCAGATCCAGCTCTGCATCGAACCAACTGCGCGCGGCCTTAAGACCGAACTGCCCCAGCATATCTTCGATATAGATACGTCCCGCCGTATGACCACGGGCACCGTGCATGCATACATTGACGCCGCTGTCTGCCAACGTCAGCGCGGCCAGGAAATACCACGGCAGGTGACGCTTTTTACCCGCATAGGTCGACCAATCCAGATCAGCCTTGAGCGGAAGCGGCTTACTCATCTGCTCGCGCACCGCATTAACAAAGCCGCAAAGCTCCTCTGGGCTCTCCTCCTTGACCCTTAGCAGCATCAGAAATGCACCTAGTTGTTCCGGAGTTACCTGATGATCGAGGATCATCGTCATCGCTTGCTGCGCTTCTTCTGCGGTCAGTGATCGCGACCCCTTCTTACCTTTGCCCAGAATTCGGACAAAGGGGGCAAATGGATGTTCGGTATTCGTCATAGATCAGCGTCTTATTAATGGCTAACGAGCGCAGCCAGGTTGCCCCTGCAACAGATTCGACTGCAATACAGCGCTGATTCTATCGACTCCGTTGACCAGATGTCAGTAGTCAGGACTAAAACAATCACTTACGAGGGACAGCTGGCCCATTAGAAATGTAGGGATGAGAGGGTCAAACGCTGCCCCTGAAGCACTTTAAGTGCCTGGGGTAGCACATCGTTGCTGGGCCAAACACCACTGATCAGGGCTTGGGCATAGCCATTATCCAACCCCTGAAGTCGCATCCGCTGGGCCGCCAGCTCAGCGTCATACGCCAACCGATGCCAGCTGGCCTTCAAGCCAGCGCCTTCCAGAGGCTGCAGCAACAGATACCAGCCATCGCGGCTACCGTCGTTGGCCGGCATACCGATCACACCGCTATTGAGCCAATGCCTTCCCGCTACCGTTCGTCCAAACGGAATGCCGCAGTGTCCACCGACAATCAGCTCGGCATCGGTCAGTTTCAACTCTTCGGTAAACGCCTGCTCATCGGTGTCCGAGAACAAAAAGCGGTTGTTTCGGCTCAAGCCCCCATGGATGACCAGGCACTTTCTTCCTGCCAGTTCGAATCGTAACTGCCCTGCCAAGGTTCCCATCCAGGCACGGGTTGACGCATCCGTATGCTCCATACAGAAGCGATACCACTGCTGTGACAGCAGACTGCAGGTTGAGCCCTGCTCAAAACCACAGCCACAGTCGATCGCCCCCTCCGCCAACGATTGCTCGCAGTTTCCCTGCATCAGGGTCACACCCCAGTCGCGCAGGAAGTCGACCGTCGGCTGCGGCTCAGCGCAGTAGGCAACCAGATCCCCGTTGCAGATAACCTGCGCCGGACTCAGCCCCAGACGTTCCGACTCTCGTCGAAGCGCCTGGGTTGCCTGTAGGTTGCCGTATGGTCCGCCAAAGATCAGTAACGGTCCCGACAGAGATCCAAGATCCAGTGTCTTCATCCGGCAGCGGATCCCAACGCGCTGCTACGTGACTTAGGCGGCTGGTTGGCCGGTGTCAGCAAACCGCCGAGCCAGAATGCCAGACAGCCTCCCACCAATACGGTCGCAGAGATCCACAACAGCTTGGTGTACTTGTGACTGTCACCCATGAGCACGCTGTAGCCGGAGGACTCGGTGAAGTAGAGCACCGCACCACCCAGTGCCAGCACAAAGCTGACCAGGTAGCTCCAAACCGGGATATCCCGACGCTTACCCCACAGCGAGAAGAAGATAACCGGTGCCAGGTACATCGAGGCGGTACCGCTGACCGCCACGGCACTGAACAGGTCCTTGTTGCCCAGGAAGACGAAACCCAGCCCCAGCGCCATAAACAGCGCCATTACGGTACGCCCATTGCGAACTTCCGGCTTCAGTACACCCATGTCCACGGCTACCAGCTTTGCCGAGCTGGACAGGGTGCTGTCGAGGGTCGACATCGCAGAGATCACCAATGCCATGTTGAACACCAGCATCGGCACCTCACCCAACAGGCGGGTCAGCACCTCGTTCATGGCTTCACCGCTGGCCTGGTGTGCACCGGCCAGAATCCCCAGCGCACCGAAGGCCAGAATGCAGAAGCTACTGATCCAGGCCGCATGCAGAAAACTGCTGCTGGTGGTTTTGCGGTCAGCCAGAAACCCACGGTCCATCATCACCGGATCATGCATCGGGTATGACCACACCTGCAGTAGCGCCACCAGCAACAGGATCGGTCCCGGCTCACTGATCTCAAATGGCTTAAACATCAGGTCGGCAACGGCGAAATGTCCGCTGCTGAAGGTCAATGCCAGCAGCAGCACCAGCACCAGCAGGAAAATCATCATCTGGTACAGATCGGTACGCAGCGAGGCCCGCAGCCCGCCCAGCATCGAATAGAACAGGGTCACCAGCGCAAAACCGACGATAGCCAGTACATAACTCTGACTACCGGCCACCCCGAACAGCAGACCGATGACCAACAGGTTGGCGAATACCTCGCTGATCAGCCGGACTCCGACCACCACGTTGTAACAGCCGGTACCCCAACGTCCGAAGCGAGCCCGAAGAAAGTCCTGCACACTGTCAAAGCCATGTTCGAAGCGCAGGCTATCGATGATCCGTCCCCCGGTCAGAAATGACAGGTAGTAAGCCGCGTAAGCCAGCGTGCCCCACAGACCGTAATAAAAGCCGAGAATCGCCGCATTCATCAGCGAACGGGCAAACACCCAGGTTGTCACCTGCGAAAAAATTAACGTCAACAATCCCGGCGCCTGACCATCGGCGGACTGCCCCCGAAAGAAAGCCCCCTGATGACGGGCGTTGGCGCTCAACATCACTGACCCTAAAGCCAGCACAGCGACCAGCAACGGTAACGCGTAATCCATAGGTTCCCCTTACTATCTGGATAAGTTCTGCTGTCCTGAATGAACAGATTTGAGTCTAGACGCGATGGCCTGGCTTACGTTACAAAGAAAAACGAAAACTCTTTGAAAAGCGGAAGGAAAATGGCGGAAAGAAAATGAGTTGGTGCTAGCTACGATCTGAACCAGCAGCACTAGAACACAACTAGTTTTCGGACTCGCTACTCGGGTCAGCCTTATCGGCCTTGGTGGCTTTCGATTGTTTCGGCGCAGCTCCCATATCACCAACCGTCGGAACTTCACCCAGCATCTGCTCCAGCATCTGGGTCAACTGTCCCTCTTTGCTCGGGGCCGACTCCTGATCGGGCTTGGAAGAAGAGCTATCTCCTTCGGGTAAAGGCGGGGCCGCAGGCAACTCGATGATCGCCGTATCACTCACCGTCGACGGAGTAACCGACACGCTGTCCGGATGTAGCTGCTCCAGCTGACCCGGGGTCATTAGCGATGAATCCGCCGTCAGCGCCCGCTCACCAATAAAGCAGCCCCGTTTATGGATCGTCATCTGTCGACTATGCACCACACCCCGGACGCGACCGTCGCGCTCGACGTTCAGCTCATCGCAATGAATCTCAGCATCAAGCAAACCACTGACACTGATCTGCCGCGCCTGCACCACGCCCCTGACCTCACCTCGACGACCGATGGTAATACTGTCCTGGGAGCGAAGCTGGCCCTCGAAACAGCCATCGATGTGGAGTTTACCGTCAAGATTTACTTGGCCGCTGAGCTTTTGCCCTCGGGCGATGATAGTAACGGCAGCGCCAGCTGATTCAGCGGCTGCATCTCTTTTAAACCATCCCATGCGACGGCCTTTTCCTGTGTCATGATCTGGTCGTAATTATGCAAACTCCAGTTCAGAAACGGAACCGGATTCAGCGGCTTGAACAGATAGCGAACTTCGTAGTGAAGGTGAGGCCCAGTGGACTTACCTGAATTACCACTCTGGCCGATCTGCTCCCCTTTGCGCACCAACTGACCACTGCGCACTTTGGGCCGCTTTTTCATATGGGCATAGTAGGACTTGAACCCGAAGTTGTGGTTGATGATGACCAGATAGCCGAAACCACTCTTCTTATGATAACCGGCATATTCCACTGCACCATCAGCGGTAGCATAGATCGGCGTGCCAGTATCCACCGGAAAGTCGACCCCGTTGTGGTGCTTTCGCTGACCGGTCAAAGGATGGTTGCGCATACCGAATCCGTCGCTGAGCCGCTTCATCTTGACCGGGTAGCCATTGGGTATGCCGTGCAACATAAACAGGCGTTCGTTAGCCATCTGCTGCAACAGCTGGCTTCGCTCGATGGTCATCTTTTCCGCCGGCTCAAGCCCCATCGCCAGTTCGAGCTGCCGTAGTGGCTGACTCCAAGCCTGATTGACCTGTTCCAGGCTGTTTCGCTCCTGCTCCAGACTGGCCAGGTTGAGAGACAGCTTATCCAACTCGGTCCGGACCGTTTCATGACTGCCCAGCACACCGCTATAGAGGCTGCCCAGTTTCTGATAATCGGCCGTCAGACTGTGGAGTTCATCGGAAGTTTTAACCAGCAGCGCATTGCTGATAAAGAAGCTGGCCAGCAGCATCAACACAAACAGCAGCAACAAACAGCGGGCTATCAGATTCAACGACAGCTGGCGGGAGCCCCGGGCCGTGGTCAAGGTAATGAGAAGGCGTTTACGCACTAGGGGATTCCCGTCTCAAGAGTTCAAAACGGAGTCTCGTTCATCTAAGCCCAGCGTCGATCTACTCGACCCGGCCGCTCCAAATAGCAGGCAAAAAAAAGCAGGCCGAAACCTGCTTTTTCAAGTCTTAGCGGCAATCTACAAGATTATGAAACCGCCAACACCGGGGTTATCAAAGTATCTTACAGGACAGTAACTTGGTCTGCCTGAGGGCCTTTCTGGCCTTCTACTTCGATAAAGCTAACAGCTTGGCCTTCGTGCAGAGTGCGACGACCTTCAGCGAGGATGGAGCGGAAGTGTACGAACAGGTCCTTACCGTTTTCACGCTCGATGAAGCCGAAGCCTTTCTCGTCGTTAAACCACTTAACTGTTCCGGTTTGCTTGTCTGACATAGTCTTTCTTTCTCGATAAAAATAGTGCTTAGGGCCAAGCCGGCGTATCCGGTTCAGCACCGTTTCGTTAACGCAGAGGGCAAACAAGGATGGATCAGAAAGCTCGCATAGAACGGTCGACCGATACTGATTCGCACGTCTTCGTGACAAAACAACCCGACTATACCGTTACTATCGCAATCTTCCCACCCTTTTTCCGTCCGATGATCACGAAAGGGGACGAATATCTGACGCTTCAATCAACCGATCATCGGTTTTATCGGATCGAAGGTGCCGCTGACCCTCGCCTGCGATGGCAATCGGGACACCCACTGGTTAGTCAGGTTTGAGCCGGCGGGATTGGATTGACAACATGCCAAACCGCGAACCTCCTTGACCACAACGACGACGATTAAAGTTTTTTGACCCTGTCCCGATGACTCATTAGTCATATCCTTAAGTCGTAAATAGGCAAAAACCCTCTTGATTTAAAGGAAATATCATCAGAAGCTCAAAGCTGCCCGAAAAGGGCGCTTTCCATGCAGCAGCGCAGTCGCTGGAAAATAATAATCAGGAAGCAGAATGAGCCTTTATAAGAATATCGAAAAAAGCCTTTTCTTTACGCTAACTCGGAAAATCGTCGGTAATGTGGTTTTCCTACTACTGATGCAGTTGCTGATTCTTTGGTTATTTTTCAGTAATAACAGCGCCATCCAAGATGCGCTTGAAAAATACCCCGCAGACAATGTGCTAGCCCAACAGGTACAGGCCATTGCCGATGACAGCAGCATCTATATCAGTGTTTTGGCCGTGCTCAGCTTGGGTGCCTGCCTGTTCCTGATTTTCTTTATGCGCCACCTGTTTCTCCGCCCGATCAGAACAATCACCGAAATTCTACGGGCGATTAGCGAACAGAATGGCGACATCTCACGCACCCTGCCAGTTGATACCCATGATGAGATCGCCGACCTATCAACCGGTTATAACGAGTTTGCCACCAACCTGCGCGGGATTATCGCCAAGATCCGACGTCGCAGCGTCAAGGTTGCACTGGGCTCAACTCAACTTAGCCAGGTGATTGCACAGGCTCATAAAAACGTCACAGAACAGGAAGAGCACGCCAAATTTGTGTTCGAGTCCAGCTCTCAGGCCACCGTCGCCATCGATGGCATCGCCCAGCACACCAGCACGATTGCCGATCAAAACAGCCAGAACCTGCAGGAGGCGCAGGCTTCGGTTAAAGAGCTGGAACACGTGGTAGAGCAAATACAACAAGTCACAGCCCTGGTTGGCAGCTTCCACGAAACCGTGGTTCAGCTGTCCACCAATTCAGACAACATCGCCAATATCGTCGGTATGGTGCAGGAGTTTTCGGAGCAGACCAATCTGCTGGCACTCAATGCGGCGATCGAAGCCGCCCGGGCCGGCGAGCATGGTCGCGGCTTTGCCGTAGTCGCCGACGAAGTTCGAAACCTGTCGCAGAAAGTGAGTAAGGCAACCGACGAGATCGGCACCAACATTACCCAGATGACGTCGCTGGTGGCCAACACCAAACAGGGTACCGAAGAGATTCAGGAATTTACCAACAGCACCCAGAGCGTGGTCGAATCCACCTCGACCCAGTTCCACAAAATGGTGTCAGACTTCGAAACCGTTAACAGTCAGTTGACCGAAATCAGCGCCGCTATCGAGGAGTTGTCCGCCACCAATCGGGAGTCCCACCAGCACGTCACTCGCATCAGCGAGCTTAGCCAACAGGTCAGCGCCAATATCGATCGTTCTCAAAGCTTTTCCGATGAGCTAGAGCTGTCGACCGAACAAATTCAGGAGCTGCTATCGCGGTTTATTATCGGCTACGGTGGTTTCGAGCGTATTATTCTGCAGGCTCGCGAATGGAGTGATCAGGTATCCAACGCCTTCGAAGAACTTGGCAATCAGGGCATCAACCTTTTCGACCACAACTACAAACCGGTTCCCAACACCAATCCGCAAAAGTACAGCATCGGTAATCTGGACACGATAGAGCGTAAAATGCAGCCCCTGTACGATAGCTTTATCAAACAGTGTCCGGAGTTTATCTATGCAGTTGCCATCGACAAGAACTGCTACCTGCCGGTTCACCACAGTCATGTCTCTCAGCCGCTGAGCGGTGACTTCAACACCGATAACATGAAGAGCCGTCACCAGCGGATCTTCAAAGGTAACCGTGCAGAGCAGCGCCGTGCGGTCAATACCGAGCCTTTCCTGCTACAAACATTTATTCGTGATACAGGCGAGATTCTCAACGACTTGGCAGTGCCCATTTATGTCAAAGGCCAGCACTGGGGTAACCTGATTATGGGATTCAAACCCGAGTGTCTGTTAGACGACAAGTAACTTTCGAGGCACAAAAAACCGCGGTCAGTGCCGCGGTTTTTATATTCTGAAAGATCCAAGGCTAGATGATTACTCTTCCATCGCCTCTTCGGGGATTTCGGCGTTGTGGTAAACGTTCTGAACGTCATCCAGGTCTTCCAGCACATCGACCAGGCGAATCAGCTTCTGCGCCGCTTCAACGTCCAGCTCATTAGTGGTCGACGGGATCATTGAAACCTCAGCGAATACCGGGGTTAATCCACCCTCTTCCAGTGCGGCTTTAACACTCAGGAACTCGGCGCGGTCGGTAAACACGTCGATAGAGCCGTCCTCATTGCTGACCACATCGTCGGCACCGGATTCGAGCGCGATCTCCATGATCTGATCTTCGTCGGCACCCTCTTCAAAGCTGATCTGGCCTTTCTTGTCGAATAGGTAGGCAACGGAGCCGGAAGTTCCCAGGTTACCGCCAGCCTTGGAGAACGCAGCCCGCACTTCAGACACGGTACGGTTGACGTTGTCGGTCATGGTCTCGACCAGGATTGCGGTACCACCGGGCGCGTAACCCTCGTAGGTCAGCTCATCGTAGTTTTCGCCTTCACCACCACCGGCACCCCGTGCGATCGCCTTCTCGATGGTGTCCTTCTTCATGTTGGCGCCGAGCGCCTTATCAACCGCCAGTCGCAAACGCGGGTTGTCGGCGACCTCGCCACCGCCCTCTTTGGCGGCAACAACCAGCTCGCGGATCAGTTTAGTGAAAATCTTGCCCCGCTTGGCATCCTGTGCCGCCTTACGGTGCTTGATGTTGGCCCATTTACTGTGACCTGCCATAGAAACTGTCCTCTGTCAGCGGGCGACGCCTGCCGCCCGGTGTCTCTTGTTATGGCCTGCGGAACCCCGTTCCGCAGGCTCGACCCTAGTACCGAGTATCGGATTAGGGTGTCTTGCGGATGCGGATGTTAAGCTCGCGCAGCTGGGTGGCGCTGACTTCACCCGGTGCGGCGGTCATGACGCAGGCTGCACTCTGGGTTTTCGGGAACGCGATCACTTCACGGATCGAGTTAGCACCGGTCATCAGCATCACCAGACGGTCCAGACCGAAGGCCAGACCACCATGGGGCGGCGCACCAAACTTCAGCGCGTCGAGCAGGAAGCCAAATTTCTCCTGCTGTTCCTCGGCGGAAATCTGCAGCACTTCGAATACGGTTTCCTGCATCGCCTGATCGTGGATACGGACCGAACCACCGCCCAGCTCACAACCATTCAGCACCATGTCGTAGGCACGGGATAGAGCCGCTTCGGGATCGGCTTTCAGCTCATCGGCCGAGCAGCTAGGTGCGGTGAACGGGTGGTGCAGCGCGGTCAGTGAACCATCGCTGTTCTCTTCGAACATCGGGAAGTCGACAACCCACAGCGGTGCCCACTCGCAGGTGTACAGATCCAAGTCTTCACCCAGCTTGCAGCGCAGCGCACCCAGGGCTTCGGTAACCACTTTGCCACTGTCAGCGCCGAAGAACACGATGTCGCCGTCTTTCGCTTCAACCCGCTCCATCAGCGCCAGCGAAACGTCAGCACCCAGGAATTTAACGATCGGTGACTGCAGCCCTTCAACACCCTTGGCCAGTTCGTTGACCTTGATCCAGGCCAGTCCCTTGGCACCGTAGATACCAACGAACTTGGTGTACTCGTCGATCTGCTTACGGGTCAGGGTGGCACCACCCGGAACCTTCAGCGCAGTCACGCGACCTTTCGGGTCTTTGGCGGGACCAGCGAAGACTTTGAAGTCAACGGTTGCCATCAGGTCCTTAACGTCAACCAGCTCCAGCGGAATTCGCAGGTCAGGTTTGTCGGAACCGTACTTTTCCATCGCTTCGGAGTAAGGCATCTGCGGGAAGTCGCCCAGGTCAACTCTCAGCACGTCTTGGAACAGTTCGCGGATCATGCCCTCGGTCAGGCCCATGATCTGTTCTTCGTCAAGGAAGCTGGTTTCAATATCGATCTGGGTGAATTCCGGCTGACGGTCGGCGCGCAGGTCCTCGTCACGGAAGCACTTAGCAATCTGGTAGTAACGGTCCATGCCAGACACCATCAGCAGCTGCTTGAACAGCTGCGGCGACTGCGGCAGTGCAAAGAAGCTACCTTCGTGGGTACGGCTGGGTACCAGATAGTCGCGGGCACCTTCCGGCGTGGCGCGGGTCAGGATCGGAGTTTCGATATCCAGGAAGCCGTTATCGTCGAGGTAGTTACGGATCTTATTAGTGATCCGCGAACGCAGACGCAGCTTGCTCAGCATTTCGGGGCGGCGCAGGTCGACGTAACGATATTTCAGGCGCACGTCTTCGCCAACGGTCTGGTGATCATCCAACTGGAACGGAGGCGTCTCGGCCTTGTTCAGGATGACCAGTTCCTTACCCAGTACTTCGATCTTGCCGGTAACCATCTCGGCGTTCTCGGTACCTTCAGGACGGGCACGAACACGGCCAGTCACCTGAATCACAAATTCGTTGCGAACACTGTCGGCCAGCTCGAAATGCTCTTCGGTATCCGGATCGAATACCACCTGGGCGATACCATCACGGTCACGCAGGTCGAGGAAAATAACCCCACCATGATCCCGGCGACGATGTACCCAACCACAGATAGTAACCGTCTGGTCGATTAGAGTTTCGTTCAAGCTGCCACAGTAATGGCTACGCATAATGCTGTCCTGTTCTCAAAATGAATCAATCTATCTGGCGTCAATCAGAACGCCGAATTCTAAAGTTGCTCAGCTGTCAGCGCTGGGTGCACTCTCGGAGCCACCGGCCAGGTTCTTCTTGGAGCCGGTCTTAAAGTCGGTCTCGTACCATCCCTTGCCCGCCAACCGGAAACCGGCGGCCGAAATCTGCTTCGTCAGAGCGGGTTTACCGCAGCTGGGACAATCGGTCAGCGCGTCATCGCTGATCTTCTGAAGTGCTTCAAGTTGGTGACCACAATCCGCACACTGGTATTCGTAGATGGGCATATCGGGAGTTAATCGCTGTCAAACAAACGCGCGATTATAACTGCTTCGACGAGGTCTGGCATCCCCTGCCGGGTTGGAATCTGGCCGGATTGATGTCGAGGAATTTCATGATCGATATTTCATCGTATCCAGCGCCGTCAATCAGATCCGAATAGAGACGCCAGACTAGGCGTTGATAGGTTGCGTTGAGGCCGGATACACAGAATACCCGGCGTCACATGGAGATGATTTATTGGCCTGAATCAGTCTTGGGTCACCGCTTCGTATTCGCTGTCATCGGCCAACATACTGTTAACCCGCTCACGAATATCGGCGATCTGCTCAACGCTGTAAGGCTGGCTTGGCAGCCTTCCCCAGACCGGCGCAGGCCAGGCGGGGTCTTCAGGCTGGCGCACCACATGGTGGACGTGCAACTGACGCACCATATTCCCCAACGCCGCCACATTCATCTTATGGGCATTGAAAATATCGGCCAGATTGGACGACAACCGGCTCGACTCAGCCATTAGCTGCTGCTGATCTTCCGCCGACAGATGGTAGATCTCGCCGATATCCGAGCGCTGCGGCACTAGGATAAACCAGGGATAGTTGGCATCGTTCATCAACAACAGTTCGCACAATGAGAAACGCCCCAGCCGAATACAGTCCTGCTCAAGCTGCGGATCCAGGCTGTAGGGATGGAGCTCCGGATCCAGATCCCGGGCCGGGTCATAATCGATATCGGCGCTGGCTTCCAGTTCGGTCATACTTGTCTCCTTACGGGGTTTTATCTGAGTATAAGCCAGTTGACATCAACCAACGCGAATTAATCGCCGAGCAGGGCTGAGCAAAGTGTCTATGCTTGGGAACCTACGAATAAGTCCTGGCGAGCTTCTGACTTTCAGTTTGGTTCGCAATCCAGGCGCAGTTTTGAAGCAATGTCTAGACCTTGCGAAAAATTGCAACGCAGAGTGCGGATCAAGCTGAAAGTCCCCCTTTATCAAAAACGGAGCAAGGCCTGAAGCACACAATTCCGTCGTTGCAACCTTTACTAAGGGCGACGGCCATTAGCTGCAGCTTGCGCATAGAACTTGCGCACTTCAGGCGCTTGCAGAAGCCGCAGGGACTTGTTCGCAGGTTCCTTTGTGTCTCGCACCCAGGCGGATGTTTTATGCCAGCAGCAAACTACGACTTGATCGACCAACTGCAGCCGACCACCCTCCCCGTTGAACAACAGACGCTGTTTAGCGCAGCTTTTCTGGAGGCGTTTGAAAGCAGCGGCTGCCTGAATCCACAAAGCGGCTGGCTGACTCAACACCTGACAGCAAGATCATTGAACGGTGCTCAGGAAGCTTTTCTGCCGCTCTATCTGAAACAGCACTCCTACGGCGAATACGTCTTCGACTGGCTCTGGGCCGATGCCTCTGAACGTGCCGGACTGCGCTACTATCCGAAGCTGATCAGCGCCATCCCCTATACCCCCTGCCCCGGCCCCAGACTCGGCTTGTCAGAACCTGACGCGGCGTCTCTGGTACCCGCACTGCTGGAACAACTGCTCGATCACATCGATCAACAACAGGCTTCATCCTGGCACCTGCTGTTTGCCGATCGCCAAAGTCGTGAACTGATCCAACAACACTGGCCTGCACCGCAAACATTGCTGGAGCGGTTTGATTGCCAATACCACTGGTTTAATCGCGACTATACGAGTTTCGATGATTTTCTTGCCCAATTACGGTCTCAGAAGCGCAAGAGCCTGAAACGAGAGAGGCGAAAAATCGAGCAACAGGGCCTCAACCTCCACCGTCTTAGCGGTGCACAGATCAGCGATAAGCTGATCGATGCTTTCTATGACTTCTACGCCCTGACCTATCACCAGCGGGGCCGACAGCCGTACCTGAATCGCCGCTTTTTTGAGCACCTGCGTCAGCGGCTGGCGGATAAAATGTTACTGGTCGCCGCCGTCGATGACAGCCGAACCAACAGCCCATTGGTGGGCTGCGCGCTATTTCTGTTCGACCAGAACACTCTCTACGGCCGCTGGTGGGGCGGACTGCCCGGCTACGACTGCCTGCACTTCGAAGCCTGTTATTACCAGGGAATAGAATTCGCTATTGAGCGAGGACTACAGCGCTTCGATCCGGGCACTCAGGGCGAGCACAAGCTGATTCGTGGCTTCGAGCCGATCAGGACCTGTTCATTGCACTGGCTAAGACACCCGGGATTGCACCAAGGCGTAGAAAGATGGCTGGCCCAGGAGCGCCGCCAGGTCGAGGCCTATATCGAGCAGGCCCGAGGACTACTCCCCTACCGTCAATCGAATTGCTGATCGTACCGGGATCTAGATTCGACGCGTTAGGTGCCACGACGCTCGTTTAGCAGCAACACCCCACCGGCCATAATCACCGCAGCCCCGACCCACAGCATCATGGCCGGCACCTCATCGAAAAAGAAGTAGCCCACCGCGGCGGCGGCGATCAGCTCAAGATAAACCAGCGGTGCCAGCAACGACGCTTCGGCATAGCGGAACGCCTGGATTGACAACAGATGGCTCAGCGAGGACAACACCCCAATTGCCATAAAGAACAGCAACTCGGACGGCTGCGGCACCGACCAAGCCCAGATCGCCTGCGGGGTCAAAATCAGCGAGCCCACCAGGCACTGAAAGGTCAGCGTCTTCAACGGATCGTTATTTTTCGACGCCAAACGGGTGGCGATCAGATAAAACGCGAAAAACAGTCCACTACCCAGCGCGTAGAGGATCCCCGGTTCGATCTCGCCCGCCGGATCCAGAATGATCAGTGTGCCCACAAACCCGCAGACCAGCGCCATGATCTTTCGCGGTGTCAGCCGCTCGTTGAGAAAGAAAACCGCCAGTACCGCGGTGATTATCGGTCCCACAAAGTAGGCGGTGATGGCCGATGCCATCTGAACCTTGGACAGCGCGACGAAGTAGAGCGTCATCGCGATTACCAGAAACAGGGTCCGATTGAAATGAGCGCCCAGGTTTTCCGTCGGCAAACATTGGCGACCGTGGACCGCCAAAGCGATAGGAAGCACCACCAGACTGGCCGCAGCATAGCGCGCCCAACTAACATACAGCGGCGAGTGGGTTTCGCTGAGATATTTAGCCAGCCCGTCCACAAATGGGATCAACAACATGGCTGCCGCCATCAGAGCCAGACCCACACCTTGGGTGGGATATTGCAGAGTTCGCTGAATACTCAATGGTTGCATCCCTTTTGCCAACACCTGACCAAAACTCGACTATGCATTCCTAACGCCGTCGACAAAGAAAAGGCCGCATCATTGCGGCCTTTCAACTAGCAATACCGCACCCGAATTAACGGTACTCGTCGATCGATGGGCAGCTACAAACAAAGTTACGGTCACCGTAAACGTTGTCGATCCGGTTGCTGGACGGCCAGAACTTGCTGTGTTTCAGACTCGGAACCGGGAACACCGCCTGTTCGCGTGAGTACGGACGATCCCAGTCACCCTCAACAATATCGGCCTGGGTATGGGGCGCGTTCTTGAGCGGGTTGTTATCCGCATCCAGCTCGCCTTCCTGCACCTGACGGATCTCTTCACGGATCGTCAGCATCGCTTCGATAAAGCGATCCAGCTCCGCCTTGGACTCGGACTCGGTCGGCTCAACCATCAGCGTGCCGGCAACCGGGAAGCTCATGGTCGGGGCGTGGAAACCGAAGTCCATCAGACGCTTGGCGATATCCTCTTCGGAGATGCCGGAAGCTTCTTTGAGCGGACGGATGTCAACGATGCACTCGTGAGCGACGCGATCGTTACGGCCGCGGTACAGAATCGGGTAGTGCGCCGACAGTTTCTCGGTCAGGTAGTTGGCGTTCAGAATCGCCACCTCGGTGGACTTCTGCAGACCCTGGGCACCCAGCAGGGCACAGTAGGCCCAGGAGATGGTCAGGATCGAGGCGCTACCAAACGGGGTCGCGGAGACCGCACCCATGGAGGCCAGCGGGCCTTCGATCGGGCTGACGGCGTGGTTCGGCAGGAACGGCGCCAAATGGCTCTTCACACCGATCGGACCCATGCCCGGGCCACCACCGCCGTGTGGGATGGCGAAAGTCTTGTGCAGGTTCAGGTGGGAGACGTCGGAGCCGATCAGGCCCGGCTTGGACAGACCCACCTGGGCGTTCATGTTGGCGCCGTCCATGTAGACCTGGCCACCGTTGTCGTGAACGATATCGCAGA
This sequence comes from Motiliproteus coralliicola, assembly GCF_003345655.1. Taxonomy (GTDB): domain Bacteria; phylum Pseudomonadota; class Gammaproteobacteria; order Pseudomonadales; family Balneatricaceae; genus Motiliproteus; species Motiliproteus coralliicola. Next base: position 1,095,477 of record NZ_QQOH01000001.1, read on the forward strand.
TCTGCTTGATGCCTTCCTCGTACACCCCGTGGGTGGACGGGTAGGTGATCATCAGGCAGGACAGATCATCTTTGTGGGCTTCGGCCTGGGCCTTCAGGTCGTCGATATCGACGTTACCCAGCTCGTCACACTCAACCACAACCACCTTCATCGCGGCCATCGCGGCAGATGCCGGGTTGGTGCCGTGGGCGGAGCTTGGGATCAGGCAGATGTCGCGGTGACCTTCACCGATGCTTTCCTGGTACTTGCGGATCGCCAGCAGACCGGCGTATTCGCCCTGAGCACCGGAGTTGGGCTGCATCGAGACCTTGTCGTAACCGGTCACCTCGACCAGCATCGCTTCGAGCTCGTCGATCAGCTGCATGTAGCCCTGGACCTGATCGCGCGGCGCGAACGGGTGAATATTGGCGAACTGGGGCCAGCTCAGCGGAATCATCTGGGCGCTGGCGTTCAGTTTCATGGTGCACGAACCCAGCGGAATCATGCCGTGGGTCAGACTGAAGTCTTTGTTCTCCAGACGCTTCAGGTAACGCAGCATCTCGGTTTCGGAGTGGTAGCTGTTGAATACCGGGTGAGTCAGGAACTCGGAGGTACGACGCAGCTCGGCTGGGATGCCGTCCTGCTGGCCTTGGCTGATCGTCAGGTCAATCGCATCCAGATCCTGACCATGATCCGCCCCCAACAGCAGTTCCCACAGCTGCTCGACATCTGCTGCCGTGGTGGTCTCATCCAGGCTGATGCCGATCTGATCATCACCTACCGGGCGTAGATTGACACCGGCGGCATAGCCACGTTGTAGAATCCTCTGCTGATCGGAGGTTTTTAGCGCCAGAGTATCGAACCAGCTGTTATTCACCAGTTCAGCACCCGCCGCCTGCAGACCGGAAGCCAGAATACTGGCGAGACGATGAACCCGGTCGGCGATCCGTTTCAGGCCTTCCGGACCGTGGTAGATGGCATAGAAACCGGCCATGTTGGCCAGCAGTGCCTGGGCGGTACAGATGTTGGAGGTCGCTTTCTCGCGGCGGATGTGCTGCTCACGGGTCTGCATCGCCATCCGCAGGGCCTGATTGCCGCGGCTGTCGATCGACACACCGATCATCCGCCCAGGAATCGCACGCTTCTGTTTTTCGGTGGTGGCAAAGAAGGCGGCATGGGGACCACCAAAGCCCATCGGCACACCAAAACGCTGGGCCGAGCCGAATACCACATCGGCGCCCAGCTCACCGGGAGCCTTCAGAGATACCAGCGCCAGCAGGTCGGTCGCGACACAGCTCATCGCCTTCTGGGCTTTAGCCTTAGCGATCAACGCCTCGATATCGCAGATCGCACCGGTTGTTCCCGGGTACTGCATCAAGACGCCGAACGCCTCCTGTTGATCCAGCAAACTGTCCAGATCACCCACCATCACCTCGAAACCGAAATACTCGGCCCGGGTCTTAACCACATCGATGGTTTGCGGATGAACCTGGTCGTCGACCAGGAACAGATTGCTTTTCTTGCGGTTAGCACGCTTACACAGCGCCATCGCTTCAGCCGCCGCGGTCGCTTCGTCCAGCAGAGAGGCATTGGCCAGATCCATGCCGGTGAGGTCCATCACCATCTGCTGGAAGTTCAACAGCGCTTCCAGACGGCCCTGGGCGATCTCCGGCTGATATGGCGTATAGGCGGTGTACCAGCCAGGGTTCTCCAGCACGTTGCGCAGAATTACATTGGGAACACGGCAGTTGTAATAGCCGCTACCGATATAGGACTTGTTGACCTGGTTCTTCGACGCAACCTCACCCAGGTATTCCAACACCTGCGCTTCACTCTTGCCGTCGGCCAAGGCTAGCGGCTGGCTCAAGCGGATCGACTCCGGCACGGTTTGATCGATCAACTGAGCCAGATGCTGGAGCCCCAAGGCCTCCAGCATCTGATTTTGTTGAGGGAGGTCGGGGCCAAGATGGCGCTCAGTGAACTCGCTGGCGTTTTGCAAAACCGACAGCGGAATATGATCAGAAGGAGTCATACCTGAATACCTATTCATCAAAATGTCGCAGGGATACGACATAAAGTAAGGGTCAAAAAGTCGCTTGGCGCCACTTCTTTTCTCACGGCACTGAGATACAGCTTCACTGCACTAATAAAGCGCTCAGGATACAAAAAGTTCCCTTTTCAGTGCCCATAACAGGGCGTGAACTGTAGCAAAAAAGTCATCCCGAAGGGAGCCGGCACGACACCTGATCGAACAGTCTCCTTCGCCGCGGAACAGACTGTCACCAAAAGTGGCGCCACAGGCGCCACAGGCGCCACGCCTTCAGGAATGTGAATATTTTCAACAAAAAGCGATAACTAATTGATTTAAATTACTTTTACGACCGTGTTCCAGAAATTTAACAGCAGCAAAATGGCGCACAGAGATGCTAATAAAGCACCTATTAAGCTCTACTAGCATCAAGTAGCGATATTGTTGGACCTAAAACCATCTGCTTCAATCAAATCGCTAGGCGAGCAGTTGTCGTTCACCCTACCGTTTTTATGTGAATTTCAAGACGATAGACGTCTTTAGATGAGCAACAAAATGGTAATTATTTTGAACAGGTGGCATAACGCTTGCATTATCGGGAATTACAACAACACGACCCGTTAGCTTTATCCAACCTCTTAATAAATAAGGTGGATAACCTGACAACAGAAGGAACAATTATGAAAAAAATCACTTCTCTTGCAGCCGTTTCAGCCATTGCAATGGGCATGGCATCAGGCGCACAAGCCGCAAGCGCCACCCTTGATGCCGTCAAGGAGAAAGGTTTTGTCCAATGCGGTGTTTCTACCGGTCTTCCGGGTTTCTCGAATCCCGATGAAAAAGGTAACTGGCAAGGTATGGACGTTGACGTCTGCCGTGCCGTTGCTGCCGCCACCCTGGGGGACGCCTCCAAAGTTAAATATATCCCGCTGACCGCCAAAGAGCGCTTTACTGCACTGCAGTCCGGTGAGATCGACGTACTGTCTCGTAACACCACCTGGACTCAAACCCGTGACACCACCCTGGGCCTGAACTTCGCCGGCGTAAACTACTACGACGGTCAGGGTTTCATGATCAGCAAAAACCTAGGCGTTAAAAGCGCCCTGGAACTGGACGGTGCAGCTGTTTGTATCCAGTCCGGTACCACCACCGAACTGAACCTGTCCGATTATTTCCGCGAGCACAAAATGAGCTTCTCGCCGGTGGTATTCGATACTTCCGACCAAACCGTTAAAGGTTTCGAAGCCGGCCGTTGTGACGTACTGACTTCCGACCAATCACAGCTGTACGCACTGCGTATCAAGCTGGCCAATCCGGACAGCGCTATGGTTCTGCCGGAAGTTATCTCCAAAGAGCCGCTGGGCCCGGTAGTACGCCAGGGTGACGACCTATGGTTCAACATCGTCAAGTGGTCTCTGAATGCGATGATCAACGCCGAAGAGCTGGGTCTGACCTCCGCCAATATCGACAAGATGAAGGAGAGTTCCAACCCGGGCGTGCGTCGTTTCGTAGGCATGGAAGGTCCGAAAGGTTCCGGTATGGAACTGAGCGATGACTGGGCCTACCAGATCGTCAAGCAGGTTGGCAGCTACGGTGAAGCTTTCGAGCGTAACGTCGGCTCCGGCTCTCCGCTGCAGATCGATCGTGGTGTTAACGCACTTTGGAGCAAAGGCGGCTTCCTGTACGCCCCGCCGATGCGCTAATTCTTTAGCCCTTCTAAACGGCCGGTTAGGGAGTCCCCACCGGCCGTTTCCATGACTCGCTGCCGTCGTCTCTACTCAGCAGCATCGACCCGGATGTCGATTATCTTTGTCTAATCAGAGAGTTGCTTAACGGCAAGGATCGACCCTCGGCAAGGTTTAACAGCAAGCGAAGTTAAAGCTGGCTGCTAGACTTTATGAACCTAATAACAACAAACCGGAGACCTTTCCATGCCCACTGATGTGAAAAACGGCGTGGCACCCTCCTCGAAACCCAAGTTCTGGAACGACCCTGAGAAACGGGCATTGCTGTTCCAGATACTGATGATTCTTACGATTCTGGGTTTCTTTGCCTACATCATCTCAAACGCACTTTTTAATCTTGAGAAACGCGGTATCACCACCGGTTTTGACTTCCTTGGTCAAGCCGCCGGTTTTGAGATACTGCTGACCTTAATCCCTTTTGATGCCACCTACAGTTTTGGCCGAACCTTTATCATCGGCCTGCTCAATACACTGTTGGTTTCGGTGCTGGGGATTATTCTAGCCACCGTAATCGGTTTTATTATGGGGATCGCCAGGCTGTCGCAGAACTGGTTGATCAACAAGGTGGCGACCGCCTATATCGAGATCTTCCGGAACATTCCGCTGCTACTGCAGATCTTTTTCTGGTACTTCGCCGTACTACAACCCCTGCCCTCACCCAGGCAGAGTATCGAAATCGGCAGTGCCTTCCTCAACAACCGGGGTTTCTATATCCCCTGGCCCGAATTCCATCCGGCCTTCATGTTCGTCACGATCGCCTTCGCGATTGCCGTCGTCGCCGTGATCTTTCTGGTCAAGTGGAACCATAAACGCCAGGACGAAACCGGCCAGACTTTCCCGGTTTTCCGGGCTGCGCTGGCGCTGCTGATCGGCCTGCCGTTGATCGTCTACTTCCTGGCCGGCTCACCGATGACCTGGGACTACCCGGCCCTTAAAGGCTTCAACTTCCGCGGTGGTGCCACCATCATTCCGGAATTGATGGCACTGCTGATCGCCCTGTCGGTCTACACCGGTACCTTTATCGCCGAGATTGTCCGCTCCGGTATTCTGGCGGTGAGCAAAGGTCAGAGCGAAGCGGCCCATGCCTTGGGTCTGAACAACAGCCGTACCCTGCGCCTGATCGTCGTTCCCCAGGCGATGCGGGTCATCATTCCACCACTGACCAGCCAATACCTGAATCTGATCAAGAACTCCTCACTGGCCACCGCAATCGGTTACCCGGATCTGGTCTCCGTGTTCATGGGTACCACCCTGAACCAGACTGGCCAGGCGATCGAGATCATCTTCATGACGATGGCGGTCTATCTCACCATCAACCTGTTGGTGTCGCTGTTTATGAACTGGTACAACAAGCGCATGTCGCTGGTGGAGCGTTAATATGATCGTCAACGACAAGAAATTACCCGATCTTCCACCTCCCGCCAGCACCGTCGGTTTGGTTGGCTGGATGCGGACCAATCTGTTCTCAAGCCCGACCTATACCGTACTGACGTTGATCGTGGCCTACCTGCTTTGGATCACGGTGATACCAGCAATTCAGTGGGCCTTTATCAATGCCGATTGGGCCGGTGACAGCCGGGATGCCTGTACCAGCGGCGGTGCCTGTTGGGTCTTTATCGGCGCCCGATTCAACCAGTTTATCTACGGTTTCTACCCTGAAACCGAGTACTGGCGAATCGATGTGCTGTTCGTGATGCTGGCGATTCTGATCGCCGCGCTGGTATACGAAGGCACACCCAAGCGGGGCTGGATCAGCGCTTTCACCCTGATCGTGTTTCCGATCATCGCCTTCTTCCTGCTCTATGGCGGCTCCTTCGGCCTCGAGGTGGTCGAGACCCATAAATGGGGAGGCTTGAGCCTGACCCTGGTTCTGGCGCTGGTGGGGATTGTGGCCTCGCTACCGATCGGGGTGCTGCTGGCCTTGGGTCGGCGGTCCGAAATGCCGGTGGTACGCAGTTTCTGTACGGTCTTTATCGAGATGTGGCGTGGTGTTCCGCTGATCACCATCCTGTTCATGGCTTCGGTCATGCTGCCGCTGTTCGCGCCGGAGGAGATCGACTTCGACAAACTGTTACGGGCCCTGATCGGTATCACCCTGTTCCAGTCCGCCTACATGGCCGAGGTTATCCGTGGGGGCCTGCAGGCGATTCCGAAAGGCCAGTACGAAGCGGCCGATGCGTTGGGTCTTAGTTACTGGAAGAAGATGGGACTGATCGTCCTGCCGCAGGCACTGAAGATCATGATCCCGGGTATCGTTAACACCTTTATCGCGCTGTTCAAGGACACCTCGCTGGTACTGATCATCGGTCTGTTCGACCTGCTGGCAATCGTCCAGGCGGCACTGTCCGATCCGAAATGGCTGGGTTACTCCATCGAAGGCTATACCTTTGTTGCCTTCGTTTTCTGGGTCTTCTGCTTCGGCATGTCCCGCTACAGCCAATTCCTCGAGCGCAAACTGCACACCGGTCACGGTGCCCGCTAACGGGCACCGTCAGAAGTAAAAGAATTCAAGGAGTCTGCAATGTCAGAACAACAAAGCCAGGCCAGCATGAACGTCTCCGACGAGGTGATGATTCAACTTAATAACGTCAACAAGTGGTACGGTGAGTTTCATGTCCTGAAAGACATCAACTTGACCGTTCGCAAGGGCGAGCGGATCGTAATCTGCGGTCCCTCCGGTTCAGGCAAGTCAACCATGATCCGCTGCCTGAACCGTCTCGAGGAGCATCAGGCCGGCGACATCATTGTCGGCGAGACCACCCTCAACAACGATCTGAAAAATATCGAAACCATCCGACGCGAAGTCGGCATGGTATTCCAGCACTTCAACCTGTTCCCACACCTGACCGTGTTGGAGAACTGTTGCCTGGCACCGATCTGGGTCCGCAAGACCCCCCGAGAGGAAGCCGAAGCGATCGCGATGAAGTACCTGGAGCGGGTAAAGATTCCGGATCAAGCCTATAAGTATCCGGGGCAGCTATCCGGCGGTCAGCAGCAGCGGGTAGCGATCGCCCGAAGCCTATGTATGAACCCGGAGGTGATGTTGTTCGACGAGCCGACTTCGGCGCTTGACCCGGAGATGATCAAGGAAGTACTCGACGTTATGATCGAGCTGGCGAAGGAAGGCATGACGATGCTTTGTGTGACCCACGAGATGGGTTTCGCCAAGACCGTTGCGAACCGCGTTATCTTTATGGATGGCGGCCAGATCATCGAAGAGAATGAGCCGGAAGAGTTCTTCCACAATCCGCAGTCCGAACGGACCCAGCTGTTCTTGAGTCAGATCCTGCAACACTGATCATACTCACTGCCAAGAAAAGGGAGCCCATGCGGCTCCCTTTTTTTATCTTCAACCGGTACGGCGAACCGGGGATCAACCAATTTGAACAGTATTTGGCGTGTTCAGTAACGGCCTGCTCCATAGCGGCTACACTGATTGCAACCGTTCAATACTGAGGTTCACCATGCCGAGACCAAGCCGATTGATCGCCCCGCTCGTTCTGACCCTAATCGGCTCAGCAACAACGCCTATTGCCTTTGCCGGTTTTGGAGACCTGCTCAAGCAGGTAGAGGAGCAAACCCCACAGCTGCTGCAACAGAGTACAAACAGCGATGGCGCTTCCCACTCATCCTTGGACACAGACACCCTGATTCGGGGCCTTAAACAGGCGCTGGAAGTCGGCACCCAGCGAGCCGTCGACCAGGTCTCCCAAACCGATGGGTATCTGGGTAATCCGAGTATTCGAATCCCGTTGCCATCGGTTATCGACAAAGGCGCCAAGCTGGTCGGGAAGTTCGGCGGCCAGTCGTTGGTGGACGATTTCGAGCTGAGCATCAACCGTGCCGCGGAAAAAGCGGCGCCGCTGGCGGCAGAGCCTTTCCTGACAACCCTTAAAGGGATGAGTTTTGAGGATGCCAGACGGATCTACGAAGGTTCCGACGACGCCGCAACCCGCTATTTTCAGGACGAAACCAGCGAGGAGCTGAAGACCGCCTTTGCACCCATCATCCGTGACAGCATGGAACAGGTCGGGGTCACCAGTTATTACCAGGCGTTGGTAAAGCAGGCATCGCAATATCCATTGGTCGGCAACATGAATCTGGATCTGGAAAGCTATGTTACCGATCAGGCTTTGGTGGGGCTCTTTACGGTCTTGGCCGAGGAGGAGAAGCGAATCCGTGAAGAACCCCTGGCCCGCTCGACGGAATTGCTAAAACAGGTCTTTGGAAACTAAACCACCGAAACCACTTTAAGACCCGCAATCACGTGACAGCAGTTTAGCCGTTCAGATGCATCTGTAGCAGGAACAGCCGCTCATTACCGAAAAACAACCGCTCACCGGCAAAACAGCTCGGAACACCGAAGGCGCCGCGCTCATAGGCCTCTCGAGTATTTTCGTTGAGCCGCTGCCTGGCTTCATCACTGTCACTTTGCTGCCACAGAGAATCGCCCAGTAGCGCCAGCAGACAGTCGGGATCGGCGATATTCTCACCTCGGTCCCAGATCGCACTGAACAGCTCGTTCGCCAACTCCTGTTGCGCGCCACCCTCCAACAGCGCTAACGCCGCCATCGCCCGAGAGCTATTGACCGGCCACTGCTCGGGCCACTCCATCGGAATACCGTAATAGCGTCCCAGCGCATCCAGGTCCCGACGCATGTAGTCCCGTTTAGATTCCAACTCCGCCGGATGTTGATTACCGCTCAATACCAACAGCTCGGGCAAGGAGACGGGACGGGGAACCACCACCGCCGCCGATCGCTTGGCCACCCCGGGCAGTCGCCAGTTCGCCAGATGGCTGTAGGGGCTCATCAGGTCGTAGAAAAATTCAATGGTGCGGCTCATGGTAGGACTCGATGGTTTCAAACAGGAAGCCATCCCAGAGTATCCTTTGCCGCCCTCAGCCCGCAAGCTGTGTTATCGTTATTCGACAATCACATTTTGGCGTGGTACCGGTAGACTCAAATGCCGGTCGATAACAATCCATGGAAACCAACGTTAAGTTGTAAGGTGTTGATTAAATGAGCATTCAGGAAAACATTCACAACTACTATGAAAAGCTTGTCGCCGATACCCTGGCCGAACTGCAACGACAAGCACCTCGCGATGCCGAAGAGATAGAGGATATCGCCTGTGTGGCCCTGAACCGGCTGCCGCCGCGCTACTTCCGCCATGAGATCGATATGGCGTTCTACCTGTCTCCGACCGAACAGCAGGAGATGAAAGACAAGGTCGATGATGCCATCGCCGAAGCGATCACCTACGTCGAGAAAAGCCACCGAGATAAAGACTAGTTATCGACCACCATCAAGCGCCGCGCCAAGGTTTGGCTGCGGCACTTACCGGCTCATCCCCACCTATCTTCTGCCTTCAACCGATCGACCTGATCCATCAGTTGCGGAAAGAATCTCAGAAAATCCTGCTCTAGCTCCACATATAGCCCCAGAAACTCCTCTCCCGACCCCAGCATCCTGTCCGGTCGTCGCAATCGCCTGGCAACCCGATCCAGTATCAGTGGAATCTGACTGGTTTCGGCATAACTGCTGAGCCAATCCTGCTGAATCATCTTGGATACCGGCAAACGCATCGACTCCGGCATAAAGCCGGAATAACGGCCTAACAACTGATAGCCGTGGGAGATGAATTGATCCAAGGGTTGATCAGAGTAACGGTCCCAGTGCCGGCTAAGGTAATGATCAAAACAGATATCCAGTATCACCCCGGCAAATCGCCGCCGAGCAGGGCTCAGACGCGCCGCTGCTTGTAGAAACAGCGGGTGAGAGTCGGTAAATGCATCGATTTTCCGGTGCAGCATCACTCCGGGACGCAATGTCGGGTACCAATCGGCAGACAGCGGGCCCTTGACATAGTCCCCCATCAAATTGGCCATCATCGATTCGGAGGTCGGTTCGGCAAAATAAAGATGCGCCAGATAGTTCATCTTTTCTCATCCTCGATCAGCCCGGAGAGAGACTCGGGGCGCCTGTCAGGATAACCAGCAGGATGTTGAAATACCGATAAAAACCGCAGCAAAATCGTCATCAATTGCACATTGTTTCGAAACAGGGCTTGGGTTAACCTGCCTGTGTATTTGTTAACCGATGGCACCAGTCGCCGACGGTCAGAAGTACAAAACAACAATAAAATACCATGCAGAAACCCCTGGAGTTGAACACGCATGTCAGAAGTGATGAACGGAACCGTTAAATGGTTCAACGACGAGAAAGGCTTCGGATTTATCGCTCAGGAGAGCGGCCCGGATATTTTTGTACACTACAGCGCTATCAATGGCAGCGGCCGACGCAGCCTTAGCGATGGCCAGGCGGTCTCTTTTGAAGTGACCGACGGCCAGAAAGGCCCACAGGCAACCAACGTTAATCCGCTCTGATCGAGCCGGTCGTTGAAGAAATGACAGCCAAAGGCTGTCATTTTTTTTGCCCGCAGGTCAGGACCGCTTACGCCTGATGGTTCCTGGCTTGGCGGAGGCCTTCCCCTTGTTAGCGGAATTACCGGTGCCCTTCTTTATTCCCCCCTGCGCACGAGTGGACTGGCCCGACTTGGCGCTGGCCTGAGTACCATCCCGCTTGAGGCTCTGCTGCCGTTTTGGCTTCTTACGCCGAGCCTGATAGTCACCCTGGGTCAGTGCCGGCCGTCCTTTCGAAGGCGAACGCACGGGTTTACGCCCCTCCGGCGGCACCAGTGCATCAGGGTGACGACCGATCAGATCGCTACGCCCGATCCGCTTCAGGGTTTCACGGATCAACGGCCAGTTATCCGGGTCGTGATAGCGAAGAATTGCTTTGTGGGTTCGCCGCTGCCGCCCCCCCTTGGGAACCACCACCGGGTCTTTGTCATTACGACGAACCTTCTTCAGCGGATTGCGGTTGCTGTGATACATGGTGGTCGCGTTGCACATCGGCGACGGAATAAAGTTCTGCACCTGATCGAGCTTGAAATCGTTCTGCTTCAGCCACAGCGCCAGATTGACCATATCCTCATCCCGGGTCCCCGGATGGGCCGAGATGAAATAGGGGATCAGGTACTGCTTCTTGCCGGCCTCCCTGGACACCTTCTCGAACAACTTCTTAAAGCGGTAATAGGTTCCCATCCCCGGTTTCATCATCAACGACAGCGGCCCGTCTTCGGTGTGCTCCGGAGCTATTTTCAGATAACCGCCGACATGGTGGGTAACCAGCTCGCGCAGGTACTCCGGATCTTCTACCGCCAGGTCGTAGCGTAAGCCGGATGCGATAAGAATCCGTTTCACTCCCGGGATCTTGCGGGCCTTGCGGTATAGCTGGGTCAGGTGGCGGTGATCGGTCTTCATGTTGACGCAGATCCCCGGGTGCACGCAGGACAACCGCCGACACGCGGCCTCGATCTTCTCATCCTTGCAGGCCAACCGGTACATGTTGGCGGTCGGTCCACCCAGATCGGAGATGGTACCGGTAAAGCCGGGTACCTTGTCACGGATCGCCTCGATCTCACCCAGAATCGACGCTTCCGAGCGGTTCTGGATGATCCGGCCCTCGTGCTCGGTGATCGAGCAGAAACTGCAACCGCCGAAGCAGCCGCGCATGATATTGATCGAGAAGCGGATCATCTCGTAGGCCGGTATCCGCAGATCACCGTAGTCCGGATGGGGTAAACGGTTGTAGGGTAGATCGAACACCGCGTCGATCTCGCGGGTCGATAATGGCACCGGCGGCGGGTTGACCCAAAGATCACGGTTTCCATGTCGCTGCACCAGCGCCCGGGCGTTGCCCGGATTGGTCTCCAGGTGCATTACCCGTGACGCGTGGGCATACATCACCGGATCCTTGCTGACGACTTCGTAGGCCGGCAGCCGGATATAACTGCGATCCCGCTCGGGCTTGAATTTGCTCTGCTTCAGATCCACCAGTTTTAACGGCTGCGGTTCCACCTCAACCGGCTGGGCCGCGATTTGCTGGGCCTGTTGCTCCCTTGCCTGATTGGTTTCACAGTCCGGCTGCTCCTGATAAGGATTCTGCGGCGGCACCACCAGTCCGGGTTGATCCACATCGGTGGAGTCGATCAGGGTCCAGTCACCTGGTAGCTGCGAGCGCATCACCGCCGTGCCGCGGATATCGGTCAGCTCCGAAACCGGTTCTCCCTGGTCCAGTCGCTCGGCCACTTCCAGCAAAGCCCGTTCGGCGTTGCCGTAGAGCAGCAGGTCGGCCTTGGCATCGGGCAGCACCGAGCGGCGGACTTTATCCGACCAGTAATCGTAGTGGGCGATTCGGCGCAAACTGGCTTCGATCCCCCCCAGCACCAGAGGCACGCCCTTGTAGGCTTCCCGACAACGCTGAGCATAGGCCACCACCGCCCGGTCCGGTCGTTTGCCTCCTTCGCCACCGGCGGTGTAGGCATCGTCATGACGAAGCCGTCGCTCGGCGGTGTAACGGTTGATCATCGAGTCCATGTTGCCAGCGGTCACGCCGAAGAACAGCCGCGGCCGCCCGAGCTGCATAAAGTCGTCTTTGGAGTGCCAATCCGGCTGCGAAATAATCCCGACCCGATAACCGGCCCGTTCCAGAACCCGGCCGATCACGGCCATGCCGAAACTGGGGTGATCTACATAGGCATCACCGGTGACCAAAATCACATCACAGGCATCCCAGCCCAGCTGTTTCATCTCAGCACGAGACATCGGCAGCACCGGCGCAGCGGGCGATACTTTGGCGGGTAGATAGGAGAGTAGCGAGCGGACAGCGGTCATAACGGATACATCAGTAGAGGGGCTGACCGATTATAACGGAAAGCGTCCTCTCGGGCAGCTATGAACCCATTTCAGCGGGTCTGGCTAGCACAGCAACCCCGCACCGAAATCAGCCCCCATCCAATGCCAAGGCCGTGCCAGGCAGACCCCAATGTGTCGCCAGCAGGACCGCTAGTTGGGGGCATAGAGGCCGCAAGCCAACGGCTGGTGTCGGCACCACTCGATAAAGCGCTGCGCTTGCAACGGTTCGGTAAAGTAGTAACCCTGTAACAGGTCACAGCCGAGCGCCTGCAGGTAGGTCAACTGTTCACGATTTTCAACACCTTCGGCCACCAGCCTCAACCCCAGACTCTTGGCCATCGAGATGATTGCTTTGACCAACATCCCGTTATCCCGATTAACCGGCAGCCCCGTGACAAAGCTGCGGTCGATTTTCAAGGTATCGAACGGCAGGTGCTGTAGATAACTCAACGACGAGTAACCGGTTCCAAAATCATCCAGCGATAGACGAACCCCCAGCTGCCCCAACCGCTCCAACTGCCGGGCGGCTTGATCTCGGTTGTTGAGCAGCACCCCCTCGGTAATTTCGAGTTCCAAGGCAGCGGCAGGCAACTGCTGTTGCGCCAACGCAGCCTTTACCTGATCGACAAAATCTTCGTGACAAAGCTGCCGCGGTGACACGTTGACGGCAACAAAGTCCGGCGCGCTGGGTTCGTCCAGCCAACGTTTAGCCTGCGCACAGGCTTGCTCCAACCCCCAGGCGCCGATCTGGTGGATCACCTCAATCGACTCGGCCAATGCCACAAACTGATCCGGCAATACCTGCCCCAGACTAGGGCTGTTCCAGCGCATCACGGCCTCAGCTCCAACCACCCGACAGTCGAGACTGATCAGCGGCTGGTAGTGGATTTCCAACTCGTTTTTCTGCAGCGCATAGCGCAGCTCGGCCTCCAGCTGCTGCAGCTCCAACGCTTGCTGCTCCAGTGCCGGCTCAAAGCGGGCGATCCGATTACGGCCCAGCTTCTTGGCCCTATACAACGCCGTATCGGCGTGCTGAAGCAGCTGAACCGGATCCTGTCCATCATCGGGGAAACAGGCCAGGCCGATACTCAGCCCGACAAATAGCCGCTGGCCCTCGATCATGATCGGTTCGTTAAAATCATTCTGGATCGACTGTGCCAACTCATAGGCAGTCGGAGCCTTCCTATCCAAGCGAGTCAGCAGCATAAACTGATCGCCGCCCAGCCGGCAGAGCTCATCGGCACCCCGTTTACGCTGTTTGAGGCGCTGCGCCACCGCCACCAACAGCTCATCGGCCCGTTGGTGACCCAGGCTTTCGTTGAACTGTTTGAAACGGTAGATATCGATGCTTAACAACAGGATGCGCTGATCATCGTCGACATTCTGCTCGACCATCTGGCGCAGCCGCTGCTCCACCTGGGAGCGGGTCGGCAAACCGGTCAGCGCATCGAGACTGCAGCTCGGTGACAACCACTGCTCGTACTCAAGCCGCTCGAGCAGCGCTTCCATCATCACCAGGGTGTGGGTATGGCCAGCCGGCCCCTTGAAAGGTGACAGGTGAACCCGCAACCAGACCGGCTTACCGCTAGCTCGACGGCAACAGAGTTCACCACTCCAGCCCACCCCCCGAGCCAGCGTACGCCGGATCGACGGATACAGACTATCGGGAGTCAGGTCTGATCGCAGCACGTTTACCGGTTGCCCCAGCAGCTGCTCCGCCGCAAACCCGGTACAGCGACAGCAGGCCGGATTCAGATAGCGGATCAGCCCCTGATCATCGACCACCATCGCCGACAACGGGTTGTGGTCAAACAAGGCCGCCAACTGCTTAAGACTCTGCTCATCGTCGCTCACATTCGAGGAGGGGGTTGGGGGATGATCCAGCGCGGGCATCCGAATCTCCAGCTTGGCTCAGGACACGAAGCCGCCAGTCGACCTCGGTAGTTTCTATTTCGTTAACTATAGACGTCCCAAACGGCAAAATATCAGTGAGATCAAGCATCAATCATCGACGGGCAGCAAGTTAGAGTTGCTAGCGATGGCAAGCTCTTCTACAGTGTCAGGGTGTTTAATATTTTGAGATGTTGCACTATGTCTAGCTACCCCACCCTGACCGAAATGGGTATCCCGTCAGTCGATGAGATCTACAAGTACAGCCTACGCCAAGAAGGCGATGTCGATGTCTTGAAGGTCTATTTTCGCCGCGAGAAGGGCTCACTGCTGCCCCGTAGTAAGAAGTTCAAGTTTGGTCGCTCTCACAAGACGGTGCGGGTAGACAGTAGTCACGACAAATATCAGGAGATCTCCGAGATGTCGGCGTTCCTGATGAAAGCGATCGACGAACTGCACGAACTGGTTCAACACGAACATGAAGTTCAGGATATCCGCGAGCGCCTGCACGCCGATATCGATCATCTGGAGAAGGTGGTCAGCAACAAGCTGGCGGATATTCGTCGAGATATCGACAAGATCAAATAAGCCCGCACGCTATAGCAAGTCACTAAAAAGGAGGCAAGTGCCTCCTTTTTGCATTGATGGCCGGTAACTCTACCGGTTACCGAAGCAATCTTACTGCAGCTGATAAACCGCCGTGGAACCGGACACTTCGTAGCCGACAATCAGCAAGGGCTTGCCGGTCGGGCTCTGCTCGGCTGAGACGAACTTCATCCCTTCCGGCGCCAAGTCACCGGCATCACTCAGATCCTTTTTCGGGTCCGCCTCGAAGTTTCGGTTGATCACATAATCGTGACAGACCACCCCATAGGGGTTGGTGATGTCGTAGATCATGAAGCCACCGGTGCGCTCCAGACCGACGAAGGCATAGGTGCGCCCATTTACCTGACCAACCGCCAGCGCTTCGGGTTCGGCCCCTTTGTCGTCACTGCGGTTATCACCCTTGTTCTTATTGTCGGTGTTGTTGAAGTGTTTACCCAGGCGCGCCGCGGTCACCTTCTCGATATCGGCTTGAGAATCGAACACCAGCTCAGCCTGCTCGTTCCAGATACTGAACGAGCGGGCACCGTAGGTGTAGATCAGCGAATCATCACCGTAGCCGTAGCGGGTGGTTTTCATCCGACCCAGGGATTTCTTATCGGCGGCCTGGTCGGCACTGGGGTGCGTCGCGGGGATGTCGAGCTTAGCGATACGGGTCTCCTCGGAGAACGCCAGACAGCCATCGTCTACATCGAACTCCTGACCACCGGCTGCCAGGCAACCGGCCTCATCGGCCGCATCGAACCAGTAATCCCGGGCATCTCCTTCGTTGGCAGTCACCACATAGTTGTGACCCTCAGCACGGTACGCGGCAATGGTATCTGGCTGATACATGCCCACAACCCCCAGACGAGTACGGATATCGATCTTCTTGTCCTTGTCGGAGACATCTAACTCATTACCAGGACGACCGTAATCCTTCAGCCCCAGATCCACCACCTGGCTGATCCGCATCGTCTTCAGGTCGATCACCGCCAAGGCATTATTCTCCTGCAGGCTGACCCAGGCGGTGTTGGAGTCATCGGAAACGGCGATGTACTCAGGCTCCAGGTCCTTGGCAAAGTCGGCGCCGGGACCGAAGGTCCGGATCGCTTCGGATGCATGCTGATCAAAGCGCAGCTCGGTCGCCACATCCGCGGGCCGGCCGTTACGAATCTGAATCACCGAAATCGTGCCCACCGGGTCAACCCGGTAGTCTTTGCTCGGCTCCCCCTCATTGGCTACCAACAGCTTGCTGTTATCCGGCGTGAACGTCAGCATGTCGGGCAGCGCACCGACCCGTACCGCCTTCAAGAATTTCAGGCTACGGGCATCGTAGAACGCCACCACCCCAGGTCCCTGTTTCTTGTTGCCGGCAATATCCGCAGCCTCCACCGCCACCGCGACCAGATTGCCGCCGACCGCGACGCTGTTGGCGGCACCGAAACGCTGTGATTTCAGATCGGCGCCGATATCGAGGCGACCGACCCGCGCCAGGTTACTGTCACGTAGTGGATCGGCCAGCGGCTTAGCGTCCAGTTTCGACAGGTCGATCACATCGATCTGCTTCGCTTCGGCATTGACGACAAAAGCGCGTTTGCTGCGCGGGTGGTAGGAAACGATCTCCGCTGCGCTCTGATCGTAAATCCCGGTGGTGTGACGGCCGATCAGCGATGCACTCAGGCGTTGCTCCAACTTACTCTGCTTGGCCACCAGTTTCGGCATGATCGGCAGCACGCTGATCTGGGTCGGTTTGCCGTCAATACCGAAATCGTTATCGTTGATCAGCGCAACATGTTGATCGTCCAGCAGCGCGATACCTTCGATCTTGGTAGCCAATGTCATGCCCTCGGGTAGATCGGTCAGGCTGTTGAACACCAGCGCTTTTACCAACGGCATCGCCCCGACGGCGCCCGGATCGTAGATCTGCTCCAGGGTCTGTTTGGAGTCGCTGTCACGAACCGCCACCGCACCGCGGCTCAGTTCGGTATTCAGGATGCTGTCACCGGAACTCAACTGGACCCGATACAGCTTAGTAACTTTGCTGATCCGCTCCAGAATGATCAGGTCGTCGTTACCGACCGCCACCATCTCTGAGATTTTGACGTCGCTCTGCTTTCGAATCTTGCCCTTCTTCAGGTCGCCCTTGCCGCTGGGAAGGTCTGCAAACATCGCCGGGGTATCGATCTGATAGACCCACTCGCCCTGTGGCCTGCCCAGCTCGCCGTTGTTCAATCCAAACTTTATCAGCCGCACATTGCGCGAGTTCTTGTAAGCCGCCGCATTGGGGTTGGCCAACGGGCTTTGCATGATGAAGTAGAGCGAACGTTCGTCCGGCGACACCGCCACCGACTCCATCCCCCGGTTGAGCTTACGCTTGGCATAGACCGCCGGCAGCTTACCACTGACCGGGTAACCCGCATCGGCCAGATCGGCCTCCATGCCGGCGGGTACCACCCGCTCCAGAACGGTGCCATCGGGAGCCACATGGAGCAGGCTGGGGCCGTACTCATCGGCCAGCCAAAAGCTGCCGTCAGACAGCTTGACCAACGCTTCGGTATCGACACCTTCATTGTCGAACGCCCGCTGCTCGCCGGTATTGGCGTAGGATTTTTCGGTATTGGTGACCTTAAGATCGTTACTCAATCCGCTGATCTTTTCCCCGGCACGGTTACGAAGCGGAATCCGTTGGATCACCTTGACGCCGTCAGTACCGATCTCAAACTTACTGATCATCGGTGTATAAGCAGGCATCGGGAAGATCTTATGCGCGCCTTCACCGGCACCACAGAAATCGGCAATACCGACCAGCTTGGCACTGTCTTTACACTTGATGTTCGGCCCACGGTCGGTGACGGCATAAAACTGGTTGGCAGGGTCTTTGTGATAATGAAACGCGCCACTACCGAAACCGACGCTGATCTCCAGCGACTTGCCCACCTCGCCCGCCGCGGAAAAATCCGCTCTACCCAGCGATTCATCCAGCGTGTATTGCGCCGGCTTCAAGCCATGGCTTTGATGGGATTGATGATTCTGTGCCTGCACCAGAGCAGCCTGACTCCCCATGGCGGCCGTAACTGCCACGGCTAATGCCAACATCGATTTTTTCATGTTGATTCCTAGATCCGTTCGGGAATAGATGGGATGAGAGAGATCAACCTAGGTCAAAACGATGACGTTAACGTGATAGAAAGGTGTCAGTCCGGCGATAGAATCATGACGATTCAGATAGCGGCAACGCTCAAAGTGCCAGTCGGCGCAGCTGCACACGCAAGCGCTGCAGTTGAGGATCCCGTTCATTGGCCGAAGGGGCGTATAGACAGAGTTCAAACTGTCTGGCGATTCGCTGCAGTGCCACCGCCTGATCTGGCAGGGACTCAGCTGCGCGCCTGACGAAGCTGGCCGGTGCCTCACCGACCTCGGGTTGCAAGCCTTTACGCGCCAAGCGCCGACAGAGCTTACGGTAGAGTTTCAACAACGGGTCGGGACGGCTTCGCAACCCGCTCTGACGGAAAATCCACCAACTCAAACCCAGCAACAGAGCAGCTATGGTACTCAGCAACAAGGTCGCCAGCAGCTTCAGATCAACCCGGTCGAACAGTCGGCTGAGTAACTCTCGCTGGGCTTTGGCGTCATAACCGAGCATCACTCGATACCAACCGTAGTTGAGGTAGTCCCAGCTCAAACGCAGCTGGGTAATCCAGGCTGAACCCCGATAGCGAAGCGGCGACAACGGACTGTCCTCCAGAAAGCTACCCTCCTGGGCCATCGCCTGTTCCAATCCCTGCTCCACCCGCTCCGGCGACACCCAGGCGGTGGGGTCAAAGCGCACCCAGCCTTGCTGCGGTAACCACACTTCGACCCAGGCGTGGGCATCAAACTGGTGTACCAACAGGTAACCGCCCAAGGGATTCAGTTCGCCGCCCTGGTAGCCGGCCACGATACGCGCCGGCAGCCCCACCGCCCGCATCAAAAACACAAAGGCGCCGGCATAATGGCTGCAAAAACCACGGCGGCTTTCGAACAGGAATTGATCGACTCGATCACCACTGAGTAACGGCGGTCGCAGGGTATAGCTGAAATCCTGCTGATTGAAATAGCGCAACACTCGATGGACATAGTCCGCCGCGCTGCTGCTGTCGCGCCTTAACCGCTGCGCCAAGTCCCGAGTGAGCGGGTCGGTGTCGGGCAGCTGCAGGTTGGCCCGGTGCAGCCAGGCCGGTAATCCGGCCGCATCCAGCGTGTAACCGATGGTCGAACTGACCCGATAACGAAACGGACGAGCTACCGGTTTATCCAGCAGCAAGCGGAAGTCACGGGTGGCTCCCACCCCGCGGGTATCGCTGCGAGCCCAAGCCAGCCCAAACAACCAAGGTTGGTCGGTCGGTTCCATCATGACTTGATAGTCATAGCGGCTCAGCGGCGTCGGTGAACCTGACAGCGGCGGTGTTAGCCAGCGATTACCATTGTTTTGCCAGTCGACCTGCTCGCGTTGATCCAGATCCAACCCCCGGGTCCAACGATGGCCGTCATAGTTATCCAACACCAAGGCTCGCCAGTATCTCTCGGACGCGGGCGGCACCTTGCTGCCTGGGTCGAACTCGACCCGAAACGCCAGCTCGGAGGATTGGCTCAACTGAGCGATGTCGCCAGCCGAGATGGTTTCGCTCAAACCGGTCTTGGCCCGATTCTGCCCCAGATCCAGCGACCAGATCGGCCCAATCCGCGGCACCAGCACAAAAAGAACCAGCATCATCGGCAGGCTATAACCCATGATCCGCAGGCTGATCCGCAAGGTTCTGCGTGGCCGGGTATGTAGCACCGACTGGTTCAGGCCCAGCAGCGCGGCCGTTACCATCACGCACACCAACGCCAGGTAAAGGGTCAACAGGATCGACTGATCGAAGAAGAAACTGACCGCCACCACAAAGTAGCCCAGGATCACCACAATAAAGGCGTCACGTCGGGTACGGCTTTCGATCAGCTTGAAACAGAACCCCAGAATCAACAACGCACTGCCGGCATCGGGTCCGGCCAGGGTACCGTAGTGGGCGAACACCGCCGCACCTCCGCCGAATACCAGTAGTGCTCTGATCGGGCGGTTGGGCCCATGCCAACGACCGCGATAAACCATCAGTTTCCAAACACCGCAAAGTAGGCAGATCAGGGTTACCCAGACCGGTAGCCGCAGCATGTGGGGCAACAAGGCCCCAAACATCGCCGCCAGCAACCAGGCCAAGCCGTTGCGGGGGATCTGATAATCCGGCTCGTTCATCCGCGTCCCTCCGCCGCCACGGCCGACAGATCGGCAACCGAATCCTCAGCAAGGGCAGTGGCCGGCTCCGGGCTCAGCCCATAGAGTGCCAGCAAACTCAGGCAACGCTGAAGATGTAGATCACCCTGCCCCGGTGCCACTTCAGCTCCCGGCAGACGTAACCCGAAGCGAAGCCCCTGCTGGTGGTACTGAATGACCCAATGACAGAGGCGACTCAGCCGTGCCTCCACCCCCATGCCACTGTAGGCCTCCCACTCCAGCCAGCGGGCCTGTTGCTGATAACCGGCAAAGCGTTTGCTGTGCAAGCGTCCATCCCGGGCATAGTTTTTCCAGGCAATCTGGCGCGGGTTATCACCGCCCTGGTAGGGTCGCAGACCATCAAAATCATCGCTGCCCTCATGGCTCAACCGCTGTCCTCGGCCGCTACCGCTTTCGAGCCGTTGCGGATACGGCTCGGCGATCGGTTTCGGGTAAACCAACGCCCGACTATCCAGCTCCAGCCAACTCCAGGCCCGCAGCAGCCCCAGCGGATAACGGGACTCAATTTTTAGCCGTGGTAACTGCAGCCGACCCCGTTGCTTGGCATCCAGCAATAGCGGCTGCTGCTGCCGACGCTGCTCGATCAGATCGAGCTTGACGCCAGCAACCCCGGGCGCTCCGATGGCGATCGACTCATGCTCGCGTTCACTCTCCAACAGCAGACCAAACGCCACCTGCTGACCGACAAAACCGGGTTGGTTGCTGCCTCGGCTCAGGCGCAATCCGGCCAGATTCGCATAGGTAAGCAGGATGGAACTCATAAACAGCGACACCAAAAACAACGCAACCAGCAAGATCAAGCCGTTACCGTAATTGATCCCCCCGATAAACAGCGCCAACGTCATAACCAGAAAATAGAGCCCATGAAGGGTCGGCAGGATAAAGATTCGCCGCTGGTTCAGCGTCGTCGCTCGGGTACGGGGAAGTCGCTTTCGCAGCCAGGCGTCAGACCAGTGTCGCCAGCGGCGACGTAACCCGGCCAGGGGAGAGAATCCAGCCGGCACCGGATTACTCCAGAACCTCGACCGAATCGAGCAGCAGCCGGGTCAGACTGACCCCTTTGTGGCCGGTACAATCATAATCACCACGCAGGCGATGCTCGGCCACCGACGGCAACACCGCCTGAACATCCTCGGGCACGACATAGTCACGTTGTTCGATCAGCGCCCAAGCCTTGGCTGCCTGTACCAGCGCCAGCGCACCGCGTGGCGATAGTCCATAATCGCAGTCATCGCTGCAGCGACTAAATTCCACCAGCCGCTGAATGTAATCGAGCAAGGGATCCGACAGATGTAACGATTCGGCCTGCTGTTGCAATCGTTGCAGCCGCGGTAACGGCAAGCAGCACCTTAGCTGTTCCAGCCGTCGACGAGGGTTTCGGCCGCTCAATAACGCCCGCTCGGCCGTGCGATCCGGATAACCCAACTCGATCCGCATCAGAAAACGGTCCAGCTGCGATTCAGGCAACGCGAAGGTACCCAATTGATGCTGCGGGTTCTGGGTTGCGATGACAAAGAACGGTTCGGGTAGCTCGCGACTCTGACCATCGACGGTAACCTGACGCTCCTCCATCGCCTCGAGCAGCGCGCTCTGTGCCTTGGGCGTGGCGCGGTTGATCTCATCGGCCAGCAGCAACTGGGTAAACACCGGCCCCGGCTGAAACTCGAACTGGTGTTCTTTGGCATTGAAGATCGATGCGCCGACCACATCGGCCGGCAACAGATCGGAAGTAAACTGGATCCGATTGAATTCGAACCCCAGCACCCGGGCCAATGCCTGCGCCAGAGTGGTTTTTCCCATCCCGGGCAGGTCTTCGATCAGCAGATGCCCCTGCCCGATCAGGCAGGCCATGGCCAGGCGAATCTGACGAGACTTACCCAATACCACGGTTTCAATCTCCGCCAACGCCTGATGCAATAACTGTTGATCATCGGCGACGGACTGGGGCTCTAGCTTTTCTAGGCTCATGGAGTACTCCTGAATGGGGATGTCGCCAGTATAGAGGCTTTGGTCAACTCACCAAGCCAGCTTCGCCGGTTCTTTGACCAGAATCACGTCCAGCAACTGGTCTCGACCACGTAAGGGCAGCTGGCGCTGCTCCAGCGTCTCCAAGGCCAATCCGGCGACTTCGGCGCTATGACGTGACAGCAGTAGCGGCACCCCCAAATGTTTAGTCTGACCTTCAAGGCGGGCGGCGGTATTGACCGTGTCACCCAGTGCCGACCGGATCGGCGCACTCGGCGGTCCCATGGTGCCAACGATCGCTTCACCGCTGTGGATACCGATACCGACCCGCAAGGGCTGTTGCAGCTCTTTTTCCAACCGCTGGTTGATGCCGTCCAACCGGTGCAGCATTCGTTGAGCGCCGCGAATCGCTTGGCGCGCGCCCTGCTCAAAATCGCCGTCGAGCCCGTACAGAGCCATCAAACCATCGCCGTTAAACTGGGCATAGTGGCCGTCGGTCTCCTCCAATGCGCTAGCCATCTCGGCAAAAAATTGGTTCAGGATGAATACCACGTCGTACGGTAGTCTCGCCTCGGCCAGAGCGGTGGAACCCCGTAGGTCGATAAACAGCACCGTCACCTGCTGCTCGATCCCCTCGACCCCACCGGGTTTACGCAGATAAGAAAAGCGCTGCTGATAGGGAATCAGTGGCACCACCGACAGATCGCTTGTCAGCCGTAACTGGCACGCCAGTCTGACATCATCGTCGGCCTGCACGCCTTCGAGTGCCTGGCGCTCGGTGTCATCGGCTGGAGGCAACTGGTCCAGTCCCTCCATGATCCGAACTCGGCAAGTGGTACAGCGTCCACGGCCACCGCAAACCGACGAGTGCTCAATCCCGGCTTCACGTAGAGCTTCCAGCAGTGTCTGCCCTTGGCGGGCCCTGAGCTGATTCTGAGCCGGCAAACGTACCCGCACCCGGGCCCGGCGAGCAGACCAGCCCAACCGAGCACCACGCAACACCAACGTCAGCGTCAACGAACCCCAGAACACCAGTGGCATGGTGTTACGAACCCAATCCAGCGTTTGATCGACCTCGGTCTTTGTCGATTTGGAAACCACAGCTCCCGACGGATAGCCATCTTCGTAACCACCATAGTCGTCATAGCCGCCAGCCGCCGGGCTCGTGGAGTC
Source organism: Motiliproteus coralliicola (assembly GCF_003345655.1). Lineage (GTDB taxonomy): Bacteria > Pseudomonadota > Gammaproteobacteria > Pseudomonadales > Balneatricaceae > Motiliproteus > Motiliproteus coralliicola. The sequence continues at coordinate 1,118,915 of NZ_QQOH01000001.1, forward strand.
ATCGATCCCAGTCTCATAGCCCGATGCTGCGGCTGGTTCGACAGCCTGATCGGCCAGGGTCAAACCAACCCGGTAGAACCCCATCAGTGCCAGCAACGGCACCAACGTCGCCAGCAACTGCCAAAACGCGATCCAACGGCGGTAATCCGGCTTAAGCCGGAGCCAATAGTGCAACCCCAACATCAGATGGATCCAAACCACCAACACCAAAGAGGTCTGACGCAATACGCCATATTCACTGTTCCATATCGCCTGAACCGTTGCCTCGTAAGTTGCCGTCGTACCCAGCAGCTCATGGGATAGTCGGGCTCCAATCACATGGGCCAGAATCAAGGGGGGAATGGATAAGCCAAGAACCAACTGCGACAGCTGCCAGAACGGCATTCGTAGGGTGGTGCGATGGTAGAGAGACCAAAGAGCCAACAGGAAATGGGTTAATACCGACCCATACAACATCAGGGTCGCAACCGGGTGGTGCCAGAACCCGATAAAATATTCCAGCGCGGCCTCCATCCAGGTCAAGGAGATCAGCCCGACACTGTGATTGAGCAGATGAGGAATCACGAAGGCGGCGATGATCAGGCCGGTGTATAAACGAGTCTGCTGTAGCATCGTCGTGCAATATCCTTTTGTTAGATCGGCAGCCAACAACGCCGACAGTCTCTAAGGGACCTGTGAACAAGCCTCTGTGACTTCTGCAAGGACCTATTCGCAGGTTCCCTAACCGGTCGAGCAGAGCCTTCGCCCAATTTACTTAGTATGGTCCTATTCATCCTGTCGGACGAACTCAAACCTCCCCCTTTGGTAACTTCGCCTCAGGCGGGCCTGATAAGACGATCATTCCTATACACCAATGTTCCTTTAACCAAACAAACAAGCTATATTAGCAACCGCTTGTGCGGCCAATGGCCGATTCAGCCGATAACTAGCTTCATCTACACTCCATTTCACAGATCGATCAATCAGGCGATCTAACCGGTTGTTGCAAAGGACGTTGCTATGTCAGACGAACTCTATCGTTACCTTGAGATCATGGTTGACCGCGAAGGAGCGGATCTGTTCCTTTCCACCAACGCCAAACCCAGTTCAAAAATTCACGGCAAGCTGCTCCCGATCGCCGACAAGGTCATGGCACGAGGGGAGATCAAAGAGATCGCCTACGCCATCATGTCGCAGGACCAGATCGACGAATTCGAACAGCGTCCGGAGATGAACCTGGCACTGTCAAAGCCTGGTCTGGGCCGATTCCGGGTCAATATTTTCCGCCAGCGCCACGAATACTCGATGGTCATTCGTTCCATCTCGACCGACATTCCCGATATCAACAAGCTTGGCCTGCCTCAGGTTCTACCCAAGCTGATTATGGAAAAACGTGGCCTGATCCTGTTTGTTGGCGGTACCGGATCTGGCAAATCCACCTCACTGGCCTCGCTGATCGATCATCGCAATAGCAACAGCGCCGGTCATATCATCACCATCGAAGACCCGGTCGAGTTCATCCACCATCACAAGAAATCGATCATCAATCAGCGCGAGGTCGGGGTCGACACTCTGAGTTATCAGGATGCGCTGGAGAACACTCTTCGCCAGGCCCCGGATGTGATCCTGATCGGCGAGATCCGCAGTGCCGAAACCATGGAGCACGCGCTGGCGTTTGCCGAAACCGGCCACCTCTGCCTGTCGACGCTACACGCCAACAATGCCAACCAGGCCCTGGGACGGATCATCAACTTCTTCCCGGAAGAGCGACACAAACAGTTGCTGCTGGATATCTCTTTGAATATGAAAGGGATCATTTCGCAACGTCTGCTCCCGACCAACGACGGTAAACGCGCTGCCGCGATCGAGGTGCTGCTCGGCTCACCCCGCATCGCCGAGCTGATCAAGAACGGACATATCGATGACATCAAAGAGGTGATGGAGAAATCCGCCGCTTCTGGGATGCAGACTTTCGATATGGCGCTGTTCAACCTCTGGAAAGCCGGCCGGATCAGCGCCGAAGAGGCGTTGCGCAACGCCGACTCGAAGAACAACCTGGCATTGAAGATGCGCTTGGTGACCAAAGGCAAGGCTAACGCCAAACAGAGCGATCAGCCGGCCTCGGGCAACGAGTCGGAATCGAAATCCTCAACCAAGAGTGCTGGCGGCTTTTCGCTAGAGCTGGAGCCCGGCCATGAAGAGGAAAGCGATCCTCTGGATGACAATCCTTTCAGCAAGCCATAACGGCAATCGCTAATAGGCCATGTTCGTTGGCAGGCGGCTAGTTTGCCGCCTGTCCCGGCTAGCGCTCCCGCCATGACTTAGCGTGTAGCCCCTGCGGATCAAGCTCCTGCCACTCCATCTGTGTGATACCGCCAACCCTGGAGCGATTACTCCAACCCGACATCGGTACTTTTACCCCGGTCAGGGTCCAGCTATTGGCCAATTTTTCCGCGTCTTTCAGTAGCTGAAAACACTGCTCGGCACGACCAGCCTGGGGGTAGTGAAGCTCAAACTCGATTCGATGTCCGCTATACCGATCCCCTTCATACTGCACTGCCTTTGGCTCGACACTGAGCTCTCGACGAACAATATTCAGCAACACCTGCGCGTTTTTCTCACTTTTGGCGTTGGTAAACAGACTCCAGCGTAATATCATCGACGACCTTAATGCTCCAAAAATTCATATAAAACAAATTGTTATTAGCTAATATAACAACAATAATGGCATACTGATGCAACAGATATCCGCCCAAATAGGATCCGACAGTGGCCAACAGGATGATTGGTAGCAAACAATAACCTTGGATGCCATTTGAGTTCGCGTTCCCTGACGAGCGTTTGGTAATGCGCTAAAATCAAAGGTACTGATTTTTAGGTATTCCCCCCCTATGATCGATCGCAACAGCTGGTTATTAGACGCAGATGAGCTGCCGATTTCTCTGGATAAATGGCAACAGAATGTCGGCCTGATCGCCAACCTATTTCATGCTCCCTCAGTCTGTATCTTCCAGACCAATGCCCAAGGCTCTCTGGTTATCGAATCCAACCGCAACGAGAGCAACCCCTACCAACCGGGCTGCTTTGTTCCCCGTGATGCGGAACTGTTCAGTCATGTGCTGGCAGAACTCAAGCGGGAGCTATACGTGCCGGACGCCAGTGCCGATCTGCGCTGGTTGACCCACCAAGAGGTGGCCGAAAGCGGCTTTGTTTCCTACCTCGGCGTACCGCTGCGCTGGCCCAGCGGTCAGTTATTCGGTTCATTGTGCATCCTCGATCGGGTTCCGACCGACTACCGTCCCCAGTACTTCGAACTGCTGAAAACCTTCCGCGCCCTGATCGAGTCCGACTTGAGCCTGATGGTTCAGAGCCAGATGCTCAATCAGATGACATTGACCGACGAGCTGACCGGGATTTACAACCGCCAGGGTTTTCGCACTCTGGCCGAACACAAGCTCAGTGTCGCCAAACGTTATGGTCACACCTACGGACTGATCTACTTCGATCTGGACAACCTGCACAGCATCAACGAGCAGCTGGGCCCCGATACCGGTGACAATGCCCTGCAGGCACTGGCCCAGGCGATGAGCAGTGAGTTGCGCGACTCGGACATCGCCGCCAGGATCGGCAGCGATGAGTTTGCCGCGCTGGTGTTTGTCCGCCAGCAGGAAGATATGGAAAATCTGGCGATCCGGATTCAGCGCAAGCTCAACCTGATCAAACAGCAACGCGACAGCATGCCGCCCTTGACCACCAGTGTTGGAGCCAAATGCTATCAAGCCAACTCGGATACCAATGTCGACAAGATGCTCGAAGAAGTCGACCGAATGGTCTACAACCTGAAGCAGAAAAAACGTCTGGCCACCGTGGGGGTCGACTACAGTTCACACCACTGATTTTTAACTTTATTGAACCGGCGCCCCAGCTTCTCAGGATGAGAATCGACGGTGCCTGATACCTCCCAACGCATTCAGATGACAAGGACTGTCCGATGCAACGCAACCTCCTACACTCTAGTGTTATCCGCTCGATACTGTTCAGCCTGCTGCTTGTGCTACCACTGGATACGGCTGTCGCCTCGGAGCAGGCCGACCTGAAGCAGTGCCAGCGTTATCGCGACCTGCAGCAGCAGTACACCGAAAAGCGCCGTCGTGGCGGCAGCAAGACTCAGATGCGCCGCTGGCAACAGCAACGCAACCATTACAGCCGGCTCTATTCGCGTCACAACTGCCGAGTGCACCGACGCTACCTGAAGTGATCTGGCTGCTGCTTGCCTGTAACAACCTCCTCCGAAGGCGGTCCAATAGGTGATTGATCGACTACGCTGTTCTCAATCGGAACCTGTGCCACCTATCCGGACATAACCAGAGTCACTGCTCATGCTCGTCACCGTCGCCCGTTATACCTTCCCCTACGAAGCCCAGATCAGTTGGTCCAAACTGGATGCGGCGGGAATTCCGGCCTATATCGGCGATGAGCATACGATCAATATGGACTGGCTCTATTCCAACGCCCTGGGTGGCGTACGTATACAGGTGCCGAGACAATTTGAACAGATGGCTCGCGAACTGCTGGAGACGGATTTAGAGCCCGAACTGATCGAGCAGCAGGGCTGCGATTCAATCCGTTGTCCAAAGTGCCAGAGCAGCGACACCGAATACCACCAGTTTGGTAAACGGTTCGCTTTTCTGGTGTTTCTGGGGATCGATTTCCCACTCTACCCGGTCAAGGAGGGGATACGCTGCCGTCAATGCGGCGCCAAGACGCCACTTGAGCCCGTTGATCAACCAAACCTTACCCATGGCGCTGAGTAAAGACTTCCGGCACCACCAACTCATCTCAAACCACGGATACCCGACCATGATAAAAAAAACCTGCCTGGTTCTTGCGGCAGCAATGCTGTCCAACGTTGCTCTGGCAGCCGATGGGATCGTCTCGATCGAGAGCCCCTACTCGGTTAAAGAAACCGCCGATCGGTTCGAATCGATCTTGAACAACAAGGGCTTGACGGTCTTCACCCGGATCAATCACAGTCAAAACGCTGCCAAGGTTGAGCTGGAACTAGCCCCGACCGAGGTGGTTATTTTCGGCAACCCCAAGGTCGGCACACCGCTGATGCAGTGCGGCTCAACCGCCGCCATCGATCTGCCGCAAAAGGCCCTGTTCTGGCAGGACGATCAAGGCAAGGTATGGCTCTCCTATAACGATCCCGCCTATCTGAAAAGCCGCCATCAACTTCGTGATTGCGATGCAGTGATCGAGAAGGTCTCCGGCGTATTGGGTAAGTTAAGCAAGGCGGCAACCAGCCGGTAATAGATTACCGATGCCGTTTCCCATGCACCGATCGGAGTCGGTGCATGGCGTTCCAATCACCGCAGTGTTACGGGCTCAACCAGCGAGCGCTCAGACATGGACAGCGCTGACACAGGATCGATCGACGCCTGATTCGGCTGAACCTGTTGTCGCAGCCATTGCCCCGGCGAACAGCCGGTCTTCTTACGAAAAGCCCGCGCCAATCCCGAAGCATGCTCGTAGCCGACCTCGTTGGCGATCCAGTTTAACGGCCGCCCCTGTTGCAGGAGTTTCTGGGCACAGCTGACGCGCCACTCCATCAGGTAATCCCCCGGCGACTTGCCCAGTGTCAGCTTAAAGCGCTCGGCAAACACGGTTCGGGACATGGCGGCTTGTTCGGCCAAACTGGTCAGTGTCCAGGGGGCACCGGGGTGCTGGTGGATCGCCGCCATCGCCTTCGAAAGCTGGGGATCACAGAGCCCCGCCAACATGCCTTGACGGGTGTAGCCCTGCTCCAGCAGATAACGCAGCAACTGGATGATGAACAGCTCCATCAACCGATTAACAACCGCCTCGCGTCCCTGCCTTTCGTGGAAGGCTTCCTCGAATAAAATGTCGATCACCTGACTGAGCTGCGCGACCGAGCTTAACGGCACGATCAGCGGCGATGGCATCGACCGAGCCAGCAGGTTATCGGGCCCGGTGGCAAACTGCACCGTCGCGCAAACCAGTTCGGCCCGACTCGATTGCTGTCCCAGCAGTCGGTGAGGAGTTGGACTGGGATAGAACAACAGAGTGGGCTCATCGATCATCAATGAGGGTTCGGAGCCATGCTGAACCCGCAGCTGGCCGCTACGCAAAACATGGATATGCCCCACCTGGCAATCGGGCTCTTCGAAGCGGGACAGGCTGCACAGATGGCCGTGATAAAACACACCGGCGCTGACAGTAAAACGGTTAAGTACTTCGGAGAGACGATCCATCGCTGATCTCGGACGTTTGGGTTCAAGTTACGGACGATCTAAAGACCCTGCCAGACCCGCCTTCGTTACAGTGGTTTACGTAATCCACGACACGTTTAACCGCTCACTAGGTAAACCACCATGAAAAACCGCAAACCCTTAACTAGCACATTAGCCGCCCTGAGCCTGGGAGTTAGCTTGAGCCTGGTCCAACCGCTGAGTGCTGCCGAGTTCAGCCCGGCAGTAGACAGCCAGGGTAATATCTCACTGCCGGCCGATTTCCGGGCTAATCAGGTCCATTTGGGGTCCTGGTTTGTCCCCGAAGGCCCTGCCAGCGGATTCCATGATGTCTACGCAGATAAAGCGGCAGTTGAAGCCTTCCGTCGCGATGGAAAATTTCCCGACGGCGCAGTACTGATCAAAGAGCTTCGTGCCTCTAAGTCAGGCGACTACAGCACCGGCAAAGGAGTTCACTACGCCACCTCTGACGGTACTAAACAGCATTTTGTGATGGTCAAAGATAGTCAGAATCGTTTCCAGAACAACGGTAGCTGGGGCGACGGTTGGGGCTGGGCACTATTCAAAGAGGGACCGGGCAGCAGTAACGTCAGCGCCGATTACAAGCAGGACTGCTTGGGTTGTCATGTACCGGCCAAAGACAAGGACTGGGTCTACACCGAAGCCTACCCAACGCTTGCCAAGCCCTAAGCTATCCCTTCCATCTTGTCCGGGAGCCTCCTTCGGGGACTCTCGGCCTGCTCCCTCGCGACCCGCAGCCTCCAACCAACCGGAGGAGGCCATGTAGCCTTAACTTATTGTTTCAACTTTATTAGCACTGGCGTGATATTGATCAATTCCAGAAAATTGATAAATTCGGGAATAACGCATTCCGTAATAAAATCTCCATTTTAATTGGTAAAACTACGGACGCTAGGATCAATCATCGGGTAAGCCAATTGCTCAGATTCGTAGCGCATCAACACACGGTCTTGTTGTAATGTTTGAAGGTTAAATAACATGAAGATCAATCTGCCGGTCACCAACAAAGAAGTTCGTCTACGCGAAGATCAGACGATCATCTCAATGACCGATCTGAAAGGCGCGGTCACCTACGTCAACCAAGACTTCATTGACATCAGCGGCTTCAGCGAAGCAGAGCTGATGGGCGTTAACCACAACATTGTCCGACACCCGGATATGCCACCGGCAGCCTATAAGAACCTCTGGGACACCATCAAAGCCGGCCAGGCTTGGCGAGGGATCGTCAAGAATCGCTGTAAAAACGGCGATCACTACTGGGTCGAAGCGTTCGTGACGCCGGTAATGAAAAACAACCAGGTGATCGGTTATCAATCGGTAAGAAGTAAACCGTCCCAACAACAGATCGATTCGGCCAGTGCGCTGTACAAAAAGATCAACGATCAAAAACTGACCGAACTCCCCCAAACCCGAAGCTTTAAGCTCAGAATCAGCCAACAGTTCAGCATCATCCAATCCCTATGGTTTGCCTTGCTGTTGCTGGCCACCGCCTCACAGCTGTTCTTCAATATCGATAGTGCCAGTCTCCTCTATGGATTGATCGGCGCCGGTGCCCTGCTCTATCTGGCCGGTTTCGCCTGGGTTCGGACCCAGGTGATCTCACCGTTGCGCTCGTTGGCCAGATCCACCAAGGACCTGGCCAACGGCAATCTCAACACTCGGATCACGGTCGACAAACCGGGCGCCCTGGGAGAAAGCCAACTGGGTTTGGATATGATCCGTGCCCGTCTGAAGACGGTGATCGGCAGAATTCAGGAATCCAGCTCCGGCATGGTGGTCTCCACCGAGCAACTGTCCGCCATGTGCAGCGAATCCGATCAACGGATGCAGATCCAGATGATGGAGACCGAACAGCTGGCCACGGCGATGCACGAGATGACCGCGACCGTAGCCGAAGTGGCAACCAGTACCACGGTGGCCGCCGAGTCCGCGCAGGATGCCATGAGCAGGTCCAACAGCGGCTCAGCGGTGGTCGACACGGTCAAGAGCACCATCTCGTCGCTATCGGGTGATATCGAGCGGATCGAAGAAGAGATCAACGAACTGCACCAGGATAGCCAAAACATCGGTTCCATTCTGGAAGTGATCCGTGGCGTGGCCGAACAGACCAACCTGCTGGCTCTTAACGCGGCCATCGAAGCCGCCCGAGCCGGCGAGCAGGGTCGAGGCTTTGCCGTGGTCGCCGACGAGGTTCGTGGACTGGCCCAACGGGTACAGGACTCCACCAACGATATCGACCAGATGATCAGTCAGCTGCAGGACAAGACCAAACGCTCGGTTGAGATGATGACCCACAGCCGCGAGCGGGCGGCCCTGTCGGTTGACCACGCCAACGACGCCGAAGACGCACTCGAGGGGATTCGCCACTCGATCACCATGATTCACGATCTGAGCACCCAGATCGCCACTGCCGCCGAAGAGCAGGCGGCGGTATCCGAAGAGATGAATCGCAATGTGATCAAGATTAAAGATCAGTCGATCGAAACCAATTCCGCAACCCAGCAGGCCTCCAGCGGTTGCGCTGAACTGTTCGAAACCAGCAAGCGACTGGATCTGCTATCCCGCGATTACGATGTCTAACACAGGTCCTGCCGGCGGGTAAGGCATAGAAAGCTTACCCGCCAACCAGTATCGCTTAATCCAGCGACCAGCAACTCAGATCCTGGGCAAAGCCTACCTTACCGCTGTAGTTGCTACCGATCTGAGCCCCGATCTCAGCCTCGCGATTCAGACTACGGTTCATGAAATGGGACAACACCAACTGACCTGTTTCGGTCTGGTCGGCGATCTCGCCGATCCGGGACGGTTTCATATGCAGAAACTGTCCGGCACCCTGGGTCTGTTCGTTGATTGCAGCATGAGCGATCAGTAGATCGGTGCCCTTAGCCAGTCGAATCAACTGCTCGGTCTGACCGTTCATATCACCGCTGATGGTGACCGATTTATCGCCCACATCGATCCGCCAGGCCAACGCGGGTAGAAAGCCATGGGCAACGGCCGCGGCGCTGATTTGGAGTTCACCGTAATCTTTAACCGGGATGACTTTGCCAAAGGTCAGCGGCACCCGATGCGGAATGAAATGATAGGGGGAGTGAGAGTCGGGATTAAAGGGGGCGTTCAGATAACGGTAGGCCCCCTTCTCAGCGCCAAACAGGCTGTCGATAAAATCAATAAAATCGGCCAAGCGTTCGCCGCCTTCCGGGCCATAGAGATCGATATCGTGATTCAGATCGGTAAAGAAAGCACTCTTTACATAAATGGGCAGATCGGCACTGTGGTCAACGTGCAGGTGGGTAAACAGCATCGCGGTCAGATCCTCCATCCGCGCGCCGGACTGCTCGAAGCGCCAGGCACTGCCGCTACCAGCATCGATCAACACCCGAGCTTTACCATCCACCCACAACAGGTAACTGGTGGAACTACGTCCGTCGTTGATCTCCGGCCCTCCCGAGCCCAGCACCTGCAGATAATGTCCCTGGTCCGGACACTGGTGCTGCGATTGCGCGGTCTGAGCAGAAACACCGAACGAAGCGGTGGTTAGAGCCACGGCGCCGACAAGGCCTCGCAATAGATTACGGTAGGGAGACTTGGGTTGGGGTTGGGGTTGGGGTTGGGGTTGGGGTTGGATCACGTTCTGCAGTTTCGACATCAAGTTTTCCTATGAGCGGTTGGACTGAAACTAACGACTACTTTCTAGTGTGCGCATGGTCTGGATCAGACCCCTGGTTACCGGTTTCGTTACAGCAGCGGCATGAGTCATACCCACGATCAGTCCCATCAACAGTTGCAGCGGGCTCCGCCTTCGTTATACAAACCCTCTATTACTGAACCCAATATGAATCCAATCGATGAATCCCTGGTTTGCGCTGGCCGGCGCCATCATTCTGGAAGTCTCCGGCACCATCTCGATGAAACTATCCGACGGTTTCACCAAGCTGGTCCCCTCCGTATTAATTTTCGTCTTCTACGCCGCATCGTTCGCCATTCTGACCCTGGCTTTAAAGAAGATCGATATCGGTATCGCCTACGCGATCTGGGCGGGAGTCGGGACAGCGCTGATTGCCGTTATCGGTGTGCTGTACTTTAAAGAGCCCTATTCGATCATGAAGGGGGTCAGCATCTTCCTGATCATTGCCGGTGTTGTCGGCCTCAACCTGAGTGGTCTGAAGCACTGATTCGAAGGAGCTCGCATGAATGTTGTTCAACTCGATCACCTGGTTCTCACGGTCAGCAATATCGATAGCAGCGTCGAGTTTTATGGCCAGATACTGGGCATGGAAAAGGTGACTTTCGGCGAAGGCCGGATCGCATTGGCATTCGGCCAACAAAAGATCAACCTGCACCAGCACGGAAACGAATTTGAGCCCAAGGCGGACACTCCCTGCCCCGGCAGCGCGGACCTCTGTTTTATCATCGATCAACCGCTAGACCAGGCGATCGCACATCTTAACGCCAACAACGTGGCGATTATCGAAGGCCCGGTGGAGCGAACCGGCGCCAGCGGTAAAATTCTCTCGATCTATTTCCGAGATCCGGACGGTAATCTGATCGAGGTGTCCAATCAGCTAGAGGCGGATTGAGCGCTGCCAAGCGAAGCACTCATCCTAGTTGCCACAAAAAAGCCCGCAGATGCGGGCTTTTGTTTTTTAATTTCTACTCGACCGTTAAGCAATCAGATATTGGCGATCCGGTTCAAGCCGGCGATCGCCGCCACCCGGTAGGCTTCAGCCATGGTCGGATAGTTGAAGGTGGTGTTGACGAAATACTTCAGCGTATTGGCCTCACCCTCCTGGGTCATGATCGCCTGGCCGATATGGATGATCTCGGAAGCGTGGCCACCGAAGCAGTGAATGCCGAGTATCTCCAGGGTTTCGCGATGGAACAGGATCTTCAGCATGCCGACCTGCTCGCCGTAGATCTGCGCCCGCGCCATATCCTTGAAGAACGCCTGGCCCACTTCGTAGGGCACCTTGGCGGCAGTCAGCTCCATCTCGGTTTGACCGATCGAGCTGATCTCAGGAATGGTATAGATACCGGTCGGCACCTCGTCGATATAACGGAAGTCATCGGCGTTGAGCATATCGGCGCTGGCGGCACGACCCTGGTCGATCGCAGCTGACGCCAGACTCGGCCAACCCACCACATCACCGGCGGCGTAGACACCTTCAACATCGGTGCGGTAGTGATCATCCACCTTGATCTGGCCCCGACCATCGGCTTCCAGGCCGATATTCTCGAGCCCCAGATTGTCGGTATTGCCGGTACGACCGTTACACCACATGAAGGCGTCGGAACGGATCTTCTTACCGGATTTGAGCGTCAGCACAACCCCGCGGTCATCCGCTTCAACCGACTCATACTCTTCGTTATGGCGGATGGTGCAACCGTTGTTGCGCAGGTGATAGCCCAGCGCGTCGGAGATCTCATCGTCCAGGAACGACAGCAGACGATCACGGGTATCGATCAGGTCAACCCGAACCCCCAGACCGGCAAAGATCGAGGCGTATTCACAACCGATAACACCGGCGCCATAGACGATCAGGGTCCGCGGGGTGTATTCCAACTCAAGAATGCTGTCGGAGTTGTAGATTCGCGGATGGGTAAAGTCGATATCATCGGGCTTGTAGGGGCGCGAACCGGTAGCGATCACCACATTCTTAGCCCGCAACAGGTCATCACCGCGCTGATCATGCTTGATTCGAACCGTATTGGCATCCTCGAACTGCGCCTGACCAAAATAGACGTCGACACGGTTGCGGGCATAGAAGCTGGTCCGCATCATCACCTGCTGGGAGATGACCTTTTCAGCGCGCTTAAGCACCTTTTGGAACGAAAACCAGCGTGGCTCACCGATATCCCGGAACATCGGGTTGGTGTTGAATTCGATGATCTGCTTGACCGAGTGACGCAGCGCCTTGGAAGGAATCGTACCGACATGGGTACAGTTGCCCCCCAGTTGGTCACGAATCTCCACCACCGCCACTTTGCGGCCTTTCTTGGCGGCGCTCATTGCCGCGCCCTCACCGGCCGGTCCGGACCCTATGATTACGACGTCATAATCGTATACAGCCATGAATATCCCCTTCTATCACCGAATTCAGCGCCACGCTGAACGGTTATTTATTTTTTTGTCGCCAACTCGTAACCCAGCTCTTCAGGGGCAGCGGCCTTGGCAGCTTCCGCTTCCTGCTCTTTCTCGCACTTGTTCGGGTCGTCACCACAAACCGGGCAGATATAATCTTTCTCGCCCAGGACCGCACCAACGCCACCACAGGAACCTTTAATCGGCTTGCGCCCCATCATCACACCGACCGAGGTCAGTCCGATTACCGCGACAAAGGTCACAAACACCACTAACGCTACCCAAATCATTTCCATCACTAGTTACCTCTTGATTGAACGGCCGGCCCTGGCTGGTTCAGCAGTCCGGTTCAGTTCGGCGACTTGATAAAGCGCTCGAACCCCGGGGTATGCTTTTCAACAAAACCTTCATCGCTCTTGACGATAAAGAACACGTTCAAGCCCAGCTCGGTTGCTAAAGCCAGGCCTTTTTCATCACCCAACACCATCATTGCCGTGGCAAAGGCATCGGCGCGGGCACAGGATGGGTCGACCACGGTCACCGATGCCAGCCGGTGGCGGATCGGCCGACCGGTCTTGGGGTCGATGGTATGGGAAAAACGAACCCCATCCTGTTCGAAATAGTTGCGGTAATCCCCTGAAGTCGCGATCGCATTGTCGCCCACTTCGATCACCTGCTGTAGTTTACGGCTGCCGACATCGGGACGCTCTATCGCGATTCGCCAGGGTTTGTCACCGGGCTTGTTCCCGTGCAGCCTAAGTTCCCCGCCCACTTCGACCATAAAACCGTCGAATTCGTTCGCCAGCAGTTCGGCTAGCTGATCCACCGCATAACCCTTGGCGATCGCCGACAGGTCCAAACTACGGGATTGCTGTTTGCTCAAACTTGGGGGTTGCTGACGTACCTGTACGGCTTGATAGCCGATCTGTTGCATGCGCTCGTCGATCAAGGCTGAATCGGGGGCGTTATGAATTCGCGGATCGGGTCCGAAACCCCACAGATTGACCAAAGGACCAACCGTGGCATCGAAAGCACCCTGAGTTTGATCGCTGATTGTTTGAGCCAGACTGACTACCGCAGCGGTCTCGTCCGAAACGTCAAACCAGTCCTGACCTTGCAGACGGTTAAACCGGCTTAACTCGGAGTCTTCCCGGTAGGTCGACATCCGCGCCTCAATTCGATCCAGCACCGCTTGGATACGTTGCTGGAGATTCGCCTTATCGAGCTCCTCGGATGCAACCACCTTGATATGGTAGCTGGTTCCCATGGTCTGACCCGATAAAGCATGAACGGCGACCCGAGGGTCGCCGTCCGTGCAGCCGGTGAGCAGCACGGCGGCCAGGGCCAACAGTGCTGCAATCCGGTATCTGATGTGAAACATCATCATTCGCAGGCTGACTTAGCCCCCGAAGTCGTCGAGCAGGATGTTCTCGCGCTCAACGCCCAGATCTTCCAGCATCTTGATAACCGCAGAGGTCATCATGGGCGGTCCACACATATAGAACTCACAATCTTCAGGCGCTTCGTGGTCCTTCAGATAGTTATCGTACAGTACGTTGTGGATGAAGCCGGTGTAGCCTGACCAATTATCTTCTTCCAACGGATCGGACAGGGCCAGATGCCACTCGAAGTTTTCGTTCTCTTCGGCCAGCTGGTCGAACTCTTCGCCGTAGAAGGCTTCACGCATGGAGCGTGCACCGTACCAGTAAGAGATCTTACGGGTGGAGTTCAGACGCTTGAGCTGATCGAAGATGTGGGAGCGCATCGGCGCCATACCGGCACCACCACCGACGAATACCATCTCTGCATCGGTATCCTTGGCGAAGAACTCACCGAACGGACCGTAAACGGTAACCTTGTCACCCGGCTTCAGGCTGAAGACGTAGGAAGACATCTTGCCCGGAGGCAGGTCGTCACGTCCCGGAGGCGGCGTTGCAACACGGATGTTGAACTTAACCACGCCCTTCTCTTCCGGGTAGTTAGCCATGGAGTAAGCACGGATAACGGTTTCGTCGACCTTGGAGACGTAGCGCCAGATGTCGAACTTGTCCCAGTCCTCGTGGTATTCCTCTTCGATGTCGAAGTCTTTGTAGGCAGCAACGTGCGGCGGGCACTCCAGCTGCACATAACCACCGGCGCGGAAGTCAACATTTTCACCTTCAGGCAGACGCAGGGTCAGTTCCTTGATGAAGGTTGCAACGTTCGGGTTGGAGTCAACGGTACACTCCCACTTCTTAACGCCGAAGACGTCGTCTTCAACTTCGATCTTCATGTCCTGCTTAACAGCAACCTGACAGGACAGACGCCAGCCCTCGCGGGCCTCGCCCTTAGTGAAGTGACCTTCTTCGGTCGGCAGCATCTCGCCACCGCCCTCTTCGACGATACACTTACACTGTGCACAGGTACCACCACCACCACAGGCAGAGGACAGGAAGATGCCCTGACCCGCCAGGGTGCCCAGCAGCTTATCGCCCGCCGGTGCGTGGATGGTTTTTTCGGGATCACCATTGATCTCGATCTTCACGTCGCCGCTGGAAACCAGCTTGGAGCGGGCGAACAGAATCACCGCTACCAACACCAGTACCACGACCGTGAACATGATTACACCGAGTATAATTTGTTCCATGTTCGTTTAACCTTTTCTAAATTCGCACTCTGTCGTCAAAGTGGTACAGCCTTACAGCTGTACCCCTGAGAAGGACATGAAGCCTAGGGACATCAGACCTACAGTGATGAAGGTGATGCCCAGACCACGCAGGCCGTGCGGTACATCTGAGTACTTCAACTTTTCACGAATACCTGCCAGTGCAGTGATCGCGAACGCCCAACCGGTACCGGCGCCGATGCCGTATACCACTGACTCACCGAAGTTGTAGTCACGCTCTACCATGAACAGCGCACCGGCCATGATGGCGCAGTTAACGGTGATCAGCGGCAGGAATACACCCAGCGCGTTGTAGAGGGGCGGGAAGTACTTATCCAAGGTCATTTCAAGGATCTGAACCATCGCTGCAATTACGCCGATGTAGGAGATCAGGCCCAGGAAGCTCAGATCAACATTCGGCAGACCGGCCCAAGCCAGGGCACCGTCAGCAAGCAGGTAGGTGTAGATCAGGTTGTTAACCGGAACGGTGATACCCAGTACCACGATAACGGCAACACCCAGACCGATGGCAGTCTGCACCTTCTTGGAGATGGCGATAAAGGTACACATCCCCAGGAAGAAGGAGAGCGCCATGTTCTCGATGAAGATCGATTTAACGAACAGGCTAATATAATGTTCCATGTCTCTCTTCTCCTGTTACTTGGTGTTCGGCGCGATGGTGAAATCGGGCGCTTCCACTTGGTTGCTCTTCCAAGCACGCAGACCCCAGATCATCAGACCGATCACGAAGAAGGCAGACGGCGGCAACAGCATCAGGCCGTTAGCCACGTACCAGCCACCGTTGTTGACCAGCGAGAAGATCTCGATGCCAAACAGGGAGCCGGAGCCGAACAGTTCACGGATGAAGCCGACGAACATCAGTACCGCACCGTAACCCAGGCCGTTACCAATACCGTCCATGAAGCTGATTCCCGGAGGATTCTTCATCGCGAAGGCTTCGGCGCGACCCATGATGATGCAGTTGGTGATGATCAGACCAACGAATACGGACAGCTGCTTGGACAGATCGTAAACGAACGCCTTCAGCACCTGATCGACCACGATTACCAGCGAGGCAATGATGGTCATCTGTACGATGATCCGGATGTTGTTCGGAATATGGTTCCGAATCAGCGAGACGAACAGGTTTGAGAAAGAACAAACCGCGATTACCGCCAAGCTCATTACGAACGCAACATTCAGCGAGCTGGTTACAGCCAGTGCCGAACAGATACCAAGGATCTGCAGTGCGATCGGGTTGTTTTCGAAGACTGGAGTAGTCAGTACTTCTTTAGTGGTTTGTTTAGCCATGATTACACCTCACCCGCACGCAGCTTAGCCAGGAAGGGAGCATAACCGTTCTCGCTCAGCCAGAACTTGAACAAGTTGGTTACACCGACGGAGGTCAGGGTCGCACCGGCCAGACCATCGATCTGGTACTCGGAACCAGCGGCGGAGCGATCCACCTTACCCTTGATCAGAGCAACAGCAGCGCTGTCGAAGTCGCCATCGGCATAGATCTTCTTGCCGGGCCACTGAGCTTTCCAGCTCGGGTTATCGACTTCACCGCCCAGACCGGGAGTTTCGCCGTGGGCGAAGAAGGTCATACCAACAACAGTGTTCAGGTCACCTTCCAGTGCCATGAAACCGTACATGGTGGACCACAGACCCTTACCGTGTACCGGCAGGATCAACTTCTCGATCTTGTCGCCGTTCTTGACCATGTACAGGGTCTTGTAACGGGCGTGTTGGCGAATGCCTGCCAGATCCTGCTCAGCGCTCAGCTTGACCGCTTGCTTAGGATCTTTGGCAGCTTTCATTTCGTCGTAAGAAGCCGGATCAATATCATCGGCCCAGGTGTTGGTCTCTAGGTCCAGTACCCGTGCTTCGATACTCTCGTCGAACAGCGCGAAGACATCTTTACCTTCGGTTTCGATGTTAGCTGCCGCAAGAATGTTGGTTTGCTTGTCCAGCACCTTGTTGGCCTCTTGCATAGGCTTGAGGCCAACCGCCGCTGCCGATACGAATACTGCGCAAACTACACACAGTGAGACCGTAACGATCAGCGTCTTCTTGATAGTGTCGTTATTAGCTGACATTGCGTAGCATCCTCCGCTTGATGTTGGCCTGCACCACGAAGTAGTCGATCAGCGGTGCAAACAGGTTGGCAAACAGGATTGCCAGCATCATGCCTTCTGGGAAGGCCGGGTTGACCACACGGATCAGAACAACCATGAAGCCGATCAGCGCACCGAAGTACAACTTACCGGTATTGGTCATGGAAGCAGAAACCGGGTCGGTCGCCATGAACATCATGCCGAAGGCAAAACCACCCAAGACCAGGTGCCAGTAGAACGGCAGGCTGAACATCGGGTTGGTGTCGGAGCCGATCAGGTTGAACAGCAGCGAGGTGCCGATCATACCGATCAGAACGCCGGCAACGATACGCCAGGCAGCGATCTTGAAGAACATCAGTGCACAACCACCGATCAGGATAGCCAGGGTGCTAACCTCACCGACAGAACCCTGGATGTTACCGATAAAGGCATCGGCCCAGGTGATGTTGTTGGCCAGGATGTTCTGAACACCGCCTTCAGCCGCCAGGCCCAGCGGAGTCGCGCCAGCGAAGCCGTCAACGGCGGTCCAGACAGCGTCACCAGACATCTGCGCTGGGTAGGCGAAGAACAGGAACGCACGACCGGTCAGTGCCGGGTTGAGGAAGTTCTTACCGGTACCACCGAAGACTTCCTTACCGATCACCACACCGAAGCTGATACCCAGAGCCACTTCCCACAGCGGGATAGTCGGCGGCAGGATCAGCGAGAACAGAATGGAGGTAACAAAGAAACCTTCGTTAACTTCGTGGCCACGCTTCATCGCGAACAAGACTTCCCAGAAGCCGCCCACAATAAAGGTGGTGATGTAGATCGGCAGCCAGTAGACGAAGCCGTAGATAAAGTTATCCCAAACGCTGTCCGGGCTGTTACCAGCCAGAGCACCGATCAGAGCACCACGCCAACCTTCCATCTGCAGACCGTGCTCGGCAATCGCCGTGTTGGCTTGCAGACCCAGGAAGTAGGCACCGGCGAACACGGCCGGGAAGGTGCACATCCAAACCAGGATCATCATCCGCTTCAGGTCGACCATGTCACGTACGTGAGAGGCGGTCTTGGTTACCTGACCCGGGGTGTAGAAAATGGTATCGGCTGCTTCATAGAGCGCGTACCAGTTTTCGTACTTGCCGCCTTTATGGAAGTGCGGCTCCATTTTGTCGAGAATATTTCTGATGCTCACGGATTAGCCCTCTTTCTCGATACGCGTCAGGTTATCGCGAAGGATCGGACCGTATTCATACTTGCCCGCACACGCGTAGGTGCACAGCGCCAAGTCTTCTTCGTCCAATTCCAACGCGCCCAGCGCGATAGCTGAATCCATATCCCCAACAACCAGTGCACGCAGCAGCTGGGTCGGCAGGATATCCATCGGCATCAGCTCTTCAAACTGTCCTACCGGCACCATGGCACGCTCGGAGCCGTTGGTGGTGGTAGTAAAGTTGAACAGTTTGTTGGCTTTAAATTTACCGGTCACGATGTTCAGCATGGAGTGCTTCTCGGCACCCGGTGCAACCCAACCCATAAAGTCGCGTGAACGACCTTCGAGCAGCACGCTGACCTGAGTGCTGTAGCGACCCAGGAAGGCAAACGGACCTTCAGCGGTACGACCGTTGAAGATCGAACCGGAGATAACGCGGTTATCAGCGTCTTTAACGCGGCTAGCAACCAGCTCATCGGTGTTGGCGCCCACGCGGGTACGCAGCAGGATGGGCTGAGGAACCTGAGGACCACCCAGCGCGACAACGCGCTCGGTCCACAGCTTGCCGGTTTCAAACAGCTTGCCGACAGCGATCACGTCTTGGTAGCCGATGCTCCAGACGGTTTTCTTTTCGCTGACCGGATCCAGGAAGTGGATATGAGTACCGGCGTTACCCGCCGGGTGCTTACCACTGAACTCCTGCACGGTGGACTCAGCAGCAGCCGGAATATCGGCACCTTCTGCTTTGCACAGGAACAGCTTACCCTGAACCAGCTTGGACAGGATCTGCTGACCCGCCAAGAAAGCTTCTTTCTGCTCGGCAACAACCACGGCCGGATCGGCGCTTAGCGGGTTGGTATCGATGGCAGTAATGAAAATGGAGTTCGGGGTGCTTTCAGGCGCAGGAACCTTACTGTACGGACGGGTCCGCAGAGCAGTCCAAAGGCCGGACTCTACAAGGTTTTCAACGACCTGCTCGCGCGTTACCTGCGCGGCATCGTACTTGGCAAACTCAACAGCTTCGTCACCTTGAACATCGATAACGACAGACTGTAGAGCACGCTTTTCACCACGGTTAATCGCAGACACGACCCCGCTGGCGGGGGCGGTGTATTTGACACCGGGTGTTTTTTTATCGGAAAAAATCACCTGGCCGAGCTTCACTTGGTCACCGACCCGAACTGACATAGTCGGCTTCATGCCAACATAATCAGATCCGAGGACAGCAACCGAGCTTACCTGCGCACCATCTTCGATGGCTTGTCGCGGAGCTCCGGCAATAGGTAGATCCAGACCCTTAGTGATCCTGATCATGCGCCTCACCCAATCTAAACTTGATATTTCAGGTCCCAACCACAGACTCGGACAATCACCCCTTCTTTGGGGGTTTGTTCTCCGCGCCCAGAGACCCATCTAAAAAACCGCGTAATTATAAAGACCCACCCTCTGAATTACCACTCGCCTTAAGGGTAAGCTGAGCCTAAACCAAGCCTTTTTGGTCATCAGCTTGCTTAATACTGTCAATTGCTGATAAATCGCACTCCATCAAGCCTAGATAGCCGAAAATTCCACCACAAAACACCCAAGACAAACCGATCAAAAAACCAACAAAATATTTAATCAGGCACAAAAAAACCGCCCGAAGGCGGTTTTTTAAGGCTCGAAGACTTAGCCTTCAATCGGGTAGGCAGGCAGCGCAGATTTAGTCATCTGCTGAAGCAGACGGACCACCTGACAGCTGTAGCCGAACTCGTTGTCGTACCAGACGTACAGCACGCAGGAGTCACCCTCACCGCTGACAATGGTCGCCAGCCCGTCAACAACGCCAGCGGCGCGTGAGCCAACAAAGTCAGTAGACACTGCTTCCGGAGAGTTGCTGTAAGCAACCTGCTTTTGCAGGTTAGAGTGCAGCGCCGTGTCACGCAGGAAGTCGTTGATCTCTTCAACGTTAGTGGCTTTATCCAGGTTCAGGTTCAGGATCGCCATGGAAACGTTCGGAGTCGGAACCCGGATCGCGTTACCGGTCAGCTTACCTTCCATCTCAGGCATCGCCTTGGAAACCGCTTTCGCCGCACCGGTTTCGGTCAGAACCATATTCAGTGCTGCAGAACGACCGCGACGATCACCTTTGTGGTAGTTGTCGATCAGGTTCTGGTCATTGGTGTAGGCATGAACAGTTTCAACGTGACCATTCTTCACGCCAAACTTGTCGTGAACCGCCTTCAGTACCGGCGTAATCGCGTTGGTGGTACAGGAGGCCGCAGACAGGATGGTGTCTTCGGCATCGATATCACCGTTGTTAACACCCATTACGATGTTCTTAACACCTTTACCCGGCGCAGTCAGGATGACGCGTGAAGCACCAGTGGCACGCAGGTGCAGCGACAGACCGTCGTGATCACGCCACTTACCGGTGTTGTCGATGATAACGGCGTTGCTGATACCGTAGGCGGTGTAATCGATAGTGTCCGGCGCATCGGCGTAGATCACCTTGATCACGTTACCGTTGGCGGTGATGGTGTTGTTCTCTTCATCAACGCTGATGGTACCCAGGAAAGAACCATGAACGGAGTCACGACGCAGCAGGTTAGCACGCTTCTCCAGATCGCCGCCTTGACCGCGAACCACGATGGCACGCAGACGCAGGCTGTGACCACCGCCGGTCTTGTCGATCAGCAGACGCGCCAGCAGACGACCGATACGACCGAATCCGTACAGAACAACATCGGTCGGCTGAGCTTCATCACCGTTTGACAGTGCACCAGCCAGCTCCTGCTTCAGGAATGCTTCGATCGACTGACCGTTGCCTTCCTTGCGATATTTGACCGCCAGCTTGCCGATATCGATATGGGCACGGCCCAGATCCATATTGTCCATCGCCTGCAGGATCGGGAAGGTGTCGTGTACGGACAGCTCTTCGCCTTCAACCTGACGCACATATTTGTGGGCTTTCAGGATGTTGATCACAGAACGGTTAACAATGATCTTACCGTAGATGGAAGACTGAACTTCACGGTCACGGTACAGGCGACCGACAACCGGGATCATCGATTCTGCAACGGCCTCACGCTCTTTCCAATCGGCGAAAACTTGCTCTTGACTCACGGGTTCACTCCAATGTCGTCAGGATGAAAAATTTGGAGGCGGTATTATGCGCTTTTCTCCCCCACCGGGCAAACCGGTCGATGCAGTACTTTAGCCGTGCCCTTCTGCCTACAGCCCCGTGATCTCGGGCCATTCATCCTGAAAATAACGAACATAGATGTGCAGAAGTTTTTCCACGCCTTCAAGGACTACGATTCCAGCCCCTTATCCTTTGAGTTCTCTCCGAAATCACCTCCCATCCCGTACTCGAGATTCATTCTCTAAGTGGAAGATAGATATCCGTCAACAACGCCTCCGGTGCGACTTCACGCGGATTGTTCAGATAGTCCTCGAAGCAAGGCTGATCCCCAAGCTCCTCCCCGGACTGGGGTAACCAAACACTAAACAACCAGTGATAAGCCTGCTGCAGTCCGGCGTAAGGCCCCTTAAACCGGAGCACTGCGTAGCGGCCAGCAGCCACCTCCAACTGCTCTACCTCATCCGGGATCGCCAACCCATGATCAGGTTTAAGAACGGCACAAGCATGGGATCGCAAATCCTGCGGTGCAACACAGGTGGGATCATCATGGTAAATCCCGATAACCGTCTTCAAATAGCGCCAGGCATCTACCTGCATCAACCAGGCATTCAATTTCTCAAAGGCCTTTCCAATCTCAATATAGGGCCCCTGATGCCGCACCCCCACAATGGGGATCGGCTGTTCAATCTGCTCAATCCTTACATCCATCATCGCTTCTTCTACCATCGCCTCGTTCTCCTTGGCCGCTATGGCTAACACAAACTTTGAATGACTCCCCTCGGCGCGAAAGCGTGCCGGTGGCAGTCCATAGGCTTGACTGAACGCACGATTGAAAGACGGCAGAGCACTATATCCAGATGATCTGGCGATCTGCTCCACGCTCAGCTCGGTATTGATCAGCCGTGCCGCAGCCTGGTGCAGTCGCAATCGTTTTACGGTCGCCGCCAGCGTCTCACCACAGATTGCTTGATAGACTCGATGCCAATGGGTTGGCGACATGTGGGCAATATCAGCCAAACTATTCAGATCGAGCGGCTCGTCAAGATGCTCGTAGATATAATCAACAACCCGCTGGAAACGAGCCTGGTAGTGGTAGCGATCAACCATAGATTCTGTTCTCTTTGTATTCCTCTGATGAGAAAGCTAGCACGGCTCTATTTAACAATTCTTGCGCTATTGATACCCGAACAGGTGCCCCCTACTTCTCAGCCCAGATTCGACCTGTCCGTTATCTGCAATGGCGGGCAATCTGAATTGCGGATTCGCACGATCTGGCTACAATGCCTTGCTCTGCCATCACTCGTTAGTTTTCAAGACAATCCATGCCTTTGCTCCTTAGCTCCAGCCTGCCTGCCGTCACGGCCTCTAAAACCCGTTACATTGATAACCTGAGCGGAAGTTCCGCCGGCCTGCTGCTGGCCGAACTGGCTGATCAACACCCCGGATTAACGCTGGTCGTCAGCCGTAACGTCGAATCAGCCATTGCGCTGGAAGCCGCACTTGGCTTTTTCCGCCCGGAGCTGGAACTGTTGGGTTTTCCCGATTGGGAAACACTGCCGTACGATAATTTCTCTCCTCACCAAGACATCACCTCGCAGCGGCTCACCTGCCTGAACCGACTGCCCCAGCTGAAAAAAGCCGTGCTGATCGTGCCGGCCACGGCATTAATGCAGCGTTTGCCGCCGCGCAGTTTTATTGCGGCCCACTCACTGGTGATGGACAAAGGTCAGATCCTGGATCTCGAGCAACTGCGGCATGACCTGGCCGAAAACGGCTACCGCGCCGTGGATACCGTCTACGAACATGGCGAGTTTGCCGTACGTGGCTCGATCCTGGATATCTTCCCGATGGGCTCTCGCCTGCCCTACCGGATCGACCTGTTCGACGACGAGATCGACAGCCTGCGCACCTTCGACCCGGAAAACCAACGCTCCATCGAACAGGTCGACTCCGCCAGGCTGTTACCGGCGCGCGAATTCCCGCTGGATAAAGCCTCTATCGCCCGCTTCCGCCAACAGTGGCGCGAGCGCTTTGATGTCGACCCGCGTCACTGCCCGGTGTATCAGGACATCAGCAACGCCATCGCTCCGGCCGGCATCGAGTATTACCAACCGCTGTTCTTTGAGCAGACCGCCAGCCTGCTCGACTTCCTACCACCCCAGTGCCAACTGCTCACCGAGCAGGGACTCGAGGAGGGGCTGCAAGAGTTCTGGGGCGAGATCGAAAGCCGCTACGAGAGCCGACGCTACGATATCGAGCGCCCTATCCTGCCCCCCCACGAGGCCTTTATCCCTCAGGAATTGGTCTTCGCCGGTCTCAAAACGCTACCGCGCAGCGATTTCAGCCTAAAGCCTGATGCCCGCAAACACGGTCACCAGCCGCCGCTACAAGCGCCACCCGAGCTGCCCGTCAACGCCAAAGCCGAGCAACCACTGAGCAAATTGCAGCTGCACCTGAAGCAATCCGGTCACCGTACCCTGCTGCTGGCCGAATCAGCCGGTCGCCGCGAAGCCCTGCTGGAGCTGCTGCAGCGCTATAACCTGACGCCCGAGCCGATCGACAGCTGGCAGCAATTTGTCGAGACGAATCCAACGCTGGCCATCCTGGTCGGCCCACTGCAACAGGGTCTGGTACTGCCGCAAGCCCAGCTGGAGATCATCACCGAGAGCCAGCTGTTCGGCCAACGGGTGATGCAGAGCCGGCGGCGTCAAAAAGCCTCCGACAATGCGGACCTGATCTTCCGCAACCTGACCGAACTGCAGATCGGTGCCCCCGTGGTTCACGATCAGCACGGCATCGGTCGCTACCTCGGCCTACAGACCCTGGAACTGGAAGGACAGGCCAACGAATTCCTGACCCTGGAGTACGCCGACGGCGCCAAGCTCTACGTGCCGGTCTCCTCGCTGCACCTGATCTCCCGCTACTCCGGCGCCTCCGACACCCTGGCGCCGCTGCATAAGCTGGGAACCGAGCAGTGGAGCAAGGCCAAGCGCAAGGCCGAGGAGAAGATCCGCGACACCGCCGCCGAACTGCTCGATATCTACGCCCGCCGCGCCGCTCGAGAAGGCAAGCAGTTCAAACTCAGCGACACCGACTACCGCATCTTTGCCGACGATTTCCCGTTTGAAGAAACGCCGGATCAGGAGCTGGCGATCGACGCAGTGATCCGCGATATGACCGCACCGACCCCGATGGATCGCTTGGTTTGCGGTGACGTTGGCTTTGGCAAGACCGAAGTAGCGCTACGGGCGGCCTTCGTGGCGGTTCAGAACGGATTCCAGGTCGCGATTCTTGCCCCGACCACGCTACTTGCCCAACAGCATTACCAGACCTTTGCCGATCGCTTTGCCGACTGGCCGGTCAATGTGGAAGTGTTGTCACGATTCCGCACCGGCTCCCAGACCAATAAAACGATCCAGGGACTCAACGAGGGCCGGGTCGATATCGTCGTCGGCACCCACAAACTGCTTTCCAGCCAGATCGACTTCAAAGCACTGGGGCTGCTGATTATCGACGAGGAACATCGTTTCGGCGTCGGCCAGAAAGAGAAGATCAAACAACTGCGGGCCAGTGTCGACATCCTGACTCTGACCGCCACCCCGATCCCCCGAACCCTGAACATGTCGATGTCGGGCATTCGGGATCTGTCGATCATCGCCACCCCGCCAGCCAAACGCTTGTCGGTCAAAACCTTTGTGCGGGAGAAAGATCGCGCCCTGTCCAAGGAGGCAATCCTGCGGGAGCTACTGCGCGGCGGCCAGGTCTACTACCTCCATAACGAGGTTAAAACAATCGACAATGTCGCTCGGGAGCTGGCCGAACTGGTACCCGAAGCCCGGATCGCCATCGGTCATGGTCAGATGCGCGAGCGTGAGCTTGAGCAGGTGATGTCGGATTTCTACCACAAGCGTTTCAATGTACTGGTCTGTACCACCATCATCGAAACCGGTATCGACATCCCCAATGCCAACACCATCATCATCGAGCGCGCCGACAAGTTCGGCCTGGCTCAGCTACACCAGTTGCGCGGCCGTGTCGGTCGCTCCCACCATCAGGCTTACGCCTACCTGCTGACGCCCCATAAGAAAGCAATGACCGGCGACGCCCTCAAACGTCTGGAGGCGATCGAGGCGGCCGACACCCTCGGTGCCGGCTTCACCCTGGCAACCCACGACCTGGAGATCCGCGGTGCCGGCGAGCTGCTCGGGGACGAACAGAGCGGCCAGATGGAAGGGATCGGTTATTCGCTCTATATGGAGCTGCTTGAAGAGGCGATCGAGTCGATCAAGGCCGGCAAGACTCCGGGAATGGAACGCCCGCTGCGTCACGGCGCCGAAGTCAATCTACGCCTGCCGGCACTGATCCCGGACGACTACCTGCCCGACGTGCATAACCGACTGGTGCTGTACAAACGGATCTCCGGTGCCAAAACTGGTGACGAACTCAAAGAGCTGCAGGTTGAGATGATCGACCGCTTCGGCATGCTGCCGGAACCGCTGAAAAACCTGTTCCGCCAAACCCGACTCAAGCTCAAGGCCCAGCCACTAGGGATCACCAAGATCGATGCCGGTGCCGACAGCGGTCGGTTCGAATTCGCCGCCGAAACTTCGGTAGACCCGCTGGTGCTGGTCAAACTGGTACAGACCCAACCACAAACTTATGGACTGGACGGCGGCAACCGGCTTAAATTCAAGCTCGATATGGGCAACGCCGAGCAGCGTTTCCAAGCACTTGAGCGATTAGTACAGCAGATAAGCCCGCGCTAGGGCAGCAGGAACGGTATGAACAGCACCTTTTTTGGCCATCCCAGCCAGACCGGATTCCACTTTACCGCCAAGCTGGCCAGGCTCGCCAAAACGAGCCTGCTGATCGGCGGGCTGAGCCTGTTCGGAACCACTGTCCAGGCCCAGGGAACAGAGCTTGCCGCCAAAAAAGTCTATTGGTACCAGGTTGAACTGCTGGTCTTCACCCAACCCGCTGACTCCCTGCAGGCCGAATACTGGGACGAACAGTTGCAGCCCAGCTTCGACACCAACGCGATCCAACTGCTCAGCACGAAACAGTTGCGCCAGCTTCCAAACCGAACCGAGTCAGGACCCTCGTCGACCGACGGTCGTCCGACTCCGCTACGGCAGGAATACAGCGACGGAGCTTTCGTGCTGTTGTCAGCCAGCCAGCGTCTGAAAATCAACGACGATGAGGAACCGATTGCTCCAATCAGCCGCAAACGTCTACGCCAAGGTGGCCACCGCATCCTGCTAGACGCTACCTGGAACCAGCCGGTCCACGATCCAGGCAAGAACCGAGCCATCGCGATACGTGGTGGTGACCGACTCGAGAACGGCCTGTTCGAGCTCGAGGGCGAGTTCACCTTATCACTGGCACGCTTTCTCCATTTGCGCCCCAACCTGTTTTTGAGCCGCCCGCTTCCTGCCGACTGGCAGCCACGCCACCCTGAAGCCCTGTCGCAGGACTCGACTGATCCGGAACCAGCAACAATTGACACCGACGCTATCGGCGCAGACAGCGACGAAGCCATCAACAGCCTGAGCGCCCTGCCGGCACCCTCCGTCCAAGCAAAGATCAACCACGACGGCTACCTGACCACCCGACTGGACCAACCCCGCCGGATGCGCCGTAATGAGCTTCACTATCTGGACCACCCCCAGTTCGGCCTGCTGATCCGCCTGACCCCGATCGACCCACCTTCCCGCCAAGCCAGCATCGAAACAGCGACCGAGCCAAACGTACCAGCCGTGGCAGAGCAGCCGGTCCCTAATACCGAGCCCCCTTCAGCAGCAGCAAGCAACTCTTAACCGGTTGCGCCAACGCCTGAAATCGGCAACTCCTGCCGTAAAGCGGCCGTTGCCGCATGCGTCCTTGCTGCCAACAGTAAGCAACTGGCAACCAATCTCAGCACCGACCCAGGTCAGGGCTTGGTTGCCGCCTCTGCTACACCCCTCCCCCAGCTGCAGCAACAATCCGGTTAACAATTTTCATCGACTTTGGTTTTAACCCGCGGTTATCCCGACCCGGCCAGTCCCGGCCACGCCATAAAGAGCTAGCCACTATCGGGTCAAAACAACTTACAAGCCCTCATCAGCCAAACTTCTTAGATTAGTTTTTTTCACCTATTGTCTGAAAATCCGTCGTTTGCCAAGATTGCTGGGCAGGCCTAATATGCCTCCATCGCTGATCGACAAGGGAAACCTTTAGATCGGTTTCAGTTGAATCGATTTGTTATCCGTGCAATTTGATTCAACTGAGACCCTTCGGTCTTCAGCGTACACATCTGCGCAAGCAATTGTGTGATGTTTATCCTCATCATTCTTTAGACGATCTTTTGCGTCCAAGCCCCGGTCCCCCGGGGCTTTTTGTTTTCTCACCCCAGCCCGACTCCCTGCGCTGCTAATCACTGCTCATCGTTAAGCCTTGCCTCAGGCTTTGTTTCAAGTAATTTTGCTGCCGTTATCAAAACCGAACCCCTCGTCGATTTCGTAACCAAGCTCCTTGCCAAGCGCTTTGCTACTGCCCTGCACCGCTGGAGCACGACATTTATCTCCATCAGCCAATAACAGCACGCTTCTGACAAACGAATGACTATTCTTTAATCAAGCAGGATTAATAATCCCTTTAGATTAATCTGTTAACGGAACTCAGTGAGGCATTCAGGCTCGAATCACCTACGACTTGTTTGATAAGCTCAGACGCTCCGTTTGCATATTTTCCGGATCGAAGTCACGGATAAGGATCCCAGGCATGGTTGCCCCGATAAAAACTGCTCTGTTGAGCCTTGCACTGCTTGTTTCCACCCCGATCGCGCTGGTACAGGCCGACGAACCACGGCCTCAACATGCCATCGCCATGCATGGAACCCCCAAGTACTCGGCCGGCTTTGATCACTTCGAATACACCAATCCCGAGGCCCCTAAGGGCGGCACCGTACGCCGCTGGGCACTGGGCACCTTTGACAGCTTCAACCCCTTTATCATCAAAGGCACACCGGCCGCAGGGGTTGGACAGATTTACGATAGCCTGATGGTCAAATCGCAAGACGAGCCCTTCAGCCAATACGGACTACTGGCCGAGTCGGTGGTAATGCCGGAGGACCGTAGTTGGATCCGGTTTAAAATCCGGCAGGAAGCCCAGTTCAGTGACGGCAAGCCGGTGACCAGCGACGATGTCATCTACAGCTTTAAGCTGCTACGCGAGCAGGGCAATCCGTTCTACCGTGCTTACTACGCCGATATCGAGACGATCGAAGCGATCGACGATCGGACCGTCGAATTTCGCTTCAAACCAAGCCAGAACCGTGAGCTGCCGCTGATCGTCGGGGAAGTAGCCATCCTGCCGAAACATTACTGGCAGGGTCGAGATTTCAGCAGCCCCGGCCTGGATATCCCCGTGGGATCCGGCCCTTACCTGATCGACAGTTACGATCCCGGCCGCTCGCTGACTTACCGTCTGCGCACAGATTACTGGGGCCAAGATCTACCGGTTAACCGCGGTCGCCATAACTATGGCCAGATCCGCTATGACTACTACCGTGACACCACCGTAGCCCTGGAGGCTTTTAAAGCTGGCGAGTACGACTTCCGTCAGGAGACCTCGTCGAAGAACTGGGCAACCAGCTATAACGGTCCGATGTTCGACAACGGCGAAATCCTGCGCGACGAGATCCGCCACAGCAACCCAACCGGCATGCAGGCCTTTGTCCTGAATTCGCGTCGACCGCTGTTTACCGACAGCCGGGTACGCCAGGCCCTGGCTTATGCGTTTGATTTCGAGTGGACCAACAAAAATATCTTCTACAACGCCTACACCCGCACCCACAGCTATTTCTCCAATTCGGAGATGGCCGCCACCGAATTGCCCGATGCCAAGGAGTTGAAGATCCTCGAGCCGATTCGTGATCAACTACCGGCCGAGGTGTTTAATCAGGTTTACCGCGCACCCAACACCGACGGCAGCGGCAAACTACGGCAGCAGTTGCGCCAGGGGCTGCGGCTGCTGAAGCAGGCCGGCTGGCAGATTAAGCAGGGCAAACTGACCAACGCCCAGGGCCAGGTGTTCAGCTTCGAGCTACTGCTGGTGCAAAAAGAGTTTGAGCGGGTCGTCGCCCCCTTTATCCGCAATCTGAACAAGATGGGGATCGACGTACGTATCCGGATCGTCGATGTCTCCCAATATATCAATCGCCTGCGCAGCTTCGACTACGACATGATGGTCTACAGCTACGGCCAGTCCAATTCGCCGGGCAACGAACAGCGCGAGTTCTGGCACTCCGCCATGGCCGATATTCAGGGCAGTCGAAACCTGATGGGGATTAAAAACCCGGCCATCGATTACCTGGTAGACCAAGTAATCAGCGCGCCCAGCCGCGAGCAACTGGTACTGCGTACCCGTGCTCTGGACCGGGCGCTGCAATGGAACCATTACCTGATTCCACAGTATCACATCAACAGCTACCGAATCGCCTACTGGGACAAGTTCGGCATGCCGGACACCCGCCCACTGTACGCGCTCGGCTTCGATACCTGGTGGATGAAGTCCGGCACAGATAACAACGAGGGCAGCCAACCCTGATGGCTGCCTATATTTTTCGTCGCCTGCTGCTGATCATTCCAACGCTGCTGGGCATCCTCACGATCAACTTCTTGATCATCCAGGCGGCACCGGGCGGACCGGTCGAGCAAACCATCGCCCACCTGCAGGGGCTCAACACCGATGCCACCAGCCGAATCGGCAGTTCGGTCCAGAGCGACCTGAGTCAGGGCAGCAACAGCCAGAGCCTCAATGGCGAAAGCTCCGGTTACCGTGGTGCTCAAGGCCTGGATCCCAAGCTGATTGCCGAGATCGAGGAACTCTACGGCTTCGACAAACCGCCGCTGGAACGCTTCGGCCAGATGCTGAAGAACTACCTAATGTTCGATTTCGGCCGCAGTTTCTACAGCGACAAAGGGGTGGTCGATCTGATTATCGAGAAACTGCCGGTATCGATCTCGCTGGGCCTCTGGGCCACCCTGATCACCTATCTGGTATCGATTCCTCTGGGGATCAAGAAGGCAGTCCGCGACGGCACGCCGTTCGACGTCTGGACCAGCTCGGCCATCATCGTCGGCTACGCGATTCCTAACTTCCTGTTTGCGATCCTGCTGATCGTGCTGTTTGCCGGCGGGACCTATTTCGACTGGTTCCCGCTGCGAGGACTGACCTCACCCAACTTTGATGAGCTGAGTCTGCTGGGCAAGATCGGCGATTACTTCTGGCATATCACCCTGCCGGTGCTGGCGTCGGTGATCTCCAGCTTCGCCACCCTGACGATGCTGACCAAGAACAGCTTTCTGGACGAGATCAGCAAGCAATATGTGCTGACCGCTCGGGCCAAGGGCTTGACCGAGAATCAGGTGCTCTACGGCCACGTGTTCCGTAACGCCATGCTGCTGATCATCGCTGGAATGCCCGCCGCCCTGGTCAGCATCTTTTTTACCGGTTCGATGCTGATCGAAGTGATCTTCTCCCTCGATGGCCTCGGCCTGCTGGGCTACGAGGCGGTGATCAATCGCGATTACCCGGTAATCTTCGGCACCCTGTATATCTTTACCCTGATCGGTCTGTTGCTGAAACTGGTGTCGGATATCTGCTACGTCATCGTCGATCCGCGAATCGATTTCGAAAGCAGGGAGGGCTGACCGCTGAAACCGCTCAACCCGATCAATCAACGCCGGTTGGCACGATTCAGACAGAACCGTCGCGGCTACTGGTCGCTATGGCTGCTCAGCAGCCTGTTTATCCTCAGCCTCGGTGCTGAGCTGATTGCCAATGAGAAACCGCTGCTGATCAGCTACCAGCAACAGCTCTATTACCCACTGTGGAACGATTATGCCGAGACCCGCTTCGGTGGCGAATTCGACTCCAGCGCAGACTACAAAGACCCCTATGTTCAGGAACTGATTGAACAACAGGGCAGCGGATGGATGCTGTGGCCGCCGATCCGCTTCAGCTACAACACCATCAATTATGATCTGCCGGTACCGGCGCCCTCCCCGCCCACCGGCGAGAACTGGCTCGGCACCGATGACCAGGGGCGTGATGTACTAGCCAGGGTGATTTACGGTTTTCGGATTTCGATGCTGTTTGCGCTGATTCTGACCGCTGCCAGCTCGGTGATCGGTGTGATCGCCGGTGCGGTCCAGGGCTATTACGGCGGCAAGGTCGACCTGCTGTTCCAACGATTTATCGAGATCTGGTCCGGCTTGCCGGTGCTGTTCCTTCTAATCATCCTGGCCAGTATTGTGGAGCCGAATTTCTGGTGGCTGCTCGGGATTATGCTGCTGTTCTCCTGGATGCAACTGGTCGATGTGGTGCGAGCCGAATTCCTGCGTGGCCGCAATCTCGAATACGTTCGCGCCGCCAGGGCACTGGGGCTCGGCAGTCGCCTGATCATGTTCCGCCACATCCTCCCCAACGCCATGGTCGCGACCCTGACCTTTATGCCGTTTATCTTCAATGGATCGGTGGTCACCCTGACCGCGCTGGACTTTCTCGGTTTTGGGCTGCCCCCCGGCTCTCCGTCACTGGGTGAGCTGGTAGCCCAGGGAAAAGCCAACCTGCACGCCCCCTGGCTGGGCTTGAGTGCGTTTATCGTACTGTCGGTGATGCTGACGCTGCTGATCTTTATCGGTGAAGCGGTACGGGACGCCTTTGACCCGAGGAAAGAGCTGTGAGCGATACGATCACCGAACCCTTAGTCAAAATCCGGGATCTGCGGGTGCGGTTCCATCAGCAGGGCCAGGCCACCGATGCCGTTAAAGGGGTCAGCTTCGACATCCAAGCGGGACAAACCCTGGCGCTGGTAGGCGAGTCCGGCTCCGGCAAGTCGGTCACCGCACTATCGATTCTTAAGCTGCTGCGCCAGGCCGAACACCCGGGCGGCACGATCCACTATCGTGGTCAGGATCTGCTGCAGGCAGGCGAAGCCAGTATGCGGCAGCTGCGCGGCGACCGGATCAGCATCATCTTCCAAGAACCGATGACCTCGCTGAATCCGCTGCATACCTTGGAAAAGCAGATCGGCGAAACCCTGCTCCTCCACAAGGGCATGACCGGCCCTGATGCGCGCAAGCGGATTCTGGAGCTGCTGACACTGGTTGGAATCCGCGACCCTGAAAGCCGACTGAACAGCTATCCTCACGAACTTTCCGGTGGCCAACGGCAACGGGTGATGATCGCCATGGCACTGGCCAACGAACCGGAGTTGCTGATCGCCGATGAACCCACCACCGCACTGGATGTGACCATCGCCCAACAGATCCTGCAACTGTTGCGCGAACTTCAACAACAGCTGGGGATGGCGATCCTGCTGATCAGCCACGATCTAAATATCGTGCGCCGCTATGCGGATCGCGTCTGCGTCATGCACCAGGGCTTGCTGGTCGAGCACAATGACACCGCCGCGTTGTTTTCAAACCCGCAGCATGACTACACCCGAATGCTGCTCGACGCCGAACCGACCGGCTCACCCAAGCCGCTAAACGGCGATGAAAGCCCACTGTTGAGCACGGAACAACTAAGAGTCTGGTTCCCGATCAAGCGGGGACTGCTCAAGCGTACCGTCGATCACGTCAAAGCGGTCAACGGTGTCGATATCGAACTAAGACCCGGGGAAACGCTAGGTATTGTCGGGGAGTCCGGTTCGGGTAAGACCACGCTGGGACTTGCGATCTTGCGACTACTGAGTAGCGACGGAGCTATGCAGTTCGACGGTCAGAGCATCGATCAGCTGAACCAGAAACAGTTCAAGCCGATACGGCGCCAGCTCCAGGTGGTATTTCAGGACCCCTACGGCAGCCTGAGCCCGCGGATGACCATCGAACAGATCATCAGCGAAGGTTTGGAGATCCACGCAATCGGGGATCCGATAACTCGACCTCAGATGGTGATCGACGTATTGCGAGAGGTTGGACTGGATGCGGATGCTTGCCAGCGCTACCCCCACGAATTTTCCGGAGGCCAACGCCAGCGAATCGCCATTGCCCGCGCCCTGGTATTGAAACCCAAGCTGATTATTCTGGACGAGCCAACCTCCGCGCTGGATCGCACCGTGCAGTCGCAGATTATCGAGTTGTTGCGTGAATTACAGGCTCGCCACGGACTGAGCTACCTGTTTATCAGCCATGATCTGGCGGTGGTAAAAGCGCTGAGTCACCAATTGCTGGTAATGCGAGCCGGTGACGTAGTGGAACAGGGGCCGGCGAAGCAGCTGTTCGAAGCTCCAACCCACGCCTACACCCGTGAGCTGCTGCAGGCCGCCTTTACGGCGTAATCGTTAAAAACTCAGCCCCGATCGCAGCCAGGGTCCCGTCTGCCTGCATCCCCGCCAACGTACTCTCCATTGCCTGGCGCAATGGCTCCGGGGTTTGACGACTGACCAGAATCCACTGCGGCACGGTTCTAAAGCGGCTGGGCACCACCTGGATTGGCAGGTTCTTATGACTGACCAGGGCGTAATTTAGCCCCAAATCATGATAATAAAAGAATCGCACCCGCGGGTTTTCTGCCACCGCTTTGATGGCACGATTGATCTCATTAAACAGAGCCCCAGGCTCAACCCCCTGTCGCTGTAAAAAGCGCCCCGAAGAGGTGCCATCGATGATGGCAACCGCATGATCGATAGTGGCGAGATCGGCGAAAGTCTGTGGCATCAGCGGTTCATCCCGATGTGCCAGCACGACGTTGCTGACCTCATAAACCGGTGTGCTGAGGTAATAGAATTTCGCTTCGCGCTCGGCGTTGCGACCGGCCCCACAGAAAAGATCGGCCGCGCCGTGTTCAATCTGTTTCAACAGACGTTTTATCGGAATAAAGGGTTTCTGAACTTGAAGCTGAATGCCTTCCTGACGCAGACGCTTCTGTAATTCGGCGTAGATCCGGTCACATAATCCCTGATGATGGGGGGCATTGAGGAAGTACTTTGGCTGCGAGTCCTGCTTCAGAGCCAATAGCACTGACGCATCACCTTCGGCATTGGCGGTTGCCGAGAGGCTGAGCAAGATAATGACTACCGAGACTACCGACCGGATTACTGAGGCCACATCGAATCCTTATCGACTACTTATGCTCTATTTAGACTAGACCATACCGCCGAGGTGACACGCAAACTCACACCGCGGCCTTGCTGCAGGCGGTGCGAGCTGCTGGCGGTCAACGTCTTTGCAGGGTGTTAGATACTAAAACCATCCTTGAGCGGCTCGACCGGACGCTTGAATTCTTTGACGAAGTCCTGTTTCTTAACTTTTTCCGCTTTACCTACACCTTCAGTTTCACCCGTTTTGACTAGCTTCGGCTTCGCTTCCTTGCTCTCGTCAGCACTCTCTTTGCTGCTCTCTTTTTTGCTTTCTCCGTCGCCTGTACCGCCGAACAGGATCCCTAGTTCATCGCGTTGCTGGGCCAGATACAGACTCATTTCAGTGCGCTGCTCTTCGTTGAGTTTGATCGACGGCGGCTTGTCCAGCAGCAATTGATCAACCTCTTCGGCCAGTTCAAACACCTCGTCCCAGTGAGCCGCTTCTTCGGCACTGGTGACCTTGATCTTCTCCTGACCGTTGAGTTCGTAGATATAGACCGTTTTACGTTCAAATCGCTTTTTCATGATATTCACCCGTCCGATCCGGCACGACGTCGGTATCAGGGCCAAACAGCCCTGTTCTTTAAATGTGGATCGGTTACCAAACTTAGTATAGCGACAGCATACGCTTCTGCCGCCTCAGCTCCAGCAATACTCTGTCGATAGCTGATCCAGATCAGAGAAAAAAACGCGGAATTAAAACGGATGTTTCAGTTGGGTTTTCAACAAGGAACACGTTATTAACGGTTGGAGAAGCAATTCGGGCAACAGGCCGGAAAGTTCACTATCAGACCGGTGAATCGGCACCCTGATGCTGATGGATTTCTGCCCCGTACAGCAGCGTCAACGACGCTTCTCCCGACCCTGCGCGCGTGTCAAATTATTTTGACGAATGTATCAATATTTAGTCGCATTTACCCTATAATGCAGCGCGTTCCGGCCCAACCCCAGTAAAGAGGGCTGGCTTAACAATAATATAGGGAGCATTTATGCAAGGCCTGGTTGATTTTCTCAACGGTATCATCTGGAGCCCCGCACTGATCTATCTGTGCTTGGGTGCCGGTCTGTTCTACTCAATTCTCACCCGTTTTGTTCAGGTACGTCACTTCCGGGAGATGTGGCGCCTGCTGTTGTCCAATAAAGAATCCGACAAGGGCATCTCCTCCTTCCAAGCCCTGGCCGTATCGCTGTCCGGTCGGGTCGGTACCGGTAACATCGCCGGTGTCGCCGCTGCCATCGGCTTCGGTGGTCCTGGTGCGGTCTTCTGGATGTGGGTTGTTGCCTTCCTGGGCGCCGCCACCGCCTACACCGAGTCCACCCTGGCTCAGATCTACAAAGAAGAGCAGGACGGTCAGTACCGTGGTGGTCCGGCTTACTACATCGAAAAAGCGATGGGACAGAAGTGGTACGCCTGGATCTTTGCGATCGCGACCATCCTGGCCTGTGGTGTGCTGCTGCCGGGGGTACAGTCCAACAGTATCGGTAATGCGGTCGAGATGGCCTTCGGTCCGGGCCAGATGATTCAGACCGGCATGGGCGAACTGAGCTCTGCCAAGATCATCTCCGGTCTGGCTATCGTGTTGATTCTGGGCTTCATCATCTTCGGTGGTGTTAAGCGGATCGCCCGCTTCACCGAGATCGTAGTTCCGTTCATGGCGCTGGCCTACATCATCATCGCCTGTGTCATCGTAGCCCTGAACGTTGATCAGCTGCCGGCTATCTTCGGCATGATCATCGGCGACGCCTTCACACCAATGGCGGGTGTGGGTGCTGCTATCGGCTGGGGTGTTAAGCGTGGTGTTTACTCCAACGAAGCTGGTCAGGGTACTGGCCCTCACGCTGCCGCCGCTGCTGCGGTTAAGCACCCGGCTCAGCAGGGTCTGGTCCAGGCGTTCTCGGTCTATATCGATACTCTGTTCGTCTGTACCGCTACCGCGCTGATGATCCTGATCACCGGAGCCTACAACGTTCACGGTGTGGGTGATGCATTCCTGATCCAGAACGTTGCCGCCGATATCGCCGCCAACAGCCCCGCCTTTACTCAGATGGCGGTTGAGAGCGTATTGCCGGGTGTCGGCAAGCCGTTTATCGCCCTGGCGCTGTTCTTCTTCTCCTTCACCACCATCCTGGCGTACTACTACATCGCTGAGACCAACGTGGCTTACATCCAGCGCAGCCTGCATATCCCGGGCCTGATCTTCGCCCTGAAGGTCGTGCTGATGGGCGCCACCTTCTACGGTGCCGTGAAGACCGCCAACCTGGCGTGGGGCATGGGTGACGTCGGTGTAGGCCTGATGGCGTGGCTGAACATCATCGGCATCCTGATCATCTTCTTCATGGCCAAGCCGGCTCTGAAGGCGCTGAAAGATTACGAAGCGCAGCAGAAAGCAGGCGTTACCGAATACACTTTCGATCCGGAAAGACTCGGCATCAAGAATGCTGACTTCTGGAGCAAGAAGAAGCGTGAAACGACCAAGGTAGAAACCGATGCGGGAACCGCTCCGGCCAAAGCCTAATCAACGCTGATGCTATTGAAAAAGGGCTGCCCTAGGGCAGCCCTTTTTTGTGGCCGTTCGTAAGATTCGCCAGCTACCGACCCTGGTCTCCTCTAGCGCACATATGGCCTTGAGCACTAACTTGGATTAGACCTATGCGAAATCAATCAGATCACCTCAAGGGACAACCTGTGTAACTATCGTTAGAGAAACGAGGGGGGGTAACAGACTACTCCTGCGCCTGGCGTTTGCCACGGGCATGGAAGACATAGCCGATCAGGTTCATCAATACCTGGGCCGCCAGGATGCTGGTGGATCCGGTCGGATCATAGTCGGGTGCCACTTCGCACAGATCGATACCCACGACCTCACCTTTATTGGCTACCCCCTGCAACACCTCCATCACTTCGTAGTAGGTGAAACCGCCGTGACTGGGTGTTCCGGTGCCGGGAGCAATCGACGGATCGAAACCATCGATATCGATGGTGATGTAATAGTTCACCCCTTCCGGAATCAACGCCAGCACCCCTTCCGGCCCTAGGCGGCGGACATCGCGTACCGACAGCACCGTCGAGCCCGCCGCTTCGGCAGCCTGGTGGTCATGACGGTTGGAGGAGGACACGTTTCGGATCCCCAGCTGGGTCATGCCGGTAATATGGTCCTGTTCGGAAGCCCGACGGATCGGGTTGCCGTGACCGAAGCGCACCCCGTGTCGCTCATCGACAAAATCCAAGTGGGCATCGATCTGGATAATATGGATCGGCCCTTTACCGGCATCGGCAAAGGCGCGGATACAGGGGGCATTGACCGAGTGATCACCGCCGACCACTACCGGCATGGCACCGGCCTCCAGGATTTTACGTACGCCGTACTCGATGTTGGCGTGGGACTTCTCGGTATTGGTGTGGACCATATCGGCATCGCCGATATCCTGAATCCGCACCCCTTCCAGATACATCACATCATCTTCATGATCATAAGCGCCGCTGTGACCAAAGGAGAACAGCGTCGAAGCTTCGCGGACCGAGCGAGGCCCCATACGTGCGCCGGAGCGCCATTGGGTTCCGCAATCAAAAGGGGCACCCATAAAGGCGACATCGGCGTCGATCTGATCCCACTGTTCGCAGGTGGGGCTTTTGGCAAAGGTGCAGAACCCAACAAAGGGCAGGTTCAGGCGTCCGGATTCGTAAGCGTTTTGGCTCATACTGATTAACCTCAGATGGGCAGCGATACTTTCACCGTTCATGCCGAGAAAGTACCGCGTCCCTATCAATTCAGTACATTCAAATTGTACTGAGTGTTATATTCGATTCGGATAATGATCTGGCCCCTTTGCCGGCGGTAAAACCGAGCTTCAGGTCAGTGTAGATGCTGCCTTGAAGAGCTCGGGCTGTACCTGGGTGGATCGACTGATCCTGCCAAAATCATTACATTTAGATTATTCAG
This sequence comes from Motiliproteus coralliicola, assembly GCF_003345655.1. Lineage (GTDB taxonomy): Bacteria > Pseudomonadota > Gammaproteobacteria > Pseudomonadales > Balneatricaceae > Motiliproteus > Motiliproteus coralliicola. Next base: position 1,157,416 of record NZ_QQOH01000001.1, read on the forward strand.
CAATCAATTCATGTCAATCAAAATATTAAATCATGACAATTATGATTGAAGCGATCCGCTCACAACTCCCGGCACAAACGGGGCCGCGATACCGCCGTATCGCCCTGGCCATCTGTGCGGCGGTGGACTCCGGTCAGCTGCAAAGCGGCGACAAGCTGCCGACCCACCGAAACCTGGCCGAGCACCTGGGTGTCAGCGTCCAAACCGTCAGCTTTGCCTATGCCCATGCCGAGCAACAGGGCTATGTCCATGGCAAGGTGGGCAGCGGAACCTATGTCGGCCATCGCCAGGCCGAGCAGCAAGCCGAATTTCTCAAGCCCGGCAGCGATACCAGCGACACGCTGATCGACCTGTCGATTGCCAGCGCCATCGCCGGAAACATCCAGCAACAGGCATTCAGTCAAACCCTGCAGGAGATCGCCAACAGTCCTGAAGGGACCGAGCTGATCACGGTGGTCAAACCCTTCGCCGGCCTGCCTCGCCACCGCCAAGCTGCCAGCCGCTGGTTGGATCAACAGGGGATCGAGGCGAGCGCCGACCAGATCTGCCTTTGCAACGGCGTCACCCATGGGCTGATGATCGCCTTGAGCAGTCTGGTCAAACCGGGGGGGATCGTGGCTTGTGAAGCCCTGGTGGACCATGGCCTGATCGCGCTAGCCAGGACCCTAAACATCAAGCTTGAAGGGGTCGAGATCGATGCCGAAGGGATGGTTCCCGAGGCGCTGGAGCATCTTTGCCAGCAGCGGGTACCGGACGCGCTATGCCTGACGCCGAATCTGCATAACCCCACCAGCGCGACCCAGAGTGAATCACGTCGCCAGGCACTGGCAGCCGTCGCCCGGCATTACGGCATTGCGGTGGTGGAGGATGACATCTTCGGCCCGCTAAGCGATCAGAAGCGGCGTCCGATCGCTGCCTATCTGCCCGACAACAGCTACTATCTCAGCGGTTTTTCCAAGGCGCTCGCCTCGGGGCTACGGTTGGGTTATCTGGTCCCCCCCAAGGGCCAGTTGGATGCTGTGGTGGGCCGACTGCGTGCCAGCAGTTGGATGGCGAGCCCGATGACCGCCGAGGTGGCCAGTCGCTGGATCGATGACGGAACGGCGTCGCGGTTGGCGGACTGGCAGCGCCGTACTCTGCTTCGACGCCAACAACTGGCGGCGGATATCCTCAGCGGCTTCGATTACCTGGCCGCCCCTAACGGGCCGTTGATCTGGCTGGCGTTACCCGAAGCCTGGCGGGCCGAGAGTTTTATCTCCCAGGCACGTGCCCGAGGAGTCAGCCTCACCGGCGCCGAACCCTTTGTAGTGGGTCATCAGGCAGCCCCCCACTCAATACGGATCAGCGTCTCTTCGGCCACCTCCGAAGCGGCTCTGGTCGAAGGTTTGAAGCGGCTGACTCAGTTGCTGCAGGAGCAGCCACCGCCCTTGGGCGAAGGCATCCTCTAGCGCAGAATCAAGGCGTCAATCTTTGCCGCAGGATTAACCCGCCAGCTCTGCAATGGCGTCCTCGATATCCTGAGTGAAGACCTTGACGATATTCTGGGGAGCCGGCGAGGCCCGGGTCGCCAAGCAAAAGTCCGATTTCCAGCTTAACCCGAGATGATCGAAAGCCCGCATCTCCCCGCGTTGAACCCACTGTTCCGCATAGTGCTCCGGCAAAAAACCGATAAAGCTGCCACTGGTTATCAGGATCGCCTGGGCCTCCATATTGGAAACCGACGCCACCCCCTGGCTGAGCCGAAAGCCTTTGAGGTCCGCATGCTGCAGGTAGGCTCGGGTCGAAATGGCGTGCTCCCGTATACGATCCGGGGTGATCTCGGCCGCAGGCAGGTCAAACAGCGGGTGCCGGTGGCCACAGTAGAACCCGTGCTGTTCGGTGTAGAGATGGCGGTAACTGAGGTTGCTGTGGCGGTTTTGGAAGATCCCGATTGCCAGATGTAGATTGCCGTTGAGCAGATCCCGCTCCAGCTCCTCCGGCGACTGTACCGTCAGCTTGATCGAAACCTCGTTGGTACGACTGTAGAAACGATTGATCGCCTCGGGGATCGGAAACTCCCGATTGGTGACGGTATTGTCGATCAAACCCACCCGCAGCGTTCCGGTCAGGGTATTTCGAAGCTCGCCCAGATCCGCTTCAAAATCGGAGATCGCATTGAGCATTTCCCGACACTTCTGGTAGGTGTGACGGCCTTTCTCGGTCAGTCGAAAGCCGCTGCGCCCGCGGTGACAGAGCTGGAAACCCAGACGGATTTCGAAGTCCTTGATATGGGTACTGATCGCCGGCTGGCTCATCCCCAGCGCTGACTGTGCTCCGACAAAGCCGCCGTTTTCGACCACGGTACAGAAAGTCACCATATGCTTAATCGAATGTGTGGCCATGACCTGTTCCTCTGACAATTCGCTGGCATTACGCCCAAGATCCCCCGCTCACTGATCACCACTCCGCTAAAACGGGCACCCGAAAAGCTGGGCTTTAACTCAAAACTTACATCAATTATTCAAATGTGAATATAAGTACTTTTATATTTTTTGATGATACTGATTTTGCGATACTCGAACTGTACCTAGCCGGCACCCAACACCTACACAACAACAACTAAGGTAAAGACCATGCTAGAACTGAAGAAGATGTTTAATGGGTTGATTCTTTCTGCTGCCGTTGCGCTGGCACCCACCACCGTCATGGCGGAAGAGTGGAAATTCGCGATCGAAGAGATCCCGGGCTCCATCATGGATACCTATGCGCAGGAATTTAAGAAGCGCATCGAAACCAAAACCAACGGCGACGTGACCGTCAAGGTCTACCCGCTCGGCTCGCTGGGCACCCCTACCGAGCTGGTTGAACAGGTCGCCGACGGCGTTGTCCAGTTCACCAATGTCTCGGTCGGCAACCTGGGTACCATCGTGCCCGAATCCCAGATGTTCCTGCTGACCTATACCCTGCCTAACGATCAGCGTGCGATCTCCAAGATGCTGGCTTCCAGCCCGGTGATCTACGATCAACTGGGTCAGGACTTCGAAAACCGCGGTCTGAAGCTTCACACCATGTATTCGCAAGGCCCGGTGGTCTGGACCACCAACCGAGAGATCCGCAATCCAGCTGATTTCGAGAACTTCAAAATGCGGGTGATGGTCTCGCCGATCCTGCTCAAAGCCTATGAAGATCTGGGTGCCAGTCCGACCCCGCTGCCGTTTGGCGAGGTCTATGGCGCACTGCAACTCAAGCAGGTCGACGGTCAGGTCAACCCGGCTTCCGCCATCGAAGAGATGAAGTTCTACGAAGTCACCGACTACATGATCTGGGCCGGCGAACAGGAGCTGGTCACCTCGGTCATGTCCGGCACCGACTGGTTCGAAACCCAACCGCCCCATCGTCAGAAGTTGATCAAGGAAACCCTGAACGAAATGGAAGGCTTTATCTTTGATGTGGTCCAGCGCTTCAACGATGAGAAGCTGGCCAAGATCAAAGCGGCCAAGCCCGAGATCAAGATGGTCGAGCTGAGCAACGAAGAGCGCGCGGTATTCCGCGATCGCAGCAAGGCGACCCATTCCGCTTACACCGACATGACCGGCTCCCGCGGTGAGGAACTGCTCAACGCCCTGCTGGCAGAGATCGAAAGCCTCAATTGATCCCAACCGCACCGCTCCTGGAACGGGAGTGGTGCCCTTCCCCGCAATTCATCCGTCCGCACGACCTTTGCACCAACCGCAACAGTCGCTAGGCTCTACTAAGCAGCCCCCGATTTGAATGCAGTCGACAGGCCGTCCGGACCCGGCGCCCAGCGCCAGGAGGGACCAATATGAACTCTCAAGACTGCAGCGATCGTCTGGAACACCCGACCGAGGAACGCCCCATGGGCCAACGTCGATTCTCCCCCGCCAAAATCTTTACCTGGCTCGACAACCTGATCGGTAAGATCGAGGCTCAGGTACTGGCCTGGGGCATTATGATCATGGCCGTCAATACCATCGCCAATGTATTCGGCCGCTACTTTTTCAATCAGAGCATCTACTTCACCGAAGAGTTGAACCAGTTTCTGATCGTGATCATCACCTTTATGGGGCTGGGCTTTGTCACCCGCAAAGGACGTCATATCCGCATGTCCGCCTTCTACGATATGCTCAGCCCGCGCCCGAAGAAGCTGCTGATGATCCTGATCGCTCTGGTGACAGCGGTGGCGATGTTTGTCCTGGCCTGGTACGCCTTCGAGTACGTGGCCAAGATTGCCCGTCGCGGTCGCGTTACCCCGGCCTTGCAAGTGCCGCTCTACCTGACCTACATCTGGGTCGTAGTTGGCTTTATCGTCACCGGTATTCAGTACCTGCTCTGCATGGTCAAAAACTTCGACCTCGACGATGAAGAGGTTTACATCTCCTACACCGAGATCGACTGCTACGAAGATCCGGAGATCGCCGAGGTGATGCACCTCTACAACCAGGATCATCCACCCACCGACGCCACCGTTCCCGACGACAATCCGGCTTCGACCACTGTTTCCAATGACGACCAGGAGGCCCGCTCATGACTTTACTGATGCTGACCGTAATGATCGTGCTGCTGCTGATGGGCTTCCCGATGATGATGCCGCTGCTGGCAGCCGCACTGCTGGCCTTCTTCGTCTACCTGCCCGATCTGAGCCTTCAGGTGCTGGTGCAGCAGATGATCGGGGGGGTCAAACCGGCCGCCTTGATCGCGGTGCCGATGTTTATCCTGGCTGCCGATATCATCACCCGGGGCCACTCCGCCGACCGCCTGGTCGATGTCGTGATGCGCTTTATGGGACATATCCGTGGTGGCTTGGCCGTGTCCGTAACCACCGCCTGCGCCCTGTTCGGGGCTGTCTGCGGCTCCACCCAGGCGACCGTGGTGGCGGTCGGAGGCGCGATGCGCCCACGGATGCTCAAAGCCGGCTACAACGACAGCTTCTCCATCGGCCTGATCGTCAATGCGGCCGACCTGGCTTACCTGATCCCGCCATCGATCGGCATGATCATCTACGGGGTAATCTCCGGCACCTCGATCTCGGAGCTGTTTATCGCCGGTATCGGGCCCGGGTTGCTGATCATCGTGCTGTTTTCGATGTACTGCATCTGGTACGCCAAGAAGCACAATATCCCGGTGGAACCCCGCGCCAACTGGGCAGAGCGTTTTGCCGCCCTGCGTCGGGCACTCTGGCCGATGGGCTTCCCGCTGATCGTGGTCGGAGGTATCTACGGTGGTGTCTTCAGTCCCACCGAAGCGGCTGCCATCTGCGTGCTCTACGCACTGGCATTGGAGTGGGTGGTATTCCGCTCGATCAAGGCCAAGGATGTCTTCGATATCGCGTTGTCGACCGGTGCCATCACCTCGGTGGTGTTTATCCTGATCGCCGCCGGTGCGGCCTTCTCCTGGGTACTCTCCTATGCCCAGATTCCGCAGCAGATCATCGCCGCCGTGGGGCTGGAAGGAGCCGGACCGCTGATGACTCTGATCGCCATCAACATCGCCTTCTTCGTCGGCTGCATGTTCGTCGACTCTATCGTGGTGATTCTGATTCTGGTGCCGATCTTCGCTCCGCTGGTCAAAGCCACCGGTCTGGATCCGGTTCTGGTCGGTGTGTTGATCACGCTGCAGGTGGCCATCGGTGCCGCTACGCCGCCATTTGGCTGCAACATCTTCACCGCCGTTGCGGTATTCCGTCGTCCGTTCGTGGATGTGATTCGTGGCGTGCCGCCATTCCTGGTGATTCTGTTTGGAGTGACCGTGGCGATGGTGCTGTTCCCGCAGATTGCGCTGGGACTTCGCGACCTGGCCTTCCGTTGATCTCCATGGTGCCTCCCCTTGTGGTCGCACCCTTTGCTTGCCGGGTCCCTCGGGGTCCGGCTTTTTTTCCATTGGTGATCAGAGCCAACTGTCGGTTAGATCTGATAATCGATGTCCTGATCGATGATTCTGGCTACGCCATCGCTGTGACTGTTTCTCAACAGCGCTTCGAACGCTTGAGCACTAATCGGCGGACGGTAGTAGTAGCCCTGCGCCTTCGGACAGAGGATGTCGGATAAAAAGGTCGCTTGTTCCGCGGTTTCCACCCCTTCAGCAACAACCTCCAGCTGCAAGCTATCCGCCAACGCCATGATGGCCTTAACGATGGCGCAGTCGCTGGGGTCATCCGGGATATCACGGACAAAGGAGCGATCGATTTTTAGCGTGCCGACCGGCAACTGTTTCAGATAGGCCAGCGAGGAATAGCCGGTGCCAAAATCATCGATGGCCAGCGAAACACCCATCAAGCGAAGCTCGTCCAAGGCGGCCATGACCTCATCGCTTTGCTCCATGATCAGACTCTCGACAATTTCCATCTCGAGAAAACTGGCGGGCAGGTTCGAACTCCGTAACGCCTGATTAACCTGCTCAACAAAGTTGCCTTCGGTCAGCTGGCGTTTAGAAAAATTAACCGACATCGTCTCCAACCGGTAACCCGCCCCCAGCCATGTCTGCATCTGTCGGCAAGCCTCGTTTAGCACCCACTGGCCTAGCTTGCAGATCAATCCGGTCTGTTCCGCCAACGGGATAAACTCGTTCGGTGCCAGCCTTCCTCGCTGCGGATGCTCCCAACGGACCAGGGCTTCGGCACCGATTATCTGGCAGTTATCCAGTCGGACCTGCGGTTGATAGTAGATCACGAACTGCTGCTGCTTGATCGCCTCCCGCAGCTGCTGCTCCAACTCGATACGCTGCTGGGCCTGGCGGGTGAATTCAGCGGAGTAATACCGATAGCCATTACGCCCCTGCTCCTTAACCTTATAGAGTGCAGTATCGGCGTTGCGTAACAGGGTTGAGCCTTCGGTGCCGTTTTCAGGCGCAATACTGATACCGACACTGGCGGACAGGTGGAACCAGCGCCCCTCCAGCAGAAAAGGCTCCTCAAACTGGGCCAGAATTTTCGACACCACCTGATCCACCGCATAACGGTCATCCAGATCTTCAGCCAGTACGGTAAATTCATCCCCCCCGATCCTGGCGATGGTGTCCTGCTCCCTCAGGCCCTCGCGCAACCGCTTGGCCACATCCACCAACAACCGATCTCCAGCGGCGTGACCCAGGCTATCGTTCACATGTTTGAAGTGATCCAGGTCCAAGAACATCACCGCCACGGCGTGGTGCTCACGCTTGATCCGTTTCAGCGCCTGATCCAATTTCGCCATAAACAGCAGACGGTTGGGCAACTCGGTCAGGGGGTCGTGGTGGGCCAGGTACTCAAGACGCTGCTCGGACTCTTTGACCACCGAGATATCGGAAAACACCGCTACATAATTGAGCAGCTGGCCGGTCTCATCATGAACCTGTGTGATCGACAACCACTCCGGGAACACCTCGCCGCTCTTACGCTTGTTCCAGATTTCGCCGGACCAGTAGCCATCCCGGATGAGGCAGTGCTTAAGCTCATCGTAAAAGGCTTTGTCGTGGCGTCCGGAGCTTAGTATTCGGGGCGTCTTTCCCAGTACATCGGACTCGGTATACCCGGTTAGGCTGACAAAGGCCGGGTTCACTGCCACGATGGCCTGGGAAGGGTCGGCGATGATGATACCTTCCTGGGTGTTCTCGAATACCGTCGCCGCCAAGCGCAACCGCTCCTCGTTACGAACCCGTTCAGTGATGTCGCGGCGGATGATCAGGGTACCGCCGTCTTGGGTGCGGTATTGATCGACCTCGATCCACTGTCCGTCCCGGGTAGGGTAAGTCAGCTGACGGTCGCAGCGCAGAAACCTCTCCCAGCGCTCCTGCAGCCAATGCCCCCACTGGGCTTTGGGTACCTGAATCAGGCCACTTTCAATCAACGCACGATTCAGTTCTTTAATATGTAAACCGGGCTGCAGCAGATGCGCCACGCCTTTTGCACTGTTGCGATAAGCACTGTTGCACATCAGCAGGCGGTGTTGGCTGTCGAACACCAGAAAGCCCTCGGTGATCGCCTCCAGCGAATCTTCCAGCCGTTGTCGAAGCAAGCGCGCTTCACGGTGGCTCTGAACCTCTTCGGTGACATCCAGCCCCACTCCCCGATAACCGAGGAACCGGTCTGTTGCATCGAAGATGGGATTGCCACTGATACGAAACACCCGCACCTCCCCGTTTGGCAGGTTGGCATCGTATTCAAAGTCGCGAAACGGCTCTCGCCGCTGCAGCACCTGCTGATGAGCTTTCCAGCTCTCCGATGAGCCGTTCTCACCCATCAGGTCCCAACGGGTTTTGCCGATCAGACTGTCTGGATTGACCCCGAGATAGGTTTTCAGCGGGGCTGAGAAATAGCTAAAGCGCAGATCGGCATCCATCTCCCACAACCAGTGGGCGGCAATATCAGCGAACTCTCGGAATCGGATCTCGCTTTCACGCAACGCCTTCTGCGCTTGAATTCGCTCCGAAATCTCAGCGTTCAAGACACGGGTAACCTGTTGGTGATCGAACTCGCTTTTCAGCATCGCCTCAATACAGGCTTTGACCACCGCCGCAAACTGGCGGGCCAGCTCTAACGGCGCCGCCACCCCGACGCACAGTAATCGCTGCTGGTCGAAGTCCACCCCCAGGTTGCAACCTTCGAGCATTACTTCCGACTGCGCCGCCAAGCCCTTATCGATATCCAACACATCGAGTTCAGAACGCAGAATCCGGGCCGCCCCGGGATGCTGAATACCGGCACGGTTGGGCAGTGACGAAGCGACAATCACGCCATCGCTACCCGCCATGATCGATATTTCACAGTTGACCAGGTCCGAAACCTGTAGACAGATCTGCTCGAGCCGCTCGAGGCTGATGGGGAGTTCCTGAAGCTGGAGATCAATGGTGGTATTCATAGCCGGCTTCAACAGCCAAATAGCTGCTTAAACAATGAATTAATTCTTAGTTTAGCCGAACATTAAAAACCCACCGCCAAGCACCCCAGAGCGGGAGCAGCCGGTGATTGAGGGAAGGGCCATATCACAGCCTGGACGCCCGCTTTCTATAAGAAGCAACGCTTAGCGGTACCGGCCCCTGACTCGCGGAACAGCCCCTCCTAGAGAGGGGCTATCGGTGAACAACTACAGCATCAACACCGTGGCGCCCAAGCCCACCAGACTCAGAACCAGGGTGTAGGGCAAGGCCATGACCACCATCCGCATGTACGACAACCGGACTAAGGGTGCGATCGCCGACGTCAGCAGAAACAGAAACGCGGCCTGCCCATTGGGCGTCGCCACACTGGGCAGGTTGGTGCCGGTATTGATGGCGATCGCCAAGGTATCGAAGTGCTGCCGGGAGATGTTGCCGGCGTCAAAGGCCGCTGCCACCTCGTTGATATAGACCGTCGCCACAAAAACGTTATCACTGATGGCCGACAACAGACCGTTGGCGGCAAAGAACATCGCCGGCTGCGCACTCGGCTCCATGGCCAAGACCCAATCGATTATCGGTGTAAACAGGTGCTGGTCATGGATCACCGAGACGATGGTAAAGAACACCACCAGCAACGCGGTAAACGGCATCGCCTCTTCAAACGCATGCCCAATCTGGTGTTCTTCCACCACCCCGTTAAAGCTGGTCACCAGGATAATCACTGTCAGACCGATCAGGCCGACTTCGGCAAGATGCATCGCCAAAGCAACTATCAGAAACAGCGCCGCCGCAAATTGGATGTAGAGGGCCAGTCGATCGCGCTCGGTTCGCTTGGCATCCTGTTCGCGATCGAAATCCCGCAGGATATTGAACACCGTTTCGGGTATCAGCGCGCCGTAGCCAAACCAGCGTTTTTTCTCCAGCACCACTACGGTCAGCAATCCCATCACCAGAACCGGCAGCGAAACCGGGGCGACATTGAGGAAGAACTCGATAAAGTGCCAGCCCATCTTTTCGCCGATCAGCAGGTTCTGCGGCTCGCCCACCAGCGTGCAGACGCCACCGAGCGCCGTACCGACCGCCCCGTGCATCAGCAAGCTGCGCAGGAAGGCACGAAACTGCTCCAGCTCCTCACGTCGATCCTGGGCCACCCGATCATCATTGGAGTGATCGTGCCCCTCTTCGGCATGGGCGCCGGACGCCACCTTGTGGTAAACGGCGTAGAAACCGACACAGGCACTGATCAACACCGCAGTGACGGTCAACGCATCCAGAAAGGCGGATAAAAACGCCCCCATAAAGGAGAAGAGCAGCGAGATCTGGATCTTGTCCCGGACATTGAGCAGCAGCTTGGTGAATACAAACAGCAGCATCCCCTTCATGAAATAGATGCCGGCCACCATGAACATCAACAGCAAGATAACCGGAAGGTTCGCTGCGACCTCGTGGTAGATCTGCTCCGGATGGGTCAGGCCGATAATGACCGCTTCGATCGCCAGCAGCCCCCCGGGCTGAAGCGGATAACACTTCAACGCCATCGCCAGGGTGAAGATAAATTCAAAGATCAACAGCCAGCCGGTGGTTACCGGTCCATAGGTGATCATCAGAAGTGGATTGAGAACTAGAAAGCCGAGAATGGCCGCTTTGTACCAGTACGGGCTATTACCGAGAAAGTTGCGCAGCAACGCATCCCCAAAGGTTTGGATCGATTTCATGTTTGATACTCACAACAGGTCAAACGGGCAGCCGTCTCCCTGCCCTGTTACCAGTGGCTGACATTCGGCTGCACAGAAAGAACTCCATCAGCGACGCTGGGCGCCATATCTGATGGTCAGAGGATCAAGCGGAAGGAGGAGCCTGGGCCCAGTAAGGAAGTTGGAGTCTGCTGTGGGTTTGAGAGCCCTGCGCCGAACCCTGAGAGACTAACGAGCCTGCGAATGAAAGCGCTCCATCAAGCGCGGGGCCGCTTTCTTCGGAATCCTCCAGACTGCCGTCTAAAATCGTTACAACGTCGGGGCCGGCAACAGTCTCCTGCAGGCTGGCGTCGGTCATGCCACCGATCGCAATCAGTAGCGCTAGACCAAATAGCAAGTAACGTGCGACAGCCACTACAGACTCTGCCCCAGAGCCGGACTGATTAACGCTCTCTTCGTCGGGTATCTGATCCGGCAGAAACACCATCTCGTTACTCTTGCAGGGCGCCTCCCACTCCTAGATGAAGACGCGTTTCGATCTGGACATCGGTAGGTCGATCGGTATTGGATCGGCCCCTAGTCCAGTGAACGACTGATTTTCCCCTTCCATCACCCCGGCGGCAAGTAGTATTTATGGACCATCAAGCTTCTGATCCGCAGAGGAGGACTTATAGAATTAGAGGGCTGCGGTAACGATAGAGGCGCTAGTCAGCCCCACTGCGCAAAACCCTATTGGCGCCTCTACAACTCCCTTCTGCTGGATCGTCAAAGAGCGGACCTCCTCGGGTCATAAGCCTTACCAAAGCTAGACCAAAGCTCTCGGCTTTTGATGAAACCAGTGCAGGCTGCAGCCCTGAAATAACCAATTTCCACAACCAACTGCCCATCAAAACGGCTCCCGAACGACGCGAGCTACTGCCATTTCAGCCAATTTAAAATTGTTGAGAAAATTTCACCTGATAACTGCAAAAGCATCGTTTGTAGACTTTAGTCTTAGCCCCTAGCATACGCCCCACTTCAAGCCCCTAAGGCGCTCGGCAAGGTTCAGAGAATCGCCGCGGGGAGCTTATCTTACGAAACAACAGATGAATTTTTTGAGAAACCAGTTATGAGCTCCAGCAACATCAAAATCGACGAATTCGGCAGCATCGATCTCGCCTATTACCGCCGCCAGGGCGAACTGGCTCGTGCCGCGTTTCTCCTTCAGGGCATCAAATCAATCTCCGGTTGGCTGAAAAGCTTGGTACGCATCGAACGCTTCACCCCCTTCCAGTACCACCTGAGCGCTCGATAAAGACGCCGTTTCTATCTTTATTGCAATGGGGTTATTGCACTGGGGTGATTTCCACCCCAGCAAGCTACAGCCAAGTCCGACTATTGCGTCTTTCCGAGTATCGTGACTTCCCGCTGCGGGAACGGAATCTCTACGTGATGCTCCTTAAGCGCATACCAGATCATCAATAACAGATCGGCACCCACCCGGTTTGAACCGTCGTCTACCCCCTCCATCCAGAACTCGATCAGAATATCTATCCCGGATTCTCCAAACTGCTTGATCTCGGCGTCCGGCCGCTCCTCAATGGGAACCGAGTCCCCACTGAGCACCTGGGGGTGCTCCGCCACCACTTGCCTTAACAACGGAAACAGCATGTCGAGATCCGTGCTGTAGGCAACTTGCAACTCCAGAGAATAACGCTGCTTCTTGTTTTTATGGGTCCAGTTGACGAAGGTACCGGTCATAAAGCGTTCGTTAGGCACCATAATGTCCTTGCCATCGAAGGTCTCCAGCGTTGCCGAACGCATATTCAGTTCACGGATCACCCCCGCCCTACCATCTTCCAGCTCAATGTAATCTCCTACCGTAAACGAACGATCCAGAAGCAGGATGATGCCGGAGATGAAATTGGACGCGATGGATTGAAGCCCAAAACCTAAACCAACCCCGAGAGCGCCACCGAAGACCGCCAACGTGGTCAAATTGATCCCCAGCACCTGCAACAGCAGGATAAAGATCACGATCACCAATACCACTTCAAACAGCTTGGCAAAGACCTCCCGGGTGCCTACATCCAGCTCCTCCTGTTTACGGATAATACGTTGCCCAGCTGTGCGAGATACACGTCCCAACCAGAACAGAAGGGAGCCGAAGATCAGCATCCGCAGCACACCATAGGCAGATATTTTGACGTTACCCACCTCCAGGGCGATCGTATCCAGGTAGGCAACCACGGATTCCAGCAGGTCGAAAATATGCAGGATCGAGGCGGGTATCAGAATCCAGACGATTAGTCGCCGCACCAGCTTATTGCGGACAAAATGGTTGATCAGCGAGTAGAGCATGAACACGACCGCCACACTCTGACTGATCCGCACCAGTTGGCTCTGCTGGAAAAGCAGTCCACTTAGATCCACAGAAAAGGCCAACGCCACAATCAACAGCAACGGAAACAGCAACAAACGCGCGGCGTACATCTGATTTCGCAGGCTGGCGTAGGGTCCGGGACGAGGTTCAGCACTGAATATTGGACTGCGAGTTCTGATAAACGCGGCGCTTGCATACGCCAACACAATCGCCATTACGATAAGAGCGCACTGGGCATAGAATTCAGGGCTGCTGAACCAATTCAGCAAGGTAGCGGCAAACTTCTCGAACTGATCCAAAAGCTTCTCTAAATCCAGTTTCACTGATTTCTCCCCTCTACGCAGACTAGATCGTTTCCGCTAATCGAACGAATGCACCCAGAGATGCAGATCCATTGGAGCAAGCTGATACCAACCAGCAACGACAGCGAAATAAGCGGCGACTCAAGCTTGGCGGAATAGTGATTTCTAGCGCGTTCTATACCGCGACTGAATTGTTTTTCTTATAAAAATAGCCCATAGGATTGACCAGCTCCGAAAACAAAAATCCAGAGCCGCTGGTCAAGATAGGCGATGAGGATGCTGAAATAGCGACTGATCAATATGGGGGGATCGAGAATTGATCGGAGTTATCAATCCAAGTTAGCTGCCACGGTTTGATCCGAGCGTGACTTGAGCCTCTGTTGGAAAGATGTCTCTAGCCGGTTACTTCCTCGGTGCCCCTCTAGGACAGAGAGTCCGGTTGAAAAACCTGCAACCGTTCAGCCCAGGTACTCCGGGGTGTTTCCCCCTGAGCCTGTATCGCTTCAGTGATGTATTCAACGAATACTCTCACCCTGGCAGGTAAATACTCTCTCCTGGCATAAAGGAGATAGACCCCAGTTCCGGCCTGGCGCTGACTCGGAAATAGCGGCAGCAGACGGCCCAACTGGAGCCAGTCCCTGGCGATAAAATGGGGTATCTGGGTGATCCCCAACCCCTCCGCGCAAAGCTCGGCCATCGACTCACCGTCGTTGACGATGAAACTTCGGTTGGGATCGTATTCACTAACTCCTTCGGCCCCCTGCACCTGAATGGGCAACAGCTTACCGGTTTGTTTGTAACGAAAACGAATCCACGAATGATCCTGGAATGTTTCTGGCCCAGGCGGAATACCATGACGGTCCAGATAATCCCGGCTGGCACAAATGATAAAGTCGATGGGGCTGAGCTGACGTACGACGAGCTGGCTGTCCTGAACCGAACCGGACCGAATCGAGACATCAATTCCCTGTTCAATGATATCGACATAAGCATCATCGTAATGAATGTCGATGGAAATATTGGGATATCGTCGACAAAACTCCTTCAATAGAGGACGGATATAGAGACGACCATAGGAGACCGGCACATTAATCTTAAGGGTGCCCGATGGGGTATCGTTCTGGCTTTTTAAGGTCTCTTCACACGCTGTTAATTCCTCCAGCACCCTCCTGGCGGTACTGGCATACCGGCGCCCAGCCTCCGTTAACCGTTGCTGTCGCGTCGATCGCTGAAAAAGCTGAATGCCCAAGTCACTTTCCAGGCGATGGATGGCCTTGCTCACCGTTGAGGGATCTGTGCCATAACCCTTGGCGGCTGCAGCAAAGCTACCGCCATCCAAAGTGGCGATAAAAAAACGCAGAGAACGGATTTTATCCATGGAGGAATAGAAACTCTATTCGTGAATTTTGTTCACTATAGATAATAAAAAGCGGCCCTTCAAACACGAATAGCTCTCAATACAATGGCTCTCATCAACTTTATGACTTCAACCCTGAGGTAAAAAATGATGAGTAAATACAGCCTAAAAGCTCCGCTACGCTCGCTGGCAACTACATTATGCATGCTATTTGCGGTAGTGACTGCTGCTGAAGCGGCCGATAAACGAATCGGGATTCTGGTCTATGACGGGGTCCTCACCTCCGATGTCACAGCACCTCTGGAGGTTTTCGGGGTTGCAAGCCGACTCACTTGGTTCAGTGACTATGAAGCGATAACCGTCTCAGTATCAAACCAACAAAGCATCACCACCGAGGAGGGATTGAAGATCGGCGTCGATGCTTGGATTGGGGACGCCCCCGAACTGGACGTACTTATCGTGACCTCCAGCTACGATATGGGCCCGCTGATCGAGAACAACGACCTGATCCGATTTATTCAAGCCACCTCAGCAAAAGCAGACTGGATGTCCAGCAACTGCTCGGGCGCCTATCTATTAGCAGAGGCGGGCCTCTTGGATGGCAAGCAGGCCACAACCTGGGCCGGTGGCGAAGACGAACTACAAAAAGACTATCCGGCAGTGCAGGTACAGGTAGACCGGAACCTCGTCATTGATGACGGGATCGTCACCTCGAACGGCAGCCTGGTGAGTTATCAGGCAGCACTGAAGTTACTCCACCTGATGAGTTCGGAAAGCAAAGCGCAGGAAGTGGCTGATGCCCTGCAATATTCAAGATTTTCCAGCCAACCGTTTTAGGCTGAACTGAAAACCTCAAACACTAAGCGGTGCTATCGGGCCAGATCCCAGAGTACGCATCCACTTATGCCGTTCTAGGCGTAACCTAAATCCTGGCCCGATTTATCCTGATAGCTTTCAGGGTAATCGGGCCAAGCCTCCAACACCCAAGCTAGTCCAAACCAAGCGGTATATCGTCTACAAAGACGCGGGTCTAATCGGTATGTCCGTATAACCACCGTATTTTCCGTCCAGTTCCGACAGTGGCGAGCCAATCTCCTTGAGTGTCTCCAGCGACATTTTTCTCACTCTTTCCTCCAGTAAAAGTTCTTAGACGTCATCAACTTAAGGGCGTTTATTTTGATCCACGTCACAGCCTGATGCTGAAGAGGGCTGAAAAATTATTGAAACCAACTGCCATGGGCGTATAAATAAATTGTTCCTCCCCAAAACACCTGCAGAATACTGCAGTAAGGAATCGACAATGAAGCTCAATATAAACAACCGTCAAGGCAAAGTGTCTCCTGCACTACAGAGCAAGATTGAAGAGTGGTTGGAAGCCAGCCAGGATCGTTATGGAGTAATCAGCTCGGCGCAGATCAACATTGAACAGTCTGAGCGTGAAGATGAAGTTGAAGCGATCCTGCACATCAAAGGCAAAGACATCTTTGCCAAGGCATCCGGACAAAACCTATACGTCGCCATCGATACATTGAAAGATAAGATCGATCGACAGCTGGCTAAAGCAAAAGAGAAGTTGACCAACAAAAAAGGTGAGCGCAAACCAGTACCGACCGAGGATGAGATACTAGTTGACGAGGAACAACTTGAGGTCGAAGAAGGGTAATAGGTTAAGAAGACCTGTATAAACTGAATATCAACAACCTAAGACCCCTGGCTTGATCCAGGGGTTTTTATTTGATCACTACAAGCCGTGTTCCTTTTGCAATAACACCGGCTTTGCAGACTCCTGAGAAGTCACCGAGTGCCTCACGTTTCCTGCTAGCACCTTTAAACCCCACACATTAATGTGATCTATTCGTTCCGGTAGCACTCTGTCAGCAAATCCTGCTGTATATATTTCATCCAACCCATACCCACAACTCGTGTATAATTCGCGCCTTTCGTCGAAGCTACAGGTAATGTGTTGATGTCTGATCAAGAAACACCAAAAGTCGGATTCGTAAGTTTGGGCTGCCCCAAAGTGTTTTAACCAACACAAAGCTTATAGCCTTCTCTCACCTACCGCATCCTCCCTTCCTGCCCATTGCCATATATGCTAGCCTGATCGATTAAACATCGTCATCTCTAGGCAGAAAATGGCTAAATTAGAAACAAACTCAAAGCCAAACAAAGCGCTTATCGAACAAACGCTGCACTCTAATGCACTCATGGCTGTAATCGTTGGCCGAATCATCATTGCGCTCGCTCTTGCAGGAGTTGCTGTAGCTGCAATGTACTTTGGTGTGCAAATGGTTCTTCCTGCAGACCCAAGCCAAGCTAGCCAGATGATTCTGACTTACAAAGACTTCAGCATGTCAGCCCAAGGGTTAGGTGCAGTAATTATGATGTCGGGAGTCGTTCTCGGTATCCTCGCTTTCCTTTGCAAGCCAAAGTTAGAAGTAAGGCCTATAAATAATTCAGGTTTAGTTAACAGACTAAGTAACAAGTCTATCAACGAAGAATCAAAAGAAGACAATCCCTCTAATAATTATTATGAGGACGACGGCCTCATATATGAGCAGTTAGATAACGAAAAAGAAAAATCATTAGATAGAGAAAATAATAATGAAAGGCCAAATGTTTCAAATCATAAGAAAGCAGCTTGAACTTTCATAATTAAATACCAAAGGCCCTTAAATTAAGGGCCTTTTTTTGTGCTACATAGTGAATACTAAGCAAGCAGAGAGATTACAAAGCTGCTCTCAAAAGCCTTCAATTCTAGCCCTCTGTAGTGGTCAAGGAATACTGGCCACGGGTATATAAGCTTTCCAGTAGACTCTCTCGGCCGCATTCGGAGGTAGGTCGTCATTATGGTGGTGCGGTCTGATCTGGCTGTAGTAGCCAACCAATTAGTCCGTGATCGACTGCTTCACTTGAGCAAATGAGCGATACCCTGTTTCGGGTACCCACTCTGTTTTCAGGCTGCGAAAGAACCGTTCCATCGGTGCGTTATCCCAGCAGTTTCCACGACGACTCATGCTCTGTCGGATTTGGTAGCGCCACAAGTGCTGCCGGAACCTGAGGATGGTGTATTGAACGCCCTGGTCAGAATGGAACAACAAGCCTGTGGGTCTCCCTCTGGATTCATACGCCATCATCAACGCTTTGCTAGTCAGTTCGCTATCTGCCTTCAGTGATAGCGCCCAACCAACCGGTTTTCTAGCGTAAAGATCCAACACCACAGCCAGATAAGCCCAGCGCTGCCCTGTCCAGATATAGGAGATATCGCCGCACCACACCTGGTTTCGATCCAACGCATTCGGAATCGCTACATGCAGCTTATCTGCCCGTTTGTAGGCGTGCTTTGGTAGCTGATTACTCACCAGTCCCAGCTCTTTCATCAGCCCACCTGCAACGTATCGCGTTAGCTTCTCACCCCGCTGGCTAACGATGGTGGCTACCGTTCTTGCTCCTGCTGACCCACCACTCAGTTGGTGCGCTGCTCGCACCATCAGCTTGAGCCTGCGTCGATAGGGACTGTCACCCTTCGGGCGGCTGCGCCAATACTTGTAGCTGCTGCGCTGAATGTCGAAGGTCTGGCACAGCATCTTTACCGGATAGCTCTCTTGAAGCCGCTGAATCAGCGAGTATTTTTCAGCTCGTCGGACATCAAGAGAGCCATACCCTTTTTTAGAATGTCTTTCTCTGTTTCCAGGCGTTTTACCTGTCGCTCCAGATCTCGAATCCGTCGTTGTTCAGCAGTCATCGGCGACGCTTTGGGGCTGACACCAATGCGCTCCTGCTTGAGCTGGCGTACCCAGTTCTCCATGGAGGACTTGCTGACGTTCATCGCCTCACAGGCTTCGCGAATGCTATAACCATGATCGACAACGAGTTGGGCCGCTTCGAGGCGGAATTTGGGAGTGAAATTACGGCGGGGTCTGCTATTCATCGGTTCACCTGTGGTCAGAGAAGGTGATGCTATCACCTACAATCAGGTGGCCAAATTCACTATGCCACCACAGGCTATGTGTATGACTATCTTGAAATGGGCTTAAAGAATTTGACAAGTTTTAGGAAAAGTTCACGTGCAAAAAATTAATTCGTTTATTCAACAATGTTATGAAACATCTCAGCATCCAACAAATCACAATTACCTCGGCCCACTAGAATATCCTTTGTGAAATACATCCTATCAATTCCAAAACTTAAAAATGCAGAATAAACTTCTTTGTGAAGACATATAAAATAATCAAGTTCAGAAACAACCCCACCATCACTTAAAATTTTGAATTATATGCCTCTACAAATCCATCATAATCTGCTTTAGCTTCATGGGCACTTTTGACTATCAAATAATTTTATTGATATGTAAGCTGGCTTAAAACCTTTGTTGCCATTATTTCTGCCAAGAAACCGGCAACATAGTACTTAGCAAGGTCGTCTTTGCTAGTAATGGTATTTTTGTTTTTTTGTCCACCCTCCCTAGCCATAATCAGAACAACCCTTTATTGAAATATATATTTCATCAGCAGGGTCTAAATGATTAATAAGGGCTATATGCCCAATCTCATGCATTGCACAGCATACTTTATCGGTATCAACTTCATTTTTTCTTCTACAAAAAAAGCCTGTTCTTTTAGTAAATATTATATTTACTTTCCTGTGCCTTCTATTCTTAGCCCTTAACCTTCCTCTCATCCTTCTCTACAGGCGGAGTAAGTCTTTTAGGTGACTCCTTTTAATTAAAGACCCTAACAATATAAAAATTACTTAACTGATAGAGCTTGCAACCAGCATGGATTAATTCACCTATGCCAGAAAAAATGCAAAAATCAATCACGTCATATCAAGTAATAATTACCTAAAACCAATAATTTAAACACATGACTTATAAGATATAACTGTAAGATTAATAAAAAACCAACTTACCGAGCTCCATTATTAATGATGTAATTAACCCAGAACCTATAGAATCTGAATTTCTATGTAAAAACGCCTCAATTCTATTCTTAGACTCCATCTTTTTATTAATATCAGCATCGGAGTCAACTATTGAAATATCATCATAAAGAGACTTCTTATCGGCATAGCTGACATTTAAGTCATCAACGATACTTTTCAAACTTGAGGCAACCGTATTAATAGAACAATTTGTTACATTATCTCCAACTATTGCATTGCCATTATTTTTAAATTCTTTTATCTCCATGAATCCACCTTCAAAATAGTTATTTACAACATTACTTTCCTTTTCTTTGTCAGGCTGGTCTAAACATAGCATCTCTGATATAGAAACCTTGTCGCCACACTTGTAACATAAAATCCTATCCTCCCCCTTTCTTTGAATATTACGGACAAAGTCATAATTAAACATAAACGGATCTTTGCATGGACAAGGTATTTCCTCTACAACCACCGGGTTATTCAATGAACGATTAATTCTTGCAAAGTCAGCACGAATAAGACCAAGAACATCCATATAATCCGAGCTAAATATCTTAACAGTAATTCTTCTTGAAATACGATCACACTCAATAAGAGAATCTACACCATTATAAGAAATCATAACTCCATTCTTCCAACACAACTTGTCTTTTATATGCTCACTATTTCTAGCAATAAAGCGAGTCATTATCCCAGCTGGCATAAACTCATATTGATACCTATACGTAAAACACTCCGAGTAATCAATATGAATATCTGGTGATGATTCTGGAAAAAGGCTTGGTATTAAAAACTCAGTATCTTTATCTGATTTATAGCATAACTCATACCTAATCATTAGCTGCAACAAATAAGCATGAGTATCTAAAGGGTAGCCCATTTCAAGCCATATCTTTGAAATATAATCAAATTCAAAATGACCTTTAGATCTTAATATTTCTTTTGAATCAAGAGCAACGTAGGCTGCTTTCGTTGCCCACTTAGGATTTAATATAATAATATTTTTTAAATAAGGATCATCTCTGTAGTAAAGCAAAACGCCCAGGTCATGCAGATATTGAGCTAAATTAATTGCATCATGCCCTTCAATACCTAGTTCATTACAAATATCTAAATAGTCTTGAAGAGATATATGATCCTTTCCACTTGTTTCCAAAATAGCACGAACTCTTGACCAATTTGACGGCCACCGATCCCCGATATGAGGAAGCTGAATTAGCGCACTCTCAACAGCTTTTTTTAAAGTAAAAACCCCATCTCCTGTCATGCAACTAGTTTGATAGAACCCTATAACATTATTGAATTTATTTTTGATTGACAATTGATCAACATCTCTTAGCCTCTTATCAATCTTATTTAACACTATTATTATCGGGCTATTCTTACTAAGAAGAGAAATGACATTTAGCCAGTAATCAAAAGACTCTATACTTTCATCTTTCCTAGCCGTCCAAACAAGCACATACAATGATCGATTAGTTAAGAAATACTGATGGGTTGCATAATAAATTTCCTGCCCTCCAAAGTCCCATAGATTGGCACGAAAATTAATCATTCTATCTTTTGATTCTATATACATGTACCAAGAATCAACATCTATACCTTCAGTTGTTCTTTCATTTAAATCCAATTTTGACCCATTATCTATCAGCTTTTTCTTTAATGAAGTTTTTCCTACCTCACCTTGGCCGACGAAAACTATTTTCGCTTCATGTATTTTATCAACTCCATCAGATGATATAGATCGCAGGAATGAAATTATTGCCCCCGTTCCTCTTCGTAATATTTCTTCAGGAACATTATCAATAGGATTATTTTTAAAACAAAGGTATTCAACACCTTCAACATGACTTATTTCTACAGGTATATTTTCAATTAAATTACTAGTCGCTACTAAATCTTTGAGTTTATATAACCCACCTATAGCTTCTGGCAATGCTGAAATCCTATTTCTAGACAAGTCAATACTCTCTAATCCTTTTAGCAGCCCTATCTGTGGAGACACCTCTCTTATAACATTATTACAAAGACCCAAGCTAGAAACACATTTCAATTTACCTAAATTTTGAGGTATATTTTCTATTTGGCATGATGACATGTCTAGAGTCATCAACCCTGACAAATCAAACAATGATGACGGAATATTAACGAATGGGTTATTACCAATAAACAACTCCTCTATCTCTAACAAATTAGAAATACTGGAAGGAACTTCATCGATATTATTACCATTCAAATGAAGAATCTTTATTTTTTTACAAGACAGAATACTTTCTGGAAATATATTTAATTGACAGAATGCTAGATATAATATTTCTAGGTTTTCTAGCTTATGTATCTCGTCAGGAATTTGTTTTATACTTGTACAACTAAGATTCAACTCTACAAGGTTAGAACATTGTAGAATTTCAGTTGGAAAGCCATCAATCAAATAATTATTGCACAAATCAATTTTTTCAATACTGTCAGACAGCTCCAATATAAGATTTGGCTCATAATAGTTCTGATTAGAGAAGTCTAAACTTACTCGTTCAAATTTTTCTTCTCTGAGTAACTCACTCATATACTTTCCGCTATTTTTATAAAATCAACTAAACGACAAATATAATTAGAACAACTTATATAACTACTACAAACACATCAGCCCTGTGGTAATGGTTGCCCTAAATATTGATGATGATATCGAATATATACATCAACTTTTTCGCCGCCCCAACCTTCAGCCTTTTCCAACCAGTGGTGAAAGTCATACTGATTCGTTACTGGATATCGAGACACGATTCTAATCTTACGCTTGTATCGAATCAGCCTTAGCAATTGCCCACCAGCGGACTCAAACTCAAAGAACAACGTCTCACGACGACAAGTTTTTTTCATCGTCACACACTTAACAGTTGCTTGGATCAGGTCTCTAGCTGCTTGCCTTTTTTCTGTGTTTGATTCATCCAACACATCAGCTTCTACATCAGCCAATCATCGCTGTATTCTTCGATTACTGAGCCAGCATCACGCAGCTTGAATTCATCTAGCTCTTTTACTATCTCGATTTTCTGAGCTTCAAGGGCGTGCATATCCCTAAGTAGGGTCGCTGGTGCATTACCCGACATAGCCAATGCACTGGCATTATCTAACTTGGTTTCAATGTCACTTAGCATCTGCGAGCGAATCGCAATAGGTTCCTCGTAACGATTACGCTCTTCTTCTGGTAACCAAACTTTATGAGCGCACATCCAAACCAACGTATCTTCAAGTAACGAAGCGTAGACAGACCATGCTTTACAACTGGTCGTCTGAGTTTGACCACCTAAACATTGATAGCGCAAACGACCAGTACGACGATGCGTGTACTTTGTCATTGATGAGCCGCAGTGACCGCATTTAGCAATACCTAGCCCTGATACCAAACTAAGGTTGCTTTCTCCGCGTGTGGTAACTTTTTTGTTCTCTTTGATGTGGCGCAGCTTGTAGAACTGCTCTTCTGTGAGCACAGGCCAGTAGTAATCGGGGATAACTTCAGTCACATCGTCGATTTTCAGCGACTTCTCACCAATTAGCGCACGGCTACTTGCAAATTTGTTGATCATGTTTACCGACCAACGCTCTTTGTCGCGTTTCTGCTTAGGAGCTTTTGGCGGAGGGTAGTTTTCGTTCAGAAATGTAACGATTCGATAGTTGCCGATGTTCTGCAGCATCATTTCTGCAACTTTCTGAGCCACTTCGAAGTATTTAGGATGTTTTTCTACCGTATTGCCCGTTGTATCTGACCACCAGACGTTACTACCAACAGATTTGATGGCGTAAGCACTACCATTGGGCGCTCGTTTGCCCTGTCGGTGCTCATCAATAATGATCTGGGCACTTGCATTGGTTCTTTTGCGCTTTGTTTCACTCTCTTCGTTGGCCCTGCTGAAGAGCATGATCGAAGTAACCATGCTGACCATCTTTTCAGCTGGATTAGCATCCAAGCGATAAACTTGGTTATCCATGCCAGTGATGATGTTCACGTATTGCAGTAGATCGAGCAGCAATCGAACCGAGTCTTCAATTTTTGCGCGGCTTAAGCGGTCAAGGTTTTCGACAACTAACCAAGATCCCTTTGCTATGGCTCCGGCTTCGCAAGCACGTAAAAAATCACCTAAAGCGCCACGCTCTTTGTTCATGCCTTTAAACGAAGACAAGCCCTCATCGATCATTTCGACGAGTTCTAAATCGTATTCTGTAGCGAGATCTCTGGCTTGTTTGAGCTGACGGGCGTGCGTAGAGCCTGAGCTTTGTTTGTCAGTATTCCAACGTATGTAGCTGTAAAGGCGTGGCTTTTTGCTCATGAAGAACCGCATCCGTGCAAGTTCCTCTGAGCATAACCGTTTCATTTATCGATGGGCAATCCTATAAATTGTCACAGCCCATCCTTAACTGGTTACTTAGTAGTCAACTACATCTTTGTGTTGATGTATAATTTTCGACTTTGTTTTTCGAGTCATCGTTGACGGTACTTGCTGTATGTCTAATAAAGAAAACCCGCGTGTTGGGTTCGTAAGTTTGGGCTGCCCCAAAGCACTGGTCGATTCAGAGCGGATTCTGACCCAGCTGAAGCTGGAGGGGTACGATCTGGTCAATCGCTATGACGATGCCGACGTGGTGGTGGTCAATACCTGTGGCTTTATCGATGCTGCCAAGCAGGAATCGCTGGATGCGATCGGCGAAGCGATCAACGAGAACGGTAAGGTGATCGTCACCGGCTGTATGGGGGCCGACGCCGAGGCGATTCGCGAAGTCCACCCGCAGGTGCTCAGCGTCAGCGGACCTGAGCAGTACGAACAGGTGGTCGAAGCGGTGCACGAGTGGGTCCCACCGAAGACCGAGCACGACCCCTTTGTCGACCTGGTTCCCCCTCAGGGCGTCAAGCTGACCCCGCGTCACTATGCCTACCTAAAAATATCCGAAGGCTGCAACCACAGCTGCAGCTTCTGCATTATCCCGTCGATGCGCGGTAAGCTGGTCAGTCGTCCGGTGGGCGAGGTGTTGAAGGAAGCCGAAGGGTTGGCCCGCGCCGGGGTCAAAGAGTTGCTGGTGGTCTCCCAAGATACGGGCGCTTACGGTCTCGACACGCGCTACAAGCTGGATATGTGGGATGGCCGTCCGGTCAAAACCCGCCTGCGCGAGATGGCCGAAGCGATGGGCAAGCTGGGGATCTGGGTACGGCTGCACTACCTCTACCCCTACCCCCATATCGACGATCTGATTCCGCTGATGGCCGAAGGCCTGATCCTGCCGTATCTGGATATTCCGTTCCAGCATGCCAGCCCCCGGGTTCTGAAGCTGATGAAGCGTCCGGCCAGCAGCGACAATATCCTGCAGCGCATTGCCGACTGGCGCGCCCAGTGCCCGTCGATCACGATCCGCAGCACCTTTATCGTCGGCTTCCCTGGTGAGACCGAAGAGGATTTCCAGGAGCTGCTCGATTTCCTCGAGGAGGCCCAGCTGGATCGGGTCGGCTGCTTCCAGTACTCACCGGTCGAAGGTGCACCCGCCAACGATCTGGGGCTGGAAGAGGTTCCGGATGAGATCAAGCAACAGCGTTGGGAGCGGCTGATGGAGCTGCAGCAGCAGATCAGTGAAGCCCGTCAGCTGGACAAGATCGGTCAAACCATCGAGGTGATTATCGACGAAGTCGGTGACGACGGTGCCTGTGGTCGCAGCAAGGCCGACTCTCCGGATATCGACGGCAATGTCTATCTGGAAGGAGCCACCCAGCTGCAGCCCGGCGACATCGTCAAAGCGGTGGTGATCGATGCCGATGCCTACGATCTTTGGGGTGAGCTGACCGAGTCAGACGACTGACCGACCTCCCTGACCCAACACGAGTAAGGGGCGGCTCCAACGGAGTCGCCCCTTTTTTATCGCAAGCGTCTTCAAGCGCCCCATTACGATCGATCCCCGAAAAGAAATTGATGGCCGGCCGCTACCCCGGCTGATCTTGCCAGGGACTCAATTGCAGACAGGGCCCGCGGAACAAAACCGTCCCCTCGGGGCTTTCACCACGCACCACCAGCAGCTCCTGGCTGGCCTTGATCGCCAACCACTCCGGCTTGGTTAACAACCGGTTTGTCTGCATCGCATCGAGCGACCCCAGGTCGGTTAGCGCCTGGGTTTCACGGTCAACAGCCCATAGCCTCAATCCGCTTAGATCCATCGCATCGAGCCGTTCGTTCCACTGGATATGCAGCTGAGATCGGCCCGGCTTATCGCCCTTGTAAGCGGTGATGATCATCGGTGGTTCGGGCTGTTCCGGTAAGCTCTGCATCACCGCCATGTAGTTAACCGAGCGGAACTGCGGTGACTGGGGCCAGAGCCATACAGCCAGGCAGGCAACCAGCATCAGGGCGGTGGCCCCTCGCCAAAAAGCCAGTCC
Organism: Motiliproteus coralliicola; assembly: GCF_003345655.1. Classification (GTDB taxonomy): domain Bacteria; phylum Pseudomonadota; class Gammaproteobacteria; order Pseudomonadales; family Balneatricaceae; genus Motiliproteus; species Motiliproteus coralliicola. The sequence continues at coordinate 1,183,319 of NZ_QQOH01000001.1, forward strand.
CTTCCAGAAGCGCCTAGCCCCCGAGGCGTGATCATCCGCCTCCATCTGCCCGCTAAGCTGTTGCCATACCCGCTCCGGTGGTTGCACCGGCTCGACCTCATCGTTCAGTCGATTCATACGCTGCTGCCAAAGGTAAATCATCGCTTCGAATTCGGAGTCTTCCCGCATCAGCCGCTCACAACGGCGCCGCACCCGCTCACTGAGGGAACCCAGAACGTAGTGGCTGGCCAGATGCTCTCGAACTTCGGCAGCTTGGTATCTTAGGCTTCGAGACATTGATGCAACTCCTTCAACCCGCGCCGAATCCAGGATTTCAACGTTCCCAGGGGGACCTGCAAACGCGCCGATAGCTCGGCATGGGTCAACCCATGGATATAAGAGGAGAGGATGGCGACCCGGGGCTCCTCGCGTATTTTCTGCAGACAACGGCTCAAATCATGGTGCTGCTGCCATAACCCACTTTCGTCACCAGCCAGCTGATCGATCAAGCTGTCGTCCAGTTGTTCCGGTTGCCGTTGAATCTGGCGGACCCGGTCGATGGCGTTATTTCGGCTCAGTTGGCAGATCCAGGCCCAGCCACCCCCTAGATCACTGCGATAGGCATCGGCGTTGTTCCAGATTTTGGCATAGCTCTCCTGCAACGTATCCGCCGCCAGCTCTCGATCTGAAATGATCTTCAAGGTCAGGCCATAGAGTCGGGCACTGGTCAGCCGATACAGTGTCTCGAAGGCCGGTCGATGCCTGAGCTTGATCTGCGCAAGGCAGGCTTCGATCTCTCGATTCCATTGTTCTGGTTGCAATCTAAGGTTCCTCGTTGGAGCCGCCACCGAGGTCGTGAACGGCTCCGCAGGGTCAGAGTGTATCGACTAGGGTTGGACGGCTAGATTCCACAGCCCTTTAACCCCATCCCCGCTGATATCGCCTGGCTGCGTATCCTTGACCCAGGTATACAGGGGAAGGCCATTCAGCGCCCACTGCTGGGTTCCATCTTTCCGCGCCACGATCGAATAGGGACCACTGGCGACAGCCCCTTCGGCGACCGTCAACGGCGGCCAAAGTTTGGCACACTTTTGGTAACAGTTGGATTGCCCCGGCTGATCCTTGGCGAACGTGTAAAGGCTGAATTGACGCTCGTCGGTCAAAATCCGAACTCCGTCCTTACTGTATACCTTCACTGGTACATCATCGGCGCGGGCAGAGAACCAGATGTTTTTAACCCCGTGACCGCTAGTATCACCGGCTCGCTGATCCTTAAACCAGGTGTAGAGCGGCTGCCCCGCTAGTCGCCACTGGCGTGACCCATCTTCTCGGGTAGTGAGATCAAACGCCCCCTGCGGCTTGGCACCATCGGCGGCGATATAAGGTGGCCATTTTTCGGCACAGGGGCCGTAACAATTGGACTGGCCCTCAGTGTCCTTGGCGAAGGTGTACAACGTCATCCCTTCAGGCGTTCGCCAAACGACGCCCTGTTCGGTCTGCTGTTTATCCGCCGGTAAGGTAGTCTTCTTGGTGTCGGTAGAGGCACAGGCAGCCAGCCCACTAGCCAGAACGATCGGAAGCAAAACGGTTGTCGGTTTCATCGAATTCCCCTGGTATTTAATAAAGGTACCTAGGGAAACGAACCGGACAGTCCTATGGATGCATGGGGGATAAATTTTTTCATCCACCGCGGAACGGCACGCGCTACTGTTGAATCAGCTGAGCCAGCTCCAGCAGGGCCGGGTCCAGCGGCAAACGCTCACCCAGATCAGCCAAGGGGCGCTGCACCAGGTGACGATTTTCCACGCCGAGCAGGCAACCACCCTGGCCCGCCTGCAGCACCTTGACCGCCACCGCACCCAGACAGGAAGCCAATACCCGATCCCGCGCCGACGGATTTCCGCCCCGTTGGATATGTCCCAGAATGCATACCTGCGGGTTGAAGCCTCGTTCGGTCAACGCCTGCGCTAGGCGCTGGGTCCGCCCCGGCTTGCGCCCTTCGGCCACGACGATGATCCGGCTGCTCGGTCGGGCGCTGGAATCTCCCTGCTTTAACGATTCGCTGACCCGATCCAGATCGATCGCTTGCTCGGGTACCAGGATCATCTCGGCGCCACCGGCAATGCCGACTTCGGTGGCCAGAAAGCCTGAATCCCGCCCCATCACCTCAACCAGAAACAATCGCTGGTGGGAGTTGGCGGTATCCCGAATCCGATCGATCGCGTCCAGGCCGGTATTGGCGGCGGTATCAAAACCGATGGTCTCGTCGCTGCCCTCAATGTCGTTATCGATCGTCGCCGGCAACACTACTAGCGGGAAGTTGGTCTCGGCGGCAAACTGGCGAGCCCCGGCCAGCGAGCCGTCACCACCGATCACCACCAGACCGTCCACCTCCATCTCCCTTAGGTGCTCGTAGCCCTGCCAGCGCACTGCCGGCTTATGGAACTCTTCGCAGCGGTCACTCTTAAGCAGGGTACCGCCACGCTGCAGGATATTACCCACCAGCGGTGACGTTAGGGGACGGATATCCGCCTCCACCAAGCCGCTGTAACCACGCTGAATCCCCAGCACATCAATGCCCTGATGTAACGCCGCTCGGGCAACCGCACGGATCGCTGCGTTCATACCCGGTGCATCGCCACCGCTGGTGAGCACGGCGATTCGACGGATATTCACGCTAGGGGTTAATTCGGGCAGATGGTACATAGTCTAAGCTTCCGGCTAAGTTCAACCCAACCAGCCTAGCGTCCAAATATGACCGAATAAGGAAAATAACAAACCGTTAAGTCGGATTTTGATAGCCATCAAAACCACTTTGAGGAGCACTGGCAACCATCGATCAGATAGGACAGAATTGATTCAGCCCTCAACCAACGAGGGATTGTCCTGAAGGTTACGGTGCCGAATAACCCAACTCAGATTTAGATCTGCAACAACTAACGAGCTACCGAATCAGCGACAACCCCGACAAATTTGAACAGCTAAGGAATTTATATGTTCATCAAGATCAAAAAGAATTGCGGCATCCTGATGGAAAATAACGCAATGGATCAAGGCATCGTGGTGCCGGTTTCCAGCAACTTCCTGATCAACCTGAACCAGGTCGCCGAGATCTCGTTCTATACCCTGAAAGAGAGCAAAAAGCGCCAGAATATCGATCATGCCGAGCTGGTGATCCCGACCAACACCCGCGTTATCCATCTGACCATGGATTACCGCTACGAGAGCCACCAGGAAGATCGCCCCGGCGTTTTCAACCGCCAGGTTAACCAACGCGCATACTACAAGCTGTTCTTCCTACCCGAATGCCCGGGCCAGTACGAAGAGCTGCGCGGTTACATCGAGCAGCAGGTTCTCAACCTCTGATCGATCGACCCAGCCAAGCAGCAGAGGCTTAGAACAGGCTCTGCTGCGGCTCCACCAACTGTTCAAAACTGTCACCGACCAGCGGTAGGATCGCCTCGGCAACGGGTTTGAGTTGTTTCTCCAGATAGTGCTGATAGTCGATCGAAGCGGTGCAGTACTCGGCCGGTTGCGCGCCTTGGACGGTAATCAGATAACTCACTGACCCACTCCGATGATATTTCGGCAGCTCACCACGCTGTTGACGCTGCTGCTCTTCTATTCTCGCCGCCTGAACATGGGGCGGCTGCGACTTTACGTACTCCTGTAACGGCCGCCGCAGTCGTTTTCGGTAAACCAGTTCATCGTCACACTGCCCGGCCAGCAATGCCTCAACCTGTTGCTTCAACCAATGACGGTAGGGCTGGTTCAGAAAAACCCGCCGGTAGAGTTGTTGCTGAAACCGTCGAGCCAACGGGGTCCAGTCACTCCGAACACTTTCCAACCCCTTAAACACTAGCGTCGGCTCCCCATGCTGATCTACCGTCATCCCGGCATAGCGTTTTTTACTGCCCCGCTCGGAACCACGAATGGTCGGCATCAGGAAACGTTGAAAGTGGGTTTCAAACTCGATCTCCAACCAGCTCTCCACCCCGTGCTCTGCCTGTAGCCGTTGCCGCCACCAGTCGTTCAACCTGACCACCAACTGCTTTCCAAGCAACACCGGATCGATCGATTCGACGCTTGCCGGCGGCTGCTGTGCCCAGACAAACAGTGAATCGGTATCGCCGTAGATAACGGTATAACTGCTCTTGTCGTCGGATAAGCCTTCGATAAAGTCGCGACTCTGCATCAGCACCTGATGCCCTCGCAGGGTGATCGAGCCGGACAGACGGTGATCGAAGAAACGGCACTGGTCCGAACCCAGTACTCCATAAAAGGAGTTCATGATGATCTTGATCGCTCGCGACAACGGCTCGTTTTGCTCCGCCTTGGCCTGATCCCGGGCCTGCCACAGAGTGGCGATCAATCCGGGAAGAATCGGATGACGTCGGGAGAATCTGGCGCCGTTGAACCCCTCAACGCAATGTTCGGCGTCTTGTTCAAGCCCGTCGTATAGGCCGTGGGGGTCGATCAGGAAACTACGAATCAGGCTTGGATACAGGCTTTTGAAATCCAGCACCAAAACATCCTGGTACAACCCCGGGCGCGAATCCATCACGTAGCCACCCGGGCTACTCATCCCGGCTTCACCGGAGGCATAGGGTGGCGCGGTACGACCAGCACGGTGCAGCCGCGGTAAATAGAGATGGTCGAAGGCCGCGGCTGAACCACCGACCCGATCCAACATCAGGCCGGTCAAACAGCTTCGTTCGATCAGGTAATCCAGCAGCTTGGCCTTAGCGAAGATCTGCCAAACCAGGCGGCAGTCTTCCAGGTTATAGCGCGCCAATGCCAGCTTATCATGGCGAAACAACCGGGTAATCTCGTTACCTCGCTGGTCCACATGATCGATCTTCTTACCCCGGCCCAGCAGCTGTTGCGACACCGCTTCCAGCGAATAGCTCTCAAACTGAAAAGTAGCGCCCTTGAGGCAGTCGATGCCATCCACCACCACCCGGCCCGGCAGACTGACCCGCGCCCAACCCGTTTCCCGTTCGTGCCACTTTAACGCGCCACCGCCCCGCCCCAGGTTCAATGACAACCCCAGCTGCTCAGCTTTGGCGCGCAGGAAGCGCAGGTCAAAGTCGATCAGGTTCCAACCGATCAGCATATCCGGATCAAACTCTCGCACCTGATCCATAAAGGCCTGCAGCAGCGCTTTTTCGCTGGGGAAATAGTGGATCGAGAGCGGCTCCTGGGCCTCGTCGCCGGACGACCCCTCAGCACCGCGCATCAGGACCCGTGCTAGTTCGACCTTATCCGGCCCTGTTTGACGGTCCCTTCCATTGGCGAGCACTCCGTAAAGGCCGATGGAATAGAGCTCTTGCCCCCGCATCGAGGTTTCGATATCGAACGACAACACCCGCAGGCGCGGGCGATAGTCACAGGGAGCGATACTCGCCTGTTCCAATTGCTGCCAACGGCTACCGGCCCCGGCAGATTGCCACTGACCGGCATTGATCTGCAGCCCACCGCAGATAAAGCGCTCCATCAGATAGCGCTCGGCAGGTCGGATATCATCTTCAATCAGGGTGACGCCGAAACGCTGCAGCTGCTCGCGGGCGCGGTACAGAGCTTCCAACTGATTGAGGTAGAGGCCATCGACCGAGCGCCCCTGAGGGTCGGTCAGTTGCAACGGCTGAAGTCGCCAACAGTTGGCGGCGGCATTACCGGAGAACAGGGATCGTAGCAGCTCCTGCACCTGCTGCCGCTCTTCGGCAAGGGTAAAGAAAACCGCTTCCTGATCACGCACCAGCCAGCGCACCGGGCCCTGGTCGGTACTCAACCAGTACTGAAAATCGAGCCCCTGTCGGCCCTGACGGGCCTGTTGGGTCAGGACAAAACCCGACCGCTTCTCGGGTGGGTTTAGACCGTTTTTACCGGCGTGGGTCACGGCGTCGGTCTCTAAGGTCAAGCGGCCTCAAACGGTGCCACCACCTGCAGCGACGGAAACGCTTTCAATACCGCTTGTTGATCCTGACCTTGGAACAGCAGTTTGAGGTTGGGACCGGCATCCATAGTGAAGTAGAGCGGCAGTCCCTGTTCGCGCAATGCCCAAACCTGCTGCATCGCCGCGACCGACTCGGGCTGCCAGTAAAGCAACGGCGGCCAGGAGGCGATCATGGTGGCATGCATGGATAGCGCATTCTGCTCCGCCGTAGCCCCAAGCAGTTCGAAATCCTGTTGCTCGATCGCCTGATGAATGCGCTCTAGATCGGCGGCGGCCTGCAACGGCCAGCTCTGGTACAGGTGAGCGGTATCGACGGTGCGCTGCATACCGGCACGCGAGCCCACCGACTTAGCCGCCGAAGTCAGCGTCAACAGGCCGATCCGAAAGTTGGGCCAGCTCTGAGCTAAAGGCCGCGCATGGGAGTCCATGCCGTCGTCGCGAACCCCCATCTGCCACTCGACGAATCCCTCAAAGATAGAGCGCGATGCACTGCCGCTACCGAGCCGGGCAAAGGCGGACAACTGCTCGGGGCTCAAACCGAAATTATAGAGTTTATCGACCGCCAGCATCAGCGCGGCAAACCCCGACGCCGAGGACGCCAGTCCAGCTGCGGTCGGGATGTTATTGTGGGTATCCACCTGCAAGCGGGGCGAACCGGGCTGGCGGAACAGATCCAGAAAGCTGACCACCTTGGCCGCAAAGCCCCCTTCCAGCGATTGCACCTCGCCGTTCAGAATCACCCGATCTTCCGCCCCATCGATCGGGCTGAGTTCGGTACGACTGCCCAGCTGGCCCAGGCTCACCGACAGGCTCGGATTGATCGGCAGATTCAGCGCCTTGTCGCGCTTACCCCAGTATTTACACAGGGCGATATTACTCGGCGCGAAGGCGCTGGCCTGCGGGCCGGGTTGCGCCTGCTTCGGCAGCTGCTGCTGTACGATCTGACGCGGGCTTGGGTTCTGACTCATACTGTGTTTTTCCTAAAACGCTAAGGGCGGATGGAGCAGGCTTGGCAGCAAGCGGTGTGACGACAGTCCTCAGTCTAGCCTGAGGCCTAGAGAGGCTACCTGTACCGGGATCCGATCCGGCAATTCAACCGCCTGGGGTTGCCCCAGAGAGATCACACAATCCCCCAGGCCGGAGCCGGAAATCTTGGCGCCTTGCACCAGCGAATCGCCCCGTAACTGATAGATCATCTGCGATAACTTGGCATCATTGACGCCCAACGCATCCATCAACCCCTGATAGTAGTTCATCAACCGCCCCAACAGGGTCCAATCGCCCTGGCCAGCGGCTTCGCAGGCCTGCTCGGCGCACTCGGCCATCAGCTGGTAGAGGTGCTGGTAAAGCAGTGGTAACTGTTCGGCAGCCTCGGCCACCCGCTCCAACACCAACGGGGTCTTCAATTTATAGCCGCAGTAATACAGTCCGATCGATGGCAGCGGTGCCAGTTTCTGCCGCTCACCGCTCTGATGATAAGCCACCATTCCGCCTTCGATCGCCGCCGCCAGATCGGCACCCGATCCACGCCCCTGCACCCGTAACATCACCGCCCGAGCCTGTTCAAACAGTTGATCTGAGTTCGGGCTTTGTCCCAACCAGCGGTTCAATACCGCCAGGGTTGCAACGGTCACCGCCGCCGAAGAGCCCAGCCCCACCAGATGGGAAAAGTCGGACTCAACCTGTAGCCGAACCCCGGTGCCGGGCGATATCCCGGCCTCGACAGCAAAGGCCGTATAACAATGTTCGAACGCTGCCAGAATAAAGCTGAAGGTAGCATCGGCATGTCTCTGATCGATGGGTGCTCGATACTGCCCCAGGGCAGATTCTATCTCCAGCTGCGGCTCATCCAACGGTGTAAGTTCGACCCGTATCCGTTTATCCACCGCCAGTACCAGCGCGCGGGAGCCATGCAGCACCGCATGCTCACCCAGCAGCATCAGGGTACCGGGGGCCGAAGCCCGAATGCTGCTATCGATCTGATTCATATACCGCTCCCATCGTATCCATCTGCAGAGGCTGCCAGGCTGCGGATTGGCTCGACAACGACTCGAGCGTCCGATCCGGGGCATAGATCAACACCAACCCTGCCCGGTTGCCGCTTACCGCACCGGCACCACTGATCTTGGCACTGGCGCCCTGCTGCTCAAGTTCACGCACCTGTTGCTGTACCGATTGCGGTACGACGCCAATCCGCTCCAACAGGCGTTGATTTTGTCGTACCGAGGCATGAATTCGCTCCGGACTGGCCCCCAGCAGCGCCTGCTGGAACTGTTCGGTGACCTCGGCAAACTCATCCCAGATGCCGCTACGTCCGAACTGGCGCCTAACTTGGCTGCCACACTGCCCGGTCGAGCAGTCCGGTTTCCCACTGTCGAAAAGATACCAGCCCTGCTGAAGCGACGCCGGCAATGGTTGAACATCGCCCTGCTGGAAACGCAGCATCCCTCCGCGACCGCAGACTGCCGGGTCCAGTCCACTGGAACGGCCATGCTGAAGTTGCTCACAACGGGTTACCAGAGCCACCAATTGCGGGGTGGCCAACGGCTTGCCGGCATAGCCACTGACCGCTTTGAGCAGCGCGGTGACCGTGGCTGCCGATGATCCCATTCCGGCCCCCAAGGGGATCTGCGAACTCAAGCGCAGCCGACACCCGGCTATGGCAGACCAACACTCGGGAACTAGGGACAGGGCGTACTGAAACAACAAGGCTGGTTGCGCCATCACCGCTTCGATGGGCAGGTCTCCATCGAGAAAGTCCTGGTGGCGTTGCTGTAATTGTCGCTGCAGAGGATCCAGCTGATCCAGACGGACCCGCTCACGGGTATTGAGGCTGTCGAGGACAAGCTCAACATCAGTACCCAGTCCGGCGGCGGCTTCAAGCTCGACTGTGGCATAGCGGCACAAGGCCAAGGCAAGGGCGGGCCTACCGTAGACGACGGCGTGTTCGCCGCTCAGGATCGCCTTGGACGGGGCCCGGGCGTGCATCAGCGGGCGCTGTAAACCCGCTTATGCTGGTTGATCGCTTCCAGGCGGAACGGACCTTTGGTCTGCTCGGGCATACGGTGGTCGCCACCATCGGCCGGGCACTCAAAGTTATAGAACTTGAGGTATTCGGTGTAGCTCAGCTCGGTCCGTGCCTGCAGCATCGCTTGATGCTTATCGGTATGCAGGTAATCGCGGTAACCGGGCATCACCGTGCCGCTGAAGAATTCGGAAACACAGCCGGAACCGTAGCTGAAGAAGCCAACCCGCTGACCGCTTAACTCCAGCTCTGGGTTGTCCAGCAATGAGGCCAGGCCGATATAGATCGACGCGGTGTAACTGTTGCCGATGATGCGGTTGTAGTTCAGCGTCGGCATCACCATCGCATCGAGGGCTTCTTTATCGCGCTCGCTGTGGGTATAGCGTGACAGTTGGGTCTGCGCTTTCTCGGCCATGCGGCTGAACGGCAGGTGATAGCACAGGTAGTCAAGCTGATCGAACTCGGCACCACCCTGCTCCAGGTAGTCGCTATAGGCCTGCTTCAGCGCGGTCAGGTAGATCTTGGTGGAATACTTGCCGTCCACCAGCGCGGTAGAGCGATAGTTGGGACGCCAGAAATCCATCACATCTTCGGTATAACGGCCCGATTCGGGGGCGATCTCGACCAGTTTTGGATTCGCACCGATCAGTACCGCAACGGCACCACAGCCCTGGGTCGCTTCTCCGGAAGAGGCCAGATCATAACGGGCGATATCGGAGGCCAGCACCAGCACTTTGCGCCGAGGGTCTCGGGCCACGATGGCGCAGGCCATCTGGATCGCCGCGGTGGCGGAGTAGCAGGCTTGCTTGAGCTCGACGACCCGGCAACGGTTGGGCAGATCCAGCAGACCATGAACGAAAACACCGGCAGCCTTGGATTGGTCTACACCGGTTTCGGTGGCGAACATCAGGGTATCGATCTGGGAGCGTTCACAACGCTCCAGCAACGGCAATGCCGCCGCCGCCGCCATGGTCACGACATCTTCGTCGGCACCGACGATGCCCATCTTTTCCTGGCCGATTCCCTGGTAGTACTTCTCGGCATCGATATTTTGTACGTCTGCTAAGCTCTTGAGATCAAGGTAAAAATTCGACGTATAAAAGCTGATATCATCAATACCGACAGACATGCTCTAAGAAAATCCTATTCGTCCAACAGTAGCGCATCGTTCAGCCGCAGCTGTTCCAGATCGGCCGCACCGAGCAGGAACATCGCCGTGACAAACTCACGCTTAATGTGTTCAATCGTTGTCATTACCGCTTCGGGCGATTCCATGGCCGGCTTTAAGAAAGGAGCCGCCATGCCGCAAAGCGAGCCGCCGAGTATAACAGATTTCACCATGTCGATACCCGATCTGAGACCGCCGCTGGCAATAAATTGTGCCTGTTGCATATAAGGCCTGGCCAAGCCTAGGGCGGTCGGGGTCGGAATGCCCCAATCCTGGAACAGTAGCCCGAGCGAACGCTCGCCATCGGGACGACATCGGTGGTGCTCGATACGACTCCACGAGGTCCCGCCGCTACCGGCCAGGTCGAAAATCTGTACACCGTTCTCCAGGCCCAGCTCAACATCTTCCGGCGCCAGCCCTGCGCCTACCTCTTTTAAAATAACCGGCTGATCAAGCGCTTCAACCAAGGCTTTGATCTTCTTATCTAAACCGGAGAAATCCGTGTCGCCCTCAGGCTGAACCGCTTCCTGCAGCGGGTTTAGGTGAAGAAACAGCGCATCGGCGTCGAGAATCTCGACCGCTCGACGAGCCTGCTCGATATCAAAGCCGTAATTCAGCTGTACCGCGCCCAGATTGCCCATCAGCAGTGCTGTTGGCGCATACTGGCGTAGCTCAAAACTCGCCTTGGCTCCCGGGTGGCTGAACATCACCCGCTGGGATCCGACCGCCATCGCCACACCACAGCGTTCAGCGGCAATGGCCAGATTTCGGTTGATGGTTCGCAACTGTTCGTGATCGCCACCGGTCATCGATGAGATCAGAAGAGGAAAACTGAGTTTTTTACCAAGAAATTCGCAGCTCGGATCGATCTGATTCAGATCCAGTTGCGGTAAGGCCCGATGACGCAGCCGGATGGCGTCGTAATGATGGTGGTTGCGGTCAACACCGGCATCCTTCTCTATCGCCCGGATATGTTCGGTCTTGCGGCTGTTGGTCGGATCACTCATTTCGTGCTCGAATCGGGATGGCTATAAAAGCAGGATAAGCGCCGGCTAGCGCTCCATGGCCAGATGGGATTGCATCAACTCACCCGGGTTGGTCTGGGCTGCCATCAATGACAGTTCGCCACAGAGAACCGTGGCCGCACACCAGACCGCTAGTCGGCGGGCATTTTCCCCGGGCTCACGCTCTTCTTTACAACCCAGCATGGCCAGATTCTCTTCGACAAAATCCAGTCCTTTGCCATTACCGACACTGCCCATGATCAGGTTCGGCAGCGTAGCGGAGAAATACAGATCACCGTCTCGAACTTCCGCATGCACCACCCCTTGCGAGCCTTCCACAATATTGGCCGCATCCTGACCGGTAGCCAGGTAAAACGCCAACAGCATATTGGCATAGTGGGCGTTGGCACTACGGATGCCCCCGGCCATCAGGGTGCCGATCAGGTTTTTCTTGATGTTCAGCTCCACCACCTGCTCCGGGGTGGTCTTCAATCGACGCTGGCAAAGTTCTCGCGGAATGGTGACTTCGGCGACAACATACTTGCCGCGACCGAGAATACCGTTCACTGCCGTGGCTTTTTTGTCCGAGCAGTAGTTGGCCGAAATCGACACGTAACTGAGCTGCGGATACTGCTCCAGAATCCAAGGAAACAACTGGTCGGCCGCATTGGTGACCATATTGTGGCCGGATGCGTCGCCGGTAGTGAACTCCAGCCGCAGGTAGATCATGTTGGCCACCACCTGGGTATGCAGGTCGATCAGCTTGGCAAAACGACTACTCTTGGCGACTACTGCGTTGAGTTCGGGCAGGCGGCTTTTGAGACTGTTGATCGCGCCCAAGGCAGCACCGGCATCCGCAGCCTCAAGCAGAATCGATCGGCTCATCCGGTCATCGATTACGGTGGCACGGATGCCCCCGGCCAACTTGGTAACCCGAGCCCCACGACCTACCGAAGGCCACAGCGGGGTTTCATAGGTTGCCAGCGGCACCATCACTTCATCGTCAACCTCCTCGCCGATAACTTTAACGGGACCGACATTGCGCATCGGGATCGGGGCTGTAGTGATTTTGTGTGATTTCATCCGCTCGGCTTAATTGGTAGCTGGCAAAGAGAGGTGGTTGAAACAGCCCTGGTAGAACTGTCCAATGGTGGTTTTGCAGCTCAGCAAAGCATAGGTACAAAACCACCCTAAAAAGGCTGGGGCGATTGTATCTGCCGCCTAGAACGAATGCAATTTAGGAACTAACAGCGCCAGCTGGGAGCATCCTTAACAGCTGGTCCCGGGGCGATTACCCTGCAGTTCAGATAGTGACCACGTGGCTATGACTGTTTCTGCGCTTGCTCACTAACACGAGGGGGACTGTAATTTAGTCCCATGGTTTTCTTAGTCTTCGGTCAACAGGCGATAACCGTGCTGGTGCACGGTTTCAATCTCATAGCCGCTGCCTTCCAACGAGAGTGACTTGCGTAGACGGCTAATATGCATATCCACGGTTCGAGTATTGACCTCCTGACTCACCCCCCAGACCTCGGACAGCAGTCGGTGCCGGGATAACAGCTGATTAGGGTGAGTGAAGAGATAATCGGCCAGGCAGAAATCCTTGCCGGTCAGCGCCAAAGGCTCGCCATTGCGACTGAGCTGGTGTTGATTTCGATCGATCAGAAAGGGACCGAACTGCTGCAATTCCGGTAGCTGCTCCTGCTGCTGCTCGTCGAAACGACACAGCAGCACCCGAATACGCGACAATAACTGGTCGGCTTGAAGCGGCTTACAGATGAAGTCGTCAGCGCCCTGTGCCAGCGCCTTGACGATTTGACGCTCAGCCTCGGGAGCACTGATAAACAACAAAGGAATCCGCTCGGCTTGACTGGCAAGTCCCTGCTCGATCAACGCAAAACAGGCCTCGTCGTCGCAACCGCAGTCGACCAGCATCAGATCGAACGGTTGCTGCTGCAGGCAGGCAAGAAATTCAGCGGGTTGGGAGCAACAGGTATATTCATGCCCTGCCTGGTGCAACCAAGACATGATCGATTCAGCCAGTTGACGATCCGGCTCCAGCACAGCGATATGAAGCATTAAGCCCCCTTCCGAGATCAGTCGGTACTACTGCCGACCTACCATCTGAAACAAACACTGGAACGAAACGCTTGGGCAGGTCGGTCGACATCCGGCCACCTTAGGATAGCTGCATGTCTTTTCAGTAAGTATAGAAGCCCTGCGGGCGGGTAAGTTCAGAAATAACCCGGTTTTGTACAACTAAAACACTGTTGCTCAGGAATCGAACTCGGGATCGGACAGCATCGCCCGACGATCACTCAGGGCGCGAAAACGGTCCTGCTGCTTGGTGTTCATGGCACCGATGCTTACGTTGAGCAGACGCTCATTACAGACCGCCAGAATCTCTGTCGCCCGCTGAGGTTGCAACTGCACCAGCTCATAACCGGTCTGAACTAGATTCAACAGCACACTGGGACTATTGGGAACCGTCTCCAGCGCCTTAAGAAAGTACTCGAACGCCTCTTCAAACTTACCTTTCCGGTAGTAGCCGATACCCTGTAGGTTATTACGCCCCCACTCGGTTTCGGTGAAAACCCGACGGCTAAAATCGGCTTTATACTCTTCAGCGACAGCCTGCAACTGGGTGTTTTCCAACCCCTCGAGCAGATTATCGAGTTCTTCCGCCTGCTGACTATCGTCCAGTTTCTTAAAGTCAGCAAACGCGTCCTGAGCCGCAGCATTGGCGCGCTTGATATCACCCGATAATTTATAGGTCTCCGAGGTCATCAACCGCGACTTGAAACGGATCAGACGGTCTTCCTGGTACTCGTAGGCCACATCTTCCAGCGCCCGTACCGCCTCCTGCTCCGCTCGCGATGATAACGGACCACCCTGAGGAGAGACTTTGGTTTGAAGGCAGCGGGCCAGACCGAAATAGTTGTTGGGCTTCTGATAACAGGAGTGACGGGCATACTTGACCGATTCACGGAAAGCACTGATCGCCACATCCCAGCTGCTGTTTTCGCTGGCCACATCGCCCAGATCGGACTGCAGTATCGGTACGGTGGGGTGGACTGCGACCGCTTTTTCCAACAATTTCTGAGCCGGCTCATTTCGCCCGATCACTCGGTACAAGCGAGACAGCCAGTCAAACGCCTCGATACTCTCCGGCGAACGCTCCAACACCTGATTGAAACAAGCCATCGCTTCGGCAAAGTGTCCCTGATGGTAATGGCAGACACCCATTCCCATATAGGCCCAAGACATTCCCCGCTCATCGGCAGCGATCTGCAACAGCTGTCTAGCGCGGTCATAATCCTGCCGATTTATTAGAAGCCGGCACTGCAGCCGGGTCAGATAGGGTCCCAACGAAGGCATCTTGCGCAGCATCTGCTCAATCAGCTGGATCGCTTTTGTCTCATCCCCTTTATCGATCAACTCTTCGGCAGGTTTTACCGCCTGCTTCAATTTGAGGAGTTTTTCCAGCCGATTACCAAACAGCTGGGACGATACCGGTTTAACAAAGAATGAATCGGCAAACGACTCCAATGAGTCGTTGGCAACGCTGGTACTGCCTTCCGGAAGAATCAGTATCTGACAATCCACCGCACGCTTGAGACCTTCGCGCACGGACTCTTCGATGACTTGGTAACCGTTCTTTTCCCCCTCACCGAGGCCGTGCTCAATCAGACACAGATCAAATGACTGCATCCGCAACAGGCTCAAAGCCATATTGGCCGACGACGCCACCTGCACCAATCCGGCTTGCTGGTCCTGCACCAGCGTACGCAGCGCGCTCAACGACTCCAGTCGCTTCGCCACGATCAGTACGGTTTTGTCGGCCAGCAGTGCTGCCATACAAGGGAATCCAAAATTCAGTTGGAGAGTTACGGATAGTTAAACAGACAATACCAAAAAGTGCCTGCCACTCAAGCGCAAACGTTGATGAAGAACAAAATCAATTCAAAAAAAAGCCCTGTCAATTCAGGGCTTTTTATCATTACTGACTTTAGTCGCGAATACTCAGTCTTCTAGCAGACTGCGCCCTTTACCAGCAGCAATACGCATCCGAAGGGCGTTCAGCTTGATAAAGCCGGCCGCGTCCTTCTGATCGTAGGCACCGGCATCGTCTTCGAAGGTTGCGATTGACTCGTCAAACAGGCTGTCATCGGAGCTACGACCGATCACTTCCACGTTGCCCTTGTAGAGTTTCAGGCGCACTTTGCCGTTCACGTCACGCTGGGAGTAGTCGATCATCGCCTGAAGCATCTTACGCTCTTCAGACCACCAGAAGCCGTTGTAGATGATCTCGGCATAACGCGGCATCAGCTCATCTTTCAGGTGCGCGGCTTCACGGTCCAGTGTGATGGACTCGATGGCACGGTGGGCACGCAGCATGATGGTGCCGCCTGGGGTTTCGTAACAACCACGGGACTTCATCCCAACGAAGCGGTTCTCGACGATATCGAGACGGCCGATGCCGTTCTCACCACCGATCTTGTTCAGGTATTCCAGCACGGTCGCCGGGCTCATCGGCTGGTCGTCGATGGCGACGATATCGCCTTTCTGGTAGGTCAGTTCGATATAGGTCGCCTTGTCCGGGGCCTGCTCCGGAGAAACGCTCCAGCGCCACATATCGTCTTCGGCTTCGGCCCAGGTATCTTCCAGAATGCCGCCCTCGTAAGAGATATGGAGCAGATTGGCGTCCATGGAGTAGGGAGACTTCTTACCCTTCTTCTTGAAGTCCACCTCGATACCGTGTTCGTCGCAGTAGGCCATCAGCTTATCGCGAGAATTCAGATCCCACTCACGCCAGGGCGCAATCACTTTAACGCCCGGCTTCAGTGCGTAGGCACCCAGCTCGAAGCGAACCTGGTCGTTACCCTTACCGGTCGCCCCATGGGAGATCGCATCGGCACCAGTCTCGTTGGCAATTTCAACCAGACGCTTGGCGATCAGCGGACGGGCGATGGAGGTACCCAGCAGGTATTCACCTTCATAAACGGTATTGGCGCGGAACATCGGGAATACGAAGTCACGGACAAACTCTTCGCGCAGGTCTTCGATGTAAATCTCTTTCACACCCAGCGCTTCAGCCTTGGCGCGAGCCGGTTCGACCTCTTCACCCTGACCCAGGTCGGCGGTAAAGGTTACCACCTCACAGTTGTAGGTCTCCTGCAGCCACTTAACGATGACCGAGGTATCCAGACCACCGGAATAGGCCAGAACGACCTTCTTAATATCTGACATGGTTGACTCCGTAAACGACCCGCTCCAGAACGGTAGCGGACTGCCGAAAAAAGAACCGCAGAATTATACACGTAAAAACAGGGCGCTGGGATAGCTCAGCCAAAAAACTCTATGCGCGCTGCGGCCAAGATCAACCCGAAGCGCCCTGACTACCCTTCCCGCTCAAGCCTTACCGTGACCCGGCGGTTACGGGCTCGGTTGTTGGAATTGGTATTTTTGACCACCGGATAGCGCTCTCCGTGATAACGGGTCGTGATCATATCCTCATTAATACCGATCTTGGTCAGGTAACGGGTGACCGCCTCAGCCCGCTGACGCGATAGGTCGCGGTTAGCCAATCGGCGCCCCAGATTATCGGAGTGGCCATCGACATAGATGGTTTTGACTGATGGATCATTCTTCACATAGAGCGCGACCAGATCGAGACGCTGCCGGGTAGAGTCCGACAGGCGCCATTGCGCCGACGGAAACAGCACGGCCGACCGGGCAACTTGCTGGAAGTTCACCGGCAACAGCTCGCCAACACAACTCTGATAATTGCTGTAGGCCTGCTGAAAATTGGCGGACGAGATCGCGACCTTGACCGCCGTGTCGGTGCCGTACCAGTTCTGATTGGTCAGCGCCGGCGTACGCCCTTGATAGAGCGAGGTGAGGATATCCTTGGCCAACGGCGGCTGCAGCCTGAACGACTTACTATTGACCGCATCACGAATCATGCCGATCCGATGGGTACCCCGCCCCGGATGCCAAGGCGGCGCTTCGGCCATGATCAGGGTTTCCTTGCCCAGCAATTCGGCCTGGGGCGAGCTGATAACAAACTCCAGCTGCTCTCCGGCCCGATGTTCAAAACTGGCCGTACCGAAATCCGGAATCGGCTGCGACAACCGGCAACTGAACTTGGAGGCTTCCAGCTCCCAACGGGTATCATCCAGCGGCGCGATAAAGGTCACGGCCTGAGCCGGCCCGACCAGCAACGCCGCCACTGACGCCGCCATACTGGCTCGTGCCAACCAAACTGAAACCTTTTCAAAAGCCATCGACATTACCGCGCATTGTGCCTGCAACATCAACAGATGCAGGGAAAGAAAGATTGCCAACTATTGTATTGGTTCGCCTTCGATTGGCAAAACTTTAGCCAAAACTGTTTGAATCCAATCCCCAGGACGGTGGTCGGTTTTCACCGGGGCTGATAAAATCAGCGCTTCTCAGCAAGCTGTTTCCAAGGATCCCCATGCAACGTCTTGAAATCACCCGTCCGGATGACTGGCATGTCCACCTGCGCGACGGAGAAGTACTGCGCAACACCGTCGCCGATATGGCCCGCTACTTCGGTCGCGCGATCATCATGCCCAACCTGGTTCCGCCGGTCACCACCACGGAACATGCCAAGGCTTACCGTCAGCGTATACTGGCGCAGATGCCGACCGAGCGCAGTTTCGATCCGCTGATGACCCTGTACCTGACCGACGGCACCAGCGCTGATGAGCTGCGCAAAGCCAAAGCCAGCGGCTGCGTCACCGCGGTCAAACTCTATCCGGCCGGCGCGACCACCAATTCCGCGTCCGGTGTTACGGCGCTGGAAAATGTTTACGACGCACTGGAAGCGATGCAGGAGCTGGGAATTCCGCTACTGGTCCACGGTGAAGTCACCCATGCCGATATCGATATCTTCGAGCGCGAGAAGGTCTTTATCGAGCAACAGCTGATGCCGCTCACCGAACGCTTCAGCGACCTGAAGATCGTGATGGAACACATCACCACCGCCGACGCAGCCCAGTTTGTCGCTGCCGCCGGTGACAACATCGCCGCCACGATCACACCTCAACACCTGCTGTTCAACCGCAACGACATGCTGGTTGGCGGGATCAAGCCACACCTGTACTGCCTGCCAATCCTGAAGCGCAACATCCACCAGCAGGCACTACTCGAAGCCGCCACTTCCGGCAGTGCTAAATTCTTCCTCGGCACCGACTCGGCCCCTCATGCCCAGTCCGCCAAGGAAAGCGCCTGCGGCTGTGCCGGCTGCTACAGCGCAACCTCGGCAATCGAACTCTACGCCGAAGCCTTCGAATCGATGAACGCGCTGGACAAACTGGAAGGTTTTGCTTCCTTCCACGGCCCCGACTTCTATGGCTTGCCCAGAAACAGCGACAAGATCGTGCTGGAGAAACAGCCCTGGACCCAGGCCGAAACCCTGCAGTTCGGCGACCAACCGATCGTCCCGCTGCGTGCCGGCGAAACCATCCAATGGCGCGTGGTCGCCTAGCCTGAATTCGATAAGGACTTCTATCAGTGGCTAACACCCTATCCCCGATCGCCCAATTGATGTCAGAGCGTTTTCGCGGCTACCTACCGGTGGTGATCGATGTCGAAACTGCTGGTTTCAATCCAAAGACCGACGCCCTGCTCGAGGTCGCGGCCTCACTGCTGACCATGGATGACGAGGGCTTGCTGATCCCGGATCAGACCATCGACTGCAACGTCGAACCCTTCGAAGGGGCCAACCTGGAGAAAGCGGCACTGGAGTTTACCGGCATCGACCCTTACAGCCCCTTTCGTGAAGCGGTGTCTGAAAAGGAAGCGCTGGAGCAGATCTTCAAGCCGATCCGCAAAGCGATCAAAGCCCACGGCTGCAAGCGCGCCATCCTGGTCGGTCATAATGCCGCCTTCGACCTGAGCTTTATCAATGCCGCCTGCGAGCGCGCCGAAATCAAGCGCAATCCGTTCCACCCGTTCTCCTGCTTCGACACCGCCACCCTGGCGGGTTTGGCTTTCGGCCAGACCGTGCTGGCCAAAGCCTGCGAAGTGGCCGGTATCGATTTCGACAATCGCCAGGCCCATTCGGCGGCCTACGACACCGAACGTACTGCCGAGCTGTTCAGCCTGATCGTCAATCGCTGGAAAGAGCTGGGTGGCTGGGACCCGGTAATGCACGATTAAGTCGTATTCCGACCAGAGCTTGACCAACCAGTCAGACACAAAAAAGCCCGCTAAAGAGCGGGCTTTTTATCGCCTGTAAAAAACTTACAGCTTGTCAGCGTTGTCGCTCAGGTACGCAGCCACACCGTCCGGAGAGGCGTTCATACCGGCATCGCCCTTGTTCCAGCCAGCCGGGCAAACTTCACCATGCTCTTCGTGGAACTGCAGCGCGTCAACCAGGCGAATCAGCTCGTCCATGTTACGGCCCAGCGGCAGGTCGTTAACGATCTGAGAACGAACCACACCGTTGGTGTCGATCAGGAAGGCGCCACGGAAAGCTACACCGCCGGCGGACTCAACGTCGTAGGCTTTGCAGATGTCGTGGTTCATGTCGGCAGCCAGGGTGTACTTGACCGCGCCGATGCCACCCTCGTTAACCGGGGTGTTACGCCAGGCGTTGTGGGTGAAGTGTGAATCGATGGAAACACCGATGACTTCAACGTTACGCTCTTTGAACGCGTCTACACGGTGATCCAGAGCGATCAGCTCGGACGGGCAGACGAAAGTGAAGTCCAGCGGGTAGAAGAAGACCAGACCATATTTACCTTTGATCGCTTCTTTCAGGTTGAACTGGTCAACGATGGAACCGTCACCCAGTACCGCAGGAACGGTAAAGTCCGGTGCTTCCTTACCAACGAGTACGCTCATTATTAGCTTCTCCAAGTTGCTTTTGGGATTAAAGTTATAAGGACAGACCCCCCGACCTGCCCCAGCAACAGCCAATGGAATATTAGCTTATGCGATTATTCGCTGTCAGCTGCCTTTTGCGCTGCAGCTTTGATCAGAGTCTCAAGCTCACCATTCTGCGCCATCTCGACAATGATGTCGCAGCCGCCGACCAGCTCGCCTTCAACCCAGAGTTGCGGAAAGGTAGGCCAGTTGGCGTACTTCGGCAACTCAGCGCGAATTTCAGGATTCTCCAGGATATTGACGAAAGCAAAACGTTCGCCACAACCCATGATCGCCTGGGATGCCTGGGAAGAGAAACCGCACTGCGGGAACTTCGGCGTACCCTTCATGTAGAGCAGGATCGGGTTGTTTTCAATTTGATCTTTAATGGTATCGACGACTGTGGTCATGGTTCACCTGTAAGTTAGTTTAAAGAGCGCTCAGCTCCCCCCGGGAATTGCCATGCAAGCCCCTTTTGCCTGCGATTATACCCATATCCGACTATTTTTGTCTGGCTCTATAACGAGATATTTTTGTGACGAAATGAAGTAAATCGATAACCGCTGGCTATACTGACCGTTTCACTATTCTATTTGGCAAATCAACTTCCTGCCAGACTTGACAGTCGCCGCAAGAGTTTGCCAAATCCGAAAACCCGTGGTTAGAATTGACCCTTTTTTTCATCTGGGCACTCGAAGCTCGATAGCTCCTTATAGCCGCCGTAAAGGAATTCGAAAATGACACAATCTCCGCTGATGAATAACTACTCCCGGCTCTCCGTGGCGTTTGAGCGCGGCGAAGGCGCCTGGCTTTACGATCAGCAGGGAAACAAGTTTCTGGACGCACTCAGCGGCATCGCGGTCTGCGGACTGGGGCATGCACACCCGAAAGTGACCGCCGCCATCAGCGAGCAGGCCTCCCGGCTAATCCACACCTCCAACCTGTATACCATCCCGTTGCAGACCGAGCTGGCTCAGCGCCTGTGCGATCTATCCGGCATGGACAATGTCTTTTTCGGTAATTCCGGGGCGGAAGCCAATGAAGCGGCGATCAAGCTGGCTCGACTCTATGGCCACCAGCGCGACATCGATAATCCTGCCGTCATTGTGATGGAACACTCATTCCACGGCCGCACCATGGCAACCCTGAGTGCCACCGGCAATCGCAAAGCCCAGGCTGGCTTCGAACCCCTGGTCTCCGGGTTTGTCCGTGCGCCCTTCAATGATGTTGAGGCTATTCGCACTATCGCCGCCAACAATAGCAACGTGGTCGCGATCCTGGTCGAACCGATTCAGGGCGAAAGTGGTGTGCGGATTCCGGATCAGGATTATCTCAACCAGTTACGCCAGATCTGTGATCAGCAGGATTGGCTGCTGATGCTCGACGAAGTCCAGACCGGCAACGGCCGTACCGGGCGCTATTTTGCCTATCAGCACAACGATATCCTGCCCGACGTGGTCACCACCGCCAAAGGACTTGGTAACGGGGTACCGATCGGCGCCTGCCTGGCTCGTGGCGTAGCCGCCGAGATTCTCGGCCCGGGCACCCACGGTTCCACCTTCGGCGGCAACCCACTGGCCTGCGCCGCCGCGCTGGCCGTCGTCGACACCATCGAATCCGACAGCCTGTGCCAGAAGGCCGCCGATATGGGCGCCCTGCTGGTCGAAGGTTTCCAGCGCGAATTCGAAGGTGCCGGCTACGTTCGCGATATTCGCGGTAAGGGCCTGATGGTCGCCATCGAACTTGACCAGGAGGTCACCGAGCTGGCCGTACTGGCCAAGGTCAAAGGAATTTTGCTCAACGTTACCGGAGAAGGTAAGATCGTTCGCCTGCTGCCACCGCTGATCCTTAACGAAAGCGAAGCCAGCCTGATCATCGGTGTAATCAGCAAACTGATCAAAATTCTGGTTTCCGACGAGTAATCGTCGAACCGACAAACAGTTTAGAGCCGACAACCGTCGGCCATCATTCAACTCCAACACGACAGCGCCCTTGAGTTTTCGAGGGCGTTTTAGGTATTTAGTTATGGACGCTCAAACCCGACACTTCATGACCCTCAAAGATCTCAGCCCGGAAGAGCTGGATTACGTCATCGCCCGCGCGATCAAACTCAAGTCAATGCGCAACGAAGCCGTCATCTACGAGCCGTTCAAAAACCAGGTGCTGGGGATGATCTTCGAAAAGTCCTCTACCCGTACCCGCGTCTCGTTCGAAGCCGGCATGACCCAATTCGGCGGCAGCGCGATCTTCCTGTCCCCGCGCGATACCCAGCTGGGCCGCGGAGAGCCGGTTGAAGACAGCGCCCGAGTGATCTCGCGGATGGTCGACATCATCATGGTCCGCACCTTTGACCATCAGCAGCTCGAACACTTTGCCAGCTACTCCAATGTGCCGGTCATCAACGCTCTGACCGATGATTTCCACCCCTGCCAACTGTTGGCGGATATGCAGACTTACGTCGAGCAGCGCGGTTCGATCAAGGGTAAGACCGTGGTCTGGATCGGCGACGGCAACAATATGTGTAACTCCTACATCAACGCTGCGGCCCAGTTTGACTTCCAACTGCGGATCGCTTGCCCGGAAGGCTACGAGCCCCCGGCAGCGCTGGTGGAAGCCCACGCTGACCGCGTCACCATCCTGCGCGATCCGGCCGAAGCAGTTCGAGGGGCCGATCTGATCACCACCGACGTCTGGGCCTCCATGGGCCAGGAAGAGGAACAGAAAGAGCGTGAAGCGGCTTTCGCGGGTGTCTATCAGGTCAGCCCTGCTCTAATGGATCTGGCCCACCCGGAAGCGATCTTCCTGCACTGCTTGCCGGCTCATCGCGGCGAAGAGATCAGCGAAGATATGCTCGACGACCCGCGCTCAGCGGTCTTTGACCAAGCTGAGAACCGTCTCCATGCCCAAAAAGCGCTAATGGAGTTCCTGGTCTTCGGCATCCAAAAACACATCCCCTGAGTTCACTCATCGACAGTTGGGGCGGCAATTGCCGCCCCCTGTCCACCCCGTCGGCGCCAATTCCGACTATACTTGAATTTCGTTCATAACCAGTCAGCAATGACTCAACGAGAGAGGCGGATGTATGGTCGAATTGAGGCACCTGAAAACCCTGGCCGCGCTACGCGACACCGGTAGCCTGGTTGAAGCTGCCGAGCGTGTCTTCCTGACTCAATCCGCCCTGTCGCACCAGATCAAAGACCTGGAAGAGCGACTCAACTGCTCGCTGTTTATCCGCAAAACCAAGCCGATCTGTTTCACCAGCGCAGGCCAACGACTATTGGCCCTAGCCGATGATGTGCTGCCGATGATCCGCAACGCCGAGCGAGACATTGCCCGCCTAGCCGGCGGTGAAACCGGAAGGCTGAATATGTCGATCGAGTGCCACAGTTGCTTCCAGTGGCTGATGCCCACCATCGACCGTTTCCGCGAGAACTGGCCCGAGGTGGAACTGGACCTGGCCAGCGGATTCAATTTTTCACCGCTACCGGCACTGGCCCGAGGTGAGCTGGACCTGGTTATCACCTCCGACCCGCAACCGATCAACAGCATCCAGTACGAACCCCTGTTCGCTTACGAGATTCTGCTGGCGGTGGCCAACCAGCATCCTCTGGCACGCAAGGGCCATGTCGACCCGAGCGACCTCGAGCAGGAGACGCTGATCTGCTATCCGGTCGATCGCAACCGCCTCGATATCTTTACCCGTTTCCTTGATCCGGCCGATGTCGACCCGGAGATCCGCACCGCCGAGATGACGGTGATGATGATGCAACTGGTAGCCAGCGGTCGCGGCGTTTGCGGATTGCCCAACTGGGCCCTGAGCGAATACCTCGAGCGTAGCTATGTCAGCGCCTGCCAGCTTGGCTCCAAGGGTGTCTGGTCAACCCTGTACGCCGCTATTCGTGACGATCAGAAGGACGCCGAGTTCATGCGCGATTTCCTCGATACCGCCCGTGAAACCTCGTTCAAAACCCTTAACGGCATCCGCGCTACCGCCAAGAACTGAGCAGCCTGCTGTTACCGGCGCGATTCCCTAGTCATCCTCGAAAACAGGGCGTACACTAACGCCCTGTTTTTTCTGTGCACATCGAGTGCACAAGCTCTATATAGGTCGACTCATGGAACTTTGGACACCCGATAGCTGGCGCGGCAAGCCGATTCTGCAACAACCCAACTACACCGACGCCACCCTGCTCAGCAAGGTCGAACAGCAACTGTCTCAACTGCCGCCGCTGGTCTTTGCCGGCGAAGTAAGAGCCCTGCGCAACCAACTGGCCGAAGCCACCGAAGGTCGCGCCTTTTTACTGCAGGGCGGCGATTGCGCTGAAAGCTTTGCCGAGTTCCACGCCGACAACATCCGCGATACTTTCAAAGTCCTGCTGCAGATGGCGGTAGTACTAACCTTCGCCGGCAGTTGCCCGATCGTCAAGGTTGGCCGGATGGCTGGCCAGTTCGCCAAACCCCGCTCCGCCGACACCGAAGTCGTCGATGGAAAGGAACTACCCAGCTACCGCGGCGATATTGTCAACGACATCAATTTCAATGCCGATGCCCGGGTACCGGACCCGCAGCGGCTGCTGCAGGCCTACAACCAGGCCGCGGCAACCCAGAATCTGCTGCGCGCCTTCGCACAGGGCGGCTTCGCCGATCTGGGTCAGGTACATGCCTGGAACCTGGGCTTTGTCGATAAGAGCCCGCTGGGCGAGAAATACCGTGATCTGGCCGATCAGATCGATCAGGCGCTGGCATTCATGAAAGCCTGTGGCATCAGCGGCAATAACACACCGCAGATCCACGAAACCTCGCTGTATACCTCCCACGAGGCGCTGCTGCTCAACTTTGAGCAGGCACTGACCCGTCGCGACAGCCTGACCGAGCGCTGGTACGACTGCTCCGCCCACATGCTGTGGATCGGCGACCGGACCCGACAGCTGGATGGAGCCCATATCGAATTTATGCGCGGCATTCACAATCCGATCGGCGTCAAGGTTGGCCCCAGCATGGCCGCCGACGAGCTGCTGAAGTTGATCGAGATCTTGAACCCCAACAACGAACCGGGGCGTCTGAACCTGATCTCACGGATGGGTGCCGAGCAGGTTGGCGACAAGCTCAGCCCGCTGGTTCGGGCCGTCAAGGACGCGGGGCTGAAGGTCCTCTGGAGCTGTGACCCGATGCACGGCAATACCATCAAGACCAGCAACGGTTACAAGACCCGTGCGGTCGATCAGGTACTGTCGGAGATGAAAGGCTTCTTCCAGGTCCATCAGGCCGAAGGCACCATTGCTGGCGGGGTCCACTTCGAAATGACCGGTCAGAACGTGACCGAGTGCATCGGCGGGGCTTACCAGATCACCGAAGCCAATCTGGCCGATCGCTACAACACCTACTGCGATCCGCGCCTGAACGCCGATCAGGCACTGGAATTGGCATTCCTGATTGCCGACACTCTCAAGCACGCCCGACGCCAGTAATACTGGCACGTCGGTAAAGCGTTCAGGAGTTCGTAATGGTCGATCAAACCGAGGTCAGAACGGCGCTAGACCAGATCGAACAGGAGCTACGTAAGCTGGGCCTGTGGTCCAGCATGCCCCCCAGCCCAGAGGCATTGCAGAGTGTCGAGCCGTTCTGTGTCGACACGCTGAGCCTTAGCGAATGGTTACAGTGGATTCTGATTCCACGGATGAATGCACTACTGGATGGCGGCCTACCTCTACCCGGCTATTGCCAGATACTGCCGATCGCCGAAGAGAGTTTCAAAGAGCTTAAACAGGACCACAGCGCCCTGCTTGACGCCATCGACGCCTTCGACAAGGCGTTGTAAAAGTCTGCATGGCTTCGCGGATCCAACCCTGTGGCTGGATCCGCTAGGCTATCAGCCCCTACTGCTGCTCCGCGAACAGCCCATCCAACACGATATCGTTGTAGCTGACGATACCGCGTATCTGGTCCTCATCAATTACCGGCGCTAATGAGATTCCCACATTCTCAAACAGACGGGCGCAGTAACGCACATCCATCCGGCCTTTCACCCCGATAGTCGGCTTGGCCATAATCTCATAGACATTGACCCGATCCGCCGAGCGATCACAGGCGATCACCTTCTTAGCGATATCAGACAACAGCACCATACCGAACTCATCGTCCTCATGGCGCTTCTTGACGATCAACACCCTGGCACGGCTCTCACGAGCTATATCCAGTGCTTGAGCCACCGTCATCAGGCCGTCCACCTCGACAAAGTCAGACTTCATCACATCTTCGGCCCGAACGATCTTCTTCCCGCTCATAACGAGTCCTCAATTTTCTCAGACAGTTCTTTTACCTGGTGAGCAACACCAACGGCATCTTCAACATCCAGCTGCACCGCGATTCCGGTTCCCGGCTTGGTATCGAAACAGCCGACCTCGGAGATGCGCTCGAGAATATGCCGGCTCAAGTGCTCTTCAACCAGAAAGATGACCACATCACGCTGCGACTCCAGCGACAAGCCGAAGAAGGTTTTGCTCTTGTTAAGCCCCTCTCCGCGAGCATTGTTAATGATCGTTGCCCCGGTCGCTCCCGCTTCACGTGCGGCATCCATCACCGCTTGGGTTTCCGTATCCTCGACAAAGGCGAGGATCAGTTTGAAATGCATAGGTTAACCCCTCGATTCCCTTAAGATTGCTCTCGGTCGAACTCGGCCTGACGCCGAGCGCGGGAGCGCTTTTCTTTAAATTCAGTTATCTGTGCATAGCCCATCACCGTGATCATCGGGAACAGACTGGCAAACGCGATCAGGCCGAAACCATCCAGCAATGCGCTGCGTCCAGGTACGGTTTCAGCCAATCCCAGGCCCAGTGCCGCCACCAGCGGTACGGTCACGGTAGAGGTGGTCACGCCACCCGAGTCATAGGCCAGCGGCACGATCATCTTGGGTGCAAAGAAGGTCTGGATCACCACGAACACATAACCGGTGATGATGAAATAGTGAATCGGTACTCCGGTCACGATCCGATAAGTTCCCAACGAGATACCGATCGCCACCCCCAGCGCAACCGCAATCCGCAGCCCCCAGATCCCAATGGTGCCGCCGGAAACCTCGTTGGCCTTGATCGCGACCGCAATTAGCGAAGGCTCGGCAATGGTGGTACTGGCCCCGATCGCAAAGGCGAACAGGTAGACCCAGTAATAATCCTGCCAGCGCAATACTTCAGCCGCACCGACAATGCCCTGGCGGATAAACTCAGGGTTGGTCAGCTGCTCGGCCATCAAACGGCCTAGCGGGAACAGCGCCTTCTCCAATCCCAGCAGAAAGAACGCCAGCCCGACGATGACGTAGGCAAAGCCGAACAACACCCGTTTCAGGTTAGGGATACGACGACGGATAACAAAGATCTGAAACCCGAAGATAATCGCGGCGATCGGAATCACGTCCTTGATAGTCGATAGCAGAATCGACAACAGATTAGTCAACAATTCCATCAGACGATCATCCCGTAAGCCATAACAAAGATCATCGGCGTCAGCGACGCGAAGGCGATCAGACCGAAGCCATCGATCATCGGATTTCGACCCTCAATCGATGACGCCAAGCCCACACCCAACGCGGTCACCAACGGAACCGTGATGGTCGAGGTGGTGACACCGCCCGAGTCGTAGGCAATACCGATAATCTCCTTGGGCGCCAACGCGGTCATGATGACTACCAGTACGTAGCCCCCCATGATCATGTATTGGATCGACCAGCCCTTAAGGATTCGTACCACGCCGAGCACGATCGCCAACCCGACCGACAGTGCGACGGTGAATCGCAATCCGCTGGCATAGACCGAACGGGCATCAGGATTGTTTTCGATCATGCCGCCATTGGCGGCCACCTGAGCCGCTTCAGCCGCTACTGCTATCAAAGCCGGTTCCGCCACCGTGGTTCCGAACCCCAACGCGAAGGCGAAGGTGATCAGCCAGCTGGCACTGCCTTTGCGGGCAAAGGCATGGGCCATCGATTCACCGATCGGAAACAGCCCCATCTCGAGGCCGAAAATAAAAAATGTCAGCCCCAGAACAACAAAAACCACCCCGGTCAAAACTCCGACCAGGTCCGGTAACGGTTGTTGAAGAACGACGAGCTGAAAGAAACCGATAACCAGAATAATCGGCGCCAGATCACGCAGACTACCTACCATCGATTGCAGCAATGCATAGAGCGATTTCTGCAAAACTAATATCCCCTTCGTTTGCAATCACTCGATTATAAAAAACCTGAAACAGCCTTTTATAGACCCACCTCAATATTTATCACGGATTGCTCAATAAGCGTTAACTTTTGTTTACGAGTCAACTGCTTGAGGCGGTATTCCTGCTTCGACGCGGTACTCCGGTCGGGGAATTCCCGCTGGTAGCAGATCCGCTTGGGAGGGTCTGTCCGAAAGAATTTCGCCCCGCCTTTACCGCTGCGATGTTGCTCGAAGCGGCGTACCGGATCGGTACTGATTCCTGTGTAAAGACGCCCTCCTTCGGTTTCGATCATGTACAGAAACCAGACTTGCGGTTGAGCTTCAGGTTGTACTTTGGTGGAAGCTGTCGTTATCGCTACCGTCGACGCTGACAATCGTCGTTACCTCTTGGGGGGAACCTGCGAACAAGTCCCTGCGATTTCTGCAAGCGCCTGAAGTGCGCAAGTTCTAGGCGCAAACTGAAGCTAATGGCCATCGCCCTTAGCAAAGATTGCAACGACAAAATTGTGTGCTTCAGGCCTTGCCCTGCGGGGCTTTCAGCTTGATCCGCGCTCTGCGTTGCAGCTTTTCGTAAGGTCTAGACATTGCTTCAAAACTGCGCCTGGATAGCGAACCAAGCTGGAAGCCAGAATCTCGCAAGGACTTATTCGCAGGATCCCTCGTCTCACGTGATAGAATTGCCGCTCAGCATAACCAACAGACAGCTTCGAAAACAGCCACCCATGCAGCCGATTCAAACCCTTACCGATTTTTTATCCAACGCCAATGTCAGTTTCCGCCTGTTCGATATGGGCCGACGAGTGTCCAAACTCAGCACCGAGGAGTTTCGCCGGTTCGAGCAAGCCCAAACGCCCTATCCGTTGCCGTTCCTGCAACAGGCCTGGATCGGTGTATTGCTGTGGAGCCCCAAGCAGAAACAGCAACAGATCATCTGGTTCTTAAAACTCCCTCTGGATGAACAGGGACTGTTGGTCCAAGCCGCTCGGGATGATTTTTTGCATCGGCTGGCCCGCTGTGTCGGTGATCAGCTGCTGGAGCAAAACGAAGGCGAAGACCCCCTGAAAGACAACCCCTTCGCCTTTACCCCGGATCAGGAGAAAATGGCGGCATTCCATGCCAAGGCGGCGCAAATTCTGCACCAGCCCCACTCGGTGTTCTATCAGCCCACCCGGGATTACCTGGCCGGCCTCAAGGACCTGAACGATTGGCAGCAGCTGGGACTGCAGGGTATTGCCGATGTCTGCGACCGCCTGGACCAGCAGAATAACGCTGAGCTGCTTGAACGTATCCTGGACCAGTTACCCTTACCGCCTCTGGAGGCGTTCTGTGCTCAGCTGGAACATCAGCAACCGCCCCACAGTCTGAGCCGAGCGCTGTCAAGGCGCCTCCATCGCGAGCTGGAGACCGGCAGCTGTGAGGCCACCAGTATCGGTGCCCTGCTACGTGCGCTGTCGCAGAGTTTTGACGCCCAGCAGCGCCAACAGGCGATCCAAGCGGTGCTGACCACCCCTTACGGAACTGATGTGGAGGTTCTGGCCGCCATCGCTAGCCGCTGCTGGGCCGATCTGCAACAAGCCGAACTCTGTCAGGCGTTTCTTGAAGCACTGGCTCGCAACCCGGCCGGCCAACCCTGCTTCAACCGGGTTCTCGCCGATCTGGTCTTTATACCGGGCATGCGTCCAGCGGTCATGGCGGGGCTGCGCAATCCTGAGCGCAGTGATCAGCTGGCACAGGCGATCGGTGGATTCTTCGGCCAGGTTCGATAAGCATAATCCCCCCTGCGCTGCCTGACCGGGTTACATCACTACGATGTAGCGCCACTTGGAGCTCAACAGCTGCTGCACTAGGATTGTGGGCTGGGGGTGTCGACTCAGATGTAGGTAGCACTTGACCGCAAACTTGGTCAGCGCCATCGCCATATAGATGTCGCTGATCACATCGTCGCGCTGCCAAGGCTGCACATCGGCCTGCTGGATAATCCGCTGTCGTAAGACCTGTGGCAATACCGCCAGTTGCGTCGCATGGGCCAGGTACTCCTGCGCCGTCCGGTTCAGTTCCGGTGCATGTCGCTTAACCACGGCATGAGCCACCTCGTGGGCGACCACACTACGATATAGCCCGGACTCAAACGGCTGGTGATAGATCAAAGCGTCGGGTTGCTGGGCGCTGATCGCAGCCGATGACATGACCCGAATCAGATCCTGGCGAGCATCATAACTGCCGTACAACGCATGCCCCAGATAGGCCATCGGTTGCTCGACCACCTCGATCCTGATGGTTCCATCAAAGGGAAGGTTGAGCCGCTGCAGAAACTGTAACGATTGCAAAGCCGCCACGCAGATCAGGCTTTTGTCCCGGTCACTGACCGCCGATAGAAGCTGTATCCGGCCGTCAGGACAGCTGTCGACGGCATCTTGCGCTGATGCGGCAGACGTCCCAACCAGGCTGCCAAACAAGCCCCCGACCATCAGCCCGACGATCAGGCAGTCTCGAATCCTTCGGGATTGAATATCCATAGAGCCACCTCCTGAATCCAACGATCAAACGCTCATTGGAAGGCTAGTAACTCAATTTTATTGCTCACAGCAGATAGTATAGCGACGATAAAAGGCGGCCGAGGCCGCCTTTTAGATTGCAGGTAGGGTGTAGCACGCAGCTTCTAGAACTGATCGTCGTCCAGTGCCATGGTGGAATCGCTACCGGAACGGATCGCGCTCAACAGACCGGCTGTACGCGGCAACAACTGCTCGCAGTAGAACCGCGCCGTTACCAGCTTGGCCTGCAGGAATTCAGCATCACCACTACCGGTCTCCAACATCGCCTGCGCCTGCAGAGCGCTGCGGGCCATCATCCAGCCTCCGCTGAGGTAACCGAACAGCATCATAAAGTTGACCGCCACACTGCCGGCAGCCGCTTCATCTTTGGACGCTGCTTCCAGCAACCAGTCCTGCGCTTCGTTAGCATCTCGCAACGCACTTCGAAGCGCCGCAGCAATAACTTCGGTAGTCTCGTTGGTGCTGTCCAGATCGGTCAAGGTCTGTTCCATCTCATTCAGCAACGAAGCAACCAACTGACCGCCATTGAACAGGTTTTTACGCCCCACCAGGTCCAGGGCCTGGATTCCGGTGGTGCCCTCATAGATCGGAAGAATCCGGGCATCGCGGAAATACTGGGCCGCCCCGGTCTCTTCGATAAAGCCCATGCCTCCGTGAACCTGCACCCCCAGACTGGTCACTTCTTGCGCCATCTCGGTCAGCCAACCCTTCACGATCGGGGTTAACAACTCCACCCGTCCCTGATGCTGCAGGCGCTGCTCGGCATCGCTGCAATGGTTGGCGCGATCGATCTCCATCGAGGCGAGGTAAGCCACTGCCCGCATCGCTTCGGTGGAGGCCCGCATCTGCATCAACATCCGCCGTACATCGGGATGACGGATGATCGGCACCTGAGCGCCGTCGGCCCCGGTTCCCTGCAAACGCTCCTTGGCATAGTCGACCGCATGCTGATAGGCACGCTCGGAGATCGCTACCCCCTGCAAGCCCACCGCCTGGCGGGCATGGTTCATCATCGTGAACATATAGGCCAAGCCTTTGTTCTCTTGGCCGACCAGATAGCCGATTGCACCGCCGTCATCGCCGAAACTCATGACACAGGTCGGGCTGCCGTGGATGCCGAGTTTATGCTCCAGTGAGACCGCTTTCAGATCGTTGGCTTCGGAGGGGTTGCCATCGCTGTCGAGCAGGAATTTGGGCACCACAAACAGCGAGATACCTTTCACTCCGGCAGGTGCATCCGGCAGGCGCGCCAGCACCAGGTGAACGATATTATCGGTCATCTGATGATCGCCCCAGGTGATGAAGATCTTCTGACCGGTGATCCGATAATGGTCACCCTCACGTACCGCCCGGGTCTTGATCGCCGCCAGGTCGGAGCCGGCTCCCGGCTCGGTCAGGTTCATGGTACCGGTCCATTCGCCACTGACCAGTTTGGGCAGGAACAGTAGCTGCAGTTCGTCACTACCGTGATGGGTCAAGGACTCAATTGCTCCCTGCCCCAGCATCGGGCAGAGCCCGAACGCCATATTGGCCGACTGCCAAACCTCATTGACGGCAGTTCCGAGCAGATTGGGCAACTGCTGACCACCAAATTCGGCCCTGGCGGTCAGCGAGCCCCAGCCGCTTTCGACGTACTGTTGATAGGCTTCGGCGAAGCCAGCCGTCTGCTGCACGCCCTGTTCGGTCAGTGTCGCTCCCTGTTCGTCACCGCTACGGTTCAGCGGGGCCAGCACGGTCTCACCAAGCTTGCCGGCTTCTTCCAGGATGGCGTTGGCCAACTCGGAGTTGACCTCTTCGATATCAAAACGCTGGCAAAATTGATCCAGTCCCAGCAGCTCATTGATTACAAACTGCATGTCTCGGTAAGGATGGCGATACTCACTCATATTGATCTCTCAAGTAAAATCCCACGTCGACCACGACTGCTGAACAACGGCTCGCGGGGGTTGTTGTTATGATTTAGGAGGTCGGTTCCAGCCCAGCCTTGGGTAGCTCTTTGGGCCGTAAAATCAAACGTGCCAACGCAGGTAGAAGAATCAATGCCCCCAGCATGTTCCACAGGAACATGAAGGTCAGCAGCACGCCCAGATCTGCCTGGAACTTGATCGGTGACCAAGCCCAGGTGCCCACACCGATCGCCAGGGTCAGACCGGTAAAGGCCACCGCTTTACCGGTACTGCGCAGGGTGTGCAGGTAGGCGTCGGTCAACGGTTCACCCTGATCCATATAGAACTTCAGCTTGGAATAGATATAGATGCCGTAATCTACCCCGATACCGACGCCCAGGGCGATCACCGGCAAGGTGGCGACTTTGACGCCGATCCCCATGTAGGTCATCAGGGCTTGGCACAATACCGAGGTCATCGCCAAGGGCATGATGATACAGATAACCGTTTTGACGGAGCGGAAGGTCAGGAATACCAGCACCCCGACCACCCCATAGACCCAGGCCAACATCTCGTACTGGGCGGTCTCGATCACGATATTGGTGGCTGCTTCAATGCCGGCATTACCGGCCGCCAGCTCGAACCGGACCGAGCCATCGTTGTGTTGCGCAGCAAAGTCAGCCGCCGCGTCGGCAACCCGGGTCAGGGTTTCGGCTTTGTGGTCATTCAGGTAGATCACGATCGGCAGGAAGTTGCAGTCGCTGTTGACCATGCCCGGCGGCACATGCTTTCCAGCGGTGGCCGAGTTCATCACGAAGTTATTGCGCGACAGCTCGGCCCACTTCAGATTGCCCTCGTTCATACCGACCAACCCTCGCTTGGCCACATTGACCATCGAGAACGACGATTGCACTCCCGGGACCCGGTTGATCATCGACTGGAAGTGCTCAACCATCGTCAGGGTGTCGTAGCTGACACAGGCATCATCAGAGGTTTTGACCATTACCACGAACAGATCGGCACTGGTGGCAAAGTTAGAGGTGACGAACGCGTTGTCCTGGTTGTAACGTGAATCCGGACGCAGCTCCGGCGCCCCCGCATCCAGGTCACCGATCTTCAAGTCACGACTGTACTCCACTCCCCAGATCACCATCAGCGCGGCAACCAGCGTAATCATGGTGGCCGGAACCGGACGGGACGCAGCCTGCAGCAGCTTCCAGAGTTTCTCCAACAGGTCGAAATGATCACCGGCGGCCCGTACTCCGGTGTAGGATAACACCACCGGCAGGATCACCAGGTTGGTCAGAATAATGGTGGCGATCCCCAAGCTGGCGGCAATCGCCAGATCCTGAATCACGGTAATGTCGATCACCATCAGGGTGATGAAGCCGATACCGTCGGACAGCAGGGCGATAAAGCCGGGAACATAGAGCATCCGAAAGGCATTGCGGGCAGCTTGCAGCTTGTCAAAGCCATGCCCGATCTCTGACGCGGTTGAATTGACGATCTGCACCCCATGGGAGATCGCGATCGCGAAGACCAGGAAGGGTACCAGCATCGAATAGGGATCAAGCTCGAAGCCCAATAAACGCAATGAACCCAACTGCCACACCACCGCGATCAATGAGCAAATCAGCGGCACCAGTGCGCCGATCAGACTGCGCGAGTAGATCAGCAACAGCACCAGGGTGATAGCAATCGCCATCGCAAAGAAGGTCGCCACCTGGCCGGCACCTTCAATCAGATCCCCCACCACCTTGGCAAACCCGGTGATATGGATCTTGACCGTGTCAGACTCGTACTTGTCCCGTACCAGCGCCTCGAGCCGTTGGGAGAACTGGTCATAATCCAACGCTTCACCGGTTTCGGGGCTGATATCATAGAGCGGCGCCAGGATGATCGCCGACTTGTGATTGTTGGCCACCAGCGAACCGATGCTGCCGGACTTGGCCACATTGGCTCGTAGCTTATCCAGCTCTGCATCTGAGCCATCGTACTCGGACGGAATTACCGGACCACCAACAAACCCCTCCTCGGTGACCTCGGTCCAGCGAACATTCGGCGTCCAGATCGACTTCAAGCCTGAACGATCAACTCCGGGAATAAAAAACACCTCGTCGTTGATCTGCTTAAGGGTCTCCTGAAACTCGGCGCTGTAGATATCATCGCCAGTGGTCTCTACTGCGATTCGGACCGTATTACCCAGCCCCGCCATCTCCTGTTTGTTCTCCAGGAAATTGGCGATATAGGGGTGCGAGGTAGGAATCATTTTCTCGAAGCTGGCCCCCATGGTGAGATTGGAGGCGTAATAGCCGAACACGCAGGTCATCAGCAGGCACAGGGCCAGGATCAGCGGTCGGTGGCCGAACAGGGTGCGTTCGACGATGGCTTCAGAATCTTTCAGCGGATGCATCAGGTGGTGATCAAGCTCTTTACTGTACTTTTTACCGTACTTCGTCATGCCCAGATTCCTTATTATTTAGCAGCTTTTGCAGCAACAGGTTTAATAACGACTCGCTGCACGCCAGCAAGACCAACCACCACGACCTGATCTTCGGTCACCGGCAGCACGGCCATGCTAGGCGCCGGCAGCGGTAGGGGTTGCGGAATAAACTGCTCGCTCCCTGCGGTCTTGACCAATAACGCGCCAAAGCTACCCACTAAGATCTGGGTCCCATTTTCCAGTTGCGCCATACCGGTCAGGGTCCGCTTGATCGGTAACGGGAGAGGTTGCCAACTGTCGCCCCCGTCTCGGCTTTCAAAGGCATTACCCCGTAACCCGTAGGCCACCAGGCTATCTTGATTCAGCGGCTGAAGTCCGAAGAAAGATCCGTCATAGGGTGACGGCAACGCTTCCCAGCTTTGGCCTCGGTCCAGGCTGCGAAATAGAGAACCCGCCTCGCCGGCGATATAGAGGGCCGAATCTGTGACCGTCAACGCATTCAAATGAAAACCGTCGATATTGCCCAGCGCTTCGTTAATTGGCGTCCAGGACTCTCCTCCATCGCGGGTTTCAAGCAGTAATCCGTAGGCGCCCAATAAATAGCCGTGCCGAGCATCGACAAAGGCGACATTGAGCAGCGTCGGCAATGCCTGATCCTCAACCGCCAGCTCAGCCTCTTCGGCGCGGAACATCAGCTCTTCAAGCTCAAACTCGGGATAATCTGGGTCCGCTTCGGCTTCTGCCACCAACGCCCTGTAGTATTCCGCCACCAGCTCAACGATCTTGCGACCCTCGAGCACCTTGGTCCAGTTTTCACCTCGATCTTCGCTGCGGATCACGATGCCATCATGACCCACGACCCAGAAAGAGGACTCATCCGCCTGGGCAATTCCCGTCAGCATCACCGACACAGGAACCGCTCCCTGACGCCAGCTCAGACCAAGGTCATCGGAGATCAGCACACGCCCTCGCTCTCCAATTGCCAGCAAGCGCTCATCGCTACCGATCAGATCGACCAGCAGGCTACGCTCGGGATTCGCGATGACTTCGGCTGGGCGCATCATCCGGTCATCAAAGCCTGCCTGGGCCGAACCTACGCTGAGAAGAAGAACAGTAACAAGAGTCGAGATCAGCACGCTGAGGTCTGAGCGACCGGAGGCGGCTTTCTGCAGAGACAGCCGAAAAGGCGGCAGAAGAGATAAAAACATAGGGTTTGCTCGAATTATTGTTATCAGTGGTGCCTGGGCACAGGTACAGCCTGTGAGCTGTGCTGCCAATCCGACACCGTACTGATTCTAAAGTAGAAAAGCCCAACGACCTGTATCCACGGGCGCCAATCACTTATCAGCACATCCAACCCCGCTATCAAGCCTCATGATTAGTCATTATATATCAATAGCTTGTATTAACCCGTTGTAATCATCCCGATCATTGGTGGCAGTCAGGAAGCGTCTACACGACGAGCCGAACATGAGTGCCTACAAGCCAATATTCAGCCAGCAAGATCCAACTTAATCTGTTATTTTTAAACAGTATTTCGGTTCTACTACGGAACCAGGCAGCCGTGGCGTTAAAGGGACAGGCTAATCCCAACGCGTCAGATGATACGAATTTGGCGCCTAATGATTGCCGCATTAACGAATGGCTGTCTTAGGATGTTGGCTGCGGACAAATGCAGCCCGACCGACCTCCCCTTCACCCTGGTCGGCACTCTGCACCTAGTCCGCAAACGACAAATACAACAAATACAACAAACCAAGGTGGCAACATGACGACGAAGGTCTTGAATCAGCCAGTGCTTAACACCAAGCGAGGCTTCAAGCTGACTCCCCTGTGCTCAGCCATGATCCTGGCTGGAACCCTCTCCGCGCCCTACGCGCACGCAGTGTATGAATTCAACATCGGTGAAATCGAAGGCCAACTGGACTCGGAGTTGTCCCTTGGCGTAACCGTACGTACCGAAGGCCAGTCCGCACGTTTGGTCGATCCGCAAAACGGCGCGCTCCGTGGCGTAACAGGTACCGCCAAATCGAAAACCATCGATGACGGTAACCTGAACTTCAACAAAGGTGATGTGGTTTCCAACGTTTTCAAAGGCACCCACGGCCTGTCGTTGCGCAAAGACAATATCGGCGCTTTTGTTCGGGTCAAGTACTGGTACGACTTCGAACTGGAGAACCAAGACGTTCGCCACGGCAGCACCACCACCGGTTATGCTCCTGCCGGTGGCCGAATCGGCCTGAATGACAGCAAATTCGATAACGAAGCTAAATTTTCCGGGATCGATCTTCAGGACGCTTTTATCTACGGTGAATTTGAAGCCGGCGAGATGCCGGTGGATCTGCGTCTGGGACGCCAGGTGGTCAGCTGGGGTGAGTCCACCTTTATCGGCGGTGGTATCAACCAGATCAACCCGATCGATGTGCCCGCCTTCCGCCGCCCCGGTGCACTGCTAAAAGATGTGCTGATGCCCGTCAATCTGGCCTACGGTTCCATCGGCCTGACCGATAACCTGACCGCCGAAGCCTTCTACCAATTGGAGTGGGAGCCTTTCACCCTCGATGGCTGCGGCACCTTCTTTGCTACGAGCGACATCGCTGCTCCAGGCTGCTCTGGTGTTAACACTAGGTTTGACGACCTTGCTGTCTTTGGCTCAGACGGTAGCTTTATTCCTTGGAATGGTGGTGTTTCTATTTTGGGAGCTCCTGTAGCTATTGCCCGTGGAGAAGATAAAGAGGCTAAAAACTCAGGGCAATTCGGTTTAGCTGGACGCTACTATGTCGAGGATATTGAAACCGAATTCGGCGCCTACTTTATGAATTATCATAGCCGCCGTCCTTACTTTGCCGTGACCTCAGAAGCGGACAACCCTACCTATCAGCTCGCCTATCCAGAAAACCTAAAGGTTTATGGCCTGAGTTTTAACACTACCGTGGGTGGTGTTTCCTGGTCTGGTGAAATCTCTTACCAACCCGACTTCCCCGTGGGTTGGAACACGGCCGAAGCCTTGCAAGCAGCAATTCTTTCAGAAAATGGTTTCGGATCCGCCGGTCAGGTAAATCCGGGATTTTATGACGAGCTGTCCAGCATCCGTGATACTGGGAACACACTTGTCCTGGCTGATGAGTATGATGTCTATCAGGTACAGACTACCTTTATTCAGTTCTGGGATCAGGTGATGGGTGCCAGCCGCCTAAGCCTGATCGGTGAGATCGGCGCCACCTACTCTCAGGGAATTGATGAAGATTTCGATGACATCGATACCCGTCGCTACGGTCGTGGCATTGTTTACGGAAACTGCACAACCGAAGGAGTTACGGATCCAAGTGTAGCCTGTGACGAAGGCGGCTTTGTAACCAAGTTTGCCTGGGGCTATCGCCTTAAGGCCGCGCTGAGCTACAACGATGTCTTCGCCGGTGTGAATATGACTCCGTCGATCACCTGGCGCGATGATGTCGACGGTGTCGCGCCGAACGGCAACTTTATCGAAGGTCGTCAGTCTGTCTCTCTGGCACTGGATGCGGATTATCTGGGTCAATACAACGCCAGCATCGCCTATACCAACTATATAACCAGCGACTGGGATCCCCTGGCCGACCGAGACCACCTGACACTGTCTATCGGCATGTCGTTCTAAGCGGTTGAGCGTTTGACGAGGAAATTTACGAATGAATAAACAACTATTTCAAGTGCGCAAACTGGCCACCGCCGTGGTAGCGACACTCGCCATGGCCAGCGGCAGCGCAATGGCGGCCGTCAGCGCCGAGGAAGCTGCCCGCCTGGGTGCGGACCTGACACCGATCGGCGCCGAGAAAGCCGGCAACGCCGATGGCTCGATCCCGGCCTGGAACGGCGGCATGACCGAATCGGTCACACAGGGCGAGAACCCTTTTGCCGATGAACAGCCGCTCTACGTTATCACCAATGCCAATAAGGACCAGTACAAAGATCTACTGACCCCGGGACAGATCGCGCTGTTTGAGCGCTATCCAGAAACCTACCGGATGCCGGTGTATCAGTCTCGCCGTACTGCGGCCTATCCCGAAGTGATCTACGAAAAGGCCAAAGAGAACGCCACCAAGGCGGTGATTCGCGAACAAGTCGCCTTCGACTATGACGAGTCGGTCCCCTTTGCCATTCCGCAGAATGCTGAAGAAGTCGTCTGGAACCACCTGCTGCGCTATCGCGGCGGCTCGGTCAAACGCGATCTGATGCAAGCGGCGGTTCAGCGAAACGGAGACTACACCCCGGTCAAACTGGCCGACGAGTTCGTCTTCCCCTGGCATATTGCCGACGGCTATGACCCGGAAAAAGATTCCAATGTGCTGTTCTACTTCAAACAGGTGATCAAAGCCCCGGCTCGTCTAACCGGCACCGTGCTGCTGGTTCATGAAACCCTGGATCAGATCAAACAGCCGCGCCTGGCCTGGATCTACAACGCTGGTCAACGCCGTGTACGGCGTGCCCCACAGATCGCCTACGACGGTCCGGGTACCGCGTCTGACGGCCTGCGTACCTCCGACAACTTCGATATGTTCAACGGCGCCATCGACAAGTACGACTGGAAGCTGGTTGGTAAAAAAGAACTGCTGATTCCGTACAACTCGTTCAAGCTGGCCGACAAGAGTCTGAAGTACGATGACATCCTGATGGCCGGCCATATCAATCCGGAGTTTACCCGTTACGAGAAGCACCGTGTCTGGGTTGTCGAGGCCACTCTGAGTGAGGGCGAGCGGCACATCTATGGCAAGCGGGTGTTCTATATCGACGAGGATACCTGGGGTATCGCCGTGGCTGATCACTACGACGGACGCGGAGAGCTCTGGCGAGTATCCGAAGGTCATGAGATTCAGTACACCGAGGCCAAGGTGCCCTGGAATACCGCCGAGATCATCCATGATCTGCAGTCCGGTCGCTACCTGGCCCTGGGTCTGACCAACGAAGAGAAAGGTCTGGACTTCGACCATAAGGCCAAGCACCGGGACTTCACACCCTCTGCGCTTCGCCGTGCGGCCAAGCGCTAGCTTCCGACCGATCTGAGCCGGCAGCAGCGCTGCAGCCGGACTCTATCAAAACCCGTCTGTTCAGCAGGCGGGTTTTTTTGTTAATAAAATTGAGCGTTTCTGTTCTAGAATCTGCACAGATAGTTGCTTTAAGTTGAGCCCTTTACGGATTTCTCGGGCAGAAATCTGAACGTTCAACCGATTCGCGAATAGGAGAGCATTGATGCAGGAGGCAACCACTATCTCCGGCTGGGCACTGGCCATCCAGCGCGCGCTTGAATCCTATCAGGTCGATCCAGCCCCCCTGTTTCGCGAAGCCGGTATCGATATCGAAGCCATTAAAGACCCCAACGCCCGCTTCCCCAGTGACAAGACCATCACCCTGCTGGATCTGGGCATTAAGACGACTCGGGATCAAGCCTTCGGCCTGACCGTCGGCCGCTTCGTGCGCCCCACCTCACTGCACGCGCTCGGGTTTGCCAACTGGGCTTCCCGGGATCTTCGTGAAGCCCAAAGTCGCATGTGCCGCTATTTCAAAGTCCTGACCACCTGCACCTATGGTGAAATCGTCGAAGACCGGGATACGGTAGGCGTACAGGTCATGGCTTACCCGAACTACCTTTCGCGCCTCAACCACCCTCATTTCGAAGCCATTCTATCCTGCTGCGTACAAACCGCCCGCCACCTGATGCCGGGGCATTTCAAACTACACCACGTACGCCTGACCCGCAGCAGCCCGGAGGAAGGCATCGAGGGGTTCAAGCGATTCTTCAAGTGTCCGATCGAGTGGGAGAGCGATCGCACCGCCCTCTACATCGAACGAGAGCTGGCGGATATGCCGCTACCGACCGCCAATCCGGAACTGGCGCACCAGAATGAACAGCTGTGCAAGGAATATATCGCCCGATTCGACAGGCAGGATATCGTCAACCAGGTATCCAACAAGCTGGTAGAGATGCTTCCCCACGGCGAACCCAGCATGGAGTTGATCGCTTCCGAAGTGATGGTCAGTTGCCGAACGCTACAGCGTAAGCTGAAGGAACACGGGACCTGTTATAAGCAACTACTGGACGATATCCGCAAAGAGATGGCCATCCAGTATGCTCGCCAACAGCACGTTCCGATCGGAGAGATCAGCTATCGGCTTGGGTTTGCCCACATCAGCAACTTCTCACGCGCGTTCAAACGCTGGACCGGCAAGACTCCGGTCGATTTCCGCGCCCAGGCGCTCTGAGCCCCGCTGTCCGATATCCTCTAGTCCATTAGCCATAAAGTTAATCCGGCTTATTGCCCTGATTGAGTTCCCACCCTAGGATGAGGAGTGAACAAGGAACGAAGGGACGACCATGGGCGAAGTAAAGGCCGGTGCAGCAAGCGCACAGTTTCTCCAGCATCTGACCGAGGTTAACGAGACACAACAGGTTATCGCCAGTGAAGATATCTATAACCAGTTCGGTGTCTTGCTGGTCTCCAAGGGCAGCCGTATCAATCCCCAGGCTCAACGCCAGTTACAGCAACATCGCTTAGACAAGGACATCGACCAGCAGATCGAACTGGAGCAGACCCTGACAGGCCTCGAGCTGTTTCAACTGACCCAGTCTCTACTCGAGCAGGATCCAGAGCTCAAACGACTGCATCACAATAACCGCTTTGAAGACCCCTTTCGTCACTTCTGCCTGATCGAAGACCTACCCCTGCCATTGCGGCAAAAGCTGACCATCATGAAGCAGCAATTACCCGCGCTGTTCGAACACAGCCTGTTTTGCGGCTGGGCCAGCACCCTGATCGCGCGCGAGATGAAGCTGTCCTCCGAAGCCTGCCGCAGAGCTTATATATGCGGATTGCTCCACGATATCGGTATGCTCTATCTGGCCCCGGAGTTGCAAACCCAAGCCCCGCTGAACAGTGATAGCTGGAGGGCATTGCAAAGCCACGTCGTGATCGGACAACGCTGTCTGGAAGGGCTTGGGCTCCATCCCTCCATTGGCCAGGGAATTCTTGAGCATCATGAACGTCTGGATCAAACCGGCTACCCCAGCCGCAAGTCCCCGGACAAGCTGAACAAACTGGGACAGGTCGTTGCCAGCGCCGACATGCTCTACAACCTTTGCAGCAACGAACTGAACAGCTCCGACAAGCAGGTACATGATGCGCTGCCCTACTTCAAAGTACACCACAGCAGCTTTAACGCCGAGATCCACGCCGCGCTGATGCGAGTACTTTCCCGGGCAGGAACCCCGGCTGAAGATGAATCAACCCCGCTACAACCGGTAAACCTGGATCGAGTCAGAAGCGTCAATCGCCAGCTTGCTTCAATGCTTGAGCCTCTGCCCCCGTTGATCGAGAAAATCGGCTTACTGGATCTCAATGAAAGCCGCAAACTGGCTACCATGATGGGCGCGATCAACCAGGTACTGAGTACCTCGGGCATCGCTGACTCCCAGCTCAAGGACTGGCTGATGGCAGACATGGATCCGAGCGATCCGGATAACCACAGCTGCCTCAAAGAGATCGATGCGATGCAATACGAGCTACTTTGGCTGTTGAAGCGACTGGGCTGGAATCTGGATAGCTTGCTAAATTGTAAGGAAGCCGCCTCC
The DNA here is from genome assembly GCF_003345655.1 of Motiliproteus coralliicola. Taxonomy (GTDB): domain Bacteria; phylum Pseudomonadota; class Gammaproteobacteria; order Pseudomonadales; family Balneatricaceae; genus Motiliproteus; species Motiliproteus coralliicola. The sequence continues at coordinate 1,226,046 of NZ_QQOH01000001.1, forward strand.
CTTTCCGAACGCGGTGAATTGGAACTGTATCGCCAACAACTGCAGCAGGGGCTCGAGCAGGGATTCGGCTATTTTCGCCAAGAGGTCAATAACAGCTAATTAGGGGCAGCTAATCGAATCAAAGTTTACGTGGACGTAAACAAAAGATAGAGTTGGGTAGTTTCTCGCCAAGTTCTGTTCAACGCTATGGAAAAAACCTACTCGATCAGCGATCTCTCCCGTGAATTTGAGATCACCACCCGCAGCATCCGTTTTTACGAGGACCAGGGACTGCTGGAGCCGACCCGCCGTGGCCAAACCCGCGTCTATTCCAAAGGTGATCGTGTGCGGTTGAAATTGATTATGCGCGGTAAGCGACTCGGGTTTTCCCTGGCCGAGATCCGCGAAATCATTACCATCTACGATACCAGCCCTGACAGTTCTGAGATTCAGTTGAATCGAATGCTCAGCATCATCGAGGCCAAAAAACAGGCCCTTGAGCAGCAGATTCGCGATATCGCCATGATCCGGATCGAGCTCGAAACCACCGAGGAGCGCTGCCGTAAAGCTCTGGAAGAGCTCCATCAAGCACCAACCAAAGATCCGGTTAACGACTGACTTCATCCCCAACCAACAGCTACTGTTTAGATCCGTTTCTTTTCACGTCTCAGGGGTAGCTGTTGCGACCCCGTCATAGCTCTTCCCCTTCCAGCCCGCCCAGCAAAGGCTAACTATACTGTTCACAGTTAAACATCTAAGCATGGGCTTAGCCTAATTTATAAGTTTACGTTTACGTTAACTTACTGTACGCTGCCGTATGTTGATAATAACCGGTCCAACCGAGAGCTATAAGACGCAACAGGAACCCCGCTATGGCCATCCTTGAATCGAAGATTAATCCCCGCAGTGCCGAGTACCAGCAGAAGCAGGAGCAGATGCACGAAGCGGTACAGGAACTCAGAGATAAAGTAGAGACCATCGCCCAAGGTGGCGGTGCCAAATATCAGGAACGTCATACGTCCCGGGGCAAACTGCTACCGCGCGAACGGATCAACCGGCTGCTGGATGAAGGCTCCCCCTTCATGGAGTTGTCCCAACTGGCCGCCACCGACGTCTACGAAGAAGAGGTACCAGCAGCCGGCATCATTACCGGTATCGGTCGGGTCAGCGGTCAGGAGTGTATGATCGTCGCCAACGACGCCACCGTGAAGGGCGGCACCTACTTCCCGCTAACCGTTAAGAAGCATCTTCGCGCACAAGCCATCGCGGAAAAAAACCACCTGCCCTGTATCTACCTGGTCGATTCCGGCGGTGCCAACCTGCCGCGTCAGGATGAAGTCTTCCCCGATCGCGAACACTTCGGTCGAATCTTCTACAACCAGGCCAACATGTCGGCCAAGGGGATTCCGCAGATCGCCGTGGTCATGGGACTCTGTACCGCCGGCGGTGCCTACGTGCCGGCGATGGCCGATGAATCGATCATCGTCAAAGAGCAAGGCACCATCTTCCTGGCCGGTCCGCCGCTGGTAAAAGCCGCCACCGGCGAAGAGGTGTCCGCCGAAGATCTGGGTGGCGCTGACGTCCACTGCCGCACCTCCGGTGTCGCCGATCACTATGCCCAGAATGACCAACACGCGCTGGAGCTGGCCCGACAGGCCGTTTCGCGCCTGAACCGACGTAAGAACATCAACCTCGATGTGAAGCCCTCGCTGCCGCCGCGCTTTGGCGCCGAAGAGCTTTACGGAATTGTCGGTACCGACCTGAAAAAACCGTTCGACGTGCGTGAAGTGATCGCACGGATCGTCGACGATTCCGATTTCGACGAGTTCAAGAAGCTCTACGGTTCGACCCTGGTCACCGGCTTTGCCCGTGTCCACGGCTACCCGGTCGGCATCATCGCCAACAACGGTGTGCTCTACTCCGAGTCTGCACAAAAAGGCGCCCACTTCATCGAACTCTGCTGTCAGCGCAAGATCCCGCTGCTGTTCCTGCAAAACATCACCGGCTTTATGGTCGGCCAGAAGTACGAGGCCGAAGGCATCGCCAAGCACGGTGCCAAGATGGTCACCGCAGTTTCCTGCGCCCGGGTTCCGAAACTGACCATGCTGATCGGCGGCAGCTTCGGCGCCGGTAACTACGGCATGTGTGGCCGCGCCTACGACCCCAACTTCCTGTGGATGTGGCCCAACGCCCGTATCTCGGTGATGGGCGGCGAACAGGCTGCCGGCGTACTGGCCCAGGTTAAGCGGGACGGCATCGAGCGTACCGGCGGCAGCTGGTCCAGCGAAGAAGAGGAAAGCTTCAAGCAGCCGGTCAAGGATATGTACGAGAAGCAGGGCCATCCGTTCTACGCCTCCGCCCGACTCTGGGACGACGGTGTGATCGATCCGGTCCAGACCCGCGATGTGATCGGCATGGGCCTGGCCGCAGCTCTGAATAAAGAGGTCGAGGAGACCAAGTTCGGCGTGTTCCGGATGTAAGGGAGGAATCAGAGATGAGCGAAACCGTACTCTATAACGTGGATAGCCGAGGGGTTGCGACCCTGACGCTGAACCGTCCCGACGTCCATAACGCCTTCGACGACGCGATCATCAATGCATTGATCGAAAAGCTCGAGCTTGCTGCCAACGATAACGCCGTGCGCGTGTTGGTATTGCGCTCTGAAGGCAAGAACTTCTCCGCCGGCGCCGACCTGAACTGGATGCGGCGGATGGCCCAGAACAGCCATCAGGAAAACCTCGAAGACGCCCGTGGGTTGGCGAAACTGATGGAGCTGCTGAACTTCCTGCCCAAGCCGACCATCGCCCTGGTCCAGGGTGCCGCCTTCGGTGGCGCCGTCGGCTTGGCCGCCTGCTGCGATATGGTCATTGCCACCGAAGCCAGCAAGTTCTGCCTGTCCGAAGTGCGTATCGGCTTAATCCCCGCTGTGATCAGCCCCTACGTCAATCAAGCGATCGGTGAGCGCCAATCACGCCGCTACATGCTGACCGCGGAAGCCTTCAGCAGCGCTCAGGCCCAACAATGGGGTCTGGTACATGAGCTGGTTGCCGACAACGATGACCTCGACGGTGCCAAAGAAGAGTTGGTTGCCAAACTGCTGGGCAACAGTCCACAGGGAATTGGCGCCGCCAAGGCGTTGATCTTTGCTGTCAGCCAGAAACCAATCACCAATGAGGTGATCGAAGATACCGCCCAGCGGATCGCCGATATTCGTGTCAGCGAAGAGGGTCAGGAAGGACTAAGTTCCTTCCTAAACAAGCGCAAACCGAACTGGATTCAGGACTAAGAAGGGCACCACTATGTTTACCAAAATTTTGATTGCCAACCGTGGTGAGATCGCCTGCCGGATTATCGAAACCGCCCATAAGATGGGCGTAAAGTGTGTCGCGGTCTACTCCGAGGCCGATCGCAATGCCCGTCACGTGGCACTGGCTGACGAAGCCTTCCTGCTCGGCCCGGCACCCAGCCGCGACAGCTACCTGCGGATCGACAAGATCATCGAAGCCGCCAAAATCTCAGGGGCTCAAGCCGTTCACCCCGGTTACGGCTTCCTGTCCGAGAACGCCGAGTTCGCCAAAGCCCTGGCGGAGAATGGTCTGGCATTTATCGGCCCGCCGGTTGGCGCCATCGAAGCGATGGGATCCAAGAGTGCCGCCAAGACGATCATGGAAAACGCAGGGGTTCCACTGGTACCCGGATATCACGGTGATGATCAGAGCCGCGAGCTGATCAAGGCCGAAGCGGCTCGCTGCGGCTACCCGGTACTGCTGAAAGCCGTCGCCGGCGGCGGCGGTAAAGGCATGCGGGTGGTCTGGCAGGAGTCCGAGTTCGACGAGGCCTTCGATGCCGCCAAGCGTGAAGGTGAAAGCAGCTTCAACAACGGCGATCTACTGGTTGAAAAGTACCTGACCAAGCCCCGCCACGTTGAGCTCCAGGTATTCTGTGACCGTCACGGCAATGGTGTTTATCTGGGCGATCGCGACTGCTCGGTCCAGCGTCGACACCAGAAGGTGATCGAAGAAGCGCCGGCACCGAACATCTCCGACGAGATCCGCAAGGCGATGGGTGAGTCCGCCGTCCAGGCTGCCAAGGCGATCGACTATGTCGGCGCCGGTACGGTCGAATTCCTCTACGACGAGGACGGCAGCTACTACTTCATGGAGATGAACACCCGACTGCAGGTCGAACACCCGGTCACCGAACTGGTTACCCGTCAGGACCTAGTCGAATGGCAACTGCGCGTCGCCGCCGGTCAACCGTTGCCGCTGGCGCAGTCCGATATCAGCCTACACGGCCACTCATTGGAAGTCCGTGTCTATGCCGAGGACCCGGATGCCGACTTCACTCCGGCCACCGGCACCCTGGATTACCTGCGCACCCCGGTGGAAAGCAAGTACGTCCGGGTCGATACCGGCGTCATCGAAGGCGATACCGTCAGCCATTATTACGATCCGATGATTGCCAAGCTGATCGTCTGGGACGAAAGCCGCGAACTGGCACTGACCCGGATGCAGCAGGCGCTGGAGGACTACCGTATCTGCGGTCTGAAGACCAACCTGGGCTTCCTGTCGAAACTGGCCGGTAGCGAAAGTTTCCGTCGTTTCGATGTCGATACCGGCTTTATCGAGCGTCACCACGATCAACTGTTCAGCAACGACGAGATCGACGAGCAACGCTATATCGCGCTGGCCGCCTGCTACCTGACCTTGGCCCGCAAGGCCAGCTCGGCCAATCAGGATGATCCGACCTCACCGTTCAACCGCCTCAACAGCCTGCGTTTGAACAGCCAGTACGCCCAGCCGTACGAGCTGACGCATGGGGAGAACAACCATGCCGTCAGCGTGCTGGAACAGGATCAGGACTTCCTGATCCGGGTGGATAATTCCGAGTTTCAGGTCAAAGGCCAACTGAGCGGCGACCAGCTCAGCGCCACCCTCAACGGTCACCGTTTCTCGGTTTCGGTATTCCAGAAAGAGGCCGATATCACCCTATTCCACGACGGCTGCCAGTTCGAATGTCAGCGCCATGTCGAAATCCATGGCGATGCCGAAGGCGAACAGGCCGGTTCACTGGCAGCACCGATGACCGGTACCGTGGTTGCGGTGTTGAAACAAGCCGGTGACCAGGTTGAAGCCGGAGAAGGCTTGATCGTGATCGAGGCGATGAAGATGGAGCAAACCATCAGCGCTCCCTTTGACGGCACCGTCAGCGAAGTCTTTTTCAACGCCGGCGATCTGGTCGACGAAGGCGCCGAACTGCTCGGTCTTGAGCCCTGCGGGGAGGAGTAAACTATGTCGGCTAAATTCCCTAGACGGGTAAAGATCGTCGAGGTTGGCGCCCGTGACGGGCTGCAGAACGAGCCGGGCGATGTGGTCGCTACCAGCATCAAGCTGGAGCTGATTCGACGGCTGGAACAAGCAGGCCTGAGCTACATCGAAGCCGCCAGCTTTGTGTCGCCCAAGTGGGTCCCTCAGATGGGTGATGCGGCCGAGGTGATCGGTGGCATCGAGCCCAAACCGGGGGTCACCTACGCCGCGTTGACGCCCAACCTGAAAGGGCTGGAAGGTGCGCTGGAAGCGGGTGTCAAAGAGGTGGCGATCTTTGGCGCCGCCTCCGAGAGCTTTTCGCAGAAGAACATCAACTGCTCGGTAGCAGAAAGTCTGAACCGGTTTGAAGCCGTGATGGAGCGGGCAAAGGCCGCCGATGTTCGCGTCCGAGGTTATGTCTCGACGGTAATGGGCTGCCCCTACGAGGGAGAAATCGCCCCGCAGAAGGTCGCCGAAGTGGCCGACATTATGTATCAGATGGGCTGCTACGAGATCTCGCTTGGAGACACCATCGGTGTCGGCACGCCGCTCAAAGCCAAGCGGATGCTCGAAGCCGTCTCCGGTAAGATTCCGATGCCGCAACTGGCGGCCCACTTCCATGACACTTACGGCCAGGCACTTCCCAACCTGTTGGCGGTGCTGGAGGAAGGTTTGGCCGTGGTCGACAGTTCGGTAGCGGGCCTGGGTGGCTGCCCTTACGCCAAAGGGGCCTCGGGTAATGTCGCCACCGAAGATGTGGTCTATATGTTGCACGGAATGGAGATTGAGACAGGTATCGATCTACCCAAGCTGATCAGCGCCGGTAACTACATCATGGATCAACTGGGGCGCGAAACCCGCTCCAAGGTCGCTCGTGCCTTAGGTTAAGTCGCTGTTTAGCGGTTAGCACCGATCATGGATATGGCCGCACAGACTGGCTAAATGACGCCTTGATAAACTATGCTGGATTACGATTTACCGGCGACGCCAAATCAAGTCGTGCGGTTGTAACCGAGTCTGGCATAGGGAAATCGCAATCAAAACCGAAGAGATGCTGGGCCTGATCCTGGATAATCAACGGGATGCTGTATTCGCCATCAAAGAGCGAAAGATCCTCTATGCCAACCGTTCGGCTTCCAAACTGGTCGGTTATAGCCCTGAAGAGCTACTGGATAGCGATTTCAATCTGTTGGTAGATAAGAATGAAGACCAGCACTTGATGGCACTAGCGCAACAGCGCGGCCGTAATCAGAACCGTGAGATCCAGTTCGACCTGATTCCTAAAACAGGCAGCTCGATTCCAGTCGCGACAGTACTCAACCACCGCTATCACGATCAGCTGGGACATCTGTTTATCGCCTCAGTCCGCGATCTACGGTTGCGTAAAAAGCTGACCAAGAAGATCAAGCGATCTGAACGCGAATTCCGCCAGATCATCGAAAACCTGCCCGATACTTTCTACCGGACCGACGCCAACGGCGTTATCACCATGCTGTCGCCGTCGAGCGTCCGGATGCTTGGCTACACGCCCGCTGAAGCGATCGGTACCAAGCTGGCCGACTACTACTATCACCCCGAGGACCGTGACAGGGTAATGCAGAAGCTGGCCGAGAGCAGTGGCAAACCGATCCAGGTCGATTCGGCGCTTCGGCATAAGGAAGGCCACCTGGTCTGGGTATTCAGCCACCTCTACGCGCGCACCGACGAGGACGGTAACTTTATTGGGGTCGAGGGCGTGACCCGCGAGTCCACCAAACGCAAGCTCGATGAAGAACGCTGGATCTACGCCGCCAACCATGATTTTTTGACCGGACTCTACAACCGCAACTATTTTAACGCGGAGCTGGAGCGGGCCATCCGGCGAGCGAAGCGTAAAGATGACCAACTGACTCTGATCTATTTCGACCTGGACGGTTTCAAATCAATCAACGATAACTTTGGTCACGATGCCGGCGACGAGCTGCTCTCCAGTATCGCGTCCCAGGTGAAACACTACTTCCGCGAGTCAGATCTTATCGCCCGTATTGGCGGTGACGAATTCGCGGTTCTGTTCGAAAATGAGCTACCGCCCCAAAGTGCCCGCGAAGTGGCGGAGCAACTGGTAGTGCTCTGTCGACGGCCTATCGACTACCACGGCCAGACCCTCAGGGTCAGCGCCAGCGCCGGCGTGGCCAGCTACCCCCATCATGGTGATTGTCCCAAGTCGCTGTTAAAGAGCGCCGATAAGGCGATGTACCAAGCCAAACTGACCGGTAAAAACCGTGTTGCACTGCTCGACTGAGCCTCGTCAGCCCAGCAATCCCCAGCCCTTGCAACGTTCAATACCATCGAACGACTCTTGTTCGACGCTTCCCTAAACCTCAGCAAGCAAATCGACTAGAATAGCGGCTTTATTTTCCAAAGAGCCGATTCCAATACCATGACCCGTGCAGATGCCGACCTACCCAACGCCTCCCTGATCAAGCGTCTGGGGGCAATGCTATACGACTCTCTGCTGCTGGCCGCACTCTGGATGGTGGTCGGTGCAGTCGGGGTTGCACTCAATAACGGTGAGGCGGTTAAGGGTCCGGTCTTCAACAGCGCCCTGTTCCTCGTCACCTTCCTGTTCTTTATGATTTTCTGGACCCGGAGCGGCCAGACCCTGGGGATGCTGGCCTGGCGAATTCGAATTCAGACCCCTGAGGGGCAGGCAATCAGCGGGCTGCAGGCATTGATCCGCTTCTTCAGCGCCGGGCTGTCGCTGCTGTGTCTGGGAGCCGGTTACTGGTGGATGCTGTTCGATAAACAGGGATTGACCTGGCATGACCGCTACTCTGAATCGCGGGTCGTGCAGTTGCCCAAACCGAAAAAGAAGAGCTAATAAATCTGCGAACAAGTCCCCAAGCCATAACAAAAAAGAGCCCTCACTAGGGCTCTTTTTCATACAGTCGGATGACTTATTTTGTTGCAACAGGCTTAACCGCCCCGCCGCAACATCCAGAATCCGGCCAGAATACAGGCGCCGATCGGAGTCAGCACCGCAATCACCGGCGGAAAGCCATATACGGTACTGGCCGGTCCCAGCAGATCCTGGCTGAATTTGAACACCAGACCCACTAAGATTCCCACCAGAACCCGCTGTCCCATAGTCACGGACCGCAGCGAGCCGAACACAAACGAGACCGCGATCAGCACCAGCGAAAAGATCGCCAGCGGCTGCATCAGCTTACTCCAGAACGCCAACTGGTGCGGGGCGGCATTGATCCCTTGGGAATTCATGTAATCGATAAAACCGCGCAGGTTATAAACCGACATATCTTCTGGCGCCAATGACAACAGCTCCAGGAACTCCGGTTTCAATTCTGACTCCCAGCGCTGTTCCGGCATCACCACGATACGGGTCTGATCGCCGTCGAAATGGGTGGTGCGCATCCGCTGCAGCTTCCAGCTCCCCTGCTCGTATTCGGCCTCTTTGATGAAGCTGGCGGTCAGCAGCTCCCGCTGATCATTAAACTCGTACAGGGTGAGTCCATGGACCAGGCCGTTTCGCTCGATCGCGTTGAAGTGCATCACCCAGTTACCTTCACGGTGCCAGACCCCATATTGGGTCCCGACGGCACGACCGCCACTGTGGGCCTTGGCTTTCTCGACCGTAGCTTGCTGCCCGGTTACAGGCACCACAAACTCACCGATCAGCCCCGCTACAATCACCAACAGCAATACCGGGCGACTGACCGAGAGAACAATCCGGAACTTGCTGACCCCGGCAGCCCGCATCACCGTCAATTCCGAGCTGCTGGCCAGCATTCCGAGGCCAATCAAGCAGCCAACCAGACTAGCCAACGGAATAAACTCATAGACACTACCGGGAATCGACAGCAGCACATAGCGTACCGCCACATCCAGGGTGTAGTGCTTGTTCAGGTCCTTAAGTTCATCAACAAAGGCGAACAATACATCCAGCCCGATGATGGCCAACAGCACCACCAGGCAGGAGAACAGTACCGTTTGACCGATATATCGGTTGAGGCGTTTCATCGTGCCTCCTTGGTCGGTAGCGGCAGGCTATGCCAGATACGGCTCCAGAGTCGTCCCCAGAAGCCGTTGGAAACATGCAGGTTCAACGCGATCAGTCCGAACAGACCGTGAACCGACCAGAATTTCAGCACCGCCAAGGGTTCCCCCTCATCCATACCGCTGCGAGCGGTGGTCAGCAAGGTCAGGTAGGTCAGATACAACAGGATCGACGGCAATAACCGGGCATACCGGCCCTGACGCGGATTGACCTTGCTCAGCGGCACCGCCAGCAACGTGACCATCAGGCAGAGCACCGGCAGCGAGGCGCGCCAATGCAGCTGGGCCCGGTACTGATAGCCGTCGTTACGGAGCAGCTCCGCCGTGGGCAGCACCTCAATTTCGGAAACCTGGCGTCGCAGGCGCGACTGCTTCAGCTGGATACCGTACTCATCAAACTTGAAAACCCGAAAATCCGCCTCGCCCGGCACCCCTTCGTAGCGGTAACCGTTGCTGAGCAGTAGGAAGCGACTGCGGGTCTCGGAGTCCAGATACTGGCGACCGCTCTCGGCCACCATAATTCCCAGCCGTGGTTCTTTGCGGGTGCCGATCTGTTCAGACAGGAAAACCGACCTAAGTTCGGTCCGATTGTCCGCCAGCTCCTCCACATAGGAGACCCGCTGCCGACTCGGCAGCTTCTGGAATCGACCCTCGGCCAGCGCATCAAATTCGGTCATCGACTCCTGCTTATGCAGAATCGTTTTAACCTGAGCCGCCCCCCAGGGGGTCACCAGAAAACTCAGTACGCCAACCAGCAGGGCGACCATCAGCGCCGGCCCCATCGTCAACCATTGCAGACGACGATCACTGACCCCGGCAGCCGTCAGCGTCCCTATCTCGTTTTCCAGATAGAGCCGACCGTAGGACAGCAAAATTCCCAGAAACAGCCCCAACGGCAGGATCAGTTCGAGGAAACCGGGAATCCGGTAGCTGATCAGCAACAACAGCACATCGGCGGAAATTCGGCCATCAGCGGCCGAGGCCAGGTATTTGATAAAACGGCCGCTCATGATGATCATCAGCAACACACCGGTTACGGCAGTCATGCTGACCAAGACTTCACGGCTCAGGTAACGGAAAATAATCACCGGGTAACAGGCTCTCCAACGCCCAGCCCGCGGTGGTGATGAAGCTTCACCGCCGGCACTTCTGTATTAATCCTGCTCTGCAAAAGCTGCAAATATAACGTACACTCACGCCCATCTATGGGAGAAGCAACATCCGCCAGAGCGGCGGGCATTATCTCTCAATCCCCTAACATTGTCTTGTGGAGCCTCTATGCAATTTCAGATCTCCAGTGCCAGCCTGACCGAGCTGGAAACCCCCTGCCTTATTGTTGCTGTCGGTGAAGAGGGCGAACTCTCCAGCGCGGCCCGTCAGTTGGACGAAGCCAGCAACGGCTACCTCAGCGATATCGTCTCCGCCGGCGACATACGCGGCAAAACGGGAGACAGCCTGCTGCTGCAGAAGTTCGACGGTATCAAGGCACGCCGTGTGCTGCTGCTGGGTATGGGTAAAGAGAGCGAACGCAACGACCGCAGCTTCACCAAGGTACTGGCCAGCGCCCTGTCCAGCCTGAAGTCGATCAATGTCAGCGAAGTCTCCATCGCGCTGGACGACAGCGTCATCCCAGGCCGTGACTGCTACTGGCGTACCCGCACCCTGGCCGAGCAGTTCAGTGCCGGGCTGTACCAATTTGACCAGCTCAAGAGTAAAAAAGGCGATGCCCCGGCGCTGGAAACCATCGAAATTCTGCTCGAGGAAGCCGACGTCGAAACCGGCGAGGTCGCTATTATCGAAGCTTCCGCGATCGCCAACGGGGTCAGTACCGCTCGCGATCTGGGCAACCTGCCCGGCAATATCTGCACCCCCACCTACCTGGCCGCCCAGGCCCAGGAACTGGCCGACGAGTACGACAGCCTGAGCCTGGAAGTGCTGGAAGAAGCCGAGATGCGGACTCTGGGCATGGGCTCACTGCTGTCGGTATCAGCCGGCTCGGAGCAACCAGCCAAGCTGATCGTATTGCAGTACCGCGGCGCTGGCGAGAACGACCGCCCCCACGTATTAGTCGGCAAGGGCATCACCTTCGATTCCGGCGGCATCAGCCTGAAGCCGGGCGAAGCGATGGACGAGATGAAGTACGACATGTGCGGCGCCGCCAGTGTGATGGGCACCATGACCGCCGTGGCCGAGCTGGGACTGGAGCTTAACGTCGTCGCCGTGATCGCCGCCGCCGAAAACATGCCCAGCGGCGTGGCCACCAAGCCCGGTGACATCGTTACCACCCTGTCTGGCCAGACCGTCGAAATTCTCAACACCGACGCCGAAGGTCGACTGGTGCTGTGCGATGCGCTGACCTATGCCGAGCGGTTCCAGCCGGTCAGCGTGATCGACATCGCGACCCTGACCGGCGCCTGTATCATCGCGCTGGGTCACAAGGCCAGCGGTCTGCTGTCCAACAACGACCAGTTGGCCGAGCAGCTGCTGGGAGCCGGAGAGTACACCAACGATAAAGCCTGGCGTCTGCCGCTGTGGGACGACTATCAGGAGCAGCTGGACTCCAACTTCGCCGACATGGCCAACATCGGCGGTCGGCCGGCTGGCACCATCACTGCCGCCTGCTTCCTGTCACGCTTCACCAAGGAGTTCGCCTGGGCGCATCTGGATATCGCCGGCACCGCTTGGGTCAGTGGTAAGCAGAAAGGCGCCACCGGTCGCTGCGTGCCGCTATTGACTCAATACCTGATCGATCGCGCCGACGGCGATGACAACGAATCGGGGAGCGATAGCTAAGCCGATGAAACGCAGCGACTTCTACGTCCTGCCGACCGAAGATCCGGACGCCCGCCGCCGCTTTCTCTGCAAGGTGTTGGAGAAGGTGGTGGCCCTGGGCCACCGGATCTACATTCGGACCAATGACGAAACCCAAGCACGTCAGCTTGACGAATGGCTATGGGATTACCGGCCGGAGGCCTTCCTGCCCCACAGTCTGCTGGCAGCCGGTTTAAACTCACCGATCGAGATCGGCTACGGCGACAGCAAACCGGACCACCGCGAAGTGTTCGTCAATCTGGCCCTGGAGATCGATGAGTTGGCGTTGGAGTTCAACCGCACCATCGAGATCGTGGTTCAGCAACCCGAGATCCTCGAGGCCACCCGGGCCAACTACCGCCGTTATCAAGGCCAGGGCTACGAGATCCATATGAACGACATGCGCCGCAAAGGCTGAATCCGCAGTAAACAGGGTTCAGCCCCGTCGCTGCCACAGCAGCAGCTGATTATTCGCCGGCATCGATTGATCCAATACCAGCTGCAGTCCCTGCGCCTCAGCCAGCCGGTCGACCGCTTCAAAATCTCGAATCCCGCTGGCCGGGTCCCGCTGTCTCAACCACTGATCGAATTCGGCATTGCTGGCGCTGGTGTAGCCGTCTTGGTAGCGAAACGGGCCATAGACCGCCAGCTTCCCCCCATCCTCCAGTACCCGACCAACACCGGTAAACAAGCGCTCAAGCTGCCCCCAGGAAATGATGTGGAAGGTATTGGCGGTGAAGACGGCATCGACTGGATCGATCGACCAATCCTGCCAGGCCACATCCAGCGGCCGGGGTGGGGCCAGATTTTCCGCCGGCTGGCGGCCCAGATTATCTTTGAGATCGACCAATTGACCGGGATGATCGGTCGGCAGCCACTCCAACCAGGATAACGACCGACTGAAATAGGACGCGTGCTGGCCGGTACCCGAGCCGATCTCCAGCACCCGGCGCCTATCGGCAAACTGCTCCAGCAGCAGTTCCAGAATCACTCCCTTGTTGCGCTCGCAGGCTTCCGAATAGCTTCCCATCGATCCTCCTCCCTCGCGATCAAACATTGTTGTCTAAAAACTTACCAAACTCGGTAGTTCGTCCTGATCACTGATCAGCTTAGTCGCTGCCATGGCGATGACGCCAAAACATGAACCCAGTTTCCAGACACAAAAAAGCCGAAGCGGTTGCTTCGGCTTATAGCTAGCGACGCGAGTAATGCGTTGTCGATTACAATTCCTCGATTACGCCTCGTCGAGCAGCTCGTCGGCCAGTTCGGCCGGTTCAATCTCCAGCCCGGTCATGTCGCTGTTCCAGTTCGGACCCAGTAGCACTCCATCCTCGGCCATGCCCGGCAGCCAGCGCTCGACAAAGCTGACCAGGTCGATCGACTGGGGTTCAAACTTGGCCCACTCGTCACAGCATTGCGCCTGGGCATCCGCCTTGTCGGACCAGAAAGGGATTACATCGGTGTCCTCGAACTCTTCCGAGTCACAAATGATCCAACCGTCGTCGTTGGTCACACCCCAGACCTTGCCGGTCTGCTGAATGGTTTCGAGGAAAAGACGGTAGTTCTGTTGCGGATCGTTGCCAAGCTGGCTCATGGGATCACCACTGTTGGAGCTGTTAATCGAATGGAGGCGCATCATAGCGCCCTCTGCGCCCAAGCCCAACCGATTTCTATTGATGGGATCAAAATTCGATCAATCAACAATCCGCGCGACCAATCACTCGGATGCAACCCTTCTGTTTCTCGGGATGGCTTTATCCTGTACGGCGGCGCGATATAATACCGTTCATCTTGGCTTAATCTGCCGCTGGTTACGGTTAGACCCGTCTCTGATAACGTATCCCTGGCAACAGCAAAAGGCTCAAACGTGAAAGTTAAACTACTGACCGCTCTATTCTTTACTGCCCTATTCTCCGTTACCGCCCAGGCCGACTGCAGCTTCAAGTACCAGATCTGCGAAAAGAGCTGCGACGTTAAACATCTCGGTGACGATGCCGCCGTGGCAGGCTGTACCTCAAAATGCGTCGCCAAACGGGGCGCCTGTCTGGCCGAGGTCGGCGCTGAAAAAACCGTCGAAGCCGGTAAAGATGCCTGGGAAGGCACCAAGTCCTTTATCAAAGGTTTGACCGACGACTGAGCCTCGTCAACATCCAAACTGATCTGTCCGGGGGCGAGTCGTGAAAGCGGCTACAACGCTGCTCTTAATCGCCCCACTGCGCCCTCCCCCTTAACTATGCGCCTGTGTATAATCGACCGATTCGCCCGCCGGCGAGGCTAGTAGATGCCCGCTTGCCAGGCTCAGATTTTGGCTAACCGCCAACCCGAGTATTAACCGTTATTACGAGTCCAATTAAGACCGCCATGGAAAAGACCTACAACCCCCACGCGATCGAACGCACCTGGTACCAGAAATGGGAACAGAACGGCTACTTCAAACCATCCGGCTCCGGTGATCCCTACTGCATCATGATCCCGCCGCCGAACGTGACCGGTAGCCTGCACATGGGCCATGGCTTCAACAACGCGATCATGGACAGCCTGATCCGTTACCACCGGATGAAGGGACATAACACCCTGTGGCAACCGGGCTGCGACCATGCCGGTATCGCCACCCAGATGGTGGTTGAGCGTCAACTGGGCGCCCAGGGCGTCAGCCGTCACGATCTCGGCCGTGACGCCTTTATCGACAAGATCTGGGAGTGGAAAGAAGAGTCCGGCGGTACCATCACCAACCAGATCCGTCGTCTGGGTTCCTCGGTCGACTGGACCCGCGAGCGCTTCACCATGGACGATGGTCTGAGCGAAGCGGTTAAGGAAGCTTTCGTTCGCCTGCATCAGGACGGCCTGATCTACCGCGGCAAGCGCCTGGTTAACTGGGATCCGAAATTCCACACCGCGATCTCCGACCTGGAAGTCGAAAACATCGACGAGAAGGGCAACCTGTGGCACTTCCGTTACCCGCTGGCCGACGGTGAAACCACCAGCGAAGGCGCCGATCACATCATCGTCGCCACCACCCGTCCGGAAACCATGCTCGGTGACTCCGCCGTCGCAGTGCACCCGGAAGATGAGCGCTACCAGGCCCTGATCGGCAAGTTTGTCACCCTGCCGCTGGTCAACCGCCGTATCCCGATCGTCGCCGACGACTACGTCGACCGTGAGTTCGGCACCGGCTGCGTTAAGATCACCCCGGCCCACGACTTCAACGACTACGAAGTCGGCAAGCGCCACAACCTGCCGCTGATCAACGTGCTCGACCGCGACGCCGCCGTGCTGGCCCAGGCTGAAGTATTCAATATCGACGGCACCCACAACAGCGAACTCGACGGCAGCCTGCCGCAGAACTACGCCGGTCTGGACCGTTTCGTCGCCCGTAAGCAAATTGTTGCCGAATTCGACCAGCTCGGCCTGCTCGAGAAAGTCGATGATCACGCCCTCAAGGTGCCCAAGGGTGACCGTTCCGGTGCCGTCATCGAACCCTGGCTGACCGACCAGTGGTACGTCAGCGCCAAGGAGCTGGCCAAGCCGGCGATCGAGGCGGTTGAGAACGGCGACATCCAGTTCGTACCGAAGCAGTACGAAAACATGTACTTCGCCTGGATGCGCGATATCCAGGACTGGTGTATCTCCCGTCAGCTGTGGTGGGGCCACCGGATTCCGGCCTGGTACGACGATGCCGGTAACGTTTACGTTGGCCGTGACGAAGCCGAAGTCCGCCGCGACAATAATCTCGGCGACGACGTCGCGCTACGCCAGGACGACGACGTACTCGACACCTGGTTCAGCTCAGCTCTATGGACCTTCTCCACCCTGGGCTGGCCGGAAAACACCGACGCGCTGAAGCACTTCCACTCTACCGACGTGCTGGTCACCGGTTTCGACATCATCTTCTTCTGGGTCGCCCGGATGATCATGATGACGCTGCACTTCATCAAAAATGACGATGGCACCCCCCAGGTGCCGTTCAAGTATGTCTACGTCCACGGCCTGGTACGTGACTCCCACGGTCACAAGATGTCCAAGTCCAAGGGTAACGTGCTGGATCCGCTCGACCTGATCGACGGTATCGACCTGGAGTCGCTGGTCAGCAAGCGTACCGCCAACATGATGCAGCCGCAGCTGGCCGCCAAGATCGAGAAGCAGACCCGCAAGGAGTTCCCGGAAGGGATCGCCTCCTACGGCACCGATGCGCTGCGCTTCACCTTCTGCTCGCTGGCCTCCACCGGCCGCGACATCAAGTTCGACATGGGTCGGATGGAAGGCTACCGCAACTTCTGCAACAAGATCTGGAACGCCGCCCGTTACGTGCTGATGAACACCGAGCAGCAGGACGACAATGGCAACGCTATCGGCGCGCTGGACTGCGGCCAGAACGGCGGTGAGCTGGAGCTGAGCCTGGCCGATCGCTGGATCATCTCCCGCCTGCAGCGTACCGAGCAGCAGGTCGAGAAAGCGATGGCTGAATTCCGCTTCGACCTCGCCTCACAGGCGATCTTCGAATTCGTCTGGAACGAATACTGCGACTGGTACCTGGAACTGTCCAAGCCGGTTCTGTGGGACGAGAACGCCACCGAGGCCCAGCTGCGCGGCACCCGTCGCACCCTAGTCCGGGTGCTGGAAGCGGCCTTGCGTCTGGCGCACCCGTTCATGCCCTACATCACCGAAGAGATCTGGCAGCGCCTGGCGCCGCTGGCGGGCAAGTCCGGTGACACCATCATGCAGCAGGCCTTCCCGCTCGCCGATCTGAGCAAGATCGACGAACAGGCCGAAGCTGACATCGAGTGGCTCAAGGGCACCATCGTCGGTATCCGTAACATCCGCGGCGAGATGAATATCTCCCCGGCCAAGCATATCGACGTCCTGTTCAACGGCCCCAATGCCGACGACCAGGCCCGTCTGGACGCCAACCGTCAGTTCCTGACCAAGCTGGCCAACCTCTCCTCCGCCCAATGGCTGGAAGGCGAAGCCCCGCTGGCCGCCACCCAACTGGTTGGCGAGATGGAAGTGCTGGTGCCGATGGCCGGTCTGATCGACAAAGACGCCGAGCTGGCCCGTCTGCAGAAGGAGCTGGATAAGCTCGGTAAGCTAATCAAGCAGGTCGAAGGCAAACTGGGTAACAGTAAGTTTGTTGATAATGCGCCGGAGGCTGTGGTTGCCAAGGAGCGGACTAAGCTGGAAGACGCTAAGGGAGCCAGTGCGAAGTTGCAGGAGCAGTACGATAAAATTGCGGCCTTGTGATTTGGGCTGATTAGTTAGCTAGACTAAAGCGCCACCTTCGGGTGGCGTTTTTATTCTTAATTTAACGACCTTGATTGTGTAAAAACTGCACCTTTGCCTTCTCCATTAATGCAGAACCCATATAAGAAACAGAAATATATTTTAAATCAAGCACTTATCAATAAAGATATTCCATAAAAAAACATTCTTGATTTCTCAATATTTTATTCTATATTAAATAAAGATAATAATATCTTATTCAAATAATAGAAGAATTAGCAGGATTAATTATGAAAAAGGATTTACTAGATCCGCAAGTATTTATGGAATCATCTGATTTAAACATTAATACAGGAGTACCTGAATTTTCAGGTGGCGGAGGGGGGCCTGCCCCTAATTATATATCTGATGATTTACCATCTACTACCCAAGAAACCCCCAGCAAAAGTGCTTCCCCTTCCCATTCAAAACAACTAGATGCAAAAAAACCGTTAACTGCGGCCCAACGGCAGGCAAAGTCAAATACTATTTTAGATAGGCTTTGCAACCATGAAGTTATGATTAATGTTTATTTAGAAAAAGACAGTGGAGAAGTATCCTACCTAGCTAGCAAAATAGCAGGGGCAAACAAGAAAGTTATTTTTCTTCAAGATCATATTAGCTATTTAAATATCACAACAAACAATAAAGGAAAACCCCAAAAAATAGGTATATTACTTAGGATAAAGGCTGAAATAACAACTAATGATAAAGATGTTAATCTAGGAAGCCTATTCGCTATTGGTGCAGCAGCTTCATCAAATAGCATTGATGGAAAACTAAGCATAATAGTCTATGGCCTATCAGGAAAAGCTATTTTAGAGTCTATACCCGCTCCTGGAGATTTTTCTGAAAATTCATTAATGAATGCTCTAACTTGTATAGCAACTATAAAATCAAAAATATATGAGAAAGGCGTTTATATAAATCCAACTTTAATTCCTGATTTTAATTAGATATTAAAAACCAGAATGATTTATCTGTTCATGTAAAACCAAGCAATAAATAAAGAAGCTTTCTGTTACGGAGCTCCCTCCCGGCAACCTATATTTCGCTCCCCCGAGCGCCTTCATTCTTTGTGCATAGCGACAAAGAACGAAGCAAGAAAACGCCTAGCCCAATGACTTGTCGGCTTCGCCGATGCCCTGCGCGTTGCCTTCGAAAATAGGCACCGATTGAACTCGGCCTTCGGCCTCAGACAGTAATCGGTGCTGATCCATTTTCAAAGCCAATGCTCGGCTGCGTCAAGGGCGGTTGAAACCGTGCCAGCCGAAAGAACACTCCAAACTTGCAGGATAAACTCCCCACCCCCTTTTGCGCCGGTGAGCATTGGGCTGACAGATGGATCAGCGGAGACGGCTGTTTGAGGGAGCGTAGCGAGTGAGTTTCCGTCGCAGCCCATCTGACAGTTCAACGCGCAACGAAGTCAGCGAAGCTGACCAAGCAAGTGGGGCGGCTTTTCTTTGGTTCGGTTTCTTTTGCCCGCGCAAAAGAAATGAACGCGCTTGGGAAAGCGCAACAAATAACCTCATCAAAACTCAGCAACCCAGAACAACTTCAACTCGAACAGAGCAACTTAAAGACCCCTATACTTCAATTAGACTCAATGCTAGACCAAACCTAGCCAAATCCCATCAGCCCCAGCCGATGGACACCACCATGAACGAATCAAACACCCCCAAAACCACGCCCCCTACCTCTTCCGAACTCACCGCCGACCAAATCCTCGACGCCGCCCTCGATCTCGCCCAACAACAGGACAACTGGTACGACTTCAACCTGACCGATCTGGCCAACCATTGCGACACCAGCATCAACGCCATCCGCCAGCATTACCCCGATACCAACGCCATCGCCAATGCCTGGTTTGCCCGGGCGCTGGAGGCAATGTTGGTCGAACTGGACGATGAGATGCAGTCGCTGCCGGTTAAATCCCGCCTGGAGCTGATTGTCTGGCGCTGGTTCGAGGCGCTGGCACCCTACCATCGGCTCAGCGCCCAGATGCTAGGCGCCAAACTGCATCCGCCCCACGTGCACCACTGGGTACCGATGATTTTTGACCTGTCGCAGCTGGTACAGCTGTGGCGTGATGCCGCCGGGCTGCATACCGGTGGTCGGCGGCGGCAGATCGAAGAGATAGTCCTGACCAGTATCTTTGTTCGAACCCTGTGCAGTTGGTGTCGGGATAACAGTGCCGAGCAGTCCAACAGCCACGCCAAGCTGCTGGAGCTGTTAGACAAGGCCGATCGGGCATCCAGTTTCTGGTTTCACGACCAAGCCGCTTAAGTGGCTTAAGTGGTCGAGCCTTCCGGCAGTCTGGTTGGCGACTCGAGATAGCGCTCCACCAATCCACTCACATCCACCTGCGCCCGTAGTCGGGCACAGAGCAGATAGGTGCCGGCAATCTTGCGGTGCAGGAACAGCACATCGGTCGGCGGCAGGTGCAGATAGCGTTGTTGGACCCGTAGGTCGATGGCGATATCGGCCACCCGCTGAGACAGATCCGACGCGGCAAAGTCATAGGGTCCTTGATGTCGAAACGGCTCGGCGACGGTGTTGATCATCTGGCTCAGGCCACGTCGGTAGACTTGGGCCTCATCGGCGCGCAGGTAGCCCAGTTCAGCGGCATGGGTTTCTATCTGCTGCAAATCACCGGCGCGAGCCGCTCTCATCAGGCGGCGCAGGCGCTCGATAAAGTCTCGGCTGTAGGCCCGGGTGGCGCCGAAGTCGAGCAGCCCGATCCGCTCCTGCTCCGCCTGATAACGGAAGTTGCCGAAATTGGAATCGGTCTGCACCAAACCCCAGTCAAACAGCTCCCTCAGCACCAGTTCGGCCAGCTGGCTGGCCACCCGGTTGCGCACCTCTGCCGATGCGCCGGCCAGCTGCTCAATCGGCATCCCTTCGAGGTAGGTCATGCAAAGCACTTCTTGGGTGGTTCGCTCGGCTACCACTTCGGGCATCACAAACTCTGGACTGTCTGCCAGCAGACGCCGGTAAGCATTCAGTTGCTGCGCCTCCACGCAGTAGTCCGCTTCCAGATGCAGCTGGCGTTTGGCTTCCTCCAACAAGGGAGACAAATCGAAATCTTTGGGGACCAGGCGCAGCAGATTGAACAGGGTCGACACATTATCGACATCGCTGTCGATACTCTGGCGCACACCGGGGTACTGGATCTTGATCGCCAGATGCTGCCCCTCTTTGGTCAACGCTTCGTGGACTTGGCCGATCGACGCCGCCGCCAATGGGGTAAACGAGAAACGATCGAACGCCTCTTCCCACCCCCGGCCCCAGGCGTTTTGCATCACCAGGGCGACCTGCCCCAAGGGCATGCTGTGGGCATTCTCACGCAGACTGGAGAGGATCTGGGTCAACTCCGGCGGCAGGTAATCTCCCGCTTCCATCGACAGCAGCTGACCCACTTTCATCGCGGCTCCGCGCATTTCCGACAGCCGATCCGCTACCTGCTTGGCATTCCCCGGGGTCAGCAGCAATTCGCGGGGATGCAACGGCTTACCGGACAGCAGGTTATTGGCCCCTTCTCGGATCATACCGCCTGCCAGCCCGCCAACAAGCCGGCCCAGCTTCATCAGCCGCCGCGCACGGTGGGTGGGTAGAGGTGTTTCTCTGGCCAAGGGGGAGCTACTCCTGATCTGAAAGGCGCAAGCGAAGGTTCGAACCGGTCCTAGCTAAGTCTAGACCGGAGGCCTGACTTTCAGACCGGTTTTACCAGTTTACGCACCACTCATCAGACCGGATCAGTCCGCATCAGTCTCACTCTGAAGGGATGGTCTCGTTCAACGGGGCAAGCTCATTTGAAACATCGCCTTAATCGCCACCGCAACCGCCGCCACAGCCCGAAGAATCGCTGTCACCGCCTCCGCCGCAACCTCCGCCGCAACCGATATGCCCGGCGCAATAGTAATCCCCGCTTGTCTTCTTGCAGTCGAGCGCGTACTTGAACCCATCGTCAATGTTGAGCTGTTGATCGATAGCAAACAGCAACGGCAATCGGTTGGCCGCTTTCGGCGCCATACCTTCACGCTGGCAGGAGAGCTTCCAGGCCAGCTTCAGCCCCTGCTGGGCATCGGTTGGGGTACGCATTGCTTCGGCTGGGGTGTGATGAAGGAACCGTCCCAACGCCTTACCGCAGAAATACTCGTATTTGCGGGTAAACAGAATAAATTCGTGCCAAGCGACATCGACAACCTGCGACGGCATCGACACCATCCGTTTACCGGCCAGATTACACAGATGGAAATACTCCCGCAGACCGCAGAACACGTACTCCACATCCTGCTCCGACAACTGAGGGTATTTCTCGGTCAGCTTAACGGCGATACTGGGTGGAAAGCGAAACTCATCGATCAGCTGCTGACGGCGCTTTTTGCGTTCTCTGCGATAGAGCCAAAACACAACCACAGCGGCCAGGGCAACCGGTAAACCAGTGAATATCGGGTCCATGATCCTGCTCAGATAATGAAAAAAGGCAGAGTAACCTGCCCGCCACCCTACTGCCACTCCGAGGCTAACAACTCGGTAATCAACTGATAACGCTGGGGTAATGGTCGGTGTTTCTTGTGAAGCAGATAGATTGATTCCGACACCGGCTGATCTAGCGAAGCGATAGTTAGTTGTTCCGGGTAAGGAAAGACAGCCACCGCCGACTGGGGAAGCACGGTGAATCCCAGTCCCATCGAAACCGGCAGTAGGATCTGACTCAGTTGGTTGATATAGCCGCTCTGGGGTAGCGAATCCATGCCCACATAGTGCGACGCAAAATTGGCTTCCAGCAGCTGGGAAGCATAGTGGTGACCATCCGGATGGTTGATAAACCCTAACCTCAACAACAGCTCCCAATCAGGCTTGGACTGATCGGGTACCGTACTGGCCGGAAGCACCAGACAAAGCAGGTCCTGCCCCAGCCTCTGTTGAGTCATCACAGGGTCGGAACAGGGTTGGCTGACGATGCCAAGATCGGTTTGATTGGCTTTAATCCGTTCGATGATCGCCTGGTTCGGTGCCGCCTCTAGATTGACCTGTAGGGCTGGGTAGCGTTGCTGCAACGCCAGTAACGCCGGATACAGCCGCAGTGCCATGGCACCCGAGCAGGCCAGTTGCAACGCTCCGGCTTCAGGATTATCGCCGACGATCGATTCTCGTAATTGCGTTTCCGCCTCGACCTGGTTTTGCGCGTAGTCGTACAGGCGCTGCCCCGCCTCGGTCAGCTCGAAAGACTTGCCGTACCTGGCCAGCAATGCGGCACCTAACTGCTGCTCCAACTTCTTAATATGCTGACTGACGCCGGGTTGGGTCATATGCAGCTGCTCGGCGGTGCGGGTGAAGTGCTGAGTATCGACCAACTCAACAAAAGTACGCAGCAGGATCGGACTTATCATAATTTAAAATTATCAAATAGATCATTAATGATAATTTCATATTAGCATGCCCACTCCATACACTGCTCGTATCCCAACCCGATGGAGACTCGCAGATGACTCAGCCAATCAAGCCACAACCGAATCAAGCCCCCTACCCGCGTACTTTTTCCCATATCGGTATTTCTGTTCCGGATCTGGAAGCGGCGGTGAAGTTCTACACCGAGGTGCTGGGCTGGTACCTGATCATGGAGCCTACCGAGATCATCGAGGATGACAGCGCCATCGGTCAGATGTGTACCGATGTGTTCGGCCCGAACTGGGAGTCATTCAAGATCGCCCACCTGTCCACCGGTGACCGGATCGGCGTCGAGCTGTTTCAATTCAACAATCAGCAGAAGCCTGAAAACAACTTCGAGTACTGGAAGACCGGTATCTTCCACTTCTGTGTCCAGGATCCGGATGTGGAAGGTTTGGCTGAAAAGATCGTCGCCGCCGGCGGTAAGAAACGGATGGCGGCACCCCGATACTATTATCCCGGCGAAAAACCTTTCCGGATGATCTATATGGAAGACCCGTTCGGCAATATTCTGGAGATCTACAGCCACAGCTACGAGCTGCATTACGCCTCAGGCGCCTATAGCTGAAGCCGGCAGCCATCAGGCTGGGCCTGGCCCAGCCTTTTCACTCTAGGCAATACCGCACATCCTGCATCGGGCGATGATCAACAGCATCGACACTCCCGCTGGTGCGGCTGGTAACCGATCAGATTGCCGCGGTGGTCCAGCTCCATCGCACAGCAACCCTCAAACAACTGTCTCAGCTGCAGCCGGGCCCGTTGGACACGAGACTTCAGGGTCGAGTAACTGACCCCCAGCTCCTCGGCCAACGCTTTTTGCGAGCGCCCATCGATATCAACCGCTCGCAGCAACGCTGCCGCCTCCGCATCCAGACCATCGATAAAGGGTTTTACGCAGTCACCCAGCTGTTGTAACGCAACCGGTTCGTTATCAAACCACAGCCCTTCGCTCCGCTGTTCTCCGGCCTGCGGCTCATCAGCCAGCCAAGCGTTCTGGCGGCCTCGACGGCGATAGAAGTCGATCACCACATTCCGTGTCAGGGTGTAGAGCCAGGGTTTCAACCGATCGGCACCGCGCAGGCCAGCGATCTGTTGATGGGTCTTGATCAAGACCTCCTGCAGCAGATCATCGACATCGGCCGGGTTGGCCACTTTCGATTGCAACAGCCGCTTCAGGCTGGCGCTGTACTCTTGCCAGATCTGTTCGATCGTCACAACGCTCCCCTATCCAAATAATGCCAAGCCCGACAGCCAAGCCTCACCCTTGGCCTTGTTACGACCACGATGGCTAGCAACAGCTGCTGTTGGCACAGGCTTGGTCGCTTTCATTCGAGTTGCAGTTCTCGCCACGGCCTAACAGGGTCTGATCGGAAAGATAGAACTCGCTGAAGCGGTCGTCAAAGTCCGCCGAAACCGACTTCTCGGCCAGCCCGGTGGCCAGTAGCGCCTGTTGCCAGTGTTTGACCTTTGGGAACCCTGACAAAAAATCATAACCGCTACGCTGTTCGATCACCGCGGCCCGGTGCAGCAGGGGCAGCCAGGCGATATCCACCATGCTCAAGGCCGTGCCGTTAAAGTAAGGGCAATCAGCGAGCGCTAGATCCACTTTACTGAACGCGCTGTCCAACTTGGCCCGGCGCTCAACCAGCGTATCCGAATCCGGGCTGCGTTGAGCGCTGCACTGGACCAGGTAGTGTTTGCTGGCCAGATAACTCCAGGCCCGATCCAAGGCTCGCTGTTCGGACCCAAGCTCTGGCTGCAAGGCCGGGTAAGCCTCCTCCAGATACTCGACGATCGCATCGGATTCGAACAAAACGCTACCGGACTCCGTCACCAGCAGCGGCACCTGGCCATTGGGTGAGATCTCCAAGAACCATTGGGGTTTGTCGCTCAGGCTGATGTATTCCACCTGGTAAGGAATCTGCTTGGCTTCCAGCAGCGCGGTCACCCGCTGGACGAACGGACATATTTTGAAACTGATCACTTTGAGCATCGTTTTCCTCAGGATTTGGTTACTGTTGATCAGTAAGACGCAGCCCGCCTGAAAAAGACGACCATAATTTTTCAATCGGCAAAAAAAAGCGGCCTATCCAGCCGCTTTTCTTCGCTTGATGTCCTTGATGTCAGCCGTCTAGGGTTATCGACTTGATCAAGGCTTTCAGGGTCTGATCAGCCTCGTCGTTGGCCACCTGACAGGTTCCCGCCGCGTGATGACCGCCGCCGCCATAGTGCAGCATCAGTTCACCGATGTTGGTGCGCGAGCCCCGATCGAAGATCGACTTGCCGGTGGCAAAGACGGTGTTCTGCTGCTTCAGCCCCCAGAGCACATGGATCGAGATATTGCACTGCGGGAACAGCGCATAAATCATGAATCGGTTGCCGGCCCAGATGGTCTCCTGGTCGCGAAGGTCCAGTACCACCAGGTTGTCATAGACCTTGGCACAACGTTGTAACTGTTGCTCAAAGTTCTGCTCGTGTTCGCGGAACAGCTCCACCCGCTCCTGCACATCAGGGAGTTGCAGAATCTGATCGATACTCATCTCCTTGCAGGCATCGATCAGCTCCATCATCAGTTGATAGTTGGAGATGCGGAAGTTGCGGAAACGTCCCAGCCCGGTGCGCGAGTCCATCAAGAAATTGAGCAGCACCCAGCCCTGCGGATTCAGTATCTCTTCACGGCTGAACTGGGCCGAGTCGGCCTTATCGACCGCTTCCATCATTTCATCCCAGACCGCAGGAAAGGCATCATGCCCACCGTAGTGCTGCCAGACCACCCGCGCCGCGGAAGGTGCCTTGGCTTCGATAATATGGTTGTCGATTGCCGCCGCGTTGCGCACTGTCTCAGACTCATGGTGATCAAAGACCAGATGAGCGCCGGGCACATAGGGCAGATTGGTGGTGATATCGTTCGGCCCGATCTCGATCAACCCGTCCTGCATATCCTTGGGATGAACAAAGGTAATCTCATCAATCAAATTCAAATGCTTAAGTAATACCGCACAAACCAGACCGTCAAAGTCACTACGTGTTACCAAACGGTATTTTTTCTCACTCATGGCAAGCCCTTGTTCCTTAGCCGCTTCAATTTACGGCGATTTCACAGATCCTATCGACAATACAGCACCAGTGGACCGCCGCATTGATCCAAATCTAAAGACAGCACCCTACGGCAGCTAAGTTATCCCAATCAACACCGGCCCGGATCAAAACGAGGAGCCGGGCTGAGTGAGAAACTCAAGCTCCTCGGCACTGGACTCACGCCCGAGAATCGCATTGCGGTGCGGATAACGGCCGAAGCGATCGATAATCTCTTTGTGTTTAAGCTCAAACGAGTAGTTATCTTCCAGCCCCGGCTGCTGAAACAGCTCAACCGCCTGTTGATGAATCAATGCCGACTCGCTGTGCATGAAGGGCATATACAGAAAGGTTCGCTGTGTTGGTTCCAGCTGCTGATCATCCCCCACAGCCACCGCCTCCTGGGCCAGAACCAGCGCCTGGGCATCACAACCGAACGCGGCAGCCTGATCCCGGTAAATATTGCGCGAGAACTGATCCAACACAATGATCTCCGCTAGGCGACCCCGGGGTTCCTGCCGCCATCGATAGAGCTCACCCTGCGCGGCGGCGGCGTGCACGTCACCAAACCGGTTGTCGATCAGCTGATCAAACTCAGCATCCTTGATCCAGTGCTTTGAGGGTTCGATCTCTTCAAACCAGAACTCGATTATCTGCTGCCAATCCATCACGACTCCTCTTTCGACCAGCTTGCTCATGCGGATACTTTAAACCGACAAACCATCGACTTTAACATCAATAGCACAGTCCCGCGGGGCCGACAGCCAGGATCGAACGGAACCTGTTAAGCGACAACGTTAAGCGGCAACGGCAATGCCCCAGCAGATCGGTCGGCTTTGACTATGATTCTAGGAGGCTTCGGGTCAAAGCCCCCGGCAGTTGCTACGGAAAGTTCGTTGACCGATCCGAGCAGCGTCAACGATCCCAAATAACAACCTGAAGGAATAACCGATGAAATCACTCCTGGCCGTCGTTTGCCTGAGCAGTTTTACTACCCTAAGTTACGCCGACTGGACCCTGAATCTGGATGACTCCAGTTTCAGTTTCGCCTCGATCAAGAAGAACCATGCCTACGAAGTTCACACCTTCAATCGCTACGAAGGACGCATCAGCGATGCCGGGGAAGCGGAGCTGACATTGGATCTGGCATCGGTTCAGACCGGTATCGAGATCCGCGATCAACGGATGCAGTCGATGCTGTTTGATACACCCAAGTTTCCCGCCGCCAGCTACCGGGTCAAGGTCGATCCGACTCAACTCAAAGCCCTGAAGCCAGGACAGCGCCTGGCAATCAACGCAGAGGGGAGCCTGTCCATCTTCGGAATCGAAAAGCCGCTTCCGGCGGCGCTCAATGTCTTCAAGCTGGGTGATAACCGCCTGCAGGTTAATACCGCCCGACCGATCGCACTCAAAGCTCAGGACTATGGCCTTGATGGTGGTATCGAGGCTCTACGCAAGATCGCCAATCTACCGGTGATCTCACTTACGGTTCCGGTCAACTTCAGCCTGGTGTTTGACCAGCAATAATCCTGGAAATCGACCGACTGACACCCAAAAAAAAATGCCGCAACAAGTGCGGCATTTTTTTAGCTAGGCGTTTAGGCTTAACTGTCGGCCTTGGCTTTGTCAGCTTCTTCTTTCTCAGCCGTCGCGATCGCCCAGTTGTCGATCACCTTGCCAACATCTTTGTGCTGCTCCATAAAGTGGGCGAACTGGTTGCGGAACACCAAGCCGATATTGATCCCTTCGGCGATGATGTTCTCCACCTTCCACTCCTTGGCCTTATTCAGGTACAGCGCGTATTGAACCTGGAAGGTCTGCCCGTCCTTGAGGGTGATGACCGAAGGCACCTTAGCGCGCTTCTTTTTCTTATCGTAAACGGCTTTGCCAATCTCGACCTCTTTGAGCTGGTCCAGATTTTCCAGCCCTTTACTGTAGGTCTTGACCAGAGAGTGCTTGAAGATACCGACGAAGTTTTGCTTCTGTTCTTCGCTGGCCTTGCGGCCGTGCTTACCCATCACCTTGCGGGCGATACGGGGAAAATCCACCACCGGGCCCAGCTCTTTCTCCATCAGCGCCAGCAGCTCATCATCGGGCATACCAGCCACCAGCACCTTGTCATCGATCAGGCGCTGCAACGACTGGTAGCTGCTGTCGATCACCTGTTCCGGCGTCGCCGAATCGGCCTGTGCCAGACCTCCGATCATCAGGGTCAGCATCATCAACAAAGAGGAGCGCCAGAATCGAGTCCAGCGTTGAGTCATAGAGATCATTATTTCGCCTTCAGTTAAAGTCATTGCCCCTCAGACAGGCCATGACACAAATGATTCAATCGTTAGGGATTACCACAACGGCCAGTTCTTAAATGCCACCAGGCCCCAGATCACCGCCAACAGTACCAGAGCAAGGAAAACCGCCGCTGAACCGATATCTTTGGCCCGTCCCGACAGGGGATGACGTTCTTCACCAACTCGATCCACCACCGCTTCGATAGCCGAGTTCATCAGTTCCATCAGCAGCACCAAGCCGACCGGTAGATAGAGCAGAGCCAACTCCGCCGCATCGGCCGCAATCCAGTAGCCTATGGGCAACAGGATAATCGTCAGGATCAGCTCCTGACGAAAGGCCGCCTCATGCTTCCAAGCCGCCCGGAAACCCTGCCACGAATAGATCGCCGCGTGATAGATACGGCTCAGGCCGCTGCGTCCGGGCTTAGACATCAGAATTCAGCCAGCACCTGTTTGCACCATTTGCTGACCCGCTCGTCGGTCAGCTCACTCTGACAGTCTTCATCCAACGCCAACCCGACAAACTGCTTGCCGTCGGGGGTCAGCGCCACCGATGCGCTGAAGTCATAGCCTTCGTTGGGCCAGTAGCCGACCATTTCGGCACCGGCCTCGACCAGCTTGTCGTGCAATTTGCCCATCGCATCGAGGAACCAGTCGCCGTAGCCGATCTGATCGCCGAGGCCGAACAACGCGATCCGCTTGCCATTCAGCTCCAGCTCGTCCAGATCTTCCCAGACATCCTCCCACTCAGACTGGATTTCACCGTAGTCCCAGGTTGGAATTCCCATGATAATCCGGTCGAAAACACAGGCCTCGGCGGGAGATGCATCGGCAACATCGAACAGCTGCACCTCATGACCGGCCAAGTTCTCCTGAATTTTCTCAGCAACATCCTCGGTGTTTCCGGTCGTTGAACCGTAAATCAATGCGATTTTCACGTCTTTCATTCTCAACAAACAAAGCTCGCCCGCGCGGGTATCAGCGGCGCCGGGCAAGTTAGTGCGGGGTTATTTTTTGGGGGCAAAGGCGTCAAAGGTATTTTGCGTCAGTCGCTCGATCGCCTCGCGGGCCTCATTGAAGGTTTCCAGGTTCTCGCTGCTGGCATTTTTCAGCGTCGCTTCGACGGTCTGGGTGTACTTCTTCTGCAGTTCGATCAGCTCCTGCGCCGAGCCGCAGCTCTGCAGCTCCCGGGTCTGGGACATGGTTTGGTTCATGCAAGCTTTGGCGCACTCGATCTGCTGCTCCGTCAGCTTTTCAAGCATCCGGGTCTGGATCTCCATCAGCTCTTTGATCGGTTCCATCGATACATTCAATTTTTTGCTCATATCTTGAAACATACTCTCTATCCCTGCTTATCAATGCCAAAATTATAAGCTGTGGCTCCGCAGACTGTACAGATCTGACTACGATACCGGCAGACCGGTTAACGGCGTTTACTGACCGACCGGCGAAAGAGCGTTAGCATAGCGTTTATCACCAGTCCCGAGAATGACGGGGATCAAAGAGGATCACGCAATGCGCTTACTACACACGATGCTACGGGTCACCGACCTGGATCGTTCGATCGAGTTTTATACCGAACTGCTGGGGATGCAGCTGTTGCGGCGCAAGGACTTTGACAGCGGTCGCTTTACCCTCGCCTTCCTCGGCTACGGCGATGAAGCGGAGCACACCGTGCTGGAACTGACCCACAACTGGGATACCGACAGCTACGAGCTGGGCTCGGCCTATGGCCATATCGCCATCGAAGTGGAAGACGTCTACGCCGCCTGCGACAAGATCAAAGCCAAAGGCGGCAACGTGGTCCGCGAAGCCGGTCCAATGAAGCATGGCAGCACGGTGCTGGCGTTTGTGGAAGACCCGGACGGCTACCAGATCGAGCTGCTCGGGGGCTGACCGCTGCTGCCCCCCCTGGTGGCGGGGGTACACCCTCGCTTTCAGCTTGAACCCCATCCCGGCTAACGCTCTAATAGCCATGGATCTTTTCACATAACACGCCCAAGAGTCCTGCAATCTATGCCACACCCGATCAGCGACGACGATCTGCGATTCGATCAGCAACATATCTGGCACCCCTACACCTCCATGATCGACCCGCTGCCGACCTACCCGGTGGACAGTGCCGACGGCGTCTATCTTCAGCTTAGCGACGGTCGCCGACTGATCGACGGCATGTCCTCCTGGTGGTCCACCATCCACGGTTACAACCACCCGACGCTCAATGCCGCGGCGAGCGAACAGTTGGAAGCGATGTCCCACGTGATGTTCGGCGGCTTGACCCATCAGCCGGCAATTTCGCTGAGCCGCAAGCTGGTGGAGATGAGCCCCGAGGGGTTGGACAAGGTGTTTCTGGCCGATTCCGGTTCGGTCTCGGTCGAAGTGGCGATCAAGATGGCGATTCAGTATTGGCAGGCGCGTGGCCAGTCCGACAAGTGCCGGTTGCTGACCATCCGCAACGGTTATCACGGCGACACCTTCGGCGCGATGGCGGTCTGCGACCCGGTCAACGGCATGCACGAGCTGTTCAGCGGTGTCTTGCCGCAGCACCTGTTCGCACCGGCTCCCCATTTGGGTTTCGACGGCAGCGACAACGATGAGGATATTGCGGCGCTGGAAACGTTGATGGAACAGAACCATCAGCAACTGGCGGCGTTGATTCTGGAGCCAATCGTCCAGGGCGCCGGGGGCATGCGCTTTTACCGCCCCGACTATCTACAGCGAGCCCGCGAACTCTGCGATCGCTATAACCTGCTGCTGATCGCCGATGAGATCGCCACCGGCTTTGGCCGTAGCGGCAAGCTGTTCGCCTGCGAACACGCCGATATCAGCCCCGACATTCTCTGCCTCGGCAAAGCCCTGACCGGTGGCTATATGACCCTGGCCGCAACCCTGACCAGCACCGAGATCGCCGAAACTATCTCCAGCGGCGGCGCCGGCTGCTTTATGCACGGCCCGACCTTTATGGGCAATCCTCTGGCCTGTTCGGTCGCCAATGCCAGCCTGGAACTGCTGCAGAGCGACCCCTGGCAGCCGCGGGTCGAGCGGATCGAAGCAGGACTGCAACAAGGTTTGGCCCCCTGCGCCGAACTCGACAGCGTCGCCGATGTGCGGGTGCTGGGTGCGATCGGAGTGGTCGAAATGAAACAGCCGGTTCAGATGGCGTCGATCCAGCGCGCCTTTGTCGACCAGGGAGTCTGGGTTCGCCCCTTCGGCAAACTGGTCTACGTCATGCCTCCGTTCATCATCAGTCCGGAGCAGCTTGAACAGCTGACCCAGGCGATCCATCGCGTAATCTCAACCCAACAGGACACAAAGTAAGGAAACAACATGGCCCGTATCAAGATCGAGATGCCCGATCACTTTATCTTCAGCACCGAACTGCCGATCCGTATCAGCGACATCAACTACGGTGGTCACCTGAGCAACGACCGCATCCTGTCGCTGGTCCACGAGGCCCGGGTCCAGTTTCTGAAGGGCTACCAGTACAGCGAGCTGGATGTCGAAGGACGGGGCCTGATCATGACCGACTCGGCCACCATCTATAAGGCCGAAGGCTTCCACGGTGACCGCTTGCAGGTCGATATCGCCGTCAGTGATTTCAACAAGTACGGCTGCGACTTCTTCTACCTGCTCAGCAACAAGGACACCGCGGTTGAGATTGCCCACGTCAAAACCGGTTTCGTGTTCTTCGACTACGACGAGCGCAAGGTGGTCCGGGTCCCGGAAGGGTTCAAAAATCGTTTCGTGAAACAGGCTGAATAAACTCTGAGCTAACCCTCAATCCCAGTTCAAGGAGGAAGACCATGGCCAGCGGCCTGTTCGCGATACTCGACGACGTTGCTCTACTGCTCGACGACGCCGCCACCATGAGCAAGGTGGCGGCCAAGAAAACCGCCGGTATCCTCGGCGATGATCTGGCGGTCAATGCCGAAAAAGCGGTCGGCTCACCGGCTTCCCGCGAGCTGCCAGTCATCTGGGCGATCACCAAGGGCTCGACGATCAACAAACTGATCATCCTGCCGCTGGCCTTTCTGCTCAGCGCCTTTGCCCCGGGACTGATCGTGCCGATCCTGCTGCTCGGCGGCGCTTACCTTTGCTTCGAGGGAGCCGAGAAGATTCATGAGTGGATCAGCCCCCATGGTCACGCTGATGGGGATCAGGACCCTCAACAGCCGGGGGCCAACGACGACGGAACCCTGGACGAGCGCGAACAGAAAAAGATCAAGGCGGCGATCCGTACCGACTTTATCCTGTCGATTGAGATTATCGTGCTGGCACTGGGCACCGTGATCGAGCAGAGCCTGACGATCCAGATTCTGGTGGTCAGCTTTATCTCGCTGCTGGCCACCGTCGGCGTCTACGGCCTGGTGGCACTGCTGGTGCGGATGGACGATGCCGGCTTCTACCTGATCGACAAGGCCGAGTCGATGGGAGCTGAGGGGAACGGCGCCATGGCTGGCGGCCTACGCCGGTTGGGCAATTTTATGGTGGCGGCGCTACCGCAGATCATCCGAATTCTCGGCATCATTGGCACCATCGCCATGCTGCTGGTCGGTGGCGGCATGTACAGCCATAACATCGACGCGATTCACCACCTGCTCGACCCCCTGCCCGGGCTGCTGGGCGACCTGCTGGCCGGTATTGTCGTCGGGGTGATCATGCTGGCAATTGTCAGCCTGGTGAAACGCCTTCGTGGTGCCGGTCAGGCCCACAATTAGCCCGGCATCAAAATACCGTTCCTTTCGGTATTTTGTTAACGATACGATCAACCCGACAATTTTAATGCCGGGTTGATCGCGTACAAAAAAGCGAACCCATTTAACGGATTCGCTCTTTTCAACCGATCAGCGCTATCGACGCTGGGATTACAGCGATCGATCCAGCCCCTGCTGCCAGAAAGCGATCTCCATCCGGGTGGCCGTGGTGAAGTGGCCCTGCAGCTGTCGGGCTCGTTCGGAGTCCGCCGGGATCTCGGCCAGCAACTGATCAAAAAACTCGACGCTGGCGTAGGCCGCCTGCTGGTACTCCTCTCCGGCGTACATATCGATCCAGTTCGCATACGGATTGCCTGCTTGGACAGCGTTGCCCGGTTGGGTCAGGTACTGACCCACTTCGGCATAGCCCAGCGCACAGGGAATCAGCGCCGCATACAGATCGGTCAGATCCCCCTGCAAGCCAGCATCGATCAGATAACGGGTGTAAGCCACGGTGGCGACCCCTTCGGGCAGCGCCACCAGATCCTCTTCGCTGAGTCCCCAGTCTTTGCAGTAGTCGATATGCAGCGTCAGCTCATGCTCGACCAGCGCACTGAGTGACGGCATGCTGGCACGCATCTGGGCCGGATTGGCACTCTTGAACACCGCCAGCCCGAAGGCACGGGCGTAGTGGATCAGATACAGATAATCCTGCTGCAGGTAGTGCTGGAAGCTGGCTTTATCCAACGTTCCCTGGCCGAGCTGTTTGACAAAATTGTGCTGGATATAGTGATCCCAATCCTGCTGACAACCGGCGATCAGATCGCGATGATTCATGCTTAACTCCCGTTACTGAACGATATAGTCTGCCGCCTTGGGCAGCTTGCTGATCACCTTCTGATCGTGCAGGAACTTGGCGTAGTTGTCGTAGCGGGCCAGGTCCGCCGCTTGGGGACGCAACGCAAAGCGCACCAGCGTATCCTTCCAGGCGTTGCGGTTCAGTTCGGTATCGAGCTTGTTGCCGTCATCGTAGGATTTGAACAGTTCCCAGGCTTCCTGCGGATGGTTAACGGTGTACTGGGTGGCCAGCTCCACCGCGCGGTTAAAGCGCGCAATCATGTCTCTGTCGAGCTTGTTGCTGTTGGCCACCACCACCAGCTCATCGTAGGGCGGCACGCCCTCCTCTTCGATATAGAAGGCCTTACCTTTGAACCCTTCCATGCTCAGCTGATGCATCTCGAAGTTGCGGTAAGCACCGTAGATGGCATCGACCTTACCCGACGCCAGCGACGCTGACAGTGACCAGCCGACATTAACCATCTCGACATCGTCGATGGTCAGGCCATTGTTACGCAGCATGGTACCGACGGTGGCATCCACCAGGCCGCCATCAAACGGGAAGCCGATCTTCTTGCCCTTCAGATCCGCCACGCTGTTGTAGCCCTTGCCATCCAGCACCATCAGGGTATTGAGCGGAGTCGCAATCAGGGTCGAAATACGGGTCAATGGCAGGCCTTCAACCACGTCGCGAATCAACTGCGGCTGGTAGGTCACGGCCAGGTCGAACCGGCCCGCCGCCACCAGTTTCGGCGGCATGCTCGGGTCGGCCGGTTCGGTGATCTCGACCTCCAGCCCCTGCGCTTCGAACAGGCCTTTCTGTTGCGCCACAATCAGCGGCCCATGGTCCGGATTGACGAACCAGTCCAGCATCAGGGTGACCTTTTCGGCCATCACCGGCTGACTCAGCAGCAGCGCGCAAACAGCAATCAGTTTTTTCATCACAACGTCCTCGTTAGTACCACAACCAGCTGCAGGCAGCGCAGCTGGGTTCTGTTAGGTTGCGGCAGCCAATCCGCTCAGGGCTGCCGCAGCTAGTGCTAGTTCTTGTGTTAGTGCTATTCGACCCGGGCCAGGTATTGGCGCTCGGTAGGTTTTTCCTGGTGCCAGGGAATCAGCTTTTTCAGCAACCAGTCGGCGATGTAATAGAGCGATATCGAGAACAGCGCCAGGATAAACAGGGCGGCAAACATATCGGCAATCTGCATTCGCGCATTGGCCTGCAGCATCAGGTAGCCCAAGCCACCGGAGGAGCCAACCCACTCGCCCACCACCGCTCCGATCGGCGCCACCACCATCGCCACCCGTACCCCCGAAGCCAGGGTAGGCAACGCTGCCGGCAGGCGCACATGCCAGAGCATCTGGCGCGGGCTGGCGCCCAGGGTTTTGGCCAGATCCAGATAACCGGCCGGGGTATGCCGCAGGCCGTCAAAGCAAGTGGTGCAGACCGGGAAAAAGATGATCAACGCCGCCATCACCACCTTGGAGCTCATCCCGTAACCGAACCAGAGCATCAGAATCGGCGCCAGCGCGAACACCGGGATCGCCTGGCTGGCCACCAGCACCGGCAGCAACCAGTTCCGAACCGGGTTGAACAGCAGCATCAGCAACGCCAGCGAAATGCCCATACTCAACCCCAGCAGCAGCCCCAGCAGGATCTCGCTCAGAGTAATCAGACTGTGGTCCCACAACAGCTGCGGATTGGCCAAGAGTTTACTGAACACCAAACCCGGCGGCGGCAGGATAAACGGCGGCATGTCGAACAGTTCCACCACCAGTTGCCAACCGGCCAACAGCACCAGGGTGGTGACCATCAGTCGAGCGACCATACGCCAACGGTTATCAGACCCGAGCATAATCACCTCCGTCGGAAGGCTCTGAGCCCGGATGAGGGTGCAGGTCAGCCTGCTGCATCGCATCGAGCAACTGCTGTTGATAGTCCCCCAAGGTACTGTCCACCGGCCGGGGTATCGGGCTGGACGGCGTTTCTACCGGGATCAGTCGCCGGTTCTCGAACAACCAGACCTGATCGCCCAGTCGCAAGGCTTCCTGCGGATCATGGGTGATCAGCAGCACCGTCCGACCGGCCAGTGCATCCACCGCCAACGCCTGCAGCCGGTGCCGGGTGACCGCATCCAGCGCACTGAAAGGCTCATCCATCAACACCAACGGGGTGTCCTGCATCAGGGTTCTCGCCAACGCGACTCGCTGGCGCATGCCGCCCGACAGCTGCTCCGGGCGTTGCTTGGCGCAGTGGCCGATGCCCAGTTGATCGAGCAGTTCGCTGGCCTTACGACGCTCCTGCGGGCTGACACGACCGCCGTTAACGCGAGCCTTAAGACAGACGTTATCCAGCACGCTCAGCCACGGAAACAGCAGATCCTGCTGTGCCATGTACGCCACCCGTCCCATGACCGGCTGGCCGTTTCCATCCACCATCTCCCCCTGGCAACGATGCTCGGGTTCGATCAGCCCGGCCAGCATCCGCAGCAGGCTGGTTTTGCCACAACCGCTTCGACCCAGCAGACAGCTCCAGCTGCCCGCTGGCAGGGTCAGGTTAATGTTCTCAAACAGGGGCTGGTCTGCCCCTTGATAGTGCAGCCCGACCTCGCGCAGGGCGACCTCAAAGGTCATCAGCGCGCAAGCCGATAGAAATGATGCACCGGTCCGGAGCCGGCCCCGATGTTGAGTTCATCGGCATGACAGATGGCGCCGTGGATATAGGCCTTGGCCTGCTCGATCGCCTGGGGCATCGGCAGTCCCTGAGCCAGATAACTGGCGATGCTGGCTGAAAGGGTGCAGCCTGTACCGTGGGTGTTGTCGGTATCCACCCGCTCGCTGGAATAGCTCTGGATCCCATCAGTAGAGATCCAGAAATCCTCCGCCCGCTCGCCCTCCTGATGCCCGCCTTTGAGCAACACCGAGCGACAACCCAGCGCCATCAGCGACCGGCAATACTGCTGCATCTGTTCCGAAGTCTGCGGCAGCGGCTCGCCGCGCAGCCCCAACAACGCCTGGGCTTCATGCAGATTTGGGGTGACCACATCCGCCAACGGCAATAACTGGTTGATCAGGGTGTCGACGGCATCTTCGGCCAGCAGCAGATCGCCGCTGGTGGCCACCATTACCGGATCCAGTACCACGAATTTCGGCTGATAACGAACCAACGCTGCAGCCACCGCCTTAATAGTCGCAGCATCGCCGAGCATGCCGATCTTAACGGCCAAAATATCCAGGTCGGAGAATACCGCGTCAAACTGTTGATTGATAAAGGCTTCGGGCACCGGCATCACCCCGGTAACACCCAGCGTGTTCTGCGCCGTCAATGCGGTGATCACAGAACAGGCGTATCCGCCGGTGGCCGAGATCGCTTTGATATCGGCTTGAATACCGGCACCGCCACCGGAATCCGAACCGGCGACCGTCAAAGTAATGGGAGTCTGGGGCATGGGAAGGTCTCTTAGAAAGGCGGATCGGAGACCTTAGAATCGCATCGATGGTGCAACTCCGGTGGTTCCCTACGCCAATTATTCTGGATCAGGTTCAACGGGTTCAGCTGTGGCTATCTCAGCCCGATGCAAGCACATGCTCAGGCTCCCCGACCAATGCACAGATCATAATCAGAGCCCTGAATAATTACAATTTGCGCCGAATAAAATTGATCCGAATCCCGGTCAAGCGCCAGCGAGCTATACCTTGGTATCCATCCGGCAACTCAGGTCTGAAAATCCCTGGTTGGCATAAAAGTCTCGCGCCCCGCCGTTGAAAGCCATCACATCCAGTTCTACCCGATCGACCCCTTCCAAGCGGGCTATCTGCTTGGCATCGTTCAGTAACGCCGAACCCACCCCTTGGCGACGATAACCTGGGTCCACGTAAATCAGTTCAACGCAGGCAAACTTACGCGGCAATCGAATGATCGAACCATGGTGTTGGTAGATTTCGACAAACAAAAAACCGGCAATCTCGGTCTGCCGTTTGGCGATTCGAAGATAGGATGTGGATGAATCCAGGCTTTGGAGCAGAAAATCCTTGAACGCTGCCGAGTCGACAGCGGTAAACAGTTCCGGATGAGCTGCGCGGTGCACGCCCTGCTCGATAACAAAATAATCGGTGAGCTGATCGAGGTCAGCGGCGGTTACATCTTCAATCAGTAGTTTCGTCAAGCTAGCGGCCCAGCAGAATTATCAGCTGTCGAATAGCTTAGGATAAGCCCGGCTTAAGCGCGATCACTTAGCCGTAATCCTGATAGTGATCCGGCGCCAGGTCCTGGAACTTGGAGTGCTTACCGATAAACGCCAGACGGCAGGTTCCGATCGGACCGTTACGCTGCTTACCGATAATGATCTCGGCCTGGCCTTTGGCTTCGGAGTCCTCGTTGTAGACCTCGTCCCGGTAGATGAACATGATCACGTCGGCATCCTGCTCGATCGCACCGGATTCCCGCAGGTCAGAGTTGACCGGACGCTTGTTGGGGCGGTTTTCCAGAGTACGGTTGAGCTGCGACAGCGCGATCACCGGACATTCCATCTCCTTGGCCAGCGCCTTCAGAGAGCGGGATATCTCGGAGATCTCCTGGGTCCGGCTCTCGACCTGGCCCTTCAGCGACATCAACTGCAGGTAGTCAACCATGATCATCCCCATCGAGCCGTGATCGCGGTAGATCCGTCGTGCCCGAGAGCGCATCTCGCTGGGTGAAACCCCGGAGGTGTCATCGATATAGAGTGGCTTGTCCTTGAGCATATTGACCGCGGTGGTGAGCTTGGGCCAATCGTCCTCTTCCAGTTTACCGTCACGAACCCGGGTTTGGTCGATCCGCCCCAAGGAGGCCAACATCCGCGTAACCAGACCTTCAGCGGGCATCTCCAGGCTGAACACCAACACCGGTTTTTCCTGCCCCATCAGGGCGTTTTCCACCAGGTTCATAGCGAAGGTGGTTTTACCCATTGAGGGACGCGCCGCGACGATCACCAGATCCGACCTTTGTAGCCCGGAGGTCATACCATCGAGATCGGTAAAGCCGGTGCTCACACCGGTCATGGTGGTACCGGCGTTGAACAGCTCGTCGATCCGATCCAGTGCACTTTCCAGCAACGGGTTGACGCTACGCGGTCCGCCATCGGCCTCACGACCCTCGGCGATCTTCAACACCTTTCGCTCGGCTTCGTCCAGAATATCGCCGCTGACCCGTCC
The DNA here is from genome assembly GCF_003345655.1 of Motiliproteus coralliicola. GTDB lineage: Bacteria > Pseudomonadota > Gammaproteobacteria > Pseudomonadales > Balneatricaceae > Motiliproteus > Motiliproteus coralliicola. The sequence continues at coordinate 1,264,992 of NZ_QQOH01000001.1, forward strand.
TTCGGTATTGAAGGCGCTATCGGCAATCTCGTTGGCAATCCCGATCAAACGACGCAGCGTTGCCCGCTCCTTGACGATTTCGGCATAGGCGCGAACGTTGGAGGTACTGGGCGTGTTCTTGGCCAGATCGATCAGGTAATCCAGACCACCGGCCTGGTCCTGTGCCTTGTGACGGTCCAGCTCCTCGGACAGGGTCACCACATCGATCGGCTGCTCGGCCTTGAACAGCTTCTCCATGGTGCGGAAGATCACCCGATGTTCGGGACGATAGAAGTCATCGGCGACGATAATCTCGTTGACCGCGTCCCAGACCCGGTCATCCAGCATCAACCCACCCAGTACCGATTGCTCGGCTTCGGTAGAATGGGGCGGAATTTTCGCTTGCTGCAGGGCGCTATCGAGTTCGGCGGTATCGGACATCTTCGCAATCGGACCGGTGGTAAGAAGTGAACATTGGGTACAGATTCAGACGGACCAGCTTACTGGCTGTGCCCATTTTCGACAACCACATAAAAGCTCGATTTAGCCAATCTATCCCAGAAACAAAAAAGCACCATCGGGACAACCCGACAGTGCTTTTTGAGCTAGTCGACGAGCCCTAAAGCCCGTCTCGTCAAACGACGTCTACCTTACTCGGCAGTAACGTTCAGTTTAACGACTGCAGTAACGTCGCTGTGCAGCTGAACGTCGATTTCGTACTCGCCAGTGCTACGCAGAACACCTTCCGGCAGACGAACTTCGCTCTTGTCAGCGTCACCACCAGCAGCGGCGATCGCATCGGCGATGTCGCGGGTGCCGATAGAACCGAACAGCTTACCTTCGTCGCCAGCTTTGGCTACGATGGTCAGTTCCAGTTCGTTCAGCTTCTCAGCACGGGCTTCAGCAGCAGCCAGCTTCTCAGCAGCGGCTTTTTCCAGCTCGGCGCGACGCGCTTCAAAGCTTTCGATGTTGCTCTTGGTGGCCGGTACGGCTTTACCGTAAGGCACCAGGTAGTTACGGCCGTAGCCGGCTTTGACGTTGACTTTGTCGCCCAGGCCGCCCAGTTTGCCGACTTTCTCGAGCAGAATGACTTCCATCTCGCAAACCTCTTTTGTTTACCCTGAGCCTTGGCTCAGGTTCTTCTCGCTTTCAGATGCTTCCTGAAGTCGATAAAGCTATCGGCTACAGCCAGCATAATCAGCAAGGCTATCAGATAAGGTCCGACTATTATCATCACCGAATAAAAGGCGACCAGCCAGGACCTACTTAACTTTTTAATCGCAACAATCGCGTGGATCAGACCGATGCTTGCCACCACAAACGGGGTGATCAATACCGGTATCCAGCGGGCCGCTTCGAAGGGCAAAGTCTTACCCAGTAACAGCACCGCCAGGCCAGCCGCTGCAAACAGCGGTGACAACCGCAAGCCATGAAACTCTGCTTTAAACCCACCGGGGTTGTAGAGTTTCGACTGCCACCAACGCGCTATCGCCAGGCTGATTAATGACGAGCCGAGGAAGCTTGCAACGATTGCTCCTAACAGCAATTCGCGCAGCCACTCAGGCTCCAGCGGCATCGACATCTGTGGATTGCTCTTCTTCAGAGCCTCAAGCAGCACAACAGCCGCTTCATCCACCTGAGTGATCAGCTCGGGCAACAGTGAATCGACCAGAAAACTGAAGATCACTGCTATCACAGTGGCCACCGACAAGGTCTGTGACCAGGAAACCGAGCGCCTCAACACAACCGCTAGCGCGGTGGTCCCCAACAGGGTGACCATTGGTGAGGCTTGATCCCGCCAAACCAGCCAGATCAGCGCGGGCGCCAGCGCCCACAGCATCAATCCGACGCCGTCGGAGGTGCCCCTTCGCAGGGTAACCAGTCCGACGATGGCAGCACTGAGTATCATCAATACCGTGGCTGCCAGACCCAGCATAAGCCGGGCTTGTTCCACTTCGAGTGCCACAAACAGCAGCGGCAATGAAGCGATAGATACAGTTGCGATTATCGCCTGCGTCCGACCGCGCATTGCGTATTCGGCCAGCGCACGCATAAACATCTATTCCCTAACGGAAGGCCTGGACTTAGTGGCCGTCGGTGTAGGGCAACAGCGCGATGTAGCGAGCACGCTTGATAGCGGTCGCCAGCTGACGCTGGTACTTAGCTTTAGTGCCGGTGATGCGGCTGGGTACGATCTTACCGGTTTCGGTGATGTAACCCTTCAGCGTGTCCAGATCCTTGTAATCGATCTCGGTAACACCTTCGGCAGTAAAACGGCAGAACTTTCTGCGACGGAAAAAACGAGCCATTTAATTTCTCCTGATATCTATCTGTGCGGTGAACGCTTACTCGGCAGCAGATTCTGCTGCAGCTTCAGCGGGAGCTTCTTCAGCTTTCTCTTCACGCTTAGGCGCTTCACGACGAGGAGCCTTACGGTCTTCGCGAGCTTCAGCAGCCTTGATGGGAGAAACACCAGTTACGGCTTCTTTCATGCGGACAACCATGTTACGGATGACGGCATCGTTGAAGCGGAACAGGTTGGACAGCTCGTCCAGGGCTTCATTGCTGCACTCGACGTTCATCAGTACGTAATGAGCCTTGTGGATCTTGTTGATCGGGTAAGCCAGTTGACGGCGGCCCCAGTCTTCCAGACGGTGGATCTTGCCGTTGTCACCTTCGATAACGCCGGTGTAACGCTCGATCATAGCGGATACTTGTTCACTCTGATCCGGGTGGACCATGAACACGATTTCGTAATGACGCATTGTGTCTCCTTATGGGTTAACAGCCCCTCAACGCGGCTCGGAATGATCCGGTGAGAAGCAAGGAGTTAACTAAGTTTTTGGGACCGCGAATACTACAGGCTCTTTGACAACCAGGCAACCCCATCGTTCTAAATCAATTTCGACGACCGAGGGATCAACCGTTGCGCTGGCGAACCGCCTCGAACAGACAGACGCCAGCGGCCACCGATACATTCAGACTACTGACCGAACCGGCCATCGGAATCTTCACCAACTGATCGCAGTTCTCCCGGGTCAGCCGCCGCATGCCGCTACCTTCGGCCCCCATCACCAACGCCATTGGCCCGGTCAATGAAGCTTCGTTCACCAACTGGGTCGCCTCGCCGGCGGTACCGGTAATCCAGACCCCGGCGGCCTGTAGCTGCTTCAGGGTGCGGGCCAGGTTGGTGACCACCACGTAGGGCACCGTATCGGCAGCCCCGCAGGCCACTTTGACGGCGGTGGCATTGAGCGGCGCCGACTTATCCTTGGCGGCGATCACCGCCTGTACTCCGGCTGCATCGGCGGTACGCAGGCAAGCACCCAGGTTGTGCGGATCGGTGACCCCGTCCAGCACCAGCAGAAACGGCGGTACTTCGAGCTGTTGAATCAACTGTTCCAGGAAGGTCTCATTACGGATCTGCACCGCTTCGACTTCGGCAACCACGCCCTGGTGGACACCATCGATCATCTGATCAAGCTCTTTGCGATCCAGATGTCGGATCTTGATCCGGTGATGCTTGGCCAAGTCGATCAACTGCTGGATCCGCTTGTCCTTGCGTCCCTGTTGCAGCAGCAGCCCCCGCACCCGCTTGGGCTCGCGCTCCAACAACGACTGTACCGCGTGAATTCCAAAACTGTACTGGCTCATTGATCGGCTCCTGAAGCACGGCTGGGCTCAAACCACTGGGACGCCTGCTCTCGAACCAGTTGGGTCAGCAATCGGATATGGGCAGGATCACTATTCAGGGCCGGGATATAGCCATAGTTGGCTCCACCGGCCTCAAGAAACTCCTGTCGGTTTTCTTCGGCGATCTCTTCCAGGGTTTCCAGACAATCGGCCGAAAAGGCCGGGCTCAGCATATCGACCGACTTAACCCCCTCAGCGGCCAGGGTACGCAGGGTTTCATCGGTATAGGGTTTGACCCACTCCGCCGGCCCAAAGCGTGATTGGAACGTTGCCTGGTAACGGGATTCCGGCAGATCCAACTTGGCCGCCAACAACGCAGCCGTCTCACGGCACTGCTGCGGATAAGGGTCTCCCTTGTCGGCGTACTCCTTCGGAATGCCATGGAAGCTCATCAGCAACTTGTCGCCCGCCTCGTGCTCGCTCCAGTACTGCTGTACCGATTGCGCCAGCGCTTCAATATAGAGCGGATGATCGTGGTAGCTTTTCAGGATCCGAATGTCGCAGACTTCACGCTGATCCAACTGGAAGCGCGCCACCTGATCGTAGACCGGTGCGGTCGAAGTGGCGGAATACTGCGGATACAGCGGCATCACCAGAATACGCTGGTAACCGTCCTGTTTGAGTTGTTTGAGCATCGGTGTCAGGCCAGGATTGCCGTAGGTCATCGCCGCGAACACGTCCGGGCTTCGACCAGGAAATTCGTTCTGCAGCGCAACCTGTAGCGCCGCCACCTGCTGATTCAGAATCTTGCGCATCGGCGAATCCTGGTCCCAGATACTCTGGTACAGCTTGGCGACCTTGCCGGGTCGAACCTGCAGGATGATCAGATTCAGCACCAGCCACCAGAAAGCGCGCTTGAACGGCCCTCCTTCAATAACCCGCTTGTCCCACAGAAACGGTCTCAGGTATTGGCGGACAGCCTGAGCCGTCGGTTGATCGGGGGTTCCCAGATTGACCAGAATAACAGCGCTCTTTTGCATGCTCGTGCGAAGATCCTTAACGAGATGAACCCACCCGGGTCGGCGGGCCCTTTTTGAGAACCGCTATTATTCCCGAGCTGCCGCGGAAAATACACCGGCTTTATCGCATCCAGGCTCATCAACAATTCGGCAATGCCCAAATCCATTTACTTTCCGACAGGGGCTATGCAGAATCCGAGTCTCTTTCGTGCAACGAACCGCGCCGATCCGCATCGACGCCACCACCGGACCAACAACTGATGGACGCCACCGATCGCCAGATTCTCGACCTGCTGCAGCAGGATGCCACGCTCTCGACCGCCGCGATCGCCGAACAGGTAGGACTGAGCCCAACCCCCTGCTGGCGTCGGATTCAGAACCTGGAAAAAGCCGGGGTGCTGCGAGGACGGGTCGCCCTGCTCGATCGCAAGCAGCTCGACCTCAATGTCGATGTCTTCGTCGAGATCAAAACCGATCGACACACCCCAGAGTGGATCGAAACCTTTACCCGCGCCATCGACGAACTGGATGAAGTGGTCGAATGCTACCGCATGAGTGGTGAGGTCGATTACCTGCTACGGGTCGCCGTCGGCGATATCGAAGCCTACGATGCCTTCTATAAGCGTCTGATCGAGCGGGTTGAGGTGGCCAACATCAGCTCCTATTTCTCGATGGAGCGGATGAAATACACCACCGCACTACCACTACAAGCCGACGACCAAAGCACCGAAGTGTAGATTACACCGAAGGCAAACAGCGTCGAAGACAGATAGCCCCTGATCGCCAGCTCCTCCCCAGAACGAAAAAACCCGCCAATAGGCGGGTTTTTTTATCAACCGACAACTAAGTCAGTTTATTCCAGACCGGCAAATACCGCGTCACGGATATCCTGGACCGAACCGACACCGGCAACATAAACGTAGCTCGGAGCCGCTTCCGCGTCTTCTTTCGCCCAACCCTTGTAGTAAGTGATCAGCGGAGCAGTCTGCTCGTGGTAAACGCCCAGACGGTCACGAACGGTAGCTTCGTTGTCGTCGGCACGCTGAACCAGGTCTTCACCGGTCACATCGTCCTTGCCTTCCACCTTGGGCGGATTGAAGGTCACGTGGTAAGTACGACCGGAACCCGGGTGTACTCGACGACCGCTCATACGCTTGACGATCTCTTCGTCAGCCACATCGATCTCAACCACGGCGTCGATCTTCACGCCAGCTTCCTTCAGCGCGTCGGCCTGCGGGATGGTGCGCGGGAAACCGTCGAACAGGAAACCGTTGGCGCAGTCAGACTCAGCGATACGCTCCTTAACCAGACCGATGATGATCTCGTCGGAAACCAGCTGACCGGCATCCATCACCTCTTTGGCCTGCTTACCCAGCGGGGTTCCCGCCTTAACCGCAGCACGCAGCATGTCGCCGGTAGAGATCTGCGGAATGGAATACTTCTCGGTAATGTACTGTGCCTGAGTGCCCTTTCCTGCGCCCGGGGCGCCGAGCAAGATGATACGCATAAACGCTCACTCCATCATTTTTAAGAATAATTCGGTGTCAGGGCCACTGCCCTCAGATACAAACCCGTTCCGCCGGTCTTACCAGATTGCCGGAAACACGACGACTATCAGAATCGGGATTGTCAGCAGACAGCCATAGTTCGAAGAACCAGCTGTCTGCACGGTAATCATCCCACCCGATCCGCTCAATACGACATTAGGACTAACGACGGCCAGCGCTTCGCGCCCCGTCCGTCCGGATCGGGAGGATCAGGCAGACTAGCCTATCCGCTCAATAGACACAATCCCCTACAGATTCAAGCGCCTGCCATTCAAGAGTTGAGCAATATTTCGCCAGAAACCGTAGATATTGTTGATATAGGTCAGAGGACGTAAGAAATTGTTTTCATACGTCCGTTTTAATCACTAAGCTTGCCCCAAAGCCATGCCTGAGTGAGCCCCTTGACTGTACCCCAGCCCAGCCGATCCATCTTTATCTACACCTTGGTCAGCACCCTGATCTTTGGGCTCCTGATCTGGGTCGGTGCCGAAAGCCGCCCATCGGTTTCTCGGCTGCTGCTGGCTGGCCTGGGCGCGTTGCTCTGCGCCGGGCTGCTGCCGAAGATACTTCATCAATTCATCGACCGGTTCGGCCGCCATCCGGCCAGCGCCGCGATCGACTCCCCCCAACCGTCGGCAAACGCCCTCAACCTAACCATTGAATCCACCCCCAGTCAGGGCGAGATCTACCTCGACCAGGCCCAGGCTCTGATCCTGGTACTCGACCACGAAGGTCGGGTCGAATACCTGAACCAATACGGCTACCGTCTACTCGGCTACCCACAGGAGTCACTGACCGGTCGGGAATGGCTCAAACTCTGCGTTCCAGCCAGCGAACACAAACCGGTACTGGAAGCTCTTGAGGCTTACCATAAGCGAAACCAGCTGACACCATTGGCGGTGGAGCATCCGGTGCTGACCGCCGAGGGCAAGCTGCGCCTGATCGCCTGGAACTGCCGCAGTGTCGCACTGCCCGACGGCTGTCGACAGCTGCTCTGCTCGGGCCTGGATGTGACCGAAAACCGTCGCACCCAGAATTCGTTGGAAAAGCTGTCCTGCGCCGTCGAGCAAAGTTCGACCTCGGTGTTGATCTTTGATCGCCAGGGCCGGATCGAATACGTCAACCCGGCGTTCAGTCTGATGAGCGGCTACAACGCCGATGAGGTAATCGGCCGCAAACCCCGCTTCCTCGAAAGTCCCGATACCGAGCGCAAGACCCTGCTCGACCTACGCGCCACGATCCTGCGTGGCGAAAACTGGCAGGGGGAGATCTGCTACCGGCGTAAAGACGGCCAACACTTCTGGGTTCGCGCCCGGATCTCGCCGATCAAGGACGAACAGGGTCATATCGACCACTATGTCAGCGTCACCGAAGATATCACCGATGCCCGCAAGCATCAGATGCAGATCGAGCGGATGGCATTCCAGGATCCACTGACCCAGCTGCCCAACCGGCGCGGATTCCACCAGCAACTGCAGCAGATGCTTGAGGAGTGCGACGAGCAGCAACAAACCCTGATCCTGTACAGCATCAACCTCGATCACTTTAAGCGGATCAACGACAGTCTGGGCCATAATGCCGGCGACCAGTTGCTGTGTCGCACCGCCAAGATGTTAAAGAAAGAGATCACCGGCCAAGATCTGCTCGGACGTCTGAGCAGCGACGAATTTCTGCTGGCGCTGCGTAACGTTAACCACGATCAAGCCACCCAGTTCGGCAAACGGATCAACCGTCTGCTGCGCCAGCCGCTCACCTCAATCGGTGGAGACAGTCGACGTGAGAGCGGGCTGATGACCGCCAGCATCGGTATCGCCAGCTTCCCGGAACACGCCCGCGATACCAACGAGCTGATCAAATGCGCCGACCTGGCGATGCAGAACGTTAAACAGCACGACCGTAACGGTTACCGTTTTTTCTCAGCCCGAATGAAGGAAGCGTTGGAAGCCGACCTCTTCCTCGAACGGGAGCTGCAGCGTGCCTTGCAGAACGACGAGTTCGAACTCTATTACCAACCCCAGGTTGATCTGCAGCTGGGCTGCGTCAGCGGGCTGGAGGCGCTGTTGCGTTGGAAACATCCGCAGCGGGGGCTGATCGCACCGGATACCTTTATCTCGGTGGCCGAGCGCTCTGGATTGATCATTCCGCTGGGACAACTGGTGCTGCGCAAAGCCTGTCGCAGCTACCAGATTCTCGACCTGCTGGGATTGGGACACCTGCGAATCGCCATCAACCTGTCAGCGCTGCAGTTCCGTGATCCGCTATTCCCCCGCACCTTCCAACAGATCATGACCGAGCATCAGGTCAATCCGGCCCAGATCGAGCTGGAGCTGACCGAAAGCATGCTGATGACCAATATCGAAGAAGCGATCATGATCCTCGATCAGCTCAAGCAGCTCGGCGCCACTCTAGCGATCGACGACTTCGGCACCGGCTACTCGTCACTGAGCTACCTGAAGCGGCTGCCGGTAGATATCATCAAGGTCGATCGAGCCTTCGTGAAGGATATCCCCGACAACGAGAATGATATGGAGATCACTGCGGCGGTGATCGCCATGGCCCACAAACTCAAACGCAAAGTGGTGGCCGAAGGGGTCGAGACCCTGATGCAGGAGCAATTCCTGCGCGACAACGATTGCGACTACCTGCAGGGTTACCGCTACAGCCCGCCGCTACCTGAGTCGGAGTTGACCAGCCAGATTGCACGGATCGATCTGGAGTTGGGCAACAGCAGCGGCAATGGCCGCTGTATCCAGTTGGAATTCGACTCCTGATCAAACTCCACTTGCCGAGCCATATCCGCTGTATTAGTGTGGAATTAGAAATTACGCGGGTTGAAGGGGCAGCACGTCCCCGGTAACCGGCGACTGGAAAGAGGTTGCGCTAAATGGATTATGAGCAACTGTTTGATCAAAGCTTCGAACGCTGTCGGGCCAGAGATGACCTTGAGCCCTTCTTCGAAAGCTTCTACAACCGCTATCTTCAGACCGATCAGCGGGTAGCCGAGGTGTTCGCCAACACCGACATGGCGCGACAGCAGAAGATGCTGGAGAAATCGTTCTACCGGCTGCTGATCTTCTACGCCACCAACAGTGCCGACGACTATATCGAGCAGATTGCGGTGCTGCATAACCGCCACCATCTCAACATCACTCCGGATCTCTACGATCTGTGGCTTCAGGCACTGATCGAAACCGTGTCCGAATACGATACCGAGTTCGATGACTCGATCGAGCTGGCCTGGCGGCTGGTTCTCTCGACCGGTATTACCTATATGAAATTCAAATACGATCACTGAACATGATCGCTAGAACGGGGGAGCCAGAGCTCGGCCCACCCGTTACGGACAACTTTTTACCAGCCTTTAGGGCCGGGCTTGTCCGGTTTGTTCTTTTTCTTCTGCTTAAGACGCCACAAGGCGCCCTTCTTGACCGGCTTCTCCTCCATCCCCAACGCCTTGGTAAAGCGATCACGCAACTGCTCGAGCTTCTCTTCCTTACGCTCATGGGATTTACGGTGGCGGGCATCACCCAGTTGAACCACCTTGTCGTTATCGGCCATCAAAAGCCTCCGATCGGCAGAGTTAGTGTTTTAGAATACCCCGAATAGCTGGGCCTGTTAACCGGCTGCCATAAAGGCCGCCCATTCGCCCCATTTTAGGTCACCGATAGCAACGCTGTATGAAGTCACTCCCGATCGATAGCGCCCTGCCCGAGCTACTGCAGGCATTAACTAAGCACAATCGCTGCCTGCTCCAGGCCGCTCCCGGTGCCGGTAAGACCACCCGGGTGCCGCCGTCACTGCTGCAACAGCCCTGGCTTGGTGGGCAGAAGATACTGATGCTTGAACCCAGACGCATCGCGGCCCGCAGTGCGGCGGCCTTTATGGCCTTGGAACTGGGTGAGAAGGCCGGACAGACCATCGGCTACCGCTCCCGGCTCGACACCAAAGTCAGCGCCCAGACCCGGATCGAAGTGGTCACCGAGGGGATCCTGACCCGGATGCTGCAATCAGATCCGGCGCTGGAAGGGGTCGGCTGCGTGATCTTCGACGAATTCCACGAGCGCAACCTCAACGGCGATATCGGCCTGGCGCTACTGCTGCAGTCCCAGCAGCTGCTGCGTGACGAGCTGAAGATCCTGCTGATGTCGGCCACGCTGGAGCTCGAACCTATCCGCCGCCTGCTGGGCCCAGACACCCCGGTGATCAGCAGTGAAGGGCGCAGCTTCCCGGTGCAGATCGAGCATCTGGGCGGCAACCCCAGCCCGTTTGATCCGACCCGGATGGCCCAGGCGATCGAACAGGCCCTGAGCGAAACCGAACAGAGCCTGCTGGCCTTCCTGCCCGGTAGCGGCGAGATTCAGCGTACCCTGCGGGCGCTGCGGCAGTGCCGGTTGCCGGATAACGTCGAGTCGATTCCACTCTACGGCCAACTCAGCCCCAACCAACAGGACCGCGCCATCAATCCCCCTGAGCCGGGCCAGCGCAAGCTGGTGCTGGCCACCGCCATCGCCGAGACCAGTCTGACCCTGGAGGGGATCGACGCCGTGGTCGACGGCGGGCTGATGCGACTGCCCCGTTTTGATCCGCGCAGCGGCATGACCCGACTCCAGACCCAGGTGGTCAGTCGCGCTTCGGCAACCCAGCGCGCCGGTCGAGCCGGTCGACTCCAGGCCGGCCGTTGCTACCGGCTCTGGGCCGAGGAGCGCACCCTGGTCGAACAGAGCCCGGCCGAGATTCTCCACGCTGACCTGGCCCCGCTGGTACTGGAGCTGGCCCAATGGGGCGCCGAGGCCGACGAGCTGGAGTGGCTCGACGCGCCGCCGCCGGTGCACCTGGCCCAGGCCCGCGAGCTGTTGATTCAATTGGGCGCGTTGTCCGACAGCAACCAGCTGACTACGATGGGCGAGCAGCTGTTAAAGCTCGGCACCCATCCACGACTCGGCACCCTGATGCTACATGCCAAACAGCTGGGGCTGGGCGCGTTGGGCTGCCAGTTGGCGGCGCTGTTGAGCGAGCGAGACCCGTTCAGCAATCAACCCGGCGCCGACCTGCGCCAACGACTGCTACAACTGCAGCACAGCAAAGAGCCGGCCGCGCAACGCATCCGTGAGAGCGCCCGACGCTGGTGCCGCCAACTGAAGGTGTCCGATCAACTGGATGGGGATGGGAATGGAAATGTCGATGCGGCGCTGGAACAGTGCGGCCTGCTGCTGGCGTTCGGCTTTCCCGATCGGATCGCCCAACGGCGTAGTGGCAGCACGGATAACAACGACCAACCAGGTCAGCACTACCGCCTGCGTAACGGCAAAGGCGCCGAATTTCGAGATCGTGATCCGCTATGCCGCCACCGCTATCTGGTCTGCGCCGATCTGGACGGCGACGCCCGCTCGGCACGGATATTCCTGGCCGCCCCACTTGATGCCGAAGAGTTGAAACAACACTTCGATGCCCAGATCGAACAGCGCCAGCAGATCGGCTGGGATAACCAGACCGAGTCGGTTCGCGGCCACTCAGAGCGCTGGCTCGGCAAGCTGTGTCTGGATCGCCAACCGCTAGCCGAGTTGGACGAGCAGCAGCTCGCCGACGGCCTGATCGCCGGTATCCGGCAACGGGGAGTTCGCGCCCTGCCCTGGGAGCCTCGCAGTCGCCAGTTGCAACAGCAATTGGCGCTGCTACGACAATACCTGGGTGAGGACTGGCCGGATCTGTCCGACGCCCACCTGACCAACAGCCTGGAGCACTGGCTGGCGCCGTATCTCAACGGCATGCGCAAGCTGACCGAGCTGAAACGGCTCAATCTGCGCGAACTGCTCTACAACCAGTTGGACTGGAACCAGCAACAACAACTGAGCCAACTGCTGCCGGAGCGTATCCAGGTTCCCAGCGGCTCCCACATCCGGATCGACTACAGCAATCCAGAGCAACCGCTGCTGGCGGTCCGGCTGCAGGAGATCTTCGGTTGGCAGCAAACCCCGACGCTGCTGAACGGCAAACTGCCGCTGACGCTGCAGATCCTGTCACCAGCGCAGCGGCCGATCCAGATCACCCAAGATCTGGCCGGGTTCTGGAGCGGCTCCTACCGTGAGGTGTGCAAGGAGATGAAGGGGCGTTACCCGAAGCACTTCTGGCCCGACGATCCGCTCCAGGCGGTGGCGACCCGTCAGACCAAGAAGCGGATGGATCAGCAGGCCAAAGCCAAAAACTGAGGTGAAAGCTTAGCCATATTAACCCTCGAGCGCCTGCAGCAGATCGGACCAGATATCCTCGACCCCTTCAAGGCCGACCGATAGCCGGATCAGCCCTTCGGCGATACCGTGCTCGGCGCGCTGTTCCGGGGTGTAGGTCGAGTGGGTCATGCTGGCCGGGTGCTGGCAGAGGGTTTCGGCATCTCCGAGACTGACCGCCCGTTTGATCATCTTGAGCCGGTTCATAAAGGCCATGCCCGCTTCCAGGCCGCCCTTCAGTTCGAACGCGATCATGCCGCCGGGTTGCTCCATCTGCTTCCAGCACAGACCGAAATAGGGGTTATCCGACAGGCCTGGATAGTGTACCGCCTTGATCTGCGGCTGCATCGACAACTGCTCCGCCAAGGCCTGGGCACTGCGGCTATGACGCTCCATCCGCAGTTGCAGGGTTTTCAGCCCCCGTAGCACCAGAAAGGCGGTCAACGGTGCGATCACCGCGCCAGTCATATCCTTCAAGCCGACCAGACGGATCTGCTCGATGGTCGCCGCGTCACCCACCACCGCGCCGGCCACCAGATCGCCATGGCCGCCCAGGTACTTGGTGGCCGAATGCACCACAAGATCCGCCCCCAAGGTCAGCGGTCGCTGCAGGGCCGGGGTGCAGTAAGTATTGTCGACCACCACCTTGATCGACGGATCGCAATCGTGGACCAGATCGCTGATAGCCGCGATATCCATCAACCGCATGGTTGGGTTCACCGGGGTTTCGAAATAGACCACCCGGGTGTTGTCGCTCAACGCCGCCTTCAGTGCGTCCAGATCGGTACAGTCGACAAACTCCACTTCGATGCCGAACTTACGCAGCCCATGATCCAGGTAAGCGAAAGTGCAGCCGTACAGGGTGATGTCGGCGATCACCCGGTCGCCCGGCTCCAGCAGACTCCAGAGCGTGGCGCTGATCGCCCCCATCCCGGAGGCCGTCGCCAGCCCGGCTTCGCCCTGCTCCAGCGAGGCGAGGCGCTGCTCCAGCAAGTCCTGGGTCGGGTTGGAGATCCGGGTGTAGAAATGGCCCTGCTGCTCGCCGGCAAAGCGGGCGGCGCCCTGCTCCACCGAGTCAAAGCCGAAGGTTGAGGTCATATACACCGGTGCGGTCAGCGCACCATGGGGATCCTGTCCGGCATCCCCGGCATGGATCGCGCGGGTGGCGAAATTCGGAGCGGCACTGCCGTTGGGTGCAGTTAGGTTGAGAGTAGCTTCGTTGGCTTTAGCTCCGGTGGGAGTAACGTCGTTGGCAGCAGACATCGGTGGCTCCATAGCAGTTATTGTTCTAAAACCACTATATGCCAGGCATAATCGCCAAGAACTCCAATTACCAACACCATCAAACCAAATATTGGCACCAATGAATAAAAATAGAAAAATATTGGAATTATTCACCAATGACAAAACTTGACCGCATCGATCGCCGAATTCTGGCCGAACTGCAAAGCGACGCCACCATCAGCAACCTGGAGCTGGCCGAGCGCGTCGGCCTGTCACCCTCGCCCTGCTCCCGCCGCGTTCGGCAGCTGCAGGAGCGTGGTCTGATCGATCGAACCGTCACCCTGCTCAATCGTGACAAGCTCGACCTCACGCTGACGATCTATATCCAGGTACATATGGCCAACCAGCTGACCAAGACCTTGGATAACTTCGAGCTGCGGGTCAGCGAGTTCGACGAGGTGCAGGAGTGCGCCCTGGTCACCGGCAGCGATGCCGACTACCTGCTGAAGGTGGTGATGCCGGACATGGCGCACTATGAGAAGTTCCTGCTCAAGCAGCTGAACCAGATCGACGGTGTCGCCAGCATCCGTACCAGTTTCGTGCTGCGGCAAGTGCTAAGCCGGACCGAGCTGCCGCTCAAGCACGTAAACTGATCGGCTTTATCCCAGCGATTCCCTGGCGCTGACAAAGGCTCGCACGGTACGCTCGACATCCGCCTCGGTGGTGGCCCAGGAACAGACACTGACCCGCACCACCGGCCGATCCTGCCAGCGACCGGCACCGGCCCAGCATTCCCCTGAGGACTGGATCGCGGCCAGCAGCGGTTCGATCTGACTGTCATCGGCCAGCCCCACCAGCACCTGGTTGAACACCACCTCGTTGCGAATCTCGAAACCCGCCGCGCCCATGGATTCGGCTAACTGACGGGCACGCAGGTGCAGCCCGGTCACCAGTTGATCGACGCCCTCGCGACCCAGGTAGGCCAGCGTGGCCCAGAGCTCGACCACCCGGGCTCGCCGCGACATCTCCGGGGTATAGAGCATGCCGTCGCGCTGCTCGCCGTAAAGAATATAGGACCCGGAGGCCTGCAACGCGCCGCTCAGTGCCTCGGCATCGGTGCAGAGCACCAGGCCGTTGTCGTACGGGGTATTAAGGGTCTTGTGGCCGTCCACCGAGAAGGAATCGGCTAGCTCGATACCGGCAGTCAGATGCTTCAATGATTCACTGGCCGCAGCCCAGAGCCCAAACGCACCATCGATATGAACCCAGCTGCCCGCCTCCCGTGCCCGTCTGCACAGAGTCTGGAAATCATCGAACGCGCCGGAGTTGACGTTACCGGCCTGCAAAATCAGCAGAGTCTGTGCATCCAGCGGCGGCACCTGCTCGGCCAGGATTCGGCCCTGATCATCGGCGTCGACCCACTCGATCGAATCGGTACCCAACCCCAGCATCGCCACGGCTTTGATCACTGTACCGTGGGCATGACGACCGGCCACGATCCGCAGAGTCGGTGCCCCAGCCAGCCCCTGCCGATTGATATCCCAGCCCTGGCGCTGTAGCAGCCGAAAGCGTGCCGCCGCCAGGCCGCAGAGAATCGCCATCGATGAACCACTGACAAACCCAGCCACCGTCTGCTCCGGCAGCCCCAACAACTCACGCAACCAGCCTTCGGTAACTGTTTCCAGTGTCGCGGCCACCGGCGAGGTCACATACAACGGCGTGTTCTGATCCCAAAAATCGGACAGCCAGCGCGCCGCCAGACCGACCGGCACTACACCACCGTTGACCATGCCGAAATAGCGCCCGCCGATCTGCGCCACTGTCGCCGGCGATCCGACCCGGTGCAGTTGCTGCAACACCAAGGCAGGATCACCAAGGTGTTCGGGCAAAGGCGCGTCAAACTCACCCAACGCCGCTAGCGAAGATTCGGACGGATAGACCGGTCGCTCGCGGACCTGATCGGCATACTCAAAGGCATAACCGCTGGCTTGCTCGAATAGCTGCTTATCCTGCATCTGGGCAAACATCTGTTGCCGAAACTTGTCAGTTTTAGTCTCTTCGCTCACTCGCTAATCCACCCTATTAATCGATTAAGAATGGGTAGAACTTAGCAGCCGATAACAGATACAGACAGCAACAGTGATAAGAAATTGTACCTTGACTGTACTGGTGACACGACAGATACAGAGGCAGGTATATGAAGTAACCTTTCCTCTGGAAAATCAGCAATTATTCCTGCATTATCAATTTCTTAAGGATGAAAAACATCGAGATAGTGATAACTATCCACCAGATAGGCACACAGGCTCGTTTTCAATGGAATGGAATTACAGCTTATTCAAAATACCATTCCCTAAGTTGCTTTTGTTCATAACACAAGCTTTACAAGCCTAGTCGATCTATTATCAAGCCAACATGAAAGGGAATGAATATGCCAGACGATCTACAGCTATTAGTATCAGGTGATGACAGAGACTCACTAGTACAGATACCAATTAAAAAGAAAGATTTTGGAGACTTTGTTACTAATCTCCTAGGCCAACCTGAAACTATAGAATGGAGAAGGAGTGGCTCATTTGATATCGATTTCGGATGGCTTGTACATATACACCATTTATTAGATCAAAGAGTAACTCAACAAAATCACTCGAGCTTAGTAGATTTCTCCGCGGTTATTAAGTATGAAAAAGGTCCTGAGCGGAGGCTAAACGATATTGATAGCTTCCTTCATTTTAATGAAGCAAAGAAAGAAATCACAAAAAGTGTGAAGCTAACGTGGACTTATCTTGTTTCATTTCCCAATAAGCCAGCACCTGAAAAGCAAGAAGTTTCTATTTACATTTCAACAAACAGCGTTGTTAAGATTCGGTTTGGAAGTACTAGCAATACTAGAGAAGAAACTGAAGGCAGAGGAGATATTAGCTGCTCTATTGCTTACACGGAGCGTACTTGGGGCGACGACATCGAGTCATTACTGAAAAAAGAGACTGACTCCATTATCGAAAAGCCTAAGTGGTATAAAAGCGCATTAGACTTTTCACTATTTCTTCTCGTAATGAGTTTTTTTATATCAGGAATAATTGTTCCTGACTATATAGAGCAATTGATTCAAGAGCAAAATATCTCACAAATTTTTCAAGGATTCATTCCTGAAAGTGGAAATATAGAGTCCCTGAAAGATTCTGAAAAACTAGATCTAATAGTTAAAGTACTCGATCCTAGTAGTAAGCTACATGCTGTTGAAGCCTGGTTTAGAGTTGTATCATTTTTAGCTGGAATTGCCCTTTCTGCGATGGCTATGATGCTATTAATGATGGAAAAGCCATCATTTTTAGTTGTAACTAAGAGTGATGAAGAGCGTAGAGAAAAATTAAAGAGACAAAAGACAAAGAAATTTATCATGAGGTCTCTATCATTTATAGTCGCTGTATCTGCTGGAGTGGCAGGAAATTATTTATATTACTATCTCACCGTAAGTTAATTATATAAATAATAGCAAATACATTTTTAAGAACAAATATGCGAATTTAACCGGGCTAGTTTTGCGTCGTTATGGAGTAAGTTCAAAACGCCTTCACCCCTCTACCAGACTGGCTCATATTCGACCACTCTTAAAATCAAATAGCTCATTTAAAGCTTCACTGGCAAAACAGCAATAATGTTTTGCCAGCGAAGGTTTTTAAGCTTGGGAACACTTCCAGTTTAGCTGCCCGTCGCCACCGGACGTGCCGGATCGCGAATCCACTCGCTCCAAGAACCGGGATAGAGGCGGGCCCCTTTCAGGCCGGCGATCTCCAGTGCCAGCAGATGGTGGCAAGCGGTAACGCCGGAGCCGCACATCATGACGGTATCCTCGGCCTCGACCTCACCCAGTAGCTGCTGCCATTCGTCTTTCAGTTGCTTGGCAGTTTTGAAACGGCCTTCGGCGTTGAGATTGTCGGTCAGCGGTCGGTTCAGCGCGCCGGGCACATGACCGGCCACCGGATCGATCGGTTCCTGCTCGCCGGCAAAGCGCTCGGCGGCGCGGGCATCGATCAGGGTGAAGCTGGGATTGTCCAGATTGGCCTGTACCTTGGCGGTGTCGACCAGCCAGTCGTTATGCAGCACCACGGGGCCACCTTTGACCGGCGTAGTCTGTGCTTCGTTGTCGCTCAGCTCACCGCTGACCGCCTGCCAGGCCGGCAAGCCGCCATCCAGCACAGCGACCCGCTCGTGGCCGAGCCAGCGCAGCAGGAACCAGGCCCGTACCGCCATGGCGCCGTTCATATCGTCGTAAACCACCACCTGAGTGCCATCATCGATCCCCCACTGGCGCAGTTGGACAGCGAAGTCGAACGGATCCGGCAACGGATGACGACCGCTGTCGTCGGTGATCGGCGACGACAGGTCCTTCTCCATATCGGCGTGGATCGCACCGGGGATATGGCCCTCGCGGTAGAGCTTTTCACCGGCTTCCGGATCCAGCAGTTGCGAGCGGCAATCGAGAATCACAAGATCCTTGTTGCCGAGCTCGTTCTTCAGGCTCCAGGCATCGATCAGGGTACGGTTATCCATGGTCGTCTCCTCGGTTTGATCGGTTTCAGCTTGATTGACTTCAGCTTGATCAGTTTCAGTTTGATCTGACAACTTAAGGCGGTGAGCCGCTATTCAGCGGCTCATATCAGGCCCTTACAGGTACTGAGCCCACTCTTCGCGCAGCAGCTCCAGCTCGTTCTCGGCCTTCTGCTTGGCTTTCTTCTTCAGGCTTTCGACCTGGGCCGCTTTCTCGGCGATCAGCTGTTGAGCCACGGCAGCCTTGTCGTCGGCCTGTTCGACCTGTTCCAGCAACGGTTTCAGCTGCATCAGAATGCCGCGACGACGGCCCTCTTCGGCACGGGCCAGTTGCTCGGCGCTCTTCTCTTTCTTGGCTTTCTGCTCACTAACCGCAACCGAAGTCGCCGTCAGGGAGCGCAGGCCGACAGCATCGCGAACCTGCTGCAGCAGCGGTACCGAGTATTCACGGGCTTTCTCGGCTCCCTTGAGCAGCTCGGCTTCGACACTGCTCAGGTCCTGCATCAACTCGTTGTAGCGCTCGCGCGGGGCCTTAAGGTAGTTGTTGAGGTATTCGAACAGCTCCAGCTTGGCATCGCCCCAGCCGATACCCTGCTCGAACTTGGTCCGGAAGTCGGCGCTCTCTTCGTCGCTGGCAAACAGCGAGTAGAGCTCGAAGATGGTGCTGTCGTCGGCATCCTTTGGCTCGCCCGGTGCCTTGGAGTCGGTCTTGATCTGCTTGATCAGCTTCAGCAACTCGTCTTCAGAGCAGAACAACGGGATGGTGTTGTCGTAGCTCTTACTCATCTTGCGACCGTCGAGGCCGGAGATGGTCAGCGGATCGTCGTCCACCATCGGCTCCGGCAGCACGAACAGGTCGGCGTAGGTGTGGTTGAAGCGGCCGGCCACATCACGGGCCATCTCGATATGCTGGATCTGGTCCTTGCCCACCGGGATATGCTTGGCGTTGAACATCAGGATGTCGGCCGCCATCAGGATCGGGTAGCTGAACAGCCCCATGGTGACGCCGTCGTCCAGGTCGGTCTTGCCGGAGTCGCGGTTGGCATCCACCGACGCCTTGTAGGCGTGGGCCCGGTTCATCAAGCCCTTGGAGCACAGGCAGGTCAGAATCCAGGTCAGCTGCGGAATCTCGGGGATATCGGACTGACGGTAGAAGGTGGCGTTATCGGTATCGAGCCCCAGCGCCAGCCAGGTCGCCGCGATCTCACGGGTGGAGCGGGCAACCCGCTCCGGATCATGGCACTTGATCAGCGCGTGGTAGTCTGCCAGGAAGAAGTAGGAACTTAGGCTGGCATCTTGGCTGGCCCGTACGGCCGGCTTGATGGCACCAAGGTAGTTACCGAGGTGAGGGGTTCCGGTGGTGGTAATACCGGTCAATACACGATTCTGGGTCATGGATCTGAGTCTTTTTCGAGCGAATTTTCAAAGCCGACAATCATACAGCAAAGCGCTCGACATTGGTCGTGTTTACCGCGTCGACGCCGCTGCTTATAGTCGGTAAGTTACTAACTCGCCTAGAGGAATGGCGAGGCTTCTTGATAAAAGCCCAATAATAATAAGGAAAAATCTATGGCTTCCTGGCTGATCGTCGGCGTTTTCCTGGCCACGGTGGTTTATCTGATCAACTGTAACCGCAACTTCCAGCCCCTGGCGCTGGTCGCCAGCGTCGGCACCGCCATGATCCTCTGCTTCTTCGGTTTCCTGTTCACCGGTGTCATCAACGCCCTGCTGCAGCAGTTCGGCACGCCGATCGAGGCCCCGCTGGTTCAGTCCCTGCTGGTCGCCGTCGGGGTGGTTATCGGGCTGCTGATCCGGCATCGCTGGAAGCGGATCTGACCCTTCAGTCCTTCGTCTGCTCCATCATCCATCAACCCAAGCCCTACTGATGAACTCAACTATACTCAGGTAACCTGCCGAGCTGGCAGGTTTCTTTGTCGTGTTTGTTGTGAACAGGTTGTGATAGCCGGAGGACGGTCATGGACACCAGCATCCACAATATGCAGGGGCTTTTTCAACAACTGGGACTACCCAGTGAGCCCAAACAGATCGAGCAGTTTATTCGCCAACACCGCTGCCAGACAGGGCTCGACCCACTGGAAGGCGCTCCGTTCTGGAGTCCATCCCAGGCCCATTTTATTCAAGAAGCGTTGTATCAGGATTCTGACTGGACCGAAGTGGTCGACGAGCTAAACTGTCGGCTACATCAGTGATACCGGCGCAGAGCGAAGCCCTCGGAGGCTGGCCATATTAGGTCTCTAGACCGATCTGACGCTGATAGAAAGCCAGCTCACGCTCCAGCAGTTGGGCGCGATTGGCGGCCAGCTTAAAGCCGTGCCGCTCCTCGGAGAAGGCAACGTATTCCACCGCCAAGCCTCGGGCACGGAGTCGGTTGTACAGATTGTAGGTCTGGGTGGCCGGCACAACCCGATCCAACCCACCCTGGAAAAAGATCAGCGGGCGGCTGAATTGCTCCAGCTGATGGATCGGCGAGCGCTGGCGATAACGTGAGCGCTGCTCCGGCCAGTCGCCGATCAGCCAATCCAGGTAATGGGACTCGAATTTATGGGTCTCCTGCCCCAGCCGTTCCAGATCGCTGATCCCGTAGAGACTGGCGCCACCGGCGATGCCGTCGGTATCCGAACGGCTCAGCACCCGCAGCACCGTGTAACCGCCGGCGCTGTTACCCCGTACCAGAATCCGCCCCGCTTCGGCCCAGCCCTGGATTTGGGCATAACAAGCGGCGGCCAGCACATCCTCCACCTCCGCCTCCCCCCAGCGTTGCGCTAGACGGTGGCGATAATCCCGACCGTAACCAGTACTGCCACGGTAATTCAGGTCCAACAGGGTAAAACCCCGTGACAACCAGAACTGCTTGAGCGGATCGAAGCGGGCGTCGGCCTGGGCGGTCGGACCGCCGTGGAGCTGAATAATCAGGGTCGGCTGTGAAAGCGCGACCACCGGATCGGGGCGGTACAGCAACCCGTATACGGGCATTCCGTCCTGCCCTGGCAGCTCGATATGCTCGACCCTAGAGCCGCCCTTAATCTGAACCAAGGTTTCCAGTCTGGCCAAGGCTCGGATCTGCCGTCGGCCAGCTCCAACCGAACAACCGACCAACTCGCCGGGGCGATCCTGAGGCTCACAGATCGCCAGCAACTCAGATTCGTCAGGGGCCGTCTGAACCTGCGCCAGACTGTGGATCGCCGCTCCCTCCCGCAGCACGTTCAGCTGGCCGGATTCGGGATCCAGCACTCCCAGCCCAGCTTCGGCGTTGCGCCACCACTGGCAACCGATCTGACCATCATCGAGCAACACATAGGCCCGCTGCCCCAGCTGCCAGGGCGCCCGGCAGAAGTCCGCCTGACGCGGGCAGAGCGGCTCCACCACCGCCGCCGTTGTCGGACAAGGCTGCTCGTCCAGCCCGCCCTCTACGTTGGCTGCAAAACAGAGCTCAGATCCTGCTTCCCCTAGCCGGCAAAGATAACGGTATAAATTCCAGTAGCCGCTGCGATCGGATAGAAAATAGAGCCTGCCGTCGCGATCGAATTCCGGCTGCACCACCGCCTCGCTCTGCCCCAGCCAGTGGCCGTCGGTCAGCGATAGAACGGCGCTGGGCAGTCCTTGTGGGTCCAGCAGCGCCAGCTGCAACCGACTCGATAACCAGGGCTGATCGGGGTGATTCCAGCTAATCCAGGCCAGCTGGCGGCCATCGTGGCTGACCCGGGGCGAGGCATAGAAATCCTCCCCTTCGGCCAGCACCCGCCGCTGTGGTATGCCTTCGGCGCCCAACCCGATACCGACCAGTCGATTCACCACGTCGTGCTGTGCTGCATCGCCCGATTCCTGATGCTGCTCTTCGACCGCCAGCAGCCGTTGATGGGCCTTATCGAAGACCAGATCGCCATAACGACAACCCTCTTGGCTCCAGACGGGTTCGGGCGCAGCATCCGTTTGTCTGGCTAACGATTGGCGATAGATCGATTGATCGGCGCCGTTGACGAACCAGAGCCAGCCACCGCCCACAGCAAAGCTGCCGCCGCCGTATTCGTGTACCCGGCTGCAGACGCTGACGCCTTCCGGGGTGACGGGATGAGGGCGAGCCTGGCCAGGCAAAAGGCTAACAACCTGATTGGCGCCGCGGTTGGGATCAAACTCCAGCCAGAAGATCTGCTGCCCATCGGTACGCACTTCGGCCCACTGACGTCCGGCCCGGCTGGCGTCGGCGGCGCTGATCGGCTGGCTCAGTACCGTCGCCGTTTCCGGTTCAGTTTCCGGTAACGGCTCGACCCGTTTCAGCATCGGGCGATGATCCGATCCAGCTGCTGTTTGGCGCGGCCGATATTGCGGGCGTTTCGCAGCACCGGTTGGGAACCCTGGCCGCTGTTAGCGGCGGCGATCTCGTGCAGCGCGCTGTCCCGGGCCTGTTCGATCAGGTGATGGTGGGGCGATTTTTCACACACCGGGTCAGCGTTGGCGGCATCGCCGGTCAACTTGAACGCCTGACAGCGGCAACCACCGAAGTCCTTCTCCTTCTCGTCGCAGGAGCGGCAGGGTTCCTTCATCCAGCCGTAGCCACGAAAGTGATTGAAGCCGGCGGAGCGGTACCAGATATCCTCCAGCGAACTGTCAAGCACATTGGGGAAATCGATCGGCAGTTCGCGGGCGCTGTGGCAAGGCAGCGCGGTGCCGTCCGGGGTGATGGTCAGGAAGAACTTGCCCCAGCCGTTCATGCAGTCCTTGGGGCGCGACTCGTAGTAATCAGGCATCACGAAGATCAGCTTCGGTCCCCGGCCGTCGAGCTGATCACGGTAGCGGTTGGTGGTGGCTTCGGCGGCTTCGAGTTGGGCCGCGCTGGGTAGCAGCTGGTCACGATTGGCCAGCGCCCAGCCGTAGTACTGCGCGGTGGCCAGCTCGACGTAGTCGGCTTCCAGCTCGATCGACAGTTCGATGATCTGATCGATGGCGTCGATGTTGTCGCGGTGGATCACGAAGTTGAGCACCATCGGGTAGCCCTGGGCCTTAACCTCACGGGCCATCGCCAGCTTCTGTTCAAACGCTTTGTCGCTGCCGGCCAGGCGGTTGTTCAGCTCGGCCGAACTGGCCTGGAAACTGATCTGGATATGGTCCAAACCGGCTTCCTTAAAATTGGCCACCCGCTCGGCATCCATCCCCATACCGGAGGTGATCAGATTGGTGTAGTAGCCCATCTGGCGGGCTTCGCGGATCAAGACTTCCAGATCCTTACGCAGCAGCGGCTCGCCACCGGAAAAGCCTAACTGGGCGGCGCCCATCTTGCGGCCCTGGCGCAACACCTCAAGCCACTGCTCGGTGCTCAGCTCGTCGCCGCCGTTCTTGAAATCGACCGGGTTGGCGCAGTAGCTGCACTGTAGCGGACAGCTGTAGGTCAGCTCCGCCAGCAGCCAGAACGGCTGCCCCACCCCTTTGGGCAACGGCGAAGGTTTAACTGCGGCTTGGCCCGGGTTAGTCGAACTGCAACCATTGCTTGCCATGGGCGACCCCCAGAAACTCTTTGATATCGCCGCTCAGCCCACCCGCTTCCGGGTAGCGTTTTTCCAGCGTATCGATGATTTCATCAACGGTAGAACTGCCGTTGCAGCAGGACAGGATCTCACCGGCGCTGCCGTTGAGTTTGACCATGCCTTCGGGATACAGCAGCACATAGGCCTGCTGCGCCTCCTCCCATTGGAAACGGAAGTGACGGGCGATCGACGGGATCAGCTCGCCCTGACAGTCGTTGATGCTGTTCATGCGACCTCCTCCGTCAGTGCGCTCAGTGGCGTGGTTTTGACGTTGTGGTACGGCGCCCGATCCAGCTCGTAGGCCATCGTCATCGCATCGAGCATGGTCCAGAGCACATCGAGTTTGAACTGCAAAATCTCCAGCGCCCGCTCCTGCTGCTCGCGGGTGACAAAGTGATCCAGGGTCACTTGCAGGCCATGCTGCACATCGCGGCGCGCTTCGGTTAGGCGGTTGCGGAAATACTGATGCCCCTCGACGTCGATCCAGGGGTAATCCGTGGGCCAGGTATCGAGACGGGACTGATGGATCGTCGGGGCGAACATCTCGGTCAGCGACGAACAGGCCGCTTCCTGCCAGCTGCTGTGACGCACGAAGTTGACGTAGGCATCCACCGCAAAACGAACCCCCGGCAACACATGCCGCTGCGAATGCATCTCCTCGCGGCTCAGTCCGCAGGCTTCACCCAGCCGCAACCAGGCTTCGATCCCGCCGTGGGCATCGCCGTAGCCGTCATGGTCGAGAATTCGCTGAGCCCAAAGCCGGCGGGTGTCGCGGTCCGGGCAGTTGGCCAGCACGTTGGCGTCCTTGACTGGAATACTGATCTGGTAATAGAACCGGTTGGCGACCCAGCCCTGGATCTGCTGCTGGCTGCAGCGCCCTTCGTGCATCGCGATATGGTACGGGTGGTGGATATGGTACAGCTCACCCTTGGCCCGCAGGCGACGTTCGAACTCGACCCGCGACCAGGGTTGTCTTGCATTGCCAGGCTGGGCCGGAGGTACGCTGATCATCGGTTGGTGGAGTGAATTGATTGTCATGGGGAACCTCGGTTTTTTTATTATCTAGACCGGTTTTATTCCGGTGTGAGCATATTCCGGTGTGACCATGCCGTCCCTGTCTGTGCTTAGAGTCTGTGCTTGGATCGCACTAAAGATCGATCTCCATGCCGTCCCAGGCGACCTCGATTCCCTGACGGGTCAGCTCGGCCCGTTCGGGTGAGTCCTCGTTCAGAATCGGATTGGTGTTGTTGATATGAATCAGCACCTTGCGGCGGGCCTGCAGCGGCTGCAGCACTTCGATCATGCCGCCCGGACCGCTCTGGGGTAGATGGCCCATGGTACTGCCCAACTGCACCCCCACCTCCTGGCGGATCATTTCGTCATCGGACCAGAGAGTGCCGTCCACCAATACGCAGTCGGCCCGCTTCATCCAAGGCTCGAGATGGGGTTCCACCTCGCCCAGTCCGGGCGCGTAAAACAGGGTTCCCCCGGTGGCCAGGTCTTCGACAAAGACGCCGATATTGTCACCGGGGACCGGGTTGTCGCGATGGGGGGAATACGGCGGTGCCTTGGAGCTGAGCACCATGGCGTGAATCCGCAGGTTACGGATCGATGGAATCTCAAACCCGGCCTCGGCATCCGGCGAAACCGGCTGCCGGGCAAAGCCGCCATTCCAGGTCGGACAGTTGAGCATTGGGAAGATCGGAAAACCCTGACTCAAATCCTCAAAGACCGGGTCGGTGCAATACACATCCAACGGGCAACCCTCGCGGAGCATCAACAGGCCGCTGGCGTGATCAATCTGGGCGTCCATCAACAGAATCGCTGCAATGCCGGTATCGCGAAGTTTGCGGGCCGGCTGCAGCGGTTCGAAGGACGCGAGCTGTGCGCGTATGTCTGGAGAGGCGTTGAACAATAGCCAGTTCTCACCGTCACTGCTGATGCAGATCGACGACTGGGTCCGGGCCTTGGCATTGAGGGTACCCTCACGGAAGCCCCGACAATTACGGCAGTTACAGTTCCACTGCGGAAAACCGCCACCGGCAGCAGCACCCAGGACACGAACTTTCATGGCATCGACCTCCAGACTTTCACGGCAAAACGCGCCCGAAGGCGCGGGATCTTAACGGTTGCTGAAGTACATGGTGACTTCAAAACCAACGCGCAGATCGGTAAAGGCAGGCTTAGTCCACATGGTGTTATCCTCGTTTTGTTATTGTCGGTGAGCCGGTTGACTCAAACTCAGCATCGCAAAGCCTTACCCCCAGCAACAGAAGACCATGGAGGGCTTTAGGGGGGTCGAAAGTCGTAGAACCGAAGACCCTATCTCTATCTCTACCTCTATCCCAGCCCGGCCCTGCCTGGCCCAAAGCTGACCCTCAGATATAAAAAACCCCGGCCTAACAGCCGGGGTGTGGTAGATATCCACCAGGATAGGAATATCCGGGTCGAGAGGATGTTCCTGAGCCGTAAAAAATCAGCCTTGTTCGAGGCAGCCTCCCGCCGCCTCGAACGGTCAAGCTTAGAAGAAGCCCAGCGGACTGGTGCTGTAGCTGACCAGCAGGTTCTTGGTCTGCTGGTAGTGCTCCATCATCATCTTGTGGGTCTCACGACCGACACCGGACTTCTTGTAACCACCGAAGGCGGCGTGGGCCGGGTAATGGTGGTAGCAGTTGGTCCAGACACGACCGGCTTCGATGCCGCGACCAACGCGGTAAGCCCGGTTGATATCACGGGTCCACAGACCGGCACCCAGGCCGAATTCGGTATCGTTGGCGATCGCCAGCGCTTCTTCCTCGTCCTTGAAGGTAGTCATACTGATGACCGGTCCGAAGATCTCTTCCTGGAACACGCGCATCTTGTTGTCGCCCTTGAACAGGGTCGGCTCGACGTAGTAACCCTTGTCGAAGCCGCTGCCAACCTGAGCCGCATTACCGCCCATCAGCACCTCGGCGCCTTCCTGACGGCCGATCTCCAGGTAGCTCATGATCCGGTCATACTGCTCCTGAGATGCCTGAGCACCCACCATGGTATCGGTATCCAGCGGGTTGCCGCGTACGATCTTGGCGGCACGATCGACCACCAGTTGGGTGAAGTCCTGAGCGATCGACTCCTGCACCAGCAGACGGGACGGACAGGTACAGACTTCGCCCTGGTTGAAGAACGCCAGCACCGAGCCTTCGACACACTTGCTCAGGTAGTCGTCTTCGAAGTTCATCACGTCTTCAAAGTAGATGTTGGGCGACTTACCGCCCAGCTCGACGGTGGACGGGATAATGTTTTCGGCCGCGCACTTGAGGATGTGGCTACCGACCGGGGTCGAGCCGGTAAAGGCGATCTTGGCGATACGCTTGCTGGTGGCCAGCGCTTGCCCCGCTTCCTCACCGTAACCCTGAACCACGTTCAGTACGCCCGGGGGCAGCAGGTCGCCGATCACTTCCATCAGCTTGATGATCGAACAGGGAGTCTGCTCGGCCGGCTTCAGCACGATGCAGTTGCCGGTGGCCAGGGCCGGAGCCAGTTTCCAGGCCGCCATCAGCAGCGGGAAGTTCCACGGGATAATCTGACCCACGACTCCCAGCGGCTCGTGGAAGTGGTAGGCGGCGGTGTGCTCGTCAATCTCGGCGGAGCTACCTTCCTGGGCACGGATACAGCCGGCGTAGTAACGGAAATGGTCAACCGCCAACGGCACGTCGGCAGCCAGAGTTTCACGAACCGCCTTACCGTTATCCCAGGTCTCGGCAACGGCCAGCATCTCCAGGTTCTCTTCGATGCGGTCGGCGATTTTCAGCAGAATGTTGGAGCGCTCGGTCACCGAGGTTTTGCCCCAAGCGGCCTTAGCAGCGTGGGCGGCATCCAGGGCTTTATCGATATCAGCGGCGGTGGAACGCGCCACTTCGGAGATCACATCACCGGTTACCGGCGACGTATTAGTGAAGTAACGACCCTCAACCGGCGGTACAAACTCACCACCAATGTAGTTGCCATAACGCGGTGCAAAAGAGACGACGGCTCCCTCAGAGCCAGGATTTGCGTAAATCATATCGGTACCTTTTTGTTTTAGTTCGTAGCCGGATACCCGCCGCCAAGCGATTCGGGCATTCTACTGGCGCCCCTTGATTTGATTCCTTCCGGGAAGCGCAGCACTCGAATTCATAGTACGAACCCTGCCCCTGTCACCAAATGGCACTTTGGCGCAGAAAAACTAGTTCCTTGGTAGTAAAAACAGTGATCTGGCCAGCGGCGAGGGCCTGACGGCAAAGGGAGACCCTGCCGTTCAGGCAGCAGCTAAGAAGAGAGTTAAGAATGGAGGAATCAGGACAGGTTACGCTTCGAAAACGTCCTTTCGGCGGTTCCGCACGAACGACACTCGTAGGGTATGGTTATCCAAGTCTTCATATTAACCGAAACCCCATAGCGCTCCTTACAGCAGGGGCAACGGATTCCCCGAATCAGGGCTTTCCAGCCAAGCATTGTTAACAGCACAATCAGCGGGCCGAAGACAATCAACAGCGGCAACATGTCGTTTTGAACCGCTAAATAGATCAGCGCCAGCTCAGCAACCATGCAGAGACTAACGGCAAGTAAATGATAACGAGCAGTTAACGAGGTTACAGTCATAGCACCTGGGGTTAAGCTGCAATAACAGCACGGAACTTAGATTCCGAATACGCAGGGCGGTCGTTAATAACTTTTATCGCTGATCCTCGGTAGAGACCAACCTGCCGCCAAGGATAAACAGCAACCATTGCTACACAACTACCGATTAGTATAGGTCTGTATCGATGCAGGGAACGAAGGGCATTTATCACCCAGTTACGTTCTTACCGCTGAAAAGTCACCCCTGCTTATGACTTAACCTGAAACCGACCCGGTCGAATCATTTCGATGCTGTTCCTGCTCCTTGTCACTCTTCTTCTTTGTCTCGGTGCCCCAACCGTGCCAGCACCCCTCTAACAACCGCATCACAGCGATGTCCGGCAAACTCATAAAGCGCCACGCCGGATTCACTGAGATGCGAGCTCAGCTGCTTTTGTAACAGGGCGTTGGCGCGAAAGAGACGGGTTTTTACGGTCGCCTCTTCCAGATCGAGTATTTCCGCCGTCTCACGCACGCTGCATTGCTCGATCGCCCGCAGGATAAAGACACTACGGAAGCTGTCGGGCAACTGATTGATATTGCTCTCCAGCAATTGCCCCAGCTGCTTGTTGGCGACCTCGCTATCCGGTCCATTGTCGTTCTTTGTCATCGCCGTCAGCTCCACAACCGATTCCAGCTCCTCGGGGGCCATGGCGACATTACGCTGATTACGTCGCAGGAGTTGCAGCGCCTCGTTGCGTGCAATACGCGACAGCCAACCGGGTAACGCCGGGATCGACTGCAAGCGCTCCAGTTGCTCGTAGGCCTTGATATAAGCCTCCTGAATCGCATCCATGGCCTCTGCATCGCTATTCACGATGCCTCGGGCTACCCGGAACAACCGTTGGTTGTAGCGTCGCATAATGCCTTCATAGGCGTTCGTCTCCCCCTGCAGGATACGCGTCACCAGCTCAGCGTCGGAGCAACCCATCAGTGTTTGTGTCTTTAGCTGTTGTGCTGCGATCGTCATCACAGCCCTCCCATTCTTTTTGTTCTCTTTACCTAGCGACATTCAGGCCATTCGTTCATCGCGATTAAGTAAGCGATCAAATCGCTACGGTCATTGTCGTCTTTAATCCCGGAAATCCCCATATTGGTGCCGGGTATGTAGCCCAAAGGGGAGAATAGAAACGAATCCAACGTCCGGACTGACCAGATAAGCTTCGATTCACGCATCGACTTGGAGTAATCAAACCCCGCTGCCGTCCCGGCCTGACGACCGATCAACCCACAATGCTTAGGTCCCGTTCGGTGACGCTCCGGAGAGTGGCAACCGACACATTGAGCGTAAAGCTGTTTACCGCGCGTCGCGTCTCCGCTCGTCAACACGGACATCTCAGCGCTCGCTGCCGAGGCATCGGCAAGCAGGCCGGCAACCGTCAGCAGCGCGGTACCGAATGAAACCGTCGGCATCATGAGAAGAATGCACCCGGCACGGGATCCAGCCCCAGTGCGTGACGCAACACCGCCCAATGCATCGCTTCATCGGCCAGAATACTGGCCGCAGCCAGGGATAGATCACGGTTGTCGAAAACAGGAATCGCTCCGGCATAAGCACTCACCGCCCCACGCTCCAACCCTGCGGCAAACTCCAGCACATGGGTCTGATTTTTGAGCTGATGGACGGGGAAGCCGTAATCGCTCTTCGCCTCAGCCGGCGTGCCGCCCATCGACATCACGGCTTTGGCAAGGGCTTCGATATGTTCTTTGTGATGCCCTTGGAACTGCACCGCCACTTTCAGCACATCGTTACTCAACAAGCCACTCTCGGCGCCCACCTGGTAGGCCGCCACGGCCTCATGCTCGGCACCGATAGCGGTATTGAGTATTTTAACATCCTGGCTAACAGCCCCATCTGCGGTTCCGTATTTGCCGGCATTAACACAGCCGCTGAGCATCGCTACGCCGGCTGCAGACAGAGTCACAGCCCCAGTACGTAGCAGGAAGTTACGGCGCGAGCGGGCCGACATCGTTTCTACCAAACCCGATTCGGATATTTTTGACTGTAGGATTTTCATGATGCTCTCCGTTGGTAATAAAGGGCCTGATGGGCCCTAGTTGGCGAGAAATATCTCGCTCTTCACCAACAGGATGCAGCTGGACCAACGAAGGTTCCCAACGCGTTGAAAAAACCTGTCCCAGGTAAAATGGTTGGTAGTGCTTCCAGGCTTTATCGGAGATCAGGCGTCAGCCGGGTTAAAAGGATGCCAGTAACCAATCGATAAAACGCCGGGCATTGGCGTTATCGAGGGTTCGCTTCGGATAAACCAGATAATAGGCCCGCCCCAATGGCAGACTGATCTCGCAGGGAGCGACGAGTCGACCCGCCTTCAGCTCGTCGGCGATCAGCATCCGTTGCCCCAGCAGTAGCCCCTTCCCCTGAACGGCGGCGTCGATCGCCATACTCGACAGATTGAACCGCGGTCCCGCTTTCGAGGTGGCGATATCCAACCCGGCGGCCTGCAGCCAATCCTCCCAATCCGGCAGGCTGTCGTTGTCCTCACCCCAGTCGATATGGATCCGGGGCAATTGGGTGATTGCCTCGAGGGACTGGGGCTCGGCAACGGTTGCCAGCAGCTGCGGGCTGAGGACCATCGACACCGAATCGGTAAACAGCAGCTCTTTGTTCAAACCGGCATAGCCCGACTCACCGTAGCCGATACAGATATCCGATACCGAGCGGTTGAAGTCGACCCGAGCGTGACTGGCCTCCACCCGAACCTGCAGCCCGGGGTTGAGTTCCATCCATTGCAGCACCAGCGGCATCAACCAGTTCGAAGCCAGCGACGGCAATGCCGTGATGGTCAGCACATCGACACGACGAAACAGCTCGATCTGCTGCTGACCAAGGCGCAACTTTTCCAGCGCTTCACGGATAAACACCAGGTAGCTCTGCCCTGCCCGGGTTAACCGGACTCCGGACTTGGAGCGTTCAAACAGCCTGATGTCCAGCTGCTGCTCCAATACCTTGATCTGTTGGCTGACCGCCGCTGGGGTCACAAACAAGCGTTCGGCCGCCGCGGCAAAGCTACCGGCTTCAGCCGCAGCCTCAAAAGCCAGCAACGCCTTCAACGGTGGAATCTGTCTGGTTTTCATCAACGGGTCTCTCGCCACAGCATCAGCACTCATCCCATCATTAAGACTTTCTTATGGATAAGATCAATAAATATCGTTGGTTATGACTTATGTCATTAGCTTATTTTGTTTTTAAACAAATAAAACAGGTAGCCACAACATGCAACTAGAGCAGATCATTCAGTTCAACGAGTACCCGCTTTCCGATACCGCCTTCCAACAACGCTGCAAGCAACACCTGGATGAACACGGCGCCTTGGTCCTGCCGGACTTTATCTCGGCCGAGGCGCTGACCAAGATCTGCCAGGAAGGCGCGCACAAGAAACACCTGGCCTACTACTCCAAGGACGACCACAACGTCTATCTCAAAGACCCGGATCCGGACTTTGCTGACGACCACCCGAGAAACCAACCGGTCCAGTCCTCCAAAGGCTGTATCACCGACAACCAGATCGCTGAAGACTCACCGCTTCGCACCCTCTACGACGCCGAGACGTTCCGTGACTTTCTCGCCACCGTGCTGGGGGAACAGGGGCTGTACAACTATGCCGACCCGATGTCGTCGATCAACCTGCATTACGCCGATGAGGGTCAGGAGCTGGGCTGGCACTTTGACAACTCCTCCTTTGCCATCACGCTGCTGATCCAGAGTCCGGAAGCGGGTGGGAGCTTCGAATATGTCGAGAATCTGCGCGATGCCGATCGGGGCGAGATGAACTATGACGGGGTGGCTGAAGTTCTGGCCGGCAAACGTCAGGTCAAGACCCTGCAGGCCGGGCCCGGCACCCTGGCGATGTTCCGCGGCCGCAACGCCCTGCATCGGGTCACGCCGGTTAAAGGTGACAAGACCCGGATGCTGGTCGTGCTGGCCTACAACTCCGAACCGGGTATCGCGCTGTCCGAATCCGCCCGTCTGACCTTTTATGGGCGTCTCTGACTCGACTCAACCAAGCAGAGCTTGCTGGGAAGATAAGTCCGCGGATCAGGCGTTGGTCTGATCCGCGGCGGCCAGCATCCGCTCAATCTGTTCATCGGAGAATCCCTGCTCACGCAAAACATCGCGAGTGTGGGCTCCCAGCGGCGAACCTATGCTGCGGTATTCGGCTCGGCTACGGGAGAACTTGATCGGGCAGCCGATCTGACGAACCCTTTGTTGGTTTGATAAGGATTCCGGCTGCTGCCCTGACTGCCGTTCAGCAAGCGGAACCTCGACCAACATTTCACGGCTTCGGAACAGCTCCGAAGCCGCCGCCTCACTGAAGCTCAATACCGGCTCGACGCAGACATCAAGTTCGGCAAAGACCTCGCTCCAGTGCCGCAGTGACTGGGTTTCGATGATGGACTGGATATCGGCCTTGAATGCCTCAACCGCCTCGGGTCGGGTATCAGATGCCCGCCCTGCCCACTCCGGTTTACCCAGTGCCTGCAGCAACCCTTTCAGAAACGGCGACTCAAGGCTCCCCACCGACAGGTAACGATCATCGGCGGTTCGGTAGTAACCGTAGAAACTACCCCCGTTCAAGAACTCGCTGCTGAGTTGGGGGTCCTTGCCGCTGACCAAACTGTTGGCACCAAAGAGTGCGTTCATCGCCAGCGAGCCATCGGCCATACTGATATCGATCGCTTGCCCCTGCCCCGACTGCTGCCGCTCAATAACCGCCGCCAGGATCCCTACCACGGCCTGGTGCGAGCCGCCGGCGATATCGGCTATCTGGGTCCCCGACAACACCGGCCCGGTCTCTGCGCGGCCGCTGTAACCGGCCAAACCTGAAAGTGCCAGGTAATTAATATCGTGACCGGCTCGATCACGGTGACTGCCGTTCTGGCCATAACCGGTGATCGAGCAGTAGATCAATCGCGGATTGATCCGGGCGAGCTCGTCATAACCCAAACCCAGCCGGGCCATCACTCCCGGACGGAACTGCTCCACCAGGATGTCGTAGTCACCGATCATCCGCTTGATCGCTTCAACTGCGGCGGGATTTTTCAGATCCAACGCCATCGCCCGCTTATTGCGATTCAGGGTCGCAAAGCAAGCCGAGGTTTGATTCTCCCCCTCCCCTAGCAACGGCGGCAAATGTCGGAGCAGATCAACCCGGTTGGGGGCCTCAACCCGCACCACTTCAGCCCCCAGGTCCGCCAGCATCATGGTGGCGTAGGGCCCTGGCAACAGGGTGGAGAAGTCGAGCACTTTGAGTGATTTCAACGGCATAACGGCATCCTGCAGTCAGACAGAGGGTCGGAGACCACACTATGCCGAACCACAAAGACACAAAAAACGACGCAAACTAACTCATCAAATCACAAAAGATGACAATCGCTGTTGAAACAAGCAGGCCAACACTCTTATTCAGTGTGCGCTCGAATCGAATGAGAAAGCGGAAAATGAGAACCCTGCGAAAAGGCTGCAGGGGGTGCTGAACTCCAGCAGAACAGGGTCCGTAGGTAGACCCCCTGGCCCAGAACCTAAACGGGCCACCTTCTCAGAGGTAGCCCGTTGCGCTTGGAATAGAGTCAGTTTCTTACCGACTCACAGCAGATTATAGACGAATACCACCAGAACCGCAGCCGGTGTCAGGTAACGCAGTACGAACATAAAGACGTTCAGCGCCAAACCGTTACCCAGCTTCAGCTCACCTTCGGTGATTTGCTTCGACATAAACCAACCGACAAACACAGCGACCAGCAGACCGGACAGCGGCATCATCAGGTTGGCGGTGACAAAGTCGAGCAGGTCAAACAGAGTCTTACCCTCGAAGCGCTCGAACATCGCCAGCGGCGTCACATCGGCCCAGACGTTGAACGACAGCACCGTCACGATACCCAGCAGCCAGACCGACAGACCGGCAATCAGAGTCGCACCAAAACGGGAGATCGCCGGCTTCTCTTCCAGCCACTCGACCACCGGCTCCAACAGCGAGATCGCCGAAGTCACCGCAGCCACCACCAGCAGCACGAAGAACAGGGTGCCGAACAGCACACCGCCCGGCATCTGGCTGAAGGCCAGCGGCAGAGTTTGGAAGATCAGTCCCGGACCCGCACCCGGCTCCAGGCCGTTGGCGAACACCAGCGGGAAGATCGCCAGACCGGCCAGCAGCGCCACCACGGTATCCAGTACCGACACGGTCACCGCGGTCTTCACGATCGAGACCTGCTTGGGCAGATAGGAGCCGTAGGCCATCATCACGCCCATCCCCAGGCTAAGGGTGAAGAACGCATGACCCAGCGCGGTCAGCACGCCTTCGGTGGTCAGCTTGGAGAAATCCGGGCTGAACAGGAAGCTGAAACCGGCGGCAAAGTGATCGGTATTCATGGCGTAGCCGACCATCACCAGCAGCAATACAAACAGCAGCGGCATCAGGATATTGATCGCTTTTTCCATTCCGGAGCGGATCCCGCGGGCCACGATCAGAATCACCAGCGACATAAACAGCGTGTGCCAGAGCAGCAGTTCGCCAGGATTACCCAGCAGGTTGCCGAAGATCGCGCCGATCTGCTCGGTGGTAGCGCCGACAAAATTACCGCTGACCGAATTACCCACGTAGGTCATCGCCCAACCGCCGATCACCGAATAGAACGACAGGATCAGGAACGAAGCCAGCATGCCCATGCCACCCAGCCACTTCCAGCGCGACGATAGTCCGCTGTCGGCCACCAGCTTGCGCATGCTCTGCAACGGGCTGCCGCCACCGCGACGGCCGATCATGACTTCGGCGATCATGATCGGAATCCCGACGATCGCAATACAGAGCAGGTAAACCAGTACGAAAGCGGCACCGCCATTCTCGCCGGTGATATAGGGGAATTTCCAGATGTTGCCCAGGCCGACGGCAGAACCGCTGGCGGCCAGGATAAAGGCCATCCGTGAAGACCACATCGGATGGGATTTGGCTGATTCAGATGCCGCGGAGGCGGCGGAGTCCTGGATGATCTGTGTCACCGTTGTCTCTCCTGTTGTTTTTATTGGAATCAAAGTTGTCACTCGCATCTGCCGTTCGGATGAAATCCCGCTGGCAGACGCGCTGACTCATTTGTTTGTGATTGTTGTGGTTTAAAACTCAGACGCTGACCGTCTCCGGCGCCATAAAGCGCTCCTCGGCCAGTTCGTTAGCGATCTCGCCGGTCGGGCGATCCTGCAGATCGGCGCGGCGGAAGATCTCATCGAGGGTTTCGCTAATCGATTCGATATGGGCCAATACCTTGCGATGATCGTGACCGACCCGCTCGTAGAAGATATCGATGATGCCGCCGGCGTTGATGGCGTAATCCGGGGCGTAGAGAATGCCGTGCTCGCGCAGCATCGCATCGTGCTCGGGGGACGCCAGCTGGTTGTTGGAAGCACCGGCGACCACCTTGGCTTTGATCTGCGGAATGCTGACATCATTCAACACCGCCCCCAGTGCACAAGGTGCCAGCACATCCACGTCCAAGGACAGGATCTGCTCGGCGCCCACTTCGATGGCGCCCAGTTCGCTGACCGCCCGGGCCACCTGCTCCTGATGGATATCGGTGACGTACAACTCGGCACCGGCCGCGGCCAGGTGCTGCGCCAGACGATAGCCCACATTGCCGACCCCCTGGATCGCAACCCGCAAGCCACGCAGGTCCTGCTGACCCAGCTTGTGCTTCACCGCTGCCTGCAAACCGACAAAGGTGCCGTAAGCGGTAGCCGGTGACGGATCGCCATTACAGGGTTTGCCGTCAATTCCGATACGCTCGGTGATCCCGGCAACGTTGCCGGTGTGGCGAGACATCACCTTCAGGTCGGCCACGGAGGTCCCCGAGTCCTCGGCGGCGATATAACGATCGCCCATCGATTCCAGGCAACGCCCCATCGCTTCAAGCAGTGCTTCGCTCTTATGTTGACGGGGATCGCCGATAATCACCGACTTGCCGCCGCCCAGATCGATATTGGCCAGCGCCGACTTGTAGGTCATTCCCTTGGACAACCGCAGTACATCCCGCAGGGCCTCTTCATCGCTGCGATAATTCCACATCCGGCAACCACCCAATGCCGGACCGCGATTGGTGTTATGCACCGCCACGATCGCTTTTAGACCGCTTTGTTCATCGCAGAAAAAATTCAGTTGTTCATGCTGAGAAAACTCAGGATGACTAAATACACTCATGGTGTTTATCCCTTAATTCAGATCTGGGGGAGAAGCCTGTTTAACCGTTACACACGCACCATCCAGCCGAGCCAAACCCTGCCGAAACACAGGCAATGGTCGAACCGAAATCAGCGAAGCGTTAGATCAGTAGCGGGTCGGGATCCGCAAGAAGCGTAATGGAGTGCGCCCAAGAACTGCTGGGGCTGGGGAGCCGACGGGAGCGGCACAAGGTACAGGAGAGCACCTTAGCAATGGAGGCGACAACGGAGCCAGTGTCACCAACGGACGGTTGATCGGAAAACATAGACGTTCACCCACAATCCAGGCCGGATCACGGCTTGGACCAGATTTAATTATTTTTATCCGGTCGGTACGACCGTTATCTGTTATGCCTGCCACCCTCGTGAGGTAAGCAGGAGCCCAACGTTATGCCCACCCACAACAGCTCGTCAAGTATTTTTTACAAAATCGATAAGATTGGCCGATTTTAGAATTCAGGATCTTTACCAAAACGCAACCGTTCTATTTGATCCAGACCGCTTTAAATGTAACTGATCAGTTTCTGCCCGATTCTCTTAAGCGCCCGTCATGACTAGCCTGCAGCCATCTAAGCAAAAGCTGCCAACAACTCTATCCACAACAACTGGGGATAAATTAGCAACAGTAAGCCTGGCCGTGATGATGATGAATTTCTTCACAATCGGCACTGCTATGGCATCTTGCATCGACTCACTAGCTTCAGCGGTGACTCAATGCCACCACATCAGTAATCCTGATGGGCTACTCTTCTGAATACGCGAATACCCACGAATTAGATACCATCACTGATAGGAGGGTGAGCAGATGTCCGCTGAAGATAAATTAGGTGGTTATGCCCAAGGCTTCGGTAGCCTGGATGCCGCAACCGTCGCAGCGAATGTAACTGAGGATTACAAGCTACTCGATAAAGATGGAGTCATACACGAGAAGAAAGACTTAGCAGCCTACATCACCGAGTTGAAGCAGCTTGGAGAATCGATGGAAATAACAGATGTCAGTGTCAGTGAAGGCAAAGCCTGGTGTAAATGGAAAATCGGCGATGTCGTAGGAGCAGGATTGATTAGCTTCGGTGATGCGGGCGTCAGCGAGGAACAACTGTTCTATCACTAATCACTATGACCTGGCGACAACCGGAATGTCGAACTGAAAGAAACTCCAAATGGCGGGTGATCGAGCTTCATAGCTCGCAGGGATAGCCCGCCGTCTTTGCATCAGAAAAAATGCCTCATTACCAAGCATCGCATGGACTAGCGGAGAAGCCTCATTTCCAACGAGCAAGTTGATCTCGGGCCTGTCACCACGATCGGCTTCGCGTAACGCTGCAGCTACCCGACTGACATGGCAGAGACACGAAAGCGGCCTATTCAACGCACTGCACAAAAAACCAACGCACCGTACCAACCCAGACGGCATCAGGCTTTGCGGCTATTACCCTCAGCTCACAGACAAACTTATCCACACTTTCTGTGAATATCGACCAGGGCATCTCGGCGCTGCTCTGGGCAACAGATCGACGTCCAACAACGCCAGCGATTCGTAGTCATCCCTTTGACCACCCGTCGGCGGCTTGAATGCTCCAGATCAATTGTGCAACGCACAAGCCTGACCCATAATCAGGGTAGCGCCGGGAATCGAGATTCCATCTAGTCGCTGAGTCCGGCGCTTCGATCGATGCATTGACGATGAATTGAAAGGAGTTCAAGACATGTCCCCTGCTCGCCGAAATGACTGGCACGCCCTGAGCGAATCGGAAGTTGCAGACCTGCTCGATACAGAGTCTGAGCAAGGGCTGAGCGCCGATGAAGCCAAGCAACGCTTGGATCAGGTCGGTCCCAATGCGCTGACCCAGAAGCAAGATCAAAACCCCTTCCTGCTGTTTCTGCAGCAATTCAATCAACCGCTGGTTTATATCCTGCTTGGTGCGTCGCTAATCACCGCACTGCTGCAGGAGTGGGTCGATTCCGGGGTGATTTTCGGTGTGGTGCTGGTCAATGCCGTGATCGGGTTCCTGCAGGAGTCCAAGGCGATGAAGGCGATCCGCGCCCTGTCCCAGGCCATGGTCAGCGAGGCCACAGTGATCCGGGACGGGTTGAAGCGTCGCCTCTCTTCCGCCGAACTGGTGCCCGGCGATATTGTGGTGTTGCAGTCCGGAGACAAGGTACCGGCCGATATTCGCTTGGTCCGCTCACGAGAACTGCAGATCGACGAGTCAGCGCTGACCGGTGAGTCGGTACCGGTCGAGAAGCAGGTCGACGCCGTGGCCAAGGATTGTGTGCTGGCCGATCGCAGTAACATGGCTTACGGCTCGACTCTGGTGACCTACGGCACCGCCACCGGCGTCGTGGTTGCCACCGGTGATCGCAGCGAGATCGGTCGCATCAATGAGCTGATCGCTACCGCCGAGGTGCTGGCCACCCCCCTTACCCGCCGGATCGGCCAGTTTAGCCACATGCTGCTGCGGGTCATCCTGGCGCTGGCGGCGTTCACCTTTCTGATCGGGATCCTGCGTGGCGAATCCTGGATCGAGATGTTTATGGCGGCCGTGGCGCTGGCCGTCGGAGCGATCCCCGAAGGTCTACCGGCGGCATTGACCATCACACTGGCGATCGGGGTCGGCAAGATGGCCAAACGCCATGCGATCATCCGCAAACTGCCGGCCGTGGAAACCCTGGGTAGCACCACCATTATCTGCTCGGACAAAACCGGTACCCTGACCCAGAACCAGATGACGGTTCAGGAGATTCACGCAGCGGGTCTGAAGCTGTCTGTCTCCGGGGTCGGTTATGCACCCGAGGGCAGTTTCAGCCTCGACGGCAACGACTATCCACCGCAGAACCATCCGGCTCTGCTGGAGTGCCTGAAAGCCGGGCTGCTATGCAACGACTCCCAGTTGGTGAAGACCGACGAGGGTTGGCGTATCGAGGGCGATCCCACCGAAGGCGCTCTGATCACCTCCGCCCACAAAGCCGGGCTAACTCTGGATAGCCTGCTGCAATCATTACCGCGTATCGATGCGATTCCGTTCGAGTCGCAGCACCAGTACATGGCCACCCTGCATCAGCGGGCCGACGGCAAGCGGTTGGTGTATCTCAAAGGCTCGGTCGAGAGCTTGATTAAGCGTTGCGCCAACGTACTGGACGAGACCGGCGCTATCGCCGAACTGGACCAGGCACGCTGTCATCGTGAGGTGGAAAGCATGGCTGCCAACGGGATGCGGGTGCTGGCGTTCGCCGTTGCCGAACTGGCCGACGATCAAGCCCAGATCAGCCATGCGGACCTGGTCGAGGGGCTGACCTTTATCGGCCTGCAGGGGATGATCGATCCGCCCCGTCCCGAAGCCGTTGAAGCCGTCAGCGCCTGCCAAAGTGCCGGTATCAGCGTCAAGATGATCACCGGCGACCATGCGGTTACTGCCGCGGCGATCGCCCAGGAGATAGGGCTGGAGGGCAAGCGCCTTGAAAACGGTCGACTGGCGGCCGTGACCGGACACGAGCTGGCCGAGATGAGTGACGAGCAGGTTGAGCACCTGGTAGGACACATAGCTGTGTTCGCCCGCGTAGCACCCGAACAGAAGCTGCGCTTGGTGGAAGCGATGCAGCGTCGCGGCGATGTGGTCGCGATGACCGGTGATGGGGTCAACGACGCACCAGCACTGCGACGGGCCGATATCGGCGTGGCGATGGGCATCACCGGCACCGAGGTCTCCAAGGAAGCCGCCGACATGGTGCTGACCAATGATAACTTCGCCTCGATTCGCGCTGCGGTCGAAGAGGGTCGTGGGGTTTACGACAACCTGATCAAATTCATCACCTGGACCCTCCCCACCAACCTGGGCGAAGGCCTGGTGATCCTGACCGCAATCTTCGCCGGTTTAAGCCTGCCGATTCTGCCGGTCCAGATTTTGTGGATCAATATGAGTACCGCGGTCTTCCTGGGGCTGATGCTGGCGTTCGAGCCCAAAGAGCCAGGCATCATGGAGCGACCTCCGCGGGACCCGCAGAGCAATATCCTGTCGGGGGGCCTGATCATGCGGATCCTGCTGGTGGGTTTCCTGCTGTTGGTCGGCGCCTACGGCCTGTTCGAGTGGGAGCTGGCTCAAGGCGAGTCCGAGCTGGTCGCCCGTACCGTGACCGTCAACGTGTTTGTGTTTGGTGAGTTGTTCTACCTGTTCAACTGCCGCTCGTTGCGCTATTCGGTATTCAAGCTGGGGTTCTTCTCCAACCCTCTGCTGCTGGTCGGTGTGGCGGGCATGATCCTGCTGCAGCTGTTCTACACCTACTCGCCGATGATGAATGCCGCCTTTGGCAGCGCCCCGATCGGCGCCGCCGAGTGGCTGAATATTCTCAGTGTCAGCTTTGGTATCTACGCGGTGATCGGGATCGAAAAATGGTGGCTACGACATAAGCTAGCCACCAGCAGCATCAAACCGGAAGCTAAGCCGGAGTCTAAACCGCAGAAGCAATCCTGCTGATCGATTAAGTGTTCTCGGGACGCTTATGGCCATCGATATCCGGCTGAATTCCAGTCGGGAAAAAGCAGCTGAATTCCCTTGACAAGTTGATGATTTTCTTTGGATTCTCAACTTGCCAGGGAATTGAACAAAAAAGCACCGAGGCGCGCCAGGCACCATGGTATGGGGGCTTGAGCCGGATACCCTCAAACCACGGACAGTGTTATCCACAGTTACTGTGCATAAGCAGTTGGTCTAATTCCCAGGCAGCGGGTCAAGCTTCGGGCAGTAGTCGGGTCAACGGCATCTCTGCCTGCTTATCGGCCACCGACAGATAGAGAAGATCGTCCTGTCGGTTGAGCTGCACCTCGGCTCCGCTACGCAGCCCCTCGCTAAGGGTTTCGATCACCGTATTGTCGAGCTGATAGAAACGCAGTTTCGGCAATGCCGACAGGCTCGCCTGATGTTGATGCCACCAACGGTGGGCATTGGCGCCATAGGCATACAGGCTCAGACGTGGATGGCGCTTATGCAGCTTGGCCAACCGCTCCAGGTCAGGCTGACCGATCTCGATCCAGTGCTGAACCTCGTCAAAATCGTTACGCAACCAGATCGGTGCTTCGTCGGTGCTGGAGACTCCACCACCGAAGGCCAGGCCCGGCTCATACTCCAGCCCGAACGCCAGTAGCCGGGTCAGCAGCCGCTGCTCCGATTCCGACGGGTGCTGGGCCAGGGTCAGATCCAATTGTTCATAACAGTGGCGGTCCATGTCGCTCAGATAGAGCTTTAACTTAAAAATTCGACTACCTCGGGCCATTTAATCGAGTCCAAATTTGAGACGGTCCACCGCGGCTGTATGGTCGTCCAGTTGATGATATTTTTCGATCGCCACCAACAGATGGCTGTGCAGCTGTTCATCCTGACCGGCATGAAGAAACTGCTCGGTCAGTTTAAGCACCTCTTCCAGGTGCTGTAATCGGTAATGGCAATTCAATAAAGACTTCGCCACAGAGTGCGGATCGTGCTCACGTTCGCGCATCCCGATGGCGACAGCCAGCGCTGTTTCGAGTTGCTGCTTGGTCGGTTTTCCCATCATGCACCTCCTCACTAAGACCATTTATGCCTGAGCTTACAACGAAAACCTCTGTCCTCCCTATATTGCTGGTACTGTCTGAACGCAGTTATTGAGCCAGGTCTTAGGGAACGCACAATTACCTTGTGTTTATTAGACCATTGGCTATAGTCGACGAGCACATGGTGAAAATAATAAGTCCAATCGCACCGTTAGCTACTCCCTACTGTTCGATCAGTTAGCGGTGCACAGCAGTGATTTGGAGTACCGCTATGACCTTGCTAAACAGCCTCAACCGTAAACTGGTTGCGGCATTTCTTTGTCTCTCGCTGATTCCGCTTTTGATCTACGCCGGCATCAGCATTCAACGCGCATCAGACGCACTCGAATCCCAAGCCTTCAATCAACTTCAATCCATACGATCGATCAAACAGGCGCAAATCAGCGATTTTTTTGCCAATCGTCGGGCCGATATGAATGTGCTGGTCGATACGGTTGAAACCCTGAGCGATGAAGCTTTCAAAAAGCTTGCCGCCGTCCAGGCCAATAAAAAGTCCCAGCTCGACGAACATATCTCCTCAATGAAGGCTCAGTTGCGGATCACCCGCGACTCCCCCTTTATCGGTGAGGCCCTGGACGCCCTGAACCTGGCGGTAATTGGTAGCGACGATTTTATTAACAGCGGCCGCTGGCAGCGCCGTGCTGACGTCTACGGCCCCCGGGTCTCGAAGATTGTCGAAGCCAACGGCTGGTATGACCTCTATCTGATCGCCCCTGACGGCACCATTCTCTATAGCGATGCCAAAGAATCCGATATGGGGATGAACATCCCCAACTCCGAATTGAAAGACAGCGGTCTGGGCCAGGTACTGGAGATGGCGAAAAAGCAGGGGGCTAAAGCGATCACCGTATCCGACTTTGCCCCCTACGCTCCGGCCGGAGGGGCACCGGCGGCCTTTATGATGGCCACTGTCACCAACCTGATCGACGAAGTCAGCGGCTACGTTGCCTTCCAGGTACCGTTGGACAGCCTCAACGATGTGATGCTGCGCCGTGATGGCATGGGTAAAAGTGGTGAATCCTATCTGGTGGGTCCGGATCGACTGATGCGTTCGGACTCGTTCCTATCACCCAAAACCCACAGTGTAGAAGCCTCCTTCGCCAACAATACCCAGGTCAGTACCCAGGCGGTCGAGCAGGCTCTGGCAGGTAAGCCCGGTGCCGCCATTATCCGCGACTACAACGATAACCCGGTGCTCTCCTCCTGGGATCTGGTCGATGTCGGCAGCGGCGTACGTTGGGCGATCATCAGCGAGATCGATGTTGCCGAAGCCTTTTCACCGGTCGACAGCGATGGCGTCGACTTCTACAAAAAATATATCGATAAGTACGGCTACTACGACCTGTTCCTGATCGATGACAGCGGTTACGCCTTCTACACCGTCACCCGTGAAGCCGATTATCAGACCA
The DNA here is from genome assembly GCF_003345655.1 of Motiliproteus coralliicola. Lineage (GTDB taxonomy): Bacteria > Pseudomonadota > Gammaproteobacteria > Pseudomonadales > Balneatricaceae > Motiliproteus > Motiliproteus coralliicola. The sequence continues at coordinate 1,308,564 of NZ_QQOH01000001.1, forward strand.
ATTTGGTCGATGGCAAATACGCCAGTTCCAACCTCGGTTCCTTGGTTCGCCAGGTCATGCAGAGCAAAGACTTCGGACTGGTCGACTTTGCCCCCTATGCGCCCTCCAACGATGCTCCGGCCAGTTTTATCGCCCGACCCATTGTTGATAACAACGGTCATGTCGTGATGACGGTGGCGCTGCAGGTTTCCCTTGGGGCTATCAACGCCATCATGCAGCAACGCGAAGGCATGGGTGAAACCAGTGAGGCTTATCTGGTCGGACCGGATAAACGCATGCGCTCCGACTCCTTCCTCGATCCGACCGGTCATTCGGTTACCGCCTCGTTCGCCGGTACCGTGGAAGCCAACGGCGTGGATACCGAGGCCTCCCGACGCGCGCTGAAAGGGGAGACCGGCGTCGATATCGTCATCGACTATAACGGCAACCCGGTCCTGTCTGCCTATACCCCGGTGCAGGTGGGTGATACCCAATGGGCATTGATGGCCGAGATCGACGAAGCCGAGGCTCTGGCCACCGTCAAGCAGCTGATGCTGCTAACCACGATTATGGTGGCCGTAGCCGTGGCCGTTATTGCCGCTCTTGGAGTTCTGCTGGCCAAGAGTATCAGCCGCCCGATCACCGAACTGGTCGATAAAACCAAACAGATCGCGGCCGGTGATCTGACCACCGATATCCGGGTCACTCAGCATGATGAAGTGGGCGTGATGCAGCAAGCGATGGCAGATATGGTCGCCAGCCTGCGCAGCACCGTCGGCACCATCAGTGACTCCGCCTCGCAACAGGCCGCCGCCTCGGAGGAGCTGGCCGCCATCACCGAACAGACCGGCCAGAACGTGGTCCTGCAACATCAGAATACCGATCAGGTTGCCAGCGCCATCAACCAGATGAGCGCCACGGTACGCGAGATCACCCAGAACACCTCATTGGCAGCCGATGCCGCCAACAGTGCCCGGGAACAGGTCGCGCAAGGTTCCGACGTGGTCGGTGAAACGCTACGCGGTATTCAGGCGCTGGCCGAAACCCTGGAAGGCTCGATGGGCATGGTCAACGAGCTCGAGCAGGGCACCAGCAACATCGCCAGTATTCTCGACGTGATCAAAGGGATTGCCGATCAGACCAACCTGCTGGCGCTGAACGCGGCCATCGAAGCCGCCAGGGCTGGTGAACAGGGTCGAGGCTTTGCCGTGGTTGCTGATGAGGTGCGCTCGCTGGCGCAGAACACTCAGAGTTCAGCCAGCGAGATCGAACAGATGATCAGCTCGCTGCAAACCGGCGCCCTGCGCTCCACCGAGGCGATGAAACGGGGAACCAGCCAAGCGGAGGGTTTGGTCGAACAGGCCCAACAGGTCACCGAAGCGCTGCAAGGGATTCGAGGTTCTGTGGACACTATCGGGGATATGAGCCTGCAGATTGCCAGTGCCACCGAAGAGCAGCTGAGCGTTGCTGAAGAGGTCAGTCGCAATGCTGAGGAGATCAGTAAGCTGTCTCAACAGACCGGCCAGGGCACCGAGCAGATCGCCAGTGCCAGTGAAGAGTTGGCCAAGCTGGCGGTCGGCTTGAATCATGAGGTAGAGCAGTTTAAGACCTGATTCGAGGAGTTTGACTCGAAAACCCATCAATTAAACCTCAAAGCCGGCATCAAGATGCCGGCTTTTTTCGCCTCCCCTAGCACGACCCCAATCGTGACCCCGGAGAGAGTCCCTTGGGCTCAGGGGCGAGACCAACGCCTTATCCGAGCAATCTCGTCAGCCTCAATATCGAGTGACTCCAGAAACGCTTGATGGCCGTCAGGCTCGTTGTGTTCAAACTGAATATGCCAGTTATGCATATCCTCATCGCTCAGACCGGCATTGCGCATAATCTGGGTCCAGCGCTCCTTGGAAACGGCGCCACGTTCGGGCAGTTGTGGCTGATCCATATATTGAACGATCGCTTTCTGTTGCAGCCGCAATTGCTGAATCTGCTGTTCTAGCGCATTGAACTGAGCCTGTAGAATCTGCTGCTGACCAGCATCGGCCTTCATTGCCAGCAGTGAAGCCAAGTGGGCCACCGGGACACCAAAGGAGCGGTAGGCCATGATTTTCCCCAATCGCTCGACAGCATCCTGACCGTACCAGCGATAACCGTTATCGCCGCGTTTACTGGGCAACAGCAGCCCCTGTCGTTCGTAGTAAAGAATGCTGGTACGCGAAATGCCGAACTGTTGGGCCAATTGAGAAACTGTCAGCACACTAAGCACCTCGCCAAGTAACTTATTAGTAAGCTAAAGCTTATACCTATAGACAGATTAAAATACTCCTTGGTACACCTTGATCCGAGTCCCATCAATCGAAGACTGCTTTCGGACGGCTAGATCTGAACGAGCAGACCACCTGCCAGACCCAAGGTACCAATGCACTCAATAGCAGCACTACAACGCCGAAAACCGATAGCACATTAGGAAGCTCAGCAAACAACAGGTAGCCCAAGATCAGCGAATACAAAATCTTGACGTATTCCACATTGGCTACGATATTGGCTTCAGCCTTTTGGTACGCCGTGACACCTATCCATTGTGCCAGCGACGATATCACCCCCACTGAAATCAGCAGCAATAACTCATTTTTTGTCGGCCATTGCCACGCACACCAACTCGGCACAAGGGTGATCAAGCCAACAAACAGGGCTTGGTAGCTGAGCAGCACCGTCCGAGGTTCAGTCTTTGCCAGCCAGCGGACACAGACCACCGCAACCGCCGCCCCCAAGGCAGCTGTCAGACCGGTCATCATGTAGATCAGCGACGGACTGTCAAAACCTGGTTGCACCACCAATAGCACTCCGACAAACCCGATTAGCAGGGTCAGCATCCGTATCGTTCCGACCGATTCAGCCAGAAACAACCTCGAGATCACAGCGACAAACAGCACTTGGGTAAACCCCAGGGCCGTGGCATCAGCTAGCGGAATATTACTGACCGTGACAAAACCCAGATACAGCGCCAGAAACGCACCAGTGATCCTAAGCAGGTGAAATCTAGCCATCGATGTGCGCTTCAAAGTATCGAATGACCTTAAAATAGCCGGCGTCAGCAGTGTGATAAAAACGAGTTGGCGGAACAGTAATATCTGAAACAGATCTATCCGCTCGCTCAGGATCCTAACCATCACCCCAACCACTACGAAAAGAGCCGTAGAGATCAAAGCCAGCAAGATACCCTGCATCGATTGGGAAACCCTGCCCTCAAACCGGCTCTTGAATCCCGATAAAACGACTAAAATTGCCTGTTGTTGCATGGTTGAACTACCTCATCATCAAGGATGGGTAGCATGTGGGTTACACCTGTAGACAGGTCAACGGTTTGAATTCATCTTACGCGTAGCTTCAGGCGCGGTAAGATCACAAGAAACGTTTCACAAGGCCTAGTCAGCCTGGCTGTCCGAGGTGATCTAGGAAAACCTTCTTGTTAAGCCTAACCGGCTAGTACCATCACAAAGACTCACCAATGTCGCTAAAACTGCTCATAACCGCTTTGTTGACGATTCTCTGCAGCCCGCTATACGCGAGTAGTAGCTGTGCGTTACATATCGCCAGTTTCAACATTCATTACATTGTTCCTAGTGACAGTGATGAAACCTGGGATACTCGTAAACATGCGGTCAGCCGTATCTTGAACGAGATGGATGCCGACATCGTGGCGTTTCAAGAGGCGGAGACCTTTGATGGGGGAGACTACAGTCCTAGAAACCTGCAGCTGGATTGGATCCATGCCTCCACCACCGGCTATCAAAACGCCGCCATCGGTAACCCCGCAGCTTTCCCGATAACACAACCGATTATTTATAAAGCCAACAAATTCGATCTGCTCGATCAGGGTTTCTTCTTTTTCTCAGATACGCCGGACAGGATCTATTCCAGCCAGTGGAACGGGGGCTACCCCTACTTTGCCAGTTGGGCCAGATTCCGCAGCCACTGCAGCAACCATCAGTTTTTTCTGTTCAACGTCCACAATGATTACAAGAGCCGCAGCAATCGGCTAAAGAGTTCGACACTTATCGTTGAGCGCATCAAAGATCTTGTCCGGGAACCTATTCCCGTCATCGTCCTAGGTGACTTCAATGTTCCCAGTGGCTTCCAAGAGGTTCGTCTATTTGAAGAGATAGGCTTGAAGGTCATTCCGCCCGAAGGTTCAACCAATCGGATCTTCGGGCTGGATCTACTACCGGCGATTGATCATATCCTTATCAGTTCTGCCTTCAGGCCGATGTCGGAAATCAAGGTATGGAGAAACCAGTACGATGGCGTTTATCCGTCGGATCACTACCCGATCAGCATCCAACTCAATCTCGCCCCTCCGTCGTAACCCTCAGCGACTGGACGAGTCCAAAGACAGAGCTAGACTGCATAAATTTCGCGCTAAGAGATCTGAAGCCCTTACCACGACCTATTAACCATGACCTATGACGAATTCAACGCCTTCTGCGGTGCGCTTCCAGCCACTACCCATGTGGTTCAGTGGGGCGACTCCCATGTCTGGAAAGTTGGTGGAAAGGTGTTCGCCATCGGCGGCTGGAGTAAAGCGGAGAAACCGGCCTATACCTTCAAGACCTCCGAGCGGAATTATTATTTTCTTCACGATATGCCCGGCTATCGCCCGGCACCCTACCTGGCCTCCCGAGGGATGAAGTGGATTCAGCAGTACGATGTATCGGAGTCGGCCGATAATGATCTGAAATACTATCTGAGCGAGTCTTATCGGATCGTTTCACTGGGACTAACCAAGAAGAAACAGAAAGAACTGGGATTGAACCAGCCATAACCCCACCTTGGCTCTCGGTGTTGCCACGGGTAGGATTTAGCTGAAACACTAACGCCCGATGACCCGATTCTATCAAGCGAGATACTTCCCTGATGTCCAATTCGCAGTACGGCAACATTCGTCTTCTAGGTCTTCCACAAGACAACAACTCCAGCTACCTGACCGGCCCGGCGCTGGCACCAACTCGGATTCGGGAGGCATTCCAGTGCGATTCAGCCAACCTGTTCACCGAAACCGGTTTTGATCTGGGCGATTCGTCCTTGTGGCAGGATGCCGGCGATGTCGCGCTATCGGGACTGGCAGGTAAAGCGGCCTTCGATGCCATTTACGACTCGGTACAACAGTCGCTCAATGCTGGACATCGATTACTGAGCCTGGGCGGCGACCACTCGGTCTCGTACCCGGCCATTCTGGCTTATGCGGACGCCTACCCAGGCTTGAACGTACTGCACCTGGATGCCCATCCGGATCTGTACGACAACATGCAGGGCAACCCCTACAGCCACGCGTCGCCGTTCAGCCGCCTGATGGAAACCGGCAAGTTGAACCGTCTGGTTCAGGTGGGTATCCGTACTCTGAGCCGCCATCAACAGCAGCAGGCCGAGCGTTTCGGGGTCGAGATCCACCATATGCGGGATCTTAGCGGCGTAGCCGAGTTGAGCTTTGAAGGCCCGGTTTACCTGTCGCTGGATCTGGATGCGCTGGATCCGGCCTACGCCCCTGGCGTTTCTCACCACGAGCCGGGAGGTCTATCGACCCGAGCCGTGCTGGATATCATCCATAACTTTAAGGGGCAGTTGGTAGGCGCCGATCTGGTGGAGTTGAACCCGCTTCGGGATATCAATGACATGAGTGCAATGGTGGCGGCAAAACTAGCCAAGGAGCTGATCGGTCGGTTACTGCTGGATCGTCCCGAATCTTAGGCTCGGAATAACTAACCCGGGATTATTTATTAGGGGCCGTTGCGGGGCTGTCACGAAGCCCCCTCTTTGATCGCGATCTGGTACAGCGGTACCCGGTTATCCTTGAGTACCGCATAGACCTGCAGGTCGATCTGCTCTGCATCGGCCATCTTATCCATAATTTTGAGCACACTCTCAACACTCAGTCGCTCTCGGTAGGGCCTCTTTTGGCATAACGCTTGGAAGATATCGGCAATACAGAGTATCCGTGTCGGCAGATCGATCTGCTCGGCACTCCAACCAAACGGATAACCGGACCCATCCAGCTTTTCATGGTGTTCCGAAGCCCACTTGGCGATCGGTGTATTCGGAAAGATCGCCCAAAGGACCCGTTTACTGTCCAGTGGATGGCTGTGGATCTGGGCCAACTCCTCGGCAGTCAGGGCGCCGGGCTTTTCCAGAATTTCATCCGGCGTTCTTAGTTTTCCAACATCATGGAGAAGCCCAGCTATCCTAAGCAGGCGCATCGTATGTTGATCGTATCCAACCAATCCGGCCAGGGAGTAGGCCAGATCGGCAACCCTCAGGCTGTGGTAGTGGGTGAATGGACTCTTGGCATCGACGATCTGCGACGTCAGTTCCCCTAGCGCTTCGATCTCGTCAAACCCCAACGAAATCCGGTAGTCCTCCGAAGAGAGCACTTCAAAGATCGCGTCATCGAGGTACTCATCGCGCAGCTCCAACCAAAAGCTGTCTTTCTTCGCCGCTTCTTCAAGCGCACTGAACAGAGTTTCGCAAAACAGCGTGCCCACATATTCGCGTAGTTCTCCGATCAGCTTATCGCGGTTCAGTAGAACTAGGTGATACGGATTCTCAAGCACGAACGCGGCATAGATAACATCCAGGCGATCCGCCAAAAAGATCAGGTTCGCATGTTCTCGGGTGGAAGGATCCAAAGCCTCTGGCAAGTGCTCCCAACGGGTATGGTGATGCCGAACTGCGGCTGCGTAGCCTTCAAAGGGGGCAAAGCTGCTAAGAAAGAGGTCCCCTCGGATACAATGTTGCTCTGCATCTTTCCACTCGACCTCATCCACCAACTTCTGATGCACAGCGGTGGACGAGACGCCACAGTCGTGGAGCATTCCCGCCAGCAGCACATGATGACGTCGATCCTTACTCCACCCCAGCGCATGGGCGATTCGATGGCAAAGTAAGCCGACCCGGCGACCGTGGCTCTTGTCATCGACACCGACATAATCCAACGCCTTGGTCAGAGTATGAACCGCACGGCCAACATCCACATCGAGTCCAGCAACGACTCCAGGCCCTCCGGCTGGTTCTGCTGTGAGCATCACGCCTCCTGCGAGCTATCTATCTGATTCAATTTAGAATAGACAATGATTTCCAACTTGTTTTTCCAGCTTGCTACCAAGGCCAAGCCGCAACATCGGCAGCGCGATCTGCCTAGACAACCAAGCTTGCCCCCCCCCCGATAGTCCGGTTCCGTTACTCCATTAATTTCGCCTCAGCATCGCCTGGTGATTTGACGGTTTGGTGGCAATCCTGTTCCTGGAGGGGCGGTTGTTCCGGTGGCTGCCGTTGCTCAAAACGGGCTGCCAATTTGCGGCACTGCTCGGCTTTGTCGGCCATGGCCGGAAGCTCGTCCAAGCATTGGGCCAGTAGACGGTAGGCCTCGGCTAGGGCTTCATACTCGGGAAAATCGCGATGGAGTCCGGCCAGCAGCTTCACCGCCAAGCGCGGGTTGCCGGACTGCTGGCAAGCTCTGGCCAAATGGTGCCTCAGCTCGGCACTGGCAGGCTGGTAGTTCTGGTCCAGCTGCAGCAGCTTTTTATAACCGGGATAGAGCTGATCCTGGCGGCCCGCACTGAGCAGGAAGTTAAAATAGCGCGGCGCAAATTTCACCAAATCGGAGCGATTGCCGGTTGAGTACAGAAACTCAAAACAGTTAAAAATGCAGTCCTTATCGTTGGGGTACTCTTTGAGCGCCAGCCTGAAACTGTCCAGCGCCTCTTGATAGAGTCCCTCCTTGACCTGAATATCGATCCGAGCCAGCAGCAATGCCTTGGCTGACCTGACCTCTCGCTCCACACCGTAGTTTTCTCTGGCGCTAAATCCCAGCTCCTGCTGATTCTGGAAGATGATGTAGCCCATCATATGGAACACCACGACCATGTAGTAATAAAAAACAACACTTTGCAGCGCGGCTGACAGGATGGAGAATTTATCGCCGATAACGCCGCTGATGATTCCTACTGAACCCGACATAATCAGAATAAAGCCCAACAACAAGCCGTAAGGCAGTCCGATAGCGAAGATCAGCTGCAGCATACTCAATGGATTGATCGCCTCGGTAAAGCGCTCGCTGATGGCATAGTTGATCAATACCGCCGGCAGACCGATGGTAAAGATCACGCTGAGGGTGCTGGCTATCCCAGGCCCCAGATAGATACCGGCGGCATAAATGGCACCGGACATGACCAGAAAAATGCCCAGGATATTGATGATCAGGTGGACCCCGCCCTGAAAGGCGTCACCGGTCCCCGGGGCGACCAGCAGTCCGTTGGCGGTATTTTGCAGACATAGGAAACTGTACTTGATCATCACCCCGGAAACCCCGACCCAGAGCAGAAAGGTGATCAGCGAGCCATAGGATGCAAGGATGGTGGACAGCACCGAAACCCCAATGATCAGCAGCATCGTGCTCTTGTTCATCGGGTAACGGAAACTTTGCTGTAGGCGGCGCCAGAACGGCTCGATACTGTTTGCCGCTCCCAAGCCTTCGACCTCGCTACCGCAGACAAAGCAGCGTTCGATGCCCCGAAACCCTCCCTCGTCCACGCAGCTATCGCACATCGAGGTTTCGCAGTTTGGACAGGTGTAGGTGGCCGAAACCAATGGGTGGTACTTACAATAATCCATTATTTGCTCTTCCTTAAAATCCTTGTCGACTAGCCGCTAAGACGACAAACGCAGCTCAGGACTGCTGCAACTGATCAGCAATACTGGCGTAACGCTTTTTCTTCAGATTATTGCCAAGATCACCGTGCAGGCGCGCCAGCTTGCGGGCCAGGTGCCCCAGCGGCCGCCCTCGCGTTTCACGGCTATTGAGTAATGCAAAGATCTGATCGGCGGTAGAAATATCCGGCAGTGCGGTCAGCTTCCAACCCAGTTTAAGCAGCGCTTCATCATCCAGCTGCGACTGCAGTTCGGGGTTGTCATGCCAGATCTCATCAACGGTCTTGAGCTGCTGAGGTCGCAGTCGATCCTCGCGCAACAGCGCCTGCACCGCATCGGAGTAGCCGTCACCCTTTTGCAACTTCAGCAGGTTGTAGCGCAGTAAAGAGAAGTCAAAACAGGGGCCGTACTTCTCAACCACTTTGTCGATCGCCTTCAGCGCCGAATCAAACCGATACTTCTCGATATACAGATAGATCTGGGCTAGATCCTGCTGGCGCGGGTCAATCTGCTGGTCCTCCTCGATATACTCCTCGTCGAGGATTCGAGAGTTGATCACCAACGCCAGCATAATTAACAGGCCGCCAGCGATAAAACCGCCGGTATGGGCCATAAAGGCCACGTTGGAATCCAGATCGGTCATATAGCTGTAGAGCTCCTTACCGATATAGAACGGCAGGATAAACAGGGCCGGAGCACGGAAATAACCGACAAAGATAAAAAACCAGTAGAAAAACTCGATCTTTTTAAGCCTGAACACCCCCAGGTACATCGCCATCACTCCGGAGATCGCCCCCGAAGCCCCCACCAGCGTGGTTGGACTGTTCAGATTCAGCGCCATATAAAGCAATCCACCGGCCGCGCCTGAGATCAGGTAGAACAGCAGAAAACGCCAATGCCCGATCGCCGCTTCCACCGCGAAGCCACAGATCACCAGGAAGAACAGATTGCCCATCAGATGCATCGTATCGCCATGCAGAAACTGGTGGGTAAGCAGTGTGATCGGGTTCAGGTCGTTGGGCTTCAGGCCAAAGGCCAGATAACTCACCGACTGGACCTGGTCATGGATTTCGGCCCGATTTTCCCAATAGCCGAAGTCTTCCGGTACCGGCAAGGTTTGACGATTGGCCTTCAGGTAGTGATAAAACCCGGCATCGCTGAGTACGTAGTAGCCCAACTCGGCGGTGTGCTGTTGCTGGTAGAGTTCGCGGTAGTCCTGTAACTGCTGAGAATCGGAACCATCGCTCTGCTCGCTCAGGTAAGTTTCAAAGATCGGCCACTCATAATCCAGATACTGTAGCTGCTCATAACTGACCAGTGCCCGTTCGAACTTGGCGTCGTCGTTGGACTGGTAGAGGGCGAAAATCAGAATATTCAGCAGCACGATTACGAACAGCACAATAGGTGCGTGCTCCCACTCAAACCGCTTCTCGGTGGGGATAATAACCATAACAATCCGATTCCATTCGTTGGTTATTGGCACGGTATCGGCTACCGTGATTCCTGTGCCGAGATTATCACTATTCGACCGGCACTGCCTATCGAATCAGCTCAGGCCTGAGCGTACGCTGGTCGTCAAAAATCCCTAGGGGAAACAGGAGCTATCTCTCTGAGATACAGAAAGTGGCTACCAAGGATGATACTTATTGGAGTTGTCCATCCATCAAAAAACGTTCATGCAGAACAACCTTTTGATTGGGAGTTATATGAACTATTCGGGCGCTAACACCCAATAACGGCCTACTGGGCAAGAATCTGTTCGATATCCAGACTATTTGCGATCGACTCTAACCTCTGCATCAGCAATTGAGCGTCCGGGTAGGTCTTGTTCAACACCAAATAGACATCTAAACGAGTTAGGACATCATAATCGATTGTCGGTATCGAAATGACTTCCAGCATCTCCTCTGAAGGGCCTGCATAGTCCAGCACGTAATCCACTCGTCTTTGTCGCAGCATCTTGAAAGCATTATCGTGACGGGCCGCCTCCGACAAAATAACTCGATTAGCGTTGTCACGAACATACCGACCGATTTTTCCATAACTGTAACCGAGCAGTGCAACAACCCTTTTCCCTTCCAGTTCCCGGTAATGATTAATAGCGGGGGCGTCCTTACGGCGGTATACCCTTAACTCAGTTGAAGTAATCGGCTTTTCGCTGAACAGGCAACACTCCTTCAGACTGGAGGCCCGCACCAGCATCGAGAACATTGAACGCCCTTCCTTGAGGCGTTTAAACATTCTCTTGGCAGGGTAAGGCGTAGAATACCAATCCAGATTGGCTTGATTGAATATCTCCTTGGCTAGGCCAAGAAGCGGATTTTTCAGCACTCCATTGGAGTCACGAAATGTGGTCCAAACCGATTGGTCCGGATAAGCGTATTCGATAGGATCAGCCGCATCTGCCTGCTGCAGAGGAACCGCAACAAGACATAGGGTTATGACGAGTGACGACAGTAGATAAAGCCTGCTTCCACTAAGCATATACAGTGCTCTCACGTCATACGATCTCTGAAGCATGCTCGTTTGACCTAATCAAGTAAATGGTTGATCCATATACGAGTTGATAGCTGACTATCAGCCTGCAAATTGAGTGTTATTGATCGGAATTATAGATTGCGTGTTGATCCCTTTTTATCGTCTGGTCTGGCAGCCAAACGTGTAAAGGTGGCGATGCAGAGTGCACGCAAAGCAGAGTGCACGCAAAGCCGAAAATCTAGAAGTGCCCTGCGCGCAAGTCAGACAAGCAATGGGGATGATCAATACTGCCAATCGCTGCTTTAACTTACTGCTTTACGTGATCGATTCCGGTAATCGCCAGTCGATCACTGACTTGCCGTGCTGCTGTAGGTAGGCATTGGCCTGGGAGAAATGGCGGCAGCCGAAAAATCCGCGATGGGCCGAAAGCGGCGACGGATGCGGCGCTTTGAGCACGCAGTGACGGCTCTGGTCGATAAAGGCGCCCTTCTTCTGGGCGTAGCTGCCCCAGAGCATAAATACGATGCCGTCATGCTGTTCGTTGAGGATATGGATGATCCGGTCGGTAAAGCGCTCCCAGCCTTTACCTTGGTGAGATGCGGCATTGGCCTGCTGCACGGTCAGCACCGAGTTGAGCAGCAGCACCCCCTGACGAGCCCAGGATTCCAGATAGCCGTGGTTGGCCGGCGGGATTTCCAGGTCGGTGGCCAGCTCCTTGTAGATATTGACCAGCGAAGGCGGCGTCTTGATTCCCGGTTTAACCGAAAAGCACAGGCCATGGGCCTGATCCGGGCCGTGATACGGGTCCTGCCCCAGTATCACCACCTTGACCTGTTCCAACGGAGTGAAGTTGAGGGCATTGAAGGTGTCGCTCGAGTGGGGGTAGATCACCTTACGTTGGGCTTTCTCCTCGACCAGAAACTGGCGCAGCTGCTGCATATAGTCGGCGTCGAACTGATCGGCCAAGGCTGTCTTCCAGCCTGGCTCTAGGTTCAGCAAAGGTGAATTCATCAAGAGATCTCCGATCTTTGAGCGTTCAGTCACCGTCGGGGTGACCCCAGCTCCAATCGTTAAGGGTGATTTTGCGACCGTAAAACGGCGAATAGTAGCGCTGGCGACTGGGAGCGTGGGAGATAATTCCGGAGATCAGAATCACCACAAAGATAACCCCCGGATCGAATGACGGCGGCAGCGCCGCAGCTCCACTCAACAGCACCAGTTTGACCAGAATTGCCATACCGCGAAGCTGCAGCAACCAGATGCAATGGCTCCAGAGCTCGATCAGCACCATCGCCGTTCCGGTCAACAGGGTCAGCCACAGAAACGGAAGCCAGTCTTGCGACTGGGCATGGTAGAGATAGGCGCCACCGATACCGGCAACGCCAAACAGATGCAGGGTACGTAGGACGATTTTGGCCCAGCGTTTACCCGGAAACTGACGCGAACGGGGTGGGAACAACCAACGCCCCATCAGGCTGTCGGTCGATCCACTGCGCCCATCCGCCATCGGCTTACTTGTCCTTACTCTTCAGCTTGAGCCTGTGGCTTCAGCTCAGGCCGCATATGCGGGAACAGCAGCACGTCACGGATCGACGGCGAGTCGGTGAAGTACATCACCAGACGGTCGATGCCGATGCCCTCACCGGCGGTCGGCGGCAGGCCGTACTCCAGCGCGTTGATGTAGTCGGCATCGAAGTGCATCGCTTCGTCATCACCGGCATCCTTCTCGGCCACCTGGTCCATAAAGCGCTGGGCCTGATCTTCGGAGTCATTCAGCTCCGAGAAGCCGTTGGCGATCTCGCGGCCGCCGAGGAAGAATTCGAACCGATCGGTTACGAACGGGTTGTCGTCGTTACGACGGGCCAGCGGCGACACCTCGGTCGGGTACTCGGTGATAAAGGTCGGCTGGCTCAGGCGGTGCTCGACGGTTTTCTCAAAGATCTCGATCTGCAGCTTGCCCAGGCCCCAGCTGTCCTTAACCGGAATATCCAGACGGGCCGCAATCTCACGGGCCGCATGCTCGTTGGCCAGTGCTTCGGGCTTGATGTCCGGGTTGTACTCGAGGATGGAGTCGAACACGCTCAGGCGCTTGAACGGTGCGGCCAGGTCGTATTCGATCGTTTCCAGCACTTCGCCCTGCTCGTTCTTGACGGTGTTAACCAGGGTGGTGGTGCCCAGTACCTGCTGAGCCACGGTGCGCAGCATGTCTTCGGTCAGATCCATCAGGTCCTTGTAGTCAGCGTAGGCCTGGTAGAACTCGAGCATGGTGAACTCAGGATTGTGACGGGTCGACAGTCCTTCGTTACGGAAGTTACGGTTGATCTCGAACACGCGCTCAAAACCACCCACAACCAGACGCTTGAGGTAAAGCTCCGGCGCGATCCGCAGGTACATGTCGATATCCAGCGCATTGTGGTGAGTCACAAACGGACGCGCGGTAGCGCCACCCGGGATCACCTGCAGCATCGGCGTTTCGGCTTCGACAAAGCGGCGCTCTGACAGGTAGTTACGAATCGCGGCGACGATCTTGGCGCGAATCTCGAATACCCGACGCGAGTCTTCGTTGGTGATCAGGTCGACGTAGCGCTGACGGTAGCGCATCTCGGTGTCCTGCAGACCTTTATGCTTGTCCGGCAGCGGGCGCAGGTTCTTGGTCAGCAGCTCGTTCTCTTCCATATCGACGTACAGGTCACCCTTGCCAGACTTGTGCAGGGTGCCTTTGATACCGACGATATCACCCAGGTCCAGCGACTTGGCGAACGGACGCGCGCCCTTGTTGACGTACAGCTGGATTCGACCGGTCATGTCCTGCAGTACCGCAAAGGCACCGCGGTTGAGCATCACCCGACCGGCAACGGCGACCTGGATACCCGCTTCTTCGAGCTCCTCTTTGCTCTTATCGCCATGCTCGGCCTGCAGATCGCCGGCGTAGCTGTCGCGACGGAAGCTGTTAGGAAAACCGTTGGACTTGGAGTCCTGCTCGCGCAGGGCGTTGAGTTTCTCGCGGCGTTCGGCGACTAAACGGTTTTCATCTTTCGGGGCGGCTTGCTTATCTGACATCGGTGTTATGTCCTAAAAATCGTCAATAAATTCGGTTATCGGTATTGAAGCTGTTTGAATAAGCCGGTTTATAAACCGGCTTTGAGAGAGGCTTCGATAAACTGGTCCAGATCGCCATCCAGTACCTTGTCGCAGTTGCTGGTCTGGACGTTGGTGCGCAGATCCTTGATCCGCTGATCATCGAGCACGTAAGAACGGATCTGGCTGCCCCAACCGATATCAGATTTGGTATCTTCCAGCGCCTGTTTCTCTTCATTACGTTTGAGCATCTCCTGCTCGTACAATCTGGCACGCAGCATTTTCCAAGCCTGATCACGGTTTTTATGCTGGGAGCGCTGACTCTGACATTCAGCCACGATACCGGTCGGTTCGTGGGTCAAACGTACCGCCGAGTCGGTCTTGTTGACGTGCTGACCACCGGCACCGGAGGCGCGGTAGGTATCGGTGCGCACATCGGCCGGATTGATGTCAATCTCGATATTGTCATCGATCTCGGGAGAGACGAAGACCGAAGTAAAGGAAGTATGGCGGCGACCACCGGAATCGAACGGCGACTTACGAACCAGGCGGTGCACACCGGTCTCGGTACGCAGCCAGCCAAAGGCGTAATCGCCCTCGAAACGAATGGTGGCGGATTTGATACCTGCCACTTCACCGGCAGAACATTCTTCCAAGGTGGTCTTAAAGCCCTTGGCTTCACCCCAGCGCAGGTACATCCGCAGCAGCATCTCACCCCAGTCCTGAGCTTCGGTACCACCGGAGCCGGCCTGGATGTCAAGGAAGGCGTTATTGGGGTCCATCTCACCGGAGAACATCCGGCGGAATTCCAGCACTTCCAGCTTGGCGACCAGATCGTCAAGTTCGGCTTCGACATCGGCAACGGTATCTTCGTCCTGTTCCTCGACCGCCATCTCCAGCAGGTCAGAGGTGTCGGTCACACCGGCTTCCATATCGTCGATAGTCTTGACCACCAGCTCCAGCGCCGAGCGCTCCTTACCCAGCTTCTGGGCGTTATCCGGGTCGTCCCAGACGCTTGGCTGCTCCAGCTCACGCTCCACCTCCACCAGACGCTCGTGTTTGGTCTCGTAGTCGAGGTAGTTTTTTAGCTGGGCAGTGCGGTCAGCGATATCCTTGATCCGCAGCTGAATGGGATTAACTTCGATCATGCCTGGGCCTTGTCGCGTGTTTCTTGAGGTAGGTAGCAAAACCGCTGTCTTCCCATCGGTCGAAGCGGCTGAAGCAAAAGGCGGAATTTTACCTGAATCGGACCGCTGTTGGGTAGGGGTTACAGGGGCGGTTTAGCCACTGTTTTGGCACTGAAAGCCACCCTTCCGAGCTTTCAGCATTCAGGCTACCATAGGCGCCAAGGTCAACTCCTCGTCAAATCGCTCAGGCGCCATTGTTACCATCAAGAGTTCATTTCCCCTTGCAGCAGTCATCATCGGAAATTTTCAGCGTTAGCTCCTTGAACCAGCAAGCCCGCCTGTTGCTTGAGTCCGGCTTCGGCCTGTTGCAGGTGGAGGGAGAGATCTCCAACTTCGTCTGCCCCAGCTCCGGGCACTGGTACTTCACCCTTAAAGACGAGCGAGCCCAGGTTCGTTGCGCCCTGTTCCGCAACCGTTCTCGTTACCTGAAGTACCGTCCCCAGAACGGCGATCGGGTATTGCTGCGGGCCAAAGTTAGCTTGTATGAGGGGCGCGGTGAGTTTCAGCTGATCGGCGACTATATCGAACCGGCTGGTAGCGGCGATCTGCAAGCCGCCTTCGAAGCGTTGAAAAACAAGCTCCAACTCGAAGGTCTATTTGAGGCCGAGCACAAAAAACCGCTGCCGGAACATCCGCAGCATATCGGTGTGATCACCTCCCCTACCGGCGCCGCCGTCCAGGATATTCTCAGCGTACTGAAGCGACGCTTTCCTGCCATTCCGGTCAGTCTCTATCCTGCGGCGGTACAGGGTGACGAGGCGCCTGCACAGCTACGCCAGGCGCTAGCCCTGGCTCAGCGGGATCAGCGTTGCGATGTACTTGTGATCGGTCGTGGTGGCGGCTCGGCCGAAGACCTGTGCGCCTTCAACGATGAGGCATTGGCGCGGGATATATTTAACTGCCAGATTCCGATCGTCAGCGCGGTCGGTCACGAGATCGATTTCAGCATCGCCGACTTTGTCGCCGACCTCAGGGCGCCGACCCCGTCGGCGGCGGCCGAACAGCTCAGTCCGGATCGACAACAACTGCTACAACGATTCGAACTGTACCAACAGCAACTCAGCCGCCAGATGCAGCAACGCTTGCAGCGCCATCGCTACCAATGCGAATCCTTGCGTGCACGGCTGCGTCACCCTGGACAACGGCTGCAGGAGCAAAGCCAGCGGCTCGACTCGCTGGAGCTACGGTTGCGACAGGCTACCGAGAACCGACTCCAGCGCCAACGCCTACGACTGGCCCATCTGCGCGAACGTTTGCAGACCCGGCTGCCTCAGCGTCAGGTGAACCTATACGCGGATCAGCTACCCAAACTTGAGTTGCGACTCAAACGTGCCATCGAACAGCAGCTACAACGCCTCGGACGGCGCCTCGGGGAACAGGCCCATGCGCTGAATACCGTTAGCCCATTGGCGACGCTGGATCGCGGCTACAGCATCAGCCGCGGTGAGTCCGGCCAGCTGATTCGCGACAGCGAGCAGCTCAGTGTCGGTGACCAACTGTATACCCGGCTGGCCAAAGGCGAACTGGTCAGTGAGGTCACCGAGGTGATTCCGGCGCTGGTCCAGCCACAACTTGAACTCGAATGATGGGTACCCCATGAAGCGATCACTAACACAACCGCTGAAACGATCCTGGCTTGCCCTGCCGCTACTAACGTTGACCCTGAATCTCGGCCTGCTGAGCCCCTCCCTGATGGCTCAGCCCCTAAATTTACCGGAACACTCATCGGTACCCGGCGGAGTTGCGTTGATTCCGCTGACGATCGACAGCAACACGCCCCCTGAGGCCCGATATGGCAAAAACCGGGTTCTGGTGGTACCCAGCACTAACACCGACTATGCCGATCAAGCCCCCTGGGTCGCCCTGATCGGCATTCCACTGAGCGCCAAGCCAGGAACCCAGCAACTTAACGTCGGTAACGAAGTCATCAGCTTCGAGGTGGTCGACAAGCATTACCGCGAGCAGCGACTGGTGATCAAAAACAAACGCAAGGTCAATCCCAACAAACTCGACCTGGACCGGATCGGCAAAGAGAAGAGAAAGATGCTGGCGGCACTGGGCAATTGGGGTGACTCCAATCTGAACGTGATCCGATTTGCCCGCCCGGCCAAAGGCCCGTTCAGCAGTCCCTTCGGCCTTAAGCGTTTCTTCAATGACCAACCCCGCAAACCCCATAGCGGCCTGGATATCGCCGCCCCCAAAGGCACCCCGATCGTTGCGCCGGCCCCCGGTATCGTTACCGACACCGGCGATTACTTTTTTAACGGTCGCAATCTGATCCTGGATCACGGTCAGGGGCTGATCACGATGTATTCCCATATGAATCGTATCGATGTCGAGGTTGGACAGCGCGTCGAACTGGGCCAGCAGTTGGGCACCGTCGGCAGTAGCGGCCGGGTGACCGGGCCTCATCTGCACTGGAGTGTCAGCCTCAACAATGTCCGGGTCGACCCGATCCTGTTTCTCTACCCGGATCAGCGTTAACTGTGCCATCAGGAAGCCCGCCGGCTAGCCGATCCTTAAATACACCGTAACCGCTGCGATGCTGCTATAATCGCGCGCTTTACGTTCCGTAATCTCACATCCACTCTCATAGAAAGCGAGAAATTGAATGAGCCAAGCAATCGACACCGTCGCCCAGAAGGTCAGTTACGGCATCGGCCTGCAGATGGGTTCCCAGCTGCGTGACAACAACATCGACGGTCTGGAGATCGACCTGGTTATCGAAGGTCTGCGTACCGCCATCGCCCGCGAAGCCTCCCGCGTTCCGAACGAAGAGCTGCAGGCGGCATTTGAAGAGCTGAACAAGCAGATGCAGGCTAAAGCAGAAGAAGCCGCCAAGGAAGCCGAAGCCGAAGGCCTCAGCTACCTGGAAGAGAACGCCAAGCGTGACGGCGTGGTTGTGACCGAATCCGGTCTGCAGTACGAAGTTCTGGTTGAAGGCAATGGCGCCAAGCCGGATGTCACCTCCAACGTTCGCACCCATTACCACGGCACCTTCATCGACGGTCGCGTGTTCGACAGCTCCGTTGAGCGCAATCAGCCGGCCGAATTCGCCGTTGGCGGCGTCATCTCCGGCTGGACCGAAGCGCTGCAGCTGATGGGCGTTGGTTCCAAGTGGCGTCTGGTTATCCCGTCCAAGCTGGCTTACGGTGCCCAAGGTGCCGGCGGTTCTATCCCGCCCCACAGCACCCTGGTGTTCGAAGTCGAGCTGCTGGACATCCTGTAAGTCGAGCACACAAAATACGAAATCCGATGCAACTGCACGCCAAAAGCTACGGTCAAGACAACAGCCCACCACTGGTTATCCTGCATGGGCTGTTCGGCTCGCTGGATAACTGGGCCGGCCAATCGAATGTGTTGGCCGAGCACTTTAAGGTCTGGACCCTGGACCTGCGCAACCATGGCCGCTCCGACTGGAGCGAGCAGATGAGCTACCCGGCGATGGCCGATGACCTGTTGGCTTTTCTCGACCAGCAGGGTTTGGACAGTATTGACCTGCTGGGCCACTCGATGGGTGGCAAAGTGGCGATGCAGTTCGCATTGGATTATCCGCAACGGGTCAAGCGATTGATCGTGGTGGATATCTCTCCGGTTCGTTACCCGCCGCACCATACCGACGTTTTCGCCGGTCTGCGGGGGGTCGAGCTGGACACCATCGGGTCCCGTCGCGAGGCGGATCAGCAGTTGCAGCAGCAGATCGAAGATGCCTCCATTCGCAACTTTCTGTTGAAAAACCTCTACCGTGACGGTGAGCGTTTTAACTGGCGTGCCAACCTTGAAGTACTGGAGCGCGAGTACGACTTCATCGCTAGCCCACCGGCCCCCCGCTTCGAACAACAACGCTTTGAAGCACCGACGCTGTTTATCAAAGGCGCCGAGTCCCACTACATCCAAGCCGAGCATCGACCGGCCATCGGTGCGCTGTTTCCAAATGCCGAAGCCCGGATCATGAACGGTGTCGGCCACTGGCCCCATGCCGAAAAACCCAAGGCCTTCAACGCCCTGCTGCTACGTTTTCTATCGCCGCAAGCATAAAAAACCGGGTAAGTCCCGGTCTAGCTCCAGCCGTTCGTTTTCTCCGTTGATCAGGCCGTTGTATCCAACAGACTTCCCTGTAATAAAGACAGCGGATCCACCTGGCCGGTTTCGATCAGCTGTTGCTGCACTTGCTGTATCCGCCGATTCAGCTCGGCCAGTTCCTGGGCAAATTCCTGTTGAGCCTGGGCAATCCGCTCCTGTCGCGCCTGCTGCTCTTCTTGTAACTGCTCGGCCCGCGCAGCTCGTTCGGCCTGCTCCACCTCACGCTGTTCAGCCGCGTTCAGCTCCTCATCGGTACCTAACTGACTGGGGCGTTCCGTTGAAACCGACGGCGTAAGTTCGTCCGTGGTTACATTAGTGCCCGCGCCTGGTGAAACATCGGACTCGGTGTCAGTTGCCGTGCTGGCTAAGGATAGCTCCGGCTGTTGCGCCGTTTCCTGTTGCTCTGCCTGCTCCAACTGCTGGCGCTCGCTGCGCTCCAGTTCTGCCTGGGCGGCGATCAGTTCGGCCCGTGCCTGGGCAGCAATCCGCAAATCCTGAGGTGAGGGTTCGGCCGGTGCCAACGCGGCCTCAATGACAGTTCGCGCCCGCTCAATCGTCTCCTCAGGGGTGGATCCTCTCGGCGATTCGACGCTAACTTCGCCGGAGGTCGCATAACGGCGACCATCAGGGCCTGTGGTATAGGAATAGGAAGGCGCCCCGGTCAGACTCCCACCGGCCGCGGCATGCGCCGCCTCGTGAGCCCGGACCTCACGATCACGCTGGGACAGTTGGCGGACTTGGCTCAATTCCTCGAGCTCCAGCTCACCATCAGCACGATTATCCCCTCCTCGCTGTTGAGCCAGGTTGCCCGAGCTCTGAGCCGCCGAACCAGCATCGCCACGATTGTCGGAGCGCTGTCCCGCTTCCGGGCTAAGAGGATCATTAATCCGCGCTGGCAGGCTGTCGGGTTGGCCGGCGTTGATACTGGAGGAATTGTTTGGGGAGGAAGCAGGCTGTCCTGAGGTCTCCAGTGGATTGGAGACCGACGGGGCTACAGAGCGAGGCTGTAGCGAATTTGCGGCTAAGCTGACACTGCTGATATCCATGCCGACTCCCCGGGGAACGACACCTTATGCAGTGGTGTCGATATTCAGTCCCAGGGTCGTGCCGAGGGTTTCATCGGCGGCAGTGACGACCTGGGTCTGGGTAGCAGCTTGGGGTTCCGGTGCGTCGGTGACTTCCTGCAGGCTTTGAGCTTGGCTTGTCACGGCATCACTGCTATCGGTCTGGCCGGTAGCCTGGGATGCGTCTTCAGGCTGGCTGGTGCCGCCCACGGCTCCCGGCGCCTGACGAGATCCATCAACATTCTGGGTGTTGGTCAGCAGCGTTTGGGCTGCCGATGAAACGGCTGGGATCTGCATAACGATTACCTCTTGGAATCTTCGCAAGTGGTTGAAGTATACGTCGCTATATTCGAATAGATCAATTTTTGGGCAGCAGGCTATCGACCGATCCACCGAAAGCTTGAGCTGCATCACGAATTGACGGAGTCGACTGGTGTCTAACCTCGGCCAACAGCGGTGCCCGGATCAGCCCCTGCAGGGTTTGAAGATTCTCTTCATAACAGCTCATCTGCGGGTCGATCTGATTGGCGACCCAACCAGCCAATGCTAGTCCGTCATTGCGGATCGCCTCGACCGACAACAACGCATGATTGATACAACCCAGGCGCATCCCCACCACCAGAATAACCGGTAGATTTAACTCCTTCGCCAGATCGGCCAGGGTTTCGACCCGATTTAACGGCACCCGCCAACCACCGGCTCCTTCAACCACAAACAGATCACTGGGCGTCATCATCGCCCCGCGACAGTAACCCGCCAACCGACCGACGGTCAGGTTCTTGCCTTCACGAGCGGCAGCGATATGGGGCGCCACCGGCTGTTTCAGCAGCATCGGATTGACCTGGGGATAGCTGAGCTTGACCGAGCTGTGTTCGATCAGCGATAACGCATCCTCATTCGCCTCGCCGCTATCATCGGCTCCGGCCGCCACCGGCTTGAGGCCAAAGCTGCGCAATCCTTTATCGGCAACCGCCTGCAATAGCGCACTGGCGCAAAAGGTTTTACCGACCTCGGTATCGGTACCCGCGATAAAGTAACCCTGTCCCACGTTAACTCCTTAAATTTGTCTTGCCGCGCTGAATATCGGCGGGCTTAGCGGCGACGCAACCTGAAGTAGAACACCTGATAGGTCGCCGGTATCTTGCCGTCTTGATCACGCAGCTGTTCGTAGGCATCCCGAAACGCACGAATCCGAGCCCGCCCCGACAATGAATGCTGGCGACCGGAATTGAGGTTATGGGCGCCGATCCCTTTTAGCTCATCGGTCATCTGCTTGAGCTGGTCGTACTGCAGCACGATATCCTGTTGCTTCAGTTCAACGAGCTCGAATCCCGGTTCGATCGCCTGACGCATGGTTTCCAGCGACTCGAAACGGTTCACATGTTCGAACTCGTCAACTGCGGCCCAGGCCTGTCGAAGTTCGTGTAGGGTCTGCGGTCCCAGCGTGGCAACCAACGCCGTAGCACCGGGCTTCAACACCCGCGCCAACTCGGCAAACAGCTGCGCCGGGCTCAGGCACCACTGGATCGCCAGCGAGCTGAACAAGCCGTCAATACTGGCGTCAGCCAGCGGTAACTGTTCGGCGTCGGCGCACAGGTAATCGATATCCGGGTGGGGCCGTTCACGACGGGCAAACTCCAGCATCCCCTCGGCCAGATCGACCGCCAGCACTCGACAGCCCGGCAGTTGCGCCAACGGCAGCGAAAAATAGCCGGTTCCCGAGCCCAGGTCGATCAGTTGCCCTTGCCAATCCGCAGGGCGTTGGGACAACAGTTCAGTACCGACGCGCCGTTGCACCCCGGCCATTGAGTCGTAACTAACGGCTGCCCGACTGAAGGAGCCGGCCACCTGGCGCTTATCGAAATGCTGCTCTTGCTGCAGCGACTGTTTTACCTTTTGCTGCGCCTTTTGACGCAGCTCCTGAGCCGGTTCAGCCATTGGCAGCCTCGGTTATCTGGGCGTTCAACCACTGCTCAAGTTGGCATACGAAAGCGCCGGTGGCGGTCAAAAAGGGAACATGTCCCACCGCGTCCATCACCCGAGCATGCTCGTCCAGCAGCGGCTCCCGGCTGACAGCCTCGGGAACCAATGCATCTTCGGCGGCGAACAGGTGTAGCCGGGGGCACTGAAGACGACCGAATAGATCACGGTAATCCTCAGCCAGCAGGGCCAGGGATTCCGCCAATTTCAGCCCGGGCTGCTCCAGTAGATCAGCAATCACCGGCTTGAGCTGTTTCAGCAGTGCCCTAGCCTGGGGATCACCCTGACCCTGTAACATGGCAAAACGGTTCAGCGTCTTGGCCGGCTGGGCCTCAAGGGAGGCCTGGAATGCATCGAAGGTATCCGGCGCCATCGCCGCAGGCCAATCGTCGCGCTGCACAAAGCAGGGATTGGTCGCCACGGTCACCAATGAGGCCACGCAGTTCGGATGGCGCTCGGCGATCGCCGCGGCCACCACACCACCCAGCGACCAGCCCAACCAGATTGCCGCTCGGTCCAAGCGCGGCTGGATCTCAGCCTGGATCCGATCCGCCAGGGCTTCGAGCCGGTAGGGCTGCTCGTCAGACCAGGTGCTACGGCCCAGCCCCGGCAGGTCAACGCAAAGCAGCCGATAGTGTTCGCTCAGGCGCGGCAAACAGGCCTGCCAGACCCGGCTGGACATGCCCCAACCGTGAAGTAGCACCAACGCCGGCTTGTCGGCGTCGCCATGCTCTTCGACATACAAAGATTCAATACACAAACTCATTGGCAGACCTGCTCCAACGCACCGAGAAGTCGATCAACCTGCTGCTCGGTATGGGCGGCACTCAGGGTCACTCGAAGGCGAGCACTGCCCTCGGGGACCGTGGGTGGACGAATTGCGGTGACGAAGATTCCCTGCTGTTCCAATGCCGCGCTGATCTGCAATGCTCGCGCTGAGTCGCCGATCAGGATCGGTTGGATCGGTGTCGTGGAGTTCATCAATTCCAAGCCAAGCTGCTGTGCTCCGCGACGGAAGCGGGAGATCAACGTCTCCAGTTGCTGACGCAGGTGCTGTCCGTCACGAATCAGTTGAAGCGAAGCCAGGGTTGCTGCCGCCACCGCCGGTGGCATCGCGGTGGTATAGATGTAGCTTCGAGCATGCTGGATCAGGGTTTCGATCAAAACTTCAGAGCCAGCCACGAAGGCACCGGCGGTGCCGAACCCTTTACCGAGGGTCCCAACCAATACCGGCAGCTGCTCCAGACTCATACCGAACGCCTGCGCACAGCCCCCGCCGGTTTCACCGAGACAGCCGAATCCGTGGGCATCGTCGACCATCAACCAGCCATCATGCTGACGGGTGACATCGGCCAGCTCAGTCAGCGGCGCAATATCGCCGTCCATGCTGAATACCCCGTCGGTCACCACCAATTTACGATTGGCCTCGGTGCGCGCCAGCTTCTTACCTAGACTATCCGCATCGTTATGCAGGTAGCGTTGAAAGCGTGCGCCGGAAAGCAACCCTGCATCGAGCAGGGAGGCATGATTCAAGCGGTCCTCGAATACCGCATCGCCCTTGCCGATCAAAGCATTGATCGCGCCCAGATTGGCCATATAGCCGGTCGAGAATAGCAATGCCCGGGGCCGACCGGTAAACTCGGCCAGCGCTTCTTCGAGCTGATGATGGTAACGGCTGTGACCGTTGACTAGGTGGGACGCACCGCTACCGACGCCGAATTTCTGGGCGGCATCGGTAAAGGCATTGATCACCTGGGGATGATTAGCCAGCCCCAGGTAGTCGTTACTGCAGAAAGCCAGATATTGGCGCCCCTCGACCACCACTTCGGGGGCCTGGGCCGATTCCAGCGTTCGGCGGACACGGTATAAAGCATCCTGTTGGCGCTGCTGCAGCGCCTGCTCCAGTCCTTCAAAGCCCGCCATGTGACTGCTTCCTTCTGTTTAAGCTTGGTAAAACAGCTTGTCATCCTGCTGCGCTTGCAGGTCTTTGGCGATCTGTTGCTCCTGCTGCTCGTCGGACGACTCGATCCGCTGCTCGACATTGATCCCCAGGCGCTTGAACAGTTGCAGGTCGCGGTGGGTTTCCGGGTTCGGCGTCGTCAGCAGGCACTCGCCGTAGAAGATCGAGTTAGCACCGGCGAAGAACGCCATCGACTGCAGTTCATCGGACATCTGCTCACGACCGGCGGACAGTCGCACGTGGGATTTGGGCATCATGATCCGGGCAACAGCGATATTGCGGATAAACTCCAACGGATCCAGATCCTCAACCTCTTCCAGCGGGGTCCCTTCAACCTTGACCAGCATGTTGATCGGTACGGACTCCGGCTGTTTCGGCAGGTTGGCCAACTGACAAAGCAGGCCGATACGGTCATTGGCGGTCTCGCCCATACCCAGGATGCCGCCGCTGCAGATCTTCATACCGGCATCGCGAACATGACCCAGGGTGTCCAGCCGATCCTGATAGGTGCGGGTAGTGATGATCTTGTCGTAGAACTCCGGCGAGGTATCCAGATTGTGGTTGTAGTAATCCAACCCGGCCTCGGCCAACTGCTCGGCCTGATCCTCTTTGAGCATCCCCAGCGTCATACAGGTTTCCAGCCCCATCTCTTTGACGCCTTTGACCATATCCAGCACATAGGGCATGTCACGGTCGGTCGGGTGCTTCCAGGCTGCCCCCATGCAGAAACGGGTCGAGCCGGCTTCTTTGGCCTGCTTGGCCTTGGCCAGTACGGCTTCGACTTCCAACAGCCGTTGCTTTTCCAACCCAGTATCGTAATGGGCGCTCTGGGGGCAGTATTTGCAATCTTCCGGGCAGGCACCGGTTTTGATCGACAACAGGGTGCTGACCTGAACTTCATTCGGATTGAAGTGTTGACGGTGGACGCTCTGGGCCTTAAACAACAGATCATTAAACGGCAGCTCAAACAGCGCCTGAACTTCATCGGCGCTCCAGTCGTGACGGACCGGGCTGGTTTGCAGTTGAGCGGTGGCATGATTTGACATAAAACAGACCCTGAAAAGTAATTGTAAGCGCACAGACCGGCTCTGAGCGCCTCTCAGCCATGGAAAGGCTGAGTCTACTGACAGGGAGGCCACTGTCAACCCATGACAAAACCCAGGGTTTACTTTAGATCATTTTTTGATCGCCTTATTATAAGTTCTTCGTGCCTGCTGTGTGGGCAACCAAGTCGACGACCGCTACCACTGTGCCAAGGTTGCGAACAGGACCTCCCCCGCCCGATGGCCAGTTGCTGCCGCTGCGCCGAACCCTTCTGCTGGCGCAACCCAACGCTTCGGATTTCGGTGACTGCATCGGGTACCCTTTGCGGTCGCTGCCTGAAACATCCGCCAGCATTCGATCGCACGTTATGCCCACTACTCTATGAATTTCCGGTCAACTGGCTGATCCAAAACTACAAGCATCACTTCGATGGCTGCAGTTTCAATATTCTCAGCGAACTGCTGCTACGCCATCTACAACAGCATTACGGCTCGCGGTCGCCCTGGCCGCAGTTGCTGATACCCGTTCCGCTGCACCCCAAGCGGCGTTTCGAACGCGGTTTCGACCAAGCCGCCGAGCTGGTCCAACGACTAGGCAATGCCCTCGACCTGCCGGTAAACACACTCAGCTGCAAACGCCGACTCGATACTCCACAACAGCAGGGCTTGGACGCCAAGCAACGGCGAAGAAACCTGCGTCATGCGTTTGAGGTGGATGCCGATTCACTGCAGCTGCACAGTAAGATTTCACATGTCGGCTTGATCGACGATGTGATGACCACCGGCAGTACTGCGCAAGCGTTATCGCGAAAGCTCAAGGCCGCCGGAGTCGAGCAGATCGATATCTGGTGTCTGGCCCGGACCCCCAGAGAGCGTATCAAGGGTATCTAGAGTTACCGATCGCTAAGACCTTGGCCTAATCAAGAGGATCTATGCGTCATTCTTGTAACGCTTGCATTGGCCGGCGCCGATATCTCGATTAGAGTTTGCGGTCGGAAACGATCCTGGACGGTTTACCATTGGGCCTCTTTTCGAACTCCAGATCGCTAGAGCAAACTCACAATGAAATCAGACTCTGATGAGATCTGGGGCAACAAACCCCTGCTGTTGTCCTGGCTGTTATGCATCATCTACGGTACTTATGTGGCCGTCACCAATGAACCCATCGAGGGTTCGCTGGATTGGTTCAGCGTCTGCATGGAAGGCACATTGACGCTGTTACCCGCCTCCGTCCTCTACGCCATCCAAGGGTTAAAAAAGCAATCCCAGGTTTATCTGCCCCTGTTTGTCGGTCTGACGTTGATAATACTGGCCCTGATCACCGATACACTGGATGAACTTGTGCATATGCCGACCGCCCTCAACGCTTTGGTTGAAGGTGTCTTCCAGGTGATCGGCTACCTGTTGTTATTGATCGGCTTAAAGCGCTGGGTTGATATCGATAACGAACAGAAGAAACACCTTCTCAAGCTTGCCACCACGGACTCCCTGACCGGGATTTTCAACCGTCGCCACTTTATCGACGCCCTGAACAAAGAAACCTATCGCTGCCGGCGCTACAACGAGGCGTTGTCGGTGATCTTATTCGACATCGATTTTTTCAAGAAGATCAATGATCAACACGGACATAACGTCGGGGATACGGTATTAATCGAAGTCACCCAGCGGGTACGCCATGCAATCCGTGATAGCGACCTTCTGGCCCGTTACGGCGGCGAGGAGTTTATGCTGCTGGTTCCTGAGGCCAATGTAGAAACCGCAACCAGGATGGCGGAGAAGATTCGACAACAGCTACAGCAGAACCAGATGCAGGGCGTAGGCCAAATCACCGCCAGTTTTGGCGTCAGCCAGTACCGGATCTGTGAATCACCCCACGACCTGCTGACCCGGGTCGACCAGGCCCTCTATCGTGCCAAATCGGCAGGTCGCAATACCGTGGTGTCTCTGTAGAGACTGAATCGAGTCAACGGCAGAAGCGTTGAAACATGCGGCGATCTTTCTGTGCATGATCCGAATCACCCGCCAACTCTGCCCGCTTGATCGCAATCTGCCAATGATCGCAAGGGGGAGCAAAATCCTCTTCGAGAATATAGGTGGCGATTTTTCGCAACACGCCGTCCGGTAACGGCATCGCCGGCATCAGACCCAACTGACTCACCGCTTCGCGGTGAACCGCGGTCTCTATTGAGGGCGATTTCACAAAGCTGACCATGCTATCCACAAACGCCTGATCATCGGCCATCTGCTTCTTATAGCGCCGCTGCACTCCCCACATCGGCGGTCCCTTCGGCGGATCCAGTGCCTGATCGTGGCAGGCACTGCATGCCACGTAGAGCGTTTTGCCCTCTTCGGCCTCGGGACTGAGCGCCTGAGCATTTCCAATCAACAACAGCGTGCTGACCGCTAAAGCAAACCTGGCTTTCATCGTTGCCACCCCTTCCAAACAAATTCCATCTAATTTAACACCTGCTAATTTAAATACTATTAGAATCTGAATCCGAATCCTGGCTTTTCTGACCTTGATCAAACTGCCCTCATCGAATGGCTTCTGGTACCCTAGCGCACCTGTTTTTCCTGTAGTCCAAACTCACCCTCCAAGCCGGATAGCCGTTGATGTCGCTGGATAGCCAACACCCTTACGATGCCCTAAGTCCCGATGCCGTGATCGATGCCGTTGAGTCGGCCGGTTTTTGGTCCGATGCCCGGGTCTTTGCGCTTAACAGCTACGAAAACCGGGTCTATCAGGTGGGTATCGAAGAGGGTGAACCGCTGATCGCCAAGTTCTATCGCCCCGAGCGTTGGAGCGAGGCTCAGATTTTGGAGGAGCACCGCTTCACCCAGGCGCTGGCCGATAATCACATTCCGGTGATCGCCCCCATTCGTGACGATAACGGGAATAGTCTGTTCGAACACGGCGGGTTTCAGTTTGCCCTGTTTGCCCGTCGCGGCGGCCATGCACCGGAACTGGATAACCTCGACAACCTTTACGTACTGGGTCGAACCCTGGGGCGAATCCATCTGCAGGGTTCCGCGACATCGTTCGAGCATCGACCGGCGTTGGATACCCAGACCTTTGGCCATGCCTCACGGGAATTTCTGCTGAATAACAACTGGCTGCCGAAGCACTATGCCAGCGACTACCAGCACCTGACCGCTGAACTGCTTGCACTGATCGAACAGCGCTTTGCCGATATCGATCAACTTCGCCTGATCCGACTGCACGGTGACTGCCACCCCGGCAATATTCTCTGGCGTGACGAGGCTCCCCACTTTGTCGACTTCGATGATTGCCGCAGTGGACCGGCGATTCAGGACCTGTGGATGCTGATCAGTGGCGACCAGCAACAGCAGCGACTGCAGATGAGTGAAATTATCGAGGGTTACGAAGAGTTCCAGCCGTTCGACCGACGCGAGCTGGCACTGATCGAGCCGTTACGCGCCTTACGAATCATGCATTACAGCGCCTGGCTGGCACGGCGCTGGCAGGACCCGGCCTTTCCGCTGCACTTCCCCTGGTTCAACACCGAATCCTACTGGATGGAGCACCTGATGGAGCTGACCGAACTGCGCAGCACCATTCAGGCCGAACCGTTGCAGTTGGGAGGCTGAGATGACCTCAGTCAACATGACATCGATCGGTACCCTGCACTCCTGCTTCAAGGAGAAATTCGGCATCCCGCGCCAACCCGGCCTGGCCAATACCGCTCGGGCTGAACTGCGCCTGGAGAACGAGTTTGCGACCATGGATGCCGTACGCGGACTCGAACAGTGCAGCCATATCTGGGTGCTGTTTCTGTTCAGTGAACATCTGGACCGGGGCTGGACGCCGCTGGTACGACCGCCGCGATCCGGTGGCGGTAAGCTGGGCGTGTTCGCTACCCGGGCCACCTTTCGCCCCAATCCGATCGGCATGTCGGTGGTCAAGCTGGAGCGGATCGAGAATCGTAACGGTCAACCGGTACTCCATCTGAGCGGTGTCGATATCCTCGATGGCACCCCGGTTCTGGACATCAAGCCCTACCTACCCTACGCCGACCGACTCGATGAAGCCGACTACCCCTACGCCCCCGATGGGCAAAAAACCGCACTTTCGGTGGTTTTCAGCGAACAAGCACAGCAGCGGCTGTCTAAGGATTCAGCGGCGGCTCAGCTTCAACAACTGATCATCGATGTGTTGAGCTGCGATCCCAGGCCGACCCATCGTCGTAAGCGCGACGATGAGCGGGTCTACGGCACCCTGCTCGAGCACTACAATGTACGCTGGCAGATCCAGCAAGATCGCATCGATGTATTGGCGATCGATCCGGCCACCGACAACACCGATTGAGGTCACGAAAAACCATGATTAACCCAGCGTTTCAATCTCTTCGCCTACGGTTTTCAGCGCTGCTACTGGCCCTGGTTTTACCACTGGCACCGCTCCAGGCTGACCCTCTCTCCGAGCCCGAATCCAATCAATGGCAGATCGATCAGGCACAGGCACTGATCGCCGAGGTGCTGAACAATATCGATTGGGAGCTGTTGATGCGGGTGCAGAAAAACCTGCTCAGCAACATGGACCTGCTGATCCCCTACACCCAGGAATACCTGCAGTGCCTGGAAGCAGAAGGACTGGTCCACGATGATCAACCCCTGTCACTGGAGCTGCTGATGCAGCAGGCTGGCCAGGCTTCGAACCGTTGCAAGGTGATCGTACAGTCGCTGCTTGGCCAGCTTAATTTCGACATCAGTGCCGAGGAGTTCGAACAGGGCCTGAGCCCGGAATACCGCGACCAGTACCGCGAGATGCTCGAGCAGAGCCTCTAACCCGCCCCGCAACCGGACTTCTATACCATGGCCCGTTTCTCCCGTTCCGGCTCCAAACGTCGCTTTTACCAACAACCCACCAAGTCCCAAACGGCCGTTACAGACGACAGCCCGTTCGAGGTTCAGATCGATCGGCTCAGTCATGACGGTCGCGGGCTGGCCAAGCGCAGCGGCAAAACCCTGTTTGTCGACGGGGCTCTCCCCGGCGAACGGGTTCAGGCCCGCTATAACCAACGCAAGAGTAAATTCGATCAGGCCGTCACGCTGCAGGTGATCGAACCCAGCCCTGAGCGCGTCGAACCCGATTGCCCCCACTATCAGCACTGCGGCGGCTGCCAACTACAACACCTGCACAGCGAGGCACAGATTCTGGCCAAGCAGCAGCAGGCGTTGGATCAACTGCGCCGGATTGGCGGCGTGGAACCAGAGCAACAGCTTGAGCCGCTGGACGGCCCCCACTGGCACTACCGCCGCCGGGCCCGCCTGGGCATCTTCAAGCCCAAGGGTAACAATCCGTTATCGCTGGGGTTCCGCCGTGGCCAAAGCAACAAGCTGACCCCGATCAGCCAATGTGCGGTACTCGCCCCCCGAGCGAATCAGCTGATCGAGTCCCTCAATTTGCTGCTCAATGAGCTACAACAGCCACTGGCAATCAGTCACCTGGAGCTCTGCCTCGGCGACTCGGAACTGGCCTTGGTGATCCGTCACCCCCGCCCCCTGCTAGAGACCGACCAGCAAGCACTCTCGCAGCTATGCCAAGAGCAGCACTGGCAGCTGTATCTTCAACCCGCCGGTATCGATAGCCTGCACCGACTGGATGGCAAGTCCGAGCTGGCCAGCCTCAGCTACCGACTCCCGAGCAAGGGCGACGACACCGAACTCCAGCTGGCCTTCGCACCAGGGGATTTCACCCAGATCAACGCCGATATCAACCGCAATATGGTTCAGCTGGCGATGGAGCTGCTTGCGCCCGAGCCACAGGACCGGATCCTCGATCTGTTCTGCGGTCTGGGTAACTTCACCCTGGCACTAGCACGCCGCGCCGGCGAGGTGGTCGGCGTTGAGGCGGTCGAAGCGATGGTCCAACGCGGTCGCGCCAACGCCGACCGAAACGGTTGCAGCAATGCCAGCTTCCATGCCGCCGACCTAACCCAGCCGATCCAGCACCTGCCCTGGTACGGCCAGGGCTTCAACAAGGTACTGTTGGACCCGCCCCGAGCCGGAGCCGCCGAGCTGATCGAACCGCTGTGTCGACTCCAACCCGAGCAGATCCTCTATATCTCCTGCGATCCGGCAACCCTGGCTCGAGACGCCGGGTTGCTGGCCAAGCAGGGATACCAGCTGCAGCGATGGGGTGTGATGAACATGTTTCCACATACCACCCATGTTGAGTCGATCGCACTGTTTCATCGCTAGCAACAGCCATTAAAGAACGCCTTGGTTTCGCCGATTTATAACTGGTAACCCACTAGGATCCACCGATGGCCGACGACGACAAGAACGACGAAAAACCAGAGCTTTCCCCCGAAGAGCGCCTCGCCAAACTGGAGAAAGGGCGGATGTTCAGCTGGATCGCCATCGTCCTGCTATTGCTGCTGGTGTTGGGTGAAGCGGGTTGGATCTATATCAGCACCACTCAGGGACCGGACCCCCGGATTAGCGAACATCAGGAGGAGCTGGACCGCCTGACCCGCAGGCTCAAGAATATGGAAGCGGATTACGAGACCGCCCAGGCCTACAACGAAGATGCCCAGCGTCTGGAAGGTAAGCTCGATCGGATCATGGAGACGATCCAGTTGAACAACTTCAACACCCTGCGCGCCCTGATGGTCGAACAGGAGATGAGCTATCAACAGTTTATCGTGGTGTTGCAGCAGGGCATGTACGATATCTCCCGGATGGTGCCCGGTTCGCGCACCTGGTATGAAGTCTACAAGGGCGACCTGGATATCGTCATCGGCGACAGCGAAGCCCGTAGTGAGAAACTGGCTCAGGATATCGTCAAGCTACCGCCACCCAAACCAGCGGCCAAGAACAGCAAGGCGGCGGCAGATGAACGCCCCGACAACTCCCCCAACCGCCTGCCGGTGGAAGATATTCGTTCACAACTGAACCTCGAAGCCGAATTCAGCGCCCAGTAGTTCAGATTCAGTCCCGCTCCGAGTCAATACTGGCCATCACCGGATCACTGTACCGGGCACCCGCGACCTGCTCATCGTTGATCGCCTGGTCCAGTAGTCGGTACTGGGCTTGGGTCAGAGCAATACCACCGGCGTCAAAATTCTCGATCATATGATCCAGCCGACAGGTACCCGGGATCGGAATCATCGGATGCTCGCTGCTGGCCAGTAACCAGGCCAGCGATAATTGCGCCTTGGTGCAACCCAGCTCATCGGCCAGTTGCTGCAACGGCTGCAGCAACTTCAGGTTGGCGGCAAAATTGTCCGGCTCAAACCGTGGCCGCGCGATACCCAAACGGATATCACCGTCATCAAAAGCGGTCAGGTCGGTGGCCGAACCGGCGAGAAATCCACGCCCCAGCGGGGCAAAAGGCACAAAGGTGATCCCCAGTTCGGCGCAGGTGGGTAGCACGGCCCGCTCGGGCGTTCGTGACCAGAGCGAGTACTCCGATTGAACCGCGCTCAGCGGAAATTCCCGGTGTCCACGGCGGATCGTTTCGGCACAAACTTCCGACAATCCGATCGCCTGAATCTTACCTTCGCCGACCAGTTCGCCCAGCGCGCCGACACTCTCCTCCACCGGTACCTGCGGGTCCAACCGATGCAGGTAGTAGAGATCGATCACCTCGGTATCGAGCCGCTGCAGACTCTTTTCGCATTCGCGCCGAAGCACCTCGGGTCGGCCGTTGACCTTGGGAGCACCATCATCACCCCGAAACAGACCGCCCTTCGAAGCCAGCACAAACTGATCCCGAAATGGCTTGAGCAGTGTCCCGATCAGATTTTCACTGTCACCGTGACCGTAGATCGCCGCTGTATCGAACAAGCGGTAGCCCCGCTCCAGGGCTTCAGGCAATAGACGCTCCCGCGCTTCTGCAGTCGCTGGCCCATAGCCTGACGACAGATTCATGCAGCCCAAGCCGATCGGCGGTAGCTCGAACGGTCCCAGTTTCACGTGATCCATAGGGTTCCCAGTAACGCTTGAAAGGGTTTAAAGACAGCCTCACCCGCCCCTGTCGGTTCGAATACCGATGCAGCTAAACCGGTGAGATCGGACGTCATTTTGTCCGACCCACCCCTGCTCAGCAACCATCTTCTCGACCAGGTTTCGATTTCAGCAATCAATCTGGCAGGTTAATCGTCACCACAGAAGATAACGGTATAAAATCCAGGCTCGAGATATCAGCCAACTAAATCAGCAATTAAGAGCTTGCCGGACGTAGCCGCAACAATTTGCCGCTGTCTGTCGAAAGGTACAACCAGCCTTGCGGGCCTTGCAGTAAAGCCCGGATTCGTTCGCCCAGCTCGGTCAGCAGCCGTTGCTCTTCGATTACCTTGCCCTGCGGATCCAACACTAGGCGATTCAGATGCTGGAGTTTCAATGCCCCGGCAAACAGGTTGCCACGCCACTGTTCAAAGGCATCACCCTGGTAGAACAACAAGCTGCTCGGTGCGATCGAAGGGGTGTAGACCTTGGCCGGCTGTTCGGTACCGTCTCGATGGGTGCCTTCGCCGACCTGCAGTGGAGCCCAATACTCCTTGCCGTATGAGACCAGCGGCCAGCCGTAATTCGCGCCGGCCAGAATCAGGTTCAACTCGTCTCCGCCACGGGGACCATGCTCGATCGCCCACAACCGTTGCTGTTGCGGATCATAGGCCAGCCCCTGGGGGTTACGATGGCCATAACTCCAGATCTGCGGCAGTGCACCGCGACGACCTTGAAACGGGTTATCCGCCGGCACCGAGCCATCGAGATTGAGCCGCAGGATGCTCCCGGCATGGGTGCTCAGATCCTGGCCGTTGGGCCGATCCCCCCGATCGCCGATGGAAAAAAACAGGTGTCCCTGTCCGTCGAAGGCGATCCGGCTGCCGTAATGTCGATCGCTCGAACTGCCCGAACGGGTCACCAGCAGATCCTGCCAGTCCACCAACTGTTCAGCCTGAAGCCGCGCCCGCGCCAGCGTCGTCAGCCCGACCCCATCTTGGGGTTTGCTGTAGGTGAAGTAGAGCCAACGCAGGCTGCCATCACCCGATCCACTTTGCGACGTCTCCGGCCCTACCACCAGATCCAGCAAACCTCCCTGCCCCGACGCCCGCACGCGGGGAGCGCCACCGATCTCCGTCAATCGGCCGCTATCCAGCTCCAGCAGCCGTACTCGTCCATCACGCTGGCTCAACAGCAATCGCTGAGGCCCAACCCAGGCCATTCCCCAGGTCACCCCCAGCCCATCGACCAACTGCTCCACCACAAACGCCTGCCCCTGATGCTCGGCGCGCAGTATCACCTGCGCCTGAGTGATCGGCGCTAGCATCAACACCAGTAACATCAGCAGCGCTGCATAAGAGCGGGGGTTCAATGTCATCCCCTCCCTCCGAGTCAAGCCAGCTGGATTAACCATTCTCCTGCTCCAATTCGAACTCAATACAAGATTGCCCCTCTGCATCCAGGCGCACTCTGACCAGAATCGGCTGACAACAGCGCTGACAATCTTCGATATAGCGCTGTTCGCTTACCGACGGATCCACCAGGAACAGCTGTCCACTGCCGCAGTAGGGGCAGTGCCCTGATTGTTCGATCAAGTCCCCCATGCTTATCTCCTCCTCCCGTCAATCGGGAACATCCAATGGCCGTTGACCACCGGATTCGGCTTCTTTCTCCCCCAATTCGGCCCACCCCTTAGCTTAGTCGGATATGCTCGTCCGGATCGGCTATAATGCCCTGTCAACCGAAACGAAATCAGCTACTGAGCCTGCAACACCGACGTTATGAAGCACCGTCCCAGCAAAGCCGAAATCCGCGCCGAACTTAACCAGCAGGTTCAGGAGTTCCTCGAGCGCGGTGGGCAGATCAAGGAGTTTGACGCCGGCGTCAGCGGCTTCGCCGACGGCCAGTACCACCGCACCGGCGGTTTTATCGAGCGCCCTAAGGACAGTCGAACCCCGGTTAACGAGGTGGTGGCCCGTATCGAGTCCCGTCGGCGTAGCAAACACCTGGCGGTGCGAACCCAGCGCAATAACAAACCGCAGAAAAAACTGCTCTACGACGATTTCGGCGAGCCGTTACGCTGGGTCTGGAGTGAAGACTGATACCGATTCAGACCGGCATTCACTAGTAAGCACCTAACCGCTTTAGCGACCCTGAACCGGCATACTCTCCCTTGCTGTCAGCAGCCCTGATACCCGCTTTAACCCCCGGCTGCCCACTCTACAAGCCCGGTACCTAAGTCGTAGTTAACCGACCCGATGGGACCATTGTCGCCCTCACCTCCCGAGCCCTAAGCTGTGCCCAAACCCTGTTGCAAACTATCCGGGAGTCATCATGAAACCGCATACCTCCATTTTCCGCCTGCTGGGCCTGACTCTGGCATTGGTCGGCCTGACCTTCTCCGCTGTCACCAGTGCCGCCGAACGGGGTACCTCCCGGCAGGCCAAGGTCATGCTGGACAACGCCGTCCATGTACTGGAGCAGCAGGGGCCGAAACAAGCTTTCGCCAAGTTCAACGACCCTCAGGGCGGCTTTATTCAAAACGATCTGTATATCTTCGCGATCGATATGGACGGGGTCTACCAGGCCACCGGTGCCAACCCGAAACTGGTCGGCCAGTCGCTGGCCCAGACCACCGATGCCGCCGGTAAGCCTATCGGACGGGAGATCTTGACCCTGGCCGACAAGATCGGTTACGGCATTATCGAGTATGAATGGTTGAATCGGCACACCAACGACGTGGAGCACAAGTTTTCACGGATCCGTAAGGTCGGAGACTATGTGTTGGGGGTCGGCTTCTACCTGCCGAACGAGGAGCAGTAGCTCATCCCTCAGAATACTTCCCTTGCTGGCGCCTTCCTTGCCTCCCCGTCAAGAAAGGCGCACTGCATTTAAGGCCCTTGCCCACAGTTACCGTCAATCGGCTAGTGTTAGGCTTCATCCAACAGGGCTTTAAACTCTTCCGCCAGCCAGTGCTGCGCCTCGCCGGAGGCTCTGCCTTTGGGCATCACCCGATCCACCGGCGGGCTCCAGGGCTTGTGATCGAAACTGATCGGCAGGCGTTTGAGGCCCCGTGAGACCCCCTCCTCCTCGGCCAGATGGCAGGGTAGAAAGCCCCAACCCAGTCCCTGACCGATGAGTTCGCGCAGTACATAGTAATCGTTGCCCCACCAAACTTTGGCCGACACCCGCGCCATCGGCGCCAGTTCCTCTTTATTGACCCCTCGTGAAAGCAGCTGTCGATGGGGCGTCAGGTCGGAAACAGAGACCGAGGTGAGCGCCGCCAACGGATGATCCTGGTGACAGTATGCACTGAACGGCAGATTCCCGATGTAGCAGAGCTCCACGGTGCGGGGGAAACTGGGGTCGGCCAGCATCAACCCCAGGTCGGCCCGACCACTCTCGATCAACCCGATCACATCGCTGCTGGCGACCTGCTGAAATTCCAGCTCGGTCACCGGGAAGCGCTCGCTGAACGCCTGCAACTTGGCTTCCAGCGTCGGCACCATCAAGGCCGGATCGATTGCCAGGGTCAGCTCGGCCTCATGGCCCCGGTTCAGTGCTCGGGCAGCCAGGTCCAGCTCGCTGCTTTGTTCCAGCACCGCCCGGGCATAGTTGAGCAAACGCTTCCCCGCCGCCGTCAAGGTAGGCCTGCGGGTGCTGCGGTCGAACAGCTCGGTCCCCAGATCGATCTCCAGGTTGGCGATCCCCTGGCTGACCGCCGACTGCACTTTTCCCAAACGTCTGGCGCTGGCCGAAAATGAGCCCGACTCGGCGGCTTCGACAAACATCCGTAATTGCTCAAGGTTGTACATGGGCAGACTCTAAGTTCCGACGCGGCTGATTAATCAACCCAAACTATCACCAATACTGATAGTTACCAACTTTAAAGCCTGGAGTTTACCGATAGAATTGCGACATCTTCACCCTGTTAGAGCAATCATGATGTCGACCAGAGAACGAATTTTTCACGCGCTGATATTTGAAATTATCGCCATTGCCCTGTTTGTGCCGATCTCAATGTGGGTAACCGGTCAGGGTGCTGGAGCGATGACAGGTCTCGCTATCACGCTGTCATTGATCGCCATGAGTTGGAACTATGTCTATAACATCCTGTTCGATCGGTACGCAGGGGAGGATCGGATCAACCGCAGCCTAAAGCTAAGAATGACTCACAGCCTGTTGTTTGAGGCTGGATTAATGGTGATCTGTATTCCGGTCATCATGTGGTGGACGCAGCTGGATCTATTGACCGTGTTCCTGCTCGACCTGGGTGCAATTCTGTTCTTTCTGGTTTACACCCTGGCGTTTAACTGGGTCTACGACCACTGCCGGTACCGGCTACAGCAGCGCCAAATGGCGCTGGAGAGCCACGGCGGTTAGTCCGCCTGATAGTGAAAGCGCAACACCTTGAGAGCTCGATTCGGATCCTGTTCGGGGAAACTATCGGGATTGGCCAAACGCTCAACATAGGTCGCTTTCGGACAATGCTGCTGCATCAATTCAATCAAGAAGCCCGGTGCGATGGTGGGATCGTTCAAGCAGACCAGTAGTTCAGCTTCGGGAAGGAGCAGCTCCGGTAGCCGTCGCAGTACGCGCTGGTAGTCTTCACTGGCGACAAAGCTGCCCCGTTGGAACGACGGTGGATCGATTACGACCCGGTCGTAAGGTCCCGATTTGCGCAATTTACCCCAGCTGCGGAACAGCTCATGGGGGAGAAAACGCACCCCGCGCAGGTCGTGGTCGTTGAGCTGATGATTCTGCTGCCCCCGCTTCAACGCGCCTTTGCTCATATCCAGATTGACCACCGTCTGGGCGCCGCCAGCCACCGCCGCAACCGAGAAGCCACAGGTGTAGGCAAACAGATTCAAAACCCGAGCCCCCTGAGCACGCTGACGCAACCATTGACGCCCATTGGCCATATCCAGAAACAGGCCGTGATTCTGGCTACGTCCCAGCTGCAGGCCGTATTTCAGACCCTGCTCAGTGACTACCAGTTCGGTTAGCGGCTCTCCCAGCAGCCAATCGATCGGCCCACCACGCTGATACCGATGTTGTACCGCCACCCGACCAACCCCCTTGACTTGAGCCTTATCGACTAGTGGCTGTAAACGCTCATTGGACTCGGCCTGATACAACGTAATCAGCATCACCGGTGGCAACCAGTCGATGTTGAGGTGCTCAAGGCCGTCAAAACAGTGGCCCCGGCCATGGAACAATCGGCTGATCTCGGTACAACCGGCAACGAACTCGGTGCCTTCGATCGCTTCAATCGCGGCAGTTAACGATGCCTCCTGGGCTGATGTGGAGCGAGGGGATGTACTGCTAGATGAAGTGGGCATTGTTAGATATCCGCGCCAGACAAGGTGGCTGCGGATTATAGCCGCCGCAGAGCCTGTCGCAATGGGCCAGCACGGATCGTTGCCGAAACGAAGGCCGGTCAAGGTCGCTATGACCGTCATCGCAGATGCGCAACCCAAGGGTTTCGACTAATGGTGGATCCGGGCTATCTGCACACGGACTCCCCGAACCCTTTATCATCTACCGCCGCATAAGCCCTGCATTGTAGGAGGCGACGAATTAAACGATCTGTATCGATGTACCGTTGAAACTTTGCCCCTCCGGCCCCATCTAAATTAGCAACCTGAATAACCAAAGGAACCCTGAATGCGAATTCTGTTATTTCTAGCCACCAACCTAGCTGTGATACTTATAGCAGGCGCCTCATTTACTATCTTGGGACTAGACAGTTTTCTCTATTCTCAAGGCCTAGCGATCAATTTACCCGGTATGCTTCTCTTTTGTGGAGTATTCGGTATTGGCGGGTCTCTAGTATCTCTATTTATCTCGAAGTGGATGGCCAAACGCGCTACCGGTACTCAGATTATCGAGCAAGCTCGGACCGCCGATGAGCAGTGGCTACTCGATACCGTTGCTGAACTGTCCCAGCAAGCCGGTATCAAGATGCCGGAGGTGGGGATCTTCCCATCGCAGCAATCCAACGCGTTCGCGACCGGCTGGAATAAAAATGATGCCCTGGTGGCGGTCAGTATCGGCCTGTTGCAGCGCTTTAGCCGCGACGAAATCAAAGCCGTTATGGCCCATGAGATCGGCCATGTCGCCAATGGTGATATGGTGACTCTGGCGATGATTCAAGGCGTGGTAAATACATTTGTTATGTTCTTTGCTCGAATCTTAGGTCATTTAATCGACAGGGTTGTGTTCAAAAATGAAGAAGGCCATGGAATTGGTTTTTACGTTGGTTGGTTCATTTCCGAAATAATCTTAGGCATCTTAGCATCCACTATTGTTGCTTGGTTCTCACGCCGCCGTGAATACCGCGCCGATGAAATGGGGGCCAAGCTGGCCAGCAGCGGAGCCATGATCAGCGCGCTGCAGCGTCTCAAGGCCGAGCAAGATCAGCCATCACAGATGCCTGATCAACTGGTAGCCTTTGGGATTTCTTCAGGATTAAAACAAGGCCTAATGAACCTTTTAGCCAGCCACCCGCCGCTGGATGATCGCATCGACGCACTGCGTCACGGCTAAGCTGCCGCTGACCCAGCCGCCCACAAAAAAGCCGCGATGAATCGCGGCTTTTTTTTGCCTCGGCGTTGGTGGACCGATCAGGTTTCCGCCCCGACGCGCCGGATCGGAATCTGAATATGGATGGTGGAGCCCTGTTCCAGATCCGAGGTCACCGCCATATGGCCCCGGTGCTGCTCGGTCACGATGTAGTAGGAGAAGGACAGGTGCTTGCCGGCATCGAAATCGTCCGCACTCTCGTTGTTGCTGAAGAAGGGTTCAAACAGCACCATCTGCTCATCTTCGGTTAACCCGACACCGTTATGGCTGAGCTTAAACCAGAGGTTGCCGAACGACTCCATCAACACCAGCTTAATCCGCGGTTCGAAGCCATTTTGGTTCTTACGCTGCAATGCCCAGCTGGCATGTCGCAGCAGGCTCAGGAATACCTGCTGCAGCTCGGTCACATAACAGGGTACCAGCGGTAAGCTCTGGTCATACTGCTTCTCCAGCTTGATCCGCTGGAAAGACATACCACCGGCGGCCGGTATCACTTCACTGGCCAGCTGCAGGGTATGGTCCAGCAATTCCGGCACATCCGCCACCTGGCGTTTTTCATGACGGCCGCGGGCAAAGTTCAGCAGGTTACTGACGATCTTGGATACCTGTTCGCCGCGGGAGGACATATCTTCCATCACCGCCTGCAGACGCTGCATATCGGTTTCATTGTCGCTGTTGAAGTTCGGTGCGCCGTCACCACTACGGTTCTTGCTCAGCAGTCGGTCAAAGCTACGCAGATCCATCAACAACCCCTGCAATGGCAGGTTGATATCATGGGCCATGGACGACGCCAGTTCGCCCATAAACGACATTTTGTCGTTGTGGATCAGCATGTTTTCCGCACTGGTCTGTTTCGACACATCATCGACCAGGATAACCACCCCCTGGTTGCTGTCGTG
Organism: Motiliproteus coralliicola; assembly: GCF_003345655.1. GTDB lineage: Bacteria > Pseudomonadota > Gammaproteobacteria > Pseudomonadales > Balneatricaceae > Motiliproteus > Motiliproteus coralliicola. The sequence continues at coordinate 1,349,568 of NZ_QQOH01000001.1, forward strand.
CAACGGGTAGATGGTGATATCAAAGTGGGCCAGCCCTCGCAGGCTCTGTTTCAGATGGATCGGCTCGTTGGTTTCGATCGCCTGCCGAATATGATCGGGCACTACCGTTACCGTTGGGTAGACCTCCCAGAGTGAATTACCCAGTGCCTGGGCTGCAGGGATACCGGACACCCGCTCCACCTCATGGTTCCACTGGGTCACCCGGCCTTCAGAGTCCAGCCCCACCAGCATCAACGGCATGGAGGTCAGGATATCCTGAATATAGGACTCCGATGCCAGCAGTTGAGCAGTGGTGTTGCGATGCTGGTCGATCTCCTGCTCCAGATTGGCGGTACGCTCACGCACCCGCTGCTCCAACTCCCGACGGATCTTATCCAGCTCGCGGTTGGCGCGATTAGCACGACGCCGGGCCAGGTAGAGATAGACACTCAGGATTGTCAGCAGAATGATAAAGGTGCCGGCACTCCAGTTGGCCAGATGCTGCCAATTGGTGTGGCCATCTTCCTGCCGGAACAGTGGGATTTTGGCCCAGCCGGTCTGACTATAAGAGAAGAGGAGTAAAGCACTGACGATGACGCCAGGCTTGCCCCTGGCCAAGGTCGTATAAAACACTGCTCGCCGCTGGAGAAGCGATGAAATCCAGCCGTACAGTTTTGGGGCCATCCTTAATACATCCCAAAAAACAAAAACATAAAAACCCAATGGTAGCACAGCCCAACCCTGGGTAGAGAGCACCATTACATGACGATGGCGATATGCCGATGGGGTCTGAATCGGTCTAGGGATTGTGGCCGCCGTCGGCAGCGCAAAAGGCCCGCCCAGAAACAGCCACGCCGGGCTCAACTGCTTGCCGATTCGGGTTATGATGGCCGCTGATTTTACCGGCGCTAACCCGGCTGGTGAAACAAACCACGGCGAACTAACCCACTCCGCGACTGATTCAGGGAACACCCAATGCTCGATCAACTTGAACCTAAACTGCTGTGGCACCATTTTGCCCAGATCTGCCGGATCCCTCACCCCTCCTACCATGAAGAGGCGCTGATCCAACAGCTGGAGGCTTTCGCCGAGCAGCAGCAGCTTGAGCATTTTCGTGATCGAGCCGGCAACCTGATTATCCGCAAACCTGCCAGCCTCGGCTGCGAGCAAGCCCCGGGCGTCATTCTGCAAAGCCACGTCGATATGGTGCCGCAGAAAACCGATGACTCCGGTCATGACTTCCAGCGTGATCCGATTCAGCCTCGAATTGTCGATGGCTGGGTGCACGCTACCGACACCACCCTGGGGGCCGATAACGGTATCGGTGTGGCCGCGTCGTTGGCGGCGCTGGAGTCCACGGAGTTGCGTCATGGTCCACTCGAAGCCCTGTTCACGATCAACGAAGAGAGCGGCATGGACGGCGCCAAGGGGCTGGAGCCGGGACGCCTTCAGGGTGAGTTGTTGCTGAACCTGGATTCCGAACAGGAGGGCGAGCTCTACGTGGGCTGTGCCGGCGGTATCGATGCCAGCGCTCGACTACCACTGCAACGGCAAGCCCTCAATCCGGATCAGACCGGGCTCCAATTGATTGTACGTGGGCTGGCCGGCGGCCACTCCGGTCTCGATATCCATCTGGGGCGCGGCAATGCCAATCAACTGTTGGCCGGCTTACTGCAACAGCTCGGGCAACAATTTGAACTGCAGTTGATCGATTTTCGCGGCGGCACCCTGCGCAACGCGATCTCCCGCCGAGCCGAAGCCCTGATCGCGGTACCATCGTCTCAATGCGAGCAGTTCCGGGCTGCGCTGGAACCGCTGAAGCAAAAACTGATCGAGCAGTTCCAACAGGTGGAGCCGCAGCTGGCGATCGGTTTACTGGAGGAGCCGCTGGATAATGAAACCGCGTTGGATGCCGACAGCTACCAACGGTTGATCGAGGCGATTCTGGCCTGCCCCCACGGGGTCGAGCGGATGCATCCCGACCTTGACGGGGTGGTCGAAACCTCCAACAACCTGGCCGCCGTCCGGGTGGCTGAACAGAGCGCCGAACTTCAGTGTCTGGCTCGCAGCGCCATTGAAGCGCAGCGCGACAAGCTGTGCCAACGGATCAGCCAGCAGCTGACACCCTTCGGCGCCGACTGTCACTTCGATGGAGCCTACCCGGGTTGGTCACCGCAACTGAATTCGCCGCTGCTGGCCACCCTGCAACAGGTGCACCAGCAACAGTTCGGTCAGCCGGCGGAGGTGATGGTGATCCATGCGGGGCTGGAATGCGGGCTGTTGCAGACCGCCTACCCCAACTGGCAGATGATCTCATTCGGACCGACAATTCGATTCCCCCACTCCCCTGGAGAGAAGGTTGAAATCGCATCGGTCGAACGGTTCTGGGATTACCTGGGAGCCGTATTGAAGGCCCTGGCCGACTAGATAACTTCACACCGGCACCAGCAACAGGGCCTGTTTTCAGGCCCTATCCTATCCCGGCAGGCTGATGGTCTCCGGATCATACCGGTGGGTACAGTTCCGGCCGTTAGCCTTGGAATGATACAGCGCCGCATCGGCCTGTTTAATCCAGGTCTCGAGCGCGCCGGTGCTCGACTGAATCTGGGCGTAGCCCAGACTGATGGTGAAACTGACACTCTGGTCATCGAACTGCAGGCTCAACGCTTCGACCTCCCGGCGAATACGCTCGCAGAACTGCTCGGCGCCGTCCTGATCGGTATCACACAGGATCACCGCGTACTCTTCACCGCCATAACGCCCGGCCATATCACTCTCACGAATCAGGCGCTGGGTCAGAGCGGCGGTGGCCTTAATCACCTCGTCACCGATCTGATGACCGTAGTTATCGTTGATCCCTTTGAAATGGTCGATGTCGAACATCACCAGCGTCGAGATATGGCCGTAACGCAGACAGCGCTTGAACTCTCGCTGGGCCATCTCTTCCCAATGGCCGCGGTTGAACAGCCCGGTCATTCGGTCGGTGCGACTGATCTTCATCAGCTCTTTGTTCAGCGCGGTCATGTTCTGTTCGTTAACCGCAGCCTGGGTAACGTCGTAGATCGAAATACAGATCTTATCGACCTCGCCGGTGGTCGACAGCAACGGCAGGAAGGTGATGTTCTGATACATATGCGCGGCCTGCCCGGTGATCGGCCGATAGCTTTTGAACCGGAACAGGTAGGGGCGCTGCTGCCAGGTCGAGTAGACCGGCAGGTTCAACGCCACCACCGCCTGTAGCTGCCGCAACAACCACTCGCTGGGCAGCTCGGGGCTCAGCTCAAACAGATTGGACCCTACCGCATTGCTGACCCGGATATCGGAGTGATTCTCCATAAAATCATTCCAGGCCACGACTCGGTAATCGGTATCGACCACAATCAATCCGACATCGATCCCCTGCAACGCCCCCATCATCCAGTGCACGTCATTGACGGATATCTGCTCAGACATGCCTGCTTACTCCACCAGCCATTTAACCCGTTCCTCCAGTGCCGGTGTTGAATCACCGGTGAAGATCAGCATCAGAGTGCAGTTGATGCGTTGTTCCTGTATCCCGTAGCGGATCCCGATCGTCAGCCGTTCTTCATCAGCACGGCCGTGCTGGAACCGCAGAGCACCAACATCGATCCCACGACCAAGCACCTCAGGATGGCCAACGCTGAACTTCAACTCCAGCTGGTCCGCCACACCAGACATACAGGCGCCGATCAGAATATTGGAGATCTCCATCAGTAGATCCAGTTGGGTGCTGCCCTCCTCCGGATCGAAAATGTAGCTCAACTCCGAAAGGTCGCTCTCGTCGATAAACAGCAGTGCCTCACCACTGATTCCGGCACAGGCAAACCCTTGACTAACAACCGATAGGCGATGATTCGGTACCGTTTCTGCCACCACTTCGGCCAGCTGAACCCCAGGGGTCAAACGGACCTGAGGGATCGGCAGTTCGATAAAGACGTGGAGCAACCGCGCCAACAGATCCGCCGCCTGCCCCATGGCTACGTTGGCGACCTCCTGATAGCCCTCGGTGATATCAAACTCCACCTGGATATCCGAAGACAGGCTCTCGAATAATTGATCCGGCGCCTCCAGCTCCTGGAGTACCCCGTAGCGCTGCAGAATCGCATCGAGCTTGTCACGATTGATCGGTTTCTCGATGAAGTCCAGCGCTCCCAGCTCCATCACCCGACGACGCGCCTCGGGCTGGACATCCCCCGAGACCACGATCACCAGCGTCGGCAAGTCCTGGGATCGAACCACTTCGAGGACCTGGTAGCCGTCCATCAACGGCATATTCAGATCGAGGAACAGGACATGGGCCTGGCCCTCTTTAATCGCACTCAGTGCTTCGAGGCCGTTGGCGGCAAAACTGACATCCACATTCCAGTTTTCGGGTAGCGAGCGAGCCATCTGCTTGCGGGCAAAACCGGAGTCGTCACAGATTAATATCGGAATCGGCATAGTTTCGGATCTACTTCCGGATACCAAGCTCAAGGACGGAGAGCCCCTCTCTCCCCGCGCGTATGGCAACCATGGCAATACGCTTGGGACTGTCTTGAGCAGGGATTATCTCAACATCCATCGCATGGACTTCATTCATCTAGGTATAAACCGGATTCTAATCACTTAAGCTATTGATCTACCAGACCATTAGCAAATTAACCTAGATAATTTGTGGATTAAGCCTCCAAGCCTGATCCGCAAGGGCCACGCGGGCAAGCGGTAGCCCTTACGCTCGATCCGACTCAGCTCTCTCCCTTGGATTCGCCACCCATTTGAGGCGCGCAAGCCAAGATCCGATCGGCCAGCCGGGAGAACGGCAGGCTCTGGATCCAGACGGTCCCGGTTCCACTAAGGGTGGTCAGGCAGAAACCTTCGGCGCCGAACAGCATCGATTTCAAGCCCGATACCATCTCGATATCGTAGTCGATCCCCTCGCTGAAGCAGACCAGGCTGCCGGTATCGAGTTTAATGGTTTCGTTATTGAGCTGTTTGCGGATCACGGTACCGCCGGCATGGATGAAGACCAGTCCATCCCCCTCCAGCTTCTGTAGGATAAAGCCTTCGCCACCGAAGAAACCGGCGCCCAGTTTCTTCGAAAAAGCGACCCCGATCTTGGTTCCCAACGCGGCGGCCAGAAAGGCATCTTTCTGGCAGTACAGAACCCCGCCCTGATGGGCCATGTTGACCGGTACGATGGAGCCTGGATAGGGTGCCGAGAAAGCCACCTTTCGGCGGTCCTGGCCCTGATTTTCAAAATGGGTCAAAAACAGCGACTCACCGGTCAGCATCCGCTTACCGGCCGAGAACAGTTTACCGAACACGCCTTGATCCGGATCCGAACCATCGCCCATCTTGGTCTCGAAGCTGATCCCCTGCTCCATGTAATTCATCATGCCCGCTTCGGCGATCACCGTCTCTCCGGGATCAAGGCCGATCTCAACCAACTGCATCGACTCGCCCTGGATGTGGTAATCCACTTCATGACATCGCATCTTTTATTCCTCGTCACTGTCATCGGAAGATGCTCGAAGCATATCAGCATCGTCGCCCGCCCACGACCCGTGTTGGCCACCAAAAAACCGCTACTGCCGCTGAAAACCCGATGAATGACAACAGATTACGGTTTGGCTTTCCGATAAACCCGGCCCACGCAACCGCTAAGCACGCCCCGGTAGCGGAACTCCGTAGCAGATGCTCAAGTCGGATGAACCCGATCTCTTCGACCAAAGTTATCCCGCTAAATAAAGGAAATCGTCATATACCGGTGTTAACCTCTATGGTTCGCTGTGACGGAAAACGGTGGGCTTTTCGTAGGAAGTAACAGTGAACAGCACAGTTAAAGCCGAGCTTGCTGGATCGATTGTTATCACCCGGCAACCCGGCAAAGCCTCGGTCATCGCAATGGCTCAATGCCCTTTGTCATTGCGATGACTGAACAAGTTAGCCTTTTTAAGGAGTAATACATGGCAAATCGTGATGTCTATGTCCTAAGCGCAGCCCGTTCGGCAGTTGGTGGTTTTGGCGGTTCGTTGAGCGGTATGGAGCCGGCCGAACTTGCGGGCACGGTAATGAAAGAAGCGGTATCGCGCTCTCAGGTAGACCCGAACAAGATCAACTATGTCACTGTCGGTAACTGTATTCCGACCGAAGCACGTTCTGCTTATGTGGCTCGTGTCGCCTCAATCCAAGCTGGTCTGCCGATGGACTCGGTAGCGATGGCCGTTAACCGCCTGTGTAGCTCCGGTCTGCAAGGCATCGTAACTTCCGCGCAAGCGATCATGCTGGGTGATTGCGACTACGGCATCGGTGGTGGTGTTGAAGTCATGTCCCGTAGCGCCTACCTGGCTCCTAGCCTGCGCAACGGTGCCCGCATGGGCGATACCACCATGGTGGATGCGATGGTAGCGACCCTGACCGACCCGTTTGGTGTCGGCCACATGGGTATCACCGCCGAGAACCTGGCGGAGAAGTGGGAGATCACCCGTGAGGAGCAGGACGCGTTCGCAGCCGAGTCTCATCGTCGTGCCGCCGCCGCTATCGAAGCCGGTCACTTCAAGTCACAGATCGTACCGATCACGCTGAAGAGTCGTCGTGGCGAAACCATCTTCGACACCGACGAGCACGTCAAGCCGGGCACTACGGCCGAGAAGCTGGGCGGTATGCGTCCGGCCTTCAAGAAAGACGGCACCGTAACGGCCGGTAACGCCTCGGGCATCAACGACGGTGCGGCCTTCTTCGTACTGGGTGGCGCCGACGCCGCCGAGCGTGACGGTTACAAGCCGATGGCTCGCCTGGTGTCCTACGCGGTCGCCGGTGTTCCGAACCACATCATGGGTGAAGGCCCGATTCCGGCCTCCAAGCTGGCGCTGGAGCGTGCTGGCCTGTCGCTGGATCAGATGGATGTGATCGAGTCCAACGAAGCTTTTGCTGCCCAAGCGATTGCGGTAGCCAAGGGTCTGGGACTGGATATGGCCAAGACCAACCCCAACGGTGGTGCGATCGCCCTGGGTCACCCGATCGGCTGTTCCGGTGCCTTTATCGCCACCAAGGCGCTATACGAGCTTGAGCGTACCAACGGCCGCTACGCACTGGTCACCATGTGTATCGGTGGTGGTCAGGGTATCGCGACCGTGTTTGAGCGCTGCTAATACCCGCCTCCCGACAGGCAGACAATCGGCGATCTTCGGGTCGCCGATTTTTTTGCCCATGCCGCCGTATTTTCCGGCCAAAAACTTGGCCAAGCCCACTGAAAAGTCAAAAAATCTTCAGCCAATCAAGCACTTTGCTTTCTTTTGATTTATATCAATTCTATATTAAGCAGTCCGCCGATCGCTGCCATGACTGCGATCAGCAGCTTTACGGATTCGATTAACAGACAAACGGACTTGGCTATCTGAAGAGACGTCTACATGAAAACCATAGGTGCGAAGCTAACTTCCGTTTTCCTTCTAACCATTCTGATTCTGCTCGCCGTGGTCGGCTGGAGTGTCAGCGCACTCTGGGGGCAGATCAACCACTACCAACAGCTGGTAAGCCATGCCGCCCATTATCAGGGTGATATCCTCAGCATTCAGGCCGAATTTAAAACCCAGGTTCAGGAGTGGAAGAACATCCTGATCCGAGGCGCCGACGACAGCCAGAGGGAAAAATATTGGGGCCGGTTCCAGAAACGCGAAGCGACCATCCAGGCGGATATTGCCAAGCTCAATACGGTGCTCAGTGAGTATGCTGCCGGCAACCCCCTCTACAACGACTCTCAGGTACTGCAACTGATCAGCGACTTCATCCAATCCCACCAGCAGATGGGCCAGGCTTACCGGCGCGGATACGATGAGTTCATTAATTCAGGTCACCAAGCCAGCGTCGGTGATAAAGCCGTCTCCGGAATCGACCGGGCTCCGACCCAATTGCTGGCCTCGGCCGCCGAGGAGATCGAACGACTGATGGATCTGGAGTCCGAGCAGGCCTACCAGGATTCTTTGAGTGTGATCACCAGCGAAATCATAGTAATCCTGCTCACAGCGTTGCTGGGTGTGGTGCTGTTTATCATCGTCTCCCGCCGTATTATCGTCCAGCCGACCACGCTGCTGACCAACGAGCTGGCCCAGATGGCTCAAGGCGACTTCTCCTCACCGACCCGCTACCAGAGCAATGACGAGATCGGCCAATTGGCCGACAGTGCTCGAATGGTGCAGACCAATATGACCGACGTTCTGGCCAGCCTTAAGCATGCGGCGGACGAAGCCAGCAGCGCCAGTACCAATCTGGCCGATACCAGCAGCCGCGCCCACGATGTCGTCAACGAACAGCAGTCTCAGACCGAACAGGTTGCCACCGCGATGAATGAGATGGCTGCCACCGTCCAGGAAGTGGCCCAGAGTGCCCAGACCGCCGCCGATTCGGCCAGAGAGGCCGATGACCAGGCCCGAGCCGGACACCAGGTGGTCCAGGGTACGATTTCCTCGATCAACAACCTGGCCGCCGAGGTGGAACGCGCCTCCTCGGTGATCGAAGCACTGGCCCAGGACAGCAACAGCATCGGTTCGATTCTGGATGTGATCCGCGGTATCGCCGAACAGACCAACCTGCTGGCACTCAACGCCGCCATCGAAGCCGCACGCGCCGGCGAACAAGGCCGAGGGTTTGCGGTGGTTGCCGATGAGGTCCGCTCCCTGGCCCAACGCACCCAGGAGTCGACCGAAGAGATTCAGCAGATGATCGAAAAGCTGCAATCCGGTGCCACCGATGCCGTGGCGGTGATGGAGGCCGGCAAAGCCCAGGCCCAGCAAAGTGTCGACAGCGCGGCCGCAACCGGTGAAGCCCTGGGGGCTATCGAACAGGCGGTCTCGGCTATCAACGACATGAACCTGCATATCGCCAGCGCCGCCGAGGAGCAGTCATCGGTGGCCGAAGAGATCAACCGTAACGTGGTGGCCATCAGCCATTCAACCGAGGTGACCGTCGACAACTCATCGCGTATCGAAGCGGTCAGCCAGCAGGTCGCTCAGCTATCGAGCGAGTTCCAACAGATCACCGCCAGGTTCAAGGTGTAATCATCCCAGCCACAAAAAAGCCCGCACTATGAGGGCTTTTTTATGTTCGCATGACCCTCAATGATGGATCCGGTAACAGGGTTGGTAATCGCTGAAGTTGATCTTCATCCGCCGCTGCTGCACAAACTGCTGCAACAGGCGATCCAGGTTTTGCATCAGGGAGCTATCACCATGGAGCTCGAACGGCCCATTGGCTTCGATCTCCCGTATCCCGGCCTCCTTGACATTACCGGCCACGATGCCAGATAGCGCCCGCCGAAGGTTCGCTGCCAGCCGGTGAGTCGGTTGGTCCCGGTGCAGCTCCAACGCCGCCATGTTGGGATGGGTCGGCTCGAATGGCTGCTGAAACAGCTCGTAGTCGATAAACAGCGGCCAATTGAAGTGAAAGGCCTCACCGGTTACCCGGCGATGCCGGGTAACCTGGAACAAACCCGACTTCATCAATCGTGCCACCTGCACCGGATCATCGACGATGATCTCATACTTGGACGCAGCCTCATCGCCGAGACAGTCACGAATAAAGCGGTCAATACTGTCGAAGTAGGCCCGGCTCGATTCTGGCCCGGTGAAGATCAGCGGGAACGGAATATCCCGGTTTCGCTCGTGCAGTAACACACCCAGGATAAACAGGATCTCCTCGGCGGTCCCCGCACCACCTGGAAATACCACGATGCCATGGCCCAGCCGCACAAATGCCTCCAGCCGCTTCTCGATATCCGGCATGGTAATCAGCTCGTTAACGATCGGGTTGGGCGATTCGGCGGCAATGATGCCTGGCTCCGAGATGCCGACGTAGCGACCGTTCTCATTGCGCTGTTTGGCATGGGCGATGGTCGCCCCCTTCATCGGGCCCTTCATGGCTCCCGGACCACAGCCGGTACAGATATCCAAGGCACGCAGGCCGAGCTCGTAACCGACCTTCTTGGTGTAATCGTACTCTTCGCGCTCGATCGAGTGACCACCCCAACAAACCACCAGATTGGGCTTGATCCGCGGTTTAACCGCACGAGCATGGCGCAAAATATGGAACACCTCGTTGGTGATCGATTGGGACGGTTTCAAGCGGGTGTAATTCAGGTCCAGCTCGTCACCGACATACAGAATATCGCGCAGTACCGAGAACAGGTTCTCGCGGATACCGGCGATAATCTTGCCATCAACAAAGGCGGTATCGGGCGCATTGAACAGGTCCAATTGGATCCCGCGATGCTTCTGGCTGATCTGAATATCGAAATTCTTGAACCGTTCCATCACCTCGCGGGTGTCGTCCATATCACTGCCGCAGTTGAGCACCGCCAGTGAACATTTACGGAACAGTTGGTAGAGGCCGCTTTGACTCTTATCCAGCAGCCGGGTGATCTCATACTGAGACAGGGTATCCAGCTCAATTCTCGGGGTGACACTGGCGGTGACGCCTTGATGATAATCCATATACTGACTCCAACTTCTTGTTCTGCTCGCAGTCTATGTCGATCGGGTGACGCTTTTGTGACTGCGCTTGGCTAAACAGACTACCGACAACTGTTAACAGTTCCCTAAGCATAGTTGGTTTGAATTCAATCGTTTAAGGAATCTTAAGCCGGCTGCTCGGCACTCTTAATTCTGCTGAGCCATACAATGGCGACTACTACCAGCAGCAGCGGCGGTGCCATCGCCAGGTTGACCCAGTCCCAGCCCCACAGGTTCTGCAGCAGCCCGGAGCAGAAGCTGGCCACCATCACCGACATCGACACCAGCATCTCGTTGATCCCCTGGGCACGGGCTTTTTCCGCCGGACGGTAGGCCTCGGTCAGCAAGCTGGTCGATCCGATAAACAGGAAGTTCCAGCCCACCCCCAGCAGGATCAACGCACTGGTGAAATGCCAGCGGCCGATACCCTGCAGGTTGACCAGAATGCAGCCGATCATCAGTACCGACCCCACCAGCATGATGGTCGTCACACCGAAACGGCTGATCAATCGTCCGGTGATAAAGGACGGCGCGAACATTCCCAACACATGCCACTGAATCACCCCGGCGGTGATTCCGAAACTGAAACCGCAAGCCTGCATCGACAGCGGCGTGGCATTCATGATCAACACCATCACCGCGTAGGCCACTACCGCACCGAGTACCGCCACGATGAAGACCGGCTGGCGCACCACTTCGGCAATCGGACGGGCTTGGCCGTGCACCTCCTCATCGCTGGATGGCGGCACCCGGACCCAACCCAGCGCGGTGATCGCCAACAGATAGATCAGTACCAGCGCCAGGTAGTTGCCGCCGTAGAGCAGATCCGGCAGCCAGTCCCGACTCCAGATCGCTAATGCCGGCCCCACTAGGGCAGCTACCAGTCCACCAGCCATCACTAACGAGATAGCACGATGCTTATGGGCTTCATCGCTGACGTCGACCGCCGCGAACCGATACAGCTGACTGATGCCGATACAGGCACCGATCAGCGCACTGCCGAAACAGAACAGCAGCAAGGATTCACGCCCCAGCGCCCAGAACGCCACCAGGGCACCGACAATACCGAGACCGTTACCGATCCAGAATCCGGCGCGGCGTCCTATCCGTTTCATCAACAGCGATGCCGGATAGGCGGCCAGCATGGTACCGAGGAACTGTATCGCCACCGGTAGGGTCGCCAACGCCGGTTGATCGGCCAGCTGGTTGCCGATCAACGCCAGCACCGAGACCAGCAACACATTGCCGGTGGTCAACAGCGCCTGACATAGCGCCAGCAACGCCACACTGCGATTGATAAAGAACGAGCTCAGTGCAGAGGCTGACAACACGCGATCCACTCCTTGGCGGCGATGAAAGAAAAACGAACTTAGCGTACAACGAGATTACCCGCTGCGATTTGACGCAACGGGCAACAGAAGTTGAATGTTAGTCTAACAGTTGGCGGACAAAGGCCGGCACCACGTCGCCGGCCGGTCCGTAGATCTGCTCGGCAAAGGCCGACTCCTGCCGCGACGGTTCCAGATTCAGCTCCACCGTATGGGCGCCGGCCGCCAACGCCACCTGGACAAAGCCGTTGGCCGGATAGACCGTGCCGGAGGTGCCGATGGAGATAAACAGATCGCAGCGCTCCAGCCGATCGTAGATTTGGTCCATCTGCATCGGCATCTCGCCGAACCAGACGATATCGGGCCGCAAGGTTCCCAGCTCGCCGCAGCAACGGCAGCGGGTCGAGCCATCCAGGTCCTCCAGGTGCTCAAACACCTCTGAGCTGTCCAGACAGCGCGCCTTGGTCAGCTCACCGTGCATATGAATCAGCGACCGTGAGCCCGCCTGTTCGTGGAGGTTGTCGACATTCTGGGTCACCAGACAGAACTCGCCGTCGAAACGTTGCTCCAGCTCCGCCAGCGCCTGATGAGCCAGATTGGGCTGGGTCGACGGGTCCATCAACTGACGACGCCGCATGTTGTAAAACCGGTAGACCAGCTCCGGATCACGCTGAAACCCTTCCGGCGTTGCGACATCCTCGATCCGATGATCCTCCCAGAGCCCATCGCTGGCACGAAAGGTTTTCAGTCCTGACTCGGCCGAAACACCGGCACCGGTCAGTACCACAATGGAACCAAATCGAGCCATAACGCCTCTCCTATTAATAGGGATGTCATCAACGATTAATGAGGCTACGATAGAGGTTAACCGACGGGAAGGAAACCCTGGTTAGCGGGTTCCTGCCGGTTGTCCTCATGCCCAAGGAGACTCTGCATGCGATCATCCAAGCTGTATATCCTCGATACCAATAGCCAACCACTCTTTATTAGCTGTGCTAATTGCCTGTTTTTCCTTAGATTTCACGGGGCTTAGAGCCAAGGCCACTTTGTGGCTACCTGCATAAAAGTGCATAGAGCCGCGTAATTTTCGCACAAAAAACGCACATGAAACGCACAGATAATTGATGCCCGCTTTATTAGCACTGCTTATAATATGCGAATCAATCTATTGGAGATATTCATGGCTGTTTACGCTCTCACTTGCGGACGATGTGGCGGAATTAACCTCAAGGACAAAGGGCCTCATCGACAAAAACGTGAATATCGCTGTTACGACTGTGGGCACACAACCACCAAATTCGAACTAAAGGCGGTCAAACCAAAAACAATCGCCCCGTTCGAAGAGCACCAACTAAAGAAACAAATTCGCGAGGCTACCAAAGAGACCCGCGAAGCTCACAAACAAATTGAAGAACTCAAGCACTCCCTCGGTATCGCCAATGAACTCACAGACACTTCGCTCCAGCCCCCTGAATGGCTCCAGTCGAACCCAGCCTCAGCGCAAGACGCAGTCTCCGTTGCCTTCTTATCTGATACCCACTTTGATGAAGTGGTGGACCCAGCTGAAATCAACTTCGTTAACGCTTACAACCGAACCATCGCTGAAAATCGACTCCGTACCTTCTTCAATATTGCCGTGGATATTGCCAGCGACCCAGGTCGCAATCTGCGCACTAGCGGCTTTGTTCTCCCCCTCGGTGGGGACATAGTTGGCGGAAACATCCACGAAGAATTAGCCCGAACCAATGAAGCAGGGATCATGGACACGGTAATCCACTGGTCGAACGAGATCGCTGCGGGCATTGAACAACTAGCTGATAAGTTCGACCGCGTTACCGTCCCATGTGTGACCGGGAACCACGGACGCAACACACTCAAACCGATCAACAAAGGCCGCACAGGCGATAACTTTGACTACCTGATTTATCGCCTACTTGAGCGGCACTTCCGAAAAGACCGCCGAGTCAGTTTTATCATCCCCCGCTCTATCGCAGCCAAATGGAACGTATATGGACATCGATTCCATCTCGAACATGGCGACAACGGTTTTAGAGGCGGCAACGGCATCGCAGGAATTTGGTCGCCAATTATGCGGGGTGACATGAAACTTCGACAACGTGAACAAGCGGTCGACCAAGAATACGACACCCTCATGCTAGGCCACTTCCATCAGCTCAAATGGGGTGGCCACTTCATTATGAATGGGAGCCTAAAAGGGATCGACGATTACGCCAGCAACGGTAAATTCGGCTATGAACAGCCCCAACAGGCGTTCTTCATGGTGGACGCTAAGGGCCAGATCGTGAATATGAATAGCATCCAGGTTGCTAGAGACGAGGATTACGAAGGCGTCTCCGTATTCGAGGTTACGGCGTAGAGTGGATTACCCAACGGGTATGATCTGGCGCTCGATCACCCTGTATACCGTTAACAGAAAAATACGGCGGAAAGAAAACCATATTGGTTCCGGTCCACTCACCGCCGTGTTTTTCGGCTAACCGTTTCGCTTCGTCGTGGTCCCGCTTTAGCCTGTCGATGTTGTGGGTTAGAGCATACTCGACCGCCGCCACATATAACCCCGGCTGACGAATCGCCCCGCCTATCATCTTTCGAATACCCCGGCAGCGTTTGATTGCCTCTTTGCTTCCCAGCAGCATAGCCCCAGACGGGCACCCTAGGCCCTTATTCAGACAAACCATAATAGTATCGCAACCGGCCACCAGATCGGCCAGCGTATCGCCTGTGGCAACGTGAGCGTTCCAGATGCGGGCGCCGTCCAGATGGACCGACAGCCCGAACGATTTAGCCCGGTCGCACATTTCCGCCATTCTGTTAGCGTCCAGCGGGCGGCCCCGGTGGGTGTTTTCTAGACAAACCAGAGTCGTGGGCGGCTTAAACAATAGATCACGCTGCGGGATGATATCCCCGATATCTAGGCCGCCATCTGGGGTAACCGGAACTGTTCGGCCAACCGCCCCGCCTAAAGCCATTGCGCCGCCGCACTCTTGCCCGTAGATGTGATAATCCGCCCCAATGATAAATTCGTCTCCGCGCCCGCAGTGATGCAGCATGGCAATAAAGTTAGCAGCGGTCCCGGTGGCCGTAAGCATCGCGTCAGCTTTGCCGAACATCTGAGCAATATGCTGCTCTAGCTGGAACGTCCGCCCATCCTCCTGCCTAACATCGTCGTCATAGGTAGCCCGAGTCATGGCCTCCAGCATCCCCACACTAGGGCAGGTTCGGTCATCACTCCTATAGTCCAGCATGAGCGATCGCTTCCTCATCAGTCATCAACCATACCCCTTCAGCAGTAATACAGGCGGGCAAACTTTCCCGACTCACCGCCCGCCCCATCAATGAATAGACCTTGGTCTTTTCTCTGTAGTCAGAATCACCAGTTAACAACTCGATGTACTGCTTGGCGATATGCTTGTAGGTCATCGACGGTAGCCAGCATTCATCACTTTCAATTGTGGCTCTGTCGATCTCCTGGCTATCCAAGAACGGCAGCACTGAACCTGTCGCCCAGGTTGCCACCGTGTTGTAGTAAACAGTCGAATAAGTCTGCCTGTTGAATTCGCTGAACCAGATATGGAAATCCAGCCCGGTGCTGATTTTCCGTTCTGCAGCCGCAACATCAGCCTCGAAGTGCTCCACTTTGTCGGCGGGCAAAGAGTCGCGCCAAGACTTCTCGGCCAGGTAATAACCTAGCGCCCCGTACTTTGAGCCGCAAAGGAGGTCGAATTCACCGTATAAAGTGATGCCGTTGTCGGGGTAATACTCACTAAACCACCGGCCTGGGTCCATGATGATGGCCCTGCCTTTAACGTAGCGGTCATAAAACAACGGATATTCTTCGGCGCTGCGAGGCGTCATCAAAAATGTCAGGTCTGGGGCTTCGTTTCGGATCAGCGCCGCCGCCGCCAAGGTGGAGTCAACGCCGCCAGACCACAGGACTGCTAAGGGCTTCCCGGAAGCAATTAGCGACTGTGCCCGGTTGTCGATGGCTTCAATCAATGACAGCTGCGCGGTATTGTCTTCGAAGAATGCTCGACGCCGGGAAAGACCAGCCCCTAGCATCGCTATACGGTTAACGTCCCTGAACCTGTCGGGGATAAGATCAGTCTTTAAATAGATCAATTCTGAGCCTCCACCTCTACACGCAGGCGGTACATTTCACGCTTTTCTGATATCGCTGTTCCCGCTAGATACATGCGTTCCAGCTCCCGCAATACCTCCCAGTCGGAACCATCCAGCGCTTTTTGGCTAGGAGTCCGCCCGTCTGCCATATCTGGGGGGATATGGGCTATCTCAGCGCCGTCCCACGGCAGCGTTAAGCTCGGCAATTCTTCAGCGATGTACAGTACGGAACAACGCTCAGAATATTTAGAAGTTACACCGTCAAGCTGGCTACACTCGCCCCCGTAAACAAAGCCAGTAAAGGCTTCGACAGGAGTCGGTGCGTCAGCTATCCGATGATCCTCTATAGCAAAAACTGTAGGGAAATTTGAAACCGTAAACATCCTTTCGGGCTCGGTTTTCCAGGCGGTCTTCATTGCTCTAGCCGCCACAGCAATAGCGGCTTCGGGTCTACCGAAAACCAGCACCACCGGTGTAAGTTCAATAGCTAGCGGGCGTTCGGTACTGGCTGCTGTGGGCATCCGCATTACAAATACCTCGATTGATCATCAACTATCGTTGCCGCCCCAGTGAATGATGACGACGAAAAATGTTCCCCCGAGTTGATATAAGTGCGCCATCGGAACGCAACCTTTCTACCTGCAGATTTTGTGAACGACATCGGGGTTATTCTTCCTTCGACCCGCATACCGGATACATAGTTGAGAGAGCCACTCGGCCACCCATCGTTGTCATATAGAGTTGTCGTACCTCCGGTTAGGGTCAGAGTTCCAACAAAGTTAGAGTTATTGATCGACCAAGTACCTGACTTGTAGTTGCCTGACGGGGTGAAGGCGTCAAACTGTCTTATCGAATTAAAGACTCCGTTTTTGTCCAAATAGCCTATTTGAATACGGAACCCGGAAGCGTAAACTGTTCGCAGCGTCCCGCCTGTTTTATCCAAATCGATAGTTATGTGAGGGTCGACGTTATTCTTTAGGTAACGGTTGTACGGGGTGTATACCAAATACCCATCAGCGTGTGACTCGGTTCCGCTCGCTGTATAAGCACTAGAAGCGATATCAAGCTCAATAGCCGGAGAATAGGCACTCCATGATGGCTCGGTTGAATGGGTGTAGGAGTAGTTCTTAGTATTCGACCCGCCAACCCCAACCGTATAGGCAACAAACCGAGGCTCTGAGCCTATATCTGCTTCAGTAGGCAGCGTGATGATAGTCGAGCCAATGAACAGCCCACCTTCGATCACTGAGCCGGTCACACGGGCGCCAATAATGTCACCGGACGCCTGAAGCTTCCGAACGATGAAAGTCCCATCCTTCGAGATAAACCACCCGTTGGTCGCGTCGTAGTTGTCAGATTGCAGCGTTTGAGCAATCTTCGCGCTGCCAATAGAGGCATTTTCAATATTGGCGGAAACAAAGGCGGCGGTATCACCAATGATTTTATCGACGCTGAGACTGGCAATCTTCGCACTAGTGATCGTCGCGTCCTGGATGTACGCGCCACTCATCACGGTCTTTCCGTTATGTACCGTGAAAGCCAGCTTCGGGCTCGTCGGGTCCGTTGCATCTGGGTGAAGAACGCTGAACTTATCTGCCAGTACGGTAAATTCAGACTCAGTGCCGTCAGCTTGGGCAGGACCAGAAGCGAGCCCGTAGCCAGCTACGTTGCCGTTAACATCCAGCTTTACCGTATATTGGCCGCTTAACCCGTTCAGGGTTGAGCCATGCGTTGATAGAGTCGAAGTGTGTCCATCAACCGTAGTCGACAGCGTAGAAACCGACTGAGCAACAGCGGAATCTCCGGCAGCCCTTGCGTCGGATTCAGCCAGGACTGCAGCAGCACGATCAATAACTTCCTGCGCTAGCCCCGACTCCGTTGTCTCAATCTTATTTAGTCGTGTATTAAGCTCCGCAGTAAGCGTACTGGCATCGATCGAGTCCTGCAGAGTCGCCAACAACACGGCAGGATCTTCAGCCGTAGAGGCTGCAACACCATTAGTGGCGTTATAAGTGCCGGCGATTCCAGCGTCCGATACATGACGTACCCAATAATAATAGGTGACACCTGGGTCCACTGGGTCAGAGAAAAGCGTCCCCGTAGCCTGCCCTATATAAACCGCAGTACCTAAGTTATCGTCGCTATTCCTATGGACCTCAGTATGTGAAATGTCATCTCGCCCAGTAACATTTGTCCACTGCAACACAACATGAGTGAACGCACCTTGCGCCGTAAGCCCCGTGGGACTCCCTGGGATGGATAGATCCACTTCCGCAGAGCCACTTGCCCCGCTATGACTCTCAACCTTAATGCCCGTATTAGGTAGCCGAACCTCTCCCTCAACATACTGGCCATTAACTTTCACCATCCCAGTGTTGTAGAGGTCGCGCCAAGTCACACCAGCATCGAGTGCCTCGCCTCGGCGCCCGAGCCTAACTTCAAACGCTTCGCGGACCGACTCCATCCAACGCCTTAGCGTTGGATCTGCAGAGCTAGGTGCAGCGGGGATAGCCGGGATCTTAGTCTCAGGCATTCGACAGTTCCCCAAATGAGGTTGCCAACGCCACGCTGTTCACCGCCATATCGCCAGATAACTTAACTTGCCAATCCCGACCGGTTAAGAGTGGGATGTAAAAGGGCTCGTGGTCATACGCTTGGACTTGCGTAGTTTGGCCATCCACCACAATATCAAGGGCCACTGGATAATCGACCGCGTCTACTTGCGCTGCCGCAAAGCACACATCCCAACCGTGATGGAATTCCTTCGAAGTCCAAGTCCAGCTCAACGCTGAACCAGCGTCGAATGCCCGAACCTCGTTACCTTGGAGAAGGTATAATTGATCTTCATCGGCATCATAGTAACCCCCAGACGCAGTTATAGAGAGCGGCATAAACGCCACCGCTGCATCGCTGCCAGGGGTAAAAATGAAGCCGGCGGTATCAGTGAACGCGACATACTTGCCGTTATAACGGTAGGCATGGATCTGTTCCGGGTTGTAGGCCCGCCATTGGTCACGGGTCAACAGACCATCGGTAAGCACCCGCACATTACCGCCCTCAACACCGATTAACCCATCCGGTGAGGCGTAAATTGCGTAATCACCCATGTCTACAGCAGAGCGCTTAGAAACACACGCCTGGCGCTTATCCAATGGCTGAACAGAAATAGCCCCCGGATCATCACCCAAAGCCACGCAAGGCTTATCTGCCGTAAGCACTGCAAGTCCTGCGCTAATCGGCACAATCGCAACGATTTCGTCCGGAACTGGATAACGGTTATCTGTTGGCCAAGCATGAGGCATATAAGGCGCGGAAAAACACAAAGTCCGACCAGTGAAACCCGCTAACACGCCGTTTGGCAGCGCGCATAACCCTTTCATCGGGCCAGTGGGGTAAAGTGCTACATCATCATCAGGGGGGCCGTCCCAAGTAACCGAGGGGATCAGCTCCGCCAACGCCGAATTCTGTACGGTATCGTCGAAGGAAGTTTGAGTGATAGGCACTTCGGTTACGAACTGAAACACGGTCGCATTCGAGCCGGTGTTAGCCCGATAAATCCGGCGAAGTGCACCCGAAGCAAAATTGTAGTTCCCGCTGGGAACCGGCCCCATGGTCACCTGAACTGTTGAGCCGTCCTTCGTAGTAACCGCAGCTGAAGGCTTGCTCGGCGGACCTTCCCGCCCCCAAGCGTCAACCCAGGTGTAGAGGTAATACCGATCCTGCTCAAGTGCATCAGTATCTCCGCTAGGGGATGTTTCGAGCACCGTGGGAACAATATCGGGGGCCGGAACACCTAGCCGATACGATGCCGCAGGCAATCTGCCCGCACCTAACGCCGTATCATTCCGAGTGATCCGTGGGTAATCCTGCCCACTGAACGCAATGAGATCCGTCGAGTCGAACGCAATCGGTGTCTTTACGACATCAACATCTTCGGCCCACTCCAACCAATCGTTGTCGGTGTATCGGTACAACGAAGTGGGCGAGCCGAGTACTAGAGCCTTCTTAAAAGTCGTGTCACGGTAAGGAACAATCTGCCCTGTTTCCGTCGACACGTTTTCCGCATCAGTCGCGTACTGCTGGTCGAGTAATCGAGGAGATAGTTCTTTTACAACACCGCCGAACGAACCAATGCGGAGATATGCCATTAGGACTTCTTAGTGACCCGTTCGTTCTCACGCTTCATAGCCGCCTCGATGTTAGCGACATACGTGTCGTCGACATCGCTTTTAGTGCTCTCTGCCCACTTTTTCAGCAGATCAACAACAAAAGGCTTCAAGGCGTCCTCATCGAGCGCCGCTTTCAAGATCGCCTTGGCAACTTGCAACAGCGCAACTTTAACTAGGGAAATCATGCTTTGTAGCTCCAAATACGTGGCCGGGGAAACTCCGGCGCAGTCAGATCGTCGAGGTGAACAATGCGTTGGGAAAACGGGCCGTGTTGGCGAACACCAATACCAGTGAAACCAAACCGCTTGGCTTCGGTAAAAATCTCCCAGGCACGTTCCCCGCTGGTTCGAATGTCAACTGCACGCCCCGTTGTATGCGGGCCAGTCATGCCAGTACGGGAGACACGCCGGTTGTGTTTCGCACACCGAAACGCGCTGCTTACGGGGAAAGGAAAACCAAGCGTATCGCGGAGCCGGATTAGCCTATACATAAACTCCGGGTCCATATCTTTTGCCCCGCAGCCGCATTTGCACTCCAATTCATAGTCGGGGAAATACTGATAGCTCATTTCGTCAGTACCTCCGGGACAGTCCCCGTCATCTTGTATTGAACAAAAGCCCAAAGACCGATAGCCGCCGCGATCAGCGCAAACGTCAAACCTCGATCTAAGAGCTTTAACCGAAGGGAAATCCAAAAATCCCCCATAGCCTTATCAGCTTTTAGCCGACGACGGATAAACTCTCGCTCCTCGGAACTCAGACGATCCTGATCCATCTGCTCTTCCAGCTGACGGTGACTATCTCTCAATCGTTCAAGCTCACCCGCCATCGCGGCTAAGCGCTGATCTGACTTTTCCATACAGCCCTCAAATATTAGCAGTGCTTATATTTTACAGGACAACCACGGACTTGAGCGACCACTTAATAGTCGCTTAGACCGAGTTCAGACCGGAGCCAAGGCACCTGGTTAACAACAGGAAGCGAACGACTGATCTTTCGATTCCAAGGATCAGTCATCAACACTTCCAGGTGCTGGAACGCAGGCCCCATCAAGGCAACAACCCCTGACGACCCGTAATCTTCAGCGTCTAGGTAGCTGAAACCCAACTCGAGCGGGCCGTAAACGCCTGCGCGGGAAATCAGCTCCGCTAGCCATTCACCCTCATCCATTTTGTCAGAGGGCGCGCGCGCCCCACCGTATTGGATCAGCTCTCGCAGCTCTAACCCCAAACCGGCCAATGGTAGTAAGAACATGCCCGCCATCATTGTCGGGACAGCGGCTACAGCGGCCCTTTTAGCCCGAGTCCCGCTCGCATTGTTCCAAGCCTCTAGCGTATTCCGATAAACCCCACCGATGACGACCTTGCCGTAGGCGTAGAAGAATGATTTCAGGTGCCAAAGCAGCATGAATCGTGGGTCACTCGCCCAAAGAGGACGCTGAGCAGCGTTAGGGCGAACAATAGACTCATCCGTGAATTGCCCAATCGCATCCTGAACGCGTCGAGCAGTCGCGTTAGCTGCCTCATCCTGCGCCGTGTAGCGACCGCCACCGGGTTTCGCTCGCCCTTGTTTAACGTTAGGCGACCACGTGGGCTGGCCTGCAGCCTGCCACGACTGGATCTCATCCGCCTGAATGTTCAACTGACGAAGGTACTGTGCCGACTCTTTACTGCTGCTGTTCGCGTGGTGGGCCAAGAACTCTTCAGCCACAGCGGACGACATGACGCGCGTCATATCAGTCCACTGTTCCTGCAGGTTATGCCGGAAGAACCAATCCATCGATTGCTGTGCAAAACCAGACAAATGGTTAAGCCCGTATTGCTCCAACAGCGCTTGGTTCGTCAAACGATGGTTAACGATACCCATAGTCCGATACCGCGCAATTAGGTCTTTGCGATCCTTCAGCGCTCGGGATTGGGCGCGAATTGCTCGAAGCGCACCATCAAAAGTCTTTGACCGTAAAATAGGGCCGACTACATCTGGGAGTGACGCCAAAGTGGAGAAGAGCAAAGTAAGGTAGGTCTCAGCAACCATTACCCCGGACATCAGCTTCCGTGCTTGGGGAGACATATCGATGCCGAGCCGCCCAAAGTAACCGTCAATGATCTTCAGGGCACGATCTTGATCCTCTCGGCCTAAATACCCGATCATCTCTCGGAGACGCATTCCCCCATCCCAGCGTCGAATCGGCTGACCGTGTTCATCTAACCCAGTCGACTCGCCCCAGTCCCCAAACATCCGCTCGAACTCAACGCGTTTTGTCATCGACTGGACATACTGCCCTAGCGCCTGTAATGGGTCTGCGTCGATAAATCCCGCTTCAACTAACGCAGCGTCAAAACCGTCTGCTTGCAAATTCCTTGACCGGCGACCACCAGCCCCTGGACCAAGCGCTCGGGCTAGGAACCCTCCGTTTACTTCCCCCATGATGTCCGAGTAGACCTCGTCCACGTTCATGTTCGGGAAGTACTGCCGAAGGACTTCTTTGAACCCCTGTGGGTTGTCACGGAGCGCCACCATGTTATAGATGCGCGGGAAGTATCCATCTGTCAGCTTACCGAGATCGGCAACACCTTCTTTCGCGTAATCCCAAAAACGGGATAGAAACGACTGCACTTTCTGGGTAACTGCATCAGCATGATTAAACTCGCCCCGCTGCATCCGCTGAAGCGCTAGCGCAATTTCCTCATCTGTTGCCCCTGAATCACGGAGAGAGTTCTGGAGTTTCGACAGCGCATTAAGCCACTGCCCTGACCGGTTCGTAATTAGCTGGAAAAGGCCATGGCCAATCGCTGGGTGGCCCGCTTCCGTATTCGATTGGCGATAGAACATATCAGCTAGAAGCTTGCCGTTCGGCCCCATTCCCCTCAGCTCGCGATCAGCGGTACGAAGGAAGAAAGGAATCCAGTCCCCCTGCTGCAAAGCCCGTTTAATTCGAGTGCCCAGCAATCGGATTCTTCCAGGGTTGGCTGCCTGCCTCACCGCGCTAACAATCGGATCAAGCGTGAAATTCTTAATCTCGCCGTAGCCTGCGTCGGACTGGGTATCGACTACCTGCCGCCCAGAAATGACCTTAGCGAAAAATTTATCAAAACGTGTGCTAACTACATCGAAGCGGGAATCAGCAAAGAGGCCGTCAAAGAAATCTTTCAGCCGCTTAGCGATACGGCTAAACAATGTGTCAGGCGCCTTTTGGCTCAGAGAAATTCGGCGGACCTGTCGCGCAACCTGGTCAGCGAACCATTCTTCAAATTGACCATCTTTATACGTGCCAGAGGATACAGCCTTGGTGTATGCACCTTTCAACCGGCCAACATCAGCAGCGCTAATATCCTGGCGTAAACGGTCATAGTAGATGTGGCCCAGCTCATGAGCGATCTCCATAACGCGCGCGCCGCGCTGGTAGCTCTCGGCTTTACCTTTGCTTACAGGCCGAACAAGCACAACGAAATGGTCCCCATTCGGTACAAGTCGAGCCCGAATGGTTGCGTCTGCCTTCATAGCGCTAAGCGCCATCGTCGCGCGGGCCGATGGAACCATGTTGGCCTTGGCCATTGCTTGGAAGCCACGTACATCAGCTAACACAACCGGCATTGTTAACTTGCCTAGCCGCATAGCCTTGGCGATGAACTCCTGCTCCAGTTTCCCTACAGTATCACCGATAGCGATGACACCTTCGAACTTGCTCCACTTTACCCCCGCAGGGATAGGAGTCTTGTACTGCCAGGGGCGCGAATGTGTTTTTTTCTTCGGTCTGGTGCTGTAGGTGATGGGATCACCGGCAATGTCTCGCTTGACCGGCTTCTTGTCTTGGTCGCCAAACGTATGGTCGTCGGTTCCGACCTGCTGTGCGTCACCTTTACCTTCAGCCGCTCGCTCTGGTGGAGACCATTCATTCTGCTCAGCAGCACGAGCATTCTTCTCGCGATGCTTCGTCGCAATGCTAAGCGCCGCGTTTACCTTTGCTGACTTACGGCGTGCAGCTAAGTCGCCAAAACGAACCTCACGATCACCTTGCTTAAAGACAAGCGTATCCGCCGACAATTCTCCGCCTACAGGGGTCAAACCATGCCGGTCGAACAGGTAAGTGAGCGCATGAGCCACAGCGTTTTTCACACGCTGCTGGCCACCAACCTCAGCGCCCGTTGAGTTCGAATCAACATCTAGCGCAGCCAACACTAACGGCAGCATAGCGACGTTTGTTGAGCCCCCGTCGGCGGAACTAAATTGAGCTTTGTTGTGCCGTACCTTTCGCGCCTGAGCGAATGCCGAATCAAAGTGCCCGGTTTCAGTGGTCTGTGAACCGTCGGACAATTCCACGGCAATATCGGGCTGAGAAGCAGACTGAATCCGATGTTCCAAGATGTATTGGACTGGCTGTTTGTCGCCGTCACGAATGACCGTAGGGCTTAGCGTATAGAACCGGCCTTTAGGGTTGCCTTTCTCGTTCAGCGCAGCAACGTGGTCTGAAAGCGGCTTATCAGGCTTCGAGGGGTGATTAAACACCAACATTCCCAGGCCAGTTTCAGGGTCGACCGGCCAGCCCTCGATCCCATCGCCATAAGCGATTTCTGAGATATACTCCCGACCGCTTTTAGCGTCAGTGCGAAGTTCACGCCCCACGATCCGAGCGTCAGCATCTCCGAAATTAGCCTCCACCGCGCTCTTCTCCGCCGCGTAGACCTCAGACGGAACCCGGTGCTCCACCGCGTCTAACGCGGCTTCTTTCTTTTCTGGATTTGGTGTGGGGGTTAACCCCTCTTGGCGAACCTGCTGGTGCTGCTGACGACTCTCCATCTGATCTTGCGCGGCGATCTGTTGCTGCATCGACTGGAGGCGCCCCATCAACGCCGTCAAATCTTCACTCAATTGGGGAGTCACACCCTCACTGGCAACACGTTGCTGTAGCCCTTGCATCTCAAGAACCATATCGCCCAGCTCCGCATCAGTTGGAGGGAGCGGTAAATCGATCTGCTGTTCTGGTGAGAAGGGCAATTCATTAGAGACAGGCTCAACATGGGATTGCTCCACCTCGCCACCAGGCTCCCCAAGATCAAATTCCATCTGACCTTTAGGGGGCTCTGTCTGATCCTCCAACTGATACTGTCGCTCGATCCCAGGAGCAGTGTTCTCAGGAGCACCTGCCAGCATCCGGTATCCACCGCCTGCGAGTGAAGTAAGCCCGCTGATACCGCCGCCGACTAACCCCCCTTTAATGAATGCCTCAAACGTTTCGTGCAGATTATCATCAGACACTAAGTCATATTCATTGCCCTTCAATAACTCTAGGGCGACAAAATCCGTTACCTGCTGGAGTGCCTCTGTTGACCCCTCCCCCGCAAAACTGACACCAAGTCGCTTGCCTGTCAGTCCCACAAGCTCAGCAAAGGACGAGGGGTTGACGCCAACTGATTCCGCCGCTTTGCCCAATAGCAACCGTAAGGACGCATATTCGAGAGCCGTTTTCGGTATGCCCGCTGTTAAAGCAGCAATTGGATCATCGACGCCCTCTTCAAGCTGAGTGATGCGGCTTTCACCAGCGACTTGGCCATAAATCGCACCGACTGCCCCCGCTTTACCCCCGCGTTTTAACGCAGCGGCTCTAGCGCCAGGGAGAACCTCGCCAGCCAACTCCCGCCCTACCTTTGTGTCGGCGAGGTCAACACGACGTTTCATTGCCTTACGAACGTAAGCGGAATAGACCTTATCCCCCAGCTTTGCCTTCATGGCTTTGCCGAGGGCGGCCCGTGTGGCTAGGGGAATGGACGCCGCACCAAGCGTAGCAACACCCGCCGCAACGCCAAGTGCGTCAACAGCGAAGTTAGGAAGCTGTTCGCCCAGTGCCTCAAGCCAGAACATACCGAAGTCACCCAAGGTTTGGATGTCATCAGTAGTCGCTATTTCCGGTGGGCTTTCAGCAGCTTCGCGTAGGTTACGGATAATGCCTTCTTCGCCCCACTCGGCAATGACGTCAGCACCAACCAGATTCCCGAAAGCATTCATGGTGGCGAAATTGGTCGCCTGCATCATATCCGTGCCGCGATGGACTGCACGAGTAAATGGATTGCGATTATCTGTCGAAGAACGCGGTTTCGTATGACGAAGGCTAGTTGGATCAGCCTGGTCATCAAACACCGGTAACGAGCCAGTTTCGCGATACTCTAACTCGGCGATTCGTGCAGCTAACTGGGCTTGGTCATCATCTCGACCGGCATAGTCTGGGCGTGCGTAACCCTCTGCAATCAGAACGTCATCGAGAGTCTCGCCGGTCTCAGGGTCAACATACTCGTCTAGCGCTCGACCGTAGCGCCCTTTTTGACCCGATGGCTGACGAATAAAACGACCTGTTGCCAGCAGCTCTTGGCGACGATTCCTCGCTTCAACTGCATACGCCTGCGGGTGCGGACTACCGGACACCTTAATCTCAGGGGTATCAATGCGTGGCGAGCGGATACGCTCGCCGCCATCAACATTGGTGTCACCGTCGTAGGTATGGTCGCCACCTGAATCTAAAGGGCGGCTGAACTTTCCAGAGTCCAACGCAACGTCAATGGCTGAAGCAACCGCCGCGTTTGAATCGGCGGCGGTAGATCGTTGGGAAGCGACTTGTTCATCAACCAGCTGCTCAATTCCCATAATCGATAATCCCTTTCCGCTGCATTTGCTGAATCACCTGGGCGTGGGTGTACTCCCCATTACCCGCTTTAACGATGGCATCGACGTCATACTGCTGGCCATCTTTACCAACGACGAACCGAGTATCCTGGAGCACCTGTTTACTAGGCTTTGGGACGGCCAAACTATTGTTAATGAGACCGTGTTGATCAAGCTTCAATAGAAACCAGCTGCCGGAGTCTTCAATTCGGTTACGCTTATTGTCCGAATGCCAATCTCGCGCCAACGCACCAAGGGTTTCCCGGTCTAACGACTGTAGGTTCACGCCATACTGCTGACGAACGAGCGCTGTGTTAGAAGTAATCAACTCACGGAAGTTCGCGATGACCTGGTTCTCAGTATTCCAGTGGGTTGGTGCGTTCCGCCCTTTACCTTTGAATACGACGCCGAGGCTCTGAACTGCTTGCTTAGTAAGATCATTAAATCGTTTTTCGGCTGGGGGAGTGCCACCGGACGATCTGTCTGATTTGGTCTTCCACTTCACATCAAGTCGCTCTGTGGCGTAGGCGCCAGTTGACTTGTCGTACTTCAGGACATGGAAGTAGCCGTCGTCCCCCTCGATAGTTTTCATCGAAATAGATGTTTTCGCCGCTTGAGACCAGCTGCCAGTTTTGGCGAAGCGTTCAGCTGCCGGTAAATCGGCTAGGCCATAACGCAGCATCGCAGCGGCTACGCCTGCCCGTGCAGCCCGGTTCTTCAAACTGCGGTCCCGCAATGCTCGCCCGAGGGAGACTTGACTGGCGACTGCTTGTTTAGCTGCTGAAGATTCAGGGTCCATCTCAGCAGTAACTCGCTGCACTGAGGGGTTCTTAACCGGTTCCCCACTAGCGCGAACCAGTTCCAATCCTGGGTTGGATGAAGCGGGTGACGCTTCGAGCTTTTTTCGGATAGCGGCGGAAGACGGATGGTCAGGATACTTCTCTGCAAACTCTCGCTGCTTCTGCGTTACCGTCTCAGCCTTTTGACCCTCACCAGCTGCAACTTGACGGATATAGTCGGTAGACTGCTTCACCCAATTAGGGCCGCCCGCTTCAGGAGCCTCAACCTTTTGCGGGCTCTGAGGCTCAACATGCGTGGCTGCCATGGACTGCGAAGTTTTTTTAGCCTCGCGTTGATCAAACGCCTGGATCGCTGACCGCGCTTCGACATCTGATTGTCTCGGAAGAATCTTATCCGCTAGCGCACCGGGGGTTGGGTTAGCGTCAAGATACTCCTTGATCCGAGCGCTTTGAGCGCCCCGATCTGCAGCAGTGCCTAACACTAACTGCTCTTTTTCGGGTGTAATGCTTGGTACAGCGCTCTGGCGAGCGGAAGCTTGTCTCCAACGACCCTGCTCTTGGTTAGTGTGCGCGGAAACCTTCCGCTTATCCGCAGCTTCAATGTCTGTTAGGACACGTTCGGCCTGCTCATAAGTGATCTCACCTCGATCAAGCGCATCGTTTAGTGACTTCTGCCGTGGGTCCGCTGTATTCAAAACTAGCATTAGAAGCGCTCTCCCTTAGCCGCTGCGCCAATACGCGGGCGATAACCACCAGGGCGTTCATTAACCTTGGCTGTTGCCCCAAGCTCGTTCGCTGTCTTCAGATCGAGTGGCTGAACGCGATCAACCTGGGCAACCCGCTCTCCTGGAGCTAACTGCTGTAGCGTTGGTGGCTCGTTGTTGTCTTCCGGCTTCTTGGGTGGGTGCTTGACCTTGTATTGCGGGTGCGAGAATCCAGCGGCATCTGCGCCATAAGCCAACAGCTGGGGATCGCGATAGTCTTTCAGGGATGAATGGCTCTGTCTCAGCAGGTCCATAACCAGATCGCCACCAGTAATGGGGATGTTGTCGTTAGTGCCTCCAAGGCTTGAAGCCGGTTTGATCGAGCCGTCTTTCATTTTAAGGTTAACAACAAGGCCCATTTGTCCTGTCTGCGGGTTCTTTACTTTTTCGAACCCAGCCAGCGAGTCCACGTTAGGGTTCCGGCTGGCAAAAAACTCTTGAATCGCTGGCGTGTTTAGGTGTTTAGCGAACTCCGACGAATGATCCGCAACAGCTGCGTTCCAGTCGGTCCTTACCACGCGCTCAAATACAGGCTGACCGCTAGAGTCCACCACTTGTTTGTTGGTTTTCGGGTCGTAGACCGGCTGGTCTTCGATAACCTTATAGCGGGGGTCAGCCATGATTGCTTCTTGCAAGGCAGCAGCAGCGCGATAGCCCTTCTCAAGCTCTCTCTGCGCCTTCGCATACTCACGGTCCTCAATATTATTCATCAACGACTGGAAATTATGAGCATCAGCGATAGCCTGCCCGATGATGTTCTGCGCCATAACCCTTACCCTAAAGCAAAACCTGCAATGCCGCCGATAGCCGCGCCCATGGGGCCTCCAACCATGGCCCCCATCATTGCTCCGCTCATCGCGCCACCTAGTTGTGATTGTTTCTGCTGCTGTTTAGCCTGCCGGTTATACATTTCCCGGTTCTTCTCCGCTTGCGCGGCAAAGCCAAGACCTTGCATAGACTGCGATGTATTTTCTCGGGATAGGTTTAGGATCTCCGCTCCAATGGCATAGTCCCGCTCGACCTCAGCGACACGTGCGTTATTCACCGCGTCTGCTTTAGTAGATGCGTTACCGATTGCTGTCCGACGAGACATAGAGCGACGCTGTGCAGCAGAGAGGTTCACACCAAAGCGAGAAATATTCCGCTCCTCAACACCTTTTGCCAGGGCAGAATTCTCGTCACTATATTGGGCTGCGTCCTCGGCATATCGGCTTCGGCCTATCTCCGATTGCAGCTCTTTCATGCCGGGCAGGTACTTCTCCTTCCACTCTGCCCACTCATCCCGAGTGATCGACGCGAAAGTATCGGACGCTTTCCCCATTACACACCCCTCCAAGAACCGAAGCCCCAGGACGTATTTTTGTATCGGCCAGGATCGGCCTTAGCCGCTCCTTGATAAGCCATATAGTCAGATGCACCAGCCATGCCGAGCGACATCACTGCCTGCTTCTTAAAAGCTCGATCATCGGCGGCTAACGCTGCCGTATGTTGGGCTTCCCTGTTCGCAATTTTTGCGGCAGTTTGCATACCCGACTGGGCCGATGTCGCATGTCCTTGCCCTTGCCTTACCAAATCAAGACGGGCGTTGTCCTTAATGCCTTGTGCTGTTTCCCGCGCTGAGACATCACCGACGGTTTTTGCTTTAGCGAATCCTAATTGCTCTACCCCCGCGTCCCGTACCGTTCCGCCACCCGCTTGGATGGAATCCAGCGTAGAACTGCGGTTCGCTTGAGCGACGTCAGCCGAATTACGCCCCCGAAGCATCTCGGTGTGGTCTAGGCGACCAATTTCACGCTGCCTAGGCTCAACCTCATCCCGGATTTCACGGGAAATATCGTATTGTTCGCGGGAAGCTTCTGCCTGCGCTTTTTCCTGCGAGGTTTCCTGTTGCTTGTTCCCTTTAGGCCCGCACCCCATCAGGTAATCTCCTGTTGTTCAGCGACCCATGATTCCAAAGTTTCAGGATCGGTCTCGTAAAAAGTGGCATACGCCTCTTCTGTAACTCGGTTGGCGTGATCAAAGCCTCCAGTAAGGTGCGCTACGACTGTAGCTATTTGGATACTGATCGTACGAAGGACGTAAGCAAAGACGAGGTCTTGTTGCCGATTAGACCGCGCTAGCTTATTCGCGAGCGACCATTGGTGGAGAAGCACAGCAAAAACGGGGCGGAGTGCACCTTCATTCGCCCGATAGAAGGGGTTCTCGGGGATCTCGATAAGCATGACCCCGATCATTCGAGCAGCGAGGCGCTCACGCTCTCCCACTTCACCAGTAAACTGGTCGTTGTCGGCGAAGTCATCCATGCCCTGCATGACTTCGAAAAAATGGGAAAGGAACTGAGCAGCCGCACTGTCATTGTTCGCCCAAGATAAGTATTTTTCAGCCCAGTTCATAAACCACCTATTTATTAGCTGTGCTAATAATTATACGCGGTTAGGCTAAAACCCACCATACGCAACTGTGCGAGTGATGCGGGAGTCACCTGTTTCTGCTTTCCGTCGAGCGCGATTGATCTCATTCTGGAACATAGCTCCATAGCTGGTCGCTAAGGCTAAGTTCGCCCATTCAGCCTCATGCATGGACAGCAGCTCGTTCAGGGCGCCATGCACGAATCCATCGTGGTATTCATCGGCTATAGCCGCGTCGAGTTCTGATGCATCTAGTGTTGGTTTTAACGCTGCACGAATAAGCAACGCTGCTGTTGTGCCCTGCGATGGAACTGGGGAAAGAATAAACTCAGCCGTCGACCAATAGTAGTACTCTGGTCGGCTCAACTCGGTAGCAAGAAGCCCATCATCCGTGGCTCCTTCCAGCTCTTTGCCTTCCAGCTTCGCCCAAAGAATGCGCGCAACTTTGCTCTGCTCTGGAGGCGTCACTGCGTATGCTGCCTGCCCTGCAACGGTATCGATGGCAGGTAAAGTGGCGCGCCAACAGGCTGACCGCTCGCATAAACGAATAGCCGCATGACGGACCGCTCGCTCAATAAGCGGGTCGGGACAACCGTTAACGAACGGTGCGATGAAAGGGATAAAGTCGCCGAGTGGCTTACTCATTCTCTACCGCCTCATGTAGTGCGACTTCAGCGCCAGCAGCGCCGTTGAGCGAGGAGGTGAATAAGCCTTTATGAACCTCACCTCGGGCCAACTGCCCAGGATCATCCGAATCCTTGGTGAAGGCGAGAAAGAGCGCATAATGGACTGCTGCGTCGGCATATTCATCCGCGATACTCAACAAGGCAGAAGACGCGTTCAGCGCTGACGGCACAGCCAGGTATTCAACGACGAGTTTGGTATCTGCAACCGCAGGCGGATAAACGTAAAACATCTTCCGCTTCGGGGCGATCATCGTATGCTTGATCGCTGCCGATTCACTCTCTGCCTGCCAATTCGGGAAGGCTTCATCAAGGATTCGCTTTTCTACCTGCCGAACAAAAGCACCGGTGGGTAGACGCAAGCCCCGCACAAATGAACGCCCGTCTGCAGGGAGAGTTTGTTCGGCACCAGCCACCAGAGTAACTTCAGTAACCTTCGATGCCGATTCTGGAGCCAAGGTGGCGATAAGTAGCTGAGCAGCGGACAGGTGCGATAGCAACTCGGGCTCCTGCCAGCGGACCCCGGAAGGGTCGCGGAGGATATGCCGAATTTTCTCGATTAGCGCACCCGCTGTGGTCATTACTCAGCCTCGAACTCAGCCCAAGCAGCGTCACGCTCACCTGCGGTGATATCACGACAGAGGACGCGCTCAATTGACTTTACGTGGGGCTTTCCGCTCTTACTGAAATCATCCGGATTACCACCAGAAACCAGCTCCGCGATAGCTCGCTGGATGCCGTCGTCAGCAAGATCCTCATCATCGTCTAGTACGGCTTGTGGAGTTAGCGCAGCCAGATCGATGTTCGGATCGTGCTTGAGGATGCCTTGTGCAATAGCAGTGTTAATCATGGATTTGCGTAGCGGGCGCGGGACACCGGCTTCAAAACGCGCGGTGATACCGGTGCCTTCCAGCACAATCTGACGGTCAACAGGGGAAACAAACAGTTGGGGGGTAGACATGATCATTCCTCGGGGACAGGGAAAAACGGGAGGCACAACAACCGAGGTCGCTGCCCTCCCGCCGTGTTTTTACAGCGCGGTGTCGACGGTAATGACGCCGAAGTCTTCTAGGCTGTCCGGGCGAAGCGGATTACCCTTAAACTGCGGCTTCAGGAAGCCCAGCATCTTCTCGATGCGGATACCTGCCTGGTTGTCGTAGTCGAACTCCTTCTCGAACCAGCCCGGTACACCCAGATCAGCCATACCCAGTGCTTGTGCACCGCAGAACAGAGCCCGCTGACCAACGTCGTTCCCGTTGGTGGTGCCGAACCGCGCACCGTTGGCTGCGCCTTCGTTGGAATACACGTGGCGGAACTGGTGGACCATCACGCCATCGACCATCACGCTGTTAGAGCCTGCGAACAGCGCGTTCTTGGTGCCGCGAGTCGCAGCGTTACGAACGTTGGCGATGTAATCCGGGTCCAGTTTCAGTTTGGCCATACCCTGCGGGGTGACGAACATGTGGTAAATCTCTTCACCATCGCCGGTCTTGATGCCTCGGATGTACTCATCCTTAGCTCGCGCCTGCAGGTTCACGATATCCTGGTAGCGGATGTGGCCTAGAGAACCGTCGGTAGCATCGTAGCCGGTGCCGTTCTGGATACCTGCACTGGTCAGGTAAACGGAGCGGTTGGTCGACGGAGCTGGGCTAGCAACAGCAAACTCCAGATCGGAGAAGTTCTGGCCAGTCGCTTTAACCGGGCGCAGCGCGCCATTGGTTTTTTGCGTCAGCGGGATACTGGACAGGGTCAGGAACGCGATCTGATCGATACGGTCCGCAAGCCAGTAGGCCAGTACGTCGCGGCTAGACTTACGGAAGTTAACGATGGACTTCTGGTCCGCCAGCTTACCCTTCAGTCGGTTAGCGTTACGCAGCTGGTCGATCTGGACAACGGTGTCGTATGCCTTGATCTCTTCCTCGTTGCCTTCCAGGGTGTAGTCACCAACAACACCATCTCCAGTCAGGTCAGCCAGCAGCGTCATTACTGCGCGGGCACCCTTCTCGGTTTTGGTCAGTTCGGTAATACGCTGGATCAGGGAGTTGTGGCCCTTACCGGTGAACTTCATCACGAAGCTCTGGTTTCGAGCGGTACGCCACAGGTCCATTGCCCACGCTGTTTTCTGCTCAGTAGTCAGCGCAGCAAAATTGGTCAATGCCATTTCTGCAAATCCTCATTGGGATTAGTAATTCCGAGCAAAGGCAGGCACGAAAACCGGCAAGCCAAAGCTCACTTCGATTTCCGTGTCGTGGAAGGACGCTGATCGCAGTTAACGCGTGCGGGTCGGGCACCTGTGTCGTCGGAGCCATACGAAATTTGGTCTACCTGTGTCGTCGGTAGTTACGATACTTAAATTATAAGCAGTGCTAATATTTATGCGCAACAAATATCAGCACTGCGCCCACCGGGTTAGTTAGCGATCTCCCAGTCATCCTCAAGCTGGTCAGACTGGCTTGCTAGCCACACACCACATGTTCCATCGGCGTACTTCATATCCAGATGAGGGCGGTAAGTGATCTCAGTGCCCTCCGGATAGATACCGAGTAGCGGGGGACGGTTCACCACGAATGTTGATCCGGGGACGAGGTAGACGAACATCCTTTTTCCGTTCCAACCACGACGAGTGAGTTTCTCACCGTCAGCAAGGCGCTGAAGCGCCCAGCCGTAAGAACCGATCTTCGTGTCGACGCCGACCTGCATTGCGATAGACTCCTCGAAGATGGCCTTCGGGCACCAGGCAATATATGCGTTGGAACCATCCGGGCGCTCGTAGTCCACCACATAATCACCAATACTGGGGAGGCCAGCCGAAAGGTTCCCCAGCACAGATGCTGGGACAGTCTCACCGCCTTCCAGGAGGATCAACGAACTGGGCGTGTCGATGGTTTGAAACACATCGGCTACACGTGCAGCCTTCACTGCTTTGCTAGTGATATAGCTTTCCATTAGATGCTGTCTCCGCGCAGTGATGCCAGGGTTGACTCGGGGAGCGCATCAAACTCGTCCTGCGACAAAGTCGCTACATCGATCTGGTTCGGGCGCTCAGCGCTGGTGGATACACCTGCCGCTGGTTCAGGTGGTTGAGCATTAGCAGCGGCTACACTCCCACGAACGTCCGGGCTGGTATCCCGTTTTGGTTGAACTGGCGGTGTCTCAGGCACTTCCGTTTCGCTAACAGGCGCAAGGTCATACAACTTCACGACATCAGCCAACGCTTTTTCTACAGACTGCGAAGCGGTATAGCCTTCTGCGTAATACATGCGTTCCAGAGAAGCAGTCCGCTGTTCGATTGCCTCGTTATAACTCTCTGAATCGCGATCCAGGGCCGGGTAATCACGCTTAGCCGCTGCAACCAAGTCATCAACTTTGATCTGCTGCATAACCTGCTCGCGGATCTGAGCAGCGTCTACAGTCGGCGCAGGCTCCGTTGGTGCGGTCGGCTGGAGGAGCTTGTATGCTTCGCGCTGTACCTTTGCTGCCTCCGCAGTCTCCCCCTCCAGGACCAGGTCGTTGGCCTTAGCCATCAGTTGGTCAAACTCAGCCTGGGCTTTCTCTGGATCAATCGCGGGTTCTTGGGCGCGTTCAGCGGCTTCGGCCTGAAGCTGCTTGACCTGCTCCTCCAGTAGACGGCGCTTGGCCACCTCATCTTCCAATCGCCCTTTCGGGATCATTATCGGTTTACGCTGGGGCTGGGGCTCCGGTTCAGGTTCAGGTTCAGGTTCAGGCTCCGGCTCCGGCTCCGGCTCCGGCTCAGGTTCCGGAGCTGGTTCAGGCTCTACATCGTCAGCCTTCGGCTCGGGCGCAGGCTCAGGAGCTGGTTCGGGCTCAGGCTCCGGCTCGGGGGTTGATTCAGGATTGCTCCCAAAATCCAAGCTTCCCAGGTCATCCAAATCGTCGTCGAAGGGCTCAAACCCAGGCATTGCATCAAGCGCTTGATCATCATCGTGTTCCATCGGGGGCATGGTTAATACCTCGTTTCGGGGTTAGGGGGTTTTCTTGTCGGGTTGTGTCTTACTAGGCTCAGAGCGTTCCAGGTCGGCGCGCTTCATCAGCATGTTGGCGCCCATCTGCTGTTGCTTGACCCGGTTCGTCATCTGGGCCAGCTGCAAACGCAAGAACAACTCTTCACGCTTGCTGCTAATCTGCTTATCGATCTGTTCCAGCTGCGTAGCATGAGACTCACTGGTGTGTTCTGCCTTCGCCTCGTTCAAGCGTGCTCGACTCAGCAGTTCCTGTTTTTCGGCGTCAAGCTTCTGGATTTCAAGCTGCGCAGATTCGATAGCCATCTGCTGCTGCAGGTCCATCAGCTGTTGCTCTTCTGGCGAAGGCGGTGCCATGCCAGTGAGTTGCTTGACCTGTTCAGCAATTTCGCGTTTATGCGTCAGGTGTGAATATTCGATAACGACATGATCCGGGATGGCGACACCCGCAGTTCGCAGGTTCATTGCCTCAGCAAACTGGATATCCCCGAAGTTATCGCGAGCCGGTTGAGTCGATACAACAACGTCGTATTTACCGAGGGTGATGTCGTTGAGGATTGAGCCGTCAGCTTGAGGCTGATTGATGACGACTTCTTGCTCCGCCTGCTCAGGGTGAGTCTCGTCGACAATTCGATACACACGCTCGTTGGTGTAGAACTGCTGAACCAGCTCCAGTACTTTCAGTGCAAGGAATCGACGAGATCGAGCCAAGTTATCCAGAGCGACCTGGATCTGTACTTGGCCTCTAGCCTGCTTCGCCTCAAGGGCAACGCCTGACACCTCTGGACTCGTGTTCCCGAGCATCCCGTCATTAACGCCGCTGATTTCACGGATGTTGGCGGCTGCTTTCATGCCGATGCGGTCAAGACCAGTCGGTATCTGATTTGGGGTGATCTTGTCCGGTTTATTGGTGCCGCGAGCGTGAACTAGCACAAGCCCTGTCTTAGCCCCATCGCGCGCCAGATCGTCCTCGGTCATATTGACCAGAGAGCCATCTTCGAGAACCCACCCGCTGTTGGCTGTGGTGTTGACGATATGCAGCTCTTGGCTGGAGACCTTGTTCAGCTGTTCTTGCGGCGACAGCAGGTTTGATACAACGCCGAACGGCTTACCCCGTCGAAAATAGGGGAAGTACGGGATGATCGTGTACGAGTTGTAAGGCGACCAGGCGTCATGGAGCAGCACTTTATCTGCAGACACTGTCCAGCGGATCTGGGGGGTCAACTTCTTGACAATTCCAAGCTGGAATTGAGCTTGGAACTGCATGACTTTCTCATCGTCCCAGGTCTCGGGAACAGGCTTCGTGTCCCCAGTACGCATATCGACGAAGTGCCGTGCGTAATTCATCTTGCGGTACTGGCGTTCGACAACCCGTACGAAGCGGACCGTTTTTCGGTCATCCTCATCGGCGCCGTCGCCACTATAAGCGTACTCAGCCTCACCGAACTTATCCTCCTCGATAATCATCGAGAAAGGGCCGAACGAGGTGTTGCTGGCGCCGATAATATTCAGCTTATCTTCCTTATCCTTGCCATACAGCAGACCGACCTCTGCTGGTGACATGAACCGCGAAGTGAAGACTTCAGACCAGGTAGTCGGATCGTACTCTTTGGCATCAGGGTCGAGGATGACGTCTTTCGGATCTTTCGCAGTAATACGGACCTCGCCAGCGATGTTTTCGCTGAAGTCCATACGGACGTCGAAATACCCGCGCTCCTCAATAATGCCGTCCGCAAATACTTCGCCTTCAACCCAATCCAACTGATTCTCGTCGCTGATTTGACGGAATAACTTCGTAAGCGTATCGGCAGTTTCGTCGCTATCGGTCAAGTGCCGTGGCTTGAACGCAATGTCCATGCGGTTGGTTGATTGCTCCCCCAGAACCGCGTTGACCGTCGAGAGGATCGTATTGATCGTTAGCGCTGGGCGTCCCTCAGCGGTAAGAGTCGCTTTTACTTTTTCATCCCACTGGTCCCCAACATAAAAAGCCGCGCACTGCTTGGCTTTGGCCATGTATTCTTCGTGGCCGCGCTCATAAGCACGCTGGTATCGCAGGAATTGACGCTGCGCGATCTGGTGGTCTACATCCACCGAGCTTGGCTTTTTGTCTTCAGCTTCCATGAGGCACCAAATCGTGATTTTTTAGCATTAGTGCAAGCCACTCAGGATCAATCCCCAGGGCTACAACAAATGGGCTGGACGTAAGGAACTCATGGGCAAGGCGAGCGCCATGAGCTGCGGGGAGCTGCATCAGATCTAGAAGACTTCGTTCGATAACGGCAAGCCAGAGGCGTTGCTCTCCAGAAAGCTCCTGGCCTTGCTCCGGCTCAACCTGTCCTTTAATGAGCGAGAAGATGTGCGTGATGCGCTGTTTCGGTGTGATTTCCTGCATACGGCCCATTTTATTAGCAGTGCTAATACTTTTGGAATAGGTTGTGGGCCTTTCACCCACTCGGCCTAGCGGCTACCCCCGAATCGGTGGGCTAGTCGATCACATCTACGATGAGCACACGGTAATCCTCCAGCCCATCAGTAGTCACAATCGTATTCTTGGCGAAATAGGTGCTCCCCGGCTCACCACCGGCGAGGCGAACGGCTGTCTTTGTCGAGTCATTGGTGTCTTGGGCTACGCTCAACCCAGGCGCCGACCAAATAGACGACTGGATCGAACGGCCTTTTAGCCAGTTCGTCCAGTTAAACCCGTAATCTAGGGTGCTCCCCTTCCGCTTCACAGGCATTGATTAAGCCCCAGTGAAGACGCCGTTGGTATCGTCGATATCGACCTTCAGTGTGTTGCCGTCAGTTGCGGTCAGGTCCGCAGGCGTACTGTCCAGCAAGCAATGGGCAATGATCGCTTTGTTCGGGTGTGTGTCATCGTAGATGACTGCATAACGAGCGGTGATATCCCCACCAGCTGCTGTCCAGATCGGGTCATCAGCAGTGATTTTCACCGTGCCAGCAGATTCCCCCCAAACAACCCCGGCCAAGGTCAAACCACCGGTGGTATAGCCGTTTGCGTTAGCAACTTGGTTCGTCAGCGACGCATAGTCTGTCACCGACAGCGTGGCTGCGTTAGACGCACTGGTGAACAGGGCGCACTTCAGCGAGTCAGAACTAAGGTTGATTTCCTTCAGGCCAAGGCGGTGAAGGAATTTATGGTGGATTACCCAGGCGCCTGCTGCGGCCATTCTTTTCTCCTATACGACAAAATGTCGCTGTTCGAAGGGAACCGTAAATTCACGGTTCTCCCAAGGGACGTCCTCTAACGTGACGCCTGAAATGTCGAAAAACGGTGCTTGCCAGAAGCCTCGTGTCGGACTGCCTGTAATTATAAGCTGTGCTGATATTGGCGCGCACTCAATATCTCCCGAACCAGCGATGATGCCTGCCGTTGGGTACTGACCAGTAAGACTCAGCGTTGCGGCTGCTGGAGCCGCAGTAACTGAAACACTGGCCTGAATGGAGGGTGCGTGCCCTGTTAGCGCCAGCGTATCAGCCGCTGGGGCGGATACCTGATGGTCGCTTAGCGCAACTACTGGGGTGTGCCCGGATAGAGAAATCGCTGCAGGGGCCGTTTTTGCAGACTGATGATCGCTCGCATCCGCAGAAGGAGCATGGCCCGTCAGGCTAAGGGTGCCTGCAGTCAGTGCAACGACCTTATGGTCGCTAACGACCAGCGTCGGGTCATAACCTACCAGTGTGATCGAACCGCTGGAGGGATATGCGGAGATATCGCCACCAGCCTGGATGACCGGCGCGTGGCCAGTTAAGGCAAAACTAGCAGGTAGGGGCGCAGCGATCTGATGTGCTGAGGCCGTTACTGAGGGAGCATGGCCCATCAAGCTAAATGCTGCGGCAGCAGGAAGCGCGGCTACTGCGCCACCAGCTGTCACGATTGGTGCATGGCCAGAGAGGGCGAGTGTTGTTGACGCCGGAGCTGCTGCTCGGTGTTGGCTCAGGTCAACAGTCGGGAGCTGACCGACGAGCGAGAGCGAAGCGCTAGCGGGGGAAGCTGTGGTTTCAGTACCACCGCCCCCACCGTCGGCCCATGCGCTAACCGTTCCCCATGCGTCGGGAGCTGATTGGTTTTCGTGCTCGGTTAATAGCCAGCTATCAGCCAAGGCGGATCGGCGAATGCGGACTCCGCCTACCCGTCCATCCATCCAATAAGAGGAGCTATTGTTGTAGTAAGAGCCGACTTGAAACGGATCATTACCGACCAAAGCCAATCCGGTTGTTCCTGCTTTGCTGGTAAGGGCTACCCCGTTACGGACGGAATAGATGTGGGTAGCATCCTGCCTTAGCGCGACCCAATGAGTTTCCCCTAAAGGTGGATTAGCCGGATCGGTTGGCCGTACTTCCACGGTCGTTTTGTTATATACCCGGCCTGACGTTTGGATCTGGGTCCAATGTACGTCGCTGCCACTATCCGACCTGTTGCCGACTAGCCCTTGAATATCTGACGACTCGTCTAGGTTCACCATTGCTTGTATGGTGTGTTCGGTGTTGTCTAGCAGGCTATTAGAATTAGCCAACACCAAATAGCCGCCTTTAGTGAAATCGAGCCAATCGCCCCCAGCGGGGTGGGCAGTGGTGACTAATCCCCCGTTTGTGCCGACCAACGTAGCATCGTGGCCGTTGCCGGTAGAGTCGGAATAAGTCAGGTCATTGAGGAGCAGAACCGCTATGTAATCCTGCCAAACCTCGTTGCGCCCGTGCTGGGCGCCAACTGCCGGTTGGCTAGTCTGGGTTTCATCGGCCTCAAAGTGGAGTGTTGCGCCTGCCTGCTCCAGAGGCACCCGAACATAAACTTCGGCGCTTGGGGTTGTTCCGGTGACAAGCCGAAGAACATGGACAGGCAGCCGGGTTGTTTTGCTGCTGTCGGTATAGGCGCACAAATTGCCGCCGCCGTTTGTAAACGCTTTAGGGGCTACCCATTGCGAATCGTCGGCGGGCAGGTTGTACCATGTGCCGTCCGCACCGTTGCCCAGCGTTTCGGGGAATACCGTGCCGGATGAGAGCGCTCGCAAATCGTAAAAGCGGTTCTTCGTTACGTCGTTGGCGTCGGTATTCTTTAGGTAAAGGAAGATCCCTTTTTGGTAAGTATCGGTATCTATTCGGCCCGCTTGGACCCAATCGCGGGTTGATCGACCGTTAGATAGCCCGGTTCGAAGCTCTACTAATTGCCCGTTTACCTTAACCTCTATGTAGCGATCTGCACCGTCATACCCACCTCGAAACGAGTAAACATTAGCAGCGTTGTAGTCCAGTCCCAGCCCGGACAGATCGAAGTACTGATCGTTATTGTTGAACCGGACTCGAAGCTGGTTCGTTGACGGCTTCAGCTCAACAAGGTTGGCGATTGAGGTCGATTCGCCAACAACCCAAACATCCTCGCCGTTAACAGCGGCCACGCAAGCTTCGACCGTCGAGTCGTAGACCGTACCGGTGTAGTACGCCCTTGGAATGTCGATGGTGGCGTACTGGTCAACCCCGTTGACCCGCACCCCAAACCCGTCGCCGCCATGCCCGCCGTCGTGGTTGATGGCGTGTATCGGGAAGTCGGCAGTCTTGAGCTGCCGGACAAAACCCGAATGCGAGCCAGATCGCCCCGCTGTCGGGCTTGTATGGTCAAAGCCATAGGCCACGGCGGTACTCCGTTACGACTTGTATCGGGTGTCGAAGGTGGCCGGATCGAGCGAATAAGTGCTGACCATGTTAGCTAGATTCGTAGCGCGAGCCGTAGCGTCCGGGTTACCGTCGGCATCCAGTGCCCCGCAAGCCTCAATGGCCTGCAGCTTAGGTAGAATGTCGGTTAGAAGTGGGACCAGTTGGTTTTGGAACCGCTGCGATACGTTGGCGATATGATCAACATCCACCGGGCTGTTCTCGTCCAGAACCTCGGTAAATAGATAGGCAGTGATACCAAGCATCAAATCCGTCTGAGCCTTCAGTTGACTGACGGCGTTTGCGACGTTCCGGTTCACCTCTTTGTCGTCTTCGAGCAAACCGTCGATGATCTTCTGTTGGGTAACTGTGGTGGTCATTAGAAATTACCTTACGGGTGATAGTGTTTTTTGAGCGCGTACACATCGGTCGGCGTGAGCTGGCCCGCCGTGGAGCCATAGAAGAGCGCGCAGTCACACCAAGTACTGATGTTGGCTACGAACTCAGAGCAGATTTCTTTGGTCTTGTGGTGACGTATAAACGGGATCTTGGTGCCAAACAGCCCTGGCCAGTCATAGCTGACGTGCTTCTTGGCCCGCAGGTAGGCGTAAACCCGCTCGGCGGCCCATGGCACATCAACCAGCTCCCAGCCTGGTTTGCTGTGCTCCCCTTTTGGGGTTCGATAGATACCGGTAACACCGCGTCTTGGGGTGTATCCGATGCCGTCGACGACGATCTCGCAGTGCGCGTACTTACCACTGAACAGCGAGATCAGCTTGTGCATACCGCCGCCGTAGCGGCCTTCGAAGAATGCGATCTGTACCCGAGCCATAATCTCAATTATAAGCAGTGCTAATATTTGAGATTATACCGCCGCAGGCAGTCCACGCGCACGAACTAAGCGCTCATCGGGTCTCGTTCCGACTTACTGCCGCCAACAAACGCCCCTAGCTTGTCTTTCCAGCTCTTCGCCTTCGGTGGAGGTGCCAATCGAACGACGCCCATGTCCTGTATCATCTGACCGATCCATGCCAGTGCGTCCACCTGGTCATCGTGCGTGCCGTTGGGGAACCGCAGAAGCTCGTTGATAAGCTCCTGGGCACGATCGCAGCGCTGGCGGAACAGAACCATTCCCCGCTGCATCATACCTTGGATCGGTCGAGCCCGAAGCGCCTTATCCCGCCGCCCTGGGGGTAGTCCCTCGTAGAAAAACGCCGTGTAGCCCCGTCGAACAATCTCCTCCTCAAGATACGGCCCAATCGCCATCTCGATGTGGCCTTTCTCGATGCCGGTCTTCTCCGACCGCCACACGTCCCAGCAATCGAGGATCTGGTCCACAATTTCCTTGGAGTTCCATCTCCCTCGCCGGATATCCACGACCCACAGCTTCCGTTGCCGGTCGATCCCCACCGTGATCCCCACCGAGTAGTCATTCGACTCATTCTTCCCGATGGCCAAGTCCCACGCCGTATAAAACCGCATGTCCGAGATCGCAGGCAGATCATTGATGTCGTACCGATAGATCATGTCCTTGGTGAAGTAGTCACCTTCATCGGGCACCGGATTCTGCTGATAAAGAGCCGACCAAACACGACTCCCCACCGCATCCCTAATCCGATTAAGTGCCGCCTCGTCATATCGCTCGGGGTGCAGTGCCTGGTTCTGGCTCCGGTACAACTCCTGCTCCGTGGCCAATGCCGGGTATCGGATCACCTCCCACGGCTCACCGCCCTCTTCCTGCTTCTTAAGCAAGCGACCGGCCAAATCATCGTCATGCCAACGCGTCAGGATAATTAGCACACCGCCGCCGGGGGCTAGACGGGTATAAGCCGTCGAGGTGTACCAGTTCCACAACGATTCACGCGCTGCCTCCGAATCCGCATCTTCAGCGTTCTTGATTGGGTCATCGATGATCAGTACATGGGCACCACGCCCCGTGATTGGGCCACCAACACCCGCCGCGACGTAACCACCACCCGCCGTCGTGTTCCAGCGCTCAGCTGACTGGCTATTCTTATCAAGGGCACTATCGCGAAACACCGTCCTGTAGGCAGCATCACGCAGCAGTTCGCGCACTTTCCGGGAAAAGTCCATCGCCAGCGCGCCAGAATATGAACTGGCGATTACTTCGTGATGTGGGTGACGCCCCAGGTGCCATGCGGGAAAGGTTTTTGACGCCAGTTCACTCTTCCCATGTCGCGGGGGCATGAACAACATCAATCGAGGGGATTTCTTGGCCGCGACGTCGTCGCTGAACTTCTCAAGGCGCCGGCAAATATCCTTGTGGACCCAGCCAGCCATGTAATCCGGGCTGAAACGCTCTACAAAGGGCAACAGGAACCGTCGACTCGCCTCACGCTTCGCTAATTCGCGACGAGCTTCCATTTTCGCGTCAAACTCGGCCTTCCGACGCTCTTCTTCCTGCTTTTCGATCTTAGCCTGGCGCCGACGCTCCTCTTGCTCCTGCTTTCGGCGCAGGACTTCCAATTCCTTCTGTTTTCGGAGATCCGCTCGCTGCAACTCCGCCTTTCTGGCGGCCTCACGAGCCTTCTTCGCTGCATCCTCCTCTCGTTGGGCAGCCTCCGCCGCTTCCTGAGCGTCCTGGACGCAGTAAATGCATGTATCGCCAACAAAAAACGCCGCCGGGCGGTCAGATTTACAGCTACCACACCGTTTCTGGAGCACCTCCCGGCGGCGCTTAACTTTTGTCGCCTCTACGGGCGTGTCAACCTTCTTCTGTTCCTGGTTGGAGTCGCTCAAATGAATCGCCTGCTAGTTCTAGCAGCTGAGCATCGTCCATCACCTCTAGCTGATCGGTCTTGTTGATGTTGTTGATGTTCACGCTAACCAGCGGATCTTTCTTGTCCTGACCCAATCCGTGCAGTTTCATCTGCATCTCGACGCCACGGAACCACTCCATCGCGTTTGCTGACATCTTCTTGCCCTGTTCGATGTCCATGTGGGCATCTTCGAGCGAATACCGGACCTCTTTCGCCAGAATCTCGGCCTTCTCGGCGCTCAACTGCGCGATATGGGCCTTAATCTCGGGGCTAACCGACCATTTCTCGCCGCAACCAACAGATATACCGGCGCGTTTAGACGAAATAGGGATCGTGAGGCCGTGAAAACGGCATTCGGCGAACACCAATTGCTGGT
Source organism: Motiliproteus coralliicola (assembly GCF_003345655.1). Classification (GTDB taxonomy): domain Bacteria; phylum Pseudomonadota; class Gammaproteobacteria; order Pseudomonadales; family Balneatricaceae; genus Motiliproteus; species Motiliproteus coralliicola. The sequence goes on from NZ_QQOH01000001.1 coordinate 1,393,800, forward strand.
GCGTTAGGGTGGGAAGTTCTGTCTCATCAACCATAGAGGCGAATTATAAGCACTGCTAATACTTTTGGGCAATTCCCACTGAACGATAATTTATTCAGTGGGGTTCGGGGAGCGGTTTAGGGCGAGAGCCGGTTGAGCGCCTGGGCGAGTACCGCGTTATCCGTGTCGGACGGCCCCTCGAAGTGCTGCATTGTGTTCGTGACGATCCCAACAAAGAACAAATTCACCACATCAACCATCTTCGACTCAACCGCAACGCCCGGTCGAGAGCAGATATCGTCTAGCGTCGTAAAAAACTCGTCGACCTTCTCAGTCGTATAAACGCGCTTCCCTTCCTGGATAACAACATCCGGGTAACCGATGTCGAGTAGCTCCTGACCACTAGCCTGAATCATCTGACCCAAGGCGACGTTCATTGACGCCTTGGACTCTGCCGGAAGTGGATAGCGCTTCGTCGCGGCGTCGTTATAGATCAGGAAATCAGCGCAGGTTGTGTCAGCCAAGGTGTAGATACGCGGGGCGGGTGCCGAGTAATTCGTTTCTGGTGTCGAAACACAGCCGAAGAGTGACGCGGCAATGAGTGCCGCTGCGAAAATTGTCCTCATCCTTGACTCCTATTCATGTGAGCCTTGGCAGTATACGTCGGGCGAAAAATCCGTGGGGAAAATTTCGTGAAAAATTTTGAAAAATAATCGCCTGAATTACCCTACCCCCTTTCGTCAAGCGGCGGGGGTCACCCCTTTTTCGTCCTGCGACATGCGTTTCTGAAAACTCGGCGCTGGAACCTTGTTTCGTCGCTCATGCGGCAGGCAACACAAGGCAAACAACACGCGACACTCAACGCAGTGGCACCCGCCAAGCGCTGTGTGTCCCTCCCGATTCGTCATTCAACGCCTCCGGCGATCCGTATTTGTCGTGAATTTAGCGGCACAGGAGGATACGCCCATGTTCATCGCCTATTGGCAAGGTCAGCGCTATACCGGCAGCTGGCCAGACATTAAACGGAGGATCTATGCCTCGGTTTGAAGAGACACTCCGCGAGAAGCTCACCTTCCCGGAGCGAAACGATATGACTCAGCATTTCGCTGACCAAGACGCACTTGAAGAGACAGTCGCCGACGATCTCGCGTCAACCAACCCTGAAACCCTCGTCGAACTCGCCGAACGCTTCGAGCAACTGACCTTCGACGTTGAATAACGACTTACCTTTGGAGAAAGACCATGACCGACATGACTCAAAAGCAAATGATGGCCGCCATGATGGATAACATGAATGCAATGGCCGCCGTTCTCGCGCAGCAGACCCAGCAACCGGCAGCTGTTAGCCCGGAGGCGCAGGCCGCTGCAACCATCACCATCGATACCGAAGCGATGAGCGCAGCGCTGGCTGAAAAACACGGCAAGGCGCAACGCGAAGGTGAAGCGAAGTCCAGCGATGTGATCAGCTTCTACGAAAACTTCGGCTTCGACGGCCTGACGCTGGCGTTCCGCATCAACGGTGTCTGCCGTGACGCGCAGTACGGTTACTTCCGCGCGCGGCAGGAGATCGAGCGCGTTGCAGCCCGCGAGGCCATGCCCAACCGCTTCGGCGAGTCCGAGGATCTGTCGGCCCGCAGCGAACGCGCTGTGACTGAGGCGGACAGCAACCTTGTGATGTTCTACGCCGCCGATAAAGCGCTACGTGACATCTACCAGCACCTCAAGGTTGAGGGCGCCATGGAAGACGTCCAGCGTATGGAGGAGTACATGAAGCCGATCACCGTCGATGAAGCAGCGGTGCAGGCTTTCCTCCAGAAAGCAGACGACGACTGGGCAAAACGCCGAGCGCAGTCCGGGCGCGCAGCACGAGTTGCCGCGTCAGCCAACTACGCCGCTACCAGCTAGCGGCTCAGGCATCAGGTCGAAAGACTTGGTGCCTTTTTCTCGTCCTCCGGAGCCAGGAACCCGGTGGGTGGACGAGGGCAACGCGGCGAACCGTGGAGGTTGCGCGGGCGGCACTCGACAAGCGACAAGTAGCCTGCAACACAGGTTTTTCGGCGCTTAGTAGCAAAATCGCCCAGCAAGCGCTGAATATTCACTGACAAAACCGCCCGCCACTTGACTCGTGGCGGGCGGTTCCTCGGCAGAGGACGGGGTGGCGCCCGCTAAAACGCGCTGAACCGTGGAGCGACTGGCCCGCGACAAGGGCTCTTCAACTAACCAGGGAGGGAACTGCCAATGTAAACGACCCGCCGCGAGGCAATAAAGCGCGCTCATTTATCCCGGCGTCCCGCGCCGCAGGTGTAGCGACCTGATACAACACGCTCGGCTGCGGAAATGCCCAACAGCCGTGAGGCCCGATGGAGAGCCGGTTGCCGTGGGACAGAGCAACGCCGGAGTCGTAACCGGCAACGTATCTTCCTCCCCTAGCGTCCCGCGTTGCTTGTCCCGTGTAGCGTGGGACGCGCCTTTCTCCCCTATTCCCGCGACACTCGCCAAGCTTCCCACCGTTTTGTGTCACTTCTCCCCCAACAATCGCCAAACGCTGATGGTTATTGGGTTACAAAACCACCCACAATCCACTGACAAAACCGCTTAGTGACACATGACACAATAAGTTTTGTGTCACTATAGTTGCGTTTATATAACAACGTTTTTACCTCTAACGAGGGTTCTAAAGTCAAAAAGCACTTTTTTCTACGCAACTTGAATGACACAAAACATTGTGTGTCGTGTCACAATAAACACCCAAATCTGCCTTGCAGGCCGCATGGTTACTGCATTCTTGCCAAGTGACACAAGTCCCATTTTCGAGGCCAAAATCTGTGTTGTGTCACTTCATCGCGTTATTTTATTTTTGTGTCACTTCTCGCTCCGCGCCCTCGGTTGATCAACAGGCAACGTTATGACACAAAAAACAGGCTTAGTGACACAAAAAACAGGCCATTTCGTCTTTTGTGTCACTTGCCTTTTCACTAACATTTTCGACCATTAACCCGTCAACCCGCGACAGTTGCCAAGCGCCAAAGAATCTGTATTATTAGCAGCGCTGATATATTAGCAGCGCTTATAAAGGACGATACCCATGACTCGACCACTCAACACCGGCTCCTGCACCTCACAGCAGACCCTGTTCGACACCATCTTCAAGATGAAATTCTTAGATGTACCCCCGGCCAGTGTTCGCAAAGTCGCTCAACACACTGGTATATCCTTCAAGACAGTCAGCCGTCACCTCGCGACACGCACCCCGAGCAAGTCAGTAATCGACGCGATTCAGACCGAACTGGGTTACTACAGCGCTGAGTACCCGCCCCACTTCACCATTGTCGCGCTACTCTGGAGTTGGTTCGAGAAAACCAAAGACCCCGACACCGCACCCTCAGAGCGAACGTTCTACGCCCGTCGACTCCGCAGCTTCGGCGTCGACACCGACGTCCTTCAGGGCTGGAAGGTTGCCAAAGCCCGAGGCGAGCGTGACTACCAAACCCGACTGGCGAACGAAGCTCAGAAGGACATGGACGCGTTCACCCGCAAGAACACCATCGACCGCGCCTACCTGTCAGTAAACGCCCTGCGCAAAATCGCCCAGGAATCGGAACGCTCGTGGGAGAACGCCACGGCCCGAGGCGACTTTGAGTTCAACTTGAAGAACGCGATCACCCACTATCGCACGATCCACACCGAGTACCCCGAAGAATACGCCCGACTACCCGACCTCGCGGCAACCGTCACAGAGCTGTTCGACATCGGCGAAGCAATGACCGATTTCGTCACTCAGCACATCAACTCAGAGCTGGACAGAGGCTTGCACTAAGGACACCGCTATGAACTTCCAACTCGACAATAACCTCGAAACAACCGCCCCTGCTGGTCCCTTCTTTGCCGTCTGCTGCCGTACCGCATTAGGTATCGACCTATCCACAACAAACAGTCTACATAGCGTTTGTCTAGCTGATTCGACCCTGATATCGGGTTACACCCCCGGCAAGGACAAAGGGTCCGCCGTATTGGGTTTCACCTCATATGAAGCCGCAGCTGCGCTCAACAACGTGAACAAAAACAACAACCCCCAATACTCACACACTGTAGTTACCCCAGCCGATCCACTCCATGTAGTGATTAGCCAACGCTTCAAGATAAATCTGGTCGACTCCCACCCGCACGTAGAGGGCCGAGCATGAACTTCCAACTCGACAATAATCTCGATTCGACCTCTGCAGCTCACTTTTTCCTAGTTTGCGCCTCTTACACCCAATCTGAAGCCGAGGTAATACTGAACACGATCAACGAGTTTGTGTTCAATTACGGTCGACGCCCTCATGATGTTTTTAACCTCTATCTCTACTCAATCGACGCTGGTTCATTAGACGTTGATTGGAGTGAATTGCAAGAGGAACAACAAGCCTTCCTACTCCCAAACGAAACTGAAATTAACGCCCTGATCGATGCAGATATGGAAGAGCATCCTGGCGAGTACACCTACGCCATCGTCAGACCCGGAACACCATTCCATACCCTACTCGTCAAAGAGATCCAGACAGGGGAAATCAAATGAACTTCCAACTCAACAATAACCTCGAAACTACCACCCCGGCTGGCCCTTTCTTTGTGTTCTGTATGCTGACACACGCCGAAGACGAGATCCGCTATGACCTAGGTAAATACCTGAAAGCAAATGGCGAATATAACACCACACTCCACACGCCTTTTGTCAGACACAAGACAGAGCTTGTCGACTTCCGGGTGTGGGGGCATCTTGAATATCGCAAACCATTCGCGTTCAAGACCTATAAAGAAGCCCTAAAAGCCTGTGAAATCAACCAGCGCCATAACGGCATGGGATGGACCTACCTAATCATTGGCCCTGACGATGAACTTCACGCCGAGCTTATGGCCCGCGAGTTCTTGTTACACGAAGGGGAAATCAAATGAACTTCCAACTCGACAATAACCTCGAATCAACCATCCCTGGTATTCCGACTCAGATCCAAAACCTGCTCGCACAGCTACACGCCAACGGATTGAGCAGCATCTCGCTGCCTATCGTCATTTGGGCAAACACACTCGACACCGGTGGTCGCATATACCGCGACAATGCTGACTCAATCTGCACCAGAACTGAACGCAACTCACATATAGCCCAAACCAACAAAATACTCCTAGAGAATGGTCTTAGACCCATCACCGAAAACCAACCGTTCTGCCATCGTGTCCGATGCGCCACCTGTCCCTTATCACGCGGCTCTATTAGACAACTATACGACCAAGACCAAGAAGCCCAAATACGAAACAAGCGGATGATCGATCTGTTTTCTGTAAACCTAATCGCCATCAGCCGGGGGAAATAGAATGAACTTCCAACTCAACAATAACCTCGAAGCAACCGCACCTGCTGGCCCTTTCTTCGCGGTGTGCTCCGAAGGGCTATCTCAAACGGCGCTAAAAACCACAAAATCAGTACATAAGGTCCACGCCCCAATCAATCAGGACTACGGCTGCTTCCCACCAATCACCAGTGGCCGTATCCGCAGAATCCGCGCGTTCCACACAGTAGAAGACGCTACCGCAGCCTGTGACTTCAACCGTAGTCGAGTCTCTCGTGGCTGGTCCTACGCCGTCATCCAACCTGGCGACCCACTTTATCCAGCACTAAAAGTTCGCTTGGACGAAATCGTATAACTCCGGAGACTGGTATGGACTTTCAACTCAATAACCAACTCAAACCATTGATCCCCTCCGGCCCTTTCTTCCTGTTATGTATAGGGGATCACTGCGCCCACGCTGAAACCTGCCTGGATGAAGAAAATAGTTTCATTCAAAACAACGGCGTTCCAAACCATACCCATCGAGATCGCCCATTGTTTTATGTAACGCAGCCTAAGGGGCCAGACTGGCATCGACTGTATGCCTATGGCTCCAGAAAACCGCTGATGTTCGAAACGCCAGAACTAGCTACCGAAGTAATCGTGCGTGATGAGAACGCCACTGGTGGCGAATACACCTATGCCATCGTCTATCCCGGCATGCCCCTCCATAAGCATTTATTCGAACAAGCATTACTGAGGAACTAACCATGGACTTCCAACTCAACAACCAACTTGAAATCATCCGCTCCCCGGCTGCCGACAGCTTCTTCGATATCATGGATAACGCACCGAGCGGCTCAAAATTCTTCCAATTCTTCCTTTGGGCTTACTTATGCGGGCCACGCGACTTATTGCCTGAAAACCCCAACGATATCTGTGAAATGGAACCCCACGAGGAACTACGTGCACTTGACCAAATAACTGGCGAGTTAGCACTTCCAAAAATTGATCCCAAACTCCGTGCCGATGCATCTTTCTGTCGCGGTATCACGTGTGAGACCTGCCCCTTCCATCATCGCGCAGTCGACCCTGGACAACGCTTTCGTTTCTTTGCCGATAGATACCAGATCCCCGTAATTAACATCCTGTGAGGCCAACGATGAATTTCCAAATTAATAATGACCTCAGCAACCTTCCTGTACCCGCACAAAACATTGTCGCCTTCATGCTTGATACACGGCCTAAACACTGGCGCATGTTGGTGAACTACATTATCCATTTTGATAGCCCCAACAATGCTTGGAGCACTCTCTATGCTACTGGAACCGACTGCGGTTCCACCCAATCCGTACGTGACAAAACCGTCAGAGCGTACGCCAAAACAAATCGTATTCCCGCAAGACTCATCAATGACATTTCCAATCAAGGCTGGTGCGCTGCAGTTAGTTGCACCGCCTGCCCCTCTGAAACTGGCTCAGTTAGCCACCGCATCAAAAGCCTAAAAAAGCTCGTCGAAGAATCCATTGAGTCGGGGGCACCTACTGAACTGCGCACCCTACTAGACCGCGCGATAAACCCGGAGTAGACCGATGAACTTCCAATTCAACAATCAACTGGAGGCGACAGCATCCATACCCGAGTTCTACGTCGCATTCACTTCAAATGCCTACGATGATGATCTCGCATTAGGAGCAGCGCTTAATAATTATGGTTTCAACCCAGTGGATATTCACTGCCGCGATGAATCAGATGACGAGGGTTCTTGGGGTACAGACCTGAACGTTGCACAAACCCCGTTCCGGCACAGCTGTATCAGCGAAGCGCAAGACGCGTGCGACAAAAACCAAAATTATAACTCTGGCTGGACCTACGCCATCCTCCCCAACACGCATCCGGTTGTCATCGATATCCTCGAAGGCAAATCCCGTTAAATTAACTATTGACATTATTAGCACTGCTAATAAAATACCGACCACCATATCGAAGGACACAGACTATGAAAACCTCCGGCTTCAAGATCAAACCCAACGACCACTTCGTTGTAACGCACGGTGAACGCTCAGGTTTTAACCCCTTCAGGGCAGAAACACACAATGCGGCAACATTGACATCAGCCATCAACGACTCTCGGACTATCGAAGCCCCCAGCTTCATCAACACATTCGACAGTCGAGCACGAATGATCCCGGTGGATTACAACACCCAGATGCGAGACAGCACCCCTGATCCCATTCTGCCCGGTATGCTGTTCGCCGCCAAAGATCCCAGTGTCCACAAAGTCGTCGTGCTGATCCTGGGCTATGAAACCGATGACCAAGTCACCGTCCAACGGATGGTTCAATTCAAAACCGAAGTTAAACGCCTATCGCTAAACGACATTAAGCGGTTCTACCGCTGGGTGGGCAATGCCGTAAACTTCTGGAACCACCTGACCCCCGAAGCTCACCAAAAAACCCTGGAACTGAACTCCGACCTTAAACCCCCGCGTGAGAACGTTACCTCCCTGGCTGAATTGAAAAAGCTCCGCCCTCGCTTCGAAGCATGGAGCAAAGCCGTCGCCGGTAAAGTCATCGCCGTCGGCTCACAACGCTTCTTCGCTCCGTCCGAAGAAGTCAGCGAAGACAACTGGATGATCTGGCGCGAGTTCAGCCGCTGGGTCGAAAATGATTGGCCCGCACCCTGCACACGAAAGCATCTGTCCGCTCTGGATCACCCGTTCGTTAAAAATATTAGCGGTGCTGATACCGCTGGACATTTCCCCAGCATAAGCCCATTAAAACCGGGCATGGTGTCTTTCACCAAAGACAACGAGGCTCGCCAACGCGACCGCCGCGTTGCAATGAAAGTCGGTAAGTACATCCGACGCTACTACAAAGAATTGTCCGACGAGCAAGTTAAGCAGGTCACCACCCAAACACTGGGTAAGCATGGCCACATGATCGTCGTCGCTAAAACCCCAAAAGATATCCATCAAGGTTATCTCAAGGGTCCGTCCAGCTGTGCCTCCTATAAGCCCGAAACAAGCGAGTGGTATACCAACATCGATCCTGACTCCGGTATTCATCCGACAATGATCTACGGAGACGATGATCAAATCGAAACAGGCGTTCACCTCCATATGGCCGTCGACGTTGCCGGTAAGATCCAGGCACGCACCCTGGTCAACATGAACAACAACACCTACGTCCGTATCTATAGCCAATCGGGCGATGCTGAACGAGACCTAATCGCTCACCTGAAGGATAACGAATTCAGAAAAGACGGCGAATCACTCGTTGGTACGGCTCTACGCCGCATTGATCTACCGGACACCAACAGTGACGGACAAAAACAAGTAGTTTGCCCTTTCATTGATGTTGGGGACGGTAGTACATCAAAACCTATCGCTGTACTTAAGGACCGGATCGTAGTTTTGAAGAGCAGCTGTAGCGATGAACAAATGATCGATGCTGCACCTGAAGGATCACTTTACTACGGTCGACCTTATTACCGCTCAGGTGCAGCTGGCCTAACAGCAATGCCGGTAGAACAACAATGCGATCACTGCAGTAAAACCCACCGCACCAACGTACCGCTAGTGGTCTGTACAGTCGTCGATGGTGTTATCGAAGAACAAACCTGGTGCCGTGATTGTTACGACAAAGCACGACGCTCAGACCAGCTTTTCACCATCAACTTCTTCACTGGAGAAACGATCGAAGCGCGCATGTTCTCTGCGCCGGAATACAACACCACCCGCGTCTATATCGGGAACAGCATACACAACGTGCACCCTTCACAGGTAACGGCCATCGCAGCCCGTTTCGACCTAGTTGAATGTCACGGAGGCGAATATCGCCCCCGCAACGCAACAACGGAACTTCGCGATGGTAAACGCTACCCCAACCACGAAATTATTAGCATTGCTGATACTGGGCAGCTGTACCACACCTCAGAACTGCGAACACTCGCCCCCGATTACATCGGCGTCAGTCTCGCACCCCTACACGAAGAACAAACCACTGAATCGCGCGCTGCTTGACTGAGCGCGCCGGAACCATGGCGAGTAGCACTTCCTGATCACATCTCCGACGCTCTCGCCTCGGTTTGGGACGGACAAACAGACAGCAGAAGGACACAGAACAATGACTCAATTCAATCGCACAGCCGCTCAACCCGTCAAACCCCGCAGTATGACCGGATTACCATCGACGAGTTCATCCGAGGGTGGGACAACGCAGAACGCAACAACGGTCGGATCGACAACTCCATCGCAGACGAACGCTCGCGCCACCTCCGCGAAGCATACGGCGCCATCCGGACCGGCATGTCGCGGCACGTGTTCGACCCCGCAAGGGTGCAGCTGTGGACGTCAGACTGGCACGCCGCCAGCAACAACCCGGCGGCCCGTATCGACAATCAACCAAGCGTCCAAGAACGCACCCAAGCAAACCGGAACAGCTGGCTCCGCGAAAACCCAAGGGCAATCCGTGCGCTACACCGCCAAGCCCAGCTTCGCGGATGATCCGATGCCAGAGAACTGGAACGGTGACCTGGCTCGCTTGGTCGACATGCTGACCTACGTGCGGCCCGCTGGCTCTCGCGGTGAACAAGCATTCATCGACAAATATCTACGCGACATACCAAACATCTGCGAAGACGCCTACGGCAACTTCTTCCTGGTAATTGACAGCCCGAATAACGAGGGCATCACCACGATGTTCACCTCGCATACCGACACCTGTCACTTCGACCCGATGTCGTTAACCCAGTTCTCAATGCACTTCGACCAAGCAATCGAAGAGCCTCTAATCAAACAAGAACTGAAGTACGACGCCTCCAAACAGACGCTATGGAAAGATGATCACGACTGCTTAGGCGCTGATGACGGAACCGGTATCTGGATCATGCTCAACATGATCGAAGCAGGGATACCAGGTGCCTATGCTTTCTTCCGCGAAGAAGAGATCGGACGAAAAGGCTCCATCTGGTTTGCAGAAATGCACAAAGACCAGTTGGAAGGAACCGCCATCAAACACTGCGTCAGCTTTGACCGCAAAGGCTGCAGCGACATCGTATCCAGCCAGAAAGGCCAACCCTGCTGTTCAAAAGCCTTCGGTGATGCGCTAGCCAAACAACTCAACCAGAGCCCAAGCCTGAACTATAAGGCCGGAGCACTAGGCAGCTACACCGATAGCGCAAGCTTCATGGAAATCTTCCCGGAGTGCACCAACATCGCCGTTGGTTACTTGAATCAGCACACCTCTCGGGAAACCCAAAACCTTCGCCATGCACAACAGCTCCTCGATCAGCTACTGAAAGTCGATTGGGCCAGCCTGCCTGCCGAACGCGACCCGAAAGCAATCCCGCCTCGCCCTGCCTATCAAGGCGGCTACCAAGGCTACGGCGGACACAACTCCTTCTACGGCAATGATCCGTTTGATTACGACAGCACGGCCCTAACTGCCGCCGAAGACGATGACCTGCTCTTCGATAGCGACGACTCAGCCGAAGATCGACTGGATGAACTCAATTCCATTATGGGGCTGATCGGTGATCACCCGCGCGGAATCGCCGAATGGCTAATTACCCAGGGCTTTACCGCATCGATTATCAAACACGAATTGGAGGACTACGAACTGCTCGAACTCGATATCCCGTCAACGGAGGCAAACGATGTTGATTCTTAACCTAGCCCCCGGCGAGGAGGTCATCGTTGATCCTGACGGACCCAATCAGGTCATCGTGACCTCGCTCGACAAAAACCCGAAAACCATCGCTTTAGGGTTCACGACTCTCGACCAAGACGTACCGGTCTACCGCCGTGATCTCTACGAACGACTCAAGGCTAAAGGGAATAAGCCCAAAAGCCTCGCTAAACCAAACCAACAGAAGGATTAATCCTCATGCTTTTCTCTACTACTGAAACCACTCCTCCGGTCACTTTCCGCCCGATCAGCCTGAACATCACCCTGGAATCTCCGGACGATGTTCGTTGGTTCTACCACCTGATGAACTTCCAGGCGAAGGAAATCAAAGCCGGTTACAGCGCCTCCTCCAAAGGCAGCTTCGACTCGCGCTTCCAGCAGTTCGACCTGCCGGACAAGAAACCGCTGTTCAAGGCTATTAAGGCCGCCGCCGCTGACCAGGGCATCACCCTGTAGTCCAGCAACCAGCTGTAAACGCAGCGGGCCATAGACGCCCGCTGCCCCTCTCTATCACCACGGGATCACACAAATGGCACGCACCTACGACGAAACTGAACTCAAAGCCATCAAACAGCGTTACCACTTCGACCGTGAACTGGGCCTGGTTAAAACCAAGACCGGTGAACAGGCACGCTGCTACAGTACCTCCCGCCAAATTCAAATCGCTGCTCAAGCACGATACATTAGCTTCAGCCCAGCCCGTGTATGCTGGTTTTTAGCGACAGGCCAATGGCCTACTGGTCGCGTCCGCACAGCCAACGGTAACCACAACGACACCCGCCCAATCAACCTGTACTGCGGCAGCGTATGCCTTTACAACCTATTGGCCCAGAAAGACTCCACGCCTGAACAACCGCAGGCAACAGCGAACATCCATCCGCTGCCATCAGCCCAACATGCCGACATCAAAGTTATCCGCCGCCAGGTTGAACACCTGAGCGATCAACTGAGCGAGCAACAAGAAGCCACCAGCGAAACCCTCACCAAACTACGCCGTGAAGTCTTCCAAGTCAGCGAAGCGCTCAACACATTACTCAAAGAATTCGGCGTCAAGGCCAGTTAAGGAGAACACCAAATGACCTCCCGCAGACTCTCAAAAAACCTAATCCAAGAAATCGCCGACACGGGCTGCAACAAGAAATACAACGCAAAAATCGAATCCGCCACACAGGCCCTCGCAAACGCGGCACTCGCGGTCTACGAAGCTCGTTTAATGCACCATCACAGCTTGACGCGTACTCAATTGGAAGCTTTAGCTAAAAAAGCTGAAAAAGCCTACCTCGCATTACCCGACGTAACGAGGAACCACTCTAATCCAACCCGTAAAACCCAAGAACTACGTATCTCTGCCCCAGGACTGTCAGACTACGGCGCCAGCGTCTTTTTACCGACCGTTGTTTATGACTTTAGCGGCCGAGCAGCACCTTGTATGACCCTCAATGAACATCCAACAACGCTTGCCGCAGCACACGCGTTCGAAGTAGTGCAGAAATTAAAAGAAGAAAAAACAAAAGCTCACGCCGAACTTTCAACAGCACTGGCCAAGTTCACCACGACCAAAAAGCTGCTCGCCGAATGGCCTGAAATTGAAGAGCTAATCCCTCGGGCTGCCAACCCAACCAATAACCTTCCGGCAATCCCTGTCCATCAGCTCAACGAAAAATTCGGGCTCCCATCCCCTACGGCTCAAGCCAGTTAAGGACCCCATGTTCAACCTACCCGACCACTACTGGGCGTCCACCGGATTCTTTCACTGGTGGGCATCCAACCCAGACGCAACGTTGCGCGACATCGCGACGATGATTCAACAAATCGCATAAAGGAACCGTCATGGAACTCGCTTTTGTTATTTACCTAATCAGCCTACTCGGTGACGGTAAACCGTTTTTAGCCGGGGGCACATTATTTTTCTCGATAGCTATAGGTGCTGGAGTGCTGTTCTTTTTCACCATGTATTACAACTGCGAACAGAATGAAGACCTGCCTGACGCAATGAAATCCAGCATCGCCCTATTCACCGATTTTCGAAAATACATAATTGGATGGATCTGTTTTTGCGTCTTCGGCGCAATCGCTAACACTGTTATTCCAGACGAAGACACAGCCTACAAAATGCTCGCAGCCTACGGCGTCACAGAACTCGCAGCCAACGAACAAATTCAAGGCATCGCTAGCAACAGCTTGCAGCTGATAGAGAAAACTATCCAAAAGCACATCGAATCGCTTGAAGGAGACCCCAAATGACCGCCCCAGACTATCAAATTCTGTTGTTCATCTTCTTCGTGATGACTATCGGCTTTCTTCTCCTGTTCATGATCGCAGTATCCAAACTAAATGGATTACGGGATGAGAACAAACGCCTAGTCAGCAACGTGCATCGGCTGCGTAGTGAGCTGTCATTGTTCCAAGGGCGGGGGTAGGTATGAGCGCTACCCCCCACTTCATCAGTGACCTTCACTTAGGCCACAAAAAGATCCTCCAATTCTCTAACCAATGGCGAGGTGGAACAACTATTCAAGAGCATGATGACTGGATCGTTACCCAATGGAATAAAACCATCGGCAAACGCGACCCCGTCTACGTCCTCGGTGACGTTGCCTTCACCCGCGAAGGGCTCCAACGAGTTAAAGAGCTTAACGGCCAGAAGTTCCTGATCATGGGCAACCACGACTTCGCCCAGATCCACGAGTACGAAGACGTTGGATTCAGAATTCTTGGTGGAATCGTCAAGTACAAAGGGTTTTGGCTAAGCCACGCACCAATCCATCCAAATGAACTCCGTGGGTGCGCAAACATTCACGGCCACGTTCACAGCGAATCGATCGACGACTCTCGTTATATCAACGTCTGCGTCGAACCGCTCGGTGGTGTCCCATTATCTATCCACGAAATCTCTAGGAGAAATTTGGTTTGAGCCACCACCTAACCGGCTTAATGCTGCTCTTTGACGAACTCATATACCCCACCCGCGACTCGGATCTCCGCGCCAAGTGGGGCTACTGGATGAACTGGAACTATGATCGACCTCCGAATCCCCAGAAACCCCGACCTCGCATTAGGACTTCGCGTCCAAGGGCACACACCTGGCGTGGGCCAAGCGACCATCGTCAAAGCTGAAAACGGAGGCGGCCTTTGGCGCCTTCGCTACAGCAATGGCAAAACTCGCGACTGGTCTAAAACTCACGTTCGTAAATACTACCGCCTAGTCGAACCGCTGGAGCAACAAGCATGAAGCAAGCAGCGAATAAACACCGCGATTTTAAAGCGCTAGCCTTAGCGCTACACGCGATCTATACCACCACCAACGAACGAACCGACAATCGGCGGAAGGCACTAGATACGTTAGCTGCAGAACAAAAGTTCGCCACCACAGCCGGAATGTTGAGTAGCTTCGCTTCTCACGCCCGCAAACATGAAATGAGTTCGGCTGATTATCGAAAGGCTGCCGCAGAAGGGACTCTCCCTAAACACATTTCTTTTGTCCCTAAGCCGGTGGTGTCAAAAGGCACAAACCAATCGTCCCCAATTAGCACACGGCGAAAACTACTAATTCGCCCCTGGACCCAGCAAAACCTCCAGCTAGAGATTCCAGCATGAAGTACGTAATCGTTACAGGTCGAAATTCAGCGGAGCTAACTGCATCGGTTAAGACCTACCTCAAAGCGGGGTGGGTGCCCCAAGGTGGAATAGCAGTTAGACCAGGCACCAGCCATGACTCCCCCCTCTGGTCGCAAGCGATGGTCTGTTCTGATGGCTAAACACGCAAAAACCGTCGCAGAGTCTCTATGGCGCCATATTCAGTGCTCCACGTGCTTGAAATGGTTCGCTGTAGAAGACGATCACAAACCGGAGTACTTCTGCGCCCACTGCGGAGTACCGAATCGGGTCAGTACTGCCGATGAACACGCTGCCAATCAATAAGATCACAGCCCACGCACAACATCGCTGGGCTGAACGCTTCCCCAAGTTAAGCCTTTATCCGGTGTGGCACGAATCGCGCATCGCCAAAGGTAAAGTACGACGAGCAATCAACAAACAATGCCCAAGAAAAGGGAAACGCGTAACTCGTGGGTCCAACATCGATTACCTAATTAACAAAAAAGAGCGAGTAGTCTTCGTCTACGACAAATCCACCGCAACAGTTATCACCGTTTTCCCGAAACAAATTAGTTACCATTATTAGCACAGCTAATATTATGTGCTATAGTCCCACCCCACTGCGCTACGCGCCATAAAACAGGAAATATTAGCTGTGCTGATTAACGGAACTGACTACCTCGTCCTCACCCTCGACTTCGAAACGTTTTATGGCACCGGCTATAGCCTGACCAACCCGAAGTACAACACCTTCAAATACATCACTGATCCACAATTCAAGATTCACGGTGTTGGCGTTCAGATTGATGACGACACAGAGAACGCAATCTATTTCCGGCACGAGCAACTCTACGACGCTAAAGTCTGGTTGAATGGCCTGCGCAAACGATTCAATAAGCCCATCGCGCTCAACTGCCATAACACTGCCTTCGACGGCTTGATCCTGTGGCACTGCTTCGATAAATGGCGCCCGGACTACTACCTAGACACCCTTTCGATGTCGCGCGGTATGTTCGTGGGCTTCCCGGCAAACCTTAAAGACCTCGCCATCCGTTTGTGGCCGGAGGATGAAACCCGTCGTAAAGGCGATGAGCTAATCACCACGTTCAACAAGCGCGAACTCACTGACGCTGAACAGGATGTCCTCGGTGGTTACTGTATGCAAGACGTCAACCTGACCTATCTCGCATTCATTGAGATGGAGCAGTACTTCCCCGACGATGAAATCGAAGCGATCAACAAAACCCTCCGCTTCAACTGCTGGCCTTACTTCGAATGTGACCAAGCGTTGCTGAACGAAGAGATCAACTATCAGCTGTCACAAGAAGCCGAGATCCTAGCCTCTGCCGCCGATCAATATGCAGCAACCGATGCAACCATCGATACATTCAAAAAGCAGCTCTCGTCTAACCCCCAATTTTCTGCACTACTAGAGCGCTTAGGAGTCCGCGTACCCTTAAAGAAAAACCCCAAAAACGAAGATATCCCTGCGCTCGGGCAGAAAGATTGGGACTACCAGAAGCTCGTTGCCTCCCACCCGGAACACGCAACATTGTGGGCCGCTCGAAAAAACGCGAAGTCCAACATCCAGCTTTCCCGAGCGCGTTGGGTTCAAGCGGTCGCTCAATGGTGGGGCGGACAACTTCCTGTCCCGCTCAACTACTACGGCGCCGACACAAGCCGCTGGTCAGGCGGTGAGAAGTTGAATCTCCAAAACCTCCCACGAAACAACAACGGCGAAATCATCACCGATCCGAACTCTGGTCGATTGCGCCGATCAATGCGTGCCCCAGAAGGCGGCGTCGTCGTCGTTCGAGACTTGAACAACATCGAAGGTCGCGTACTCGCTTGGGTAGCCCAGCAACAACATCTGCTAGACCTGTTCCGGAACGGTGACTGCCCATACCTCTACATGGCAGCTGGCATCTACGGGCTTAACTTTGCCGAAATGACCAAGAAATCGCACCCCGGAGAACGAAATGTAGGGAAAGTCGCAGTACTTGGGCTTGGGTATGGACTTGGCGCCCAGAACTTCTGGGTTCAGTTGAACACCGGCCCGATGGGTATGGACCCAATCCCCTGCGACTTCCCCTTTGCCCATCGTATCGTAACGACCTATCGAACCACTAACGATAAGATCGTCGGCTACTGGGGTCGCTGCGATCAATACCTGGCTGACATGTACCGTGGAGCCTCCTATGAGGACGGCCCGCTGACCATTGGCCCGAATCACATCATGCTGCCTAACGGCATGGCGTTACAGTACCCGAATCTTCAAGCGCGCGAACACGCCAACGGGTTTGACTTCAAATTCGGACCCAAAGGGCCTAACCGGAAAATCTACGGCGGCCACCTAACCGAGAACATCGTCCAAGCCTTAGCCCGAGTAATCATCAACGAACAGATGATCACCGTAGACCGCAACCTTCGCGACAACTATGGCTGGGACCAAGCTCGTCTCGTCCACATGGTCCACGATGAAATGATAGCGATCGTCCCAGAAGACAAGGGCGACGAGGTTTACCAAATGATGGGCGATGTCATGTCCACCCCACCCACTTGGGCCACCGACCTTCCTCTGCTGTCAGAAGGCGGCGTTGCTCAAGAATATTCAAAATAAAACGGGGGCAGCAAAGTAAAGATTATGGACGACCAGATAACGCTAGAGTGCGGCTGTATTGAAGACCACTCTGATCCCGTCGGTGCTTTTAAGGTAAAGACGTGTAAAGAACACCACGAAAAAACCTCTACCTTTAAACACCTAAAACGCATGAAAGAACAGGAGGCGAACAATGAAGAGTATTTATCCACCCTTCTCAATTGCCCTTTCTGTGGGCATAGACCAACCGTAAACCGCAGCATACACGGCGAAGAACACTATTCAGTTTGGTGTAGTCCTTGTGGATTTAAGGGACACGGGCTGCCCCCTTCTATCTGGAACACTCGTAAGACTGATGCAAGAACAACTGCCGTTCCGAAAATAGCCCTGCACTGGCTACTAGCAAATACAACAGCCTCAGTCCGCGAAAAATTCGAACAGATACTCAATCCCAGCAAAACGTAAGTAAAACTGACGAAGGACTACCCATGTTTGGTATCGCGCTCAACATTACTCTCACTGCAGCACTCGTCTTCATCGCCTGTGTATTAGCCGCCAAAGCGCTGCCAGTAAATTTACTTGGCAAAGTTGAGGCCCCCGAATGGCTCCAAATCTCAATCGGTCTAGGGCTCATAGGTAGCGCTATAGCTAGCTTCGCTGGCGGCATCGCAATGATTTGGGCGTAACGCTTAACTCTAAAAAGGACCACCACCATGTATGACGTTTCTTTCGACCTAGAAACCCTCGGTGTCGCTGATGACGCCGTTATCATCTCCATCGGCGCCGTCGTCTTTAACCGCGAATCCGGCGAGATCATCGAACGCTTCTACGCAGCCATCGACCCTGAATGCGAAATCGAACTGGTTAACGCGAGCATCAGCGCCTCTACCTTGAAGTGGTGGATGACCCAGCGTGCAGAAGTACTCGCCCAAGCCTTCGAAGAGGCCAAAAACCCCATCGAAGCCCTATCTGAACTGTTCGATATGCTCAGCAAGTACACCATCCAAGGGTACTGGGGCAACGGTGCAACGTTCGATATCACCAAACTTGGCCAGATGGCCAAACGCTACAGTCTAACCGCCCCCTGGGATAACCCGACAATCCCTCATAGCTTCACCTATGTTCGCGACCTGCGAACGTTGATGGGTATCGCAACTTCCTTGGGCTTCAACAAAACCTCTGTCCCACGTGTCGGTGATCACCACAACGCCCTGGATGACGCCGAATATCAAGCAAACCTAGTTACCCACGCCACCAACTTTATTAGCACAGCTGCTAACGCGGCATAACCGGCCCCCGGTCTGTGTTTATCGGGCGGCGGTTCGAAGACCGGGCTAACAAAACATAAACCGCCCCATGGGCACCCGTATCGCTCCCCTTCTCTGGTACGGGTGCCCAGTTTCACTACTAATAGGGATTACGCCATGAACTACAGCTACGAAGATTGCGCCAAGCAGATTGAGTCCACAATTCGTTACTTTGATCGAACGGCACAACTGCTCCGACAGATCCAAGTAAAGGCAAACCGAAACGAGCTAAAAGCCCCAGACGTCGTGGAAGTCATCGGGCGCACTGAGAACATTCAAGACAGTGCCAAAGGCGCCAGTGGAGCAGTTATCAAATTCTTCGAGGCCCAGATCGGCAAACCACTAGGCGCCAGCCTTCAAGAGCTAGGCGACGACGAAGTCAACCGTATCCTGGACAACATGGAGTAAACATCATGGCCGAACAATTCCTAATCGCATTTCTTGGGATATTAGCGCTCTTCTTCCTTGGCGCATTCGTCTTAACCACCAACAAGCTCGAAACATATCGTGTCGAGGCCACTACATTCCTGGCGCTCAAGAATCGTTATCCGGAGCTTTCGTTAAGCAGAGCACCACTCAAAGATGGCGAGATTGTCCCACAACGCGTGGTCTGCGCCGCAAATCGATGCGAAGAAACCGGCAAGATCATCCTCGGCGCAAGACATTTCGACCCATTCATGCGCGCCCATGCGAAGCTCTACCCTGACTCCAACTGGATCAAGTCCACCCAGGGTTTCATCGACCAGAAAGGTAACTTCCTGACTCGCGCCGAAGCCCTCACCATCGCCCTAAAAGAAGCCCAGATCATCCGACGTTGCGGCGGTGATGAAACCCGTCTATTCAGCGAGAACCTTTACTGAGGTCAACAATGAACGCGCCTGACACAATCTTCCTCATCAACCAGGGCAATGAAATCTCCTGGGCTAGCCCTTCAAATCATCCGACTGCACGAGGAACGAAATGAACTGCGAAAATTGCAATGATACCGGCGACGTCCATAGCCTCGACGGCGAGTGGCGAGGGATCTGCTCGTGTCCCGCAGGAAAAAATCTCTCCAAACGAAAACCAACAGCCTTCACCGATACCCAAATAGCTGCAATCGCTAGCACTGTTAACGATTGGGACGATGACAAATCGATCAAACGCGCCAGCGAAGAACTATTAGAGCTAGCCTTAGTCTTGCTCCATTTAGACAGAGGGAAAGCCACTATAACCGACGTCAAACTAGAAATGGCCGATGTTCGCATCGCCCTACAACATCTAGAGCTAAAGGTCGGAAACTACCAGGCCGAACTAGACGCCAAGGTCATTAAAGGAAACCCTCAATGAGTAAATGGCACCAACGCTACATCGACCTAGCCCATACAGTCGCCTCATGGTCCAAAGACCCCTCGACAAAAGTTGGCGCTGTCATCGTCAGCCCTAACCGAGAAGTCTTGTCCACAGGCTATAACGGCTTTCCACGGGGCATGATTGACCGCCCGGACTGGTACGCCGACCGTGAATTCAAACACAAGCACGTAGTCCACGCCGAGGCTAACGCGATCCTTAATGCCGCACGCTACGGAGTGCGCCTTCAAGGCTGCACACTCTACGTAACACACCCTCCCTGCCCCAGCTGTGCTCGTACCATCGCCCAGGCTGGCATCGAGTTTGTTGTCTACGACATCCCCACTGACGAAGGATTCAAAGAACGATGGCCACTACAAACCATGAAAGAAGCGTTCACCCTGTACAACCTGCAAACCAGCGAGCTAACGCCATTGAGTCTCTAAAGCAGGTAGCAGGTTACTTCGAAAAGCGGGCAAATGAGCACCGCCGACTTGCTGACTGCTGGACGTTCAACCTGGCACAAAGCCAACTCCACAATGCGTCCGCTGCCGCCTTTGACATCGCCCAGGTACGCATCGTCGAAGAATTGGAAAAACTAGGTGCCAACTAAATATTAGCAGTGCTAATATTCTACCCCGCACGATTAACCAGACTCACCGGGACAATCAATGTCGAGAGATTTTGCTGATCAAGCATCCGACCTTACTGAATTCCTAACAGGTATCGCACTACAAAACGCTAAAGGAGCAGCGAATCGTCTACGGCCAACAGGATATTGCCACAACTGCGATGAACCACTAGGAGGGGAGCCCTACTTCTGCGACGGCGATTGTCGCGACGACTGGGAAAAACGCGAACGCAACCGGAAGTAACTATGGCCATCCCACTGACATTCCTCGAAGCCTCCAGTGGCAAGCCAATGGCGAAGACCTTCCGGCAACAGGAAACCCTCAGTTACCCGCTGGTTAAGAATGTCACCAGCCACCACTACGAAACAGAAGCAACGCTCGACGGAATCCGCGAGCGTTTTTCTCTGATCAAACAACACGCGGGCTTAAACCACTGCATGTTGAAAGGGCCGCTTACCCGTCAGTTAAGCAACGAGAGTCGCAAAGGCACCAGCGACAGTAACGCACCAAGTCAAACGCTCGTTATCGACCTGGATGGACTGTCCACCACCGGATTGGATCTGCCGATCCCCGACCAGTTCACAGGTAATGCGCTAAAGGATCTTGCTGAAAAGCTAATCCAGTATCTACCTGAAGTGCTCCACAACACGACGTATATCGTCCACGCCTCCAGTTCACTGGGGCGCAAGGCGCATGAGATCAGCCTGCACCTTGAGTTCATGCTGGCTCAACCCGTTAAACCTGCAGCACTGAAGTTGTGGCTAAAGGGGCAAAACTTCAGCTGCGAAGCCCTAAAAGATCGCCTGTCACTGACACGTTCTGGCATGAACTTGCATTGGCTGATCGACCCAAGCTTGGCCGACAACAGCCGCATCATCTATATCGCACCGCCGATTTTCGAAGGCGTCGACGACCCCTTCAGCGATGACGATGCACGCTGGCAGCTGATCGAAAAAGAAGCACATAGCGTTGATATTCTGGCCCAAGCAGCCAGCCTACTCCCAGCAGGCATTAATGCTTTGCGGCAGGAGCGTTTGAACGCGCTGCGAAAAGCCATCGGTCTGAAGAAGCACAACCCGAAAACCCGGATGCTACTCGATGAAGGCCGACGCGTTTCCGTCATCCAGAACCCCGATGAAATGACCATCGAGCTTCACCGGGTTGACGGCGAGTATGCAATTTTTGATGTTAACGGCGGCGACAGCCACAGCTACTGGTGTCGGCTAAGTAACCCAGAAATCATCTACAACTTCAAAGGTGAAGAGCCTTTCGAGTTCGCCAAGGCTGATCCACAGTCCTATCAGAACTTCATGGAGCAGTTCGGCGGCGAAGTCATCAAACGGCAAGACCTGATCCCAATGGTTGTTCGTGACATCAACACGGATACCCATTTTTGCTTCATGTATGACCAGCCCGAAGATCGAGTGACCCTTGATCCCGAAGGCAACAGCTCGTTGAAAACCATCCAGCGGGCCAACATCGAAGACTTCTTGGCAGAGCACGGCAAACCCGTCCCCGATCCAATGCCTCAATGGCACCTGGTCTTCCGGCCCCAGAACACTCAGGTGATGCAATTTCAGGAGAAGGTTCTAAACACCTACACCGCCCCAGACCACATTCGTAATCCACAAAATCTGCTATCAGATCACTGCGGGATCACCTACAAGGTCGGACACGAATGCCGTGATATTCGAGCCAACATGCAACTGCTGGCGCCTACCTGCCACAAACTACTTTGGCACGTACTAGGCCAAGATACCGCAAGCTATAACCACTTCATCAATTGGCTCGCTTTTGTGATCCAGAACCGGGATATCAGCGGCACAGCCTGGATTCTCTCGGGAACCCAAGGCACCGGTAAAGGCATTCTACAAAGCCAAGTGCTGAATCCGCTCATCGGCAAGGCATACCACCGCCACGTGACGATGGATAACCTCGAAGATCGGTTCAACAGCAACATGGCTCGAACACTGATGTATACCGTGGACGAGTTCCGGCTAGGCGACTCACGTGAGGCTAATCACCTCATCGATCGCATTAAGAATTACATCACGGAAGGCCACGGGGAACTACGAGGAATGCACCGTGAAGCGCAGACCCAACGGATCTACGCCAACTGGTTATTCTTCTCAAACCACTCTGATGTTATGCCAATACCCGATGGGGACCGACGCATGAACGTAGCCGAGCCCCAACGAAGAAAACTGATGGACGTTCACCCAGAACTCCAAAACGAAATCCACCAACTCGAAGCAGAGATCGGCACCCTAGCCGCTTTCCTACTGAACTTTAACGTCAACGAACTCGCTGCACGCAACCCGCTTGAGAACGACGCCAAACAACGGATGAAAGTCGCATCACTCAACACCTCAGAGCAGTTCTGCTATGCCCTGCGTACCGGTGATTTCGACTATTTCGCTGAGCATGCTCTGAAGAAGACCGAAACGGTAACCGACACCAATCAGGTTATTCATCTGCATTCAGCAAAAGAGATCATCAGCACCTGGGCTGCCAGCGTTGAATTGGAAACAGCCTGTAACGTATCCATCGACGAAGCCTTCCGCGTCTGGCAAGCGCTTAATTCGGAACGCAGCAACAACATCAACAAGTTCCGAACCATGCTGGCTCGCAACGACGTTGACATCCAACAAACCAATATCGAAGGCCGCCCAGTAAGCATCATCACTGTGATCTGGAAGCCTCAAGACAGCGATATTACTCGGCTTAAAGACTCTGGACTGGTCGACAGCCTGTCGGGGGCAACACCTCCGGCTACGACCACCGGAGGTATGTCATGGCTTCACAAAAAGCCAGTTCACTAACCCTGAAACTCCCCGAGATGCTGCATGTGGCTCGTAATGACCCACAAGCAGCGCACCTCGTTTACTTAATCGACTTCGTCACCTTGCAGCTGCAAACCGCTGTTAACGAAGCCAAAGACTTTAACGATCTAAAGCGCCGGATCGACATCATTCACAACTCACTGGCCCAGACCCCGGAGTGCCACTAATGAGCAAAGCGTTCGATCCAAGCCGGTTCAATGCGGCCCCCATCAACCCCGTGCGGACAGACGACAAAGTAGCTTTTGACCCGGCAAAGACCTTGCAACGGATCAAAACAGCCAAAGAGGAAAAAGTCAGTGAAGAAGTAGCACTACTGGACCGCCCCATCGGCCAAATCAAAGCATGGTCATTCTCGTCGCTAATGAAGTTCGAGGACTGCCCCTATTCAATCTTCTTGAAACAAGTCGAGAAATGCCCAGATCCCAGCGGTCCTGCTGCAGAACGAGGTTCGCGGATTCACACCTCCATCGAGGATTACATCCAGGGCCTCAGCGCAGAACTAGACCCCGAGATCAAACACTTCCATAAGCTGATCGATCAGCTACGCGACCTCTACGCCGAAGGAAGCGTCGAAATCGAACAGGACTGGGCGTTTAACCGCACCTGGGAGATCACCGGTTGGCGCGATAAAGACTGCTGGGAACGGACCAAACTGGACGCCTTCATCCATGAGTCCGAAACCAGTGCTTGGATTATCGACTGGAAAACAGGACGGAAGTACGGCAACGAAATGAAGCACGGTCAGCAGCTCCAGCTGTATGCCATCGCTGCATTCCTCCGCTACCCAGACCTCGAATTTATCAAAGCCGAAATGCGCTACCTCGATAAAAACGAAGAGCTAAGCGCGACCTACACCAAAGATCAGGCAATGCGCTTTTTAAAACGCTGGACCATCCGTGGCAACACCATGACCACGGCCACCACGTTCCCAGCCAAACCCAGCCGCCATAACTGCCGTTGGTGCCCACATAAAACTACCCAAGAAGGCTTTGATAAACCGGCCTGTGATTTCTTCGAGGAGTAAGCATGGAGATTTTCTCGCTACTGCTGTTTTTTCTTGGGCTCGATAACGACGAGGAGTAAGTCATGCGTTATTCAGAAGCAGAACTCTACACCTTTCTCATCTCCCACTTGCGCGAACTGCCCAACGGTTGGGGGGACGTAACCCAAATCGACCCAAACCAGATGTTCGACGGTTACTTTGAGTTGGATGCGGTGGCCGTTGATGCTGGCGGTAACTGCGCGAGCTACAACCTACATTACCCGACAGAAATTCTCTTCGGAGATGTCGAAGAAATCGTCTTTACCATCTATGCCCACTGCGCCGAAGGCGGACGCCAAGCGCTGCATGACTTCAGAAAACAGTCCGCAGCAAAACGATGCTACGACGCCCTCACCAAAAAATTCCCCGCAGAGGGCTAAGCGATGCTACCACCACTCTACAAACACCAAGAGTTCACTGCCGATTTCA
Source organism: Motiliproteus coralliicola (assembly GCF_003345655.1). Taxonomy (GTDB): domain Bacteria; phylum Pseudomonadota; class Gammaproteobacteria; order Pseudomonadales; family Balneatricaceae; genus Motiliproteus; species Motiliproteus coralliicola. The sequence continues at coordinate 1,418,553 of NZ_QQOH01000001.1, forward strand.
TCGCTAACAATCCCCGCGTGCTGATCACTTCTGATCCAGGAACCGGTAAAACTCGCTCGGTGCTCGAAGGGTTTAAACGACTGCGCGCAGCAAAAGGCATTCGACGGATGCTAGTTCTGGCTCCACTCTCGATCCTACGCGCGGCATGGGGAGACGACATTCTTCGCTGGACCCCCACCCTAAGCTGGGGAATCTCCACTGCCGGATCAGACAAAAAACGCCTCAGTGCTTTTGAGTCCGACTGCGATGTCGTCATTACAAACCATGATGCAGTGAAGTGGCTCGACAAAAACCGGCACGTATTAAACGAATTCGACGTTATCTGTACCGACGAGTCAACCGCGTTCAAGAACCCCACAAGCCAACGCTCAAAGGCAATGGCACGAATTGCCGATCTGTTTGAGCACCGCATCACCATGAGCGGTACGCCAAACCCGAGAACCGTCCTCGATCTATGGCACCAAGCCCTTATCACTGACGACGGGGAACGCCTTGGCAAACTGTTTTGGGAGTTCCGCTCTCAAGTCTGCACACCAATTAAGGTGGCAGCCGCTGCCAACGCCGTGCAATGGATCGACCGCCCCGGCGCCACAGAAATCGTTGCCGACAAACTACGCGATATCACTGTTCGTTTCCGGTTAAACGACTGCATCGATATGCCGGAAAACACCATCCGCTCGATCTATACCGATCTGCCACCGAAGAACATGGCCCAATACAAACAGCTGGAAAAAGAATCGGTGATCATGGCTGATAGCGGCGATTATATTAACGCGGTCCATGCCGGTGCCAGAGTCCAGAAACTATTGCAGCTGTGCTCCGGTGCGATCTACGACGAAACCGGTCTAAGCCACCAGTTCCAGCAAGAACGCTATCAACTTGTGCTCGACCTCGTAATGGAGCGCGACCACTCGGTCGTAGCGTTCCTGTGGCGGCACCAACGAGAAGCACTCTGCAAACTCGCCGATAAAGCGGGAATCAAATACGCAGTAATCGATGGTTCAACGCCAACAGATGCCCGCACCCTAGCAGTTCAAGCCTTCCAACGAGGCGAACTACAAACCATTTTTGCTCACCCGCAATCAGCAGGCCACGGACTAACGCTCACTAAAGGCTGTGCCACAATCTGGGCATCGCCGACATACAACTTAGAGCACTACGAACAATTCAACGCCCGCATTAACCGCGCAGGCCAAACTCGTAAAACAGAAACCATCCACATCGCCGCCCGAGGTACTTGGGAAGAAAAGGTCTACGAAAAACTCGAAGCCAAACAGGTTTCAATGCGTGACCTGCTTCACATCTTTGCCGAAGGCACCCAAGACGCAGCATAAGGAGCCAGCATGAGCTTTGAGGAAATGAACCTAGGCGATCTGATCGCCGCCGCCCACGACATCCGTGAGCAAAAACGCGCCCTAGATAAAGCCAGTAAAGAGCTGGGAAAAGAATTCGACGAAATGGGCATCGCCCTCGTTAAGAAACTTGATGAACAGGGCGTCGATAAAACGACCGTAAACGGCATCGCCATCTCTGTTTCAGAGCAAGAAATGCCCCAAGTATCCGACTGGGAAGCCTTGGGCGAATACATCATCAGCAAACGATTCCTACACCTCCTGCAGCGCCGTGTGTCCGCAACAGCGTTCCGCGAACTACTGCAGGCTGGGGAAAACGTACCGGGAGTGGACACCTGGACAAAACGTGGTGTGAACATGCGTGCCACGCATTAAATTATTAGCATAGCTTATTATTAGCACAGCTGATATACTCTTTAATCTTGCCCTGAAGGGCCTTATAGGTAATAAAAATGTCCAAAAGCATCGTAGCCTTTTCTAAAGACAACAACGTCCCTGCACACCTCCGCACTGGCAGCAGCCTGGGTAATGAAAACGTCACCGCCGACAATCTGAAAATCCCCCGTCTGGATCTGATCCAGCAGCTGTCCCCGCAGTGTATCAAAAGCAATCCGAAATACATCGAAGGCGCCGAAACTGGCCTGATCTTCGACAACCTGACCAACGAGCTGTATGAAAACGTCTTCGTCGTAAACCTGATGTTTGAAGAGCACTTCAGTGTCTTCAAGAAACGTAGTCTAGGCGGCGGTTTCGAAGGCAACTTCGAAACGGAAGAAGCAGCCCGCCAGCACCTAGAGTCTAAGGGGCTGGAACTGGCGCAGTACGACATCAGCAAAACAGGCGTCCACAAATGCCTGATGCTCGACGATAAAGGCGTACCGAAACAGCCAGTGCTGCTCTACATGAACGGCTCAAAGCTGCCTGTTTCCGATCAGTGGAACACCCTGATCCGCCTAAAAGGTGAAGGCACTGACCGTTTCGCTACTGCCTGGGTGCTGTCGTCCCAAGAAGCGGTCAACAAACAAAACCAGCCGTACCAAAACTGGAAAGTTGATTTTGCGGGCTTCGTAAATGAAGACCTTTATAAAGCGGCAAAAGACACCTACCTGTCATTAACCGGCCAACGTGGCCAGTAAAAACCTCTATTGATTCCAGCCCCTCGAATTGAGGGGCTTCTTTTTACCCCGAGGAAATCACTATGCAAGAAATCCAGGTCACGCAATATCAAACCTCCGACGGCAAAATATTTTCCGATGCCGACGAAGCTACTGGGCATGAAGCGATGATTAAAAACACACCGATTATCGACGCTTTTTTCAAACAAGACGGCCTTCAAGAAATGCGAGAACGAACGGCTAAAACTCTACGCAAGCAACTAGAACAATTCGTTCAATTCCAGGCGTGCCAAGAAGCCGCCTAGAAGCTGTATTTATGACCAAATTAGTATTGATTATTGATCCAGTAATAACCGAAGCCAAATAACCGTGGATAAGCCTTGAACGAACATGGTTTTATTCGTAGTATCCATCGTAAGTTGCCGACCTCCGTCTACGCATGGAAGATAAACGACAATTACGCAGGAGGCGTTGCGGATGCCTATTATTCTGGCAAGGCTGGCGACTGCTGGATTGAATATAAATACTTAACCAAATTACCAATACGGGATAGCTCGAAGGTCACATTTGGGACGTCTACCCAGCAGAAACTCTGGCTAAAGGCTAGATTCGACGAAGGTAGAGATGTGGCGCTAGTTGTGGGTTCGCAGAACGGCTGCGTGGTGCTAACAGGGGAAGATATGGCGCTTGATCATATTAGCAGGGCTGATTTTATTAGCAGAGCTGTTGACAAGCAGGCTGTAATCGACTTTATTATTAATGTAACTACCACACATACCGTTTCTTCTGGACACTAGGATGAACCGCACTATAACTGAGCACGACCGCGAGGTCGCAGCACGGCTAAAACACTTTTATAACGCAAAGAAAAAGGAGCTAGGGTTAAACCAGACCATTTTGTCTGAACTCCTTGGCGTTAATCAAAGTTCAATAAGCCAAATGATGAACGCCACTATGGCGATGAATCTAAATCACAAAGCTATGATGGCTGATGTGTTAGAAGTAGATATTTCTCAGATTGATCCGAAAATTAAATCTTCAATGCTGAGGGTGCTGCCTACTCCAACAACCGTAAAGGTCAAGTTCGCACTAGAAGGAGTTCCTGTGAACAACAACCTTAAAGTTACTACCTTACGACTGAGCACCGAGCAGGAAAGAATCTGCTATGCCATTGAATTAAATACTGTTAGCGGAATCGCTGTAGCGGGCAGTCATGCTATTGCCGATCCTTCAGTCGAACCGATTGAAGGTGACACAGTATTTTTGGCCCGAGGTAATGGGGAAAAAATAATTGGATTATTATCCAATCCTGGCGGTAATAAAATACGCGTAAGTGCTGGTGAAAACGAAGTCACCTTGGATTTAAACAAAGAAGAGCCGTTGGCCTTCGATTTAATTCTCGGCTTCGAAATGAATCAGGCCAAACACGCAGATCGCGCAAAGCGATAAACCTTAAAGGGCGCAGAAAAATATGCGCCCTTCCTTATTTCTTTTTTATTAGCAGGGCTAATATAAATGTCATTAACTGAAACCATGCCGTCTTATCAGCCGCTACAACCCGAAAACGATCCGACAGGCCGTGGGCAGCACGAACCTGGCGCCAAAGTAGACGCAGGAAAAACCCGGCTCGACCTAGTACTAGGTGCCTTTGCAAACGCATTAATGGGTGTCGGTGAAGTAGGCACATTCGGCGCAAGAAAATACACCGACGATGGATGGCTGAGCGTACCAAACGGTAAGGCACGATACTCTGACGCCCTACTCCGACATTACTTCAAAGAACAACGCGGTGAAATAATCGACTCGGACTCCAGACTCCACCATGACCTACACTTAGCTTGGAACGCCTTAGCCCGTGTTGAGCTTCGCATCAGAGAAGAGCAAGAGGCGATGACTGCACTACAGGCCAGTTTACCTGAGCCCCAACCCGTGCCATCGACATGAGCAAATGGGTCCGACTGAAAAAATATTGCGAACTAACAGGTGAAACCGAATCCAGCGTTCGCCTAAAACGTGAGCAAGGTCACTGGGCCGAAGGCTTCCACTATAAAAAGCTAGCGGCAGATAGTAGGATTTGGATTCACACTGAACGAGTGGATCAATGGGTAGAAAACGAAAGTGGCCTGTCGGAATAACCGAGAGAACGCTAACGGACGGCAAGAAGCGTTTCCAGTTAGCGTTCACCTTTCGCGGAACCCCAATCCGTAAACTGACCGAACTAAACGTCAACGCTGCCAACGCAAAGTACCTCTCCAACTTACGCGCAGTCATCCTCGTTGAGATTGCAGATGGCACCTTCCAGTTCGGAAAGTACTGGCCTGATAGCAAAGAAGCCCAGAAGTATGACCGCGCAAATAGCGAAACCAAACTCATCTCCACACTGCTGACCGAGCAGATCGCACAGTTCCGAAAGCAAAAAAGCATTGAACCCGGAACCATTGATACCTACGAAATCAACGTCAATAACCAATTGATTCCAGCGTTTGGCCATCTACGCCTAGTAGATCTCACAACTCGACACATCGAAGAGTGGGTCCGCCACCACAGCGCGACGGTCAGCTCCGCCAGAACCTACCTCATTCCACTAAAGCATGTCTGTCGTGCTGCACACCGGTACGGTGAGATCCAAAAAAACCCGCTTGCCGACGTTGATTACAAATCTTTGCAGCCGAAAGACGAACGCATCCGCGACGACAGCGACTCAATTGATCCTTTCTCGATGGACGAGGTCGTTCAGATCGTCAACAACGCGATGCCTTGGTCTAAAAACGTCATCAAAGCCAACTTCTTTATGGGCCTACGCCCTTCAGAATTAATCTGCCTGAAGTGGACCGACATAGATTTCGGCGCCAAAACCGTCACGATCCAGAGGGCAGTAGATCATCGCGGCGTTATTAAAAGGACAAAAACCGACTCCACCCGAGTAATAGAACTAATCCCTCCGGCACTAAGCGCCCTGTTAGAACAACAAAAGTACAACCAAGGACGATCCGAATTCGTTCTGATCAGCCGCCGAGGAACCCCGTTCCCCAGCTATAGAAATCTCCATCTACACTGGGGGAAAGTACTAGCGAACTGCAAAGGAATTCGCTATCGATCGCCTTATCAGATGCGACACACATTCGCCTCACAAATGCTCAGCAATAAGGAGGACATATTCTGGGTAGCACATATGTTGGGACACAAAGATATAAAAACTGTCCAACAACATTATTACCGATGGATACCCAAACCCGAGGGTGAGTTCAAAACCAACACGGATTGGGAAAAAGCGCTAAATTCTGCAGAAAAACGCACAGAATTCGCACATGGAAAAACTACCGGGATACAAGTCGATGAAATCATTACAAAGATCCACTAAGCTGTATATCCTCGATACCAACGTTCTGCTGCACGATCCCAACTGTCTAATCGAATTTAAGGAGCAAGATATCGTCATCCCGATGACGGTTCTCGAAGAGCTGGACAGCATCAAAGACCGCAAGAAAAACGTCGCCCAGGAAGCCCGAATCGCGATCCGCGCCATCGATCGTATTCTCAGCCAGGCCGCCTCTCCCGAAGAGATCAGTGGCGGTGTACAGATCACCCTGCCGACCCCGGATCCCGACACCGTACTGGGCAAGCTGTCGATCTTCCCGGATCACGAACTCTCGATGCGCAAAGGCTTCCTGCCGGACCACAACAACAACGACAACCACATCATCAACTCTGCCCTGCACCTGCAGTCGCTCTACCCGGACCGTCAGGTCACTCTGGTCACCAAAGACATCAACATGCGGCTCAAGGCCCTCGGCGCCGGACTCAAGCGGGTCGAGGATTACCGCACCGATCAACTGATCTCCGATCTGGACCTGCTGACCCCCGGCTACCACAAGATCGACGGCAACTTCTGGGACCAGGTCAGCGAAGTCAAAACCGAGCAGGAGCGCGGCCATACGTTCCACCATCTTGCCCGCGACATACTGCCCGATACCTACCTGAACGAATATATCTTCGATGACGAAGGCTTCGCGGCTCGAGTCGAAGAAGTGGGAGAAGAATCGATTACCCTGTTGGACATCAACCAACAGTTCCTGCTCGATCAACAGTGCTGGGGAATCAAACCGTTGGATCTGCCCCAGAGCTTCGCCATGGACGCACTGACCGATCCCAATATCGACCTGTGCATCATCAACGGTGCGGCCGGCTCCGGTAAGACCCTGCTGGCACTGGCGGCCTGTCTAGAGCAAGTGATCGAGCACAAACGCTACAACAAGATCATCGTCACCCGCTCAACCCCGCCGGTTGCCGAAGATATCGGTTTCCTGCCCGGCACCGAGGAGGAGAAGATGACCCCCTGGCTCAGTGCGATCCAGGACAACCTCGAAGCGATGCACGAGGGGGATGAACAGCCCCACAGCTCGATCAAATACACCATCGAGAAGGCCAACATTCAGTTCAAGTCGCTGAACTTTATCCGGGGTCGAAGCATCCAGGAAGCGTTGGTGTTGATCGACGAAGCCCAAAACCTGACCCCCTCGCAGCTGAAAACGATCCTGACCCGTTGCGGCAAGGGCACCAAGATGATCTGCCTGGGCAACCTGGCGCAGATCGACTCCAACTACCTTACACCGCTGACCTCAGGACTAACCTATATCGTCGAACGCTTCAAAGACTACGAAGGCTGCTCGACCATCCATCTGCAAAGCGTGGTGCGTAGCGCCCTGGCCGAATTTGCCGAAAGCAATCTTTAGGCCTGCCACACACCTGCAACAACAGGCGGGACTGCCGTAAGTCCGGATCGAACCGGCCGGCAGTCCTGCCATTAGCTCCCCCGCCCCCATCGATTAGCGGCTCAGCCCGTGGCCGCTTTGTTGTGATAGATCATTGTATGAGCGCCCCCAGACGCTATGATCTGATGAGGGGCCCATGAAATCGCGCGACCGGAACCTCTGGGCCCCAGCCATGGCATCGCGATCGATTCTGAAGGCGCCGAGGCGGCCATTAGCAACATCGAAACCAGCGTCAGCTGATTGAGGGGGTGTCCCTTATGCCCCGCCGACACCTGCAGTCGCAATACCTGCGCAATCTCAAGCGATTGCTGCTGGCGATCGTCGGCATCACCATTGTGGGGTTGGGCATCGCCACCAGCCTGCTGCTTCTCAAAGAACGTCAGACTATCCTGCGCAATTCCGGCGCCAACCTCCAAGCCATCGCCGTAACCCTCAGCAAGGAAGCAGACGCCACGCTGGATCACGGCGCCGCCAGCCTCGAGCGAATCAAGCCGCAGCTAAAGTTTGATGACCGCGGCCAACTGCAGGATCCCGACGCCATTCATCGCCTACTGGAGACTGAGAGCAACTTCTATAATCGCGCCATCGGCTCCGACAAATTCGGCCATATGGAAGTTTTCGATGCGAACGGTTTTGTCGTCGCCAATTCCGACATCCACCCATTCGCCACTACCAACGTCGCCGACAGGAAATACTTCCAACACCACCGGATCAACCCAGATAACCGCCTGTATATCAGCCAACCTCACCTGAGCGAGTACAGCGGTGAACCGATCCTGCACCTGACGAAACGGCTGCAGGATACTGAGCAGCAATTCCTCGGCGTCATCGGCATCCACTTAAAACTCAGCCACTTCGACAGCCTCTATGGGCAACTGGATCTCAATGACGGTAGCCATGTCACCCTGTTGCGCACCGATGGCTGGGGCGTTTTCCGCTACCCGCAAATGGAGGCCTTCTACAAGCGTTCTCTGGCGGGCAACCGCCGTTTCAACAAGATGCTGGCACAAGGCAGCGGATACTTACCGATCAACCCCAGTCCTTATGATGGAGTGCGCCGATTGGTGGCTTATCAGATCAGTGACAGCTATCCGATCCTGAATCTGATCAGCGTTCCTGAGGCCCAGTTATTGCGCCATTGGCGCCGCCAGTCATTAAGAACGCTGAGTTATGCCACGCTTGGCGGCCTGATGCTGCTGGGGTTGACCCTGTTCACCTATCACCAGCTCAACCGGCTGCAGAGTACCCTTCGCGCCTCCAGCAGCGATCCCCTGACCGGGTTGGCCAACCGTCGTGAGCTTGACCGACGGCTGACCGATGAATGGCGCCGGGCTCGGCGCAAACGGCACAGCCTGTCGATGCTGTTTATCGACATCGATCACTTCAAAAGCTACAACGATCATTATGGACATCAAGCCGGTGACGACTGTCTGGTCCGGGTCGCCGAGGCCCTGCAACAGCAGTTCCGTCGTGGTGGCGAGCTGGTGTGCCGGTACGGCGGCGAAGAGTTTGTCGTACTCCTGTCCCAGGACAGTCTCACCGATCGACCAGAGCAGATGGCCGATCAGCTGCGCTTGAGAATCCAACGGCTGGGACTCAAGCATGATTACTCCGATACCGCCGAAGTGGTCACCATCAGCCTCGGCGTTGCCACCCTGATCCCCATGGATAACGAACCCGCCACCCTGATCCGGCTGGCCGATGAGGCCCTCTACCAGGCCAAACGCAATGGCCGCAATCAGGTCGCCCTGGCACCGACAAGCCCCTGATTTTCAACCCCTACACAAAAAAAGAAAAATAAATGACAAATATCGAGTAATTTGCTAGCCAAGTCCGTATAATGTGCGGCCCTAATTTCCCCTTTCCGGTATCCACCATGTCCGACACCCCCCGTTTCGACGAGCTTGAGCTTGGCGAAAATATCCTTCGTGCGCTGACCGAACTCGGCTACGAAACCCCCTCCCCGATCCAGGCCCGCTGCATCCCGATTCTGCTCAATGGCCAGGACGTACTCGGCATGGCTCAGACCGGTACCGGAAAAACCGCCGCTTTCGCATTACCGTTGCTGCAGCGCATCGACCTCAAGGCCAGCCACCCCCAAGTACTGGTGCTGTGCCCGACCCGCGAACTGGCGGTACAGGTCGCCGAAGCCTTCCAGGCCTATGCCCGCTTTATGCGAGGCTTCCACGTGCTGCCGATCTACGGCGGCCAGAGCTACAGCCTGCAGCTACGCCAGCTCAAACGCGGTCCGCAGGTAGTCGTTGGTACCCCGGGACGGGTGATGGACCATCTGGAACGCGGCACCCTGAAACTCGACAAGCTCAATGCACTGGTGCTGGATGAGGCCGACGAGATGCTGCGTATGGGCTTTATCGAAGCGGTCGAAACCATCATGGCGCGCACACCGGAGAGCCGCCAGACTGCGCTGTTCTCAGCCACGATGCCGGAAGAGATCCGTCGAATCACTTCCGACTATATGTGCGACCCACAGCAGGTCAAAATCGCCGCCAAGACCTCCACCGTATCGAACATCGAGCAACGCTGCTGGATGATCCAAGGGGTCAACAAGCTCGATGCCCTGACCCGGATGCTGGAAGCCGAAGACTACGACGGCGTGATCATCTTCGCCCGCACCAAGAATGCCACCGCCGAGCTGGCTGAAAAGCTCGAAGCCCGTGGTTACAGTGCCGCGGCTCTGAATGGTGATATGAACCAAACCCTTCGCGAGCGCACCGTTGACCGACTGAAGAAGGGCAATCTCGACATACTGGTCGCCACCGATGTCGCCGCCCGAGGTTTGGACGTTGACCGCATTAGCCTGGTGGTCAACTACGACATCCCCTACGACACCGAGGCCTATGTGCACCGGATCGGGCGTACCGGCCGCGCCGGACGCCAGGGCAAAGCGATTCTGTTTGTCTCCTACCGTGAGAAACGCCTGCTACGGGCGATTGAGAAAGCTACCTCGCAGCCGATCGAACCGATGGAGCTGCCCAGCCGGGATCTGGTTACCCAGAAGCGGGTGGATAAGTTCCGTGAGCAGCTGGTAGACGTGTTCGCCAGTGAAGACCTGAACTACTACCGCGAACTACTGGGACAACTTTCAGAGCAACTGGTGATGGAGCCCAGCGAGCTGGCCGCCGCGCTGCTGTACCTGGCCCAGAAAGAGAAGCCGCTACAACTGCCACCTGAGGCGCCGGTACGTGAGCGCAAGCCGCGCAAAGAACGCGATGGCGACAGAGGGCATGACAAGCGTGACCGCCCGGAACGCGACGGCAAGAAGCGCAAGTTCGAGAAAGACGAGTCGATCGACTGGGAGCGTTACCGTATCGATGTCGGTCGCGATGACGGCGTCGAGCCCAAGCACATCGTCGGCACCATCGCCAATGAGGCGGACTTGAACAGCCGCTATATTGGCCATGTCAAACTCCACGATGACTACTCCACCGTGGAGCTGCCCGAAGGGATGCCCAAAGAGCTGTTGCAGCACTTCCAGAAGCTGCAGATCTGCGGCAAACCGATGCATCTGCAGCGGATCGGTTACAACGATGACCGCCAAGGCAAGTCCGACAACGACGGTGACTCCCGCGGCCCCCGTAAGCGCCAATTTAACGATGACAAAAAGCGCAAGCCACGGGTCAAGCCGCATCGCAAAGGCCCGGGCGGCCCGAACAAGAAAGCCAAGCGAAGCGACGACAACCGCTGAGTCTCGGCGCAGGGACCAGGACCGGGTCTGGTACCGGGACCGGCGACGTTGTGGCCCACAGCCACAGATAAGCCTGGAACCGGCCCCGCTCTTCAGGCTAGGCTTAAGCGGAATTGATTCTGCCCGCTGAGCAACCGCCATGACCGACTGCCTACATATCACCAACGGTGACAGCGCCACCGCGCTAATGCAGGAAGCGGGCCTCGGTGGCGAGCTACTGCCCTGGCGCGACCTGCTGCACCAGGGCCCGATCCCCCAAGGCCTCGAATTAGAGGCGTTATCCACCTGCCGGGCCGACTATATCGCCGCGCTCGGCTGGGGCGATGCCTCCCAGCTGCAGCAGGACTTCAAGCAACGGGATCAACGGTTGCAAGCCGCCCAAGATTATCAACAGGTGGTGCTCTGGTTCGAGCACGATCTGTACGACCAGCTACAGTTGCTGCAACTGCTGGATTTTTTCCAACACCACCCCCATCCCAACCTCAGCCTGATCTGCACCGACCAGTATCTGGGCCGACAGTCCCCGGACCAGTTGCTGCAACTTCGCCGCTATCGGCAGCCCGTCAGCCGCCGCCAATTAGAGCTGGGTAGCCAAGCCTGGAGCGCTCTACGCCACCCCGATCCCCGGCACTGGCAGGCCCTGCTGCAGGCCGGCAGCTCGGCGCTGCCGTTCCTTAATCAAGCGGTGTTGCGATTGCTGCAGGAGTATCCGAGTTGCCGTAACGGTCTGTCACGCTCCGCCGAACAGGCGCTGCAACTGGCCGCCGAAGGCATCGAACCCGCCGCCGAGCTGTTCCGTCAGAGTCAGCGATTGGAGTCACGGGTCTTTATGGGCGATGCCAGTTTCTGGCAGCTGCTGGCGCAGTTGCTGTCGGCCGGAGCGCTGCAAACTCTCAACGGCGAAGCGCTGCTCAACCCGATCGATAACCCGCCGAAATCGTGCGGAGCACAGCGGCTGCGCATTACCGAAACTGGGCGTCAGCTATTGCGAGGCGAACGGCAATGGGAGCAGCTGTACCCTATCGACCACTGGATCGGTGGCGTCCATCTTCAGGGGTCAAACCTGTGGTGCTGGGATGCTGGGTCGCAATCGCTCAGGAAAGCCGCGAATCAGGCCTAGCAGGCGATGCTTGGCTGGGCGGATCGGGTCTGACCGAGGTCAGTCTGAAGCCCACCGTCCGACTCAGGCCCGCTGAGGCCGAGCCTGGGAGTCGGGCTCCTTCACTTCAGCCGTGGATTCGACCAGGCAACCGAAGTCGGGGTCCTGTTGCTGACGCAGCAGCAATGTTGCCAATCGGTCCGGCATCATCGGCGGGCCGAACAGCTCACCCTGCCCCTGGCGACAGCCTTCAGCGGCCAGATCATGCCACTGACGCTCGGCATCAATGCCCTCGGCCACTACGGTCATCGACAGGCTCTCGGCCATCGACAGCAGGCTGCGGATAAAGCGCAGGTCGGGGTTCAGCTTATTCAGGTCCTGGATAAAAATGGGGTCGATCTTGAGCTTATCGAGCGGCAGACGACGCAGATGACTCAGCGAGGAATAACCGGTGCCAAAATCATCAAGCGCGATTTCGATGCCGTACTGCTTCAACTGCAGGATCTTCTCGACAGCGCTGTCTTTGGATCTCAATACGGTCTCTTCACGAATCTCCAGCATCAGGTTGTAGGCCGGCATGGAGCTACGTTTGAGGAGCTGTTCCAGCACCGGTAGCAGGTCTTGGCGCCATAGCATCGACGCGGACAGATTGACCGCGATCTGGATCGGTTTGATACCTTGCTGTAACCAATCGGTGTACTGGGCACCGACTCGCTCCAGTACCCATTCGCCCAACGGGCCGGCCATCCCCGACTCTTCCGCCACCTGCTCGATCTCAGCCGCGTTGATCAGGCCGTAATCGGAATTCTGCCAACATAGAACCGCCTCCACCGCCTGAATCCGGCAGCCACTCAGATCCACAATTGGCTGGTAGTGTAATTGCAGCTGATCGTCTTCTAGCGCCGCTTCCAACCCCTTGGAAAGCTCCCGAATACGACGCATCGCCTGGGTCATCGAAGGCTCGAACAAGCGGTAACTGGCGCCGTAATCCTGCTTGGCTCGGTACATCGCCATATCGGCATTGACGATCACATCCTGCAAACTCTGACCATCATCCGGGAAGATACTGACACCGATACTGGCCGACGGCCTAACCCGAAAACTACCCAGCCGTACCTCTTGGGTAATGCTCTCGCAGAGTCGATGCGCCAGCTGTGAACAACTCTGCGGACTGACCTGTTGCCGCAGCAGTACGGCAAACTCATCACCGCCCAGCCGAGCCACCAGTTCCTGTTCGCGTACACAACCACGCAACCGCCGCGCAATCACCCGCAGCAGCTCGTCACCGCTGTCATGGCCGTAGGTATCGTTAATCTCTTTAAAGTTATTCAGGTCGATGATCAAGACGCCGATCCGATCAAAACCATTGCTCTGATCCCTTTCGGCCTTGGCGACTTTATCGGTGAAATGCTTGCGGTTGGGCAACCGGGTCAAAGGGTCATGGAGAGCCAGTCGGTGGTTGCGGGCACTTTCTCGGATCAGCAGCAACACCAGCAGTGAGCCGGACAGCACCAGTCCCAGTACCGACAGAGCCAGCATTCGTCGCTCTTCAAAGGATTGCACTAGCCGTTCTCGAACCCGATCGCTACTGAAGCTGCTGACATTCAGGTCGCGGATACGATGGCGGTAGGGTGCCAATTGCGCAATCAACGCCCGCGCACCCTGACGATCATCCATCGCCAGATTCATGACCGTCGGCTCAATCCGTCGCACCAGCACCATCAGCTCATCCAGCAACGCACGGGACTGACGATCGGAGCGAACGGTGGCGGTCTCCTCACCGGTCAGCAGGGTTTCGATCCGGCTCCACAGCAGATCGTAGCGCAGGATCAAACGATCCAGATTGCCCTGACCTGCAGCCACTTCCAGCAGGGCGTAGTCAAACTTGGTGAACTCGCCTTCCAGCTCGGACGCTGCCCAGGCCCCGACCTTGACCGACGTCGAGATGGCTCGAGAGGTCTCTGAATTGACCTTGTAGCTGATATAGGAGCTGACGCCGAAGACCAGCACCAGCAGAATCATTCCGACCAGCCGTAAAGGCGCGGGTAGCGTCATCGTAGCGACTCCGACGACCAATGCCCGGCGCTGAGTTGCCCAGAAATTGGCGCTATTCGACAACCCTGCCCAGTGAAATGGCAGTACCGACCCATAACGTCCTGTCCTTGTTATTGTTGCGAACGAGTATAACCAAGTGACCAGGCTGTTAGTATAGTCCTGAGCTAGCGTACGCTTCGGTACCAGGCGGCCGGCTCAATCAGCTCCCCCTGATCATCCAGCGGCGGGTACGCCAGTCCGTGTCGGTGGCAGTAGTCGGCCAGCTGGGGCTGGCACCAGCGAAACAGGGTGTCACGATAGGTTTGCTCATCGATCCGGCGCTGTTCGTAGAGTCCGGCCAGTTGGCGTTGACGCTGCACTTCAGACAGGATGATGCCGGCGGCCACCGAGACATTCAGCGAACCGACCATTCCCACCATCGGCACCAGGATATGCTGATCCGCCAGCTCACTGGCGGCATCGCTGACCCCCTGCATCTCAGCCCCCATCAGGATGGCGCAAGGTCCGGTATAGTCGAACTCTCGAAAGTCCCGGGCCCGGTCGCTGAAATGGGCCGCATAGATCTTCATCCCCTGTGCTTTGGCGGCATCGATAGCTCCGTGGTATGTATCGTGCGTTACCACCTCGACCCATTGACCCGAGCCCCGTGCAGTACCGCGATAATCCCGATAGCCCTCCTTGGGGGCCACCGCATGGATCCGCTCCATCCCGACCGCATCGGCAGTTCGGATCAGCGCGGAAAGGTTTTGGGGCTTATTGACCTGATCAGCGATCAGAGTCAGATCGGGCTGACGGTGGTTCAGTACCCGTTGAAATTTGGCCAGACGTTCGGGGGTCATGGAACAACTAAACTCCGGATATTTCAGATCTGGTAAGTGTTAGGGAGCCGACACATGAGTCCTGGCCCCCTGGAGATGGCTCGCTATTCTCGCAACTTTGCAGTTCCATTTCAGCTGTTTCCGGAGCTCGCACCCAGGCCCGACGGCCGCCGACAACCGATGCGCCAGCATTAGCTCCACTCAGACAAGCCGCGTCAAAGATCGGCAACTTCTCGACGTTGCTCCTCACTGGTGCAGCTGCAACATAACCCTGATAACATGGGCGCTTCAATTTTTGCCCGCCAGTTTCGGGCTTCGCAGCAATCGAGACCATGTACGAAGATATCATCGTCTATCAGGGCCGCCCCGGTGCCTATTCACACCTTTCCTGCCGTAAAGTTTTTCCCGATATGGATGCCCAGGCTTGCGAGTCTTTTGTTGAGGCGATGGAGCGAGTCGAGCAGGGACTCGCCAAGCTGGCGATGATTCCGTTGGAAAACTCCACCGCCGGCCGGGTCGAAGAGATCTACCGGCAGATGCCGAAAACCAAGTTGCATATCATCGGTGAGCACTTTGAGCCGGTGAACCATTGCCTGCTGGGACTCAAAGGAAGCAAGCTGGCCAATATCCGTAAGGCCGGATCCCATCCACAAGCGCTGGCCCAGTGTCAGGACCACCTGAAATCACTCGATATCGAGCCGGTGGCGATGTTCGATACCGCCGGTGCTGCGCTGGCGTTGAGCCAGCAGCAGGACGCCAGCCAGGCCGCAATCGCCTCATCACTGGCCGCCGAACTTTACGGCCTGGATGTACTCAAAGCCAACATGCAGGATGTGGACGGCAACACGACCCGCTTCCTGATCCTGTCCAAAACCCGCAAGATGCCCGACTTTGTTCCAGGTAAGCGCTACATCACCTCGATGATGTTCAAGACCCGCAACATACCGGCTGCGCTGTATAAATGCCTGGGTGGTTTTTCCACCAACAACGTCAACCTGGTCAAGCTGGAAAGCTACATGGCCGGTGGCACCCTGAAAGATTGCAGCTTTCATCTTGATGTCGCGGCCCATCCGGATCAGCACTCGATGCAGCTGGCTTTGCAGGAGTTGGACTTTTTCGCCCTTGATATCCGCAATCTCGGTACCTACGAGGCTCACACGTTCCGTACCGACCATGAGTTGATCGAATAATGCTGGAAAAATTTACCGGCGAATCCCGGATGTGGATTCTACTGATGGTGGCAACCGCGCTGCTGGCGACCCTGCTGGTAGTGACTCAGGACCTGCGCCAGGCGGAAGCCGGCAACCAACTGTTTTCACCACTGCCCTGCTCCAAAGGCCAGCTGAAGACCGGCTGTATCGCCCAACAAGGGGTCGATAAAGAGATCCGCTTTATCATCGACTCCGACGAGGTCAACAGCAATGCCCCCCTCGACTACCGCGTGCAGTTGAAAGGTTTCGAGGCCGACAAGGTTGAGATCGATCTGCAGGGCAAAGATATGTACATGGGTGAACTGCGGATGAAACTTGAACGCGGAGAGGATGGATTCTACCGCGGACGGGGTCAGCTGCCGGCCTGCACCACGGAGGAGATGACCTGGCGGGCAACCGTCTGGATCGCTCAGTCGGGTGAAGAACCCACCGGTAGCTGGTTTGATTTTGACGCCAAGTGAGGGAAAAACATGGCTAAGAAACTGAGTTCTATCGAACGTCTGGCACTGATTCTTTGTGGCATTCTGCTGGCGCTGAGTGTCGGTCTGTATCTGTATGGCCAGGCCTTGGGGCCGACACCGGAAAAGCAAAGTGGACTGGGAGGCGACTTTACCCTGCAGGGAGTGAACGGGCCGGTATCGCTGTCGGACTTCAACGGTAAAGGGGTAGTGCTGATGTTTGGCTACACCTATTGTCCCGATGTCTGTCCCACCGGATTGGCCAACCTGGGAGCGGCAATGAACCGCCTCAGTGAAGAACAACAGCAGCAGGTCCAGCCGATCTTCGTCAGTGTCGACCCGGACCGTGACACCGCCGAGCGACTGGATGACTACACCCGTTATTTCTACCCCAACGCTATCGGTATCACCGGCAGCAAGAGCGAGATCGACAAGGTCGTCAACGCCTACGGCGCTTTCTATCGCATGGTCGAGATGCCTGACTCCGCAATGGCCTACAGCGTCGACCACTCCGCCCGTATCTACCTGATCGACCGAGACGGTAATCTGAACCGCCTGATCGATCACAACGCCCCGGTGGCCGACCTGAGTTCCGCCATCAAAGCTCTGCTGTAACCGACAAGTTGCATCGACCGGCAGCGCCTCGCAAGTTGCTGCCGGTCATCTCTTCCCCGCCTATTGCCTCCTTGCACCGTTGCTGTGTTGTTACCCCTCCCGCATTACTGCGATTTTAGCCAGCCTCCTTACGGAACCCGGCGTCGGGTGGATAAGAAGCTATTCTTTCTGCAGAGGCAGTTATCACCTATAGGATCGATCATTAGGCTGGGCAGGCGTACGGTTTCGCCGATGAGCAACGAGTCGTACCAGACCGCTTGATGACCGGTCGGCATCCGAGGGGGAGGCACTGAGCATGGAAAGCAACGCTCAGCAGGCTGAGACCGATGATCAGATCGAGCAACTGCGGGGACTGTTACTCGCAGATATCCACACCATGATCAATTTCGCCCTCGAGTCCGGCATTCCGATTCCCAAAGAGCTGCGTTCGGAGATCAGCCAACTATTGGAACCGGGGGTTAATAACAAGCGGGAACAGCAACCATGAGCGGCCACGGTGAGCTGAATCGTGCGCTGAAGGTTCACAGCGAACTCTGCCGGTTGATCCGGCCTGTAACGCCCGAATCGATACGAGCCAGCCGGGTCAAAGATAATCTGACGCTTCAGGGACTGATTCTGGCCGGCTTGATCAGCTTCGTCCTCTTTGTCCTGCCACTGGCCACCCCGAACCTACCGCAGTTTGTCCAGATTCTGGGGGCCGCGGGTCTGGGCAGCACCTTCCATGCGCTCTACACCGCCAACAAGTACCTACACCGCTCCACCTTCAACCCCAAGTACAACCAGAAATACATTATCAACTTCGCCCTGGGGTTGTTTGCCGGCAGCATTCTGGGCATGTTCGGCACCGACCTGCTAGCCAAGCAACAAACCAGCTTTTTCCTTACCCCCAGCCTGCTGGCGCTGGTGGGTGGTTTTTCCGCCGAAGCGGTAGCGCAGATTCTGCAGCGGATTGCAGACACCCTGGTGACCATGGTCAAAGGCTCGTCAAGGGACAAGAATCAGGTCAAAACCGATAAGGCGATTACTCGGGCCAACGGCCATTTGGCCAGCAAGCTGCACCAGGCGCTTGAGGGCGATGAGCAACAGGTTCGGCAGAATGTGGAAAAGCTGCTGAAAGAGTTGTTGAATCAACGCTAACCCCAAGCTGGTTTCAACTCGGACAGCTCTCAAGCTGTGGAACCCGTTTCCCGATAGATCGCCGGCTTGATATCAAGCAGCACGGTACCATCCAGACAGTCCAGCCCGATAACCGTAATGCAGCCCTCGTCGATCCTGTCGATCGGTACGACCGCGGCCCCGATGGGGTTAGGTCGAATCGGCGTCCGGAGCGAAAACACCCCGTGTGGATCACTGTCCGATTCCGACCTCTGCCACCTCACCTGTTGGGCCTTAGCGTGCCCCACTTCTGGCCGAGCAGCTCCCAACCAATAGAGAATCAAAATCAGCTGTCCCGGCTTAAGTCCCCGCAGCTCGTCCCAGTACGGCGGATTTAACTGTAGCTGGCACTGCGGTCCGTCCGGTTGGATATTTCTGGGGCACTGATCGAGCCTAAGGAACGGGGTACGGATCTGGCCGATTGCGATAAGTTGTGCTGGCATGCTGTGCTCCTCGCTTCAAACCGATGATCGGCCAGGCCGTGAGGCGACAACGGCGTAAAGAAAGATTGTCACCAGGATAATTCCACCACCCAGCAGACTGGCCGACGGGGGGATCTCGCCAAAAACCCCGAACGCCCACAGAGGCGCAAAGACCGCCTCAATCATCAAAATCATGCCGACCTCCGCTGCCGTGATATAACGCGTGGCAACCTGCGAAAGCACCCGCCCGAAGGGTGCGGTGAACAGTCCCATCAGCGCCATAATGAGCCAGGTTTCAAGGCTGAACGACGACGGCGAGGCCAGCATGAACATCACCAGCGCCAGCAACAACCCGCCGACACCCACACTGGCCATGCGACTGACATGCTGGTATTTGCGCAGCAGGGTCTGATTCAGTGCCACACAGGTAACCGCGAATACGGCCAGCAGATCGCCGAACCAATTCCCGGTTTCATAGGAGCCGGAGACGACAATGCCAATCCCGATCATCACAAAGCCGATCGCTATCCAGGTCGCTCGTTGAGTGACCTCTCCCAGAAACAAGCGGCTGAAAACCGCCGCCAGTGCGGGTGCGGCACTGAGAATGACGAAGGTATTGGCGATCGAGGTGTTCTTAATGCTCAGCACCAGCGCCGACGCGCTACCCAGCATCAAGATTCCCGAATAGATCACCGGTACTCCGCTCTCTTTCAGAGTCGCCAACAACCCTCGCTCATCGCGAAACTGGATGAAAAACGGCATCGAGATCGCCGTAAAGAGTCCAAATAAAAAGGCCGTGTCGAAACCACTGACACCGGAAAACCGGATAAAGATTGGATCGAAGCTCATCAACAAGGCGCCGATAAGAGCGATCAGAATACCCGCCAGTCGCGGATTCAATGAGCTTTTCAAGCTAGTGGTTTGAGTCTGCATAGTATCCTCCTTACAAATCATACCAGTCAGTATGATTTATTAGAGTTGCAAGACTGTCAACAAATTCATACCATTCAGTATGATTTTTTGAGATGGCCGATAGTGAGTAAAGTTGAGCAGAATAAGCAGCGGAAACGAGAGGCGATCCTGACAGCAGCCCAGAACGTGTTCCTATCTGAAGGCTATGTGCTGGCTGGCATGGATCGGATCGCGGCCCAGGCTCAGGTCACCAAGCAGACGGTGTACCGCTACTACCCTTCCAAGATCGAGCTCTTCAAAGCGACCCTACTGAAAATGGGTCAGGAGAATGGGTTCGACTTTGCCGATCAACTGCAGCAATCGGACAGCCGACAAGCCCTTTACGACTTTGCCAAAGGGTTTATCAAAGCTCACCTATCGGAGCAGCACCTGGCGACCTTTCGGTTGCTGGTCGCCGAGAGTGCTAAAGCTCCGGAACTGACCCGCAGCTTCTGTGATATCGGTCCTGACCACACCGCCGATAAACTCAGTGAGTTCTTCCGTCAACGCTTCGAACTCAAAGATCCTGAAGCCAGCGTACAACTCTGGACTGCGATGCTGCTGGCCCAACGTGCCGGGGTGCTGATCGGCATGGATAAGCCCAGCGAAGCGCAGATTGAGCAACATGCTAAACGGGCAACCGATATGTTGCTGGCATCGATCGGCTGAAATTCGAGTAACTCAAAGCCTGCCGGCAAGTTTCAACCTTGGTTAAATTCGGTCCGGCTCTTCGACGGTCCGGCATTCGAACCGGCCAGCCCGACCACGCCGGTTCGGTGTAGACAAACGCGCAACTTTTCAGCCCTCTGCTAACCTACTAATGATTCAGTTATTTTTGATCACAGTCGCGATGTATTAGGTAAATTGTGTTGGCTAAGAAGTACGCATAATTTCATAACGCCTTTAGAGGAGTGTGAAACATGCAGATCGCTGAAGCCGTTAAAGGG
Organism: Motiliproteus coralliicola; assembly: GCF_003345655.1. GTDB lineage: Bacteria > Pseudomonadota > Gammaproteobacteria > Pseudomonadales > Balneatricaceae > Motiliproteus > Motiliproteus coralliicola. The sequence goes on from NZ_QQOH01000001.1 coordinate 1,439,229, forward strand.
GTGCAGGAACTCGATACCGACGAACTCGAAGATTTCGGTGCCCGACTTTCCAAAGAGATTCCCGGCAAAACCCAAGCGCTGATCACCCGCTCGCTGGTTGAGAACATGAATTCGATGGAGAAGGCTCAGGTGGTCAAGGAAACCGCCGCGGATCTCTCCGATGAAGATAAAACCCAGATCGCCCAATCCCTTGGCTTGGGCTCTCCCACGGAAAGAACCCTCGATAAACTCTGGAAAATCGCCGTCTGGGCTTTCGCCATCGTCATGGTCGGTTCGTTCCTGTTCATCGCCGCCGGTGCCTTTATCGAGAAGCCCGATACCCCCATCGCATCGGGCGATATTCTGCTAAGTATCTTTACCGCCTCTGTGGGATTCTTTGCCGGCCTGTTTTCACCCAACCCTTCGCAAAACGGATAGGTACACCGCCACCAGCAGCGTTCATCTAGGGTTACCTAAACGGAGAGGATGATGAAAACAGTCAGGTTAGTGATGCTCTGTTTGATCACGCTGATCATCGGCGCCTGTTCCGGCAGCGGTAGTCAGATCGCATCCTTTGAGGACCTGACCACCGAGGCCAGTAAAGAGGGCTTCACCAAACTGCCCCAGTATCGGGTGATATCGATCCCGGGGCTGCTGCCGTTTTTGCAGGTCGGCGGAGTCCATTTTTATAAGCCCCAGCGCAAACCCTCCTCGGCGATCGGATTGAGTTTCGGTGAAAAAAGCTACACGGTCCAAACCACCATCGAGCCAACCAGGCTGACTGCCGATGGCTCTGAAAATGGCTGCGATGCCGGTTGCCTGGTCGAGATTCGAAATAAGATTCTAGCCGTCAAAGAAACCGCCGCACGGTTGATCGAAGAACGGGTCAACCTTACTCGGCTGGCCACCGACCCAGGCTCCTCCGGCGCAGTCCCCTCCTCGCGCAGCAGTTATCAACAGCTGCGCCAGAAATTAGATCAGAAGCATCGCGACGCAGTGGCCGCCATCCAACACCGCGGCGTGATGGTGTTTCGCTGGAATACCAATACACGACAGCAGGGATCTCTGGGGCTGGGTGGCCTGTTCGGCGCTTCCGGCTCCAGCGATGAGACCCAGAGCGGCTTCGGTCTGTTAAGCGGTTTGCGAACCACCACCGTCTATCTGGGTAACGATATTCTCGCTACCTGGGGCGGGCTAAACGGAGATTCGAAATTTACCAATCGCCTCGAGCTGACCAGCTACACCCTGCAGGCCCGGCACATCCTCTATATGTCCGAGAACGATCTAAGTCGTTCACTGGGCGCCAAGCTGGAAGCCTCCTACGACCAGCTGACCAACCTGGATGAGACCCTCAAGACACTGGACAAGATCGAGATCAATGCGGCGCTGGCCAAGGTCTCCAATCTGGCCAATATCGGCGTCATCGGCGGTGCCAAGAGCGAGAAAATACCGATCGACTGGCAGAAGCTGGCCAACGGGGATGACCTGACTGGCCAGCACGACTGGCAGACCATCTATGCGGTGAAATCGGATCTGTCCGAAATACTCAAGATGATGAGACAGCTGAAACAGCCCGCGGTGAATCCCTAGCTAGGCTAACGGGATCAAGGTTTGGTGAGCGGCATGTACGAAGAGAAGATCAATCCATCGACCATTCGGCTAGAAGAGGAAGAGGAAGCCGACGACGACTATCCGTCTAGAATAGGCTTCAACGCTGAATTGTCACCTCCGGAACGGCCCTCGCGCGCCCACTCCGGCAAAGAGCTCGACATGTCCGATGCGATCCATCAACTGATGCAGGAACGGCGCCTGATCGTCGACAACGACCAGCTCAGCACCCGTGACAAATTGAAACTACTGGAAACCAACCGCAAAGCACTGGTGATCGCCCGTGGCGGAACCGTGCGAAAGACCGAAAACGTGGTCTACGGCATTCTGATGTTCGGCGGCGTGGTGGTGATCATCCTGGCACTATTGACCACCTTTGCCGGGTTACCCGCCGAGGTAACCCTATCCTTCCTGGGCACCGTACTGGGCGGCACCATCGCGACCATTGCGCAGAAACTGGGGAAGCTCTGACCGACGATCTCTACGACCAGAGCTACAACCCTTAGTAATCAACGCTCAACAAAAGCTCGCTCGATCACATAGTGTCCCTGATCGCCATGGCGGGCCTCCTCGAATCCCATCTGATCCAGAATGGAGCAGCAGTCTTTCAGCATCGATGGACTACCGCACAGCATGAATCGATCCTGCGCCGTATCCAGGTCTGGCATTCCCAACCGTTTGGTCAGGATGCCGTATTTGATCAGGTCCGTCAGACGCCCCTGATTCTTGAACGGCTCCCGGGTCACGGTCGGGTAGTAAACCAGCTTGTCGCGAATCAGCTCCCCCAGATATTCATGTTCCGGCAACTGGTGAATCATCTCGCTATAGGCCAGTTCCGACCGGTAACGCACACCATGGCAGAGGATCACCTTGTCGTACTTCTCGTAGATCTCCGGGTCCTTGATCAGACTCAGAAACGGCGCTAACCCGGTGCCGGTACTGATCAGGTAGAGATGACGGCCCGGTAGGAGATGATCATCGATCAGGGTGCCGGTGGGCTTACGGCTGATCAGGATTTCATCGCCGACCTGAATCTGCTGCAGCTTCGAGGTCAGCGGGCCGTCCTGGACCTTGATACTGAAAAACTCCAGCTCGTCTTCGTGGTTGGCACTGGCAATACTGTAGGCACGCATCAACGGCCGTCCCTGATGCTCCAGACCGATCATGGTGAAGTGACCGTTCTTGAATCGAAATCCCGGATCCCGGCTGGTTTTGAAGCTGAACAGGGTGTCGTTCCAGTGATGTACGCTTAGCACCCGCTCCTGACCGATCGCTGCCATCTAGCTCTACCTCGTTCTATCTGCCATCAACATATAACTAAAACCTATAAAAAGAAGTTTTAGTTAAAACTTGCAGACACTTTAGTCCCGAACTAACTTATCTGCCAAACGACTATTTCAAATATGCTTAATCGATTTTTTAAATATGAGATACAGCCTTCGTCAACTGCAGGTCTTCCTCGAGACGGCCCGACAGCAGAACATCAGCCGCGCGGCAGCGTCGTTGTCGATGTCGCAAAGTGCCGCCAGCAGCGCCTTGAAAGAACTCGAGAGCCAGTTCGACATCCAGTTGTTCGACCGGATCGGAAAGCGACTGCAGCTCAATGAACTGGGGCGCTTGATGTTGCCCCGAGCTCAGGCCTTGCTGGAACAGGCTTTAGCACTGGAGGCAGACCTAGATCGCCATGCCGAGAGCGGCCCGCTCAAAGTCGGTGCCACCCTGACCATCGGTAATTACCTGATGGTGCCGCTGATCGCCCGCTACATGGCCCACTGCGCCAGCGCCCGTATCAATCTGGAGATGGCCAATACCGCCGAGATCGCCGAGCAGGTACTCAATTTCGATCTGGATATCGGTCTGATAGAAGGTGAGTTGCAGCACCCGGACCTGTTGATTACCCCCTGGCGCGACGACGAGCTGGTACTGTTCTGCGCCCCGGACCACCCATTGGCCGCCAAGGGGCGGCTTTCGGATCCGGATCTGACCGCAGTCGAGTGGATCTTAAGGGAGCCGGGCTCCGGTACCCGCCAAGTGTTCGAACGGGCCATGCACGGCCTGCTGCCCCACCTGAACATCACCCTGCAGTTGCAACACACCGAAACCATCAAACGGGCGGTAGCCTCAGGGCTAGGCATCGGCTGCCTGTCCCGGATAGCGCTGATTGATGCCTTCCACCACCGGACGCTGGTTCCTCTGGATGCACCGGGACGGGACTTCAGCCGTCGACTCTATTTTGTCCAGCATCGGCATAAATATCTCAGTGCAGGGATCCGACGTTGGATCGATATCTGTCGGGAACCATAAGCAGCAGACAAACCCCGCCATAGGTTTTATGATTTAACCATCGAACTGGAAAGCGGATCATATGAATATCAACGACCCCTTCGGGCGCATGGGCAAACAACGTCAACGAGAGTACGAGTCCCTGCGCGAACAGCTACACCAGGTGGGACTGAGCAACCGCGTCGACGCCCAAGAGCTGATCAGCAATCTGGAGAAACGCCAACGCTTCGGCCTGGTCGTGATCATTCCGATAGCTGCCCTGCTGGCATTACTGTTCCCGGATTTCCGGATCGTCACGGTGAGCTTCGGAGCCCTGGCCTGTCTGTGGCTGGTCAACACCACAAGGCGCGGCAAGATGTACATCGAGCGCTTTATCAAAGAGGAACTGGCTGATCACGGTGATTCGGAAAGCTTCTAGCACAGGTTCTCGTTTTCTCGACCCTTAAATCTCAGCAACTTTCGATTCCAAAGCGAAGCCAACAACCTGGCTGTGTTTTTTAACTATCCAGCCATTAAATCATTAGTTTCTAACTGCCAAAAACTCGCCCTTGCCCCTAAGATAGCTCTCTTTCAGAAACACCGTTTGAGAGCTACCGCAATGACTTTTATCTCCCCATCCCACCTGCTGCTGATCTGTGTTGCCGCCATCTGGGGCTTCGCCTTTGTCGCTCAAAGTGCCGGGATGGATTACCTGGGACCGCACAGTTTCAATGCTGCCCGCTTCCTGCTCGGTGCCCTGTCGCTGGTACCTCTGTGGTTTCTGATGGGGAAAAAACGCCTACCCCAGGGCAGGACGCTGATCCTTGGCGGTCTGGCTGCCGGTACCATCATGTTCGGTGGGTTCAGCTTCCAGCAGATCGGCCTGCTCTACACCACCGCCGGTAACGCCGGTTTCATCACCGGTATGTATATCGTCATGGTGCCGATCGCCGGCATTTTGCTGGGTCAAAGTACCAATCTACAGACCTGGAGCGGTGTGATCCTAGCGGTGCTGGGGCTCTACAGTCTATCGATCGGCCCCGACTTCGAGATGGCCTACGGCGACCTGCTGGAGCTGATCGGCGCCTGTTTCTGGACCGCCCACGTGATCGTCATCGGCTGGCTATCGCGCAAAGTCGACGCTATCGGCCTGTCGATCTGCCAGTTCTTGGTCGCCGCCGTCTGGGCCACGATCGCCGCCCTGCTCTACGAAACACCGACACTGATCGATTTCCAGGGAGCCTGGTTGCCGCTGCTCTACGCCGGGGTAGCCTCCAGCGGTATCGCCTGCACCCTGCAGATCATCGGCCAGCGTAAGGTCGAACCGAGCGTTACCGCCCTGATCCTCTCGACCGAAGCGATCTTCGCCGTAATCGGAGGCTGGCTACTGCTGGGCGAAACCCTGGGCAGCAAAGAGCTGCTCGGTTGCAGCCTGATGCTGGCGGGTATGCTGGTGAGCCAATGGCCCAGTCGTAAGCGCCCGGAAATGGCGGCCCAGGGGTAAGCGGCCAGAAATGGTGGCCCAGAGATAAGAAAACCTCAGCGATCGGTAGACGGCAAAACACACCGAGCTGTCGATCGCGCCCTAGCTACCTGAAATTGTTGGAAGACTAGTAATTGGAAGGCTAGTCGTAAAAGGTCTGCGGCACCGCGCGATCCACCGGTGTGGACAGGATCATCATGGTATTGGTGTCGCTGAAGTCCAGAAACGACTCCAGGATATTGTCGAGCTGCTTCATCGACTGCACCGCCAGCTTGACCAGAAACGCCTGTTCCCCGGTCACGTTGTGACACTCGATTACTGATTTACAGGCCAGCATATGGGCCTTGAACTCGCGCTCCTTGGTCCGGAACACCTTGCACTGCACCAGCGCCACGATGGGATAGCCCAGCTGATCCAGATCGACCTTCAGGCTGTAGCCGCTGATGACGCCGGCACTTTCCAGCTTTCGAATCCGTTCGGCCACGGCTGGTGCCGACAGGTGCACCAGCTTACCCAGCTCGGCATAGGAGATCCGAGCATTCTGCTGTAAGGCAGCGATAATCTTACGGTTTATGTTATCGATCATGGGCCTGCGACTGTCGATTCAACGGAGCACCACTATCGCTGCTTCCAGCTGCCCGGGCAAGCGGCAATTCAACTACCTCAACCTATCTGTCTATCAGACTGTCCAATCAAACCCTGTCTTATCCCCGCTACATACCCCACTGCCTTCTAGTAAGCAGCTCATCGCCATTCCCGTGCGGTGACTTTTTTAATGACCAAAGCCACAGGGATCTTCACTTTAGTCTAATAATCTGTACCATATGCGATCCTTAATCCATAGCATTTATAAAACTTATGGCACAACTTCTGCTACAGATATTCCTGCTAGCCGTTCAATCGCTACATTTAGGCGATTTTTGACCCATAAGAATACCGTTAAGGGGTGACTTTCCACCCAAACAGCGCACCAAGACAGGCTGATGACAGCCAATCGTGCTTTGATAGACCTGTGCATCCCGTCCCCGCGACGACCGGGATGACGATAAATTGAGGAGAACTATTCGATGTCGAGCGATTTCGATAAAGACGCCCTGGCCTACCACCGAGCCGGGCCAGCCGGGAAACTGGCGATTGTCGCCACCAAGCCCATGGCGACCCAACGTGACCTGGCACTGGCCTACTCCCCCGGGGTTGCCGCTGCCTGTAACGAGATCGTTCGTGACCCTTTCGAAGCCTCCACCGTCACCGCCCGCTCCAACCTGGTCGGCGTTATCTCAAACGGCACAGCGGTGTTGGGACTGGGAGCTATCGGCGCCCTGGCCTCCAAGCCGGTAATGGAGGGTAAGGCGGTTCTGTTCAAGAAGTTCTCCAATATCGATGTGTTCGATATCGAAGTGGACGAAACTGATCCGCAGATGTTTATCGAGACCGTTGCCCGTCTCGAGCCCACCTTCGGCGGCATCAACCTGGAAGACATCAAAGCGCCCGAGTGCTTTATTATCGAAAAAGAGCTGAAACAGCGGATGAATATCCCGGTGTTCCACGACGATCAGCACGGCACCGCCATCGTCGCCGGTGCGGCGGTCTACAACGGCCTGCGGGTGGTGGACAAGGATATCAGCCAGATCAAGCTGGTCGCCTCTGGTGCCGGCGCGGCAGCGCTGTCGTGCCTGAATCTGCTGGTTAAGATGGGCGTCCCTCGGGAGAATATCTGGGTCACCGATATTGCCGGCGTGGTCTACGAAGGCCGCACCGAGCAGATGGATGAATACAAGGCGGTCTACGCGCAGAAGACCGACGCCCGCACCCTCGATGACGTCATCGAAGGCGCCGATGTGTTCCTTGGACTATCCGCAGCCGGTGTGTTGAAGCCGGAGATGGTCAAGAAAATGGCCGCCAACCCGATGATACTGGCGTTGGCCAACCCCAACCCCGAGATCATGCCCGACCAGGCCCTGGCCGCCCGCGACGATGTGATCATGGCGACCGGTCGTTCCGACTACCCCAACCAGGTCAACAATGTCCTCTGCTTCCCGTTTATCTTCCGCGGTGCGCTGGACTGTGGCGCCACCACCATCAACGAAGAGATGAAGGTCGCCTGCGTCAAGGCATTGGCCGATCTGGCGATGGCCGAGCCGATCGACCGGGTCCAGAAAGCCTACGCCGGCGAACCACTGCGGTTTGGCCGGGAGTATCTGATCCCCAAACCTTTCGACCCGCGCTTGATCTTTGAAGTCGCCCCGGCGGTGGCCAAGGCGGCGATGGATACTGGCGTTGCGACCCGTCCGATCAAGGACCTGGATGCCTATCGCCGCAGCCTAGCCCGTTATGCCTACCGCTCAACCCAGGTGATGAGCCCGGTACTGGAACGCGCTAAGCGGGAACCCAAACGGGTGGTATTTGCCGAAGGCGAGAGCAACCGGATTCTGCAGGCGGTACAGCAGGTGGTGGATGAAGGCGTCGCCCGTCCGATGCTGGTGGGCAGCACCAAGCGGATCAAACGCAAGCTGGAAAAGCTGCAGCTGCGACTCAAGCCCGGCATTCACTTTGATATCGTCGATCCTCAGGATAACGACTGGTTCGATGCTTACCTGGAAGATTACCTGCAACGTATGGGCCGTCGCGGTATCTCCCCGGACGAAGCCAACAGTCTGCTGCGCTCGGATAAGACCGTGATCGCAGCGATGATGCTGCTTCGTGGCGACGCTGACGCGATGCTCTGCGGTGCCCACGGCCGTTTCCGCCAGCATCTGGAGCGGGTCGACAGCCTGATCGGCAAGTCCGAAGGGGTCAAGGATTTTGCCACCGTGACGGTTCTGAGCTTACCCAAAGGCACCTTCTTCGTTTGTGATTCCCATATCAACCCGGATCCCACACCCGAAGAGGTGGTCCATACCACCCTGCTGGCTGCCGAAGAGATGCGCCGCTTCGGCATCCTGCCCAAGGCCGCCCTGCTGTCGCACTCCAATTTCGGCACCAACGATCACCCCACTGCACTAAAAATGCGCAAGGCCCTGGCGCTGCTGCGCCAACAAGCACCGGAATTGATGGTCGATGGTGAGATGCACGCCGACGCAGCCATCGTTGAAGACCTGCGCAACAAAGTACTACCCGACTCAGTGCTGCGAGGCCAAGCCAACCTGCTGGTGATGCCCAATGTCGAGTCAGCCCATATCTCCTACGGTCTACTGAAGACCCTGGGGGGCGGGATCTCGGTCGGTCCGATCCTGCTGGGTGCCGAGAAACCGGTTCATATCATGACCGCCAGTACCAGTGTTCGCTCGATCTTCAACATGACAGCCATCGCGGTGGCCGAAGTGCAAAACCTGGTGGACGAACAGGCCTGATCTTTGCTTAGCTTAAGGAGACGCCGGGTGAACCTTTCCCCGGTGCTCCCAGCCAAGCTCAACTCTGGAGTACCTCAGCCCATGCCTGGACAAGATAGAGAACTAACCCTGCGCTTTCTGGCCGAACCTGCCGACGTCAATTTTGGCGGCAAGGTCCACGGCGGTGCCGTGATGAAATGGATCGATCTGGCCGCCTACGCCTGCGCTGCCGGCTGGAGCGGCAAGTACTGCATCACCGTCTACGCCGGCGGGATCCGCTTTGTACAGCCGATCTTCGTCGGCAATATCGTCGAAGTCTCCGCCAAGGTGATCTACACCGGCAGCACCTCGATGCATATCGGCCTGGACGTGCGCGCCCGCGATCCGAAGAGTTCCGAGCGCCACCTGACCACCCACTGCGTGGTGATCATGGTTGCCGTCGACGACGCCGGCCGACCCAGTTCGGTGCCGGAATGGGTTCCACAGACTGACGAAGACATCAAACTGCGCGATTCGGCCATCACTCTGATGGAGATGCGCAAGAAGATCGGCCAGGAGATGGAAGCCCACGTTAACAGCTGAGATAAGCGCTAACGGCCGCTTTCAGTCCCCTCTAGGCAGGGATCAATGTTGGAAGCGGCCATGCTCCAGATAAAAAACCACCTGCTCGATAACCTGGTCATTTCGCATCATGAAGGGATGGGTTACCGGCAGCACTAAGTGATCCCGCATCCCCTCCAGCCGGCTGCTCTCGATCGAAACCTTACCGTCGTCGATACCGGGGATCAGTAGCGACAAAATCAGGTTCACACTTCGGCTGCCAGCGATAATGCCGACATCGAAATTCGCCGGACCCAGGCTTTTCGGGATGCTCATCGCCCCGGTTCCCAACTGCAACCCCGCATCACCATTGATAAAGTGAAAACCGGGTACGGCGGCGAGCTTGTCGACCACCTCGCTGCCTTGATTGGGCGGCCCCAACATCACCACCCGCCCCAGGTTGGCGACGGGTTGTTGGCGCAAATATTGACGGATCAAAATTCCACCTAACGAGTGGCTGACAAAATGGACTTCACGAGCCTCATGACAGGTATCAAGCGCCGGAGATATCGCCCGGTCGGCAAGTTGCTCAATGGGATAATCGCGAGAAGGGTAACTTCGGTTGATAACCTGAGCCCCATGCTCTGCCAGGACGCTCTCCAACTTCGACAACGAAGCCGACGAGCGGGCCAGGCCGTGAAGCAGAATCACGCAAGACTGGTCATCCAGCCTACTCGGGGAGGGTTGTTCGGACTGCTGTTCGGAAGGCTGCGCCGAGGCCATTACCTCAGGACAGGCCAACAGACAAAACCAGGTCAACCATCGAATCTTAGCTATCCTTGCCATCACTTTCATAGGAACACCTCCTGTCTCCACTGCAAGATTCTAACCGACCTGTGTCAGTTTGTTACAGACCAACAAAAACGGCCACCCAAGGGTGGCCGTTTTGGCTTCAATAGCAGCGGTCGTTATCCGAAGATCACGCCCGGTAGCCAGAGTGCAATTTCCGGGAAGATCACCACCAGCGCCAAACCGATGGTCTGCATGATCACGAACGGAATAGCCGACTTGTACAGATCCATAATGGTGATCGATGGTGGTGCCACCGATCGCATATAGAATAGGTTGTAGCCGAACGGTGGCGTCAGATAGGCCGCCTGCATGCTGAGGATAAACAGCACCGCGAACCAGATCGGATCGAAACCCAGGCTCTGCACAATCGGGACGAACAGCGGCACCGTGATAAACACGATGGCGAAGTCATCCAGGAACATCCCCATGATGAAGTAGCAAGCCAGCATCGCTACGATAACCAACATCGGCGCCAGCTCTGCATCTTCCAGAAGCTCTTCGACAATGTAACCGGCACCTAAACCGATATAGATCTTACTGAAGAACACCGCCACCATGGTGATCCACATGATCATACCCATCAGCTTGGTGGTCGAGAACAGCACATCTTTCATCATCTCCATCGTCAAACGGCGGTGCATCGCCGCTGCAACGATAGCGCCAAAGGCACCGATGGCCGACGCTTCAGATGGAGTGGTGATACCGAAGATGATACAGCCAAGCACACTGCCGATAATCAGGCCCGGCATAATCAGCGCTTTCAGTGCTACGATTTTCTCAACGCCATTACAGCGCTCTTCTTCCGGTGCCGGCGGCCCCATATCAGGATTAATCCGGCAGCGGATCAGCACGTACAGCATGTAGATAACGGCGAGCATCAAGCCGGGAACCAAACCAGCAGCAAACAGCTTACCGACCGATTCCCGAGCCAAGAAGGCGTAGACGATCATCAGTACGCTGGGCGGAATCAAAAAGCCCAAGGCGCCGCCGGCCATGATGGTGCCGGTTACCAACTTCTTGTCATAACCGCGCTTGAGCATCGACGGCAGCGCGATAATACCCAGCGATACTGTGGCCGCACCGGAAACACCGGCCATCGCTGCGATCAGCGCACAGATAATAACGGTTCCGATACCCAAGCCGCCGGGCAGGCCACCCATCAACTTGTGCATCATCTCAAACAGGTCATCGGTGATGCCGGAGCGCTGCAGCATCAAGCCCATGAAAATAAACAGTGGCAGTGCCACCAGCAGGAAGTTGTCCATCACTCCGTAAGTGGAGGTGACCAACAAGCCGAGGCCCTCAACGCCCCAGAGGAAATAGGCCGAGCCGACGCCGGAGATCAGCAGCGCCCATGCTAGCGGCGCCCCCATCATCAACAGCACCAGCATCGAGCTGAACATAATGCCGGTTACGACTAGCGGATCTAAATCAGCCATATAAAACAGTCCGGAAAAGTAACTCTCACAGATCCACATCCGACGATATCGCTAGCGTCAGATACAGCTGACCCACCAAAAGGTGGGTCAACGGATCAAGTCAGGGGCTCGTGCTCCTGCGCGCGGGGATCATCTATCTCGATATTGAAGGCGGTACAGAAATCGCGAATCAGCTCGGCCAAGCTTTGCAAAATAACCAGCCCTACCGCGATCGGCATCACCGTTTTGAACGGATAGATAATGGGTTGCCAGGTACCCTTGTTGGAAATCTCCTCCATCGCCCAAGACTCGGCAGCGAACTCCCAAGCCAGTTTGAAGAAGATACACATTACGAATAGTCCTAGCGAATGGGTGATCAAATCCAGGAACGCACGACCGCGCTTGCTGAATAGCTGATAGATCACTTCGCTTCGAACATGCCCTTTGTGACGCAGGGTATAAGCCCCCGCTCCAAAGCACACAGTACCGTAGATCATCGCCGACAGTTGATGCACCCACTCGGTGGGCACACCAATGATGTAGCGATTGGCAATTTCCCACAGCAGGATCCCGATCATCAACGGGATCAGCCAGGAAATGGACTTTCCGACCCAGTCGGAAAGTCCATCCTGAAGCACCAGATACTTGGTGATCAGGCTCATTACAGACGACCGGTCGCCTTAGCCATCTTCACAGCCAGCTCGATCGCCTTGGCATTACGCGGAGAGCGATCAGCTTCAGCCTTCCAGACATCCTGAGCTGCAGCGGTAATACGCTTGGAGTCTTCAGCAGACAGGGTATTGAAGACGAACAAGCCTTCTTCAGAAGCGGCTTCACGGTTACCGTTGTTGAACCAGTTGTACTGGTCAGCAGCAAGCTGAGTAACAGCCATGGTCAGAATCGCTTTATGCTCTTCGGACAGTTTGGCCCACTTCTTCTCGTTCATCAGGATGCAGTCGGTCCATCCCGGAGTGATCATGTTCAACGAGGTGTAGTGCTTAGCCACTTCAACCAGCTTCAGATCACGGTATTCCATGGTGCCGCCGTAGATACAGCCGTCGATAACACCAGTGGACAGAGCAACGTACAGCTCCTGAGCCGGCAGGTTGACGGTAGGAATACCCAGCTGTTTGAAGGTCTTGGCAACAGCCGGCGTGGCACGGATCTTCATCTTCTTCAGATCGTCCAGGCTCTTGATCGGCTCTTTGGTCAGCAGGTCATAACCGCCGCCGTAGCTGATGCCCATGTGGCGGATGCCTTTCTCGGCGTAGGCTTCGGCTACCAGGTCGTGCAGACCCATGCCGTGGAACAGGTAATCGGCTTCGTCACGGTTCGGCCACATGCCCGGCAGGCCGGATTCGATGGTGGCGATGTCGATCTGGCCCGGCCAGTAACCGCCGTAGCCCAGCGCCATGTCCAGAGTGCCCTTACCTACCGCATCAGCCATCTGATCGTTCGGTACCAGCTCACCACCGCTGAAGTTGGTGATACGCAGGCTACCGCCACTGGCTTCTTTAACCAGCTTGGCGAAGCGCTTCATGTTCGCTTCGTTCTCGGTGCCGTAAAAGCGCTGCATACGAAGACGAACGGTCTTGGCGGCGTTGGCGCTGGTGGACATCATGGTTGCAGTGCCAGCAGCAACACCAGTAGCAGCTGCGCCTTTCAGAAACTTACGACGATCCATAGTTATCCCCTATAGGTTATTTTTTTGGGTTGAGCACACATCAGACGGGTACTTCGAGTACCTCTCAACGCTGAGTCTTTTGAACAACGCTGTTAAAACTACCCGCATCGCACCGGGTAAGTAAACTAGTAAATTATTTATCGATACTCTTGTTTCTTTAAAAACCATATATATTAAATATGAAACATAGGGTCTCTTTATATAAAATAGCCGATTGGTCCAGCAGCAGCCCAAAAAAAGGAAATACGTTGGTGTATTTACAATTTTTAGGAAATCTTCCTAAACAAGTGATCAAACACTCGTTATAAAGACCATGCTGATTTTTTTTCTAAAACTTTAGTCTCGCTTGAGAATTTCTCAGCCCAGGGTGCTATCCAGCTCTTTCACGTTCTCCATCACCACAAAGGTGCTGGTTTGCTGCACATGGGGCAACGATGACAACTGCTCCCCCAATACCTGTCGATAGGACGCCATGTCGCTGGTTCTCACCTTCAGCAGATAGTCGAATCCACCCGCCGTCATATGGCACTGCTCTACCGCAGGCAACTGACGCACGGCCAGATTGAACGCTTCCAACGCCTTTGAGCTGGTATCGCTGAGCGTGACCTGGACAAACGCTATATGGCTCTGTCCTAACTTGGTCTGATCAACCAGCGCCACATAGCCTAAAATATATCCCTGCTGTTCAAGGCGTTTCATCCGCACCTGACAGGGGGTCTTCGAAAGACCGACCCGGGAGGCCAATTCCGTTACCGTAATTCGACCATTCTTTTGCAACTCGGCCAGTATCGCAAGGTCGAGCTTGTCGAGAACCTCTGGCATAGGACAGCTTCCTTTATAAGCACTTCTTTTCTTTTTTATTCAATAAGATAGCAACTACCGGCTCAAAAACCATTACTGCAACGCAAAAGTCTTAATCACCACAATAAGACCAACTTTATCCCAAAATTCCTTTTTTATTGCAAATAAAAATCCTTCAGACCACAAACCATCTAAAATTTAGGAAAAAAGCAAAAAGCCTCAACCCTATAATTTCCCCACAACAAAACATTGAGGATTTAAGCATGTCATCGGCTATCGAGAACGCCCCACAAACCGACTCCCTACGCAGCCAGATCCAGCAACACTACCTGGCCGATGAAGCCCATTGCATTAAGCAGTTGATCGCCAGAGCTGCCCTGTCGGAGCAGATCCGCCAGCAGATTTCTGACAACGCCGCTGAGCTGGTTCGTCAGGTCCGCAGCAACTCCAGCCCCACCATGATGGAGAAGTTTCTCGGTGAGTATGGGCTTAATACTGAGGAAGGCGTTGCCTTGATGTGCCTGGCTGAGGCGCTGCTCCGAGTTCCTGATAGCTACACCATCGACGCGCTGATCGAAGACAAGATCTGCTCCGGCAACTGGAGCGAGCATCGCGGCCAGTCCAACTCGTCGCTGATCAACTCTTCCACCTGGGCGCTGCTGATTACCGGCAAGCTGATCGGTCCGGTCGACAGTCAGGGCCTGACCCAGACCCTGCGATCACTGCTCAAGCGCCTGGGTGAACCGGTGGTTCGAACTGCCGTGGCCCAAGCGATGAAAGAGCTGGGACGCCAGTTCGTGCTAGGCCGCACCATCAGCGAAGCAACCAGCCGTGCCCGTAAGTATGAAAAGCAGGGGTACAGCTACTCCTACGACATGCTGGGTGAAGCCGCGCGTACCGATGCTGACGCGCTGCGTTACCACCAAGCCTACAGCGATGCGATTGCCGAGCTGGCCAACAGCTGCCAATCCGACGATATCCGTACCAACCCGGGTATCTCGGTCAAGCTGTCGGCATTGCACCCTCGCTACGAATACGGCCAGCGTGAACAAGTGTTGGAAGTACTGGTTGAGCGGACCAAACAACTGGCCCGTCAAGCCCGCGCCGCCAACATGGGCTTCAATATCGATGCCGAAGAGGCCGATCGCCTGGACCTGTCGCTGGATATCATCGAGGCGGTATTGAGCGATCCCGAGCTGGAAGGCTGGGATGGTTTCGGTGTGGTGGTGCAGGCCTTCGGGCAGCGCGCCCCGTTCGTGCTCGACTGGCTCTATGCCCTGGCTCAGCGCCTGGATCGCAAGATCATGATCCGTCTGGTTAAAGGTGCCTACTGGGATGCCGAGATCAAGCGCGCCCAGACCCTGGGGCTGAACGGCTTCCCGGTGTTCACCCGCAAGCATAACTCGGACCTGTCCTATATCGCCTGCGCCAAGCAACTGCTGCAGATGACCGACCGGATCTATCCGCAGTTCGCCACCCACAACGCCCACTCGGTCTCGGCGATCCTGGCCCTGGCCGACGACAAGGCCTGTTTCGAGTTCCAGCGCCTGCACGGGATGGGTGAATCCCTGCACGACACCGTGCTGAAGCAGCAAGGCACCCGCTGCCGGATCTACGCCCCGGTCGGCGCCCACAGTGACCTGCTGGCCTATCTGGTCCGTCGCCTGCTGGAGAACGGTGCCAACAGTTCGTTCGTGAATCAGATCGTCGATACCCGGATCAGCCCGGAGCAGATCGCCAGCGACCCGTTTGATACGGTTCTGGCGCTGGGCGACAACCTCAGTTCCCAGGCGATCGCCCGGCCGGCCGACATCTTCGGCAAGGGTCGGATCAACGCCCGCGGCTGGGATATAACCGACCCGGTGGCGATGGATGAGCTTGACCGTCAACGCAATGAGTTCCGTCAGCATCGCTGGAGTGCCGGACCGATCACCGCCGCTGGTGCCGACGGTGCGCAGACCGAGATTGTCCGCAATCCGGCCAACCCGGAAGATCACGTGGGTCAGGTGACCCAGTCATCCAGCACCGACATCGACAACGCCCTTCGCGATGCCGTCGAGGGTGCCGCCCAGTGGCAACAGGTGCCGGCCGAACAACGGGCGGCCTGCCTGAAGAAAGTGGCTGACCTGTACGAGCAACACGCGCCGGAGCTGTTTGCCCTGACCTGTCGTGAAGCCGGCAAGAGCATGCTCGATAGTGTGGCCGAAATCCGCGAAGCGGTGGATTTTGCCCGTTTCTACGCCGACGAAGGGGTACGCAACGCCCAGGGCCAAGCCCGTGGCGTAATCTGCTGTATCTCGCCGTGGAACTTCCCGCTAGCGATCTTCTCCGGCCAGATCCTGGCCGCACTGGCGGCCGGCAACAGCGTGGTCGCCAAACCAGCACCCCAGACCGTTCTGATCGCCGCTCGCGCCGTCGAACTGATGCACCAGGCCGGTATCCCTCGCGACGCGCTACAGCTATTGCCGGGTGACGGCGCCGAGGTGGGAGGTGCGATGACCTCAGACCCACGGGTCGATGGCGTTTGCTTCACCGGCTCCACTGCCACCGCCCAACTGATCAACCGCAGCATGGCCGACAAGCTGTCTCCATCGGCACCGCTGATCGCCGAAACCGGTGGCCTCAACGCGATGATCGTCGATTCCACCGCGCTGCCGGAGCAGGTGGTGCGCGACGTACTGGCATCGGCGTTCCAGAGCGCCGGCCAACGCTGCTCGGCACTGCGGATGCTCTATATCCAGGAAGATATCGCCGACTCGCTGCTGGAGATGCTGTTCGGCGCCATGGACGAGCTCAAGCTCGACAACCCCTGGCTGCTGTCCACCGATATCGGCCCGGTTATCGACCTGGCCTCCAAGGACAAGATCGACAACCACTGCGCCGCGTTTGCCGCCCAAGGCCGCCTGATCAAGCAGCTGCCGATTCCAGCTCAGGGTACCTTTGTCGCCCCCGCCGTGATCCGTCTCGACAGCATCGATCAGCTGGAGCAGGAGATCTTCGGCCCGATCCTGCATGTGGCCACCTATAAGGCCAACGAGCTGGATCAGGTGATCGACAAGATCAACGCCCGCGGCTACGGCCTGACCTTCGGCCTGCACACCCGGGTCGACAACCGGGTCGATCACATCATCAGCCGAATCAAGGTCGGCAACCTGTACGTCAACCGCAACCAGATCGGCGCTGTGGTCGGCAGCCAGCCGTTCGGTGGTGAAGGCCTGTCCGGTACCGGTCCCAAGGCCGGTGGCCCCCACTATGTGGCCCGCTTCCGCCTCGAGCAGCGTGATCCGATCAACGTGAGTGGCGAAGCCAAAGCGATCGACGCCAGCGCACTGGAGCAAGCCCTGGCCCAGATCGGCCAGCGTCAGGTTGAGTGGAGCCAACAGGCCGACAAGCAAGCCAAGCTCAAGGCGCTGTTCGGAGAGCGGGTCGACGAGTTGAATACCGATGCCTTCGATGCCGAGTTGATGCCCGGACCGACCGGCGAACTGAACCGCCTGTCCAGTAGCGCCCGCGGCACCCTGCTGTGCCTCGGACCGGATAGCGATTCTGCCCGCGACCAGGCGATCCTGGCCCTGGCCCAAGGCAATGCTGCGGTGGTGGTCACGCCGAATACCGAGGCACTGACCGGCCAAGCTGCCGAGCTGGGTCTACCGCTGGTGGCGATCGACGGTCAGCTCCAAGCCGAGGCGCTGGGCTCGATCCAGGGGATCGCTGCGATCTGCAGCTACGCCGAGGATCAGCAACTCAAAGGCTATCGTCAGGTACTGGCCCAGCGTGACGGTGAACTGCTGGCACTGATCACCGAACGCAACGCCCCGGAGCGTCTGGTACTGGAACGCCACCTGTGCATCGACACCACCGCCGCCGGTGGTAATGCCAGCCTGATCGCCGCGTCCGAGTAAGCCCGGTCACCCAGACCGACCCTTAGCGGTCGGTCTGGAACACGGATGGCGCCGCCACCTTGTTAGCCAGCTCTCAGCTCGTTTCCGACAGGGCGTGGTTATCGTTGCGGCGCCGTTTGATTTCGGACCAGGGGAAGAAATAGACACTGTAAACCACCGCGTAAACGATAAAGGACTCCAGCGCCAGGAAGTGACAGAAGGCGAAGAAAAAGATCAGCAGGTGCATTCGCACCACATTCATATAGGGACGTGACATCGCGTCACCCATCTGCGACTTACGCTTTTCAGCCGGTTTCTGAACCGTCTCGGGAAGCTCTCGATCCGCAACGTCTTGCTCCGGACGTACCGCGTCGATGATCGGCTTCAGCAGGTGCCGGCGCTCGGCCAAAACGGCCGGCAGCAGGAAAATCCCGTACGGCACCATCAGATGCTCGAAGGTTAACGTCCACAACAGCAATGGATTCATAAAGGCGTCGCCAAAGCCATCGTCCGGCATCCCCTCAATCGGAAAGAAGCTGTTCAAAAAGACCGAGTGGCCGGCGTGGAAAGCACCGAAATGGAACGAGAAAAAGGCCAGAAAGAACAGACCACCGCCACCGATGGCCAATAGCAGCGGCAACAAGACCCCACGATTGACGCCGGGCTGACTCGCCCCGCGGATGACGGCAACTGCACCAGCTAGAATGGCCGACAACAACGTCAGATACCCCAGCACCAGACTGCACAGCCACAGACTCCAGACCAGATCACGGGTCTGCCATTGCATCGCGTAGGCGATCCCCAACCCGACCAGAAAAGCGACCAGATCGAGACGGGTTCGCTGTACAAGGGTACCCGCTGGGGCTGCTCTCATTCGACTCGCTCCTTCTACACTGATTCGTTCAGAATACGCTATAGCAGTCCATGGGATGACTCAAGACACTCCCAGCCCAAGAGTTTAATGGTGGATCCGATTCGCCTGCTGGTGCGCCCCGAACCCATGGATTAATGTTCAGACTCCTTCAGCACTGCATCTAGATATAGGTCCAATAACCGATCCCCATGCTGCTCAAGATCCAATCGAAAAGCACGGTCCTGGCTCGGTGACAGGTGGCTATGGAGTAACCCGTGGGTATAACTCATCAGCCCCTGGGCCAGCAGCGCCGGCGGTAATGCCACCTTCAAACCATCCCGCTCGGCTAGGAGTTCGAAAGCCTGCGCCATGGCACTCCAGATCTCCTCTTTCTTGCCCGCAAGATAGCGATGCAGTTCGGTCTGCTGCTCGGTGAATTCGATGTTGTGCATCACGATCTTCATCATCTGCCCCAACTCCGGCTCACTGGCCAGGGATTGGAGGATCTGCTTCAACGCCTGTCGGAATGCCCGCGCCGGGTGCTCGGTGTCCAGCTTCAGCAGCAGCTGAGCAAAGCCGTGGTGCAGGGTTTCGGCATTGCGCTCCCACAGCGCCTGAACCACCGCATCCTTGTTTTTGAAGTGCCAGTAGATCGCCCCCCGGGTCATCTTTGCTTCCGCGGCGATCTGGTTCAGGGTCGTGGTCGCCACCCCCTGGCGGATAAACAAACGTCCAGCCGCATCCAGCAACGCGTGGTAGGTCTGTTCGGCTTCCTGTTTGGTTTTACGGGCCATGATAACGGGATCGTGATTAATAATTTCGGCGCCAAGTATAACGCACCCTATAAACATACATTCATGTATGTATAATTTCGATCTTTATCCATGCCTACCCAATGGACCCCATCATGTCGCGTCTGTCAGCCTTCAACACCGCCGCCCTACTGTCTTCACTGCTCGGCCTGGCCGGTTGCCAGCCCGAGCAATCCCAATCCACTCAATCTCAAGCGGAGATCGCCCGTCCCGCCAAGATCGTTATGGTCGATCAGAACCTGAGCAGCCTGGTACGAACCTACCCCGGTACACTGGAGGCCTCCGAGCATGTCGACCTCTCGTTCCGGGTTGGCGGTCAATTGATCAAACTACCGGTGCAGCCAGGGCAGCGGGTTAAGAAAGGCGAGCTGCTGGCTCAGTTGGACGAAGCGGATTACCGCAACAGCTTCACCGAGCGTCAGGCCCGCTTTGAGTTGGCCCAGATCCAGTTCGATCAGATCGCCAAACTGCGTAACAAAAACCTGGCCAGCAAACTGCAGCACGACCAGGCTTCGGCCGAGCTGAAGTCGGCCCGTGCGGCCCTGAGTCAGGCAAGCGATAACCTCGACTACACCCGCCTGATTGCCCCCTTTGACGGCGTTGTGGCCAAGCTTGAGGTTGAAAACTTCCAATCGATCCAGGCTAAGTCACCGGTTCTTGAACTGCAGGACGACAGCCGTATCGATATCCATTTCAGCGTGCCCGAATCACTGATCACCAACCTGAAGCGGATCGAAAACCCGCAGCTGGCGATGAAGAGCCTCTGCGGCCAGGCGCGTTTCTACAGTCAGCCCGGCAAAGCGTTCAAGGCCTGCTACAAAGAGCATGATGCGACCCCCGACCCGCTGACCCGCAGTTTCGGCTCGGTGTTTACTCTGGTCGAGCAGACCGACTTTCCGGCCCTGCCCGGCATGAGCGCATCGATCAGTGTCGACCTGTCGGCCTTCGTTGCCGAGCAACCCGACAACAGCCTGTTGGTTCCGCTTGAAGCGGTGTTTGAGAACCAGGGTAAGCGTTGGATCTGGCATGTCGATCAACAGTCCCGTGCCCGCATGGTCGAGGTTCGGGTCGGACGCCTGATCGACGACCAACTGGAGGTTCTCTCCGGGCTCGACAGCGACAGCCGGATTATCGCCGCCGGGGTCAGCTATGTCCGCGACGGCATGCTGGTCAAACCGATGGTCAAAGAGCGGGGGCTGTAAGCGATGGATTTAACCGAATACAGCATCCGCAACCGCACCATCAGCTGGATGGTGGTGCTGCTGTTGATCGGTGGAGGCTTTCTGGCCTTCAACGACCTGGGCCGGCTGGAGGACCCCAACTTCACCATCAAGCAGGCGATTATCCTGCTCGACTATCCGGGTGCCTCGGCGCTGGAAGTCGAAGAGGAGGTCACCCTGCCGGTGGAAAACGCGCTGCAGCAGCTCTCCTATCTCGACAACATCACCTCGACCTCCAGCAACGGCCTGGCGCAGATCATGGTCGAGATGAAGAGCATCTATCGCAAGGATGATCTGGCCCAAATCTGGGATGAGATGCGGCGCAAGATCCATGATATGCAGGGCCGCCTGCCTCCCGGAGTTTCAGAGCCGCGGATTATCGATGATTTCGGCGATGTTTACGGCATGTTCCTGACTATTACCGGCCAAGACTACAGCTACGAGGAGCTGGCCGATTACACCGACTACCTGCGCCGCGAGCTGGTGCTGGTGCCAGGTGTGGGCAAGGTGAATGTCGGAGGACGCCGCCAGGAGCAGGTCTTTATCGAGGCCGACCGGGCTAAATTGACCGCCACCGGCTTTGCCATGAGCGATATACAGAATCTGCTCAGAACCCAGAATCTGGTGGGCGATGCCGGTAAGATCCGGGTCGGCAGCGAGTATCTGCGTATCAGCAGCAAGACCGAAGATGGCGATGGTCTATCCGGGCTGGCCAACATGCTGATCGGCAATGTCGATGGCCAACTGATCTACCTGCAGGATGTTGCCACCATCAGCAAAAGCTACGCAGACCCTCCCGCCCACCTGTACCGGTTCAACGGCCAGTCGGCCCTGACCCTGGGGATCTCCTTCGCCAGCGGGGTCAACGTGGTCAAAGTGGGTGAGGCGATCGACACCCGCTTGGCCGAATTGGAAGGCCAGCGTCCGGTCGGCATGTTGCTGGGAACCGTCTACGACCAGCCGGGCCAGGTGGCCGAATCGGTGGATAACTTCCTGATCAGCCTAGGCCAGGCGGTGTTGATCGTGATCCTGGTGCTGTTGTTCACCATGGGATTGAAACCGGGCATCCTGATGAGCTCGGTATTGATGCTGACGATTCTCGGCACCTTCATCGTCATGGATATCTACGCCATCGAACTGCACCGGATCTCCCTCGGCGCCCTGATCATCGCACTGGGTATGCTGGTGGATAACGCCATCGTGGTGACCGAAGGGATCATGATCGGACTGCAGCGCGGGCAAACCCGATTGCAGGCGGCCAAGTCGGTGGTCGGGCATACCAAATGGCCGCTGATGGGCGCCACCATCATCTCCATCACCGCCTTCGCCCCCATCGGCCTGTCCCCCGATGCCAGCGGTGAATTCACCGGCAGCCTGTTCTGGGTGCTGTTGATCTCGTTGCTGCTGAGCTGGATCTTCGCCATCACCCTGACCCCGTTTTTCTGCTATCTGATGTTCAAGGAGCAAAGAACTACCACTGATGGTGAAACGGGCGATCCCTATCGGGGCTTTGCCTACCAGGGCTACCGCGTCCTGCTGCAGCTATGCCTGCGGTTTCGCTGGTTAACCATGACCGCGATGCTGGCGGCCCTGATTGCCGCGCTGGCCGGTTTCACCCAGGTCAAACAGGCGTTCTTCCCGGCCAGTTCGCTGCCGATGTTTATGGTCGAGTACTGGTTGCCGGAAGGTAGCGATATCCGCGCCGTCAATGCCGATATCCAGACGCTGGAGCAGGACCTGCAGCAGTTCGAACAGATCCAACAGATCACCGCCACCATCGGCCGAGGCGCCGAGCGTTTTATGCTGACCTACAGCCAGGAGTTCAGCTACCCCAGCTATGCGCAGTTGATTATCCGGGTGGAAAACTTCGATCAGGTCCAACCGACCATCGATGAACTGCGCCAGCTGTTGAACCAACGCTATCCGCAGGCCTTCACCAAGTTCCAGCGTTTCACCATCGGCCCGAGCACCAAAGCCAAGATCGAAGCTCGCCTGATCGGTCCCGATCCCCAGGTGCTGCGACGTTACAGCGAGCAGGTGATCGCGGTGTTCGAAGCCGACCCGGATACCATCAACGTTCGCCAGGATTGGCGTGAGCGTACCAAGGTGCTGCAACCGGTCTACAACGAAGCCGAGGGACGCCGCCTGGGAATCAGCAAGTCCGACCTGGATACCGCCGTCGCGACCCATGTCGAAGGCGAAACCGTCGGACTCTACCGCCACGGCACCAAGCTGCTTCCGATCGTGATCCGGCCACCGGCAACCGAACGTGCCTCGATCGGCTCGCTGGAGGATATCCAGGTCTACAGCCCAGCCAAAGGTGCCTACGTCAATATCGGCCAGGTGATGGAGCGGGTCGATCTGGCCTGGGAGGACCCACTGATCAAGCGTCGCGATCGAAAGCGCACCCTGTCGGTCCAGGCCGATCCGATCGACGGCATGACGGCCACCACACTGCACAACAAGATCCGTGGCAAGATCGAAGCGATCGAATTACCGCCCGGTTACGAGTTGCAGTGGGGCGGCGAGTACGAAACCCAACGCGACGCCAACAAGGCCGTGTTCGCCTTTGTGCCGCTGGGGGTGCTGGTGATGATCGTCCTGACCGTGGTGCTGTTCGGCTCCGCCAAACAGGCGCTGGTGGTCTGGATCACCGTGCCGCTATCGGTGATCGGCGTCACCATCGGCTTGCTGGTGATGGATTCGCCGTTCAGCTTTATGGCGCTGCTGGCGGTACTGAGTCTGGTGGGGATGCAACTCAAAAACGGTATCGTTCTTGTCGAAGAGATCAAGCGGCTGCGTGAGGACGAAGGTCAACCCTGGCTCGAATCCATCACCCAGGCGGCGATCAGCCGACTACGTCCGGTGACCATGGCGGCTATCACCACCGTGCTGGGGATGCTGCCGCTGCTTAGCGACGTGTTCTTCCAGCCGATGGCGGTCACCATCATGTTCGGGCTCGGGTTTGCCACCCTGCTGACCCTGATCGTGGTGCCGGTGTTGTTCGCGCTGTTTTATGGGGTGCGTTATCGCGCGGCTTAACAACAGGCTACTCAGTCCGAAGCGCCGGGTTACTGATTCGATAAAATAGCGCCCCTACTCGACCTGCGGGGGCGCAGGGATCCAGTGAAGGGGGTCAGCTTCGGTGACTCCCCCTTCCATGCTTTCCTACCCGAACACCGGCATCAGATATCTTTGACCAGCCTCAGCGCATCGTAGATCGCGGCATGAGTATTTCTGGAAGAGACCGCGTCTCCGATACGGAATAACTGGAACTCGCCATTCTCGTTCGAGCGGATCCTTTGTGGGCGCCCTGCCACGAGATCTTCATAGTTCACCTCGCCCAGGTTGATCGACAACGGTTTCAACTCGGTATAGACATCATCCAGGGGGCGGGTGCCGTGATTCACCACCACCTGATCCACAGATCGATCACGCCGGAAGTCACCATAGTCACTACCGACGACGGCTTTGAGACCAGCCCCGTCACGGGTGACGCTTTTCAACCGCCAGGCCACGGTAAAGGTGGTATCAAGTACCTGCAGGGATCGCATATAGGGGACTAGATTCATCGCCATCACTTCGGGGGCGAAGGAACGATCCGGGGTCATCACTTCGACTTTGGCGCCGCTGGAAGCGATAATTTCCGCCGCCTGAAGCCCGGCATGATCTCCGGCATCATCGAAGATCAGCACATTGTTACCCGGTTTTACATCACCGGCGATAATGTCCCAGGCGGACACCACCAGCTCATTGCCCTGTTCCAAGATATCGGTATGGGGCAAACCACCGGTCGCCACGATCACCACGTCCGGATTTTGCTCACGCACCCCATCGCCATCGGCAAAGTTGTTGAAATGGAACTTCACCCCCATCTCGATGCATTCGTCATAGCGCCAGTCGGTGATGGAAATCATCTCCCGGCGCCGTTCCGATTGAGACGTCAGCAGCACCTGACCACCGGTTTTATCCGCGGCTTCAAAGACGGTGACCTGATGCCCCCGTGTCGCGGCAACCCTGGCGGCTTCAAGCCCGGCCGGGCCGGCCCCGATGACAACAACCTTCTTGGGCTGGTCCGCTTTGGGGATGTCGTGGGGGATGGAGAGTTCACGCCCGGTGGCCGGGTTGTGAATACAGTAGGCCTCACCGCCCTGATAGATCCGATCGAGACAGTAATTGGCACCGACACAGGGACGAATGCGATGCTCCTGGCCCGAGGTGATTTTACGAATGATATGTGGATCCGCCATATGGGCACGGGTCATCCCCACCATGTCCAGTTTGCCGCTGTCGATCGCATAGCGCGCCGTGGCCACATCGGGGATTTTTGCGGCATGGAAGACGGGCAAATTGGTCGCCTGTTTGACCCGTGCGGCAAAGTCCAGGTGTGGTGCATTGCGCATCCCCTGCACCGGGATCACGTCGGTTAAGCCCGGATCGGTATCGATATGGCCCCGAACCACATTGAGAAAATCGACCATCCCCGATTGTTCGAGCAGCCGTGAAATTTCAATACCATCGTCTTCGTTCAAGCCACCGGGAACCGCTTCGTCGGCGGTATAGCGGACCCCGACAATAAAGTCGTCGCCGACCCGTTTTCTGATCGCAGCTAAGGTATCGAAGGTAAAACGCAGTCGATTGTTCAGGTCTCCGCCATAGGGCGCCTCGAGCGAATTGGTTAACGGCGACCAGAACTGATCCATCAGGTGGCCATAGGCCTGTAACTCGATGCCGTCCAGACCGGCGGCTTTCATACGCTCGGCGGCATCGGCGTAATCATTGATGATCCGATCGATATCCCAATCTTCGGCCTGCTTCGGAAAGGCCCGATGCGCAGCCTCACGCTCGTGCCCTGCCGAGACCGCAGGCAACCAATCCCCTTTGTCCCAACGGGTACGTCGTCCAAGATGGGTTAGCTGAATCATCACCGCCGTACCGTAGTCATGGCACTCATCAGCAATCTGTTTCATCCAGCCTACGACCTCATCCTGCCAGGCGAGGATGTTGTTGAATACCGGCGGACTATCACGCGACACGGACGCCGAGCCGGCCGTCATCGTCAACGCGACACCGGCTTTGGCCCGCTCCACCGTATAGGCCCGGTACTTGTCTTTTGGCATCCCGTTTTCAGGATAAGCCGGTTCATGGGACGTGATCATGATCCGATTGCGCAGAGTTAGGTGCTTTAACTGAAACGGGCTGAGTAATGGGTCTTTGGACATGATCCACCTCGGTTCTTATTGCCATTTTTTCAGCGACCCTACCCCTCAATGTACACCAGTGTCAATCATGAACACACTGGTGTCGTTTTCATTGACGTCTTTGTTGAGACTGGCTATAAAGCCCGGCATGAATAGCAATAAAGACAAATCCCCGGATTCGCGCAGTTCCCGAGAGCTCTGGCTCTCGGCCGCCTTTGAGGCCTTGGTTCAGAACGGAGTTGGCGCCGTCAAGATCCAACCGCTGGCGGAGCAGTTAAAGTTATCCCGGACCAGCTTTTACTGGTATTTCAAGGACAGAAAAGCGCTGTTAGCCGCGCTGATTGAAGAGTGGAATCATAAGAATACCGGCGGGTTAACCGCAGCAAGCGAAGCCTACGCCGAATCACTTGCAGAAGCGGTACTCAATGTCATCAGCGCATTTCTTGATCCCAACCAGTTTGATTCCAAGTTGGACTTTGCGATCCGAAGCTGGGCGTTGCAGGATCCGGACGTAATGGAAGAAGTCAGAATCGCGGATGAGGTTCGACTACAAGCCCTCACCGCCATGTTCGAAAAACACGGCTACGACAGCCACGATGCCGATGTGCGCGCCCGAACCATCTATCTGGTCCAGATCGGCTATATCTCGATGCAAGTCCAAGAGGATTTGGCCACCCGGATGGCGCGTATTCCCAACTATGTCGCCACCTATACCGGCCAGCAGCCTACCCCCAATGAGATCGCACGCTTCCATGCTCGCCACCATTTCGTTCCTGAGTCTTAAAACCACGGAGCCGATGCCATGCTGAAACGGGTTGGTCTGGTGGGGGCAACAGGTTGGATGGGCGCACTGATTGGCCAGGCCCTGCTTTCCGGCAACAGGCTCCGTCCGGAGCAGCTGAGCTGCCTGAACCGTAGCACCGCCAACGCCGGTTACGCGGCCTATCCCGCGGTCAGGTGGGCCGCCAATTTTTCCGAACTAATCGAGCACAGCGATACCCTGATTTTATCCGTGCGGCCGGAACAGTTTCGTGACGCGAATTTCTACTGTGGCGATAAGCTGGTGATCTCACTGATGGCCGGCATTCCGATGAAAGAGCTTGCCGAGCGGACCGGTGCATCACGGATTATTCGAGCCATGCCTAATGCCGCCGCTGAAATAGGCCGCTCCTTCACTCCCTGGTTCGCCAGTCCAGAAACAGCAGAAACCGACCGCCACATCGCAACTTGTATCCTTGAAACGATCGGCACAGCTCAGCAGCTCGATGATGAGCAACAACTGAACTTTCTAACCGGTTTGTCGGGTGCCGGACCTGCCTACATCGCCCTTCTAATTTCTGCGCTGTCTCAAGCGGCGATGAATATCGGCATACCCAAAGAAATCGCATTAAAAGCTGCGACAGCAACGGGGGTAGATGCCGGGGAAATACTATCGAAGACCAATAAAGGCACTGAAACAGTTATTCAACAGTATCTAGATTATGACGGTGTGATAGCGGCGGCGCTCAAGGCCGCAGAAGCTGGCGGCTTTCACGCTTCTATCAACAATGCTCTTCTGGCGGCCAGCCGAAAAGTTTCTGATATGGAGAGCCAAGCGGACTAGCGTTTGTCAGCTTTACCGTGACTTTCCTGTAGTTATGTAGAATCTGGAGGACCTAGCTTTCGCCTGGTTTGGACCCTAATCCGACTTGGGCAGCTTCAGCTGATCAAGCAATTGGGAGGTGTAGTGGCAAGCACATTTCGCCAAACAGGGATCTTCAGGGCTAAGGCAGTAGCCGGGCTTGTTCGGTTTGCCCTTGTTTTCTTCCAGATAGAACTCATCGGGATTGAGTTTGACGAAATCAAACAAAGGGATAGCTAAAGTCGTCCCGCAGCAACAGTTGAACAGGAACAGATTGAAGTAGTGATTCTTCTGATCAATCATGCAGTCCAGCAACTGCTTGTCCCCGTCCGCCACAAACTCATCCAGATTTCGCCAGGTTTTGCCGCAAAAGCTGCAAATTTTGAAGCAGCTGTCAGACTCGCTTGAGAACGCAGCGGTATAGCCCCAGTTTTCCGGCAAATCACGCCCATCCAGGTAATCGGCGATCTTGCTATCCTCGATCAGGATGTGGTGAGCGATCCAGTCCTTCAGAAACTCCAGCAGCTCCAGGTCAATCGACTTGGCCCCGGAGAGATACATTCGGGACAGTTCGGTGGCGTGATCGGCCAGATCTAAATGCTGGTCTTGATGGCGTTGCAGAAGCGGAAAGCCGATCGCCCGCATCACGGCCTCTTCATTGTGGAAGTGCTTCTCCGTATAGCGGATCAGATGAGAAAAGGTTTCCGCCAGACTTTGCTGCGAATCATTCGCCAGGATTTTACTGTGCAGGCCATTGACCAGGGCCACCAAAAATTTATGCTCTACGTCGATCTCAGGGATACCGATACTGAGTTCGTCACTCCACTCTATGATCACTGTTCATTCCTGGGCTGAGCGTTTTCGACGGGGCTTGAACCCGGATTCTCACAACCAACACTGTGTCGATTCTGCCAGCGGCAAGCAAGGCTCGGCCTGATCCAATTGGGGTAAATTTCGACTAAGTGATAAGCCCGCAGCCGATCAAACCGGCCAGAACACGGATATTTACCGAACGCCAGAAACTACCGCCCCCAGTAATTAGCGAACCCAGGCAAAGAACCGGGCATCACTGATCAGCAGGTGATTGGTGATAACCTCCTGGGTCAGGTAATAGATGATCCTGTTGTTGTCGATCAAGCCCCGATTAAAATCCGACAACAGCTCATAGCCTCGGCGGATAAGCACCTGATGTTCGTTGGCATGGGTGTTTGCCTCCGGGTAGCCCACCTCCTCCAACAGCCGCTCTTCATCGCGGAAGTGTTCCTCTATGAACTCTAACAGTTGGCCGATTTGGGTAGTGACCTGGGCCTTATCGGCCCCCTCGACCATCAATTCAATCATCCGATTGGCCTCTTCGAACAGGTGCTGATGCTGCCCGTCTACCGCATCGCTGCCCGATGAGTATTCGTTTTTCCACTGCAGTCGCATCGGGTTTTGAACTCTGAGGTCCACTTCGGCCCGATCCGGATGCACCCGGTTCCGTCCGGAAGCCTTGGCTTGATAAAGCGCCTTGTCGGCAGTTTCATACCATTGATTGAAGTTTTGTCCGAGCTCGAATTCCGCCACACCGATACTGACGGTGAACCTCGGTAGCTCATCAGTGTGGATAGCCTCCACCGCCCGTCGTAGCTTCTCGGCCAGATGAACGGCCCGCTCCAGCGGTGTATCGGACGCCAGAATCAGAAACTCCTCGCCCCCCCAGCGCACCAGATGATCGGTTTCACGCATCAACGGCACCAGGCGTTGACTCAGCAGCTTAAGCACCTCGTCGCCGACCCGGTGGCCAAAGTGATCATTGACGGACTTGAAGTGATCGATATCCAGCAACAGGATACAGACCGGACTGTTGGCCCGACGCCGACGAGCCATCTCTTGATTCAGAAGGCTCTCGCTGGCGTGCCGATTCAGCAGCCCGGTTAATTGATCGGTATTGGCAAGCAGCAGGGCCTGATTTTCCGCCCGCTGGCGCAGCTGGACCTCTTCGCGCAGTTTGCGGTTGATCCGGCCGTACCAGACCAGGATCGCGCTGAACAGGATCACGACACTGAGCAGGGAGGCCAGCGTCATCCGCCAATCGATCCCCTTCTGGTACTTGAACGAAATCCAGTGATTGACGATGTCGTGATGATCATCGGGCGTCAGTTGGTTGATCGCCTTATCGAAGATCGCTCGAAGCAGCTGATCGCCCTTTCGCACCCCCACACTCAGCGCCCAGGTCTCCTCAAACTCGGCCGAAACTTTGAGCTGGCCGATGTAGTTATCCTGGATCCAATAACCGGCCGATACCAACGAATCCGCGTAGCCAAACAGGGTTCCATTGGCCACCCGCTGCAAGCCGTCGGCAATATCTTTAACTTCGATGAATTTCAGCTCGGGGAATCGACGCTGCAGGCTGCCCCCGAAGGCGTAATCCTTCACCACCCCCACGGTTTTGCCCTTCAGTCCCGAGATATCACTGATAAAAGGGGCCTCAACAGCTGTAGTCAGTACCAAAGGAGTCTGCAGATAGGGCTGGGTAAAACTGAGAAAGCTGCGCCTTTGCGGGGTATCCATGATCAAAGGAAACAGATCACACTCGCCATTGCGGCCCGCCTGCAGCGATTCCTGCCAACTATTGGTCGCCCTCACCTCCATAGGAAGGTCGATCAAACGCTTAAAGCGAGTAAAGAAATCCGCCGCAATCCCCGTATGCTTCCCATTTTCGAGCGCCTCCAACGGCATCCAGCTTGGATCGATACAGAGTGTCAGCCGGCCTTTATCGGCCAGATAGGCCCTCTCCTGCGGATTGAGATCCTTCTGCTCTGCGTGACCAGCATCTGCATGCATCCATTTACGTTTCAACTCCGACACCTGACGGTAGCTGATCGCTGCCGCCGTCTTGGTCAGGATACTTTTCAGCAGCGTGTTGCCCTTGGCGACCCCCATCGGTAACTGGGTCTTCACGGGAAGGTCGAACCCCTCCGCCTCGGCTACCTCCACATTGCTAAGCCAGAGTTTCTCGATGTAGTAATTCAATGCCGGCAAGCTTCCGATTACCGCATCGGCCTTACCCGACGCAACCGCCTTCACCGCATCGCTGGTGGATGCGGTCAGCAGCAGAGCCTGGTTGGGGTAATTGTTGGCCAGGTAGGCGTGCAGAAAGGTCTTTTTGGCCACGGCGATGACCTTGTTCTGCAGATCCTCCTGTCGGGCAATCTGCTGGCCTCTGCGAACCGCCAGCGCAGAGGTGTACTCAACATGGTTAAAGGGCGTGAAATCGATAAACTCGCGCCGCTCATCTGTCACGGCGATATGGGGAATAACATCCAGCTCCCCGGTCTTGAGCATCTCAAGGTACTCGTGCCAGGGCCGGTGACTGACATACTCGATCCGGACACCCATCAGTGTCCCCATCAGATTCATATAGTCGATGCTGTAGCCAACGGGTTCTCCCCCGTCGTTATAGTTGAACGGAGGGAAGGTGGTAAGGTTCTGAACCCGCAGCACGGGGTGGGCTGCCAGGTAGGCTTTTTCCTCTGCGTTATATTGAATCCGTGGCATCGGGGCTTGCTGAGACCAGGTCCAGCGGGAAAGAATCCGCTCACTCTCCTTTAGCGGAAATTCGGCCACCGCTTTGTTCAAGATCCCGGCAAGGATGCCATAGTCTTCCCGCAAAGCGATCACACTGTTCGGGTCCAAGCCGCTGAGCACGTGGATCGGTTCGACCTCGAGTATGCTGTTGCGGGTCAGGTGATAACTGTCAAGATTCATACCCACAACCACGTCAGCCTGACCGCTGACCAAGGCGTAAAAAGCCTGCTCCGTGGTATCAGTGGCCAGAGGCGGCAATCCGCCGTCCAGATGCTTCTCCAGGTAGCGCTGGATATGTCGTTTGTCTCGATGGTATGCGACCCGGAGCCCCTTGAAACTTCTATCCCCGTCGTAGACAAAGTTTCGGTTCTTATGTGCAAACACCAGGGTAGAGAAATTTATCGGCGACGGAACGCTATGAAAGCCAAGCCCCTGGGCCGTTTCATGGTTCATCGCCCCGACGATATCAAGTTGGCGCGATTTAACTCGATCCAGAACCCTGGACCAATCGTCCGCCTCAAACACAAAACGAACACCCAGTTGGCGGCCGAGGATATCAAAGGTATCAGGAAGAATACCCTGTAGGCTGTTATCTGGACGCTGGATTAGCAGGGGTTGGAAATGGGCTGTTTCGCCGACTCGAATTTCTGGATGAGTATCCAGCCAGCGCTGCTCCTCATCCGTCAGCGTCAGAGCAAGACTGGGAGCCGATACCAAGATCAGGAAAAAAGCTAACAACAGCGGGAAAGTCGGATGATATGTCCAGGTTGAGCCTGTAATTGTCGAAGGAGAGCGGAACATCCTATCCATTTGGCCGGTACTTCGTTGTCCTGAGAAGCGACAGCCCTTAGTACGAAGCTAAGGGACTGAAAATCCAGCCAATTATAAAGCAAAAACGCCTCCCCCTGTGTTAATTCCTCTGGGTTCGGAGGCAAAAATACCACTAAGATCTAACGGATCAGGCGAACTTCCCCCCGGCTCCGCGTCAGAAGCCAAAGCCGAGGGAGGAGTCCTGATACCTGATCATCGCTTGGATCGACGCGCGACTGAAGTTCGCAATGCGGCCAAGCCAATGCCTAACAGCAGTAGGGTGCCGGGATTGGGGATATCGGTCGACGCGTCAGGATCTCGCGCCCAGATACTAATGCCGGATATGCCACTTCCGAAGCCCGTCGACTTGGTATCAAAAGTACCCTCTATCAAGTACGGCACGTCAAACTCGATCAAATCATCATCGGTAAACAAGATCCCATCTAATCCGCTAGCCAAGATATTAAAGTCGAAGTCGATGACGCCCCAACCGTTTCCCGCCTTAACCAGAAAATCAAGGTG
This sequence comes from Motiliproteus coralliicola, assembly GCF_003345655.1. Taxonomy (GTDB): domain Bacteria; phylum Pseudomonadota; class Gammaproteobacteria; order Pseudomonadales; family Balneatricaceae; genus Motiliproteus; species Motiliproteus coralliicola. The sequence continues at coordinate 1,471,675 of NZ_QQOH01000001.1, forward strand.
ATCAAAGAATGCATCCTCTCCTAACAGATCTCCACCGACTTGCAACGCTTCGGGGAAAACATCAATAGCCCAAGTTCCGGTGCCGCAATCACTATCTGTACAGGAGAAAGTTATATTGAGTAGCTCACCGATACTTATAGAATCGCTCCCCGAGCCGATGGTGCTATATTCGATATCGATTGAATTACCATCAGTTTCAGCGCCACCCAAACGGATATAGCCAGGATCAACTCCTGTTCCTTTATCATTTAGCTGGTCAGCAGTGATAAACATCAGCGGATCAAAGTAGTAACTCGTTTGCCCCTTGGTGATGAGTTCGCCATTCAATAGCCCATCATTCCAATCACCGAGATTATCCATCACAGTTCCGGGACTCTCGGGATCCCCACTGGATTGTGGATCTATAATTTCTCCAACTGTGGAGGTTGAAGTAATTGCTCCGCTGAATACTGTCTTTTCGTCCCCGGAAATGTTTCGGTCACCAAGATCGGTAATTCTGGTAATCTTGAACATCGATGACGAAGCGCCAAAAACGTTGACGTAGTCATTCAGATCAGAATTCGAGGTGGTTGTTGGCTCACCATTTGCCTTCAAAACCGGCGCAACACCCGCCGCATTGTAAGCAGCATCAAATTCGGCCACGCCAGACGAATACTCATAAGAGCCGGTCTCACCATCATAGGTGATTGTGGCTCCGGTAGTTGAATAGGTTACGGGGACAGCGTGCACGGCAGTGCTGCTTAAGGCGATAACAGCTAGTAAAAATCGAGCTTTATCCATCTCGGGCCTCTCCTACTTCAAGACAATCCTGTCCTACTACAGGTCATAACTCATCCCAAAGCAAAATCCATGCCCGATACTATTTCATCAATATAAATTAGGAATATATGATCAACCTGAAGAAAACCTATGATCAACCAGGCTGTCACATGTAAAATTTTCCGACATAAATTAAAAAGATTGATTTTCATTCATGGCGAGAGTTGAGCGGTTCCGCCCGGTAGATAAGAAAAGACCAATCCTCCCCACGGCCGCTCAGTCAGAGTCATCGCTCAGCTGCTCAAGAGCGGCTAACGCAGCCTCCGCTTGGTGATGCGGTACGAAGATATGGTCATGGTAATAGGCTGCGATAACATTGGCGCTGATGTCCCGCTCGGCCAGCCGACTCGAAACCGCCGCGGTCAGCCCGACTGCATTGAGACTGGAATGCACGCTAAGGGTAATCATCCGGAAGACACCTTCGAAACCCAGTCCAGCTTCAAGGGCCCGCCGCTGTTCCAGCACCAAGGTTAAACCTTCATCTTCACGGAAGGTTGCTAGAGGGTCCAGAGAGAGATGCTCGGCCACCGTACCGTCGACACGGCAAAAGACATAGCTTGTATCCTGTAGCTGTGGCGACATCGATCGCAGCAACAGTTCCAGGTCGATAATTGCACTCATGATCTCGATCCACCTATCAAATAAAGAACCAGTCTACATATCCAGTCAGTCAGCCATCGGCTCAGGAAACGACATCAAGCCTCCAGCAAGAGACGGCATTTCTCTCTGAGCATCTCACGAAAAGCGATCACCGCCGGAGTCACCTGCTTCCTGCTCGGGCAAAGCAGGTAAAGTTCAACCGGAGGTGAATGGTACGACGACAGCAGCGGTACCAATCTCCCTTTGCGCAGGTCAGATTGGATATCGATGCGTGACCGATGGGCGATTCCCTGCCCCGCGATAGCCCAGCGTCTGACAATATCGGTATCGTTGCTGATCCGATTGCTATCGACCTTAACCCGGTAGCGTCCGGATTCATCGGTATAGTCCCAACGATCAAACAACCTGCCATCCAATCGATAAAGCAGGCAGTTGTGGTTTCTTAACTCATCCGGGTGCTGCGGTTCGCCATGTTGGGCGATATACGAGGGTGAGGCGCAGGTTACTCTATCGATCGTGGCAATATGAAATGACACCAACGTGGAGTCCTGAGGCTTTCCATACCTGAGCGCCACATCGATCTGATCGAGGAAGAAGTTGGACAGCGAGTCACCCACATGGAAGTCAACCGATAACGATGGATAACGCCCTATCATTTCGTCCAGCCAGGGTAAGACAATATTGCGACCCAGGTCCGATGATGCGCAGAGCCGCAACTCTCCCCTGACATCATTCAGCATCTCCTGAGCCGACAACACGCCCAGGTCCAGCGAATCCAGGGCCTTGCGGCAATGAAACAGAAACCGCTCCCCCTGAGGCGTGATTCTCAGCTGCCGGGTCGTTCGGATAAACAGCTGTAGCTCCAACGCTTTCTCCAGTCGCCGTAGAGCAAAGCTGGCTGCCGCCGTCGTGATTCCCAGCTGTTTGGCTGTCTCGGTCAAGCTACCGGTTTCTGCAATTCGAACAAACAGATTCAGATCTGAGGTATTCATTATTAAGCATTACTTAATAGTGTTTATTTAATTACGCTGTTTTTACTTTATCAACATTCCTTAATCATGTCGTTGCAGCTCTGGCATAACCGCGATAGCCAACGCAATCCCAGCCTGGATAGGTAACGACGATGATTAACAACGAAGCAACGGCGACTAGCCTCAAACTCACCGAGACTCAGAAGCCCGATATCCAGCGCAAAGCCATACGGCTCGGGCAGTCCCTCAGGCTTCCCTGCGGTGCGATACTGAAAAATCGGCTGCTGAAATCCGCCATGTCCGACTCCCTGGCCGATGGCAAAGGCAACGCGACCTTGGAACAGGCCCGGCTGTACGAGCGATGGGCAGAAGGTGGCGTCGCCCTATCGATCATCGGCGAGGTACAGGTGGACCCTCGCTACCCCGAGAAGCCGGGAAACCTGGTGCTGGGTCCTAACACCAACCGTCAAGCGTTATCGGAGTTAGCGGCACGAGGATCCATCAACGACACCCATATCTGGCCTCAAATCGGCCACGCCGGCGCGCTGGCGGCCCCGCTGATCAGCCAACCCAAAGGCCCTTCGGCACTTAGGGTTGGCAGTTTTAGCTGCGCCGGGATGAGCTTATCTGAAATCCAGCAATTGCCGGCCGTTTATACCAACGCGGCACTGCTGACAAAAGCGGTGGGCTTTAGCGGCCTCCAGCTTCATGCTGGCCATGGGTTCTTACTCAGCCAGTTTTTATCACCACTGTTTAATCGTCGCCAGGATCAATACGGCGGTTCCGTCGACGCACGCGCCAGAGTCATTGTTGATATCATCGAGAAGGTACGCGGCGCTGTCGGCCCCCACTTCCCGATCGGAATCAAGATCAACTCGTCCGATCAACTGGAGGGTGGCTTGAGCCAACAAGAAGCACTTGAGGTTATCGGTATTCTAGATAGAACCTCGATTGATTTGATTGAAATCAGCGGTGGTACCTACTTCCCCGGCGCAACCTCCAGCTCCGATGCCGCCACTGATGGCCCCTATTTCATCGACTTTGCCAGCCAGGCCAAACAACTGACCAAGATCCCTATCGTGACGACGGGAGGGTTTAAAAACCGGCCTCAAGCCGTCGCCGCCCTCGGGAGCGGCGAGACCGATATGATTGGAATGGCCCGGGCACTGGCCTTGAACCCCAGCCTTGCGAGGCAGTGGCTGAAGCCGACCGCCGACGAGGTTCACTTTCCCCGCTTCAACACCACCCCACCGGGCGGGATAACGGCCTGGTACACCATGCGCTTAACCGCCTTGGCAAAGGACAATGAAGACAACTTCAGCATGGATTTGGAATCGGCAATACGGTGCTACGAACAGCGCGATCAGTTACGAGCCGAACGCTGGCGGCGCCGTTTCTCATCGAGTCAGTAGTCCGACTAAACCCTGTCGATGACAACAGGAACCTGCGATTAAGCCTATCCGAGCTGCTGCAACTTGCTTAGCGCTCTAACCGGTAGTGTGCCAGCAACTGCTGCCGCAGCGATTCATGCTCGCGGCCTGTCGACTCTTGGGAACCAGTGGCAACACATTGACGCTGCGGCCAGCTGTAAACCACTCGGGTTGGGCTGTCGCCGAGGACCAGAATTCGATCGGCCAGTTCCAGGGCATCCTCAAGGTCGTGGGTCACCAATACCATGGCGGTCTCGGGATGCTGCTGACGAACCTGCTGGATCAGCCCACGCATCTGTTTCGCCGTGGGCGGATCCAGCGAGACAAAGGGTTCATCCATCAACAACAGCTGCGGTCGATTGATCAACGCCCGAGCCAGGGCCACCCGCCGCGCCATCCCCAGGGATAGACGATTGGGGTATAGGCCAGCGCTATCGGACAACCCCATCGACGCCAGCATCGGCTCGATCAACTCCCGCCGGGCCGGTTCGGCTACCAGCTCCAGATTCTGCGTTACCGTGTACCAGGGCAATAACCGGGGTTGTTGAAACATGTAGCCGATGGCGCCGGGACGCCGTAGCGAGCCGTTAGCCTTGAGCTGTCCTTGAAAGCGTCGGTCCAGCCCCGCCAACAGATTGATCAGCGTGGTCTTGCCACAGCCGGATGGCCCCAGCAGACAGAGAAATTCCCCCGGCCGCAGAGACAGACTGAAGTGGTCGAACAGCCTTTTGCCGCCATAGACTTTGCTGTCCAGTTGCAATTCAAGCATCCAGATCCACCTTACGCCAGCGTTGCTGCAGGCGATCCAGCGGCTGCAGCACCAGCCATTCAATCAGATAGACGATTACGATAAAGCTGAAGCTGTAGGCCAGAATCATCGGTACATCGAACATCTGAAAAGCCAGGTGGAGTTGAAAGCCGACCCCATCGCTACGTCCCAGCAGCTCGACCACCAGCACAATCTTCCAGATCAATGCCAACCCCGAACGGGCAGCGATCAGAAAATAGGGTGCCAGCTGCGGTAACAACAGCGCGGTCAGTCGCTTCCAACGCGATAAGCGGTAGACCCGTGCCAGCTCATCTAGCTGCGGGTCCAGACAGCGGGCACCTTCGCGCAAAGTTACCACCACATTGGGTACCTTGTTGATCACCACGGCAGCAATTGCCGCCAACTCGCCCATCCCCAACCAGATATACAGCAGCAGTATCACCACCAACGCCGGAATATTGAGACCGGTTATCAGTAGCGGGTCCAGCCCCCGATTGCAGCCGGGGTACAGCCCCATGGCAATGCCGATGATCGAGCCCAACAGCATCGCCAACACGAAGCTGATCGCCACCCGCTCCAGGGTCGCCCCCAGATGCGCCATCAGCTCGCCACGTTGATAGTGCTGCCAGATAGTCGCCAACACCTCTGACGGCTGCGGCAATAACGGCTGCTGCAACAACACGGCCAGCAGATGCCAGGCGCCGATCAATCCGATAAAGATCAGCGGTTGCCAGCCCCAACGACGTCCCAGCGCTGCGGCCGCGCTAAACGAGCCGCTTAAGTCCGCGCCGCTCGCCGAGCTGGAACGACTGTGACTCATCGCCGTGGTCCGCATCGATGCGGTTTAACGATCACCATCGACGCCCCAGAAGCCGGCCCGGTCAAAATGCTCTGCACGCCCCATCAAGCGTTCACCACCAACCTGATACAACAGGGCGAACATGCGCGCTGCATCATCGACCTGTTCCGTCTTGATCGGCCCCGGAATACCGGCCAGATAACCCAGCCGCAACTGCTCAAAGACTTGATCGTCGCCAGCTTTCATCATCGGCCGCAGCGATCGCCAACCCGCTTGCTGCTGTTGCAGGTAGGTTTTGGCGTCAGTCGATGCCCGGTGCAAGCCAGCCACCAGCTGCGGATACTGCTCAGCCCATGCCTGTTTGAAGACAAACCCCAGCATCGGCAGATCGGTACGCAATCCCAGCTCAGCACTGATCGACTTCAGATCGGTCAGGATCGGATAGCCCTTAGCCTCGAATCGTGCGGCGTAGTGCCAGAAGGTAACGATGGCATCGATTCGACCCTGCTCCAAGGCGGCGTTAAGCAACGGCGGCGCGCCGAACTGCTGCTCGGTCTCGACCTTCAGATCGACCCCTAGCTGCTGCGCTCTCGCCTGCAACAACAACCAGCCCTTGCTGGCCGCGCCACCGGCGATCCCGAGCCGCTTGCCGCGCAGATCTTCGAGCGAACGGATGGCACTATCCCTAGCCAGAACCACCTTGCCGATGGCGGTGGAAAAAGGCATAAACTGTAATGCCTGCCCCTGTTGGCGCTGACGGTTGACCCAGATCCAATCGGCCACAATCACATCGGCCGAACCACTGAGCAGCGCGGTCCGAGTGGCACTCAACCCGGCCAACGGGATAACGTGCAGATCAAATCCCTGAGCCTGGTCCAAGCCCTGTTCTTTGATGGTATTCAGTTCCCAATTCAGGGTCCCGAATTTCAACGCGGCTACCCGGATCGACGCTCGATCGGCCGTAGCGGTTGACGGCCATGACAGCCACAATGCGATAACCAGCATCAACAGGGAGCGGCTCGGTAACAGCACCTTAGCGGCAGTTTGCATCACTATCGCCTCCAGGGTTTCTCTCGTGCAGCTGCTCGATCTGCTATGCAGGTATTGGCCCGCAGCTACGCCATAAAACCAGCCTAACGATGCCTTTTGGTTACCGGCATAGTACTTTCGACCCCTTTTTTGCGCCCGAAGGTAGCATGTTGATTTATCGCATTTAGGGTTCTAATGGACTCATATAATAAGAAGTGCAGAAGGAGTTAAACGATGCAATCGCTCCAGCCCCCGATTCAGCCGTCCAATCCGGCCGACAATCGACCGAATCTCGGCACTCAGCCCTCCCGGCAGTTTTCAGCCACCGACAAAATAGGTCAGAATGACGCTATCGACGGACAGATAGACGATACCCAGCCCTTGGAGTCTTCCGTGTATAAGCTACTCATTGCTGACGATCACCCTCTTTTTCGCGAAGCGATCGCCGATGTGATCCGCGCCCGCTACCCCGATGCCGAAATCCTGCAATCGGAAAACCTCGAAGGCGCCCAGGCACTGGCCGAGGAACACGACGACCTGGATCTGATCCTGCTGGATCTGAATATGCCGGGGATGTACGGCCTTAACGGCCTGATGCAGCTGCGCAACGAAGCCCCCACCATTCCGGTGGTGATCATCTCCGCCGAAGAGGACAAGAACATCGTGCTGCAGGCGATGACCTACGGTGCCGTGGGCTTCATCATCAAATCCCTGCCTCGCGACAGAATGACCCAGGCGTTGGAACAGGTGTTGGCCGGCCAGGTCTACCTACCCTCGGACGTCATCCGGGCATCGAGCGACAACAGCCGAACCCGTCGCCGCCAGGATGAAAATCAGATCCCGCCGGAGATGCTCAACAGCCTGACCCGTCGTCAGTTGCTGGTTCTGGAGCGAATGGCAAACGGCGAGTCCAACAAGCAGATCGCCTACAACCTCTGCATTGCAGAAACCACCGTTAAAGCGCATGTATCGGCGATCCTACGCAAGCTCAATGTCCATAATCGGATTCAGGCGGTGCTGTCCGCCGGCAATATCGATTTCAACCAATACCTGAAGCGCTGAACCGACCAAGGAGGCCGCAGGCACTCCATCCGGTCGCCGTCGCAAGCGTCAAAGTCTACGAAAAGTCCGTTCCGACTTAGGCACCATTGTGACTTTGGCAAAGTCGTAACCTAGCCACCGCTCCAACCTAGGCCAGGCCTCGCAGCGGTCGGTGTTCTCATCCACGGCAACGCCGTGGCACAATAACGCTCCGATTTGCATTGCCCCTCAGGAGAACACCGTGCTGCAGCTGATTCTGGTTCTGGTCGCCATCATTGTTTTGTTTGTGCTGTTCAACCGTTTTGCCAACAACCCCAAGGCAGCGGCCGAAAACGTTCGTCTGGGGGATGAGTTTCTGATCCAGAACCAACAACGCGAAGGGGTTCTGAGCAGCGACTCGGGCCTGCAGATGGAAGTGATCCAGAGCGGCAGTGGCAACCGTCGTCCGGGGCCAAGGGACAAGGTCAAGGTCCACTACCACGGTACCCTGATCAACGGTTCGGTGTTTGACAGCTCGGTCGAGCGCGGCGAACCGATCGAGTTCGGCCTGAACCAGGTTATTCCCGGCTGGACCGAAGGCTTGCAACAGATGGTGGTCGGCGAGAAGAGCCGGCTCTATATTCCCAGCAAGCTGGGTTACGGCAACAGCGGCGCGGGCTCGATTCCGCCGGGCTCGACCCTGATTTTCGAAGTCGAATTACTGGCGATCAACGGCGAGACCGACTGAGGAGTTGCTCAACAGGGACTCTCAAACAGACTGCCAACACCGCATCGCAGCGCCGATCTAGCCAATCAGGTGCTGCATCACCGCCTTGAGCTTGGCGGGTTTGACCGGCTTATTCATCAGCCGATATCCCAACGCCCGTACCTGCTGCTTCAGATCGTTGCTGTAGTTGGCGGTGATCATCAATACCGGCGCCAACACCCCCAATTCGGACCGAATCCGCGCCACGGCCTCCAACCCGGTACGATTGTCATCCAGGTGGTAGTCGGCGATCACCAGATCCAGCCCGGTCAACTCCTCACGCTGTGCCAACACCTCATCATAGCCCAGCGCACTGACCGTCTCGCAGCCCCAGCCTTCGAGTAGCAACTGCATCGCTTCGCAGATCGCATGATCATTATCGAGCACCAGCACCCGTCGATGGCGCAGCTGTTGATCGGCCAGCTGCTGCCAATGGGCACTCTGCAGCGGCGGGCTGCGCAACTCCGGTGCAGCCGGCTCACCGTAAGGAACCAGCACCGAGAAGCAGGATCCCCGTCCCGGAGTCGAACGCACACTGACCTGGTGGCCGAGAATACGCGACATCTTATCGACGATCGCCAGCCCCAGACCCAACCCCTTATCCTGGGCCGAGTTGTTATGACGCACCCGGTTGAACTCGACAAAGATCTCTTCGAGCTTGTCGGCGGCGATACCGATGCCAGTATCCCAGACCTCGATCGACAGCCCGTCGTGACGACGACGGCAACCGAGAAGAATCCGGCCCTGTTCGGTGTAACGCAGCGCATTGCTGAGGAAGTTGCGCAGAATACGCGCCAGTAGCTGACTGTCGGTATCGATCACCGCCGACGAGCCGACCCAGTCAAACTGCAGCGTACTCTGGGCCGCCAGGGTCTGGTATTCGTTGGCCAGGTTGGCGAGCAGATCATTGGCGCTGAACGCAGTGACATCGGGCGTCACCACCCCGGCATCCAACTTGGAGATATCGACCAGCGCGGCCAGCAGGGTTTCGACATCCTCCAGCGAATAGTTCAGCGACTGAACCAGGGCCCGGGTTTTGTCCTCCAGTCGATGCTCCAGCAACGAGGCCGAAAACAGCCGCGCCGCATTCATTGGCTGCAGCAGATCATGGCTGGCGGCGGCCAGGAACTTAGTCTTCGAGTGATTGGCCTGCTCGGCCTCCTTCTTGGCTTCCAATAACCGTTTTTCGATCAGCCGTCGTTCGTCAATCTCCTGTACCAACTGGTGGTTAACCTCGGTCAGCTCGACGGTACGCTCCTCCACCCGCTGCTCCAGCAATTGATGCGATTGAGCCAGGGCTTCGGCGCTGCGACGCTGTTCGGTGATATCGTGGACCAGCACATAAAACCCCTGCACCCGACCTTCGGCGTCGCGCTGGGGGCGATAGTTCTTGATCACATAACGGTCTTCACCGTCGCTGGAGGGGTCGGCGATCTCAAAACTTACCTGCTCGCCAGCCAGGGCTTGCTCGATGTACGGTTGCAGCTTGGCCAGCTGCTGCGGCGGCACAACCCGGTCGAGCTGTTGGCCCAGAATATCTTCACGCTCCCAGCCGTACCACGCCTCGTAAGCACGGTTGGTAAACTCGAACCGCAGCTGTTTATCGACGTAAGCGATCAGAGCCGGCACCGCATCGGTGATCAGCCGGATACGTTGCTCGCTGCGCTCCAGCGCCAACACCGCGCGCGAGCGCTCGGTGATATCGGTATAGGTATTGACGAACTCTCCGCTGGGAAGCGGGTGGCTGCAGATCTCCAGAATACGGCCATCGGACAGCGCTTGTTCCTGCCGCAGGCAGGGCTGGCCCCTCGAATCGCGACTGGCCGGATTCAGATCGGAGACTTCGGTATCGGCCATCAGCGCACTGAAGGAGTCACCGGCCTTGATGCGATCAAACTCGACCCCGATCAGCTGGCTGAAATGCCGATTCCAGGCTTCCACCTGATTTTTTCGATTGACCAGCACCACGCTCTGGGACAGGTTATCGAGGGTGTGCTGCAACACCTTGGACTTGTTCGCCAGGGCCCGCTCGCGCAATGCCCGTTCGTTCTCGATCAGCGCCGAGATATCCTTGTACAGCACCACCAGACCACCATCGCCGGTCTGCCGCTGACTCACCTGCATCCAGCTGCCACCGCGCATCCGCACCACTTTGCCGTCACCCAGCGGCGAGCCGCCGGTGTCGAGATCATCGCCGTAGTAGCGCTCGATCAGACGCCGTTTCTTGGCCAGTGCAAGAATCTCTTCGTAATGCATCCCGGCCCGGATCTGAATTCCGCAGGCTTCCCAAAACGTTTTGAAATTGGAGTTGGCCAACAACAGGCGGCGGTCTCGATCGTAGAGAACGAAACCGTCGGAGATACTCTCTATCGCTTCCTGAAGATTCAGATGGGCAGTCTGCGCCTCGGCGTTGGCCAGCTTCAACGCTTGGTTGCTGAGCTTGATCTCCTCCAATGCACTGTTAAGCGCATCGGTTCGATCACGCACCTGCTCGGCCAGAAACACCGCGTGTTCAAAACTGCCGTAGGCGCCTTCACTACGACTGGGCCCCGACTCGACCCGTTCCATCAACGCCTGGTTGATCTTGCGCAGCCTCCGGTTATCTTCGCGCAGTTGCTCCAGCTCCTGCAGCAATGCCGGATTCTGGGAAGCGGAGGCGTCAACGCCTGCCAGGGTTTCAATCTTAGCGCTGCTCACCGTCGCATCCCCCCAGGGCCACCCCGGTGAAAGTCTGGTTCAGATGCATCCCATCAAGCTGTTCACCGTAGGTATTGAAGCCCAGCACCCGATAGCGCTGGAAGATCCGTCGGATCGACTCGTCCAACCCCAGCTGCTGCGACTCCAGGCGACGGAAAATACAGTCGTAGCCGATCACCAACTGCGGCGGACCGATCTTGCGCTCGATATCGTCAAACAACTGCTCCAACCCCTGCACCATATCGCCGCAACGGGCCCGGGTCAGTACGATGCCGGTCTCGACCGCACAGTAAAACGTCAGGCTCAGATCGTCGTTGACCTTCTGGATCGCGCGCGAATAGAACCGATCACCGATCCGCACCGACAACGGGTTCATCGCGAACACCTCCGGGGTCAGCTGATCAATCTCCAACCCGATGGTACGGGCGTACTCCTGGGCCGCCGGTACCGCGTTGAATTCGTAGACCCGACGCTCGGAGCTGTCGGCCTCGGTGACCACCAGTTTGTCACGGGTATCGCTCAGGTGATCGATACTGAAGACTTCAAAACTGCAGCGGCTGTTGACCACCATCAAGATCGCCGCATCGGAGTGAAAATGGCCTTCAAAATAGACATGGGTATCGCGGAAGTAGAGGTCATCGCCGGCGGAGCCACCCAGTAATGGGATGCTACCCAGGTGGGCGTTCAGAACGTTGAGCAGCTGTTCTTCACGCACCGACAGCCCATCCAGCAGCGCCAACGCGAAGGAGTGGCCCTTAATCGGTGCGACCTGGCGAGACTGGCAGCCGTCAAGAATGCCATGTACCAACGATTGAGCATCGGAGAAACTGAAGTCGGCCAGGTTGTTGACCAGCGCGGCCTCGATGGCAAAGTCCTGTTCACAGAACCCGATCGCGCTGATGCTGCCGCTGATGTAGCCATCGGTTCCAATCTCACCGGCCGTGGTGCAACCGACCAGCGGAATCTCCCCAAAGCGACGCTGTAAGGCGCTGGAGAGGGCCTCAAGATCATAGTGGCTGGCGCAGAAAAACAGCACCAGGCTCAGGGGGCAAATGGTCAGTTCGGCATACAGCTGTTGCGCTGCCGCCTCGACATCCTGGTCGTGGGTCACACTGGTCAGCACCCCCGCACGGGGCATTTTTCTGAGCTGTTCGCCAAGTGGTTGGGTAGCTAGCACAGTCTCTCCCGGTCTAATCCCTTTGTGCAGATTCTAGGGTCGGAACCACAACCGACACCATAGTACTTCCGACCCTTTTCGCTAAGACCATTTGTGGAGCATGGATTAACGACCCTCCGTCCGAAGCGCTCTGCACCGGCCCGATATGGTCTGCTGCCAACTCATCGAAGGGTTTGAATCCAAACAAAAACGGCGCCCGAAGGCGCCGTTGAGAGAGCTGGACGAGTACGATCAATCGATCCGGAAACGACCGACCAGCACACTGAGGCTGTCGGCGTCGCGAGCCAGTTCATCACCGGCCGAGCGACTCTGTTGGGCGATATCCACCGAGCGAACCGATTGGTCCGAGATCGCAACGATCCGCTGGGCGATATCATCACTGACCTGGTTCTGCTCGTTGGCCGCGGTGGCGATCACGTCGTTAACCTGCTGCATCCGATTGATATTGTCGGCGATCTTCTGCAGTTCCGCCGAAGCAGCCTCTGATTTTTCCACCGCCTCGTGACTGCGATCGAAACTCTGCTGCATCGCCGCGACCGAGGTCGAGGAGCCCTGCTTCAGCTTCTCGATCATGGCGTGAATCTCTTCGGTGCTACTGTGGGTCTTGGTCGCCAGAGTACGGACTTCGTCGGCAACAACCGCAAAACCACGGCCCTGCTCACCGGCCCGAGCCGCTTCGATGGCCGCGTTCAATGCCAGCAGGTTGGTCTGCTCGGCAATGCCCTGGATCACATCGACTACGGACACAATCTCATGGACGTTACCCTCCAGCTGCTTGATCGCCTCGTTGGAGGAGTTGATATCGTCAGCCAGCTCAACCACCACGTTGCGCGAGTCGGTGACGATCTGCTCGGCGCTGCGGGCATTCTGATCCGCCTCAGAGGCCGAACCGGCAGCCTCGGTTGCACTGCTGGCGACCTCCTGGGCCGACGCCGACATCTCGCTCATCGCGGCCGCCGCCTGTTCGGTCTGGGCATTCTGCTCGCTCAGCAGCCCGTCGATCTCTACAATCTGTGAAGTCATCACCGTCGAGCGATCGGTGACATGGGCAGCCAGCGTCCTCACCTGCCCGATCATATCCTGAAGACTGGAAACGAAGGCGTTAAAGCTGCCCGCCAGCTGACCCAACTCATGCTTGCCGGACGCATCCAAACGGGCGGTCAGATCGGCGTCCCCTTTGGCAAGATCGGCCATGGAGTCGCTGATCTGGCTCAACGGCAGCATGATGCTGCGACTGATCAGACCACCGATAATCACGGTCAACACCAACAAGCCGATACTGGTCAGCGCCAGGGTGGTAACCATCCCGGTACGGCTGTCATCGGCAGTCTGCCGGATGCCACCGACGATCTCGTTAACATCGTCCAGGTAGAAACCGGTACCCACCATCAGATCCCAGCGGTCGAGGAAAATGGCATAGGAGAGCTTCGGCTCCGCTTCGGTCTGGCCCGGCTTGGGGAAATGATAGGTCACATAGCCACCGCCGGCCTTACCGGCCGCGACCAGCTCCTGGATCAACTTCTTGCCGTTGGAGTCGGTTAGGTCCCAGAAGTTGTCGCCAATTCCTTTATTGCCCTGACCAATAAATATACGGTCACCGCTACCGCTGTAACCGAACACATAACCATTCTTGCCATATTTGATACTGCGCAGAATCGGCAGGGCTTCCTCTAAGGTCGCACCACTTTCATACAATGCCTCGATCGCGCTGTAGGCCACCTCAATATACGCTTTAACTTCCTGTTTCTTCAGTTCCAATAAACTGGTTTCAGCGGAGCTGGATTGACGCTCGGATAACGAGCTGGCTTCCCAGGCGGTAATCAACAGCAGAATTAACGCCAGAATAGTAACCGGCGCGACGGATAACACCGTCAAACGGGATCGAATCGAAAAACTCATTGGACAGGCCCTAACTGTGTGAATCGGTCCCGGTCAAAACCGGATACATCCTACCTGATACGCCAAAACTGCAACCGACTCAGCTAATCTTCTTTCGATGGAGAAGCGGGTCAGTTCCTTGACCGCTAACAACCCTCCATCGGGCGTATATCCTGTTGAAGTATAGATAGATCTATGTCGATGAAAACGACTCAGATCATGATAAGAACACTTTCAGTAGGGACATTAGTCTAATGCCTCGGATCGATATCAATCGGTAAAAAATATCAGTCCAATACCGGCCTGATTAAAGAATGATCAGCGGCTTATGCAGCGAACAAGATCGACGGACTTATCGATTGGCTGCGGGCGCAAGCAGCAGCACAAAAACCGGGCCTGCGAAGGGGATGCAGAGCCCGGCGACCCAGGGGTGGGGATCCCCCGGTCATCGGCAACGGTCAGACGCCACCGATACGGCTGATACTGGCTCAGCCCTAATCACTCAGCGCCTAGTAACTCAACACGGCACCGATCGCGATCGAGCGAACCTCTTTGGAGTCGGATTCGGCCTTATCGTACTCGGCCACCAACTGGAAGTTATCGTTAACCTTGTGGAACCAGGCCACCGCATGGTTCTTCAGATCCAGTTCGTTGCCACCCGGCGTGGTACCGCCCTTATTCTTGCCGTAGGACAGAACCAGACGCTCTTTTCCAAAGCTGTAGGAGGCCTGCAGCAGATGGCCGTCAACATCGGCATTGTCGCTGGTCACCGTATTACCCAGCCCCGCCGCTCCGACACCGGTAGCGTCAAAACCCGAAGCGCTCAGCGACAGACCACCGAACTTAACGTTGGCGCCGTAGGAAAGGCCATTGGAGTCGACTTTGCCTCCCCCACTGACCTCCTTCGACGACTGGGTCATGCCACCTAACCAGACCTTGTAGGAGCCCTGATCGAACTCGCCGTTATAGGTCGCCTCTGCCTCGAACCGTGGCGCGCTCTCTTCCGAGGTGGTTGAGCTCTTGTTCGGGTCGAACACCCCAGCAGCAACCTGGAAGCCGCTCATCACCGGGCTGCGGTAGGTAATCTGTGCAACCGGGAACGGATACAGATAGCCGGTACCGATGTTACCGAAGGAGACATTGGCCGCATCGGAAGTGACGGTATGGGTCTGACCGTAGCCGAGCAGGATCTCATCACCCAGAATATTGCTGCGGTTAAACAGTCCGAAGTCCTTACCGATCAGCACTTCACCCCAGTCCGACGCCACAGCGCCGTAAAACTGGCGCACATCGATACCGGTATCGGTAAAGCCGTGGGTCGAGTTCTGAGTTCGGATCGGGTCGCTGTCGTTGATAGTGACCCAGAATGAGGAGCGGGCACCGATCTTCAGATCATCGACCTGCTTGGCGAAGTTGAAGCCAATCCAGTTAGGCAGAAAGCCCATCATCACCCGGGACTGATTCTTGGTTTCGGTGGCGGTTTTTTCCTCGGTACTGACCAGGAAGGTATTGATCATCCCGTCGGTTGAGAAGCTGGTATCCCCCTGTTCATAGATGGTGATCGCCGCCTGCGCCTGACTGCTGATGCCGAGCGCAACCGCTAACGGCAACAGGAGGCGTAAACTGTTTTTATTGTTCATCACATGGCCCTTCGTCGTTGGTAGGAATCGCTGTATCTGGACAGCAACGACGGCCAGTATCAATCCACGCCAGGTGAGCTAACATACTGCCTTGAAACGACTTTTCTAATCAGACGGCAGCCCCTTCAAGGTCTTGCGCCCCTCTGCCACTAGTGCACTGAGTCTCCGCTTGGGACGATCTACGACCTCTGTCGTCCGCCGATAATGGTTTAAGTTGCAACCGGATCGGTGGGCACATTTGTGCCCCGAAACCAGACCCGATTGACGTAAGCATCCGTCGGCACCTTCGTTGATAGCCCCTGATCTGCAACTCTGCCCGGCGAGTCGTAGCACCACCGGAATAGCGCCAGTTACCACGACATAATGCTCCTTCGACCTCCTGCTACCGAAGTCGTAGAGGTTTGCTCCTCAAGTGTCATTGTTGTTGTCCGTCGGCGCTCTAGGATGGAATCAGGCACCGTCCGAACAACGACAACTAACGACGGGAGAGGCTTGTCAGGATGACCCATAGAGACCGCATCGGCCGTCCTCTGGCCAGGGGCTGGCTACAACTACTGTTTGCGCTTTGCCTGCTACTGGGCAACGGTCCGGCGTTTGCGATGGAATACCAGGCCATCATCGAGCAACTGTTTCCCAAAGCCACCCGCATCGAACCCAAGCAGCAGGATTACCCGGTCTACCCGGTTTATCAGCTCAACGAACTGCTGGGCTACGCCTACGAATCCACCGACCTGAGCGACCTACCCGGGTTTGCCGGCAAACCTATCAAGCTGATGATCGGGCTCGATACCGCCGGTCGCTTCAGCGGCGTCAAGGTGCTCGACCACCACGAGCCGGTGTTTCTCCACGGGCTCGGCCAGCAACCGTTGTTCGATTTTGTTGATCAATACCAAGGGCAGTCGCTGACCGATCCGATCGTGATCGGCGAAGGCAACTCCGAGGAAGGCGGGCCGGTCTACATCGACGGCGTCAGCAAGGCCACCGTATCGGTGGTGATCGTCAACGACACAGTACTGGCCACCGCGCTGCAGGTGGCCCGAAATCGGCTGGAAGGATTTGCCCAGTCTCCAGCCGCACGCCCGAAGACCGATCTGTTCGAACCGCTGAGCATCGACGAGTTGATCGCCCGCGGCTACCTGCAGCACTGGCAGCTCAATCGCGCCAGCGTCGAGCAGGAACTGGGACAGTCGCTGGACAACTATGGCGATATCGATCTGGAGCACGACCTTAATCTGACCCCGGAGCAGCTGCAGCGAATCGATCAGGATCCTGGCCAGGCGCTGTTTAGCGAACTCTGGGTTGCCTATCTGAATGCCCCAATCATCGGCCGCAACCTGCTGGGTGAGCAGCACTACCGACAGCTGATCCAGAGTCTAAAAAAGGATGAACAAGTTTTTGCGGTGCTGTCACGCGGCCCCTTCGGCCACGTCAAAGAGGATTTCAAACCCGGCACCGTGCCAGGTCGCCTGTCATTGCAGCAGCAAGGGCTGGCGATTGAGCTACGCGACCTGAACGCGCTGGAGGACAGCAGCGACCCGAACGCCTTCGCCGACGGCATCCCGGAGTTCGACCAGGCTCACCTGTTCCGAATCAAGGGCCACGCCGGGTTCAACCCCGGCGCTGAATCCCAACTGGTGCTCAATGTCGACCTGGCCCGAAACCACCTGATCAGCGATCAGGGCAGCTTCAGCTACAGCCATAAGTTGCCGGACGAGCTGTTCGAGCTAGTCGAGGTGGAGATCGCCGCCGCACCGCTACCGCTGTGGATGCGGATCTGGAAGGACCGCACCGCCACCATCGCCACCCTGCTGCTGGGGCTCGGACTGCTGAGCTGGGTCTTTGTCCGCCAGCGTCGATACAGTTACCAGAGCCGATTTATGCACTATTTCCGCTGGGGCTATCTGTGGTTCACGCTGCTATTTATCGGCTTCTACGCCCAGGGCCAGTTGTCGGTGGTCAACATCTATACCCTGCTGCTGGCGCTCTGGGACGGTTTCGATATCAAGCTGTTCCTGCTCGACCCGGTGATCTTTATCCTCTGGAGCTACACCTTTATCAGCCTGTTCCTGTGGGGTCGAGGGCTGTTCTGCGGCTGGCTTTGCCCGTTCGGAGCGCTGCAGGAGATGGTGGCCTGGGTTGCCGCCAAGCTAAAGATCAAACAGTGGAAGATGCCGGAGCCACTGCATCGACGCCTTATTCTGATCAAGTACCCGCTGCTGCTCGGGCTGGTCGTCACCGCCTTCGGCTCCCTGACGCTGGCCGAACAACTGGCCGAGGTGGAGCCGTTCAAAACCAGTATCACCCTGGTGTTCGTGCGTCACTGGCCGTTCGTCCTTTACGCCCTGTTGCTGCTCGGAATGGGTCTGTTCGTGCACAAGTTCTACTGCCGCTACCTGTGCCCGCTGGGGGCCGGGCTGGCGGTGCTCGGTCGGCTGCGGCTGTTCAACTGGCTCGATCGCATCGAGCCCTGCGGCAGCCCCTGCCAACTGTGTAAGCGCCGCTGCGGCATCAATGCCATCCACCAGGACGGCCGGATCGATTACGACGAGTGTATTCAGTGCCTGGAATGCGTGGTGATCCTGAACGATCCCAAGCAGTGTGTCGCCTCGCTACAACAGGCCAAGAAACAGCGCCGCCGCAACCAATCACTGGCCGTAGATATCAGTTCTGGCCCGGTCAACGAGCCTCAACCCGGGATCAAACCGGTGGTTGGATAAAACACCACCATCGCCGCTAAGCGCAGTGCTAATCAGGCCTGCAGCAAGGGTTCCCAATCCTATGCACAAAATCATCCACAGATTTTGTGCACAACCTCACCGAGCTCTGCTGGTGCCCCTTGAGCAACAACAGGTCCGGTCAATGCTCACAGGACCAGGACATCCCTGCTAACATGACGGCAGCTTTGTCCCTAGTCACCCGGAGTCCCCATGAAACAAACGGTTGTCATTACCGGTGCCAGTCGCGGCATCGGCCTGTCGCTGACCAAACTCTATCTATCCAAAGGCTGCAACGTCTTCGCCCTCTGTCGTCAAGCCTCGGCTGATCTCAGCACCAGCGGTGCCACGGTGGTCGAAGGAATCGATATGGCAGATGACGGTGTCATTGAGCGTCTTAAGAGTGCGCTGGCCGGTGTCCGGATCGATCTGCTGATCAACAATGCCGGCATCCTACGCAACGAAATTCTGGGCCAGATCGAGTTTGATTCTTTGCGGCAGCAATTCGAGGTCAATACCCTCGGCCCGATCCGCGCTGTCGAAGCGCTGGGGTCGAACCTGGTCAACGGTGCCAAGCTCGCCATGATCACCAGTCGTATGGGCTCGGTCGCCGACAACACCAGCGGCGGCCGCTACGGCTACCGGATGTCGAAGGCCGCGCTGAACATTGCTGCCGTCTCCATGGCCCATGATCTGAGCCACCAGGGAGTCAGCGTTGCCATCATTCATCCGGGGTTGGTCGGTACCGAGATGATTGGGGGCCATGGCGATATCACACCCGATCAAGCGGCTGAGCGTATCGCTCAACGTATCGAGGGTTTAACGCCGGAAACCAGTGGTACCTTCTGGCATTCCAACGGCGAGGTACTGCCCTGGTAAGAAAGACCAACCACCGGGTTGATCGATGTGATGATTAGGCTTGGAGGCTCAATGCGCCGCTAGGCGCCCTGGCTCAACCAATGACGGGCTTTGTATTCATCGACAGTGGGAAAGAACTCGATCTCAACCGGGCGTAATCCCTGCCCGGTAAAGAGCAGCGCCTGCTCTTGCCAGCGGGGATCACCGACGATCGCGATCCGTCGAACATGCTGGTCAAAGCTGTCAGAGAAGAGCTGCCCTTCCCAACCGTCGGAGTGCTCCCAACCGTCGAACTGCTCCAACAGAATCAGGATCTCGGTCGGTAACACCTGATCCAGACGCGCTACAAGCTGATCGGATACCCGGGCGAACTCATCGACCTGAAGCTCACCGCTAACGCGAATAATGACTCGGTTGCTCTGTTCAAACTGAAGCGAGACGGCCATCGTGGAGATTCCTTTGATATGGGGCTGTTCCGATTAGTCTAGAACAAACATTTACAGATCAGATAGTTGAGTTCAAAGCGACCTTGGTTCAATAGCAACTACAATTATCCCAACGCCTCTTTCAATTCCAATAAGCAGCTGTACACTGGATGCATTCCAGCATGGTCTCTGCGCCAGCAGAGTGGTTTTCTATGGCAGTCAGTACGCAAACAGAGTCACCCTACTTCAGAGCTTTACTTCGGGCTCTGGTGTTGTATCTAGTGAGTTGTTGTACGGTATCGGCTGATGAACAGGAATCAGCCCCCTATCTGATGGTCGGCACCTTCTTCCCCTACATTTTGGAGGAGTCGATGGACGGCAAACCGCAAGGTCTGGCAATCGACGTACTCCATCGAGTAACAGAACTGACCGGAGACCAATTCAAGGTGCTAGTGCTACCCTGGCCCCGGGCGTTGCGGCTGGTTGAAGTCGGTGCGGCGGATGGCCTGATCGGCCCCTATAAAACCCGTCAGCGCGAAGCGATACTCGACTATTCGGCGACGGAGATCTATCACGACCATATGATCTTTCTCTCCCGCGGCAAGGACTTTAAAACCATCCGTCAATGGCGCGGAAATCTTCAAGGCATCGCCGATCAGCGCATTATCACCGTCCGAGGCTGGGCCTACGGTGCCGAGTTTGAACAGATCAAACCGCGGCTGCAGACCGTCGAAGCCAACACCTTTTCTCATGGCTTGCAGCTACTCCAGAAAGGCCGGGGCGAACTGCTGGCAGCCAATGAGCGCAACGCTATCTTTGAAGTGAGAAAAGAGCAGCTGCAACCGAAAATTGCCTACCTGACGCCGCCATTTGGACGAATGGTCGGCTATTTCGGCTTCTCCAAGCAAAAAGGCGATCATCAATTTCAGCGACGCTTTAACCAAGCACTATCTGAAATGCATCATAATGGCGAAATGCTCGAGCTCTGGACCAAGCACGGGTTGAAGCTTTACCCCGAAACTGCCCCGCAAAGTCTGTCTGAATAGTCCGGGGCGAGGAATCGACGTCTAACAGCCCCCTTCTAAATACCCCGCTAGTCGGTCTAGCCGGCACGAATTCGGATACGCTGATCCATCCCATTGGATAACAGCGGTCCCAAGCCACGTACATCGTCAAATAACCAAGATTCCAACAACTGGGTGCCGATCAGTAACGGCCTAGTACCTGATTGCTAATCACCACCTTAATTGGATCAGAGAGCGTCCTCAGCGGACGGCATGAAAACGGCATCAAGCTGGGCCTTGGTGGAGCTGATCTACTAGATCGCCGCCCTGCCCTGTCTTAAAGGTTTTCAGCCAGTCCCGAACCTCCCCGATCGTCAGTTCCTTGTAGGTAACTGTCAGAACGGACTCAACCGGGATTTGCTTTTGAAGTGCCATATTTCGCCCATAAAAAAGGCCCCGTAGGGCCTTTTACTGTTTGTAATATACGCCAGCTTTAAATAAATTCAACGTTGACAATCATCTTGTTTAACATCAATTCGGAAAGATTATTAGAAAGCTCTATGTCTACCAAAACTTATCAAATACATCAAAAATATAGCTAGAAGAACAATCAACTTAGTCGGAGGCTCAGGTATGGGAGTACTATCATCAATAATAGTTGTAATAGGTACCATTCTAACCGATCCGCTATTCCAATCGTCTGTAAAACTAATTCCCATCGGAAAGGCTAAACCATTATCAGGGTCAAGCATCTCTTCCGCTTCAATGCCTCGTATTCCGAAAGCTCTTATCCCATCTTGAATCCCTAAACTTGAAATAACATTAAACTCTTCACCAGCCAGAAGGTTTTTTCCAGAATCGACAAATGCACCAAACTCATCTAACAAAAACAAATCATATATATCATCACCAAAACCAACAGGAGCAACTAGTGATGCAATATTTGGGACAGATGGATCTAAATAAAAATCATATCCAACAGCCACCTCAGGATCTAACCAGCCTACAACCCCACCCGTTAGTCCATCTCCGCAGTCAAAGGTTGCAAGGCTACATTCCACAGGCCATCGAGGTGGGTTAATTTCTATATCCTCCTCGTCTTCTTCTGGGGGAATAGGATTCTGCTGGTCCCACCCAGGGCCTCTAATAATTATATCATCCCAGAATGATCTGCCTTTTAGACGAAACGGTGAAGTAGACTCCTGAACAAAAGCTCCACCTTGTATCCCTAATGAACTAGGCTGCCCTGTAGCGCTAAAATTAAATAGATTTTCACCTTGCTCAAGAGCAAAACTCATAGAATCTATATTTACGCTATCGTCTTCAATTTTAATTATTCCTGACCAATTAGCCCCATTATCATCAAAATGAAAAACTTCTCCTGATGAATTATCAGTAACAGTTGCCGAGAAAGAAACAACTGTATTATTATTTATACTACCGTCTGGTTGAATGAAATCAGTATCAACTTTTGCTTCTGCACTCCCAAAACCCGAGTCATCTACAAATATAAGATCTAAAAATACAGCTTGCGAAGAAGAACTAATAACAAGTCCGACAGCAAAGATTAACATCTCTAGTTTCTTATTCGATGCCAAATGACTCAGGCGAGTGCCTGATATAAACGGAAACATGATTCACTCCATCTAATAAGTTGATCAAAAAAATAATCAACAGCGGCCAAGACACCTAAGACGAAGCTCTGATATAGATTTATGTATAGGCAAATCACTGCTTTTAAGCAAGTTAATTAATACTGCAGTTTGCTGGTCCGCCTCACGGGCCAATCAGGACCTCCCCACGGACCAGAAAGCGGGGTTATTGGGGCCTCACTGGTCCGCCACACGGGCACCTTTATATATTTACCATAGGTACGGCATCAAAACGGCAGTTGATGGGCAGTAAGTGCGATAACCCGATCTATAGTAGATCGGCTATTTGGGAAGGCAGATGCTTCGAAGCAAAGGGAATCAAAAAGCGACCCTGTCCATTTGGACAATACACGCGGCGATCGAAACTGTTTATGGGTCCTGCTGGCGTTACGGGTGTGCGGCTGCGCAAGACTTTGATAGCTACTGAATGCGTTACTGACTTCCTTCCTATTAAGCGAAGGGACAGCCATTTGTCACTAGGGAGTGACAGAGCTGAGGCACTACCTGGTGACACAGATAAGTAACCGGGTGGGGGTGGGTTGAATCTTCGTGGTCTAGTACCAAATGACCGCCGCCCCAGCAACGCAACCACGCCGCCAAAATGGCCAGCCTTTGAGAAGGCCGACTAGACAGGATCGGAGAGCACCCATAGTCACAAGTGGAATTGCCAGCCGGACCAACCACAACTTAATCTGTTCCTGCGCCCTGAAAGGCCAAGCATTTGACCAACCAGAGCTAAACACAACTGCAAAACAAGGAGATTGCAGCCATGCCTTACGTTATTGGACCCACATCACAGCACAAACTCACTGAGGTCTCAGACCAAGTATTTGAAGCCCTCGAACTCTTAATCGAATCTTGATGATAAGAACCGGGAAATAGCCATTGGGTGGTTAGATGAGCTAGCTGAAGGGAAGGATCCTAGCGAACTGACGCCACTACAGTAGCGCAGCGCACGACCTAGAGATAATGAGACGTATTATTATCAATAGCTACGCTTGGGGGCGGTAATTATCAAGATGGATAGTTGTTGATTGTTGGTGGGTGTAGATAGGAGTTAGAAACTCGATTTTTTCTACACGATGGCGCCTATATGGCACCCAACAGAAAACAGAGATAGGTGACATCAGGGCCGATATGCAACAATCGGTTTTTAAGGGGAAAGTTGGTCGGCGTGAGAGGATTCGAACCTCCGACCCCATCCTCCCGAAGGATGTGCGCTACCAGGCTGCGCTACACGCCGATCTTTTCTTGCAGGGGCTGTTTCCAGCGGCACGCATGATAGATAAAGCGCCCCTTGAACACAACCATTTCGTCATCTTTTTTTAATGCTTTTGGCGATTTATCGACGATCGGTTATTTGTTGTACGATCCGGCAGGCTGGTTGATCAAAGCTTGGTCAACGGGCCGCCATCGAGTCGAACTAAAGCCTATCGTGGCGGTTATGCCCGGCACTCCAACTGGTCCAGGCAGTGGTCGCGCAGATCAATATAATCCAGATCGGATAAGCCCAGGTATGTCAGGGTTGGCAGCAGATCTGAGATATCCGGACTGGAACTACTCAGACGCCAATACCGTCGATATCTCTCACTGATATTCTTGGCCAGCATGATCAGACAGAGCAACGTTTTGCTGCTGTCGTTGCTGTGATCCGATGCATCCAACAACACCGTCGGATATTGCAGTTGAAGTCGAATCGCCTGACAGACTCTGTCCGGCATCCCCCAGGTTTCGGCAATCTCCGCTCCGATGCTGAAGTGGTCGACGCCGTAGCGCTCGTTCTCCTGCAAACTCAACGCCGCCACCTGTTGCCCTTCGATGGCTCCGAGGAACTCCCGGTAGTCCGGGTAGCTCTCGATCATTAGCGGGATGCCGCAATCATGCAGCATGCCGACGGTATAGGCGGTATCCGGGTCTTCACTGGAAACTCGAGGTGCCAGCATGGCCGATAGTTCGGCGACCTCTATCGCACTATCCCAGAAGCGCTCCAGTCGACCCGCTTTTGAAAGGGATTTTTTCAACACGATTAACTCGATCAACGAGTAGAGCCGTTTAAGCCCCAGCCGCATGACAACCTGATGTAGCGAGGTAAATTTCTGAACGCCGGCATATCGGGGACTGTTGGCCATCGACAGCACCACGGTATAGATCGAGACATCGGTCTTGATGGTTTCCACGATCGTGTCAAAGTCTGGTTCCTCGGCTTTGACCAACCGGGTTAGTGTCAGCAGAACTTCCGGACGCGGTGGGATGAGATAAGGCTTACCGTTCATGGTACTTCTAGCAGTCCTTTGAGTTGTTTTTTTTGCAGTGTAACAGTGCCTCGGCCTGAGCAACAGAAGCCTGTATCCGCCTCGAGAGCCATCCCCGTATTGTTTTGGATCGGATTCGCTTGGACAGGTCAGCTTTTCCTGAACTAGGCCGGTTTTGACGCTTATTTCAGCGGCCTGATTTGACAGTTTCTCCTTTGCTGACTAGTACTTGTAGCAGGCTATTACGCCGCCAACGGGTCTCGAAGGCCGGGTCAAAAACCCGCCTGCTGCAGGCCTGTTTGCCTTTTTGCGGTCTCTAATCACCAAAGCTGCGGGTATCTGAACCATGTTAAAACTCAAGAATATTGCTGTAGTCGCACTGTCCACCTCCATCGGCCTGACGGCCTCGTTGTCGACCCAAGCGGCCGAGCAGCGGTTTGTGACGATCGGAACCGGCGGGGTCACCGGGGTCTACTATCCGACCGGGGGGTCCATCTGTCGACTGGTTAACAAAGGTCGTAAGGAGCACGGTATCCGCTGTAGCGTTGAGAGTACCGGCGGCTCGGTCTACAACCTCAACACGATCCGTGAAGGTGAGCTGGATATGGGTGTGGCCCAATCCGACTGGCAATATCACGCCTATAACGGCACCAGCAAGTTCGAGGACAAGGGCGGCAACAAAGATCTGCGCGCCATCTTCTCGGTCCACCCGGAGCCCTTCACCGTGGTCGCCCGTGCCGATGCCGGTATCAAGACCTTTGACGACCTGAAAGGCAAGCGGGTCAATGTCGGCAACCCCGGCTCTGGTCAGCGCGGCACCATGGAAGTGCTGATGAAAGCCAAGGGCTGGACCATGGATGACTTCGCCCTGGCGTCCGAGCTCAAGTCCGCCGAGCAGTCCTCGGCGCTGTGCGATAACAAGATCGATGCGATGGTCTTCACCGTCGGCCACCCCAGTGGTTCGATCAAGGAAGCGACCACTTCCTGCGACAGTGTTCTGGTCGAGGTCAGCGGCGATTCGGTTAACAAGCTAGTGTCAGACAACAGCTACTACCGCACCGCCACCATCCCGGGCGGCATGTACCGTGGCAACGATAACGACGTGATGACCTTCGGTGTCGGCGCCACCTTCGTTTCCTCAACCAATACTCCGGATGATGTGATCTACGAAGTGGTCAAAGCGGTATTTGAAAACTTCGATACCTTCAGAAAGCTGCACCCGGCCTTTGGTAATCTGAAGAAGGAACAGATGATCAAAGACGGTCTGTCTGCCCCGCTGCATCCGGGCGCGGCCAAGTACTACAAAGAAGCCGGTCTGATGTAAGACCCTGATCCCCCGGAGCCCTGGCTTCGGGGGATTGTCTTTTCTAACCACTTAGTAAGAATCGACCCCGGCTGTCAGGGAGCCTGCCATGAGTCACAATGATGATACGGCCGAAAAAGAGATCCAGGAGCTAGTCGCCTCTTCCGACAGCGGCGCTCGCGACCCGGGTGGCTTACCCGGTAAAATCCTGTTGATCACCCCGGTCTGCTGGGCCCTGTTCCAGCTCTGGTACGCCTCCCCGCTCCCCTTTTTGCTCAACTTTGGCGTCCTTAACGACACCGAAGCGCGCTCGGTTCATCTGGCTTTCGCCATCTTCCTGGCCTTCACCGCCTACCCGGCACTGAGCAGCTCTCGACGTGACCTGATTCCGATTCAGGATTGGCTGATGGCCCTGGTTGGCGCTTTCTGCGCCGGTTACCTATTCCTGTTCTATGCCGAGCTGTCGGATCGGGCCGGTTCGCCGACCCAGTTCGATATCGTCACCGCCGTGGCCGGGATGCTGTTGCTGCTCGAAGCGACTCGCCGAGCTCTAGGACCACCGTTGATGGTGGTGGCCTCGGTTTTCCTGATCTACACCTTTGCCGGCCCCTATATGCCGGATGTCATTGCCCATAAGGGTGCCAGCCTCAACAAAACCATGTCGCACCAGTGGCTGACCACCGAAGGGGTGTTCGGCGTGGCACTGGGAGTCTCGACCAGTTTCGTGTTCCTGTTCGTGCTGTTTGGTGCCCTGCTCGATAAGGCCGGCGCCGGCAACTACTTCATCAAGGTCGCCTTTTCACTGCTGGGTCATATGCGAGGCGGCCCGGCCAAAGCGGCGGTGGTCTCCTCTGGTCTGTCCGGGCTGATCTCCGGTTCATCGATCGCCAACGTGGTGACCACCGGCACCTTCACCATCCCGCTGATGAAACGGGTCGGTTTCCCCGGGACCAAGGCCGGCGCGGTCGAGGTTGCCGCCTCCACCAACGGGCAATTAACACCGCCCATCATGGGCGCGGCCGCGTTCCTGATGGTTGAATATGTGGGCATCTCCTACGTCGAGGTGATCACCCACGCGATCTTGCCGGCGCTGATTTCCTATATCGCGCTGATCTATATCGTTCATCTGGAAGCCCTCAAAGCCAATATGCAGGGGCTGCCCCGACGGACCAACCCAACCCTGGCGCAGAGCCTGTTGTCGTTTCTGACCACCTTCCTGGGCATCTGCATTATCGCCGCCGTAGTCTATTACGGCGTCGGCTGGACCAAGGATCTGTTCGGCGGTACCGCCACCCTGGTGTTGGGGCTGTTGATCTGCCTGGTGTATGTGTTGCTGGTGCGCTATTCGGCCCAATACCCGGAACTGCAGATGGATGACCCCAACGCCGAGGTCGTGGAGCTTCCCGAGGTCGGTCCGACAGTCAAATCCGGTCTCTACTACCTGCTGCCGATCTTCGTGCTGGTCTGGTGTTTGATGGTCGAGCGCTTCTCGCCGGGGCTGTCGGCCTTCTGGGCCACCCTGTTCATGATCGTGATCGTCATCACCCACCGCCCTCTGCTGGCGCTGTTCCGCCATCAGGGTGACCTCAAATGTGCGGTCTACCGCGGTTTGATGGAGCTATTCGACGGGCTGGCCAGCGGTGCCCGCAACATGATCGGTATCGGCGTAGCCACCGCTGCCGCCGGGATCGTGGTCGGCACCGTGACACTGACCGGTATCGGTTTGGTGATGACCGAGTTTGTCGAATTTATCTCCGGTGGTTCGGTGTTGCTGATGCTGTTCTTCACCGCCCTGATCAGCCTGATTCTCGGCATGGGGCTGCCCACCACCGCCAACTACATCGTCGTCTCGACCCTGATGGCGCCGGTGATCGTCAACCTGGGCGCCGCCCACGGTCTGATCGTTCCGCTGATCGCAGTACACCTGTTCGTGTTCTACTTCGGTATCCTGGCCGATGACACGCCGCCGGTAGGCTTGGCTGCCTTTGCGGCCGCCGCCATCGCCCGCTCCGATCCAATTCGCACCGGTATCCAGGGCTTCACTTACGATATCCGGACCGCGGTGCTGCCGTTCATGTTCATCTTCAACACCCAGTTGCTGTTGATCGGCATTGATTCAGTACTGTCGCTACTGTTGACCATTTTCAGCGCCATCATCGCCATGCTGGTCTTTGCCGCGGCGACCCAAGGCTTCTGGCTGGTAAAAACCCGCTGGTGGGAGACGATCGGACTGCTGCTGGTGGCGTTTTCGCTGTTCCGGCCCGGCTTCTGGTGGGACGAAGTCTACCCGCCGCTGGTGGAAGCCCCGGCCGCTGAGATCAATCAACGCGCCGAACAGATCGCTCCGGACGGTAACCTACGGATGCGGGTCAGCGGTATCAACCTGGATGGCGATGAAGTCTCCAAGATCGTGCTGTTGCCGCTGGGTGAGAGTGGCGATGGTGAAACCCGCTTGACCAACGCAGGACTGATGCTGCGACAGGATGATGACCGCACGGTGGTCGACATGGTCGCTTTCGGTAGCCCGGCCCAGGAGCTTGGTATTGATTTTGACTGGGAGATCCAGCAGCTGCTGATCGATGCCGAACGGCCACCCAAAGAGCTGGTCTTTATCCCGGCACTGGTACTGCTGGGTGCCCTGTGGATCGGCCAACGACGGCGGCGGGAGCAGCAGTCGCAAGCAGCCACAGCAACCTGAACAGGTGCCCGTCGCGATGACTAGGAGAGCCCGGCATGTCCAAAGATATCCTGATACCGATTGATGCCCAGAAGCCAGAACTGGCGGACAAGGCCCTGAAGATCGCCATCTCACAGGCCCGCGAGAGCGGCGGTGAGCTGCATGTCATGACCGTCGTACCCGGATTCAATATGCCGATGGTGGCGGCCTACTTTCCCGCCGATGCGATGGAAAACGCCCTCAACGCGGTGGAGAAAAAACTGCACCAGTATATCGACAGCCATGTTCCCCAAGATCTGCCCAGCTGTCTGCATGTCAAAAACGGTAACCCCTACAAACAGATCGTTAAGATGGCCAAACAGATCAATGCCTCGATGATCGTCATTCCCAGCCGCAAGCACAGTTCGGTCGACGAAGCGCTGATCGGTTCGGTTGCCGGCAAGGTGGTCGAGCGGGCCAGCTGCTCGGTACTGGTGATCCGCGACTAAGGGGCAACAATTCCATTTCTGTCACCTTGGTCCTGGCACCCCGGACATAAGCCGCCCCCGGCTCCAACAGGGGGACGGCTTGCTGTTAACAACCGCTGTCGCATCCTGCGACAGCGGTGCGCTCAGCCACCCCCGCCCTGCGGTTCAGGCTCCAGTTGCGAAGCCGCAGCAACAGTTTGCGAACAGTTGCCGCTTTCCGGTGGCTGAATCTCGGCCGCAGGACTGGCAGTCGGATTCAGTTCAACCACACGACCGTCTTCCAGCTTGAGGCCGATATCTTCCAACAGGCGGGGTTCGAGGCGGCTCAGCTGCTGGTAGCTGAGGCTATCGGTGGCGCGCCGATCGAGTTGGTTCAGGGCTCGCTTAACAAAACTAAACAGGATCATCGTATTGCTCCTAAAGTCAGGAGGCAACGGACCTATCGGGTATCAACAAAGGGAGTTTGTGCATGGCCGCGATAGGATCCGCGGCCAGAAGGTTTTATCTACTCAGCACACGGACAGGCAGGGGCAAACGTCCAAATCGAATTGGAGGCGTTTTTTCGTGAATGCCAAGTTGCGGTTAAACGAAACATGGGATCAATTGCTGCCTGTCGTGAATAGGAATGCCCTTGAATAGGGCCGAATCATTAAACGTCAGCCGGCTGGCGTTGGTCAACCCTTAAACAGGCTTAAACCCAGCAGCACGGCTAAAATCGAAGCACAGAGCTGATCGATACGACCTTAAGACCTGCCCGAATCGATCACTTCGTGGGGCCAGCGCAGCTCTACCACCACCCGATCCTGTCGATTGAAGATCGCCACCTCAGCCTGCTGGGCATGGGCAATCAATTTAACCACGTAAAGTCCCAACCCCAGATGGCTGCCGCTCGTCTGGCGCCTTTCGCTACAAAACAGCTCGAACAACTGCGCCGCTTGCTGATCATCGATAGGCGTTGCTCGATTGCTGATCTGCAACATCAACCCCTGCGGATCAAGGCTTAATTGCAGCCGGATAGGGGCTGCTTCCAGATTGAAATCGAGTGCATTGTCGACCAACTTGTCCAGTAGTTGCTCAAGCCGATACTCGTTGGCCCGCAGCATCACATCGGTTTGCGGTAATTCCAGTTCAAACGGCTGCTGTGGGAAGTCGATCCGGCAACGCTCGACATAACGTTGCAGCAACGTTGTCAGCGCAACCGACGATACAGCCTCCGCGTTCAACGCATCCTCCAGACTGACCGCCTCGGTAATGCTCTGGATGGTCTGTTCCAGCTTGCTGACGCCCCGCCGAGCGCTGGCCACCAAGCGCTGTTGGCGCGCATCCAAAGGTTGATCGATCTCGGTCTCAAGCAGCTCCAGTGAGGTGCTGATGGTGTTGAGGGGGTTACTCAGCTCATGCCGCAACGTGCGTGGCATGCGCTCCAGAAACTGGGTATAACCCTGTAGCCGCTGCAACAGCACCTGACCATCGCGGGACAACTCTCCGAGTTCATCGCTGGCCAAACCATCGCTGAAGGGCTCTACCGACTGCAACCGCCCCTGATCATCAAAACGCCGCTTAAGCTCGCTACCCAGGCGTTTAATTCGAATCGCCAACCTTGATGCAAACCACAACAGCCCGACAATAACCGCCAGCAACACCGCCAGGGTCTGCCACCCCAGATCAAACAGCGACTGACGCTGGACCAGCGCCATTCGATCACTGGCGATCTGGACTACCAGCCTTGGCCCCTCCGGCAACTGCGGATAAACCGGCACCTGCACCGCGGCCCAGCCGCCACTTATGGAAGCCTCTCGCCCGCTGTCGATAAATTGTTGCAGGCGCTGCAACGACAGCGGCCCCAAGCCTTCGGTGGTCGCCAAAGGCTGGCTATCGGAGTCCAGCAACACCAGTTGCTGGTCGCTCTGGGAGTAGTTACCCAACAACTGCTGCAGTTCGGGAACCAGAGGCTGCAGGCGTAGTGGATAGGAGCGAACCGGCCCTGAGCTGCCATCGAAGTCATGGGCCTGGATCAATAGCTCAGGTGAAGATTGCAGCAGAGACACGGGCATTTTCAGTTCGAGCTGGTAACGGCCGGCGCGCTCCCACCAGACCGCTTCGATCGGGGTCGAACGATGCCGCAGTCGGCGCTTTGGAATACGGGCCCGAAACAGCCCCGGACCTTCGGCCATCAGCCTAAATCGCTGACCGTCAGCCAAGACCAAATCCAGATAGTCGTAGCGGGCGGGCTCACTGAAATCGATCCCGGCTCGGGCGTAGTAACGGCTGCCGTCATCCACCTCGATCGCCAGATAGAGCTGCTGTCGATACTGTGCCGCTCGAAGTTGTAGCCCCTCGTGCCGGACATGGGCCAGATGCTCGGGCCAGTCGCTGAAAAAGCCATCCAGGGTTAACGCCTGCCGTAAGCCGTATACCGGAATTGCCGATACCATTGTGTCGGTATCGGTGTCGCCGGTTGTGGCCGAACTACCGTCGCCGCTTTCGACCGCCACTCGACTCGGATCAGCAGACCACCAGTCCTCGGTCTCAGCTCGGTTGACGATATTGGCTGCCGCCGCCTCGGCCACCAAGCGCGCAGCCTGGATCTGGCTCTGGTCGACCACCTGGTTGATCGCGTCGAAATAACGCAGCCCCAGCCAGGGAACCAACCCCAGCAACGGCAGCATCAGCAGCAGTTTTTTGCGCAGCGTCAGACGCATGGTCAGCTGCCTCCCTCGCTCTCCTGCCAGCGGTAGCCCAGCCCATAGACACTGACCAGCCGATCAAAATCCGGATCAACGGCTTTGAATTTATTCCTCAGGTGGCGAATATGGGTACTGAGGGTGTTGTTGGTGACCACCGTCTGACGGGTCTTTTGAGCCAGCGCATCGAAGCTGACGACCGCCCCCTCGGCGTTGACCAGGGCTTCGACAATCAGCAGTTCGGTGACAGTCAGATTCAAGGGTAATCCTCGCCACATCGCTCGAGCACCGCTGATATCCAGTGCCAACTCCGATTCCAACTCATCCTGACCCGCCGAACGATCCGAGACGACCTCGGAGAGTTTACGGGCTCGTTTCAGGATCGCGGCCACCTTCTCCCGCAACAGCATCAGAGAAACCGGTTTGGTCAAATAATCCCAGGCTCCCAAACGCAGGCCGAAGATCTGATCGATCTCGTCGCTGCGAGAGGTAATGAACAGCACCGGTAGATCCGGGTACCGTCCCAATAACCATTGGCACAATTCAAACCCGGCATCGGGGTTGCTACCCAGGTGGATATCGAGCAGAGCGATATCCGGTTCGGCATCCAGTTGCTCGCGTACCTGCTGATCACTGTCAAATGCCCGCACCTGATAGTGGGACGAGCACAGAGCATCGGAGTAATTCTGTAACTGGTCGGGATCATCCTCGACGATCAGGATCTGGTGGTGCATCGATAATCCAGCTCGGGTTAAATGGCGATAACTTTATCCGACTCCGGGAATCATGAAAAATCCCAGGCAGACAAGCACTTTGACATAACTGGGCCGGAGCAGCCACCGCTACTCCGACCCGTCTTTCCACGCCTGTCACCCCATTCGGGATAGATCAGAGTGCCAAGATCCTTGGTCACAAGCCGCTTGTGCTTACCGGCGACTGACAACCGCCTCTTGCTGATCAAATTCGAACCGCACATCAACCCGTCGGTCCTCCGGTGCGTAGATTTTGTCGGTCTGGGCCTGGGTTGAGCCCAGCGCAGTCTGATCGATCAACTCGGCGGCGGTACCGCCTCCCACCAACGCCTGGCTGACCCGTTGATTACGCTGCTTGGCCAGTTGCCGGTTGTAGTCGGATAGCCCGGCACGATCGGTATGGCCTTCAAGATCGATCCGCATTCCCGGAACCTGTAGCGGTCCCTGGCTAATGGACTGCAGCATCGGCTGGTATTTGTTTTTCAGGCTGCTGCTGTTGTGATCAAAGTAGACCGATAGCCGCAGCCCGCTGACCCACTGCTGCAGGGCTTCATGCTGCTGGCCCAGGCCGGCCAACTGCTGCTCGGCGTGCTCAATCTGAGCCCGCTTTTCCGCCAGTTGTCGCTCCGCCTGTTGCAGCTGGCTCTGCGCTTCAACCAGCCGCTGTTCCGCCTGCTGGGATTGATTTTCGCTGTACGCCAACTGACGCTGCTGCACCTCGTCCTGGCCGATCATGGCGCCGAATGTACCGCCCAGAATCGCGCCAATCGGTCCGCCAACCACCGCACCAGCGACGGCACCGGCACCAAAACCGAGGTGCTGTGGGGTTTTATCCGTCGGCGCTACCGTTTCGGCCGCCTGCAGCGAAGCGCTAGCCAGCGTTATCGTCAGCGCCATAGCGCCGAAGCTAGCGGACTTGAGTGAAGTCTTCGAATAGTGTGATGCAAGTTTCATCCTGTCTCTCCTGGCCCTCGGGCCTGTCATGGCAAAGCTTGGTATTCAGAGGGACGTGGCCTTGGTTCGGCGCTCCCCTCATCGAGGTCGTGGAGCTATTGAACCGCAACGGCGGATGCCAAGATGGGAGCCGGGACGGACAAACCATGGAGAAAAAATGGAGCGCTGATGCGCCCTTAGATGCTCATAAGCAGGAAGACAAACCAGCAGCAAGCTATTAAGAGGTCAAGATCGGCGCCGCAACGAAAAACGCCGTGCTAGGCACGGCGTTTGATCAACACAGGTGTTGCTGGAAGGGTTTACTGGTAAACCCGGTCCTCGAACAGGTTCAGCGGGTTTTCAAGCTGGTCATCACCTTTGAAGAAGGGTGTTTTATCTTGAAGCATCAACCCCTTGGCGCTGAACCAACGCTCAATCTCCTCCATCGCATCTTCCGACTGCGCCCTTTGCATATAGGCGCTGACGATGCGGTAGAAATAAACCCCAAACATCGCGGCGGCCGCACCAAGGAAGAAATCCGAAGACATGGAGAACAGCAGCGCCAGTACGGCGATCATCCAGACGCGGCTGGCTTTGGCCTGCTTAAGCTCCTGATTAGCGCTATTGCCCTGGTCGTAGTGCTCTTCGAAACGGCGGTAATGCTGCTGGAAGTCACTCTTGAGATTGGCAGCAAGATGGCTTTGCATAATTTAACTATCCCCTAACACTTATAACTATTCTTATCCGGCCCACCTGCAGGCGACCGGTTCTGGTCACACGGAGCTGTTCAGCTGTTGCTGGGGCAGCCCTGCCCCGGGCTGGCGCCATTAAAAACAGCACCATCCGCTTGATCTGATTTCCGACTGGGTCAGTATAGTTTGTCAGAGCGACGTTGCCCTTAGCTATTGGCTATAGGGATAAGTACGACGCTCGGTTTCCAGTTTAATTCCAACGACTTTATCGGTATCAAACAGGTTCCCGAAATGATCGTGACGCGGTTTCACCGACGTCAGGCCAGGCTCTTACTGACAATTTCGTAGCTGTCCTTGGACAGCTCTCCGGCCATGATCCTCTCCAGCTGGGCGCGCATCAGCGCCTGACGGCGACTGTCGTAACGTTTCCAGCGTGTCAGCGGAGTCAGTAACCTTGAAGCAATCTGCGGATTCAATTTATCCAGCGCGATCACCTGATCCGCCAGGAACCGGTAACCTTCTCCATCGGCCCGATGGAACTGCACGGCATTCTGACCACAGAAGGCGCCGATGAGTGCCCGAACCCGATTTGGGTTGGTCAAATCAAACAGCGGTTGGGCCATCAACGCCTTAACCTGGGTCAAACTATCGTCCCGCGGCGAAGTTGCCTGGACACTGAGCCACTGGTTGACCACCAGCGGATCCTGCTGCCACTGCTGATAAAACTCTGACAGCGCCTGCTGCCGTTCGGACTCAAAGCCCGAGTGGGCGATCAACGACAACGCGGCTAGCTGATCGGTCATATTGTCGGCACTGGCAAACTGATGTTGGGCCAGCACTAGAATACGCGGCTGTTCCAACGTCATCAGGTAGGACAAGGCCGCATTCTGCAGGCTGCGACGGGCAATTGCGTCGGCGTTGAGTTGGTAGTCCCCTTCGCTACGATTGTGACGGTAGGCATCCATCAGCAACCCTTGCAGCGCCTGGGCCAACTCCCGCTTGACGAACTCGCGCACCAGATGGATCGCTTCCGGGTCGATCACCTCAGCCAGCTCCGCCAGATAGGCTTCGCTGGGGAGAAGCAACAGTTTGGCCACCATCGCCGGGTCCAGACTACGATCGGACAGCACCTTGGTGTAGGCCTCGACCAACGAGCGATCCAGCACCAATTCACGGCCTTGCTGGTAATCGGAGATCAGCCCCTGCATCAGGTCAACCGCCAGTCGCTGCCCCGCATCCCAACGGTTAAAACCGTCGGAGTCATGGGCCATCAGGAACACCAGTTGTTCGGCACTGTAGGGGTAGCGCAGTTTGACCGGCGCCGAGAAACCGCGCAGCAGCGACGGCAGAGGCTGACTGTCGATCCCTTCGAAGACAAACTCCTGCTCGGCCTCGGTCAGGTGCAAGATCTTTGTGGTCTGGCCGTCCCCCAGATCCAGGTCGTTGCCCTGCTCGTCCAGCAGTCCCACCGCCAGCGGGATGTGGAAGGGTTGCTTAGAGTCACTTTCAGGCGTGGCCGGACAGTGTTGGCGAACCTTGAGCCGATATCGACGCTGCTCGGCATCGTAGTCATCGCTGACCTCCACCACCGGGGTACCAGCCTGGGAATACCAGCGTCGGAACTGCCCCAGATCGATACCGGAGGCATCCTCCATCGCCTGGATGAAGTCATCGGTGGTGACCGCCTGGCCGTCATGGCGCTCGAAATACAGATCCGATCCCTTCCGGAACTGCTCTGCGCCCAGCAGGGTATGAATCATCCGCACCACCTCGGCGCCCTTCTCGTAGACCGTCAGGGTGTAGAAATTGGAGATCTCGATATAGCTGGCAGGCCGTACCGGGTGCGCCATCGGGCCGGCATCCTCGGCAAACTGGGCGGTGCGAAGCAGTGACACATCTTCGATCCGCTTTACCGTGCGCGACCCCATGTCGGCGGAGAACTCGGCATCGCGGAAGACCGTGAAGCCCTCCTTCAGGCTGAGCTGGAACCAGTCGCGGCAGGTGACCCGGTTACCGGACCAGTTATGGAAGTATTCGTGCCCGACGATCCCTTCGATCCGCTGGAATCCGGCATCGGTGGTGGTGGCTGGATTGGCCAGTACGCAGGAGGAGTTGAAGATGTTCAGCCCCTTATTCTCCATCGCCCCCATATTGAAATGGTCGACGGCGACGATCATAAAGATATCCAGGTCGTACTCGCGGCCATAGACCTGTTCGTCCCAGGCCATGGATCGCTTCAGCGACGCTAACGCATGGTCGCACTTGTCTAGATTCTGCGGTTCCACGAACAGCCGCAACGCCACCTCCCGGCCGCTCTGGGTGGTAAAGCTGTCGTCGACCTGCTCCAACTTGCCGGCCACCAGCGCAAACAGATAGGCCGGTTTCTTGAACGGATCGTCCCAACGACACCAGTGCCGACCATCCTCCTGCTCGCCCTGCTCCACCGGGTTGCCGTTGGAAAGCAGCACCGGGTAGTCCTGGCGATTGGCAACGATGGTGGTGGTAAACACCGACATCACATCGGGACGATCGAGGTAGAAGGTGATTTTGCGGAAGCCCTCAGCCTCACACTGGGTACAGAACATGCCGTTGGACTTGTACAGACCTTCCAGCGAGGTGTTCTCCTGCGGCTTGATCAGGGTGACACACTCGAGCACAAAGTTGTCCGGCAGTTGCGCAATGGTCAGGGACTCGTCATCACGCTGGTAATCGCTTACGGACAGGTCCTTGCCATCCAGTTGCAAGCGACGCAGCACCAGCGACGTATCGCCATGCAGTTGCAACGCCGCATCACCTTCGTCACTGTCCGGGTTACGGCGCATGCTGAGGCGGGATTTGACCAGCGTGGCCTTTTCACCGAGCTCAAAATGCAGTTCGGTTCGATCGATCAGAAACGGCGGGACTCGATAATCTTTTAGATGGATGGCTCTGGGATTGTCCTTGCTCATGCGCTCTTAACTCGGCTCTGGAAAATGG
This sequence comes from Motiliproteus coralliicola, assembly GCF_003345655.1. Classification (GTDB taxonomy): domain Bacteria; phylum Pseudomonadota; class Gammaproteobacteria; order Pseudomonadales; family Balneatricaceae; genus Motiliproteus; species Motiliproteus coralliicola. Next base: position 1,508,659 of record NZ_QQOH01000001.1, read on the forward strand.
TAGCGGGCATCAAGGGGCCGGGATCCGGCCCTCCCTAAACAGATATAGTGTAGGTATAGCTCAGGCGTAGAAGTCGACCTGATAGGCGCCAAACTTACGAATATTGATCACCCCGGTATCGAGGATCAGATACTGGCCTTTTATCCCCTGAAGTACGCCTTCGACCACGGCTTGCTTGTCAAAGTTCAGCGAACTGACCTTGCTCGGATACTGACTGACCGGATAGCACAGCTCGATCGGTTCAGCCTCCGTCAGCGGTATGACCGCCGCCTCGCCATACTGCTGCTGCAACTCGGCAATCCCCTCGGCACAGACGCTGAACAGCCGCTCTCGCTCGGCTACCAAGTCCAGGTTCTCGACCTGCCCCTTGAGCATCGCCCGCCAGTTGGTGCGGTCGGCCACGTGATTCTTGTAGAGGATCTCCACCAGCCCGGATCGGTAACGGCTGTCGACCCGGTAGATCGGCAATGCCTGGATCGCGCCCTGGTCGATCCAGCGGGTCGGCACCTGGCTGGCGCGGGTGATCCCGACCTTCAAGCCTGAGGAGTTGGCCAGGTAGACCACATGCTCGGTCATGCAGTTTCGCTGTCCCCAATCGGCATCGCGGCAGGTACCGGCGTCGAAGTGGCACTTCTCCGGACTGACGATACAGCTATCGCACTGGGGTAGCTTTTTGAAACAGGGATAACAGTAACCCTGATTGAAACTCTTGCGTGTGGCCCGGCCGCAATGCTGGCAGTGGATCTCACCGTGGTAGACCAACCGGATCGGTCTGCCAATCAATGGATTCAACGCAAATTCCTGCTGATCCAGCGGCAACCAGTAGTGACAGGGAGACTGAGAGTCGGCTCCCAGTGCGGTTCGCATCTTAGCCAGATGGCCACTGCCCTGCAGCGACAGTTCGGTGGGAAACAACTCCATCATCAGTTCTGCAGAATCTTGACGATTTCCTCGGTACTCTGGCTGGGGCTATGATTCGAGCCGTCGGACTTCTTGCGGGAAATGTAGCCCACCCGCTCCTCCTCCGGCACATGTTGTTCGTCGTAAGCGATCACCGCCTGCATGCAGGCCTCTCGCTCCTCATCCGTCAGGCGCCGACCGTCGGCCCACTTACCCAGCTCAACCGCGGTCTTCATGGTGGCATGGATTTCGGGGGTCATCGATTGCAACAGTTCTTCAAAGGTCATAGCAGCTACCTGTGATCAGTTAACGGATTGGAAACGGGCTGCCGATCATACCATATTCACCCATCGTCGCTGCCACGATGACGCCGTCATTAACCCCATCTATACTCTGCACGCGGCGCTGAAGACTGCGACGCCGATTGATCCAGCAGTCCCTGTTTTACCCATCCATTGGAGCCCCCATGAACGACAACGATCGTATCCAGCTTGAAGCCGCCGCGTTCCGCGGCCTGGTCGCCCACCTGCAAGAGCGCAAAGATGTCCAGAATATCGACCTGATGAACCTGGCCGGTTTCTGTCGCAACTGCCTGTCAAAATGGCTGCTGGCCGCCGCCGAAGAGCGAGGCGTGGAGCTGAGCAAGGACGAGGCACTGGAGCAGGTATATGGTATGAGCTATGCCGACTGGAAGGCCAACCATCAGGCCCCGGCCAGCCAGGAGCAACTGCAGCAGTTCGAAAGCACCAAACCGCTGCACGCCAAAATCAGCGGTCACCGCTAACTCAGGCAGCAACCGCTCTGCTCAACCCATGCGCTATTGAAAAGCTTCGACCCGTTCGTTGATGTGCGGATGGGTCTGAAGGTACTGCTGCAAACCCTGTCCGTCGCCCTCTTCCCGCCCCCCCTGCTTGGCCAACCGTTTCATCAGATCGGCAAAGCGGTACGGTGGAATCTGGTGGCGTTGGAGATAGTCCAACGCAAACTGATCCGACTCGCGCTCGTGTTCTCGGGAATAGGCCAGTTCGGCGAACAGAATCGGCACCCCCAACACCAGATCGGCGGTACCGCTGACATCGCCGGTAATCATCGCCAACACAAACAGAAACATCGAGTTCTGGATAATCCTCCTCAGGCCATGCCGGTGAGCCACATGGCCGATCTCATGGGCCAGAATCGCAACCAGTTCATCGTCATGCTCCGACAGATTCACCAGCCCGTCGGTGAAAATGATCGTACCATCGGGCAGCGCGAAAGCGTTGGCACCGATCGCCTCACTGTGACGGAAGATCACCTTGAGCCCCAGGTCGGCATACTCCGTCAGCGCCGGCTCGAAGTGTGTCAGCAACTGCTGCTGCCGTTGATCGTCCAGCTGACTCGGCTCCAACCAGACCTTCTCGAACACCGCCAGGGTTTGCTCAGAGGCCTGATTCAATAACGATTGCGGCAGGGCTTTGGCCAGCTGCTGAGAAAGATAGGGCACCCCGTAATTGACCGTGCCCCACACACTGGCCACCACCAGCACCAGGGTCAGGGCGACAAAGCGCCAGTTCGCCTCCAGTCGATGGACCATCCCCTGGGCCAGGCCCGGACGAAACCGGGCCACCCATTGATCCACCCCATCGTTTGCCAGGGTTTCGACCCGCTGTCCACCGGGAAGATCCAGATAGCGCGGGCTGTTGGCCAGCCGGCTACTGATCCTGACTTCTGACTGCTCCAACCGAATCAGTACCCGAGCACTCTGCTGCTCGCCGATCACCACCTGCCCATCGGCGTAGAGCGCTAATTGGATTCGGGTACGGGTGGAGCCGTTACCGTCAAAGTAATCCCCATCAAGCCGCAGCAGTGGGTCGGAAGTCACACGCCAAACTCCACATCGAACACTTCACCCAACTCCTCACCCAGGGCCGAGATCTCCTGCTCCTGGGCAGCGACAAAGTGATCGAGATCCTGCTCAGCCCAGAGCTCCAGATGCTCGGCCTTGTAGTAGGCCAGTCGTACCAGCGCCCAAGGCAGGTAGAGCCCGAGGGTGCATAGGGTCAGCACACCGTTGATCAGGGTCAGACGGAAGAACGAGCCATCCTGCCAGCTGCTGGAGAAACTCACCCCGGCATCGGCAATCTCGGTTTGGTTGAACAGCAGGTTGTTGGTGCGGACCGCGACAAAGACGTACAGATAGAAATAGGCCACCGCGATCACGAATGGCGGTAACCCGGGTAGCACAACGGTAAGTCCGAACATCAGTGCAACGCCAACCAGAATGATCAACATCGCCTTGGCATAGATCAGATAAAACGCCTTGCCACAGGGTTTAAGAGTAAAGCGACTGGTTCCGAAGCGGGTATTGTTGATAACAAACTGCATCTGCTTGTACAGCGCTAACGGCATCAGCAATCCGAAGGTAAGAAAACCGACCAGCGGCCACAAAATAAAGGCCTTGGCAGCATCCAGCACCGATCCGTCAAACCCAAAGCGAATATTCCGCCAGGCGGTCATGCGCCGACTGAAACGTAACGATCGCACCACAATCCAGGGCAAGACGATCACAAACAGCAGGGCCATCGCCGCACCGATCATCGGATTAAACTCCGAAGCCAGCGAATAGATCACAAACACCGCTACCGCAATCAGCCGCCCCTTCAGAATCGTCAACGGTTTGGCCAGATAGGCGAAACGGCTCCCGGCCAGCTCGGTATGCCCGTGAAAATACTGTGCATTCCTGACCTTGGCCCAGGCACTGTAGATTCCCAACGTGGCTATCGTCAGCAGCAGGTTGACGATCCAGATGCGAAAATACTCACGGCCTTGACCGTGAAAACTGAGTGGGTACGGGGTTCCGTTAACGTGTTGCGTAGCCGTGGACTGGGCGTTATCCGAATCGCGATAAAAAGGATCGTACCCGTCATCATCGGCGGCAGAGGCGTTACCCAAGCCACTATCAACGACCGCAGCCTGGGGCGCTGATGTCGGCTCCGAGCCCGGAGCATCAGCTTGATTATCAGGCGTTGGCTGCACCGTTGCCTGCTCTGGTCCGGTGCCTGCGATCGAAGCCGTTGCTGCGCTGTGGTTCAGCTCCCGGCCAGTCCCATCATCGACTACCGGGGCCTGTCGACGTCGAAAAGCCACCACACCGATCTGGGCAAGACGAGCCAGGTAGCGGTTGACGCCATCCTCATCGAGGTTTTTCTTGATCACCCGATTGCCCTGGCCAAATAGCCGCTCGGCAACCCTGTCATCGATGGAAAATAGCTGGGCAAAATCGCGCTGAACCTGCGCTGGATCGAAGCCATCAACCACATCACCGCTGATGACCACACTGTAACTTGAGTCGGACATATCCTGTTCCTTGTTGTTCTAATCCATGAACTTCGGATCGATTATGCCTTAAGCACGCTTGAGCACAACAGTACTGGCAGTATCATCACTCCTGCCGGTAGGGGTAACTCAACCATTGATCCGTACCGGCATCAAAGGCGTCGCTAGTCGATGGCAGTCGCGAAACCGCTCGGGACAGCGGCGACTGGGTATCACGCATCAACCGTCGGAGCACCTTGCCTACCTGGCTCTTGGGCAGTTCCGTGCGAAACTCAACCTGTGACGGCACCTTGTAGCCGCTGAGGCGTTCACGGCAATACCCGCGAATCTGCTGAACACTCAACAGCGGGTTACTGGCGACCACAAACAACTTCACCTGCTCTCCGCTGACCGGATCGGGTATGCCGATCACGACACAGTCTTCAACGTCCGGGTGCGCACGCACCACCATCTCCACTTCGTTGGGATACACGCTGAAGCCGGACACATTGATCATGTCTTTCTTGCGATCGATCACCGTCAGGTAGCCCTGAGAATCCAGCCTGACAATATCCCCGGTGTGAAGCCAGCCTTGGGGGTCCAGTACCGCCTCGGTTTCGTCGGGCTGCTGCCAGTAGCCCCGCATCACTTGTGGGCCCCGTACGCAAAGCTCACCACAACCGCTGACCGGAACGTCCATACCCTCTTCATCGACCAGCCGAATCTCGGTCCCGAGTATCGGTACCCCGATACTGCCCATTTTGATCGCATTGGGTGGGTTCACGCTGACGATCGGCGAGGTCTCGGTCAAACCGTAACCTTCGAGTAACTTGGCACCGGTCAGGTTCTGCCACTGCTCGGCCACGTCTGGATTTAGCGGCATCCCCCCGGACAGTGTCCACTTCAGATCGGGCCAGCTGAGCTTATCGAAGCCCGGTTCACGGATCAGTTCGGCAAACAGGGTATTGAGACCGATAAACAGGGTCGGCCGACAACGGCGCAGCTGGCGGACAAAATCTCCCAGATCCCGCGGATTGGTGATCAACACCACTTCGGCACCGATCTCGATCATCAGCAGGCAGCTGACGGTCAGCGAGTAGATATGGTAGAGCGGCAATGGTGCGATCAGCACTTCGTGACCGGGCTCGGTCTCCTGGTCAAGCAGGCTGCGTACCTGAATCAGGTTGGCGAGCAGGTTGCGATGACTGAGGCAGGCACCCTTCGGCCGGCCCGTGGTGCCGCCGGTATACTGCAACAGCGCCAGATCATCTAACTGCCGCGGCGGTGCGTTATAGGGCTGTCGGCTACCCCGGTGCATCGCCTCAACATAATCGATCGCGTCGGGCAATTGGTACTCCGGCACCATCTTCTTCAGATAGCGTACCGACACATTGACCAGCGCTCGCTTCCAAGTCGGCAGCGCATCCCCCAGCTCGGTCACGATCAGGCAGTCGATATCGGTCTGATCAAGGATCCCCTCGAGCTTGTCGGCCGCATTGGCCAGCACCACCAAACCACGAGCACCGGAATCACGCAGTTGATGCGCCAGCTCAACCGGACAGTTCAGCGGATTGAGGTTGACCACCACCAAGCCGGCACGCAGCGCGCCAAGTAACACCACCGGATACTGCATCAGGTTCGGTAATTCGATGGCGAAGCGGTCACCCGGCTCGAGTGAGGTACAGTTCTGCAGGTACGCAGCGAAGTCACGGGCCTGCTGATCCAGCTGACGGTAAGTAATCGTGGTGCCCAGATTGCTGAACGCCGGGCGGTCGGGAAAGCGTCGGCTGCTACGTTCGAGCAGGTCGACCAGGCTGTTCATCCCCTGAAAATCGAGTTCATCGCGAGCCGCACCGAAATCTCCGACTCGCTGCTGGCCAGGTAGTTCGCGCTCTTCGCGCTGGTCCTTGCGTTGCTTAGCCTGCACATCCACTCCATCAAACTATAGTCGCATAGTTATACTAAGGTTGTACTCGCGATCTATACGCAGGTCAAGCGTTACTGAAGCAACGACAAGCGATGGAATTTGAAGCTGTTTTTTTGGTAATGCTAGTCTCAGACTGAGCTTATTGGAGTGCTATTGAGTGGCAATCCTTCGACAAAGACCTGCATCTCCCCCGTTTCCATCCGGTGCCAGGTTTCATTGTCGGTCAGAGGCTCGGTGGCGATGACCGTGACCACATCGTTGGGCTGGGTCTCTTTGCAGAAGTCCACCACCAGATCATCGTCCTTCAACGAAGCCTCACCGAACGGAGCCCGACGGGTAATCCAGGTCAGCTTGGTGGTGCAGTAGGCGAACAGATGGTGCGAGTCGGTCAACAGCATGTTGTAGACACCCAGCTCGCGCAGTTGATCACAGAGTTGCTGGATGGTAGCGCTGAGTTCTTCAATCGCTGGCGGGCTGTCGTAGCGATCGCGCAACTTGCCCAGTAGCCAGCACATGGCGTACTCGCTATCGGTGGTACCAACCGGACGATAGAACCCCAACGGCCAATCGAAGACTTTTTTATCCAGCTGGCCATTATGGGCAAACGTCCAGTGCTGGCCCCAGAGCTCCCGGCTGAACGGATGGGTATTCTCGAGGCTGATCTTACCGACATTAGCCTGACGGATATGGCTGATCACCACATGGCTTTTGATCGGATGCTCGCGAACCAGTTGGGCGATACGCGAGCAGGAGCTGGGTTCCGGATCATGGAAGCTGCGAACCCCTTTACCCTCATAAAACGCGATACCCCAACCATCACGGTGCGGTCCGGTCTGGCCGCCTCGCTGCATCAAACCGGCAAAACTGAAACAGATATCGGTGGGGACATTGGCGCTCATGCCGAGCAGTTCGCACATAGCAACTCCTGATCTTCAAGTGAATTGCTATCAGATTACTGCAATCGAAGAGCCAGCTGAAGTTTGTTGTAGACTTATTGATAGACTCCCGATCATCCTCAACCGACCCCGTACTGCCCATGGACTATCTGATCCCCGCCATAGAGTTAGCCGTGATTGGTCTGATTTTGCTGGCCCTGTTGCTGCCGTCGCGCAAAAAGAAACCAACGCCCAGCGCCGACAAGGACAGCTCCCAGGATGGCTGAAGCCCCTCACCCCCTATGTAAGGGCCGCACAGCCACTGTTGGGTTGATACTGATAGCAACGATCTCGGCCTGCAGTAGCGAGGTACGGCTACCCCAAGGGGTATCGATATCCTCACCGGTCGGCAACTATCAAACTCAGGAAGCCACATCGGCCGGGCACCACTGTGACCTAGGGTCCGATGTCGAGGAGCAACCGAACTCGCAGGATTGCCCATCGAAAGAGATGGCGAATCCACGCCCCGCATCCTCAGAAGATCCGCAATAGGATCGCAGCCAGATAACCGAGCACAAATTCGTATAAGCGCCGCCATAGCGGTCTGGCCAACCAGGACCGCAGGCTGATCTGGTGACTGAATTCAAAATCCCTTCTCAGCTGCTGCTGCAACTGACGACACAGCTGTGGATCGATCACCTCCTGGTTGGCTTCCAGATTCCAACGCAGGTTCCAGTGATCCAGATTACAGGAGCCGATCGAAACCCAGTCGTCACTCAAACAGACTTTGGAATGGTTAAAGCTGGCTCGGTATTCATAGATCTTCACCCCCGCCCGTAACAGTCGCTGGTAGTATCGCCGCGAGGCATAGAAGATCCCCGGATGGTCGGACAGGTCACCGGGCAGCAGCAGCCTGACATCCACGCCCCGCCTGGCCGCACGGCGCAACGCCCTGCGGATCGACCAGGACGGCAGAAAGTAGGCCGTCACCAGCCAGAGCCGTTGTTCGGACTCGTTGATTCGACGGCGGAAGTTGATTTTGATCTCCTGCTGCTGGGGGCCCTCGCAGGTTGAAACCTTCATCAAGCCACCGCGCTCTGCGATGAATTCCGAGCTGGCAGAATGGACGCTTGAACCGTCCCGTCCGGCGTCCGCGAGGCCATAACCAGCGTTGGAGAACCTGAAAGGCGTAAACGTCAGTTGCTGGGCCCGACACCAGCGCCAGACCCGGGCAAACAGCTGCTCCCAATCGGTCACCACCGGGCCTTCAATCCGCAGCATCAGTTCATGCCAGCCCGCCCCCTGCGGGGCCGGTAGAAACTCATCACAAAGGCCGGTACCGCCGACAAAGGCCACCCGACCGTCAACCGCCAATAGCTTGCGATGGTCGCGGGCAAAGTTACGGTTCCATTTATCGACCCGAAGCCGGTTGTAGAACGCCAGCTCGACCCCGGCATCCCGTAACCGCTGTCGGTCGCTGGCCACCAATCCACGGCTGCCGAAATCATCCAGCAGGAACCACACCCTCAGGCCGCGCTGTCGCGCCCTGACCAGACTGTCGATCAGCTCGTCCATCACCCGTCCCGAGCTGACCAGATAGAACTCCAACAGGATTCGTTCCTGGGCCTGGTCGATCGACTCCACCATGGCGGGGAAGTAGCGAGCCCCTCCCACCAGCAGCCGGCTGTGGTTGCCATCACGCCACGGCCAAGGCTGACGACGGTACAGACCGGTTTGATTCAGTTGGCGAACAAGTGATCCTTTCATCGGCAGTTAAGCCTGCTAAGCGATGAGATGGGTTAATCAGTGCCATCCTGGTGCTGTCCAGCAGACACCGGTCAGTGCTGATAGTCACCATAAAGTTTGGCGTACAAGCCATCACTTTCAAGCAGTTGCTGATGACTTCCGCTTTCACAGATGGTGCCGTCTTCGAATACATAGACATGATCGGCCTGCTTCACCGCGCTGAGGCGGTGGGCCACGATCAGGGTCGTGCGCCCCGCCAGGAAGGTCTCCATCGCCCGGTGAAGCGCAAATTCGGTTTCGGCATCCAGTGCCGAGGTGGCTTCGTCCAGAATGACCACCTTGGGATCGGTCAGTACCATACGGGCGATCGCCAACCGCTGCCGCTGACCGCCGGAAAGCCGGATCCCCTGCCGTCCCACCAGGGTATCCAGCCCCTGGTCCATCTGCGCGACAAAGTCTTTCAGCTGTGCGACTTCCAGCGCATGCCAGAGTCGCTCTTCGTCGTGACGCTGCCCCATCTCCAGATTGGCACGAACCGTGCCGTTGAACAGCGCCGGCTGCTGCAGCACCGTGGCCACATGCTGGCGTACCTTGGCCAGCCCGATCTGCTCCACCGGCACCCCATCGAACCGGATCTGGCCGGCATTGGCCGGATAAAGCCCCAGCAACACCTGCACCAGGGTCGATTTACCGCCACCGCTGGCCCCCACCAGGGCAATCTTTTCACCGGGACGGATCGACAGGCTGATACCGTTGAGCACATCAACCCCGGACTGATAGGCAAAGTGCACATCTTCCAGTTCGATCGCGACGGTCGGCTTACCGACAAAGGGATCCTGCAGGCTGGGATATTGTGGTTCTTCGTGCAGCGCCAGCAGACGGTTGATCCGTCCCAGGGCAGCGTCGGCAGCGTAATAGCTGTACTGCATCCGCAACAGTTCCTGCACCGGCCCCATCATGAACCAAAGGTAACCGAATACCGCGATCATCTGGCCGATACTCAGACTCGACAGCACCACCATCATCATCGCCACGGCCCGAAACAGGTCGAAGCCGACCAGGAACACCACAAAGCTGAGTCGATTGGCCGCGTCCGAGCGCCACTCGAAGGTGCAGGAGTGCTGGCGTACCTGATCGGCGCTATCCACCAGTCTTGCCAGGTAGTGGCGCTCGCGGTTGCCGGCCCGGATCTGCTGGATCGCGTCCAGGGTTTCGGTCAGGGTTTCCTGAAAGATCTCATAGGCGCTGTTCTCGCGCCGCTTGAGCCGTTTCACCTGCCGACCGATCCGCATCGTGACCCAGATCACCAGCGGATTCATAAACAGGATGAACAGCGCCAGCTGCCAGTGCAGCCATAACAGCACCCCCGCCGTACCGATGATGCTGAGACTGGCCACCAGCAATTTGCTGACCGACTCGCCGACAAAGCGGTCGATGGTATCCAGATCGGTGACAAAGTGGGAACTGACCGCGCCGCTGCCGAGGGTCTCGTATTCGGCCATCGAAATCCGCTGCAGTCGGGTCAGCATCCCTTTGCGCATTCGGAAAATGATGTCTTTGGAGATGATAGTGAACTGGCGCCCCTGCCAGACATTGAACACCAGCGCCATAATCCGCAGCACCACCGTCAGCGCCAGTACCGCAAAGATATACAGGGCCGGCGCACGCCAATCGGTCGGGAAAAGCGAATCGATGGCAGCCACCATCGCGCCCGGCTGCTGCAGTAACACTTCATCGACCAGCAACGGCATCAGCAACGGCAGCGGAACCGCGGCCAGTGCGGCGGCGATAGCAACCAGATTGGCCAGCACCAGCTCGCGTTTATGCTGGCGGGCCACTTCGAGGATAAACCCCCAGTCGTACCCGTCAGACGGGACCTTGTACCTGGAGGTGGGTTTAGACGCTGAATCAGGCGCTGGAATCGGCTTCAATCATCGGTCTCCAATAGGCGATCTCCACGATGGCCCGCCGACTGGGCGTAACGACGAGGCCCGGGAATAGAGTCGCCTGTTAGTTTTTTGGACTACCGGCACAACGGGCCGAGTCAGGGACCTCGCCGCCTTTGGCCTGCCACTCTTCGGCACTGAAGGCGTGAATCACCAGGGCATGAACCGGCCCATCGAGTTCGTCGCGCAGCAGACCGTAAACCATCTGATGGCGCGCCACCGGGCGTTTGCCGACAAAGTCGTCCGAGACCAGCGTCAATTTGAAATGACTGTCGGTGGCCGGACCACTGTGCATGTGGCTTTCGTTGGCAATGGCCAGATGGATCAGGTCCAGACCTGCACGGAGTTTCTGTTCGATCGTCGACTGCATAGATACCTCTTAAGCTAACCCGCCGGTCGCGACGCCTGCAATCAGCGCACCCGGCTACTCCAAGCATAGCCGACCGGACAAAGCGCTGATTGTAGGCAGATAACCACGGCGAGAACAGCCGGATCAGGTTATTCCTCGGTCTTTGCGGAATTCTGAGGCTGCCGCTCCAAGCGGTTGAAATGACGATGGATACGCCGGGTCGCAGCCCAGATCACCAACATCACCAGCGGTATCGACGCCAGGGTAGCCATCTCGGCATTGATCGGTACCCCCAGCTTATCCAGCAGTTCAAAGCCCAACTTCAGGATGCTGATCAGGTAGTAGCTGATCGCCACCACCGACAGCCCTTCGACGGTCTGCTGCATCAGCAACTGAATCTTGCCGCGCCTATCCAACGAGCTCATCAGCCCTTGATTCTGCTCCTCCAGGGTCAACTGTACCCGGGTGCGGAGCAAGCGGCTGGCACGGTCGATTCGGGTCGACAGGTCATCCAGCATCCGGCCGGTAGATTCGCAAGTACGCACCGCCGGGGTCAGTCGACGTACCAGAAATTCATTCAGGGTCAGATGACCGGCAACCTCCCGATCCAGCTCTCGGAGCACCTCCAGCCGCTGTTCCACCACCTGGTGATAGGCCTTGGTGGCTGAGAAGCGGTAGTTGCTGCGGGCGCGAAACCCCTCCACCTTGGCCGCCATCGATGATAGCCGATCCAGCAACTCCCGCTCGCCCTCCGGGCTGTCCAGATCGGCGATCTCGCACATTACCGCTTCGAGCTGATCATCCAGTGACTCCAGCTGCGGCTGAATCTCCCTCGCCAACGGCAACCCCAGGGAGGCCATCAAACGGTAGGTTTCCAGCTCGATAAAGCGCTGCGCCATACGTCCCAGCTGAGACTCACTCAGACCACGGTTATACAAAATAAAGCGCCCGAAGCCGTCGCTGTGAAGTCGGAAGGTCGTCCACACCGAGGCTTTACCATTGGCCGGCTGCGAACCGACCAAACGCAGATTCTCGAAATAGCCGGCCACCTGCTCAACCGGCGGTTCCGGTTTGGTAGTAACATCTTCAATCAGCATATGGAAGGCCGCCACCACCGTGCCCGGCAGCTGCGCCAGCCAATCCGGTGGCAGCAGGTCAACGGCGTTGTGGGCGAACGGCATCCCCTGCAGTTCTCCCTTGCGGATAAAGGTGTAGCCGGAAAACTCGGTATGTCGCTCCCAACGCAACTCGAATAAGCCGAAATCCTGATGGTAGCAGGGCATATTGGCGGTGGGTGCGGTCACCTGATAACGGTCGCAAAGTGCGGTCAGTAGCTCCAGCTCGCGCTGCTGATCCTTGCCGCCATGCTTGATCGCAATATGGGTCAGCTGCGACGGCGATGGCAGAATCCGATAGGGTCGACTGTGCAGCTCGTTATAGAGCCCTTCGCGCAACGGATGGGGCTGTAACGGCCCCTGCCCCAACTTAAATGACGGCGCTGTCTCAACGGTTTCAAGCCGCTGAGTCGCCGGTGGCGTGTTTGACATGAATATATCCCCAAAAAATGTTGTGCAGGCATATATAGCATCCGACGAAAGTCTTAGAAACTACCTATCACGGTCATTTTATGTAACCAACCCGGCACTTTGGCACTATTACCCGGTGGACAAATAGGCTTCTGCCTAATTGCCCATCGCCTATCAAAAATCGGCACAGTTGCGCGGAACTACTTGTTTTTAACAGGCTCGCATTGGCTTTCAGCCAATGATTGATACAAGGATGTATCAATGTATTAACCCGGCGGGCTAATAATCGGGTTACCTCATCAGGGGTATCAAACGGGCAAGAATCTCGACGCCATCACTGGCCGAAGTTACAGCGAAGCCAGCATCAATGGCTCTGCGGCGGCATCAAACGCCAAACTCAGCGGCTTCAGTTCGAACCACTCCTGCAACAGCTGCTGACTCAGGGGCTCGGGCCAATGACGGCCCAGCTCATCCCAGGCGCCCAGCTCGTTTTCCAGCAGTGATTGCCAGCTGTGTTGCAACTGCTCGGCCAGTAGTTGATCGGCGTCCAGCTCATCCGATTCGGCCTCATCGAGCAGATAGACCCGTCCTTCAACCTCGAGCGCGGCCAGACTGAGCGGCTGCTCCAACTCGCTGATCTCTGATGGCAGGGCATTGACCCAGTCCAGGTAGGGTTGACGAGGCAGTACCAGCAGGGCCGAACGATTAAGCAGTTTCATCTGTAATTCCAAGCCGTAACGATAAAAAGCTGATTATAACCGGCCACGGCAGTATGCTAAGGGGCTTAATCGCAGGTTCCTTAGCCTTGAAGATCACTCATAAACCTTGAAGATCAACCCTACGCCGATCACCGTGCATGAATATTCGCGTTCTTGACAGTCTGCAGACCCGCCAGCAGTGGATCGAATTCTGCCGCCGCGAGCAGCCCTACTGTTTTGTGCGTCAACCCGATGTACTGGTGGATTTTCAGAGCAATCACCTGCAGCTCACTCTGCTGAACCGCCAGGTCCGCCATGGCCAGCAAGCGCTCAAATACAGCGTCGGCTCCAGAACCAGCGTTGCGCCGGCGTGGCAATTTATCAAAGCCTGCCAGTTCGATCTGTGCCGGATGGTCGAACTGCTGCAACAGCAGGATTTTGACGGCAATGCTCGCGACAATGCGGCCTTGGGGATCATTCGCAATATCACAATCCGGCAGTTCTTTGCCAAAGAGCGCAGTGTCATTTCACCCGCTTTTCTAGGGCCACTGAGCCCGTTAAGCACCCCGCCCGAGTTCTGGGATCTTCACAGCGCCTGCCGATTACTGGCTAACCGACAGTATGATGATCTGCGTTGCGACAGCCGCAGCCATCCAAGTCCTGCGCCCGATCCGCGCGCCTTGCTGCTGGCACTGATCGAAAATCCTGAAAACTGGCAGTTGCAACAACGTCATAATCGCCTGTATATCTTCCGTGATCAGAAGCACCTGTATAGTCTGATACCTGATATCGCTGTGGATACCGAGATCCCCGACAGAGCCCTCGGTTATTCGCCAACCCCCAACAACGCGATGGAGCTCAGCCCGTGAGTCAAACCCAAAGCCCCGACAGCAGTAACAGTTCAAGTCCCTGGTATCAACAGATGAGCCAGGTGGTCGAGCAGCTCGGCGCGGATGGTTTTTTCGCGGCATTGTTCGAGGCGCTGTCGTCCCAGCTACCGCTGGATCACCCCCAGGTTTGGCTGTTCCGCGCCAACAAACTACCGGCGCTGCTCTATCACGCCATCGCCCGGGGAGACCGGGAAATCCAGATCGACGGTTACATCGCCGGCGCCTATCGCCAGGACCCGTTCTATCGTGAAGGGCGCCGTGGCGCTGACGGCCTGTTCCGGATCACCGAGATCGGTGCCAACCAGTTCAAACAGAGCGAGCGCTACGCCGGTTACTTCTCACAGATGAACGTCTGCGACGAAGTGGGCTACCTCTACGAACTTGGCGAAGGAACCTTTATCAACCTGACCCTGCAACGGCGCCAGCACAGCGAGCGATTCAGCGACGAAGAGCTGAATTTCCTGCACCGCGCCGAACCGCTGATACGAGCATTGACGGAAAAACACTGGAACCTGTACCGCGATCAGCTCAGCAACCAGAACGAACTCGAGGACAGCATCGAACGGGCGATCCGACTGTTCGGTTCCTCGGTGCTGACCGAGCGCGAACACCAGACCCTGCAGCTGATGCTACGTGGCTACAGCTCCCAATCTGCCGCCGAGCGGCTGGAGATCTCGATCGAGACCCTGCGTCGCCATCGCAAGCATATCTACCAGAAACTCGATATCGGCTCCCAGGCCGAACTGTTTTCGCTGTTTATCAACTGCCTGCCCTACCTGCCCCCGGAGGAGGACGGCGACCCCCTGGTGCCCTATCAATCCCCCCAGTCCAGCGATCCCTAAGGAAACGGGATGGACTCCCCCTCCATCCCATTTCCCTAACGTCTGGCACCATCGACTGACCCGTTTAGGGCATACGCAGCACCGAGCCGCAGCGATAGGCTATGGATGCTACCCACGATTCCGATCGTGCGCGGCAACCGGCACCAACGCCTATTTACAGCGGAGAAAAGAACATGGGGCAACCCGATCCGAGCCTGGGCTGGCAGCAAGCACAACAGTTCCTCAGCGATAACCCTGACCTGGAGCTGATCGAAGTCCTGTTGACCGATCTCAACGGCACCCAACGGGGCAAGTGGATCGAACCTCACAAGCTCGACAAATTATTCCAGTGGGATTTCAAGATGCCGCTGAGTGCGGTGATGCCGGACATCTGGGGCCGCGACATCGAGCCGCTGTGCGATCGTACCGGCGATGCCGACGGCCTGATCAAGCCGGTGGTCTCGACCCTGAAGCGCGAACCCTGGCTGGCCCGCCCCACCGCCCAGATGATGATGTCGATGGTGCAACAGCGAGGCTCACCCTGGGGTTGTGATCCCCGGGTCGTACTGGAGCAGGTCCTGGCACGCTATCAAGAACGAGGCTGGACCCCGGTGATGGCACCGGAGCTGGAATTCTACCTGTTCCAGAGCCAGCGCGGCGAACAGGGCCAACCGCTGCTGCCCGGTACCAGCCTGCACGGCGACTGCCAGATCGGCGGTCAGGTCTACAGCACCGAGATGCTGCAGGATAGCGCCGAGCTGCTACACGAGATCCGCCAGTCCTGTAACGAGATGGGATTGCCGCTGGACGGCCTGGTTAAGGAGTTGTCGGCCGGGCAGTTTGAACTCAATATGTTCCACCAACAGAATCCGCTGAAGGTGGCCGATGATGTGCAGACCCTCAAGCGTTTGATCAAAGGGGTCGCCCGCAAGCACGACCGCACCGCCTCCTTTATCGCCAAACCGGCCGCCGAATTGGCCGGCAACGGCATGCATGTCCATGTCAGCCTGCTGGATGCCGACGGCAATAACCTGTTTGACGATGGAACCGACCAGGGCAGCGACCTGCTTCGTCATGCGGTGGCCGGTCTGGCCCAGACGCTGCCGGATTCAATCCTGCTGCTGGCCCCTCACCTGAACTCATACCGCCGAATGGGCGGCGTCCACACCCCCAAGGTTGCATCCTGGGGCTACGAAAACCGCAATGCCAGCCTGCGAATCCCCAATGGCGCCGCGGCGGCGCGCCGGATCGAGTACCGCCTCGCCGGAGCAGACAGCAATATCTACCTGCTGCTGGCCACCATGTTGGCCGGGGTACTCTACGGCATCGACAACCAACTGCAGCCGGAAGCCCCCTCACAGGATTTCGAAAGCAGCCAAAACAGTAAGATCAATCTGCCAACCAACTGGTACAGCGCATTGGAGCAGTTCGAGCGCTCGGAATTTATGCGTGAATACCTCGGCCGCGATTTCACCGAGGCCTATGCCATCATCAAGCAGCGAGAACAGGAGGAGTTCCGCCAGCATATCTCCAAACTGGAGTACGAAACCTACCTGGCGCTGGTCTGAGCCCGACTCTGACCCGGTAGATTACTGCCGATAATCAACAGCAGCGCCGGGATCTGCATCAGGATGCCGTACAGCAGCACCGCCGCCGACATCTGCGGCTGCTGCAGCACCGCACCGGTCACCAGCAGCGCGGTGCCGGCATTCTGGATTCCCACCTCGATCGCCAGCGTACGACCCGCCGCCGCATCGGCGTCCACCAGCCTCGCCAGCTGGTAACCGAGCAACATCGCCAGGGTCGCGATCAGCAGTATCAGCGGAGCCAGCAAGCTCAGGTAGGATTCCAGCCTGTCCCAGTTGCTCCAACTGATCAACCCGATCACCGCCAGCATAAACACCAGCGCCAGCGCCTTGACCAGCGGCTGCACCGCGAGTGCGAAGGCGCTGAAGCGGCGCCGCAGCAACATCCCCAGCAACACCGGTAGCAAAGCCATCAAAACCAGTTTCAGCATCGTCGGTAGTACAGGAAACGGCTGATCCAGCGCCCCGGCCTGCCAGAACTCCAACGCCACCGCGGTACCCACGGGCAGGCTCAGCGGTACGATCAGACTGCTCAGGCCGGTCAGGCTGACCGATAGCGCCAGATCACCCCGGCACAGGTGGCTGATCAGATTCGAGGTGGCACCACCGGGGGCCAGCGCTACGATCATCAACCCCACCGCCAGCTCGGTCGGCAGTGACCACAACTGCAGCAGTACGAACACCAGCAGCGGCAACAGCAACAGCTGCCCAACCAGACCGGCCAGCAGCAGCTTAGGGCGTTCCAGCAAACGCCGAAAATCGGACAGAGTCAGGCCCAGGCCCAACCCCAGCATCAGGCAGAACAGCGCTGCCGGTAACAGAATTTGCGATAACATCATGGGACGGCAATATAAAAGCTACCTAATGTAAAAGCTACTAAGGAACCTACGAATAAGTCCTTGCTAGCTTCTGGCTTTCAGCTTGGTTCGCAATCCAGGCGTAGCTTTGAAGCAATGTCTAGACCTTGCGAAAAGCTACAACGCAGAGTGCGGGCCAAGCTGAATGCCCCCCCCTTAATCAAAAGCGGGGCAAGGCCTGAAGCACACAATTTCGTCGTTGCAACCTTTGCTAAGGACTAAGGCCATTAGCTGCCGCTTGCGCCTAGAACTTGCGCACTTCAGGCGCTTGCAGAAGCCGCAGGGACTTGTTCGAAGGTTCCCTACCTTCTCCCAATCACCAGTGAGGAGGCAACGGTCTACACTCAAGGCTTAAGCCACCGGAGTCAAAGAATGCGAACCACCAACCAACAACGATCCACCCGACTGAAATCAAGCTGGCATTATCTGCTCGTTCCCTGCCTGTTGATACTGTCCCAGCCGAGCCAGGCATTTGAACTGAGCCTGATGCCGGGTTACAGCGGTGGCGGTGAGTTCGAGCAGAGCGGCAGCGGTGACCCCGTCGACATCGACGATTCGGCCAATTTCAGCGTCATTGCCAGCTTCGAGTCAGAACCCAACAAAGCCTACGAATTGCTCTACAGCCAACAAAACAGCACCCTGCATGACACTTCCGGCAATGACTTGAGTGATATCCGGGTCCACTACCTGCAGCTTGGTGGTCACTATTTTTTCCAAGGGCGCGAGTCGCTATCCCCGTTTGTATCCGGCGGCATCGGGCTTAGCCTATTCGAACCCAAGTCCGGCAGCGATCAACTATTACGCCCGTCGATGAGCCTGGCTATCGGCTTCAACTGGCAGTTCAGCCAGCAACTGAGCTGGCGAACCGAACTGCGCGGTTACGGCACTCTGGTCAACGATCGCACCCAGATCGCCTGCGGAACCGGATGCAATATCCGGGTTGAGGGAGACCTGCTGACCCAGTGGCAGTTATCCACCGGTCTGAGCCTTCGCTTCTGACAGCTCCTTAGCCCAACAACTCAGGTGGGCGAAGTTGCCTGTATTCTGGCTGAAATCGCCATTGGTCACGCACCCTGCGGCTGGCAAGATCCAGTGAGCCTATTCACCTAGCGGACAAATAAGTTTCCATCATATTTGTCCGTCGCCCATGAAAAAACCGGCGCCGTTATGCGAAACGGCTTGTTTTTATTAGGCTCGCATTGGCCTACGACCAATGTTGATGCATCCCTGCATCAATCTTTTAACCCGGTGGGTTAATAAGATAACAACAACGCCGACACCGGAGGTCCAGCATGAGCTCTGCCGACAACAGCCACATCGAATGCCCCAACTTCGAAACCCTTTCCCTTAGCCTCGCAGACGGTATCGCCACCGTCAGCCTGAACAATCCAGACAAGGCCAACGCCATGAACGCCGCCATGTGGCGCGAACTGCAGCAATGTTTCGAGTGGATCGATTCAGAGCCCGGTGCCCGCGTAGCCATCCTAGCCGGTGAAGGCAGACACTTCTGTGCCGGTATCGATATCACCGCCATGGCCGATTTTATTCCCCGCCACACCAAGGATCAGCAACGGATCAACGAACAGCTACGGCTAAATATCAAGCGCCTACAGGGCAACCTGACCGCCATTGAGCGTTGCCGCAAGCCGGTACTGGCGGCGATCCAGGGCGCTTGTATCGGAGGGGGCGTGGATATGATCTGCTGCGCCGATATGCGCTACGCCAGCCGCGACGCCTATTTCACCATCAAGGAGATCGACCTGGCTCTGACCGCCGATGTCGGCACCCTGCAACGCCTGCCCCACCTGATCGGCCGCGGCCAAGCCAACGAACTGGCTCTGACCGGTCGTCGCTGCGAGGCGGACGAGGCACAGCAATTGGGGCTGGTTAATCGGGTCTACGATGATTCAGCCCAGATGTTGGATGAGGTTGGTAAGCTGGCCGCCGATATCGCCGCCAAATCGCCGCTGGCAATTCGCGGCACCAAGGAGATGCTGCTCTACAGTCGTGATCACAGCGTCGAAGATGGGCTCAATTATGTCGCCACCTGGAACTCGGCGATGCTGCACCAGCAGGAGATGTTCAAGGCCGCCATGAGCAAAGCTCAAACGCCGGAGTTTGAGGATTAAGGCTTAAGACGGGATTGCCTAGAGGGCTTGGGGAGTGGACCGGAGCCATCGGTTCGATGGCTCCAGTACGGAGTAAAACCCTGGATTAACCCTGGGTTTGCTCGGCTTCCGCCGGCTTGGTCTGTTGCTGCTGCAACTTCTCCTGCTGCTCTTCCCAACGCCCCAGCGCATCGTAGTAGTGATCCCAGATACAAGGGCAGCAACCGCCACCACAGCATTCGTGACCTTTGGGGCGGACCGGTTTCTCGAGCAGTTCGGGCATGGTTTCTCCGTGTTCAATCGCGCAACGTCATTAAAATGATAGATCGCATTTTACCCGATCAATCCCGTCAACCATAGCGCCCGGGGCCAATCCCCATTATCAAGCTGGACAATATCGACCTTGCTCTCCACTATTAGCGCCCTAACGGCATGCCAGCCGTAATGCGGAGGAGCGATGCAGCTTACAAGACGTGCCAAAGGCCTGCTGATTACCCTGACCGGCGTCAGCCTGTTGATTCCGGATGCTCTGTCAATCCGATTGGCGGGACTGGATTCGTGGAATGTGGTGTTCTGGCGTAGCCTGCTCGGTGGTCTGGTGGTAATGCTGGTGGTGCTGGTGACCCGTCGCCATGAAGGCCCTCTGAAGGCACTACGCCTCAGCCGCCTGGGTCTGCTGCTTGTTGCGCTGATCTGCACCGCCAATATTGGTTTCGTGATGGCGATGCATCACACCAAAGCCGCCAATGTCCTGATTGTCCTGGCGCTTTCGCCGATGTTTTCAGCCCTGTTCGATCGCCTGCTGTTCCAGCTCAGACTGGCGACCCGTACCTGGCTAGCGATCCTCAGCTGTCTGATCGGTGTGACTATTCTGGTTATCGATGGATTGGGGGGCGGCACCCACCTGGGCAACCTGATCGCTCTGGGCACCGCAATGTTGATGGGGCTGGAGTTTTCATTGATGGGTCAGGTTCAACAACGACAGATCTGGCCGGCTCTGTCGCTGGCCTATCTGCTCAGCGCCGCGATTGCGGCGTTGATGGTGAGCTCGATCACGCTCGAAGGCGCCAATATTCCGATAGTCATGGCCATGGGACTGCTGATCGTACCCTTCTCCTTTATGCTGATCTGCCTGGGCCCGGGTTATATCCCCGCGCCGGAAGTGGCGATCATGTTGCTGCTGGAAACCGTAATGGGGCCGTTGTTGGTCTGGTGGGTGCTGGGAGAAGATCCGGGCCGTTATGCCCTGCTGGGTGGCGCCATCGTGGTCACCACCTTGATCTGTCACGCCATCACCGACTTGATGCAGGACCGGCGCGAGCGCCGGGCCGCGCTCAAGAAAGGCTCAGCCGGTTAGGGAACCAAGTTGAAAGCCAGAAACTAGCAAGGACTTATTCGCAGGTTCCTTAGCAACAATTCCTACCAAAGTAATATCAGCGTGCAGATAACCAGCGCTGGGTTTGCTCCACACAGAGCCCATCCAAAGCCAGTTGGCTCAACTGCTGCCAGATGGTGGCGTCACGGGCCTTATCGAGCGCCAGCTCCAGCTGTCGATAAGCACTGCGACCATCGGCTCGGCGGTACTCGATATAGGCAAACCAGCACTTCCAACGCGCCCCGGCCCGGTTGCGCCTTTTGCCAAGGGCCCACCAGACGTATACCGACGTGCCGCTTTGGTGCTGAAGCAGACGGTCATCCGGACGGGATACCGAAGGTTGTTCATCCAAGTCGCCGAGATCGGGACCTTGATCGACAATACATTCAGACATGACTAGCTCTCACTATTAAATGAGAACTGACGTATTCAATGATGGGAAACGCTAGGACACCTGTTTGGTTGTCGGTTTCGACCACATCGCCGACTCTTATCGGAGTCGGTAACCACCTTGCCCAGGTTGGCAGGTTGGCGAGGACGTCAGCCCTTCTCTTGATGTTGGGTACAAATTACCCAGCAAATCTACCCGCTTTTTCGCGAATCAGCAAGGCCTTCAGCAGCACTCGGGCATCACTTTGCTCTATCACTGGGAAGCTGCGCCGATCTTAGCTTCAGCAGGCGTCCGCTCTTCAGGCTTTTCCCTGCCAAGCAGCCTTATCCAGGCCCGCCAACACCAGCTCTTGGTAGTTCGTGCTAGCGCTAAATAACCAAACCCTGATCTTTCAAACGATCGTATAAATTTATCTTTTAAATCAAAGACCAAGTATTTCATTATTTTTCAATTACTTACACCAACAAAGCCACGACCACCTTTGCTTATGATAAGCAGTATCAGTCGCATTTGCATTTGATAGTGATTTACATTCATTTGCGTTTTCTTTACATTGCGCAGCCAAATTCACCCAACCTTGAAACGGATAAGAACGATGAAAAAAACCTTGGCCCTTTGCGGCGTCGCTTCGATGGCGCTCGTCTCCCCTATGGCACAGGCGGTGATCGACACGCTGGAATCAGCCCACACTGAAACAGAAATCAGCATAGATGGCGCCCGTGACAAAGCCTGGGACAACGCCAAGCCGATCAACATCGTCGTTGACGAACTACCCTACAAGCCGAACAACGGCTACGAGGGCATGAAGGAAGCCGAGATCGAGATGCGCTCGCTCCATGACGGTGAATACGTTTACTTTCTACTGCGCTGGGAAGACCCAACCCTGAGCCTCGAACGCTACCCCTGGGTCAAGCAGGAAGACGGCAGTTGGAAACGACTGGTCAACAAAGACAGCACCGGCCACGAGAACACCTTCTACGAAGACAAGATGTCGATCTTCTGGAATATCAAGTCCAAGGGTTTCAAGAAAAAAGGCTGTGACAAGTCCTGCCATATGCCCGAGGACGATGGTCTGCTCGATGGCGTCAAGGATACCTCCGCCGGCCGCCACTACACCTCGGAAGCCGGTGAAACCATCGACATGTGGCACTGGAAAGCGGCCCGAACCAACGCCAACTTCCAGATGGATGACCAGTACGTCGACCATGCTCGCCAGGAGAGTAAAGAGTGGGGCCGCCACAGTGACGACAAGACCGGCGGCGGTTACTACTACAACCTGGAGAAGGGTCGCGACACCCCGGTTTGGATGAACAAAACGCCGAGCGCCGAAGATCTCTACTGGGTTCGCGAAGCGCTGAAGGTGCCGTTTGAAGACAAAGGCTTCAAACCGGGTGACATTATCGGTGGCCATGTGACCGGACCATTCGAAGGCCCCCGTGCTGATATCCAAGCCCGTGGCGAATGGCAAGATGGCGCCTGGATCGTCGAGATCAAGCGCAAGCTGGTCACCAATCACGAAAACAGCAACACCCAGGATATCCAGTTCAACGACCTGGACAAGGATTACTACTTCGGTGTGACCGTGTTTGATAACGCCCAGATCAACCATATCCACCACACCAAGTCCTACAAGATGGTGTTCGGCAACTAATCATTGTAGCGGTATCAAGCCCCCGTACCGACAGCCGTTTGGCGGGGGCGATTTCTCAATCGCTGATTTTCTTCGAGGTACTTTTTCGAGGGCAAAGGGATGAATCAATCGCCCAGCACCCAGATCGCCGATTCCAACTCGGCAGTCTCCAGCACCGGCCGCTGGTTATCGGGCCGACGCCTGTGGTTCAAGAATATTCCCTGGCTGTGCCTGATACTTGGCCTGGCCGTTTATCAATTCTGGATCGGCTTCAAGTACGACTCCAACGACACCACCAATATCTACCTGCAGTTATCCCGGGCCAGCTCCTATGTACTGTTGCTGGTGCTGGTCGTACTCTGGCTTCCGGTGATGCGCAATGGCCTCTCGGTATTGCGTCGCAGCTGGATCGGCGAGTGGCTGCCGATAGAGAATGCAAACGACCTGCACCGCTGGTTGGGCCATATCTGCATCCTCTTTTCGCTGGTTCACGGCAGTCAGTACCTGCTGTATCTGAACACCCTCAATGAACCCTTCATGGAGGTGCTCTTTGCCGAACAACCGGACTTGGTTCGCTCGATGCAAACCACCATGTACGAGTTTGTCAGTGAGGACGAATCGATCGATGTGATGGCCCAGTGGATTGCCGATGGCGCCAGCCAGCAAGGATACGAGGAGCATATCCGTCCGATCATGAAGGAGGACTGCACCAAGTGTCACAGTACCACCTCGACCCAAACCTACGCCATCCAATGGATGCCGCTGACCAAGTATGGCGATGTGGTGTCGCTGACCAGCGCCGGCGTTGAATCGCGTCAGTTTCGCATCAATGTCAGCGGTCTGTTGATGCTGGTCCTGTTCATTGTCGTCTGGGTCAGCTCGCTGGCCTGGATGCGGCATCGCTTCCACCACCATTTCCAGCAGCTGCATCTACTCGGTTATCTACTCGGGCTACTGGCGCTGCTGCATATCCCCAGCCTCGAATGGATCGTTGCCCCGGTGGTGGTATTGGCCATCGAGCTGCTGCTGTCCAAGCGGGTCAAAACCTACCGCGGCCACCCTGCCCGTCTGAGTGCCATCTCAGACGATCTGCTGCGGCTGGAGATCCGTCGCCCCGAAGCGATGCAGATCCGTGCCGGTCATTTTGTCGATCTACGCATTCCGGGACTGTTCGATATTGATCCGACCGATGATGATCCGACCGCTAAAGAACTGCGCCGTAAAAGTACCGTGCTCTGTCGCGAGTGGCATCCGTTTTCACTAACCGGTAGCCGCAACGCCCCCGACAAGCTGGTATTGAAGATCCGTGCCATGGGAGACTGGACCAACGCACTGCGGGATAAGCTGAAAAATCACGACGAGTATCAGCTCGATGTTGATATCCGAGGCCCCTACGCCAGCCCGATCAGCCACGCAGTCACTCACTCAAAACGGCGCAAGGATTGGGTGATGGTGGCCGGTGGCATCGGCATCACCCCGTTCCTCAGCCTGCTACGCGAACTGAAGCAGCAACCGGACGAACCCTACCACCTGCATCTGGTTTGGGTACTGCGCGAGCCGGCGCTGATGCTGTGGATACGGCCACTACTGCAGCGACTGTGCGAGCACAGCAACGTGCGCTGTCACTGGCACTTCTACTTCACCGGTGAAGGGATGTTGTCCGAAACCGAAAAAGATCAGCTGCAGCAGATCGGCGAACTGCAGATACAGCGCTCGCGCCCCGATTGGCCCGCTCTGTTTGAACAGATCGCCGCGACCGGCATCCGCCCGAGCTGCTATGTCTGCGGCCCGGACGCAATGGCCAAGCAGGTCAAGAAAGCCTGCCGTAAGCAGGGCTGGGTGCTGCACAAGGAGGAGTTCTAAACTCGCTTCAGCTTAGAAACCGGCACAAAAAAGGCCAACCCGAGGGTTGGCCTTTTTTATCGCGGGGAGCTGACAATGATCGTTACACCGGCTCAGGTTCTGCCTGCTCACCCACCTTGGCCAGCGCCGCTTCACGGGCCGCCCGGTAGGGGTTATCCGAATCCAGCAACTGCTTGCCCTTCGGAGTCGGGAACTCCACGTCCAGATCCACCACTGCGCCGGCACGGCAGACGTTGATTACCGTATCCATGGTGGCGGCCATCAGCGAGTACTTATCGTCCGGTGCCGCGATCAGGGTCTGCAGGCCCAGGTCGCCCATAAAGCCGAGGCTGGTCTGGGTGTTCTCGGCATCAAGCTTGTTGAAGGCTTCGTCGAACATCGACAGGCTGATGCCGCCCAACGGCTTGCCGTCCATCGCCTGCTTAATCCGGTAGGTGGCGCCCATACCGGCTGCGATCGCAACGTAGAACGGCACCTGGTGCTCACCACCGGAACCGGTCTTGATCCGCTGACTCAGGTTGGTCTTGATATTGCCGTCCAGATCCTTGATCACCAGTTCGAAGTTATAGAAGTTGCGGTAGTCCTGCAGGATCGAGCTTTCGCCTTCGTCCTTCAGTACGGCATGAATCTTCTCCAGTGCTTCGCGATGCGGATTGTCCTCGGCCAGGGTGGTGTCAAACAGTCCGCCGGCGTTGGCCTGGTCGAGCCGAGAGTAGGTCTCGACCAGCTTCAGGATCTCTTTGAGTTCCGGGTTCGGATTCATCGTGAAGCTGTACATCTCGGCGTGGAACGGACGCCGCTTGAGATGGTTGTTCAGCTCTTTAATCAGTTCTTTGATCTTGTCGATCTGATCGTTCAGATGGGCAACGAAGTCGGACCGGAACGCGGTCTCGGCTTCGATCCGGGCCCGTTCGGACTTCTTGGTGTAGTGGGCCAGCTCGGTATCGTTGAGCGCCGTCACGGTGGCGGCAACGAAGGCCTCGAGTTCATCGTGGCTGGAGTCCGGGCTGATATTGTCCAACTCCTGGTGAGACGCGCCACTGCCGTGATACTTGGCCTTATACTGGGCTACCGCATCGCGTACCGAGTTCTTTTTCTTCTCGACCAGAGTCAGCTCGTTCTGCGCCTTGCGGGCCGCATCGAAGGTGATCCGCTCCAGCTCGCCGTTGCAGGATTCCTCCAGGTAATCGCGCTTCTCCTGGGCCGAATCGGCGTTGAACTCGGCCCGCTCCTCACATTTGCTGCGATTGTGAGCGTGCTCTTCCAACTCGCTGTCGAGCACCTCAAGACTGGCCTCGCGCTTGATCAGCGTGGTACGTAGCTTCTTCAGCTGCTCCAACACATTCTGATGTTCGGTCTGGGTAGTCTTCTGCGACTCGACCAGCTCGGTCAGCTTGTTCTGCAGCCCGGAGTCATCCTGGTTGCGCAGGTCCTGGATCGCCTGACGGTAGCCGCTCAGTTCGGCATCGACCATCTCACGCTGGTTGGCCAGCGAGTAGGTGCTCTCCTGCACCCCGGTCAACGAGGCGGTCAGACGAATCAGCGAATCTTTCAGCGTGTCCAGGCTACGGTGCTGCTGCTCCTGTTGGCTGAACTTACGCTGCAGCTGCTCGAAATCCTGGTCCTGGCGCTGCAATTGCTGCTCGCGCTGGCGGATCCCCATCATCGGCGCCTGTTCGTGAATCGCAGTAGTCGAGCCCTCAGTCTGCAGCATGCAGTCCGGGGTGATCGCCCGCTCCTGGCGCAGCAGTTCGGCTTCGGTCTCGACCGCCATCACCCCGCCCAGGGTGCGGTTGATATAGGCCAGCGCGTGTTTGTTCTCGCAGTCGACGTATTCGGCCAACGAGCCCTTCTTGGCCCGGTCGAGCCATCGTTCCGAGGTGGTGGTATTGACGATCCGGCAACCTTTCAGGTGACGGGCCCGGCGACGATAAAGCGTGATCGCATCCTTGACCCGATTCGGATCGACGATCAGCGCCTCACGGCGATTACCGAGGAAACTCTCGATCGCGGTACGCCAGTGGTCATCGTTGATTTCTGTCAGTTCGCATAGTGGCGTGGATTCAATACCGTACTCTTCCAGCAGTCGCATCAGTTCACGGGTGTTGCGCTTGAGCGGCGCATGGCCCTGCTTGAGCTGTTCGATCGCGCCCTGCTGGCCCTTGAGTTGGTCACGCATGGCGTTGAGCTCGATCACCGAGCCTTCAAAGCGACGCGACACCTCCAGCCGAACCCCATCGATCTGCTTCTTCAGCTGTTCCAGGCAGTTATCCACCGCCATCGGCTGCTGCGGCCAGCTGCCTTCGAGCAGATTTTCCCCTTCACGCCAAAGCTCAACCGCCTCTTTGACCACTTCGACAAAGTTGTCCGGCAGGCTGTTCTCGTGCTTGGCGAAATTGACGGTGGAGCGCAGCAGACTGTAGATCTCCTGAATCTTGTCGCTGACGACACTCAGCTCGTGCTGCTTGGCATCGATCTTGAGCTCTAGCTCCTTGATCCGCCCGGCCGAGTCGGTGTTGTTCAGCTCGGCCCGGGTATCGGCCAGTGCCTGCATCAAGCCGTTCAGCTCTTTCTCGAGTCGATCGGATTCGATCTCCAGCGCTTCGGCTTTCTCCTGCTCGGTTTCCAGTTTCTCTTCGACCGATTCCTTCTTCAGGTCGGCCGCTTCAAAACGGGACTCGTGAACCACCCACTCGTACTCAACCGCGTTGCGGGCGTTACGCTTCACTCCGCCGCACAGCTCCTGAACTTTGGTCAGTTCATCGATCCGGGCCGAAACCTCCTTGGTCTTCTGCTCCATCGCCCGGTACTCTTCGAGCGATTTGCGGAAGTCGCCGACCTGAACCAGTTTCTGGTCCAGCACGTACTCGCGCACGAAGCGGGTCGGACTGTCGATCGGGGTGAACTTGATCGCGTTGCGGAAGTTCTTCAGGAACTTGTCTTCATCGACCGGCAGATTGCTGTCGTAGCTGAGCAGCGCCATCATCTCTTTGAGGAAACGACTGGTGCGTTTCTCCAATGTCATGGTCGGGCAGCGCTGGCGCAGATGATCGCGAACATCGGTCCAGGCCCGCGGAATCCGGCCACCGTTGGCCTGGGTGGTGAAATCGTCCAGTGTCACCGAGGTATGGGGCAGGATAAAGCGGCCTTCGACCTCTTCGTCCGGACTCGCCAACGAGGCGCTGATCGCCAGGCCGACGGTATCGATCTGACCGGAATCTTCGTCTTTGAACTCCAACGCCAGGTAGGTGATCGAGTCTTCGCGGGCCAGTTTGCCCTTGCCACCGGTGCTGGTGTCGTCCAGAAAACCCAGGCAGTAGGTGCGCAGGCTACGCTCGGACTTCTGTCCGGCGCTGGCGTTGAAGCTCAGGTAACGCTTGTTACCGCCGACCATGACGGTCTGGATCGCATCCAGCAGCGACGACTTGCCCGAACCATTGGGGCCAACGATAGCGACATTGCCGCGAATCGGGATTTCGACCGCCCCGAGCACGTACCAGTTAACCAGGACAATTTTATTCAGCAGCTTCATTGGGCGGTCTCCGGCTCGGCCTCGGTCTTCGGTTCGATCTGTTGTTCAGTTGAGGCTGGGCTATCGGTTTCAGCTTCAGTTTTGGGTGCGGTTTCCGCATCCTGCTCGGCCAGTTCCCGCTCTTCGATCGCCTGCTCTTCGCTGGCATCGACGCCATCGGCCAGCTCTTCCAGCTGACGCACCCAGTCTTCAACCACCACCTGGCGGATCGACGGATTGATCATCAACGGAATATTCTTCGGATCGGTCTCGGCCGGCTTACCACGCTCGATAATGCCATGACGGCTGAACAGACCAAGGATCTCTTTGAAACGGGTTTCGTTGGGGATCTCTTTGGCGGTCAGGTTTTCGTAAAGCTGCAGCAGATCATCGGAACTGATAAAGGCCTTACCGCCTTCAACGTCGAAGTTCTCCAGCTTCTGCTCATACTGCTGGCGCAGACAGAGCAGGAACAGCGACTCGTCCAGACGCAAACGCAGATAACGCTCTTCCCCGCGGGGGATCAGGCCGATGTAGGACTCGTCCGGCTGATGGGTCAGTGACCAGCCGATCGCCTCAAACAGGTTGGTGAAGTAACCGATATGGTCGGCAATCAGGAAATAGTGCGGCCGGTGCGCCGGTTTGTCGGCATACAGGAACTGGTTCACCAGTAGCTTGTTGGCGGCCTGGATGAAATCCTCGGCATCGACCTGCTCGACCCGGTTCAAAATTTTGCTCAAATCACCCAGCATTCGCTACGTCCTTCTGGTTGGTCTTATCACGGTGGAGACTAAAGCCCCGGCATTCGACCATCTCGGCCACCGCGGTGTAATCATCATCAAATTCGATCCGGTACTTGCCGTACAGGTTCTTGCCTTTCTTGCCCAGTGAGGCCATGTGGCGCACATAACTGAAGGCGATATAATCCTCGATCGTGTCGATCGTAAACTGCTCGGCACGCAGGCTGTCAGCACCGTCGAGCTGGCGCTCGATATAGGCCTCCAGCTTACTACCGTTGATCTGGCGCCGCTCTTTGTATTCCTTGAAGCGATGGCGTTGCTCCAGCACTTCCGGATCGATCACCTGCTGCTGGATAATCTTCAGCGACGGCGGGGTACGTCGGCGCGGTGCGCTGCGGATCGAACGCGGCGACAGGAAAGCGTAGCTCTCCAGCGTGTCGACCAGCGGAATCTCAGCCTCGTCCTGCTCGGACAGCTTGGCGATCAGACGCGACAACCGCGAGCTCATGCCCGGGGTGGTCTTGTCCATATAACGGACCGTATCGGAAACCCGCTTCTCAAGACGGAAACGGAAATCATCGATCGCGGCCAGGCGCTCATCGACCGACTCGAAGATCCGGATAATCCGCGAAATATGCTGATCCACCTTGGCCTCGGCTTCGGCGTTGGTCAGCTCCAAGACCTCCTGGTAGTGATCGATCAGCTGATTGCGTTTGAGCTCATCGAACTGCAGATCCTTGAGCATCGACAACAGCTGGCGCCGGAAACGGAACGGGTTGTTGTGGGTCTTCAGGGTCTTATAGTCGGAGACCAGAATCGCCTCGACGAACTGCTCAAAGAAGCCGCGCACGATGTCCTGGGGATTGGTGCTGGCGGCAAAGCTCTGGCGCAGCTCGCGCAGGCCCAGCAGCATATCTGTCAGGTGGGCGCTGAACTCGGCCGCGGTGCGGGCCGCTTCCTGCAGAGTCAGGCCCCGGCCGGTGGGATCGGAAATCGCTGCTTCAACCGAGCTGAGCACATTCAGCACGGCGCCACCGTAGCTCTTCTTCTGGAAGGTCGCCACGTCGATCAGGGTGCGCAGCACATGGCTGACCGACGGTGCCATTAATACATAGGTACGGTAGAGCTGTTGCTCTTCATCGAGCCAGCCGGTTTTGACCAGTCGACGGTAGATCCGGTTGGTGTAGTCGGCGCTGGTCTTGGGTATCGAAGCCGCTTGAGCAGCCGCCACCGGCTCCCCTTCATCCTCATCGGCTTCCGGCGCCCACTGGCGGATACCGTGTTTGATCACCGCTTCTTCGATGGTCGAACGCACCAGATCCTTGGGGATAAAGGGATCGATCAGATCCTCGTCGAAAAACAGATCGGCCAGTTCAATCAAAACGGTTTGATAGATCTGGCGATTCTGCCCCGACAACGGCAGAAATAACTCGTCAGGCAGCTTGTTGAAAAGCATGAAGGGTCCTAATTGCTTTCGAAAGGGCAAGCTGAAAAGCCGCACCAAAGCACCGGATTCTAACCCACTCCTTCAGCAGCGTTAAGTCCGTTTGCCTGCCCTCGGACAAGGATTGGGGATTCTTTCGATCAGGCGTTTTTGATCATCGGTTTGGCGGCCTCGGCACCAAGCCGAAACTCCTTTAATGAGCAGTCCAATTCCAGGTCCGAACGCAGCGCTACTAGGCGTCGGGCTTGTTCGACCTGAGCCCAGCGCCCCTCCAGTTTATTGCGATAGCGGGTCGGCAGCTGTTCCAGCGCTGCAAACAGGGCTTCTAGGTCTTGCCATTGTGACAATAGCTGCGCCGCACCTTTGGCACCGATCCCATCGACACCACGGATCCGGTTGGTATTGTCACCGCAGAGGGCCAGGTAATCGCACAGCTGACCGGGCTGGACCTGAAACCGCTGCTGGATAAAATCCCTGTCGATCTTCTGCTTGGCAAAATGATCCCACAACACCAGTCCCTGCGGATCACTGGCCAACAACTGAGCGAAACCTTTATCGGTCGATACCAGCACCACTTCACCGCCGGCCTGCAAGGTCTTCGCCGCCAGGGTCGTCAAGACATCATCGGCTTCGTAATGGGGATAGGTCAGACTGGTCAGCCCCTTGTAGCGAAACAGTTGCTGAAAGCGATCCAGGTTGTCCCTTAGGCTGTCCGGCATCGGCTTGCGCCCGGCCTTGTAGTCCGGGTAAGCCAGATGACGCCAGCTTTTTTGCCAACCATCAAAAGCACAGACGCCGTGGGTTGGCTCGAAACGGCTCAGCAAACGCCCCACGATCTGCCCCGACGTTGTCAGCGCCGCTTCGATGGCGTCATCCCCTTCACCGGGCACAGCCGCATGGACCCGACGAATCAGGTTCATTGCATCGATAAGCAGTAGTTTGATCGCCATTGTTCACCGTTCCAGCACTTTGATTGAGCGATTATCCGTACCCGATCGAAGCGGCGCAACCGAAGGAGTCAGAGCATTGAAAAGACATCGGAACAAGGCCCTTGACCGTACCGCTAAAGGTCGATAATATCCGCGCCCACGGTTTGAGTGATTCCCTGATAGCTCAGTTGGTAGAGCAGTAGACTGTTAATCTATTGGTCGCTGGTTCGAGTCCAGCTCAGGGAGCCAACCACCAACGATTCAAACCGGTTTTAGATCCGTTCCCCGATAGCTCAGTTGGTAGAGCAGTAGACTGTTAATCTATTGGTCGCTGGTTCGAGTCCAGCTCGGGGAGCCATCTAAATTACCTTCCTCTCGGTAGTTCCTTCAGCTTTTCCGTTCGTCCTTCAGCCCATCAGCCATTAAACTAAAGCTTATGTTGTAGGCCATTGATGCTTGGCGGAAAGAAGCCCACACTTCCCCCTACACCTAGATTGAGAGTTATAGCGAAAGCCGTAGTCTCGCCCTGTTTAACCCCAACTAGGCCTTAGAACTACCGATCATGGCTGATATTTCTGTTTTCTCAGCTCAAAACTCACCCGCAAAGCTGCTCAAACTGCTGCTGATCGTCGCTCTGTTTTTTTCTATCACCATTCTAGGGCTATCCAGCTACGCCATCACTGCGATCTACAGCAAGCAAGTCCTGCAAGATACCGAAACGAACGCGATCAAAACCTCTCTATCGGTCCTCGCGCTTGAAAAGGATAATTTCCTCCACCCCGATGCTGATGGCAATGAGCAGTTGCAGATTTATCCTGAGGATTTTCAAGCATTGGACGCCAAGATGCGGGCGCTATTTGCTCCCCTGGATATCGTGAAAATTAAAATTTTCTCGACCCAAGGAGAGGTACTTTACAGTACAGACCATTCAATCATCGGCAAAAAAGACAAAGAAAATCTAAGGCTTAAGGCGGCGCTAGCCGGAGGGACTGACTCTAAATTAAAGAGTAAAGATGAGTTCACGGACCTGCAGGGAGAAAAGCGTTTCGCAGTCGATGTCGTAGAGAGTTATGTGCCGATTCATAACAGCTTGGGCATGATCGTCGGGGCTTTCGAGATCTATCAGGACATCACCGCCAGTAACAGCCGTAGTCATCAAGGCGCCATGAATCTACTGATTTCACTGGCCTTGATACTCGTTGTGGCATTCGGTCTCAGCTTCCTAGTGGTCAAGATTGCCGCCAAAGAGTTAACCAAGATTCAACACAAACTACATGATATGGCGACCTTGGATTCGCTGACCGGGCTATATAACCGTGCGATGATTCTGGAGGCTCTGGAGCACGAGTCAATTCCCGAACAAAGAGCAGTGGAGGAAGCGACACATAGCACGTTTAGCCTGGTAATGATCGATATCGATCATTTCAAATCGGTCAATGATGTCTATGGTCATCTCGTTGGAGACAGGGTGATAGTCAAGGTCGCAAATTCGATCAGTAAGGCGCTACGTGACGGTGATCGGATAGGTCGTTACGGCGGCGAGGAATTTCTGCTGCTACTGCCGGCAACAGACCTTAACGGCGCCTGTAGCTTGGCAGAAAGGATTCGACAACGCGTTGAAGAGACACTGATTGAAATCGACCAACACGAACTTTCCATCACAATTAGTCTTGGTGTTGCGACGAGCAACGCTACCGAATCAACTTATAAGTCGGTTCTACAGAGGGCAGACGATGCGCTTTACGCCGCGAAACAAGAAGGGCGTAACCGAGTTAACTATCGTGAGTTTGAGCAACAAGCCTTTCAATTCGACGCGGAACAATAAGTCGAACCCTTAACCCTGCTTAATCCAATCGCTCCGCTCAGTAAAACACAGGCGGAGCAATGCCGATAACCGGCTGATGGGCGAACAACAGAGCCAAATACAGTACGGCCCCCAACAGCACCCGCCACCAGCCGATCCCACCCCAGTCGATCGTCAATGGTGAGGCAAATGGGACATTGACAGTATTCTTCAGCATCCGCTCCCACTCGTCGGCACTATAGCGGCGCCGTTTGACCCGCTCCATGGTAAAGGTCCCTGCAAGGCTAAGCAGAAGCATCAAGCCAAACAGCAGCAATCCGGCAACATCACCATTAACCGGAATATGAGAGCCGGACCACAGTACCAAGCCCCACATCACCGGATGACGGCTGACAGTAACGATACCTGGCCGTGCTAAATCAAAGCCCTGCGCGCCTGCACCCAACGAAAACGGATTCTTAGAACTCAACCCTGCCACGATCAAAAAACTGGCGATCGGCATCAACACGACCGGTAACCAAGCCGCCCAAATCGACCAGGGCCACAGCTGCACGAAAGGCGCCTGAGCGAAAGCATGACCAAGCCAACCGATAATCAGCAACGACAGAATGCTGTAGGCAATTAAAAAGCCCACCCGCCCCAAACACTGCTCCAGCGGCTGGCGGAACTTGGGCCGCATCGGAATCATATGGCTAAGGATAAAGACCACGATCGCGCTAAGAAGAGCTGCCACTGGAACCTCGTTATAGATTGTCGATAGCTGAATTGTACTGGGACAGCAATTATCGGCAATTGATTCAGGTTATCGAGCTAGAAAGTGGAGGATTGGTCAAAGGCCTAACTGCCGAGTGAGGCAGTTCACAAAGACATAGTGGAGAAGGTGCTTGGCGATGGAAGTCCTGCGGCGGGTACGCCACAGTCGCCTCTACGGGCCAAAGCTTTGCTTTGTCTTTATCCGCAGAGGCCCTACTCCACATGGGTTGTGCTGCCGCAAGCGGCGTTTATTTACCTTCCCCCATGCGAGTGTAAAAGTCCACATAACTAATACGAAAAAACCCCTAGCACAGCGTGCTAGGGGTTTCTCGTATTAGGCGCTTGGCGATGGAAGTCCCCGGGGCCGGTAGGCCCGGGGCGTAAAACCGGGTCGAAGCAGTGCTTCGCCGGATCCGGTTTTACCCTACTCTCGAGTAGGTCACTAAACAGCAGATATAAAAAAACCCGGTTCGCAGGAACCGGGTTTCTTTATATTAGGCGCTTGGCGATGACCTACTCTCACATGGGGAAGCCCCACACTACCATCGGCGCTGATTCGTTTCACTGCTGAGTTCGGGATGGGGTCAGGTGGTTCCAAATCGCTATGGTCGCCAAGCAAAAAAGGTCAGTGAATCCGCCCGCCATGGATGGCGGAAGTGCAGAAAATGCAGGAGCAATTTTCTGCGAACTTAATTGAAGTCTCTTGAATCAGTTCAACGTGTCGATCGTTTATATCTAGCTTGTTTCGTATCAGTGCCAACCTAACACCGCTTTGGCGTTATATGGTCAAGCCGCACGAGCAATTAGTACTGGTTAGCTCAACGCCTCAC
>NZ_QQOH01000002.1 GCF_003345655.1 Motiliproteus coralliicola
TTGCTTGGCGACCATAGCGATTTGGAACCACCTGACCCCATCCCGAACTCAGCAGTGAAACGAATCAGCGCCGATGGTAGTGTGGGGCTTCCCCATGTGAGAGTAGGTCATCGCCAAGCGCCTAATACGAGAAACCCCTAGCACGCTGTGCTAGGGGTTTTTTCGTTTTAGCGGCTTCCGACGCTACGCGCCGGGAAGCCAACACGTATCGGGGCCTGCCTTACTATCTCAATCCAAGCCTATACCGAGTGCGCTACATCCATGTAGGTTTTGCCGCTTCGCCATCCTTGGCTCAGCGCGTTTTGGTAGCGAAGCTTTGCTTCGCTCGAGAGGCAAAACGCCCCCATGTGAGTGTTCACATGGGCTCATGCGAATAAGCTACGGGCCCCGGGGGTTCCATCGCCAAGCTCTCTTCCTGTCTGCCTAGTCGTTCCGATTCATAGGCTGTAAAGGCTTTTGTTATCTTTGACGAGCATCAGCCCAAAAGCTCAATCCGTTTCAATATTGCTTACGCCAAATCCGGCCTGTCGCTATAATCGAGCGTTTCCATTCATGCTTTGATCGGTGCTTCATGACTGCCAATCCCTTTGTTCATCTGCGCGTTCATTCTGAGTTTTCCGTCGTTGATGGTTTGGTTCGGGTAAAGGCGCTGGCAGCCGCAGCGGCCAAGCAGCAGATGCCTGCAGTCGCGCTCACCGATCAGGTTAACTTCTACGCCCTGATCAAGTTTTATCAAGCGGCCATGGGCTCCGGTGTAAAACCGATCTGTGGTACCGATCTTTGGGTCGAGAACCGGGTTGATCCTGCCGAAGAGCCGACGCGGATGACGCTGTTGGTCAAAGATCGTATCGGCTATCGGAACCTGACCGAATTGATCGCAATGGCCTACCAGCATGGCCAGGGTGTGTTACCCGAGCGGGCGTTGGTTAAGGCGGAATGGATCAAGGAGAAGGCTCAGGGTTTGATCGCTCTGTCTGGGGCCAAAGACGGTGAGATCGGGCAGGCATTACTGGGGGAACGCTTAAACGATGCTCAGGCATTGCTGCAGGAGTGGATGGCGGTTTTCCCTGGCGATTTCTTCCTCGAGCTACAGCGTACCAACCGACCCAACGATGAGGAGTGTCTGCACGCCAGTCTTGGGTTGGCCGACCAGTTTAACTGCCCGGTAGTGGCGACCAACGATGTCATGTTTATGCAGCCGTCGGAGTTTGAGGCTCACGAGGCTCGGGTCTGCATCAACCAGGGCCGTATTCTTGATGATCCACATCGGCCACGACATTACAGCGATCAACAGTATTTTCGTAGTAGCGATGAGATGTGTGAGCTGTTTGCCGATATCCCATCGGCTATCAGTAATACCTGGGTTATCGCCCAGCGCTGCAATATCGAGATAGAGCTGGGTAAATATTACCTGCCTAACTATCCGATTCCGCCTGGGATGACGATGGATGAGTTCTTCATCGACGTTTCCCAGAAAGGCTTGGAAGAACGGCTCGAGAAAATTCTCGACAAGAATGAACCGGACTATGCCGAAAAGCGCAAGGTCTATGATGATCGGCTCGATTTTGAGCTCAAGATCATTATCGAGATGGGTTTTCCGGGCTACTTCCTGATCGTGATGGACTTTATCCAATGGGGTAAGGATAACGGGGTTCCGGTTGGGCCTGGGCGAGGTTCCGGTGCCGGTTCGTTGGTGGCCTATGCCCAGAAGATCACCGATCTGGATCCGATCGAATACGATCTGCTGTTCGAGCGCTTCCTGAACCCGGAGCGGGTATCGATGCCCGACTTCGATATCGATTTCTGCATGGATAATCGTGACAAGGTGATCGACTACGTGGCAGAAACCTACGGTCGTGATGCGGTATCGCAGATCATCACCTTCGGTACCATGGCCGCAAAGGCAGTCGTACGCGATGTAGCGCGGGTGCAGGGTAAGTCCTTCGGTCTGGCCGATAAACTGTCGAAGCTGATTCCGTTCGAGGTCGGTATGACGCTGGCCAAGGCGAAGGAGCAGGAGCCGGCACTGGTTGAGTTCCTCGACACCAGCGACGAAGCCCAAGAGATCTGGGACATGGCGGTCCAGTTGGAGGGCGTTACCCGAGGGGTCGGTAAACACGCCGGTGGGGTGGTTATCGCGCCGACCCGGCTGACCGACTTTGCGCCGCTCTACTGTGACGAGTTCGGCGGTGGCCTGGTAACCCAGTTCGATAAGAACGACGTCGAAGCGGCCGGCCTGGTTAAATTCGACTTCTTGGGTCTGCGGACCCTGACCATCATCGACTGGGCCTTGAAAACGATCCATCGCCAGCAGAGCAAGCGTGGCGAAGCGCCGCTGGATATCACCACGATCGAGCTTGAAGATGCGCCGATCTACCAGATGCTGCAGGCCGGTGAAACTACGGCGGTTTTCCAGCTCGAATCCAGCGGTATGAAGGATCTGATGAAGCGACTGCTGCCGAGCCGCTTCGAAGATATCGTGGCACTGGTGGCCCTGTTCCGTCCGGGGCCGCTGGGCTCCGGGATGGTGGATGACTTTATCAACCGAAAGCATGGTCGCGCCAAGCTGTCGTTCCCCCATCCCGACTTTGAATATATGCCGCTGCAGCCGGTGCTGGAGCCCACCTACGGGGTGGTGCTTTACCAGGAACAGGTCATGCAGATCGCCCAGGTGATGGCTGGCTACTCGCTGGGTGGCGCCGACATGCTGCGCCGGGCGATGGGTAAGAAAAAGCCTGAAGAGATGGCCAAGCAGAGGGTCGGATTTCTCGAGGGCTGTGAAGGCAATGGGATCGACCGCGATCTGGCCGGTAACATCTTTGATCTGGTAGAAAAATTTGCCGGTTACGGCTTTAACAAGTCTCACTCGGCGGCTTACGCGTTGGTCTCCTACCAGACCGCCTGGCTCAAGCACCACTACCCGGCGCCGTTTATGGCGGCGGTCATGTCGTCGGATATGCAGAACACCGACAAGGTGGTGATCTTTATCGAAGAGTGTCGCCACATGGGGCTGACGCTGAAGCTGCCTGATGTAAACAGCGGTGAATATATGTTCACCGTCAATGACGACAACGAAATTATCTATGGCCTAGGTGCGGTCAAGGGGGTTGGTGAAGGTCCGATCGAGGCAATCGTCAGTGCTCGGGCTGAAGGCGGCCCGTTCAGCGATATCTTCGATTTCTGCGAACGGGTGGGCGGTAACAACATCAACAAGCGGGTGCTAGAGGCCTTGGTCCACTGCGGTGCGCTCGATGATATTGGTCCCAACCGGGCTGTACTGATGGCGGCTATTCCCGATGCAGTGAAGGCGGCGGATCAGAAAGCCCGCAACCAAGATAGCGGAATGTTTGATCTGTTCGGCGAAGTGTCGGTGGCCCATGCGGACGCCGGTGATGCCTACGAGCCTTACGGCAAGATCGAAGAGTGGCCCGACAAACAGCGCTTGGCGGGGGAGAAGGATACCCTCGGACTCTATGTGACCGGTCACCCGATCGACGAGTACGAAGCCGAGCTGCGCCAGTTTGTCCCCAATCGACTGGTCGACTTGAAGCCGGCCCGAGGCAATCAGCAAAAGATGGTCGGGCTCGTGATCGATGTCCGGCTGCGCAAGACCAAACGAGGCGACACCCTGGCCTTCGTGACCCTGGATGACCGCAGTTCACGGATGGAGGTCACTCTATTTGGTGACACCTACGAGCAGCATCGCGAATTGATCGCTAAAGACAAGATTCTGGTGGTTGAGGGAGAGGTCGCCCATGATGATTACTCCGGCCAATTGAAGGTCAAGGCGTCGCGGGTGCTCGATATTCCACAGGCCCGCGGACGCTTCGCATCGGCGTTGCAACTGGAACTTTTTGCCGACTATGGTGATCTCAAGCGCAGCCTGGAGAGCTGGTTACCGCAGCATCGTCTGGAGCAAGGGGTTGCGGTAAAAATCCGCTATCAACGCGAGGATGCCGCGGCCGATCTGCTGTTGGGTGAAGAGTGGAGGATCTGTGTTACCGATGAGCTTCTGTGGGAGTTGAAACAGCAGTACGGAAAAGAGCGGGTACAACTGCTCTACGGTGGCTAAAGCCCGGCGCTCAAGGTAAACTTGCCGATATTTTTTATCCCGCCAACCCCTGCCAAACAGCTGGGTGGCGGAGTCTCAGATACAGAAGCCTATAGCTATGAACCCGAACTATCTGGATTTTGAACAGCCGATCGCCGAGTTGCAGGCCAAGATCGAAGAGCTACGTACCGTCGGTAAAGATTCCGACCTCAACATCAGCGATGAAATCGACAAGCTGGAACAGAAGAGTGTTGAGCTGACCGAGAAAATTTTCTCCGACCTGTCCGCCTGGGAGGTCGCTCAGATCGCGCGTCACCCGAAGCGTCCTTACACGCTGGACTTCGCTGAGCTGATTTTTGATGACTTTGACGAGCTGCATGGTGATCGTCATTACGCCGATGACGCGGCTATCGTCGGCGGCATCGCCCGTATCGACGAGCGTCCGGTGATGGTGATCGGTCACCAGAAAGGTCGCGAAGTGAAAGAGAAGGTTAAGCGTAACTTCGGCATGCCGCGTCCGGAAGGCTACCGCAAAGCACTGCGTCTGATGGAGATGGCCGAGCGTTTCAAGATGCCGATCATGACCTTTATCGACACGCCGGGTGCTTACCCGGGTATCGGTGCCGAGGAGCGCGGTCAATCCGAGGCGATCGCCTATAACCTGGCGGTCATGTCTCGCCTGAAGACCCCGATCATCTCGACTGTGGTTGGTGAAGGGGGTTCTGGCGGCGCCCTAGCGATCGGTGTTTGTGACAAGCTGATGATGCTGCAGTACTCCACCTACTCGGTTATTTCACCCGAAGGTTGTGCCTCTATCCTGTGGAAGAGCGCCGACCGGGCTTCCGATGCGGCTAAGGCGATGGGTATCACCTCCGAGCGTCTCCATGAGCTGGGATTGGTTGACGAAGTAATTCAGGAGCCGCTGGGCGGTGCCCACCGTGACCCCGGCCTGCTGGCTGCATCGCTGAAGAGCCAGCTGCTCAGCACCCTGGATGAACTCGATGGCATGGATACCGACGAGCTGTTGGCTCGACGCTACCAGCGCCTGATGTCCTACGGCATCAACTGATCAACGGATACCAGGGGCACCATTCGGTGCCCTTTCTTTTTCCGCCCTGTCCGTTTTCCAATGCGACTTTCTCCCGAAACTTTACTGCAATCGCTTCAGGCCGAGACTGAGCTTCACTCCGAGCTTCCGGTCTGGATCGCCTATAGCGGTGGGATGGATTCCCATGTGTTGTTGCAGCTGGCTGTCGAGGCCGGCTTGAGCAGGTCGGTGCGTCTGGGGGCGGTCCATGTGCATCATGGATTGCAGCCGGAGGCGGATGGTTGGGCTGAGCATTGCGAGTCCGTCTGTGCGTCGCTGGGGGTTGATTTT
This sequence comes from Motiliproteus coralliicola, assembly GCF_003345655.1. GTDB lineage: Bacteria > Pseudomonadota > Gammaproteobacteria > Pseudomonadales > Balneatricaceae > Motiliproteus > Motiliproteus coralliicola. Next base: position 5,430 of record NZ_QQOH01000002.1, read on the forward strand.
CGACGTTATGATGCGGGTCTTGCTGCGGGGGCGGGGTTAGAAAACCGGGCTCGGGAAGCGCGCTATCGTATCTTTACCGAGCTGATGGCAGACGGCGGACTATTGCTGCAAGCCCACCACGCCGATGATCAGGCCGAGACCCTGTTATTCCGGTTGCTGCGGGCGGGTGGGGTGCGCGGGTTGGCGGGTATTCCGGCTAGTCGAGCGTTGGGGCAGGGCATGTTGCTCCGACCTTTGCTGGGACTGACCCGAGAACAGTTACGTCAGTATGCGCTCGACCTTGGTTTGAGTTGGATTGAAGATCCCAGCAATCAAGACTTGGTTCATAACCGTAATTATCTCCGCGCTCGGGTGCTGCCCGCGCTACAGCAGCGCTGGCCTGATCTGGCCAACGCCTTCGGAAAAAGTGCTTCCCACTGCCGCGACGCTCTGTTACTAAGCCAGGACCTGGCTCGCATCGATCTTGAAGCTTGTCGTCTGAGTGGAGGCGGTTTGGCCATCGATCAGCTCAAGGGTTTGGCTGAGCATCGTCGCTGGAATCTATTGCGCCACTGGTTACACCAGCAGGAACTCAATCCAAACGAGCAACAATTACACCAGTTGTGGCGAGACCTGGTCTGCGCCCGGGAAGATGCACAGCCGCGTTTTGAGTTTGCCAGGGTCAGCATCCGGCGCTATCGCAAGGGGCTTTACCTAATCGAGACTCAAAGAGATCTCGGGCAGGAGGCTACCGATTGGTCACAACCTGTGACGCTAAATTCTGGCCATGTGACCGAGCTGCTATTGCCGTTCGGGCAGTTAAAGCTGGAGCCGGTGGTCGGGCTGGGGTTGCGGATTCCTGATCAGGCGCATGTGACGATACGGCCGCGCCAAGGGGGCGAGCGGATTCGGCTGGCCGGACGCGATGGCAGTCGGTCGTTGAAGAAGTTGTTACAACAGGCCGCTGTGCCGCCTTGGCTACGTGAAAAAATGCCGTTGGTCTATGTGGATGAGGAGCTGGCGGCGGTGGCGGATCTGTGGATTTCAGCCGATTTTGAAGCCGGAGCGAGCCAGCCAGGTTGGCGCTTGAAATGGGATTCGACAACCGGGCTGGAAAAGGGGCCAATCTGAGTGAATTCTGATTGTCGATCGAAACGGCTTCAGCTAAACTGTAGCCCCATCTTGAGGTGCCCTGCGCCTCCCGCATTTTACCGTTTTCTATATCTGCAGACAGGTTCCGAATGACGCACTATATCTTCGTCACGGGCGGCGTTGTGTCTTCTTTGGGTAAGGGCATCGCTTCCGCTTCATTGGCCGCTATTCTAGAGGCTCGCGGCCTCAAAGTGACCATGCTCAAGCTTGACCCCTATATCAACGTTGATCCGGGGACGATGAGCCCGTTCCAGCACGGTGAGGTTTTTGTTACCGAAGATGGTGCCGAGACCGACCTGGACTTGGGCCACTACGAGCGCTTTATCCGTACCACCATGAGCCAACGCAACAACTTCACCACCGGTCGGGTGTACGAAGAGGTGCTGCGCAAGGAGCGTCGTGGTGATTATCTGGGCGGTACCGTACAAGTGATTCCGCACATCACCGACGAGATCAAGCGTCGCGTGATCGAAGGTGCCGGCGATGCTGACATTGCGCTGGTCGAGATCGGCGGTACTGTCGGCGATATCGAATCGCTGCCGTTTATGGAAGCGGTCCGTCAGCTGAAGGTTGAGCTGGGGTCACAGCGGGCACTGTTTATGCATCTGGTACTGGTGCCCTATATCGCCACCGCCGGTGAAACCAAGACCAAGCCGTCACAGCACTCGGTTAAAGAGCTGCGCTCGATCGGTATCCAGCCGGATATCCTGGTCTGCCGCTCCGATCACGAGATCCCGGCCGATTCACGTCGTAAGCTGTCGCTGTTCACCAACGTTGAAGAGCGTGCCGTTATCGCACTGGAAGACGCCAACACCATCTACCGTATTCCGCGGATGCTACACGAGCAGGGTCTGGACGAGATCATCGTCGACAAGTTCCGGATTGACTGTCAGCCGGCTGACCTGTCCGAGTGGGACGATGTTGTTGATGCCAAGCTGAATCCGCACCGTGAAGTAACCATCGCGATGGTCGGCAAGTACATGGAACTGCTGGATGCCTACAAGTCGTTGATCGAAGCGATGACCCATGCCGGCATCAAGAACCGCGCCAAGGTCAACCTGCGCTATATCGATTCCGAAGATATCGAGCGCAAGGGCACTGGCGTACTGGAAGATGTCGATGCGATTCTGGTACCCGGTGGCTTCGGCGAACGTGGTGTCGAAGGCAAGATTCTGACCGTACAGTACGCCCGTGAGAACAAGATCCCGTACCTGGGTATCTGTCTCGGCATGCAGGTGTCGGTCATCGAATTCGCCCGTAACGTTGCCGGCATGGCCGATGCCAACAGCACCGAATTCAACCCCAACAGCGAGCATCCGGTCGTTGGCTTGATCACCGAGTGGACTACCGCCGAAGGCGATGTGGAAACTCGCGATGAAGATGCCGACCTGGGTGGCACCATGCGCCTGGGTGCGCAGGAATGTCGTCTGGAACCAGACTCGCTGGCAGCCGAATGCTACGGCAAAGAGGTGGTGCTTGAGCGTCATCGCCACCGCTACGAAGTCAACAACAACCTGCTGCCGCAACTGGAACAGGCTGGCCTGAAGATCTCCGGCCGCTCCATCGACGGCACCCTGGTTGAGGTGGTTGAAGTGGAAGACCACCCCTGGTTCGTTGCCTGCCAGTTCCACCCCGAATTTACCTCAACGCCCCGTGACGGCCATGGCCTGTTCTCCGGTTTCGTCAAGGCAGCGTTGGAAAAGAGCGGTAAGTGATCACCGGATCCTGCAAACCGCCGGTTAAACGACTCAAATTTAAGCAAAGACTTGGAGTTATCAGCCCATGACCGCAATTACCGATATTAAGGCACGCGAAGTGCTCGATTCCCGGGGCAACCCGACCGTCGAAGCCGACGTTACCCTGGCTTCCGGTGCCTTCGGCACCGCTTGCGCCCCTTCCGGCGCTTCCACCGGCTCCCGTGAAGCACTGGAGCTGCGCGACGGCGACAAATCCCGTTATCTGGGCAAAGGTGTGTTGAAAGCGGTTGCGGCGGTCAACGGCCCGATCCGTGAAGCGCTGCTGGGTAAGGATGCCTCCGACCAGCGCGCGCTGGACCAGATCATGATCGATCTGGATGGTACCGAGAACAAAGCCAACTTCGGCGCCAACGCCATCCTGGCGGTGTCTCTGGCTGCGGCCAAAGCAGCTGCTGCCGATAAGGGCATGCCGCTGTACGCTCACATCGCTGAGATCAACGGCAACGCCGGTGAGTTCTCCATGCCGGTTCCGATGATGAACATCCTCAACGGTGGTGAGCACGCCGACAACAACGTCGATATCCAGGAGTTCATGGTTCAGCCGGTCTCCGCTCCGACCTTTGCCGAAGCCCTGCGTGTGGGTGCCGAAATCTTCCACAGCCTGAAGAAAGTGCTGTCGGCCCGCGGTCTGAACACCGCTGTGGGTGATGAGGGCGGTTTCGCCCCGAATCTGGCCTCCAACGAGGAAGCGCTGGTTGTGATCAACGAAGCGATCGCCAACGCCGGCTACAAGCTGGGTGAGGACGTGACTCTGGCGCTGGACTGTGCCTCTTCCGAGTTCTACAAAGAAGGCATGTACGACCTGTCTGGTGAAGGTAAGAAGTTCGACGCCGAAGGTTTTGCCGACTACCTGGCTGAGCTGAGTGCCAAGTACCCGATCGTCTCCATCGAAGACGGTATGGACGAGAGCGACTGGGACGGCTGGGCGACCCTGACCCGCAAGATCGGCGACAAGGTTCAGCTGGTTGGCGACGACCTGTTCGTGACCAACACCAAGATCCTATCCCGTGGTATCGAGCAGAGCATCGGTAACTCCATCCTGATCAAGTTCAACCAGATCGGTTCTCTGTCCGAAACTCTGGACGCGATCAAGATGGCGCAGGATGCCGGCTTCACCGCCGTTATCTCGCACCGTTCCGGTGAAACCGAAGACACCACCATTGCCGACCTGGCCGTTGCTACCCGCGCCGGTCAGATCAAGACCGGTTCCCTGTGCCGCTCAGACCGGGTTGCCAAGTACAACCGTCTGCTGCGGATCGAAGGCGAGCTGGAAGGCAAGGCGCCTTACAACGGCCGCTCCGAGATCAAAGGACAGGCCTAAGTCGAATAAGGGGAGCTTCGGCTCCCCTTTTTTCTGGTTGCCCCTGAAAAGATCCCACCGGTCGTTTCATGCCTGGATTGGAGTCTTTTCAGGGATAACTAACGCGGGCTTATTTTGTTTTGGGTAGGTTGAAGCGCGAATGAAGTGGTTGCTGGCCCTGTTGATACTGTTGCTGGCGGGATTGCAGTACCGGCTCTGGTTCGGTGACGGTAACCTGCCGTCGGTTTGGGCATTGCAGGATTCCATCGAACAGCAGCAGGACTCCAACCAGGCCTTGATCGAGCGCAACGAGGCGTTACGTGCCGAGGTCGACGATCTGCGCGAAGGTACCTCGGCGATGGAGGAGCGTGCCCGTAGCGAACTGGGCATGATCAAGCGCGGCGAAACCTTCTTCCTGTTACCAGAGTCCGAAACCTCTCAACAATAATCGTGCCTTAGCCAGGCAACACCCATTAGGTCGAAGCGACCGGAGATTCCCCATTTGAGTCAGTATGATCTCGACTTTCCTCGCGTTCATGGCGCCCCTGTCGATGCCGGCGTGATTCGTAGCCTGCCGGAAGATTTTCAGGTCGATGAGCAGCTGGGCTTTGAGCCCTGCGGAGAGGGTGAGCACCTGTTTATTTTGCTGCGTAAGCGCGGTGAAAACACCCAGTGGATCGCTCGTCAGCTGGCTAAGCTGGCCGGTATCGAGCTCAAAGATGTCAGCTATGCCGGACTCAAGGATCGCCACGCGGTCACCACCCAGTGGTTCAGCCTGTGGTTGCCGGGGCGCGCGGATCCGGATCTGAGTGGTTTGCCCGATTCGGTCGAGATCTTGCAACGTGCCCGACATAACCGCAAGCTCAAGCGCGGCGGCCACCGGGCCAACCGCTTTGTGCTGCGGATCCGGGAGCTGGACCAAACCCTGATCCCCGAGTCTCTGCTGGAAACGATTCGTGATCGCGGGGTGCCGAACTATTTCGGTGAGCAGCGCTTCGGCCATGACGGTGGAAATCTGGAGTTGGCCGACAAACTACTGGCCGGTGAGATCCGGATCCGCGACCGGCATAAACGCAGCATGGCGATCTCGGCGGCGCGCTCCTACCTGTTCAATCTGATCGTTGCCGAGCGGATTCGGCGCGGCGTCTGGGATGCCTATCTGGAGGGTGATCGACCGGTGATCCGGGGCTCCAGCAACCTGACCCCGGAGACTGACCCTGCCGAGTTGAGCCGCCAAATCGAAGCGATCGAAACCCACCCGACCGCACCGATGATGGGGCGGGGGCGAGCACTGGTGGAATCGGAGTCGCTGGCGTTGGAAACTGATATACTGCAACGCTTCGAGCACTGGGGTGCGGGGCTGGAAAAACTGGGCCAGACACGCGAGCGTCGTTCGGTTCGGTTTCTGCCCCGAGAGTTTTCCTGGCGGTGGCTGCAATCGGATCAGCTTCAGCTTAGTTTTGAGTTGCCGCCGGGAACCTATGCCACCAGTGTGCTGCGTGAGATCTGCCGCTATCGGGTAGCGGCAAATCCCGATTCAGAAACTCAGGGGTAACACCGATGCGGGTGCTGATTTCCAATGATGATGGTGTCCATGCGCCGGGAATCGCGGTATTGGCCGAGGTGCTTGGGCAGCAGTATCAGATTCAGGTGGTGGCACCGGATCGTGATCGTAGCGGCGCCAGCCACTCGCTGACGCTAGATCGCCCGCTGGAACCCAGCACCCTCGATAACGGCTTTGTCAGTATCAACGGGACACCGACCGATTGTGTCCATCTGGGGTTGTTCGGGCTGTTCGAATCACGACCGGAGATCGTCGTCTCCGGGATCAACTGCGGCGCCAATCTGGGTGACGATGTGCTCTATTCCGGCACCGTGGCCGCGGCGATGGAGGGGCGGCATCTGAGCCGGCCGTCGATCGCGATTTCGTTGGCGGGCAAGCGTCACTTCGACAGCGCCGCCACCATCGTTAATGATCTGCTGGCGCGGATCAAGCAACTCAATGTGGCCCCCCGAACCGTTCTCAATATTAATGTCCCCGATCTGCCGCTGGATCAGATCAAGGGTATCCATGTGACCCGGTTGGGACACCGCTACCTGTGTGGTGAACCGGTCGAATCGATCGATCCGCGCGGCAAGCGTCGCTTCTGGGTTGCCGGAGCCGGTGAGTCCGAAGATGACGGTCCGGGCACGGATTTTTATGCGCTTAGTGAAGGCTATGTGTCGATCACCCCACTGCATTTTGATATGACGCAGTATTCGGGCTTCGACAATCTGGCCAGCTGGCTTGAGGAGCAGTAAAGCGAGTGAACAAGATTGACCTTCAAGGCATAGGGATGACCTCGCGGCGGACTCGCGAACGGCTGATCGGCCGCTTAATAGAGCAGGGGATCGATGACCCTCGGGTATTGGAGGTGATGCAGGAGCTGCCGCGTCACCTGTTTATCGATGAAGCGCTGGCCCATCGAGCCTACGAAGATACGGCCCTGCCGATCGGCTACAACCAGACCATTTCGCAGCCCTATATCGTCGCCAAGATGACCGAGACCCTGCTCAACGGCGGTACTCCGGAAAGGGTGTTGGAGATCGGCACCGGCTCGGGCTACCAGACCGCGGTGCTGGCTTGTTTGGTTGGACGGGTGTTCAGCGTCGAACGGATCCAGCCACTGCAGGAGAAAGCCCGGCAGCGATTGCGCCAGCTGGGGCTTCGCAATGTCCAGTTTCAGCATGCCGACGGTGGCTTCGGTTGGCCGGAGAAAGGGCCGTTCGATGCCATCACCTGTGCGGCGGCTCCGGAGCAGATTCCCCCCGAGCTGTTCGAACAGCTGGCTATCGGTGGCCGGATGATCATTCCGGTTGGAGGTCGCGTGCAGGAGCTGCGTCTGGTGGTGCGTACCGATGAGCAGAGCTTCGATCAGCAGGTGCTCGAAGGCGTCAAGTTCGTTCCGATGCTGAGCGGTTCGGTTCGTTAGCCAGTAATCCAACATGATTCACTAGACCCCAGAACAGGGAGAGTTGTATGAGCCGCGCAGTCCAGGACTGGGTCGCGTTATTTCTCAAGGGTGCTGCAATGGGGATCGCCGATGCCATTCCCGGCGTCTCCGGTGGCACCATCGCCTTTATCAGCGGTATCTACGAAGAGCTGGTCGGCTCGATTCGTCGGATCACGCCGGCGGCGTTGCTGTTGCTGTTTCAACAGGGACCTAAAGCGTTCTGGCAGCATATCAACGGTACCTTCCTGGTCGTGCTGCTCAGCGGTGTGCTGATTAGCTTGGCGTCGGCGGCGCGCTTGGCAATCTATCTGCTGGAGCAGTATCCCACCCTGCTATGGGCATTCTTCTTCGGTTTGATCGTCAGCTCGGCGCTCTGGATGGCCGGCAAGGTAAACCTCTGGAATCTGAGGTTGATGCTCTGCCTATGGTTCGGCAGCCTGTTCTCTTATCTGGTCACCGTGGTGTCGCCGGTGGAGATACAGATCAGCAACTGGGTAGTATTTCTGGCGGGCTCGGTAGCGATCTGTGCGATGATTCTGCCGGGTATTTCCGGCAGCTTTATCTTGCTGCTGTTGGGGCTCTACGCCCCGATTATGGGCGCAATAAAAGCCCTCGATCTGCAGATTTTGCTGCTGTTTCTGGCCGGCTGCGCCACCGGTCTGCTGAGCTTCTCCCATCTGCTTGGCTGGATGTTCAAACATCACCATGACCTGACGCTGGCGCTGCTGATCGGCATCATGCTGGGATCGTTGAATAAGATCTGGCCGTGGAAATACACCACCGATTACCGGATCAACAGCCACGGTGATCTGGTACCGTTGATGCAGGACAATGTGCTGCCGTCGGACTATCTGGCATTGACCGGGCAGGAGCCTTATCTATGGGCGGCGCTGGCGTTGATGTTGCTGGGAGGTGGCGCGGTCTATATGCTGGAGCGATACGGAAGCCGATCCAACTAGTCGCTGATATCGCGGCGCCGGCTTCAGAGGTTAACCGGGATCAGGAGCTTTGCACAGATTGTGCGGATCCGTGTGACACAGACTCTGCGAGCGTTGTTAGTGCCGTTGTTGTTACTGGCGCTGACGGCCTGCAGTGGTCATATGGCCCCGGTCAGTGAGCGCTCGCTTAATAAACAATACTCCCCGCCACCTCGTCAGCAATCCCGCTCTCAACCGGTGGCCACCAAACTTCCTTCCAGCGGCTATTACCGAGTCCAGCGAGGCGATACCCTCTATTCGATCGCCTGGCGTTACCGTATCGATTTCCGCAATCTGGCCGAGGCCAACAACATCGGTAGTGACTACCGGATCTATCCGGGACAGCGACTGCGGCTGGACACTGCTGCCAAAGCCAGCGCCCCTGTGGTGGTGGCCGGCACCAAAACAGCCAAGCCAGCTACCACGGCGACCCAACCCAAGGCTGAAACCAAACCGGCGATCAAGCCCTCGACCGCGGTGCGTGCCACCGCGGTTCCCACCGGACCGGTGAAATGGCGCTGGCCGGCATCGGGGCGGGTGATCAAGGGCTTTAGTTCGCGAGGCAGTATCAATAAAGGGATCAACCTGTCCGGCAAACGTGGTGATCCGGTCTATGCCGCCGGTGGTGGTGTGGTGGTTTATGCCGGCAGCGGACTGCTGGGTTACGGCAATCTGATCATCATCAACCACAACGAAACCTTCCTCAGCGCTTATGCCCATAACGACAAATTATTGGTACAAGAGCGGCAGAAGGTTGATGTAGGACAGAAAATAGCGGAAATCGGAAATAGCGGTGCTGATCGGACCATGCTACATTTTGAGATTCGCAAAGAGGGCAAGCCGGTTGATCCGGTGCGTTATTTGCCCCGGCGGTAGCAGCAGGGACTAGCCGATAACATCGGCCTGCTGATGCAGTATCCGCTCAGGAAACTAGAATAAATGCCCCCAAAGAGGTGGCAGCAAAAATCTTAGGGACGGTTACATGGTAGCAGACGACACCGATGCGAATGTCGTAATGGATAAGGCGCGGAGTGAAGTCCACGATGATTTGGTTAACGCCAAACACCTCGATGCGACCCAGCTCTATCTTAACGAGATCGGCTTTTCGCCGTTGCTAAGTGCCGAAGAGGAGGTGTATTTCTCCCGCAAGGCGTTGAGGGGCTGCGAGGCCTCCCGCAAGCGCATGATCGAGAGCAACCTGCGCCTGGTGGTCAAAATTGCCCGCCGCTATATCAACCGTGGCCTGACCCTGCTGGACCTGATCGAAGAGGGCAACCTCGGTCTGATCCGCGCGGTGGAGAAATTCGATCCGGAACGGGGCTTCCGCTTTTCAACCTACGCCACCTGGTGGATCCGCCAGACCATCGAACGGGCGATCATGAATCAGACCCGCACGATCCGCCTTCCCATCCACGTTGTTAAAGAGCTCAATGTCTACCTGCGCGCCGCGCGGGAACTGGCCCAGAAACTTGACCACGAGCCGACCTGCGAAGAGATCGCCGAGATGCTCGACAAGCCGGTCGAGAACGTCAAGCGGATGATGGGGCTGAACGAGCGGGTCGGCTCGATCGATACCCCGGTGGGGCAGAACTCCGATAAATCGCTGCTCGATACCATTCCCGATACCGAAACCGCCGACCCGGAAACCTGGTTGCAGAACACCAACCTGATCGGCCGCCTGGATGATTGGCTCGATACACTGCCGGAGAAACACAGTGAAGTGCTGGCACGCCGATTCGGTTTGCATGGCTACGAGATCAGCACCCTGGAAGAGGTCGGGCGTGAGATCGGCCTGACCCGCGAGCGGGTACGCCAGATTCAGGTCGAAGCGTTGCGGCGACTGCGTGAAATTGTCGAGAACAACGGCTTGAGCGGTGCCGATCTGCTCGAGTGAGGGATCGCTAAACCCGACTAGGAAAGCCACCCCATGGGTGGCTTTTTTGTGCCTCGTCGTTGGGCTTACTTTTCGTTATCCAATGCTTCCTTCAATTGGTAGAGCTTTTCCAGCGCTTGCCGCGGGGTAAGGCTATCCGGATCGATCCGCCCCAGTTGCTGTTCCAGCGGGTGGGGCTCGGTCGGCGCCGACAGTGGAACTTGCGGCTGCGGTTCGGGCTGGCTGAACAGATCGTTCTGTAGCGGCGCACCTGCTGGTTGGGCTGATACCGGTGCGGATTCGAGCTGCTGCAGTTTTAGCTTGGCTTCGTCGATTACCGCCAGCGGTACCCCGGCCAACTTGGCGACCTGCAGGCCGTAGCTCTGGCTGGCCGGCCCTTCATGAACGCTGTGCAGGAAGATGATGTGGTCGTTGTGCTCGGTGGCAGTCAGGTGGATATTGGCGACTCCGGATTCCTGCTCCGGCAGGGCAGTCAGCTCAAAGTAGTGGGTCGCGAACAGGGTGAAGGCACGGGTCTGGGCAGCCAGGTGGCGGGCACTGGACCAGGCCAGCGACAGTCCATCGAAAGTACTGGTGCCGCGACCGACTTCATCCATCAACACCAGACTGCGGGGGCTGGCATTGTGAAGGATGTTGGCGGTTTCGGTCATCTCCACCATAAAGGTTGAGCGACCACCGGCCAGATCATCGGAGGAACCCATTCGGGTAAAGATCCGATCGACCAGACCAATTTGGGCCTGGGCCGCCGGCACATAGCTGCCGATATGGGCCAGCAGCACGATCAGTGCCGCCTGGCGCATATAGGTGGACTTACCGCCCATGTTGGGACCGGTGATGATCAGCATCCGTCGATCCGACTGCAGTTGTAGATCGTTGGCAACAAACGGATCCTCAGAGACCCGCTCGACCACCGGATGGCGGCCGCCGCTGATCTGGATTCCCGGCTCCGACTCCAGTTGCGGGGCGCAGTAATCGAGCCGCTCGGCCCGGGCTGCCAGGTTGTTCAGCACGTCCAGCTCGGCCAGTCCGGCGGCGCTGTCCTGCAATGGCGCGAGCTCGGCGGCCAGGGTTTCCAGCAACGCCTCATAGAGCATCTTCTCCCGGGCCAGAGCGCGGCTCTTGCTGCTCAGTGCCTTGTCTTCGAACTCTTTCAGTTCCGGGGTGATAAAGCGCTCGGCGTTTTTCAGGGTCTGACGACGGATATACTCGGCCGGGGCCAGCTCCGATTGGGCCCGGCTGATCTCGATGTAGTAACCGTGGACCCGGTTGTAGCCGACCTTCAGGGTGGCGATACCGGTTCGCTCTTTCTCGCGCTGCTCCAGCTCCACCAGATAGCCACCGGCGTTTTCGCTCAGGGCGCGCAGCTCGTCCAGCTCTGCATCGTAACCTTCGGCGATCACGCCACCGTCGCGGATGACCACCGGTGGATTTTCCTTGATCGCCTTCTCCAGCAGTGCATGTTGCTCGGGGAATTCGCTGATCAGAGTCGCCAGCTCGCTGGCGCGGGGTGAATCCAGTGGTGACAGCAGCTGTTGCAGCTCCGGCAGGCAGCCCAGGGCGAGTTTGAGCCGCTCCAGGTCCCGAGGTCTTGCCGAGCGGAGTGCGACCCGTGACAGAATCCGTTCGATATCGCCGATCTGTTTCAATAGCGGCTGCAGCAACTCGAAGCGGAAGTCGTCCAACAGGCTGCCGATACATTGTTGGCGTTTGCGGATCGCTTCCAAGTTACGCAACGGGCGGTGCAGCCAGCGACGAAGCAGGCGACTGCCCATCGGGGTGGCGGTGCGGTCCAGCACCGAACAAAGGGTGTTTTCGCTGCCACCCATCAGATTGGTATCCAGCTCCAGGTTGCGGCGGGTGGCGGCATCCAGAATAACGCTGTTGTCCTGCTGCTCGGTGCTGATCGAGCGGATATGGGGTAGTGCGGTACGTTGGGTTTCGCGGGCGTACTGCAGCAGGCAGCCGGCGGCACGCAGTGCCGTATGTAGTTCTTCGCAGCCGAAGCCGGACAGGTCCTTGGTCTGAAATTGACCGGTCAGCAGTCGGTGGGCGGTATCGAGTTCGAAATTCCACGGGGGCTGGCGGCGTAGGCCGACAAAACCGTCCAGTAGCGGCTCGAGCCCGTCCTCTTCATTATGCAGTAGTTCCGCCGGGCGCAGTCGAGCCAGCTCGCCCAACAGCGCGGACTCACCGTCCAGCTCGGTCACCCAGAACCGACCGGCACTGATATCCAGGCTGGCCAGACCGAAACGATCCGCATCGCGGGTCAGGGCGAGCAGCAGATTGTCTCGATGTTCGTCCAGCAGGGCTTCATCGGTCAGGGTCCCTGGGGTGACAACCCGCACCACCTTGCGCTCGACCGGTCCCTTACTGGTGGCCGGGTCGCCGATCTGTTCGGCGATCGCCACCGACTCACCGGATTTGACGATCTTGGCGATATAGTTGTCGGCCGAATGATAGGGGATTCCCGCCATTGGAATCGGCTCGCCGCCGGAATGACCACGGCTGGTCAGGGAGATATCCAGCAACCGCGATGCGCGTTTGGCATCGTCGTAGAACAGCTCGTAAAAGTCACCCATGCGGTAGAACACCAGCTCGTCGGGGTGTTCGGCTTTGATGCGGAAATACTGCTGCATCATCGGCGTGTGGGTGCTTTTATTGGCTGCTTTTTTGCTCATGTTTGTGCTGTTCTATGGCTTGTTGGGACTGGTTGGCGGAGTTGGAGCCGGGCCGGCGAAAGCTGGTCATTCTACGGTATGTTGTGCGATATTTCGAAGCGCAAATTAGGTCTGACTTAGTGGCGTAATAGCGGCGTAACAAGTGGTGAAGGGAAGGCGGAAGGAGTGACGACAATGATCGATCTTCAGGTTGAGGCGCTGGCTCAGGCGCTGCTGGCCAAAGGCTGGCGTGCGGTTACGGCGGAGTCCTGCACCGGTGGAGGCGTGGCGCACCAGTTGACGGCGCTGGCGGGCAGCTCCGATTGGCTTGAAGGTGGGTTTGTCACCTATTCGAACGCGATGAAACAACGCTTGCTGGGGGTGCCCGAGACGGTGTTTACCGGTCCAGGCGCGGTGAGTCAGGAGTGCGTCGAAGCGATGGCCAGGGGGGCGCTGCAACACAGTGATGCGCAGATCAGCGTCGCAATCAGTGGAATTGCCGGCCCCGGTGGAGGGACGCCGGATAAGCCGGTGGGAACGGTCTGGTTTGCCTGGGCCAGTACGGGAGGCGATCTTAAAAGCCTCTGTCATCGCTTTAATGGCGATCGTCAAACCGTTAGAGATCAAGCGGTTGTTGCGGCAATTTCGGGCATGTTGCGGATGGTGCAAAACTAATCTGCATTGAGCGCTTGCGTTTAAAAAATCTTGTGAAATAATACTGTTCAGATATACAGTTGTTTTGCTGTATAAAAACTCAGTTATTTCGAGTCCTATTCGGCCTGGTTACAAAATCAAAGGGTACCCTGATGGATGACAACAAAAAGAAGGCGCTGTCGGCGGCGCTGGCTCAGATCGAGCGTCAATTCGGTAAGGGCGCGGTCATGCGCATGGGGGATCAGCCCCGCGAAGTCATTCCGTCGGTGTCTACCGGCTCACTCGGCCTGGATATCGCTCTGGGTATAGGTGGTCTGCCTTTCGGTCGGATCGTTGAGATCTACGGCCCGGAATCCTCGGGCAAAACCACCCTGACACTGCAGGTGATTGCCGAAGCGCAGAAGCAGGGTAAGACCTGTGCCTTCGTCGATGCCGAGCATGCGCTGGATCCGATCTACGCCGAGAAGCTGGGAGTTGATATCGAAGACCTGCTGGTTTCCCAGCCCGATACCGGCGAGCAGGCGCTGGAGATCACCGATATGCTGGTGCGCTCCAACTCCGTTGATGTGCTGGTTGTCGACTCGGTAGCGGCGCTGGTGCCGCGGGCGGAGATCGAAGGCGAGATGGGTGATTCCCACGTTGGCCTGCAGGCACGTCTGATGAGTCAGGCGCTGCGTAAGATCACCGGTAATGTCAAAAACGCCAACTGCCTGGTGATCTTCATCAACCAGATCCGGATGAAGATCGGGGTGATGTTCGGTTCACCGGAAACCACCACCGGTGGTAACGCGCTGAAGTTCTACTCGTCGGTCCGTCTGGACATTCGTCGCACCGGTGCGGTGAAGGACAAGGATGAGGTGATCGGTAACGAAACCCGGGTCAAGGTGGTTAAGAACAAAGTATCTCCACCGTTCAAACAGGCCGAGTTCCAGATCATGTATGGTAAGGGGATCTACCATATGGGTGAGGTGATCGATCTGGGGGTTAAGCAGGGGCTGGTCGACAAGTCCGGTGCCTGGTATGCCTACAAGGGCAGCAAGATCGGTCAGGGTAAGGCCAATGCCTCCAAGTATCTGGAGGAAAATCCGGAAGTGGCCAAGGAGATCGAAGATCAGATCCGCGCTCAGCTGCTGAATATTCCGGAACCGCAGAAGAAGAACGAACAGGAAACCGCCGGTGAGCTGGAGTTCTGATCAACTTTTCTTGCATTCAACTGCCAAAGGATTCTCATTTGAGAATCCTTTTCGTTTCGGGGGGATGAAGGAACTATAAGGTTTGAACTAAAGGTTATTTTTTAGCTTCTTTAACCTACATATCTAATTTCCATTTCTTCTATATCGTTGCTGAAGAATACATCTTCGAATAGCGAGCACTTGCATGACCAGGGGTAACAGGATAGATTGCGGCTAAGCCGTGATATTGTAGCGGCTGTGATATCAAGGATTGATGTTTCCAATGGAGTGGAAAATGAAGTCGAGCACTTGTGCTTGGTCTGGCAAACGCAGTTGGTATTTTCAGCGACTGCTGCTTCTTGGTTGGCTTAGCGTTGGCTTAGACAGTGTTTCGGTAGCCGAAGAGCGTCCACTCCCCCTCTCGTGTGACTCCAGTTTCGATCTTTCCTTCACTCCGAAGGATGCCGCTAACTGTATATTGCCCGTTTCACAGGTTAATACTCGGCTCGAACGATACCGTATTGTCGATGTGCGGGATCTCTCCCCCGATCAAAGCAAATTATCCGGCGTCCTTGCGATCCCTAACCGGCAGCTTATCCATAAACAATTTCTGAAGGATGATGACCTGCTGTTAATTGACAGTAGTTTCGGTTCGGTTTCATCAATTCAATGGTGCCATCGTCTCAAACAAGCCGGTTTTAAATCGGTTGGTTATCTACAAGGTGGTGTGCGGGCTTATCGCACCCAGCTTCAAACCCGGTCCATAGCGGTTGCATCGGACAATGCCGTTTCCTCCTCCGCTTTTTGGTCTGAATGGAATAACGGACGAGTCCGTGTCGTAGGGTTGGGATCGGAGGCTCAGGACAAGTTGGAGCAATTGGGCGTAGTACTCGACCTTCGGTTTTCTGAGGATGAACTGCAGGGTGTTGTTGAGTTGACGACCCTGCTTGAAGAGAACCAGACTGGGGAATTTACGCCGATCGTATTGATTAGTGATGATATAGCTGACGCAAAGCGCCTGGCCGATAGCTTCCAGCAGCTGAATTTGTTCTATCTGGAGGATGGGGTTGCCGGATTAAAGACGTTTGTTGAGCGACAGCGAGTAATAACCAGCCAACGTAACAGGTCCTCCAATAGAAGGATGATGTGCAATGTATAAGCGCAGGTCATTGTTTCTATGGGGGGCTGTTGTCCTGGTTGCAACCGCTGTGATAATGAGTGTATTGAAGTTACCGAACGGATCGTTTGATCCTGAGGCTGAGCAGGCCTACACGGTGAAAAAGCAGATCCGCTATGGCTTTACGATTACCAATACGACTGCAGAAACAATTCATAATGCCCGCTTCGTCACCTTCTCCCCCTTGCCCCAAACCGCCAATCAGAAGTTATTGTCATTAACCGCCGATTATCCATTCGATACGGTGGATGATGCGCTGGGAAATCGTAAATTATCCTTCCAACTTCCGGTGCTGCCTCCCTATGCCACTAAAACCCTTGTTGTAACCGCAGAACTTGCGTTGGCAAAGGAACCCAATAAACAGCGGATAACTCCCTCTGCCGTTGCCCGCTATACGGCGCCCGAAAAATATGTAGAGCTCGATTCCCCCATTGTGGCCCGAGTGGCGGAACGATTTGACGACACATCAGATAAACCCCGGACAATATACGACTGGCTGGTACAAAACGTTGAAGATATCGGGTACATCGCCAGGGACCGAGGCGCGGCCTATGCGCTTGAGCATCGGAAGGGAGATTGTACCGAATACATGTATGGCTTCGTCGCGCTAACCCGTGCGCACGAAATTCCCAGCCGTAGTCTGGCGGGCTTTTGGCTGGAACAGAAAACCAATCTGCTCAAGGCCGGTAACTACCATAACTGGGCCGAGTTTCATGACGGACAACGCTGGGTGCTCGCTGACCCGCAGCGCCGACACTTTGACGAACACTACGCAAATTACATCGCCTTCAGGCAGATCGGAGAACTCGAAGACGATCCGATGGGTAACGCCGAGCGTTTTCTGGCCCATGACCCCCGCCTTCGAATCGCCATGAACTAATCAGCAAGGATTGAAAAGACCATGCAAAGGAACTGCGTCTTAGCCACTGCTCTGCTGCTACTAAGTGGACTCTATACCTCAATCGTTATCGCCTCTGAGTCGTTTAGGCTCACTGAGCCACAATCCATTTCGGCGGATGATCTCTACTATGACGGCTCGGACCTGACCATCGACGGGGTGGAAGTTTCTATTGCCGGTGCTCATAGTTTTAACAGCTTGCAGTTGGTTAACGGTGCCACGCTTACCCATGAAGTTGAAGTGGCTGATAAGCCGGTGTTAACCATTGAGAACGATCTGATTATTGATGGTTCCTCTCGTATTTGGGTTACCGGGAAAGGGAAGATGGCAGTACCCACAGCAAGTTTTGGAGTTGGAGGTAGTTATGGTGGTACGGGTGGGGGGTATGATGGTGGTCTTCAAAACCCAACCTATGGGCACTACAAACAGCCTTTTGAATATGGCTCTGGCGCGATATTTAATAGAGAAATCATTCGAGGTGGTGGTGTTATTAAACTGGATGTTAAGGGGCGCCTACAGCTAGATGGAAGTGTGGAAGCTGATGGTATTGTGGGTGGTAGCTTTGGTGCTGGGAGCGGTGGTTCTGTTTGGATCAAGGTAGGCGTATTAACAGGTTCTGGGCGTATTACGGCACAGGGAGGGAGTGTGCCTTACTGGGGAGAAGGTGGTGGTGGAGGTGGTGGCAGGATCGCTATCTACTACGATTCAGTCGATGAATTTGATCCTAACACGCAGGTAGATGTCCGAGGCGGTAGTTATGGTATTTATGGACAGGCTGGTCAGCATGGTGCTTCAGGAACTTTTTATTTCAAAGACAATGTGAAGTTGTTGGGTGAACTTTTCTTCATGGGTCTTGGGGCTGATAGCTCAAACGCGATTGCTATTCTTGATGAGGTGGCAGTTAATGAGACTATCCATATTAATAATGCAAATCTACATCTTAATACGGCAACCGCGATTAATAGTCGAGTAGAGATAGATGGTGGAAGCTTTACAGTAGAAAAAGCGGCTGAAGTAAATAGCGCTTTGAATGTTAGAAATGGTGGTCAAGTTTCTTTTTCTGAAGATGTAATTCTAAATGTTCCTGTAAAAGGTGATGGTAGCGCTTTCGTAGAGTTTCTTGGGAGTCTGTCGACTCCTGATAACAAATTAGTTATAGAGGGTGGAACCTATAGTTTAAGCGGCAGCCAAACATTCAGCGAAGTTCTAGTTAAGGCCGATGGCATCTTAACCACACAAATCTATGAAACAGATGTGCATACGAAACCCTTAATAGTTAATGCTGATTTTCTAACCATAGAAAATGGTGGTCAGATCACCGTGTCAGGGTTAGGTAAATTTCCTGATCCATTAGTAGGAGGGGCTGCTGGGGGTAGTTATGGTGGATTAGGCGGCTCTTTTGGAGGCAGTCAGTCAATTCCAGCATACGGTAACTATAAAAAGCCATTTGATTTTGGTACTGGCGGTTGGGTCGGTACAGACGGTATCAGTCGAGATCCTAGTCGAGGAGGGGGAGTAATCAAATTGAAGGTTACAGACTCCCTACAGCTTGATGGAAGCATTGCTGCTGATGGAAGTAGTAGTAGTTTTCATGGGGGAGGGAGTGGAGGGTCCGTCTGGATTGAAGCAAAAACTTTGGCAGGTGGCGGTAGCATATCTGCGAAGGGAGCAAGTGCTACCTATAGATACGGTGGTGGCGGTGGAGGTGGAAGGGTCGCTATCTACTATGACTTCGCGGAGGGTTTTGATCCTGACACGCAAGTAGACGTACGTGGGGGGAGTGGCCAACCAGGAGGTCAGTTCGGGGCATCTGGTACATTTTACTATAAAGATAATTCTAAGATCGCTGGGGAAATATATTTCAAAGGTCTTGGCTCGGGGGAGGAGCATGCCAATGCTGTTCTTTATGAGACGGCATTTGATGAACAGATATATATCACTGATGCTAATGTACTTCTTGAGGAAGCAATTACGATAGATGGGTTCATTACCGTTGATGGCGGTAGCCTGGTCTTGGCTAAAGCTAAATATCTGAACAGCTCCTTTGATGTTAAAAATAGTGGTCAAGTATACTTTCAAGCTAATAATCTCAATATAGATATACCTATAGTCGCCAGTAATACTGCAAAACTCCATTTTGCAGATGGAGCCAAGCTTAATAACTCAATGGAGCTTGATGGGAGTGTAACCCTGGAGTTTGAAGGCAATGTAATAGTGCCTAATGATCAACTGGTAATTTCTGGGGGGGTTTATAGTCTTCGAGGTATTCATAACTTCACAAATATAGTGATAAAAAGCGATGGCCAATTAACGACACCTGTTTACAGTCTAGGCGCCTATGATTCACCGTTGCAGTTAAACACCTCGAGTATGGTTGTAGAAGAAGGGGGGAGGATTAATTTAACTGGACGAGGGATGAGAGAAGATTTAAATGCGGGGGCGTTATCTGGTGGAAGCTATGGAGGTTCTGGTGGAATTTTTTATATAGGAGAAGGAGCTCCGCCCAACGACACTTATGGCGAGGCAAAACAGCCGTTTCGCTTTGGTACAGGAGGTCGTTACCACAGTGAGACTGAGATGGGAGGAAGTCGTGGAGGCGGCGCAATCAAATTGAGCGTTTCAGGTGAGTTGCGTTTGGATGGGGTTATTGAAGCAAATGGCATAGGCTCCAATCAAAGCGGTGGAGGTAGTGGCGGTAGCGTATGGGTTAATACAGGAGGGCTTTCTGGCACTGGTTTTATTTCGGCGCGTGGAGCTAATGGCTTTAATTATGCTGGCGGCGGAGGGGGCGGGCGAGTAGCAGTTTACTATGACATGAATGAGGGCTTTGATCTGCAAGGCCGCATTGATGTTAGCGGAGGTAGTTCTAGCTATGGAAACTCAACTAGTACATCTGGAACTAGTTATACTGAGCCGAAGGTATCGGCTCCGCGTGTTAATAACCTAGCCATTGAGCAAGGCCAGATTGATCACTTGTTTGCCGAGTTTAATGTTTCCCTCGATCCCACTCGGCTTTATCCCGAGAGTATCGTCCTATCCGGGGCCCTGTCCGGACAGGTGCCGATCAGCGTGGAGCTAGTGGATGACTGGCGCCTGAAGATAAGCTTCCTGATGCTGGACGAGGATGTGTATGACCTGACCATCGGGCCGCATATCTATAGTACCAACGGTAAGGGCATGAATCAGAACGGTGTTCTGCCTGAGCTGGAGGCTGATGATGCGTTTCAGGGCCAATTCGTGGTGGATGTAACCGACCCTGCCCCGCCTTCGCTAAACTTCCCGGTGTCGCCAGCTGAGACCGACCTGAACCAACGTTCGGTGACGCTGACCGGTACGCGGGAAGCCAATACAGCGATTGAGATCAACGGCACGGTGGAAGTGCCATTGGGTAGCGAAGACTGGAGTGTCACGCTCTCTCTGGAGGAGGGGCTTAATAGCTTATCTATCTTTGCTATTGATGCTGTCGGCAACCGTTCTCTGGAGCAGTCGTTGCTACTGGCGGTGGATTCGGAGCAACCGGAGATCAATGCCGCAAGCCCTATCGGTCTCAGTAATCAGGTGCCGACCCAGTTTGCCTTTACCGTGCAGGATGATGAGCATGGTGTTGGCAGCAGTGGTATTGATTTGTACAACTCGTCGGTAACTGTCAGCCGGGATGGTATCGAGCTTTCCGGTAGCCTCAGCCTGGTAGGGGATCAGTTGATCTTCACTCCAGCAACGATACTGCTTCAAGGCAGCTACACCCTGGTGGTTAGTGTGGCGGATAAGGCCGGCAATCGGTCATTACTACGCACCTATCACTTCACTCTCGATTACACCAAGCCCAGTACACCATTGTTGGATGTGTACCCGCCGATCACCGCGAACAATGTCCATACCTTCAGTGGTACCAAGGAGGCCGACAGTGGCCTGTGGCTGGATGACAAGCTAGTGGTACCGATCTCCGGTGAGACTAGCTGGAGTCATGAGGTGACGTTGGTCGAGGGTGATAACCACTTTACCCTGCAGGCCCGCGATGCGGCGGGTAACGTTAATGAGTCGGATGTGGCGGTGGCGATCCGCTACGACAACACCGCGCCGGGGCCGGTGACGCTAAATGTTGACCCCAACGGTGACGGGACCACGCTGGTGCTGGATTGGCAGACCTATGACGAGTTGGCCAACGGCAATGATATTGCCGAGTACCGTGTCTATGCCCAGAGCACGACCTTCGCCGACGTGAGTGCGCTAAACCCTGTCATGGTAGTGCCTGGAGGACAGCAGCAAGTGACCCTGCAAGGGTTGAACCGGAATATGGCGCAGCACCTGGCGGTAGTGGCGGTGGATAGCCAGGGGCTGCTGCAGTCCGAGGTTTCACCGGTGGTTAAAACCCCGCTGGATCAGGTGGCCCCCGATGTCGTACAGCAGCTGCGGGTGCAGGCAGCCGCCACCGCTCTGACCCTCGATTGGCAGGCACCGGTCAGTCAGGTGGATGACCTGGCCGGTTACCGGATCGCCGTGGATGACGGTAACCAGGCCACGCAGATCGAGATGTTGGTCGACAGTCTCGTCGACCCGCTGGACCCGGTGACCCAGGTGCTCGATAGTCTTAGTGCCGCCAGCGGCTATACCCTCAGTGTTAGCGCCTTTGACCATGACGATAATGTCTCGGCGCCGGTAACGGTGGCGGCGGCAACTCTGCTGGCCAACCCGACCAACCTCGATATGGTTGGACACAGTAACCAGTTGGCGTTGCAGTGGGATGCCGTTACGCCCTGGCCGCTGCTCAAGGCCTACGCGGTGTATGTCGAGACCGAGTCGTTCAATAGCATCGAGGGGCTGAGCCCAAGGCTAGTGGTTGATAAGGGCGCCAGTAGCACCATGACCCTGAGCCAGGCCGTGGCCGGGCTGGAGAACGATACCACCTACCATGTGGCGGTGACGGCCGTGAACATCTCCGATGGTGAGTCGGTGGTGATTGCTTCCCAAGCGGCTACCCCGACAGCCGATACCGAAGGGCCACAGGTTGAGACCTTGAGTTACCAAGATGCCACCCGGACCCTGGATCTGAGCAGCGCGCCCATCCTGACTCTGAGCGGTCAGGTGCAGGTTGCCGCCAGCGACCGCTCGGCCATCAGCCGGGTGGCGTTCTATCTGGATGGCGTGCTGCTGGGGACCGATTTCGCCGCCGAGCATGGCGTCTACAGTCAAGCGTTGGATCTGGTCACTCTCAGCGACGGCGCCCACAGCCTCAAGGTAGAACTGTTCGATACCTGGGATAACCGCAGCGAACAGACCACGGTCATCACGGTGGCGATCGCCGCCCCTTCGGCGCCCATTCTCAGTGCTCCGGGTAATAATCTGCTGACCAACCAGCCCAGCCTGCGGATCGAAGGAACCGCCACCCCGGGCACCCAGGTGCAGCTGTACCGCAACAATCTGACATTGGATGACCCGCTGGTGGTCAACAGCCAGGGCGAGTTCAGCTTGACCACCACCTTGCAGGAGGGCGAGAACCGCTACCATGCCCGGGCCGAGTACGCCGGCCGCGGTGGCTTCGGGGACAGCAGTGATGAGGTGTTGGTGACCCTCAATACCAAGATCCCTGATGCGCCTGGTGCTCTACAGGCCAGTTCCGGGAAGCTGGGGCAGGTATTCCTGAGCTGGCCGCCGGTCACCAGTACCGATCCGGATAACCAAACCCAGGGCTATCAGCTGTACCGGTCGACCCAGGCGTTCAGCACCACCGATGAGGCCGGAGTGGAGCCGGTCAACAGTGGCTTGCTCGACAGTACCGAGTTTGTGGACCTGCCGATCCCCGACGGGACCTATTACTACCGGGTGGTGGCGTTGAATCAGCTTGACACGCCCAGTGTGCCCTCGACGCAGGCGATCGGTCGGGCCGACAGCGCCGGTCCCCGGGCCGAGATCAGCTACACCCCTCTGGGTCACTACGACCCGGTCACCGAGCGCTACGGTGTGGGCGGTGTGGAGGTAAGCGTTACCTTTAACGAGCCGCTACGCAACGACCCCTACCTGGCGGTAGTACCGGCCGGTGGGGTGCCGATCACCGTCGATCTGACCAAGGACTACAGCGACGATCGCCGTTACACCGGCAGCTTCAATATCGACGCACAGACCCTGTCGGGTACCGCCTACGCGGTCCTGTCGGCCTTTGATGACGCTAACAACCGTGGCACCGAGGTGGATCAAGGGGAGAGCCTGCTGATCGATACTCAGGGACCGGCGGTGACCGAACTGGATCTGAACCCGGTGACACCGCTGAAGGTGGATGCGGCCAACGGCCTCTGGGTTGAAGTGTTGGTCACCTTGGCGGACGAGGTGAAGGAGGGACATAGCCCGACCCTGATCCCGCTGATCGATGACCAGGTGCTGGCGACCTACAGCGCCGGCATCAGCCTCAGCCGTGATGGCCAGTCCAGTCCCGGTACCCCGCTGTGGGTGGGCGGCTTCCAGCTGCCCTCAACGGCGGGGCAGGATGCACAGGGCAGCCCGATTGCGGCCCGACTCAGCTTCCAGTTTGCCGCCGAGGATGACTTGGGCAACCAGACCGATCGGATCAACGCCCCCAACCAGTTCCAGCTCTATCAGGGCGAGCTGCCGGCGCTGCCCAGTCCTCAGGGTCTGAGTGCCATCGCGCAACCGGGCGGCAGCGTGGCGCTGAGTTGGAAGGCGGTAGATCAGGCCGCCGGTTATGTGCTGTACCGGCGAGCGCCGGGTACTACCGAGCTGTCCGAACTGCAGTCGTTGACCGACACCGCCTTCACCGACACAACCGGTAGCGACGGGGATTACGCCTACGCGGTGGCCAGCCTGCGTAGCGAGAACGATCAGCAGACCCTCAGCGCTCCAAGCCCACTGGTGCTGGTCTCGGCCGATCGGATCGCCCCGGCGGCGCCCACCGGTACGATCCTGGCACCTAACGGTGCCGGTATCCTGGTGACCTGGGACCCACCGACTCTGGATGCCGATGGACAGCCCCAGGATCTCGAGGGCTTGACCTACAACCTCTACCGACTCCCGCTGGCCGAAGGTGAGTCAGCCGATGCCCAGACCCTGGCCCAGTCCAGCCCGATCCAGACCGGTATCCCGAAGCCGATCGCCCTGGACAGCACCCCGAGTGAAGTCGAGCACAGCTATGTGCTGACCGCGGTGGATGCGGCGGGTAATGAATCGGCGCCGGGAGAGACGCGCTACTTCAACTTTGGCCTGCTGCCGGTGGCGGACCTGAGGATCAGCCTGGATGCCGATGGCCAGCCGCAACTGCGCTGGTCCCACAGTGGCACGGCGATCGAAGGCTACGACGTCTACTACGGCGAAGATGACCAACTGACCAAGCTTAATGACAGCCTAATCCCCCATCAGGGTAGTCCCACCTATTTTACCGACACGCAGTACAACGGCGGCCAACCCAGCGACGGGGCGGCCATTCAGCGTCGATACACCGTGGTAGCGGTGGACCCGCAGGGCGCCGAGAGTCTGGGGCACAGCCTGGTGCTGCCGGCGCTCAGCGTCCATCTGGAAGCCGATGACAGCGGGGAACCGCTGCTCTATCGCGGGGTGATGAACCGACTGCAGTTCCGGGTCGACAATCAGGGCGATCAGGCCGCCAACGGGCTGACCTTGACCGTCAGTGTTGATGACAACGGCACCTTGCGTCAGCACCACTCCGAGCGCTTCAGTGTCGAGGCGGGTGGCGTCACCTTGGTGCCGGTGGTGATCGGTGGTTACGAGCAGCTCGATATCAGCAGCCAGCTACAGTTGAGTATCAGCCAACAGCCGCAGGCCGGTGAGAACGTCAGTATTGGCCAGCACAAAGAAGTAATAGTGGGTGACAAGGCGCTGTTCGCCACCCTTAATCTGGAGACCTTCACCCGTGGCAGTACCGGGCAGGCCAGCTTCACGCTGGAGAACAGCAGCGACGTGGAGACCGAGATCATCCTTGCCCGCAACGACGGTAACAGTGCCTCTAACGAGGTACGGTTGATCCTGGAGGATCTGGACGGCAACGTGCTTAGCACCCAGCCGGTGCGCCAGTTCAGCGGCGGTGTCATCAACGTCAGCAATGGCGCCATGGTGGCCCGCTTGGCACCGGGCGAGCGCTTTACCAGCGCCCTGTTCGAGGTGCCGGTCCCGGCGGCCTCGCCCGATCAGGTCAACCTGCGCCTGGAGATCGACCAGTTCCACTATCAGGTCGGTCGTAGCACCCATGTGGCGATCGAGGGCACCGGCAACCGCCGTCAGCTCTCGCTGGCCGATCTGCCCTACGAGGCCACGGTCGACAGCATTACCCCGGCCCAGCTGTACGGCGACGGAGAGGTGACTATCAGCGGCCAGGTTATCGACAGCGTCACCGATGCGCCGGTGGCCGGCGCCCCGGTCACCCTGGTGACCCAGGTACGCGGGTTCGAGCAGCAGGCCAATCTGTTCGCTGATGGTGAGGGGGCTTATCGCTACACCTTTGATCCCCAGGGGAATGCCGGTGACTATACCGTCTCGGCGATCCACCCCGACAGTATCACCCGTCCGGGGCAGGGCAGCTTCCAGGTCCAGAACGCCGGCGTGAGTCCGGCCAATATCGAAATTCAGGTGCCGCGCAACTACACCCAGTCGGTCTCGGTGCGGGTGAACACGGGCTATGCCTCGGCCTTGAACAATATCCGTCTCAAGCAATTGGTAGCCCCCGGTGATGATGCCCTAAGCCCCAGTCTGCCCACCGGCATCAGCCTCGATCCGGGTACACCGCTTAACCTGGCTGCCAAGCGCAGCGGCTATCTCAAACTGCAGTTCAGCGGTAACAACAACGCTGCCGATACCGGTACGCTGTACTTTGCGGTGGTGGCCGATGACAGCACCGACGGTGCCGCTTCCGGCAGCGAATTGGAGCTGGGGCGGGTGGCACTGAGTTATCGCTTGGCCGAGGCAGTGCCGGCACTGCGGGCGAGCCCTAGCTACATCGACAGCGGGGTGGGGCTGGGCAAGGCCGTGACCGAGACGGTCACCCTCACTAATACCGGCCTTGAGACCCTCAAGAACCCGATCCTGACCCTGCTTGATGATCAGGGCAACCCGGCCCCGAGCTGGGCCTACATCAGCGGCAACGCCACGCCGGGTGATCTGGCTGTCGGTGAAAGCCTGCCGGTGCAGTTGACCTTCAACCCGCCGGCCGAGACTAGCGAGGGTGATCTCGAGTTCCGTCTGATGGTGGACGGGGACAACCTGGATCCGTTCCCGGTGCAGGCCTTCCTGGCGGTGGTCTCGGCTGAAAGGGGCAAAATGTCTTTCCATATCAGCGATATCTACACCGCCACTCCGGGCGATGACGGCCTGCTGATCCCGGGACTGGCCGGAGCCAAGATCGAGCTGCAGCACGAGAAAGTGCTGAGTGAGAAGCACACCCGTTACAGCGACAGCTACGGTGATGTCCTCTTCCCCGACCTGGCGGCCGGTGACTACCGCTATCGGATCAGTGCCTTCGATCACGACAGCGTCAGTGGCCGTATTCGGGTTAAGTCCGGCGTGACCGGCTTCGAAGAGGTGTTCCTGATGAATGCGCTGATCTCGGTGGAGTGGGAGGTCAAGGAGATCACCATCGAAGACAAATACGAGATCATCGTACAGGCCGAGTTCGAGACCAACGTGCCGGTGGCGTTGGTGGTGGCGGACCCGCTCAGCGTCAACCTGCCGGTGATGAAGGCTGGCGAGGTATTCTACGGCGAACTGACCCTGACTAACCACGGCCTGATCCCGGCCCAGAGCATGAGCGCCAACCTGCCGACGGGTAACCAGTACGTCAGCATGGAGTATCTGGCCGAAGTCCCCGAGACCCTGGGTTCGGGAGAGGTGTTCGTGCTGCCCTACCGGGTACAGGCGTTGAACGATTTCGACCCGGCACTCGATGGTGATGCCGGCGGCGGCGGTTGCGGTAGCTTCCAGCTCAATGGACAGGTTAAGTACAGCAGCGTCTGCAGCAATGGAGCGGTGGTCAACAGCAGTACTGGTACCACCTGGAGCAGCAGCTGGCAGAGCAGCAGCTGCGGTGGCAGCGGTGGCAGCAGCGGCGGTGGCGGCAGTGTCAGCTACAGCTATGGAGGTGGCGGTGGCGGCAGCATAGTGAGCCGCAATTACGGCACCTTCGAGAACGAAGATAAAGGGCTGTTCTGTGCTCCGCTGCCGGTCTGCACCACCGGTAACTGCCCCTGGGTGAGCGGCGGCACCAGCCCGGGCGGCTAAGCCCGGGTGAACCCGAATCGATAGGAACAACGGGGGCATAGCCCCGCTAAGGCACGCCCCGGTGCGGGGTAAGGCAAGCAAAAGGATAGGCTGGACGTGATGAATGGATGCGTGTTTAACCGCACGGCGGTACTGCTACTGAGCCTGCTGTTCAGTGTTCAGGTCTGGGCGGTGGGTGGCGTGACCACCGACAACGCCCGACCGTACTTCGCCACCGGCAAGCTCAACGAGACCTTTACCGACCTGCGGGTCAAGGTACTGGGCGGCTATGTACGGGTGACCCGCTATTGGGAAGACGGTCGTTGGGTCTGGAACCGGCGCTGGAGCGACCTGGAACCGGCCTGGGGCACGACCGAGGACTTGCATCCCAGCTCGTTCCGCCGTATCGACCAGCACTACCCGCAGGTGGTGGGTGGCGAGGCGATCCGCTACGAGAACCAGCTGACCTACACCATCGATTACCGTGACGCCGAGGACGAGTACCGTTGGCAGGACCGGCGCGGCAACCAGATCGACTACGCGATTGAGCGTGACGACAACGGTCGCATCCTGCGGGTCCCGATGCTGCGCTACCGCGACCGCAACGGCGTCACCGTCAGCGTCGAGCGAGACAGCGACGGCAATATCACCACCGTGCGTGACCACCACGGCACCCCGGTGCTGACCTACCACTGGGAGCCGGCAACCACGGGTGGTGGGCAACGGCTGGCCAAGGTCAGCGACTACAGTGGCCGCGAGGTGCAGTACCAGTACGATAGCGAGGACCGCCTGACCGGGGTGATCGATCCGCGCGGTGAGACCTACCGTTATGACTACGCCACCGACGGCCAACTGGCTCGCTTTATCGACCCCAAAGACCAGGCGATCCAGTACCAGTTCAAACCCGCCAGCGAATCGGTCATCGCCCGGGTCGAAGTGGGCGACACCGTCTGCGAGTACACCCAGATCCGCGGCAGCGAACTGACCTCGCGGATCAACGCCGACGGGGTGGGGGATAGCTACGCTGTCAGCTACAACAAAGAGACCCGCCAGTTCACCACCACCGGTACCGACGCCACCGGCGTGGTGCGCGAGTGGCGCTATGACGAACACGGCCAACTGGTCAGCTACAGCCTGGGCGGTAACCGCCAGTACAGCACCCAGATCGTGCTGTCCGACAACTCCCTGGGGGTCGACAGCCTGGTGGCCCAGTACCAACCCAGCTACGGCATCACCGTCGTTGATATCGAGCGTGACGGGGTGGCGGGCAAGCACTGCTGGACCACCGATAGCTCCACGGTACGCTCACAACTGGGCGGTAACGACCTGATCTACGTAAAGCAGCGCACCCGCACCGACCAGCTCGGGCGCAAGACCGTCACCGAGTACGACCAGTTCAAGAATCCGATCAAGGTCACCTACCCGGACGGCAGCACCCGCACCCGCAGCTACGATACCCAGCTGAGCTTGCTTCTGAGCGAGACCGGTCCGCGGGGCTTCACCACCACCTACGAGTACGACGCCAACGGCAACCTGCTGACCCTGACCGAAGCGATGGGCAGCAGCGAGCAGCGCATCACCCGCTACGAGTACGATCCCTACGGCCAGCGGATCAAACAGACCACCGGCGAATCCAGCGCCGGCAACACCGAACTGGCTGTGACCCAGTGGCAGTACGACGCCTACGGCAACGTGATCCAAACCACCGACCCGCTGAACCACAGCACCCAATACCAACAATACGATGCCCTGGGTAACGCCCAACTGACGATCGACGCGGCCAACAAGAGCTGGACCCAAACCTACGACGCGGTGGGCAACCTGCTCAGCAGTGCCAACCCTTACGGCCAAAACGAAGCCTACAGCTACGATAAAGCCGGCAACCTGCAGACCCACACCGACACCAATACCGCGGTGACCCAACTGACCAGCAATGCCGATGGCCTGCCGCTGACCGTCACCGATGCCAGCGACCAACAGACCACTCTGGAGTACGACGGCGCCAACCGCCTCACCGCGCTGATCGACGCCAACGGCCACCGCCGCTACCGCAGCTACGACGATGCCGGCCGTCTGGCCAGCCAGACCGATGGGCTGGGTAACCAGACTCGCTTCAGCTACCGCGACGAACGGCTCGACTCGATCCACTACCCCACCTTCGAACAGCAGCTGGACTACGACAGCCGTGACCGGATCAACAGCACCACCCAGCAGGCCGACAACCTCAACCTGCTGCGCCGCTTCGGCTACGACCCTGACGGTAACGAAACCCAGGCTATCGACGCCAACGGCAACCCGACCCAACGGGCCTACGATGCGCTGAACCGGCTGATCAGTCTGACCGACGCCGACGGCGGCCTCACCCGCTTTAGCTACGATGCCCGTGACAACCTCACCGAAGTGACCGACCCGGAAGGGCGGATCACCCAATATACCTATACCCTGCGCGGCCAACTGGCCGAAGAGATCAAAGCCGGGGCCAACCCCACTAGCCGCGATTACCAGTACGACAGCCGCGGCAACCTGATCCAGGAAACCAACCCGGATAACGAACAGGTCCAATATCGCTATGATGACGCCAACCGGCTGACCGAGACCCGCCTCTACGCCCAGGCCGGCGAGGCCAACCCGATCAAGGTCGTGACCTACCACTACAACGATCAGGACCAATACACCGGCTACAGCCAGGCGGCGGGCAGCGCCGGCAGCGGCCAGACCGCCGACATCCGCGCTCACAGCGAAACCTACCGCTACAACGCCCTAAACCAGCTGACCGACGTCACCGTCGACTTCGGGTTGTTCCAGAAAAGCTATAGCTACACCTATCACCCCAACGGCCTGAAACAGAGCTACACCAACCCCGAAGGGGTCACCTACCAGTACCACTACAACGCCAACAACCAGCTCGAAGCGGTGCTGATCCCCGGCGTCGGGCAGCTGGCCTACAGCGACTTCGACTGGCAACAACCGCAAACCCTGACGCTGCCGGGCGGCAACACCATCCGTTACCAGTACGACCCGCTGCAGCGCCAACAAAGCCGCACCCTGTACGATGCCGCCGACACCACACTGGCCAACGCCATCACCGCCTACGACAACGAAAGCAACATCACCGCGATCCAACGCGAGCACGGTGACTACCGCTTCAACTACGACAACCAATACCGCCTGACCGGGGCCGACTACCCGGTGAGCAGCGAACTCCCTGACCAGGAAGCGTTCGGCTACGATGGCGTAGGTAACCGAACTCAACACCAAACCACCAGCGCCAGCTACAACGACCAGAACCAACTGACCGAGCAGGACAGTGGCTGGAACTACAGCTACAACCCGAACGGCCACACCACCCAGAAAAGCTACAGCGGCAGCGAGCCGATCAATGGCCCGCAAACCATCGACTACGTCTACAACCGCGAAGAGCGGCTGATCGCGGTACGCCACGACAGTGTCACCGTGGCCGAGTACGCCTACGACCCCTACGGCCGACGGATAAAGAAAACCGCCGATGGCAACACCACCTACTACTTCTACACCGACCAGGGCCTGAGCGCGGAATACGATGCAACCGGCAGCCTGATCAAGGAATACCACTTTATGCCGGGAGGCACCTGGGGCACCAACCCCCAGTTCCAGCGCACGGCCGACAACACCATCTATTACTACCAGAACGACCACCTGGGCACGCCACAACGGCTGATCGCGGCCAGCGGGGTGGTGGTGTGGGAAGCGCGCTACGAGGCGTTCGGCAAAGCGACCATCATTAAGGAAACCATCAGCAACAATCTACGGTTCCCGGGGCAGTACTATGATGGTGAGACGGGGCTGCATCAGAATTACTTTAGGGACTACGATCCCAGTACGGGAAGATACATTCAGGCAGATCCGATTGGTGTTTTGGGTAGAACTGTTGATCCAGAGTTAGTGTTTCATCAAAATATTGGGAAGTTTTTTTTGTTTTCTGAGAGGAAAATAAATCATTTGTATGATTATTCAATACAAAATCCATTATCTAATATGGACCCCTATGGATTACTTTCGTGCACTTTGAAGCTAAAGAAGTGTCGAGTTCAGTGTGCAAGAAGACTAGGACAAACATCTCCTTGTTGGATCAAGTGCGAAGAATCGTATGGGGCGCTATCTAGCTGCAAGGATGAGCCCACAAAAAAAGAAGAGCCGTTGAATATGGATCCTGAGCCAGATCCATTAACTCCTGACTGTACGTTTGAAAAATGGAAAGCGGGGCTATGTAATGAGAGCAATAATGGCGGTGCTTTTAATACTGTTGAGTCATATGTTATTTGCACATGAATTAGAAGGAGAGTGGATTTTAGATCAAGATAAAACAAGATTTTTTGGGCAAGAAAATATACAGAAATCATCTCTGCGAAGTGCGCTGATGAAATGTATGTTTGAAAATATGAAGCTTTATTTTAAAGAGAGCAAAGCTGCTTTTGTTGTAGATACACATGAGTGCACACACAGTTCTAATACTGCTGATATTAAAGGTGGAATTGAAGAATACTTATACCAAGTTGTTTATTCTGGGTCTAATCAGACGGTTCTATTATTAACACATGAGAGAGAAAAAGAAGTAAGTGTGGAAGTTGTTAACTGGACTGGTTTTAATTCATTTTGGATTGGGAGCTTTTATGATGATGCTGCGTATAAGTTTTTTTACAAGTTAAAAACTAAAGGAACCAAGGCGAACCAAGAATCAAAGGGGTCAGACCCCATTGAAAAAGGATTGAACAATAAAAAGGAGCCATAGGGAAATGGCACGATTAAAGCGGTTGGTATTACCGGGTCAGCCTCATCATACGAACCAAAGGGGTCAGACCCCATTGAAAAGGATTAAAACAATAAAAAGGGAGCCATAGGGAGATGGCGAGACTTAAGCGGTTGGTACTGCCGGGGCAGCCTCACCATGTAATCGTAAGGGGCAATAACCGTCAGGCAGTGTTTGTGACCGACGAGGATTACCGGTTCTATCTGGAAAAGTTGGTTGAGCTGTGTGAGCGGTACCGGTGTGCGATCCATGCCTATGTGTTGATGACCAATCACGTGCACCTGTTGGTTACACCGGATACCAAAGATGGCCTGGGTAGGTTGATGCAGGGCATGGGGCGCTATTACGTACGCTATTTCAACCATTGCTACCGGCGTACGGGTGCGTTGTGGGAGGGCCGCTTCAAGTCGGCTCCGGTGGATAGTGAGCGTTATCTGCTGACCTGCTACCGCTATATCGAGCTCAATCCGGTGCGGGCCGCGATGGTGGAACACCCGGCTCAGTATCCCTGGTCGAGCTATCGCAGCAACGGTTTGGGAGAGGACGATCCGGTAGTAATACCGCACCCGTTATTTCAGGCGCTGGGGCAGGGTGATAAGGAAAGACAAGTTGCGTATAAGGCGTTGTTTGATAGAGCGATAGATCCCAAGGACGAGGCGGAGATCCGTTGGAATACCGCTAAATCCTGGGCCATCGGCGATACGCGGTTTAAGGAACAGATTGAACAGGCTACCGCACGTGCGGCATCTCCCCGACCGAGGGGCGGTCGGCGGCGAGGGGCCGCCAAGCAGTAAACAAGTTTCAAGGTTTCAATGGGGTCTGACCCCCATTGAAAGGAATAAATAGGACTAATGGAGTCTGACCCCGAAAGGGGCTTGAAGGGACGTAAGCAGAATGGGATATCAACGACTCTGGCAGGGATGCGTGGCCATCTGTCTACTGGTGCTGAACGTGGGCATGGCCGGTGGTGTGCAGGCGGCGGAGCAGGGCCAGCAACTGTGCGCCAACGTCAAGATCGAGATTCGCCAAGAGCTGGCGCTGGAACGTCAGGGCTTTGAGGCCTCGATGCGGATCACCAACAGCCTGGATAGTTTTTCAATTGACGATATCAGCGTCACGGTTAACTTCGCCGATGCCGCCGGCAACTCGGTGGTGGCCAGCTCCGACACCAACGCCAACGGGGTTCACTTCTTTATAGACGTAGACGACTCCCAGGGCGTCAGCCAGTTGGCGACCAGCGCCGACGGCGAAGTCACCTACGGCAGCATCGCCCCGAAAGACGCTGGGGTGATCCGTTGGTTGATTATTCCGACCAGTGAGGCCGCCGGCCAGCTTCAGGAAGGCAGCCTCTATCTGGTGGGGGCAACCCTCAGCTACAGCTACGGTGGTACTGTCGAAACCGTGCAGGTGGCACCCGATTCCATCGTGGTCAAACCTCAGCCAGCCTTGGCGCTGGATTATTTTCTGACCAAGGAGGTAATCGCAAACGATGCCTTTACGCCGGAAACAGAACCGCCTCAGCCGTACACGCTGGGCCTGCGTATCTCCAATAACGGCTACGGCCCCGCCAACCACGTCAAGATTGATTCGGCCCAGCCTGAGATCATCAAAAATGATGCTCAGCTTGCGGTGGATTTTCGAATTCTCGGCAGCTACCTGGGTGACCAGCCCGCCAGCCCCAGTCTGTTAATCGACTTTGGTACCTTAGAGCCGCAACAGGTTCGTGCCGGGCGCTGGATTATGGAATCGACCGAGTCCGGAGAATTTCAGTCGATCGATGTCAACTTCACCCATGCCGATGAATTGGGCGGGGCGTTAACCTCGCTGTTGAGCGATCCTAACGAATACTTGTTGGTTAAGGATGTGCGGGTCGATCTGGCGGGGCGTGACGCCGTCAACGACTTTCTGGCAGAGGACGCCGCCGGTGATCTTTACGTGTTTGAATCCGAACGCACCAACCTGACCGGCCCGTTCTGTGACGACTGTGTTGCGGTAAGCCAGCTGGCAGCGACTTTGGGAGCCGAGAGCGGCAGTAGCCGCCCTCTGAGTTTTAGCGCTGTTGCCGGCTTCAATTATATCCAGGTGGCCGACCCCTATCAGGGCAG
This sequence comes from Motiliproteus coralliicola, assembly GCF_003345655.1. Classification (GTDB taxonomy): domain Bacteria; phylum Pseudomonadota; class Gammaproteobacteria; order Pseudomonadales; family Balneatricaceae; genus Motiliproteus; species Motiliproteus coralliicola. The sequence goes on from NZ_QQOH01000002.1 coordinate 39,143, forward strand.
CAAGGTACTGGCCCGGGCGGTGCGTAGTGACGGCAAGGTGCTACCCGAGGCCAATGCCTGGCTGTCAAAGACTCGCGCCGCCGACGGCATCGCCTTTGATCACTATATCAATCTGTTCGACAGCAACAGCAGTGGCAGTTACAACCTGCAGTTTACCGATAGCGTGGAGGTCCCTCAGGCGCCGGTGATGCAGACGATTTCCGATCGCAGTGCCTATGAGGGAGGGCAGTTGAACTTCCTGGTTCAATCGTTCGACCCCAATGGCACGGTGCCGTCGCTGACCCTGGACCGCTTACCAGCCGGCGCCAGCTTCACCGATCAAGGCAATGGTTCCGGGGTGTTCAGTTGGTATCCCCAACCGGGACAGGCCGGTGACTATACGGTGCGCTTCAGCGCCAGCGACGGCACCCTGCAGAGCCAGATGGAGGTGGCGATCACGGTTAATCCTGCCGATGACAAGGATGGGGATGGTCTGAGCGATAGTTGGGAGCTGGAGCATTTCGGTAACCTCGATCGTGATGGGGCCGGTGACTACGATGAGGACGGCCGTAGTGATCAGGCCGAGCACGATAACGGATCCGACCCGCTGGTAGCCGAACTCTCGCTAGGGGCACCCCAGATTCTGAGCCCGATCTATGACGCGGAAGTCCTGGCCGATGCCGTCGCTCCGCTATTGCCGACCCTGAGTGTTAGCAACGGTGCTCACGCGCCCAGCCAGGTTGCCCGTTATCAGTTTGAGGTCTATAGCGATGCCTCGTTGACGACGCTGGTAGCCAGCGCATTGGTCGATGAAGGCGGCGTCAGTACCGCGTGGGCGGTGAGCCAGGATGATCTGGCCGACGGCCAGGGCTTTGGCGATAACCAACTCTATTATTGGCGTGCCCGTACCGAAGATACCTCCGGCGTTACGCTGGCCAGCGAGTGGGTCAGCAGTCGCTTCTTTGTTAATACCGCCAATGAGGCCCCCAGCGCGCCGAAAGTCAGTCAGCCGGCGCTCGATGCTCTGGTGCCGACCCTGCAACCGCAGTTGGAGGTGACTAACGCGACGGATAGTGATCGCGATAGCCTCAGTTATGGCTTTGAGCTATTTGCCGCCGATGATACGGCTAATCCGCTCTATCGCGTTGCTGGTCTGCCAGAGGGCGACAATGGGGTCACCCACTGGCAGGTTCCCGTTGCGCTGGCTGAGGACGGTGCCTATCTGTGGCATGCCTGGGCCGAGGATGAGCATGGCCTACGTACAACCGGTGAGCAGGCTGCGTTTCTGATCAGTACCCTGAACTATGCCCCCAGTGCGCCGACCCTGGCCAGCCCGACCGACGGGCAACAGGTAAACATGCTCAATGCCGACAACGGGCTGAGTCTGACGGTGAATAACGGCAGTGATCCGGAATATCAGTCGCTGAATTATCGGTTTGAGCTGGATCGGGTTAATACCTTTGACAGCCCTGCCCTGATGCAGTCCGCTCCCCAGGCTGAAGCTGTTGATCAGACCGCTTGGGCGGTAAGCGGGCTTGAAGAGAATGCTTACTATTACTGGCGGGTCAAGGCCAACGACGGTGAGGTGGACAGCGCCTGGGTTTCGGGCAGCTTTTTTGTCAATACCAGTAACGAAGCTCCCAGCATGCCCATCGCGGTCAATCCCGGTGTCGATGCGATGGTGGAAAGCTTGCGACCGGTGTTTGAGGTATCCCCGGCCCAGGATCCGGACTCCAGCTCGCTGGAGTACCGCTTTGAGGTTTATCAGGACAACAGCCTGAATACGTTGGTCGCAACCGGCAGCGAGCCAACCCGGATATGGTCGCCGGGCTTTGAGTTAGCCGACAAGCGCGAATATTACTGGCGTTTCCAGGTTGCCGACGAGCAGGGGGCGGTCAGTAGCTGGAGCGCTTTGCAGCGTTTCGCTGTCAATGAGAGTGGCCATAACAGCCCGCCGACATTGAATTTTGTGCTGCCCAGCCAAGCCCAAGTCGTGGATGAGCCGGAGGTGTTGATTCAGTGGATCGACAGCGACCCCGACAGCGCTGCCGTTATTGATCTGTATTACAGTCCCGACGGACTGAATCGGACCTTGATCGTCGCTGGACTTAGTGAAGATGGTGACGGTGGAGATGATCAGTATCGCTGGAATGCGGCCGCATTGCCTCCGGGTTATTACCGCATCAGCGCCGATATCAGCGATGGCGATACGGTCGTTACCGTGGACGGTTGCTGCGAGATTCAGGTGCCGGTCCAGAATAAGGCGCTGACGATTACTCCACCGGCGAGTCTGATTACCGATGAGACCGGTACCCACTGGCTTGAAGTGCAGGTTGGTCTTGATCAACCGCTGGCTCCCGGCACCAGTCTGACTCTGAGTTATGCCCTCAGCGATGAGAGTGAGGCCAAATTGGTGGGGCCGTCGCAGCTTTTCTTCAGCGCTGACACCTGGAACCAGCCTCAGATCCTGAGAATCCAGGGCGTCGATGACTGTGAAATCGATGGTAACCAGCCGTTCAGTCTGATGTTCCAACCGGTGGTTAGCGATGACGGGGCTTACGACGGCTACCTGCCCACGGGCCTGAGTCTGACCAATCAGGACAATGAGCAGGCAGGCCAGACTCTGTTTATCTGCGATTATCAGCTGGTTGATCAGACGCCGGTGGCGGGAACGAATTTAACCGATTACGGCTATCGGGCTCGACTGGTCAATCGTGGAGGGGCGCTGGATGGCGCGACAGCGCTGCTGACCGTGCTGGATTCGAGCATACCCGGTGCTGATACGCAGCTGATCGGAACGGGGGCTCTTAGCTTTGGATCGTTAATAACAGGTATTACCGAAGGCAGTATTGAGACCTTTATACTGCGTCATCCCAGTAATACAGTGCTGGACGCCGGCCGACTGAGCTGGGCCATTACCCCGGGTAATAATCTGGTGGTGCTCGAAGGCGGTGATGAAATTGACCACCTAAGGGGCGGCGATGGCAACGACGTGATGCAAGGTCATGCCGGCAACGACACCCTCTATGGTGGACAGGGTAACGATACCCTGGTAGGCGGCAGTGGTGCCGATGCGCTCCATGGCGAAAGCGGTGACGACCGGTTCCTGATCAGCGGTGACGACCCTTATGCTGACGCGGTCTACGGTGGCGGCGGTTACGATGTGATCGAAGGCGGGAGCGGCAACGACGCGATCCGACTATCGGCAATCAGAGACGTAGAAAAGATCGATGGCCAAGGCGGGACGGACATCATCTACGGCACCAATAACAACGATAATCTGAGCTTCACCAACGTAGAGTTGGTGGGCATCAATGCCATTGACATGCTTGCGGGCGACGACACTCTCCACGGCAGTGCCGGTAACGACACCATTATTGGTAATGGCGGTTCTGACACCTTATACGGTGGTGGTGGCGACGATACTTTCGTCGTTCATGGTGTTGATAGTGGTGCTGATTTAGTCAACGGCGGTGACGGAATCGATCAGATCTTGGGCGGCAGCTCGAACGATACAATACGTTTGAGAAGCTACACCAATAGCAGTCGGGTTGAGGTTATCGATGGTGGGCTTGGCGTTAATATTATCGAGGGCACCAGCGGCAATAACAGGTTGGAATTCAGCAATACGGAGCTACTGAATATCGAGCGTATCGATGGCCTAGCCGGTGACGACACGCTGCGGGGCTCTCAAGGCGATGACGTAATCGTGGGCGGTGACGGCACTGATTACCTCTTTGGTAACGGTGGCGATGATCGTTTTTTGATAACGACAAGTGATAGTGGCTTGGATCGCTACTATGGCGGCGACGGGTTCGATGAGCTGGTAGGTACAGTTTTTGATGATGTAATACAGCTACCCATTTATAGAAGCACTGGCCGTGTTGAGCGGATCGATGGCGGTGGCGGGTTGAATCAAATAGTTGGCTCAACAAACGATGATCATATGGACTTTAGCAGTACGGAGCTTGTTGGTATTACCTTGATCGACGGTTTGACTGGTGATGACTTGATCTATGGCAGCCAAGCGGCAGATGTAATCATTGGAGGCTCAGGGAGTGATCAGTTGTATGGCGAAGGTGGTGATGATCGTTTTCTATTTAGTGCTGGAGATACTGGCTATGACCGCTATTACGGTGGGGAAGGCTATGATCGCTTAGAAGGCACAGATGGAGATGACGATATTCCTATGCAGCTTTATAGAGATGCGTCTGTCATTGAGGAAATTGATGGCGGTACAGGGATTAACCGAATCATAGGTTCCGCGGGTGATGATGCTCTCGACTTTGCAGGAACGAAACTTACGGCTATCAGTGAAATCAATGGGTTGGAAGGTGATGATCGGCTCTACGGAAGTGCAGAAGCGGATGTGATTATTGGTGGTCAGGGTACCGATCGGCTCTATGGACGAGGAGGCAATGATCGTTTTCTCCTTAGTGCCGAAGATACTGGGTATGACACTTATATCGGAAACGAAGGGGTGGATCGAATAGAAGGTACTAACGGTGACGATGTAATTCGACTTTGGCACTTTACCAGCTATTTCACGGTTGAGGAGATTGATGGCGCAGGCGGTAACGATATTATCGTTGGATCGACGGGCGGCAACACATTAGATTTCCGAGATACCACACTGATCGGCATCAATTTGATTGATGGCGAAGCCGGTAACGATAAAATCTACGGTAGTGCTCAGGCGGATATAATCAGAGGTGGTGAGGGTAGTGATAACCTGTATGGTGAAGGTGGGGATGATCGGTTTGAATTTACCGCCGGTGATACGGGTTTTGATCGATACAACGGTGGTGACGGCTACGACCAGCTCATCGGCACCGCGTTTGACGATGCGATCCGTATCGGCATTTTTGAAGAAGAGGCGACGGTTGAAAAAGTTGATGGTGGCGGTGGCAACGATAGTATCGTCGGATCAAGCGGTAACAATACCCTAGATTTCCGTAATACAGAGCTGATCGGTATTGCTTTGATCGATGGTGATGCCGGCAACGATCACATCTACGGCAGTGCCCTGGATGATGTGATTCGTGGTGGCGAGGGTAGTGATTTCCTCTACGGAGAAGGCGGCGACGATCGGTTCGAGTTCACCGCCGGTGACAGCGGCTATGACCGCTACAGTGGCGGAGATGGATATGACCGGCTGGTGGGTACCACGGGTGATGACCAGTTCCTAATCGGTACCTTTAATGGTGTCAGTATGGTCGAACAGATCGATGGCGCTGGCGGCAATGATAGCATCGTTGGTTCGAGCGGCAGTAATACGCTGGACTTCCGGAACACGGAGCTGATCGGTATCTCCCTGATCGACGGCGATGCTGGTAACGATGTTATCTACGGCAGTGCCCAAGCGGATGTGATTCGCGGAGGTGAGGGCAGTGATTCCCTTTACGGTGAAGGCGGCGACGATCGGTTCGAGTTCACTGCCGGTGACAGCGGTTATGACCGCTATAACGGTGGCGATGGATATGACCGGCTGGTGGGTACTAGCGGAGATGACCAGTTCCGCATCGGTACCTTTAATGGTACCAGTGCGGTCGAACAGATCGATGGCGCCGGTGGCAATGACAGCATCGTTGGTTCGAGCGGGAGTAACACGCTGGACTTCCGGAATACGGAGTTGGTCGGTATCACCCTGATCGACGGTGATGCTGGCCACGATACAATCTACGGGAGTGCCCAGGCAAATGTAATCCGTGGTGGTTCCGGTAATGATTACCTGTATGGCGGCGGTGGTAGCGATCGTTACCATTTTGTGCCCGGCGATGGTAACGATACGATCCGAGACGGCGGTAGCGTAACCGACAGCGATGTGCTTGTTTTCACCGGGGGCGTTACCCCAGACGACCTATGGTTGGTTCAATCTGGTTCGGATCTGAAAATCTATCTGCTAGGAAGCAATGATTGGATACTGATTGACGATTGGTTTGTTAACGAAGCGAATGTAATCGAGTCTATTGAGGTTGATAGCGGTTTAGCGCTTCATCATACCAACGTCGCGGCGCTGGTAGCAGTAATGGGAGGAATTGGCGTACCGGTTGGTGGTGAAATCTCTCTTTCGACCGAGCAATTAACAGAAGTAACTGCTGCTCGCTCAAATAGCTGGTTCTAATTGAGGATTAGCCTGACTCGGTAAACGTTACCAATTAGCCCTTGAGCGGGGTAAGGCAAGCAAAAGGATAGGCTGGACGTGATGAATGGATGCGTGTTTAACCGCACGGCGGTACTGCTACTGAGCCTGCTGTTCAGTGTTCAGGTCTGGGCGGTGGGTGGCGTGACCACCGACAACGCCCGACCGTACTTCGCCACCGGCAAGCTCAACGAGACCTTTACCGACCTGCGGGTCAAGGTACTGGGCGGCTATGTACGGGTGACCCGCTATTGGGAAGACGGTCGTTGGGTCTGGAACCGGCGCTGGAGCGACCTGGAACCGGCCTGGGGCACGACCGAGGACTTGCATCCCAGCTCGTTCCGCCGTATCGACCAGCACTACCCGCAGGTGGTGGGTGGCGAGGCGATCCGCTACGAGAACCAGCTGACCTACACCATCGATTACCGTGACGCCGAGGACGAGTACCGTTGGCAGGACCGGCGCGGCAACCAGATCGACTACGCGATTGAGCGTGACGACAACGGTCGCATCCTGCGGGTCCCGATGCTGCGCTACCGCGACCGCAACGGCGTCACCGTCAGCGTCGAGCGAGACAGCGACGGCAATATCACCACCGTGCGTGACCACCACGGCACCCCGGTGCTGACCTACCACTGGGAGCCGGCAACCACGGGTGGTGGGCAACGGCTGGCCAAGGTCAGCGACTACAGTGGCCGCGAGGTGCAGTACCAGTACGATAGCGAGGACCGCCTGACCGGGGTGATCGATCCGCGCGGTGAGACCTACCGTTATGACTACGCCACCGACGGCCAACTGGCTCGCTTTATCGACCCCAAAGACCAGGCGATCCAGTACCAGTTCAAACCCGCCAGCGAATCGGTCATCGCCCGGGTCGAAGTGGGCGACACCGTCTGCGAGTACACCCAGATCCGCGGCAGCGAACTGACCTCGCGGATCAACGCCGACGGGGTGGGGGATAGCTACGCTGTCAGCTACAACAAAGAGACCCGCCAGTTCACCACCACCGGTACCGACGCCACCGGCGTGGTGCGCGAGTGGCGCTATGACGAACACGGCCAACTGGTCAGCTACAGCCTGGGCGGTAACCGCCAGTACAGCACCCAGATCGTGCTGTCCGACAACTCCCTGGGGGTCGACAGCCTGGTGGCCCAGTACCAACCCAGCTACGGCATCACCGTCGTTGATATCGAGCGTGACGGGGTGGCGGGCAAGCACTGCTGGACCACCGATAGCTCCACGGTACGCTCACAACTGGGCGGTAACGACCTGATCTACGTAAAGCAGCGCACCCGCACCGACCAGCTCGGGCGCAAGACCGTCACCGAGTACGACCAGTTCAAGAATCCGATCAAGGTCACCTACCCGGACGGCAGCACCCGCACCCGCAGCTACGATACCCAGCTGAGCTTGCTTCTGAGCGAGACCGGTCCGCGGGGCTTCACCACCACCTACGAGTACGACGCCAACGGCAACCTGCTGACCCTGACCGAAGCGATGGGCAGCAGCGAGCAGCGCATCACCCGCTACGAGTACGATCCCTACGGCCAGCGGATCAAACAGACCACCGGCGAATCCAGCGCCGGCAACACCGAACTGGCTGTGACCCAGTGGCAGTACGACGCCTACGGCAACGTGATCCAAACCACCGACCCGCTGAACCACAGCACCCAATACCAACAATACGATGCCCTGGGTAACGCCCAACTGACGATCGACGCGGCCAACAAGAGCTGGACCCAAACCTACGACGCGGTGGGCAACCTGCTCAGCAGTGCCAACCCTTACGGCCAAAACGAAGCCTACAGCTACGATAAAGCCGGCAACCTGCAGACCCACACCGACACCAATACCGCGGTGACCCAACTGACCAGCAATGCCGATGGCCTGCCGCTGACCGTCACCGATGCCAGCGACCAACAGACCACTCTGGAGTACGACGGCGCCAACCGCCTCACCGCGCTGATCGACGCCAACGGCCACCGCCGCTACCGCAGCTACGACGATGCCGGCCGTCTGGCCAGCCAGACCGATGGGCTGGGTAACCAGACTCGCTTCAGCTACCGCGACGAACGGCTCGACTCGATCCACTACCCCACCTTCGAACAGCAGCTGGACTACGACAGCCGTGACCGGATCAACAGCACCACCCAGCAGGCCGACAACCTCAACCTGCTGCGCCGCTTCGGCTACGACCCTGACGGTAACGAAACCCAGGCTATCGACGCCAACGGCAACCCGACCCAACGGGCCTACGATGCGCTGAACCGGCTGATCAGTCTGACCGACGCCGACGGCGGCCTCACCCGCTTTAGCTACGATGCCCGTGACAACCTCACCGAAGTGACCGACCCGGAAGGGCGGATCACCCAATATACCTATACCCTGCGCGGCCAACTGGCCGAAGAGATCAAAGCCGGGGCCAACCCCACTAGCCGCGATTACCAGTACGACAGCCGCGGCAACCTGATCCAGGAAACCAACCCGGATAACGAACAGGTCCAATATCGCTATGATGACGCCAACCGGCTGACCGAGACCCGCCTCTACGCCCAGGCCGGCGAGGCCAACCCGATCAAGGTCGTGACCTACCACTACAACGATCAGGACCAATACACCGGCTACAGCCAGGCGGCGGGCAGCGCCGGCAGCGGCCAGACCGCCGACATCCGCGCTCACAGCGAAACCTACCGCTACAACGCCCTAAACCAGCTGACCGACGTCACCGTCGACTTCGGGTTGTTCCAGAAAAGCTATAGCTACACCTATCACCCCAACGGCCTGAAACAGAGCTACACCAACCCCGAAGGGGTCACCTACCAGTACCACTACAACGCCAACAACCAGCTCGAAGCGGTGCTGATCCCCGGCGTCGGGCAGCTGGCCTACAGCGACTTCGACTGGCAACAACCGCAAACCCTGACGCTGCCGGGCGGCAACACCATCCGTTACCAGTACGACCCGCTGCAGCGCCAACAAAGCCGCACCCTGTACGATGCCGCCGACACCACACTGGCCAACGCCATCACCGCCTACGACAACGAAAGCAACATCACCGCGATCCAACGCGAGCACGGTGACTACCGCTTCAACTACGACAACCAATACCGCCTGACCGGGGCCGACTACCCGGTGAGCAGCGAACTCCCTGACCAGGAAGCGTTCGGCTACGATGGCGTAGGTAACCGAACTCAACACCAAACCACCAGCGCCAGCTACAACGACCAGAACCAACTGACCGAGCAGGACAGTGGCTGGAACTACAGCTACAACCCGAACGGCCACACCACCCAGAAAAGCTACAGCGGCAGCGAGCCGATCAATGGCCCGCAAACCATCGACTACGTCTACAACCGCGAAGAGCGGCTGATCGCGGTACGCCACGACAGTGTCACCGTGGCCGAGTACGCCTACGACCCCTACGGCCGACGGATAAAGAAAACCGCCGATGGCAACACCACCTACTACTTCTACACCGACCAGGGCCTGAGCGCGGAATACGATGCAACCGGCAGCCTGATCAAGGAATACCACTTTATGCCGGGAGGCACCTGGGGCACCAACCCCCAGTTCCAGCGCACGGCCGACAACACCATCTATTACTACCAGAACGACCACCTGGGCACGCCACAACGGCTGATCGCGGCCAGCGGGGTGGTGGTGTGGGAAGCGCGCTACGAGGCGTTCGGCAAAGCGACCATCATTAAGGAAACCATCAGCAACAATCTACGGTTCCCGGGGCAGTACTATGATGGTGAGACGGGGCTGCATCAGAACTACTTTAGGGACTATGATCCTGCAACGGGACGGTATATCCAAGCAGATCCGATTGGGCTTGAAGGTGGGATTAATACTTACGTGTATGTAGGAGGAGGTCCGATTAGTTGGGCTGATCCGTATGGACTAAAGCCATGCCCCCCTGGAATGGTACCTAATGGTACACCCTGTTGGATAAATGATGGTGATGGGGAAGGTAGTGGGTACCCAAAAGAAGGTAAGTGTGCAACAGCTAATTGTGCTGCTGATCTTCCAGATATCGTCCCTCCTTCAGATTGCTTTAGTCGGTGTGTGATTGCTGCCAATTCGGCTAGGGGTAGTATTTGTAAATACTTAGGGCACCCCGCAGCAGTTGCCAGTTGTAAAGCTGCGGCCAAAGCAAAAGCTACCTATGACTGTGCTAAAAGCTGCAAGAAGGACAAAAAAAATGATGCTGTCTGTAAGGATGAGAATTAAGCTTTATTTGGAATATTTTTTGATGGCTTGTAGAGGTTTATTAAATGTTTGATCAGTTTTTTATTTTAATTATCAAGTTGTATCAAAAAAAACTATCTCATCATAAAGGTTTTTGTTGTGCTTATAATAGGCTCTATAAAGATGGCTCTTGCTCCAATTGGGGGGTTGATAAAATAAAAAAAGATGGGTGGATTGCTTTCTTATCCAAAATTTCAGAAAGGATGGCTGCTTGTAAAAAAGCAAATGAGGTTTTGATTGAAAGGTTAAAAGATGATGATGAAAAAAAGCCAAATAAGTGCTGTGCTTCTTCTGAAGCTGCTGGATGGTGTTTTAATTTTTCAATTAAAAAATTGCTAACCAAAGGAGTCAGACCCCATTGAAAAATGGATTAGACACATAAAACTGAGCCATAGTTCGATAACGTAATTAAATTGGTTGGTATGACCGAGTTATCCACACCAGCCTCCGATAGGGTAGGTCCCATTAAAAAGTCGCTTGGATTTGTTCCTGCTACAGACGTTACGCCACTGTTTGGTATGAAAATCAATATGGAGAAGAATGTAGGTGTTAATGGCGGGGGCCTCATGTGGGCAATGCTCACCTTGTTATTGCTTGCCGGCTGTACATCAACGGCGACCAAGAAAGAATCTGCCGATTATATCGCGGCTTATGTGCCTCCTTTTTACCTAGCGATGGGGCCGGTTATCAATGTGGGTGAATTAAGTCAGGCTTTAAGCACTCAGTCCAAGTCGGCTCTTATGCAAACTATTCGTCAAATGGAGTCACGCCAACATCTGCTCCGTCCCGAAGCGATGTATGTCGCCTCGATAAGGCTCTACGAAGTCGGTGAGAAAGAGACTGCCCTGTTGTGGTTCTACCGTGCTTACTACCGCAGTCGCCTGTTTGTCAGGTTGCTGGATATCACCAAAGATAGTTCTGAGCGAGGATCGGCTTTAAAGAAGGCGTATGGCGAATTTCATCGCCTGGTTGGGCCCTATCTCAATGGATATGCTGGTTGTGATTTGAACTTGTGGGCGGATACCGTACATCGTGTTGAGGCTGAGAATGCCGAAGCTCCTGATTTAACATCAATTTTTGGTTCTGACATGAAGGTTCGGTCACCGCAAACCTGGGATTCGGCCAATCATCGTGTTTCTGAATATTACAACAGGCTTGCTAAGAGCATCGAGGCGCAGCAGCCTAGGTGGCGGGAGATGCGTGCCTTAGGGGATCTTGATCAACGGCACTGTCGATAAGCTTCATTCAGTTGTTTCCACGGTAATCAGCGGCGATCTCTTATCTTCAGAGTTTGTCCTTTTGTCTGCTGTTAGATGTTGGGTGATGATTCTTCTGCGGGGGTTGCCATAGCAGCATTCGACGCTTGTATGTAACCCCTGCCTCGCTATATCCTGTGGTCAGGAATTTAGCCGCAAAGGGATGTGTGGTAGTTGTGTTCAGTCTCACTCCACCAATTGCAGATCAATGGATTGCTATTGCCAAGCGATGCGCACCTGCCTCTCTGTTGAGATGGCCGGTCGCACTGCTATTGCTGGTTATAGCAGGCTATCAGGCCAATCAGTTTACAAAACTGTTGATGCCGATGGATCCTGGCATCATCGAACAAGCTTCTTTTTCTCCAGCACTTGCTCCTACTTCTGCTCAATCGCCTGTCGTAGACGCTGAACCGGTCGACCCCGATGAAATAGCGTCTTGGTCTCTTTTTGGTCAGTTTAATGATAAGCCGGTAGTGCCTGTTGCGCCGCCCATTAAGCAAGAGCGGGTAGAAATTGCTGAGCCCACAAAACTTAGCCTGCAGCTGGAGGGGATCGTGTTTGCCTCCCAGCCTGGTGATTCAAAAGCGATAATTCATAGTCAAGGTAAGCGGGATCAGTACGGGATTGGAGAGCCACTGCCGGTTTCTGGCAATGTCAGTGTTCATAGTGTTTTCGTAGACCGGATTATTTTAGATAACGATGGCCAGCTTGAGGCCTTGCTTCTTTACAGTAAGGGTCAAGACTCGAGCCGGGCCGAAACTCAAAAACTGGCCACAGGGCTCCCCTCTGCCGCTAAGCCAAGGCCAGCTCCTCAAACGAACCAGAAGCCGCATAACAGTGATCGTCGCTACCTGGCAGACGTTATCAGTTTTTCCATGTCCCGTGAAAACGGGGTTTTGAAGGGATTTAAAGTGGATGCCAAGCAGGGGGAGGAAAAACTGAAGGCATTAGGGCTAATGCCGGGGGACATTGTGACGAGTGTGAATAATATCGTTCTGGATTCACCTAGAAAAGCTCTTGAATTGTTCAAAATTATCCGCTCCAGCTCAAAGGCATCTTTCCAAGTCTTGAGAGAAAACGGAGCATTGAACTTGGATGTTTCGCTTGAAGCAACGGGCTAGCGTGTAGGCTCATGACGAGCAAGGGAGTGTCTGAAAGATCGGCCTTATGAAGAAGTATATCAACAAGCTAGCTGTCATCTCTGTATTACTGATGTCGATGGGTTTTTCGAGTTCGCTCTTGGCCGAAGCGCAGAGCTGGACTGTCAACTTCAAAGATACTGATATTCAGGAATTGATTCGGTTCGTTGCTCAGGCTACGGAAAAAACGATGATCGTGGACCCAAAGGTAAAGGCGAAGGTTCAGGTTATCTCGGCTAAGCCGGTCAATCGTGAAGAGCTGTATCAGCTTTTCCTGGCGATGCTTGAAGTTCATGGGTTTACTGCGATTGAAGTGGGAGATGTAGTCCGCATCATCCCAATGAAAAGTGCTAATACGTCCCCTATTCCTATCGTTCCGGATCAGGCCCTTGATCCCGTTAACGATGTCGTGACCCAAGTTATCCAGCTTGAGAACATCTCTGCAACGCAACTGATACCGGTTTTACGTCCGTTGGTTCCCCAGCAGGCTCACCTGGCTGCCTATGGACCGAGCAATGCGGTAATTATTTCGGATACCACGGCTAATATTTCCCGTATTCGCGAGATCATAAGACGCATCGATCACACGGCGGTGGAAAAAACCGATGTGATCAAACTCGAGCATGCATCTGCTGAAGAAGTTGTCAGGCTGCTTGAGCAACTGCAAAAACGGAGTGTTGGGACGGATGGAAAACCCTCCTCAAATCCATTGGTGGTTGTCGCGGATAAACGCACTAACAGTGTCTTTGTTACCGGCGATGAGATGGAGCGTTTGCGGATTAGGTCTTTGTTGAAACATTTGGATCTTCCGCTTCAGCAGAATAGCAATGTGCGAGTGATCTATCTGAAATACGCCGATGCTGAGCAGGTTGCTTCTGTGCTTAGTAAAGTTGTGCAGAGCATTGACCAGAAAACGGCAGCTGAAGATAAGTCCCGTCCCTCTGCAACCAAGACCACCATTGAGGCGGATAAAGGAACCAACTCTTTGATCATTACGGCAGACGCTGACGTAATGCAGTCCCTCACGCCGGTGATTGATCGCTTGGATATCAGGCGGGCTCAGGTCCTAGTCGAAGCCATTATCGTCGAGATGGCCGATATTACAGGGCGAGACTTGGGAATTCAGTGGCTGTTCTATGACCGGAATAGCAATCTCTACGGTAGTTCTGTCGGTAATCGGGGGCTGGCCGGATCGTTGACACCGGAAGTGCTGTTGGCCGAGGGGGAGCCCAGTGGTGACGATGATCCGAGGGTTGATCTTCTTCAGGCGCTGGCTAATACCCCAGGACAGGTGTTCGGGATCGGGAAGTTGGATGATGACTTTAGCTTTAATGTCGTGATTAACGCCCTGCATCAGAATTCTGATGCCAATATCCTTTCAACCCCAACGCTGCTGACCATGGATAATCAGCAGGCCTCCATTGTGGTGGGTCAGAATGTGCCCTTTATTACGGGGTCGTTTACGTCTACCGGTGATAGCAGTAGTAATCCCGATAATCCATTCCAGACAATAGAACGACAGAATGTTGGTATTACGCTCCAGGTCACTCCCCATATCAACGAAGGAGATTCTCTGGTCTTAGAGATCGTGCAGGAAGTGTCCAGTTTGACCGGCACCGGAAGTGTTGTTAATGCAACCGATGTGATTACCAACGAGCGTAAGATCGAAACTCAGGTGCTGGCCGATAATGGACAGACCATTATTTTGGGTGGGTTGATCCAAGATGATGTGCAGGAAAGCGAACAGAAGGTGCCTCTACTTGGTGATATTCCACTAGTGGGCAGGTTGTTTCGTAACAGCTCGACCAGTCTTTCGAAAACACATTTGATGGTCTTTTTAAGATCCACCATCGTTAGGGACAGTCGCACTCTGGCTGGTGCTACCGCTGAAAAATATAGTTATATCCGTGATCAGCAGCTTAGCAAACGTGATATTGCAGGAGAAACTCTGGATCCAGAATCCATGCCGCTGCTTCCAGCCTGGAAAGAACAGCTTGAACGATTACAGCAGCTTCAGCAGCAAAGTCAGTTAGAGCCAGAAGCTAATGAGGGGCTTCATGATGTTCGTCAGGAGCGGGTGCAGGAGTAAGCCTTGAGTCTCTCAACAACCAGTTCTCAGCTCGTGCAGGTGCCTTTTACATTTGCAAAAAACCATGGCGTGTTGGTGGGAAGCGTGGATGAACAGGCAGAGGTTTTCTATCGCCCCGGCCTGACGACTCAAGTGCTGTTGGAGTTGCGCCGTGTGTTGAAGTGCCCTTTACGGATGAGTGCCGTATCCGAGGATGAGTTTCAGCGCCGCTTGGTCGTGGCTTATCGGCGGGATAATAGTGAAGCGCAGCAGGCTGCCGAAGACTTGGGGGCCGATATTGATCTATCGAGTTTGGTCGATCAGATTCCTGAAGCAAGTGACCTTATGGACGTTGAGAATGATGCTCCAGTTATCAGGTTGATCAATGCCATCTTGTCACAGGCGATCCAGAAACAAGCTTCCGATATTCATGTCGAGACGTTTGAAGATAAGCTGACAGTTCGCTATCGCATTGATGGGGTTCTGGTGGAGGTGCTGAACCCTAAACGGATGTTGTCACCGCTGTTGGTCTCCCGGTTGAAGGTGATGGCGAAGCTTGATATTGCAGAGAAACGTATTCCTCAAGATGGTCGAATATCGATCAAACTAGCGGGGCATGCCGTAGACGTACGTGTTTCGACTATACCTTCTGCACACGGTGAGCGGGTGGTGTTGCGGTTGCTGGATAAACAGGCAGGGTTGCTCCAGTTGGATATGCTGCAAATGCCTGTTCAAGTGGAATCCTGCTTTAAGAAAGCATTGTCCTGTGCCCACGGTATTATCCTGGTTACTGGCCCTACGGGATCGGGTAAGACGACGTCTCTGTATGCAGGTTTGTCGCATATCAACAATAAAAGCCGAAATATCCTCACGATAGAAGACCCTATTGAGTATGTCCTTCCCGGAATTGGTCAAACCCAGGTTAACAGCAAAGTTGATATGACATTTTCCCGAGGGTTAAGAGCGATACTCCGTCAGGACCCCGATGTAGTTATGGTGGGGGAAATCCGAGATCGGGAAACCGCAGAGATAGCTGTACAGGCCAGTCTTACAGGACACTTGGTGTTATCCACTCTGCATACCAACACGGCTTTAGGGGCGATTACACGTCTTCAGGATATGGGAGTGGAGCCGTTTTTGATTTCTTCGAGCCTTATAGGTGTGATGGCCCAGCGTTTGGTCCGACAGCTATGTCTGGAGTGCAGGCGGTCGGGGAGCCCTGATGAAACAGAGAGAAAAGCCTTGGGGCTGGAGAAAAATACTACCAAAGAGGTTTATTACGCAGCGGGTTGTTCCGAGTGTAACTATACCGGCTATAAAGGTCGTACGGGTATTTACGAGCTGGTAGAGGTGGATTCTGTGGTGAGGGAGATGATTCATCGTAAGGCGGGAGAAGCCGAAATGGAACAATATGCTCGAACACGAAGTCCTGCTCTTTCAGATGATGGCCGCCGTCGGGTTCTGGCTGGGGAAACTACGCTGGAAGAGGTGATGAGGGTGACGGTGGCCTAGCATGGCAGCGTTCAGTTTCAAGGCACTTGAAAATTCTGGAAGGCTTCGTAAGGGGGTTATTGAAGGGGAGTCTGCTCGTAACGTACGCAATCAGTTACGAGCACAGGGGCTAAAGCCTGTCGAAGTGAAGCCGGCGGTAGTGAAGCGTGAGGATGGGCTGCGCTGGCAAATATTCAAGAGTTATCTTACCCCGACC
This sequence comes from Motiliproteus coralliicola, assembly GCF_003345655.1. Classification (GTDB taxonomy): domain Bacteria; phylum Pseudomonadota; class Gammaproteobacteria; order Pseudomonadales; family Balneatricaceae; genus Motiliproteus; species Motiliproteus coralliicola. The sequence continues at coordinate 55,686 of NZ_QQOH01000002.1, forward strand.
GAATTAACACTGTTCAGCCGTCAGCTATCGACCCTAATTCAGGCAGGAATGCCGCTGGATGATGCTTTGATTGCTGTTGCTCAGCAAAGTAGTAAAGCGCGAGCTAAAGGGTTGGTTTTGCAGTTACGGACAAGAGTCAGAGAGGGGTTTCCATTAGCGAGCGCTTTGGCAGACTATCCGAAGGTGTTCAACGACATGTACCGCGCAATGGTTAGTGCTGGTGAGCAGGCAGGCTTTTTGGGTGCCGTATTGGAACAATTGGCTGACTATGGAGAGGAGCGGCAGTATACCCAGCAAAAGCTCAAGATGGCGATGGTCTATCCCATAATTCTTGTATTTGTAGCGGTCGTTGTTATCAGCTTATTGATGATATTTGTGGTTCCCGAGCTGGTCGGACTATTTAGGCATACTGATACTGAATTGCCGGTACTTACCAAATTGTTGATTCAATGTAGCGATTTCTTAAGCACGTATTGGATCTATTGTTTGGTTTTATCAGTAGGTGTCATTGTTGGACTCAAATTGCTTTTCAAACGACCAAGTGTGTTGAGCCGTTGGCATTCTGTGCTGCTGCGTTTGCCTTTAGTGGCGGACTTTGTCACAGCGGTGGAAAGCGCTCGGTTCGCCTCTACGTTGAGTATCTTGGTCACGAGCGGGGTTCCCCTGCTCGACGGCTTAAGGATAGCCGGTCAGGTACTGGGTAATAGAACACTGAGAGATGCAAGTGCCGAGGTTGCGAAAGCTGTCCAGGAAGGTGCCAGTCTCCATCGAGCTCTAGCGCAATCCAACCGTTTCCCCCCCATCATGGTTCATATGGTGGCCAGTGGTGAACAGAGTGGGCAGTTGGAGGTGATGCTTAGTCGCTCATCTCAGAATCAAGAACGTGAGTTGGAGATGAAACTAGGTACGTTAACCAGTCTATTTGAACCGTTAATGGTTTTGGTGATGGCGGTCATTGTGGGGGCCATCGTCATGGCGGTACTGCTTCCTATCATACAGATGAATGACTTAGTTGCCTGATATACAGGCTATTCAATTGAGGTATAGAGCGAAATGAAAGGAGTGAAACAACAAGGATTCAGTTTGGTTGAAATCTTGGTGGTGTTGGTAATTATCGGATTGTTGATCAGCATTGTGGCCCCCAGCGTGCTTAATAGGGCCGATGATGCTCGTATCAAAAAGGTTCAGGCTGATATTAAAAGTATTAGTACGGCGCTAAAACTGTATCGATTGGACAATTTTGAGATGCCGACCACTGAGCAGGGATTGGACGCTTTGCGGGTTAAGCCAAGCTTGGCACCAGTCCCTAAAAACTGGAAAGAGGGTGGGTATTTGGATGAGATGCCAGCTGATCCTTGGGGGCGGCCCTACTTGTATTTAAGTCCTGCGGAATTTGGAGATGGAGAATTTGATCTGTATAGCCTGGGGGCTGATGGGGTACGAGGGGGAGATGGACAGAAAGCTGATATCGGCAATTGGCAGGATGGCGCTGAGTCCTGATCCGGCGTGAGCATCGAACGTGGATACACGCTGATCGAGCTGCTTGTGGTGGTAATGATTATTGCCTTGGGAGCAAGCCTAGCTGCTTTGAACATAGGGGGGACAGCAAAGCTTCCGGGTCTACGGCTTGTGGCGATCGAATTCACCAACAGGAGTCATGGGTTACTGCAGGAAGTTATCATCACAGGGCAAGTTTGGGGGGTCGATCTATATCGGGATGAACAGACCGACAGTTATGGATACCGCTGGCTGAAGCTGGAAAATAATGTTTGGGTCCAAAGAAAACCTGAAGGGCTAGAGGCATTTTATTTGCTGCCGACCGATGTTGTATTGGAGTTGGAGATAGAAGGGAGTCATCGTGATATCGAATGGTTTGGATATGACGCTTCGGGTGAATTAGTTCAAGATTTTTTGCCGGATATTGCTTTACTTGGGTCGGGGGAGGCAACGCCGTTTGTTCTACGATTTCTTGATAACCACAGCAGCCAAAAGGTTGAGATTATAGGTGATTTGCTAGGTCGAATTACTCGTTCGGAATGAGCGTATAGTGGAAATTGATTCTGAAAATCAACAGGGCTTTACACTTATTGAGCTACTGGTTGCTGTCGCTATCGTAGGCTTCGCGCTTTCGGCGTTGCTGATAAATGTTATGGGTAACATTGGAGGAAGCGAGCATTTACGTAATAAAACCATTGCTAATTGGGTGGCGATGAATCAATTGGAATTGGCCCAGATTAACAATCGTTATTTCGGCCAGCTCCCTCTTGGGGTCGAAACAGGCACTGAGATCATGGCAGGGCAGGAATGGTTTTGGCAATTACGTACAACTCAAACACCAGATCGGGCGTTTTTTCGAGTGGAAGTCACGGTCTATGGGAACTCCTCAACAGACAAGGCCCCTATGGCCTATTTGCAGGGAGCGTTGGGGAATTTTGAACGCTAATGGATATAACGGTCCAAGACGCCCGAGGATTTACTTTGCTCGAAGTGCTAGTTGCAATTGCGATTGGTGCTGCTGTGGCGATCATGGCTTATCAGGGCCTTTCTGTTGCTGCGACAGTTGCGGAGCGTCACACAGAGCAAGCTCAAGCATTATCTGATCTGCAACTTGCCATGTCGGTCGTTGATCGAGACTTGAGGCAATTGGTTTCACGACCAATTGTTGATGAATCTGAGTCAGATAGACCAGCTGTGCTTTGTGATCCTCTCGGTGATTCTGTGGTGGAATTCACCAAAGGTGGTTGGCGAAACCCCTTGAATCTTCCGAGAGGTAGTATTCAGCGAGTTCGATATATTCTCGAGGAAGGGATGTTGTGGAGGGAAAGCTGGTCAGTGCTCGATCGGCAGAGCAACAGCCATAAGCAGCGTGTTCGTCTATTTGGGGGTGTTCAGAATGTTCAGTTGAGATTCTTGGATGCGGAAAACCTGATTTCTGGTCAGTCGGTAGATCAGCAGTGGAGGGATCGCTGGCCAGCGGCACAACCGGATCAGGAAAAAAAAATGAGCACGATTCCTTCCGCCGTTGAATGGATGATTGAGCTAAAAGACTGGGGGTTGATTCGTCGTGTTTATTGGCTGCCGGGCTAAACCATATCAGGGAGGAATGGCGTTAATTATTGCCTTGCTGGTTGTGGTGATAGTGACTCTATTAGCAACTACAGTAAGCAGCCATTTTTTATTGAGCTTTCGGGCGGTTGAATTGCAACAGCGTTCCCAGCAGGCTTGGGCTTATCTGAGTTTTGCTGAAGAAGTTGCCATGAAATTACTGGCTAACGATCAAGAAGAGCAGGCAAGAGTGGATCATCTCGAAGAAGAATGGTCTGTTCCGTTCAGTTACCCTGCAAGAAATAATGACGAGGTCGTGCAAATAGAAGGACAGCTTTTTGACTTGCAGGGGCGCTTGAATATTAATCAGCTAGCTCTACCGGTCCCAAAAGATAATCGTTTTAACGTGCATCAGCAGCGCTTTATTCGATTACTTCAATGTCTGGAAGGACCATCATTGGATGAGTCGGAGGCTATTGCTATTACTGAGGCTGTTGTTGACTGGCTGGACCCTGATAACTTGGTAACAGGGCATGGCGGTGCGGAAACGTTATTTTACACGGCTCAGCAATCTCCAAGGCGTGCTGGAAATCGTTTAATGACTGCACCGTCAGAATTGCTTTGGGTGAAAGGGGTAACCCAAGGCCTGTTTCAAGCTCTAGAGCCCCATATCACGGTTTTACCTGTAGAAAACGGGCTGTTGAATATCAATACGGCATCGGTGGAGACATTAAGGAGCTTGAACCAGAATGGGAACCTTCAACCTTTGAGTAAGGCTGATGGAGAGCTGTTTATTGAGCAGCGAGAAGAGGAGGCTTGGACTGATCTTTCTATCTTTGAGCATGGTTTAATGGCAGGAAGAGGAATTGACATAGAGGGTATTGGGGTTTCTAGCCAATATTTTCTGTTAAATGCGCAAGTGGGGCTCAATGGAAAGGAGTTTGGCTTGAGTAGTGTTATCCAGCGAAAAGATAACTCTTTACGAATAGTTGCTCGGAGCCAAGGTGGATGGTGAGGGTGACTGGAATATGAACGTCAAGTGGCTCGTTTGCCCCACTAAGAAGGGGGGGTATAGGTGGTGGGCATATGAAACTGCTGATGAGGTGCTGCCTAAGGAGGGGGGGGTTAAACGACTTTCTGCGGATGTAGGAAGGGATCAACTTGCATTGGTTTGGCCATCAGAGCGTACCAATCTTCACCAAGTTTATTTTTCGAGAAGTGAGAGGAAACACCTTAATAAATCGGTTCCTTATTCTTTAGAGGAGTCGCTAGCTAGTGAGGTAGATGAATTACATTTCGCCTTGGCTCCAGCAGATAGTGGTTGCGTGCCGGTGGCTGTTTCCGATCGAACTGAGCTTGATCAAGTTATCGCTGAGTTTTCCAGCTCGGGCATAGAGATAGCTCATGTATGGCCCGAGCAATTGTTGCTGCCATGGGAAACAGACCATTGGACGCTTTGGCTGGATAATGAGCGTTGTGTTGTGCGATATGCGGAAGCCGAAGGTTTTGCAATAGAGCTAGATACGTTGCCGTTGGCTCTACAGCTATTGCATGAAGAAGCTGATCAGTTGCCTCAATCGGTTGATATTTATTGTGAAGCTTCTTCTGAGGTCGAGTTCATAGAGGTCTTGCCTAGTTTGTTGCAGCCCTTGACTAATAGGCAGGGTGGTTTCTCTTGCTATGAGTTTAAGCCTGATAATTCTGCGCTTGACCTCTTGCAGGGCGATTTTGGAAAGAAGGTGGATTGGGCGAAGGTCTGCAAAGTATGGCGGTGGCCAATGCTGTTGCTGATATTGATTGTTGGATTCCAGTTTGGCTTGGTAATGACTGAAAATCAGTTATTGAAGAAGCAGCAAGATCAATTGAGATTCGATATAGAAAGTGCTTTCCGTTCGGCTGTGCCACAAGGTGTGATGACTGAGCCTGAATTGCAACTACGGCGGATGATCCAGAAAATACGGGTTGGAACAGGAGATGATACCGTCGGTTTTTTCTACCAGATTGGTACGGTATTGAACGGACACAAAGAGATTTTATTAAAAAGCGTTAATTATCACGGACGTGATGATGAGTTCCAGCTCAACGTTCTTGCCGGTGCGTTCTCAGAAGTTGAAACATTGCGTGAGGAGCTGGAGAAAGAAGGTTTTCAAGCGGAACTAATTGGCACTAGCTCTGAAAATGGTCGTACCCTAGCAAGGTTAAGAGTCAAGAGGGAGCTATGAAAGATTGGTTTGACCAACTTGGCCGGAGAGAGCAAGTTACACTTGTTTCTTTGTTTTCGTTGCTAGCATTTCTTGCTGTTTATCGAGTCGCTTGGTTGCCTTTGATGGAAGTTAATCTGTTTCTGAAACAACAGAATCAAAGCGCTCAGATTCAATTAGTCGATGTTCGTGAACTTGCGAATCAGTATATTCTTCTTAAGGACAACGTTAAGAAAGCAGATCTGAAGCATGACAATCTGGCCAAAATAATCGATAAGACTACTAATGATAACCAATTAAGTATGAACCGTTTTCAGCCTAGTGCTAACGGTGATATACAGATTCGATTTGATGATGCTCGTTTTGATCATTTTATTCATTGGTTGAGCGTGCTGGAACATGCGCATCAGGTTTCAGTTAGAGAGCTGTCAATCGTTCCAGGCTCCGATAGTGGATTAGTCAAGGTTTCGGTCAAGGTGTATCTATAACAGTTATTTGGGAAATATCTAGAAATTCGTACTGAAAGCCGCTGAGTGGTTTCCAGCCATTGTTTTTTGAAGAGCGGGTTTTTGGGGCTAAGCTGGCGACCTTGGGGCAATCGTTTTATCATAGCGCCACTTTTCTAGTGGTGAACGAAGGTCTAAGCGCCCATGTCTGAGCAGCAACAGCCCCCCGTCGATAAGCCTGACCCGGCGGACACGGTCAAACCGTCAAAGCCGAAGGCAAGGAGTCGCGGGATCTACCTGCTGCCCAATCTGTTTACCTCGGCCGCGCTGTTTTCCGGCTTCTTTGCCGTGATCGCGGCGATGAACGGCAGTTTCGAGAAGGCTGCGATCGCAATCTTTGTCGCGATGGTGCTGGATGGTCTAGATGGCCGGGTCGCTCGGATGACCAATACCCAGAGCGAATTCGGTGCCCAGTATGACAGCCTGGCGGATATGGTCTCTTTCGGGGTGGCGCCGGCGTTGGTGGCGTTTTCCTGGGCGCTGCACTCGGTCGGCAAGATCGGCTGGTTCGCTGCATTTATCTATGTTGCCGGCGCAGCATTGCGACTGGCTCGCTTTAACACTCAGATCGGCAGTGTCGATAAGCGCTTCTTCATCGGGCTACCCAGTCCGGCAGCGGCTGCGGTCGTCGCGGGGATGGTTTGGGTCGGTACCCAGTTCGAGATCAATGCAGATAGCTATGCGCTGGTTATTTCGCTGATCGTGGCATTGTCCGGTATTTTGATGGTCAGCAACTTCCACTACCACTCTTTTAAAGAGGTAGACCTGAAGGGCAAGGTGCCCTTTGTGGTGCTGCTGGGGGTGGTGATGCTGATCGCCGTCATCTCTATTGATCCGGCAACGCTGCTATGGCTGATCTTTGTAGTGTACGGTTGCTCTGGACCGGTCCAGGCGGTGCTGCGCTATCGCAAGAAAAGCGCCCGCTAATTCTTTCTGGGTACTCAAAAAACAACGCCGGATCGAGTTGATCCGGCGTTGCCTGTCTGACGCTTGATTGCCGCTCGCGTTGGCTATTGCTCAGCCCTGAGCGTAGGCCTTGGCGACCTCTTCACCAATAATTTCGATACCGCGTTTGACCTTATCCGCCTCCTGGCTGTAGGTGACACGGATACACTCGTGTTTGTGCTGCCACTCGTCCGGAATGCCGGGGAAGAAATAGTGGCCCGATACCACCAGAACGCCGCGCTCCTTCAGACGCTGATACAGCTCCAGGCTGGAGATCGGCAGGTCCTTGAACCAGAGCCACAGGAACATCGCTCCTTCCGGTTTGTGGATGTAATAGGGCAGGTCGCCAAGGGCGCGCTGGAACTCTTTGACCGCCAGTTGGGAGCGTTCCTGATAGTAGGGTTTGACCAGCTCGTTGCTGATTTTGATGATCTCGCCGGTGCGGACCATCTCCTGGGTCATCACCGGACCGAAGCTGCCGGTTGACAGGTTCATGATCGCATTGACACCGCTGACCGCGCGGATCACTTCCTCGTTGGCCACGATAATACCGGTTCGTGCGGACGGCAGGCCCAGCTTGGAGAGGCTCATGCAGGCGATCACGTTGTCGTTCCACAACGGTTTGGCCTCGGTGAAGATCAGGTTCGGGAACGGGGTGCCGTAGGCGCCGTCGATCATCAGTGGGATCTGGTGCTGCTTGGCCAGGGCGTCGAGCTGCTGCATCTCGTCGTCGGTCAACACATTACCGGTCGGATTGGTTGGTCGTGAAACGCAGATCGCACCGGTGTTCTGATCGATCTCGATCTCGCTGAAGTCGACCCGGTATTTGAACAGGTGATCGCCCAGCAGATCTATTTTAGGGTGCCCCGCCTTAAAGAAATCGCGGCTCAGGCCGGCGTCGGCGTAGCCGATATATTCAGGGGCCAATGGCAGCTGGATCTGTTTTACCGAACCGTCATCGTATTCACCGGCAAACATATTGAACAGCATAAAGAAGCCGGACTGACTGCCGTTGCTCAGAGCGATATTACGAGCCGTGACGTTCCATCCCAGTTCGCGCTTGAGTAATCGCGCCAGGTTGTCGAGGAACTCCACTTCGCCCTGGGGCGGATCGTAGACTCCGATCAGGTGCTGAAACTCTTTCGGGTTGTCCAGAATGCACAGGGTCCGCTCGCGCATCAGCTGCTGAACTTCCGGAATATGGCTGGGATTGCCGCCACCCATCATGATCATCTCCTGATCACCGGCCAGGGCGTTGCCCAGATCGTCCATCAAGCTGAGAATGCCTGATTCGGTGGTGAACTTGGTGCCGAAAGCGGAGAGTTTCATGTTGCTAATCCTGTGGCCGGGGCTGTCCCTGAAAAATGAAGGCGGCTATTCTAGCGATGCCGACCTATGAGATCAAAATCCGGACCTAACCAGAAGAGGCCTGCAGGACTGTGACCGATGACGAAAAACAGCAGCTGATACAGCAGCTTCGGCAAAGAGCCTACGGGCTTCTGTCCCGCAGAGAGTATAGTCGTTTGGAGTTGCGTCGGAAGCTGGCCGGTGATGATGTCGAAGCGGCGCTGCTTGAGCAGCTGTTGGATCAATTCCAGCAGCAGGGGCTGCAAAGTGACCAGCGTTTCTGTGAGAGTTTTATCCGCTCGCGTATCGGCCGGGGTCAGGGTGAGATTCGGATTATTCAGGAGTTGCGTCAGCGTGGCATCGAAGAAGAACTGAGTAGAGATCAGCTGGAGGCGTGCGAGCAGGATTGGTTCGAACTGGCTCGATCGGTACGCCAGCGACGGTTTGGTGTTGCACTGCCGCAGGATCAAAAACAGCGGGCCAAGCAGCTGCGATTTCTTCTCTATCGCGGCTTTAGCCAGGAGCAGGCGCGCTTCGCGATGGAATCAACCGACGAAAGCTGGTGAATTCGACCAAAGATCGGCGAAAGATCGGCGAAAAAGCGACCAATTCGCCGCCCCGGTTGTTTTCGGCCCGCAGGCCCCCATGTATACTATGCCCCCATTTTATGTCTGCAGAGTTGGCGTGCTAAATCGCAGTCTTTACGGCTTTCTATTCGGTTGCCGATTAAGGTTGTGATCGTTGGTCGCGCCGCTCACGTTGGTTGAGTGTCTATGAAGCAAATGAACAGTGCCCAGATCCGCCAGGCGTTTCTGGATTACTTTGAGCAGCAACAACACAGCGTCATCGCCAGTAGCCCACTGGTGCCGGGTAATGACCCAACGCTGCTGTTTACCAATGCCGGAATGGTGCAGTTCAAGGATGTGTTCCTGGGCACCGATAAGCGTAACTACTCCCGTGCCACCACCTCCCAGCGCTGTGTGCGCGCCGGTGGTAAGCACAACGACCTGGAAAACGTCGGCTATACCGCCCGTCACCACACATTCTTCGAGATGCTGGGTAATTTCAGTTTTGGTGACTACTTCAAGCGCGAAGCGATCCAGTTTGCCTGGGAATTCCTGACCTCGGATGCGTGGATGGGACTGCCGGTCGAGAAACTGTCGGTCACCGTCTATCAGGAAGACGACGAAGCCTACGATATCTGGGCCAACGAGATCGGTGTGCCGACCGAACGAATCATCCGGATCGGTGATAAGGGCGGCCGTTACAACTCCGATAACTTCTGGGCCATGGGCGATACCGGCCCGTGCGGCCCCTGTACCGAAATTTTCTACGATCACGGTCCCGAAATCTGGGGTGGCCCTCCCGGAACACCGGAAGAGGATGGTGATCGCTTTATTGAGATCTGGAACATCGTATTCATGCAGTTCGTTCGCTCCGCCGACGGCAGCATGGCGCCGCTACCGAAGCCGTCGGTAGATACCGGCATGGGGCTGGAGCGGATAGCTGCAGTACTGCAGGGTGTTCACAGCAACTACGAGATCGACCTGTTCCAGAATCTGATCAAGGCCGTGGTGAAAGCCACCCAAACCCAGGATCTGGAGAGCAAGTCGCTGCAGGTTGTGGCCGATCACATTCGCTCCTGTGCCTTCCTGGTGGTTGACGGTGTGCTGCCTTCCAACGAAGGACGCGGCTACGTGCTGCGCCGGATTATGCGTCGCGCTATCCGTCACGGTAACAAGCTTGGTGCGACAGGCCCGTTCTTCCATACCCTGGTCGATGCGTTGGTGAAAGAGATGGGCGAAGCCTATCCGGAGCTGAAGCAGAAGCAGGCGCAGGTGGAGCAGGTACTGCTCAAAGAGGAGCAGCAGTTTGCCAAAACGCTGGAGCAGGGTATGCGGATCCTGGAGCAGGATATCGCCGAACTTTCCGGTACTGAGATCCCCGGCTCCACGGTCTTTAAGCTCTATGACACCTACGGCTTCCCGGTCGATCTGACCGCGGATATCGCCCGTGAGCGTGAGCTGAGCCTGGATATGGAAGGTTTCGAAGCGGCCATGAACGAGCAGCGTGAGCGTGCCCGTGCCGCCGGTCAGTTCTCGGTTGATTACAACGAAGCGCTGTCGCTGGATGTGGAGAGCTGTTTCGAAGGCTATGAGTCGCTGCAGGGCCAGGCCCAACCGGTCACCTTGTTGCGTGATGGCGCCGAAGTTGCCTCGCTGAGTGCGGGTGATGAAGGTGCGCTGGTGTTTGCCAATACACCCTTCTACGCCGAATCTGGTGGTCAGGTTGGTGACCAGGGTGTCGTCGAAGCCAATGGCGTTCGCTTCCAGGTCGTCGATACTACCAAGCTGGGTAGTGCTTTCGTGCATCACGGTAAAGTGCTGGAAGGTGAGCTCAATGCGGATGTCGAGCTGAGCCTGGCGGTGGATGCCGAGAAACGTCAAGCCACGGCGCTGAACCACTCGGCCACCCATCTGCTGCACGCTGCGTTGCGGGATATCGTCGGCGAGCATGTGACCCAGAAAGGCTCGCTGGTGGATGCGGATCGGCTGCGTTTCGACTTCTCCCACTTCGAAGGGCTGGGCGGTGACGAGCTGCTGGCACTGGAGCAGCGGGTCAACGAACAGGTTCGCGCTAATTTGGCCGTGGTTACCGAGGTGATGGCGATCGACGAGGCCAAGGACAAAGGCGCCATGGCGTTGTTCGGTGAGAAGTATGACGACGATGTTCGGGTCGTCAGCATGGGGCAAGGTGATGAGTTGGTGTCGCTGGAACTCTGTGGTGGTACCCATGTAACACGCACCGGTGATATCGGTCTGTTCAAGATTACCTCTGAAGGGGGCATCGCTGCCGGTATTCGTCGGATTGAAGCGGTGACCGGTCAGGCGGCGATCGATTGGATGGCTGGTACCGAAGCGACCCTAGGTCAGGTGGCGGGTCTGTTGAAAGGCAGCCGTGATGCAGTGACCGAGAAGGTAGGCTCACTGGTTGAGCGCAACCGCCAGCTGGAAAAAGAGCTTGAGCAGCTGAAGGCGAAACTGGCCAGCTCGGCCGGTAACGATCTGGTCTCTCAGGCGGTTGAAATCGCCGGAGTTAAGGTGCTGGCGGCGCAGCTGGAGGGGGTAGATCCCAAATCACTGCGCGACACCCTGGACCAGCTGAAGAACAAGCTTGGCTCAGCGGTGCTGTTATTGGCTGCTGCCGAGGGCGACAAGATCAGTCTGGTCGCTGGTGTCACCAAAGATCTGACCGGTCGCTTCAAGGCCGGTGATCTGATCAAGCACGTGGCGCCGCAGCTGGGCGGTAAGGGTGGCGGTCGTCCTGATATGGCTCAGGGCGGTGGTTCCGATGTGGCGGCGCTGCCGGCGGCGCTGGAATCGGTCAAGGGTTGGATAGAACAGCAGGCCTGAGGCCTGAAGTAAGGATTGTTAGCTAAATGGCACTGATTGTTCAGAAATATGGTGGTACTTCGGTAGGTACGGTAGAGCGTATCCAGGCGGTGGCCGACAAGGTCAAGCGCTTCCGTGAGCAGGGCGATGACGTCGTGGTGGTGGTTTCGGCCATGAGTGGTGAAACCAATCGCCTGATCGGTCTGGCTAAAGAGATGCAGGATCAGCCGGCTCCCCGCGAGATGGATGTATTGGTCTCGACCGGCGAGCAGGTGACGATTGCGCTACTCTGTATGGCATTGAATGAGCGTAGCTGTCCGGCACGCTCCTACACCGGCACTCAGGTGCGGATCCTGACCGATGATGCTCACACCAAGGCGCGGATTCAGGATATCGACGATGAAAATATTCGAGCGGACCTGAAGGCCGGTCGAGTCGTGGTTGTCGCAGGTTTCCAGGGTGTGGATGACAACGGCAACATCACCACGCTGGGGCGTGGTGGTTCGGATACCACCGCCGTGGCGCTGGCTGCTGCGCTGAAGGCCGACGAGTGTCAGATTTACACCGATGTGGACGGCGTTTACACCACCGATCCGCGTGTGGTCGAAGGCGCGCGTCGTCTCGATGAGATCACCTTTGAAGAGATGCTGGAGATGGCCAGCCTGGGTTCAAAGGTATTGCAGATTCGCGCAGTCGAATTTGCGGGTAAGTACGATGTGCCCCTGCGGGTACTGCATAGCTTCCAGGAAGGTCCTGGAACGCTGATTACGATAGAGGATGAGAACACTGTGGAAAGACCGGTAATTTCTGGCATCGCTTTTAACCGTGATGAAGCTAAGCTGACGGTGTTGGGTGTGCCCGACATTCCCGGGGTGGCATCCAAGATTCTTGGTCCGGTCAGCGATGCCAACATCGAAGTGGACATGATTCTGCAGAACATTGCGGAAGACAACACCACCGACTTCACCTTCACCGTTCACCGGAACGATTACGATCGTGCGCTGTCGATTCTGGAGCGGGTATCCAGTGAATTGAAAGCTCGCGAAGTCCAGGGTGACAACAAGATCGCCAAGGTTTCTATCGTCGGTGTCGGTATGCGATCCCATGCAGGGGTAGCGACCAAGATGTTCGGCGCTCTGGCAGGCGAAGGGATCAATATTCAGCTGATCTCTACCTCCGAGATCAAGATCTCGGTTGTGATTGCAGAGAAGTATCTGGAGCTGGCAGTTCGTAGTCTGCACTCGGCCTTCGAGCTGGATGAGGCTGAAGTCGTTCAAGAATCCTGAGGTAGTGCGTCGGGGGAGCGTTAGGGCCCCCGACTAGAACGATAATAATCTAATTAAATGAAGTAGCCGCTGCTTCCGATCTGCAGTCTATAATTGGATAGTCTGCAGCAGGAATGCCAGTTCCGGGATCACCTGGAAGCAGGGTTTAAGGAGATTCTATGCTTATTCTGACCCGCCGTGTCGGAGAAACGCTGATGGTCGGTGACGAAGTCACCGTGACCGTTTTGGGTGTCAAAGGCAACCAAGTACGTATCGGCGTTAATGCGCCGAAAGACGTTTCCGTCCACCGAGAAGAGATCTATCAGCGGATCCAGAAAGAAAAAGAGAAAAACCCGGAATAATTTCGATATAGCGCTTTTCTTCCCCAGCCATTCTGATACTATACGCCTCCGTTGCGGTGAGGTGGCCGAGTGGCTGAAGGCGCGCCCCTGCTAAGGGCGTATATCTTAACGGGTATCGAGGGTTCGAATCCCTCCCTCACCGCCAGCAACGATTTTTGCGCACCCGTAGCTCAGCTGGATAGAGTACCTGGCTACGAACCAGGCGGTCAGAGGTTCGAATCCTCTCGGGTGCGCCACTTATTTAAGCGGATCGATAATTGTCGGTCCGCTGCTTCTTTAAGAAGCCGGTTGTGAGATGCGAGTCATCGAGTAGCCAACAGTTTTGCACCCGTAGCTCAGCTGGATAGAGTACCTGGCTACGAACCAGGCGGTCAGAGGTTCGAATCCTCTCGGGTGCGCCATACAAGAAAGGGCCTAGCTAACGCTAGGCCCTTTTTTTTATGTGGCTAATCCTCGTATCGCTGCTTTTGCCCGCCCCCACGCCGGTTAGGTATAATTTGCAGCCTTCGGTGTCGCTACCGAATCCTCCAGTTCTCAGTTACCCATTTTCCATGAAGTCCTGCTATGAAATTTATCGTTAAGTTGTTCCCGGAGATCACGATCAAGAGTAAGCCGGTCCGACGTCGCTTTATTCAGCGGCTACAGTCGAACCTGCAGATCATCTTGCGGCGCATAGACGAGAAGGCCCATGTTAGTGGTCAGTGGGACAAGGTCGTTGTTGAAATCGCTCAGGACCAGCCTGAGCAGCTTCTGCGGATTGTGGAGGCATTGCAGCAGACCCCGGGGATCGCGTATTTCCTGCAGGTCAAAGAACACCCGCTGGGTGACTTTGAGGATGTCTTCCAGAAAGTAAAAGAGGTTTATGCCGACAAGCTGGCGGGTAAACGATTCGTGGTGCGAGTCAAACGGGCCGGTAAGCACGAATTCACCTCCAACGATCTGGAGCGCTATGTCGGTGGAGGCCTGTTGCGTCATACCGAGGCGCTGAAGGTGGATCTGCATCAGCCGGAGGTCACGGTCAACTTTGAGGTCCGTGATCAGTCACTGTTTGTTGTGCAGCAGCGCTATCCGGGACTGGGTGGCTTCCCGCTGGGCAGCCAGGACGAGGTGTTGTCGCTGATCTCTGGCGGGTTTGATTCCACCGTCTCCAGTTACCTGACCATCAAGCGCGGTTGTCGGACCCATTACTGCTTCTTTAATCTGGGGGGCGCGGCCCACGAAACCGGGGTTAAGCAGGTTTCCCATTATCTGTGGCAGAAGTTCGGCTCATCCCACCGGGTCAAATTTGTCACGGTGCCCTTCGAAGATGTGGTCAGTGAAATCCTGGCCAAGGTCCATCACTCGCAGATGGGGGTGGTGTTGAAGCGGATGATGCTGCGGGCGGCATCGCAGGTGGCGCAGCGGCTCAAGATTGAGGCGTTGGTTACCGGTGAGAGCGTGGCCCAGGTATCCAGCCAGACTCTGCCCAATCTGTCGATTATCGACAAGGTGACCGATACCCTGGTGTTGCGGCCGCTGATCGTGTCCGACAAGCAGGACATTATCGATACGGCTCGGACGATCGGTACTTATGACTTTGCCAAGAGCATGCCGGAGTATTGCGGGGTAATCTCGGATCGTCCGACGACTCATGCCAAGATGGATCGGATTGAGCAGGAGGAAGCCGCATTCGATATGGCCGTGCTGGAGCAGGCGGTGGAAAACTCGCGGGTGATGCGGATCGATCAGATCGAGCAGGAAGCCCAGAGCCAGGTCGAGGTGGAGACTCAGCAGCAGGTCAGTAGCAATGAGGTCATTATTGATGTGCGCCATCCGGACGAGGAGGAGCGCTCGCCGCTGCAGGTCGATGGTATCGAGGTAATTAAAATTCCGTTCTACAGCCTGGCCACCGAGTTTGGTGGATTGAATGCCGAGAAAGAGTATCTGCTCTACTGTGATCGCGGAGTGATGAGTCAGCTCCATGCGCTCTATTTGAAGGAGCAGGGGCATGACAATGTGAAGGTCTACCGGCCCGAATAATCGGACCGCTAGGCTGTGTGGTGATGGGTTCTTCGGGCCCTAGAAGCCCAGCATCACCTCGATATGGGCTTGGACGCTGTAAGCCAGCGAACTGGGGTTGTAGCCGCCCTCGAGTACCGAGACGACCCGGTTGTTGGAGTAGATACGGGCGGTATCCATGATCATTCGGGTCACCCAGCGATAGTCCTCCTCATTGAGCTTCAGATCCGCCATCGGATCTTCCCAGTGGGCGTCAAAGCCGGCCGAGATGATGATCAGGTCCGGCTTGTGGGCCTGTAGCGCCGGCAGCCAGTGGGTTTCGACGGTCTGGCGGAAGCAGTTGCCATCGCTATGGGCTGCTAAAGGGCAGTTGATGATATTGGGGCGCAGGATCTCGCTGTAGCGCTCCGGGTAGAACGGATGCTGGAAGGTCGAGCAGACCAGCACTTCGGGCTTGTCCTTGAAGATATCCACGGTGCCGTTGCAGTGGTGCACGTCAAAGTCCAGGATGGCTACTCGCTCGATGCCCGGCTGTTGGAGGGCGTGCATCGCGCCGATGGCGGCGTTGTTGTAGAAACAGAAACCCATCGCCAGGTTGTGCTCGGCGTGGTGGCCGGGCGGGCGAACCGCGCAGAAGGCATTATCAGCCATGCCATTGACGACTCGATTGACGCCCATGATGGTCGCACCGGCCGCCAGGCTGGCTGCGTGCAGAGAGTCCGGGCACAGGGCCGTGTCGTCATCGGTATATACAACCCCCTTCTCCGGCAGTTTCATATGTAGCCGGGCACTGTGCAGCGGGGCGTGGGCGAGCTTGATCTGCTCTTCCTGTACATGTACGGCAGTAATCTGCTGCAGGTGGTCTTGAAGCCCGGTCCGCTCCAATTGACGGGCAATCGCGAGCAAACGAATCGGGCTCTCGGGATGTTCCGGGCCCATGTTGTGAAGGCCGCAATCCTGGTGGCTGATATAACTGGTTACCATCGCTGAAATCCATGCGTTTGGTGGTGAGGTCGTTTGAGGTCTCACCGGGGGCTTATTATTTGCCCGCTTCGGCCAAGGCCGCAGGGCGGATTTTGAATCCAACTTATCATCTGTCCGACAGGCTGTCTTGTAACTATTTGTCTTATATAAGCGGTGCTTGTTCTGCGCTGCAGTAGGTCAGGGTAAACTCAGTAGTAACAATAACCTGAGGCTGACCGGCGGAGGATTCCGGTCCATACTGTCGTCAGCTTGCAGGGTATATCCGGATTTAAGTGGGGGAGAATCAGGGGTTGGCGACTAAGGTTGATTTAAGCGACAAATCGGTGCTGTTGATCGATAGCAGCGGCAACCTGCGCTCGACCGTGAAAACCATGCTGCAGTCGATGGGCTTTGGTTCGGTTACCACCCTGTCGATCGCCCCGCGAGTACTCGATGATATCGCCGACAATGACTATGACATCGTGTTGCTTGGGCATAACGTCAACGATAAGTATTCCGGGCTGCAGCTGTTCGAAGAGGCGCGCTATAAGGGCTTGATCAAGCCGACCTGCTCCTGGGTGCTGATGAGCAGTGATGCATCGCAACAGTCGGTACTGTTCGCGATTGAGATCGAACCCGACGAGCTGTTAACCAAGCCTTTCACCCTGGATGCGCTGAGCAGGCGAATTCAGTCGCTGTGTCAGCGGCGGGCGCTGTTGGAGCCGATCGAAAGGGCGGTGGAGCGGAAGGCGTTTAATCGGGCCATCCGCTTGTGCGACACGGTATTGCGGGCGTCGGACCCCAACTATCAACAGGCTCAATTGATCAAAGGCCGTTTGCTGAAAGATCAGCAGCGTTACAGCGAGGCCCGAGATGTGTTTGAGCGATGTTACAGCGACTCCGGTGGCCTCTACTCGGGCTATCAACTGGCGGAGTGCCACTACCACCTGGGCGATTTCGACATCGCCGAAAAGCTGTTAACTACATTGATCGATAAACACCGGTTGTTGATCCCCGCTTACGACCTGTTGGCCAAGGTCAGTGAAGCACGGGGCGATCTGCAGCAGGCCCAGCAGCAGCTGCGCAAAGGAGCTTCCCAGTCGCCTCTTTCTATTCAGCGGCAGATGGAGTTGGGGCGCTTGTCGGTGCGGGCAAACGATTTGAGTCAGGCGGAAAAAGCTTACCGCCGCTGTATTCATCTGGGGGAGAGTAGCTGCCTGGATAGCGCAACGCCCTATTTCAAGTTGGTCAATGTACAGCGCCTGCAGGTGGAGGCCAGTCAGGGGCATGAAAGGCAGGATCGGCTCGATGACATTGAGAAACTGCTGGAGCGCGCCGATACCCGTTTTCATCGGGATCCGCAGGTGCGGGTACAGAGCCAGCTGATTCGGGCCAAGGTCAATGAGACCCTGGGGGACGCGGATTCCGCCCAGCATTGCTACGAGCGGGCCCTGGCCCATGCTGAGTCCTATGGGCTGAGTGTGGATCTTGAGCAGATGCGGGCACAGCTGCTGGATGAGAGTACGCCGGCAATGCCGGGGCCGGTGCTGCAAGAGTCTGAGCCGGAGCCGACGAAAACCAAACACGACCCGGCCATGAGCGCTAAGGTTAATCGGATTGGAGTTCGCAACTATCTGGCCGATAAACCAGGACAGGCGATCCGTTATTTTGGTCTGGCCTTTGATTACGATCCGAGTAATGCCCGTGCGCTGTTGAACCTGTCGCAGCTGTTTTTGGAAGCGGCCCGGGATACACCGAGTAAGCGGGATGAGCGGATGAAGATGTTCCAGCGCTACAGTCGGCTGGCCCAGCGGTTGCCGCTGGCCGGTGATGAGCTGCATAAGGATCAGCAGTTGCGAAAACTGGCGGAGCTGCCGCTGGAGCAGCTGCCGGAAGGCCCGTTGGCGGCATTGCTGAAGTGAGGAGTTTGGCTGTCAAGATGACGGCCGGACAAGAGTTCGGGGGTGAGCTGATTCGGTAACGACCTGGGTCAAAGAAAGCGCTCCCGGGGATAAGTATAATTGAGTAATGGAAGCTACCTGTTAATGGACCCTACCTGTTAGAGGTGTGCCGTGTTTAAAGAGCGCCGTCGGCATAGCCGGCTCAGTGTCACTTGGAAGGCGACGATCATCCGTCTGAACGGCGAAAAACTGCCGGGCAGTACCGATAATGTGGCCCCGGATGGGCTCAATGTGATTCTGTCGAAAGAGTTGGTATTGGGTGAGCCGGTAAGAATCGAGCTGGTGACGCCAAGATGTCACGGAACGCGCTACTTCAAGCTGGACGCGGTGATCGTCTACAGTCGCCAGCTGGATCATAATCTGGGCCATGCCGTTGGGGTACGGCTGTTGCAGCCGGGCCAGTGCTATCAGCAATGCCTGTTGCAGCTGGACACCTCCGTTGGTGTCGCTTAAGCAGGGACGCTATCCGCTTTGCTGGCTTGAGTAGGCCAGCGCCATCTTAGCCTGCATATAAAACTGGTTGAAGCCGCGAAAGGTCTCTTGTTCCAGAGGGGGCTTATCGCTGAGTTGGTCGGCATACAGAAATCCCAGTACCCGTTTCCCTGCGCAGAGCGGCGCCATGATAAAGCCTCGAGGGTTGGCTTTGGCGCGAAACGCTTCGGGTAAGCGTTCTGGCCAGCCGCTCTCCTGGGTGTCAGTCACCAGCAGCGTCATCTGTTTTTTCAGCACCTTAAAGAAGAAATCATCGCCCTGGCCGGCTTTGAGGGCGAAGTAGCGCTGTAGGTCGTCGATACAGTCGCCGTCACTGAGCCGCAATCGCAGCTGTTGACGGTCTGGGCTTAGCATCACGAAGCCAGCCCGATCTAACGAGGTACTAGCCACAATTCCCGCAATGACTTTGTTCAGCAGGGTCGGGATCGGAGTCTGCTGATTTACCAGCTCGCCGATCTCTTGCAGATAATCCAGTTGCGTCTGAGCCAGGGCTCCTGCGTTCGGGGTTTCCTCTACGGGCTGCGGTGGCGGGTTGATATCTTCGGCTTGATTGATCTGCTGTTGGGTGTGGATGTAATAGGATGCCTTGCGGGCGAACTCATCCAGTTCGTCGTCGCCGCTTTGCCGCAACGGCGGATTCAGACTCTGCTGTGACAGGCCGTATTCACTGGCCATATCGCTGACCATTTTGAAGCCTCGGCTGAGTGATTGCTTCAGGGTGTCTTCATTGGCACCGGTGATCTGGGCCATCTTCTCGATCACGGAGGAGAAGCTATTGGGTTGCGGCTGCCCCTGGCCATAGAGTAGTTGCAGCAGTCTGTCGACGCTGGAAGTGATCTCGAAATTGCGACGTACGGCTCCCTTGGGCTCCTCCGCAGTCATCGCATCCATCGACGCGACGACCGATGGTGGGAAGCCCCAGCTTTGGGCCAGCTCCTGGCCGATGTCGCTGAAATGGGCACCGATATGCTCCAGCTGAATCCGTTTCCAGGGTTGGTCGGTGCTTTTCTGCAACTGCTGCAGTTGGCGATAGTCTTCGCTTAGGGTGCAGGCATAGACAATCTCACCTAGGCCATGCAGCAGGCCGCAGGTGTAAGTCTCTTCGATATCATCAAGGCCTGCCTGCATTGCCATCTCGCGACTGATCGCAGCGGTTAGAAATGAACGCATCAACAAGGAGGCGACATCGGTGTCCGGATTGGCTTTGTGGAAGCTTTCGATCAGCTTAAGCGTCACCGACAGGTTCTTGATCTCGTCGAAACCGATCATGATCACCGCGCGCGATATGACGTTTATCCGAGAGCCGCTGCGATTGTAATAGGTCGAGTTGGCCAGTCGAAGGAGTCGGGCAGACAGATTGGCGTCCTTCATGACCGCCATTGCCAATGCCATGGCATCGCTCTCTTTGGAGCTGCTGATCTGTTGGATACGGTTAACGGTGGCGCTGAAAACCGGCAGGTCGCCGAGGCGGCCCAGTTTTGCGTGGATGGCGTTGAGTGTTTTCAGGTACTTCACGAATGTGTCCTTCGAGAACCTGCTTGAGCTGGCCTCCCCGACAGGACTCGAACCTGTATCTAAGCCTTAGGAGGGCCCTATTCTATCCGGTTGAACTACGGGGAGGCAGCGAAGCGGCATTCTAGCGACTCGGGTCTCAGAAGTCGAACCTCTATCGGCTGTATCAGGCCTTCCCCAAGCGGTTCTGGGCGCTGTAGTTTCCCTTGTAACCGGCGTCATTATAAATCGTTGAGCGGCCGCTATGGCCCTGCAGGATGCTGATCAAATGGCCCAAGTTATGTTGGCTGCGCTGGACAATCTGTTCGTTACGCTGGTTCAGCTCGGCTGCCTTTTCAAGACTCTGGCGCAGTCGCTGCCAACGGCTGTCGACCTGATTGGCAATGGCGGGCGGCAGGCTGGCCTGAAGTTGTTCCAGGCCCTTGTCGTCGGCGCTGAAGCCTAACCCGACCAGTGCTTCGTTGCGCTGCAGGGTGTTTTCCGCCAGCAGCTCCAGCTGTTTCTGCTTCTCGGTGACACAGCTCTGCAGCGCGGTTGCATCGATCTGCTCGATGGCGGTTTTTTCCTGCTCGCTTAAACGACAAAGGGCAGCCAATATCTGGCTACCCTTATCGATTAATTCGCAGAACTGTCTGGTGAGTAGGATTTTTTCTTTCATATCAGCCGAACAGGCTGCCTTCCAGCGACGTTAGTTTGGCGGCGATACGCTCAGCATCGATCGAGTAAGAGCCATCTTCGATGGCTTGTTTAATCTGGGCAACCTTTGTCTCGTCGACATCGGGCAGTTGCGCCACAGACTCTTCCAACTTGCTCAGATTCTGAGCTTCGTTGCTCAGTTTAACGGTTTCCGGCTGAGGCTGTGGGCTTACCGCAGGTTGGTTGCCGGTAGATTCACTACGGCTGTTGGTCGCGTTGGTGCCAACTTTATTGTTGCGCGAGCCTGCGTTGACGTTTGACAGGCCTGTCAGATCGATGGCCATCCCTATTACCTCAAAAAGTCAAAAAAATGGTTCTTAAGCAAGGTTATCGACAGCCGGTCGGATATCTTTAGTAAAAAGTTGAAGTTTTTTTGACGCTCCGGCTACGGCCAAGTTTAACCCAAAGCTACCCGGATTTCATGGCTAAACCTGTCTATGTCGGGGCTCAGGGACCAACGCTGACCAGGCCGCTGTCGATCACCCGAGCGCGGATCTCGCGGCCGGAGCGATTGTTTCTGACTCGGATCTGCTGGCCCTTGCGGCCGTCTTCGATGGCGGTGCCGGTCATCTGGACGCTAACACCGCCGCGGCCGGCCTGGATGTTGACGCTGTCGCCCCGCTTGATCAGTACCGGGGGGCGAAGCAGGCTTGGGGTGATCGGTCGGTCGGCGTTGATCGAGCGCTTCAGTTCGAAGCCGATAACCGCCTGCAGCTGGTCGAAGTAGCCACCATGAAGCTGGCCTTGGTCGCGCCAGGCCAGTCGCAGATCGTCAGTGGACAGTTGGCTGCCTTTTGCCAGCGGACGGGTGCTGACCAGTACCGGACGAGTCAGTGCGATCTGGCCGTGCAGGTAGCGCGACCACCGGCGTGGATAGTCGCACTCTGCCTTGATGGTGAAGGCGCCGCTGCCTAGGGGGCGTTTTGAACTGAACCGGATTGGATTGCCACAGCGTTGCAGCTTCAGATTTCGGCTACCGGGTTTGAGGTCGATGCGCAGCTGCACTGTATCGTCCAGTTGTGGCTGGAGCTGTTGCTCGATATGCCGATATAGCTGCTGTTGTAGTGCTTCTGTCTGGGCTTGGACTGCAACGCTGAGAAGCCCTAAAAACAGACAGAAACCGCCGAATAGGCTACCTTTGAACACAGAATTGCCCTATGATTTTTCTGCTCCCGCTCTAATTGTCGAAAGCAATCGAATGGGTGCTAATTTATAGATTTCTACCCTCGATAAGCAAGCCCAGGAGCGAGCTATGGCCAGTGTTCTTGATAGTGTTAACCAGCGAACCCAGCTGGTTGGCAAGAATCGTCTGGAGTTGTTGCTGTTTCGGCTCGAAGGAGAGCAGATCTACGGATTGAATGTATTCAAAGTCCGTGAAGTGATCCAGTGCCCTAAGTTAACCGCGATGCCGAAACTCAAAGCCGGCGTCAAAGGCGTTGCCCATATTCGCGGCAGTGCCATCCCCGTACTTGACCTGAGCTCCGCGATGGGACGGGGGGCCATCGATGATGAGGCGATGAAAGAGAGCTTCGTGATCGTCACCGAATACAACCAGCAGGTCCTCGGCTTTCTGGTGAACAAGGTAGAGCGGATTATCAATACCAACTGGGAAGAGATTCACCCGCCGCCCCGTGGTGCCGGTAAGGATAACTACTTGACCGCCGTTACCGAGTTGGACGGCAATCTGGTGGAAATTCTCGATGTTGAAAAGATCTTGGCCGAGGTCGCTCCCCGTTCCGAAGAGGTGGACCCGAATCTGGTCGAACAGGTGCGTGAATCCCAGCAGCAAAGCCAGCATGTGTTGGTGGTGGATGATTCGGTCGTGGCGCGCAAGCAGCTGGAGAGATGCTTGAACGGACTCGGTGTTGATGTAACGCTGAAGAATAATGGTAAGGAAGCGCTGGATTATCTAACCGGGCTGGCCGAATCGGGGCAGAGTATTGCCGACGCCTTCCTGATGATTATCTCCGATATCGAGATGCCGGAGATGGACGGCTATACGCTGACGGCTTCGATCCGCGCCGATGAGCGGATGAAGGGAGCCTATGTGATGCTGCATACCTCGTTGAGCGGCATGTTCAATCAGGCGATGGTGGATAAGGTCGGTGCTAATGACTTCCTGGCCAAGTTCCAGCCCGACGAGCTGGCATCGCGGGTTAAGCAGCGCCTGGAACAGCTGGGCGAATCCTGATTCACATAATTAACCACAAACCGCCCGGAGGCGGTGACAATAACATTTCAACCTAACGCTAGAGAGTAGCTATTTTGACCAGACCTTTAACCGGTGCCCGTGTACAGATTACCCCGCAGGGATTCGCGCTGTTTCGAGATTTTCTGCAGGAGGCGTGCGGGATACTGTTGGGTGATAACAAGGAGTATCTGGTCAGCAGTCGCCTGAGCTCGATAATGAACGAGCAGAGTTACTCTTCGCTGGACGAGCTGGTATCGGCGATGCGTCGTTCCAGCCGCCTGAAAGAGCAGGTGGTTGATGCGATGACCACCAATGAGACCCTCTGGTTTCGGGATATTCACCCATTCAATATCCTGCGTGACCGACTGCTACCGGAGCTCAGCTCGGGAATGCAGCCGTTGCGGATCTGGTCGGCGGCTTGCTCCTCGGGGCAGGAGCCCTATTCGATCAGCATGACCCTGGATGAATTCAAGCGCAGTCGACCCGGTCAGCTCAAGGCCGGCGAGCGGATCGTGGCAACGGATATCTCTCCGACCATGCTCGAACATGCCCGCCGGGGCACCTATGACATGCTGGCGGTGGGCCGCGGTCTGCAGAAGGATCATCTGTCACGCCACTTCCGCCAAAATGCCGAAGGGGGGTGGCAGATCAATCGCGATATTCAATCTCGAGTTGAGTTCAAGTCGCTGAATTTATTGGGTAACTACGGTATTTTGGGTAAGTTTGATATCGTTTTCTGCCGTAATGTGCTGATCTACTTCTCTTCCGATCTGAAGCAGCAGATCCTGAGAAAGATCCATACCCAGTTGAAGCCGGGAGGATACCTTTTCTTAGGCGCATCTGAGTCCTTGGGGCATCTGAGCGATATCTATGAAATGGTCCATTGCAGTCCGGGCATTATCTATCGCGCCAAATAGGGCGGGTCTCGATCTGAACGCTGCCCTGCAGCGTTCAATTTTCCTCTTTCTCTTCTTCCTCCTGACTTTCATCCTCTCTCCGAAGCTGATCCGCTGCCGTTTACTGTTGCTCGGCACCGGATAGTTTGTTGCCGCTAGGCGGTAACCCGTTGCCGCTTTTGCCTCCTTTCTTGAGTTTCTCTAAACAAAATCCTTTTTAAAACAGCGGCTTGGTTATGTGGCACTGAAATTGCCTTATTGCTATTAGGAATAGGTACAGGACCGGCAAGAGATGGCAATTTCATTTGATTCAGCATTGGGTATTCATCAACAGGCGTTGTTGGTTCGTACCCAGCGGGCGGAGATCCTGGCCAACAATATCGTTAATGCTGATACCCCGAACTATAAAGCGCGGGATATCGATTTTCGCGCCATCCTCGGTGCTCAGACCGATTCTGTCGCCGCACCGGCCGAACAGATGCGCTTGGCTGCGACCCAATCTGGACATATTGACGGGGTGATCGATCCATCCCTGGCGGCTGAATTGATGTACCGACAGCCGCTGCAGCCGTCGGTGGATGGCAACACAGTGGATGTGCAGCACGAGCAGGCGGAATACGCCGAGAATGCATTGGCGTTTCAGGCCAGCTTTACGTTCCTGAATCGTAAGTTCAATGGCTTGATGAATGCCATCAAGGGCGAGTAAGGCCTGACGCGACAGACTTTGGAGTAACCCCATGTCACTTTCAAACATCTTCAATATTGCCGGTAGCGGGATGAGTGCCCAGAGCATTCGTTTGAATACCGTTGCCTCCAATATCGCCAATGCCGAGAGCGTCAGCAGCAGTGTCGATAGCACTTACCGAGCCCGCCATCCGGTATTTGAGCAGGTTCAGCAGCAAGTGATGGCCGGCATGAGCGCTCAATCCGAGATGCAGGTGAGCGCCGGTGGTGGGGTCAAGGTAAATGGCATCATCGAGAGTGACGCACCGCTTCGCAAGCAGTATGAGCCCAACCATCCGATGGCTGATGAAGAGGGCTTTGTCTTTTACCCCAACGTCAATGTGGTCGAAGAGATGGCCAACATGATCTCGGCATCGCGTTCGTTCCAGACCAATGCCGATCTGATGGGAACCGCCAAAGACATGATGCAGCGAGTACTGCAGTTGGGGCAGTAACAACTAATCCGCGGCATCGGTCTGGGCCGAGGTCGCAATGAATAGGGTTCGAGGTGTGAAGATCACCCCGAACCTGAGTATCTAGCCAGCGGGACGCCGCCGGTGGAGGTAGGTCATGAGTAATATCAACAATGTAAACAGCTCCGGGAATGTATTCCTGGACTTGAACAAGCAAGACGATGCGAGCAAGACGGCTGCGCAGGAACAGAGTGACATGTTCATGCAGCTGATGATTGCTCAGATGCAGAATCAGGATCCGACCAGTCCGGCTGACACCTCGGACTATATGAATCAGATTTCGCAGATGAGCATGGTTGAAAGCATCAACAACATGAATCTGACGATGCAGGGCATGTCCAACAGCATGCTGTCGAGCCAGACCGCGCTGCAGGCCTCATCGATGGTCGGGAAGACCGTCTATGTTCCCACTACCCAGGCCAAGGTCGGTGACGACGGGATGATTCAGGGGGTGATGGCGCTGCAGACCAGTCACGAAGATGTGCGGGTCAAGGTCTATGACAGCACTGGTGCCCAGATCAGCAATCTGTCGTTGGGGGCTCAGGCCGCCGGTGACGGCCAGTTCAAGTTTCAATTGCCGGAAGGCTATGGGGCCGGTGATTACAAGATCGAAGTCGAAGCCAAGTGGGGTGACGACTATGTGCCGGTACAGGCCTACCTGGGCCGCAATGTCGATAGTGTCAGCCTGGGCCAGAACGGTGTAGGCATGAAAATAAATATCGAAGGTGGCTCGGTCTCCTTTGATCAAGTTAAACAGATTGGAGCCTGATCATGGCGTTTAGTACAGCAATAACAGGCCTGAAGGCGTCGACGACTGAGCTCGATGTCACCGGCAACAATATCGCCAACTCCAGTACCGTCGGCTTCAAGTCGGCCCGGACCGAGTTTTCCGATATCTTTGCCACCGTGGTGGTGGGATCGGGCTCGGCCAATAGCCCGGGGTCGGGGGTTATCGTCTCCGATATCGCACAGGACTTTACCGCCGGTACGATCCAGTTCACCAACAACAACCTGGACCTGGCGATCGACGGTTCCGGTTTCTTCCAGCTCAATGATGGTCAGGGTGGTATCACCTACACCCGTGCCGGTGGTTTTGAACTGGACAAAGATGGCTTTGTCGTTTCCAAGAACGGCAACTTCCTGCAGGGCTTTGGGCTGGATGCCGCCGGGAATATGCAGCCGATAGGCAACTTGGCGGTGTCTCAAAAAGAGAGCCCACCCAAGTCGACGGAATTTATGGATCTCTCTTTCAATATTGATTCGAGAGCGGAGGCATCGAATCTGGCCTACGATCCGACGGATTCTGCCACCTTTACCTTCAGCACCACCAATCGCTCCTTCGATAGCCTGGGTAATGAGAATACGATCAAGTACGACTTTATCAAGCAGGGGGAGTGGCGAGAGCGTCAAACTGTTGATTTCAGTACCTTTAGTGCGGCGGCTGGGGAAACGCTATTTGTTGCTGGCGGGTCATTGACCGTACCGGCAGGCGGGTTAGACCAAACTAACGTCGCTGCATTTATTGAGGGCCAATTGAGCACGCTTCAAGGGCAGCCTACGTTTGATAGCAATGTCAGCGGCATGAAAGTGGGCACGGGGACGCCTCCCGAGCTGATCGTAACCTATAAGGCCAGTGCTGCCGATGTGCGTCCGATTCTGATACAGCATGATCCCGGTACCGGTGCCGTCGATATCGTCGCTGAACATGATGAAGACCCCTTCTTTCCGGCGAACAAGGTTGAAGTTACGGAGTTTACGGTCGGGGCTTCCTTTACCGGTAGCGTTGATATTGGTGAGCACACCGTTTCGATCACCTCCGGGGCAACGGCATCCGATGTGTTAACCCAGATCAGGAACGATCAAAACGCGATTCTAGCGGCCAATCCTGAGATCGATACGATTGATATTAATAGTGCGACTGGCGAGCTGATCATAACGTACAAGGCCGAACTGGGTGATACGCCCTCTGTGAATGTGGCTTTGGCGAGTACCACGGCGGGTACGCTAACGCTGACGGACGATCCCAACGGCAAAAATGAAGCAGGCGATGCGAGCTACCAAGGTGTGTATCAGATGCACGCCCTCTTCAACAATGAAACCCCGTTGAACATTGGGCGGGTTAACCAGCCAGGTACAGCCGGCTTTACCTCGAACCCTCAGGGGACCGAGGCTGGCCCCATTCTGTTGACCTTCGATACCACCAATGGCTTGCTGGCTTCGGTCAATGGGACTCCGGTCAGTGCAACCGGCGATGCACCCAAATTGACAATCCAGGGGGCGGATCCGGCAGATCCGACCAACACGATTGAGCTGGATCTAACCGGCACCACGCAGTTCGCCTCAGACTCGATTGTCAAAGCCTCGACGCAAGATGGTTTTGCCAAGGGGGATTTGATCGGGGTGACCTTCTCTGCCGACGGGATCATGGTGGCCAGTTTCAGTAATGGCCAGAACTCCAACCTCGGCATTGTGGCGCTGGCGACCTTTGAGAACCAAGGGGGGCTACAACCGGTGGGTGATACGGCCTGGACAGCTACCCTGGCTTCCGGCCAGGCGATTCTGAACCCGCCGGGAACCGGTCTGAATGGTCAGCTTCGTTCGGCGGCGCTGGAGCAATCCAACGTCAACCTGTCGGAAGAGCTGGTGGCGTTGATCGAGGCGCAGCGTAATTTCCAGGCCAACTCGAAGACACTGCAAACCGAAAACCAGGTGACCCAGACGATCCTGCAGATCAACTAAATCGGCCCAGCTCGACAGAGCTGAAGCTGCGAACCGTCATTGAGCGGATCGCTATAGCAACACTTCAAGGCACGGCCCGAAGACTTTCGGACCGTGCTTTTTTGCGTCTCTAAAAAACTGGCATCTTCGTTGCATTGTTCTCAGTAGTACGCCTAAAAGCGGCAATCGACAACCGCCGTCGATTGCGAGAATGAGGACAACTCTTTGGACAAGTTGCTGTTTCTTTCGATGACCGGGGCCAATCAGACGATGCTGGCCCAGACAGCCCATGCCAACAATCTAGCTAACGTCAACACGACGGGTTTTAAGGCCGACCTGGCCCAAGCCCGTGCTATGCCGGTTATTGGCGAGGGGTATCGGTCGCGGGTGTATGCCATGACCGAACGACCGGCCACCAACCTTTCCGAAGGGGTGAATGAGCATACCGGACGAGAATTGGATGTGGCCGTTCAGACGCCGGGCTGGATCGCGGTACGGGGGCGAGATGGAAGCGAAGCCTACACCCGTGCCGGTGCCCTGCATGTTGATGCCGCAGGGCGGCTACTGGATGGCAGAGGATTGCCGGTGCTGGGCGAGGGGGGCGAAATTGTATTGCCTCCCAGCTCCAAAGTGGAAGTCGGTGAGGACGGCACCATCACGGTTAGAGCCACCGGTGATCAACCCAACGCCCTTGCGGTGGTGGATCGAATCAAATTGGTCAATCCGGATCCGCAGGCACTGACCAAAGGCGAAGACGGCCTGATGCGGCTGAAGGCGGGCGGGCAGGCGGGCCTGGACCCGGAGGTTAGAGTGGCATCGGGCTTTCTGGAAACCAGTAACGTCAACGCCGTGCATGAGTTGACATCGATTATTGACCTGTCCCGACGGTTCGAGATGAATGTGAAAATGATGCGGGATGCTGAAGAGAACGCCGAAGCGGCGGCGCGGATCCTGCAGAATCTGGGTTAGCGACCGGCCTTCGAGGCTTAAGAGAAAGCACCAAATAGAATAATTAGGGTGGTCGAGAACAGACCGCCGAGCAAGGGGAAAATTATGAACGGAGCCCTGTTTGTCGCCAAGACGGGTCTGAGCGCCCAGGATACTGCGCTTCGGGTTGTATCCAATAACCTGGCCAATATCAGTACTGACGGCTTCAAGCGCGATCGCGCGGTTTTTGAGGACCTGATCTATCAGGTTCAGCGTCAGCCCGGCGCCCAGTCAGCCGATGGAACCGAGCTGCCTTCCGGCTTTCAGCTCGGTACTGGAGTGCGGGTGGTCGGCACTGAAAAAACTTTTACCCAGGGCACCATCAATGTAACCAACCAGAATCTGGATTTGGCCATCGAAGGTGATGGTTTCTTTCAGATCGCGCTGCCCAACGGGGAAACCGGTTATACCCGCAGTGGCCGTTTCCAGCTCAACTCCAGCGGCCAGATGGTCAATGCTCAAGGGTACCTAGTGGATCCGACTATCACTATCCCCGCCGACGCCACCTCCGTGACTATCGGTAATGACGGTGTTGTATCGGTAACCCAGGCAGGCAGTTCGGTGGCTACCCAGGTTGGCCAAATCACGTTGGCGGACTTTACCAATCCGGCGGGTTTGCAGGCGATCGGCGGTAACCTGTTCCAGGAAACAGTCTCCAGCGGTGCGCCGACTACCGGCAACCCGGGATCTACTTCCTTCGGGGCGACGATTCAAGGGGCGTTGGAGAACTCCAACGTCAACTCGGTCGAGGAGCTGGTGAATATGATTCAGACCCAGCGTGCTTTCGAGATGAACTCCAAAGTGATCTCAACGGCCGATCAGATGCTCTCGTTCGTGACCCAGCAGCTTTAATCGCCCTCGGGATTAACAGGTAGATTGCTATGAAAACCAAGCACAAGATTCTGATATTCACCCTGGCCGCATCATTGCTGGGTGGTTGTGCGCAAACACCGCCAAAGCCTGACAATCCCTATTTTGCCCCGGTACCGCCGGCGGCCATGTCGGCGCCAAAACCTGTGGATGGTGCGATCTTCCATGCCGGTCATAGCGTGTCGCTGTACGAAGATGGTAATGCCCGCCGGGTGGGGGATATTCTGACAATCGTATTGACCGAGCGTACCCAGGCCAGCAAGTCGAGCGAAACCGAGTTGGAAAAAAACAGCGATGTGTCGATTACCGCGCCGACCATTCTCGGATCGCCGTTAACGATCAATGGCAACGAGGCTAGCTTCAGCTTGCCCGGTGGAACTCGCACATTTGAGAGCACCGGCGATGCCGATCAGAGCAACAGCCTGAGCGGTGATATCACCGTCACCGTATCCGATGTACTGCCCAACGGCGTGTTGCGGGTTCGCGGCGAGAAATGGATGACGTTGACCAGCGGCGACGAATATATCCGTATCAGCGGCCTGGTTCGGCCCCAGGATATCAAGCCGGACAACACCCTCGACTCCGTTAAGCTGGCGGATGCGCGGATAACCTACAGCGGCACTGGCGAAGTTCACGATACCAACAAAATGGGCTGGTTTACCCGCTTCTTCTACAGCCCGCTATGGCCGTTTTAACCCAATTGGATAAGGTTTCGGCAAGTCCGAACAGGTAGCTGATGATGAAAACAACGACCCGCAACCTAATGATCTTACTGCTGGGCACCCTGCTTAGCGCCGGGGTGCAAGCGGAACGGCTAAAGGATATTACCGATGTGGCCGGGGTTCGACCTAACCAGTTGGTGGGTTACGGGCTGGTGGTGGGCCTGAGTGGCACCGGCGACAAAGTTAGCTTTACCTCGCAGACCTTCAAGAACATGCTGGCTCAGTTTGGTTTGACGCTGCCGCCGGGAACCAATCCCCAGTCCAAGAATATCGCAGCGGTATCGATCCATGCTGAGCTGCCGCCGTTCGCCAAGCCGGGTCAACTGTTGGATGTGACGGTTTCGTCGATCGGCGATGCCTCCAGCCTACGCGGAGGCAGCCTGTTGATGGCGCCGCTGAAAGGGGCCGATGGGCAGGTGTATGCGATGGCCCAGGGGAACCTGGTGGTCGGCGGGTTGGGAGCCGAAGGATTGGACGGTTCGCGTATCACCATCAATGTGCCCAGTGTCGGTCGGGTGCCCAGCGGTGCCACGGTGGAGCGTTCAGTGCCTAGCCCCTTCGCTCGCGGTGACCACTTGGTATTGAATCTACACACTCCGGACTTCACCACGTCCCGCCGGGTCGCAGAGCGTATCAATGGCTTGCTGGGGCCGGATGTCGCGACTTCGGTGGATGCCACCTCGATTCGGGTCCGTGCTCCCCGTGATGCCAGTCAGCGGGTGACCTACCTGTCGGTGTTGGAAAACCTGGAGGTTGAACCGGCGGCGGAGGTTGCCAAGGTGATCATCAACTCGCGCACCGGCACCATCATTATCGGTGAGAATGTACGGGTGTCTCCGGTCGCAATCACCCACGGTGGCCTGACGGTTTCGATTCTGGAAAATCCAGAAGCCAATCAGCCCGGTGCTTTTGCCGGTGGGGATACCGTGGTGGTGCCGCGAAGCGGCATCGAAGTGGATGAAAACAGTGGCCATATGTTCTCGTTCCAGCCGGGGGCTTCGCTTAACGAGATTGTCGAAGCGGTCAACCAGGTTGGTGCGGCGCCCGGTGATCTGATGGCGATCCTCGAAGCGCTGAAGCAGTCGGGTGCGTTGAAGGCCGAGTTGGTGGTGATCTAACCGGGTATCCGGTATCTGATTCTGGGTCGGTGGTCTATCGACCCAGCACTGAACGCCTGTCCGGCTTTGCTGGTCGGGCTGTTCCTGTCTATAGATAAAGTTGGCATTGGTTATGCATTAAACAGGTATGGCGGCGCGTAATTGCCGCTTTACCGGAGCCAAGCATGACCAGCAACGATCTTTCCATTAAGTCATACACCGATCTGACTGAGCTGAACAAGCTCAAGCAGGCGAATCGGAATGACGATCCGCGTGCCCTTCAAGCGGTAGCGGAACAGTTCGAATCGTTGTTCCTCAATATGCTGCTCAAAAACATGCGTCAGGCCAATGAAGCCTTCTCGGAAGGCGGCCTGTTCGATAGCAGTGAGAGCAAGTTCTATCAAGAGATGATGGATCAGCAGCTGAGTATGTCGCTGTCATCCGGTAAGGGTATCGGTTTGAGCGAGGTGTTGGTTCGCCAGTTATCACCCAATCGAGAACCAGTTCAGGTGGATCAACAGAAGGTTGCTCAGTTAAATCAGCCGGTTAGCCACGTGACTGGTGATCTGGGTGCTTTGCTACAGCAAGCGCGGGTGCGCTCTCAACAACAGGATTTGAGCACCGATAAGCCGGTTGATTCAAGCCAACGGGTTGGAGCGGCTTCCACTGTCGCGGCAGAGTTGCCCGATCGGTTTGAATCACCACAAGAGTTTGTGCAGGCGATGATGCCGATCGCCAAACAGGTCAGCGCCGACAGTGCCGTTGAGGCAGAGGTATTGGTGGCCCAAGCGGCATTGGAAACCGGTTGGGGCAAACATTTGCCGCGTCGAGCCGATGGCGGCAACAGCTACAACCTGTTCGGCATCAAGGCCGATCAGCGCTGGCAGGGTGATCGGGTCGCCAGCAATACACTGGAGTTCCGTGACGGTATAGCGCAGCAGGAGCGGGCTTCGTTCCGTGCTTACGATTCCTACCGGCACAGCATGCAGGATTACCTGGCTTTCATCAGCGAGAGCCCGCGTTATCAACAGGCATTGGGCCGGGCCGGTGATAGCCACAACTATATCGAGCAGCTACAGCTGGCAGGCTATGCAACCGACCCGGCCTATAGCAGCAAAGTTCAAGGCATTCTGAACAGCGATCTGTTCCGAAATGCCGTATCAGTCAGTCACGAAGGATAAGTCGAGGTGTGAACGTAGCAGTCATCAGGTTGAGATAGCGACACAAGACATTCAACAGCCTGATCCAGACCGCGCGATTCATGCAGTTATCTCGCAGGAGGTTTAACATGACCATCAATATTGCACTGCAGGGTTTGAGCGTTGCCCAGCGTGGGTTCGAGGTGGCGAGCAACAATATCGCCAACGTCAACACCCCGGGGTACTCGCGCCAGCAGGTAGAGCTGACCTCCCGTTCGGCGCCCGAACAGGGGGTGCAGATTGTCAGCATCAACCGGGTGGTGGACCTGTTCTCGCAACAACAGCATTGGAGCAGCTCGGCGGCATTCCAGTCGACCGACGCCTTTGCCTTTTATGCCGGTCAATTGGATAACCTGTTGGCCAACTCTACTACCAGTCTCTCCGCCTCGTTGGACCAGTTTTTCAGCGCGCTGCAGACCGGTGTTGATGACCCATCCTCGATTCCCAACCGGGAGCTGATCCTGGCCCAGGCCGAAGCGACCGCCGAGCGTTTTGTCGAAGTTGACCGTCAGCTTCGCTCCCAGAACGAGGCGATCAACACTAAACTCAGCAGCGCGACCGGCGAAGTCAATCAGATGACCAAGATCGTTGCTGACCTGAACGAGCTGATCCGGTTGGCGGATTCCCGGGGTGAACCGGCCAATGAACTCAAGGATCAGCGCGATCAGATGATCATGGGGTTGAGTGAGAAGCTGGGGGTAACGGTTCAAACCGGCACCGGCAGTACCGATATCAACCTCTATGTCGGCAATGGCCAGCCGCTGGTGATCGGCGGCAATGCCAGCACGATTACCTACAGCCAGGGCGATCCGGATATCAATGACGTGGATATCCATCTGTCGATCAACGACAAGCGAATCAAAATCGATGATCAGATCACCGATGGTGAGATCGGTGGCCTGTTGCGGATCAAAGATGAGCTGTTAATCCCTACTTGGAATGAGTTGGGGCGGCTGGCCATCGTGTTCTCCGACACCATGAACGCCCAGCACAGCAAAGGGGTGGATATCGATGGGCGGATGGCCAACGATCTATTCAGCGACCTAAAGAACAACGGCGAGGTGCGTGCGTTCAGTACCAACCAAAGCCCAATGAGTCCCTTGTCGGATGTGGTGATTCGGGATACCTCGCTGCTTAACGCCAGCGATTACGTGGTCAAATTCGGTGAGGGCGATACTTTTACCGTTACCCGTAAGTCCGACGGGCAGATCTTCACCCAGGACGATTTTAGTGCCCGTTCGGGCACTGATGTCTACCAGGATATGACCCTAGAGCAGGATGTGGCCAACGGCACACTACGGATAAATATCGATGGCGTCGATATCTCATTGGCGACCGCCAAGGGCGAACCCTTCGGTGAAAATGACCAGGTGCTGGTGATGCCGGTCCGTACCGGTGCCGAGTCGCTGGAGGTTGGATTGAAGTCGGGGCGTGAGTTGGCGTTCGCTTCGCCAGTCCGGGCTGAGACGGCCGAAGATAATCTCGGAACCCTGAGCGTTGACGGAATTATCATCCAGGAGCCGAGCAACTTCGGCCAACCAGGAAGTGTCGTTTCAATGGAGCAGGCGGTGGTCAATAATCCGCCGGTTCAGATTGTGTTTAACGCCGATGGAACCTACGACGCCTTTGACGTCAGCGACCCGAATAATCCGATCGCCTATGTGTTCGATGATGGCAGCGCAGCGACCAACCGTACCTATACCGAAGGACAGCCGATCCAGTTTAACGGTTTTACGGCCACGATCAGCGGAAAGCCGTCGGTTAACGACAAGATCGATTTTTCCGCCAATACCGGGGCAGTCAGTGACAACCGTAATGCATTGCAGCTATCCAACCTTCAGCAAGCTGAAGTGATTGAGGGGGCAAGCTATCAGGACAACTATGGCCGGCTGATCGAGCGGGTGGGTACTAGCGCCAGTGTGGCCAATATTAACCTTCAGGCCAATGAAGCCATCATGCTAAACGCCGAATCGGTTCGAAACGGAATCTCCGGCGTTAACCTGGATGAAGAAGCGGCCGATATCATTAAATTCCAACAGCAGTACCAGGCGGCGTCGCAGGTGATCAATACCGCGCGCAACCTGTTCGAAACCCTGCTGGCATCGACTGGAGGCTAATCATGCGTATATCCAGCCTGCAAGTTTTTCAAAACGGTGTCCGTAATATCCAAACGGGCCAGAGCAATATTGCCAACCTGCAGAATCAGATTTCGACCGGTAAGAAGTTGATCAGCCCGGCAGATGATCCGGTCGCAGCGGCGCAGATTCTGAAGCTGCAGCGTGAGCTGACGGCCACTCAGACCTACAATGAGAACATTACTGTCTCCGAGCGCCGCCTGAGTCTTGAGGAACAAACCCTACAGCAGATTCAGGATGCGTCCAACCGGGTCCGTGAGTTGGCGATTCAGGCTAACAACGGGACTTTGACCGATGCCGATCGTAAGGGAATTGCCGGTGAAATCCGGGAGATGCAGACCTTTATCCAGGGGCTGATGAACACCCGTGATGCCCAGGGGGAGTACCTGTTTGCCGGTGCCAGGGGTAAGACCCAGCCGTTCTCTAACGATGGCACCGGGGTCTATAGCTACAACGGCGACAACGAAACCCGGTTGATTCAGGTCGGTCCTGAGGTATTTACCCAGAGTACCGATTCGGGCCAGGAAATTTTCCAAACCATCCAGGTAGCTGCTGCCAACGCTCAAGCCCCGGTGCCTGCCGGATACAGCGTTTCTGTGTCCGAGCCGGAGGTATTCAGAAACTATATCAATTCAAACGGACGTAGTGATCTCACCCTAGAGGTTGTTGCCGGCACAAACCCTGGCGATCCTGCCACCTATACGTTGCTGGATAGCGATGGAAATCCAGTTAAAGGAACATCTGGTACTGATATCACTGGTACGATTCCAAGTGGTTCGGCGCCTGTGACGCTGGATCTCGAGTTGGAAATTGGTTTGAGTTTTTCAGTGACGCCGCCGGCCGGTGGGTCAGGAACAACGGATGATCTGGTGTTCACTCCGGATGTTCCCCGACGCAATATTCTGACGTCAATCGAGAACCTGATTGTCTCTCTGGAGGCTGGAGGAACCGCCGATGAAGTTAACCAGGCGGTGACCACCGCGTTGGATGAACTCGAGCAGGCTCAGGGTGGGATCATCAGTGCTCAGACCCAGATGGGAGGTCGACTGAGTGCGTTGGAGAATCAGCGTACCATCAATGAAGATTTCGAGATCTTTACCAAGTCGGCGCTGTCGAATCTGGAGGACCTGGATTATGCCGAGGCGATCAGTGCCTTCAGCTTTCAAGAGGTTGCCCTGCAAGCCGCCCAGCAGACTTTTGCCCGGGTCAACAATATGTCGTTGTTCAACTTCCTGTAATACAGCTAGTTGCGACAAATTACCGACGCCGCTGTGCAGCGATGCCAGCGGCGTCGTTGTTTATTCAGTTAGGTAACTTAGGAGCAGTTAGTTCGGAAGCTGTCAGCGGCTTTGCTGGGAAATATTCTGGTAGGTTTTGACGCCGCTCTGGCCTTTGCGGAAGGTTTTGATTGCCTGAGAAACGGCTCTACGTTGTTGGATTGCCAGGTCAGTGATTTGACCGTCTTGCTGCCAGAGTTTGGACAATTTGTCGGTAAGTGCTGACGGTAGCACCACGCCTTGAAGCCGTTCCAGAGGCAGCGACATGAGCTGCTGTTGTCGGCGTTCTAGCACGGGTAACAATTCATCTTCCGTCTTGACGGTTTCCAGCGCCTCGATCAGTTCCTGACCAAGGCGCAAGGCCTGATCGACCTCGGAAATTAATCCGTTAAGGTCGATTTGAGTAGAGGTCATGATTAGCCGCCGGCTTCGTCGGTCAGTGCGGTGGTCTGGTGATGTTCAACCGGGATCGCATCCCAACCGCTTTTGATCTCAATCAGAAGGTTGGTGATTTGGTCGAGCTTGTCGGTGGAAGACTCGCTATTGGCCTGCATCAGGCCCTGGGCAATATGATCGTAAAGGTAATCCAGGTTGCCGGCGACGTCGCCGCCTTTTTCCGGATCCAGGGTTGCCTGCAGGCCGCCGACGATAGTGATCGCTTTACCGATCTCTTCTCCCTGCTGAGCCAGTTCGTTACGCTCCATATGACCTTTGGCGATGGCGATACGGGTCAGCGCACCTTCAAGCAGCATCTGCACCATGCGGTGCGGTGTTGCTTGATCAACACCGCTTTTGACGCCGACTTTGTTGTATTCGTTGATCGCTTTAATGCTCATGAATAGGCCTTAATTAGTTGGAATCGTTGGATTGACGCACGACCCCGGGTAGGGATTGAAGTGAACTGGTCAGCCACTCGCCGGTTGCGTTCAGTTGTGAAACCAGCTGACTCATGGCATTAAACTGCGCCAGAAGTCGAGTTTCCAGTTTTCCCGCGCGTAACGCTAATGCTTCGCGCTCATCGGCCAGATCGCTGATCTGGCTGTTGATCGAATCGGTTCGTTGATCGAAGGTGCCGCCGGAGTTGAGGTAGTTATCGAGGGTCGTATCCAGTCGATTGGCGATACCGTCCGAACTACTGAACAGCGCCACGATACCGTCATAGTCGTTTTCGATCGCATCGTTCAGGGCTTCCGTGTCAATCGACAGCTGGCCCTTGTTGTCGCTGACGATACCCATGGACGCCAATGCTTCGATGTTACCCTCGCTGGTGGAGACCTTGCCGGTCATGCCGGTGCGAACCTGGTTACTCAGCGTTCGCAATAACGAGTCGGCAAAAAGAGGCGTCGACTGGGTGGTTTCCTGATCAAATTGTGATTGGTCTGAAAACTGTTGCTGCAAGGTGTTGTAGGCGGTGACGAAGCTCTCGATTTGCTGACGGATACTGGCGGTACTGGCGCTGACGTTGAGGTCGATAGTCTCACCGATATTGGTTTTCAGTGCCGTGATGCTGAGTCCTTCGATGGCATTTTCGAAGGTGTTGCTGCTGCCGGTGACGGTCTGGCCGTCGATCTCAATGATTGCGTCCTTGGCGTAGTTGACGTCGTTGGTGTCGACAAGATTGGTAACACTGACGCCGCTGAAACTGCTTGAAACCTCAAAGGCATTTTCAAGACCGGTGTCATCGGAAGTAAGTACCAACTGAGCACCGGCATCGGTATTGATAATCGCTGCCGTGACGCCAGGGTTGTCTTCAGCATCGTTGATCGCATCACGCAGTTCAGCCAAAGTGACGGTGCCATCAGTATCGGCATCGGCGGTAGCGAAATCGATACTGAAGCTTTCACCGTCGCCGCCATCACCACCATCGCTGGGAGCCAGCTTGTCGGCGCCGAAGGTGGTCAGGGTAAAGGTGCCGGTACCGATGTCGTCGGCATCGGCAACTGCGTCGGAGATCAGCTTGTGAGAGTTGGCCAGCTGGCTGACTTCAAGCTTGTAACTGCCGGTACTGGGCTGTTGGCCCGACATCACACTGGCGGTTGCTATGGTCAGGTCGGAACTGGAAACGGTCCGCGCATTAAAACTATCGGCGTCTTTGAGGCCGGATAGTGAGGACTGAAAATCGGACAGTGAAGCCTTGAGTAGGCCGATCGCTGAAAGTTCGGACTGATAGGTCGCTTCTCGGCGATCGATATTGCTGCTCTTCGGAACAATTTCCGCATCGACCAGAGCGGTAACGATAGCGCCGACATCCAGAGTCGAACCAAACCCCGGTGACGAGATAGTGCCTGCCATAACGACCTCCTAAAGCTTCAAGTCGTTATTTTAACGGCCTAAGCCTTATCCTTAAATAACAGGTTGTTCATATCCTGTATGTGTTGACTGAGGGCAAGAAATTCCTCAGAGGGTATTTTGCGTACCAGCTCGCCGCTCTCTTTCTCGGTAACAGTGATCACGGTATGACCGGTCGGGTCGTCAACACTGAAGTTGAGATTGCGGCTGATCTGAGATGCAAACGCATTAATCTCTTCGACCAAGCGTTCCATGTTCTCTGTGCGGGCCTTTTGGCTTTCCTGAGCCTGCTCGACACGGCGCTGCTGGGCCTCGACATTGGTAGCTTTGTCGACAGCTGCGGTTTGAGCTTGGGCTTCTGGAGAACTTACCGAGGTAGAACGGGACGAAGGACTCAGACTGGTACTGGAAATGGAAATCTCAGAACTCATGATGAACCTCCGTTAGTGGGAGAGCCAAAGGCCGGCAGTGCCGGCCTTTGGTGTATTGCGGTTACGCTTATTGTAGCAGCGACAGTACGGACTGCGGCAGCTGGTTAGCCTGGGCCAACATCGCGGTACCGGCCTGCTGCAGGATCTGGTTCCGAGTCAGCTCGGCAGTTTCTGCAGCGTAATCGGCATCCTGGATCCGTGAACGGGCAGCGGATACGTTTTCGGAGATATTGGACAGGTTGGCGATGGTGCTGTCCAGACGGTTCTGGATCGCACCCAGGTTGGCTCGCTCGCCATCAACACGTGCCAGTGCGGCATCGACAATCGCCAGGGCGTTCTCGGCACCGGATACGGTGCTGATATCGATGGACGATACACCTGCGTTAGCGGTAGTGGTCACAGTTGCGGCACCTGCAGTCAAACCAGCATTCGCTTCGGCGGAACCACCGATTACGATACCTTGTTGGCTGCTGCTGGTCAGAGTGACGCTGGAACGGGTAGTGTCAGTGTTACCAGCCTGACCAGCTGCGCCTGCACCTAGACCGGTGGTCACGTCATCACCGCCAGTGTTTGCTGCTGCTGTAATGGTAATGTTGCGGCCATCTGCAGCGGTTAGTGATACTGCACCATCCGCCGCAGCGGTAGCAGTTACACCGGTCTGATCACTAATCGCATTAATTGCTGCTGCAACATCATTACCGCGATCCACTGCAGATGCACCAGCAGTGATCGCGCCAATGCTGATTCCGTTAATCAACACATCACCATCACCGATAGCGTCTGCGAATCCTGTTGCAGCGGTACCAGCAACGGTGGTCGCGCCAACAGTCGCGGTTACATTGGTATCACCGGAGATTGCATTGATCGCGTTGGCAACAGCGATGCCGCTGGCATCGGAAGTTGTATTCGAAACACCATCAGCGGTAGCGGCACCCACTTGGAAGCCATTGATGGTGACTGCACCGGCTACTAGCGCGGTAGCCTGTACTTCGGTACCGGCTGTTGTTGAACTATAGCTGGAGCCAGAGCCCACACCCAGCGCATCGGCTTTGATGCTGGCAATGGAGAAGGCGATGGTTTCACCCTTGTTTCCGCCGATCTGGAACGCTTGGCTGGTGAAGGAGCCGTCGATCACGTTAACACCGTTAAAGGTGGTGGTGGTCGCAGCTCGGTCGATTTCAGCTACCAACTGGGTAACTTCAGCGTTCAGTGCCTGACGGTCAGAAGAGGAGTTGGAGGCGTTGGCTGCCTGTACGGCCAGCTCACGAATCCGCTGCAGGTTGTTGGTGGTTTCCTGCATCGCACCTTCAGCCACCTGAGCAACGGAGATACCGTCGTTGGCGTTACGAACCGCTTGGTTCAGGCCGCGGATCTGGGTGGTGAAGCGGTTAGAGATTGCAAGGCCCGCAGCGTCGTCTTTGGCGCTGTTGATGCGCAGGCCGGAAGATAGACGTTGCAGAGAGGTTTGCAGGGCTCCCTGTGATTTGCCCAGGTTGCGCTGAGCGTTCAGAGAAGCAACGTTTGTATTGATAACTGCCATTTTAAGCTCCTTTGCCGCTTCTATTAGGTGGGAGGGATCCCGCGGCGCTCTTTAATCATTCTGTCAACTCGATGGGGCTGTGTGCCCAAGCATCCGTTGTAGTTCTTAACGGCGAGCTATAACGGACCTTTAGATTTTTTTTTGGATTTTTTGACGCTTTTTTTAACTGTTTGAATTCAAAAGACTAATTGTTCGTCAAACAGCTGTTTTATATTAGGTTTTAACGCTGCTCTGGTGGCCAAAAAATAAACTGATGGAAATTTGGCAGCAATACGGCTTTGCTTTCGTCAAAAAAAAGTCACGCCTTAGCCGGATGTGAGTTCAGATAAGGCTGAACAAAAGCACGCCAAAAAACTGACTCTGTAAGTGTAAATCGAATTGACAAATCTTTGACGCTTTTCAATACTGCAGTTGTCCAAAAACGAATTAGTCCGGTGCCATGAGTCATTCTCTCTCCCTGTTGCTGATCGATGACAACCTCGAGCGTTCACGGATGCTCCAGGCGTTGTTGGAATATTCGGATATCGATTGCCGTTCGGTAGATTTTGCCGGCTGGAGTCAACAGCCGGGGGTGTTGGAACCCGGTATGACGGCGGTGGTGCTAGGAGACTGTCGCCAAGATGTTGCCCTGGAAGCGCTGTTGACCCAAATACAGGGGCGCGACCCCCATGTGCCGGTGCT
This sequence comes from Motiliproteus coralliicola, assembly GCF_003345655.1. Lineage (GTDB taxonomy): Bacteria > Pseudomonadota > Gammaproteobacteria > Pseudomonadales > Balneatricaceae > Motiliproteus > Motiliproteus coralliicola. The sequence goes on from NZ_QQOH01000002.1 coordinate 96,600, forward strand.
GTCGATTGCCGATTGGATCGGCTCCCAGGGCTTGAGTGCGCCGCTGCGGGGTATGCTGGTGGGGCAGATCGATCTGCCGCTTCAGCAGGGCCAGCTGTTGACCGCATTGCATCAGGCTCAGTTCTATCGCCAGCAGCGTGAGGCAGCCAATGGCCAGCTGCGGCTGTGGGAGGATCACTCCAAGCTATATAGTCACCTGGTTGGTGGCTCGCTGCCGATGCGGCGGGTGCGGGCGATGATGGCCCAGGTTGCCGATCGCGATGTTAGCGTGCTGATCACCGGCGAGTCCGGCACCGGTAAAGAGGTGGTGGCCCGCAATCTTCATAACAGCTCATCTAGGGCTGATGGGCCGTTCGTGCCTGTTAACTGTGGTGCGATTCCGCCGGAGCTACTCGAGAGCGAGCTGTTTGGCCATGAAAAGGGCGCTTTTACCGGGGCGGTGTCATCCCGCCAGGGGCGTTTCGAGCTGGCCGACGGCGGCACTCTGTTCCTCGATGAGATCGGCGATATGCCGCTGCCGATGCAGGTCAAGCTGCTTCGGGTGCTGCAGGAGCGCTGTTTCGAGCGGGTTGGCGGTAACCGTACTATCGAAGTGGATGTACGCATCATCGCCGCCACCCATAAAGATCTGGACAGCATGATCACCGATGGCAGCTTCCGCGAAGATCTCTACTACCGCCTTAATGTATTCCCGATCGAGATGCCGGCGCTGCGGGAGCGGATGGAAGATCTGCCGGCATTGCTGAACGAGCTGGTCAGCCGTGCCGAGAGCAGCGGACTGGGCAAGGTTCAATTCCACGACAGCGCGCTGCTGTCACTGTCACGTCATCAATGGCCGGGCAATGTTCGCGAGCTGGCTAACCTGGTCGAACGGTTATCGATTCTGCATCCCGGGGCGGTGATCAGCGTCAATGAATTGCCGCAGAAATTCCGTTATCTGGAAGATGAAGAGCTGCCCGCCCATCTGCAGCAGCCGTTGCATGCACCGCTGATCAACGATGCCGGTATGATCGAGCTGTCCACCGCCAGCAGTTACCTGCCCCCCGAAGGGCTGGATCTGAAGCAGTACTTGGGTGAGTTGGAGCAGTCACTGATCGAGCAGGCGTTGACCGAAGCCGACAACGTGGTGGCCCGTGCCGCCGATCTGCTCAGTATCCGCCGCACCACGCTGGTGGAGAAGATGCGTAAGTTCGGCATCGTACGCAAATAATGCGCGTCTCTGATTATTCGGTAGCTTCCGGTAGCCGCCCGTGACCGACTCCAAGCCTAGCCTGACCCCTGAACAGCTGCTCAAGCGCGAGCGCGAGCTGGCCGAGGCCTTTGCCCAGTTCAATGAGCTGTCGGATCAGCTCAATGCCTCCTATGTCGAGCTTGAACAACAGGTCGAGGTACTAAATCAGCAACTGCAGCAGCAGGCCGAGGAGCGCGAGCAGGAGCTGGCCGAGAAAGAGCGGATCGCGATGCGGCTGGAGAACCTGCTGCAGCTGCTGCCCGGTGGGGTGATTGTGCTGGATAACCAGGGCCGGGTCAGCGAATGCAATGCCGCCGCCGTCGAACTGCTGGGAGAACCGCTGCTCGGTGAGGTCTGGAGCGAAATTATCCAGCGTAGTTTTGCTCCCCGGGTTGACGACGGTCATGAGGTGTCGCTCAAGAGCGGCCGCCGGGTCAGTCTGGCGACCCGTTCGCTGGAGGGCGAGCCGGGGCAGATTATTCTGCTGACCGATCAGACCGAAACCCGCGAGCTGCAGGCGCGGTTGGGTCATTTTCAGCGGCTTTCCTTTATGGGCAAGATGATGGCGTCGCTGGCGCACCAGATCCGTACGCCGTTGTCGGCGGCGATGCTCTACAGTGCCCACCTGACCAAGCCCGAGCTTCGTGACGAGCAGCGGATCAAGTTTGCCAATAAGGTTCGGGGTCGGCTCAGCTCACTGGAGCAGCAGGTGCGTGACATGCTGGTGTTCGCCCGGGGCGAAACCAAGCTGACCGACCTGATCAGTACCGAGCAGCTGTTCAGCGCGATCGAAGATGCGCTGGATGTGCCGCTGACCCATGCTGATGCCGACGCCGACTGTATTAATGAGGCACCGACTCTGCTGCTGCAGTGTAACCGTGAGGCGTTGGTCGGGGCGTTGATGAATCTGGTCAACAATGCGCTCCAGGCCGGTGCGCGGGAGCTGGTGGTACGCAGCCAGCCGATCGATCAGCAGTATCTATGGCTGCAGGTGCAGGACGATGGGCCGGGGATGGATGCCCAGCAGCTGGCCCAGTCGCTGGAGCCGTTCTACAGTACCAAATCCCAGGGTACCGGCCTTGGGTTGGCGGTCGCCCAGGTGGTGGCCCGAGCCCATCACGGTGATTTTGTGATCGATTCCGTGGCGGGGCAGGGAACGATTGCCGGCTTTAAACTGCCCTACAAAAATCCGGCCGCGCTGCAGACCAATGCTGCCAACGCGGCGTCAACGCCGAATGTAACCGATCGGGAGTCAAACAATGAGTAAAGCCTGTGTGCTGGTGGTTGAGGATGACGCCGAGCTGCGCGAAGCGCTTTGCGACACCCTCGAGCTGGCCGGTTACCGTTACCGCGAAGCCGACTCGGGTGAGGCGGCCCTGGCGCTGCTGCAGCGCGAGAGCGTCGATATGGTGGTCAGTGACGTCAATATGGGCGGCATGGATGGTCATGATCTGCTGGCCCGCATCAACCAGATGAAACCGGCGCTACCGGTATTGCTGATCACCGCCTACGGCGCGGTGGATCGGGCGGTGGATGCGATCCGCAACGGCGCGGTGGATTACCTGCTCAAACCGTTCGAGCCCGACCAGCTGCTTGATATCGTCGAGCGCCATGCCGGCGCCCGCCTGGGAACCGGTGTTGCCGACGCACCGATCGCCGAATCCGAATCGGCCAAGCAGCTGTTGCAGCTGGCGCAGCGGGTGGCGGAAACCGATTCGACCGTGCTGATCATGGGCGAGAGCGGTACCGGTAAAGAGGTGCTGGCGCAGTACATTCACCGCCATTCGCCCCGAGCGGAACAGCCGTTCGTGGCGATCAACTGTGCCGCGATTCCGGAGAATATGCTGGAGGCGACCCTGTTCGGCCATGAGAAGGGCGCCTTCACCGGGGCCGTGGCCAGTATGCCGGGCAAGTTCGAGCAGGCCGATGGCGGTACTTTGTTGCTGGACGAGGTCTCGGAGATGGATCTGGGACTGCAGGCCAAGCTGCTGCGGGTGCTGCAGGAGCAGGAGGTCGAGCGGATCGGCGGTCGCAAGGTGATCAAACTGGATGTGCGGGTGCTGGCCACCACCAATCGCGATCTGGGTCAGTACGTGGCCGAAGGCAAATTCCGTGAAGACCTGTATTACCGACTCAATATCTTCCCGCTGCGCTGGGCCTCGCTGCGCGAACGGCCCGAAGACCTGGTGCCGTTGGCCGAGCGCCTGCTGGCCAAGCACGCCGCCAAGATGAACCGGGTCGGGGTCAAACTGGATCCGAGCGCCCATCCGGTGCTGCTGGGCCATGACTGGCCGGGCAATGTGCGTGAGCTGGAAAATGTAATGCAGCGGGCGCTGATCTTGCAGACCGGGACGACCATTCTGGCGCCCGATCTGTGCCTGAACCCAACTTCGATGCAGGCCGGTGCTTCATTGCCCCCGGCGGCGCCTGCAGTGCCGACAGCGACGGAGACTTCATCACCGCAGCTGGGTGACGATCTGCGTCAGCACGAATACCAACTGATCATCGATGCGCTACGGGCCCATCGAGGTAGTCGTAAGGACGCCTCGGCCCAGCTGGGCATCAGCCCGCGAACGCTGCGTTATAAGTTGGCGCAGATGCGTGATAGCGGTATCGATGTGGATACGTTGCTGAAAAGCTAACCGGTCAGTTTTGCATCAGCCGGACGTAGACCTCCAGCCAGAGTCGGACCTGTTCGTCGGCTCGGCTGGGGTCCAGCTGCAGCAGGCTCTGACACTCCTCCCGACAGGGCTCTATCTCATCCTCGACATCTTCCAGCAGTTGCCGCAGAGGCAGTAGCGGCAGGTCGTTGTGGCCTTCAAGACTCTGATAGAGTTGATCCAGTGCCTGGCCGACCTGGTCGATATCGGCGCTGTAGAGCGGTTCGCTCTCAAGGTCCTGGACCAGTTCGTGCAGCACAGACTTGGCGCTGTGGCCTTCCATGAATAGCTGATCCGGATCGAGGCTCAGCAGCTGCTCCTGTTCGAGCCACTCCTGCTCGGGCTGAATCAGGGTCGATTTGATCCGCCCGTCGGTCAGACTCCAGGCGATGGCGACCGGAAATGCGTTCCAGTCAGAACTGCTCATTTCGCAAGCTATGATGATAGGTAGGTTCATGGGTGGTCCAAAAGTGTCGGTATCTCTTTGCCAATTGGTCGTAGAAATGGCCAATAAAGGGGTCGCGTAGACCAATGTCTAATTAGAGGGCAAAGGGTGGTTGGGTATAAAAGTTTGATACAGAAATCGAGCGATAGGGCTCGGTTGCGTACCGGCGGCCAAAGCACTACCTCCTGGCTGCCAATAATAAGCAAAGTTGCCGTATTCCGATAACAGATTCCTAAAAATAGTAGAGGCATCAGCATGAGTGAAACTAAGGTCTATCCGGTCGACACCGAATTCGCCAGCCAGTCGTGGGTCGATAATGACACCTACCTGTCCATGTACGAGAAGTCGATTACGGATCCGGAAGGGTTCTGGGGCGAGCATGGTCGTCGTATTGAGTGGATGAAGCCTTACACCCGGGTTAAGAACACTTCTTTCGATCCGCACAACGTGGATATCCGCTGGTACGAAGACGGCACGCTGAATGCCTCTGTCAGCTGTCTCGATCGTCACCTGGAGAGCCGCGGTGACCAGGTCGCCATCATCTGGGAAGGCGACGACCCCAGCGAAGACGAGAATATCACCTACCGCGATCTGTACGAGCGCGTGTGTAAGTTTGCCAACGCACTGAAAGCCCAGGGCGCCAAGAAGGGCGATGTTATCACCCTGTATATGCCGATGATTCCGGAAGCGGCCGTTGCGATGCTGGCCTGTGCCCGTATCGGTGCGGTTCACTCGATCGTATTCGGCGGTTTCTCCCCGGACGCGCTGGCGGCCCGTGTTGAAGGCGGTCAGTCCAACATCGTCATCACCGCCGACCAGAGTCTGCGTGGCGGTAAAGCGGTTCCGCTGAAAGACAATGTCGACCTGGCGCTGAAGAATGCTGGCACCGAGTGCTGCAAGAAGGTGGTCGTGGTCAAGCGCACCGGCGGTGATATCGCTTGGGACGACAGCCGTGACGTTTGGTACGAAGAGATCGTTGCTGATGCCAGCACCGAGTGTGCCCCGGAAGAGATGGGTGCCGAAGATCCGTTGTTCATCCTCTACACCTCCGGTTCTACCGGTCAGCCGAAAGGTCTGAAGCACACCACCGGCGGTTACATGGTCTACGCCTCCATGACCCACCAGTATGCCTTCGACTACAAGGACGGTGACATCTACTGGTGTACAGCGGACGTGGGTTGGGTAACCGGTCACAGCTACATCGTTTATGGTCCGCTGGCCAACGGTGCCACCAGCCTGATGTTTGAAGGTGTACCGAGCTATCCGGACAACTCCCGCTTCGGTCGTGTGATCGAGAAGCATAAGGTTAACCAGTTCTACACCGCACCGACCGCAATTCGTGCACTGATGCAGCAGGGCGAGGACGTGCTGGGTGATTCCGATCTGTCGACCCTGAAGGTGCTGGGCTCCGTGGGTGAGCCGATCAACCCGGAGGCCTGGGAGTGGTACCACCGTATCATTGGTCAGGGCCGTTGCCCGATCGTTGACACCTGGTGGCAGACTGAAACCGGCGGCATGATGATTATGCCGCTGCCGGGTGCGACCGCTGCCAAGCCGGGTTCTGCGACCCGTCCGTTCTTCGGTGTACAGCCGGCGCTGGTCGATAACGAAGGCAACATTCTCGAGGGTGCCACCGATGGTAACCTGGTTATCACCGATAGCTGGCCGGGCCAGGGTCGCTCTATCTGGGGTGATCACGATCGCTTCGTTCAGACCTACTTCTCCACCTTCAAGGGCTACTACACCACCGGTGACGGTGCCCGTCGTGACGAAGACGGTTACTACTGGATCACCGGTCGTGTCGATGACGTCATCAACGTCTCCGGCCACCGTATGGGTACCGCCGAAGTTGAATCGGCGCTGGTTGCGCACCCGAAAGTGGCCGAGGCCGCCGTGGTGGGTTACCCGCACGACATCAAGGGTCAGGGTATCTACGTCTACGTGACTCTGCAGGCTGGTATCGAAGAGTCCGACGAGCTGCTCAAAGAGCTGCGCACCTGGGTTCGTTCCGAGATCGGCCCGATCGCGACGCCGGACCTGGTTCAGTTTGCTCCGGGTCTGCCGAAGACGCGTTCCGGTAAGATCATGCGTCGAATTCTGCGTAAGGTGGCCGAGGACGATTTCGGTAGCCTGGGCGATACTTCGACCCTGGCCGATCCGACCGTTGTTGATGATCTGATCAACAACCGTCAGAACCGGAAAGACTAAGCGGGGTATGCGGCTTTAGCCGGCCGCATATTAGCAGTAGTTGAAAACTCCCCTAGGTGTTTTACACTAGGGGAGTTTTTTTGTGTCTAGAGCCTTCTGAAGTAAGGCCTATGGAGGACGAGATAGGATGCAGCTAGCCCAGAAAATTATCATCGCGGATGACCATCCTTTGTTTCGTGCGGCGTTGAAACAAGCCGTCAGTCAGGCGGTATCCGGGGTCGAGATGATCGAAACCGATTCCCTGGCTTCACTGCAGGAAACTGTTGAAGCTCACGATGATGCTGATCTGGTCTTGCTCGATCTGCACATGCCCGGCACCAGCGGCTTTACTGGCTTGGCCTACCTGCGTGGTCAAAACCCCAGTATGCCGGTGGTGGTGGTGTCCGGTAGCGAAGAGCCGCAGGTGATGCTGCGGGCGATCGAATACGGCGCATCCGGTTTCATCCCTAAGTCGGCACCGCTGGAAACGATCTCGGAAGCGATTCAGGCCGTGCTGGAAGGTGAAGTCTGGCTGCCGCAGGAAGTCGCCGACGGTGATGCCAGTGTTACCTCGGAAGATGCCGAGTTTGCCGAGAAGCTGGGTTCGCTGACACCGCAGCAGTTCCGCGTACTGATGATGCTGACCGAAGGGCTGCTGAACAAGCAGATCGCCTACGAGCTGAACGTTTCTGAGGCGACCATCAAGGCTCACGTTACCGCGATCCTTCGTAAGCTGGGCGTCCATAGCCGAACCCAGGCGGTAATCGAAGCCAGTCGGATGGGGGTTGAGCCACCCAAGACCGAAATGAGCTGATAAGCGCTAGATAATAAAAAACCGGGCAACGCCCGGTTTTTTTGTGCCCGTGAAAAGTGCCGGCTATCGATGGGCCAGCACCGTGTTCATCATCGCCCGTAGCTGAGCGGGTTTCATCGGCTTGTGCAGCACCTGGGCGCCGTAGTCGGCGATATCCTGCTTCACCTCATCGGTGCGGTCGGCCGTAATCACGATCGCAGGTACGTTGTGCTCCCAGTGCGAGTGCAGGTTCTTCAGCGCCAATACCCCGGTATGGGTTTCGCTCAGGTGGTAGTCGGCCAGGATGATATCGGGCTCGAACGGACTCTCGGTGAGGCTGTCGATAAAGCTCTGTTCGTGGGTGGCGGTTCGCACGTCGCAGGACCAGCCGTTCAACAGTGCTTCCATGCCGTTGAGGATGTTGGGTTCGTTGTCGATACAGAGCACCCGGATGCCGGCCAGGTTGCTGGCGCGTTTGCCGGCACTGGTGCCGCTGCGGGCCTGGCGCACCTGGTTGGGGTCACCCAGCGGGACGTCGACGCTGAACACGGTGCCCTTGCTGGGCCAGGAGCGGACCTTAAGCGGGTGGTTCATCATCCGAGCGATCCGTTCGGTAATCGCCAGCCCCAGTCCCAGACCTTTGACTTGGGAGTGTTTGGGGTTGTCGATGCGACGGAACTCTTCGAATACTTCGCCGATCTTGCTTTCCGGGATGCCGACCCCGGTATCCCAGACTTCGATCCGGAGGTGGCCACGAATCCGGCGACAGCCGAGCAGTATCCGTCCTTCTTGGGTGTAGCGGATCGCATTGGAGAGGAAGTTCTGCAGCACCCGTCGCAGCAGTTGCTGATCGCTGTGGATCACTTGGCGGGTGTGGACGCAGCGGAATCCAAGATTTTTCTCATTGGCCAGTACGGTGAATTCGGCCTGCAGGGTGTTGAACAGCTTGTCGAGGCAGAAGTGGCTCGGTTTCGGCTCCAGCGCCCCGGCGTCGATCTTGGAGATATCCAGCAGGGTCACCAGCAGCTCTTCGGCCGCTTTCAGCGAGCCGTCCAGATTCTGAACCAGGGCGTTGGTGCTGTCGTCATGGGATTGTTGGGCCAGGGCCGAGGCGAACAGACGGGCGGCATTCAGCGGCTGCAGTAGGTCGTGGCTGGCAGCCGCCAGGAAGCGGGTCTTGCCGATGTTGGCCGCTTCGGCATCGGACTTGGCCTGGCGTAGCTCATCCTCGATCAGGGCGCGAATGGTGTTCTCTTTGCGCAGCTCTCGGTTGATAGCGGTGATCGCCTGGGTGCGCTCGTGAACCCGGTGCTCCAGGTTTTCGTTGGTTTCCTGCAGCGCTTGTTCGGCCATCCGGCGTTCGGTGATGTCCTGGTACAGGGTGAAGTAGCCCAGTACGTCGCCGTAATCACCAATATGGGGAATGTAGGTCACGTCGGCATAGCGCACCTGGCCGTCCTGACGCGGCGGCAGCTTGATCTCGAAGTCCTGCCGCTCACCCTGCAGGGCTTTGTTGATGAAGGGGGTGCGGCTGTCGTACTGCATCCGCTCCAGAATCTTGTAGCAGGGGGTGCCGGTAATGGCGTGACGGTCGGCGATGTCGAAGGTCTTGGCGTAGGCCTTGTTGACGAACAGGTAGCGCTGTTCGTTATCGAGATAGGCGATCAGCACCGGGACGTTGTCGGTGTACAGTCGAATGCTCTGTTCGCTCTCGCGCAGCGCCTCTTCGGTGCGTTTGTGATCGGTGATGTCCAGGTAGGTATTGACGTAACCGCCGCCGGGCATCGGGTTGCCCTGGATCTCCAACACGGTACCGTCCTGGCGGTAGCGAATATAGGAGTGTGGTTCGCCCGAGGCGAGGGTTTCCATCCGCAGGCTGACATGATTGCTGGGATCGCCGGGGCCGTATTCGCCCATCTTGGCGTTGTAGTGGAAGATCTCGGCGATCGGGCGGCCGATGCAGATCAGGCCGTCGGGGTAGTGGAACATCTCCAGGTAGCGACGGTTCCAGGCCACCAGGCGCATCTGGGCGTCGACCACGCTGATGCCCTGGTTGATATTTTCAATCGTCGACTGCAGCAGTGAACGGTTGAATTTCAGCACTTTGCTGGCTTCGTCGACGATGGTGACCACGTCGCCCAGCTGCATATCGCGGCCGCGGAGGGTCGAGGCCATCAGGATCCGGGCCGAGGAAGCGCCGATGACGCCGGCCAGCAGTCGCTCAATATAATCGATCAGTTCCGGGGTGGCGTCGTCGCCGCTGATGGGCGGGTCTTCACCGCGTTGGGCGGCGAAGGCATTAAAGGCGCTACGGGCGCGTTCAATGCCGAGGAAGCGTTCGGTCAGTAGTTGCAGGTCGCCGACGCTGCTGGAGCCACTCTGGGCATGCAGCGGGTCGCCGCCGACGCTGCTGCGGGTGTCCACGTAAGTGCTGGCCTGGATGCGATCGATCAGGCGTTGTCCGGTCAGCTTTGAGACACCCACAAACAGCAGGCAGTTAACCGACAGGCTCCAGAACGTACCGTGGGTCAGGCTGTTGCCGAATTCGATGCCGAACAGGGCGTGGGGATCGAGCCAGTGGAACTGCCAGATCAGGGCTTCGATTTCGGTCGGCAGCAGGCCCGCCTTGGACATGATCGGCAGCACCAGGGTGTAGAGCCAGAGCGCGAATCCGGCACCGATACCGGCCAGAGCGCCTTGGCGATTGCCCTGTTTCCAGAGCACGGCACCGAACATCGCCGGGGCAAACTGGGCTACGGCGACAAAGGCCAGTAGGCCGAAGGAAGCCAGGCTGCCGGAATCGCCGTAGATGCGGTAGTAGAAGTAGGCCAGCAGCATCAGCACGAAGATCGTCAGTCGCCGTACCCGCAGCAGTAGCGCCCCCAGGTCTTTGTTCTGGGACAGCTTCAGCCAGGGCATCCGCAGCAGGGTCGGCATGATGATGTCGTTACAGACCATGGTGCTAAGGGCGATGGTGGCGACGATGACCATCGACGTGGCCGCCGACAGACCGCCGATAAAGGCCACCATTGCCAGCGCGTTCTGTTCGGCCGCCAGCGGTAGCGTCAGTACGAAAGTGTCGGCATCGACGCTGCCGTCGGGAAATGTCAGCATCCCGGCGGTGGCGATCGGCAGCACAAACAGGCTGGCCAAAATCAGGTAGCCCGGGAACATCCAGCGGGCGGTGCGCAGATCTTTGGGGTCGGCGTTCTCAACCACGGCGACATGGAACTGGCGCGGCAGGCAGATGATGGCGAACACCGCCAGCAGTGTTTCGGTGATAAAGCTGTGCTCGATGAAATCGGTGCGGAAATTCTCGTTTTGGGACAGCTCCTCGGTGGCGCGGCTGAACAGGTTGTCGAAGCCGTCAAAAATGCCGAAGGTCACATACAGGCCGACGGCAATAAAGGCGGCCAGCTTGACCAGTGATTCGAATGCGATCGCCAGCACGATCCCTTCATGGTGTTCGGTGGCGTCAATATGGCGGGTGCCGAACAGGATCGAGAATAGCGCCATCAGCAGGGCGACAAACAGTGCGGTATCGCTCCCTCCGGCGCTCTCGGCGCTAGCTGCGGCGGTCAGGGCATCGTAGCTCATCGCCACCGCTTTGAGCTGCAGGGCGATATAGGGCACGATGCCGAGCACCGCGATACAGGTCACCAGTACCGCCAGATTCTGGCTCTTGCCGTAGCGCGAGGCGATAAAGTCGGAGATGGTGGTGATGTTCTGCTGCTTGCTCACCATCACGATCTTGGTGAACACCTTCCATAGCAGGATAAAGGTCAGAATCGGCCCCAGGTAGGTGGCCAGAAATTCCCAGCCGTTGGTGCTGGCCCGGCCGACCGCACCGTAAAAGGTCCAGGAGGTGGCGTAGACCGCCAGCGACAAACTGTAGATCACTGGTCTTGAGCGGGAGCTGAAGATCTGCTCGGCATGGCGCTCGCCGAAAGAGGCGATGGCGAACAGGATGCCGACGTAGGTCAGCGAAATAAAGATGATAAACCAGCCGTCCAGCAGGGTGTCTTCCATAGCGATGTCGCTCGTTTTTTAACGTTTTTTGATCATACCAAAGTCTGAAATTGTGCCGGTTAAGACCATGGTCTAGCTGCCTTGTCGTCGCTCAATGCTAAGCTTTCACTGCCTTGAATAAAAAGGCTTTTTCAGTTTTTTTAAGGAGGGGCGGAAAGGTCAAAAAGGGCGTTCAGACTAAAGTCGGGGGTTTGTTTGAAAAACGGCTTTGTTAGATTTCTGAGTGTACTTTTTCCAACCTCTGTCTCAATAACAACAAGTAGAAGGAATGTGCCATGAGCATTAGCAAAGAAAATGCCGAGGCTTATTGGAAAGAGAATCTGAAGATCATTTTCTCTTACCTTGCGGTCTGGTTCGTAGTCTCTTATGGCTGCGGCATCCTGTTTATCGAACAGCTTAACGCGATTCCGTTCTTCGGATTCCAGCTTGGCTTCTGGTTCGCTCAGCAGGGCTCCATTTTCGTGTTCTGTGGCTTGATCGTTGCTTACGCAGTGAGCATGAACAAGCTCGACGAGAAGTACGACGTTCACGAGTAACAGCTCAAAATAATAAAAAATTAAATAGGACGGCTATTTTATGGGTACTCAAGATATCCTCAACTTTGTCTTTATAGGGGCGTCTTTCGCACTCTATATCGGCATTGCGATCTGGGCGAAAGCCGGATCCACCAAAGAGTTCTACGTTGCCGGTGGTGGTGTACCGCCGATTGCTAACGGTATGGCGACCGCGGCTGACTGGATGTCCGCTGCATCATTCATCTCACTGGCGGGTATTATCTCGTTCATCGGCCGTGACGGCGCAGCCTACCTGATGGGCTGGACCGGCGGTTACGTAATGCTGGCGATGCTTCTGGCTCCTTACCTGCGTAAGTTTGGTAAGTTCACTGTGCCGGACTTCGTTGGTGATCGTTACTACTCCAACTTCGCCCGTGTTATCGCGGTAATCTGTACCATCATCATCTCCTTCACCTACGTTGCAGGTCAGATGCGTGGTGTTGGTATCGTGTTCTCGCGCTTCCTGCACGTTGACATCAATACTGGTGTTGTTCTTGGTATGGCGATCGTATTCTTCTACGCCGTTCTCGGCGGTATGAAGGGTATCACCTACACCCAGGTTGCTCAGTACTGTGTACTGATCCTGGCCTTCACCATCCCGGCTCTGTTCCTTTCCTTCCAGATCACTGGTCACATCCTGCCGCAAACCGGCCTGGGTGCTACCCTGGATAGCGGCCAATCGATCCTGGCGACCGTTGACCAACTGTCGACCGATCTGGGCTTCAAGGAATATACCTCGGGTAACAAGTCCACCCTGGATATGTTCTTCCTGACCGCTGCACTGATGTGTGGTACTGCGGGTCTGCCGCACGTAATCGTACGTTTCTTCACCGTACCGCGTGTTAAGGATGCTCGTTCTTCCGCAGGTTGGGCGCTGATGTTCATCGCGATCCTGTACACCGCGGTTCCGGGTGTTGCTGCCTTCGGTAAGTACAACCTGATCAAGACCGTAAACGGTGCTGACGGTAACGGTACTGCCTACACCGAGATGCCTGAGTGGTTCAAAAACTGGGAGACTGCTGGTCTGATCGGTTGGAACGACTACAACGGTGACGGCAAGGTTCAGTACGCTGCAGGTAAGGCGTTCACCGGTAAAGGTAAGCCGGCGTTTGACGGCGAAAACCGTAACGCTGACGGTTCACGGGTTGTTACCAACCTGGTTAGCGAGCCGAAAGCCGTGGGTGATGCTCAGTACGCCAACGAAGTCTACGTAGACCGTGACATCATGGTACTGGCCAACCCGGAAATCGCACAGCTGCCGGGCTGGGTAATCGCGCTGGTTGCTGCCGGTGCTGTTGCTGCGGCACTGTCGACTGCGGCCGGTCTGCTGCTGGTAATCTCTACAGCGATCTCGCATGACTTGATGAAGAAGACCATTAACCCGAATATCTCTGACAAGCAGGAGCTGATGTACGCCCGTCTGGCTGCCATCGTTGCGATCTGTGTTGCCGGTTACTTCGGTATCAACCCTCCAGGGTTCGTAGCGATCGTGGTCGCGCTGGCCTTCGGCCTGGCCGCCTCCTCGTTCTTCCCTGTCATCATCATGGGTATCTTCTCCAAGCGCATGAACAAAGAAGGTGCGGTAGCCGGTATGATCGTTGGTATCAGTACTACCATGGCTTACATCATCTACTTCAAGTTCATGGGTGGTACCAAAGACGAGCTGTTCATGGGTATCTCCCCTGAAGGCTTCGGTACCGTCGGTATGATCCTGAACTTCATCACTGCGTTCATCGTTTCCTCGATGACTCCGCCTCCGCCTGAAGAGATTCAGCACATCGTTGAGGATATCCGTATCCCCCGCGGTGCTGGTGAGGCCCACGCGCACTGATCGAGTTGCCGGTGACTTAGTCACTGAGTGAAAGCAAGGCGCACCGGTACGGTTACTGGTGCGCCTTTTTTACATTTGGGGTTCTACGCCCAGTATGAAACAGTAGAGGGCTGGGTCGATGGTATTCTTGCCAAGTGCTCTTGACCGAGCTTGTAGAGGGATGAAATAGATGGCACAGGAATTTAATGCAGAGAATTTGCCGTTCAGCCTGTTGGAGCCGAACGAGCTGGCATTGCTACAAAACAATCTGGACATCGGTTACTACCAGCAGGGAGAGAACCTGATTACCGCCGGTGAAGCGCCGGAAGGGTTGTTCATCATTCTCAAGGGCAAGGTGCGTGAGAGTGAGTCTAAGGAAGGCGAGGATGAGCACGTCTTCGTTCATTACGGTGATGAGGATTATTTTGGTGCCTGGTCGGCCTTGAAAGGCAAGGCGATCCACAACTTCGTGGCCGAAGAGGAGACCATCGCTCACATCCTGCCCACCAAGCTGTTGCTGGAGCTGGTTTACAGCAATCCGCGCTTCGGTGATTACTTCAGTCGTACGCTGGCTGCCAAAACCGAGATCCACGAGCAGCAGGGCGAAGAGCAGGGGATGGCGGAATTCATGCTCGCCCAGGTCGATGGCGAGGTGATGCGTGATCCGTTGATCGTGCTGGAAGAGACCACGATCAAGGAGACCACTGCGTTGATGCGCGAAAAGCACGCCGACTCGGTGTTGGTAAAGCGTGGTGGGCGCTACGGTATCGTGACCGGAACCGATCTGCTCAATGCCGCGGTGCTGAAGGAGGTACCGCTGTCGACTCCGGTGGCGGATATCGCCAGCTACCGATTGATCACCGTCGAGGCGGGGGATTACCTGTTTAACGCATTGACGTTGATGACGCTGCAGCATATCGAACGGGTTGTGGTGATGGACGACACCAAGTTGATGGGGGTGATCGAACTGACCGATGTGCTCAGTTATTTCTCCAGCCACTCCCATGTGATCGGATTGCGGATTCAGCGCGCGGCTACCATTGAGGATCTATCCCGGGCGGCCCATGGCCTGAACGACCTGATTCGGTCGCTGGTCTCCCATGGCGTCAAAGCGCGCTTTGCGATGGATCTGGTGGCGGCGATGAATGAGCGGGTCATGGCCAAGTTGTTCACGCTGCTAGTTCCCGAGGATATCCTGCCCCATGTCTGTCTGGTGGTAATGGGTAGCGAGGGCCGTGGCGAGCAGATCATGAAGACCGACCAGGATAACGGTGTGATCATGCGCGATGGGCTGGATTGGCCGGACCGGGAAAAGGTGCTGCAGACCTTTACCGATACCCTGATCGAATTCGGCTATCCCGAGTGTCCCGGTAATATCATGGTCTCCAACCCCTATTGGGTGCAGCATCTGGGGGATTGGAGTCAGCGGCTCAATCACTGGGCCAATAAGGCCGAGGGCGATGCGTTGATGAATCTGGCGATCGCCGTCGATGCCAAGCCGGTGGCCGGTAACCCGGCGCTGTTCAAAGCGGCGCGTAACTGGTTCCTGCGCCAGATGCATAATAACGAGGTGTTCTTCTCCCACTTCGTCAAGGCTTCATTGGAGTTTGATACCCCGCTGACCTTCTTTGGCGGCATCAAGAGCAAAGACAGTGGTATCGATATCAAGAAGGGCGGGGTGTTCCCGATCGTGCATGGTGTCAGAACGTTGGCGCTTCAGCATCGGATCTTGGAAACCAATACCTTTAAACGGATCGATGCACTGATCGAAGCGGGGGCATTGAAAAAGCAGCAGGGTAATGATCTGGTTGAGGCGCTGTCGATCTTCGTCCAGATCCGTCTGCAGCAACAGTTGCTGCGGATGGATAATGAGGACTTCAACGAATCGCCTAACCTGATCATCCCTGACCGCCTGGACAGGCTTGACAAGGACCTGTTGCGTGAGGCCTTGAAGGTGGTAAAAGAATTTAAGAAACATCTGTCGATGCGATTCCATCTGGATCGCTAAAGGAGGTGCACTAGCGTGTTGCGGAAGTTCAAAGTCTACAAAGAGCGAAAACAGCACCGGGATGGTCCCTACGGCCATCTATTTGAGCCCTATGAAGGCGACGAGGTGGTTTCCCTTGACTGCGAAACCACCAGTCTGGATGTCAAGGAGGCCGAGATCCTCTCTATCGGGGCGGTGCGGATCAAGGGGCGCCGAGTCAAGACCAGCGAGCGGCTCGATATCAAGCTCAAGCCGCCCAAGAGCCTGACCGGTGACTCCATCGTGATTCACAAGATCCGAGCGATGGATCTGAGCGAAGGGGTTGAGATCGAAGAGGCGCTGGAGCAGGTGCTCGACTTTGTTGGTAATCGCCCGATTCTCGGCTATTACGTCAATTTCGATATCAACATGCTGGATAAGTTTTTGCGTCCTCGTTACGGCTTCGGTTTGCCGAACAAGGCTATCGAGCTGTCCCATGTCTATCACGACATCGTTAAATGGAAGTCGATCGGCGGTGATGTGGATCTGCGCTTCGACACCATTGCCAATAAGCTCAACCTGCCGATGCTGGAGCGACACACGGCGCTGGGCGATGCCATTACCGTGGCGTTGATGTATGTGCGGTTGAAGTTCGGGGAGGCGCCCAAGCTTTAAGCGATTTCCTTTCGGTGCAAATAAGGGCCCTGTTGTGGCCCTTTTTTTGTGCTGGCTGACTATTTGGCGCGTTATTTGCATTTTTAGGTATGTCGGCAGTGGGTTTTCATAATTAGTGTCATTTATTTGTCAGTTTGGCTGCGGTATTTATGACGTTTGTGGTAAGGTCGCCAATTATTAGTCGTCAAATAATTGTCGATGATGGTTTTTTGTCGCTCGGGCAGGGCGCCTGACCAGGGGAAGAGTGGTGAAAGCGGAACGCGCAGATATTCAAAATGTTCTGGCTCAGATGCGGGCGTTAAAAACGCAGGCGCAACAGGGTGTGCAGCCTGTTGAGGCGCCGGGCGCTGCCGCGGGTGTTGATCCGGCGTCGAAGATCGAGCCGGGTAGCTTTGGTAATCTGCTCAAGCGCGCCATCGACAGCGTTAATGAGACCCAGAGCGCCTCCTCTAAGCTGGTGACTGCCTACGAGAAGGGTGATCCCAGCGTTGATCTGCCGCAGGTGATGATCGGGCTGCAGAAAGCCAGTGTCTCGTTTCAGGCGATGACCCAGGTCCGTAACCGTCTGGTTTCGGCCTACGAAGATATCTCCAAGATGCCAATCTGATTGAGGGTTCGGGTAAGTGGCTACAGAGGGTGTTCCAGCAACAGCGGGTGGATTTGGTGCGGTAGAGGGCTTTAACCGCCTGGGTATCTTCCGCCAGATCGGTCTGATGGTGGGCTTGGCTGCCAGTGTGGCGATCGGCTTTGCGGTGGTGCTCTGGTCGCAGGAGCCGGAGTACCGTCCGTTGCTCAACGACTTGAATACCCTCGATGCCAACGAAATTATCGATACGCTGGTCCAGAGTCAGATCCCCTACAAGATCGACGGCGGCAGCGGCGCGCTGCTGGTGGCGGCAGACAAAATACATCAGGCCCGCTTAAAACTGGCGGCCCAGGGGCTCAGTGGGCGTAGCAACGTCGGCTTTGAACTGCTCGACCAGGAGCAGGCGCTGGGAACCAGCCAGTTTATGGAGACGACCCGCTTCCGTCGCGGTCTGGAAGGGGAGTTAGCTCGGACCATTTCCAGTCTGCTGGCGGTCAAGAGTGCCCGGGTTCACCTGGCGCTGCCGAAACAGTCAGTGTTTGTCCGTGATAGTCGTAAGCCCACCGCGTCGGTGTTTGTCGAGCTGTTCTCCGGTCGCGAACTGGGCAAGATCCAGGTGGCTTCGATTGCCAATCTGGTCGCCTCCAGTATTCCGTCGCTCGATACCCGTGATGTAACCGTGGTGGACCAGAAGGGGCGCTTGCTCAATAGCCAGGATGCCGACGAAGAGGTCGGTATGGCCGCCAAGCAGCTGGAATATGTGCGCAAGGTGGAAGAACGCCTGGCAACGCGGGTGCGCGGAATTCTTGAACCGGTGGTGGGGCTGGGACGGTTCCGGGCCGAGGTGTCCGCCGATGTGGACTTTACCGCGGTGGAGCAGACCGACGAACTCTACAACCCAGATCTGCCCTCGTTGCGATCCGAGCAGCTGCTGAATGAGAGCCGTGGTGGTGCTTTGGGTGCAACCGGGGTGCCTGGCGCATTGTCCAACCAGCCGCCGGGAGCGGCGGCGGTGCCGGAGACTGGCGCAGTTGAGGGTGGCTTTGGTGGCGTGGGCGCCGGCGGAGACAGTTCTCGCAGCCAGTCGACCCGGAACTATGAGCTGGATCGTACCATCAGCTATACCCGTCACCAGCAGGGTCGGGTCCGGCGCCTGACCGTAGCGGTGGCGGTCGATGATCTGGTCGAGCGTAATGCGGACGGGGCGGTGACCGAGCGTAAGCCCTGGAATGAGAATGACCTGAAGCGCTTGACGTTGCTGGTGCGTGATGCGGTTGGCTACTCCGCCGCTCGTGGCGACAGTGTCAATGTGATCAATACTCCGTTCGCGTCTCCGGATCCGGTCGAGGCGCTACCTGAAGTGCCGATGTGGGAGCAGCCCTGGTTCTGGGATATTGCCAAGAAGGTTGGTGGCGCACTGTTTGTACTGTTGATCGTGTTCGGCGTATTGCGTCCGATCCTGAAGAACCTGTCGACGGCAGCGGCGGCACCGGTTGCCGGTGAAGCGATCGGTGGCGAGCTGGAGGGGATCGAAGGCGATATCGGCGAGGCGGATGAGGTCAGCGGTGAGGCGCTGCTGCCGGGGCCTAATGATAGTTATGAGCGTCAGATCGATGCGGTTCGTACCCTGGTGGCGGAAGATCCCGGTCGTGTAGCTAACGTCGTCAAGCAGTGGTTGGCCACCGATGAGTGATAACAAAACCCTGAATCCGGTCGAGCGGGCCGCAATCCTGATGATGAGCCTTGGTGAGGCCGATGCTGCCGAAGTGCTCAAGCATATGGGCCCTAAGGAAGTGCAGCGCATCGGTACCGCGATGGCGGAGCTGGCCAATGTGCAGCAGGACCAGGTTGAGGTGGTGATGAGCGACTTCCTCAATACGGTCGGCAACCAGACCGGTTTAGGGGTGGGCTCGGATGACTATATCCGTACCGTGCTGACCCAGGCGTTGGGGGCGGATAAGGCCGGCAGTCTGATCGACCGTATTCTGGAGGGTGGCAACACCCGCGGTCTGGACACCTTGAAGTGGATGGAAGCGCGCCAGGTGGCCGATGTGATCCGCTATGAGCATCCGCAGATCCAGGCGATCGTGGTGTCCTATCTGGACCCGGATCAGGCCGCCCAGGTGATGACCTATTTCGAAGACAAGGTGCGGATCGATATCCTGATGCGAATCTCGGCGCTGGAATCGGTTCAGCCGGCGGCGCTGAAGGAGTTGAACGATATTCTCGAGCGCCAGTTTACCGGCGCCGGATCCACCAAGACCACCGATATGGGTGGCGTCAAAGTGGTGGCCGATATTATGAACTTCCTCGATACCTCCACCGAGGCTACGGTGATGGAAGCGATTCGCGAGGTCGACGAAGACCTGAGTGATGAGATTCAGGACCTGATGTTCGTGTTCGCCAACCTGGCCGATGTCGATGATCGTGCGATCCAGACCATCATGCGTGAGATCTCCACCGATATTCTGGTGGTGGCGTTGAAGGGCGCCGATACCGCGTTGCAGGAGAAGATCTTCAAGAATATGTCCAAGCGTGCCGCCGAGCTGCTGCGTGACGATCTCGAGGCTTCGCCGCCGGTCAAGCTCAGTGACGTCGAGAATGCCCAGAAAGAGATTCTTACCGTGGCCCGTCGTCTGGCGGACGAGGGCGAGATCATGCTGGGCGGCGGCGGCGAAGAGATGATCTAACGCGGTTGTCAGTCGCCAATGGCGCTATAGTCAGTATGACAGCAGTACCCCGTCCGTCTGGATGGGCGTCTTTGATAAAACCTTCCTGCCTGAGGTGGGCGTGACTAACAAGAAGACCAGCACCGGGCGGATCCCCGCCGCCGAGTTGAGAGCCTTGAAAACCTGGGATTTCCCCCGGGTTGGTGGCCAGCATGTGGTGCGTTCGCCGTTTACCGATAAGCAGGCCGATCCGGCCGCACCTCCGCCCGATCGTCCGATCAGTTCGGCGCCGCTGACCGTTGCGGAGATGGAAAAGCTGCGCGAGCAGGCGCGTCAGGATGGGCTGGCCGAAGGGTTGGCGCAAGGGCGCCAGCAAGGCCATGCCGAAGGGTTGGAGAGCGGTCGCAGCGAAGGCTATCAGGCCGCCTATCAACAGGCCGAAGCGGAGATAAGCGCCCTCAAGGGCCGGCTGGCGTCGGCCATTGCTGAGCTGCAGAAGCCGATGGAGGCTCAGCTCGAAGGGCTGGATCAGGCATTGATGCGGTTGGTGGTCGATACCGCCGAGGCGGTGGTGCGGCGCGAGCTCAAGACTCGACCGGAATTGCTGCGTCAGGCGATTGCCGAATCGCTCGATGCGTTGCCGCAGCAGGCCCAGCAGCTGTGTTTCTTTGTTCATCCCGACGACGAGGCCTTGCTGATTGAGGTGCGTGAGCAGGAGCGGGCCAACTGGGAAGTCGCGGTCGATCCGGCGTTGAGTCCCGGCGGTTTGAGGGTTCGAGGCGAATGCAGCTATCTGGATTACAGTGTCGAAGCCCGCTTCAGCCAGGTGGTCGAACAGGTGCTGGGAGCCGCCGAGGCGGGTGATGACGATGCCGATCCGGCTGGTTGAGCGGCTGCAGCAACGCAGTCAGCGACCGTTGCGCCCATCGGAACCGGCTGTGCAGGGGCAGATCACCCGGCTGGTCGGTCTGACCCTGGAGGCCAAAGGGCTTCGCAGTGCGATCGGCAGTTATTGTCGGATCGAGGTCAACCCGTCGCTGTCGGTGGAGGCCGAGGTGGTGGGCTTTGGCGATGACAGTATCTTCCTGATGCCGCTGGAGCCGATCGAAGGACTCTACCCTGGCGCCAAGGTCAGGCCGCTCAGTGGCGGTAGCAAGGTGCCGGTCGGTCCGCAGCTACTGGGGCGGATCCTGAACGGTGTCGGACAGCCGTTGGATGATCGTGGGCCGCTTAATGCCGAGGCCGAGGTCGGACTTAGCGGTCCGACCATCAATCCGCTCTCTCGTCAGCCGATTCATCAGCCGCTCGATGTCGGTATCAAGGCGATCAACGCGATGCTTAGCGTCGGTCGGGGGCAGCGACTGGGATTGTTCGCCGGTTCCGGGGTCGGTAAGTCGGTGTTGCTGGGGATGATGACCCGTTTTACCGAGGCCGAGATCATCGTGGTCGGGCTGATCGGCGAGCGGGGTCGAGAAGTTAAAGAGTTTATCGATCACAGTCTCGGTCCGCAGGGGTTGGCCCGCTCGGTAGTGGTGGCGTCGCCGGCCGATGACTCGCCATTGATGCGTTTGCGCGCCTCGGAGTTGGCGTCACGGATCGCCGAGCACTTCCGTGATCAGGGTAAGAACGTGTTGCTGCTGATGGATTCGTTGACCCGCTACGCCCAAGCCCAGCGCGAGATCGCGTTGGCGGTGGGGGAGCCGCCGGCGACCAAGGGTTATCCGCCGTCGGTGTTTGCGCGATTGCCGAAGCTGGTGGAGCGGGCCGGTAACGGCGCCGAGGGAAGTGGCTCCATTACCGCTTTCTATACCGTGCTGACCGAGGGCGATGATCAGCAGGATCCGATCGCCGACGCCGCCCGGGCGATTCTGGACGGCCATATCGTGCTGTCGCGGCAGTTGGCCGAAGAGGGACACTATCCGGCCATCGATATCGAGGCTTCGATCAGCCGGGCGATGCCCCAGGTGGTGGCGCCGCAGCATCTTCAGATGGCGCAGCAGCTCAAGCAGATCTACTCCCGTTTTCAGCAGAACCGTGATCTGATCAGTGTCGGCGCCTATGTGGCGGGCTCGGATCCGGAGATCGATCGGGCCATCGAGCGGGTTCCTCATTTCCGTCAATTCCTACGCCAGGGGCTGGATGAGAGCGTGAGTTTCCTCGACAGCATGCAGCAGTTGGTACAGGTGTTGACGCCACCTCCGGCACCGGAAACTCAGCAGCTGCAGCCGGTCGCGGCGATGACGCCGCCACAGCCTGGCTAGGGGTTGAGCCATGAAACGATCGAAGCGCCTGCGACCGGTCCAGCATCTGGCGGAACGTCGTCGTAAGGAGGCTGAGCAGCAGCTGGGAGCGGCCCAGCAGCAGCTGCTCGCCGAGCAGCAGAAGTTGGTTCAGTTGGAGCAATACCTGGCCGACTATCAGCAGAGTCTGTTGCAGACCGGTCGCGATGGTGTCGCTATCGATCAATTGCAGCGGCTGCAGTCGTTCAAGCACCGTTTGTTGGATGCATTGGCTCAGCAGCGTCGCCAGATCGAGTTCTGTCGTCAATTGCTCGACCGTGCCAAGCAGACTTGGCATCAGGCCAGCGGTCGCGAGCGGGCGATGGAGTCGTTGATCGATCGGGCGGCGCAGCAGGAGGCGCGTGATGAAGAGAAGCTGCTGCAGAAACAGATCGATGAGCTGGCTCAGAGTCGGCGCTCTCGCCCTCGGGTCGATGGCTAGCACGGGTTAGCTGCTGATCTGCCACCCTTTCAACTTGAGCCTGAATAGGCTCGCTCCCCTCATGTGTAGATAAGATTTCCAGATTGGCCTTTTCTTTGCAGTGTCCTACTCAGCGATAGTCAGGAGAAAGCCATGTCTTCGATGCCGATGATTGCACCCGGACCCATTTCGGCCGGGGCTTCGGGTAGCGTCAATAGCGCTGATCCCCAGCAGGCTGGGGCTCAGGATGCGTTTGAGCAACTCTTTATTCAGTTGATGCAGCAGATTCAGGCAGCGCTGGAACAGGGGCCGGTGGAGCCCGGGGTTGAAGGCGCTGCTTTGCCGCAGGACGGCGAAGCCTTGCCGCCCGAGCTGTTGGCGGAGTTGGAAGCCTTTGCCGCTCAGTTGTCTGAGCCGGTCGATCCCGCTCAGCTGCAGCAAGCACTGGAGCAACTTCAGACTGATGCGGTTCCGGTCGATCAGTCGCGTCAGCTACTGCAGGCGGCGATGCTGCTGCAGGATGCACGCAGACAGTCCGGCGAAGAGGTTGAGCCTTTGCCCGAGCTGCTACAGCAAATGCGGCAGCTCGATCCTGTTGATCCAGACCGCCAGGGCGCTGACCGTAATGGGCAGGCTGACGTGGCGCGCTCGATCGATGAGCTGTTGCAGCTCGCCCATCGGCTTCGCAATCAGGGCGACTCCGGCGCTGATGCCAAGCGAGAGACGGCGGCGGGCGATCCGGTAGAGAAGCCAGCGCAGATAGTGTCGGAACAGCCGGCTGAGAAGGTGGAGACATCGGAGCCGGTGTTGGCGGAGTCCTCATCTGCGGGAGACAAGGCAGGGGCTACGTTGGGCGAGGCCGTTAGCGCCATCGCAAGCGACAAGTCGACAGCGCCGACGGCAGCTGACGAAGCTCCTGTGGCGGTAGCGGCAGGGTCGTCCCAGGTGGTAAAGGAGGCGGTTCCGGTTGCCGCGGCTGCATCCGAGACAGCGACCCGGGCGGTATCCCAGGGGGCTGGGGTGGAGCCGGTCAGAGGTGGTCCAGTTGAATCGACCAGAGCGGCAGAGGCAGCCAATCAGGCGGCTACCGTCAGGGCAGAGCAGGGCTCGCCGGATGGCCGCTCCGGGCGTGGCGACTCCTCCGGTGAGGGGCAGCGTGAAGGCGCGCGTGATCAGGGATTGGCGCGCTGGTCTGACCTGCGTGATTCGGTGGTGGCCCAGGGGCAGAAGCTGGTTCAGGCCGAGAATGCCTTCAAAAATATGATGGCTTCGCAGTCGACAGTGGTGCGCCAGGGTGACAGTGTCAGTCTGGCCCAGGCCAGCAGCAATGCCAGTTTGACTCAGTTGCAACAGGCTTATCAGGGTAATTCACAGTCCGGAATCGTACTGGGGTTGGGTGAGCGTTTCGGCGGCGAGCGCTGGAATGCCGCAGCGTCGCAGCGAATTGTCTGGATGGCCGGTCAGAATGTCGGTCATGCCGAGCTGCGGCTGGATCCGCCCGAGCTGGGTAGTCTTAATGTGCGTCTGAATCTGCAGGGTGAACAGGCCAGTCTGAGTTTTACCAGCCCTCACGCCCATGTGCGCGATGCGTTGGAGCAGCAGATGCCCCGACTGCGGGAGATGCTGGCGGAAAGCGGTATCGAACTGACCGATTCGAATGTGTCGGATCAACCCCAGGCGGGGGCTTCCGGCGAGCAGGAGTATCGGGGTGATGGTGACGCTCCCGATGCGGCCGACCTGGAGCTGGCGTCGATCGCCGACGAGCAGCTCTCTGGGGCTCGAATGAGTTTGTCGCTGGTTGACTATTACGCCTGATTTTCAAGGTCTTGAGGTAGGCCTACCCGGGCGTCAATTATGATATAGTCGTCGCTTTGCGGCAGGGCTGGCAGCGTCTGCAGCGGTGATCTGAGCAAAGAGGACGTTATGGCTGACGAGAAAGCGCCGGAAGAGGGCGCCGAAGAGGCACCCAAAGGCGGTAAGAAGAAGCTGCTGATTATCATCATTGCGGCGGTGGTACTGCTGGCCGGTGGCGGTGCGGCGGCGTTTTTCCTGCTCGGCGGTGACGAGGCTCCGGCAGAAGCGCAGGTCGAGGAGGTCCGCAAAGAGGCGATCTACGTCAAGCTGCGTACCCTTGGCGGCAAGCCGTCGTTTATCAACACCTTCCAAGAGAAGACCGGGCGGCAGCGTTTCCTGCAGATCTTTGCCGAGGCGATGACTCGTGATCAGGAAGTGGCCGATGCGCTGAACAAGCATATGCCGTTGGTGGTGCATCAATTATCGACGCTGTTTGCTTCGCAGGAATTCAAAGTGTTGCAGACTACCGAAGGTAAGCAGCAGTTGCGCAAGGAATCGACTCGGGCGCTGCAGGAACTGATGCAGAAAGAGATCGGCCGCCCTGGTGTTGAAGAGGTGTTCTTCACCAATTTTGTGATGCAATAGGACCAGAATCGATGAGCGTTCAGGATCTACTGTCACAGGATGAAATCGATGCGCTGTTACACGGCGTAGACGACGGTGACATCGATACCGATGACGAGGTCGAGGAGGGCAGTGCCCAATCCTACGACCTGACCAGCCAGGAGCGTATCGTCCGGGGTCGGATGCCGACCCTGGAGATGATCAACGAGCGTTTTGCCCGCTACACCCGTATCTCGCTGTTCAATATCCTGCGCCGAAGCGCCGATGTGTCCGTCGGCGGGGTGCAGATTCTCAAGTTCGGCGAATATGTCCACACCCTCTACGTACCAACCAGTCTGAATCTGGTCAAGATCCGGCCGCTACGCGGCACCAGCTTGTTTATTATGGATGCCAAGCTGGTATTTAAGCTGGTGGATAACTTCTTTGGCGGTGATGGCCGGCACGCCAAGATCGAAGGTCGTGAATTCACTCCGACCGAAACCCGTATCGTGCAGATGCTGCTGAGTCAGATCTTTGTCGATCTGCGTGAAGCCTGGGCACCGGTACTTAAGATTGAATTTGATTACGTCAATTCCGAAGTGAATCCGGCGATGGCCAATATCGTCAGTCCCAGTGAAGTGGTGGTGGTTAGCACCTTCCATATCGAGCTGGATGGCGGTGGTGGCGATTTCCATGTCACCATGCCCTATTCGATGCTGGAACCGATCCGTGAGATCCTCGATGCCGGGGTGCAGAGCGATACCGACGAGAAAGATGAGCGCTGGGTCAATGCGCTGCGCTCGGATATTATGGATGCAAAGGTGGGGTTGGAGCTGACTGTTGCGGCCAGAAAGATTTCGCTACGGGATATCCTGGAGATGGAAGCCGGTGATGTGATCCCGGTGGATATTCCCGATCAGTTGGTGATGACCGCCAATGGGGTGCCGACGTTTAACTGCCGATTGGGGCGGTCTCGGCATAATCTGGCGGTGAAGATCGTCGATCAGGTCAAACGGGATACCTGATGCGCCCCTCCGGGCGCTCTGATGGTGGTTGAGAGAAGATGCTGGTTGAGAGAAGCAGGGCATGAGTGACGAAAACGAAACGTCAAATCCAGACGAACAAGCGATGGCTGACGAGTGGGCTGCGGCGCTGGATGAGCAGGAAGCCAGCGGCGGTAGTGATGTCGATGATGTCTGGGCCGAAGCGATGGCCGAACAGGGGGTCGATCCCGATGCCGATCCGGTGAATCTGGACGAGCTGCATGACGAGTCGGTGCCACAAGCGGTGTCCGACAATCCCGACTTGGAGGTGATTCTCGATATCCCGGTCAGTCTGTCGATGGAGGTCGGTGAGACCGAGATTGCGATCCGCAACCTGCTGCAGCTCAGCCAGGGATCGGTCATTGAACTGGATCGGATGGCCGGTGAGCCGCTGGATGTTAAGGTGAACGGTACGCTGATCGCTCATGGCGAGGTGGTGGTGGTTAACGATCGCTTCGGTATCCGTCTGACCGACGTGGTCAGTCCGACCGAGCGGATCAGGAAGCTACGTTGAAGCGTCCGCAATCTCTGTTGTTTTTCATCGTTACTTCGCTTCTGGCGCTGCTGCCTGCGATTTCCCTGGCTGAAATTGCTGCCAGTTCGGCGGCGCCGTCTATTGTCGGGGTTCGCACCCAGGATTTCGATTATGCCGCTTTAGCCCAGCTGGTGGTTGGCCTGGTGCTGGTGTTGCTGCTGTTTGTGGTGCTGGCCTGGCTGGTTAAACGCAGCGGGGTGGCCGGTGGTTTTGCTCATTCCCGTATGAAAGTGATCTCCACGCTGCCGCTGGGTGCCCGCGAGCGGGCGGTGCTGGTGCAGGTGGGCGATCGTCAGCTGCTGCTGGGGGTGGCGCCGGGACGGGTAAGTCTGCTGCAAAGCTTTGATAAGCCAGTCATCGAAGAGACTCAGCCGGCCCCTGCTTTCTCTAAGTGGCTTAATCGAGCGGTGGCTGAGCAGCAATCTTCAAGTCGTAAACAAACCGATCAGGCTGAAACGGATGTCGCCAGCCCTTCAGGGGGAGAGCGTGGTTAGGTTGTTGAGTGTGTTGTCAAAATTACTGATCGGTTTGGGGTTTTGTTTACTGCCAACGCTGGCGTTGGCCGAGGTCGGCGGTATCGATGCGGTGACCGTGACGACCGGAGAGGATGGTAGCCAGAGTTACTCGGTAACGCTGCAGATTCTGATCCTGATGACGATGCTGACGTTCCTGCCAGCCATCGTCATGATGATGACCTCGTTTACCCGGATCGTGATCGTGTTTGCCATCCTGCGGCAGGCGCTGGGTCTGCAGCAGTCGCCGTCGAATCAGGTGTTGGTGGGGCTGGCGCTGTTTCTGACCTTTTTTATCATGACGCCGGTGCTCGATAAGGTAAACGCGCAGGCGGTGCAGCCCTATCTGAACGAAGAGCTTGGGGCGCTTGAGACGATCGAGCGGGCGGCGCAACCGTTCCGTGAGTTTATGCTGTCGCAGACCCGAGAGAGCGATATCGAGCTGTTTGTGCGGATCTCCGGGCTGGAGCAGGTCGAGTCTCCCGAGGCCTTGCCGTTGAGTATTCTGGTCCCCGCGTTTGTCACCAGCGAGCTGAAAACCGCGTTCCAGATCGGCTTTATGATCTATATCCCATTCCTGATCATTGATATGGTGGTAGCCAGTGTATTGATGGCGATGGGTATGATGATGCTGTCGCCGATCATTATCTCGCTGCCGTTCAAGTTGATGCTGTTTGTGTTGGTGGATGGTTGGGCGATGGTGATCGGAACCCTGGCCGCCAGCTTTGGAACCTGACTGAGGGTGCGCCGATGACTCCCGAAGTGGTACTGGATCTTTACCGACAGGCTTTCTTTCTGATCATTCTGATCGTTGCGGTGCTGGTGGTGCCCAGCCTGGTGGTGGGATTGGTGATCGCAACCTTCCAGGCCGCTACCCAGATCAACGAACAGACCCTGAGCTTTCTGCCCCGTCTGATCGTGACGCTGGCCACCATTATGTGGACCGGTCCCTGGATCGTCAGCGAGATCACCAGCTTCTTTAATTTCCTGTTCCATAACATCCCGATTATGATCGGCTAGCAGATCACGGACCCATGATCGAAATCAGTATTCCGGAACTGGTCGAGATGATGAACGGCTTTCTGTGGCCGTTGTTCCGAATTTCCAGCTTCTTTATGGCGGTGCCGTTGATCGGAACCCAGTTGGTGCCGGTGCGTGTCCGTCTGTCGCTGGCGCTGGCCGTAACCCTGGTGGTGGTGCCATTGCTGCCGCCGATGCCGGTTATCGAAGGATTGTCGCCTGAAATGCTGATAATCATTGTGCAGCAGATGATCATCGGTTTTGTGCTGGGTTTTATGGTGCAGGTGCTGTTCCAGCTGTTTATCGTGGTCGGTCAGGTGATCTCCAACCAGATGGGTCTGGGGTTTGCGTCGATCTCTGACCCGGTCAACGGGGTCAGTGTGGTGGCGTTGTCGCAGCTGTACCTGATGATCGTAATGATGCTGTTTCTGGCCTTTAATGGTCATCAGGTGCTGATCGAAGTGATCGTCACCAGCTTCCATATCATGCCGGTCGGGGCGAGCGTATCGCGTGATGTATTCTGGGAGGTGGCTTCCGCCGGGAGCTGGATGTTCGCCGGGGCGGTGCTGATGGCGTTGCCGGCGGTGATCGCGTTGCTGATCGTCAACTTTGCCTTCGGCATCATGACCAAGGCGGCGCCACAGCTGAACGTGTTCGCGATTGGTTTCCCGTTCACGATGCTGTTCGGGTTGTTTATCGTCTGGGTCAGTCTGGCGGGCTTTCTGGGTCAGTACCAGCGTATTGCATCCCAGGCGCTGGGTGAAATTAGCCGTATGTTGGGTGGGGGATGAGGGCCTGTTAAGGGTTCTTGAATGGTCTCTGTTGGGGGCTATTCTTTCAGTCCGCAAGGCAGAAGGATTGTAGTGTATTCAATATACAAGAAAGACTGATAACGCAGTGGAGTGGAAGAATAGCTCCAGCCCGTCGGGTTGCTCCTGAAAAACACCACTCGTTGTTGCGTGTCGCTTATTTAGAGCGACTAAACCGCGCTCAACGCGCCTAGATTGGTGTTTTTCAGCAGCAACAGAGACGTTTCAAGAACCCTTAGCAGGCCCTTAGATGGCAGAACAGGAAACCGGTCAGGAAAAAACCGAAGAACCCACGCCCAAACGGATCAAGGATGCCCGTGAAAAGGGCGATGTAGCTCGCTCCAAAGAGCTGACTACTACGGTGGTGCTGCTGGCGGCGGCGTTGGGGTTGATGGTGTTCGGTCCGGGCATTGCGCTGAGTCTGGAGCGGATTCTGCGGCGTAATCTGACGTTGGATCGCAGCGACCTGTTTGATACCGAGCTTATGTTTGCCAACCTTAATTCGGCCGTGATCGAGATGACCTGGGCGATGATGGCGCTGTACGCTGTCATCGTACTGGCGGCCATCGTCGGCCCGATCGCCCTGGGTGGTTGGAATTTCAGTAGAAAGGCGATAGCGCCCAAATTCAGTCGAGTTAATCCGTTATCGGGGCTGAAGCGGATGTTCTCGATGAAAGCGTTGATCGAGCTGCTAAAAGCGCTGGCCAAATTCCTGGTGGTGGGTGCGCTCTGTGTGGTTATTCTGTTGCTGCAGCAGCCGGACCTGCTGGGGATGGGGGATGAGCCTCTTATCCCGGCGATGCGTCATGGTCTGGAGGTGTTGGGCTGGGCCTTTGTATTGATGTGCTCGACGATGATCCTGATCGCTGCTGTTGATGTGCCGTTTCAGCTATACGACTATCGCAAGAAGCTGAAGATGACGCTGCAGGAGGTCAAGGACGAGATGAAGAACACCGAGGGTAAGCCCGAGGTGAAAAGTCGTATACGTCAGTTGCAGTATGAGATGGCGCAGCGTCGGATGATGAGCGAGGTTCCGGAGGCGGATGTGGTCATCACCAACCCGGAACACTATGCGGTGGCGCTCAAGTACCAAGAGGGTGGTAGCTCGTCGGCGCCGATGCTGGTGGCAAAAGGGGTCGATGAGTTGGCGTTGAAGATCCGAGAGGTCGCGGTCGATAACGAAGTGCCCATCCTGACAGCACCGCCGCTGGCGCGGGCGATCTACTACAGTACCCAGCTCGAAGATGAAATTCCCGAAGGTCTGTATGTGGCGGTGGCCCAGGTGCTGGCCTACGTCTACCAGTTGCGCGAGTATCGTGCTCGCCGTGCCGACAAGCCGGTTGTCCCCACAGAATTTGCCATTCCCGATGAGTTGAAGCGCGATTAATCTGACGCTCTATTCCTAGAAAGTATTCGCTCTCTCCTTTTGTTTATTTAGCGCTTCGTTTGAAGTGATGTTTCCCTTTGCAGTCAGAAAAGTGACGCTGGCAGGATTTTTGCATTTATTTCAGATTAAGGGTTTTATTTCGTCAAAAAACTGACGAATTGTCCGGTTGCATCTGAAGTTGAGTAGCAAAGTTGGCACGAATGGCGTTGGCAAATAATTTTCGCAGTCTGAGTCAGGGGAATTTGGGGATTCCGCTGCTGCTGCTGGTGGTGTTGGCGATGGTCACGCTGCCGATGCCGCCGTTCCTGTTGGATGTGCTCTTTACCTTCAATATCGCGCTGTCGCTGGTGGTGTTGCTGGTGGCGGTATATAGCCTGCGGCCGCTCGATTTTGCGGTGTTTCCCACCATTCTGTTGGTGGCGACGCTATTACGGTTGGCGCTGAACGTCGCCTCGACCCGGGTCGTGTTGCTGGAGGGTCATCAGGGTGGCGACGCGGCCGGTAAGGTGATCGAAGCCTTCGGTGAGGTGGTGATCGGCGGTAACTATGTGGTCGGTCTGGTGGTGTTCGCGATTCTGGTGATCATCAACTTCGTTGTGGTGACCAAGGGTGCCGGGCGGATCTCCGAAGTCAGCGCTCGCTTTACCCTGGATGCGATGCCGGGTAAGCAGATGGCGATCGATGCCGATCTGAATGCCGGTCTGGTCGGGCAGGAAGAGGCCAAAGAGCGGCGTCGAGAAGTGACCCAGGAAGCCGACTTCTACGGCTCGATGGATGGTGCCAGTAAGTTTGTTCGCGGTGACGCCGTGGCCGGTATCCTGATCCTGGTGATCAATATCGTCGGCGGGCTGTCGATCGGTATGGCTCAGCATGATCTCGATTTCGAGACCGCGGTTCGCTTCTATTCGCTGCTGACCATCGGTGATGGTCTGGTGGCGCAGATTCCGTCGCTGCTGCTCTCCACGGCGGCTGCGATTATGGTAACCCGGGTCAATACCGCGGTGGATATGGGGGCCCAGGTCTTCGATCAGATGTTCGCCACGCCGCGGGCGTTGGCGGTGGCGGCGGGGATTCTGATCGTGATGGGGTTGGTGCCGGGGATGCCTCACGTGGCTTTCCTGGGGCTGGGTGGTCTGGCGGCCGGTGGTGCCTACTGGGTCTGGATGCGCAACAAACGTCGTGAAGCCGAGGCGTTGGCGGCTCCGCCACCTGAGCAGGAACAGCCTGAGGAGACAAGCGAGCCTAAAGAACTGGACTGGGACGATGTTAATCCGGTCGACATGATCGGGTTGGAAGTGGGCTATCGGTTGATTCCGATGGTTGACCGGGCCCAAGGTGGTCAGTTGTTGGGGCGGATCCGTGGGGTGCGTAAGAAACTGTCGCAAGACCTTGGCTTTCTGGTGCCGGCGGTTCATATCCGGGACAACCTCGATCTGCTGCCTGGAGCCTACCGGATTACGCTGATGGGGGTCACTGCCGGCGAGGCGGAGATCTATCCGGATCGCGAGTTGGCGATCAATCCGGGGCAGGTGTTTGGAACCGTCAAGGGGATCGAGGGTAAGGATCCCGCCTTCGGCTTGGCTGCGGTCTGGATTGAGCCGGGGCAGAAAGAGCATGCGCAGACATTGGGTTATACCGTGGTGGACGCCAGTACTGTGGTGGCGACCCATCTGAACCAGGTGATGACTACCCATGCCTACGAGTTGCTCGGTCATGAAGAGGTTCAGCGGCTGCTGGAGCTTTTGGGTAAGAGTTCGCCGAAGCTGGCCGAAGAGCTGCCGACCAAGCTGCCGATCAGCAGTCTGCTGAAAGTGTTGCAGGGATTACTGAAGGAGCAGGTGCCGATCCGTGATATTCGGACGATCGCCGAAAATTTGACGGAGGCGGCAGCGCTAAGTCAAGATATCGTCACATTATTGTCGTCGGTGCGGGTAGCGCTGTCGCGATTGATCGTGCAGGAGATCTACGGCAACGAGCAGGAGTTGCCGGTGATGACCCTGGATCCGCAGCTTGAGCAGCTGCTGCTGCAGTCATTCCAGCAGAGTCAGCAGGGTGGGGGTAGCGATGGCTTGGCGTTGGAGCCGGGGATGGCGGAGCGTCTGCAGCGCACTCTGGAGGAGTCGGCTGCCCGGCTAGAGGCGGAGGGGCGCTCGGCGGTGTTGCTGGTGGCAGCTCCGATCCGGCCGCTAATGGCTAAGTTCGTTCGTTACGGTAGCCAGCAGGTGCATGTGCTGTCGTACCAAGAAGTACCGGAAAACAAACAGGTCACCATCGTGGCGACAGTGGGGGGCTGATGAAAATGGCAGCCGCAACGCAAGGGATAGATCGATTGAGGAAGCACAGTGAAGGTTAGGCGCTTTTTTGCCCCGGATATGGGCCAAGCGATGCGACTGGTGCGTGATGAGGTCGGACCGGATGCGGTGATCCTGTCGAACAACCGGGTTGCCGGTGGTGTGGAGGTGGTGGTGGCGTTGGAGTATGAGCCGGCGGCGACCGAGCCGGTGGCGCCGAAGTCGCTGTCAGAGGCGCGCCGGGAGCGGCAGTTGAGTGCGTTGACCGGTGGGCGTAGCGGCAACGAAGCCGGACGTCGATTGAGTCAGGAGCTGGATCGAACTCGAACTGAACTGGCGCGTCGCAAGGCGGCGCAGGTGTCGGGGGTTTCCTCGGTGCGGCCGATTCAGAATCGACAGCTTGATAGTCTGGACGACAAGGCCTGGGATGATGTGTTGGCCTCGTTGCGGGCGGACCAGGCGGATGTTGATCCGGTGCCGGTACAGAAGCCTGCGGCACCTGAGCGGCCGGTGGTGAGCGAGGCGGTCGCACCCCGCGAGAGCGAAGTGCTGCGGGCGATGCGTAGCGAGATCGAAGACCTGAAGCAGATGCTGCGCGAGCAGATGGCAGCACCGGCGCCGGCTTCGGTCGAGGCAGCTGAGGACCCCGTGTTGGCGCGCCTGCGTAGCCGGCTGCAGCGTGTTGGGGTCAGCGAGACTCTGATCGATCGTCTGGCTCAGGCGCTGGAGCCTGGTGTTGATCTGGAGCGGGCCTGGAAGGTATCCCTGTCGCGGATGGTGGAGTCATTGCCGGTGGTGGGTGAGGATCTGGTCGATCGCGGCGGAATTCTGGCGTTTGTTGGGGCGACAGGGGTTGGAAAAACCACCACAATCGGCAAGTTGGCGGCGCGCTATGTGCTCAAGCACGGCAGTTCCGGTGTGGCGCTGATTACGACCGACAGTTATCGGATCGCGGCCCATGAGCAGCTGCGGACCTTTGGCCGGATTCTGGATATCCCGGTTCGGGTCGTGGATGAGGAGCACTCCCTCGATGACGCGCTGCGGTCGTTGCGGGATCGTCGGGTTGTGCTGATCGATACTGCCGGTATCGGTGGATCGGACCAGCAGCGCGAAGCGCAGCTGGAGATGCTGGCCCAGTCCGGCAGTCGGATCAAAAAACTGCTGGTGCTTCCCTGTACCGCGCAGCAGCAGGTGTTGCAGCGCTCCTATGATCACTTCAAGTCGATCGGGCTCAATGGCGCGGTGTTGAGCAAGCTGGATGAGTCGGTCAGTCTGGGTGAGGTGATCAGCACGATCATCGAGCAGCGTTTGCCGTTGGCCTATTTGGCCGATGGTCAGCGGATTCCGGATCATATCGAAGTGGCCAAGGCCAAGACGCTGATTAGCCGCGCGGTGGTATTGGCCAGTGGTCGCGCGACCGTGCAGCGTGATGACTCCCTGATGCTGCAGCCGCAGCACAGTGATGCGGTTTAGGGAGCATAGTGATGAATGCGACCCATCCTGCTCAAGTCATTGCCGTCACCGGGGGTAAAGGAGGGGTCGGTAAAACCAATGTGTCGGTCAATCTGGGGGCGGCATTAGCCCAAGCCGGACGTCGGGTTGTGTTGATGGATGCAGACCTCGGTTTGGCCAATGTCGATGTGCTGCTCGGGCTTCGGCCGGAAAAAACCATCGCCGACCTGCTGGCCGGAGACTGTCTATTGAGTGACATCATGGTTTCTGCCGGTGAGCGCTTTAATATAGTTCCAGCTTCATCGGGAACTCAGTCGCTGGTGGACTTGAGTGCGCACGAGCATGCCGAGCTGATCCACGCCTTCGCGGAAATCGCCGACGAAGTGGATGTGCTGATAGTCGATACGGCTGCCGGCATCTCCGAATCGGTGATCAGCTTTGTTCGGGCTGCCCAGGAAGTGATGGTGGTGGTCTGCGATGAACCGACCTCGATCACCGATGCTTATGCGCTGATCAAGTTGCTGAACCGGGATTACGGTATGAGTCGTTTCCGGGTTTTGGCGAATATGGTGCGATCGGAACAGGAAGGTCGCAATATGTTCGCTAAGCTAACCACAGTGACCGACCGCTTTCTGGATGTGACGCTTCAATATGTAGGGTCCATCCCTTATGATGAGTCGGTACGTAAAGCGGTGCAAAAACAGCAACCTGTGTTTAATGCCTTTCCGCGGAGCAAGTCCTCAGTGGCGATCGGTAAGCTGGCTTCCAAGGTGGTGAGCTGGCCGTTACCTTCGACGCCGCGAGGGCACTTGGAATTTTTTGTCGAGCGACTGGTGCGCACTGCGCTTCAGCGCTGATGACCTTAGGGGATGCATGTACGATTCTCGTGGGGGTGAAGCCCAGGCCGATCTGGTTGAAAGGCATGCCCCGCTGGTCAAGCGGATTGCCCATCATCTGATGGCGCGTCTACCGTCAAGCGTGGTGCTTGATGACCTGATTCAGTCCGGCATGATCGGGCTGCTGGAGGCCGCACGTAAATACGACCCGTCTAAGGGGGCCAGTTTCGAAACCTATGCCGGGATTCGGATTCGCGGTGCCATCATCGATGAAGTGCGAAAAGGGGACTGGACGCCGCGTTCGGTGCACCGTAACAGTCGTCGTGTCGCCGAGTGCATTCAGACGGTAGAAGCGCGTACCGGTCGTGATGCTCAGGATGCCGAGGTGGCCGACGAGATGGGTGTCAGCCTGCAAGATTACCATTCGTTGTTGAAGGACAGCTCCAGTAGTCGGCTGTTCAGCTTTGACGAGATGCGCGAAAGTACCGATACCTCAGCCGGAGAGGAGGTGGCCAGCGACGACGCACCACCTGATGCGCTGCAGGAAGACGAGGCATTTCAGCGGGCGTTGGCCGATGCCATTGCGGGATTGCCGGAGCGTGAGCAACTGGTCTTTGCGCTCTATTACGATGAAGAGTTGAATCTCAAAGAGATCGGCCAGGTGTTAGGGGTCAGCGAATCGCGGGTCAGTCAGATACATTCCCAGGCGGCATTACGCTTGAGAGCACGGCTGGAGTCCTGGCGTTGAGCCCGGCGCTCACATTAAATATATTGCTTTTTTTAAGGTTTCCATGATTTTGTTCGATACCTAGTAGAGTGTGCCGGTATCAACATCATCGAATCGATAGGTAGATTGGAGGTCGCCTTGGATAAGAACATGAAGATTCTCATAGTTGATGATTTCTCAACCATGAGACGGATTATCAAGAACCTGCTTCGAGACCTCGGTTTCAACAATACCGTGGAGGCGGATGACGGCAGTACTGCGTTACCGATTCTGCAGGCTGGAGGCATCGACTTTCTGGTGACCGACTGGAATATGCCCGGGATGTCCGGTTTGGAGTTGCTGCAGCATGTGCGCTCCGATCCCAATCTGGCCAAATTACCGGTGCTGATGGTGACCGCTGAAGCGAAGCGGGAGCAGATCATTCTGGCGGCTCAGGCTGGTGTTAATGGCTATGTGGTGAAGCCCTTTACCGCAGCGGTCCTTAAAGAAAAGATCGAAAAGATCTTTGAACGTATTTAAGGGAGGCTGCCGATGACCGGCCTAGATGAAATCGTCGACCTGCAGGGGTTCGAAAAGACGCTGCAGGAGCAGGCGGCCGAACTGATGAAGTTGCTGGACAAGGGTGACTTCGCCGGTGCCATGCAGTTACTGGCGGCCCTCAGTGAAGCGCGCAACAACATGCTGTACCAGGAGGTCGGAAGACTGACCCGCGGACTGCATGAAGCGATCAAGCAGTTCAATATCGATGTCGAGAAGAGCGCTGCGCTGCAGGTGGCCCAAGAGGCCCATGATGGCGATACCCACAGCGAAGTCTCCAACGCCCACGAACGCCTCAACCATGTGTTGGAGCTGACCGAAAGTGCGGCCAATAAGACCATGGATATGGTTGATGCCAGCATGCCGATCGCTGAAGAGCTTGGCGAGCAGGCAAAGCTGCTGCGCAAAGACTGGCAGAACATGGCTGACCAGCAAAGTAGCATGTCCGAACTCAAGGACCTTGGGCGTACCACCGAGACCTTCCTGCAAGAGATCGAAAAGGGAGCGGCACAGCTCCAGAGCAACTATACCGAGATCCTGCTGGCGCAGGGCTTTCAAGATATCACCGGGCAATTGATCAAACGGGTTAACGGCCTGGTTAATGATGTCGAGAAGAGCCTGATTCAACTGGTGATGGTGGCCGGTAAGGTAGACATCATTACCGGTGTCAATCGCGAACAGGATACCGACGAGACCAAGCTTGCAACCGAGACGGTGGCAGCGAAGGAAAAAGAGGCCAATGTCAAAGGGCATGGTCCCCTGGTGTTGGATGAAGAGGCCGTGGACGTTGTGTCCGGGCAGGACGATGTAGACGACCTGCTGTCGAGCCTTGGATTCTAAGGAGCTGAGTGTATGAGCCTGGAAGTAGATGAAGAAATCTTGCAAGACTTTCTCGTCGAGGCGGGAGAAATTCTTGAGCAGTTATCGGAGCAGTTGGTCGATCTCGAGCATAGCCCCGATGATACCGAACTGCTCAATGCCATTTTCCGTGGCTTCCATACCGTTAAGGGCGGAGCCGGCTTTCTGCAACTGACGCCGTTGGTAGAGTGCTGCCACTCGGCTGAGAATGTGTTCGATAAATTGCGTAACAACGAGCTGCAGGTCAGCACCGCGTTGATGGACGTGGTACTGCAGGCGCTGGATACGGTCAATGAACAGTTTGACAGTGTGCGCTCCGGTGAAGAGCCGGCTGAGGCAGATCCGCAGTTGATCGCGGCACTCGATGCCTACGTTCGTGGCGAAGTCCCCGCCGATGCGCCGGCAGCTGAACCGGTGGCGGCTGAGCCTGCACCGGCGACCGCGTCGGGGGCTGACACCGCCGATGCCGAGTTTGACCAGCTGTTGGATGCGCTCGGAGGCGTTGCCGAAGCATCGGCAGCCGAAGAAAGTACGCCCCAACCCGGTGATGCGCCAGCCGCTGCAGCGGGGGCCGATGATGAAATTACCGACGACGAATTTGAGGCACTGCTTGATGAGTTGCACGGTAAGGGCAAACACGGCGGGGTCGTCGAAGCCCCGGCTCAGCCCGAGACCCCTGCCGCTCCGGAAGCGCCTGCAGCAGCCGGTGGTGATGAGCTGATCACCGACGACGAGTTCGAAGCCCTGCTCGATGAACTTCAAGCCCAGGGTAAAGGGGCGTTTGCTGCTCCCGGCGCCGACACTGCCGCAGCGGCACCGGCCGCCGATAGTGCGCCCAAACCTGCGGTAGAAGAACCAAAACCGGCCGCAGCGCCTAAACCGGCACCGGCAGAGAAGCCGAAAGCCCCGGCCAAGCCTAGGGCTGCAGCCAAGAAAGCCGACAAACCGGCGGCTGCCGAAACCACTGTACGAGTCGATACCCAGCGCCTTGACGAGATCATGAATATGGTCGGCGAGCTGGTGTTGGTGCGGAATCGACTGGTGCGGTTGGGGAATACCGTCGCCGACGAAGAGGTCGGTAAAGCGGTTTCCAGTCTCGATATGGTCACCGCCGACCTGCAGATGTCGGTGATGAAGACCCGAATGCAGCCGATCAAGAAGGTGTTCGGCCGCTTCCCGCGGGTGGTACGAGATCTGGCCCGCACACTGAAAAAAGAGGTTAACCTCGAACTTCGCGGTGAAGAGACCGACCTGGATAAAAACCTGGTTGAGGCGCTGGCCGATCCGTTGGTCCACCTGGTCCGAAATGCGGTTGACCACGGTATCGAAAATCCCGAAGTGCGTGAGGCCGCCGGCAAGCCGCGGCTGGGTAATGTGATTTTGTCTGCCGAGCAGGAGGGAGACCATATCCTGTTGGCGATCCAGGACGACGGCGCCGGCATGGACCCCGACAAGCTACGTGGCTTGGCGGTCAGCAAGGGGATGATGGATCAGGATGCCGCGGATCGGTTGACCGATAACGAAGCCTTTAACCTGATCTTCGCCGCCGGATTCTCGACCAAGAAGGAGATCTCCGATGTCTCCGGTCGTGGCGTCGGCATGGATGTGGTCAAAACCAAGATCACCCAGCTGAACGGTACCCTCAATATCGACTCGATTCAGGGTGAAGGTTCCCGAATCGAGATCAAGGTGCCGCTGACCTTGGCGATCATGCCGACCCTGATGGTCATGCTGGGCGATCAAGCCTTCGCGTTGCCGCTGGTCAATGTGAATGAGATCTTCCACCTGGATCTGACTCAGACCAATGTCGTTGATGGTCAGGAAGTGGTGGTGGTGCGTGAGAAGGCGCTGCCGTTGTTCCACCTCAAGCGTTGGTTGGTGGAGCACTGTGCGGGTGAAACCTTGCCCGAAACCGGCCATGTGGTGATCGTTACTGTCGGGACCCAGCGAGTCGGCTTTATTGTCGATCAGTTGGTTGGTCAAGAAGAGGTGGTGATCAAACCGTTGGGCAAGATGCTGCTCGGCACGCCGGGGATGGCGGGGGCGACGATTACCGGTGATGGCCGGATCGCGCTGATCCTCGATATCCCGAGTATGTTGAAACATTACGCATCATGATCACAGGACGGTGGTCCGGCCTCAGGGCCTTGATGTTTAGGAGAACTGGATGCCCGTAAACGTTCTTGTTGTTGATGACTCGGCTTTTTTCCGCCAGCGAGTCACAACCATCTTGAATTCAGACCCTCGGGTAAAAGTGGTCGGCACCGCGGAAAACGGCCAGGTGGCGATCGAGAAGGCGAAACAGCTTAAGCCTGATGTCATCACCATGGATTACGAGATGCCGGTGCTGAACGGCATCGCCGCGCTCACCGAGATCATGCGCAGCTGTCCGACGCCGGTGTTGATGTTTTCATCGCTGACTTACGAAGGGGCGCGAATTACCCTGGAGGCCTTGGAAGCCGGTGCCGTGGACTACTTGCCCAAGAGCTACGAGCGCATGGGCAAGGGGCGTGGCAGCCTGGAGCAGGTGCTGATCGAACGGGTTCTGACGGTATCCAAGAGTCGGGTCGGTGCAGGTCGTAGCCTTGGTTCGACCACTGCGGCATCCCGGCCTGAACCGAGTCCTGGCTCTGCCGCACGTCCCCGTTCGGCCTCACTGCGCCAGCCCATGTCACGAGAGATTCCGAGGGCCCCGAAATCACCGGCGGTTGCCGATTCGCCAGCGCCGCGCTCCGGTAGTCTGAAGGGAAAAACCAAACTGGTGATTTTCGGCACTTCAACCGGTGGTCCGGTGGCGATTCAGAAAATTCTGACCCGCCTGCCGGCCAGTTTCCCGTTGCCGATTCTAATCGTCCAGCATATGCCCAAAACCTTTACCGGCGCTTTTGCCGAGCGGTTGAATCAACAATGTCAGATTCAGGTTCGTGAAGCCGTTGATGGCGATCAACTGAAGCCGGGAGTTGCGTTATTGGCGCCCGGTGGCGAGCAGATGATGGTGGATCCGCGCCAGGGCCGGGTTCGGATCATGGCGGGCGATGAGCGATTAAATTACAAACCCAGTGTCGACGTGACCTTCGGTTCGGCCGCTAAGGCGTACGGATCGAACGTGCTGGGTATCGTGTTGACCGGAATGGGGGCCGATGGCCGTGACGGGGCCCGCATGCTGAAGAACAGCGGCTCGACCATTTGGGCACAGAACGAACAGAGCTGCGTAATCTACGGCATGCCCCAGGCGATCGCCCAGGCCAAGCTGGCGGATCACATTGTCGATCTGGATGACGTCAGCAACCATATCAAGTCGGCCTTGGGGTACTGATGGATCGGCTCAGTCTGCTAGGGATTCTGCTGGTACTGATCGCCATCTTTGGCGGTCAGATAGCCGAGGGCGGCAGTGTTGATACCCTGATCAACGGTGCTGCAGCCATCATCG
Organism: Motiliproteus coralliicola; assembly: GCF_003345655.1. GTDB lineage: Bacteria > Pseudomonadota > Gammaproteobacteria > Pseudomonadales > Balneatricaceae > Motiliproteus > Motiliproteus coralliicola. Next base: position 136,739 of record NZ_QQOH01000002.1, read on the forward strand.
TCTTCGGTGGCACCCTGGGGGCTGGCATGTTGCAGTTCTCATTTCCCGAAACTCGCCGGGCACTGGGGATGTTCAGCTGGGTGTTATCACCACCGCGACTGGATTTTCCCCAGGGTGTCGAAAAGATCGTCGGCTGGAGCATTCATGCCCGTCGCTTTGGTTTGATCGGGCTGGAGAAGCAGTCGGAGCTGGAGGATGACGACTTTCTGCGCAAAGGCCTGCAGTTGATCGCCGATGGTAACGAGCACGAGTCGATCCGGGAATTGATGGAGATAGAGCTGAATGTCCGTGAGCTTCGCGACCTCCAGGCGGCCCGGGTTTACGAAAGCATGGGGGGCTATGCCCCGACGATCGGTATTATCGGTGCGGTCATGGGGCTGATCCACGTGATGACCAATCTGGATTCCCCGGAGACCCTGGGCAGCGGCATTGCGACGGCTTTTGTGGCCACGGTCTACGGGGTCGGTATTGCCAACCTGGTGCTGTTGCCGATCGCCGGTAAACTGAAATCGCTGGTTCAGCAGCGCTATCAATATCACGAGATGATGCTGGAAGGGTTCCTGTCGATCGCCCAGGGGCATAACCCTCTGGCGATACGGATGCGCTTGGAAAGCTACCTGCGCTGAGGCGACGCCTATGGCCAGACGACATAAGCATCAGGAGGCTGCCGGAAACACCGAGCGTTGGGTGGTTTCCTATGCGGACTTCATCACGCTGCTGCTGGCCTTTTTTGTGGTGATGTACTCGATCTCATCGGTAAATGAAGGCAAGTACCGGGTACTGTCGGAGTCTTTGGCAGGAATTTTCCGCGGCCCCGACATGTCCTTTGATCCGGTCCAGGTGGGTGATCTGCAGCTGCGCGACACCAGCCGGGATATCGGCTTGATGGACCAGGCCTCAGCCCAGCAAAGTGCTGGTATTGAGGGAGGGGGCAACCCGGAGACGGAGCAGTTGCAGCAGATCCAGTCGGCGGCGACAGCTAAGTTTCAGGAGTTGATCAACGACGGCGAGATCTCGATCTCCGCCAACAAGCTCTGGGTCGAGATCGAGATCGGCTCGGGAGTGCTGTTTGCCAGTGGCAGCGCGACACCAGCGCTCAGTGCCGATGCAATTTTGGAAGCCTTGGCGTCGTTACTGTCGCCCTACGAAAACCCGCTCCACGTTGAGGGTTACACCGACAATCAGCCGATCAGCAGCGATCAGTTTCCGTCGAACTGGGAACTGTCGGCCGCCCGCGCCGCCGGGGTGGTGCGGATGTTGGCCCATTTCGGCATCGCCCCGGAGCGGATGGCAGCGGTTGGTTACGGCCAATATCAGCCCAAGGTCAGCAACCTGAGCGCTAATGGCCGACGTAAGAATCGCCGGGTGGTTATTATCGTTTCCCGAGATGAGCGGGTTCAACGCGCACTTTCGGGTTATGGCAGCGGTTATATAAGTGAGGATGCGGTCGATAATCTTCTTCAACAACCGCGGCCTCAGAGCGCTGAAGCACCAGCTGAGGGAGGCATTCAGCGGGTCGAAACCGAACAGGGTGGGGTGTTGTTCACCCAGGGTGAGACGCCCGAACAGACGCAACAGTAGCAACAGAGTTCAGCGACGGTAGATTAGGAGTAATCGCGTGCATATCTGGGCAGTAGCCAATCAGAAAGGTGGGGTAGGCAAGACCACCACTGTAGTGACCTTGGCCGGTTTACTGGCAGACCAGGGGCATGATGTGCTGCTGCTGGACCTGGACCCCCACGGCTCCCTGACCAGCTATTTCGGCTACGATCCCGATGCGCTGGAACACAGTGCCTACGACCTGTTTGAGCAGGAAACCCGTACCCTTGACCAGGTGCTGCCGCTGTTGCAAAGCAGCAGCCATGATCGGATCAGTTTGATTCCGGCCTCCACTGCGATGGCGACGCTGGAGCGCAAGTCAGTCGGTGCCGAAGGGATGGGATTGATGATCGCCAAGGCCCTGGCGCAGTTGTGGGACCGTTTCGATTATGTACTGATCGACAGTCCGCCGGTGTTGGGGGTGTTGATGGTCAATGCCCTGGCTGCCTGCGAGCGCCTGATCGTACCGGTTCAGACCGAGTTTCTGGCGATCAAGGGCCTGGAGCGGATGGTGCGTACCCTGACCATGATTAACCGTGCCCGCAGCCAGAAGCTGCGTTATCACATCCTGCCGACCTTCTTCGATCGCCGTACCCAGGCCTCGATGCAGAGCCTGCGAAGTATCAAACGCAATTATCCGGATGAGATCGCCCATGCGGTGATTCCCGTGGATACCAAGTTCCGCAACGCCAGTACCGCCGGTGTCGTTCCCTCGGCGCTGGACTCCAGCACCCATGGGGTGCGTGCCTATGGGATGCTGCTGCGCTGGTTGCAGACGCTTGATAAACAATCCGGTTCAGACGGTCAGCAGCGCTCATGAAGACCAGACAACCTCTCAGCCCACAGCCGGCGGCCGAGTCCGATATCGCCACGGCCGCTCAAACACGGACCCAAACCAAGGGGCCGCAGGTGGCGGTGCAGGAGTACCTGGACGCGCTGCTACAGGATGCAACCAGCCAGGCGATTGTTGAAGATCAGCAGCTTGAGGTGCTGATGGTGCCCGAGCTGGCACCTGTCGCTCCGGTGGTTATCGAGCCAGAGTTGGTGGAGACCGTCGCCGAGGTGAAGCCGGCGGTCGAGCAACAGCAAGAGCAAGATCTGGATGAGCTAACAGCGGCCGGTGTCGATGAGCCGGAGGCCGATCTCTGGGTTGAGGGCCGTCCACCCTGGGCTCAACAGCGCTTCGACTGTCTGCTGTTTAAGGTGGCGGGGTTGATGCTGGCGGTACCGCTGGTGGAGCTGGGTGGTGTGCTGGTGATCGAGGATGAACTGCGGCCGTTGTTCGGCCAGCCCGATTGGTTCTTAGGCTTGCTGCCGTCAAAAACCGAAGGTACAGTCAAGGCGATTGATACCGCACGCTGGGTGATGCCGGAGCGTTATCCGGAAGATGCCGGTGAATTCAAGTACGTGATCCTGATGGAAGGCAGTGACTGGGGCATGGCCTGCCACGAGGTGGCCGATGCCGTCACGCTGGAACCCGATCAGGTCAGCTGGCGTAGTGATCGCGGACGACGCCCTTGGCTTGCCGGGACCGTGATTGATCATATGTGCGCCATCATGGATGTCTCCGCGCTGCTAAACTTGCTCCAGCAGAGTCAGGCCGAGCAGCAACAGACCCATTCAGAACAATAACCCGGCTCGACCGGAGAAGAGGAAATCAGCATGAGCATTAATGCCGCCAGCGGTAGCGAAGACCCGGTACTGCAGTACGTTACCTTCCGCTTGGAGGAGGAAACCTACGGCATCAACGTAATGCAGGTTCAGGAAGTCCTTCGCTACAGTGAAATCGCCCCGGTTCCGGGCGCACCGACCTACGTCCTGGGGATCATCAATCTGCGCGGCAATGTCGTCACCGTGATCGATACCCGTCAGCGCTTCGGTCTGATGCCGGCGGATGTGACCGACAATACCCGGATCGTCATTATCGAGGTCGAGAAGCAGGTGATCGGTATTCTGGTGGATGCCGTGTCCGAGGTGGTTTACCTGAACCAGTCCGAGATCGAAAAGGCCCCCAATGTGGGGACCGAAGAGAGCGCCAAGTTCATCCAGGGCGTTTGTCACAAGGATGAGCAATTGCTGATCCTGGTCGAACTCGACAAGATGATGACCGACGATGAGTGGTCGGAAATCTCCATGCTCTAAGGCATGGTGCACCATTTTTCTCGTTCAGTACCCATAGTTCTATGACGCAACCCTGGTTATGGCTGGCGATTACACTGTTATCGGTGGGATTGCTGGCGAGCCTGTTCTGGCTGATACGACTGCAGCGCCGCCTGCGCGACCAGCAGCGTAACTACGAAGCCCTGCTGAATGTGCTGCGCAATGAGATTCGGCTGACCAACAGCGGGGCGATGGGCATGGGGCGGCGACTCAAACAGGTCGAGCAGCGTCTGAATATCACCGCCGAGAAACAGCTGGAGCTGGAAAACCGGGATCCGGGTGCGCTGGCCTACAACCAGGCCGCCAAATTGATGGAGATGGGCGCCGATGTCGATGATCTGGTCGGCAGTTGCGGTATCGCCCGTCCCGAGGCCGAGCTGATGGCGCTGTTGCATCGTGAGATCAAGGGCTCGCCGGCACTGAAGTCCGATCATTGAGGCGCAGGTCTGGCCTTAACCTAACGATTGCTGTCGTTACTGTCCTGCCCGGAGTTGGCCAGGGTATCGCTCAACGACCCCAGATCCGGTTTATCCTCACGCAAGCTGTAGGCAAACGCGATCACCTCGGCGATCGCTTTGTAGAGTGATTCCGGGATCTCCTGACCCAGTTGCAGCATCGACAGGGTATCCACCAGCGCCGGGTCCTCGTGTATCAGTATGCCGTGTTCGGCGGCGACCCGGATAATCTCTTCGGCCACCAGCCCCTGGCCTTTGGCCGACAGGTAGGGCGCCTGCTGCTGGTTGTAGGTGAGGGCGACCGCGCTGCGGTTCTGGGGCTTCTCTTCGTTCATGTCTTAATGTCGATCAGTCGGCTACGCGGTGGTTTCACCGTTGGCTCCGGTTGGGCCGTTTCGTCGCGTACGCCGAGGGTTTTTACATCCAAACCGATGCGCTCGAAGCGCTCACCCAGTTTATCCAGTTGTTGTTCGACCAGACGGCGGATCTGTTGATCGCCGCTCCAGATTACGCTGATCCGCTCAGCCTCCAGCGTCAGCTCGGCCTGCAAACGCTCGGTTTGATTGATCTCGAAGTTGAGCCGCACCTGCCAGCGATAGCTCATCCCCTGCGGGGTTTCAACGGCGCTACCGTCGTCACGGCGGATCTGGAGCTGCAGGTTCTCGGTCTTGCCCTGCCACATCACAGGAATGTCCAGCGCCAGGGTTCGGTTGGCTTCGCTTCCCCCCTCCTGCAGTTGAGGCGCCGCGCTGGTGAGCTGGTTGACCAGCACCCGGCTCAGCGCCTGTTGGGTGAGCTGGCTGATGCGATCGCTGAGGCTGGCCGGCAACTCCCGCTGCGAGCCGCCCTGATTGAGCTGGTCTGATAACTTCAGCAGCAGGGCTTTGTGATCCTGGTTCAGATTCTGGGTATCGCCCCGGGCCAGTTTGTTCTCCAGCAGGGTGCCGCTGTTCTGCACCTGTTGCCGTACCGTTTCGGCATCAGCCTGCTGGGGGTTGGGCAGACTGCGCCCCAGTAGAATCTGGACCAGATCTAACAGCACCGGCTTGGCCTGTTGCAACTGGCCGCTGGCCTGGGCGCCCGAGAGTAGGTTCAGCAACGGGGCCGGGACCTGCTGTTGCGGCAGATTCTCTCGCAGGGCCTGCTCGATAGAGCGGGTGCGTAGATTCGGCAGCTCGGTACTGAGTCGGCCATCAGCTCGCTGCTGAATCTGAATCCGGGTGCCTGGCTCGATGGTGCGGGGGCTGACGAGCTCCAGCGTTCGGCCTTCGACACGTACCCGTAACAGGTGGTTCTGGGGTGGCTGAGCTGGTTGCGATGCCGGCCCGGCCGGCGTCGCCGGGGGGCTGCCGGCGGCGGGCGCTGCTGCTCGAGGGGATCCGTTCACCAGCGGAGCCTGGGCCGAGGCGGAAGGCTGTGCGGGTGGCGTCGCCTGGGGCAGGGCTCTGGCGCTGATCACCTCGGCTTGCAGGCGCTGTCCGGTCGGTACCTGGCCGCGTTGAAGCTGCAGGTTTACCCGTTCCAGCGTTGCCGAGCCGCTGTCGGATCTGGCCGTTGTAGGACTGGATGTCGGCTGTTGAGCAGTGTTGCTGGGAAGGGTGGAGGCGGTTACTGCGTCGCGGGCCGTCGGCGTGGCAAGTTGTGTTGTAGCGCTCGGTGCCGTTGCCGTGGCTACGGCGGCCCGTCCTGCTGTTGTGGCAGGAGCGTTCGTGGTTCCGGCTTGAGGTGCTGCGTTCGGGGTGGCGGGCTGTCCCGCTGAGCGGGTTGAGGCTTGTGGCTGTGCTTGAGCTGAGGCTGGCCCCTGGCTCGGATTCGCTGGTGCCGGATTGGCGCTATGGCCGCTGCTTGCCGGGTTGGGGGTGGACGTAGCGGGGGCTGAACCGAGCTGAAGGCTGATCTGGCCGCCGGCGTCGCGGCTGACCTGAACCCGAGTGCCTGGATCGATCGGACGTTGGGTCAGCAATTCGTACAGCCGACCTTCGATCCGAACCTGGATCAGGTAGCTGCTTTGCTGGGCTGTCGTCGTGGTACCGGTGGTGCCAGTGGTTGGGGCCTGTCCGGTGGTGGCGCTGCCGGCGGGTGCGGCCGGGGAGGCGGGGTTGGATGCAGCTGGCGTTTGCGCACCGGGTTGTGACTGCGTCGGCGCCGCGGGCTGAGAGGTTGCTGCACCAGCTGGCTGTTGGGCGCCGCCCTGAGGAGTAGTTGCGGCCGGCAGCGGCTGTGGGGTCACCTGGACCACCTGACCGGTGCGGCTCTGGCCGATCGACAGCAGGGCCTCCAGACGACGAAGTCCGGCGGCGGCCTCACTCGGTTGGGCCTGACGATTTGCGTTGTTGAGTTGGTCGACCAAGAACACCTCCCGATGATCGCGATCAAGGGCGACATCGGCTCCGACTGGATAGAATATTCGTATATAATGCGACGAATTTTACTGACTCTTAAAGCATAGCGGCCGCGTTGGCGGTAGCTGTACTTCAACAGAAGGCTTTGTCATTTTGTCTACCCCCCTGCTAGAGGTCCAGGACCTTTTCTGTGAGCGTGATGAGCGGGTGCTGTTTGAAGGGCTGAATTTCTCCCTTGAAGCGGGAGAGATCATCCAGGTTGAAGGTCCCAATGGTAGCGGTAAGACCACGCTGCTGCGGATCCTCAGTGGCCTGTCCCAGGCCTTCGAGGGCGATATTCTTTGGCAAGGTGAGCCGATCGATGAGGTGCGTGACGATTTCCTGTCCGACCTGCTCTACTTTGGCCATCTGCCGGGCGTCAAGGCGATCCTGACCCCCGAGGAGAACCTTCGTTGGTACTGTGCCCTACATCCCCATACCCGCACCGAAGGGATCACCGAAGCGCTGGCCAATGTGGGGCTGTATGGCTATGAGGACGTACCCTGTCACTCGCTGTCGGCGGGTCAGAACCGGCGGGTCAGTCTGGCTCGGTTGTACCTGAGCGATGCGCCGTTGTGGGTGCTGGATGAGCCTTTTACCGCCATCGACAAACGCGGCGTGGCTCGTAAAGAGGCGTTGATTGCCGAGCATGCTGCCAATGGCGGCAGTGTGATCTTGACCACCCATCATGAACTGGCGATCCGCGACAACCTGCGCAAGGTGACGCTGGGCGGTCAGGCCAGTCCGGGCGAACGGATGGAGGTGGTCTGATGGCAAATGGAAACGAACGTGAGATGTCGTTGAGCCGGGTGTTCTGGATCACCCTAAGGCGTGACCTGATGCTGGCTTACCGTCGGCGCAACGACCTGGTCAGCCCGTTGATGTTTTTCTTGATGGTGGCGACGCTGTTCCCGCTGGGTGTTAGCCCGGACCCGCAGTTCTTATCCGAAGTCGCCGCTGGGGTGGTTTGGGTCGCGGCGCTGCTGGCAACACTGCTGTCGATGGACAGCCTGTTTCGATCTGATTTTGACGACGGCTCGCTGGAGCAGATGCTGCTCAGCCCGCAGCCGTTATCGCTGCTGGTGTTTGCCAAGATTTGCGCCCACTGGATGATCAGTGGCTTGCCACTGACGCTGATGGCGCCACTACTTGGATTGATGCTGTTCCTGCCTCAGGAGGGGATGAGCACGCTGGTGCTGAGCCTGCTGCTGGGCACGCCGACCCTGAGTCTGATCGGTGCGATCGGCGCCGGTTTGACGGTTGGACTGCGTAAAGGCGGGGTACTGATCTCGCTGCTGGTATTGCCGCTGTATATTCCGGTGCTTATTTTTGGAACCGGGGCAGTACAGGCAGCGTCTACAGGGTTACCCGTGGGTGGCTATCTGGCTATCCTGGGGGCGATATTAGCGCTGGGCATGGTCTTGGCGCCGCTGGCGGTGGCCGCGGGCTTGCGGATCAGCGTCAGCGATTAATAGGCCCTGCTGACGAAGAATTGTTTGCTAACCGCTTCGTGATAGCGGTTATTTGAGAGGTAACGATGGCGAAAAGTTGGAAGATGCCGACCTGGTTCTACCGGTTGGGTTCACCGCGCTGGAGTTTCGAAATCATGGGCAAGTTGTTGCCCTGGTTTGCTATAGGAGCGGTCGTGTTGATGGTTTGGGGTGCTATTTGGGGGTTGGCCTTTGCCCCGGCGGATTATCAACAGGGCAACAGTTTCCGGATTATCTATATCCACGTACCGGCGGCGATTCTGGCCCAGTCCTGCTACCTACTGATGGCGGTGGCCGGTGCCATCAGCTTGATCTGGAAGATGAAGGTTGCCGATATGGTGGCCAAGAGCTGCGCTCCGATCGGGGCGACCCTGGCACTGCTGGCGCTGGCCACCGGCGCCATCTGGGGTAAGCCGACCTGGGGTACTTGGTGGGTTTGGGATGCCCGGCTGACCTCGATGTTGATCCTGCTGTTCCTCTATATCGGTGTTTACACCCTGCACTCGGCGATCGAAAATGAGATCACGGCAGGCAAAGCCGGTGCGGTGCTGTCGCTGGTTGGGGTGGTTAATATCCCGATCATCAAGTACTCGGTGGAGTGGTGGAACACTCTGCATCAGACCTCGACCTTCACCATGACCGAGCGTCCGGCGATGCCGCCGGAGATGTACTTGCCGTTGCTGCTGATGGTGATCGGGTTCTACTGTTTCTTTGCGGTGGTGTTGATGTTGCGGACCCGGGCCGAAATTCTGGAACGTGAAAAACGCTCCGGTTGGGTCCGAGAGTTAGTGGAGGCTAGCTGATGTTTTTTGATTCTTTCAGTGACTTCCTTGCGATGGGTGGCCACGGCTTTTATGTCTGGTTGGCCTACGCTATCGCCGTCGCCATCATCATCTATAACGTGGTTAGCCCGCTGCTGCGCAAGAAACAGTTTATCGAGCAACACAAGCGCCGCCTCAAGCGTGAGCAGCGATTGGCCGAGCGTCAGGCGGCTGTCGAGAGTGGAGAACAATCATGAGCATGCTGACCCAACTGCGAGGGCTGCTATTGGCGCTGTTGTTGATGCCGTTCAGCGCCTGGGCGGTGATCGATACCTATGAATTCGCCAACGATCAGCAACAGGATCAGTACAAGGTATTGATCGAGGAGCTGCGTTGTCCCAAGTGCCAGAATCAGAACCTGGCCGATTCCAATGCGCCGATCGCTTCTGATATGCGGCGTGAAATCCACCGGATGGTAACCGAAGGCCAGACCAACCAGGATGTGGTGGATTTTATGGTGGCTCGCTATGGCGACTTCGTTAATTACCGTCCCCGTCGTGACTCCAGCACGCTGGTGCTTTGGTACGGGCCGATCGGTATGCTGGTGCTGGGCGCGGTGGTGGTGTTGATGTTGGCCAAGCGTAAGCGCAGTGGCAAGAGCGAGGATCGTACCGATACCAGCAGCAAGGTGGATCGCGACAAGCTTCAGCGTCTGTTGGACAAAGAAGACGACTAAGCCATAACAATAAGATCAACGAGCGAGACGGGTTAAAGCATGGGGATGCAAGACTGGCTATATATTGCGGGCGGGGTCATTTTGTTGGCGGTTATTGCCGATTTGATCCGACGTTATCTGCAACGCGACAAGCTGCGTCTGAAAATCGATAAACAGTTTCAAGATCTGCCGGATCTAGATCCGACCTGCTCCGAACTACCCAATGGTGGTGCCCGGGTGGTGACGGATCCAGACCTCCCGGAGGATTGGACTGCTCCTTCCAGCGACCCGATCGACTCGGCTTCGCTACATCAGGTCGAACCAACCTTCAATGCGCCTGAATCCGATCGGGTAGAGCCGTGTTTCGATCAGGTGGATTCGGAACCTGCGCTGGATCAAGAGCCTGGATTGGTGGCCGAGCCGGCGCGAGCCGAATCCGAGTGGAAGATCGACCCGATCCTAACCGGTGAGCGCCCGACAGCTGAGCCGGAAGTCGATCTGCTGATGGAGAAAGAGTTCCGAGGTGTGGGTGAAGGTGCCCATCGTTGGCTTGATCAAGCCGAGACCTCGTCGAGCCAATCAGAGCGCGCTGAGGCCGAGCCGGTTGTTGAACCTCATTTCCAGCCTGACGCTGAGCCGGAAGTGGTTCCGATTGCTGAGTCGGTCTCCGTTACTGAACCGCAGCAGCTTGAAGAGCAGATTGTCGAAGAAGCGTCAGCCGTAGAAGCCATGCTCGAGGAACCGCCGGTTGCCGAACCGCGGCCGGCTGAGGCTTTGGTGGAGGATGAGACAGCGGTCGTGAATCTCGTCGAAGAGATGCTTGATCCGACAGAGCCGAGCGTAGAGCCCGAACCGCAGTCCGAAACGAAAACCAAGCAAGCGTTGGAGCAAACTGCGGCTGACCCCGTGCCTGAGCCTCTGGTTGAAGAAACCGCCAGCGACGCTGAGTCGCAGCAGCCTCAAGAGGCTATTGAGCAAGAGAAGACTGGGCAAGAGAAGACTGGGCAAGAGCCGGCGAAGAGCGAGCCGTTGGTGGCCGAGCAGAGCAGCAGCCAGCCCAGTCTGAGTACGGTTGAGCCGGCTCTGGATCTGGAGCGCCCGGTCCATGAGCTGCTGCAGGAGCAGCAGGCCAGCCTAAAACAGGAACCGCAGCTGGGCGATCTGGACTCGCTGGTGGCCGAACCCTCGATGCCGGAGCCTGAAGTGGTCGAGCCCGCGCCGCGCAAGCCGGCGGCCACTCGGACCCGTAAGCGTAAGCGCAAGCCGCGGCCGGAGGAGCAGACCAGTTTCTTCGATCTGCTGCCGGATTTGGCACCGGAACCCGAACCCGAACCGGCCAAGCCGAAGCCCAAGAGCCGCCGTCGCCGCAAGGCCAAAACCGCCGAGCCGGTGGTGGAAGCCCCGGCAGCAACCGAAGAATCCTCCGCGGCGGAGGACGAGGTGTTGGTTATCAATGTTGATGCCCGCGAGCAGCCGTTCGCCGGCCCGATCCTGTTTAAGCTGCTAAATGCCTGCGGCATGGAGCACGGCGAGATGGCGATCTTCCACCGCCATGAACAGGACAAGGGTCGTGGCGCGATCCAGTTCAGTACCGCCAACGCGGTGGCGCCGGGCACCTTCGACCCGGCCAACTCCGAGCAGTTCAGCACCCCGGCGGTGACCTTCTTTATGCGGATGTCGGAACCGGCCGATCGAATGAATGCGTTCGAGTGCATGCTGGCCACGGCCCAGTGTGTTGCCGATAACCTCGGCGGTGAGCTGAAGGATGAGAATCGCAGCAGCCTGCGGACTCAGACCATCGAGCATTACCGCCAGAAAGTCCGCGAGTTCGAGCGCAAGCAGCTAACCCGCCGGGTTTGATCACCCGGCTTTGGCATTCACCCTCTTAACAGGCTCCAGATGACCGATCAGACTGTCGAGCAGCAACTGGCGTCGTTGCGCGCCGAGCTTGAAGCCCACAACTACCGTTACTACGTCGAAGACAACCCGTCGGTCCCCGATGCCGAGTATGACCGGCTGTTCCAGCAGCTGCAGGCATTGGAGCAGTCCCACCCGGAGTTGGTGAGTGCTGACTCGCCGACCCAGCGGGTCGGAGCCACCCCGTTGTCGGCATTTTCTCAGGTGCAGCATGAAGTACCGATGCTGTCGCTCGATAACGCCTTTGATGACCAGGCGCTGATCGATTTTGATCGCCGGGTTCGCGATCGCTTGAAGCTGGATGATGATGCCGTGATTGAATACGGCGCCGAGCCCAAGCTCGATGGGATTGCCGTCAGCTTGCTGTACCAGCAGGGCAAGCTGGTACGTGGCGCGACCCGCGGCGACGGCTCCACCGGCGAAGATATCAGCCTCAATGTCCGCACCATCGGCGCGATTCCGCTGAAACTACGCGGCCAAGGCTGGCCGCAGCGACTGGAAGTGCGCGGTGAAATCTACATGCCAAAAGCGGGATTTGATCAACTCAACCAGCGGATGCGTGACAGTGATCAGAAAACCTTTGTAAACCCCCGCAATGCCGCTGCCGGCAGTCTGCGTCAACTCGATTCGTCGATCACCGCCACCCGGCCATTAACCTTCTGTGCCTACGGCTACGGCTTGGTCGAAGATGGGGATGGCAATCCGGTCGAGCTGAATTCCCACCATACCGAACTGCTGAAGCAGTTGCGCGAATGGGGCTTGCCGATCAACCCGGAGATGGCCAGCTTGGCGGGGATTGAGGCCTGCATCGACTATTACCAGCAGCTGTCGCAGAAGCGCGACCAACTGGGATACGAGATCGACGGTATCGTCTACAAGGTCAACGATCGCAGCCTGCAACAGCAGCTCGGTTTTGTGGCCCGGGCGCCGCGCTGGGCGATCGCACGAAAATTCCCGGCCCAGGAGGAGATCACCCGGCTGGTTGGGGTCGACTTCCAGGTTGGACGAACCGGGGCGGTAACCCCGGTGGCACGCCTAGAGCCGGTGTTTGTCGGTGGCGTGACCGTCAGCAATGCAACCCTGCACAACATGGACGAGATCGAGCGACTTGATGTGCGGGTCGGTGACTGGGTGGTGGTTCGCCGTGCCGGTGATGTGATTCCACAGGTGGCTCGCGCGGTGCTGGAACGCCGCCCGCCGAATACTAAAACTGTGCAGCTGCCGAGCCATTGCCCGGTCTGCGGTTCCGAAGTGGAGCGCGGCGAGGATGAAGCTGCCGCCCGTTGCAGCGGTGGCGTCAGCTGCTCGGCCCAGCGCAAAGAGGCGATAAAACACTACGCCTCGCGTAAGGCGATGGATATCGACGGCCTGGGGGATAAGCTGGTCGAAGCGTTGGTGGACAACGGCCAGGTCGAACAGTTGGCCGATCTCTATCGACTCGAACATCCCCGCGTCGCCGGACTGGAACGCATGGGCGATAAGTCGGCCGAAAAGCTGCTGCGTGCCATTGAGGCCAGCAAGCAGACCACGCTGCCGCGCTTTCTCTACAGTCTGGGGATCCGCGAAGTCGGGGAGGCGACCGCGGCGTCCCTGGCGCGCCATTTCCAAACCCTGGAGGCGATCCGCGACGCCGATGAAGAGGCGCTGCAGCAGGTCGACGATGTCGGCCCCGTGGTCGCTCAGCACCTGGCCCTGTTCCTGCGACAGCCCCATAATATCGAAACGATCGATGCCTTGGTCGAGGCCGGGCTTAACTGGCCGGCCATCGAAGCGCCGCAGCCTTCCGAACAGCCGCTGGCCGGTAAGAGCTATGCGATTACCGGTAAGTTCTCGGCCATGGCGCGTCCGGAAGCCAAGGCCCGGCTCGAGGCGCTGGGTGCCAAGGTCACCACCGGTGCTCCCACCGGCAAGACCGATGCCTTGATCGCCGGTGAGAAAGCCGGTTCCAAACTGGCCAAGGCTCAGGCGCTAGGGATCGATGTGCTGGATGAGTCGGCCCTGCTCGAACTGCTGGCACTGGAGTCCTGATGCAGATCCCCCACGATCAACTCAGTGCCGACGCGCTGCAGGGCTTACTGGAAGAGTTCGTCACCCGCGAGGGTACCGACTACGGCGACGTCAATTACTCGTTGGCGGACAAGGTGGATCAGGTTCGGCAGCAATTGCAGGCTGGCGATGTGGTGATCTGCTTCGACAGCTATATGCAGAGTTGCACCCTGATGACCCGCCAGCAGTACCGTCGCTGGAGTGAGCAGCAGTTCGATCCCGACAACGAAGCCTAACCTTTTATTTCAAGGGTTTAGACCAGGGTGTAGTCGCACTGGTCCGTACCCTGCCGGATGATTCATGGCGGGTTCAGTCAGTTGCGATTAGGCTCTTAGTAAGGTTCTGATTCGAGGTTTTTATGGAACATCTTGACCAGATTATCGCAACGCTGGCGCTGACCATGGGGGTCGGCTGGGCCAGTGGTATCAATCTATACGCCACGCTGCTGACGCTGGGGGTATTGTCCAACATGGGGCATATCGACCTGCCGCCTGAGCTTCAGGTCGTGGGTGATCCGTTGGTGCTGATGGCGGCCGGGTTGATGTACGCGGTGGAGTTTTTCGCCGATAAGGTGCCCGGGGTCGATACCGGTTGGGACACCATTCATACCTTTGTACGGATTCCGGCCGGTGCCGCGCTGGCGGCGGCGGCCGTGGGCGAGGTTGCCATTCCGGTGGAAGTTGCTGCGGCGTTGGTCGGCGGTGGTTTGGCGGCCAGTAGTCATGCGCTGAAGGCCGGGGGGCGGGTGATGATCAATACCTCGCCGGAGCCGTTTAGTAACTGGGGCGCCTCGGTAGGTGAGGACGTAGCCGTGATCGGTGGGGTTTGGGCCGCGTTGAACCACCCCTACTGGTTTTTGGGGCTGCTGGTACTCTTTATCGTGCTGCTGGTGTGGCTGTTACCGAAGATCTGGCGCGGTATTCGCCGGGTGTTCCGCTTCCTGTTGCGATTGTTCGGCGCCGACAAGGAGCCAGCCAGTTCCCGAGGGGATTCGATCGAGGCAACCGCAGCGGCGGCTGCCGGTCGCGCTGGGGTGGATGCCAATCCGGGGCCCAGTCTGGGCGGTGATCGTTCCAAAGACTAGTGCTTAGCACGAGAATCGTTCGCTAAAGACAATCACAAAGGCCCCGAGAAGGGGCCTTTTTAGTGGTAAACCGAGTGAGTCAGATCCAGCGTTCGCGGGCTGCCTCGTTGGCCACCATATGGACCAGATCGGTATGGGTGACGATGCCGAGCAAGGCTCCGGTTTCATTGATCACCGGCATCGAGCTGAGCCGGCTCTTCAGGAAGGTGATGGCGACCTGGGTTATCGGGGTGTCCGGGGTGGCGGCGATCAGTTGGGCCGGGTAGGTGCCGTCGATGGTGAGGCCATCGCTGATCGGGCCAATCGGATTCAGCAGGCTGGTGCGGCGTAGCAGGACGTACTCAGACACAACGCCGTGGCAGGCACCCCGGGCATCGACCACCGCCAGGTGGTGGATATTGTGGGACTGGAACTGCTGATAGGCCTGCTGCACGGTGGCTCCCACCGGGATGGTGAACACCGGCGAGGTCATGATCTGGGAAACCTGGGTTGGTTTCTTGTGGTCGCTGGCGCGGCGGTTGAGTCGCTGAGTCTGCTGGTAGGCTTGCTGGGCACGGCTGGAGTTCAGTCGCTGCTCCAGGCTGATATTGGGTTGACCGGTCGGCATCTGAGGCGGGTGTTGGGTTTTCGGCGGCAACGCTTGATCACCGGAAGAGGGTAGCTCGCGGGAACGGGCCGGCTCGGTGGTGGCCTCGACTCCCTTGGGGGGGAGCAAAGACGATACCGGAGTTTGTATCCGGACTCCTTGATCGTAGACCACCAACGCCATCGTGTATTCACCTCTGCTTTTCGAAGTGTAGTTAAGCTCTTAGACCTTATATCGCCCCTTTTATTACTTTCTTTATCAGGAAGCGGGCGGGATTCAACGTTTCGAGCAATTCTCGCTCCAGTCCCAGGGGCTGATTCAGGATCAAGTCTGCCAGCAGAGAACCGGCCAACGGCGCGGTGATCATGCCTTTGGAGCCGTGTGCCAGGTTGACGAACAGGCCGGGCAGGTGGACCGGTGGCGTGTCGATTTCGGCCTTGGCATCGCGGCTGAGCTGGCGATAGTTGTGCAGATAGGCTGCTCGGTCGGGAACAGCTCCGACGATCGGCAGGTAGTCGGGGGCTGCGCAGCGGAAACCGACCCGCCCCAGGGCCTGCTCCAGCTGATGTCCCAACTGTTGTCCCAGCAGTGGGCTGATCTCTTCTACATGGGCCAGATTGAGCCGGTGATCCTGGGATCTCAGCTCGGGACTCTGGTCGTGCAGGTCAAAACTGGCACCGAAGCAGTAGCGGCCGTTTTTCGGGGGCGAGATATAACCGTTGGCGCAGACAACGCTTTTCAGTGAGGCGCTCGCTTCGATTTGAGGGAGTGATGTGGTTTGGCCGCGGATCGGCTTCAGCGGCAACTCGGTTAACGGCTCCAACTGGTTGGCTTCGTGGGCGGTACAGACCACCAGCTGTTGGCTTTGATCCAGCAGCTGCCCATTCTGGAACAGCTGCCAAGACCGGCTTTGCTGTTCAAAACGGATCTGTTCGATCGGTTGGTTAAAGTGGCAATCGATATTGGGATGCTGCAGCAACCGGGCACAGAGGCGAGCCGGGCTGACCCAGCCGGCTTCAGGGAACAGCAATCCGCCCGCCGCTAGTGGGAGGCCGGCCTGTTCGCTGGCTTGGGCTTGATTCAGACCGGTTACCAGCGTTTTGGGGTAGTTAGCGCCCTGCAGTAAAGCCTGTTGCTTAGTCTGTTCCTTGTCGTTGAGTGCCAGCTGAATCACCCCGCACGGAGCCCAATCCTCACCGGGCTGCGCCAGCCGATGCAGCAGACGCAGGCTGTGCAGGTAGCCGCTTAGATGGATGCGGCTGTGGTAGGTCGGTTGCGCCGGCAGCTTGGCATAAAGTACCCCTTGGGGGTTGCCCGAAGCACCGCAGCCTGGAGCCGCGCCGCGCTCATAGAGGCTGACCCGGCAACCGCGCTCGGCCAGCGCGAAGGCAGTGGATGCACCAGCAATACCGGCGCCGATCACCAGTACCCGCTGCGGGTTGTCGGCACAGGGTTGCGGGCGATCAAACCAGGGCCGTGACCGGGCGGTGTTGGGGCCTGGTACCGGGGCTTGGTCTGGCTCGCTGCTGTTGTTGACCGGGACTTCATAGCGCCCGCGGATCATCTCCCGTTTGAGGCCGAAACCTTTGGCCTTTTCTATCCTGAAACCTACCTGTTCCAGCCCTCGTCGGACATCACTCGCTGCAGTAAAGGTACTGAAACTGGTGCCCGTACGGCTCAGGCGAGCCAGTTGGGCGAACAGCGCGTCGCTCCACATCTCGGGGTTCTTGGCCGGTGAGAAGCCATCCAGAAACCAGGCGTCGACCTCGGCATCCAGGCGACTGAAGGCATCGCTGGCCTCACCGTAAAGCAGTGTCAATTGTACCCGGCCCTGATCGAAACTGAGGCGGTGGTAGCCGTTACAGGCCGGTGGGTACTGTTTGATCAGCGCCTGGGCCAGGCTGTCCAGTTGTGGCCACAGCGCCAGCGCCCTGGTCAGATCATCCGGATTCAGTGGATGGCGTTCGACCGAAATAAAGTGCAGCCGGGCGGTTGCCGGTGCTTGCTGTCGCCAGCAGTGCCAGCAACTGAGAAAAGTCAGGCCGGTACCGAAACCGGTTTCGGCGACGGTAAAGGCGGCGTCAGCGGGCAACTGTTCGAAGCGCTGAGGTAGATCGTTATGCTGGACAAACACATAGCGGCTCTCTTCCAAGCCGCTGGCACGGGAGAAGTAGAAGTCTTCGAACGCTTGCGCCAAGGGTTGGCCCTGCTCGTCCCAAAGCAACCGGGCGGTTTCCGCCTGTCCTGTGGCGTGGTTGTTGGTGTCCCGCTTAGCCATCGCTGTCGTCGGCAACCACGATACAGTTTCGACCGGCACCCTTGGCCTGATAGAGCGCGTCATCGACCCGCTTCATCATCTGCTCGACGGTTTCGTCGGCTTTTAATTCGGCGACACCGGCACTGGTGCTGTAGCTGAGCAGCTGCTCGTCCAATAGCTTGATGTGTTGTTGGTCACAGGCGCTTCGCAGCCGATGGGCGATCTTAAGGGCGGTTTCGGCGTCGGTGCCGCTGAGCACCATCAGGAACTCCTCGCCCCCGTAGCGACCGACAAAGTCCTCCGCCCGGGAGGTCTTGATCAGCAGTTGGGAGACGTTGATCAACACCTCGTCTCCGACCGCGTGGCCATAGGTATCGTTGATCCGCTTGAACTTATCCAGGTCCATCAAGATCACGCTGAGCGGGCTGCCCTGTTCGCGGGCGCTTTGGGCCTCACGGTTGAGGAAGCCGACGATCGAGCCACGGTTCGCCAACCCGGTCAGCGAATCCCGGTGGGCCTGGCGGTAGAGCCGCATCATCATGCTCAACTGGGTCAGCGCGGCCCAGCCGGCGATGCCGGCCAACAGGGTCAGCAGCCAGATGTCGTTGAGGCTGGAGTAGCTGAACAGATCACCCAGAATCAGGTGGTTGAGAATATAGAGTCCCACCACAAAACCGGCCAGCAAGGCCCCTTCAAAGATCGTCAGTGGGAAAATACCGCCCAGCCCGATAATCATAAATGGGAAGAAGTGGTATCCCGCCGGCAGGCTGTCGTGACCGTTGCCCAGCAATACAAACTGGGCCGCTGTGTGGAAGCCGGAGGGGATCACCACCAGCAGGGTCAGTTTGATACGAGCCACCAACAGGCTGTGATTGGCGCTGCTCCAAAGGCATAACAGCAGGAACAGAGCGCCACAGGTGATCCGCAGCACGGAGATGGTCTTCAGTTCGCTGCCGGATAGAAACAGCGCGTCGACGGCGATCCAGGCCGGAATCAGCAGCGCCAGCAGCAGCGCGATCGGTCGAACCCGGCCGTTGATATATTGGGCGCGGGTATGGCGAAAGTGTTTCGAATGCGGCCGCGCACGCAGCAGATCAAACAGATAGGCCTGCTTAAGACGCTGAATAAAGGCCTGTTTCTTAGTCGGGTAGGCAGGGTCGTTAGTGGCCTGCAGCTCAGAATAGCTACTGGTCGATGCACGGCGTTCGACGGCGTCGGGCTGGTCAACCTGGGCCTGTGGATTACTACTTTGATTATCCATGGGCGAGCAACCTTGCGCTCAGTATTCGTTCAAATTGTAGGAGCAGCCAGATCGGCTGTATTGGCTGATCATTGTGCACCAAAGCTGGGGATTATTCTATTTGCCCTGGACCGACGTTGTGCTTGAGGCTGGTCAAGTTGGAGCGAATACCGGATCATAGGGCTTTGCCGATTTGATCCTGGAGAGCCACTATCCGACGCTTACCGCCATTGAATGCCCTGCGCGCCTTTGAGGCCGCCGCGCGTCACCTGAGTTTTAACTCCGCTGCGGATGAACTCTATGTGACTCCTTCGGCGATCAGTCACCAGATCAAGTCGTTGGAACAATACCTGGAACTGCCGCTATTCCATCGTAATCGACGCAAGGTGGAGCTGACCGCTGCCGGGGAGAAGTACCTGCCGACGATTCAACAGGCGTTGGATCAGATCGACAGTGCCACCCGCCGACTGATGAGCAACCCCAACTCCGGAGCCGTGACATTGAGTGTGGCGCCGGCGTTCCTGACCCGCTGGTTGATGCCGCGGCTGTCGGATTTCCAGGACCAATACCCGGATGTGGAGCTGCGGATGAGCGCCTCCAACGCCAATCTGGACTTCCACCAGACCGATATCGACATGTCGGTACGCTATGGGCGCGGCGAGTGGAAGGATGTCGAGGCTCATCTGCTGATGGGGATGTCGGTGGTGCCGGTCTGTAGCCCCGAACTGCTCAAGCGTAGCAAGCCGCTGCAGAGCCCCGAAGATATGCGCGAGCATACCCTGATTCATGTGGCCACCCGGATGGAGGAGTGGCGGATGTGGCTCAAGGCGGTCGGCATCGATTTCAATGACTTTGGCAAGGATCTGCGTTTCTCCAGCACCTCGCTGGCCACCGGGGCGGCGATGGAGGGCCTGGGTATCGCGCTGGCGGATCGGCAGCTTGTCGATAAGGAGCTGGCGCGGGGCGATCTGGTGGTGCCGTTCGATATCGGCCTGGACACCCATAGCGCCTTCTATCTGGTCTATCCACAAGACCGTCCGCTCAGTTATGCCGGCAAGGCTTTTCGGGATTGGATTCTGGAACAGCTGCAGCCAAACGGGGGCTAATACCCTGGCTGTACCCTCAATCCAGCGGGTGGCGGACAAAATCCGTCTCCGGTTTGCTCCCGACGGCTTCATCAGATAACCCTGAAAGCGCAACAGCTTCTAAGGGGCTACTGTAGGCGGAATGAGGGCAAGAAGGATGACAACAACCTGGCTTAGCGAAGAACTACTTTTCGATATCGACTAACTCGCTATTTATGAGCCTCTTGAATAAATGGCGAGATTAGCGGCTCAGCGACAGCGCTATTAGGGGCGTGAAGAGATTGATTGGTAGTTGTCGGTAATTTCGCTGCAAGGGTGGTTTTTCTCTAGATAGCGACACATTTCTTGTTGGGACAATAGTCCCGTCAAACGCTTCCATGTCCGGCGTTTAGAATGAGAGCAAGTCGTAGAGGGTTCATAGCAGATCCACTTATCAGCTTCTTTGTTTGAAAAGCGAGATACGCATAGGTTTTCATTTAGATTTTTCAACATAAATGGAAACTCCTTTTATTGATATCTATCCATAGTTCCTGACGATACAGGCTATATCACTGTTATTTATAAATTTACGGAGGACTTACGAAATAAAAGCGGGAAGGAAATAGACAGAAAAATAGGGTTAGGGATGGAAAGGCAGTGTTTTCAGTAGAGAGCATGGCTGATCCATGCTCTCCAGCGTCGAATCGAATACATCGATTCAGACTTACAGTGCCACGATGTTCTCTGCTTGCAGACCTTTCTGGCCTTGAGTCACAGCAAACTGGACACGCTGTCCTTCGGTCAGAGTCTTGAAGCCATCACCGGCAATAGCGCTGAAATGAGCAAAAACGTCCGGGCCAGACTCCTGCTCGATAAAGCCAAAGCCTTTTTCTTCGTTGAACCACTTAACGGTTCCGGTCGTTGTATTAGACATAATAATATCCTGAATTTTATATAGAGTTGTGCCTTGATAAGGCTCGAATAGCTTGGAAATATAGACTGGAACTTAGAAACTGCAGGACGAAGAATTACGAATAAGACAGCGGCTGTAGAATGTAAATCGAAAGGCTTTTTTCTAGCTGCCGGAAACCATACAGGCAACAAGGTTGCTTGTCGATCTTTTATTTTTAATAGCGGATCGGCAGCCGTCAATAGTGGCTGCTTAGTCCGAGGTTTTTCTGGATAGTTCAGCCGCGGCTTTACAGGCTAAATCTATGATTTTCATGGCGGACGACCCCTGTGATTATCGTTGGTGCTGGCCAGGGTGGGTTCTCTTTGTTGGTTCCTTATTAGCAAGCTGTGCCCAGAATTATTCTGATCAGGCACCAGTGTCGTTGAGCTTTCCGGTTTCCCCTCATTCAATGCAGTCGATCTGGTTCAGGCTTGCCGTTGCTTTGTCTTAGAGCGTTACCACTCTCAGCGCCAAGCCGATCAACACCAGTCCAGTAGCTCGATTGATGGTGGTGGCACGTTTCTCCAGGCTGCGCAGCACGCGTGGATGAGAGATGATCAGCGCCACGATGATGTACCAGAGCGTATCGATGGAAAAGACCGTCGCGATCATGATCAACTGATCGGTCGTGCTCTGATCGGCGGTGACGAACTGGGAGAACAGGGCGAGAAAGAAGATCGCCAGTTTCGGGTTCAACAGCGAGATCATGATTCCATCCCTTGCCGCTTCGGCCAGGGCCGATTTTTTCCCTTCAACCTGCAAGGCGCTGTTTTGTTTGGCGCGTAATGCTTTGACTCCCATCCAGGCCAGATAACCGGCACCGGCATAGGTCAGGGCGGTATAGAGCAGTGGCGTTTCGGTCACCAGTAGACCCAGTCCCCAGATGGTCAGCACCGCCCAGATCGCCACACCGGTACCGTGGCAAATGGAGGTCAGGATCCCGTGGCTGCGACCGTTGCCGAGGCTATGACGCAGTACCACCACCAGGCTTGGGCCGGGCGACATGGCGCCCAGGCAGCAGATTGCGACGAGTGAAAGCCATACGGTGAGAGTCATAGCGTGATCCAGATTTCAGTGATGACGCAAGTGTAGAGAAGATATCGTTATTCTTAAAATGATGCTTTTATCTAGTGCTTATGATTTCAAATCATAGTCCTGTGGGGAGTACATCGAGGCTCGAATCTCGTCGGCGATGCAGTCGCGTACCCAGCGGTGGGCCGGATCCTGATCGTGTTTCAGGTGCCAACAGAGATGGTAGTGATGCTCCGGCAGGGGCATAGGCAGTTCGCAATAGCTCAGGGGTAGGCTGTTAGCGGCGTTTCTGGCAATGTGGGCCGGAAGGACCATCAGTGATTGGCCCTGTGCCACCACCTGAAACGCGGCCGAAAAGAACGGTACCTCGAACAGAATCTGCCGGCTCAGCCCCTGGCTTTCCAGTGTCCGGTCGAAGAAGGAGTCTTTATCTCCACCGCTGTTAACCCGTACAAACGGGTACGCCAAGAGCGCGTCGAGGGAGGGCTTGGCTTCAGACGCCAGGGGGTGGGTTGCTGCCATCAGGCAGACCGGCTGGTCTTTACCCAAAAAGATGCTTTGTAGATTGGCCGGCAGGGTCGAGATGGTGGTGGAGACGAAATCCAACGGCAGCTGCCCGAGCCGTCCCAGGCTCTGGGGCTTCCAGAGTTCGTAGCTGAAGCTAATTCCGGGCGCTTGCTGCTGCAGCCGGTTGAGGATGTTGGGAAAGATGAACTGGGCCACATAATCGGTACAGGCGAAGCTGAACTGACGGTCGCAGCTGGCCGGATCGAAGTGGCTCTGTTGGCGTAGCGCATCGGCTTGGCTGAGGATGCTTTGCACCCGGGGAAGAAGCTCGATCGCACGGGCGCTGAGGTGATAGCTGTTGCCTTCGCGAATCAACAGCGGGTCGTCGAAATAGTCCCTCAGCTGCCCCAGTTGCCGACTCATGGCCGATTGGGTCAGGTGCAGGCGCACGGATGCCTGGGTGACGTTTTTCTCCTCCAGCAGGGTGGCCAGAGCCCGGAGAAGATTGAGGTTCAGACGCTCCAACGTGATTCCTAGTTCAATGCCTTACTGAAAGCTGGAACGAGATCTTCGGCGGGGCAGGGCCTGGCGTAGAGGAAGCCCTGGGCCTGTTCACAACCGATACTGGACAGGAACTCCGCCTGGGCGGGGGTTTCAACCCCTTCGGCGATAACCGTCAACTCCAGACTTTTTCCCAACGCCACGATGGCCTGGGCGATGGCATTGCTGTGGTTGTCATAGGGCAGGTCTCGGACAAACGACTGATCGATTTTCAGTTTGTCGATAGGAACCTGTTGATCGATGACAACCAGCGAGCTGATCCGCTTTTCGCGCATGATCGCGATGCCGTCGTCGACGAAGTGGGTCTGTTCAATGGTAATGACCGGTGCGGTCATAATGTCATTGAGAGTCAGGTTCTTGTACATCGAATGCCACTCACTCGCGGTGCGATGATAGGTCAGCTTGCGTTGCCGGGCGCACCTGTCTAGCCGAGTCCCTCTGTGGGGGCTATCGAGCCGATTATCGGCGACATGAGTCCATATTGATATACCACGTACAACAAAAGGTTATAAGGAAAGACTTAGTTTGAGGCGCAAGAGAGCTTATCAGTCTGTCTAGTTGTTCATTTACCGACAGGGGCAGGCACTAGTTCTAATGTTTCTTCAGCTAGGTTGCTGCAATCTTTGTTGTTCAGTGGCTGGGTTTGATGTTGCCGTATGCGGTTTGAGATCGGAGTCTGTTGTGGAGCGGTGCAGGAGTTGGTGGTGGATTGAATTGATACGCCGCGTATGGACAACGCGGCGATCAACGTCGACTCTAGTTGAATGGTCTCAACATGAAACGGCTCACATTCGAGTCGAGCTTACGGCTGTTGTCGGGTCGGTGCGATCACCAGCTCACGGATGCAAACATTCTGCGGCTGGCTGTAGGCAAACAGGGTGGCGGCGGCGACATCGTCGGCGGCAATGGCGCCCCCCATGCTCTGCTTCCAGGCCTGATAGTCATTGATGATCTGCTCGGAGCTGGTGTGGGACAGCAGTTCAGTCTCCACCGCACCGGGGGCGATGGTCACCACTCGCACGTCGGAATCGGCCACCTCTTCGCGCAGATTTTCCCCCATGGCATGGACAGCGAATTTGGTGCCGCAGTAGGCCGCGTGGTTGGGGAAGGTCTTACGTCCGGCGATTGAGCTGACGTTGATGATGGTACCGCCTCGGCGCGCTTTCATGGCCGGCAGTACCGCGCGAATTCCGTTCAGAACGCCCATCACATTCACATCGAACATCTGCTGCCATTCGGCCGGCGACTGCTCATCGAGCTGGCCCAGCAGCATACAACCGGCGTTGTTGATCAGCCCATCCACCGGACCATAGGCCTGCTCGGCCTCTTCAATAGCCTGGCTGAAGGCGGTCGGATCGCAGACATCGACCTGACGGCAGAGGCTGTTAGGCAGTTGCAGCGCCTCGATCTGCTCAAGCCGACGGGCCAGCAGTAACAACGGGTGGCCGGCAGCACTAAAATGACGGGCGATGGCGGCGCCGATACCGGAACTGGCACCGGTGATCACGATAAGTGGCTTCGACATGGGGATGACTCCTGAATCAATAGTTTTTGATTGACTGCGTTGTGGCAGTCGATGAGGCTATTGTCGGAATGATCGATGGTTTGATAAATATGTTGAATATGAAAACATTGTTAAGATTATCTAAACATGTACTGGAGTCTGGATCTGATTAATGGGTATTAAGGCTGATGAACAGTAGCTATTGGAACGGTGTCCGCGCTTTCCTGGCAGTGGCCAGTCATGGCAGCTTTACCGCCGCCTCGGAAGCCAGTGGGGTGTCCAAGGCCAGTCTCAGCCAGCATATTTCCGCGCTGGAGAAGAGCCTGGGTGTACAGCTGCTGCATCGGACCACCCGCAGCCTGCGGCTGACCGATGTAGGCCGTGGTTTTCAGGCGCTATGCCAGCAGGGAGTGGATCAGTTGGAGAGTGCCCAGGCCTGGGCGGTTCAGGCCAATCAGGCGCTGCAGGGGCCGATCCGGATGAATGCGGTAGGCGGCTTGATCGGTGAAGAGCTGATTGCTCCTCTGGTGATCGAATTTCTGCAGCGTCACCCAGAGGTCAATGTGGAGTTGGATTTCTCCAGCCACCGGGTCGATCTGCTTAACGATCCTGTGGATTTGGTGATGCGGATGGGGGACCTGCCCGACTCCAGCCTGGTGGCGCGTCGCCTGTATCGGATTCGAACCCGCTATGTTGCCAGTCCCGACTTTATTGAGGCTCGGGGTGAGATCGACCATCCGGAACAGTTACGGGAGCTGCCGTTGATCTGCGGCAGCGTCACCGAGTGGTTGTTTGTGAAGCAGCAGGAGCGGGTGATGCTGCCGATCAAACAGAGCTTCAAGGTCGCCAATGGCCGGGCAATGCTGCAGGCGGCCAAGGCCGGGCTGGGGGTGGCGCGGTTGGCCGATCTCTATGTCCAGCGGGCTCTGGATGACGGATCGCTGATGGAGGTGCTGCCGGATTGGAACCATGCCACCGAGCTGTCGCTGGTTTGTCCACCGGCTCGCTACCAGCTGCAGCGGGTCAAGGCACTGATGGACTGGCTGGTGGCGAATTTCGAGTCCCGCTATCAGGCGTTGCTGCAGCCCAATTCTGGCTGAGAGCGGCGAGTGATCAGCGCCACTGATCTCGATGCTGCAACGCCGGGATTTCTGTGGCCGGCTGCGGTTTGCTGAAATAGTACCCCTGTACCTGGTCGCAGTTCAGCGAAGCCAGATAATCCAGCTGCTGTGGGGTTTCAACGCCTTCGGCGATCACTTTCAGCCCGAGATTATGGGCCATCAGGATGATGGTGGAGACCAGCTCGGCATCGTTCTTGTCCTGACCGATTCCATCGACAAAACTGCGGTCGATCTTCAGGTTATCGAGCGGAATCCGCTTGAGCAGGCTGAGACTGGAGTAACCGGTGCCGAAGTCATCCATCGAGATACTGGCACCCTGGTCGCGTAATTGATGCAGTGTGTCGGCGACGGCATCAGCGTCTTCGATCAGGCAGCTTTCGGTGATCTCCAGATCCAGCAGCCGGGCCGGAATCGAAGCCTGTTGTAGTGCTTGGCTGATATCCGCCGTCAGATCCCGCCGCAGTAGTTGCTGGGGCGAGACGTTGATGCTGATCTTCAGCTCGCGGTTGCCTTCGTCCAGCCAGTGGCGGCACTGGCGGCAAGCCTGATTGATAACCCAGACGCCGATATCACCGATCAGGCCGAGCTCTTCGGCCAGCGGGATGAATTCATCCGGCGGAATCGAGCCCAGTTCCGGATCTTGCCAGCGTAACAGGGCTTCAACCCCGATCATTTCTCCACGTTGGATATCGATCTTGGGCTGGTAATGGAGCGTAAACGCCTGCTCGGAGAGGGCGATACGGAGCCGGTTCTCCAGCTTCAGTTGCCGCATCGAGCGCTCGTTCATGTCGGCGCAGTAGAGCTGAAAGCCGTTACGGCCGGCCTGTTTGGTCCGATACATCGCGATGTCGGCGTTTTTCAGCAGGGTATCTCGGTCACGACCGTCCTGGGGGTAGATGCTACAACCCATGCTGGCACTGATGTAGAGCTCGTGGCCTTCCACCCGAACTGGCTGCTTCAGGGCTTCGATGGCGCTTTGAGCGATCCGGCGAGCGGCATCGTCGCTGTCCAGCTCGGTGAGCAGCAGAATCAGTTCGTCACCGCCGACCCGGGAGATGGTATCGCCGGCACGGATGCAGCCCTGTAGGCGCTTGGAGACCTCGCTCAAAACCTGATCGCCGGCTGAGTGCCCCAGGGAATCATTGATCCGCTTGAAGTGGTCCAGATCGATACAGATCAGCGCCAAGCGGTTGCCATCCCGCTTGGCGGTGGCTAGGGCTACATCAACACGGTCGAACAGCAGCTGACGATTGGGAAGTCGGGTTAGCGGGTCGTAGTAGGCCAGGTTCTCGATGATCTCTTCGGACTTCTTGCGCTCGGTGATATCGCTGAAGATCCCAGCGTACAGGGTCCGGTTGTGCTGGGCGTCATGGATCGCGGTGATGGTCAGCCATTCGGGGAACAGCTCGCCGCTCTTGCGTCGGTTCCAGATCTCTCCCTGCCAGGTGCCGGTGCGGTGGATCTGTTTCCACATCTCCCGGTAAAACTCCGGTGACTGCTTACCGGAACTGATCAGACTGGCGTTTTGCCCCAGCGCTTCGTTTTCGGAGTAGCCGGTCAGGATGGTGAAGGCGGGATTGACCGACTGGATGATGCCCTGCTCGTCGGTGACCATGATTCCATCCATGGAGGCATCGATCAGCGCATGGGCCATATTGAGATCGTGTTCGCTCCGGGCCAGATCGGCCGCCTGGCTGGTCAGTGCCTCTCGGAGCCGGTTGGCGTAGGCTTGCTCGATGTTGGAGAGGATATCGGCGAATGAGATCAAGCCAATCAGGCTTCCATCCAGATCGGTGACACCGAGGTGTCGGATATTGCGCCGGTCCATCAGCGAACGGGCTGAAAGCAAGGTCATGTTGGCCGGGATGCAGATCAGCGGTTTGCTGATCTCCTCGCTCAGCGCGTTGCCCATCTTGTCTTCGGCAATCAGCCTGACCAGGTCGCGCTCGGTCAACAGCCCCACCGGCTGCTGCTGTTCGGTGATGACGATGCAGTCGGACTGATGGTCGCGCATCGTGGTGACCGCGGTCGCCAGTTGTTCGCTCTGGCTGATCTGCAGCGGCGCGGATGCGGGTAGGATCGACTGCACCTCGTTCATGTGCAGGAAGTACTCGGTGTCCTGATGCCGGACCAGGTCGCTTTGCGACAGGATACCGACCGGCTCGTTCTGATCATCGGTAACCAGCAAGTGGCGGATGCCGTGCCCTTTAAAGTAGTGGGCGGCTTCATCCATGCTCACCGAAGCCTTGATCGTCTGTACCGGGGCGCTCATCCAACGACTGATCGGGCTGTCAACCACCGAAGGGTTCTGGAAGTCGAGCTTCATCGCATCGCTTTCGGTCCAGATTCCCAGTGGTTGTCCATCGGCACTGATCAGGACCGAGCTGCAGCGACATTCGCGCATCAGTCGGGAAACCGCCAACAGGCTGGTGTCCGGATCGCAGCTGACGATCTGTTGCTGCACGATTGAGGCGATCGGTTTGGATGGTCTTAGGTTCATGAACTTCCGCGTACTCTTCCTGAGGCGTTCCCCATGGCCACAGTGGGGGATGATAGATCGGTGAAGGCTATCGCCATTGGTGCGGCAACGTACATTACTGAGGTCAAGAAATCATCAATAACTTAATTTTTTTGTCGGAATTGAGCAATTATCACTAAGTTATTTATCTCTATCGATTGCCAGGGAGTCATTCCCTGTTGATGACGGGCTGGGCCGCAATCTTCAGAGGCATGATCTACTATCAGATATGCAGTGGGTCTAATGGAATCACCATTCCCTTCAGCTGTAATCGTTGTGCCTGCAACGGGGGAGTACAGAGTAAGACGAGAGAGGCCCCTATGAGGAGTCTAATCGTATGCTGTGACGGAACTTGGAACGATCCGAACAATGAGGATGACGACGTTCCTGCACCGACCAATGTCCGCAAGCTGTTTGAAGCGATCAATCTTGATAGCGACAACCCCAGACAGTTGAGTCGCTACCAATCCGGCGTCGGCACCGGAGGGTTGGTCGACAAGGTGATAGGCGGGATGGTCGGTTATGGATTGGGAGAAGATATTCGTGACTGTTATCAATGGCTCTCGGATAAGTATCAGCACGGAGACCAGCTCTATATTTTCGGTTTCAGTCGCGGTGCCTTCACCGCCCGAAGCCTGGCCGGGATGATCGGTAAATTCGGATTGATCGACTTCCACCAGCATCCGAACGAGGCTCGTGATGCGTTGGTCAAACGGGTCTACTACCAGGGCTACCGTAAAGGTGAGCCGCTCGATCACCCGATTGAGTTTCACCCCGATTCCCAGTCCGTGGCGTTTGTCGGGGTTTGGGACACCGTCGGGGCTCTGGGGATACCCAACGATAAGTCGTTGCTGAATATTTTCGATGATCCGAACAAATACCAGTTTCATGATGTGACCCTGGGTGAACACATCGGCCAGGCCCGCCATGCCGTGGCGTTGAATGAGAAGCGCGGCAGTTTTACTCCGACCCTGTGGCAGAGCCATCGAACCGATGGAAGCTTGAAGCAGCTGTGGTTCCCCGGGGTGCATTCGGATGTCGGTGGCGGCTATAAGGAAACCGGGCTGTCGGATGGTGCGCTGCAATGGATGGCGGAGGAGGCAATGGCGCAGGGGCTGAAGCTGAATGGCTCGATGCTGGCGCAGGTTAAACCCGATCCGCAGGGACTGGAGCATGACTCCCATGTCGGCGCCATGAAAGCCTTGCTTAGTGCCCCACGCAGCATACCCGACCTTGATCATGAACAGGCGGATATCCACCCCTCCGTGCTTGAACGGCGCAACAGTGCACCGATCGATCAGGGCCGTTATCTACAGACACGTGCGTTTAACGGCCAGCCGATCGAGGTCGATATCTATGCCAAACACCCGTGGAACTGGACCGGAATCTTTTTAGAGGCGGGGCATCGCTATCGCTTAACCGCCACCGGCGAGTGGATGGATGCGTCTGTCCCCGCATCACCCAAGGGCACCTCGGATGGCGAGTTTCATAAGGGGGAGATCTTCCATGTGGCCGGGAAGATAACCGGGTTGTTTGAGAGCGGCTTTAAGAAGCTGTTTGGCAATCGGCAGGCCAATTTTTTCGGCACCAAGCGGGTAGAGGATGCCGACTGGTTTTGCCTGATGGGAGCCATCGCCGATGGGGGCAATCCTGGGGTTGATGGTACCCATGACCCGCTGCACCTGTTCCAGATCGGAGAGCAGGCTCAGATTCAGGTCGCCCGCTCCGGCTATCTGTACTGTTTTGCCAATGATGCCTGGGGGTTTTACGGCAATAATCGGGGGTACGTCACCCTAAAGGTTGAGCCGCTTTCGTAAGGGTAGAACAAACCGTTTAGGGGCAGGGAATGTTGTCACGGAAGGATCCGATTTTTTCCCAGCTCTGCGCTGTCCAGCGTTGGATTTCGGACTATGCTGATTTATAGGCACTGACGAGCCAATCCTTGAGTTGGACCGGCGTAGGATTATTGGAGAAAAGGATGTTCGCAAGTCGCAGCTTGGTGTTGTTCCTGGCCCTGCTTGGTTCCTCTGTTTTGTTCCCCTTTCTTATTGATAGCGCCCGGGCTTCGCAGGAGCTTTCGGTCTGGCGCGATCAGAATTTAACGGCGCAGCAGATCGCCTGGCTTGAGCAGCACCCAGTGTTAAAACTCGGTGTCGATCGAAGTTTCTCCCCCTACGAGTGGATCGATGAAAGCGGCCACTATACCGGCATGGCGGCCGACTATATCCGGTTGCTTGAACAGCGCCTCGGGGTCGAGATCGTACCGCTGGTCGATACCGGTCAGTCCTGGTCCGAAGTGCTCAAGGCCGCCAAAGGCGGTGCCTTCCACCTGATGTCCTGTTTGGTCAAGACGCCGGAACGGGAAGATTTTCTGTTGTTCAGTGATCCTTATCTCTCTAGTGCGGCGGTGATCATCAGTAAGCAATCGCAGGGATACCTGGGCACTCTGGATATACTCAAAGGCCGGACTGTCGCGATCCACAAGGGCCACTTCACCAGCGAACTGGTCAAGCGCGATTACCCGAGCATCGATATCGTCAACACCCCCAGCCTTCAGCAAGCGCTGGAGCTTGTCTCCAACGGGCGAGCAGACGCCTTTGTCGGTGATGCGAACGCCGCCAGTTTAGTGATGAAAAAGGCCGGTATCCTGAATCTTGCCTTCTCCGGCCATACCGACTACCAGAGCGACTTCCGCATCGGTGTCTACAAAGAATATACCGAGCTAGCCGGGATTATCGCCACGGCGATGGCCAGTATCAGTGAGGCGGAGCGTAACGCGATCTATCAGCGTTGGCAGGGACTGGAACTACCGGATGGCGTGCCGCTGGAGAAGATCGTTATCGGGGTCGTACTAGGTCTGGCCCTGTTAGCAGTTTTTGCCTACTGGAACTACCGGCTGCGAAAATCGGAGGCTGCTCAGCGCTTGAGCCAGCAGCGTTTCAAGAATCTGGTGGAAACCACCGATGCGATGGTCTGGGAAGCCGATGTCGAGACCGAAAACTTCACCTACATCAGTGAAAATGCCGTTCGTATTCTGGGGTATTCGGTCGAAGAGTGGCTGCAGCCGAATTTCTGGCACCGAAATATCCACCCAGAGGATCGTGATCGGGCCGTAGGATATTGCCGGACTCAAACCTCGAAGCTGCTCGATCATGAATTTGAGTACCGCTTTGTCCACGCCGACGGTCAGATGCTCTGGATCAGGGATATGGTCAACCTGGTGGTCGAGGATGGTCGCCCGGTGGTAATGCGTGGATTGATGCTGGACATCACCGAGAAGAAAAAGGCGGAGATGCTGATCCTGGAGAGCGAGCATCGTTTTCGAGAACTGATCGACAGCCTGCCGGCCATCGCGGTTCAGGGCTATGACGAACAGCTGCAGGTCACCTATTGGAACGATGCCAGTGAACGGCTCTACGGCTTTTCACAGGACGAAGTGTTCGGCAAGAAACTCAGCGAGCTGATTATTCCAACCACGATGCGCGAGGACGTTATCAGGGCGCATCGAGCCTGGGTGGATAATGGCCAGGCGATCCCCGCGGCGGAACTGGAGCTGCAGCACAAGGACGGCAGCCTGGTGCCTGTCTATTCCAGCCACGTGCTGCTGGGATCCGAGGCCACCGGTAAGGAGATGTACTGTATCGATATCAGCCTGATTGAGCAGAAGAAAGCCCACGCTGAGTTAAAGCATCTGGCCCATTTTGACCCGCTGACGCAACTGCCAAACCGGCGAACTTTCAGTGACCGGCTCGACCAGATGATGAAACGATCTGGACGCGATGGCGGTCGAATTGCGGTGATGATGATCGATCTGGACCATTTCAAGGAGGTCAACGACACCCTGGGGCACGCCTACGGCGACTTGTTGCTGCAGGATGCGGCTAAGCGGCTGGCCGGCTGTGTCCGCGAGACCGATACCGTGGCTCGTCTAGGTGGTGACGAGTTCCTGCTGTTGCTGGACAACGTTGCCGATATCGCTGCGATTGAGCGCATTGCCAAAAACATTCTTCGTCAGATGAGCGAGCCATACTCCCTGTTGGATCATCGCTCCTATGTGACGGCAAGCATCGGTATCACCTTCTATCCCGATGATGCCAACTCTGAGGAGGTATTGCTGAAGAACGCCGATCAGGCGATGTACGCCGCCAAGGGAAAGGGGCGGAATCGGTTTCATTACTTTACTCCGGAGATGGAAGTGCTGGCACAGACTCGCCGTCGAACCCTGGAACAGTTGCGTGAGGCGATTCAGCGCCAACAGTTGGAGGTTTACTACCAGCCGATTATCGATTTGAGCTGCGGAGGCATACGTAAAGCCGAAGCGCTGTTGCGCTGGAACCATCCGGACGGCCAGATTTCCCCGTTACAGTTTATCCCGCTGGCCGAGGAGACCGGTTTGATCGTCGAAATCGGCAACTGGGTGTTTACCGAAGTGGCCCGGCAGTCCGAAGCCTGGGCGCGGACATATCAGGTGGAGCTGCAGGTGTCGGTCAACACCAGCCCGGCACAATATCTGGATGACCACTGCTGCAAACCGGAGTGGTTCGAGGATATTCTGGCCCAAGGCCTGGATCCGGCCCGGCTCTGCGTTGAGATCACCGAAGGGCTGTTGATGGAGCCGGATCAAACTATTCTGCAAAAGCTGCTGATGTTCCGCGATAACGGGGTGGAGGTGTCGCTGGATGACTTCGGCACCGGTTACTCATCGTTGGCGTACTTGAAGCAATTTGATATTGATTACCTGAAGATCGATAAGAGCTTTGTCAGCAACCTGAGTCCCACCAGTCATGACCGGGTTCTCTGTCAGGCGATCATCGCGATGGCCCATACCCTGGGGATCAAGGTGATCGCCGAAGGGGTCGAAACCGAGCAGCAGCAGCAGTTGCTCCGCCAGATCGACTGCGATTTCGCCCAAGGCTATTTCTACAGTCGCCCACTTCCGGCCGACCAGTTCGCCGCCACCTGGCTGGAGCCAGACTCTAAGGTTTAGCTCAGGTTGCTCGTTGGCCTAACCGATCATACCGGTAACGCCATCGGCGACGAACTGAATCGCCAAGGCGGCCAGAATCACGCCGAGAAAGCGGCGCAGAATCTCATCCCCGGTGCGCCCGATAATCAGTTTCACATACTTGGACAGCAGCATCAGTACCAGGGTGCTGGCGGTGATCGTCAGGATGGCGGCCAGCACCGACAGTTGAGCGGCGGTGGATTCGGCCTTGGAAAACAGCAGAATCGCCAGCGTGAGCGAGCCCGGGCCGGCCAACATCGGAATCGACATCGGAAACACCGAGACATCTTTACGCTCGGTGGTCTGGTTGTACTCGATATCCTTGGTGATCATGTTGAATGCGGTGAAGAACAGCAACAGACCACCTGATATCCGCAGTGCTTCGATACTGATCCCCAACCGACTCAGTAGCGGCTCGCCGTAGTTGCCGAAAATGATCAACAGCAGGGTCGAGATTAACGCTGCCTTGGCCGCCATCACGAAGCGATGGCGGTTATCACCGACCGGGACCAGTGAATGGAAGATCAGTGCGGCTCCAATCGGGTCGATAATGACGAAGAGCGCGGTGACCGCGTTCAGGTAGGTGGCGAGATCCATAGGGCAGCGTCGTTCAGTTGAGCTTGCTCGACCTGGCTGGCAAAGATAACGCAGCCAACAGTGGTCGGAAGGGGTTTAATTAAGGGGGGTGAAGTTTACTCAAGCCTGGGTAAACAGCAACCGCTGTGGCAGTAAAGCACAGGGAGATAGTCGGGGCGACTGCGATTGGATTTGCTCAACAGAGTTGAGGGGCCGAAGCCCCGAGATCTGGAAAAAAAAGCCCCGCAAGGCGGGTCTTTGGAGATAGCGCTTAGGCTGTGGCGGTGCGGCTTTCGCTGCTTACCTGGTTGTAGACCGATTCGTCCAGCTCGTTCTCGCTCTTGCCGACCAGAATCGAGACCATCAGGTCGCCGCAGACATTGACGCTGGTGCGGGCCATGTCGAGGATGCGGTCGATACCGGCGACAATGGCCAGACCTTCCATCGGCAGCCCCACGGTGGTGAGTACCAGTGACAACATGATCAAACCGGCTCCCGGCACACCGGCGGTACCGATGGAGGCCAGGGTCGAGGTCATGATGATCAGCAGGTAATCGGAGAAGGCCAGGTCAACACCGAACGCCTGGGCGATAAACAGCGCGCAGACCCCCTGATAGAGCGCGGTACCGTCCATGTTGATGGTGGCGCCCAGCGGCAGGACAAAGCTCGAAATACCCTTGGAAACGCCCATCTCTTCGCGTGCTGCCTTGATGGTGGCCGGCAGGGTGCCGGAGCTGCTGGTGGTGGTGAAGGCCACCGAGGCAGGGTTAAGCAGCCCCTTCAGGTAACGTCTCGGGTTCAAGCGGCCCAGGCTGCTGATCAGACCGGTATAGACCACCAGTACGTGCACCAGACAAC
Source organism: Motiliproteus coralliicola (assembly GCF_003345655.1). Taxonomy (GTDB): domain Bacteria; phylum Pseudomonadota; class Gammaproteobacteria; order Pseudomonadales; family Balneatricaceae; genus Motiliproteus; species Motiliproteus coralliicola. Next base: position 171,128 of record NZ_QQOH01000002.1, read on the forward strand.
CGATGTAGACCGCGCCGATCACCTTGATCAATGGCAGCAGGATATCCATTCCGTATTTACCGGCGACCCAGGCCATCAGGCCAAAGATGCCGTAAGGCGCAAGCTTCATGACCAGTTCGGTCAGCTTGTACATCCCTTCGGCCAGGCTTTCGAACACCTTGATGGCCGGCTGCGCCTTCTCACCGCAAAGTGACAGCGCGATACCCAGGCCCAGGGCGAACACGATGATCTGCAGGATATTACCGGCAGCCAGGGCACTGATCGGGTTCTTCGGAATCATGTTCAGTAGCGTCTGAATCAGGGTCGGGGCTTCTTTGGCCACCGGTGCGGCTTCGACGCTCATGCTGATGCCGGCGCCGGGGGTCAGCAGGGTGCCCAGTCCGAGGCCGATACTGATCGCCACCGTCGTGGTACCCAGGTAGAGGAGCACCGATTTCAGGCCGATACGGCCCATCTTGCGGGTATCCTGCATAGAGGTGACACCAACCACCAGCGAACAAAATACCAACGGTACAATCAGCATCTTGATGGCGTTGATGAACAGGGTTCCGATCGGTTTCAGGATTTCGGCATCGGGTCCCATAACCGCGCCGACCAAGGTGCCGAGCACCATCCCGATCAGGATCTTCTTCCATAGCGGCATGCCGCTCCAGAAGCCGTTTTGGGTTGCAATTGCTTGTTCCATAGAGGTTTCCTTTCTTATGTTTGTAGTCGGACCGTCTCGGGTAGCCGGACCGGGTTAAATGGCGTCTTACTGACGACGTCGCTGTGGTCGGATCATGTTGGCGGGGCTGAGCACGTCGGCCAGCGCCTCTTCACTCATCAGCCCTTCCTCCCGGATCAGCTCCAGCACCCCGCGACCGCTCTGCAGCGCGGTTTTGGCGATTCGGGTGGCGTTCTCGTAGCCGATGTAAGGATTGACGGCGGTGACGATGCCGATGCTCTGGTCGACCAGCTCCTGGCAGCGCTCTCGATTGGCGGTGATGCCGCGAACGCAGCGGTTTTTGAGCATGTCCATCGCCTGGGTCAGCATCCGGATCGATTCGAGCACGTTGTAGGCGATCAACGGCTCCATCGCGTTGAGCTGCAGCTGTCCGGCTTCGGCGGCCATGGTGACGGCCAGATCGTTACCGATGACCTGATAGGCCACCTGGTTCATCGCTTCGGGAATCACCGGGTTGATCTTGCCGGGCATGATCGAGCTGCCGGGCTGTTGGGCGGGCAGGTTGATCTCGTTAAGGCCGCAGCGGGGCCCCATGCTGAGCATGCGCAGATCGTTGGAGATCTTCGACAGCTTCACTGCCAGGCGCTTGAGCATGCCTGAAAAGAGGACGAAGGCGCCCATATCGGAGCTGGCCTCGACCAGGTCGGAAGCGCGCTTGAACTCGAAGCCGCTAAGCTCGGACAGATGACCCACGGCCAAGCGGGCGTACTCGGGATCGGTGTTGATGCCGGTGCCGATCGCCGTGCCGCCCAGGTTGATCTCTTTGAGCAGCTCGGACAGGCCGGCGATCCGGTCGATATCTTCGGTTAGGGTGCTGGCGAAGGATTGAAACTCCTGCCCCAGGGTCATTGGTACCGCATCCTGCAGCTGGGTGCGACCCATCTTCAGCACATCGGAAAACTCTTCAGCCTTGGCGGCAAAGGCATCGCGTAGCGAGGCCAGTGCCTTGACCAGGTCGCCGTGCTTGAGCAGAACGGCCAGCCGTACTGCGGTCGGATAGGCATCGTTAGTGGACTGCGACATGTTGACGTGGTTATTGGGGTGCAGGTGTTGGTACTCCCCCTTGGCGTGTCCCAGCAGCTCCAAGCCGACGTTGGCGATCACCTCGTTGGCGTTCATGTTGGTGGAGGTGCCGGCGCCGCCTTGGATCATGTCGACGACAAACTGGTCGTGGTGGTCGCCGTCGAGGATTTTGCCGACCGCAGCTTCGATGGCGTCGGCGTGGATATCATCCAGCAGCCCGAGCTGTTGATTGGCTTTGGCACAGGCCAGTTTGACCATGGCGATGGCGTTGACCAGCTGGGGGAAGTGCTGCAGCGTGACACCGCTGAGATCGAAGTTCTTACAGGCGCGTTGGGTCTGGATACCGTAGTAGGCCGAGTCCGGTACGGTGGCTTCGCCCAACAAATCCTTTTCCTGGCGTCCCTCCCGTTTCAAAGTTGAAGCGGCACTTATCCCCATGAATGTTTCCTCGTGACGTTATTGTTATCGGGGCCGACAGGATCAAGGGCCCGTTTAAGTCAGAGTTATTGCAACCGGGGTGCCAGTTGTTATTTTGTTGGTTAACTTGTTGAAAGTATTAAATAAATTTCTTTGTTTGTGGTTGTCTGGCTTCCGCAAAGGGCTATAACCAAACGAATGGAGGGCAGGTCATGTGCTGGTGGTTTGGGTGAATAGTCGATTAAAAACAGTAGGTTACTGCTGGTTTTGGAAGGTTATAACCTAAGTTGGGGTTATAGGGGTTTTATCGACTCGGTCAGTTGGTGCTTGTCGCGGGGTTCATCCCCCAGTTGCGCAAGATCCGTTGGTAACGCGGGGGTTGCTTCAGACGGATCAGGGCATCCCTGAGCTGTGCGATCAATTCGGGCGAGCTGTTCGGACTGGCCGCCAAGTAATAGCCTTGGGCCGATAGCGATTTCAGCGAGTAGACTCGACGCAGCAGGCGCTCCGGGTCCTGACCCTGTGACTTCAGCAGATGGTGGGCAACCGCATCGGCGGCAGGCCAGAGGTCGATCCGTCCCCGGCTCAACAGTTGGTATTGCTGTAGTGGCACCTGGTCACCGCTCAAGCGCAGCAGTTGCTGCTCCGCCAGGCCGTTTTGCAGCAGATAGCTCTCTCGGGCGCCGTTCTGTTGGGTCGCGATGCGGTATTGGTGCAGATCGCTCAGCTGTTCGATCCGAATATCGGTGCGCGATCGCAACGCAAAGATCGAGTGCGAGGCGGGAACCAGAACCCCGATCCACTGAAGTAGCGTTTCCCGTTCAGGATTGCGGCTGATGGAGTAGATCAACGCGTTGGGCTCGGTCTGGGCCTGCTTGAAGCTGCGGGACCAGGGATGGCTGACGATCCGGTAGTTGAGTCCGGCCTGCTGCATCAGCGCTTCGACAATCTGGGTGGAAACCCCCTGCATCTTTCCCTGCTGGGTAAAGTTAAACGGGGGAAACTCCTCGGTGTAGAGGGTCAGGGGTTCTGCCGCAGTCCGGACCGATAGCAGTGACAAGAACAGCACGATCAGCAACGCTCTGGCGCGACCGCGTGGGCTAACCATCCTCAGGCCCCGATTCTTTCTTCTTCAACCGTTTGCTTAGCGCCGGTTGGGAGATCCCCAACAGTCGTGACGCGATCGACTGGTTGCCCTGGGCCCGGCGCATCGCTTCGTCGACCAGCAGATCCGCCGCCTGCTGCAGGGTCGGCAGCGGTTGTTCGGGATCGAACAACGACGCCGCTGGGTTATCGGGGCTGTCGACGGCACTAGCGCTCAGGTTCAGGGCGCGGCGGAAACTCTCCATCGACAGCACCTTGCCGCGGTGTTGTCCGACCGCGTCGAATGCCAGCGCGCGAAGCTCGCGGATGTTGCCCGGGAAGCTGTAATTGGCCAGCAGCACCGGCAGCTCTTTGGGGATGGTCGGGCAGCTCTTGTTCATCTCCCTGGCGGCTTCATCGAGGAAATGATGCAGCAGCAGCGGAATATCGCCCTGCCGCTTGCGCAGCGGCGGGATCTCAAGCTGGTGGGTGCGCAAGCGGTAGAACAGATCCTTGCGGAACTCGCCGGACTGTTGCTTCTGCTCCAGGTTCTGATGGGTGGCGACGATGACCCGTGCGCGAATCCGTTTGGGTCGATCACTGCCCAACGGGTAGTACTCACCCTCCTGCAGCAATCGTAGTAGTTTGACCTGCGAGTTCAGACTCAGATCACCGATCTCGTCCAGGAACAGGGTGCCTTCGGCGGCCTGCTCGATCATCCCGGCGCGGGCCTTGTCGGCACCGGTAAAAGCGCCGCGGTGATGGCCGAACAGGGTGTCGGCGAAGACATTGTCATCCAGTCCCGCCACGTTGACGCTGACCAGCGGTCCGGGACGGCGGCTCAGGGTATGGAGCGAGCGGGCGATCAGTTCCTTGCCGACGCCGCTTTCGCCGCTGATCAGCACCGGTTGGCTGCTGCCGGATACCGACTCCAGATACTGGAACACCGAGCGCATCCCCTTGTCCTGGGTGATGATGTCGGCGAAGACGTCAGGGTGCTCCAGCGTATCGGTCAGGAATTTGCGCCGCATCGCCTGGTTTTCCAGCCGCATCTCCTGCATCTGGACGGCCCGACGGACCCCCTCGATCAGGCGATCCTCTTCGGTGGTTTTGACGAAGTAGTCATAGGCCCCGAGGCGGATGCAGTTGACCGCCGTTTCCAGCTGATTCAGACCGCTGATGATAATCACGCCGATATGGGGGTGGTCTTCGACAATCTGCTTCAGCAGCGTTTCACCCGACAGGTGCGGCATGGTCAGGTCCAGCAGCACCAATCCGATCGGTTCGCGGGCGATGATATCCATCGCCTCGCGGCTGTCCTGGCAGCGATACAGGTGGTTATAGCCGCCACGGCGTTCCAGTGCGATGCTCAGGCTGCGAAGGAAAGAGGCCTCGTCATCGATCATCAGGATGCCGAAGCTGGGTTGATGGGTGATTGTCATTTGATCAGCGCTCGGTAGGTGGCCGGCAGATAGAGAATGGCGCTGGTGCCTTGATCCGGTTCGGAATCGAACACCAGCGTACCGCCATGGTCGTTGATGATACTGGACGAAACCGATAATCCCAGTCCGGTACCGCCCTGTTCCCGCTTGGTGGTGTAGAACGGATCACTGAGCCGAGAGAGTTGATCCGGTTCGATACCACAGCCCTGGTCGATCACCTCCAGTCGAAGTTGCTGTTTCTCTGGGCGATAGCGGGTTTTCAGGGTGATTCCTTTCTCCGGCGACTCCAGTGCCTGACAGGCGTTGACGATCAGGTTGATTACGACCTGTTCGATGCGCTGGGCGTTACCGCGGAAGCGGGGCAGTTTCTGACCGTAACTGACGCTGAAGTGGTTGGTGGAGTTGCGGATGGTGTTATCGACCAGGCGGATGGCCGTGGCCACAACCTCGTTCAGATCGACGCTTTCATTCAGGTCGGGAGTGCCCTGGCGGGCAAAGTCGCGCAGATCGTCCACGATCCGGCGGATCCGCTGGGTGCCGGTCAGCATGTCGTCCAGCATCGCCGGAATTTCATCGCGCATCCGGCTGTAGCGCAGTCCTCCCAAGTCGAAGTCGCCGTTGGCCTGATAATGGGCCTCCAGAATCTCTTCCAGATCCTGATGAACCTCCTTCATGACCGGAAGGTTCAGTAGCAGCAGGCTGCTGGGGTTGTTGATCTCGTGGGCAACTCCCGACACCAGAATCCCCAGTGAGGTCATCTTGTCGGCCTGGATCAGCTGCTGTTGCTGCAATTTCAGCTCTTCGGTACGGCGTGCCACCTGGCGCGACAGGGTACGGTTCCAGGTCATGATGGCTCCGAGCACCAGCATCAGCAGCGCCGACGCGATGGCGGCGCCCTGGCCGATCTTTTTCCAGGGAAGCCCGGATTTTTCCAGCGGCCCCAGCCACTTGTCGTAGATCGCCTGCTGGCGGCCGGTGTTCTTCAGAATCGCCAGCCCTTCGCTGAACTGGGCCAGAAGTTCCGGGTTGTCTTTGGTGACCGAATAGCCGTAATTCAACGCTCCGAAGGGTTTCCCGACCGGAACGATATTAGACAGTTCCAGCTCTCGTCCCAGATAGAGGCCGGGCAGGTTGGCGACCAGAGCGTAGTCATGCTGACCCGATGCCAGCAGCCGCAGAGCGCTGGCGTGGGTTTCTACCAATACCAGCCGGGCACCGACTTTCTGCTGCAGCAGATAGTCGTGCATGATCCCCCCCTCCTGCACGATGACGGACTTGCCTTCCATTTCGGCCAGGGTATTGATTCTTGCATCGCCTTTGCGGGCAAAGATCGACTGGTTGATGATCGCGTGGGGGGGAGAAAACTCGTACACCCGGTTGCGGTCTTCCGAATGAACCATGCCTTGTAAAACATCGATCTCACCCAGCTCCAGCCTTCTGCGCATCACATCCCAGGTGCCCAGCGATATCTCGACCTCGAAGCCCATGACTTCGGCGATTGCCCGGGTCAGCTCGGTGTTGTAGCCGTCCGGCTGGCCCTGCTCGTTGAGGAATTCGTAGGGCGGATAGTTATGGTCGCCGCCGACCCGGATCAGCTGCTCGGCCTGGGCTGCATGGCTCCCCAGGGGAATCGATAAGACGATCAATAACAGCTGAATCCAGCGGCGGTTTGGCTGCATACTAGTGTCCGCCTATTCGGGGGGTGGGTAATTGCGCCGTCAATCCAGCCCACAGAGCCTGCGCCTGTGAGGAGGTCTCACGGTTGCAACGATAAAGGCAAATTTTCAGCGGCAGGCGCCAGACCGCCGAGCCGCAAACGGTCAGGAAACCGGCTTTAATCTCCTCTTCGACAGCAAAGGAAGGCACCCAGGCAATTCCAGCCCCCTGAACGGCCATCACCTTTAAACTGTCGGCCAGGGGAGACTCAAAGGTCAGCTTCAGGTTTGCCGATCTGGAGCTGTTGCGCAGGATCTTATCGACACAGCGACCCAGATAGATCTGTCTCGGGTAGCCCAAGTACGGTTGGGGTTCGGAGCCGGCGTCCAGATTGAAGCGGGGGTTACCCTCCTCATCGGCTCGACAGACTGGAATCAATTCCTCGGTAGCCAGCTCCAAACGCTCGAAGGTGGTGGGGTCCAGCGAAGGGTCCTCAAAAGCGAGCAGGAAGTCGCAGATACCGTTCTTGAGCGCCTGCACATTGTCATCGACGTTGGCGACCAGTTGTCGGCAGCGGATATCGCTGATCTTGTCTTCCAGAGACTCGATAAAGCGGGGAAAGAACGACAGTGACAAAGTGTGGGAAACCGCAAAGTCCAGTACTTTGGCGTCTTTCTGTCGCAGTGAGAGCAGGTGGGCACGGCAATCCTGCAACTGTGAGACCAGATTGCGCGAGGTGATCTGGAACAGTTGCCCTTCGGCGGTGAGCCGAACCGGCACCTGGGCACGGTCCACCAGCTCGCACCCGAGCGCCTGTTCCAGGGCTTTGATGCGTCTACTGAAAGCGGGTTGGGTCATATGCCGCTCTTCGGCTGAGCGGGAAAAACTCTGCGTCCTAGCCAGGGACAGGAAGTCCTCTAACCACTTGGTTTCTATGTTCATCAAGCGCTGCTCAGGCTAATCGGCATCGGAGTGTTGTCGTTGTTTTTATCGAAGTGTACTACCGACTTGGCGACTTTTCTGCCGGTGACGCGCCTTATACCGTGCCGCTATGGCCGATGCGATACGTGTATGCAATGTACAAGACGTTGAAATAAATAGAAATTATCTCTTGATATGTCGTTTTGGTATGAGCCAGGCAGAGTCGGCATTAGCCAGTTGTCACGGGGCTTGGATAGTCTGGTGAAAAAGCCTGGGAGCAACGTTGATGAGCACTGTGATTGGCATTCTTGGGGGGATGGGGCCGCTGGCCACCGTGGATTTTGTCGAGAAGGTTATCGGGCTGACTCCGGCCCGTTGTGATCAGGAGCACCTGCCGCTGATCATCCACTCGGTGCCTCAGATTCCTGATCGGACGGCCTGTCTGGTCGACCAGCAGAGCTCACCGCTGGCGGCCATGGCTCGAGGTATCGATACGCTGGCGAAGTCGGGGGTAGGAGCGATCGTCATCCCCTGCAATACCGCCCATCATTGGTATGAACCACTGTCGAATGACAGCCCTGTTCCGATTCTGCATATTGCTGATGCCTGTGCCCAATCACTGACCCACGACGGCGTAGCATCGGTGGGGCTGATGGCGACAGACGGCACACTGAAAGCCGGTTTCTACCCACGTAAGCTCAGTGGGCACGGAGTTTCTGTGACCCTGCCAGAGGCTGAGTTGCAACAGCAGGTGATGGAGGGGATCTATCGGGTCAAAGCCGGGCAGATTGAAACCGGTGGGCGGATACTCGAGTCCTGTGTAGAGCAGCTGCTGGAACAAGGGGTCGAGCGGGTGATTCTGGCCTGTACCGAAATACCTCTGGCATTGGACAGAATCAATTCACCGTGGCGGGAACAGAGCGTCGACGCCACCCGAGCCTTGGCCTCAGCTTGCGTTCGCTGGCATCAACAGCAGACGAGCCTGTTGGTTGCTTGATGAATCGCGAGCACTAGAGGGCTAGAAATCTTCGATGGTCTCGATATTGGTCAGATCCATCGTGTAGCCGGCATGGGCAATGCCGGTATCGGTGCTTTCAATTCGAATCCGGCCGGAGACTTTCACCGGGGCGAACAGGGTCTCGATTTTTACCCCGGGATCGGCCCGGACCAGTACGATCTGGTTGCTCGGAGGTGGCGGCACGTGGATACAGGCGCCAAAGTAGGGAACCAGCAGGAACAGACTGGTGGCTTCGTAGTCGCCTTCCAACGGCAGGGCAAAGCCAGGCAAGCTGATCAATTGGCCGTCCAGTGATTCGATCACCGGGGCCGATTGCAGGATCTCCTGGAACTCTTCATAGCGACGCTGACCTTCAGGGTCACCATCGTCGAAGGAGCTGACGTCATAGTCGGCAAACAGCGCTTCGTCGGAGAATCCGGCCGGCATCAGATCGTTCCAGTCCAGCGCCCGAACCTCGTCGACAGCGTAGCTCAGTGAGGGCAGCAGGGTGCTCAACAGCACGCCGGCCGTGATCAGGCATTTGGCCAAACCCGAGCTGACTTTCATTTTATTTCACTCCTAAATCCGAACCGAGAGTCCGTCGGCCAGGGTATTTCGGTAAGCCACGTAGGCGGGAATCATCCCGACCAGGGTTGCGGCGAAGGTGACGGCCCCCAGAATAATCCATTCCAGCGATCCGGGTGGTCCTAACTGAAGGTTGAGTCCGTAGCTCTCCAGTAGCCAGTCGGCAGCGGCCAACAGGCTAAGGCTATAGACAAGATAACCCAGCAGAGTTCCAAACAGACCGTAAAGACCCGCTTCCAGCGTGAATAACGTAAAGATCTGCAGCGGCCGGGCGCCGACCGAGCGAAGGATGGCCATCTCTCGGCGCCGTTCGGCCAGGGTATTCAGGATCGTACTTAGCATGCCGGCCAATCCAGCCACGACCACCAGTATTGAGACGGCCCGTAAGGCTTGTTCGGCGACGCTCATCAGGTCCCAAAGCTCCTGCAGCGCGACGCCGGGAAGGATCGCCTGCATCGGTTCGCGGCGGTATTCGTTGATCTGCCGCTGTACCTGGAAGGCACTGATCTTTGAGGTTAAGCCCACCATAAAGGCGGTGATCGCTCTGGGCTCCAGATCCATCTGGCGGGCCTGCTCGGCGCTGATGGAGCGCCCCGGAATCGGTACTCCGGCCTGCCAGTCGATATGCATCGCTTCGATGCCGGCCAGGCTGACATGGACGGTTCGGTCCACCGGGGTGCCGGTTCTAGCCAGGATCCCCACGACCCGGAACGGTTTGTCCTTGTGACCGCTGTTGCCGATATCCACCAAACCGTGGGCGACGATCATCGATTGGCCGAGGGTATAACCCAGCTCGCGGGCCACGTCGGCACCGATAACGGCGTCGTAAAGATCTTCGAAGCGCTGCCCTTGCTCGAAGGTCAGGGGCTGGCCTCGGCCGTAGCGATAGTATTGGAAATAGTCGCGACTGGTGCCCAGTACCCGGAAGCCCCGGTGAGAATCGCCCAGCGACAACGGCACGGTCCATTTGACCCGAGGGTGATTGGCAAAGTGCTGGTACGAATCCCAGCTGATATTGCTGGTGGCGTTGCCGATCCGAAACACCGAGTAGAGCAGTAGCTGAATCGATCCGCTACGGGCCCCGACCACCAGATCGGTCTGGGAGATGGTGTTGGCAAAACTGGCCTTGGCGTCCTGGCGTAGTTTTTCGACGCCCAGCAGCAGCGCCACACTCAGGGCGATGGTGAACAGGGTCAGGATGACTGTGGCCCGGCGGTTGAGCAGGCTGGCGATAGCGAGGCGAATCAGCATGCGATCGCCTTGCTGGATTGGCTATCGGCAGCGCGGTTGATATCGGTCAGCGATAGGGTTCGATCGAACCGATCGGCCAAACGCAGGTCGTGGCTGACAAACACCAGAGTGCTGTTCTGGCTTTGGCACTGCTCAAACAGCAGGCTCAGAAACCGAGCCTGGCTATCCGCATCCAAGCTCGAGGTGGGCTCGTCGGCGATGATCAGTTCGGGCTTGCCGATCAGTGCCCGGGCAACGGCGACCCGCTGTTGCTGACCGATACTCAGTTGCCGTGCCGGTTGGCCGGCGACCTGATCGGGATCCAACTCCAATGCACTCAGCAAGCGCTGTGCCGCCTGACGGGGTGACTCATCCCCCAACTGCTGGCGTCGCAGGCGGGAAAACGAGAGTGCCAGAGTGATGTTGTCGAGCGGGTCGAGATAGGGGATCAGATTGAACTGCTGAAACACAAAGCCCAGATGATCGGCGCGAAACCGATCACGGGCCGAGGCCCCCAGTTCGGTCATCGCTTGTCCCAGAATCTGGATGCGGCCCTGCTGTGGCGAGATCAGCCCACCGAGCAGGCTGAGCAGAGTGCTCTTGCCGCTACCGCTGGGACCGTAGATGAACAGCCGCTCACCACGGGCAACCTGCAGCTGCTCGATCTCCAGCAAGGGATTGTCGGGTTGCCAGCCGTAGCGCAACCCGCTTAGTTCGACAGTGTGACTGAGCGCTGCATCCATGGATGCCATGATACCCCTAAAAGCGGATATGGGGGTTACTGCGCGTCAGCTCCTGTCGCTGTTGGCCTTTGGGCGAGATCAGTTGCACCTGAATCTTTTCAAAGCCGTCGAACTGCTGCCAGAGCTGAACCTGTGCACCGTTCAGGGCGTCGGGCTGGTGGCAGTGGTAGCTGTAGCTGATGTGGAATTCGCTGTGCTCGCCTTCGTGTTCATGATCATCATGGTCTTTGTGATCGTTATGATCATCGTGGGCATGTTCTTCATGTTTTTCATGGTCGTCGTGCCCGTCATGCTCGGCATGTTCTGCGTCGTGATCGTGCTCCTGGTGATCTTCGAGCAACGCCGACTCAATGGCGATGGATTCCAGTTTGCAGTCCGCATCTCCACTGAGCTGAATGATTGCCCCTTGTCGCAGGCTTGCCACGGCCTGCTCGAGCTTGTGCTTATCCGCTTCAGTTTTGGCTTGGTGCTCGAACCCCAGAATGTTGTCGGCTGGAGTGATCAGTTCAATCAGAACCTCTTCACCCTCGACCACCATATTCAGTTCGGCTGCACCGTGCTGATGGGCGTCCAACTGCTGGTGTTCATGTTCATTGGCGAGCAATGGCTGAGAGATCGGACCGAGCAAGGCTAGACCGAGAAGAAGGGGAGTGCGGCGCATGATGGTGACTCAACTCAGATTAAAGAGAAAAGATGTTATAACATAACGATTCGAGGCTGTTAATTGTTGCCGGACCTGATCGAGTCTAGATGACTACCCGCTGGTTGTTTGTCTGAGGAAGTTTTCCAACTGCTCCGGGCTGAGCGGGCGACTGTAAAGGTAACCTTGGGCGACTTTGAGACCGTGTTGCAACAGGTAGTCGCGTTGTTCGGCGGTCTCGACGCCTTCACCCACGGTATTTAATCCCAGCCCATCGGCGAGGGTCAGGGTGGCATTGACGAGAGCCTGGTCCTGCGGGTGTTCGAGCAGGTCTTTGATAAAGCAGCGGTCGATCTTAAGGGTGTCGAACGGAAAGCTCTTCAGATAACTCAGCGACGAGTAACCGGTACCAAAGTCGTCGAGGGCCAAGCTGATGCCCAGTTCTCGGAGTTGATTAAGGGTTTTCTTGGTTTCCTGCTGATTTCGCATCAGCAGGTTTTCCGTGACCTCAAGTTCCAGTCGGTCACCGCTTATTTCGTGGCTTTGGAGCTGCTCGGCAATGGTGCGACTCAGGGTTGGATTGGAGAATTGGCGGGGCGAAATATTGACCGAGAGTTTGAAGTCGTTCAATCCCTGTTGCTCCCACTGACTGAGCTGGGTCAGTGCTTCACGAATAACCCAGTCGCCGATCGGAAGAATCAGCCCGGTCGCTTCGGCCAGAGGGATAAACCGGCTTGGAGGAATCTGGCCCAGGGTTGGATTGTTCCAGCGCAGCAGGGCTTCTACGGTACAGACTTTGCCGCTGTTCAGATCAATCAGCGGTTGATATTCAAGATAGAGCTCATCGTTTTCCAACGCCCGACGGAGTCTTTGTTCGATCTCCATCCGCTCGGTGGCTGCCTGGTTCACCTCGGCAGAGTAGTACTCGTAGCGGTTGCCCCCTTCGTCTTTGGCTCCGAACATCGCCGCATCGGCATGGCGCAGTAGCTCATAGGGATCTTGGCCATCCTCGGGGAATAACGCAATGCCGATACTGGCGGTCAGCGACAGCTCTCGACCGTCGATACGATAGGGCGCAGCCAGCATGGAGAGGACTTTCTCTGCCACCCGGCTAGCATCGTCGGAATTGGCCAGGTCTGTCAGTACGATCAGGAATTCATCACCGCTATAACGAGCGACGGTGTCGGTCTGGCGTACCGTTTCACGGATACGCGACGCCGCCAGTGTAATCAACTGGTCGCCGACCTCGTGCCCCAGTGAATCGTTGATCTGCTTAAAATTATCCAGATCGACAAACATCACCACGACGCTCTGCTGGTGTCGGATAGCCACGTTGATGGCCTGGCTCATGCGATCCATGGCCAGGAATCGATTCGGCAGTTCGGTCAGACTGTCGTAGTTGGCCTGGTGCTTGATGCGGTTGGCCTGGGCCTTACGCAGCGAAATATCCTCTTCGATATGGAGAAAATGAGTGATCTTCCCCTCGTCGCTACGTACCGGAGAGATACCCGACTGCACCCAGTAGGCGGTTTTATCCTTGCGCTGGTTGATCAGCTCGCCTTCCCATGAGCCGCCCTGCATCAGGGTGTTTTCGATATCGCTGATCAGATTGCCGGCATTTTTGGCGGAGCGAAACAGTTCCGGTTTGGCGCCGATCGCCTCTTCACGAACCAGCCCCGTGGTACGAATGAAGGCATCGTTGACGTATTCGATGGTACCGGCGAGGTCGGTAATAAAGATCGCCACGGGACTTTGGGAGACGGCCTGAGAAAGCTTGGTCAGTTGTCTGCTGCTGGCCTGCAGGCGAGCTTCGGCCCGGTTGCGTCGCTGTAGTTCGCGGCTGAGCAGGACCAGGATCAGCAGGCTTGAGAAGAACACAAAGCCCCAGCCTTTATAGGTCTGGATCGTGGTGATGCTGTTCGGAAAAACGGTTTCGACCAACTGGTCAGATAGGGTGATCCAGAGGACGGAGAAGGTGGCGTATATGGCCGCAACGCGGAGCGGAAAGCTCATGGTAGACAGTCCCTGGATCGTTGTTTTCCGGTTTGCTGGTCCGATTTAGAGAATAGTTGAGTCTATCCGAGCGGTATATTTTATAGGTTGACCCAGATCAGGGTTTGGCCAAATCCGGCTTGTGGCGGCGCCTGGGGGAGAGCAGGAGGCTGATGGACAGCCTCTTGGACGCAGCCGTTTACTGCACGCTTTCGTTGTCTGAGAACAACCCTTCAAACAGTGCGGTGGAGAGGTAGCGTTCACCGGAGTCGGGCAGAATCACGACGATGTTCTTTCCCTCGTTCTCAGGCTGTTGGGAAACCCGTACTGCGGCAGCCAGTGCCGCACCACTGGAGATGCCGGCAAGAATTCCCTCTTTGCGCATCAATTGACGGGCGAAGTCGATGGCGTCTTCATTGCTGACCTGCTCGACCTGATCGACCACCGACAGGTCCAGGTTTTTCGGTACGAAGCCGGCGCCGATTCCCTGGATTTTATGGGGTGAGGGCTGCAGCGGCTCACCCGCCAGTTGCTGGCTGATTACCGGCGAAGCCTCCGGCTCAACCGCGACAGACAGGATAGCTTTGCCTTGCTGCTGCTTGATGTAGCGAGAGATGCCGGAGATGGTACCGCCGGTACCGACGCCGGATACCAGAATATCGATCGCACCGTCGGTATCGTTCCAGATCTCCGGGCCGGTGGTCTGTTCGTGGATCTGCGGGTTGGCCGGGTTCTCAAACTGTTGTGGCATAAAGTACTGGGTCGGATCGCTGTCGACGATCTCCTGGGCTTTATCGATCGCCCCCTTCATCCCTTTCGGACCTTCGGTCAAGACGATATCGGCGCCCAGCGCCTTCATGACCTTGCGGCGCTCCAGGCTCATGGTGGCGGGCATGGTCAACACCATGTTGTAGCCGCGGGCGGCGGCGACGAAGCACAGGGCGATACCGGTGTTGCCGCTGGTTGGCTCGACGATGGTCATACCTGGCTTCAGAGCACCGCTTTTTTCCGCTTCCCAGATCATATTGGCGCCGATCCGACACTTGACCGAATTGGCGGGGTTACGGCTCTCAATCTTGGCCCAGATGTTGGCGTTGCCGAAGTGATTGATCTTGACCAGCGGGGTGCCGCCGATGGAAAGGGAGTTGTCGGAGAAAACAGCGCTCATTTTGTTGCTCCATGATGGTTTTTTGTAAGTTTTTGATTATAACTACTTTATCGGTATTCAATAATTGTTTTAGGCGATAGGGTTATATCGGTAGGGAATAAACCGCAAGGCTTAAGAATAGCCGTCTAGTTTTTACTATTCGTCTGCTGGCGTAAATTTTCCAGCTCCTGCAGCTGTTTCTGATTTACGACCCGTTGATCAAACAGCTTCTGATCGCTGTGATCCAGGCGTTTCTGCAGATGCCCCAGCTGTTGTTGTTGCTGTTCCAGCTGTTGTTCCAGTTCGTCGATACGTTGTTGCAGTTGTTCGACGAAAGAGAGCCCTTGATCGGGGTCTCTGCGTTGATTGCTCGGGGCCTGATCGTGCTCCGGCTGGGCCTGCAGCTCGGTCTGGATATGGCTGTAGATGGCATGCAGGTCGCGGGTTTCACGTTCGCTGTAGCGAATGGTCTTTTCCATCACCTGATGGGCGCTGGCGCTGCCGATAGAGCCGGATAGGGCGTGCTCGAGCATCCGGTGAAACTCCAGCAGCTCGATGATGGTCAGATATTCCTTACTGTCGATATGCAGTTCTTCGATGATCTGCTGAATGGTGGACTCCGCTTTCTCCTGCGGCAGGTAATCGAGCAGCAGACGGGTGGCCTCATCGAGTTTGCCGTGGAACGGAATATAGGCATCCAGTCCAGTGGCGCGTCCGTGGTAGCGGGCGCTACCGGCCACCAGGGCGTTCATAAATTCGCTGCGCTGATTACGCTCATGCTTGGGCGGGTTGTAGAGCAGCGAACCGGCGATATAGGCGCCGAGGTTGAACAGCAACGACCAGAAGGTGCTGTGGCTGACCGATGACAGCCCCTCGAGTCCAAACAGGTGATGGGGCCTGAGCCAGTGAATCCCCCAAGGGCCTTCGGTGAGGATCTCGGGGGGCAGACCATGACCGACAAAGGTCGGCAGCAGCAGGGTATAGAACCAGATCAGAAAGCCGGCACAAAGTCCGGCAATGGCGCCGACCCGATTGCCTTTGTGCCAGAACAGGCCGCCAAACATGGCCGGCACAAACTGAAAGATCGCCACAAAAGAGATGATCCCCATCGCCACCAACATATAGCTGTCACTGAATTCGACCGAAAACCAGTAACCGCTGCCGATCAGCAGGCCGATCATCACCCAGCGACAGTGGAGCAGGTAGCCGCGCAAAAAGCTTAACGGGCCCAGGCGTTCCAGCAGGGGTAACAGCAGGTGGTTGGTGGCCATGGTTGACAGGGTCATGGCGCTGAGGATCACCATCCCGGTAGCGGCCGAGAAACCACCGATAAAGCCGACCAGCGATAGCCAGTCTACCCCGGCGTATTGGGGCAGCAGCAGTACGAAGGAGTCGGCCTGTTCCCGCGGGAGGCCTTTGATCAGACCGGCGGCGGCGATCGGAATCACGAACAGGCCGATAAGAATCAGGTAGCTGGGCAAGATCCACATGGCCGGCACGATATGGCGTTCGGTGGCGTTCTCGACCACGGTCGCGTGAAACTGTCGCGGCAGACACTGGATCGAGGCGGCGCCGAGGATCACCAGGGTGAACCAGTGCAGCATGCTGGATCCTTCGGGGATCTGTATGCTGACCAGGCGGGGAAAGCCGGCGTAGTGAATTCGCTGAAAGATATCGCTGAAGCCATCGTAGATGCCGTAGGTGACGAACAGGCCGATAGCCAGGAACGCCAGCAGTTTCACCACACCCTGTACCGCCAATACCGTCATGACGCCAAGGTGGCGCTCGGTCGGGTCCAGTTTGCGGGCGCCGAACAGGATCGTGAACGCGATCATCCCCAGTGGCACCAGCGCTCCTCCCAGTTGGCCCATCTGGCTCTGTGCTTCAATACCGGCGACCACGGCAAAGGACTGGGTGACCGCTTTCAGCTGCAGCGCGATATAGGGAACGATACCGATCAACGCGATCATCGTTACCAGCGCAGCTACCAGCTCCGAGCGGTTGTATCGGGCCGAAATAAAGTCGGCGATGCTGGTGATGTGGTAGGCCTCCTTGATTCGCACCATCCGCCGCAACACGGTCCACCAGGAGAAAATCGCCAGAATTGCGCCGATATAGATGGCAAAAAATAGCAGCCCCGATTCGGTGGCGAATTCGACGCTACCGTAGTAGGTCCAGGAGGTGGCGTAGACGGTGATCGACAGCGCGTAAACCAGCGCCGGAGTGTGCGGCTTGACCCGATTGGCGTTGTTGCGTTCTACCAGCAGCGCGATCAGGAACAACAGTGTCATGTAGATCAGGATGACAATGATCAGCGTCGTGGCAGAATACATGGTGCTCCTTTCAATTCGGAGGTCAATCCTGAGGTCGGACCACTTGGTATCGGTTACCTAAGGCCCGTTGGATATCAAAGATATAGTCAGACCTGGCGTCAGAATCAATCAACTTTGTCTGCGGTTGTTCGGCAGCAGCGGCAGCCCTGCTCGGGTACCGGATCGATTCCGCCGTCGGAAAACGGGTGGCAGCGCAGGATGCGGCGGCAACCCAGCCACAGGCCACAGAGGATTCCATGCCGCTCAATCGCTTCGATGCAGTAGCTGGAGCAGGTCGGATAAAAGCGGCAGTTACTCCCCAGTATCGGACTGATCAGTAACTGGTATCCCCGGATGATCTTTACCAAAAGCCATTTCATCGCTCTATTCTAACTGAAACAGACCGCGATTCAGGGTATCTGTGACTAAGGAACCTACGAACAAGTCCATGCGGCTTCTGCAAGCGCCTGAAGTGCGTAAGTTCTAGGCGCAAGCTGCAGCTAATGGCCGTCGCCCTTAGCAACGGTTGCAACGACGAAATTGTGTGCTTCAGGCACTTGCCCTGAGGGGCTTTCAGCTTGATCCGCACTCTGCGTTGCAGTTTTTTGCAAGGTCTAAACATTGCTTCAAAACTACGCCTGGATTGCGACTCAAGCTGAAAGCCAGAAGCTAGCAAGGATTTATTCGCAGATTCCCAAAGGACCAAGCAACATCAACCGTGCTTGGTCGCTGAGAGTCACAGATTCTCGAGTCATTCGCTTATTTTTCCCGGGGCTGCTGCTAAATTTAAGAAAGATAAAGGAATACAGGGTCTTTGCTGGATCGCCCCATGCTTCGAAAAGCGCTACTACCCTCGATATTTATTCTATTGGCCTACGGTTTCTGGCTCAGTCCCGACTTCAAGGTGATCAGTGCCGGCGTGGCGCTGTTTCTGTTTGGAATGCTGTCGTTGGAGGAGGGCTTCCGGGCGTTTTCCGGCGGAGTGTTGGAGAAAGTACTGCAGCGTTCCACCGATCGGCTCTGGAAAAGCCTCGGGTTTGGGGTTCTGACCACCACGTTGATGCAGTCGAGTTCGCTGGTGTCGGTGATCACGATCTCGTTTATGAGTGCCGGCCTGCTCGATCTGAGTGCCGGGATCGGAATCATCTTCGGCGCCAATCTCGGAACCACGACCGGGGCCTGGTTGGTGGCGGCCTTTGGCCTCAAGCTGAAGCTGTCGACCTATGCGATGCCGATGTTGGTGTTCGGTGTGATCCTGCTGTTTCAACGCAGCAGTCAGCTGAAAGGGTTCGGCTATATCTTGGCCGGGCTCGGATTCCTGTTTCTTGGGATCCATTACATGAAAGAGGGCTTCGAGACCTTCAAGGGCAACTTCGATCTGGCCGCCTATGCCGTCAGTGGTTATCCGGGTCTGTTCCTGTACGCCGCCATCGGCACCCTGGCGACCGTGGTGATGCAGTCCAGTCACGCGACCCTGATCCTGATCATCACCGCGCTGTCATCCAATCAGATCAGCTACGAAAATGCGCTGGCACTGGCGATCGGCGCCAATGTCGGCACCACGATTACCGCGATCATCGGTGCGATGGGCTCTAACGCGCAGGGGCGTCGGCTGGCGGGGGCTCACCTGATCTTTAATGTTTCCACCGGTCTGGTCGCGATACTGTTTATTACCCAGCTGGTCCAGGCCGTTGATGGCCTGGGGCAATGGTTCGGGATCGCCGATCTGGACTTCACCCTCAAGCTGGCGCTGTTCCACACCCTGTTCAATCTGCTTGGTGTGGTGATGATGTTGCCGCTGATCCAGCCGATGACGCGCCTGCTGGTTCGCTTGATTCCGGAGCCGCAGATCGATATCGAGCGGCCCCGCTATATGGTGCCGTCGGCGGTACAGTTTCCCGACACGGCGGTGGAGGCGGTGCGGCAGGAGACCCAGCGGGTGTTTGATAATGCCCAGGAGTTGATCATCAGGGGATTATCGATGGAACCCGAGCGGGTGTTGGGGGATCAGGATCTCGATGCTGAACTGACTGCGCAACGACACTACACCCCGGTGGATATCGACGATCTTTACCAGCGCCGGATCAAGTCGTTGTTCAGCGCGATAATCGCCTTTATCAGCGAAGCGTCCTTCACCTGGAAGGAGCAGCAGTCGGGTAGCCTGCACTGGCTGCGCGATGCCAACAGCAATATTGTTGAAGCGGTCAAGGCCTGTAAGCATCTGCAGAAGAACATGCAGCTCTATCTGTTCAGTGAGGAGCCGGCGATCCGGCGGGAATACAACCAGTTGCGGCTGCAGGTGGTTGAGCTATTACGGCAGCTGGATCAATTGCGCCAACAACCGGACGAGAACTCTGTCCTCAGTCTTGATGAGACCCGGTTGACGCTGCTGGAGTGGCATCGTGAGCAGCACCTGCGCTACTACCGCCTGATTCGGGATGCCGAGATCAGTCCGGAGATGGGAAGCTCGCTGATCAATGACGCCGGCTATGTGGCCACCATCAAGCAGTCGTTGCTGGCGGCGGCGACAACACTGTTTATTCAGGGTGGCAGAACCAAGCATGCGGTCGAGCGTGATCTGGCACTGGATGATGCCGAGCTGAACGAAATTCTAACGCTGGCTGAACAAGCCCGGAGGCAGCTGTGAAGACTCGCAAACTGATCGACCGGATTCGAGCGCTGTTCGATGATGATCTACGCAGCAGCCAGAAGAATCGTGAAGCCTTGGAGGAGGTGCTGAAACAGCTGCGCAGTAAGGAGAAAAAGTTTGAGGCGGAGTTGCAGCAGGAACCTTCACCCGAGCGCAGAGAGAAGCTGGAGATGAAGATCAAGCTGGTTCGCTCACAGCGCAAGAAAGGGATCGAGAAACTCAAGCAAGCCCAACAGTCGGCAAAATAGTCGCCTTGACTGGCGGTAGTTTGGCTAGGGCGCCAGCGCCTTGGGACTGGTCCGGTATAGCAGCTCGGCACAGCCGGGGTGCAGCGCCTGCCAGTGGTTCAGATTCAGTTGCAGTACCGCCAGTGCGCAGGTGGGGAGTGAATGCGATTCGTCACAGAGCCGCTGCAGTAACTCCTCCAATGCCGGGTTATGGCCGACCAGAGCCATCTTCCGTACCGTATCCGGCTGCTGCTGTAGAAAGTGCCAGAGGGGTTGCCAATCGAACTGATACAGGCGGTGCTCCAGTTCCAGCGCTTGCTCCGCTGCTTTAACCGGTCGCTGTAGAAGGGCCGGTGCCAACGCCCGGGCAGTAGTGGCTGCCCGCACCGCGTTACTGCTGATCAGCCGCTCGACCACGTAGCCCTGCTGTTGAATATGTTCGGCCATCAACGGCAGGTTGCGCTTGCCCCGCTTATTCAGGGGGCGCTCATGATCGCTCACCCCCGGGTTGCTCCAGCTGGATTTGGCATGGCGGATCAACAGTAGTTGTTTCATCGCGGCTCCCGTGCAGGGCCTTTACCCCGTTACCCTGACTCTAGTCCGCAATGCTGGAATTTCCGAGCTGGCAAAGCCACCGGTTACCCCGCCCAAAGCGCTTTTGACCCTCCCGCTGACGCCGGGCGCTAGATATTGAGCCGGTCTCCGGCAAACAGTCCGGCGTTGTCATAAGATTGTTATATAAGCCGAGTATCATGAAGGGCTGCGTTTATTGCGCTTCAGGAACCTGTGAATAAGTCCTTGCTAGCTTCTGACTTTCAGCTTGCGCCTAGAGCTTGCGCGCTTCAGGCGCTTGTTCGCAGGTTCCTTAATTCTCATGAAGAGGTAGCACCGTGGAGCAAAGGGAAGATCGGATCGAAACTGTGGTGGCCGAGCAAGCCGTGATTGAAGAGGCGCCGTTGGCTGAGCCACTGCCGGAGATTGAGCTGGAGCTGGTGCCCTCGGTGGAACCGGCCGTGGCGGAACAGCCGGACCTGAACGACCGCCAGTATTACATCAACCGCCATCTCAGCAATCTGGAGTTCAACCGTCGGGTGTTGGAGCAATCACTGGATGAGAGCCATCCGTTGATGGAACGGCTGATGTTTCTGCTGATCTTCTCCAGCAATCTGGATGAGTTCTTCGAGATTCGGGTGGCGGAGCTGCGGCATCAGGTCAAATTCGATCGCGAGCGTTCCGGTGCCGACAACATGCACCCGCAGGAGGTACTGCGCGAGATTCGCGGGCTCTGCCACGAGCTGGTGGCGCGGCAGTATAAGATCCTCAACGATGTGATCTTTCCGGCGCTGATCGAGAACAACATCTACTTCCTACGCCGCAACGAGTGGGATGAACATCAGCGTGAATGGATTCGTGGCTATTTTGAAGATCATATCCTGCCGGTTATCAGCCCGTTGGGGCTGGACCCGTCGCACCCGTTCCCGCGACTGGTTAACAAGAGTCTGAACTTTATCGTCCAGCTCGAAGGCAAAGATGCCTTTGGTCGTGACAGTGGCTTGGCGATTATCCCGGCGCCGCGCTCGCTGCCGCGGGTGATCCGGCTACCGGCCGAAGTCTGCCCCGGTGATGGAGATCACTTTATCTTCCTGTCATCGATCATCCATGAATTCGCCGATCAGCTGTTTCCCGGGATGGAGATGCTCGGGTGTTACCAGTTCCGCCTGACCCGCAATGCCGACCTCAGCTTCGACCAGAATGAGGTTGAGGATCTGGCCTTGACCCTACGCGGCGAGTTGCATAGTCGTCGTTATGGCGATGCGGTGCGGTTGGAGGTGGCGCAGAAATGCCCCGAGCCGTTGGTGCGGTTCCTGCTGCAGCAGTTCAAGCTGAGCGAAGATGAGCTCTATCTGGTCGACGGGCCGGTAAACCTGACTCGGATGATGAGCATGATGGGGCAGGTCGATCGTCCCGAGCTGAAGTTTGCCCCCTACAGCCCGGGGTTGCCGCGTCGGCTTCGCGGTGGCGTCAATCTGTTCGATACCCTGCAGAACGGCGACGTGTTGCTGCATCACCCGTTCGAGAGCTTTACCCCGGTGCTGGACCTGTTGCGCCAGGCCGCGGCTGATCCCCATGTGCTGTCGATTCGGCAGACCCTGTACCGCACCGGGGCCGATTCTGAGATCGTCACTGCGCTGGTGGAAGCGGCTCGGAAAGGGAAAGAGGTGACGGCGGTAATCGAGCTGCGGGCGCGATTTGACGAGGCCAACAACCTGGCGCTGGCAAGCCGCCTGCAGGAAGCCGGCGCGCTGGTAGTGTACGGGGTGGTGGGTTACAAGACCCACGCCAAGATGGCATTGATCGTGCGCCGTGAAGAGGGCCGCTTCCGCCATTACGCCCACCTGGGGACCGGCAACTACCACTCCGGTAACGCCCGGATTTATACCGATTACAGTCTGCTGACCTGCGATCCAGAGATTGGTGAGGACGTGCAGAAGATGTTCCAGCAGCTCACCGGGATGGGCAAGATTTTGCGGCTCAAGCGATTACTCAACGCCCCCTTTACGTTGCATAAGACGCTGATCGAAATGATCGGCAATGAAGCACGTAACGCCAAAGCGGGTAAGGACGCACGGGTTATCGTCAAGGCCAACGGCCTGACCGAGCCGCGATTGATCAAGGCGCTCTATAAAGCCTCGCGGGCCGGGGTCAAGATTGACCTGATCGTACGCGGGATGTGTTCGCTGCGGCCGGGTGTGGAGGGGGTCTCCGAAAATATCCGGGTGCGCTCTATCGTTGGGCGCTTCCTGGAGCACAGTCGGGTCTACTGGTTCCACAACGACGGTGAGTCGAAGGTGTACTGCTCCAGTGCCGACTTTATGGAGCGCAATATGCTCAACCGGGTCGAGACCGCCTACCCGCTGCTGACCGGCAAGCTGGCCAGCCGAGTGTTGAAGGATATGGAGCTTTACCTCCACGACAACACCCTGGCCTGGGAGCTCAACAGTGACGGCTCCTACAGCCGGGTAGGGCGAGCCGATGGCGACGAGCCGCTCAATGCCCAGTTGGGACTGCTGAGTAAATTCAGTTAAGGGACCTACGAATAAGTCCTTGCTAGCCTCTGGCTTTCAGCATGGTTCGCAATCCAGGCGCAGTTTTGAAGCAATGTCTAGACCTTGCGAAAAGCTGCAACGCAGAGTGCGGATCATGCTGAAGGCCCCGCAGGGCAAAGCCTGAAGTACACAGTTTCGTCGTTGTAACCTTTGCTAAGGGCGACGGCCATTAGCTGCAGCTTGCGCCTTGAACTTGCTCACTTCAGGCGCTTGCAGAAGCTGCAGGGACTTGTTTGTAGGTTCCTTCAGCCCCAAGGTAGGGGTAGGGCGACGCTACTCTTTCAGCCCCAGTCGCTGCAACAGGCGGTAAAAGTTACTGCGGTGCAGGCCTAGCTGACGCGCGGCGGCGGCCTGGTTGCCGCGGTGGTGGATCAGCACCTGTTCGATCAGGCGACGCTGGAACAGGTCGGTGGCATCTTTCAGATTGGTTGCCTCCTCCAGGCTGACCGCCGGGATAAACTCCTGCGACTCGGCGGATGGGGCGGCTTCGGCCTGTGCCGTACCCAGGTCGCTGGCATCCAGTCCCAGGTGGTTGGGGCGGATAATAATGATGTTTCGATCCCGACCCTGGCTGCTGATTGCCCGGAGTGCGGCCCGGCTGAGCAGGTGATTCAGTTCGCGCACATTACCGGGCCAGGGGTAGTTCAACAGATTCTGTTTGGCCTCTTCCGACAACCGTAATCCCTGCACCCTGAGTCGGCGCTGGTCCGCTTCCAGGGCGTACCCGGCCAGCAGCAGGATATCCTTGCCGCGCTCCCGTAGCGGCGGCACGCTCAGCGGGTAGACACTGAGTCGGTGGTATAGGTCAGCCCGGAAGCGTCCGGCATTGACCTCCTGCTGCAGATCGCGGTTGGTGGCGGCGACGATCCGTACATCGACACGCAGCGGTTTATCACGTCCGACCCGCTGGATCTCACCGCTCTGCAGCGCTCGAAGCAGTTTGGCCTGGATGCTCAGCGACAATTCACCGATCTCATCGAGAAACAGGGTGCCGCCGTCGGCGATCTCAAACTTGCCGGCCCGGTCGGCACTGGCGCCGGAAAAGGCTCCGCGGATATGGCCGAACAGCTCGCTCTCAGCGATGTTTTCCGGCAGCGCGGCGCAGTTGATCTGTACCAGCGGGCCCTGGCTGCGTTGCGATTGAAAGTGGATCCGACGCGCCACAACTTCCTTACCGACACCGGTTTCACCCTCCACCAATACCGACAGGTGCGACTGCGCCACCACCGAGATCTCCTGCTTCAGCTCGGTCATCGGGTCGGAGCTACCGATCATCTCAGACTCGGCGCCGGCGCCTTTCTCATCCAGCAGCGCCTTGGTCACCATCAGCTGATGCTCGGCCTTGGCGGCCAGGGCGTCCATCCTTGCTGCCGCTTTAACGGTGGCCTCGGTCAGGCTGATAACGGTACGCAGCTCGGTATCGTCGATATTGTCGAAGGTGCCGGTGTCCATCGCATCCAGAGTCAACACGCCCCAAGGCTTGTCGTCGATATAGAGCGAGGCCCCCATGCAGTCGTGGACGTGCAGTTCCATATCCTGATCCTCCACCAAACCGTCGTACGGGTCGGGCAGACGGGAGTCGGCTTCGAACCGGACCGGCTGGCGTGAGTGCAGCAAGCGCTGGAGGCGGGGGTGCTCGGCGACTTCAAAACGGCGGCCGAGGGTGTCGGTGGTTAGGCCTTCGAAGGCCAGCGGGCGTAGCTGGGTACCTTCGAGCTTGAGCAGGGCGGCGGCATCGCAGGGAAACAGCCCGACGATGGCGTCCAGAAGCTGGCGGTATCGCTGCTCTGCCGGGATGTCGCGGGACAGATCGGCGACGATGGTAGTGAGGGTTCGGAAGAAGTTTGAAGTCATTTTGATACCTTTGTTATCCAAATGACATCCTACGCGATGTTGTCAAAATAACAACCCTGCTTTTGGGCGCCTTTGATATCAGTCAAGTACAACCTGGCATGATGCTTGTATTGTCGCTCCTGCAAGATGATTTCTTCTGGACCGAGGAGCCTTCAAATGCATTACCTAACCCAAATGCCCTCCCGGGCATTGACCGTCACGGCAGGAGGGGAAAGCCATGGCTGATAACTTTACTAAGGGAATGGCCCGTAACATCTACTACGGTGGCGGTCTGTTCTTCTTTCTTTTCTTCGTAGGTTTAACGTTCGACACTATGCTCGAACTGCCTAAGCGCGATAACCGCGACCAGATCACCGACACTGTTGTTCACGGTAAAAAACTGTGGGAAGACAACAACTGCATCGGGTGTCACAGCCTGATGGGTGAGGGTGCTTACTTTGCACCTGAGCTGGCTAACGTTTATGACCGCTACGGCGCCGGCAACGAGCAGGCATTCAAGCAGTTTATGCAGTCTTGGATGGCGATGCAGCCGCTACCCGCTGAAGGTCGTCGTAAGATGCCTCAGTTTAACCTCAGCACTGAAGAAGTTGACGCGCTGTCTGACTTCTTGATCTGGACCAGCCGTATCAACGATAACGACTGGCCGCCGAACAAGCAGGGCTAAGGGGAGCTAACGATGAAATTTGAATCACAAGCGGTAGCGAAGCCGTACTTTATCTTCGCGCTGGCGCTGTTCGCTGGACAGATCCTGTTCGGCCTGATCATCGGCCTTCAATACATCATTGGGGACTTCCTGTTCCCGTACATCCCGTTCAACGTGGCGCGGATGGTTCACACCAACCTGCTGATCGTATGGTTGCTATTCGGCTTTATGGGTGCCACCTACTACCTGGTACCGGAAGAGGCCGACACCGAGCTGCACAGCCCTTGGCTAGCTAAGGCGCTGTTCTGGATCTTTGCTGCTGCCGGTACTGCAACTGTACTGGGCTACCTGCTGGTTCCGTATGCGACTCTGGCTGAAGTAACCTTTAACGATCTGCTGCCGACCATGGGACGTGAGTTCCTTGAGCAGCCGACCATTACCAAGATTGGTATCGTGATCGTTGCCCTGGGCTTCATCTATAACGTCGGTATGACCATCCTCAAGGGTCGTAAGACCGTTGTTAACATGGTTCTGATCACTGGTCTGATCGGCCTGGCGGTATTCTTCCTGTTCTCCTTCTACAATCCGCACAACCTGGTACTGGACAAGTACTTCTGGTGGTGGGTTGTTCACCTGTGGGTAGAAGGTGTTTGGGAACTGATCATGGGCGCGATCCTGGCGTTCACCCTGATCAAGGTTACCGGTGTTGACCGTGAAGTTATCGAGAAGTGGCTGTACATCATCATCGCCATGGCGCTGATCTCCGGTATCATCGGTACTGGTCACCACTACTACTGGATCGGCCCGGGCGAGTACTGGCTGTGGCTGGGCTCCATCTTCTCCGCGATCGAGCCGGTTCCGTTCTTCATGATGACTGTGTTTGCCTTCCGTATGGTGCGTCAGCGTCGTATCGAGCACGGCAACAAGATCGCCACTACCTGGGCAGTTGGTACTGCGGTAATGGCCTTCCTGGGTGCAGGTGTATGGGGCTTCATCCATACTCTGGCTCCGGTGAACTACTTCACCCACGGTTCTCAGATCACTGCGGCCCACGGTCACCTGGCGTTCTTCGGCGCTTACGCGATGATCGTTATGACCATCATCTCCTACTCCATGCCGATCATGCGTGGCCGTCCTCAGGGTAACCCTGAGTCTGCCCAGAAAGTTGAGCGTATGGCCTTCTGGATGATGGTAATCAGCATGCTGGGTATCACTCTGACTCTGACTGCCGCTGGCGCCTACCAGGTTGCCCTGCAGCGTCTTCCGGATGATGCCAACGCCCTGGCCTTCATGGCGACTCAGGACAAGCTGATGCCGTTCTACTGGACTCGTCTGGTCTTCGGTCTGGTCTTCCTGGCCGGCCTGGTGACCTACCTGTACAGCTTCTTCGTAGGCAGCAAGGAAGAGGTTGCTGCTTCTGAGAAGCCGGAAAGCTGCTGCGGTAGCTGCAGCTAAGAGTTCGTCTCTGGGCATGTAACTCACCGATCTGTCCCTCCGCAAGGAGTTTAGCAACCCCCCGCTAGGACAGATCGGCCACAAGCCCGACTTTATCAGGCAGATGAACGTCCTGTCTGATGCTTAGGGGGCTCTCCAGCCCCCTCTTTTTCCCGCCGGTTCCCGAACTTTTGGTTCCAGAGGCGGTCGGAAAAAGCCCACCCCCTTTCTCCATTTACCGAGGTACTAGGTGAAATATGGAAGAATTCGTAGGTGAAATCTGGCACAAGCTGATTTCGCGCCAGGCCAATACCGACTTCGCTAACGCCACCGTGCAGCTCGATCCGCTGCAATCGCAATTGGCCACCTACTACCGTGCCCTGGGCGGCGCGCCGGGGGTTAGCATCGATGGCGCCGACGAGCGCGTGATCCGCACCCATCGACGTTTTGCCCAGAAACTGGCCGGCAGTCACCTGCGTTTTGCCGTTGCCTGGCAGGATGACCGCAGTCTGCGTCTACCGGTCAAACTGGCCTTCTTTGAAGACCCCGAACTCAACCTGGAGCTCTATTACTGGCTGACGGCGATGGCGGCTCGGTTGCCGCGTATGCGTCACTGGCTCAAGGACAACCAGCGGGCCACGCTGGAGCTGTTCGAGCACCGCCCCAAGCTGCAGCAGGCCTATCAGCGTCTGGCCGAGGCCTGCATTGCGCTGCGCCCGGATCCGAGCACCCTGAAAGATTCGCTGGGTGAGCGGGAGCGCTTGCTGCAACAAGCCATTCTGCAGCCGGGTACCGTCGATGAGCTACCGGGCGCCAAGGGCGCGCCGAACCCGATTCCGTTGTGGATCTATCCACCGCCTTGGCAGGACCTGATGGTCGAAACCGAGGATGATCTGGATGATCAGGGTGAGGGCGGCCCACAGGAGCAACCGACTGTTGAAGGCTCGCGTAAGCAGGCCAAACGTTTCGACGACTCCAAGCAGACCGACGGTCTGATGGTGTTCAAGCTCGAAGCCCTGTTCACCTGGGCCGAGTCGGTCGATCTGGACCGTCCCCAGGAGGAGAACCTCGACGAAGACCTGGAAGGGGCCGCCGAGGACCTGGACATCATCACGCTGTCGAAGAAACGCCGGGCAGGTTCTTCCAATATCAAGTTTGATCTGGACCTGCCGGCACCGCAGAACGATGACCTGCCGCTGGGCGATGGCATGAAGCTGCCGGAGTGGGATTACCGCAAGCAGATCATGCTGGACGATTACTGCCTGCTGCAGCCAATGCTGAACGATGAGGCGTTGCCGGAACCGATTCCAGAGGAATTGCGGGCCCAGGCCAAGATTTTGCGTCACCGTTTCAGCCAATTGCGGCCGAACAAGACCTGGCAGCGCAAGCAGCCTTACGGTGATGAGATCGACATGGATGCCTGGCTGGAGCACCTGACCCAGATCCAGAACACCCGTCAGTCACCGCGGCACCAGAACTTCTACAAGCATCGCAACGACCCCCAGCGTGAGCTGGCCTGTCTGTTGCTGTCCGACCTGTCGTTGTCGACCGAGGCGAATCTCAACGACGACAAGAAAGTGATCGACATGATTCGCGAGACCATGGTGCTGTTTGCTGAGGCGCTGTCCGGCAGTGGTGACCCGTTTGCGATCTACGGCTTCTCGTCGATCAAGAACAAACAGGTCCGTTACCAGATGTTGAAGAACTTCAACGAGCCCTACGGTGATGAAGCCCGTGGGCGAATTCTGGCGGTTAAACCTGGTTTTTATACCCGGATCGGCGCGGCGATTCGTCAGTCGACCGAAATCCTTAAAATGCAAAAGGCGCAGCAGCGGCTAATGCTGATCCTGTCCGATGGCAAGCCCAATGATATCGATCGTTACGAAGGTCGTTACGGTATCGAGGATACCCGCCGCGCGAT
Organism: Motiliproteus coralliicola; assembly: GCF_003345655.1. Classification (GTDB taxonomy): domain Bacteria; phylum Pseudomonadota; class Gammaproteobacteria; order Pseudomonadales; family Balneatricaceae; genus Motiliproteus; species Motiliproteus coralliicola. The sequence continues at coordinate 199,876 of NZ_QQOH01000002.1, forward strand.
TCAGGAAGCCAAAATGGCGGGACTGCAACCTTTCTGTGTCACCATCGACGAGCAGGGGAATGATTATTTGCCGTACCTGTTCGGTGACCAAGGCTACGCGGTGATAAATGACGTCAACCGCCTGCCGCAGATGCTGCCCAAACTTTATCTCAACCTGACCGGTCTGGCTGGTTAGGCGACTTTACGAGGTTAATGATGAACTCAAGCGTATTGAATTATCTGCCCCAGGGCCGAGAGGTCGAGATCTTCACCCATGCGGCGAACAACAAGCTGCCGGTGCTGATCAAGGGCCCAACCGGTTGTGGTAAGACCCGCTTTGTCGAGCATATGGCGCAGCAGCTGGATCGCCGGGTTTACACGGTCTCCTGTCACGACGACCTGACCGCGTCCGACCTGGTCGGCCGTCACCTGATCGGCGCCGACGGCACCTACTGGCAGGATGGCCCGCTGACCCGAGCGGTACGTGAAGGGGGCATCTGCTACCTGGATGAAGTGGTCGAAGCGCGTAAGGACACCACCGTGGTACTGCACCCGCTGTCGGATCACCGTCGGATTCTGCCGATCGAACGGACCGGTGAGCTGATCGAGGCGCACCCGGACTTCATGCTGGTGATCTCCTACAACCCCGGCTATCAGAACCTGATGAAGGGGCTCAAGCCCAGTACCCGCCAGCGCTTCGTGGCGTTGAGCTTCGAGTACCCGAGCCCGGAGCAGGAGGTGGTGATCGTCTGCCAGGAGTCCGGTCTGGACAAGCAGACCGTGCAGCAGCTGGTGAAGCTGGGCAACGACCTGCGTCGCTTGAAAGATCATGATCTGGAAGAGGCGGCGTCTACCCGTCTGCTGATCTACACTGCGATGATGATCCGCTCCGGTCTGCCGGCTGCCGAGGCTTGCCGCGTCTGTCTGGCGCAACCGCTCAGTGACGATACCGAAACACTGGCGGCGTTGGAAAAATTGATCTCCGGTCACTTCTAAGGAGCCGGTTGGCATGAGCAATGCGGTAAACGTTGATCCCGGTCCGGTCGACGCGGCTCCGGATCAGACCCAGGAGGCGCCGGCCAACATGGCGGTGTGGGTCCTGATCTGGGCCGAACTTACCGAATTCGCGCTGTTTTTTATCGTCTTCGTTATCGTGCGCAGCCACGAGCAGGAACTGTTTTCTAACGGACCAACACTGCTCAACACCACCGCCGGGGTACTCAATACCATCCTGCTGCTGACCAGCAGCTATTTTGTCGCACGAGCGATGGCGGCGATCCGGGTCAACAAGGTCAAGACCAGCATCCGCTGGATGTACGGCACCATCGGCTGTGGCCTGGGGTACTGTGCGGTCAAGGCCTGGGAGTATCACTGGAACCACGAGCAGGGGCTCGATTCACGTACCGACCTGTTCTATACCATCTACTACTATCTGACCTTCAACCACCTGCTGCACGTATTGGTGGGAATGGTCGCGATCGGCTGGGCCTGTCTGCGGGCTCACTGGGGGCACTTCACCGCCGAGAGTCATGAAGGCTACGAAGGCGCCGCCTGCTACTGGCATATGATCGATCTGGTTTGGATCATCATCTTCCCACTGCTTTACGTGATGCGCTGATCGGGGGATAACGGATGAATCTGGCAAGCAAACCCTATGTAAAACTGCTGACCTGGGTCTGGTGGGCGCTGGTGGCGATGACTTTGATTTCAGCCCTGGTGGCCGAATCGATCGATCCCACCGCCAGCGTGGTATTGGCGATCTCGGTGGTGATTGCGATCAAAGGACGCTTGGTGGTCGACTGGCTGATGGGCATGAAGTCGGCACCGATGGTCTTTAGGCAGTTGATGCTGGCCTATTTCTACGTGGTACCGCTATTGATCGCGCTGGCGCTGATCTTCCCCGATACCGTTCAGCGGTTAACTACCCTGTAGCTTTTGACTCTGTAGCTTCTGCCCCTGTTGGCGTTCGGTCACTGGGGCCGTTCTCCTACCTTCAGCCGCCGTTCAATGGCTTCAACAATTCCGGGTAATTCTGCGACCGAATCGATCACGTAATGGGCACCGCCGTCGTGCAAGCGGCGATACGCCTGCTCACGTCGTAGTTCCTTCTCGTTGTCCGGCAACCTATTCCAATCAGCTAGATCCAGCCCGATCTCATTGCCTGTTAGCGCAACGGCGACGGTCCAGCATCCGGCGTTCAGCCCTTCTTTGATTCCGGGCAGGGTGTCATCGACCTTGATGCAGCGATAGGGGGATTCTGCCGCCAGGTCCGATAGGTTCTTATGTAGCATGTCGGGGTGAGGGCGGCCACGGGGTACGTCGCTGGCGGCGACGATGCTTTGGGGGCGATAGCCTGCCTCGGCTGCGCTAGTAACCAACCCCGTAATCATCTCTCTGCTATAGCCGGTGTTGCCGCCAACCGGGATTTTTCGATGGCTCAGGTAATCGAAGGTTTCTCGAGTACCGGGAATCAACTGGGCGTGGCGTTCGATAGCTTCTATCTGGATCGGAATGAAGGCCTCATACAGGCGATCGATATCGGCTTCGCTGGGAGGGGTTTGGTAGGCTGATAGCCAGGCGTCTCGGATTCTGGGCATCGCCAATAGCTGGGCAATGTGGGCTCTTTTTTCGGTGCCCATCGGTATCCTGGCTTCTGCCTGAGTAATCGGCACCTGGTTGCGCTCAAACAGTTGGCAGAAGCCATCGATGGGGGCCAAGGAGCCGAAGTCGACCACGGTACCCGCCCAGTCAAATACGACCGCTTGAATCAGGCTGGGGTTTGTTACCTCTCGCTTAGGTTTCATGTCGTTCTCCTTGGCTGCCCCTTTCTGTTTTCCCGTTCGTTTTCCTTCCGTTTCCCGTTTCGACGTAAAGATCGCTATGGCTGTGCCGGGTAATGAATCAGGTTATGGAACACCGCCGGTTTGTCGCCCAGGTTGCGGTAGCCGTGGGGTTGGTCGGCGGCAAAACGGATCGCTTCGCCCTGTTGCAGCGGCCGCCATTGCCCCTCCAGTAGCAGCTCCATCGTGCCTTCGATCACCATTACGTGTTCGATGACACCGGGCTCGTGGGGCTCGGACTCGCGCTGGTAACCGGGCAGCAGGGTCAGTTCGAACAGTTCGAAGCCAAACTGTGGATCGAACGGAAACAGCGGCGCCACCAGCATCTGATCCTGGGTCGGTTGCTGGCGGAGCCGATCGGCCGAGCGGATTTTTCCTGTTTGGCCGGCGGCCGGCTCGATCAGGCTCGACATCGAGCGGTGAAAGCCACCGGCCAGCTTCCAAAGCGTGGCCAGGGTCGGGCTCGACTCGCCCCGTTCGATCTGTCCCAGCATCGCCTTGCTGACGCCGGTCTCGCTGGCGGCGCGGTCGAGGCTCCAGCCGCGCTCTTTGCGCAGCTGGCGTAGGTTATGGCCCAAATTCTGTTCCGGTGGTTGTTCGGCGTGACTCATTAGTGCTCGGGGTGCTCCGGTTAAGAGGTTGTCTATTGTTGTGCGTTATAGCGCACGGTGCTAGGCTTGTCTATGTTGTGCGTTATAGCGCACAAGTATTTCGATTACCAACAAAGTTCGGGTACGCGGTTACTTGGGTTAAGGGAGGCAAGCCTATGGCTCGGTTTTTTAGTCTGTCGCATCTGTCGGCCGGCCTGGTGGCGGTGCTGGTCGGTTATACCAGCTCGGTGGTGATCATCTTTCAGGCAGCCGAGGCGGCAGGTGCCAGCCAGGCCCAGATTGGCTCCTGGCTCTGGGCCCTGGGGATCGGCATGGGGGTGACCAGCATCGGGCTGTCATTGTATTACCGCACCCCGGTGCTGACGGCCTGGTCGACCCCGGGTGCGGCCTTGCTGGTGACCGGACTGGGGGATTTTTCGCTGCCCCAGGCGATCGGAGTGTTTCTGTTCAGCTCGCTGCTGATCACCGTCTGCGGGCTGAGCGGCTGGTTTGAGCGTTTGATGCGGCTGGTTCCGCAGTCGCTGGCGGCGGCGATGTTGGCGGGTGTGCTGCTGCCGTTCGGTCTGGCCCTGTTCGATGGGTTACAGCAGCAGACCCTGCTGGTGGGATCGATGCTGCTCAGTTATCTACTGCTGCGACGCTGGTTGCCGCGCTACGGCATTCCGTTGACGCTGCTCGTTGGCGTGCTGGTGGCGATGCAGCAGCAGTTGTTGCAATGGCAGTCGTTGCCCTGGGCACCGGCCACCCCGATCTGGGTGACCCCGGAGTTTGATCTGCAGGCATTGATCGGGGTCGGGATTCCGCTGTTTATCGTGACGATGGCGTCGCAAAATGTGCCGGGTGTCGCAGTGCTGCGGGCCAACGGTTATCCGTTATCGGCCTCGGGACCGGTGGGTTGGACCGGCATGACCGGTTTGGTGCTGGCACCGTTCGGTGGCTTTGCCTTCAATCTGGCGGCGATCACTGCGGCAATCTGCATGGGACGTGAGGCGGGGGAGAACCCGCAGCAGCGTTATATGGCGTCGGTCTGGGCCGGAATCTTTTATCTACTGACTGGGTTGTTCAGTACCGCGGTGGTGGTGCTGTTCGATGCGTTTCCGTCCGAACTGGTGATGGCGATCGCCGGGTTGGCGTTGTTGGGAACCATCGGCAACAGCCTGGCGGGGGCGCTGGCCAAGGAGCCGGGCCGAGAGGCCGCCTTGCTCTGTTTTCTGATTACCGCATCGGGTATCAGCCTGATGGGTATCGGCAGTGCCTTCTGGGGGTTACTGATCGGCTTACTGGCTCACCACCTGGGGCGGTCTGATTAGCTGATCGAGGGATAGCGAGGGTGATGGGTGCCGAGCCGGGTTCCCTGTTGGTGAAGGGATCGAGGCTCGGCGGAGAGACTATCAGGCTGCGTGGGGCAGCATGGACGGCTCGGTTTCGGCGTGATCCTGCTCGTGGCGCTGCCGTTCAGGAAAGAACTCATCCAGGATTGAATCCGGGAGTTCGTTATCCGGGTCAAGTTTTTCGGCGTACCAGGATAGGATCAGCACAGCGCCGACCAACAACAGAAATAGGCTGTAGCCCAATAAAATGATCAAGAAATTAGCCATTGTTACAACATTCCGATTTTGAGGCTCTATAACATCCGTGCGGCTCATCGGAGACCAGACTCAAGCCGAAGGGTGGTCAGCTTTGGGTGAGTCGCAGGGGGAATTTGACGCCTTTTGACCTAGAGTTTCGTTGATCTATGTCAGTTATTTCTGTGGATTTGAAAAAATCAGGTTTAGTCCGGTAGGGATTTTGATCTTCCTCAAAAAATTATTCTGTATCGCTGGTTGTCCTATAGTTTGAATTACTGGCGGTCGTCCTTATCTATAAGCGTTCGTCATACAGGAACAGAGCCTTCGGACTGTTGTCCATATCGGGGTTGTTATCCTGATCGGGACTGGGCTGGTGTTCCAGCTATCCAATTTGTTGTCTTTCTTTGAGGTAATCCATGCACCATGCCGACTGGTCGGTTGAACCGATTCTTGAGTGGCTGATGGGAGATGGGCGTCGACTTCGATGCCCTGGTGAGCTGACCGAACAACTGGGTCAGCAGCTGTTGGCCAACGGTTGCCCCGTCGCCCGTATCCGGCTGAGCCTGCGAACCCTGCATCCGTTGGTCAGCGGCAGCAGTTTTACCTGGTGGCGGGATCAGAATCTGGTTGAGGAGTATCGTCCGCCCCACAGTATCCAGCAGTCGGACGACTATCTTGGCAGCCCGGTGGAGTACGTGCAGAACACGGGTCGGCCGATCCGTTATCGGCTCGACAGCCTGGAAAAGACCAAGCAGGGCCACAGTCTGCTTCGCGGCCTCTACGATGACGGCATCCGCGACTATGTCGCTTATCCGATGTACCAGGTTCACAGCGACAGCTACACCGTCTTTATTCTGGCGACCGACGACCAAGCCGGTTTCAGTGACCAGGCGTTGGTGCAGCTGGAAAAACTCAGCCGGTATCTGGCCCCGGTGATGGAAGTGTTGTCGCTGGACAGTTCCGCCAAGGCGTTACTGAACACCTACCTGGGGGAGCGGTCCGGCCAGCGGGTACTGGATGGCCAGGTACAGCGTGGTGACGGCGAGGTGATCGAATCTGTGCTTTGGTACAGCGATCTGCGTAACTTCACCGCCATCAGCGAGCAGTTGCCCCCGCCGCAGCTGCTGAAACTGCTGAACTGCTATTTCGAAAAGATCAAAACCGCGGTCAACGAGCACGGCGGCGAGATCATGCGCTTTATCGGCGATGCGATGCTGATTATCTTTCCCGCCGACGAGAGCCGCTCTCCGCAACAGGCTTGTTGGGATGCATTGGCGGCCGCCAAAATGGCCCAACGGCTGGTTCGTGAAGCCAACGAAGAGCTTGGCTCCGAGGGGATGCCTGAGATCCGCTACGGCCTGGGGCTCGACCTTGGCCGGGTCATCTACGGTAATGTCGGCGCGGTCGATCGACTCGATTTCACCGTAATGGGCAACGCGGTCAACCGGGCGGCCCGTTTGCAGGAACTGACCAAGACCAACGGCTTTCCGCTGATCACCTCCGAAGCCTTCGCGGCGCAATTTGATGAGCGCGCTCCGTGCCGGTTCGAATCCTGCGGACGGATCGAACTGAAGGGGATCGCCGAGCCGGTGAAGGCGTTCGGGATGAACTATTAAGCCGGAGTAAGTCAGCCGGTATAAGTAGCCGGTTTAAGCAGTCTGGATCAGGCTGGGGCGCCCCAACGCACTGGCCTGACCGCCGTGCTGCTGGAGATAGTCCTGAATTCCCATGTACGACGGCCAGCGGTTATCGCACCAGTCCGGCGCCAGCAGGGTAGGACGACGGGCGGTGGCGGTGACCCGATGCAACACCACCTCCCAGGGGGTGCGGCGGATCATCTCGCCGGCGGTGCGGATATAGTCGTCCATCTCCAGCGCCTGGATCTCACCCTGTTTCCATTGTCGCGCCATCTGGCTGCCGCGCACGATATGCAGCGGATGCAGTTTCAGTCCTTCGCAGCCTTCCTCCAGCACCCGCTCCAGGGTGATCAGGCTTTGTTCCGGCAGTTCCCCCGGTAAACCGATGATCAGGTGGGTGCAGACCTTGAGCCCATACTGATGGGCTCGACGGACCGCGTCCTGGTAGGCGGCAAAACCGTGGCCGCGGTTGATCCGTTCCAGGGTCGAATCGAAGGCGCTCTGCAGCCCCAGTTCCAGCCACACCTCGGCCCCTTGCTGCTGGTATTCGGCCAGTAGTTGCAGCGCCGAGTCCGGGACACAGTCCGGCCGGGTACCGACGCACAGACCGACGATATCGGTGACCTCTAACGCCTCCTCGTACATCTGCTTCAGCACCGCCACTTCGGCGTAGGTGTTGGTGTAGGCCTGGAAGTAGGCCAGGTACTTCTTGGCCCGCATTCCCGGTTTGCTGGTTTCGAGCTGATCGCGGATGCTCAGCTGGGTGTTGGTTTTGGAGCTGAACGAGGCGTTGTTGCAGAAGGTGCAGCCGCCAAGGCCCAGGCTGCCGTCGCGGTTGGGGCAGGTGAAGTCGGCATCGATGGTCAGCTTATGGACCTTGTGGCCGAAACGCTGTTTCAGGTCCCGGCCGAGAGAATTGATCAGATTGTCCGGCTGCATCGCCCGCTCCCTGTCGAACCTATCGCGTGGTTATTTTGTGAGCGGCGATTCTAGCAACGGACGAAGCCGTTTAGGGGGACGCTCGAGGGTTAAATCGAGCGCAATTGTTGCAGGTCAAATCCAGCCGTGACTCCCAGCCCCGGGCGGAGCCGGGGGCGCTCAGCCCAGTGCCTTGGCGACAAAATCCGCCAGGACGAGGCCGAGCTTCTGGTGTTCGGATTGGTCGAGATGAATGCCGTCGATCGGGCTGGCATGAATCAGCGGGTTGCTGTCGAAGAACAGGCAATCCTGTTCCTGCGCCAGCTGTTGCAGCTGCTGATTGAAGCCACGACTTCGCTCGGCAGCGCCGACGAATTTATCCGCTATCGCGCCCTTCGGCTGTCTGATCACCGGCGGTGCCACCAGCAGGATTCGCGGCACCGGCATCCCCGGTTCGATCGGAGCCTGGCGGATCGTGTTGATCAGCTTGGCGTTGCCCTGGACCGACATCAGCGCATCGAGGCTGTGGGTGCTCTGGAAATCGTTATTGCCCAGCATCAGGATCACCAGGCTCAACGGCGAGTGCATCTCGATCACCTGGGCCAGGCCCTCGGAGCCGTCACGGCCGGGCTTGAACGGATCATCCCAGGCGGTGCGGCGACCGTTGAGGCAGTTCTCGATAACCCGAACCGAGCGATCCTGACTGATCAGGCTCCGCTCCAGTACGCCGGGCCAGCGATGTTCAAACGCGAGACGGCCACGGGTGCCGGGGATGATGCCCCATGACAGGCTGTCGGAATAAACCAGAATCTGTTCCATCGAGTCGTCTCCTTGTTAATCGGTCCCCAGCGGCGGTCAACGATTATTTGAACAGCAGCGGGTAGTCGATCTGTTGCAGGTAGTCGGCTTCCTGCTCCAGATTGGTCCGGGTCAGCGGGTGCTCATCGAGCCAGCCTTCCGGGAATTTCAGCTTCATCCGGTCTTCCCGGAACTTGAGTTTAACGGAGGGTACCTGTTCCGGCAGCCGGGTCTGATTCAGCAGCACCGCCAGACGCAGGATGGTGCACAACGCCAGCAGCACCTGGCGTCGCATCGGTCGGAAGCGCTCCAGTTCCAGTAGCGGCAGCTTGCGCCGGTGGCCGCGAACCAGCAGCGCCAGTTGCAGCTGTTCACGCTGGCTGAACCCCATCAGGTCGGAGTGTTCGACCAGGTAGGCGCCATGTTTCTGGAACTGGCTGTGGGAGATCGCCAGCCCCGCTTCGTGAAGGCGCGCGGCCCAACTGATCAGGCTGCGGTAGCGATCGGTATCGAACGGGGTCTGGGCCAGGCACTCCAGGGCGGTCTGTTCCACCGCGGCGGCATGGTCGGCGTCGATATGGTAGCGCTGCATCATCGCGCTGATGGTGCGTTCGCGGACATCTTCGTGGCGGCGGCGGCCGACCAGATCGTACAGCAGGCCTTCGCGCAGGGCGCCGTCGGAGTAGCGCAGTTCGCTGATCTTCAACGCTTCGAAGATCGCAATCAGGATCGCCAGGCCGCCGGGTAGCACCCGGGCCCGCTGCGGCTTCAACTGCTCGAATTCGATCGCATCGACGCTGTCGAACTCCTGCAACATCTGCTGCAGCTTCTTCAGGTTCAGCAGGGTCAGGTGCTGCGGGCCGGTGGGGTCGAACTGGCACAGTCGCAGCAGCGCCTTGGCGGTGCCGGAAGAGGCCACCGCATCCTGCCAGCCAAGCTTGCGGTAACGCTTGCGTAGGGTCAGCAGCTCCAAGTGGGCGGCGTGGATGGCGCGCTTGAAGTTCTTATTGCTGAGCTTGCCGTTGGCAAAAAAGCGACGGGTGTAGGAGACGCAGCCCATGTGCAGGCTCTCCAGCTCCACCGGTGAGAAGCGCTGGCCGATAATCAACTCGGTGCTGCCGCCGCCTATGTCGATCACCAGACGGCGCTCGTCGTCATCGGCCAGCGAATGGGCCACGCCCAGATAGACCAGACGGGCCTCTTCGCGACCGGAGATGATCTCCACCGGGCAGTCGAACAGTTGCTCGGCCAGCTCGATAAAGTCCATTCGGTTGCGGGCCGCCCGCAGGGTGTTGGTGCCGACGATGCGGATCTGCTCGCGGGGGATACCGGCGACTCGCTGGGCAAAAAGCTCCAGGCAGGCGATACCGCGCTGTTGCGCCTCTTCGCTGAGCTGGCGGTCGCTATCCAGTCCGGCGGCCAACTGAACCTTCTCGCCCATCCGGTCGATCGGTTGCAGCTCGTCCTGCACCAGTCGCGCCACGATCAGGTGGAAACTGTTGGAGCCCAGGTCGATGGCCGCGTATTGGGTCGAGAGCTGATCATGATCGAGTTCGGGATGATGGCTGTCGGTGTCGCCGTTACTGCGTGAAAGGGACGGATCGGTCATAGGTTCGGGCTGTCACTGCGATTGATTTGTGGGCGCTTTCCAGGCCAATTTCGGGCCAGTGTATCAAAAGCTGTCGGCCTGTTGGCCGGCAAAGCGCTCGGTGGTTGAGGCGTTGGCGGCTGTCATCAAGTTGTCATGGCGGAGTCATCCCGGCGACATAAGCGCGCCTTAGGCTGAGCAGCCATGCAGAATCCGATCCTATCATCGTTGGTGGCCCCCGCTTCCTTGGCAGCAGAGGCCGAGAAGAGCGAGCATTCCCACCATCGCGCCGCCACCCATTACCGCACCATCTGGATCTCCGATACCCATCTGGGGACCAAGGGGTGCCAGGCGGAGAAACTGGCCCGTTTCCTGAAGAAGAATAGCTGCGATCAGCTCTACCTGGTCGGCGACATCATCGACGGCTGGCGGATGCGTAAGGGCGGCTACTGGCCTCAATCCCATACCAACGTGATCCGACGCATTCTGACCCTGGCCAAGCGTGGTACCCGGGTCACCTACGTGATCGGCAACCACGACGAGTTTCTGCGCCGTTACGACGAGGAGAGCTTCGGCAATATCGCTCTGACCAACGAGGCGATCCATAAGACCGCCGATGGCCGCGAGCTGCTGGTGATCCACGGCGATCAGTTCGACACCGTGGTGCGCTGTCACAAGTGGGTGGCCCACTTGGGCGATGTGGCCTACGAGACCCTGCTGGTGGTGAACCGCTGGTACAACCAGCTGCGACGGCTGCTGGGTTACGAGTACTGGTCGTTGTCGGCGTTTTTGAAGCACAAGGTCAAGCGGGCGGTCAGCTACATCACCGACTTCGAAGAGATTCTGGCCCACGAATGCCGTCGGCGTGGGCTGCACGGGGTCGTCTGCGGCCATATCCACCACCCGGAGATGCGCACCATCGACGAGATCGAATACCTCAACTGCGGCGACTGGGTGGAATCCTGTTCGGCCCTGGTCGAGTTGGAAGACGGACAGATTCAACTGATCGACTGGCAATCCATAGAACGGAGTTCAAAAGCATGGCGCAAGGCGGGATGAAAACGCTACTGATCATTACCGACGCCTGGTATCCCCAAACCAACGGGGTGGTGACGACACTAAACCGTATCGTCGAACTGCTGGAGCCCCAGGGTATCCGCACCGAAGTGATCCATCCCGGTCTGTTCAAGACCTTGCCGACGCCGGGTTACGCCGAGATTCGGATGGCCTGGAACCCGTGGAAGTTTGGTCGGTTGTATCGTGAGATCAACCCGGACTTTGTCCATATCGCCACCGAAGGGACCATCGGCTGCTGGGGTCGTCGCTGGCTGCTGAAGCGCAAGATTCCGTTCACCACCTCGCTGCATACCCGCTTCCCCGAGTACGTCAACGAGCGCCTGCCGATCATGCCGGTGAGCTGGGGCTACCGTTTCCTGCGCTGGTTCCACCGACCGGCCCGCACCACCCTGGTCACGACCCAGAGCTGTATGGAGGATCTGGCCGACAAGGGATTCAGCAATATGCGGGTCTGGGGTCGTGGCGTCGATGTTGAGGCCTTTGCGCCGTTGCAGGATCGCGAACATCCCTACCATGACCCGTTGCTGCTTTACGTCGGCCGGGTGGCGGTGGAGAAGAATCTGCGCGCCTTTCTGGACCTGCAGCTGTTCGGCAAGAAGGTCGTGGTTGGCGATGGCCCGTCGATGAAGGCGTTGCAGCGCGAGTACCCCGACGTGGTCTTTACCGGCTTCCGTTACGGCAAGGAGCTGGCGGAAGAGTACGGTCGCGCCGATGTGTTCGTGTTTCCGTCGCTGACCGATACCTTCGGGCTGGTGATGCTCGAAGCGATGGCCTGCGGCACGCCGGTGGCAGCCTATCCGGTCTGTGGCCCGATCGATGTGGTCGAGGAGGGCGTCAACGGGGCGCTGGACGATGATCTGGAGTTGGCGGTCAAACGGGCCCTGAAGGTGCCGCGTGGGCAGTGCCGGGAGTACGCCGAGAACCACAGCTGGCAGCGTTGCGCCGAGATCTTCCTCGAGACCCTGGTACCGGTCGATGCCAGCCGGTCGATGGCAACGGCGGTGCTGCCGGACTAGAACGCCCCCTCGTCCTGCAACAGGGCATAGATGGATTGAGCCAGCTGCCGATAACCGTCGCGGTTGAGGTGGATTGGATCCGATTTCAGCGACGGGCTGCGCAGCAAGTCCGCAATCATCTCGCCGTCGAACACCAGTTGATACTCCTCGGCCAGCTCGCGGTAGAGCGGGGCGGAATCGGAGAACAGTGATTTCTGCGGCACCCCGATCAGCACCGTCGGGATTCCCCGATTATCGGCCAGCTCGATCATCGCTTTCAGGTTGGCCTTGATCTGCGCCTGGGGGTGATTACGCAGAATATCGTTGCCACCCTCGATCAGGATTAATAGCTCCGGGTGATTTTGATCCAGCAGCTGCGGCAACCTCGCCAACCCCCGGTCGGTGGTCTCGCCAGAGACACCGGCATTGATCACGCTGACACCGCTCAGCTGCTCCAGCACCTTGGGGTAGCTGTTGGCCGAATGAGTGCCGACCCCCACCGTCAGGCTGTCACCAAAGGCCAGAATAGTGGCGTCACCGGGCAGTGGCTCCAGCTTGGATTCACCGCAGCCGCTAAGCAGCAGGGTTAGCAACAGGCTCAGCATTCTTAGGGGCTGCAGGCGCAGGGTCAGGAACTGAGGACGCACGCGGGACCGCATCATGGGAAGTTAGCCGCGATTACACGGGATTGGTCGTTCATTGAGGGCATTAGCGCTCCACCATGGCCAGTTTCGCACCCATTGCCACAAACACCCCGGAGAAGCTTCGTTGAATCCACTGAACCAGCGTTGGCGATGCCGACAAGTAGCTGCGGACAAAATCAGAGAACAAACCGTAGACGATGAAAACCGCCAAGGTCATGCCCATGAAGATGGCGCTGAGCAACAACATGGTCAATACAGCGGAGCTGGCCTCGGGCGGGACAAACTGAGGGATGAACGCCAGAAAGAAGATGGATAGCTTCGGATTCAATATGTTGATAAGGAAGGCCCTGACAAAGATCTTGCTCGCCCCGGTGGCTTTCGGGGCATTGTCTAGGGCAATCACACCGGATTCCTTCCACATGGCCCAGGCAAGGTAGGCTAGGTACGCCACACCGATATACCTGAGGACTTCAAAGGCAACGCTGCTGGCATGAAGGATTGCGGCAAGTCCAAAAATACTGGCCACCAGATGCGGAATAATTCCAGCGGTACAACCCAGGGCAGCAAAAATGCTGGCCCGTTTTCCCATCGTCAGCCCTGTCGACACGGTAAAGAGAACCCCCGTACCCGGCAGTAAAACCACAACCAGAGAAGTCACTAAGAACTCAAAACTAACCATGCTGATATCCATCTGTCAGGGAGAAAACCAAGGGTTTAAACACGGCATCCACATCCTGAGAAACTATCTCTAAATAGTGAATTTTCATGGCGACTCCTAATAGCTGTTCCGCTTAACGCTACCAATAGTGAGCGAGCAGAAGCAAGGTGCTGCCCCACGGTTGGTCTTGGTAGCTTTATTGATTGACGCGATATTTTTCTAACGCTTCCTGAAGCCAGTCCCCACTCTTAACAGCGGGCTTGCCTTCACAATGAATCAGGTAGCTTCTGCCCGATAGGGTGCTTTTAGTAGCAGAGTACTCAATAAACTCTTCCGCCGTTGCTATTTCATCTTTGAAATAGTCGTATTTCTTACTGATATGCTCAACGGCCTCAATTCCTGAATAGCGTTTCCCGTTTCTTTCGTAGGAGCATTCCGTTGTCGCTATTCCGCTATCGCCAGTTCATTAACGGTAACACGCTGAAATAACCTTCAAGCCTTAGCAAAAACGAATACAACAGAATCGACGGTGGGGGCCAAGTCGACGGCCCCAAAATCAGGCCACCGAATGTTCCCCAGGTGGCCTGATTTCCCTCCTTCCTTAGAAACTTTTCTCTGTCCAAAAAGCCTAACCAAAAGCAGGGCAATGATTCTCAAAATATTGGGTGATCGCGATGTCTGTGGTTAAGTGGATTGTCGGCTTAATGTTGTTGGTTTTCTCTGTCGCTTTGGCGCGGGCGGGGGAGTATGCGCCTCGTATCGAGGTAATCAATAACGGTCAGGCTAAGGTGTATAACGTACGATTTCAGCGCCAGATTGAAGGACATTGGGCGTTACGTGGCCGCCTGACCCGCTCGGATAGAGACGTTAAAGTGCCTAAAGGGCAGGTAAAGGCGCTGCTGTTTGATGAGCGGGGCAAGCAGATCCATTCAGCGGAAACACGTTACAAACCACAGCATGTTCACCCTAAGAAAAAACGTGCCTCTTACTTTACGGTACACCTACCGCAAGATCTTCATCCTTCCGGCGTCTCCGTTAAGGTGTATTACCTCAGCGATTGATCTGCCCGAAGCTGCTGTGCCAGCAAATCAATAAACGCCCGTACTTTGGCGATAGTCAAGTCAGTAATGGATTTCGTTCCTTGTCTCATCACTAATTGCTAACGCATTCAATGAAATAGCTGAGAGTAGTAGGGCTATGGTGTTCTTCATGTTGTTCTCGTTATGCAACAAGAATGGGACGGAGAAGGCAGATTGCTAAGATCTGGTCCCACTAGGCTGTAGTGAATGACTTTTTATCACTTCTGACTACACGGGATTTCGAAATCAACATGATAGTGTTCGTCATGCCTCACCCAAGAGCGCTTTCTTGAAAACTGTATGTTTTGTTTCAGATAGCTGCCGTACTTTGTTTCAAGAAGGTTCGGCTGTAATTTGGGGTCAAATATGACCCGCCATAGGTCGTAACCCCGGCCTTTAGCCGACTTGTGTAGTGCTACGATGTGGGCCGCCAAGGCTACATAGTCGATGGATAGGTATTCATATTGGCCTGACTGGTCGAATTCTATGTTGTAGCCAAGCTTGTTGAGAGGGTGGGTTGGCAGATGTACAGATTTTCCGTTTGAGGCCATAACGGGGGTCATGAAGTCGACCGACAGCCCGTTTTGATGGGTTTTGTGAGGCTTGAATCTACCACCAGTCTTGAAGCCGGTTTCGGCGTATTTGTAGACTTTGTCAGGTTGCTCTGTCTCCAGAGCTTTGTAGGCAGAGAGAATTATCTCCCGAACCTCGGAATGAACATAGGTTCGCCCCATGAGTCGAGCGACTGAGCTGTACCCAACATAATTTTTCCCCTCAGCAGGAAGCTCTACTCCGTGCTCTAACCGGCCGTTTGAAGTAGTACCAAAACAGGTGCTTGTTTTGGCGTAGGCCAACGGGGTAACTAATGACATCAGGAGGATAATAAGCTTCATTTGGGTAGTGCTAATGTTTGCGTATCTCACAGGCTCATCAGACGTTCTTCTCTGATTCACTTAACAGCAATCCCAGTTAAACCAAATCTTGCTGAAGTCCAGTTTGGCTAAATCCTCTGGCTGAATGAAAAAATTAGCTACGCCAGCGTCGCCCCACATAATATCAAATCCGTTTTTAGATACTGAATCCATTTGAAATAATAGTAGCCATTTTTCATCAGGCTTTAGAGTACGTGGATCATCTTGCGTAAACGTAGCGTATCCACCAACTCGACAATCACCTGAATCAACTAATTCGAAAGCAGCATCGATTACGTCGTCATCAAAGTTATCTAGGTTTCCAATAATTTTTTCAAACCGATAGTCGCATGGACTGCAAAGCACATGTTCTAATTCAAACTCGAGAGAGCATTCACCTTCAAACGGAAACCCGGAATAATCAATTGCTCCAAGTTCGTTCTCAATGTCCAGCACTTCTTCAAATATATCAGCATGAAAAACTACTCTATAGCCTAGTGAGTCAGCAATGATTTGGTCGATAGTCCGTTTTTTACTTTCAAATTCCAATCCCCAGGAAGAGTTATCAGCTATAAAGAATTGAAGAATTCCGATGCTTGGTAAGATGTTGTTTTCAGGTAACTCCTGTAAATTTATTTGTGCCAAAAGCTTTAACGGTATATCTCGTTTGTCTCTTGGATAATCACGACCAGAAGGCCAAGCTGGATAGCCACCAAATTTACTTGAGAATTGATTTGCTGGAGGGCTGGAGCAAGGGGATATTTTTATACTTTCCAATACATGCTCACTCAGCTTTTCTTTAATCGATAGGACACCTTCTTCTATCAATGCACGTTCTTCTTCAGTTTTCGGTTTTGGCTTCAATATGCGAGCTAACACAAATATTGTGATAGCAACTAGAACGAATAGAATAAAACTGTTCAATTGGTTGCCTTACTTTGAGATGACGTATGACGCCTAAGGAAATTGCGCTACAGGCGCCAGTTGCCCTTGCTTGTTATACGTATTCGTACTTTTCACAGAGTCTTGGGAGCAAATTAGGAAGATCATCTTCTTCCCAGCGATCACCTACCGGTGATTCTGGATACTTTGACTCAGGACTCGGAATCTCATTACCCGTCAACGTTTCATAAGCGTCATCAATCGCATATGAAAACTCCTCCAGCTCCGCTTCTTCAATATCGTCCAGTTCTGACAAAGAGTCAGGTGTAGATAACGCCTTCTCGAAGATCGCCTTGCCTTCCGAGATCAAGAATGCCCTCCAATAATCAAACATATCATCAGAGCAACCACCATTTAATACGTATGCCGCTCCCCACAGATCCCAACGATAAGACTCTGTCAGCTTACTGAAATAAGTATTGTTGAAGGCTATGACCTCATCAGGAGTCATCTTCAACAATGCTTCCTTCAGGAGCTCTGGACGTGACTCCCAGTCCTCTCCAGACTTTTCTTTGACACTTTCGATTACTTCCCAAAAACGATTTTCCATGTGCATATCTCCTTTTACTTTTAATGCCGCCGTAACGGGACGGAGCCGCAAAGCGGCGGAGTTCCAAGCCCAACACAGTTGGGCAAGTTGACGGCCTTGTTATATGACCAGTAACTCGGGGTCATACCAAACATCCTCGTAGCCCTCTGCTACCAAGAAACGATACCCAGGCGGCAAGCCGAGGTATTTATGAATTTCGGGCAAATACTCTTGGATGTGAGATACATGAAGCGGCTTGAAGAAATCATCCTCTTGCTTCAGGTCTTCTCCGCACCAGATGTACCATCCGCAAGTGCCGTTCTCTGCTTTATGTCGGAGCCCGTTTATAGGTTTTTGGCCGATGGTGTCGATGGCGATGCCTAGCTTCTCTAAAGGAAGGCTTTCAACAAACTCGGTACCAAATCTGGTACATGTTTCTTTCTGTTTTTGCACCATGATTCCCTAGGGCATATAACGCCCGCGTAATAGGCGCAAGTTTACGAGCGTCCTGATTGACGCGTTTGTTATGCAAATTTATATAATTGTAAAAACCGGAAATAGTAAAACTCCGAATATGAATAAGATCAGGTTGATAGTTGTGCCTATAGCCCGAAGTGGTGATTCCGAAACATTTAGCCACTTTATGATAACTGATATTGAGCTAAGCCCACGAACACACATGTGAGCGACTCCATGTAGCCAAAGCCAAACCGAAGTAGAATAACTTGTAAGTATAATTATGCGTATCCCTACAATATCATCTTGAAATTTAGAATCTCCTATTAAACTGTTAAAAATCATCTCAATCTTTTCTGAAAAATTTTCACCAGGTCCAAAATCAAATAGCCAACACAAAAGAGACACCCATGCAACTGATAAAATCAGCGTTAGCATTGAATCTATTATTATTTTCAAAAAAGTTGAAATATGGAGAGATAAAATTATTCTTGTTTCAAGCAGTGAAACATAGTCTATAAGAGCATTGAAAAAGAAAGAGATGAAAATAGCAAATACAAATAATAAATAGACTGGGTCATCTCGGTTGTCGAAAACACTAGAATAAACCAAGAGAAATGACGTTAATACCATAGATATCAAGGATGATCTATAGAAACATTTCCAAGCTAAATGTTTCTTTCCAAAAAAACGGTCAAATACAAATTCAAAATTAGGCACCCACGAACTAATATTATTTTCATTAACACCCATCAGCCGCTTCGCAATAAGCTCTTTCTTTGTAGGATCAAGCTCAGAATCTGCATCCTTTGATACTTTTCGGATAAACATCAAAATCGCCCAAAGCCCCGCGAACCATATAGCTGCATCACTCCATGCAGAGCTTGCCACTTTATCCAAAAACTCTACATAAACCGTAGGCATGCCAATTTCATCCAATGACGCTCAATATGTTGTTGCATAACATTTTAATAATCGGCCCTTGCAAGGTATCTCTACCTTGCAAGCTTGGTCTACCTTCCAAGGAAGGAGGGAAATATCATGTATCGACGCAGCAAAAAATATCAGGCGCAGGTTGCCCGGCTGGCGAATGCAAGGGCCACCAAAGAAAGGAAACGACTGGAAGAAGCTGTCCCTGCTGATCGTTGTGATCTCCCTGATCTAAGAAGAGTTATTGAGATTACCGATTTCGATACCGGTACACCCGTAACCCACAGAATTGAACTATACCGCAGCGATCGAATTGATTGCTACAACGTCAAAATCGATGGGCAGCCATGGCAGCAGCGTATCGGTTGGAGTCGTATCTTGGAGGGGTTGTGAAAGGCGCTTCCCAGGCTGCGCCAATTCGACAATTAGTCATCGGCGTGGCTGGAGAAGTTTGCTTAGAGGTTCTCGGTTGTTTGCGTTGATTCCTGTTCAGCCAGATAGCGATTACGCTTGGTCGGTTTGAGTTTTTCCAGATCGACCAGCACCAGGCCGTCGATACAGTAGCCGAAGTCGGCGTCGACGCCGAAGTCGAGGAAGCGCACGCCGCCCTCTTCGCAGACTTCGCTGTACTGTTTGTACAGGGTCGGGACGGTGCAGCCCAGGTGCTTGAGTTGCTGTTTCAGCTCTTTGAAGTCCTGCTCGTAGTTGTCGCCGCTGAACAGCGGGATGATCAGATCCAGGTGCTCCTCTTCGATGCTGTGGGGGCTGTAGGCCATCGCCAGCTGCTGGGGGTCGGCAAAGTAGAGGCGGTAGAAGTAGACCAGCATATCTTTGGCCAGTGACGGGTAACTGTTGGACAGGCTGACCGGGCCGAACATATAGCGGATCTCCGGATGCTGACGCAGGTAGGCGCCGATGCCGTACCAGAGGTAGTCCAGACTGCGTTTGCCCCAGTATTTTGGTTGCACAAAGCTGCGGCCCAGCTCGATACCGCGGGCGAAGTAGGGCGCCATCTCTTCGCTGTAGTCGAACAGCTCGGTGCTGTAGATCTTGTCGCGGTCGGAGCGGTTGATCCAGCGGTTGGTTTCGCCGATCCGGTAGGCGCCGACCAGTTCCAGCTCCTCTTCATCCCACAGGATCAGGTGGCGGTAGTTGCTATCGTGCTGATCCAGATCGCGCTTCTGGCCGGTGCCTTCACCGACCTGACGGAAGGCGATCTCACGCAGTCGTCCCAATTCGCGCATCACTGCCGAGTCTTCGCGGTAGTCGAATAGCAGGATTTGCTTATTGTCGGCGGTGGCGCCCAGGTGGACCGCCTGCTTCAGCTCCTGCTTCAGGGCTTTGCGGTCCTGCGGGTGGGCCACGGTCTTTTCGGTTTTCAGCAGCGGCTTGCGGCCCTTGGCCAATCGGTACAGGTGGCGTTTGACCAGCTTGTTCTTTTCGCTGTTGCCCAGCGGCAACTGGTCCAGCTCCTGAATCGGAATCGGCTGACCGACCCGGATTGGAATCTGACGGCGACGCTGGCGGAACATCTCGTGGGCCAGTAGCAGCGACGACAGCGGGCGATACAGCATCGAGCTGAGGTAGAACAGCCAGGAGTTGCGGCCCCCGACATGGACCGGCAGCAGCGGCGAGTTGGTTTTCTTGGCCAGCTTCAGGTAGCTGGAGCTCCAGGCGCCATCACGAATCCCGCCGGGTGACATCCGCGATACTTCTCCGGCCGGGAAGATGATCACCGCTTCGTCGCGCAGCAGGCTCTGTTTGATCCGTTTGAGCTGTTGTCGCGGCGATCCACCGGCTAGGTTGTCCACCGGTAGCAGTAGCCGCTGCAGCGGGTCGAACTTCATCAGCATGTCGTTGGCGATGATTTTGACATCCTGGCGGATCTCACCGATCAAGCGCAGTAGCGCCAGGCCGTCCAGTGCACCGAGAGGGTGATTGGCGACCACCAGCGTCCGGCCGCTGGCGGGGATGTTGCTGCGATCGGACTGGCTGACCTGGTAGCGGAAGTCGAAGTAATCCAGCACCCGGTCGACAAAGTCGAAGCCGCGAAGCTGTTGCTGCTGCTCAAGGAAGCGGTTGACCTCGGACTCATGGAACAACCATCGCAACAGGCCGATCGTCGGGCGACGAATCATTGGGTTCTGCTGTAAAAACTGGGGCGATTTTTCGGCGATCAGCTGTTCGACCTGTATCACATTGAGCATCCATCGACATCATTGACGGGGTCAGCCTAAAGGGGCGAGATGACAGTTCGGTCGCAACTTGATGGCACTCTGATGACCGCTTGTTTTTATTAACCATGAAAAAAATATGGATTAATAATTGATCCATCAACAGTTTTGACGCAGAATTCGCGGTTTTGCTGCCCACGGCAGCTGCAAGGTTTCTCAAGAGGGGCAAATGCCGAGGCGATATTCGCTGCCAAACGGCATTACCCCTGTCATCGGTTGATTCAAGCGGACGCAAGGATGATGGCTGCTTTAACGGTTGTAGGGCGCTGGTTGGCACTGATGCTGCCGGTGGTCTTGTTGGCGGGATGTTCCCCATCGCAATCCTCAGACCCCATCCGACTGGGAGTCGTGTTGCCGCTAACCGGGGCCTTTCAAACTTACGGGCAGCAGGGACTGAACGGTGCCACCCTGGCGGTCGAACAGATCAACGCGGCCGGCGGTGTGCTGGGGCGTCCGCTGCAACTGGTGGTCCGTGATAACCGTACCCTTCCCGCCGAAGCCGTACGCCTGACCCGAGAGCTGATCCAGATCGATGATGTATTTGCGCTGATCGGGCCGGTCAGCAGCGCGGCCCGTCGCGCCATGCAGGAAGTGGCGGCGCAGTATCAGGTGCCGCAATTCTACGGTATCGACTACGAAGGCGGTCAGTTCAGCCGCTATCTGATCTGCTACAGCACGATACCGGCACACTACGTCGATCCGCTGATCCCCTATCTAAAAAGCCAAAGCGATAACAGCTTTTATATCTTCGGTTATGACTATGTCTGGCCCCATCAGATGAGTCAGCGCATCAGCACCGAAGTCGAACGCTACCAGGGCCGCGTTGCCGGGGTGGAATTTACCCCGTTCGGGGTGACCGATTTCTCTGCGGTACTGGCGCGGATCAAGGCCTCCGGAGCGCAGAATTTGATGCTGATCCTGCCCGGTGAGGACGGCTTCAACTTTATCCGCCAGATGCACCGCTTCGACTTCGGCAGAACCCTGAATACGGTGGCGTTCGCCGCCGATGAGACCTACCTGGAAGCGCTTAAACCGGACCAAAGCCAGGGCCTGTTGAGCGCGCTGCACTTTATCAGCGATAAAGATTCGCCGTTGGTGCGCGACTACGTCAACGACTATCAGCGGCGTTTCGGCGACCAGACTCTGCCGACCTATTCCAGTCGTGCCCATTACAGCCAGATCTACCTGCTCAAGCGGGCCCTGGAGCAGGCCGGACAGGTGGACCGGGAAGCGATGCTGGATGCGCTGCCGGGGTTGCAGCTATATCAGGGAGAGGAGGGGATCAGGCTGCGCGCCGATCACCATTTTGATCTGCCGATGTACCTGGGACGCTTCGATCAGGGGCAGTTGCGGGTGATCGAAGAGCTGGGAACCATCAGCCCCGCGGATCAGAGGCTCTGATCGATGGGGTTACGCTGGCGCATTTCGCTGTGGTTGTTGCCGTTCGCTGTGGCGGTGCTGGGGTTTATCGGCAGTTATTACCTGGCCAATCGGCAACTGCTGGAGAACCAGCTGCAGCAGACGATGCAGAGTGCGCTGGTTAGCGGTAGCCGCGAGCTGAATGTGCTGCTGGAGCAGCGGAGTCAGGAGTTTAAGTATCTCGGGCGTCTGATCGATGAGTGTTCCAATCCGCGTGCCGGGATGGATCGCGAGCAGCGCTTCGGCCTGGCGTTGGGGCAGGTCGACGGGTTCTCGGCGCTGGCGGTGTCGGATCTGGATGGCGAGCTGCAGCAGCTGCTGATGTCGCCGGTCGCCAGTAACCGCCATATCCTGCCCCGCTCGGTTCAAGGAACATCGACCCTGACCCGGGATACCTTCAAGTCGCTGCGGCAGCAGCTGCTGCAATGGCAAGAGCAGCGTCAAAGTTATCGCGGCCAGATCGAGGCGCTGCTGGACGAGCAGGCGCTGATGAACCAGCGCGGTGAGCGCAACTCCCAGCGTTATCGACAGGTCCAGGCCCAGGTCGCGATGCTGCAGGGGGCCATCTATCAGCTGCCGGTGACGGTACTGTTCTCCGGTGCCAGCGAGGTGGAGCAACTGGGGTTGCCGTTTCGTGACGATACCTACCTGTTTATCCGGCCCTATCTGAACTGCGACGATCAGGTGGCGGGCTTTATCACCGCCTATCTGGATTGGACTAGGGTGGAGGACAGCCTCTACCGAACCAAGCAGGCGCTGTTGGCCCAGGGCTTCAATAATGTCGATGTGGTGCTGGCCGATATTGCGATGTCGCGCTGGATCACCAAGGCCGGTGCGCTGGCCGACGCCGGCAAGCCGCGAGGGCTGGATGTGATGCTGGAAGCCGAAGACAGCCAGCTGGATCGGCTCGGTTTTATCGGCAGTGCCGCGGTGTCGGATCCGCGCCAGTTGATGCATCGCTATCGCAAGGCGATGCCGATGGTCGGGATCCAAGGCTCGGGGCGACGGTTGCTGGCGGAGGCGGAGTCTAACTTCCGGCTGATGGTGTTTATCCATCGCGCTGAGTTCGAGCAGCGTGACCGGGGACTGCTGTCGCAGGCACTGGCCTGGGGCGGACTCTCGATCGGCTTGTTGCTGGTACTGATCGCGCTGCTGTCGAAACAGATTGCCCAGCCGGTGGTCGATCTGACCGGCAGCATCAAACGCCTGGCCCGGGGGGAGAAATTAACTTCGTCGGACAGTTATCGGCGCGATGAGATCGGCCAGTTGATCCGCGAGTTTGACTGTATGGCCGAAGCGCTGCACCACAAGAGTGAGCAGTTACTGACCCAGGCCAGTACCGACTCGCTGACCGGTTGTCTGACCCGGCGGGCGCTGACCGAGGTGGCGCAGCACCTGCACCAGAAAACGATTGCGACCGATGATCGCCTCAGTTTGATCCTGATGGATCTGGACCACTTCAAGCGGATCAACGATCAGTTTGGCCATTCGGTCGGGGATAAGGTGCTGGTGGCGTTTTGCGATCAGGTGCGGGCCAATCTGCGCAGCGACGATAAGTTCGGGCGCCTCGGCGGTGAGGAGTTTATCGTCATGTTCCCCGGTTCGGGGCTGTTGGAATGTCTGGCTATCGCGGAGCGGATCCGACGCTCGGTTGCCGCGATGGATCTGGCCGACGAGAATCAGCAGCCGATCACGGTCACCGTCAGTATCGGCGCCTACGAATGGAAAACCGACGACAGTTTCGACCAGGCGCTGCGACGTGGAGACGGAAAGCTGTATCAGGCCAAGGCGATGGGGCGTAACCGCATCTCGTTCTAACGGCGGCGGCGGACGTTGCCTCAGCGTGCATCCTTGGGGGTGTCCATCACCACCAGGGTCATGATCGAATCCACCTGGGGAATCTCTCCCAATACGTCGGTATGAAAGCGCTTGTAAGCGACCAGGTCGGTTGTTTCCACCCGTAATAGAAACTCGCAGGAGCCAGTGACATTGTGGCACTCGGTCACCTCGGCAGCCCGTTGAATATGGGCTTCGAACTGCTGTTGCGACTGCTTGCTGTGGTTGGAGAGACCGATGGTGACGTAGGCGACAAAACCGACTCCCAACTGATTCATATCCAATACCGCCCGGTAGCCCTTGATAACACCGCTGCGTTCCAGCTCTTGGACCCGCCGCAAGGTGGCCGAAGGGGACAAACCGATCTTGTCAGCCAACTCCACATTTGACTGTCTGCCGTCGAGTTTTAGCTCGCGCAATATTCGTTCGCTGTATTTATCCATAACGCAATGATGTTGTTGTTGGTGGCTGATTGGGGACGATATAGGTGAAAAATTTACCCGTCGAATCAATAAAATGTAAAGAATAAATTACGACGGAAGAGGTCTTTCCATGGAGTACCAGCAGCTTATTGCGTTAGCGACTTTCGCCTTCGCATCCACCGCGACGCCGGGTCCGAATAACATCATGTTGATGACATCCGGCGCCAATGTCGGCTTTGTTCGGACGATTCCCCATATGCTGGGGATTACGCTGGGATTCAGCCTGATGGTGTTCTTGGTGGGCGCCGGCATCATGGGCGTTTTCTCGGTCTATCCCCTGGTGCTGCAGTCGCTCCAGATCGGCTGCCTGATCTATCTGATCTACCTGGCGATCAAGATCGCCCGCAGTCGCCCCGGCGGTAGCCTGGGCTCGGACTATAAGCCCATGAGCTTCCTGGCCGCGGCCGGTTTCCAATGGATCAATCCCAAGGCCTGGTCGATGGCGCTGGCGGCGATCAGTGTTTACAACGTGTCGGCGTCCTGGAGTGGGGTGCTGATCATCGCCGGGGTGTTCGCGTTGGTGAATATCCCCTCGGTCACGCTGTGGACTTGGGCGGGGCAGCAATCGAAGAGTTTGTTGAACAACTCGTCCAGGATGACCGCGTTTAATTATTTGATGGCCGGATTGCTGCTGGCATCTACCCTGCCGATGGTCGAACTATAGCTGCCATCCAGGCACGGATTCTTAGTTTCGATGCCTCGCGTCTCGTGTGGGCTAACATTCATCAAAACAACCGATTAGCTTCAGATTGCCGACAGCCGATTGCGATCTGGGCGGCAGCCATGGGCCGGATTCGGATCGCGTTGGCCGCAGCGATAGCTAACTCTGACAGGGGTCGAGGGGAGGAAAGATCGGACTAAAGAAGTGTTTGAAATATTTTACAAGGCGTTTTTTTTGATATACAAAGGCAGACCCTCTCGCTTACCCAGCCGGAGGCTATAGTTATAGACAGCGGCTTACCCAGCGGTTGTCCCCACATGCCTCAACTAACAAAAACAATGAGGACGTTATGAGCACCCAGGCTAACCGGGCTATCCATAAGCCCCAGTTTATCCGTGGTGACGCCCTGCAAATTCCCACCTACAAGGTGTTGAAGCAGGACGGAAACCTATACAAAAACGCGCAGATGCCCGACATCGATGAGGCATTGGCGCAACGCATCTATCGGGCGATGGCCCGCACCCGTATGCTCGATGAGCGCGGACTGGCTTCACAGCGCCAGGGCCGACTCAGCTTCTATATGCAGAGCACCGGTGAAGAAGCCGTGACCGTCGGTTTTGCTGCGGCACTGGATGATCAGGACATGATCATGGCCCAGTACCGCGAGCAGGGCGCACTGGTCTATCGTGGCTTCACTCTCGATGAGTTCATGAACCAGTTGTTCAGCAACGCCAAGGACCATGGTAAGGGCCGGCAGATGCCGATCCATTATGGCTCCTCCGAGCTGCACTACATGACCATCTCGTCGCCCTTGGCGACCCAGATTCCCCAAGCTACCGGTTACGCCTACGGCCAGAAAATGGCCGGTGATGGCCACTGCACCGTGGCGGTCTTCGGCGAAGGGGCTGCCTCGGAAGGTGACTTCCATGCGGCGCTGAATATGGCGTCGGTGCTGAAGGTGCCGGTGATCTTCCTGTGCCGGAACAATGGCTACGCGATCTCGACCCCGTCGTCGGAGCAGTTTGCCGGTGATGGTATCGCACCGCGGGCGTTAGGCTACGGCATGCACACCATCCGCATCGATGGTAACGATATCCTGGCGGTGCTCGAGGCGACCCGCGAAGCGCGCAAGATCGCCGTGGAGCAGAACGAGCCGGTACTGATCGAGGCGATGAGCTACCGACTGGCGGCCCACTCGTCGTCGGATGATCCGTCCGGTTACCGCAGCAAGAAAGAGGAAGCCAAGTGGCGCGATAAAGATCCGCTTGAGCGGATGAAAAACTGGATGATCCAGCAGGACTGGTGGAGCGAAGAGCAGGATAAAGAGCTGTTCGAAGCCGAACGCCAGCTAGTGATGGCAGCGATGAAGAAGGCCGAGAAAGTGCCGGCGCCCCATCCCGACGAGATGATCACCGACGTCTATGACACCCCGACCCCGCACCTGGAGCAGCAGCTGGCTGAACTCAAGGGGCATATCCAGCGTTACCCCGAGGTCTATCCGAAGGCCGCGGCGGCACTTGGTTATAAGGAGGGTGAATAAGATGGCCAAGATGAACCTATTGCAGGCGGTCAACAACGCCCTCGATATCGCGATGCAGGACAACGAGCGGGTGATCTGCTTCGGTGAGGACGTCGGCGTCTTCGGTGGCGTGTTCCGTGCCACCAGCCACCTGCAGGAAAAATACGGCCGTGATCGCTGCTTCAACACCCCGCTGGTGGAGCAGGGCATTATCGGCTTTGCCAACGGCTTGGCCTCGCAAGGCTCGGTGCCGGTGGCCGAAATTCAGTTCGCCGATTATATCTTCCCGGCGTTCGATCAGATCGTGAACGAGTCGGCCAAGTTCCGTTACCGCTCCGGTAACCTGTTCGATGTGGGCGGCTTGACGATCCGGACCCCTTACGGCGGCGGTATCGCCGGTGGTCACTACCACTCGCAGTCTCCCGAAGCCTACTTTGCCCACACGCCGGGTCTGAAAATCGTGGTGCCGCGTAATCCGCACCAGGCTAAAGGCCTGCTGTTGGCCTCGATCCGTGATCCCAACCCGGTGGTGTTCTTCGAGCCGAAGCGGATTTACCGCGCCTCGGTCGGTGAAGTACCGGAGGAGGATTACCAACTGCCGCTGGGCAAGGCCGAAGTGGTTCGCGAAGGCAGCGATATCACCCTGCTGGCCTGGGGCGCGCAGATGGAGTACATCGAGAAGGCAGCCGAGCTGGCCGACAAGGATGGCATCTCCTGCGAGCTGATCGATCTGCGCACCATCCTGCCCTGGGATGTGGATACCGTGGCCGAGTCGGTCAAGAAGACCGGCCGTCTGCTGATCAGCCATGAAGCCCCGTTGACCGGCGGCTTTGCCGGCGAGATCGCGACCACCATTCAGGATCAGTGCTTCCTGTACCTGGAATCCCCCATTGCCCGTGTTGCCGGGCTCGACGTGCCTTACCCGCTGGCACTGGAAAAGGAATATATCCCGGACCAGTGGAAGATCTACGAAGCGATTAAGGCCAGCGTGAATTTCTAAGGGGGTATGGGTGATGATTAAAGATTTTATTTTGCCGGATATCGGCGAAGGTATCGTCGAATGTGAGCTGGTCGAATGGCTGGTGGCCGAGGGCGACCTGATCGAAGAGGATCAGCCGGTTGCCGATGTGATGACCGATAAGGCGCTGGTACAGATTCCGGCGCCCTATGCCGGCCGGGTGACCAAGCTGTATTACCAGCAGGGCGACATCGCCAAGGTTCATTCGCCGCTGTTTGAGATCAACTTGGAGGGAGGTGAATCAGGCGGTGAATCAGCCGCTGCCGCCGAACCCACAGCACCGGAAGCGAGTCAGTTCCAAAGTGCACAAAACGAGGCTGCTGCTGCGGCTGCACCGGTGGCCAGCGGGCCGATCGGTGCGGTGGAAGACTTTATTCTGCCAGATATCGGCGAGGGGATTGTCGAGTGCGAGGTGGTCGAGTGGCTGGTGGCCGAAGGCGACCATATCGTTGAAGATCAGCCGATCGTCGACGTGATGACCGACAAGGCACTGGTGCAGATCCCGGCCCACAAGAACGGCGTGATCGGCAAACTCTATTATGCCCAGGGCGAGATCGCCAAGGTCCATGCGCCGCTGTTCGCGTTGATTTCTGAGGGTGCGGTGGCGACCGAGGCGGCGCCTGCGGCTGCTGAAACGGTGGCTCCGGTTGCTGCGGCGGTGAACGCGCCTGTGGCGGCTCCGGTATCGGTTGCAACGACGACCACTGCCGCGCCGGTACGTTCCGGCAAAGCGCTGGCCAGTCCGGCGGTGCGTCGAATCGCCCGTGAATACCAGATCGATATCGCCCAGGTACCGGGTTCGGGCAAGAACGGCCGGGTGTTGAAGGAAGATATCGTTCGCTTCCAGCAGGGTGGTGGTGCCAGTCAGCCTGCTAATGTCGAAAGCGCAGCAAAATCGGTTGTGCAGCCGGTAGCCGCGCCTCAAGGCGAGGTTCGGGTTGAGCCGATCAAGGGGATCAAGGCCGCCATGGCACGGCAGATGAGCCTGTCGATGTCGACCATTCCGCACTTCACCTACGGTGATGAAGTGGACGTCAGTGGCTTGCTGGCGATGCGTGCCAAGCTCAAGCCCAAGGCGGAAGAGCGGGGCATTCGCTTGACCCTGATGCCGTTCATTATGAAGGCGCTGGCGATGGCGATCGCCGAGTATCCGATCCTTAATAGCCGGGTCAACGACGACTGCACCGAGATTCACTACCAGCCGCACTGCAATATCGGTATGGCGGTGGATTCGAAGATGGGTCTGATCGTACCGAACATCAAGAAGGTTGAGACCCTGAGCATTCTTGAGATCGCCCAGGAAGTGGCCCGATTGACCGAGTCGGCCCGTTCCGGCCGAGTCGATCCGGCCGATCTGGCCGACGGTACCATCAGTATCTCCAATATCGGTGCGCTGGGTGGAACCTACGCGGTACCGGTGGTGAATCCGCCGGAGGTGGCGATCGTGGCACTGGGCAAGACCCAGTCGTTGCCGCGCTTCAACGACGCCGGCGAGGTGGAAGCCCGTTCGATCATGAACATCAGTTGGTCCGGCGATCATCGGATTATCGACGGTGGCACCATCGCCCGCTTCAGTCTGCTGTGGCAGTCGTTGCTGGAGGATCCGTCGGCGATGCTGTTGGATCTCTCCTAGCGGCCTGATAGCCCTGTCTTGTCGCTAACAAAGCGTCGTTAAAAAGAGGCTCAAAATGCTCATTTACTCCAGTAAACTGCGCTTTTGGGCCTCTTTTTCTTATGCCAATGCCCTTCGTTACACGCTGACTTGGTTCAAGCGCTTGGATTCTCGTTGATGGATAGATCCGACCTACAGCAGTTCTATATTCCGGAGGAGCAGTCGTTCTACCTGCTCAGTCAGGATGATGCGCGCAAGCTGAAGAACTGGGTCAATCTGTGTCGTACCCAACTCGAACGCTTGGGCTACAGCGATATCGAGATGATCGGCAAGGGCGCGTTCGGCTTTGTGTTCGGCGGTATCGACCGGCTCGGGCGCCAGCTGGTGTTCAAGTTCTCTCGTATCACCCTACCGCAGCATGTGCAGGATCGGCTCGAAGAGGAAGCCTACATGCTGTCGCAGGTGGAGCATCGGCGGGTACCGAAGCTGATCGAGTTCCAGCGGGTCAAACGCCAGGCGATCATGGTGATGGAACGCTCGCCGGGGATGGACCTGGAACAACTGTCGTTGCGCGAAGGGCCGCTGTCGCCCCGTCTGGTGATCCATATCGCCGCGCAGTTGGCGGATATTCTGTTGTCGCTCCGCGGTGCCGCGATTAGCAGTAATCGACCGCTGGTTCATGGCGATATCAAACCGTCCAATGTGATGTTCGATCCTCGCGACGAGTCGATCGGTTTGATCGATTGGGGCTCGGCGGTGTTTGCCCAGCTTGACGAGCAGTATCAGCATGTCGGTGCCAACGTGATGGAGCTGATGTCGGACGATCTGCAAAACAGCAACGCCCGGCTGGGTGACGTCTACTTTATCGGTGAAGAGCAGCTCAACGGCGGCCTGTCGACGCCGCGCTTTGACGAGCAGGGTGCGGCCGGAACCCTGTATGCGCTGGCTTCCGGGCAGTCATGCCGCTTCGGCCATCTAGCGATTCCGCCTACTTCGCTGGGCTTGCCGCAGGAATTCGCCCGGGTGTTGGAGGGATTGTTGTCGACCGAGCCCGAGGTGCGGCAGAAAGCTGGGGACTACTGGCTGCGCAATATGGCGTCGATGGCGCGGCTGATGATGGTGGATCTGCCGGTCGAGCCGATCGCCCAGCAGGTACCGGTTTGGATTCACCAACAGAGCCGCCCGATCGACTCTGTAGTCTACAGTTCCCGCAAAGCCTTCCTGAAGGAGGAGGGGGTTCACGACAACTATCTGGATATCGACGACGTTCAGTTCGATCGCTACTACAAGAACTTCCTGCAGGGCATGGGCGAGACCGAGAAGGCGTTCCTGGCCGCGGTCAGCCGGTTGGGTAAGTTCCCGGTGGTGGGTGGTCTGGCGGTGCGGTGGGAGAGCGACGGGGTCTATATCGACTCCTGCCTGAACCTGCACGACCCTAGCCTGCGCGAGGCCTTCGTCAGCACCGTCAACAACCTGGTGACGCTGGCCCGTTCAATCTACCGTCAGGGGATCTTCAAGAGCTGTCTGTTCGATGCCCGCTGCACCCTGCATGTGGAGCGCGAGCATGCCGAGTTGCCGTTTGTGCCTGAGCCGGATCAACAGATTCCTTATGAGGTGGCCGCGGTGCCGGATCTGGAGGATCAGAGCCGCTTGCACTCCTACTTCGAGGATGGCCGCGACCCGGAGGAAAACCTGGAGCTGCCGGGATCGATCATCGAGGTGATCAAGCGCCTGAACCAGCTACACCATACCGGGCTGATCATCTTCGAAAGTCTGGAAACCCACCTGAAGATTCACAGCTACTTCAAGCTGCTGAATCCGGATCAGGAGTCGGAGTTCGTCGACTGCCTGGAGCAATTGATGGTGGCGGTGCCCCTGATCCGTGGTCTCGGCGTGGCCGGTTTTATGAAAATGCCCTATAAGGACACCCGCTTTTTCGACCATATCGACCGGTTACCGGAGCGCTACTACCCCCGCAATCCGAAGCAGCTGCTGGATCAGACCGCCCCGGTTGAAGCCGATCATCTCGAATCGACTCAAGCCGAATCGGCCTAGGCGTTTCCGATCCCCCTCAACGGCAATCGCAAACGGCGACGTTATGCCGGCGGCCTGCCGGCTATCTGGTGCAGCACCGGAATCATCGCGCTGGCGGCGCTTGAGAGCGGATAGCGTTTACGGGTGTAGATCCCGACTTGGCGGGCCACCTGCGGCTGCTGGATCGGTCGCCATTCGGCTCCCTGCTGTTCGATCTGCGGAATACAGAGCGACGGCACTACACTGACCCCCAGGCCGCAGACCACCATTCGAATAATGGTCACCAGCTGATGGGACTCGAACTCGATATTCAGCGCCAGCTGATGCTCGGCGACGATATCCAGCACCATCTGACGGATCATCGACGGAGCCTGCAGGGTTAAAAACGGCGAGTCGGCGAGCTGCGGCCAGTTCAGCGTCGAATGGTCCAGCAGTGGATGTTCCGGCGGCAGAACCGCAACGAAGTTGTCGGTGTAGAGTGGTTCGAAGGCGAGGTCGTCGCTGCAATCCAGCTCGAAGGCGACCGCCATCTCCACCTGGCCGCTGGCCACCATCGCCACCGCTTCTTCGGCAACCACATCCTGTACCCGGATTCTTACCGCCGGATAGGATTGGCGGTACTCAGCCAGCGCACTGGGCAGCTGGTGACCGGCAAAGGAAGGCATCGCCGCCACGGTCAGCAGACCGCGTTTAAGGGCGAACAGGTTATGCAGATCATCCAGCGCGCCGTCCCAGTCCTGCAGCAACCGCAGCGCTACCGGCAGGAACTGTTCCCCCTCGGGGGTCAGCGCCAGCACTCGGGTCGAGCGAACCAGCAGGGTGCCGCCCACCGCTTGTTCCAGATTACGGATGGCGATACTCAGGGCCGGTTGCGACAGGTGCACCCGGTCACTGGCTTCGGTAAAACTGCCGGTTTGCGCGACCGCAATAAAGGCCCGCAGCTGCTTGATCGATATATTCATAAACAATATTTATAAATTATCGGCAGTATTATTGTCTAACTTATTCAATAGGAGGCTTAAGGCCGCCCGCTTTCAACGGCACCAGCGTCGCAACAATGACGCCCAGATGAGACGCAAGCGATTGAAAAACAGGACCAACCGGTTGGCTTCCGGGAGCGGGGCCGTGTTAGATTCGAACAAAACCGAAGGAAGGCGACGTCTGTGAACATTCGGCAACATTCTCAGCGGGGGCTGGCTCTGGTCCAGGTTCTGCTGCTGTTGGTCACCCTGCTGCTGGCCGTTGGGGTCGGTTACCTGATGTTGAAGCAACCGCCCGATGCTCCGCTGGTCAGCGGCACAACCCAACGCCCCTCTACTGAGGTGATTACAACCCCGGTGCAGCCGCAGACACTGGAGCCGGTGGTGCAACCCGCACAACCCGAGAATCAGCGTGTCGACAGCGTGGTGACGGCTGCCGACACCGAGCAAGCCCCGCAGTCATTGCGGCCGGAACCGGTGGCCGCGTTTGCGCCTGCCCCGGCTCTGAAACTGGATGATCCCTCGTTACCATCGCTCGACAACAGCGACCGCACTTTTAGGCAAGACCTGGCCGCGCTGGAGCCGAGTCGGTTGTTGCTGGATTGGCTGATCGATAAGGAGCTGATCCGTAAACTGGTGGTTACCATCGATAACATGGCGCAGGGCAAGATCCCCCGCAAACACAGCCCGTTGAAGCCGATGTCGGATAAATTCCGCCCGTCGGTCAAGGGTGAGCAGATCTGGCTGGATGGGTATAACTTCGGTCGCTACAGCTCCTATCTGACGTTGTTGGAGAAGATCGACAGCCGGTCCTGGGTTGAGATCTATCGGCGCTACTACCCCTTGATGCAGCAGGCTTATGCCGAGCTGGGTTACCCGCGTCAACGTTTTCATGATCGGGTACTGATGGCGCTGGACCACCTGTTATCGGCACCGGTCAAGCCCAGGGCGTTGGCGCTGGCACAGCCGTCGGTGATGTTTGTCTATGCCGATCCCAAGCTTGAACAGCTCAGTGCGGTCCATAAGCAGATGCTGCGAATCGGCCCGGTCAACGCCGCCCGCGTGCTGGAGATGGCCGCGGTATTACGCACCGAGTTGGGGCGGCTGCAGGAGCTCTGATCGTCCCGAAGCACTGGTTTGAGTGGGTGGCTATTAGTAAGATTCATCCACCGATGGGCGACTTTTTTCCAGCCTGTTGGCATAATTCTCGGCGCAGTAGCGAGAAAAAATAACAATAAGATGGTGAAGCTAATGGATGCGCGCGTACCCTTCTGCGCTTACCAGTCCTGCGTTCAGCCGGACTGGATCGACTATAACGGCCATATGAACGTGGCCTACTATGTATTGGCCTTTGATCAGGCTACCGATGCGTTCAACTCCAACCTGGATCTTGGTCCCGAGTATGTCGCCAGGACCCGCAAATCCCTGTTCGTTGTCGATATGAACGTCACCTACCGCCGCGAACTCAAAGAGGGCGCGCGGATCAGTTGTACCACCCAGCTGCTCGAATTCGACGCCAAGAAGGTGCGCCTGTTTCATCAGATGTTTCAGGACGATGAGGGCTTTCTGGCCGCCACTAACGAGTTGATCATGGTCCATGTGGATCTGGAAACCGGCAAGAGCTGTCCGTTCCCGGAAGCGACGCTGGAAAGACTGCAGGCGATGGCGCGGCAGCACCAGAGTTTGGCGATTCCGGAGAATGCAGGACGGGTATTGTCGCTCTGAAGTTTCAGAGACAGTGTCTGTAATCGATTATCGAGTCTTTCGTTAAAGCACCGGTTGCGCCCCCTAGGGCGCCTTCATTTTGTCAATCGCAACAAAACGAAGCAAAAGCGCTTTTCGGTGCCAGCCGCCTGCTTCCGTCCTAACGGGTTCATTGCGCGCGCAAGCGTAATCCGGGGCACAGCAACGGGGGCTTCCTGCCCCGATGCTGCGGCTCGGCGTCCTGCCTCGCCCCTCTTTGAAAAAGAGGGCCTGATCCGAATTCCGCTTCCGTGCTCACCGGCAGCAATGACAGGTCTTCGACTAAACAACAGAAGTGCAGGCTTGCACCTCCACCCCTTCGGCCCGCCTCAGACAGGGGTTTATAGCGCCGAAGGCGCGTACCCGCAGGGCGTTTTCTCAGGGGCCGCCTAGGATTCTTAAGGATATGGCGGCGCATATCCTTAAGGCGCTGATAAGCGAAACAATGGCTGAACTCAGACGCGGAAAATTTTTCTCCGTGCTACCGAGTCGTTCAGACATTGCAGTCGTTTAAAAAAAAGGCCCGCAGCATGGCAGGCCTTCAGATCCATGGATATCCCCGATCAGCTCTGTAACTCGGGCAGATCACGATAAAACTCCAGCGCCTCCGGGTTGGCCAGGGCATCGGTGTTTTTCACCGCTTCGTTATGGATCACCTTGGTCACGGCGACCTCAACAATCTTGCCACTGATGGTGCGCGGAATATCCGCCACCTGAATCACCTTGGCCGGTACATGGCGGGGGGTGGTGTTGGCGCGGATGGTGGTTTTGATCGTTTTGATCAGCTCGTCATCCAGTTGGTAGCCCGGCTGCAGGACCACGAACAGCACCACCCGTAGATCATCCTGCCAGCGCTGGCCGACAGCGATGCTTTCCTTCACCTGCTCAACCTTCTCCACCTGACGGTAGATTTCGGCAGTGCCGATTCGTACCCCGCCCGGATTCAGCACGGCGTCGGAGCGGCCGTGGATGATCAGGCCATCGTGTTCGGTGATCTCGCCGTAGTCGCCGTGGGCCCAGATATTGTCGAACTGCTCGAAGTAGGCGCCGCGGAATTTGTGGTCGCCTTCGTCATCCCAGAAATAGATCGGCATCGACGGGAAGGGTTGGGTGCAGACCAGTTCACCTTTCTGCTGTCGGACCGGACGACCGTCGTCGTCATAGATGTTGACCGCCATCCCCAGACCCAGGCATTGAAGCTCGCCGCGATACACCGGCTTGATCGGGCAGCCCAGCGCGAAGCAGGAGATGATATCGGTGCCGCCGGAGATCGACGCCAGCAGCAGGTCCTGCTTGATGTCACGGTAGACGTAATCGAAGCTTTCGTGGGCCAGTGGTGAGCCGGTCGACAGCACCGCTTTCAGAGAACTGAGATCGTGCTGATGGGCGGGCAGATAACCGGCCTTTTCCAGTGCCGAGATATATTTGGCGCTGGTGCCGAAGATGCTGACCTGCTCTTCCTCGGCGATTTTCCAGAGCACACCGGGACCGGGGGCGAACGGTGAACCGTCATATAGCAGAACAGTGGCTTCGCAGGCCAGGCCGCTGACCAGCCAGTTCCACATCATCCAGCCGCAGGTGGTGTAGTAGAAAAGGGTGTCGTCAGGCTTCAGGTCGGTGTGCAGCAGGTGCTCTTTGAGGTGTTGGATCAGGGTGCCGCCGGCGCTGTGGACGATGCACTTGGGCACCCCGGTGGTGCCGGAGGAGTACATCACGTAGAGCGGATGATCGAACGGCAGCTGCTCGAATTCGATCTCGCAGGCCTCGGTGTCTTCAAATTCGGGCAGCAGCACGGCGTTGTCCAGGCCGCTCAGATCAGGCGTGTCCGTCATGAAGGGGATCACGATGATCTTCTCGACTGAGTCGAGCCGGTCGGCGATGCCCTGAATACGCTCCAGCGAGTTGAGGGACTTGCCGTTGTACAGATAGCCGTCGGTGGTGAACAGAATCCGCGGCCGGATCTGGCCGAAGCGATCGACCACACCGTTGATACCGAAATCCGGTGAGCAGGAGCTCCAGACCGCGCCGATACTGCTGGTGGCCAGCATCGCCACCACGGTATCGATGATGTTGGGCATAAAGCCGGCGATCCGGTCGCCCGGTTGGATACCGTGCTGGCGCAGGGCCGAAGCCAGTCGGGCGGTGCGCTGGTACAGCTCGGCGTAGCTGAGGCTTATCCGGCGGTCGGTTTCGGTGCGGAAGATCAACGCGGTCTTGTCATCGCGGCGACGCAGCAGGTTTTCAGCAAAGTTGAGTCGCGCCTCAGGAAACCAGCGAGCTCCCGGCATCTTGTCGCCATCGACCAGTACCTGTTGGCCGGGTTGGCCGATCACACCGCCGTATTGCCACATCTTGGACCAGAACTGTTCCGGTTGTTCGACACTCCAGCGGTAGAGGTCGTCGTAGCCGTTCATCGGGCGATTCTGTTCGTTGCCGACCTGCTGCATCAGTGTGGATAGATTGGAGGCTGCGATACGTTGTGGGCTGGGGTGCCAGAGAGGTTCGGTCATGGTCGAGTCCTGAGGAATTATTCTGTTGTTGTAGAAGGATTATTCATGTTGTTCTTATATTTGTTAAATGTAGTTATTTAATCGATTTATTTGGTTTGTTTATAAGTCTAGTCGAAGGGTGACTGGTGGCTGTGCGGTCTAGCCAGTATGATCAGTAAAACTTTAGCTGCTGCCGCACCGGTCGGCCCGATAGGACGCCAATGAACGAAAAGTTAAAACAGGATGCCTGGATCCAGGAGGCCTTCTCCGCCCTGGCCGAGGGTGGTGTGGCTGCTGTGAAGGTCGAGGTGCTGGCAAAGCGTTTGAAGGTCACCAAGGGCAGCTTCTATTGGCACTTCAAGAATCGGCCCCAGCTGCTTGAGAAGATGTTGGAGAGTTGGCGTGAAGGGCGAATCCGCACCATCCGTGAGCAGGTGGAGGGCGATCGTCCCGCCGGTCAAATTCTCGACGAGTTGCTGCAGCTCTATCTGGATCGTGCCAATCCGCGGGGTAATGCGATCGAGCTGGCGGTACGCGACTGGGCCCGTAGCGATGAAGCGGCGGCGGGAGCGGTGGCTCTGGTTGACCGTCAGCGACTCGAGTCGGTGGCCGGTCTCTATCGACAGCTGACCGATTCGGAAGCCGAAGCCTACGCCAAGGCATTCCTGTTCTACAGCTACGTATTTGGCAGCAGTCTGGTGAATACCAGCGCCAGTGAGGTCGTTGATGACGCCGAGCTACGCCAACGTTGTGGCGCGCTACTGGTCAATTGAGGCTGAAATCCTAGAGACCTGAGTCCAGAGAGTTCTAAATAAAAACGGCCCCTGTCGATAGTTACCGACAGGGGCCGTTTTGTATCACGCGAAATTCTACTGATTAGTTACCGACGAACAGTTCGCGACCGATCAGCATCCGGCGAATCTCGGACGTACCGGCGCCGATCTCGTACAGTTTGGCGTCACGTAGCAGGCGACCGCTGGCGAATTCGTTGATGTAACCGTTACCGCCCAGCAGCTGGATGGTGTCCAGAGCCATCTTGGTGGCCAGCTCGGCGCTATAGAGGATCGCGCCAGCGGCATCCTTACGGGTAGTTTCCTTACGATCACAGGCCTTGGCAACCGCGTAGACGTAGGACTTGGCGGCGTTCATGCCGGTGTACATATCGGCGATCTTGCCCTGTACCAGCTGGAACTCACCGATTGACTGACCGAACTGCTTGCGGTCGCGGATGTAGGGAACGGCCAGGTCCATGCAGGAGTCCATGATCCCCAGCGGGCCGGCTGACAGTACCGCACGCTCGTAGTCGAGGCCGCTCATCAGTACCTTCACGCCCTTGTTCAGCTCACCCAGGATGTTCTCCTTCGGAACCACGCAATCTTCGAATACCAGCTCGCAGGTGTTGGAGCCGCGCATGCCCAGCTTGTCCAGCTTCTGCGCCCGAGAGAAGCCCGGTGCGTCGCGCTCGACGATAAAGGCGGTGATGCCGTGCGGGCCTGCGGAGGTGTCGGTCTTGGCGTAGATCACGTAGACATTGGCGTCCGGACCGTTGGTGATCCACATTTTGTTGCCGTTGAGCAGGAAGTGATCGCCGTTATCGCGGGCGGTCAATTTCATGCTGACCACGTCGGAGCCGGCATTGGGCTCGGACATCGCCAGGGCGCCGATATGTTCGCCGCTGATCAGTTTGGGCAGGTACTTCTGCTTCTGCTCTTCATTACCGTTGCGGTTGATCTGGTTAACGCACAGGTTGGAGTGGGCGCCGTAGGACAGACCGACGGAGGCTGAGGCTCGGCTGATCTCCTGCATTGCGACTACGTGGGCCAGGTAACCCATCTCTACCCCGCCGTACTGCTCCGGTACGGTGATACCCAGCAGACCCATCTCACCGAATTTCTTCCACAGCTCGTTGGGGAAGGCGTTTTCCTGGTCGATCTTCTCGGCGTTGGGGGCGATCTCGGCGGCGGCAAATGCATTGACCTGCTCGCGCAGCATGTCGACGGTTTCGCCCAGATCGAAGTTAAAACCTTTGTAGCTGGAAATCATGATGCTGATCCCTCGTTGGAATTATTTGTGGGTTGCCGGTTCGATCACGGTCCGGGACGGCGGGAGCGGATCGAGGCTGGATAGAACGCATCCTAGGCAACTACCAGATTTATGTCAATACGCCACCGTATGGTTGGTGGAAAAATAATCACCAACTTTGCTCTAGCGGCGGGTGAAGCGCGGCATAATTCCCCCTACAATGGAAACTATCCAGAGCCGACGCCGAACATCCGCTTGGAGCTGTCGGGATCTCATCGTTTAAACACTCAATCGTTGAGTTGGACGGAGGCTGAAGGCCTGCGTTCGCTGCCGATTTACAACCAATAAAAGGTGCTTTACATGCCGATCGCTACTGCGCTTAGCGTCAACCTGAACAAGATCGCCCTGATGCGAAATTCTCGTTTGTCCGGTATTCCCAGTGTCACCGAAGCGGCCCGGGTCGCGATCGCCAATGGCGCCGATGGCATCACCGTCCATCCGCGACCGGACCTACGCCATATCCGCCCCAGCGATGTCTACGAGCTGGCGGCGATGCTGCAGGTGGAATTCAATATCGAGGGCAACCCGTTCGAAGGGGCGATGGGCGAGTATCCGGGATTTCTGGAGCTGGTGCGTAAGGTACGCCCAGCCCAGTGCACATTGGTTCCCGATGCGCAGGATCAGCTGACCTCCGATCATGGCTGGGACCTGCAGCAGCACGGTCAGCAGCTCAAGCCGATTATCGATGAGCTCAAGGCCCGGGGGATCCGGGTCAGCCTGTTTATGGATGCCGATTCCGACGATATCGAGCTGGCTGCCGCACTGGGGGCCGATCGGATCGAGCTCTATACCGAGTCTTACGCCGATGCCTATGGCTCTGAGCAGCAGCAGGCGGTTTTCGAAACCTTCCTCAATGCTGCCGAGCGAGCCCAGGCCGCCGGTCTTGGGGTTAATGCCGGTCACGATCTGAATCTGGATAACCTGGCGCTGATGGCCAGTATTCCCAACCTGGAAGAGGTCTCGATCGGTCACGCGCTGGTAGCCGATGCCCTGATGATGGGGTTGGGCGATGCCGTCAGTGCCTACAAGGCAATTTTGGTCAAAGCCGGGATCGAGTCCGGGGCTGAGTCGAACTCATGAGTGAGCTGGACGATCGCATTACGCTGGCCTATGACAGTCATGACCGACTGAGCCAGTACGAGCGCCTGGTCTACCCGGTGGTCTCTCGCCGTTCGGGTGGCCTGTCGTTGGGTATCAACCTGAATCCGGACAAACGCTGTAACTTTGACTGCGTTTACTGCCAGGTTGAACGCACCGAACAGGCGCCGGAGTTCGAGCCGACTCTGGAGCAGATTGAACGCGAACTACGGGACTGGTTGGAACAGATCTCTGACCAGGGTTACCGCGGCTACCCGCTGCGCGATATCGGTCTGGCCGGCGATGGTGAGCCGACCACGGTGCGCATTCTACCCCAGGTGCTGCAGCTGTTGATCGATCTGAAGCAGGAGTACGCGCTGGCGGATGAGGTCAAACTGGTACTGTTCACCAACGCCACCAAGATCGACCGTAAGGACCTTCAACCAGTATGGGATGGTTTTTATCAGGCCCGTGGTGAAGTCTGGTGCAAGTTGGACTTCTGGGATGCCGAGTCGCTTGAGCAACTGAACCGTACCCGGGCACCCTTTGATCGACTGGTGAATAAGATTAGCCAGTTCGGCAATCAGTATCCCTTGGTGTTGCAGTCCTGCTTCTTTAACTGGTGTAACCAGAGCTTCAACATTGACCACTATGATCGATATGTCGAACTGGTGGATCGGTTGCTGAAGCAGGGAACACAGATCAGCAAGATCCAGGCTTACACGCTGGCTCGACAGCCGTCGGAAGCTCAGGCACGTCCCTGGAGCGATGCTGAAATGGATGCGTTGGCTGCCGATTTACGTCAGCGCCTACCGGTGGAAGTAGAGCTGTTCTACGAGAAAGGCTCGGAAGAAAATAGTCCGGTGTAGACCGAGAATATCTTTTTTGTGCACTGCACAAAAAAATTGTTGACTTCCCCTTAGGGGCGGCCTATATTTATTCTCGTTTTTGCACTGCAACATGATTTTCTAGCTAAGGTGAACGCAATGTACGAAAAAGTACTCGAAGATATGAAGGCCCGCATGCAACCCGTGCTGGATCTGGCTGAAACTAACAAGAAGGCCATGGAAACTCTGGCTTCTGTACAGAAAGAGTCCATGACTGACGTCGTCAACGCCAGCCTGGAACAGTTCAAGGCCGTTGCCGAGTGCAAGGAGCCGCAAGCTGCTCTGGACCTGCAGGTCAAGTTCTACAAAGACCTGGAAGCTAAGATGACCGAATCTGCTGAAAAGAGCATCGCGGCCATCAGCGAAGCCAAGGAAGCTTACGTTTCTGCGGTTGAAGAAGCTGCCAAGAAGGCCACTGCTGAATTCGAAACTGCCGTTCAGCAGGCAACCGGCAAGTAAGCAGACCCGCTGACATCAAATCCCCCGTACCGAAAGGTACGGGGGATTTTTTTTGCCCGCGCGGCATCGATATGACAGTTAGAATAAATTTTTGTGCAGTGCGCAAAAAATGTTTGACAGTGGTTTCAGAGTTGCTATATTGGAACCATGTTGTTGCACTGCACAAGTCGATGCGCAGGTGTATAAGAAGCTTATAAACGTTGTTTTAACTTTTTGAGGATAAACCTATGTACGATCAGATGCTCGCAGAGATGAAAACCCGTATGCAGCCCGTTCTGGATCTGGCTGAAACCAACAAGAAGGTCATGGAAACCATGGCTAACGTTCAGAAGGAAGCGATGACTGACGTTGTTAACGCCAGCATGGAGCAGATGCAGGAACTGGCCAAGTGCCAAGATCCGAAAGCCGCTTTCGATCTGCAGGTTAAGTTCTACAAGGCGCTGGAAGCCAAGATGGCTGACACCACCGAGAAGAACATGGCTGCTCTGAACGAAGCCAAGGACGCTTTCACTGCAGTTGTTGAGTCTTCTGCCAAGCAGGCTGCTGCTGAAGTTGAAGAAGCCGTACAGAAGGTTTCTGCTCAGGTTAAAGTTGCTTAATTTTAAGTAACCGTAAAAAAACCCTCCCGGTTCGCCGCGAGGGTTTTTTTGTGCCTGTCGAACCGGGATTATTTCGTAGGCTCCCTAGTGACAGACGCGATTTCGGCCGGCTGACTTGGCACGGTAGAGCGCCTTGTCAGCGGCTTTTAGGCAGTCTGACTTGGTATGGTTTTGGGCCACCCCGATACTGATCGTAACCGAAACGCTGTTACCGGCGGTGCTAGCTTTGCCGCGCTGTTTTCTACCCTTGCGGTTACTCTTCGGGCGGTCCTGTTCACGTAACCTCAAGCGCGCCTGTTCGATGGTCTGGCGGATCTCTTCCAGCGGCTCTAATGTTTGTTCTATCTCTCGGCCTGGAAAGACTACGCAAAACTCCTCGCCGCCGTAACGGTAGGCTTTACCCAGTCGCACCCGCGACAGCTTGGCGGCCACCAGTCGCAGGACCTGATCGCCGACATCGTGGCCATAGCGGTCATTGAATTTCTTGAAGTGATCCACATCCAGCATCGCCAGACAGTAGTGACGCCCGAGGCGCTTGAGGTGCTCGTTCAGTGCCCGTCGACCGGGAAGACCGGTCAGCTCGTCGAGGTAGGCCAGGCCGTGGCCGTGGCGGAGCAGCGCAAACATCCACAACAGCAGCATCAGACTGATCAGCAGGCTCGACAGTCGCTGTATCTGTGGCTCCAGAATTAGCGTCGAAACCAGCAGCGTGCTGACCAGCAGGTAAGCGTTGAAGCGGTCGGGTCGGAGAATCAGGCGTATCAGCATTGCCGCCAGTCCCAACAGCAATGAAAGGGCACTGACGAAGTTGAGCGGCACCGTGGTCAGGTTTGTCAGCCAGTTCGTAAGTGCAGCAAAACCAGTCGGAACATAGCTCAGCCCTTGCTGCAGCCACTGGGGGTGGTATTCAACCAGCCACAGGCACAGTCCCAGTTGCAGCAGGATCAGCAGCCAGCGCAGCAGGTTGACCCGCCCCAGGATCCCCCGCTCGGTGTACCAGCTTATCAGCGCCAGATTCAGCGGTAGTGCTATTAGCAGCGACTCGATATAGAGCGCCGCTAGCTGCTGCCGCAAGGCAAAATCGGTCAACAACAACCCGCCGACGGCCAGCAGGCTGCGGCCGCTGTTGAAGTGCCAGCCGAGCAGGATGATCGGCGCTGTCAGCAGGTAGGGCAGGTAGGGCAGCAGCGGCTCCCAAGGGGAGGGCAGCTGCGGTAATTGTGGCAGCCACCACCAGCTGGTACCCAGCAGTACCAACGGCAGTAATAAGGGTTGCAGGAATTGCAGAGGTTTAGGGACGGTCACTACGTAAGAAAGTCCATGTCAGGGCGAGCAGTGAGGCCCTAGCTGGCGAGTTTCTCCAGCTGTTTGTTGAGTTCGGCTTTGTAGCGTTGCTCCAGCTCCAGGCTGGTCGTCGGCGTATCGTTTTGACGAGCGTCCTGTAACAGGTCTCCCAGCACCTTAAAGGCCATCAGGTTGGCGAGTAACTGCTGCTTGGGCTTGCGACGCGCGGCATCGGCTTGAACCTCGCACAGCATGGTGCTCAGTTCGGTCTTCTTGCCCTGGCTATCCAGGTCTGACAGACAGGCGTTGTACTGACGATCATAGGCGATACCGCTATCGCGACGCAGTTGTAGCAGAAGATTTAATTTGTCGGTATAGAAGGTGGCAGTGATGGCGGTCAGATCGCTATTGCTGTTGAGCTGGCGGTAGCTTTCCAGCAGTAATTTCATCTCCTGCTGCACCTTAACTATCACCTCTCGATCGAAGTCTTCGTCGCCGATATGATTTTGGGCACGGCGTACCAGCAGATAGATTTTGCTGCGGTTCTCATTATCGGCGGCGCTGAGCTTGCGCTGGGCTTCAGCCAACTGGGTTTTGACGCTCTGCAACTCGGCCAGGGTGGCCTTGTACTCTTCCTCGTAGGAAGGTCCACAACCGCTGAGCAATAGGACGGACAGGAAAAGCAAGGCGGCGCGCAACATCAGTCGGTTCCCTCCCAGAAAAACGCGGACTAACAGGACATTTTTTGCCCGATTCTTTTTGGATCAAGCATATAGCACTGTAGCAGGCTCGACCAGTATCAGACTTTGGCGGGCTCGAACCCGTGCTGACATTGAAACCAGTCGGCGACCGTTTCTACGGTGGTGTCGATATGTTCGAACGGCAGCATATGGCAGCCGCCTTCGATCTCGAACAGGTCGAACGGCTGCCGGCTATTGCGGATCAGACGACGGGTATAGCTCGGTGTCAGGACTTCATCCCGTTCGCCGACGATGATCGCGCTGGGGATCTCCAGCTCGGCTTCGGTGATCCGGCTGCGGGCGTTGTAAACACTGTCCAGGGTGCTGATCGGGTACTGCCATACCAGGCGTTCATCGACCCGGGCGAACTCTCCCATGGGGTTGTGGT
Organism: Motiliproteus coralliicola; assembly: GCF_003345655.1. Lineage (GTDB taxonomy): Bacteria > Pseudomonadota > Gammaproteobacteria > Pseudomonadales > Balneatricaceae > Motiliproteus > Motiliproteus coralliicola. The sequence continues at coordinate 243,579 of NZ_QQOH01000002.1, forward strand.
TGAGCAGGTTATCGATGTCGATAAAACTGCGAAAATCCACTTCGGCCCAGGGCATAAACCAGCGATTGAAGGACAGCGCCTGCCAACCGAATTGGTGCAGCATATCCGGTGGCACCTCGTTGACAAACAGGGTATGGCACATCAACGCCCGGACCCTCGGATCCTGCTCGGCCAGCGCCAAGCCAATCCGTGAGCCGATCGAGCAGCCGAATACCCCGATCGGGCCGGAGTGCTCTTGTTCCAGCTGATCAAGCAGCTGGCTGAGCTGAGGGATCAGGGTTTCGAGTCGATAGTTGCCGCGTGAACCGCCGGAATAACCGTGGCCGGGCAGGTCGATACTGAGGCAGTTAAAACCGCACAATGAAAGTTTGTGCAGCATTTCGCAGTAGAGCTCGGAGTAGGTGCCGATGCCGGGGATAAATAGAATCCAGGGATCGTTGGGCTGCGCCGGATACAGTTCACAGTGCAGTGGTAGCTCTCCTACCTGCAACAACTGGCGATGTTGCAGGTATTCCAGCAACCCTAGCTGTTGATAGATCTTTCGGCGATTTTCGGACAGGTGGGGACTGACTTCGGACATACAGCGATCTCTGATGGTTGCTGACATCATATAGGCGCGATCAGAAACTGGGAAGAGTCGACCTACGGCTCGGTCGAATTCGGTTGCCGCTAGAGCCTGCGATCGAGTAAATAGCGCTGTTATCACTACACCAACCTGTTACCCTGTCGACTTCTTTCAGCTCCTCACAGGACTCAATTACTATGCAGATTTCCGATAACAAGGTGGTGTCTATCCACTACACCCTGACCAGCCCGGACGGAGAGGTAATCGACAGCTCCGATGGTGCCGAGCCGCTCACTTACCTGCAGGGCCACGGCAATCTGATTAGCGGTCTGGAGAAGGAGCTGGCCGGTAAGTCCAAGGGGGATAAGCTGGATGTCGTGGTCGAGCCTGAGGATGCCTACGGCAACGTAGTCGAGGAGATGATTCAGACGGTTCCCCGCGATGCCTTTACCGGTGTGGATAGCATTGATGTCGGTATGCGTTTTGAAGCCAGTACCGCCGGTGGGCCGGTATCGGTTGTTGTTACCGCCGTGGATGCCGATACCGTTACCGTTGATGGCAATCACCCACTGGCCGGACAGACGCTGACCTTTGCGGTTGAGGTGATGGAAGTTCGCGAAGCGACCGAGGATGAGCTGTCCCATGGCCATGTCCATGGACCGGGATGCAATCACTGATCGCTATAGCGGTTAGGTGATTTTGGGGGCCTCCTGAACCTCTATTGTAGAGACAGGAGGCTGTCGTCAGTTAGGGGTATCCAGTTTCAGGAGGTTTGCTAGCTCGTTTGTAGGGAGTGGTCGGCTAAACAGGTAGCCCTGGAAATGGTTGCATCCCATGCGCTCCAAGGCTTTTTTCTGAGCTTGTGTTTCGACGCCTTCGGCTAAGCAGTCTATCTTCAGACTCTTGGCGATATCCGTTATGCCCTTAACAACGCCATATTTGGCGGGATCAGTATCGATATCGGCAATAAACGAGCGGTCGATCTTGATCTGGTCCAGTGGCAGATTCAGTAGGTAAGCCAGTGAAGAGAAACCGGTGCCGAAGTCGTCGATGGCTAAGCGAACCCCAAGCTGCTTAAGCTCAGTAAATAATATTTTTATATCATCAATATTCTGCAGGAATATGCTTTCGGTTAATTCTAGCTTTAATGCTGATCCCGGTAGTTGATGCTTTTCTAGTGCTCTTATAACCCTGGTTTTTAGCTTGGTTAAATCTAAACAATCCTTGCCGGAAATATTAACGGATACGTAAAGTTCGGGTAAATATTCACGAAATCCGGTCAGTGTTCGCAGGCTTTTTTCTAAAACCCAGCTGGTAATGTCACAGATTAGTAAGCTTTCTTCGGCTACCGGGATAAAGCTATCGGGACTAACCTGCCCAAGTTCAGCGTGATTCCAGCGTAATAAAGATTCTACGCCTATTACTTGATCGTTTCCTATCAGGGGTTGGAATACGAGATTAAGTTGATTGTTGTTTAATGCAAGGCGCAGCTGTGACTCGATTTGACGATTGCTGTTTATGATTTCCAGTAAGGCGTCAGAGTAAAAATGAAAGTTATCATGAGCATGCTTTTTGGCCTGGTACATGGCAATGTCGGCATACTTGAGGAGTTCCTCCGGATCCAGCCCATGCTTTGGGTAGCTGCTGATACCAATGCTGGCACCGATAAAAATGTGGTGGCGCTCAATCGAAAAAGGGGCCTTGAGGGTTTCGATGATACGTTTTGAGGTGGTATGGGCTACCTCTTCGGATCCACAGTCGGCCAACAGCACAACGAACTCATCGCCACCGAGACGGGCAATGAAGTCCTGCTTGCGAATCTGTTGATAGACGCGTCTGGTGACCTGTCGAAGCAACTCGTCGCCTACGTTGTGCCCGAGACTATCATTGACCTGCTTGAAACGATCCAGGTCGATAAACAGCAGGGTGAAAGGGGCTGGGGAAGGGGTCGCCAAGACGCTGGCGAGTTTCTGATGTAGCAGAGCACGGTTGGGTAGCCCGGTTAAATTATCGTAGCTGGCTTGGCGCTCGAGCTCTGATTGTAAACAGACCCGAGACAGGGTAACCCCCATGATTCCGCTGAACATGTTCAGCAGCTTTAGCTGCTGGTCTCCCTGAGAGATGGGATCAAAGGTACCCACATTGAGTATGCCGGCAATTCGGTCACTGATCCTAACCGGAACACTCCAGGCCGCACGTATCCCCTGCTTGGCCAGATGCTTGTGTTTGTCAGAGGTTGTAATGGTCGTATCATCGAAGAATAGGGCCTGGCCGCTATCCAATACGGGCATCAGAGCGCTGTCATTAATATCAATGACCGTTGGCATCTGTATCTGCTTATCGTTATAGATAGTTTTGACTTCGCATTGATAGCTATCGTGGTTGATAACCACATAACTGATTCGCTGTGCCGGGATAACCTTGGAAATAGACTCTTTGATTATTTTAAATACACACTGCTCACTATTGGCTGCTGCTAATTTAGCAGCGATCTGATTCAGTACGGTGAGCTGTTCGGAATAGAGTCGGTATTGCTCGACGCCAAGCTGTGCTTGAATTAAGAGGCGCTGACGTTCAAGGTAGGTCGAGACCAATGAGGCGATTAAGGTTAATAAGCCAGCACTGTTTTGATCGTAGGCTTGGGGTAAGTAGCTACCAATATTTACCGTGCCAATCACTTTATTCGAAAATATCAGTGGGGAGTTAATGATGCTTTTAATTCCCTGTTGGTATAGCTGTTGGCCGTCAATGCTGGTTTCATCCTCCTCGATATCGTGCCAGCAAGTCGATACTTTGGTGGCGGCGATTCCTGCCAGGGTGTTGTTGACCGGAATCGACTTTCCCAGCGGTAATGCTCCGTTCTCGCCATGAAGGGCGAATATTTCGAACTCCTCTTGGCTATCGGTAAGTAGGGTAACGCTCGAACGATCGGCTGACAGCATCTTAGGTAAGCTTTCCGCCAGCTTGGCATAGATCTCCTTCTCGTCGTGGGCCGAAACCAAGTCCAGAGTCAACCGACCGAGTGCGATAGAGGCATCTGAGGTGATGGAGACAAAAGGAGTGTAATCAGAATTCAAGGGCTTAATCCTCAGACAGAGGTAGTACTAAACGCCAATCCAGTAGGTCGGGGTAATGCTGGCTTCGCAATTTCGGGCATTGATTTGATCAAGCGCGGTGACTCTGTAAACCCACACTGTATCTTCCAATTTAAGCCATTCTCCCTGTTTCATCGCCCCTCAACGTTGATCCTCGACAACGTTGTGGTCTGTGCGGATTTATTCGATTACTAAAAATACCAGACGCCGGCCGGTTAGAGAGTAGTATAGATGTTGAGTGTTGGGGGGCAGATGTTTATCCTGAACGCTGATTTCGCCTAGGAGTTATCCACCATGTCAGCACGTTTTCCCGCTGAAACCATCGCCGAACTGGAGCTGTTAGCTCGTTTTAGCCTTAATTCGCTCCAGAGCGGCCTGAAAATCCACCATGATGCGCCGGTGGATGTGATCGGGGCTGCACAGCGACTGTTCGATAAGGGGATGATTACCCAGGATGATGGCGGCTATCTGACCGACCGTGGTCATGAGGCAGCCGAATCCTTGATGCGGGTGCTAAGTACCCTGGAATAGATACCCGATAGTCGGTGCGCCAACTATCGGCGTACCGGATACTTTGTTGTCGAACACTGAGCTCGACTAGACCTCCCTCCGATAAAACCGGTCGTACTGGAGCAGCCCGTAAGTGACCCGCGAAGAAGATTTTTCCGATATTCCCGAATTGGGTCCGGCAGGGGACTCGCTGGACAAACCCTCCATACCGACGCTGGATAAGACCGCCTCTTCCTCTCGTCAGCAGGCTCCTGTTGAAGCGGCTAGCGCGCCTGCCAATCGTGGCGATAGTCGTTTGATGTCCTGGCTGGTATTGATGTTGATTCTGGTTATCGGGGCCGGCGGTTACTGGGGACTGGAGCATTTCAATCGTTTGCAGCGAGAGTTGATTCTGGCCAACCAGCGCCTGACGGAGTTGGAAGGATTGATCAACACCACCGACCAAAACGCCAGCAAGTCCGGCGCGGCGATCCAGGGGCAGATGAAGAAATTCCTGTTCGACGGCGAGAAGCGGATCAAACATGTTGATTCAGAGCTGGCCAAACTCTGGACCGTGTCCTATCAGCGAAACAAACCAAAGATCGCCGAGGTGGATCAGGCCGTTGCCGAACTGGATAAGACCCTGAAGGCGCTGCAAGCATCCAGTTCCGAACTGGAAAAGTCGATCCAGAGCTTAGATAAAGGAGCCGCGGAGCTGGATAAGCAGAGCAAGGTGTTGACCCAGCAGGGGCAGCAGCAGGCGAAATTGATCGACCAATCCCGTAGCGAGATGCAGCAGGAGCTGGCTCAGTTGCAGCAGCAAAGAGAGCAGGATCAACAGCTGATCCGGGGGCTCGAATCTCAACTACAATTGCGTGATCAGGCCAATCAGGAGCTGGATGCGCTGCAGGATACCCAGCTGACCAGCATGGAGCAGCAGCTGGCCACGCTGCAGAACAATCCCAAGGTACCGCAATCGGTATCAGCAACACTGAAGGACCAGCAGCGAGCCATCGCCGCGATCAACAGCTTCCGCAAACAGGTGAACTCGCAGTTAGTACGCTTGGGTAAGCAGATTGATAGCCTGCAGCGAGCACAGGCGCCGCAGCAATAGCGAAGCGCTTGGGAAGCGGTCTAGTATGCTTGATTGTTTTTTGTACAGGTGAAACAATGCCGATTCCTGTCCTCTATACACACCTGTCTGCCGAACACTGAATGTCGATTCGATCTTTTTTCGCGATACCGCTCAAACTGGGATCGGTACGTCGCTTGGCCGACCATGCTGATAGCCTCGGCGCGCTGGGGCTGCAGGCGGACCGGCAGGGGCTGCTGCGTTGGTCGGACTCCGACAGTTTTCATCTGACGCTCTGTTTTCTGGGTGATATCAGTCTCGAACAGGTGGCTGCGTTGGAGCAACGAGCCAGAGAGGCTTTGCAGGGACAGGGCTCTTTCCAGGTTCAACTACAGGGCAGTGATTACCTGCAGGTGAATCCTGAGTTGACCGTACTGGCGGTGCTGGCGCAGGCCGATGAGCAGTTGCTGGCGCTCCAGCAGTGTATGGCTCAGGTGGTTGAACAGGTCGGGCTCTTCGTCGACGAGCCGGATTTTCGCCCCCATATCACCCTGGCTCGGCTCAAAGGCTCGGATAGTCTTGACCCTCCACCCAGTTGGCCTCAGTTCGAGATGCCGTTACTGGCGGACTCGGTTGTGCTGTTTCAGAGTCTGCCCGGCGAGCATGGCTCGATCTATACCCCGTTATTTGAGGTGCCGCTGACGGCACCACTTCATCATGACACCAGTGTGGAACTGTCCGAACAGCTCTAACCTGGTGGTCTTCTGTTTGTTGTTTATTGAGATTCTGAATGTTTACTCCTGAATTACTGTCCCCGGCCGGTACCTACAAGAACATGCGCTACGCCTTCGCTTACGGGGCCGATGCGGTCTACGCTGGCCAGCCACGCTACAGCCTGCGGGTGCGTAACAACGACTTTAAGCTGGAAAACCTTGAACGGGGCATCGAGTTGGCCCATTCCCGGGGTAAGAAATTCTACGTGGCCAGCAATATTGCTCCCCATAACTCCAAGTTGAAAACCTACATGGCGGACATGGAGCCGGTGGTGGCGATGAAGCCCGACGCGCTGATCATGTCCGACCCGGGATTGATCATGATGGTCCGCGAGCGCTGGCCCGAGGTGCCGATCCATCTGTCGGTCCAGGCCAATGCGATGAACTGGGCCACGGTCAAGTTCTGGCACAGTGTTGGGATCGAGCGGGTGATCCTGTCCCGGGAGCTGTCTCTGGATGAGATCGAGGAGATCCGCCAGCAGTGTCCGGAGATGGAGCTGGAGGTGTTTGTCCACGGCGCGCTCTGCATCGCCTATTCCGGCCGTTGCCTGTTGTCGGGTTATATCAACCACCGGGATCCTAACCAGGGCACCTGCACCAACACCTGCCGTTGGAAATACGATGCCCACGAGGCCAAGCAGGACGAATCCGGCGACTTTATACCCGTTAAAGACTCTGTCCCGGTCCAGGGTTTCGATCCGAACGCCGAAGCTCAATCCAGTGATGAGCAGGCTGCTCCGCAGCTGGGTGAGGGTAAGCCCACCGACAAGATCTTCCTGTTGCAGGAGGAGACCCGTCCGGGTGAATACATGCCGGCGTTCGAGGACGAGCACGGCACCTACATCATGAACTCCAAAGATCTGCGCGCAATCCAGCACGTGCAGCGTCTGACCGAGATGGGGGTTCACTCGTTGAAGATTGAAGGGAGGACCAAGTCGCATTATTACGTCGCTCGTACCGCCCAGGCTTACCGCCAGGCGATCGACGACGCGGCCGCCGGCAAACCCTTCGACAAGGGCTTGATGGATGTGTTGGAAAACCTGGCCAACCGTGGTTACACCGAAGGGTTTTACCGTCGCCATGTTCACGACGAGTATCAGAACTACGAAACCGGCAATTCGGTCGGGGTGCACCAGCAGTTTGTCGGTGAAGTGATGGGCCAACATGACGGTATGATCGAGATCGACGTCAAGAACCGTTTCGAACTGGGCGATACCCTGGAGCTAATGACGCCGCAGGGCAACCTGCGCTTCAAGCTCGAAGAGATGATCAACCGCAAGGGGCAGGCGGTCGACGCGGCGCCTGGCAATGGCCATGTAATGCGTATTCCGGTGCCGTTGGAGGGCGATCTGGATTACGCTCTGCTGATGCGCGATCTCAATAACGCGCCGTCCCGCTAACTCGATGGATATCTCCCGCGACCAGACGGAACTGGTCGCCCCGCGCCTGCTTCAATCGTTACGGCCGTTCTCGCTGGTGGTGGCGCTGGTCTCCTGTGGGTTGGGAGTGGCGCTGGCTCTGCTGGAGGGGTACGGCTCCGGCTGGCGAGCGCTGCTGATCCTGCTGGCCGGTTTAGCGCTCCAGGCCGGGGTCAATCTAATCAACGATTTGGGTGATCTACCGCTGCTGCAAGATGCCCGTTTTGCCGAGCGTCGGCGAGGGATCCATCGCCATGCCCGGCTCGGTTACGGCTGCTTTGTTTTCTGCAGCTTGATCGGATTCTGGTTGGTTGCAGATGTCGGTCTCAGCTTGTTGGGACTCTGCATACTGGGGGCGATCGGTGCGCTGGGCTACAGCGTCGAGCCGATCCACTACAAACGCCGTGGTCTGGGCGTGCCGTTGGTGTTCTGGCTGATGGGGGTGTTGATGGTGTTGGGTGCAAGCCATGCCATGGGCGCCCCGTTGACGCTGAGTCAGTTATGGCTGTCGCTGCCGATCAGTGCGTTGATCTCGCTGTTGTTGCTGAGCAACGAATTACGTGACTGGGAGCTGGATCATCAGCGCGGGGTTAAAACCCTGACCGTTCGGTTGGGCTATGCCCCCGGGCAGAAACTCTACCTGGCGTTGCTAGCCGGTACCTACCTGCTGACGTTGGCGCTGTGGCAGCAGCAATTATTGTTGCGCCTGTGGCCACTGCTGCCGAGCCTGTTGCTGCTGCCGGCACTGCTGAAACTGCTCGACGCCGAGCCTCAGTCCAGGCGTGCATTAACCCCCGCCAGCGGTAGGCTGCTGTTGATTTTCGGGCTGCTCTATCTGGGCTGTCTGCTGCCGTTCTGAGGCCGACTTATCACCACTGTTCGTTTAGACCAAAGCGAGACGTTAAGCCCGACACCTTTTGTGTATAATTGGGCACCGTTTTCTATCGGAGGCTGCTTCTCAGGGCATGACCACCCTTGTAGGCCTCTTTCATAACCCACCGCGCGGCGGCCGTCGGTCGTCAGCGAAGCTGGAGACAACGACAACATGACTGTGATCCGTCAAGACGACCTGATCGAGAGCGTCGCCGATGCGCTGCAATTCATTTCCTACTACCACCCGGTAGACTTTGTCCAGGCGGTCCATGAGGCCTACCTGAAAGAGGAGTCCCAGGCGGCCAAGGATGCGATGGCGCAGATTCTGATCAACTCTCGTATGAGTGCCGAAGGCCACCGGCCGCTGTGTCAGGACACCGGTATCGTCACCGTGTTCGTCAAGATCGGGATGAACGTCACCTGGGATGCCGAGATGAGCGTCGAGGAGATGATCAACGAGGGTGTTCGTCGTGCCTACCTGCACCCGGACAACGTGCTGCGCGCCTCCGTGCTGGCCGATCCGGCCGGCAAGCGTCAGAACACCAAGGACAACACCCCGGCGGTAATCCACATGTCGGTGGTACCTGGTGACGAGGTTGACGTTCAGGTGGCGGCCAAGGGTGGCGGCTCCGAGAACAAGTCCAAGATGGTGATGCTGAACCCATCCGACAGCATCGTCGACTGGGTCCTGAAGACCGTTCCGACCATGGGTGCCGGCTGGTGTCCGCCGGGCATGCTGGGGCTGGGTATCGGTGGTACAGCCGAGAAGGCTGCGGTATTGGCGAAAGAGTCGCTGATGGATCCGATCGATATCCACGAGCTGAAAGAGCGTGGCCCGCAGAACGCGGTTGAAGAGCTGCGTCTGGAGCTGTTCGAAAAAGTTAACCAGCTGGGTATCGGTGCCCAGGGGCTGGGCGGTCTGACCACCGTGCTGGACATCAAGATCAAGGACTACCCGACCCATGCCGCATCCCTGCCGGTGTGCATGATTCCGAACTGTGCTGCGACCCGTCACGCCCACTTCACCCTGAAGGGCGATGGTCCGGCGCTGCAGACGCCACCGTCGCTGTCCGATTGGCCGGAAGTCACCTTCGAGGTAGGTCCGACCACCAAGCGGGTCGATCTGGACAATATCACCCAGGAAGAGATCGAAACCTGGAAGACCGGCGATACCCTGCTGCTGAACGGCAAGATGCTGACCGGTCGTGACGCGGCTCACAAGAAGCTGTGCGGCATGCTGGATGCCGGTGAAGAGCTGCCGGTGGACCTGAAAGGTCGCTTTATCTACTACGTAGGCCCGGTTGATCCGGTTGGTGACGAAGTGGTGGGCCCGGCGGGTCCGACCACGGCGACCCGGATGGACAAGTTCACCCGTCAGGTGCTCGAGAGCACCGGGCTGATGGGCATGATCGGTAAAGCCGAGCGGGGTCCGGTTGCGATCGAAGCGATCAAGGACAACAAGTCGGTCTACCTGATGGCAGTCGGCGGTGCGGCTTACCTGGTCTCCAAGGCGATCAAAGGCTCCAAGACCATCGCTTTCCCTGAGCTGGGGATGGAAGCGATCTACGAGTTTGAGGTCAAGGACATGCCGGTTACCGTGGCGGTGGACAGCAAAGGCGAATCGGCCCACATTACCGGTCCGGCTGCCTGGAAGCAGAAGATTGCCGAAGCTCAGGTGGTCGAGGTCCAGTAAATCGCTAAGCTTTCGCTTAGGTGATCGAACAACGCGGCCTCCGGGCCGCGTTTTTGGTTGTGGCCGTTGGGGGCCGAGCCATAGAGTGTCGGTGCAAAGTTTGAAACCGTCGAAGTGGAACGTTTGATAGGGGAGTGGTCGCCTTGCAGGTGCCGATGGAGATTGATCTATACAGTGTGGTCAACGTGCTAGGGCTTAGCGGAATAGCGGTGTTCGCCGTATCTGGGGCGTTGGATGCAGCACGTCAGAAAATGGATATTCTCGGCTTTATGCTGATCGGCTGCGCCACCGGACTTGGCGGCGGCACCTTGCGGGATCTGCTGCTGGGAAACACCCCGGTCTACTGGGTCCGTGAGCCAATCTATGTGGCCACCAGTCTGAGCGCCGCAGTGCTGACCTATTTTGTGGTGCCCTATATCGCCTCACGCACCCGCAGCCTGCTGTGGATGGATGCCATTGGAATGGCGCTGTTTAGTGTTACCGGGGCCCAGATTGCACTGAGCAGCGGGGCTTCGTCGTTGATCGCTGCCTGTATGGGGGTCATGACCGCCAGCTTTGGGGGCATTATCCGTGATGTGCTCTGCGGTAGCGATCTGGTGCTTAGCTCCCGCGAGCTCTATGTCAGCGCCTCACTGGCCGGTGCCAGTACCTACCTGATGCTGGAGTGGCTGGCGGTGCCGGAGAGCGCCGCATTGATCGGTGGCTTTGTGGCGGCGCTGGTGCTGCGCGGAGGTGCGATCCTGTTTAGCTGGACCTTGCCGGCCTATCATCGCGATTAGGCGTCGAGCCGTTGTTAAATACGGTGATTTATCCGGTGGTTTTGTAGCAAATATTTGACACCGATATTGGCTTTGAAGCCGCCACCTTTGGGCGTTTTTTTGCTACAATGGCCGCCTTTTTGTGTAGGGCCTCCGGGTGGAGGCGAGATTCATCGATTAAGGGCCAGAAAATGAGCTTGAAGCCGGTCAATGTTGGCATCTGTGGTCTAGGTACCGTTGGTAGCGGAACCTTCAATGTACTCGCGCGTAACCAGGAAGAGATCTCCCGCCGTGCAGGCCGGGTGATTCAGGTTGCTCAGATTGGTGCCCGTCGCCCCAATCCGGCGGCGGATACCAGTGAGATTCCGACCACCAACGATATTTTCGAGGTGGCCCGTAATCCTGAGATCGACATTGTTGTTGAGCTGATCGGTGGCTACGACACCGCCCGTGAGCTGGTGCTGGAAGCGATCGCCAACGGCAAGCACGTGGTCACCGCCAACAAGGCGCTGATCGCCGAGCACGGTAACGAAATCTTCGAAGCGGCGCAGGCCAACAACGTCATCGTTGCCTATGAAGCTTCCGTAGCCGGTGGTATTCCGATCGTTAAGGCGATCCGTGAAGGTCTGGCCGCCAACAGCATCAACTGGGTCGCCGGCATCATCAACGGCACCGGCAACTTTATCCTGACCGAGATGCGCGACAAGGGTCGTGCTTTCGAAGACGTGCTGGCTGAGGCTCAGGCGTTGGGTTATGCCGAAGCTGATCCGACCTTCGACGTTGAAGGTATCGACGCGGCTCACAAGCTGACTATTTTGTCTTCACTGGCGTTTGGTGTGCCGCTGCAGTTCAGCAAGGCTTACACCGAAGGGATCAGTAAGGTCACCACCGATGATGTGAACTACGCCGAAGAGCTGGGCTATCGGATCAAGCACCTGGGTGTGACTCGTCGTACCGAAGAGGGGATCGAGCTGCGGGTTCACCCGACTCTGATTCCGGAGAAGCGCCTGATCGCCAACGTTGATGGTGTGATGAACGCGGTGCTGGTTGATGCTGACGCCGTCGGCCCGACCCTGTACTACGGCGCCGGTGCCGGTTCCGAAGCGACCGCTTCCGCGGTGATCGCCGATCTGGTCGATACCGTCCGGGTTATGACCGCCGACAGCTCCAACCGTGTGCCGCACCTGGCTTTCCATCCGTCACGCCTGTCGGATCTGCCGATGCTGCCGATGGATGAAGTCGAAACCGCTTACTACCTGCGGATGCAGGCGATCGACCATCCGGGCGTGTTGGCCGAAGTCACCCGGATCCTGGCCGAGCAGTCGATCAGCATCGATGCCATTGTCCAGCACGACACCACGGAAGAGCTGGTGCCGGTTGTGATCGTGACTCACAAGGTGAAGGAAGCGGCGATGAACCGCGCCATCAGTGCGATCGAAGCCCTGGATTCGATCCACGGCGAAGTCACCCGGATCCGGGTCGAAGCGCTGGACGCCCAGTAATCCTTTGAGAGCCCTTTGAGAGCAATCGACAGCTTTAACGGTAGAAAGAAAGCATGAAATATATCAGTACCCGTGGTCAGGCTCCTGCGCTGAACTTTGAAGAGGTTTTGCTGGCTGGGCTGGCCACCGATGGTGGTCTCTACGTTCCGGAGCAACTGCCGCAGTTCTCCAAAGAGGAGATCGCCTCCTGGGCCGGGCTGTCCTACGCCGATTTGGCAAAGAAGGTCATCGCCCCGTTTGTTGCCGATACCATTCCGCAGGCCGATCTGGATGCGATCATCGACGAGACATACGGCACGCGAGCGGCGACAGAAGGTAAGAATGTTTTTGCCCACGATGCCGTTGCGCCGCTGAAGCAGCTCGACAGCAACCTGTGGCTGCTGGAACTGTTCCACGGCCCGACTCTGGCGTTCAAAGACTTCGCCCTGCAGCTGCTGGGTCGACTGCTCGACTATGTGCTGGAGAAGCGTAACGAACGCGTTGTCATCATGGGCGCGACTTCCGGTGATACCGGTTCGGCCGCAATCGAAGGCTGCAAGCGTTGCGACAACGTCGATATCTTCATTCTGCATCCGCATCAGCGCGTTTCCGACGTGCAGCGCAAGCAGATGACCACCATCATCGGTGACAACATTCACAACCTGGCGATCAAGGGTAACTTCGATGATTGCCAGCAGATGGTGAAGCAGAGCTTTGCCGATCAGAGCTTCCTCGGTGGTCGCAAGCTGGTGGCGGTCAATTCGATCAATTGGGCCCGGATCATGGCTCAGATCGTTTACTACTTCCACGCATCCCTGAGCCTGGGTGGTCCGCACCGTGAAGTTTCCTTCGCGGTACCGACCGGTAACTTCGGCGATATCTTCGCCGGATACCTGGCCAAGGGCATGGGTCTGCCGGTCAAGCAGCTGGTGGTTGCCACCAACGTCAACGATATTCTGCACCGTTGCATCAGCGCCAACGATTACTCGCCGCAGGAGCTGGTCCACACCCTGTCGCCGAGCATGGATATCATGGTGTCGAGCAACTTCGAACGGCTGCTGTTCGATCTGTACGGTCGTGACGGCAAGGCCACCGGTGAGCTGATGGCTCGCATGAACGGTGGGCAGGGTGCCGAGCTGGAGCCGGCCCGTCTGGCCAAGGCGCGCGAGCTGTTCGACAGCTACCGCCTCGATGATGAAGGCTGTATCGACTACATCGCCGAGATGTTCGAGCGTAGCGAAGAGCTGCTTGATCCGCACACCGCGATAGGGGTCAAGGCGGCAGAGGTCTGTCGTCGTGACAGCGAGACGCCGATGGTGGCGCTGGCAACCGCGCATCCGGTCAAGTTCCCGGAGCCGGTGGTTAAAGCCGGTCTCAATTCACCGGAGCTGCCGCATCATTTGGAAGATCTGTTCGATCGTGAAGAGCGCTGTACCGTGTTGGACAACGATCTGGCGGCGGTTCACGCTCATATGGCCGAACAGCTGGGCTGATCTAGTGATCCTAGCCATCCCTCAAACGCCGGCCTTACCGCCGGCGTTTTTGTCTGCGAACTTTGCGGACTTTGAAAGTAGGCTGCTTGTTCACAAGCGACAGTGACTGACAACAATGGATAACCTGTTTTACATACTGTCGAAAACGATCTGGACTTTCGCCCGTCCAGACCACCTGTTGCTGCTGATCATGACCTTGGCGGTGTTGGTGCTGGGCTGGAGCAGCCAGCGCCGGCGGGCGCGGCTGTTCGCCTGGTTGTCGCTGGCAATGATCTGGTTGGTGGCACTGGTGCCGGTCGGACAGGTGTTGCTGCACGAGCTGGAGCAGCGCTTCCCGGCTCCCGGACCGCTGCAACATCAGCCATTGGCGGGCATCATCGTCTTGGGTGGGGCCGAGCAGCTGGGTTCGATGCGCTACCATCGACGGGCTGAATTTACCGATGCCGCTGATCGGATCCTGGCGGTTCCTCAGCTGGCGATGGAACGCAGCGATCTGCCGATCGTCTACAGCTGCGGCTCGGGTTGGCATACGGAACCGGAGATCCGCGGGGCCGACTTCACCAAGATGTACTTTGATGCGATCGGTCTCGAGGGGCGGGTTCTGTACGAGCGTGAGGCGCGCAACACCTACGAGAACGGTACCCTGAGTCGTTCACTGATCCGCCAGCAGCTGGGTGAGTCGGTGCTCGAAGGTCGCTGGCTGCTGGTCACCTCGGCCTTCCATATGCCGCGCTCGGTTGGCGTATTCCGGCAACAGGGCTGGGACGTGCTGCCTTATCCGGTGGACTACCGGGGCCAGCCGCTGGGTGAAGATCCGATCTATTTCAATCTGAGCAGCAACCTGCAGGACCTGATGATGGCCTCCCGCGAATGGGTCGGCTTGCTCGCATACTGGCTGACCGGAAAGACCTACCGTTTTCTCCCCGGACCGGAGGTGGAGCAGTTGGCGATTCAGCCCCCGGCTGCCGAATCCTGAAACCTGGAAGCCGCAACCGTTAACCGAATAGGAATCCCGAAAGCGCATGCACAAACAGATAGTCAGGCGTGATGAGCAGGCCAAACCCGCGTTGCTGGAGGCCGGCTTGTCGCCACTTTTGGCACGGATCTACAGCAGTCGCGGGGTCGAACGTCCCGACCAGCTCGACAATTCGCTGAAGGGGCTGTTGCCGTTTCATACGATGCGGGATATCGAACCGGCGGCCGAATTGATTGCTGAGGCGATCGAGGCCGGTCAGCGCTTGTTGGTGGTGGGCGATTTCGATTGTGACGGCGCCACCAGTAGCGCGCTGGCGGTGTCGGCACTGCGTGCGCTGGGAGCCCAGTGGGCCGGTTATCTGGTTCCGAACCGGTTCGAATATGGTTACGGACTGTCACCGGAAATTGTCGCCGTCGCCGAGCAGCAGCAACCGGATCTGCTGATCACCGTCGACAATGGCATCTCCAGCGTGGCCGGGGTCCGTGCGGCTAAAGAGGCGGGTATCAAGGTAGTGGTCACCGATCATCACCTGCCCGGCGACGAGCTGCCCGAGGCCGATGCGTTGGTTAACCCGAACCAGCATGGCTGTGATTTTGTCGCCAAGAATACCTGCGGTGTCGGGGTGATCTGGTACGTGATGACCGCCGTTTGCCGGCGATTGCAGACACGCGGTTGGTTTGAACGTCGACAGCAGCCAGTGCCGAATATGGCGGACTTCCTCGATCTGGTGGCGTTGGGCACCGTGGCCGATGTGGTGCCGTTGGACCATAACAACCGGATACTGGTCGATCAGGGGCTGAAGCGGATCCGCGCCGGTCGTTGTCGGCCGGGTATCAAAGCGCTGGCCGAAATCGCGTCACGCCAGCTCGACAAACTGGTGGCCACCGACCTGGGGTTTGCCATCGGTCCACGGTTAAATGCGGCCGGACGGTTGGAGGACATGTCGATTGGGATCGAATGTCTGCTGAGCCGGTCCGAGCCCGAGGCTCGTGCGCTGGCGTTGCAGCTCGACGAGCTGAACCAGGATCGTAAACAGATTGAACAGCAGATGCAGCGTCAGGCGTTGAAGATTCTCGATCAGATCAGTCTTGACGACGAAACCGAGCTGCCCTACGGCGTATGCTTGTTCGAGCCGGACTGGCACGAAGGGGTGATCGGAATTCTGGCCTCCCGAATCAAAGAGCGGCTGCACCGCCCGGTGATCGCGTTCGCCGAAGCCGAAGGTGGCATGATCAAAGGCTCGGCCCGCTCGATTCCCGGTTTGCATATCCGCGATGTGCTGGCCGCCGTGGAAGCTCGGGAGCCGGACCTGCTGGCCAAGTACGGTGGTCACGCCATGGCGGCGGGGATGAGTCTGGAGCGGGATAAATTCGAGCGCTTCAGCCGGGCATTCGATGCCGAAGTGCGGCGCCAGCTCGATGAAGAGCAGCTACAGGCGCGGATCGAATCCGATGGCGCCATGGCAGTGGCCGAGATGAACCTGGAGATGGCGCGTCAGCTGCGCGACGGCGGTCCTTGGGGGCAGTTGTTTCCGGAGCCGCTGTTCGATGGTGAGTTTGAGCTGGTGCAGCAGCGGATCGTTGGAGAGCGTCATCTGAAACTGGTGCTGGCACCGATCGAGCAGGGGCGCCCCAGTGGGTTCTGTATCGATGCGATCGCATTCAATGTGGATCTGGATGTCTGGCCCAGTCAGTCAAATCGGGCACGGGTTGCGTTCAAGCTCGACATCAATGAGTTCCGTGGCCGGGTATCCCCTCAGTTGATGGTCGATTATCTGGAGCCGATTTCAGAATAAGGGGACTAACCCTGTACGTCGAGGTTACCAGAGATCGTCGTCATCATGGTTCGGGTCGGGGGTATGGGGTCGTAACGGGACCTTGATCAGGAACTCGACCCCTTCGCCACGGCGGTTATGGCAGTCGACCTTGCCCTGCAGCAGCCCGGTGACCAGGCGGTAGACCACATGGGTGCCCAGACCGCTGCCGCCGCGTTCGCCACGGCTGGCCACGAAGGGCTCGAATACCCGCGGTAACACCTGCTCGGGGATGCCGATGCCGTTGTCTCGGTAGCTGATCTTAACGCCGTCGCTGTGATGGCTGGCTTGAATGCTGATTAGCGCGTCGTCGCGGCCATGCTCGGGGCCGAAACCGTGCTGCAGTGAGTTGCTGATCAGTTGGCTGAAGATCTGCCGTAGGCTGTCGGGGTAGGAGATAATCTCCAAGTTGTCATCGCAGTCGATCTCGACCCGGACATGGTAACGCAGTAGCCGCTCGGCCAGCTGGTTTTCCAGGTTGGCGAACAGCTTGGCCAGTTTGACTCGCTGCGGCGTCAGCTTGGCCGGATCGACGGCGATCAGGCGGAAGGCCTTCATCAGTTCGCTGATCTTACCCAGCTGGTCGTGCACCTGATCAACCTGCTTGCACAGGCTGATGGCGCCGGCGTTGTCTATTTGACGCGGCTCGTCGAGTCGGTTGATCACCTGTTCCGACAGATCCATTCCCTGGTTCAGGGGGCGCTCGATCTCCTGGGCGATGCCGCTGACCAGCTCACCCAAGGCGGCCATCTTTTCACTTTCGACCAATCGGTCCTTGGTTTGGGTCAGTTCGTCGAGGGCCTCGGTGAGGCGGTCGTTGGTATGTTTGAGGGTAGCGGTACGGTATTTGACCCGCTGCTCCAGCTCCTCGTTGAGTTGCTCCAGTTGCTGCTGCGCGCGCTTTTTGGCCTGCAGCTGTCGGCGGATATTGACCCGCATCTGGTTCAGGGTTTCAGCCAGTTGATCCAGTGAGTCTTCGCCACCGCGTCGCAGCAGGCTGGATTCCAGGCTGATCTCTTCATCCAGGTTGTCGAGTCCGATGCGGCGGGTATAGCGGGCCAGCGAGGTCAGGTGAGTAATCACCAGATAGTGGACCACCAGCAGGATACAGATCGAGACCAGGAAGGTCTTGATGGTCTGGCTGCCGAGAATGATGAAGAATTTTTCGATCAGACGCAGGTAGACGTTATCGAGGGTGGCGCCCACCTTGAGGCGGCCGACCAGGGTGTCGCGGTAATAGAGTTCGAACTGGCGTTGAATCGGCATCTGGGCTTCGGTATCGCCGCGAAAGAAGATCGCTTCTTCGCTGTCGGCCACGATCTCGGTGATCGAGGCGTAGCCGATATCCTGCAGTTTCATGATGCCGTCGAGTTGAATCCCGATCTGGTCCTTGTCGAGCTTCCACAGGCTGGATGCCAGCGAATCCAGGTAGCTGGCTTCGATCGACTGTAGGCCTCGCTCGATATCGCCCAGATCCTTGCGGTAATCCCAGAACAGCTGTATCGCCGTGCTGAGAATAGCCAGCAACGTACTGCAAAGCACGATATAGACCAGCAATCGATAGGAGAGAAGATTGTTCTGGCGTAGTTTCAGATAGTGTTTTAACACACTGGCAGGATCCGGCCGGTAACACGTTGATGCAATTAACTGGACCTTAGCAGAGATTCGGCCAAAGCGGAAAAACTCTAGCGAGATTAGATGTTTTTTGGGTGTGGAGACGTCAGAAAACAACAAGGCCGGCGATTGCCGGCCTTGGGAGGGGGTTGCCCCAGTAGTTTACATGTTGGGGTAATTCGGGCCGCCGGCGCCTTCCGGAACCACCCAGGTGATGTTCTGGGACGGGTCCTTGATGTCGCAGGTTTTGCAGTGGACGCAGTTCTGCGAGTTGATCTGGAAGCGCTTGCTGCCATCGTCTTCCACGACCACCTCATAGACGCCTGCCGGGCAGTAGCGCTGAGCCGGTTCATCGAACATCGGCAGGTTGCGCTCCAGCGGAATGCTGACATCCTTGAGCTTGAGGTGGCAGGGCTGATCTTCCTCATGGTTGGTGTTGGACAGGAACACCGACGACAGCTTGTCGAAGCTGATCTCGCCATCGGGCTTGGGGTAGTCGATCTTCGGACACTCGGAGGCCGGTTTCATCTGGGCGTAATCCGGGTTGGTGTCGTGCAGGGTGACCGGGATCTTGCCGCCGAACCAGTTTTGATCGATATAGTTGAAGGCGCCACCCAGGGTCATGCCGAACTTGTGCATCGCCGGACCGAAGTTGCGTGAGCGGTACAGCTCATCATAGAGCCAGCTGTCCTTGAGGTTGTCGGTGAACTTGCTCAGATCATCGCCGCCCTCGTTACCGGCCTTGAACACCTCGGACAGGGTGTCGGCGGCGATCATGCCGCTCTTCATGGCGGTGTGACTGCCCTTGATCTTGGCAAAGTTCAGGGTGCCGGCGTCGCAACCCAGCAGCAGGCCGCCCGGGAAGGTCATCTTCGGCAGTGAGTTGAAGCCGCCCTTGGCGATGGCGCGGGCGCCGTAGGAGACCCGCTTGCCGCCTTCGAGGTACTGCTTGAACACCGGGTGGTGCTTCATCCGCTGCATCTCGTCGAACGGGCTCAGGTGCGGGTTGCTGTAACTCAGGTCGGTGATCAGACCCAGAACAACCTGGTTGTTTTCGGCGTGGTACAGGAATGAGCCGCCTGGGGCATTCTTGCCCAGCGGCCAGCCGGCGCCGTGGATAACCAGACCTGGCTTGTGCTTGGCCGGGTCGATGTCCCAGAGTTCTTTGATGCCGATGCCGTAATGCTGCGGATCGGAATCCTTGTCCAGTTCGAACTTGCTCAGCAGTTCCTTGCCCAGGTGGCCACGGCAACCCTCGGTGAACAGGGTGTACTTGGCGTGCAGTTCCATGCCGGGCATGTAGCTGTCTTTGGGTTCGCCGTCTTCGCCGACGCCCATGTCGCCGGTGGCAACCCCTTTGACCGAGCCGTCTTCGTTATAGAGCACTTCCGCTGCGGCAAAGCCGGGGAAGATCTCCACGCCCATCGACTCGGCCTGTTCGGCCAGCCAGCGGCATAGATTACCCAGGCTGATTACGTAGTTGCCTTCGTTGTGCATGGTCTTGGGCACAAAGCTGTTGGGCATCAACTGGGCTTTCTGTTCATCTTTGAACAGGTAGATCTCGTCACCGGTAACCGGCTCTCCCAGAGTCAGGCCCTGGTCCTTCCAGTCCGGGAACAGTTCGTCCAGTGCGCGAGGCTCGAAGACCGCGCCGGAGAGGATATGGGCGCCGACTTCGGAGCCTTTTTCAACCACACAGACCATCAATTCCTGCTCGTTGGCCTGAGCCTGCTGCATCAGCCGACATGCGGCGGACAGACCTGCCGGTCCTGCGCCTACAATGACGACATCAAACTCCATCGATTCGCGTTCCACAGCCATCTCCTGCTTATTTGTTCTCTGTTTTATCGTGAGTGAGAGTGTTCTGAGAAGGTGGTCTCACTCGAGTAGGAATGCATTCTAAGTAAAAACCCCTATTTTTTGCAAGAACCATTTGCATCGACCAAATGTGAATGGTACTTTCCTAGGGAAATCACTTAGTCTTGCTAAGTAACGATTCGACAGCGCCTGAGCAGCAAGACTCAGGCGTTCTTTCATCAGGCGCCCTCAAGCAAGGGTTGGCAACAAAACGAGGAACTCTATGAAAGTTCTAGTATCCGTGAAGCGCGTGATCGACTACAACGTCAAGGTCCGCGTCAAGAGTGATCAGTCCGGGGTCGACCTGGCCAACGTTAAGATGGCGATGAACCCGTTCTGCGAAATCGCCGTGGAAGAGGCGGTTCGTCTTAAAGAAGCCGGTGTGGCAGAAGAGATCGTAGTTGTCTCCATCGGCCCGAAGAGCTGCCAGGAGCAGATCCGTACCGCACTGGCACTGGGTGCCGACCGTGGTATTCAGATCGAGACCGACGAAGACCTGGAGTCTCTGGCGGTTGCCAAACTGCTGGCCAAAGTGGTCGAAGAGGAGCAGCCGGGCCTGGTTATCCTGGGTAAGCAGTCGATCGATTCCGACAACAACCAGACCGGCCAGATGCTGGGCGCGCTGACCGAGATGCCGCAGGGCACCTTCGCCTCCGAAGTGGCGGTGGCTGATGGCAAAGTGGCCGTGACCCGTGAAATCGACGGCGGTCTGCAGACCGTGTCGCTGGATCTGCCGGCGATCGTCACTACCGACCTGCGTCTGAACGAACCGCGTTATGCGTCGCTGCCCAACATCATGAAGGCCAAGCGTAAGCCGCTGGATACCAAGACCCCGGCCGACTACGGCGTTGAAACCGCCGCCCGTCTGAAGGTCCTGAAGGTTGAGCCGCCGGCCGAGCGTCAGGCAGGCATCATCGTCGGCAGCGTGGACGAGCTGGTCGAGAAACTGAAGAACGAAGCGAAGGTGATTTAATCATGGGTATCCTGGTAATTGCAGAACACGACAACGCTGCTCTGAAAGGAGCAACCCTGAACACCGTCGCCGCTGCCCAACAGATCGGTGGTGACATCGACCTGCTGGTTGCAGGCGAAAACTGTGGCGCCGCAGCCGAAGAAGCTGCCAAGATCGCCGGCGTCAGCAAGGTACTGGTTGCCGACAACGCTGCCTATGCTCATCAGTTGGCCGAGAATCTGGCGCTGCTGGTACTGGAGCTGGCCGACGGTTACAGCCACATCCTGGCTTCCGCCACCACCACCGGCAAGAACTTCATGCCGCGGGTTGCCGCCAAGCTGGACGTGGCGCAGATCTCCGACATCATTGCGGTCGAGAGTGCCGATACGTTCCAACGCCCGATCTACGCCGGTAACGCGATCGCGACTGTACAGTCCAGCGACGCCGTCAAGGTGATCACGGTTCGTTCCACCGCCTTCGACGCGGCTGCGACCGATGGCAGTGCCAGCGTTGAAACCGTTGCCGCCGCTTGCGATGCCGGCAAGTCCGCCTTCGTTAAAGAAGAGCTGGCCCAGTCCGACCGTCCTGAGCTGACCGCTGCCAGCGTCATCATCTCCGGTGGTCGCGGTATGGGTAATGGCGAAAACTTCGAGCTGCTTGAGAAGGTAGCCGACAAGTTGGGTGCCGCCGTTGGTGCCTCCCGTGCTGCGGTTGACGCCGGCTTCGTTCCCAACGATATGCAGGTGGGTCAGACCGGTAAGATCGTTGCGCCGGAACTCTACATCGCCGTCGGTATCTCCGGTGCGATCCAGCACCTGGCGGGTATGAAGGACTCCAAGTTTATCGTTGCGATCAACAAGGACGAAGAAGCCCCGATCTTCTCGGTCGCCGATTACGGTCTGGTTGCTGACCTGTTTGAAGCGGTTCCGGAGCTGGAATCCAAGCTGTAAGCAAGATGCGATCTTGAAGCGCTGATCAGGCGGCTTCGACCTGGAAAGCCCGGCTCGGCCGGGCTTTTTTGTATCTGCATTATCCCGATAGGAGGTGCTCCAGAATGTTGGTCTGGGATGAGTTTGAACTGCCGATAGCCGCGCCGCGTTTTGGTGATAAGGCCAGTCTCTACGTTCGCCGTGGACGTCAGCCGATGCCAAACTCGCCGGCGACGTTGGTGTTTCTGCATGAAGCCCTTGGCAGCATCGGCCAGTGGTGGGACTTTCCGCAGCAGTTGGCCGAGCGTTGTGGTTGTGATGTGCTGATCTACGAACGGATCGGTCACGCCGGGGCCAGCTCGCTCGAGCTGCCGCGTCCGGATGACTATCTGGTCTACGAGGGTGAGGTGGTGTTGCCGCAGCTGCTCGAACGCCTGCAGATCGAGCAGGCGGTGCTGGTCGGCCACAGTGACGGTGGCTCGATCGCTCTGGTTGGCGCCGCCAGTGTGCCTGACCGGGTGCTAGGGTTGATTACCGAAGCGGCCCATCTCTTTGTTGAGCCAATCACCCGTGACGGAATCATTAAGGCCCGCGATCTCTACGACGAGGCGATCCGTCCGGGTCTGTCGCGCTATCACGGCGAGAAGACCGACACTCTGTTCCAGGGTTGGTGGCAGACCTGGCTTCGCGATAGCTTTCAAGGGCTGGATCTGCATCCCTGGCTGGGTCGGATTCGAGCCCCGTCGCTGATTATGCAAGGGGTTAACGATCAGTACGGCTCTGAGCTGCAGGTCGAGAGGATCTGCGAAGGGATCGGTACCCTGGCATCGCCTTGCTGGCTGGACGCGGCCCATATTCCCCATCGCGAAGCGACCGAACCCTGCCTGCAGGCGATGGGCGGGTTTATTCGCCGATTGCTGAGTGACCAGGGTTAGGCGAGGCCGTCGGTAATT
Organism: Motiliproteus coralliicola; assembly: GCF_003345655.1. Taxonomy (GTDB): domain Bacteria; phylum Pseudomonadota; class Gammaproteobacteria; order Pseudomonadales; family Balneatricaceae; genus Motiliproteus; species Motiliproteus coralliicola. Next base: position 266,383 of record NZ_QQOH01000002.1, read on the forward strand.
CGCCGAATCCTGTCAGCTGAGTAGTTTGCTGAGGGCGTCGATACGGTGGGCCTGGTTGACCAGGTCGGCCAGGCTCTCGGCCTCCATCTTGGACATCACCCGGGCGCGGTGAACCTCGACGGTCTTGGGGCTGATTTTCAGGCTCTCGGCGATCACCTTGTTGGCGCTGCCGGAGACGACCAGCTCCATCACCTGTTTTTCCCGCTTGCTGAGCGTATCCCAGCGCTGCAGTAGCTGCTGACGCTGCTGCTGTTCCTGGTGCCACTGATCGGCCAGGGACAGGGCTTTGTCGACATGATCGAGTAGCACCTGATCGTCAAACGGCTTCTCAACAAAATCCAACGCGCCGTTCTTGATCGCGGTAACAGCCATCGGGATATCGCCGTGGCCGGTCAGAATCAGGGTCGGCAGGCGCACGCCACGGGTGTTGAGCTCCTGTTGCAGAGCCAGACCGTTCAGTCCCGGCATCCGGATATCGAGCAGCAGACAGCCGGGAGTCCCTTTGTAGTCGGCCAGGAAGCGCTCGCCGGACTCGAACGTTTGGATCGGCCGGTTGGTGGATTCGAGCAGCCAACAGAGTGAATCACGGAAAGCGTCATCGTCGTCGACGACGAAGATGGTTAATTCACCGTTCGGGGCGGGCTTACTCATGGGTGCTGGGTTTCCTTCGGTAGACTGATCTTAAAGGTAGAGCCATTGCGGCCGTCGGATTCTGCCCACAACTTACCGCGATGGGCTTCAATGATGGTGCGGGAGATCGACAGCCCCATCCCGAGCCCGGCACTCTTGGAAGTAAAGTAGGGCTCGAACAGGTTGGCCATCTGGTCGGCGGTAATACCGCTTGCGTTGTCTTCGACCTCGACCAGCAACTGCTCCGCGTCCATCCGGGTGGTTATTGTAATGGTTTTTTCGCCGTTGTCCCGACTGCCGTCGAAGGCCTCGATCGCGTTGCGCAGCAGGTTCAAAATAACCTGCTCGATCTGGACCTTGTCGGCGTAGATGATCGGTTGGGTCGGATCGAGCTGAAATTCGAAGCGGATGCCCTCGTTGCGGGCTTCCTGGCCCATAAACTGGGCGATCTCCTGACAGGTCTCGTTGATCGAGAAGTCCATCCGTTGGTATTCGGTTTTCTTCACGAAGCCGCGCAGCCGCTTGATGATGTCGGCGGCGCGGATTGCCTGGCGTGAGATCAGCTGCAGCGATTCGCAGACCTTGTCGAAATCCTTGATCGTACCTTCCTGAATACGGCGCAGGGTACCGCGGCTGTAATTGAGGATGGCGCCCAGCGGCTGGTTGATCTCGTGGGCCAGCCCGGATGCCATCTCGCCGAGCGACATCAAGCGCGAGATATGGGCCATGTTGAGCTGGTATTGGAGCGCTTCCGCCTCGGCCCGACGCTGCTCGGTGATATCGCGGCCGATAATGGAGAAGTAGCGCAGCTCCTGCTCCTCGTTGCGGTGGGCGATGATCTGGTGCACCGAGGCGATCCGGTCTTCGATCGAGCCGGGCTCCAGCGGCAGTTCGCCGCGCCACTCACCGGTTTCCAGGGCCTGGGGGAAGATCTCCTGCAGCAGGCGACTGTTGTTGTCACGCGAGAACAGCTCGTCCAGGTGCAGGGTCGGGAAGCGTCCCTTGTCGATATTGAGGGTCCGGATAGCGGCTTCGTTCAGATACTCGACCTGGTAGTTGGCGTTGCAGAACAGCACCAGATCCGAGGTCGCCTCGACCACCTGGGCCAATCGTGCCAGGGTCCGGTCCGCCTGAATCCGTTCGCTGACATCGCGCGAAACACAGATGATCTCTTCGAGTTCCCCGGTTAGCGGATCGCGGATCGTACGGCTGGTGGTTTCGAGCCAGATGTAGTCGCCGTTTTTGTGTCGCAGCCGGTAGGTACTGGTATAGACCCCCTCGCTGTAGGTGACGTTGCTGGTGCCGTTTTTCCAGGAACCGACGTCCTTGGGGTGGAATAGCTCGTTGGCGGAGCGGCCGATGATCTCATCGCTGCGGTAGCCGAGAATCTTCTCGACCGCCGGGTTGACGTCGATAAATACCAAGTCCCCTGGGGTATGGCGGGAGATAAAGTCGGGGGATTTCTCCGCTAGTTGACGATAGCGGTCCAGCGGCTGGTAGTCGTTGGTTTGCATAGAGAGTCGGTTGTCCCGCCTGTGGGTCTGGGAAGGTTACCCCGATAGTAGCGGTAAGGGGGGCCGGGTCGTCAAGCCGGTCAGCGTCGAGAGCACCTGCCTCATGCTGAGTAATCACTTCGGTGGTTGCTGTTGCTGCTCGGGATCCTTCAGGGTGATACGTAGCATCACGAAGCCGCAGATGCCGCATACCAGTGATCCGAACATAACGCCTAGGCGTTCGTCGAACAGGCCTCGGGCGGCGTCTTCAAACGCCAGCGAACCGATAAACAGACTCATGGTGAAACCGACCCCGCAGAGTAACGCCGCTCCGTATAGGCTGCTCCAACGGATCCCATCGGGTAACTTGGCCAGCCCCAGTTTGATGCCGATCCAGCAGAACAGGAAGACACCGATCTGTTTACCCAGAAATAGTCCCAGGGCGATACCCAGGGTGACCGGGTGGAGGATGAAGTCAGCACTGATCCCGGCCAGCGGTACCCCTGAGTTGGCGAACGCGAAGATCGGCAGGATACCGAAAGCAACGGTGCCATGAAGGTCGTGCTCGAGACTCTTGAGGGGCGAGTAGCCGGGTTTGGTGCGGCTCTTGAGCGGAATAAACAACGCCAGAATAACGCCGGCCAACGTGGCGTGGATGCCCGATTTCAGGATTGCGATCCACATCAGCACCCCGATCAGAATGTAAGGGGTGTAATCCATCACCCGGCGCCGGTTAAGCACCAGTAGGACCAGCATGCAAGCGCCGGCCAGCCCTATTGCCGATTCGGAGATCGACTCGGTGTAGAACAACGCGATAATCGCGATGGCGCCGATATCGTCGAAGATCGCCAGCGATACCAGAAAGATCTTCAGGGTGATGGGTACCCGGTTACCCAACAGTGCCAGGATACCCAGCACGAAGGCGATATCGGTGGCGGTGGGGATTGCCCAGCCCCGCAGGGCCAGCGGATCGCCCTGATTAACCAGCACATAGATGATGCCGGGTACCGCCATACCGCCGATCGCTCCCAACGCCGGTAGCGTGACCTTGCGGATATCGGAGAGCTCGCCCTCGATCGCTTCGCGCTTGAGCTCGAGTCCGATCAAGAAGAAAAAAATCACCATCAAGCCGTCATTGATCCACAACAACAGCGGCTTATCGATATCGAGTTTGCCGATCCGGACCTGGACCGGGATATCCAGCAACAGATCGTAGTAGGGGGACAGGGGGCTGTTGGCCATGATCAAAGCCGCAGCGGCAGCAAGCACCAGCACGATTCCACTGGCAGATTCGAGTCGTAGAAACGAACGAATGGTCGCGATCATCGACAACGGCTTCCCCTTTCGATTGTCGGCAACGACTGCCTGTTGCTGCTGCCGATGCCGTCCGTTGGAAAACAGGATCGGACCGGTCGGTAGCAGCCGGTTACCATTGATAATAGACGAACCCTATTCTCGAGATTGATAGATGCAGGGTTCTGTCCTGTCGATACTATGCTGTGTTGCTTTATCAGTTCAAGGCCCGATATGCCCGGTTTGCGTGGGCTCCAGAGCAGCTGGCTTCGAGGGTTTCAGCCGGATTGGCGGCTTGAAGGGCGGCAGTATTGCTGAGCCGCGGTCTGACTACCGTCGAATCACGATTGAGGATACCATTTGGCCGTCTCAACAAGGACCGCGTTGGGGCCGACGTTGGCCGTGCGCAGGGTCCAATCGACAACAGAAGGAGTGTCGTTTGAAAACCCCGATTCGTTTTGGAATAGCCGCTTTCACCCTGGCTCTGAGTCAGCCCCTATGGGCCGGTTCGCTGCAGCAGATATACCAACAGGCACTGGACAGCGATCCGCAACTCAAGGCGGCCCGTGCCGTGTTCAACGCAGAGCGCGAGGCGGAGGTGCAGAGTCGCTCGTCGCTTCTGCCCAGCCTCTCCCTGAGTGCCGATGTCACCTATACCGACGTCAGCCCCAGCAACATCGATCAGGGAAACAATCATGGCTATGACCTGAATTTAAGCCAGCCGCTGTTTCGCGCTGAAGAGTGGTTTAACTTCCAGGCCGGTAAGGTCTTGACCGAGAAAGCCGGGGTGACCTTCAGTCAATCGCAGCAGGCTTTGATCCGGCGTACCGTGGAGGCCTATCTGGATGTGTTGGCGGCGCAAACCGATCAGGCCACGGCGTTGGCGGTCGAAGCGGCGGTCAAGCGGCGCCTGGATCAGGTGCAGGCACAGTTCGATGTCGGTCTGATCGCGATTACCGATGTGGAAGAGGCGCGGGCCAGTTATGACAGTGCCCGGGTCTCGCGGATTCTGGCGGATGGTCAGCTGGATAAGAGTTTCGAAGCGATCGATCGGTTAACCGGGCAGAACTGGCGCCAAGTCGATGAGCTGAGCAACAACTATCCGGTCCAGAGCATGACCCCGGTCGCCTTCCAGCCATGGGTCGATAAGGCGCTGAGCGGTAACCTGGCGCTGCAGTCCGCCAAGCTGGATGTGCAATCAGCCGAGCAGAGCCGCCGCTCGACCCGCTCGCGTCATCTGCCGACGGTCGATTTGGTTGCCGGTTACGGCACGGACCGCGGTGCTCGTTCGCTGCACCCGACCAATGGCACCCAGGAGAGCGCTTCGATCGGGATCCAGTTCAATCTGCCGCTTTACCTGGGCGGTCGAACCTCGTCCCAGGTGCGCGAAGCCAGCGCGCGCTGGGATGCTGCGATCCAGACTCGCGAAGATACCCAGCGTTCGGTGGTGCAGAATACCCGCTCGCTGTTGCGAGATCTGTTGACCGACGTGGAGTCGGTGGCGGCCCGCAAGCAGAGTATCGTTTCATCCGAAACCGCGCTGGAAGCAACGTCGGCCGGATACAGCGTCGGTACTCGAAACATCGTCGATGTATTGCAGGCTGAACGTACCCTCTATACCGCAATTCGGGACTATCAGGGTGCGCGTTACAACTATGTTCGTAATCTGTTGAGATTCAAGGAGTCGCTCGGCACCCTGAGCCCAGAAGATCTGGCGGAGTTGGATCGCTGGATGGTGACGCCGGGCAGTGAGGTGCCGTTGTACCAGAAAAAAGCGGATCCCGATCAAGGCTGATAATTCAGCCTCTCGGTGAAGGGTGTTCTCGTTGAAAGGCGTTCTTGTTGAAAGGGTTCTTGGGTCGCCGGCACTGGTCGCCCCTTGCACGGCGCTTCTCTGGCATAATGGCGCCCATTCCATTACCTATTCCCATTGACAGTCAGCAGCGAGCAGAAACAGATGGCGGTTTCCGAAGCAATTGTTCATCAGATCCATAAACCCGAAGGCGCCCCGGCTCAGTTATCACCGCGGCAGACATTATTGACCGTCAGCGACTCGGTGGAGACGCTGATCAGTAAGCTCAGTGCCGGGTTTAACAATCGCTCGGGCAAACTGTACGGGGGCTTTGAGTCCGATCCACAGGAGTATCCGTTCAGCCGCTGGCTGGCGGGCTATCACCAGGGTGAGATCGATTTTGTTCAGCTGACCCGACAAAGTGCCGAACGTTTCCGAACGTCTCTGGATACGATCGAGGAGGCGGTCAGCGGCTACCTGCTGTTTGCGCGTATGGAAGTCTTGGGTGCGGACCAACTGCTGGTACTGCTGCTCAGCAGCAGTCCGGCGCTGGTGATCGACGAGCAGTTGGAGTTGAGCGATTCGCAACATCTGGATGTCGGCAAGGTGCAGCTGGGGTGTCGGATCGATCTGCAGCAGTGGCAGAGCGCTGACGCCAATCAATACCTGGCGTTGGTTCGTTCGCGCACCGGCAAGGGGGTGAACGAAGCGTTTCGGCAGGCCCTGGGCGCCACCGAGGAGGTGGATGCCAAGCAGCAGACTCAGACGCTGCTGAAGGTGTTCAATGACTACTGCGATCAGGAGCAGTTGCCGCCCAAGCAGGCCTCGGAAGTGAAGCAGAAAGCGTACGAGTACTGCCAGGAACGGGTCGATTCCGGCGAGCGGGTGCAGATGCGCGAGCTGTCCTGTGTCATCGATACCACCGACCCGGACAAGTTCTATAACTACGTCGGCGAGCAGGAGGAGGATCTCAATGCCGAGATCCCCGCCGACAAACGCGGACTGCAGCGCTTTGTTCGTTACAGCGGTTCGATGAAGGGGCTGAGCTTGAGTTTCTCCGAGTCACTGCTGGGAGACCAGCTGCTCTACGATGCCGATACCGATACCCTGACCATCCGGGGGTTGCCACCCACGTTGCGCAAACAGCTGGCACGAAACGGCTGACCGAAATCCGTGACAGCTCCGTCGGCGCTGATGACGGCAGGGCTTCGTGCTTTAGTCGTGAAGCCCTGTTCAAAAAGCAGTCTTTGTAGGACTATGGCGCTCCAACATCTTTTCCGGGGTTGAAGGAACCGACTCATGACCTATCTGGTGTTTGACGACTCTCTGAAACTGGGCATCACTGAAATAGACCAGCAACATAGCCGCTTTGTCGGCTATATCAATGACACCTGGGATGCGCTGGAGCGGGGCGACAGCAGAGAAGAGTTTCTGCATATCCTCAATAATCTGCTTGATTATGCGATGGAGCATTTCTCGCTGGAAGAAGCCCTGATGCGGGAGTTCAACTATCCCGATTATGAGTCCCACAAAGGCACTCACACTGTTACCTCGGCTGACCTTTTCGAGTTCGACCTGCGTCTGTTGGCCGGCGATGAAGCCGAAGCGCGGGCGTTTCTGGAATTTCTGACCGACTGGCTGAAGAACCATATTCTCGGCACCGATGCCAAACTGGCGGCCTATCTGAAACAGCAAGGGGTCTGCTAGCCGCGCTGTGCGAGCAACCGCTTTGCGTCCTGGGTTTGAATAAATCGACTTAAAATGCGCCTGAACAGCCTGTAAACTGTGGAGTGCCTGCTCTACAGGTTTATCTGTTGCCGATTACGCCTTAACACGAACCTGGTAAGACCCTTGTCATTGGAGCCTGGATGCGAGCTAGTCCGTTTGTATTGACCCTGCTGATAAGTCTGTCGCTGCTATCATCGCCGCTGCAGGCTGAAACCTTGGTACGGTTTGTCACCCAGCATTTTCCTCCGTTCAGCTATATCGAGCAGGGCCAGGTAGCCGGCCCTGCCCGTGCCTTAATAGACCGTGCCTGTGAGGCGACCCAGGTCACCTGTGTGCATCAACTACTACCCTGGCAACGCGCCCAGAAGATGGTTCAGCTCGGTCGGCAGGATGCCATGTATGTTATTGGTGCCAATCCTGAGCGGGATCGCTGGGTGCTCTACAGCCGCGCGTTATTGAGCACTGAGTACGGCTTTTTTGTCCGAGGAGACGACCCGCTGCATAGCGTCACGGCCGAGTCGCTCGAAGGCTATTACGTCGCCGCGCTGGCGGCCTCCAATACTCTCAAAAGTCTGCAGCGGCTGCGCGATCAGGGGATGAAATTCGAGATCATCGAGGTCAACGATAGCCAGACCGGTTTCCGGTTATTGAGCGTGGGTCGGGTGAACGCAGTCTATTCCAATCGAGATGTTGGCCACTCGCTGATCCGTGCCGCTGGCTACGATCAGATGCACTATGCAGTTGCCGATCGTCGTCTGGATTATTTTATCGGTTTTAATCCGGAGCTGGTTGAGGCCGACTGGTTGGCCAAGTTTAACCAGCAGCTCAAACTGATGGCGGAATCCGGTGAAACTGAACGTACTCTTAAACGTTACGGCTTGAAGTCGCCGTAATCCACCGTTACCCCTCGGCGATCGAATCGCTGATGCCAACTTTGTAAGCCATGGAGTTTCCGATGCAATCCCGGTCTGCCCCTCAACGAGACGAGTTGCGTATTCTGCTGGTGCAGATCCGCGAAGAAGCAGCGACCCGGCAGGAAGAGCTGGATAGTTTTGCCCGTTTCAGTGGGTTGCAGCCTTCGCAATTCAGCATTCTGAACCTGTTCGATACCCCGAGCTTTTCACCTCAACTGGTGAACGATTTCGATGCGGTCTATGTTGGCGGCTCGAGCGAAGCCAGCGTGATGGAGCCGCAGCGTTATCCCTTTATCGACGCGGCTCAAGCCCTGCTGCGTTACTGCATAGAGATCAAGAAGCCGGTGTTTGCCTCCTGCTTCGGGCACCAGTTGGCGGCTCAGGCGCTGGGGGTTGAGATCGTGCGCGACGAGCAGGATTTTGAGATGGGCACGTTGCCGATCCTGCTCCATCCTGCGGCCGCTGATGATCCGCTCTATCGGGATACCAGTGATGGCTTTATGGCCGTGGCGGTTCACCGGGAGCGGGCCCTAGGCGTTCCTGCAGGCTGTACCGCGTTGGCCTATACCGACAGCTGCAACCACGCTTTCAAAGTCGACGGTGCGCCCTTCTGGACCACTCAGTTCCACCCGGAGGTTGATCGTCAGGTCCTGGTCGATCGGCTGACCCTGTTCCGCAGCAAGTACACCGATGGCGATGGCCACCTCCAGCAGGTGCTGGATAGCGCAGTGGAAACCCCGGAATCGAATGACCTGTTACGCAAATTTGTCGACCGAGTACTGTTAGTCGACTAGGGTTATCTGTAACCCGAATTCCGGTTCTCCCCTTCTATGGAGCTGTTATGAAATCTCTTCCTATCGGCGCTGCAGCGGCGTTCGTTTTATCACTGCTGTTTAGTGCGCCTTCTTATGCCCAGCAGCAATCGCCATCGGAGATGGCCGCAGCGATTGAGCGGATGGGCGGCTTTTCAAAGGCGGAACGAGAAAGTATCCGTGATTACTATCGTTCGACGCAGCGCTCGTCAGAAGCCGTTTCGGAAGACAAGGGGCGCGGGAACAAGTCAAAGCAGCAGAAGGGTAACGGCAAAGACAGAGGCAAAGGTAAGCAGGGCAAGAATCAAGATAAGTCGCTACCCAAAGGACTGCAGAAAAAGCTGGCACGGGGTGGGGAGCTACCTCCCGGGTGGCAGCGAAAGCTACAGCCCGGCGACAATCTGACTGCTGAGATGTTGGATCAGGCTGAACCCCTTCCCAGGGAACTGGATCGCGTGTTGGAGCATTCCGAGACGGTGCGAACGGATGTCATCAAATTGAAGGATAAGGTGGTCCGAGTTGCGCGGGGTGAGGGCACGGTTCTGGATGTGATCGATCTGATCGATATCCTGGAGCCCGAGCAATAACCAGATCTTGGTTAGGCCAAAGCGGATGTTCCCGAGGCTGTAACCAGTGCTGCTCTTTGGGTTCGTGCTGTTGTGGTCTCATACCCAGGCTTTTTCGTTTGCACGGTATTTTGTGGTATTCGATCGCGATAGGTTCGCCGCCGGCCGATATTGATCCTATCTTTACCTGAGCGTCTCTCCATAAGCTGAGCTTTCTATGCGCTGTACCTTTAGAGTCCTTTGTGTGTCGTTGCTGCTGTCGCTCTCTGCTCCTCTGTGGGCGGCTGGCGAAGAGGGGATGGAAGCGGTTAGGTTGCAGCTGTTGTGGAAGCATCAGTTCCAGTTTGCCGGCTACTACGTGGCGAAGGAAAAAGGCTATTACGCTGCCGAGGGAATGGCGGTCGATATTCGTGAGTTCAACAACGAAGTCGACTTGGTAGGTGATGCCCTGAGCGGCCAGTCGGACTTTGTGATCGGGCGCTCTTCGTTGCTGATCGACAAGGCGAATGGGGCTCCGATTGTGGCGTTGCTGGCGGCTTTTCAGCAATCTCCGTTGATGCTGTTGACCCGGGGTACCGCCGAGATCGCCGATGCCAAGGCGCTGGATGGCAAGCGGATCATGGTGACCACCGACGCCAAGCAGGTGGGTGAGATCCTGGCGATGCTGTTAAAAAGCGGGATTGCCGCCGAAGATTTTGTCCACCAGCCCCATAGCTTTAATCTGCAGGATCTGATCGACGGCAAGACCGATGCCTACGGCGCCTATATCTCCAACGAGCCGTTTCAGATGCAACAGCGGGGACTACCCTACGGTGTGATCCATCCCCGGGATTATGGCTACGATATCTATTCCGACATTCTGTTCACCTCCGAACAGTATGTGCAGCAGAACCCGATGAAAACGTTGGCATTCACCGAGGCCTCTCGTCGGGGTTGGGAGTATGCGTTTGCCAATATCGAAGAGACCGCTCGGTTGATCTTTGATAAATACAACACCCAGGGGCGAAGTCTTGAGGCGCTGATATTCGAAGGTCAGGCGCTAAAAGAGCTGGCCTATGCCGGTGGCGTCCCCTTTGGCAGCATGTCGATGGAGCGCTTTCAGGAGATGGCTCAGATCTATCGTATCGTCGGAGAGCTGGAGCGTGACTTCGATATCAGCGGCATCATCTACCAACCCCCAAAATCGATTGCCGGGTTGGACCTGAACGCCGAAGAGCAGCTCTATTTGGCTAAGAATCGACGTTTTCAGCTCTGCGTCAATACCAGCTGGTTACCTTACGAAGGGATCGCCGATGAGCAGTATTCGGGGCTTGTTTCCGGCTATATCGACCATCTATCGACGCTGTTGGGGATCGAGTTCAGCCTGAGATCCCATCCGACCTTTGCACAACATCTGCAGGCGTTGGAACAGGGGCGCTGTGACCTGGTGGCCGCTGCGATGCAGACCCCGGAGCGCGCCAAGAGCATCGATTTTACCAGCCCTTATTTCAGTATGCCGGTGGCGGTTGCCACCCGAGGCGCGATCGATGATCGGGATCTTTTCCAACAGCCTCTGACGATCCTGCGCGGTAGTGCGTTTGAAGAGATCCTGCGTCGTCGATTGCCGGACGCCCAGCTGATCCCGGTGGATAGTACCGAAGAGGGCATGACTCAGGTCGAGCAGGGCAAGGCCGTGGGCTATGTCAGTGCCGCCGCGCACCTGAACATTGAACTGCAGCATAATCCGCGCAACGGCTTTGTGATCAGTAGCCCGTTCAATGACAACTGGGATCTCAGTCTGGGGGTGTACCAGAACCGTCTGTTGGCGGATATCTTAAGCAAGGCGATTGATGCGATGTCGGTGGCCGAGCATCAACAGATCCGCACCCTATGGTTGCCGGTTCCGTTTGAAGCCGAATTCGATTACCGACTGCTGTGGCAGCTGTCGGCAGTCGCCCTCTTGGTGCTGCTGTTTCTGGGGTACCGAAACCGGGTGATATCCGGCTATAACCGACAACTGAAGGTATTGGCCAGCGTCGACCAACTGACCGGTATCAACAACCGCTACTCGCTGGACACCAAGCTGGGCGATCAGATCAAAATTGCCAATCGCTATGATCGAAACCTGTCGCTGATCTTCTTCGATATCGACGACTTTAAGATGATCAACGATCACTATGGCCACCAGGTCGGGGACCAGATTCTGCAGCAGGTAGCCAACAAGGTCGCCTCCAGCTTGCGGGAGGCGGATATCTTTGGGCGCTGGGGAGGGGAAGAGTTCTTGGTGCTGCTGCCGGAGGTCAGTCGTGATCAGGCCCTGCAAGGGGCCGAGAAGATCCGGGCCTCGATCGCCAAGACACACTTTGTTCAGGGGATTCGATTGACCTGCAGTTTTGGGGTCACCAGCTATCAGACCGGTGATTCAGTCATCGACTTCGTTAGCCGCGCCGATGCCGGGCTCTATGAGGCCAAGCGAGGAGACAAGAACTGCGTGCGGGCCTGTTGATCCTGAGGATCCGACGCCGACCTGAGAGTCCGGCGGCCTAAGCCTCGTTGCAACGAGACTATTGCAACGGGCTATTGCAACAGTTCGGTTTCCGTAGGTAGGGCACGGCAGAAGTGGTTGAGTAGCGGCCCCAGAAACTGTGCGGCGGGGGCGGCGCCTAGCTGCTCTGCGTCGGCATTCAGTGACTCCAGGACGGCGCCTCGGGTCGGATCATCGACCACCACCTCGCTAAGGATTTTCCAATCGCAGGGCTGCAGGTGCAGTCCGCTGACCAGGGCGATGCAGTGACGCTTGCGAATCTGCGCCAGCCCCACCAGCTTACGTCCGTCTGGACTGACGATCTCACCATGGGACAGCGCGGCATAGCAGGCCCAGTCGACCTGCTGCTCCTTGGCTACCTGCTTGGAGTGATCAATTAACGCTTTATCGACACCTCTGCTGTCGATTCCCGACTGCTGCAGCGCCTGCAACCAGACCTGCTCAAACCAGCCGAAAATCTTAATGAGATCGAGCTCTGCCAGCGGGTGGGTGATCGGGATGAAGAAGCTCAGGCTCAGCATCCAGGGACCGGCCAATACAGCACCGCCGCCGGAACCGCGCCTGATGATCGGCAGATTCCGCTGAGCTGCGCGTTGCAATTGCTTCGGATCGGGGCGTTGTGAACAACCCATAATGACGGCGGGCTGGCTGTAGCGCCAAAGCAGCAGCCGGGGCTGATCGATGGGGCTGTTGACCTGTTCGGTGATCAGCTGCTGCTCTTCGGGCATGCTGCCGTGAATCAGAAATCTGGTCGGATCATCGACCGTGCTGCAGGGGTGGGGAGTTAGCACGCGGGTTTTTCCTTGGGTATTGAGGTTGTTATTGAGCATAGGAAAAAAAACACCCCGTCGATAGCTTGAGCTTGGCTTGTCGCCACCGGTCGGCGGCATTGGCTATTGACCAGACCTGATCGAGCGGGCATGGTCTTGTAATTGTTCGCAATTTTAACGCAGATCTGCTGGTTGAGGTGACGTTGAAGTCGATTGCGTGGTTCCTGTTGTTGCTGGTGCACCCGTTTGCGGTGGGTGCCGACACGACAGCCAGAAACCTGCTGATTGCGGCGCCCGAGTTTGCCCCCTACGTCAGTTCGACATTGGCCGAGGGTGGTTGGGCATGGGAAGTGCTGGAAGCGGCATTCGAAGGCAGCGACTATCAACCGAAACTGCAACTGCTGCCTTGGCCGCGAGCCGTCCGGATGGTCGAGGAGGGGGCTCTCGATGGCCTCTATCTGGCCAATAAAACGGCCGGGCGTGAGCGCTGGGCTCGGTTCAGTGAGCCGGTCGGGGATGAGGTCACTCTGTTCTGGAAGAATCGGGACAACCGATTAAGCTACCGGGATATCGGAGATGCACGCGGGCTTAGGTTGGGGGCGTTGCGCGACAGTGTGCAGATGGAGACCCTGCAGTCCGAAGGCTTTGATGCTGTCGCCCTGAATGACTTCGAGCAGGGGATCCGGCTGCTGATCAGACGGCGACTCGATCTTGTTCTGGCCGATCATCATGTGATCAAGCACCTGTTACAAAGTGGCGATCAGCCCGGCCAGGAGAAGATCATTCCTATTTTTCCTGCGGTGGCGGCCCATGGCTTTCATCTGGCCGTTTCGCGACAGCGGGCGGATAACGACGCAGTGATTGAGGCGTTTAACCAAGGCCTGGAGCGGCTGCATCTGAATGGCCGCTATCGGGAGATCGTGCGGCGCTATGGGCTCAGTCCCGAGACGGTATCTTTTGTTCCGAGTCAGTAAGCACTGACACACAAATCGTTAATTTCGCTTTTTCCGAACCTGACCCTGGCGGTAAATGGATGTTGAGTATCGACCCTCAGTTATTGTTGATTATCCTGGCGACTTTTCTCCTGGCCGGTCTGGTCAAGGGGGTGACCGGTCTTGGGTTGCCCACGGTCTGCCTGGCGATTCTGACGTTGGTATTGGATCTGCCCAGTGCCATGGCGCTGCTGCTGGTTCCCTCGTTGTTGACCAATCTGCAGCAGGCTTTCAGTGGCGGGGCTTTTCGAACTCTGCTGGCCCGGCTTTGGCCGTTCCTGCTGGCGGCGGTGGCAATGGTCGGGCTGGGGGCCAGAGCCCTGGTAAGTGTCGAGCTGACTCTGCTGTCGGCGTTGTTGGGATTGGTATTGGTCTGCTATGGGCTGCTCAGCCTGGCGGGGTTGAAGCTGCAGATCTCACCCCAGCGAGAGCGGGCCAGCGGCATCGGACTGGGGTTGATCAATGGCTTACTGACAGGGATGACCGGCTCCTTTGTGGTCCCCGGTGTACTGTATCTGCAGGCGATTGGACTGCCTAGGGACCAGTTGGTGCAGGCGATGGGGCTGCTGTTCTCCGTCTCTACTCTGGCACTGGGGCTGGCCTTGGGTGGACAGCAGTTGCTCAGCCCTGAACTGGGCTTACTGTCGTTGATCGGCGTTGTGCCGGCACTGGGGGGGATGTGGTTGGGGCAGCGACTGCGTCGACGGATGGCGGAGGCGATGTTCCGGCGAGTGCTTTTCTTCGCTCTCATCCTGCTGGGCGGCTATCTGGTGGCCGGCAGCCTGAATTAATGGCATCGAGGAGGTCGGATGAATCACCGACAACAGACAGATCCGCTCAGGGTACTGGTCGTCAGCGAGGAGCTGAGCAGTTATCAGCAATTGCTGCAGCAGCCTGAGGCTTCGTTGACTCGGGTCGAGTATGGTTTCGCCGAGGATATCGAGGCGGCGCGAGAGGCGGCTGCCCAGGCGCAGGTGCTGTTTGGTGACCCCGATCTGCTACTGGATCTGCTCGATAGCTGTGGCCCGCAACTGCGCTGGATTCAATCCAGTTGGGCCGGGGTGGCGCCGCTGATCGCGCGGCTCAAGGGTCGGGAAGCTGCACCGCAACTGACCAATATTCGCGGTATTTTCGGTCCGCTGATGACGGAGTACGTTTTCGCTTACCTGTTGGCCCATGAGCGGCGGCTGCTTGAGCGCTGGCAGTCGCAGCAACAGCGCCGTTGGGATGCGCGCCCCGGTGCTGGTTTGCAGGGTAAAACGCTGGGGTTGCTCGGGCTGGGAAGTATTGGCAGCCATGTGGCTGGCGTGGCGCGTGCCTTCGGCATGCGGGTACTGGGCTGCTCGCGGACGCCGCCGAAAGCCGGGACCGTCGACAAGCACTTCCTGAGCGCCGAACTCGGACAGATGCTGACCGAAATCGACTACCTGGTCTGTACCCTGCCCAGCACCCCGGAAACCCGCAACCTGCTGGACGCTGCGATGTTGGCTCGGATGCGTGCGGGTGCGGTGTTGATCAACGCCGGACGGGGGGATCTAATCGACGACCAAGCTCTGATCGAAGCCTTGCAGCAGCAGCGTTTAGCCGCAGCGGTGCTGGATGTGTTTCGACAGGAGCCGCTGCCGCCTGAGCACTCGTTCTGGGATCAGCCGAACCTGTTGATCAGTAGCCATACTGCCGCCCCCAGCTATCCGAGTCAGGTGGTGCCGATCTTTCTGGATAATCTGCAGCGGTTTCAGCGTGGTCAGCCGCTGCAGTTCCGGGTCGATCTCGAACGGGGCT
The DNA here is from genome assembly GCF_003345655.1 of Motiliproteus coralliicola. Taxonomy (GTDB): domain Bacteria; phylum Pseudomonadota; class Gammaproteobacteria; order Pseudomonadales; family Balneatricaceae; genus Motiliproteus; species Motiliproteus coralliicola. The sequence continues at coordinate 281,679 of NZ_QQOH01000002.1, forward strand.
ATTGATCGCAACGCAAAGGATCACCCCTGTTGCTGTTGCCAGGCCTCGATCACTTCTTGGGCCGCCCGGAATGCTTCCTGCGCCGCCGGCGCGCCGCAGTAGGGGAGCGAGTGCAACAGTACTTCGCGAATTTCATCGACACTGCAGCCGTTGTTCAGTGCGCCTCGGACATGTCCTTTGAGTTCGGTCGGTGCTCGTAGCGCTGCCAACATCGCGATGGTCACCAGCGAGCGGGTAGCGCGCGGCAGTCCGTCGCGCTGCCAGGTCGACCCCCAGGCATGTTCATTGATCCATTGCTGCAACGGCTCGGTCAGTTCGGTCTGGTTGTCCAGGGCGCGTTGAACGAAGGCGTCGCCCATCACTTCGGTACGGACCTTCAGGCCGTTGTCATAATCTTGCTGGCTCATGGCTAATCCTATTGTGCGGGCGGTGGTGAACGGGGCGGCTCATCGTCAGACTCGTCGTCCGGCTTGTCTCCGCTATGCGGGTCGTTGTCATCGCTGTTTGAATGATTGAGGTGTTGGTTACCCTGGCTGGGCAATAGGGGTTGCAACGGCTCTTCCATCGACAGGTAGCGTTGGTAGAGGCGGTACAACAGCGCCCAGCCATAAACGTTCAGACCTAGATATAGCAGTTCAAACAGCACCTGAACCTGCCAGTCGGTCGTGTCTTCGGGTTGTAAACGGTGGTTGAACACTGCCGTGAGCACCATCAACGTGATCCACACCAGTAGCGGCGGAAGCAGTCGGCTGCCTAGCTCGGTGTTGTGGCGGTAGCTGCTTTTCAGCGCCTGGAGCGGCTTCTGGCCGTGAAACAGAAGGAAAAATTCACCGAACATCAGCTTATAGGCTAGAAACACGCCGGGGATGACCAGCAGCAGAAAGCCGGCTCCAACCACCAATGCCATCATCAGATTAAGCACGAACAGCGGCAGGAAGCGTTGGCCTGCCATCAGGATGGATTGAAACGCGCTGATCGGCTGTTGCTGTACCTGCTGATGGATATAGATTATCGCTGCGGCGTACTGCAACACGCCCAGGGCGGTGATCATGATGCCGGACAGCAGAAATTGTGGGTTTGGGCCTTGCTCCGGGTTGGGTTCTGGCAGGCTGTATTCGACCAACCAGGCGGGTAGGCTCAGAACGATCGCTATGACCAACAGCGGCTTAGCATGGTGACGGGCGAAGTAGGCGGCTTCTTTGAGCGGACTGAACATGGGCTTGGTGGCGCTCCTGAGGTGAAAGGCTGGATCTTAACAGATTGGGTAAAATTATCCGGGCAGTAGAACACGCAGCAGCATAAACACCGTCATCCCGAACACGATGGTCAGCAGCAGGTTGTTTTTCCACAGCGAAATCACTAACGATGCCATGGCCGCCAACATGTAGGGGTTGGCGGCACTGAGCCAAAGCTCGCCTTGGGGCATCAGCACTGCAGGAACGATTATCGCCGTCAGTACCGCCGCCGGCACAAACCCCAGTGCGTCGGACAGCCAGGGAGGAAATCGAAAACGTCCGGCGCTGCCCCATAGGATATAGCGTACGCCGAAGGTGACGATAAACATGCCGGCGATCAACAGCAGCTCGTTCATGCGTCTGCCTCCTGGCGACTCTGTTGCCACAGGTGAGCCGAATAGCCCAGGCAGATGCCGGTCACGGCGGCTGCGATCAGGCCAAGCTTATGGGGTAGCGACCAGGTGGCCAGGGCCATCAGACCGGCGCTGACCACGCAGATCAGCATCGGGGTGTGCCAGTGCGTCCGGCCCTGCTTCTGGCTGCGCAGGTAGGGCGCGACCATGCCGATAAAGGTGACCGACATGGCGAAATCCAGGCCCCAGTTGGTCATGTCGGGGAAGGCCTCACCCAGGCCGATGCCAAGCCAGGTACAGAGCTGCCAGTTACCCCACATTGCCAGAGCCGAGCCGAGGTAATACCAGTGGGCCACGGCCTTTTGCATGGAGTCTTTATCGGTCTGCAGCAGTCGGTTCGAGACCGCGGCGAAGGTTTCATCGGTGAGGAAGAACGCCATCGGTACCCGCCAGTACTGCGGCAGATGACGGACCTGTTCCACCAGAGCGGCCGAGTACAGCAGGTGGCGAAGGTTGACCACAAAGGTGGTGGCCACGATCACGCCGACCCCGGCACCACCGGCCAACAAACCCAGGGCGATAAACTGGGCCGAGCCGGCAAACACGATCCATGACATCGCCAGGGTTGCCCACAGCGACAAGCCGCTGGGCTCGGCCAAGGTGCCGAACAGAATCCCAAACGGAATCGCCCCGACGATCAGAGGGATGGTGGCCTGGGCCCCTTCGAGCAAGGCTTGGCGGCGCTGCTCGGGGCTGGCGGCTGGGTTGTCTGTGTTGAGGTTCGGCTCCACGTGATTCCTTGTGACTGCCACGCTGTGGGATTGCTGCACCGGTAGTAACCGGGCTCGTGGTATGATGCCGCCACTACGGGCGCAAACGCCCAGCCTATTAGGCGGCTTACGATTATCGATGTCCTCAATAAATGGGGGCGCTGTGAAGATTTACAACAATGCTGACCAAAATACTTGTCACTGCCCTGGTGATTTTTGCCTGTTACCTGTTTATCCGTTACAAGCGGGGTCAGGCCCTGCCCGCACCGGCTCGACCGAAGCGCGACTCCGCGGCTGAACAGTCAGCCCAGAAACCGATCCGGATGCTGGCGTTGGGGCTCTGTCTGGTGTCGTTGCTGGCTTCGGGCGCCTTTCTGGGCTTTCGCTGGTGGGATGACCAGCGACTGCTGCAGGTTAGGGTGATCAACGCCGATAACGGCGAAGTGGTCGAGTACCAGGCTTACAAAGGGGATGTCGAAGGGCGCAGCTTTATCACGATCTACGGTCAGCAGGTTTCCATCGCGGCCAGTGAGCGGATGGAGATCAGCCCGGTGATGAGCGACTGATCGCCTGTCCGGTCGGTTAGGAAGTGAATCATGCTGCAGATATCCAACCGGGTTGTGCTCCAGGATGACGAGATCGAGCTGAGTGCCATTCGTGCCCAGGGAGCCGGTGGTCAGAACGTCAATAAGGTTTCGTCAGCGGTCCACCTCCGCTTCGATATCCGCGCTTCGTCGCTGCCGGAGATCTATAAGACCCGGCTGCTGGCGCTGTCCGATAATCGGATCACCAAGCAAGGCGTGATCATCATTAAAGGGCAGCAGTATCGAACCCAGGAACAGAACCGTGAGGATGTGCTGCGACGGCTGGCGGCGCTGATCCGTAGCCAGGGCTACGTCGAGAAGAAGCGGGTTCCGACCAAACCCAGTCGAAACTCACAGAAGAAACGGATGGATCGCAAGACCCGCCATGGTCAGACCAAGGCGTTGCGCGGCAGAGTCCGGCAAGACTAAGAATCAAGAGCAGGATCAGGAAAATCATGGCCAAACGTAATCGAGACGGTGGGCTGGTCTACTCGACCGAATTCGGACGGGCCTGCCCCGGCTGTAGCCAGCCGGTGGATCAGTGTGTCTGCGACCAGGATGCGGTGCCCGAAGGGGATGGCATCGTGCGGATCAGTCGCGAAACCAAAGGACGCAAGGGTAAAGGGGTTACGCTGGTCAAGGGTATACTGCTGCCGGCCTCGGAGTTGAAACAGCTCGCTAAACAGCTCAAACAGCGCTGCGGTACCGGCGGTGCCCTCAAGGAGGGGGTTATCGAGATTCAGGGCGACCAGCGGGAGCTGCTCAAGCAGGAGCTGAGTCAGCGCGGTTTTCAGGTCAAGCTATCCGGTGGTTAGAGAATCTGTGAGGCATTTCTTGCTGCGCCCATAGCCTGCGTACTTCAGGTAGTTACAGAAGTGGCAAAGACGGGGTCGCAGGTTCCTCAGCACTTACACTTAGTCGCGTCACCCTTGATGCCGTTCCCATTCAACCAGTAGGATCAAAGGGTCAGCCCAAATTGAGGCGATACCCGTGCGCTACCATCTGGTGGGTCACCACCGCTTACTGTCTGATCCCGAACGCTACGACCCCTGGCGTGAGGCGCTTGCACGCCATCAGATCGTATTGGCGGGTGTCTATGACCTGACCCAGCCAGATTGGCATCGACAGTTGGCGCGAGCGTTTGTCGAAGGGGACCGGGTACTGGCGCTGGGTGGCGACGGGACCCAGAGTTCGGTGGCTCACCACTGCGTCGAGCAGGGCTGGCCGCTGGCGATTCTGCCTGCCGGTACCGCGAATGATTTTGCCCGTGCACTGGCGATTCCCTCCCAGCCCGATGAGCTCTGTAGTCAGCTGAACCAGGCACAACTGGTGAGAATTGACGTCGGGCGGCTGAATGAGCGGGTCTTTCTCAATGTTTCCCATATCGGCCTGGGGGCGGAAGTGGCTCTGTCGGTTCAGCCCCATAAACAGCGTTGGGGGCCGCTGAGCTATCTGCGTCGATTGGTACAGTTGATCGCTGGAAGGCGTCGTTTTCGAGCCCGGATAGAAGCCGACGGCAAGGTGTTTTACGGACGCTGGATGGAGATCGCCGTGGCCAACGGTCCCTACTTCGGAGGGGGACATCTGATCGATGGCGCCGGCTTTGATACCGCCGCCTTGACCCTGGTGGCGGTAAAAGCCAGGCCGATTCCTAAGGTGCTGCTGGCCTGGGTGATGGCCCGGTTGGGTCGACCTCTGGATCGGCGATTGCTGCGAATCGAACATATCCGCCAGTGCCGGGTACAGACCCGCCATCGGCTCAAGGTGACGGCCGATGGTGAGCGTTTCGGGCGCTCACCGGTAAACTATCGGATCGAGCCACAGGCGTTGCAGCTTGTGCTACCGTACACGCAGGGAAACCCTCGCGGACTGAACCTGGCAGCCGCGATAGAACCACAGGAGGAGCGCGTGCTCGATCAACAACATGATGTGATGCTCTACAGTATTTCCGGTCGCGGTGTCGAGCTGGCCGAGCGTTACTGTGATCTGGCCGGCACCGATCTGCTCGACGAGCTGGTGTCGGATGAGCTCAAAGAAGTGGCCAAGCAGCGTAAGCAACTGATGGATGAATTGCGGCAGGAGATTCTCGACGAGGGAGGCTTGCCCAAGGCCGGCAATCCGGATCGGGAGTTTTTTGAGAGTCTGGCCGACCGCTGGCTCAGCAGCCTCAGTGGGCCGAAGGCCGCGCTGGAACGGCTACGGGATGCCGATCAGCAGTGGTTGGACGATATCGTCGAGGTGGCCAAGGAAACCTGGCCGGAACCCTTGGCGGAGTTGCTGATCAGCCTCAGTCGTCATGGCCACGACTGTGTTGAGCGCCTGGATCAGTTGATTGGACATTACTGACCGACCCCGTCTTTCCTTCTCGAGGGTTAGCTGGCGATCTTTTGTAGCAGTGGCTGAAACTCATCCATCGCCAACAGTTGTTGGCGGGCACGCTTATAAAATGGCTTCAGGTGCGGTTTCAGGTGGGTAGTAACCTGGCCGCAGCCGATCCCTTTCAGCTCACAGAAAATCACCAGTGCAAACAGGGCTTCATCCTGCGACAGGTAGGCTTGCCGTTGGGCGGCTCGACTGGCGCAGCTGCCGCAGCCTCCGGCGAAGGCAAAAGCGCTGTTGGTAATTGGAATTCCAAATCCCAGATAGATCCCCAGCAACTCCACCAGCAGCGGCCACTGTCCCTGCTGCAATCCTACAGGGGTTGGGCGTTGCAGCAGCAGCGGGTGGGTCAGACCTTGCAGCAACGAGCTGATCAATGCTTGCGGGTCGTTGACCTGGGCCGGATCAAAAGCGACGGGTAGTGCACTCGCTGGTACGGACTCTGAAGGCTGAGCTGCCGTCGGGCTCTGATCGCTCACCGCGTTGGCTGTCGGGGCACGCAGATTGACCAGTTCGGTTGGCCAGTGCTGCAGACCGCTGTATTGCTTGATCCTTTCCAGCAGTAACTGGGCCATTCCCCGATGACTGTCAGCCTTGCCTGGAAAGTAGTCGTTGTTGGGCAGTACCAGCTCGGCCTGGTGCAGCGGGTGATCAGTGCCAAACTGCTGCATCAACCAGGCAAACTGTTGGCAGAGCCAGAGTGCCGAATCCTGTTCCAGCAGGGGCTTGGGGCTGAACAGTCCGAACGATTCTGAAGAAAACAGCTTGGTAAACATGGTGAATCCTTGGGTGTGTGCTGCTCAGTTTGTCGTGCCGGCGCGGAGATCTCAAGCGGAATAGCTTATGCTGTAGCCAGGTTCGCCGATAACCTCAACGCACGCCGAACATAAGGCCGTACGGAAAACGACCTGCCTGGGGCAGGCTATTGTTCAGGAGATTTGCAGTGACCAGCCATTTTTTTGCCTATATCGATAAGCTCCGCTGGGTGATCCGCTGGGGGTTGAAGCGCAACACGGTGCCGGAGAACGTCAAGGAGCACTCCTGGGATGTGGCCACCATCGCCCATGCGTTGGCGGTGATCCGAAACCGGGTGTTCGGCGGCAATGTCGACGTCAATGCTGTGGTGGTGGCGGCGATCTATCACGATTCGGTCGAGGCGGTCTGCTCGGACGTGATTACCCCGGTGAAGTATCACTCGCGCCAGATTCGCGAAGCGTTCAAAGAGATCGAGCGTACCGCCGAGAAGGAGCTGGTGGCGATGCTGCCCGAGGAGTTGAAGGAGGATTTCTCCCGTTACCTGGTGGAAGATAACCTGCCTCAAGAGCATCAGCAGCTGATCAAGATGGCCGATTCGATTACCGCCTATCTGAAATGCCAGATGGAGTTGAAGAACGGCAATATGCAATTCTCGAAGGCGGCCGAATCGATCGGCGAGCGGTTGAAGAGCTACGAGCAACCGGAGATCGATTACTTTTTACGGGTGTTCGCCCCCAGTTATGACCTGACCCTGGACGAGATTCTGGCCCCGGGGGTTGAAACCGCGCCGGTTCTCAAAGAGGTGAACTGATCCCCGTCAGTAACAGGCTGAAGCGGCTCGGTCAGAGTTAGGCAGTACGCTGTTTGGCTAGGGTTACGAGGCTAAGATGCCGCTTAGCCTTCCAGATACGAGTCGAGAAACGCCTCTAATTTTTCCAGATTCATCGGTCGGGCGATCTGAAACCCCTGACCGTATTCACAACCCATCTCCACCAGCGCATGACGCTGTTCCGGGGTTTCTATTCCTTCAGCAACGACTTTGATATTCAACGCCTTGGCCATCGCGATAATCGCAGCAACCAGCGAGTGGGCCTGATGATCATCCGGCAGCGCATTAACGAAAGCACGGTCGATCTTGAGTAGATCGACCGGAAAGCGTTGCAGATAGGACAGCGACGAATAGCCAGTGCCAAAATCATCGATGGCGATGTGGCAGCCAGCCTGCTTGAGCCGGTTTAGTGCCTGCAGGTAACTATCGTGTTCCGGTGCCAGCAGGCTTTCGGTGATTTCGAACTCGATCGAACCGCAGTCGAGTTGGTGGGCAGCGATCGTGTCCAGCCATCGGTCGATGCGGTTATGGTCGAATGGAAATTCCTGGATCGAGCGGTTGATGGCCAACTGAAGAGGCTGTTCGTATCGCTGCTGCAGATGGCTTAGATCCCGGCAGGCTGTTTCCAAGACCTGCTGCCCGATTGCCGGCATATAGCCGAACTCTTCGGCGATCGGGATAAACCTATCGGGTGGGACCGGCTGCCGATGTTCGTCAAACCAGCGGATGAGCGCTTCACACTTGATTACCTTGCTGCTGCTTAGATCGATGATCGGCTGGTAGTGGACCTCAAAACGCTCATTTTCAATGGCGTCATGGAGTCGTTGGCGCAGTTGGATCCGTTGTTCCAATTGCTGGCGTAATTGCGGATCAAACAGTCGCAGGCGGTTGCGGCCGCTGTTACGGGCAGCTTCCATCGCGCTGGTGGCATGGGAGATCAGTTCATCGGCGTTACTACTGTTGGCGTCGAAAATAGATAGACCGATGCTAGCCGTGAGCTGATGGTTCTGGCCGTGCAGGGATAGCGGGGTGCGCAATAGCTCCTGAAGATTCTGGGCCTGCTGTTGAAGCCTTGGTTCGCCATTGCGTTGTTGCAGTAACAGGGCGAACTCGTCACCGCCGGTTCGACCTACCAGACCGTCCTGGCCCTGGGCTTGGCTGATCCGTTCGGCTAGGCGGCAGAGTAATTGGTTGCCGTTATGGTGCCCAAGGGTGTGATTGACCAGCTTGAAGTGGTCAATATTAAAGATCATAACCCCGATTGGTTGACCTGTTTCGGCGTTGCGATCGAGAATTTCCTGCAGCTTTTCCAGAAACAGCGCCCGGTTGGGGAGCCCGGTCAGCAGATCGTGGGTTGCCTGGAATAGGATTTTTTCCTCGAACGCTTTTTGGGCGCTTATGTCATGGGCGATGCCGGTGTAATGGGTTGCCTCTCCCTGGCTGTTGAGTACCGACGAGATCGTCAGCCAACTGGGGTAAACTCGGCCGTCTTTGCGGCGATTCCATATTTCGCCGGACCAACTGCCATGCTCGTCGATCGAGCGCCACATCTGGGTGTAAAACTCATCCTGTTGGCGTCCGGAATTGAGCAACTTGGGATTTCTGCCCAGAACTTCCTCGAGCCGGTAGCCGGTGATCTGCTCAAATGCCGGATTCACATAGTTGATCAGTTTGTTCTGATCACAGACCACGATGGCATCGTAGGAGGTGTCCAGAACCCGTTGCGACAACTGCAGCTGTTGATTCTTGTTGCGTTTTTCAAGCTCGCCGGAGATCAGCCCGGCAAACAGTAGAAATAGAGACTCGATCGGCCCGCTGTTAGTGAGCGGTTGCTTGTAGAGGGCGACGACCAGGCCGATGACCTTCCCATCGCTGTCAAACAGCGGGGTGCCGACATAGGCTTCAATCCCCATCTCGACCAGCAGCTGGTCTTGGGGGTAGAGGTTTTGGATTTTGCACTCATGGACGCAGACACTGTCATCGGCCACGTTGGCGCAGGGTGTATCCTTCAAACTGTAGTTAATATTGTCGATCAGTTCTCCGCCGGCGGTTAGTGCGAGGGTGGTGGCATGGTCGAGCGTATCGTTCAGTTCAGCAACATAGGCATAGTCGGCATCGATAGCATTGGATAGTGCCGGTACGATGCTTTCGAAAAAATGCCTTCCTTTGGCCTCGGAGAGGGTCCGCACGATACTTCGCACTTTATCGTCAATCATGGCGTCGCCTGAGTTGTTGAAAAGACCAGTCGTGGAGCTGGTTGTGATTTTGCTACTTAGAATAGTCAGAATTGATCAGGAAAGGTGTTGATTTAGGTCAACCGTATTGAGACGGCAGGGGGTGGAGTTGCCGAAAAGTGGTTGAATTTAAACAGGTGAAGAGGGAATGAGGGCAGGTCGAACCCTTAGGTCCCGACCTGCGCTAAGTCAGTCTTACGACCTAATCGGTACGGCCGTCATAGCGGTCATAGCGCTCGCCGACCGTTTGGCCTCCTCGCTTGTACAGCCGAGGGACTCGATCGGAGATAGAGCAGACGATCTCGTAGTTGATGGTGTTGAGGTCATCGGCGGCATCGGTGACAGTGATCAGATCACCCAGCAGGGTGACCTGATCGCCCAGCTGTACTTCGTCATCGACGCGGATCATGCACTGATCCATACAGACCCGGCCTACGATCGGAAAGCGGCGACCATCGATTTCGACTTTGCGGCCTTGATGGTAGCGTAGCCAGCCGTCGGCATAGCCCAGCGGCAGGGTGGCAATCCGTTCCTCACGAGGGGCTTCGTAGCTGGCAGCGTAGCCGACTTTGGTGCCACTCTGGATTGTTTTGAGTTGGGTGATACGGGCGTGAAGCGAGAAGGCCTGCTGCAGTTCAAACGGCAGCTCCAGATCATCACTGGGTGGCAAGCCGTACATGGCAATACCCAGCCGTCCGCCATTGCTGTGCTGCTGCTTGCCGTGTCGGAGCATCGCGGCACTGTTGGACTGATGCACGATCTCAAACTGGGATAGATCGATCCCTTCGACCAAGGCATCGAACGCTCGGCTCTGCTGCTTATAGTAGTCATCAATGCAGTCGGCGGTGGCGAAGTGGGTGAACAGGCCGCACAGATTGACGGCCGGGTGTTGGCGCAACTGCTTCAGCGCTTGATCCAGCTGCTCCGGGCCGATCAGTCCGATCCGGTTCATCCCGGTATCCAGTTTCAGATGGATATTGGCACGAGGGCCGCGATAATCGCTGATCGCTTCGATCCAGGCCAGATCGTGGGCGGTTACCGTGATCTGCTGTTCGGCGGCATGCTGTAGGTCGGTAGGCCGGATGGGGCCCATGACCAGAATCTTGGTCTGCGGGAACTGCTTGCGCAGTGCCAGGGCTTCGTCCAAAAAGGCCACGGCCAGATGGCTGGCACCGGCCTCGAGGGCTACGCGAGCAACCTCGACATCGCCGTGGCCGTAGGCGTTTGCCTTAACCACCGCGAACAGGTGCTCGAAGCCGGAGAAGGCTTTGATATGCGAGACATTGTGGTAGATCCGGTCAAGATCGATCTCGACCCAGGTGTCCCGATAAAACATGATGCTCTCCTGCTTAATCCAATAGGGTTATTGTACGCCGTTAGCTGCGGCCACGACGATGCCCCTCAATGGGTTGAGGTTAGTGAATCCACCGTAGGTTAATAGATTGGCGGATATCGGCGTCGTGCCGGAAAGCGGGCGATATCGATAAAAAACCTCGCCGGAGCGAGGTTCTTTAGAAGGACGACGGGGTCTTAGTAGTCGAACTTGTTGGCAGCATAGAGCTTGGTTGCTGCTTCCCAAACTTCGCCTACTTTGCCGTCACCGACCGGCTGGCCGTCGATTTCGATAACCGGGGCCATCTCTTTGGAGGAGCTGGTGATCCAGACTTCGTCTGCGCTCAGCACTTCCTGCTTGCTGATGTCACGCTCTTCGACGGTGATGGAACCGTCTTTGCGCAGGATGCTCAGGATCAGCATGCGGGTGATGCCCGGCAGGATCTGGTTGTCCAGTTTCGGGGTAGCAACGACACCATCTTTGACAGTGAAGACGTTGCAGGCACCGGCTTCGGTCAGGTTGCCTTCGGCGTTGAACAGCAGGATTTCGTTGTTGCCAGCGGCGTAGCCTTCCTGGAAGTGTAGTACGTTACCCAGCAGGGCGGTGGACTTGATGTTGCAGCGCTTCCAGCGCAGATCTTCGCCGGTAGCGACTTTGTAAGCGCCGGCGGTGTTGCGGTCGGCCTGCTGCGGTAGCGGGATTTCGAAGGTCATGCAGAATACGGTCGGCTCAACACCTTCCGGGAACGCATGGAAGCGCTTGGTGTCGGCACCACGGCTGACATGCAGGTAGATACCCAGGTTGCCGCCACCGTTTTTGTCGACCAACGCATCGCACAGATCTTTCCACTGCTCGTGACCCCAGCCCAGCTGGATGTCCAGAGCGGCCAGGCCGTCGATCATACGATCGATGTGAGGGCCAAAACCAACCATCTTGCCTTCGTAGGAGGGGATTACCTCATAAATGCCGTCGCCAAACAGAAAACCACGGTCCAGCGGGGAGATCTTGGCCTCTTCAATAGGCAGGTAGGATCCGTTCAAGTAAACGATGCTCATGGTCATCACCTCCGATTTTTAGTTATGTTCGTTATAGGTCTAGGGCCGGTCATTTTATCAACAGGTTGAAATTGATATATCCCATAATTTCGAGAATTTTGGTTTTTATTTCTGAGTAAATGGTATTTTTTTGATAAATCCTGTTGTTTGGGTGCTAGTTGTTGGTGATCTCTCTGGCACAGTCTGCCAGTAAGCGAGGCAGCAGACGGTCGTCATTCAGGTGCCAGTTACAGCTGAATTCCAGTGCTGGAGGCTGGGAATCGATCTCGACCTGGCGTAGTCGACCCGCATCGATACCCCGTTGGACCAGGGGTTCGGGAAGAAGTGCAATGCCGACTCCCTGTTCGGCCAGCTCGAGCAGGCTGGCGACCGAACTACAGGTGTGAAGCTGGGGGCGTTGCTCGCCCAGCGGGGCAAACAGTTGCTGCAAGTACTGCCAGGGGCGGGTCTGGCGCGGAAAACTGAGTACCGGGTGGCTCCCCAAGGGCACGGAACTGTCGTCCGTACCCACTAGCGACGAAGCGGCAAACCAGCGCATTGGGTAGCGGCATAGCGGTTCGGAGATCAGCTGGTCGCAGCCCTCTTCGGCCACGGTCAGGGTCAGGTCCAGCTGATATTCGCGCAGCTGGCGGTTTAGCACGGCACTGACATCCACACTGATCTCGAACTCGACCAACGGGAAGCGTTCCCCCCATTGGCGCAGCAGTTGCGCCAGCCACAGGCTGGCCAGGGTGTCGCTGATACCGATCCGCAACACGCCCTGCTCCGGGGTGTCCTGGCGGAGCTGCTGTTTCATCTCCTGGCACAGGGCCAATAGCTTTTCGGCGTAGGGCAGGGTCTGGCGTCCCCGCGGGGTCAGTCGGGTGCCGCCTTTGTCGCGGTCGAACAGTTTGACGTCGAGTTCGTCTTCCAGCGCGTTGATTCGGGCCGAGACCGCCGGCTGGGAGGTGTTGAGCTGCTCGCTGGCAGCATGGAAGCTACCCAGGCGGGCGACTTTGACAAAGGTTTCAAGATTACGGATGCGCATGGGGGAAGATCTGATCAAACATTTTGATCATGATGGCCCAGAATCCGGAGGTAGAAAAGGGGAGTGCGAGAAACAAAGGGCGGAGAGAAAGAGAGAAGGAGAGCAGTGGCTAAGGTGACAGCCGCCGATAGATGTGTGATATCGGCGGCTGTGGGTGGGAAGGCTGTGCGGTTAGGCTATCCCGACCAGCTTGCGCAGCTGCAGCAGAACCGCTTCGCCTTCGTCCGGCGATAGGCCATCCTCGGTTAGCTCGTTCAACCGAGTGACGCCGTCGACACTGCCCAGTCGAGACAGGTAATCGAGGATTTTCAGTGGTTCGATCCGCGCCAGCAGATCTTCGTTACGCCACAATCCCAGCAGTGCGATCAGACCGTAGGCGCCCCAGTTGGAAACGTCGGCGATCAGCAGCTCGTCGCACTCGGTGGCAGCGGCGGTGATATCCAGATCACGCAGCGCTTCCTTGACGTTACCCATGCCGATTTCGTTGCCGCCGTCACCGATCGCGATGGTGGGGCAATCGCATTGCTTCACGAACGTATCGAAGCAGGCGGCCCGGGGGCTGATATCTTCGCCACGCATGTTGTAGTAATGGCCATCCTCAGCCTGACCGGGGCGTTCGATCGACAGCACCAGTGATGGCTTGAGCTGATCCAGCGCCTGCTGGGCTTCGATCTCACATTTACCCTGCGGACCGACTTTGATTTCGTGAACCCGGTAATCGGCGGACAGGGCGGCGGACATCGGCGGACCGCAGACGATAACCGGCTCGGCACCGAGGTATTCGAGGGCATCGTACAGGGCGATGGCACCGACCGGACCGTCGGTTTCGAAAGTATCGACCACCGGGAAACCGGTGCCGATCAGAACGGTACCCTTGATATCGCGCAGCATCTGGGCAGCGCGCAGGTAGTAGCCCGGATCCAATGCCGGCTGGATTTTCTTCATGCCGCGCAGGTTGCGGTCGACCAGGGCGTTTTCGATCTGTTGGCTCAGCTGCAGCTGGGCATCGTTGAGAGAGGCGGAATTCATGGCATTACCTTATTGTTATGTCTGCTCTTGGAGCGATCAATCTTGAAACTTATTGCGGGTCGCAGGGCTGAGCTTTGACCCGTTCAAAGTAGCTGGCGGCCAGACAGTGAATATTATGGGCGTCTTCCATCGTGATCGGTTCGAAAGACACCGTGGAGCCGGGCATCAGTTGCGCCAATGCCGCGGTATCCAGTGACAGCACCGAACCGATCTTGGGGTAACCCCCGATGGTCTGGCGGTCGTTCAACAGCACGATCGGTTGGCCGTCGGCCGGCACCTGGATGGCGCCGTGGCAGATACCTTCGGACAGGATGCCATCGATGCTGGGCTTGATTTCGGGGCCTTCGAGTCTGAAACCCATCCGGTCGCAGCGATCGGAGACTTTGTAGTCGTTGCTGAAGAAAATCCGCTGCTGCAGTCGGCTGAATGCATGCTGCTGGTAGCCGGGGATCACCCGCAGATTGGCATGCTTACCGTATTCGGGACGGTAGCTCTCCGGCAGTACCAGGCAGCCATCGCGTTTGGCCGGATTGGCCGGTAACAGCTCGCCTGCCTGGAGCTTGGTGCCATTGATTCCACCGATCCCCTCCCGGGTAACGGTGGCGCTGGAACCGAAGCTGGGTGCGATATCGAAGCCACCGGCTACTGCCAGATAGGCGCGGGCGCCGTCGCTGGCAAAGCCCAATTCGATCCGGTCGCCCGCCATAACCGGGTGGGAGCGCCAGAGCTCGCGCTCTTCGCCATTGATCTTCAATGGCATCGCCGCGCCGGCGACGCAAAGGCGGGTTTCGATCTGGGCTTCGAGCACCAGACCGCCGATGCTGACCTCCAGTGCACTGACGCCCGAGCTGTTGGTGCCAGAAGCATTACCGCAAAGACGGTTGGCCCAGTTAAATGCCAGCGGGTCGAGTGGACCGCCGGTGGTCAGGCCGATGCCGTGTTGGCCGAAACGGCCGGCATCCTGAATCAGCGTCAGGATGCCGGGCTGGATCACTTTGAAGCCGGTTGTTGTGGTGCTCATGTCAGGGGCCCTCCCAGCTGTTCAGAAGGATCAGGTTGCTCGGGCAGCTCGCCGCCAAGCTCGATAAATTGTTCACGGCTGATCGCTTCGAAACGGACGCGATCGCCGGCTTGAACCGGCATGGTCGGGTCGGCGTCGGGGTTGAACATCCGGGTCGGGCAGAGGCCGATCAGATTCCAGCCTCCGGGCGACTCCGCCGGGTAGACGGCGGTCTGGCGGTCGGCGATAGCAACGGCGCCACGGGGCACCTTCAACCGGGGGGTGGAGAGTCGCGGCGCAGCGATACGCGGATCGACCTCGCCCAGGTAGGCAAAACCGGGCGCAAAACCGATCGCATAGACCCGGTATTCCTGCTGCTGGTGGATCTCGATCACCTCGTCGACGCTGAGTCCGGCATTGTCGGCCAGCTGCTGCAGGTCCGGTCCGGATTCGGTGCTGTAGTAGGCCGGCAGGGTGACCAGGCGGCCTTCGGCACTATGAGCGTTGTCCAGACCGCTGAGGGACTGGCGCAGGTGGTTGCGGACATGGTGATGATCGGTCTTCATCAGATCGTAAATCACCAGCAGCGAGGCATAGGACGGCACCAGATCGACGATCAGCTCGTGCAGATCGCGACGGATAATCTCTACCGCCTGCTGCACCTTGGCCGATACCTCAGGGCTGGTCTGCTCACCGAAATAGATGATCAGCGCGTTTTCACCGGCAACGGAAATTTGCATATCGGGGCTCCGGGTTTAGCTGATCAGGGCGCGAATCTCGGCGATGGCCTGAACCCCCGCCATGTTGTCGCCGTGGACGCAGAGGCTGTCGACATCCAGCTTCAGGGTGTTGCCGCTGACGGTGGTGACGGTGCCGGTTGCTTTGAGTTGCTCGACCTGGGCCAGCATCTTCTCTTTGGTGTGTACGGCACCCGGCTTGGTCCGTGCCAGCAGCTTGCCGTCGTCGTCATAGCAGCGATCGGCGAAGGCTTCGAGCAGCAGGCTGATACCGGCCTGTTCGGCTTCGGCCTTGTGGGCGGCCGCATCGGGGGTGGATTGCAGCATCAGCGCCAGTGGTTTGTGGTAGTCGGCAATCGCCTGCATGATCACCTGGCGTAGCTCGGTGTTCTTCATCATGTCGTTGTAGAGCGCGCCGTGGGGTTTGACATAGTTAAGCTCCAGCCCTTGTGACTGGGCCATGCCATCGATGGCGGCGATCTGGTATTGCAGCAGCGCCGCGACTTCATCGGGCTGACAGTTCATGGTGCGACGGCCGAAACCGACCAGATCCGGATAACCCGGGTGGGCGCCGACAGTCACGTTGTTGGCTTTGGCCAGTGCCAGGGTCTTCTTCATCACCAGCGGATCGCCGGCGTGGAAACCACAGGCGATGTTGGCCTGATCGATATGGGGCATGACTTCAGCGTCCATCCCCATGGTCCAAGAGCCGAAGCTTTCGCCGAGATCGCAGTTCAGTTTGAGGCTCATCGTGTCACCTGTTGTTATTCGTTATCGAAATCTCATTAGTTTAGTAGTGAGTTAATTGTGCCGGGGTTAGGCAAAGATGAACGAAAAAGCGCAGTTTGCTGTCGTGCAAATGAGCATTTTGAGTGCATCTTTATCGACGCCCTGGTGCAATTAGCTTGCTACTTTATAGGACCGCCAGTTTGCTGTTGGGCACATCCGTCACCAGCATGCAGCCCGGGCTATGGGTGATGCAGAAAGGTGGTTTGGCTTGTTCCAGTGCCACCTGAGGTGTAACGCCGCAGGCCCAGAATACCGGCAGTTCATCGCTGTTGATGGTCACCGGGTCACCGAAATCGGTACGGTTGATATCTTCGATGCCGATCAGTGACGGATCACCCAGGTGGACCGGGGCACCGTGGACCGACGGGAAGCGGGTGCAGATCTGGACCGAGCGAATTGCATCGGCGGCCTTGAACGGGCGCATGCTGACGACCATCTGGCCGCTGAAGCTGCCAGCCGGCTTGCAGTCGATATTGGTACGGTACATCGGTACGTTGACGCCTTCGGTGACGTTGCGAACTTCCAGTCCATCGGCGATCAGGGCTTCTTCGAACGAGAACGAACAGCCGAGCACGAAGGTGACCAGATCATCCTGCCAGTAGTCAGAGATATCGGTGACCTCTTCGACCATTTCGCCGTTACGGAAGATCCGGTAGCTGGGCAGGTCACTACGGATATCCAGGTTCTCACCCAGATCAGGCAGCAGATATTTACCCGGACCCGAGGACATTCCTACCAGCGGGCAGGGCTTGGGGTTGCGCTGGCAGAACTGCAGGAACTCATTGGCCCAGTCTTTGGGCAGAATCACCAGGTTGCCCTGAACAAAGCCCTGACTGTAACCGGAAGTGTTGCCGGTATGCTCCCCGGCACGAATCCGTTGACGCAGGTTGTAGGGGGTGATGTCGGCAGGTGCGGTGGTCATAGGGGCCTCGCGAAATGTTGTTGGTTCGAGGGTTTATCGATTGAGCCTGTTTCGTGCTGGGGGCACGTTGGCCTATCAAATCATTCTGTGGTGATCTAGGGGGGGGTGTCCAATCGATATTCATTGCAGTCTCTGATAAATATTTTTTATCTGAGTTCGATAAAGCCGCCCTTTCTTGCCTGATATTGACGCAGCTCAGTCTAGACGGTTGGAGTGAGCAGCCTTAGTCGAAGTACAATGACGAGCTTAGTGTTGCTGGGGTGAGGAGACGCAGCGACTTCATCCGGTTTCGGCAGAATTATCGACACGGCCCCGTTGCCGGATAGTTAGCATAGTCAATAAAAGGGAGTTGGGAACCATGACCGTACTGGTAACAGGAGGCGCGGGCTATATCGGTAGCCATACCTGCGTGCAGTTGCTGGAAGCCGGCTATCAGATTCTGGTGCTCGATAACCTGAGTAACAGTAGTCAGGCGTCGTTGCGGCGGGTAGAACAGATCACCGGCCAAGCCGTGCCCTTTGTGCAGGGCGATATTCGCGATAGAGATTGTCTTGATCGGTTGTTTAAACAGCATTCGATTGAATCGGTGATTCATTTTGCCGGTTTGAAAGCGGTGGGGGAGTCTTGCCAACAACCACTGCGCTACTACCAGAATAATGTCGCCGGCACCCTGACGCTGTGCGAAGCGATGGCGGCGGCCGGGGTTAAAAGCCTGGTATTCAGTTCCTCGGCGACAGTTTACGGGGATCCGGCTTCGGTTCCGATTCGAGAAGACTTTCCAACGTCGGCGACCAATCCTTACGGTCAATCGAAATTGATGATCGAAGAGATGTTGGGTGACCTCTATAAAGCTGATCCTGAATGGCGAATCGCACGACTGCGTTATTTCAATCCGGTGGGTGCCCACGAGTCAGGGCTGATCGGTGAAGACCCCAACGGCATACCCAACAACCTGCTGCCCTACATTTCCCAGGTTGCTGTCGGTAAGTTGGAGCAGCTATCGGTATTCGGTGGCGACTATCCGACGCCGGACGGTACCGGGGTGCGTGATTATATTCATGTGGTCGACCTGGCCGACGGGCACCTCAAGGCGCTGAGTACGCTTCAGCTCAAAGGCGGACTCATTACTTGTAATCTGGGTACCGGGCAGGGATACAGTGTGTTGGAGATGGTGCGTGCCTTTGAACAGGCATCTGAACGGCCCGTTGCGTATCAGATTGTTGACCGACGACCGGGGGATATCGCCGAGTGTTATGCCGACCCGGCTTTTGCGGCCCAGATGCTCGGCTGGCAGGCCCAGCGGGGATTGCAGCAGATGATGGCCGATGCCTGGCGCTGGCAGTCAAGCAACCCTGACGGCTATGGCGTCTAGGAAAAATTCCTATTTTTAAGTGCGGTGTCACACTTTTCTTACAAGCTAAAGGCTGAACTGTATTATAGGGCGCCTCGAGTTCGGGCTGATAACGAAGCAGGTATTCAGATTGAGTCAGTTTTTTCAGATCCATCCGGAAAATCCGCAGCAACGACTGATTCGCCAAGCGGTTGAGATTATTCGCCAAGGTGGGGTGGTGGTTTACCCGACTGACTGTGCCTACGCAATAGGTTGTCACATAGGGGATAAGCGGGCGCTGGACCGGATCAAAGCGATCCGCCGTCTCGATGATAAACACAATTTTACCCTGGTCTGTCGTGATCTGTCGGAGCTGGCGACCTACGCCAAGGTCGACAACAGCGCTTACCGGCTGCTGAAACAGAATACTCCCGGTGCTTACACCTTTATTCTGAAAGCCACGCCGGAAGTTCCACGCCGTTTATTGCACCCCAAGCGCCGTCAGATTGGTCTGCGAGTTCCCGACAACGCCATCGCCTTGGCGCTGACCGAAGAACTGGGCGAGCCGATCATGAGCAGCTCACTGATCATGCCTGGCGACAAAGAACCTTTAACAGACCCATACGATATCCGTGATCTGTTGCAGAACCAGGTTGATCTGGTGATTGATGGTGGTTATTGCGGCATGGAAGCGACCACTGTGGTCAATATGGTCGATGATGAGTGGTTTGTATTCCGTGAAGGGGCGGGGGATGCAACCCCCTTTCAAAATTAATTCAGATTCCAGATAAGGCATAGATCAGAATGAGCGGACCGGAAGCCTCCCGTGAGAACGGAATGAGTCATCACAGGGATGATGAAATCGACCTTGCCGAACTCTTTACAAAGATTTGGAATCGCAAACTGTGGGTCCTCTTGACAACGGTAGTTGCTGTTGCTTTGGCACTGATTTTCCTTTTTTTTGCCAAGCCGGTCTATCAAGCCAAGGTACATCTGATGCCACCAAAAGCAGCGGATTTACAGTCCTTGAATGTCTCTGAACGCCGCTTAGAGCCTAGTGTGGTTTACGATCAAGTATTGAATGAGCTAGGTTCAAAGCAACAGCGCCGAATTTTCTTTGATCAGGAGAAGCAGGGCGGTCTGTTCAGTAATTCAAAAGCTGGTAAAGGGATAGATTTCCAGCAGTTTGATAGGGCTTTAAAAATACAAAAGCCAAGGAAAGGTAGTATTGTATTTACCAGTATCAGCTTGGATTCCTTTGATAAGCAAAGTGTTGCTCCTATGCTTAATGCTTTTGTTACTTATGTTCAAGAGAAGGTTGTGTCTGATCAAATTTCCAATTTACTTAGAACTCAGGACCAGCAGATAGAACTACTAGAGCAACAGATTGCTAGTAAGCGAAGCCTAGCCAAGCGGCGGCGTCAGGATCGAATAGCACAATTACGAGAAGCCTATGAAGTGGCAGATGCTATTGGAATGACCGCACCAGGAACTGCTGGTTTTAATTTAAAATCAACGATCAATATTGTTGATCATAGCAGTTTGTTTATGCGTGGTACCACAGTTCTTAGTGCTGAAATAATGCAATTGGAGAACCGTAAATCGGACGATCCTTTTATCGAAGGCTTACGAGACCTACAAGAGCAGGTTGCCGCTCTAAAAGCGATTAGTATCGATAGCCAGTCTATTCATCCTGTACAAATAGATGCTCAAGCCTTTGAACCTGAAAAGCCGATCAAACCTAAGAAACGGCTGATTGTAGCCATCTCTATTGTGTTGGGCGGCGTGCTTGGGCTGATTTTGGCGCTTGTGGTGCCTGCTAGAAAAGAAGCTTGAAATGCATCGCGCTGATATGAAGACTGAATACTTGACGGGGATATGGTCGACGAGAACGGAGTCCCTTGTCAGTAAAGGTCTTTAACTAATAGTAGCTCCTTGGACGAAGTCTCATTCGTAACAGCCTTTGTCTCAACACGTACGCGTTATTTGAGACGATGTGCTGATAATTATTAGTGTTTACAGAAATTATAGTAAGAATTTATATGCGAGTTTTAACTGTTTTTGGTACCCGGCCAGAAGCGATCAAGATGGCTCCGCTGGTCCACGCATTGGCAGTCGATGAACGTTTTGAGTCTCATGTTTGTGTCACCGCGCAGCACCGGGAGATGCTCGATCAGGTACTGGAGCTGTTTGAGATTCAACCCGAGTACGACCTGAATCTGATGCGCCCAGGGCAAGATCTGACCGATGTCACCTGCGGCATCCTACAGGGATTGAAACCGATACTGGAAGAGTTTAAGCCGGACTACGTGTTGGTTCATGGTGATACGGCAACCACTTTTGCCACTACGCTGGCGTCGTATTATCAGCGGATCAAGGTTGGGCATGTAGAGGCTGGACTGCGAACTGGTAACCTCTATTCACCCTGGCCGGAAGAAGCTAACCGGAAACTCACCGGCGCGTTGGCGGCCATTCACTTTGCACCCACGGATGGCTCACGCCAGAACCTGCTTAATGAAGGGGTAACGGATGAGTCGATTGTTGTCACCGGTAATACCGTGATCGATGCGTTGCTGCAGGTAAAAGAGAAGCTGAAATCCGATGAATCGTTGAATGCTTCACTGGTTGAACGCTTCCCATTCCTTGAAGCAGATAAACGCTTGGTGCTTATTACGGGCCATCGGCGTGAAAGTTTTGGTGGCGGCTTTGAGCGGATCTGTCAGGCAATTCGCTTATTGGCGGATGAATTTCAAAATGTTCAGTTTTGCTATCCGGTCCACCTCAATCCTAATGTTCAAGAACCGGTAAACAGACTGCTAAGTTCATCCGATAACGTTGTGTTGATTGAGCCGCAGGACTACTTGCCCTTTGTGTACTTGATGAACCACGCAAGCGTTATTCTGACGGACTCTGGCGGTATTCAAGAAGAAGCGCCGTCACTGGGCAAACCGGTGTTGGTGATGCGTGATACTACCGAACGACCTGAAGCCGTCGAGGCTGGGACGGTGAAGCTGGTGGGTACAGATGCCGATAAGATCGTTGCTGAAGTGGGGCAGTTGTTGACCGATCAAGAAGCCTATAACAGTATGAGCTTTGCCCATAATCCCTATGGCGATGGCAAGGCCTGCCAGCGCATTATTGATGGGTTGATTGCCAGCCAATAGCCCATTTTATTAAATGTAATCCCGTACTGATCCCCGCGCTCAAAGATCGGTCCGAATTGATAGAATTAGTAGGGAGTAATGAATGTCTTTTGAAACAATTTCAGTGGTTGGGTTGGGTTATATTGGATTGCCGACCGCCGCGATGTTCGCCTCGCGTAAAAAAAGCGTTATTGGCGTAGATGTAAATGAGTCGGCTGTGAGCACCATTAATCAGGGCAAGATTCATATCGTTGAGCCCGATCTGGATATGATTGTCCATGCGGCAGTGAACGAAGGCTATCTACGTGCAACGACAACACCAGAGCCGGCCGATGCGTTTCTAATTGCTGTTCCTACTCCATTCAAAGGCGATTATGAGCCCGATCTGCGTTACATCGAAGCGGCTGCTAAATCGATTGCTCCGGTACTGGCTAAGGGCAATTTGGTGATTTTGGAATCGACCTCACCGGTCGGTGCTACTGAACAGCTAGCCGAATGGCTGGCCGTGGCTCGTCCAGATCTGAGCTTTCCTCAGCAGGTAGGTGATAGTGCCGATGTGAATGTCGCACATTGCCCTGAACGGGTATTGCCGGGTCATGTTGTACGAGAGTTGGTCGAGAATGACCGGGTGATTGGTGGTATGACACCTCGATGCTCTGCGCAAAGTGTAGAGCTATACGAGACTTTTGTGACGGGTGAGTGTGTAATCACTAATGCCCGCACTGCGGAGATGGCTAAGCTGACCGAAAATGCGTCACGTGATGTCGGCATTGCTTTTGCCAACGAACTCTCAGTTATCTGCGATAAGCTGGATATCAATGTATGGGAGTTAATATCGCTGGCTAATCGCCATCCCCGTGTCAACATCTTGCAGCCGGGGCCGGGGGTTGGCGGGCACTGCATAGCCGTGGATCCGTGGTTTATTGTCAGCTCTGCACCTGAGGAGGCTCGCCTGATTCATACAGCGCGCACGATCAATGACAGTAAGCCTAGCTGGGTAGTAGAGAAGGTCAAAGCGGCTGTGGCTGATTGGTTGATCGCAAACCCAGAAAAAACCGTTAAAGATGTGACGGTCGCGTGCTTGGGCTTAGCGTTTAAAGCAGATATCGATGATCTTCGCGAGAGTCCCGCGATGGAAATCACCGAGCAGTTGGTGGAGCTCTTTCCACAATGCTGCCTAGCGGTCGAACCCAATATTGAACGGATACCCCATCAGATCGAGGGTGGGGCGCAGCTGTCAGGTCTTGATGATGCGATGCAACAGGCTGACATCATAGTCCTGTTGGTTGATCATAAAGAATTTAAACTCATTAGTAATGAATTGCTCAGCGATAAGCTCGTTATCGATACGCGGGGTATCTGGGTATGATGAAATTGCTAATTACTGGCGGCTTCGATTTGTCGGGATGGCGTCATTTTGGACGTTGAATTATTAATAGGATGTGTAACTAGGGAACCTACGAACAAGTCCTGTTTCATGAGCCATTTCACCGTTTATTTCGGAGTAACTGCTTAAGGCAGGCTATTTATGGCCGTTCGCTATCGTTTGCATGCCAATTTTCCAGCATGCAGGCGGGTAGTAAAGGTCAATAACTGGTCATTTAAGCAGCTATTGTGGCCTAACGGCAGTGAGGCTCTGAAGGCGGTACTTAATCGCAGTTACCTTTGCTGTTTGATGCTTTAGGTGATGGCTGCGTGATTGTCTGTGTCGGAGATTTGATGCTGTTGGATGGATGGGTTTTAGAATTTCTTAGTAAGCCGGGATACCTGGAATACCTGCCGATTTTTTGGTGGCTATTAGTTGTGCATGTGTTTCTAGTTATCTCTTATTTTCCGCACTACGGATTGTATGCCCTGAAATCAAGAACGCTGGTTTTTTTGGATTATGTGATTACTCTTGCCGTGTTTTTACTGGTCTTGTGGTTGCTTGATCTGAACACTGGATTAATGCAGGTCGCCATGGCTTTGGTATTGGCGTTTAGTACGTCATTATTGGTAAAACAAGTTGGTTTTATAAGACCTTATGGCCTGTTTTTTGAAACAGGCCATATATTTTGATTTTATTTTAAAATCCGGCAAAGATTTCTCTTTATTGGTAAGAGGTAGTTGGCGGATCTTTGTATCTTTTTTAAAGATAAAGGTAATTCAAGAATGCTCAATGACAAGACAGTTTTAATTACCGGAGGCACCGGTTCTTTTGGTAAACAGTTCGTCAAGACGATACTGGCTCGTTACCCAGATGTTAAGAAGATTATTATCTACTCGCGCGATGAGCTGAAGCAGTTTGAACTTAAACAAAGATACCCTGCTCATGAATACCCTCAGCTACGTTTCTTTATCGGCGATGTTCGTGATCGGGAGCGGATGATTCAAGCCTGTGAAGGCGTAGATGTGATTATTCATGCTGCGGCTATCAAACAGGTTGATACCGCAGAATACAACCCGACCGAGTGTATCCGTACTAATGTAGATGGTGCGGAGAATGTGATTCATGCAGCACTGCAATGCGGCGTTCATGATGTTGTTGCGCTGTCGACAGACAAGGCCTGTGCGCCGATCAACCTCTACGGTGCGACTAAGCTGGCTTCTGATAAGCTGTTTACTGCTGCAAACAATATCAAGGGCTCGAAGAATATTCGCTTTAGTGTCGTGCGTTACGGCAATGTGATGGGCTCACGCGGTTCGGTGATTCCCTTCTTCATCAGTCGCAGGCCTGAAGGGGTGCTGCCGATCACTCATGAAAAGATGACTCGCTTTAATATCTCGCTGCAGGACGGTGTCGATCTGGTAATGTTCGCGATTGAGCACCATCTGGGTGGTGAGATTTTCGTTCCCAAGATCCCTTCTTACAAAATTCTGGATGTCGCCAAGGCGGTTGCACCTGAGTGTGAACTGAAGGTTGTTGGTATTCGTCCGGGCGAGAAACTGCACGAGGAGATGATCACCGATACAGATTCGCTCAATACTATTGATCTGGGCCGTTATTACGCGATCCTGCCCTCGGTTTCATTCACCTACAGTGAAGACGAATATATCGATCACCATCAGGCTACCAAGGTTCCTTTCGGGTTCAAGTACAATTCGGGTACCAACACCGAGTGGGAGACGGTAGAGGGGCTGCGCGACCTGATCCGTGAGCATGTAGATCCAAATTTTGAAGTGTGAGTAGTTCAGTGATTCCCTACGGTAAGCAGGATATTTCTCAGGACGATATCGATGCGGTCGTTGCGGTGCTCAAGTCAGATTTCTTGACCCAGGGGCCTCAGGTGCCGGCCTTTGAAAAGGCTGTTGCCGATTATTGTGGCGCGAAGCATGCGCTTGCGGTTAACAGCGCAACCTCAGCGCTGCATATCGCCTGTTTGGCTCTAGGGCTAGGAGAGGGTGACTGGTTGTGGACTACGCCGATCACCTTTGTCGCCTCGGCCAACTGCGGCTTGTATTGCGGAGCGCAGGTCGACTTTATCGATATAAATCCACGCACATATAACCTTTGCGCAGATGCCCTTGAGCAAAAACTTATCGTCGCTCAAGCAAATGACTGCCAGCCTAAAGTGGTGGTTGCTGTACATCTGTGTGGACAGCCCTGCGAGATGGAGAAGATTCATCGGTTGTCACAGCGTTATGGGTTCCGGATTATCGAGGACGCCTCGCATGCGATCGGTGGGCGCTACCAAGACAAGCCGATCGGCAATGGCCGCTATTCCGATATCACCATCTTCAGTTTTCATCCGGTCAAGATCGTTACCACTGCCGAAGGCGGCATGGTAGTGACTAACGATAAGGCTCTGGCTGAGAAGATGGAACTGCTGCGCAGCCACGGAATCACTCGTGATCCTGCACTGATGACCCATAAACCTGATGGTGGCTGGTATTACCAGCAGGTCGAACTTGGTTTCAACTATCGGATGACCGAACTGCAGGCCGCGTTGGGTGTCAGTCAGATGCAGCGTTTGGATCAGTTTGTCGCCAAGCGTCACCAACTGGCTACACGCTATGATCAGCTGTTGTCCGAGCTGCCGGTCATCACCCCTTATCAACTTGCGAATGGTTACTCCGGGTTGCACCTGTATGTTGTCCGGCTGAAAACAGAGCAGTTGAAGCGTTCTCATCGTGAAATTTTTGACGAGCTTCGTGAGGCAGGGATTGGCGTAAACCTGCACTATATCCCTGTGCACACTCAGCCTTATTACAAGCAACTGGGCTTCAAACAAGGGGATTACCCGCAAGCCGAGAGCTATTATAGCGAGGCGATTAGCTTGCCGATGTTTCCGCTGCTCAGTGAAGCAGATCAGGACCGGGTGATTGAAGTGTTGACGAAGGTACTGCAATGAGAGTTGCTGTAATACCGGCACGCGGTGGCAGCAAACGCATTCCGCGCAAAAATATTAAAGAGTTTTGTGGCAAGCCGATGATCGCTTGGTCAATCGAGGCGGCTAAAGCCAGTGGCTGTTTTGACCGTATTATTGTTTCTACTGACGATGATGAAATAGCGGAAGTTGCCCAGGCTTGGGGTGCAGAGGTGCCTTTCGTTCGGCCAAAAGAGCTGTCGGACGATTTTACAGGAACGATTCCGGTCATTAAGCATGCCGTTGAGTGGCTGGATAGCCAGGGTTATAAGGCCGAAGACATTTGCTGTATCTATGCAACGGCTCCTTTTATTCGTTCTGAAGACTTATCTCGCGGTTTGGAGTCTTTGCAAAATGAATCTTGCGATTACGCATTTTCGGTAACCAGTTTTCCTTTCCCTATTCAGAGAGCGATAAAAATTGATGTTCAAGGGCGTGTAAGAATGTTTCAGCCTGAGCATTTTATGACCCGCTCTCAAGATCTTGAAGAAGCATACCATGACGCCGGGCAGTTTTATTGGGGAAGGCGTGAAGCCTGGTTGGGAGAGAAAACATTCTTCCAACCAGGAACCGTCCCAGTTCTGCTACCCCGTCATAGGGTTCAGGATATCGATACCTTAGAAGATTGGACATGCGCCGAGCTGCTATTTGAGCTGATAAAGAACCAAGAGGTCGAGCAGTGAAGGTAGTTGTGCGTGCCGATTCTGGCGTAGCTATGGGGGTCGGCCATGTCATGCGTTGCCTGACCTTGCTTGAGTATTTGCAGTCAAAGTGTATAAGCCTTGATGCGATTTTTGTGTGTCGAGATCACCGGGGTAACCTGATTGAGTTTATCAATAAGAAAGGCTACCGGGTTGTTACGCTGCCAGTTGATGATCAAGTATTGGATAACCAAGCATTGGAACAGCATGCGCGTTGGCTTGGTGGAACTCTATCAGAAGATAGTCATGCAACTCGAAGGACTATTCTGCAGCAGTGGCCTGAAGGGGCTGATTGGCTGATTGTGGATCATTACGGGACTGACGCTGAATGGCATCGTATTGTTCGCTCTAATACCAAGCAATTGATGGTAATCGATGATTTGGCTGATAGGCAGTATGACTGTGACTTGCTCCTCGATCAGACATTTGGAGAAACTGAGGCTAGATATAAGGGGCTAGTCCCAGAGGTGGCCAGAGTATTGGCTGGAGCTGGCTTTGCTTTATTAAGAGATGAGTTTGATCTTCATAAGCATGACTTTGAGCCCGCCACGAGCAGGCGTTGGCCTCCCAGAGATCTATTGGTTTCTTTGGGGGGAGGGGACCCAGATAACGTGACTGGTGAGGTGCTTGATGCACTAGTGAGCTGGCGATCAGAGTTAGGGAAGATAACGGTCATTGTCGGGCAGGCGAATCCCCATCTGAATAGCCTCAGAGCCAAAGCTTCTCTTTTACAAGCGCAGATCTTGGTTGGGGCAGAAAATATGGCCCAGCTGATGAGAGAACATGACTTGGCGATAGGAGCTGCGGGTGCTACTTCCTGGGAGCGCTGCGCAATGGGTTTGCCTACCGCTGCAGTAATTACCGCAGCCAATCAAAAAACGATTATTTCCCGTTTAAAGGCGACAGGAGCCATCGTTGAATTAATAAGGCCTATAAGTGACTCTTCGATGAAGGCGGAGCTGTTGCCTTGGATGACGGATCGAGAAGCCTATGAAGGTGCTGTATCAGCGGCTATTTCTATATGCGACGGGCGTGGAGCTCTCCGGACCTCTGAGGTAATGCTGACTCCATGAAGAAAGTTAACAAGGTTACGGTGCTGGTTGATAACGATTCCTGGATATTGCCCTTTGCAGAGAAACTGTGCAAGGAGCTTGATCAAAGAGGAATTAAGGCAGTATTTGCTTGTGAACAACAAGCCATCGTTGAAGGTGATATCTGTTTTATGCTGGGTTGTACCCGGATAGTCTCATCGGAAAACTTAGCCAAGAATACGCACAATTTGGTCGTCCATGAGAGCGACCTTCCACAGGGAAAAGGGTTCGCCCCGATGACTTGGCAAATCCTTGAGGGCAAGCATCAGATTCCGATATGCGTCATTGAGGCTACGGCTGAGGTAGATGCTGGACCTATATGGATCAAAGGCGAGATCTCACTCGAAGGGTGGGAGCTTTGTGCTGATTGGCGAGCGGCACAAGGTGATAAGACCGTTTCTCTCTGCATTGACTGTATTGACCTTTTTGAAGATATATCCCCTAAGCCACAGCATGGAACCGAAAGTTTCTATGCCCGTCGCTCCAGCACTGATAGCGAACTGGATCCTAACAAAACCATTGTAGAGCAATTTGATTTGCTGAGGGTTGTAGACAACGAACGTTACCCTGCATTTTTTACCCATAGGGGGCGGAAGTACCGGCTAAAAATTTATCATGATGAATAAGCCTCAAGCGCAAACCAAGTATGTGGTTGCGACTATAAAAAGTTGGAATCACCAAGCATTTGATTCTTTTATTCAAGAGTTGCCTGGTGAATGGATGCTGTTAAAGACTCGTGAAGAGCTGAACCTTGAACGTCTGGAAGAGATCAACCCCAGATATATTTTCTTTCCACATTGGAGCTGGATTGTTCCTGAAGCAATTCTGAATCGGTTTGAATGTGTTTGTTTTCATATGACAGATGTTCCTTATGGAAGAGGGGGGAGCCCGTTACAAAACCTGATAGCCAGAGGTCACACTTCCACTCAGTTGACCGCGCTTAGAATGGTCAATGAACTTGATGCCGGGCCCGTCTACGGAAAGATACCCTTTAGTTTGGAGGGGAGAGCAGAAGAGATCTTTAAGCGGGTTGCAACGCTTTGTTACGACCATATACGCAACATAGTAGAGCAAGAGCCGCAGCCGGTTCCCCAGTCTGGAGAGCCAGTTTGTTTTCCTCGCCGTACTCCTGATCTATCTGTGCTGCCTGAGCATGGGGAAGTCGAGGCTATCTATGATCACATTCGGATGTTAGATGCAGAGGGCTATCCCAAAGCTTTTCTGGATCATGGAGATTTTCAGCTCCAATTTAGTCATGCTGAGCTGGAAGATGGGGTTTTGAGTGCTCAGGTAACTATAACTAGGAAATTGAAACAATGAAGGATATTTCAATCGATGGCCGAAAGATTGGTCATCAACACAAGCCCTACATTATTGCTGAGCTTTCGGCCAATCATAATGGGTCTTTAGAACGGGCTTTGGAAACCATCGAGATGGCGGCAAAGTCGGGAGCAGATGCTATCAAGCTTCAGACCTATACCGCTGATACGATGACCATAGATTGTGATCGTGAAGATTTTCAGATCGAAGGTGGCCTTTGGGATGGCTACAAACTCTACGATCTGTATCAGTGGGCGCACACCCCATTTGAATGGCATGAGGCGATGTTTCAAAAAGCCAAGGAGTTAGGCATAACGGTATTTTCTACTCCTTTTGATGAGAGTGCAGTAGACCTTTTGGAGTCTTTAGATGCACCCGCTTATAAAATTGCCTCATTTGAAGCGACTGATCTGCCACTCATTAAGCGAGTAGCTCAGACGGGTAAGCCGATGATTATCTCTACCGGTATGGCGGATCTCGATGAGATTACTGATGCCGTAGAGGCTGCTCGTGAAGGTGGCTGTAAAGAGCTGGTATTACTTCATTGCATTAGCGGTTACCCGTCGCCTGTTGATCAAGCGAACCTTTCGACCATTGCCGATATCGAACAGCGGTTTGATTGTGTTGTCGGGCTGTCAGACCACACCTTGGGCACAGCCGTTTCGGTCACATCGATCCCGATGGGAGCCTGTTTGATTGAGAAACACGTTACCTTAAGCCGAGAAGATAAAGGGCCTGACAGCGAGTTTTCCTTAGAGCCCGATGAGTTGACTAGTCTTTGTCAGCAAACCGAAGCCGCATGGCAGGCAATCGGTAAAGCAGGGTATGAGCGCAAGCCAGTGGAGCATGCCAGCCTTAAATTCCGCCGATCTCTTTATTTCATTACAGATATGAAAGCTGGAGACATCATTACTCCGGAGAATATTCGCCGTATTAGACCTGGATATGGTTTGGCACCGAAGTTTTACGATCAACTGATTGGCAAGCGAATTACTGCGGATGTGGTACGTGGAACAGCCACTTCTTGGGAGCTGATTGATGACTAAGA
The DNA here is from genome assembly GCF_003345655.1 of Motiliproteus coralliicola. GTDB lineage: Bacteria > Pseudomonadota > Gammaproteobacteria > Pseudomonadales > Balneatricaceae > Motiliproteus > Motiliproteus coralliicola. Next base: position 311,690 of record NZ_QQOH01000002.1, read on the forward strand.
GGGTATTAGTAGTTGCAGCCCATGCGGATGATGAGACATTAGGGTGTGGTGGTACTATCGCCATGCATGTTTCACAAGGAGACTCTGTTACAGTAATGTTTATGACTGATGGTGTCTCTTCACGAAACAATAATTCTGACGATTCTTCACGAAGGAAAACAGCATCTAATCAAGCAATGACTGCATTAGGTGTTAGCGATGTCCGTCAATTAAATTTTCCTGATAATAAAATGGATAGTGTTCCGTTACTTGATGTTGTAAAACATATTGAAATAGTAATAGATGATATAAAGCCTGAAATTGTCTACACGCACTTTGCCTTAGATTTGAATGTAGATCACCGCGTTACACATTCGGCAGTCATGACCGCTTGCCGACCATTATCATGGTCAAGTATCAAAAAAATATTGTCTTTTGAAGTCCTGTCCAGTACCGAGTGGAATTCATCTAGTATTGAACAATTCTTCCCTAATTATATTGTCGACATTTCTGATTTTTGGAATAAAAAATTAGCAGCTTTAAAATGTTATGATGATGAGATGAGAAAATTTCCCCATAGCCGTAGTTATAAGTGTGTAGAAGCGTTAGCTATATTACGAGGTGCTTCGCATGGGTTTAATAAAGCAGAAGCCTTTACAGTTGAAAGAATTTTAGCTGAATGAAAAATATTGATGTCCTAAACCTGGAGTGGCCGAATAATGAGCGTGATGCTCATGCTGTTGCTCCGGTTATCCTAGAACTTCGTAAAAGAAACATTGTTTGTGTTACAGGTGATATTTTTTCATATATATATTATTTGATGAAATATAGACCTAAGGTTTTGCTATTAAGTAATTTCCAAGGTGCTTTAATAAATCATAATTTATGTAAGCTAGCTAACTTCCTAAATATAAAAATTGTTACTTTGATAGCAGAAGGAAATACTAGAGAAACAGCAATAGAAGAAATGACTTGGGGGAATAATAAAGAAAAATTTCTTTATATTGAAAAAATGCTTTTATGGAGTTATCGCTCAGAATCGCTTATGCATAAATATTACCCTCAATTGCAGGGGAGAACATCAGTAGTTGGCGGTGTTGCTTTTGATCGATATAAGCGTTTACGTTTTTTAGATAAAAAAACTTTTTTAAGTAAAGTTGGTCATGGGGTTGATTATAGAAAAATCATTGGATTGGCTGGATGGGGTTTTGATCGTGTCCATGATACTGATTTTTTCTTTAAAAATGAGAAATCAATACTAGCAAATTTTAAAAAAGGCCAAAAGGAACTCCATCAAAATGATTTTATTTTGCTTCAAAAAGTGATATATGAGGCTATTTCCAATAATCCGGATGTGCTTTTTATTTTACGGCCGCATCCAGGACTAACTGATTATTTCTATGATGAATTTAAACAATCAATTAATTTATCCAATGTATATTATTCAAAACCTAGGGAATGTCCATACTCTGTTAGTGATTTAATATCAGTTTCTGACCTTTGGGGGGGGTATGAAACAACTACTTGTCTGGAGGCCTGGCTGTTAGGCAAAGAAACATTTTTAATTAATCCTAGTGGAGGTGATTTTAATCGAGATATTACAGCCAGGGGAAGCTATCAAATATCTGATTTTAGTTCATTGAATATGGTTGTAAACAGTACAGAAGAAATTATCAATGTTATTAATGAATCAAATAATGTAACTTCACAACGTAAAAATATTATTTCAGGGGTTATCGGATTTGATGATGGGAAAAACTATTTACGAGCCGTAAGTGAAATTAGACCTGTAATAAAAACATCATCCTCTCCAAACTATAGCAATATGTCAATTTTAAAATTCGTCGGAGTAACTGAAATAATTCGTAGTGCTCTTAGAAATATTAATCTGCTTAGTAAGATTAGAGGGATAAGGTTGACAGATCAATATCAAATAGAGAGGATTATTACAGCATATAAAAATGCCAAATAAATATATAAAATAATAATTGTATATGACTGATAAAATAAAAGTACATGCTGGCAGGCATTTCCAGAAGTACCTTAAAAATACTCCTTGGTATCTATTAAGTAGTCTTACCACCAAAGCAATGGGGTTTATTCTCCTCCCAATATTCACGGCCTATTTGTCAGTAGAGGAGTTTGGAACACTTTCAACATTAGAGTCTCTAGGACGAATCCTTCCTATATTTATATCTATATATCTAGATTCAGCTTTTAATAGATTTTATTATACAGAAAGGAATATATCTGAGAATAAAGTAAGATCTTTATTCAGTTCTCATTTTTGGTTTATATCATTTTGGGGCATCGCTGTATGTCTGCTTACATTAGCTTTATTTCCTTATCTTACTAGTGACCTACCAAGTGTGACGTTAGCTACATTTTCTGTAGTTGTTTTTACACAACTTCTAAATCAACTAGCGATAATGGTTACGTTAATTTGGAGTGCTAACTTACTAGCGAAAAGACTAGCGATCTTTCAAATATTAATGTCGCTTATAGCGCTTTTCATAACAATATATCTATTAGTCGTTGAGCATTATGGTTGGGAAGCAAGAATATATGCACTTGGAGGTATGGCTCTTTTTCAGTTTTTGGTTTTGTTATATTTTGCAATAAAAAATAAATGGTTATCATTTCACATTGATTTCACAATCTTATCAAGGAGTTTGAAGTTTTCCTTACCTTTAGTGCCTAATATAGCAGCAGGTTGGATTGCTATGTTTTCTGATAGGATTATATTAGCGCATTTTGGAAAACTGGGAGAGGTTGGTGTCTATTCTATTGCTGCTCAAGTTGCAATGTTAATGTATGTTGTTAATGATGCAATAACCAAGGTACAAGGGCCGATCGCAATGTCTGGGTTGGTTGATGATAAAACTGAAGCAAAGAAAAACATGTCAAATTTTGTTATTGCTTATTTGGCATTTTGCATAGCCTTCTATTTGTCTTTAGTGTTGTTTTCTAAAGAGCTGTTGTTTTATTTTACTACTGTTGATTATTTTGAAGCATATTTGTTAGTTCCAATTTTAGGTGCCGTTTATATTTTTAGTGGTATATATAGAGTATTTACTAATATTGTCTCTTTTCATAACAAAACGTGGATAATAAGTGTCGCTGCCTTCATTCAAGCTATTGTTAATGTGGCGTTTAATTTTATATTTATTCCTGATTTTGGTATGTATGCTGCAGCATACAGTACGCTGTTTAGTATGATAGCCTATACGGCGTTCATATTTTATTCGTCACAAAAGCTAGATAAGATTTCGCTAGATTATAAAGGGATATTTGAATTAATTGTGCTTGCTTTTGTGTTTTTGTTGTTAATAAAATTATTAGAAAATACATTTGAAGTTGGTACTTTGCTTTTGTCTATAAAGGTTATAGCTCTTTCTTTGATTCTTATTTGTACAATGTCGCTTTCGGTAAGTAGTAGCTTTAAAAAAGATCTTACTCATCGATTCAGAAATAGGTCGAAAAAAAGCTAATAATAATCAGCAATAAATAATTTGTGGATTCACACTAATGGCCTTCTATTTTTGTTTCATATCTTAGAGATCCGCTTTGTTCTTGTTGCTTTATTTTTCTACAGTCGCATTAATTATTTTTTGAAATTTAAGATTGTTTTTTAAAAGTTAAGGGGGGCTAATGCTAAATGTCGATGCTATATATGAGAATTTAAATTCAAGCATTGACTCTATAAAGGGAGATGGTTTAGATCATCAATATCACTATGGTTGTCTTTTATTAAGTGCAGTTCTGCTTAATAAGCCGATTGAAAAGTGGCTTTTTTTGATTGATCAGCAGGTAAATTCGCTAGTTAAATATGGAACTTCTGATTTTGTAATAGAGTCTTTAACGATCGCTTATGAATATAAAAAAGAAACTCGAATATTAAAGCTTATAGATAGAATACAGGGTAGTTGTTCTTATAAGTTACCTAAATATGCAGCTATGGATTATAAATATCTGTATTTTATTAACAATGGTCAATTTGACAATATAAACAAAGAAGTATTCTATGATAAAAAATCAGGCCTGGTTTTTGACTCAGTCGGAATAAATGGTTTAGGGGTGCCTGATTTAGTATATCATTGCCGAAATATAGAGATTTTGATAAAAGCTGATATTCCCGAGCTTAAGGATATTATTAACCGAGGAGTTTCCTTCATATTGTCAATTATTTCTGAGGGAAGTGGAGGGTTATTCTTTGGCCGTTCTCAAAATTCAGCCTACGGGTATGCAAGTTTATACTATATACTTTGCACACTTGAAGTTAATGATGAAGTATTAAAGAAAAAAATTGAGTTGCATAAAGACGATATTGAAAGAATATTGACGAATTATATAATTACCGGCGATTGTGTAGGGCTTAACATAGCCGCCAGTAATGGACGCGTTGCTTGCGATAGTTATATGTATCAGCATGTGTATGCTAGTTTCTTTCTCTCTAGATATTTATTGGTCGAAAAAGGTCATTTTAAACCTTTCCTGTTTAAATACGTGGATATAAATTTTGAGAATTACTTCCAATTTGAAGCAATATCAAATGATGCTAAGTTAGTTAAGTTGACCAATTCTATACCTTATCAATCAAAAATATATCCGAATGATCATCGGTATAAAATTAAGTTGCAGGCCATGATAACGCCTGAGCGTGAGATATCATTTGTGCCTTACTTTAGTAATGCAATAACGCCATTTGATAGCCCTTTTCAAAAGATTAAAAATAAAATATTTCATAAGATATTTTCATTTCTTTACTCTAAATTTGGATATCTATATGGCTTATTTGGCAAGCGCTATAGCATTAATGTTGGTGATGATCCTTCGTGTTCCTTTTTTATTAATGAACATAAGATTTATTTAAGGCCATATGTGGGGAGTAGTAGGTTTTTTGGTTTTATACCTGTTAAGCTCACTGATTTAATTGGTGATAATATGGCTGTACTCTGTAAGTTTAGAGTTCCAACTTCAACAGGCCTTGAGTTATATGCGGTTGTGATGATATGGAGATGTAATGAAATTAGTTAAATCATTAAGAGGTGTTTTTTCCTCAATTAAAAATAGTTTACAGTTTTGTACTCTAAATCCGATTGTATTTAAGATTAACTCTATTTTTATGTTGTCTAAACAATCTGATGACTATGTGATTGTTCGTTTGAAGCATGAAGCACATCTTTTAGAAAAATGTATAAAAAATGATTTTTCAGATCGAGGTACAGAAAGGTGCAATGTTGTAATAAGTCTGATTAAAGAATTAAGAGATAGAAATTCAACTGAAGAAAATATATTAATTTGGGCTGAATCTGTTTTAGATAATTATAATCAGTGGCTGGCTGATGAAGCAAAGCAGGTCAAGTTCTTAACAGCTGCTGCTGATCCTGGTGAATCTATTTTTGATATTAAATCAGTTCGATTTTTTAAACCAGAAATACCTCCTTTAGAAATGATAGAAAGTTGCATTAACGTTGCCCAAAAAGCTCCCGCGTCTTGTAATCGACAAGCCTTTAAGGTCGGGATTCTTCAGAACGACAAAGAGTATGATGTTGGGCAAGCAAATAATGCAAGTTTGTTTGAGAAATCCCCTTACCGTATCTTTATATTTTCAAATAGATCGAATTACAGCGAAAAGTTTGCAGATAGTATCGATGTAGGCATGTTCGCTCAAAATTTTATTTTAAAAGCGAATGAAATAGGGCTGTCTAGTTGCTGTTGTTATGCGTCAGAACATATTGATTCATCACAAAAGTATTATAGAGAGCTCTTTAATTTTGGTCGTGAATATTATTGTTTTTTAAGTATTGTTGTTGGCTACCCTTTAGAGGATGCGATGAAACCGCCACGGCGTGAATTAAAAAATATTGTAAGTTTGGTTAAGAGAAGTTGATATGTGTGGTGTTTTCTGCAAGTTCTTCAATTCTGGAAGTGACAGTGCTTTGGATTTTCTTGAGCTTTTTGACAGAATCAGCCACAGAGGACCAGACGGTGAAGGTGTTTATTTTACACTAGGTAAACAAAACTTTTTATATAAGTCGAATAAGCTAGGTGAGATAGTAAATAATATTGAGCCCGCTCATTATGATACTGCTATGGGTCATAAGCGCCTTGGTATCATCGATTTGTCAGATGATGGTTTGCAGCCATTTGTAGATAAAGATTTTTCTTTGGTATTTAATGGTGAAATATTCAATTATATAGAGCTCAGGCAAACATTAATTGAATTGGGTTGTTCATTCGAAACAGCAACAGATACTGAAGTCGTTTTAAAATCATTTCAATATTGGGGAACAGACTGTTTTAAACGATTTAATGGTATGTGGGCTATTTGTATTTACGATAAAAAAACGAATCGTGTTTTTCTTTCACGCGATCGGTTTGGAATCAAGCCTTTATATTATCAAATAGATAATGGCTTGGTAGTGTCGTCAGAGATCAAAAGCTTATCTAAGAAAAAAGTTAATATTAACTCGCTGGCTAAATTTCTAGAATATAATTTAATTGATGATGATTCAGAAACCTTATTTGATGGTATTCTACAGGTCGAACCGTCAACTTACTATGAAATTGATAATCAGCTAAATATCATAAAAACTTCGTATTTTGATGTGTCTGAAGAACTTAATAAAACAGATTCTTCAGTTAATTATTCTGAACTTTTGTTGGATTCAATAAAGTTACGTAATAGATCTGATGTGGAAGTTGGTGGCCTTTTAAGCGGAGGAATTGATTCGTCTATTATAGCTGGTGCAACAAAACAGCTTTCTGGATCATTTCATGCTTTTTCCTCGGTGTTCGACGATCCTAAGTTTTCTGAAGAATCTTATATTAAAAAAACGGAATCATATCTTGATGTTGATGTTAGCTATAACAAACCAGATCTAAGTCAACTTTCTAAAAACGTGCGTAAACAAGTTTATATCCAGGACTCGCCTTTGAGGAGCTTGGCTCCTATTTACCAGTATCAATTGTATAGCCGTATAAAAAATAGCACTGATATACGAGTTGTTTTAAATGGGCAAGGGGCGGATGAGATATTTTCAGGCTATCATGAACATATCCTTTGTAACCTTATAGATATCTTAAAATCAGGTAAGTTTGATACCTTTATCTACGAATTGAACGCTTATAGTAAGATCCGTGGCGATAGTCTTATTAAGACACTTTCCCAGTTGCCTTTATTTATACTGCAAGAGACGACTCCTAAACTCTGGCACTTATTATTGCCACGAATCCTTAACAGGCCATGTACGAAAGCTAAGGCTCCGACTAACTTATCTGGTAGATTGATTTATAATATTTCTAAGTCCGCACTACCCGAATATCTTCGTTACGAAGATAGAAATTCTATGGCTCATGGGATAGAAGCTAGGCTGCCATTTTTGGATTATAGGCTTGTTCTTTCAGCATTGAAAATCGATAACGCTATAAGGGTTAGTGCAGGTGTCGCAAAGCAGCCTTTACGATTATTCGCAAAAAAATCACAATTTGTTAGCCCTGCGGTTTTGGAAAGAAAGGATAAAACTGGATTTATCTCACCCCAACATAAATACATGATGGGGCCGTTGTTTGAAGATATATGCGAACAATTTGATTTTATTTTGTCTTTAAAGACACAAGTTTTTAATAAAAAATATATTAAAAAACTCAAAAGCGAATTCATAAATCAAAAAGGTGTAAATTTTAATAAAATATTTAGAATTTATACTGTTGCATTATGGATTCAAGAGTTTGAGGTATGTTTTGATGAATAATATATATTATATAACGAGAAGCTATACGCATACTTCCTTTTCGGGTGGCGCCATCATGCGTGAAGGAGCTGTGAATTTACTAAGACAACGTGGCTTTAACGTTATTGTTGTAACCGTAGCAGCCAGCTTAGACAGTGAAGTTTTTTCAGATGATTTTATTTCAATATACCCTGGCCGAATCCCTGAAAAAATTCGTCGTAATCTGCAGAGAATTAACTTGTTGCCAGATTATTTAGCTAGTTGGGCTAACAAGGCTGCTAAGTACTTAATAGGGCATGTGAGGTCTAACGATATAATTTTTTGTTCAACAGGAGGTGATCTCGCCTCATTAATGGTTGGTTCTGCTGTCAAAGATGAAGTTGGGTCAAAATTCATTGCCAATTTTAGAGACCCTGTCTCCTATACCTCTTATTATGGAGAAAGGCTGGGGAAGTATACAAACTTTTCTAGGAATAAGGTTTTTTCAAAGTATTTAGATAATGTAGATGTGATTGTTACAAGCTGTAATTCATATAAGGCTTATCTAGATACTTGGACCGGCTCTAAAGTCGTTACAAATCACTTTGGCTATATAGACTCTACAGTTATCCCTTGTGATTTTTCAAAGAGAAAAGAAAAAAAATTATTGACTGCTTTTTATGGAGGAACACTAGAGAAATACCAGAACCCAGGTTTAGTTAGCAATTTCTTTTCTAGTTGTAAGGGCGTATCTCTTGATGTTTATGGTCATTCAGGTTCAAAAATTAAGATAAAAAGTAATATTAGTTTTTATAATTCAATACCACGAGAGCAGTTTTTAGAAAAAGTTGTTGATAGCTATGACTTTGGTTTTGTTTCTCTTGGATACGATTATTTTGGTGCTTGTATACCCTCTAAAATTTACGAATATATAAATTTGGGAGTTCCTATATTTGGTTTTTTACCCAGAGGGGAAGCTCGAGATATCGTCAATGATAACAACTTTGGCTATGTAGCATTACCTAATTCCATCAATGATTTAAAAAATAAATTACAATATATTAGTTCTAACCAGAGCGAACTGTTGATAATAAACGAAAATATTTTGCGCTCTAGAAAAAGCTGGTCTATGTCATCAAAAATAGATGGCTTAATTGAAATACTAAATGAAGTTTAAGTTGTTGCTCTTATGAAGATTGCGTATATAGTAAATCACGACTTATCAAAGCAAGACGGTGTTACAAAGAAAGTAACTATGCAGGTTGATTTTTGGCGGCAGAAAGGGCATGTCGTTGAGATATTTTGTACTAACTTTAGTGGTAATAAGTCAGATTATGGTTTTAAATGTTATTCGGATTTTGGGCGGTTTTTTATCCGTAGAGATATTGTTAAAGATCTAAGTAGTTTTGGTCCGGATATTGTTTATTTTAGGTACTCTGCATTTGGTTTTACGTTACTGAAAATTCTTTCTCAGTATAAATGTATTGGTGAGGCGAATACATTTGAAGTTGAAGAGTTCTGGGGGTTATTTAAAAAATATAAAAGGATTAAGTTTTTCCTTCTTTGGCTAGCTAACAAGTATTTACGGCCAATTATTATTCTAAAAAGTAAAGGTCTGGTGACAGTAACGCATCAAATGGCTATTGCTGACAGTAATAAGCTCTATAATAAACATGTTATAGGGATTCCGAATGGTATAAATACGACTAAATATAAAACGTTAAAGAGGCCTAGTACGGATAGTTCTACCCAGCTATTTTTTATGGGAAGCCCTAACCAGCCTTGGCATGGCGTAGATTTGATAGAAGCTTTAGCAAAAGAGTTACCTCATATTGAGTTTCATATTGTTGGGTTAGAGGGTGAGGGGCTGAATAATGTCCACTATCATGGTTATTTAAAATCAGATAAGTATATGAAACTGCTTGAAAATTGTCATATTTGTATTGGTTCTTTAGCGTTGTTTAGGAACGGCATGGATGAAGGAAGTCCTTTGAAAGTTAGAGAATATATAGCGTTAGGTTTTCCCGTCGTCGTAGGGTATGAAGATACAAGTATTATTGATTCTGGGATGAATTATTCTTGGTTTAAAAAGGTTGATTTCAAAGGTGATAGCTTAGCTCATATAGCAAAAGAATTAGACGTTTTCTGTTCTAAGTCTAAGGACTTTGTAGTCTCAGAGGAAGATAAGTATTTTTTCTCTTTAGAGCATACTGAAGGAAAGCGGCTGTCTTTTTTTGATGATGTTTACAGATTGCAGGGGGAGGGATAAATCAGGGCTATTTTCAGTTATATGTGCTAGTTGTATAAATTAATATGTTTGGTATAAGAAATGGTATCCGTGTCGTTGTCTAAAGTTTTTTGTGGTAGTTCTACGTTAAAGACATTGTGGGTAACTTTAACGGCTTTAGCAGTGGTTGGTGTTTTTTCTTTATATGAAAGTAATGTTTTGCCAGTAGTTACAATATTTGAAGTAATATTGATTGTCTTGTCACTTCTTTTTATTTCAAAATTGAGCTTATTGGGAGTTGTTTTTTCGTTATTTTCTTTTTTATATATCCTCTTTTCTTCGGCACTAGCATTATATTATGATGTGAATTATTTGGATTTTATTCAGGCGTATAAAGCCTTTTTCTATGTTCTTGTGTTGCTTCCTTTTTTTGGGAAAAATATTTTCCATTCTGACTTTGTTCGTTTTTTGTATATAACGATCTTATTGTTGTTTTTAACTAAATATAGTTATTCAATCGCTTTTAACTTTACAGATAGAATGGGGTCTAGACCAGGTTTGTTTGCTGAAAATAATTTTGAATTAGTATTTCTTGCTTTTTTATATTATTTTGCAACTTTAGATAATATAAAATACAAAAATATATTTTTTGCTCTTTTCGCCTTGGTTGTTATCATGTCTGGGTCTAGAAGCGGCTTAGGAATTTTGCTTGTCTCCTTCTATTTTAGTTATTTTAGGTTTAATTTGCTTGGTATTATAACAAGTAGTATCGGCCTGCTAATTCTTTTCGGTTTTGTGTTGTATTTTTTTATGGTAAGGACAGACGGACAATTTTATAATATTGACCGTTTTAAATTTCTCTCGATTTGGCTTTATGAGACTTCAAGTTGGGAATGGTGGCGTTATTTAATCGGAAATGCTAGTTTAACACCGCTGAGCAGTGAGTCTTGCTCTACCCTTAGCTATTGGTCTAGTTTGTTTAGTTTTTCTGGTGATGGTTCATGCTATTCGGTAATATTACACTCGTATATTTTGCGTGTTGTGTTTGATCATGGGGTTCTTGGGCTTGTATTTCTTTTGGCCTTCTCTGCTTGCGGGGTGCTTATCTCTGGCTTGAAATTTAGAAGTGTCCTATTTGTTTGGGGAGTCCTGCTGGCAAGTGCGCTGTCTGTTTCATCTTTTAATAGCGTTTTTTCTGCTATTTCATTAGCTATCGCGTTCGGTTATTACTCTAAGTCTGGAGATAGTAGCGTGTTTTTTAGAAAATCTGCGCTTAAGTCCCCAGCTTGATACAATCCTCGGCTTTAACCAAGAAGAGTTGTCGATGGATTATCAGCTTTCCTTCTCCTGCAGCTAATACCATAACAAGCGCCTCAGACTCGCAAAGTGATCTTCCTGGGGGGGGGGGGGGGGAATCGTTGATCCCCTGACAGTGGTTGAAGTAAGTGATCGAGCCTTACTACCCCGAGTCGGTAACAGTCGCCGCCGGTATCCCTGTCAAAGATGCTGAGTATCTGAATTGGTACTGCATGAGTGATTCAGCGATGTCAAATATGCACCACGAAATTGCTTCCATGCGTTTGTTTGCAGAACTATCGATCGACGGAGCAATTGCGAATAGCACCATAATTATTATGAACTTTCGCCACCTGCTGGATAATTATGGTTAGCCCGCAAGATAATCGAGGAGCTCTGCTCTTGGCTCTCGATCCCGTGTATTGATAAAAAAGGGACTTTGCTGGAAGTAATTATCATTGAAGGAGTAAGCTATGCTAAGAACAAATCTGGCGAACATGACCTTAAATTGGCTGATTTAGGCGTCTATTACTGCAAGAGCTGCGAAGTTGCTTAAGAAGCAGTACTTGTTAGCATGTGCCTTAGATAAGCCGCCGGCTTTGCCGATAGTTATTTAACTACTTTAGGGGAGTTTCGCACTTGGGAGTCTAGTTCGAGGGAGGCTAGATATTGAAAAGTTTGGATATTTAGTTGCTATCGTTATTGTGTCAAAGTTCCTTGCATATGAGTTGATTTTATAATGTTTTTTAATCGTCTATGTTCGCAGTTTTCCTTAACCTCACCTGCAATTTATACTTTTGTTAACCCTTACTCTTATGGTGTTTTAAGGGAATCTAAATTTAGTTTTGATAAATCAACCGGGGTCTTTGTGGATGGTATTGGCTTGGTTTGGGTTCTACGCTTACTAGGTCTTAGGGTTTCTAGAAAATCCTTTGATATGACATCCTTGGCTCCTCAAGTTTTTACTGAAGCTGCTTCGCGCGGATTAGATGTTTGTCTGGTTGGCTCTGGCGACAACGAAATATGTTCTGCCTCTGGTAAAATATCAGCACAGTTTGAAGGTCTCAAGTTATCCATAGTAAGAAATGGATATTTTTCAAAAGGCGATAGAGAGACGTTTTTACAACAGTTAGTAATCGAGTCTCCCGCTGTTGTCGTGGTCGGAATGGGGAGCCCGTTACAGGAGCGGTTTTTGGCGGATTTATGGGAGCTTGGCTGGAGAGGTGTTGGTTTTACTTGTGGTGGATTTTTTCATCAAACAGCATCTTCAAAGAATATTGATTATTATCCTTATTGGATTGATAGATTGAATTTAAGATGGCTATATAGGATGTATGATGAGCCAAAGCTTATTAGACGTTATTTAATTGACTATCCAAAAAACATAACGTTATTGCTCTATGATTTTTATAAATATAAAAGATAAGAGTTATTTATAACTACAATCATCGTAATGTGAGCGTCAGATAGTTACCCCTTCCAAAGAAATTTTTCTTTGCGGGCTTGGCGGTGCTTGTTGTTAAACTTACTGTCAGCGAAGGAGAGTTGGTGATCCATGGATAGCCCTCTGTACATCAGAGCGTGGATTGTCTCATGCTGAGGGACTTAATCTCATGTTCCTTAGGTTATACTCAGTTCTTCTACAACGCACAATCTCAATCAGTTGGTTCCCTCTTCCAGGCTCCCATGGTGGGAAGCTCTGAAGGGGAAGATAACATCTGTTTGCAGCACTGGATCACAAGCAACAAAGATCGTGACGGATGAACTAGGGTTCTTCTGTGTAAGGCTTAGCTGAGCGTTATACAGACCTGCTCAACATCGTTAGAACGGTAGAGCGGGGGATGAGCGAATTTCCTGGGTGCTTCACTCTTATGCGGCACTATGGAGTTTTCTTCGGCTAAGGCATAATGGCCGCTGCTTAATCAAATGGATTTATCTCTGGCATGAAATACAGCGGCTTCCTTAAGGAGCACTCTCACACTTTGATGTGGACCCTGCGTGGTCTAGATTGGTTGGTGCTTGTGCTCAGTTGCTGGGTTGCTATGAGTTGGGCAATTGGAACCAGTACCTTTCACCATGCCTACACCGTAGCAGTTGTAGTTGCTTCTTTTGCCTCTTTTACTGTTTACCCATTCTTTTCCATATACAGGACATGGCGCGGCGCAACCAAGATGGAGGAGGCGCGAGCTTTGTTTTTGGGCTGGACTTCGCTATTTGCAGTGCTGGCCATGCTGGCTGTACTCACCAAAACATCAGAAGAGTACTCGCGACTTTGGTTTGGGCTGTGGTATTCAGTGGGTTTAGCCTGGCTTGTGGTGTCCCGTTTCCTGATGCGTGGGTTTTTGGGCTACATACGGGAAAACGGGCTGAATAGTCGTAGGATAGTTATCGTCGGATCTGATGAGCTCGGACAGCGGGTGGCAACAACCTTGCTGTCCGAGAATTGGACCGGACTACAGGTTGCAGGTTTTTTCACCGATGACCCTCAGCCTACACTGAACACTTTTCTTAATGGCCTCTCGGTACTTGGGAATCTAGATTCCTGTCCGGATTATGTACGTCAACACAAAGTTGATCAGGTCTGGATCTGTCTTCCTCTTGAAGATGAGCAGCGGATGCGGGCTCTTTTCGAATCGTTAGATGATGTCCCTGTTGATCTACGCTTTGTACCAGATATTTTTGGCTTCCAGTTGATCAATCATTCCGTGTCCGAAATTGCAGGTCTTCCGGTAATCGATCTCTCTGCATCACCGATGGATGGAATAAGTCGTGTACTAAAGGGGATAGAAGACCGAGTTTTGTCGCTAATAATTCTGCTGTTGATTAGTCCGATTTTGGCAGTGATAGCCGGGGCGATAAAGTTGACCTCTCCTGGCCCTATTATCTTCAAGCAACGTCGTTACGGTATCAATGGTGAAGAGATCAAGGTCTACAAGTTTCGCTCCATGACTGCGCAGGATAATGGAGCTGTGGTAAAACAGGCGCAGAAGCACGACTCTCGTATCACTCCTTTAGGTGCATTTTTAAGACGTACATCCTTAGACGAATTACCGCAGTTTTTTAATGTGCTTCAGGGGCGTATGTCGATTGTTGGCCCCCGTCCCCATGCAGTGGCTCATAATGAACAGTACAAGGGATTAATTGGGGGCTATATGAAGCGCCACTTGGTAAAGCCAGGAATTACAGGTTGGGCGCAAATAAACGGTTGGCGGGGCGAAACGGATACGCTGGACAAGATGGAAAAACGGGTTGAGTATGATCTTTATTACATCGAAAACTGGTCGCTCTGGTTTGATTTGAAAATAATCTTTTTGACTATTTTCAAAGGCTTTGTTCATAAGAATGCGTACTAAGGGCGGTGGTTTTTAGACTACACTGGAGCGCGTAGGTTTCTAACCAAAACAGAGGATCGCGCAACAAATGGATAGTCAGCAATTAGTGCCGGTCATTATGTCTGGCGGGTCTGGAACCCGTCTATGGCCAGCCTCTCGTGGCCACTGCCCAAAGCAGTTTCTGCCGTTGGTCAATGAAACCACAATGATTCAAGATACCGCGGCTCGCCTGGCTGGCTTGGGAAGTCTGGCTGAACCCTTGGTGATCTGTAATGAGTCACACCGTTTTCTCGTGGCCGAGCAATTTCGGGCAGAGGGCTACAAGCCAAGTGGGATCATCTTGGAACCAGCTGGGCGTAATACAGCGCCGGCGGTGGCATTGGCGGCGTTGCATGCGGTTAAGGACGGTAACGACCCTCTATTGCTGGTACTGGCTGCCGATCATGTGATTCAGGACCATGAGATTTTCCATCGCGCTGTAGATCAAGCCAGGCTTGCAGCAGTTGCAGGGGGACTGGTGACTTTTGGTATCGTGCCGGCTCACCCGGAAACCGGCTACGGTTATATCAAAGCGGGTGAGGGAGAGGTTTCACGAGAAGTTAAAGCCTTTGTTGAGAAACCTGACCGGGCGACGGCCCAGTCTTATCTCGATGCCGGTTGTTATTTCTGGAATAGTGGTATGTTTCTGTTCCGGGCATCGGTCTATCTGGAAGAGCTGCAGAAATTCCAACCCGAGGTGCTGAACGCTTGTCGTCAGGCGTTGGCTAGCGAGCACCCGGATCTCGATTTTATCCGCCTTGATGAAGAAGCATTCAAACAAAGCCCGGATATCTCGATCGACTACGCGGTGATGGAGAAGACCGATCGGGCGGTGATGGTGCCTTTAGATGCGGGGTGGAGTGATGTCGGTTCCTGGTCGTCACTGTGGGACGTTTCACCTAAGGATGCAGCGGGTAATGTTTGCCGTGGCGATGTGCTGACCCATGAGGTGAGTGATAGCTATCTTTCAAGTACTGATCGCTTGGTGGCGGCGGTTGGGGTGGATTCGCTGGTAGTAGTTGAGACAGCTGATGCGTTGTTAGTGGCGGCTAAGGACCGGGTCCAGGATGTCAAAGCTATTGTCAGCCAGCTTAAGCAACAGCAGCGGCCGGAGGCGACCGATCAGAAGTGTGTCTATCGGCCTTGGGGTAGTTACGAGTCGATCGATCAGGGCGAACGGTTTCAAGTTAAGCACATCCGGGTCAAGCCGGGTGAGCAGCTGTCGTTACAGAAGCATCATCACCGGGCCGAGCACTGGATCGTAGTTAACGGTACAGCGCGTGTTACCTGTGGCGCGAAGACCTTCCTGGTCAGCGAGAATCAATCCACCTATATCCCAATCGGAGAGGTTCACCGGTTAGAGAACCCCGGTAAAATCCCGCTGGATCTGATCGAAGTTCAGACCGGTAGCTATCTCGGTGAAGACGATATCGTCAGACTGGAAGATCGTTACGGTCGATAACTTGTTTGATCTAGAGACTATGACCGCTCAGGTTGAGATAACAGCTCAGTAGGCATTCAATAGTCGTTGGGCTGTATTTTTCTAGGAATCATACGCTAACAGGCTCGCTATATATCTTTCTGCTCGACTTTCTTCTTGGTTCTACTCCTTACTCGATTCCTCGTTGATATTCGAGCCGTCGTTTTCCGTTCTAACCAATAGTTATCTATTTGAGATGTTAAGTCTCAGCTGGCGGCTGCGCACATTGGAGCTACGCTTGGAATAGGCCGACTGGCCGATAAACGCGATATCCAAGGAGCCCCAATGAAGACACGGATTTTGGAACCAGCGGCTAATGCTCATCACTCGCCCCTGCTGATAAAGAACCTACTGCTGTCAGGGCAGCGCTATTACCCCGAGCGCGAAATCGTCTATAGCGATATCAGCCGCTATAACTACCTGTGCTTGAATGAGCGTATCGCACGACTAGCAAACGTGCTGACCGATGCCGGTATTAGCCCCGGTGATACCGTGGCGGTGTTGGATTGGGACAGCCATCGCTATCTGGAAGCCTACTTTGCCGTGCCGATGATCGGCGCTGTGCTGCACCATGTGAATGTTCGGCTCAGTCCGGAGCAGATCATCTACACCATGAATCATGCCGAGGATGATCTGGTGCTGGTCCATGATGATTTTCTACCGTTGATCGAGCAGGTGGCTGGTTCGTTACAGACCGTGCGCGGTTATATCCAACTGACCGACGCCGAGGCGCCGGCGACTGGACTGAAGGTGGTCGGTGAGTACGAGGCGCTGTTGGCTGCCGCTTCGACGGACTACCAGTTTCCTGATTTCGATGAGAACTCGATCGCGACCACTTTCTATACCACCGGAACTACCGGCAATCCTAAAGGGGTCTACTTCAGTCACCGCCAATTGGTTCTGCATACCCTGGCAATGGCGCCGGCATTGGGCTCTATGGATTCGGTGCCGATGCTGCGCAGCGACGATGTCTACATGCCTATGACACCGATGTTCCATGTCCACGCCTGGGGAGTGCCCTATGTGGCGACTATGCTGGGGGTGAAGCAAGTCTACCCGGGACGTTACGAGCCCAACAAACTGGTGCAACTGTACCAGCGCGAGGGGGTGACCTTCTCCCACGGGGTACCGACGGTACTGCAGATGGTACTCGGCTGTGAGGCGGCCAAGACGGCCGACCTGAAAGGCTGGAATATGCTCACCGGCGGTGCCGCGCCGACCCAGGCGCTGTCTGACGAGATGGCCAGTCGAGGGATAAACTTTGTTACAGCCTACGGCATGTCGGAGACCTGCCCGCTGCTGACGATGGTCAATCTGGACGAAGAAGCGCGCCAACTACCGGCCGAGCAGCAGACAGGTGCGCGGATCAAGACTGGCATACCGGTGCCGATGGTGGATCTGCGGATTGTCGATCTGGCCGGTAATCCGGTGGCGCACGATGGTGAGGCGGTGGGTGAGATCGTCACTCGTGCGCCCTGGTTGACCCAGGGCTACTTTAAGGAGCCGGAAAAGAGTGAGGAGCTTTGGGCCGGGGGCTGGCTACATACCGGCGATGTCGCCTCGATCGACCCCAACCATGTGGTGCAGATCAAGGATCGGATCAAGGATGTGATCAAAACCGGCGGTGAGTGGATCTCCACCATCGAGTTGGAAAACCTGATCAGTAAGCACGAGGCGGTGGTCGAGGTGGCGGTGGTCGGTATCCCTGACGAGCGTTGGGATGAACGGCCCTTGGCGATGATCGTGCCTGTTGAAGGTGTCGAGTTGGATCTGGCGCAGATCCAGCAACATCTGCAGCAGTTTGTTGATCAGGGAGAGATCGCCAAATGGGCAGTGCCGGAACGGATCGTGCTGGTCGAGGCACTTCCCAAAACGAGTGTGGGTAAGATCGATAAGAAGGTGATCCGCACCCTGGTTTAGCTGTGCCTATGAGGTTCAGCCGTACTTCATTGATGGCGCTGCCCACGGGCTGGGGCTGACCTCAGGACATGCTTTCATAGTGTTCAAGCCGGAGCTGGGCCGTTTCGGCTCTATCGCTTAATCATTCCAATGGGATTAGTTTCGTTCTGGCAAGCCGCTGTCTACCATTAGATGAAGAAAAGGGTTCAAGTGTTCGTTACAATAGCCGCTACCGCCGTTAGCGCGTAAAACAATAAATCATTGATAATTCTGGGTTCAGGATCACTTTTTTTATGGATGCACAACAGCAGCAGTTGGCGTTGGCCGCCATTCGTCGTCATTTCCTGTTTTCCAACTTCTCCGAGGCTGAGCTGGAACAGATGATTAAGTCTGTCCGGTTGCATGAGCTCAAGGCGGAACAGACTCTGTTCTACCAAGAGCAGCCCGCCGATCACTTCTTCCTGCTGGCCGACGGGCTGGTCAAACTGTTCCGCACTGCGCCGGACGGTAATGAGAAGGTAATAGAGATCGTCTCACCCGGACAAACCGTGGCCGAGGCGGTGATGTTCATGCGCCGAGCGCAGTTTCCGGTCAGCGCCCAGGCCCTCAAGGCCTCGCGGGTCTACGGCATCGATTGCAGCGTCTATTACGAGCTGCTGCAACACAATGTAGATGCCTGTATGCGGATCATGGGTGACCTGAGCATGCGGCTGCATTCGCGCTTGAACGACGTCTTCAACCTGACCCAGCAGAACGCCACCTACCGGGTAGTGCGATTCCTTGCCAGTCAGCTGCCTTCCGGTGCTCAAGATGGCTGCAAGTTTTATCTGAACTCACCCAAGCATGTAATCGCCTCGCGGCTGTCGGTCAAGCCCGAGACCTTCTCGCGGCTGATGTCGACCCTGGCGCAAAAAGGGGTTATTGAAGTCAAAGGGCGGGAAATTACCATCCTGAGTCTCGAACAGCTGCACCAGTTTGAGTGATTAGGGTGTTGTCCCTAAGCATTAGTCGGGATATGGCTAGGTTGTGGCGAGCCAGTGTGATGCTCGCCATGCTGCTACTGAGCATTTCAGTGCAGGCTCATCATGATGAGTCCGAGCCTTCCGATGGCACCGTCAACAGCTTTATCCCGATCAATCCGCCACTGACGATCAACTCGGTAGACTTCGTGCGCGGTGCGTCCGAGGCGGTCAGTCTGGATGACTTTAAGGGCAAGTTGGTTCTGCTGAACTTTTGGGCCACCTGGTGTCCGCCCTGCCTGCGTGAACTGCCGTCGCTGGACCGACTTCAGCAGCGGCTGGGTTCTGAGCGCTTCGAAGTGGTGGCTGTGGCGCTGGATCGTAGCGGCTACGAAGGTGCCAAGGCTTACTATCAGCGTTTGGGGGTCGAGCATCTAGAGCTCTATACCGGTTCCAAATTGGCGTTCAGTTACGAGTTTCCCGTCGACGTGTTCCCGTCCAGTTTTTTCATCGATTCGCAGGGCCGGGTGCTGAGTTTCCTGCGCAGCTATGTCGAGTGGGATGACCCGGCCGCCGATCGGATGATCCGGGAATACCTTGCCAACAGCAGCTTGAGCAGAGCAAAGGCAGAAAACCCTGTTGCGCCCTCCGAATGAATCGGGGATAATCCCGCCCCTGTTGCTGACTATCAGCTTTTTCGAGTGATAGTCGCCATTATGGTGGCCCCATTGGTCCTCCCGCAACAATAAGCCGTGAACCTGGTCAGGCCCGGAAGGGAGCAGCCACAGCGGTGGATTTGTGTGCCGGGGTGTGGCTGGTGGGGCCGCCTCCATTTTGGGCTGCCGCTTTTCTCCAAACTTACCCTTCCACCATTCGACCTGGCCGCCATCTCAGATTTTCTCTAGTTCCGTATCGAAGTGTGCTGGGCGTATACTAGCGGCTGGTTAGTTGATTGATTCGTATGGGGAAGCTGATGAAATTCAAGCCGCGTACCTTGCTGCTGTTTGGCGCTATGCTGAGTCTGCCAGTCATGGCAGCGCCTAAGCCGACTGCGCAGGATATTATGGCGATCTGCCAGAGTTCACCGGATAAGGGCGGTTTTTGCCTGGGCTATGTCACCGCTATTCGGGATACGCTAAAGCGGCAGATGGCAACCGGCGGTGAAGCCAAGTGGTGTTTTGACCGTTCCTACCGTCAGCTGGGTAATGCCGTAGTCGAAGATATTGTTGCTAATCCTGATGCGGCGCCGGCACTGATTGATGCGGTCACCGAGTCGCTGCAGCGGTTATACCCTTGTCAGGCGAAGTAGTCGTAAATAGAAAATAGCCGCAGATGTGAGGCAGATTTGCTTCGGTGGTCTATTTTTAATGGAACATCCCAAACTTTCGGCGTAGCTTTGCATGGATTGCAAGCAAGAGAGTCGTTTCCTTGAATCCCACGATGGTTAATAAGCAACTACGGGTCGGTAAGCTGCGAGCTGTCGCTTTGCTGTTGCTCGCCGTACTAGCCACTGTAGCTAAAGCCGATAACCATCAACTGGTGACCGGGGAGTTTCCTCCGTTCACCGGTAAGGATCTCCCCGCCGGTGGTCTGGCAACGGAAATTATCACCCAGGCATTCAGCAACATGGGTGAGCCGGTGGAGATCAGCTTTCTGCCATGGAAGCGTGGTTATGAGATCACCCTGAGGGGGCGTTTCATGGGTACGTTTGCCTACTCCAAGAATGAAGAGCGCCAAAAGACGTGGGTTTTTTCGAAGCCGCTTTATAACCTGGAAGAGGTTTTTATCGGACTGGCCTCTGAGCCTCTCAAATATGAGACCGACTCCGATCTGGATGGCCTGCGGGTCTGCAAGCCACTGGGCTATAACCTGTTTGGCCTAAAGCAGCTCCAGCAGGATGGGCGTATCGAGTTACTCCATCCCAGTGATATGGAAGGCTGTTTCCGCTTATTGACCAAAAAACGTGTCGATCTGGTAATGACCAACCGGACGACCGCCGAGGCTTTGAAAAGCAAGCAAGTGAACGGCCGAAAGGCATTTCAGGTCTTGCCTAAGCCCTTTGTCAGGATCGGTCATCATCTCATCATTCCCAAGTCTAACACTCAGGCCCAGGAGCTGATGGAGCGGTTTAACGCGAGTCTCACCGAGCTGCAAGCCAGCGGCCAAGTGGATAACCTTGTCGCCCAGCATGTCAGCCCTGGCAGTACCCTAACCCCCTAAGCCATTGTTAAGGTCGTTGAAGTGGGGAGTCGCTTGAGCCATCACCCGATCGTTGAAATCAGTAGTGTCAGTGCTTTCCGGGAAGATCTACAGGTCTTCGATGAGCTGTCTTTTTGCTTAGCACCGCAGCAGCGGGTTGCGATTCTCGGCCCCAACGGCTCGGGTAAGAGTAGTCTGCTGAAGTTGATCTCCCGGGAGATTTACCCGGTGGTCCGTCCAAACAGTTATGTCAGGCTTTATGGCTCCGAAACGGTCGATCTGTGGGATCTTCGCCGCAAGATCGGTTTGGTCTCCCACGATCTTCAGGTCGACTATACCCCGTACTCCACCGGACTGGAGGTGGTGCTATCGGGCTTTTTCGGCGCCATCGGTGCTCATACCCATTTACAGCCGAACCCGCAGCAGATCGCCTTGGCTCGGGAGGCTATCGCCTCGCTGGGGGTAAGTAAGCTGGAAGGGCGGATGTATCAGCGGATGTCTACCGGTCAGCAGCGCCGTTTTCTACTGGCCCGTGCGCTGATACACCAGCCCGAGCTGTTGATCATGGACGAACCCTCCGCCGGACTGGATATCGGGGCGGCATATCAGTTGCTCGAAACCTTGCGGCAGCTGTGCCAGTCTGAACGGGCTCTACTGCTGGCGACCCACCATGTGGAGGAGATCATTCCCGAGATCGAGCGGGTGGTGCTGATCATGGATGGGAAGATCCTGGCCGACGGGCCGAAAGCCGAGGTGCTGACCAGCGAAAACCTCAGTCGGCTGTACGGGCTGCAGCTTCAACTGCAGCAAAGTCGGGGCTGGTATCGACTCAGTTGGTAGACGTCGAGTTTGCTACAGCTGTAGGAGCGTCGGGCCGGCACTGCAGCACGATGCCGATCTCAAAACTGGCAACCCGGGCGCCTTGCTGATCCAGTACCCACATCTGGTATTCGACCATGCCGTGCTTGGGGTTGGTCGGCATACGGTAGCAGCGTTGAATCTTTATCCGGGCGCTGAGCGATTGATCCGGCCAAACCGGCCGACGAAGCTTCAGATTATTCATGCTGGCGCCGGCGACGATGGCGGTTTTACTGAACAGCTGTTCGATCTGTAACTTCTGGGCAACCGCAATGGTTTGGATTCCACTGGCGCAGAGGCCGCCCAACGGGGTCTGTTTCGCCCCCGCTTCATCGGTATGGATAGTCAGTGGATCGTAATGGCGACCGAATTCCAGGATCTCCTGCTTGGAGAGGTAGTAACTGCCCAGCTGATAGCACTGCCCCGGGGCAAAATCGTCCCAGTACCAGAGTCGGGCGCCGTCGGGTAGGGGGCAGAATTCAGTGTTCATGTTGGTCGATCGCTGTCAGCAACTCAGCGCTGATTCCACTGAATGCACTCCTCCAGCGTAACGCCTTTACCGCCGAAGATATCCAGCGCACTGCCGATGGTCAGGTCGACTCGACCGTTGGAGAGCTGTTCAACCTGCTTGAGGTCTTCCAGAGAACGGGCGCCACCGGCATAGGTGATAGGGATGTTGCCATGGGCACCGAGCAGGCTGACCAGCGCTTCGTCGATACCGCCCTGTAGTCCCTCAACATCGGCTGCATGGATCAGAAACTCGTCGCAGTGACTCTCCAGCTCGGCCAGGGTCTCGGGGGTGATGGCCAGCTCGGTCACCGTCTGCCAGCGATCAGTGGCGATATGCCAGCCATCGTCGGTTTTGCGACAGCTCAGATCCAGAACCAGCCGCTCGCGACCGACTTCGGCCTTGATCTTCTCCAACCGTTCCCAACTGAACTGGCCGCCTTCGAACAGGTAGGAGGTGACAATCAGGTGAGAGGCGCCCGCTTCCAGAAACTCGGCGGCATTGTCGGCATTGACGCCACCGCCGAACTGCAGCCCCTGAGGCCAGGCCTGCAGGGCCTTGATCGCCTGCTCCCTGTTGCCCGGGCCTAGAGCGATCACATGGCCGCCGGTCAGGTTGTGGCGACGATAAAGCTCAGCGTAGTAGCCTGAATCGTGATTGCTGACAAAATTGGTTGCGGCGCCCTGGTCATTCAGGCTGCCGCCGACAATCTGTTTGACCTGGCCCTGATGCAGGTCGATACAGGGACGGAACTGGGTCAAGTTGGGGTCCTCGAAGATTGCGAAGCGGTTAAAGGTATACCGGGCCCGGATTATAGCGTACCCGCGCGAGTCGACGAAGCCTGCCGGGGGCCTTAGCGTCTGTGTGATTGTTGAGCGATTTCAATAAAAGCTCGGGCTGCAGGCGTAGCTTTATTGCTGTCGAGCAGAGCCAGGCCGACACGACGGTGATGACGGGGCGATAGCGGCCGGATTGCCAATCCCGGCATCTCCACCATTTGCGGAATGGCGGATTCGGCGACAATGGCGACCCCTTCATCCCTGGCAACCAGCGCCATGGTGCTCAATACCTGCGAGGTCCGCGAGCTGATGGTCGGTACCAAGCCAGCATCGCTGAAAAGTCTTTCAATCAATGGACTTGAACCGGCTTCGGTCATGATGAACCGATGCTGGCATAGCTCGCTTAATTCAATCTGGTCGTGATCAGCCAGTTCGCCGCTACCGGGTACCAGCGCCACCAATTGATCTTCAAGCAATGGGTAGGTTTCGAAGCGTTCATCATCAAGAACGACGAACCCTAGATCGACCTGCCGCTGTTGGATCCATTGCACCACATCGGCATCGCTGCCTTCATCGATATGCACCTCGATATCGGGGTAATTCTGGTGAAATTTTTCAAGAATCGGTGGTAGCAGCACCAGAGTTGAGGTGGGGCCGAAGGAGCCGATACGCAGGCTACCTTGGCGTAGACCGAGGTAGTCGTCGGCCTCCTGGCGGATGGTTTGGGTCAGGCCCAAAACTTCGCGGGCGCGGGGCAGCAGTCGGACACCGATATCGGTCATCTCGATCTGAGCCGTTGTGCGATCGAGCAGTGGGACCCCGAGATCGGTCTCCAAACTTTTGAGGGCATGGGATACGGCGGACTGACTGATACCCAGGCGCTGGGCCACCAGCGTAAACCCGCGAAGCTCGGCCAGCAGCGAGAATACCTCAAGTTGTACTCTGGTCATGAGCAATCCCTTATTTGTTTATTAGTTTACATAAGTGAAACCATATCATTCCTGCAGTTTAAATCGATCAACTCTGTGATGAACTCCTTGAACCGTATCCAGCGTTTAGTCTGCTTACCAATTCATCTCCGTCTGATCCTGATGGCGATGCTGTGGGCCGGGACCTTTGTGGCCGGCCGAGTCCTGAGTGCCAGTGTGGAGCCGCTGCCAGGGGCGACCGCCCGTTTCGGCGTTGCGCTGCTGTTGCTGCTGTTGATCAGTTGGAAAGTCGAAGGCGGACTGCCCCGGCTGAGTCGCGGTCAGCTGCTTAGCACCATGGCGTTGGGGGCTACCGGGGTGTTTCTGTACAACCTGTTTTTCCTGCAGGCGCTGACCCTGTTGCCGGCGTCGCGCACCGCGATCTTTGTGGCCCTGAACCCCATTGTGGTGGCGCTGGTGATGGCGGTCGGTTTCGGCGAGCGGATGTCACCGCTCAAGTGGCTGGGCTTTGTCGTGGCGTTGCTGGGGGTGGCGTTGGTGGTTAGTCGGGGTGAATTAAGCCTGCTGATCAACAATTTGGGCAGCGGCCTGGGAGCTGGTGAGCTGTCGATCATCACCGCGGTCTTGAGCTGGGCCGCCTATACGGTGATCGGTAAGCAGGCTCTACGCGGGCTGACTCCGCTGGCGGCAACCACCTACGCCTCGTTGTGGGGATTCCTACTGTTACTGGGCAGTTCTCTGGTCAGCCCTTCGGCTAGTCTGTTTGTCGGGCTGAGTTCAGAGGCGATCACCGCGATTCTTTACCTGGCACTGGGGGGGACGGTGATTCCGTTCCTGTGGTTTTACCAGGGTGTGACCTTGTTGGGACCGGCACGAACGGCGCTTTATACCAAT
This sequence comes from Motiliproteus coralliicola, assembly GCF_003345655.1. Classification (GTDB taxonomy): domain Bacteria; phylum Pseudomonadota; class Gammaproteobacteria; order Pseudomonadales; family Balneatricaceae; genus Motiliproteus; species Motiliproteus coralliicola. The sequence goes on from NZ_QQOH01000002.1 coordinate 336,783, forward strand.
CTTGTGCCGGTGTTCGGAGTGCTGTTCGGCATTCTGTTGTTGGATGAGCCTTTGCTGCTGCCGGTGCTATTCGGCGGCGGGCTGGTGCTGATGGGAGTGGTGATGGCGAACTATCGCGCTAGCCAAGTTGATCAACCCAGTCACCAAAATCTATCCAATGAGGCATCTATCGGCGATCTTCGAATTCGTTGATGATCAAGGCATTGGCCATGTCGACTTCCACAAGCGCTTTGCCCTCGGCTGCAGGATTAATCCAGCGGCAGCAGGCTGCTGTTTTTGATCTCTTTGACCGACACGCTGGAGTGTAGCGCGCTGACACCTTGAACGCGGCGTAGTTGGTGGATGCGTTCGTAGTATTCATCCAGGTCTCGGGCCACAACCTGGACCAGAAAGTCGAAGGTGCCGGTGACGCAGTGGCATAACGGGATCCAGTCGGTCTGGGCGACGAACTGCTCGAATAGATCGGTGTTCTCTTCCTCGTGGCTGCTGAGGGTAATCTGGGTAAAACCGACCACGTTGAAGCCAAGTTTTTTGCGATTCAGCACTGCTCGATACTGATCGATGTAGCCTTCATCCTCGAGCTTTTTCCAACGTCGCCAGCAGGGCGTTTCGCTCAGATTAACCTTCTCAGCGAGTTTGCTATTGCTGATTCGCCCATCCGATTGAATATGCTTCAACAGGGTGAGATCCGTGCTATCAAACTGCATGCTGGGTTTTTCTTTCTTCATTTTGTCTGTTTGAGAAATATTCTGCTCTAATGTGTATGAATCTTAATAGATAAAGCAATTTAATTCCTGCCCGATTCCATACACTACTTCGCTATCGAGACGCATCAAGAGTGGTGAAGGAGTTGAAATGCTGAGTGTTCAAGCGGTAGTCGCGTTGTTGTTTTTTTCGCTGTCGATGTCGATCACACCTGGAGCCGGTAATCTGACGTTGCTGGGTATTTCGAATCGTTACGGTTTTGCTGCTGCGCTTCCTTTTGTTGCCGGTACTGCCGCTGGGGTACTGGTGGTGTTTGTCGGAGCCACTGCTGGCTTGGTGAGTTTGTTTGATCGTTATCCGGAGCTATACCAGCTGCTGAAAGTCGCCGGTGCACTCTATCTGCTGTATCTGTCCTGGGGCATTGCTTTTTCACGGAACGAGAACGCCGCTGATGAATCTCAGCCTTCAGGATTTGTCAGCGGCGCTCTGGTGCAGTTGCTCAATCCCAAGGCCTGGATTGCTGCGATGACGGTATTGTCACAATTTGCCGATCCGACCGAGCATTTTTCGATCCAGATTGGCCTGATCATCGGGTTGTTCTTGCTTGTGATGACCGGCTGCACCCTATCTTGGGCTTATTTCGGGGCAATATTGAAACGGCTGCTCAGCTCACCCCAGCAGATGCGATGGATCAACCGAGGGCTAGGGCTGACGTTGGCGATGACGGTGGTTTATATGTTGGTGCAGACCGGCTGAGGGCTTGAGATCGCAACACTCCCATCTCCCTTCGTTAGTCTGGCCAGGCCCCTGTTGCATGGTGAAGCGCTTTTATCAGAGCATTAATCACTCAGCGGGGTGCAGTCCGGTTTGCCCTGTCCACTGACGCCGCTGATCAGGCAGCGCTTGACCTTGCCGGTTCGGGTGTCGAGGATCCAGACCGCGGTGCCTTCGTCGTCGGCTCTGACTGCTTGCCAGCGGTTGTTATCGCTGTCCTTGGCATTGGCAGCGGGGGAGCATAGCAGCAGGGCTAGCAGGAGTGGGAGTAGCTGTTTCATGGTCTGGCTCCGGTGTTTTGTGGTGATCCATTGAGCCTGAAGTGTAGTTGCGGACCGGCGATCAGTAGCGGGAAATTAAGACCATAGCTCGCTTACCGGGGTCTCCGGGGTGAAGCGGTCGGCCACCTGGGCCTGCAGCAGTTCGGCACAGGCCAGCGCATCGGTCAGGGCGTGGTGGGGGCGATAGAAGGGCAGTCGGTAGCGGGAGCGGCTCTCGGCCAGGGCGATGGAGACCTGTTGGCGTTTGAACAGCTGGCTCCAGATCGACAATGGGCGATGCAGGCGGGCTTCCAGCTCCAGGGTATCGATGACCGGAAAGCGGATCCCCTCGCCGGTTCGAAAGCGCAGCGCGGCATCCAGGAATTTACGTTCGATCTCGCTGCAATGGACCACCAGGATTCGACCGGCCAAGGCCTCGAGCAGTGGCTCGATAATGCTACTCAGGTCATCGGCATCGGCAACTTCGGAATGGGTAATCCCATGGATGACCACGGAGCTGGAGGAAAGGGGGACGCGGGGGCGAAGGATCCATTCACGGGCGTCGGCGCAGCGGATTCTCGCCAGGGACAGCGGCACCAGACCAATACTGACGATACCGTCACGCTCCGGATCCAGCCCGGTGGTCTCGAAATCCATCGCCACCAGCGGAGCCTTGCTGATCGGGGTGTCAGCGGCGACCATGCCCGCCCGATAGTAGCGTTGCAGGCGCGGATCCCTGGCCTGCTGTTCCAGCCGTTGAAACTCAGTCGCCCAGTCTTGGACTGCCTGCTCCGGCCGGGAATCGCTGTTGAGGTGATCGGGTTTGAGATAAAACATCGTCGTTGACCGGGTTAGCGACCGGGGGTGTAGCGAAAGCGCAGGTACTTCTGAGCATCACTGAGCAACTGGAACGCATCCTTGAGATGCTTGCGCTCAAATTCGGATAGGTTCTCCGGCTCGATGTTGTTATCCGGCTCGCGCTCGTCGTCCAGATCCAGCGCCTGATGGCGAATTCGAACTAGGGAGATGAACTCCAGCGCATCGCGAAGATCCTGTCCGCGGCCTCGCGGCAGGATATCGGCGGCGATAATGTCGTCCAGGCGTTCAAACGAATTCAGCGCTTCGGAACCAACCGCCAGGGCATGGACCCGGATCAGGTCGACCAGCGGCGCGGTGCCCCGACGCTTGATATTGATCGAATTGCCGTGACGTCCGTCGGTCTCCATCACAAAGTCTTTGAAGAACCCCAGCGGCGGCGTGCGTAGCAGGGCGTTACGAGCCATGGAGGCCAGAAACCTCGGGCTGCGCCGGGCTTTGTCCAGGATCCGGCGGTATAGCTGATCGGCCCAGCTCACCTCGCCCCAGACCCCTTTGATATCGAAAAATATCGAGCTGTTGAGCAGGGTCTCGGGGGTGGGTTGCTCGATCCACTGGTCAAAATAGCGCTGCCATACCCGCCGCGGCTGTCGCCATCGGGGATTGGTGGCCATGACTTCGCCGCTGCAATAGCTGTAACCGCAGGCGTTCAGTCCATCGCAGACAAACTTGGCCAGGGCTTCGAAGTAGTCGCCATGCTGAGCTTCGTCATAGCTGTCGTCCAAAATCAGGGCATTGTCCTGGTCGCTGGCCAGTGCTTGCTCATCACGGGCCATCGAGCCCAGAGCGACGAAGCAGTAAGGGACCGGCGGTGGTCCCAGGATCTCCTCGGCCAGCTCCAGCAGCCGTTGCTTGAAGCTGCGGCCGATCACCGCCATCGCACTGCCGATCATCCGCGAATTGGCATCCTCGGTGACCATCCGTCGAAAACAGGCGGCGGCATCGGCAGACAATGCGCTCAACGTCTCAACCTCCATCTGGCGATGAATGCTGCTGACCACGAACAGGCTGTTCTGGGATTCGTACCGGATAATATCGGTCAGATCCACCATCCCCAACGGTACCCCGCGGCGCATCACCGGCAGGTGGTGAACGTTGTGCTGCAGCATTACCAGCATCGCTTCGAACACCAGTTGATTGGACTCGATACTGTAGAGTGCCGGTGACATGATCTGGGCTACCGGAGTGCTGTAGTCGCGCCCTTCGGCGACCAGCCGGTCGCGCAGATCCCGGTCGGTGACGATCCCGACCACAGTCGGCGGCTCATGGGTGACAGCTTCGGCCTCAGCCTGGCCGGTGTCGGTGATCAACAGCGCAGCCATGCCGGTCTCAACCATCTTCTGGGCCGCTTCCTGGGCGCTGGCGAAAGCCGAGACGGTAACCGGTTCGCGCATTACCAGGTCGCGCACCGGGGCGTTCATCAGGTCGTTGGCGTCTTCACGCTGTGAGACCGCCTGACGCAGTCGGGTTCGATCTTCGACCTCGACGTAGTCGGCGAACTCTTCATTGGCCTCGAACAGCTCGTTGAAGATCGGCTCCGGGAGTAGATAGACCAGGCTGTCTTCCAGCGCCCGCGCCGGGAAACGGACCACCCCGTTGCGTAACAACCCGAATTCGCCAAAGATGCCGCCTTCGCTGAGCCGGTTGTAAAGGCTGCCATTGCGGCGAAACACCTCCACCGCACCGCTACGAATGACATGCAGGGCATCAACCCGACCACCAAGACTGAGAATCTCGCTTCCCGCCTTGAAGTAGGCCACTTCGATCTGGCTGGCTGCATGCTGCAACTCCTCGTCAGACAACGAGGAAAAGGGCATATGCTCACGCAGAAATTGAGCGACTTCAGGGTTTTCGGGAAGCGACATCCGCCGATCTCCTAGGCAGCACCGGTTAGACCGGCGCTGTGATGATGGCTATTAATCCGGCAACCATTGTTGTCAGATTAATAGCGCGAACCCGTGAAATACAGCGTGTTCGCGCCTATGTGCCCGTTTGATTAGTTGGCGCGCGGCTCCGAAGCCAGGCCTTTGACGACAGCGATACAGGCGACCAGCAGCACCACGGTGAACGGGAAGCCGGTCGACACCGACATCGCCTGCAGGGCTACCAGGCCACCACCGAGAATCAGGGCGATCGCGACCAAACCTTCGAAGGTACACCAGAACACCCGCTGCGGCGTCGGTGCATCCACCTTGCCGCCGGCGGCGATTACATCGATCACCAGCGAGCCGGAATCGGATGAGGTGATAAAGAACACCACCACCAAAATAATGGCGATAAAGGAGGTGATCTGAGCCAGCGGCAGCACATCCAGCATGGTGAACAGCTGCAACGGCAGGGCCGCTTGAGTTACCGCCTGATAGCCGTCGTTGACCACCTGACTGATGGCGGTACCGCCGAAGACGCTCATCCAGAGTACGCAGGCGGCAGACGGAACCAGCAGCACCGAGACCATAAACTCACGGACGGTACGGCCCCGGGATACCCGCGCGATAAACATGCCGACAAACGGTGACCAGGAGATCCACCAGGCCCAGTAGAACGCGGTCCAACCCTGGGAGAAGTTCACGTCTTCCCGACCGACCGGATTGGCCAGTGCCGGCAGGTATTCCAGGTAGGCTCCCAGGTTGCTGAATACGCCGCTGATAATCGCCAGGGTCGGTCCCACGGCAATCACAAACAGCAACAGCATCAATGCCAGCACCATGTTGATCTCGGAAAGGCGTTTGACCCCGGCGTCCAGTCCGGCGATGACCGAGACCAGTGCAATGATGGTGATCAGCACTACCAGAATGATCTGGGTGGTGTCGCCTTCGGGAATGCCGAACAGGTAGTTCAATCCCGACGAGGCTTGGGCCGCGCCGAAGCCCAGCGAGGTCGCCAGACCAAACAGGGTTGCCAGAACCGCCAAGATATCGATGATATGCCCAGGCCAGCCCCAGATCCGCTCACCCAATAGCGGGTAGAATACCGAGCGCATGGTCAGCGGCAGGCCTTTGTTGAAGGAGAACAGGGCTAGCCCCAGTGCCAGTACGGCATAGATCGCCCAGGGGTGCAGGCCCCAGTGGTAGATGGTGGCGGCCATGCCCAGACGGGCCGCTTCTTCGGCATTGCCGGCGGCCGCACCCAGAGGAGCCCAGTCGGTACGAACACCGTTCTCCAGGCTGGTGCCACCCAGTGAGCTGCTAAAGTGGGACAGCGGCTCGGAAACCCCGAAGAACATCAAGCCGATCCCCATCCCGGCGGCGAATAGCATCGAGAACCAACCCAGATAGGTGTAATCGGGGGTCGCCTCGGTGCCGCCCAGTCGCACTTTGCCCAGTGGCGACAGGGCCAAGCCCAGACAGACCAGCACGAAGATATTGCCGGATGCGATAAAGAACCAATCGAGATTGGACGTCAGCCAGCCCCGAAGTCCGCTGAACATCGGTTCTACCTGGCTCTGAAACGCCAGGGTGAGAACCACAAACGCGATCACCAGCAGGGCCGAAATAGCAAAAACCCGGTTGTGGATATCCAGTCCAAGTGGGCCGACGTTGACAACGACGTTGTCCTGACCGACCTGATAATCCGTATCGATGGGGTTGACCTTCCCATCTGGAGCCATTAGCTCCTTTGCATCACTCATGTTGCCTCCCTGGGCAAAAAAGTCTTCTGAAGAATCTGGTACAACCCTAGCTTATTAAAAAGGATCAGGGCGTTAGGCTTGGTCTGAATTGACAGTGGCTGCTATGCAACAGCCAAGGGGCTGCTGATAACAGACGGTTGAAAACGAATCCAGCGGAAAGCCCTTGACCCGCCTAGGTCGGTACGCCAACAAGCTTAACATGCATGCCAACTGTCATCCCCCGCAAAGCGGAAATTCCGGGGACATCGAATCCCACATTCTTTATCAGTTTTTATGGTATGTTCAGCGTTTTGCTGTGAAGAGACAGGACAGGGCTGAATCTGCCGTCAGACGTTCTTTTTATCGACGCAGGTTCCCTCGCCCAGGGATTAACGTATGGAAGCATTTCATTGGGATACACATTTTGAAACGGGGTTGGATAGCGTCGATGATCAGCATCGCCACCTCGTAGACAGCATCAATCTATTTGGAGAAAAAATTTCAGCCAATCAGCTCAGCGAACAGGATCTGGGCGAGTTGTTGGGTGGCCTGAAAGATTACGCGATCTTCCACTTTGAAGAGGAAGAGCGCTTTATGATCGACTCGGGTCTCGATCAGCGCCATCTGGATCACCACTTCAAGGCCCATCGAATGTTTCTGGATGATGTGCAGCGTCTATCCAACTCCGATCCAAACAGTTCACCCCAAAGTTCCAGAGACCTGTTGGCCTTCTTATCCCATTGGCTGGCCTTCCACATCCTTGGTGAAGATCAGTTTATGGCTCGCCAGATCCGCTATATCAATCAGGGGATGACACCAGCCCAGGCATTCGAAAAGGGTATTCTGCAGTCCCATGAAGCACTGGGGCCGCTGTTGGAAGCGCTGAACGGATTGTTTGAGCAGGTTTCTCGCAGAAACGAGGAGCTGCAGCACCTTAACGACAACCTGGAAAAGTTGGTACAGCAGCGGACCGTGGAACTCCAACACGCCGTCAAAGAGTTGGAGGAGCTGGCCTTGACCGATGTGCTGACCGGCCTTCCCAATCGTCGGCATGCAATGCGGATGTTGTCGATTCTCTGGGACGAAGCGATCGCATCAGCAAAGCCGCTGAGCTGCATGATGATCGATGCCGATCACTTCAAAGAGATCAACGACGGTTATGGTCATGATTGTGGCGATAAGGTTCTCAAAGAGCTGGCGGTCATGCTGAAAAACTCGGTTCGAACCGATGACGTCGTTGCCCGCCTGGGGGGGGATGAGTTTTTCATCATCTGCCCGAATACCGGCGTCGAAGGTGCCGCCATCGTTGCCGAACAGCTATTGGGAGCAGTCAATGGCCTGACCGTCGCTACTGGTGAGGGGGCCTGGAAGGGCAGTATCAGCGTCGGAGTCGCGAGCCGGCATGAGGGCATGGACAACTACGATGCCTTTATCAAAGAGGCCGATGAAGGTGTTTATCGTGCCAAACGGGACGGCAAAAACTGTATTCGCTACCAGTCCTGATCCCGTTATCGTATGAGTGTTCCAGTAAGCCCTGAATCGGTTGATTCGGGGCTTTTAGTTGCGTGCTGGGATCGGTAGAGAATCTTAGTCCAGCGCATTCAAATCGAGTTGGTAGCCGGCGCTGTAGACCGAGCGGATCAGCGATGGGCGTCCGCCTTCGTCGGCCAGTTTGGCCCGGAGCTTACGGATATGGCTGTCGATGGTCCGGTCGCTGACGATCCGTGAGTCGGGGTAGATCCGGTTCATTAATTGTTCTCGGGTCAGTATCTGGCCGGGCCGTTGCAGCAACGCCTGCAGCAGTCGGAATTCTATGACGGTCAGCAATACCTCCCGATCGTGGAGCTTAGCGCAGCAGCGTCCTTCATCCAGTTGCAACGGCAGTTTGCTGTTGGTTCCGGTGCTGTCGGTTTCGGCACCGGCTTCCGATGAGGTTTCCGCCATCTTGCCGGGCTGGCGTCGCAGCACCGCTTTAACCCGGGCGACCACTTCGCGAAAGCTGTAGGGCTTGCAGATGTAATCATCGGCGCCGGATTCCAACCCCAGCAAACGGTCGATCTCTTCGGTTCGCGCGGTGGCCATCAATACCGGCACAGGGGTGAAGGTTCGCATCTCCTGCAGCAGCGAGAGTCCGTCGCGTTCCGGCAGCATCTGGTCCAGCAGAATCAGGTCGGGCTGATGTTGCTTGACCCAATCGATTACGCCGCTGCCGCTGAACAGGCAATGCACCTGATAGCCTTCGCGGTGCAGGTAGTCACGAAGCAGCTCGGCAACTCGCTGCTCGTCTTCGACCACCAAAATCTGTTTAGCGTGCATCGGTGAGTTCTCCCGGTAATTCGATCTCGATTCTAAGGCCCCCAAGTTCACTATGATGGGCCTCGATCCGACCCTGGTGGGCCTGAATAATATTGCGGCAGATCGCCAGACCGATACCAAAGCCGCCCAGGCTACGATTGCGCGACCGTTCGACCCGGTAGAGTCGGTCAAACAGATGCGGCAGGTCGCCGTCGCCGACGCCGGGGCCGGAATCCTCGACCAGCAATTGAATAGCGGGGTCGGCGCGTTGCAGGCGGATGCTTAGCTCGCCGGGCTGATCGGTATAGCGCAGTGAATTGGTCAGCAGGTTATCGATTACCTGGGTCAGCCGCTTCTGGTCGGCGATGATCTCAATGTCCGACTCGAGTTCACAGCTCAGTTTGAGTTGTTGAGCCGACAGCTGAGTTTCGAACTTGCCCACGCATTGGCGCAGCAGTTGGTCGATCCGGCAGGGTGCGGTTTCCAGCTGCAGCGCGTCCGGTTCGGATTGCCACAAGGCTTTGAGATCGTCGACCAGATGGTTGAGCCGGTCGATATCCTGGCTCAGTAGTTCCAGCGTGGCGGGAGTCATCTCCCGCAGGCCATCCTGTACCGCCTCGATCTCACCGCGCATCAGGGTCAGCGGTGTCTTCAGTTCGTGGGAGATATCCTCAACCCATTTGCGGCGGGCCTGCTCGTTCTGCTCCAGGGTTGTAGCGAGCTGATTGAAGTCGCGGCTCAGGTCACCCAGTTCGTCCTTGCTGGTGACGGCGATTCGAGTGCGGTACTGGCCCTGGGTCAGGGCTCGAGTGCCCTGGATCAGCGGTCGTATCGCCCGCTGGAAGTGCTGTGCCGAAATCAGTGCCGCCAGCATCGAGACCAGCACCATGATCACGGCGATGATCCAGAACTCGCGGGTCTGGGCCTCGATAAAGGTGATGGTGCCGTCGCCGAACTCGTCTTCTCGGATACCCAACCACCCCAGGGGCTGACCATCCTGTTCGATCGGCTGCAGCCTGGCTGGTGCATGCGGGTCATAGTCGCCGTAAAGCGGGTGGCGGTCGGGGTCGATAATAAAGATCAGCGGGACGAAACCGTACTCCAGTTCGGCCAGCTCCTCCTCCGGGATCTCATCGAGTAGCTCAGCTTCGGATTCCCCCTCCCACAGCAGACCTTCCAAGGCCGCCGCCAGTATCGGGTCCTGCTCCAGAAACTCGAAGCTGCCGTGACGCTGGTGGAGCTGTGCCAGGCGTTGGCTAAGCTTTTCCATCCGTTGGGCGTTGACCTCGCTGAGGTAGTCGCTGACACCAACCTCGAACGAGGAGAGGGTGAAAAACAGCATGCTCAGAATCAGCGCAACACTGGTGGTAACCAGGATCAGGAACAGTTTCAGGCGTAGGGTTAGCTGCACGTTGTTACTCGTTAATGGGGATGTGCGATGCCGAGGGGCACTGCACATCCCTTGGTAGCCGGGACTTATTCAAACTCGATCGAGCTCAGCTCAAGCTCTTCATCGAGGTTCAGGTAATCATCCAGGGTTCGCTGCACCAGCTCCGAGCGCATCGCCTGACGCGACTTCTGCCAATGCTCCAGCGAGGCCAGTTGGGTAGGGCTGAGGTCTTGATTACCTGGTAGGCTCTCATGCTCAAGCAATTGGGTCTCCAGATCAACCAACTGTTCGGCAACCTGTTTGAGCGCCTGATATTCGGCCACGGCCGGTGCGGTTTGTTGGTGTTGGGCCTCGAGGTATTCCATCGCCAACTGATCGGCTTCCAGGCTGAGCAGATCGTGTTCAAGCAAGAGTTCGGCCTGCTCGGTACCCCGTTGAATCTGGGCCAACTGGTAATCTTCGACCATATCGTACAGCTCCCAGATCACCTCGTTGTAGAGCTGCGGCTCTTCCTGCTGGAGTTGATCCAGTTCGGCACGCATAGGCAGCCGATCACCCAGCACCTCCATCACGGTTGATTGGGCTTGTGGAAACTGAGACGGGGTTGGGGTGGCCGCCTGGGCCTGGCTGAAACTTCCGACCAGCAGCAGTGCGGCGCCGACGGGTTTGAACCACTTAGCCGATTTGATGGGCTGAGTCAGTTTGGTGAATAGGATCGTTTTCATGTCGTTCTCCTTTAGAACCGGGTTGTTGAGGAGAACTATCGCCGGACTTTGTGCAACAAAGATGCGCAGAATGTGCAAAGTTTGTGCAAATACCTAAGGTCGGTTGGGGAGTAGGGGGAAGTCGTTGCTTCGGTATCCGCGCTTCCGCTAGGCTAGCGGCCTTTACTGCGCGGCAAAGAGACCGGCGCTTACCGTTTTATCGTCAGGGTTGTTGTTATGCTCCATCAACGTATCGCCAGCGAACTGCAGGTCAAACCTTCCCAGGTGGAGGCCGCCGTCAAACTGCTGGATGAGGGCGCCACGGTGCCTTTTATCGCCCGTTATCGTAAAGAGGTAACGGGGGCGCTGGATGATTCTCAGCTACGCCAGTTGCAGGAGCGATTGAGCTACCTGCGTGAACTGGATGATCGTCGCGAGGTGATTCTTCGCAGCATCGACGAGCAGGGGCTGCTGAACGGTGCATTGCGCGCGCAGTTGATGGACGCCGATAGCAAGGTGCGTCTGGAAGATCTGTACCTGCCGTATCGGCCCAAGCGTCGAACCAAGGCCCAGATGGCGCGCGAAGCCGGGATCGACCCGCTGCTTGATCAACTGCTCAAAGGCGACAGCCAAACACCGGAGCAACAGGCCCAGGGCTACCTGAATGCCGAGGCCGGTTATGCCGACACCGAAGCGGTGTTGGCCGGGGCGGCAGCGATACTGGTCGAGCGGATCAGCGAACAGGCCGACCTGGTCAGTCGTCTGCGAGACCAGATCTGGCGCGATGCCGCCCTGCAGGTCACGGTGATCAAGAAAAAAGCCGAAGAGGGGGCAAAGTTTCGCGATTACTTCGACCATCGCGAGCCGCTTAAGCGGGTACCGTCGCACCGGGCCTTGGCGATCTTGCGTGGAGTGCAGGAAAAGGTGCTGACCGCCAAGCTCGATCTGGAAGAACAGCTTGGCCACTACGATAGTCTGGTCAGCCAGCAGGTGCGCTTTGCTGCCCGGGGCCGTTGCGGCGACTGGGTTCGACAGACGCTGGCCAAGGGACTTCGAAGCAAGCTGATCCCGCAGCTGGAGAAGGAGCTGATCGGCCGAATGCGCGAAGCGGCCGAGGAGGAAGCGATCCGGGTGTTCTCCCGTAACCTGAAGCAGCTGTTGCTCAGCGCTCCGGCAGGCCGTCGCCCGACCCTAGGATTGGACCCGGGCCTGCGTACCGGCGTTAAAGTCGCCGTCGTGGACAGCACCGGTAAACTGGTGGCCCACAGCACCATCTATCCCCATGTGCCGCGCAATGACTGGGATCGCTCGATCGAATCGCTGGCCAAACTCTGCGAGCAGCATCGGGTCGAGCTGATCAGTATTGGCAACGGCACCGGCTCCCGTGAGACCGATACGTTGGTCAGCGATCTGTTCAAACGCTATCCGGAGATCAAGGCCCAGAAGGTGATGGTGAATGAGGCCGGAGCGTCGGTCTACTCCGCCTCCGAGCTGGCTGCCAACGAATTTCCGGATCTTGACGTGACGATCCGTGGCGCCGTTTCGATCGCACGACGACTGCAGGACCCGCTGGCCGAGCTGGTCAAGATCGAACCCAAGGCGATCGGGGTGGGGCAGTACCAGCACGACCTGAATCAGACCAGACTGGCCCATAGCCTGGATGGGGTGGTCGAAGACTGTGTAAACCAGGTCGGCGTCGATCTGAATACCGCCTCCGAAGCGTTGCTGGCCCGGATCTCCGGTCTGAGCACCACCCTGGCTCGCAATATCGTGGCCTACCGCGATGAAAACGGCGCCTTTGCCAACCGGACCGCCTTGAAAAAGGTCGCCCGCCTCGGCCCCAAGGCGTTCGAGCAGGCCGCCGGCTTCTTGCGGATCCAAGACGGTAAACAGCCTCTGGACGGCTCGAGCGTGCACCCGGAAGCCTACGATCTGGTCAAAAAGATCGCGGCCGAAAACAACCGCACCCTACCGAGCCTGATCGGCGACGCGGCCTTTTTGCGTAACCTCAATCCGCAGCGCTACGTAGATGATCGCTTTGGTGACTTCACCGTGCGGGATATCCTCAAAGAGCTGGAAAAGCCCGGCCGCGATCCGCGTCCCGAATTTAAAACCGCGCGCTTCCAGGATGGGGTCGAAAAGCCCAGCGACCTGAAGCCGGGTATGCGCCTGGAAGGGACCGTCACCAACGTGGCCAACTTCGGTGCTTTCGTCGATATCGGCGTCCATCAGGACGGTTTGGTGCATATCTCCCAGTTGGCGGATCGCTTCGTCAAAGATCCGCAGGATATCGTCAAACCCGGCGATATCGTCCAGGTACGGGTGCTGGAGGTGGATCTGAAGCGACAGCGGATCTCGCTATCGATGAAGCGCGAAGAGTCCGGGACCCATCAATCCAAGCCGAAACCCAACCGGCCACAAACCGCTCCTAAGCCTTCGGCGCGAGCGAGCAAACAAGCAGCGACATCGAGCGTTGGTACCTTCGGCCAGCTGTTGCAGCAGGCGCAGAAGAAGAAACGTTAGATCGAGCCAACTAGTTCGTTAACGAACCTTTCCTAGCGGCCGGTAGGTGCATCTGTATGAGGGCAGCTGCCGGCTTTGATATGTCCTGAACCTTTCTCAGCGGTATCGATTGCCGCTGCAATTCGATCCTGTTCGGTCTACCTATTTCGCTCTTCCAGTCCTGATCAGATCGGCTGCTTGCTTAATTATCAGTTGAGAAGATCGTTCAATCGTTTCAGCTAATAGTGTGTATAAGAGATTCTGATTCTTCTCGAAGCACACTACCGTTCCCCTCTTAATAGATCCCAGAAGCAATAGCACAGCCATCTGCCCAATTGCTTTATCCGGCGACACAACAATAACTTTAATAGCGAGGAAATCCTGATGAGGAGTTCTATCAAGCACATTGCCAAACTTGGTATGGCCACCCTGGTGGCCGGTGCGCTTACTGTTACCGCCACCAGCGCCTTGGCTGGTACTAATCTGCGTCTTTCACATTCGGCTCCTCCGGGATCAGAGCGCGATCTCTGGGCCAAAGAGTTTGCCAAGCGTGTTCAAGAACAGACCGATGAACGGGTCAAATTCAGGGTTTATCCGGCCAACCAGTTGGGCGACTGGGAAGAAACCTACGATCAACTGACCCAGGGCTCCATTGATGCGGCGGTTCAATCGCTATCGACCAAATACGACAAGCGTCTGGGAATCTCCTGGTTTCCCTATTCGGTCAGCGACTATAAGTCCGCCGAGCAGGCGTGGAACGTCGGCGGTTTCCTCTTTAACGTCATGGACAACCTGCTGGAGCGCCAAAACCTAACCCTGTTGGCGCCCTACGCCAACGGCATGGGCGGCATGGCCGTGGGCACCAGTGTCGAGCAGCCTGAAAACCCTGATGCGGACCACAAATCGTTGAAGATCCGGGTTTGGCCTTCCGGTGCCGCGACCCATCGACCGGTTCTGGAGCGTTTGGGCTACAACACCACCACCATGCCCTGGGCTGAGCTTTACACCGGCGTTCAGACCGGCGTTATCGACGGCATGATCGGCGGCACGCCTGAAAATGCTGTGCGCGACTGGAACGGCGTAGTGAAAACCTGGGTACAACTGAACGATCACTTCGAAGTGAACTGGCTGGTGATGAATCGTAAATCGATCAGCCGAGTCTCTGAGAAAGATCGTGAAATCATCCGAACTATCGCCAAGAACATTGCGACCGAGCGATTCGAACGGGTTGCCCAGGCGGATGAAGAGTATCGCCAGAAACTACGTGACAGCGGTGTAACGGTGGTGACCTTCAACGATGCCGAAATGGAAGCGATCACGCAGGCGGTTCGCAAAGATGTCTGGCCTCAAATCAAGGATGAGCTGGGTGACGAGCTCTACCAGCTGATTGCCGAGCAATACGCCAAGTAAAACCTGTGAAATGCTGCCATGCCGCTTAATGAGCGGCATCGGCGGCGACTGAACGCTGCTTGACTAGGCAGGTTCAACAAGAAGGTCTCTATCATGACGACAACTACAATAAGAGACGTGAAGAAAGCTCCCTCTCTTTCATCCCTATGGCAGTTCAAACTGCGTCTGCAGCGACTGGTGATGTTCTCCACCAGTGTCGCTTTCACCCTGCTGGTGTTCGTTCAGGTCGTATCGCGCTACATCTTCAACTACTCCTTCTTTGGGATCGAAGAAGCAGCCAGCTACCTGGCCATCATCATGTACTTTATTGGCGCGGCCTACGGCACCCATGCCAAAGGGCATATCTCGGCGGGATTGGTCGATACCTTTTGCCAGCCGGGCCGGCTGGTTGATATAGCTCACATCATCACTCGTCTTATTTCTGCACTGCTGTGCGTCTACCTTTGCCGGGAAACTCTGGAGTTGGTGCAGTTCAATCTGCAGATGGACGTGCGCTCGGTCGAGTTGCGGGTACCGATGGCCTGGATCTATATCGGCATGCTGATCGGCATGGCGCTGATGGCCTTCTACTTCATTGTTGAGATGGTCGAAGCCTGCATCGACCTGTTCAAGCACAGCCACTGATTGAGGACATATCCATGAGTGCTATCGTCATTTGGGACGTTGTCCTGTTAGTTGTGCTGATGATGATCGGGGTGCCCGTCGCCTTGACCTTCGTTGCTGCAGCACTGTTTCTGATTGTTATGGGGGATTACGGCAACACCTCCTTTATGGTCACCTCCGGATTCGCCAAGACCTCTTCGATGGTGCTGCTGGCGATTCCCCTTTATATCCTGGCTGGTTCCATCATGACCAACGGCGGCATCGCCCGACGGATGCTCGAATTGGGCGACAGTCTGTTTGGACATATGCGTGGCGGTCTGGGGGTCGTAACGGTAGTGACCACCGCCGTGTTCGGTGCGATCTCCGGCATGGCTTCTTCGGCGGTTGCTGCAATCGGTTCGATCATGATTCCGCGCATGGTGGAGAAGGGCTATGACCGTGGCTATGCCACCTCGCTGGTCTCCTGCTCAGCGGTGCTCGCGTTGCTGATTCCACCCAGTGCCACGATGATCCTTTACGGCTGGGTTACCAGTACTTCCATCACCGCGGTCTTTCTGGCGCCGGTATTGCCAGCCTTACTGTTAGTTTCGCTGTTCTGTTTCTGGAACTTCATCTTGACCCGCAACATGCCGCTAGTCGTTGAGGAAAAACTGAGCTTCCAGCAAGCCAAAGAGAATGTGTTTCTGAAAGCCCGTAAAGCCGGTTTCGGTTTGGCTATGCCGGTGATCATTCTCGGCTTTATCTACGGAGGGGTGACCACGCCGACTGAAGCGGCAGCCGTTGCGGTGATGTACGCGATCCCGGTGGCGTTCTGGATCTACAAGGAGATGGATTGGGGCTCCTTCTACGAAGCTGTTTGGAAGGCGGCCCAGGTGACGGCGGTACTGATGCTGGTGATCTTCTGCGCCACCATGTTGGCTCGGGTCCTGACATTTGAGGATGTGCCCCAACAGATCCTGGAAACCCTGCTGTCGATTACCGAGAACAAAATCCTGCTGCTGTTGTTGGTCAATCTGTTCCTGCTGATGGTTGGCATGTTTATGGAGGATGTCTCCGGCATTCTGCTGGCTGCCCCCCTGTTGCTGCCAGTCATGAACGAGATTGGTGTCCATCCGGTTCACTTTGCCGCGATCATCGCGACCAACCTGGGCATGGGGCTGATTACGCCGCCGACGGCACCGATTCTGTACTTTGGCACCCTGATTGGTGGGGTGAAGCTTCCGCAGGTGATCAAGCCCACGCTGGTGTTCGTGTTCCTGGCCTACCTGCCGGTGGTACTACTGACCACCTTTATTCCCGAGCTGGCATTGTGGCTGCCGCGTATGGTTACCGGGCTTTGAGCAATCCGTTTGGATACTGGAGGATTTATGGATGATTTAAATTCCCGATTTCACCTGATCGCTACCGGTGGAACGATCGACTCCTACTACAACGTCGACAGCTGTACGCCGGAGTGTTTCGAAGAGAGTGTGTTGCCGCATTACCTGCAACAACACGCCATGTTGAGCCGGCAGTCATTTCAATTTACCCAGCTCTGCATGAAAGACAGTCGTGATATCTCGCCACAGGATCGAGAGGCGATGGTTGAGCGGATCTGCAGCAGCCCAGAGCGCTCGATCGTGCTGACCCACGGCTCTTTCACGGTGTTTGAAACCGCTCGGTATATTGCAGACCGACAGGGTTCGTTTACGGATAAAACCGTAATACTGACCGGCGCATTGAAGCCGATTGATGGATTCGTCCACGGCGATGGTCTGTTCAATTTGGGGGCTGCAATTCTGGCATCTCAGCACGCAAAACCGGGTATTTACGTTTGCATAGAAGGGCAGCTTTATCTGCCGTCCGATCGAGAGAATTGGCACTGAGCCACAGGAGAATTAACTGATGCGTATTGAACATGACGCCCTCGGCGAGCGCCAACTGGATGAAGCGGTCTACTATGGAATTCAGACTCAACGAGCCAAAGAGAATTTTGATATCTCAGGTAAAACCATCAGTGATATCAAAGGATTCATTCGTAGCATTGCGCAGATCAAGAAGGCCGCGGCGATCGCGAATTGTAAGGTGGGTGTGCTGAGTGAGCAGATCAGTGATGCTATCTGCCAGGCAGCTGACGAAGTGGCGGCCAACCCTGATCCCGCCGCTTTTGCCATCGATATCTACCAGGGTGGCGGGGGTACCTCAGCCAATATGAACCTGAATGAGGTGTTGGCCAATCGGGCCAATGAGATTCTGACCGGCAGCAAAGGGTACGATAGGGTTCACCCCAACACCCATGTCAACATGGGTCAGTCCACCAACGATGTGATCCCGGCGGCGATGAAGATCACCGTCTATCAGTCACTGACGTTGCTGGAACAGCGGCTGATCCAGTTTATCGGCTCGCTCGAAAAGAAAGAGCACGAGTTTGAACAGGTGGTAAAGCTGGGACGCACCTGCTTTCAAGATGCACTGCCGGTTACGCTGGGACAACAGTTCAGCGGCTACCGCAGTGCCTTTGAACGTATGGTTGTTGATGTCAGAGAGGTTCGCGAGAGCTGTTTGGAGTTACCGTTATCGGCCACGGCTATCGGTACCGAGTTCGGCACTTTCGATGGCTATAAAGACCACTTGTTCCAGTCGCTGCAGCAGGTGACCCATATCGACTTTGAAGTCGAGCCGAACCTGTTCGACGGGCTGCAGAATGCCGACGTCTGGATCAAGGTGTCGGCGGTGACCAAAGCGATCGCTTTGAATCTGAATAAGCTGGCGGCGGACCTGCGCCTGATGTCATCCGGTCCCCGTGCAGGACTGGGTGAGATCAGCCTGCCGGCGGTACAGCCCGGTTCGTCGATTATGCCGGGTAAGGTAAATCCGGTGATGCCGGAGATGGCGATGCAGGTCTACTTCCGAGTGCTGGGTAACGATGTTGCGGTGACCCGGGCCTGCGAGGGCGAGTTGGACTTGAATGTCTGGGAATCGTTGATCTTGAATTGTGTCACCGAATCCTGCGATCTGCTCAGTGGTTGTTTGCCGCTGTTGGCAGCCAAGTGCATCGATGGCATCCAGGCTAACCACAGCAAGTGTCAGGCGGATGCTGAACAGTCGCTGGCGCTATCCACGGTGATTGCCACGCTGTTCGATTACCAGACCGCATCGCGACTGGCCAAGAAGGCGGAACTGGAGAATAAGACCATCAAACAGGTGGTGATCGAATCCGGCATCATGTCGGTGGAGGAGGCCGAGCGCTATCTTGATCCCTTGATGATGACCTCGCCGGACAAATTCAATGCCTTGTTTGCCACCAAACGGGAGATCTGTGCATGAGTTCGCAAAGCCCGATTCTGGTCCAGGCCGCAAAGTTCCTGCAGGAGGTCTGTTTCGCAGAGATTCCTGAGGACGTTCGGGTCACGTCCAAGCAGGCCATCCTCGACTATATCGGAGTCGCGATACCCGGCAGCGATCAGCCGGTCACCCGCAACCTGCTCAATTGGGCACTGAAGCGAAGTTGGGCTGAGACCTCCACGGTGATCGGGCGCTCGATGAAGCTCGACGCCGAGCATGCGGCCTTGATCAACGCCACCGCAGGACACGCCCTCGATTTCGACGACACCAGTTGGGCCACCATCGGCCATCCGACTACGGTAATTGTGCCCGCTTTACTTGGTCTTGCCGAAGAGTCCGATGTCTCCGGTGAGGCGTTGCTGGTGGCCTATGTCGCAGCCGTTGAAGTGACTCACAAAATCGCCGATCTGATGATGCCCGATGCTTCAGAAAACGGCTGGCATACCACGGGTATTTTCTATTCGCTGGGTAGTGCAGCCGGGGCTTGCAAACTATTGGGGCTTGATCAACAGACCACGGTCATGGCGCTGGCACTGGCGCTATCGAAATCCAGTGGTATCCGCAGTAATTTCGGAACCCAAGCCAAGCCCTACCATGCCGGTATGGCGGCCAAAGCCGGACTGGAAGCGGTCAGCCTGGCCAGGGACGGGGTCACGGCTTCTGAGACTGCACTGGAAGGGGCGGATGGCTTTATCCAGTGCTTCGCCGGCGCTGCGCTTGCTCAAACCACACGGGAGTCGGCTAAACCGGTGATGTTTGGCATCGGCTGGGATATCGTGCGACGGGGTTATGCTTTCAAGAAATACCCCAACTGCAGCGGCAATCACCCGGCTCTCGATGTGTTGTTTGCGCTTCTGGCCGAGCGACAGATTCGTGCCGATCAGGTGGAAAAAATCCATTGCGGAGTCAGTCTGTTGGGGCCGAAAGAACTGGTCTCCCATCGGCCCCGATCACCGGTCGAGGCCCGGTTCTCGTTGGAGTTCTCCATCGCCTGTGCGTTGGTGTACGGGCAGGTCACGCTGGATCAGTTCTGCGAAGACTGCATTCTGGATCCAAGGGTTCAGTCGTTGATCGAACGGATCAGCATGTCGGTAGACGACGACCTGGCCAAACTGGGCTTTATCGGGACCGCACCGGTGAAAATCTGGCTGACCTTGAAAGATGGCGAAGAGATCTATCTTGAGAATGATCTTGCCCGCGGCAATCCGGAGAAGCCATTCAGCAATCAGGAATTCTCCGACAAATTCCGCCGTTGTACCCAGGGGTTGCTCCCTGAGGCGCAGGCGGAAAGCCTGCTGGCGCAGCTGTTTCAGCTTGAGCAGGTGACATCGGTAAGAGAGCTGTTGGCGTTAACGAAGGTCTGCTGATCGGCTGAATCGCCCGTCCACGAGAGAAACCCGGCCTTTGCCGGGTTTTTATTTGCGTTCTCCTCTGGCCAGAGCCCGGGCATTCTCGTCGATCACGAACTCGGAGACCGTCCACGGGAATCGGGCCTGGATCTCCGGCAGTAACTGTTGTTCCAGCTGGCGAGCACATTCTGCCAGGATGGTATCAACCAGATGCTGGTATTCGTTGTGCCGGGTGACGACGTAGATTTCTCGGCTGAACGAAGGCTGGGGCGCTGGTTGCATATGCACTTCGGGCAGCATGTCTTTGCACTGGAGCAGGCATAACGGCGATGACACGGCCCACCCCAGTTCATCGGCCACCATCGACAAGACCACCCGGGTGGTATCGGCTTCTACCTTCACCGGGACCGACATTCGCATCCGGGAAAAATGGGTCTCGGCGATCCTGCCTGAGGCCGAGCGTCGGGAGTAGCGAACCAAGGGTTGCTCACTGCTGATCAATTGCTGCCAGGTCACCGGCTTTCCAACCAGTGGTGAATGCTTCGATAGCACCAACAGGTGGGGCTCCTGGCACAGGAAATAGCGGCTCAGGCCATCGATACCATCCAGTGGATCGCTGGTGATAATGATATCGACCTCCCGATCCAGCAGATCCTTGGCGATGTTGGGTGATATCCCGCTGAGTACCGATATCTGTCGGGTTTGGGTGGCCAGTAGGCGTATCAGTGCCGGTGCAACATTGGTGGACAGGGAGTCGATCACACCGATTTTGACGATCGGTTTAAGCTCATTGCGTTCCCGGATCAGCGAGACCGCTTCTTCGAGGTCAGAGAACTGTCCTTCCAGTTGTTCTTGCAGCAACACCGCTTCCGGTTTCAGAGCAATCGGCCGCACTTCGCGATCAAACAGGCTCACACCCAGGGTGTCTTCGAGTTTCTGAATATTCTGGGATACCGATGACTGGCTTAGCCCCAACGCTTTCGAGGCCCGGGTAAAGCTGCGGTGCTGACAAACGGCCAGAAAGGTTTCCAATGTTTTGCTATATAGCAGCGAGTGGATGCTTTTGGCAGCAGGGGATGGCATGGCGGGAACCTAACAACTTGATAATTATTATAAAACTGACGTAAGTACACTATCTCAGTAATTACTCTGCAATGGTAGTTCATCGGATGATGGGCTGAAGCTCAGTCTCGGAATAAGCGTCGGCGTAGATCGAGGCCTAATCCAATGCCGACCAACATGGCGATAACTGCAACAACCCCAGCGGGTGACAAGGCGGGAAGTGCGAGCAGCAGCTGCGAGTCGTTGCCGCCGAGGGCCAGGGCGGCACCAACTCCCATCAGCACCCCGGCGACCAGGTGGGCCAACCATGCCTGAAGCTTAGGCAGTTGCAGCTGGAATTGTCGGGTCTTCCAAGCGGCGAAAACCATCCCGCCCAGCAGTGCCAACAGCAAGGCGTAGTCGGTCGGAGCAGGCCAGCGTAACTCATCCTGGTGTAGCAGGGCGGCGCTGAGGTTGCGGAGGAATCCACTGGGTGGCCAGCTGGAATTGAAGAGAAACAAAAACCCCGCCAGCAGTCCGATCCCCATCATGCTGAACCACAGTTTTCTACGGGCGTTGTGACTCCTTAAGGCCCAGACTCCAAGCCCTAAGGACAATGCGGCGTGTACGCCATAACTGAGCGGTGAAGGCGAGCCGAGTTCGGCGGGTTCATACGGTGGTGGCCAGTGAGCCAAGGCGCACCAGCCTAAAATCCAGCCCAGCAGGGTGGCGCTCATCTGCAGTTGACCGCGGGATAATCGATTCAGTGTTGAGACTCCGCAGCCTTGATTCAGGGCGCTGCCCAAGCCAAACAATAAGCCACCGACGGCAATCCAGCTATCGGCGGAAACGGCCCTGAACGGCAGTGGCAGCCCCACCGATTGGCCGACAAACACGGCGATCCAGGCCGTCGTGCCGGACAGTAGAATCGCACTCAGGAATTCGGGCTTACCCTTGATACTCTCATGCACGCCTCTGACCATGCACAGCCCGATCGACTGGGCCAGATAACCCACCGCAGCGGCGAGGCCGAGTGCACTCAACAATAGGATCATCGCCTCTGCTCTCCTCGCGAGTCAGGCGCTTTTCTTAGGGGTGTTCGTAATTAGAAGAGCGAGTGTCTGAGACGTTACAGTTAATTCGGTGATGGGTTCTGAGGAGATTTTATGTTGTTGATCAGGTAACTGACCAGTTCGCTCAGTGCCGTGTTTTTCATGCGATTGGCCGGATAGACCAACGAAACCGGTATCGAAGACA
This sequence comes from Motiliproteus coralliicola, assembly GCF_003345655.1. Classification (GTDB taxonomy): domain Bacteria; phylum Pseudomonadota; class Gammaproteobacteria; order Pseudomonadales; family Balneatricaceae; genus Motiliproteus; species Motiliproteus coralliicola. The sequence continues at coordinate 358,880 of NZ_QQOH01000002.1, forward strand.
GCTGGAACGGTTCCAGAATCGGAACCAATTGGCCACTGTCCAAGTAGCGCTGCACAAGGAAGTCAGGCAGATGCGCAATGCCGTGCCCATCGGCGCAGAAGTCAGCGGCAATGGAGCCGCTGTTAACTTCCACCGGGCCGGAGACACTGACGTGTTTCTCAGCGCCATCTTCGGTATAGCGCCAGCGACCCGGGGTGCGATTCGACGTATCGATGACACACCGGTGTTCGCTCAGCTGCTTCGGGTGTATCGGTCTGCCATAGGCCTTTAAGTACTTAGGGCTAGCGACGTAGAGCACGTTCAGCTCGGTCAATTGACGCCCGATTAATCGTGAGTCAGGAAGCCTATGCACTCTAACGGCGAGATCGATACCTTCTTCCACCAAGTTCACGTAGCGGTTGATCAACATCAGCGTGAACGAAACCGAGGGGTGCTGTTTTACAAACTCGCTCAGTAAACGGGTGATGCCGAGTTGTTCCGCGTCTGGTGGAACACTGATGCGTAAGTGCCCGGCCACGTTGTGCTGTTGAGTGTCGGCCCGGTTTTCCAGCCTATCGAGGCGCTCCACCAGCTCTTGGAACTGCTCTAAGTAGTAGTGGCCTTCGGCGGTGAGACTCATCGCGCGCGTGGTTCGGTACAACAATTGGCATCCAAGGTGTTGCTCTAAATCAGCTACCTGTTTGCTGACCGCTGAGACGACAATCCCTATCCGATTTGCCGCCTGACTAAAACTTCCCTGTTCAACAACGATCTGAAAGGTGCGAATCGCTTTAACAATATCTATTTTTCTATTCATTGGAATAATGATTTCAAATTTGCACTGTTTTTCAATTTTAGATCGGTAGTTAGCCTTAGCTCAATGTTAACTCAGGCCGATTCAGGCCGATTGGAAATGGTGACAAACATGAAAATTCTACTGGTAGGTGCTTCCGGCACGATTGGAAAAGCCGTTGCAGAGCGTTTGAGCGTCGATCACGACGTGATCAAGGCGGGTTTTTCTGATGGTGATGTCACCGTTGATTTGAGCAGCGCGGCGTCGATCGAAGCGATGTTCAAACGGGTGGGGCAGATCGATGCTGTGGTTTCGACGGCGGGCGTCGCTAATTTCGCCACATTCGATCAACTCCCGGATGAAGAGTATCAACTGGCGCTAGGGAACAAGCTGATGGGCCAGGTAAATCTGGTACGAATCGGGCGCAATTTTATCAACCAAGGGGGCTCGATCACATTGACTTCAGGCCTGCTGGCACGAGAGCCGATGCCGGGTAGTGTTGTTATCAGCATGGCTAATGGTGCACTTGAAAGCTTTGTCAAAGCCGCCGCACTCGAGTTGGATACGCTGCGCCTCAATGTGGTATCCCCTGTGTTTGTGAAAGAAACCATGGCGATGATGGGCATGAGCACCGAAGGCGGGCTTTCAGCAAGCGATACGGCCAAGGCCTATGCTGCCGCCGTGACAGGATCGATGCATGGCGTCACGTTGGATGCATCTGCTTATGCATAGTTTTTGATGGCTGTGGCACGGTGACTTCAGCTAGCACCGTTGTCGATGCCCTGGACGCTGACAGCAGGGTGCGGTTCGCAGGTTCCTTAGTCGATCGCACCGTCGCTGTCCTATACTTCTAGGGCTGTTTTCACTCTATCGCGGGCATGCCCATCGGCAGCTCCGATAACCCGGGTCGTATATCGAGGCCGATCTGTAGCCCGCCTGCCATTCGTCAGGAGGTTACTATGTGCAGAGTCATCCTCACCCTGAGCCTTGCCCTGTTCCTGCAAACCGCCCACGCCGATAACCATGGTTCGATGGAAGCTAAGTCGCTCTACGACCGGCTCGGAGGGATTGCTCCGATATCTGTGGTGGTCAGTGACTTTATCGATGCGCTGGTGCCGGATACGGCCTTAAACGCCAATCCCAAAATCGATGCGGCCCGTATGGCTGTCCCGCCGGAGTATCTGAAATACCATGTCACCGCGATGGTCTGCCAGGTAACCGGCGGGCCCTGCCAATACCATGGGCGTGACATGAAGTCTTCCCATGCCCATCTGGCCATCACCGAGAAGGAATGGGATCGGATGGTGGAGATATTCCTACAGATACTGAGTCGTTATGGCGTTCCGGAGAAGGAGACCCAGGAGCTGCTGGAGATCGTCGGTAGTACCAAGGGAGATATCGTCACGATGCGATAGGTCGTGGTGGCCGCATAGGTTTGAGGCTATGCGGCCATCCTTGCATTCCTACATCGAGTGTTACGGCTTGTGGAAACTCACCTGCAGGTCGTTACCCACGATGCTGAAGGTGGGCTCAACCCCGTCGATCGAGCTTCCGGCAAACTGCTCCGCAGAGAAGCCGGACAGACCGCTGTTGGAGAGAATCGTATAGGCCTTGTTGTTGGCAAAATTCTCATCCTTGGGCTGACTGAAATAGAAATACACCGGCTTGGAATGCAGGCTCAATTGGCCGGATACCGTTAGTCCGGTCGTTTCAGATTCAAGCCGAATCGCGATGACTCCGCCGGTCAGATCCAGTCTGTCGAGGGTTAGCCCGGTGGCATGGTCACGCAGATCCAGCTCAGCATTGTCGTACAGCTGAACCTTAGCCGTGTCGCCGGATGCGTTGCCGTAGAACACAATCCGACCACCATGGCCACCGTGACTGCCGCCATAGGCGATCAGGGTCGAATTGCCGGCGCTTGCCGTGTCCGAAAACAGGGTGTAGCCGCCGGCGGCTTGGGGCAGATAGGCTCCCAGATTGTAAATGGTCGCGTTGCCTGCCGTGGGTACCTGATCCCCTCCGTTACCACTGCCGTAGACCGAAAATTCGGTGTAACCGGCGGCTCCCTGCTGGGTCTCCCCGGGGTGGTTCCAGATGCAGGCATTACCGGCCGTCGGGTAATAATCGGTCGGCAGGTTGATCGAGAAGATCGTATGGCCGGCCGTCGACTTATTTTTAATCGCGCTGCCGTAGTTGATGATGCGGGCGTTGGCCGCGGTTGGAGAGCCGTACTTGGCACTGAACTCAGCATGGCCGCCGCCGCCCTGCTCTCCCTCCCTGGCACCGTAGTTGTAGTAGGCGCCATTGCCTGCCGATGCGCCCTGGGTGTTCATATGTGGGGGGTTGTTATTGAAGCTGGTGACGCCGCCATAGGCGCCGGCCGCCTTCGCCGCGTAGTTGTGGAACTGGCCCTGGCCGCCATCGGCCGTAGCGTCAAAGGCGACGTCGCCGCCGTTGGCCTTGGGATAGGTGCCGCCCCAGTTGTTGTAGATACCGTAAGCAGCAGTGGAATTTCCGTAGAACTGGGTATTGCCGCCATCGCCGCCGGAAACGGTGCCGCCGACATTGATGAAGTTGGCATTGGCAGCCGTTGCGGTATCGTGAAACACCACATTGCCGAAGGTATCACCGTCCAAACCCAGCGAACCGTAGATGGTAAAGCGAGCGTTAGCCGCCGAGGATGAGTTGCAGAAACTGACTTCACCGCCGACGGTACTGTGCTTGGGCGGGGTCGCCGCCCCGGTCCAGACCTTGAATGAGGCGGAGCCGGCATTGGCCTGATCACAGAAGCAGATAACGCCGCCGCCGTAACCTTGCTCCGTTACCGGGCCGGCGCAATAAAACAGGTTATCGCCCCCCGCCGTCGCTTCGTTGGTGAACTTCAGCTGTGGGTTGCTGAAACCGTGGCTGGTGGCGGCAACCACTAAACTCTGGCGGTTGTAGGAATGATTGCTGACCCCTTGACCGGAGATGGTTAACGCCGGTGTGTCGGAAGGACCGAACAGGAAGGTATAGGCGGACGCGTTTTCGGAGAACTCGATGGTCTCGACCGTCGCGTCGCTGGTGTTGGAAAAGCCGATTGAGGTCTGGCTGGATGGGCCAAATTCGGCGTTGACCGGGGGATCCTCGGAGGGGGTCCAGTTCTCTGACAGATTCCATTCCCCGCTGGCGGGCTGGCTGTTCCACATTGATTTCGTCATCTCTGCTCCTGAGTGGCAAGTAGGTGTTGCCGGCTGGCTGTCAGGCGTTAGCCACGCCATGATTAAGTCGTCAAATGGGGATGCCCGATGCCAACTGCACCTGGTTGCGTCCCATCTTCTTAGCCTGATAAAGGGCGATATCCGCTTCTCTGAGCAGATGCTCGACACAGGCGCTCGCTGTCGGAATCAGGGTCGCGGCCCCGGCACTCACGGTAACGACGTCGCCAACGCTGGAGTGGGCATGTTCGATCGCCATCTCCTCGACCTCACGACGAATCTTTTCCGCCACCTGGATCACGCCGTCGAGGTCGGTATTGGGCAGAATCAGCATGAACTCCTCACCGCCGTAACGCGCGACCATATCGGCGGGTCGCAGCAGCTGAGCTTTGATGAGTTGAGCCACCGCGACCAGGCTGTCGTCTCCCGCCTGGTGACCGTAGTTGTCGTTGTAGGCCTTGAAGTGATCCACATCCAGCATGATCACCGACAGCGGCTGTTTCTCACGCCTTAGCCGCGTCCACACGTCGGCCAGGTAGATGTCGCCGCGGCGTCGGTTGGCGACACCGGTCAAGCCGTCACGATCGGCAAGCCCCTGAAGCTCTTCATTGAGCTGCTCCAGTCGGGCGGTTCTTTCAACCACCTTCTGCTCCAGCGTGCGGGAGTAGTCCTGGACCTGTTCATAAAGGCGTGAATTTTCGATCGCGACCGATGCCTGGGCCGCCAGCAGGCGAATAACCTCTACCCGGTCTTCGGTGAAGACCCGGCTGGCCAGGTTGTTCTCCATATACAGGGCGCCCTCGAAGCGCTCTCGTCGAATGGGAACGCAGAGCACGGAGACCGGCTTGAACAGGCTCACATAAGGATCCTGAATGAAGTCTCCCTCGGTGCCGGCGTCATGGAGTACGATCGCCTCATCACTGTGCAGAACCCGACTGATCAGGGTCATCGGCAGCGGAATCTTGCCGCCATCGACATGGTTGACCAGCGAATAGGCGGGAACTGCGAGTTCGGGCCGCCCCGCCTCCGGAAGTTTGGCGGCTTCCACCATCAGTTGTCCGGCATCGCGAACCACCAGGCAGCCCCACTGCCCACCGGCGTTTTCCAGCAGGATACCCATGGTGGTTTTGAGTAGCCGTTCCAGCACCATCTCACCGGAGATTTCCCGGGACGCCTTCATCACGGAGGACAGATCGATATCCCGGGCTTGTCCGAGGTTATCGGCACTATGGGTCCCTACCAGCAGTTCTCGTAATACCGGGAATTCCTGCTGCAGCAGGTCGACCTTGCGGTGGGCACCCCAGCGGTCATAGAGTCGATGGGCGCCTCGCAGGTAGCCTTCAGCGGAGCGGTTTCGACCGCGGGACAACAGGAGTCGCGCCGCTCGCTCGCAGGCGGTCGCTTCGTCGCGCAGAAAGCCGCTCTGCTGAGCCGCATCGATGGCGGCATCATAGGTTTCCATAGCCGTCGCGTGGTCGCCATCGAGGCGCTGTAACTCCGCCTCCATCAATAGCTGCAGGTGGCGGAAGTTCGCTTCACAGTTGTTGGCCCAGCGCCGCATGCGATCAAGATCACGTTCGAGGCGCTTGCGGGTCCGGGTCTGCTCTTCCGCAGCCATGTTCGGATACTGGGTCACCAGTGTCAGGAACGCGACGATATAAAAACGCACCAGTTGCGGCAGCGACATGGCGGACTTCATCAAGCCATCCTGAACCCGTACATGCTCGAGGGCTCGGTCGTAATCGCCGTAGAGCAGACAGATTTCAGCGCTGTAAATATGGTAGTTGGCGATGCCGGTCATGAACTGGCGCTGACGCATCCCCTCCAGGCACTGGGCTTCGTCGAAATCATCGTCGCTGAGGCTGAATGGGGAGTGGGTTAAGCCAAGCAGGTTGCGCTGTAACTGATAAAACAGCATGCCGGAATCGAGTGAGTCCTGATAGGCACACTCACGCACAATCTCCAGATTCTCGGCGTGCAATCGGTGGGCCGTTTCCAGATCCATCGACGGGTCCCAGATCACACAATCCTGGGCACTGTAGGCCAGGTAGAGCAGGTCGCCCGACTGGTAGCCCGCTTCGATACCTTTGCGGAACCAGCTCGTCAGACTCGACCAGTGATTGCTCCAATGGTGCACAAACATGGCGTGGACATAGATCATCCGGGCTCGCAGGGTGAGGTCATCGTGGTGTTCGCTGATGGCCAGACCGACGCTGGAGTATTGATAGCCCAGCGCGGGGTCGTCCAGCTCACCGCATAACAGCATCCCATAGGAGGCATAGGCAAAAGCCGACTCGGGGCAGTTGCCGTGGCGTAGCGACAGGTTGACCGACTTCAACACCAGATAGGGGAACAGGTTGCCGCTGCCGGAAAGGAAGGCTGCGGCAAAAATTTCCATTAGCAGACGCATCGCGCTCAGGGTGTCAGGGTCCTCCACCGGAGCCGCATTGACCAGATCGGATATCGTTCGGCCAGCTAGGTTTTCCAGCACCAGCTGACGTTCCCGGGCAATATCTTCCGCTGTCGGCTGCTCGGAAAATTCGACCCCCAGCAGTGCCAAGCCCTGAATCGCCGACAGGATCGAGTCCTCCATACGGCCCAAGGTGGCGTACTGGCGTGTCCGCGTGGCCAGAATATCGCTGCGCTGCTGATCGGAGTCGGCGTGTTCCAGCATCAGCTCGGTCCAGCGTTCGGCCTCCTCGGTGCGTCCTGTCAGATAGGCGCATTGCTGTGTCTCCGAGGCCAGCGTCTGCATCAACGCCGGGGCTTCCTGCCAGGGGCTGGCAGGCAGTAATTCAGCGGCGATCTTGAGATAGTTCAGCGCCGACTCATAGGCTGCCGAATGCTTGGCGCGGATACCCGCACCCAGGTTCATTTCGGCCAGACGCAACCGCTCAGTCGCCACGTCGATCAGGCTGCGTCCTTCGTTGAGGTGACCGACGATGTCGATCAGACGATCCTCAGGTACGCGGTCGCCTGCATGTTGCAGCATCAAACGCCCAACGGAGAGGTGAACCTGCTGCAGCTGCCGGGCGTCGATCAGCGCGTAGGCGGCCTGCTGAACGCGGTCATGTTGAAAGCGGTAACTGGGGTTGAACCCCAATGATTCGACTTTTTCATCCTCCAGGCTTTCGCTGACCAGGCGATAATCGCTATGTAGCGGCACGACCGTGTGCTGTTTGAGGGCCGGTAGCAGCGCTGCCGCGGTATCCGAAAGGGATCGATCGTAAATGACGGCGAGGGTGCGCAGATCGAAGGTGTTGCCGATGCAGGCGGCCAACTGCAGTACGTCCTGGGTTTGAGGCTCAAAGCGGCGCAGATTGCCCAGCATAAATTCGACCACATTGCTGCTCACACCCGACCAGCGAACCGCATCAAGATCCCAGCTCCAGCTACCACTGCCGAGATCCGGGGAGATCACGCCCTCTTTATGCAGCTGGCGCAATAACTCGGTGGTAAAGAAAGGGTTGCCCTGCGCCTTGTCAAAAATCATCTCGCTGAGCGGTCGAGCCTCTTCCAAGTCCCGGCTCACCGCATCGGCGACCAGATGGGCCACCGATTCTCGATCCAGCACCCCGATGGGCAGCTGGCGGATCTGGCTGTTGACCTGCAGGTCATCCAGCAGCAGACGTAGGGGGTGGCCGACACCGATCTCGTTACTTCGATAGGCACCGATCAACAGCAGGTGGCTCAGTTCTCTTGACGTCACCAGCCGGCGCAGCAGCTCCAACGTGGGTACATCACTCCACTGCAGGTCATCGATAAACAGCACCACCGGGTGACCTTCGCCGGCAAAGACCCGCAGGAACGCGATCAACAGGATATGAAGACGATTGCGCGCCTCCGCCGGTGGCAGCTCCGGCACGGTGGGTTGATCGCCGATAATCAGCGCCAGCTCGGGGACTAAGTCCACCACCAGGGCGGCATTGGGTGACAGTGCCTCCAGCAGCCGCCGGCGCCAGTCGGCCAGGCTCTCCTCCGGTTCCGCCAGAACCTGCTGGACCAGCCCCCGGAAGGCTTTGGCCAGGGGAGTGTACGCCTCGGCCTGTTGAAATTGGTCGAACTTGCCTTGGACTAGAAACCCTTTCTCATGAACCAGAGGACGATCCATCTCGTTCACCAGTGCCGACTTGCCGACTCCGGAATGACCATGAACCAGGCAGAACTCCGAGCGCCCGGCCACCACGGCTTCGAACAATTGGTGCAGCTCGTTGAGCTCCGATTCACGACCGTAGAGGCCTTGGGGCACCAAGAACTTCTGGACCACATCCCGCTGACCCAGCGGGAAGGGTTCGAGCTCCTTACCGGCGGCCAGTCGGTCGGCACAGTACTCAAGGTCGTGGATAAGGCCTTCAGCGCTCTGATAGCGGGCCTCGGGGCTTTTCTCCAGCAGCTTGAGGATGATCGCTGACAAGGCCTCGGGCACGTCCGGACAGAGCTGGTTCGGGGCCGGCGGCAGGCGGCTGATATGGCTATGGACCCACTCCAGCAGATTGTCCGCCTGGAACGGCAACCGTCCGGTCAGCAGCTCGAACAACAGAATTCCGAGTGAGTAATAATCCGATCGGTAGTCCAGATCCCGGTTCATCCGTCCGGTTTGCTCCGGCGAGATATAGGGCAGGGGGCCCTCCAGGCGCCGCGACATCTGTACCGCCTGGCGCTCCTGATCCAATTCGGAAGCGATGCCAAATCCTGCCAGCGCGATTGAGCTGTCGTCGGGATCATAAAGCACATGTTCGGGCATCAAGGCCTTATGCACGAAGTCATGGGCATGGATTCCGCCCAGGGCGCGCACTATCAATAGCGCGATCTCTAAACATTCGAGCGGCGGCAGGGCGCCGCTTGGGATACCGGCAAGGCGGGATCTGAGGGATTGTTCGAACGGTTCACCGATCAGGGCCAGATTGCCGCTGCCATGGGGCAGCACGGCGTAGACCTTGCGGACCCCCTCGACCTCAACCAGGCGTTGTGCGATGCCCCCTTCACGCCGAATCCTGGCCACCTGCTGTCGATCCGGGTATTCAGCATCCAGGGTCTCTATCGTGACGGCCCTGTTATCGGCACGGCGCCTTGCCCGATAAGCGACCCGTCCGTCGGCGCGCCACAGCAACGATTCGAGTTTGTAACCGGGAAGTCTGGGGCCCAAGTACGGCATCTCTGGTCTCAAAAAATATCGCCTTAGATGCCGAACATGCGCTCGAACGTGGCGCTGTAATCCTCCTGCGCGCTATCACGCAGGGGCTCGCCATGACCGCAAAGGGCGTGATTAAACGACAGTTCCTTGAGGCGGCTGAAATCATCGCCCTCAGGAGCGGCGGCCTGAACCCACACCGGTCCCAGATTAGCCGGGGTAAAGAAGCCCATCTGCTGCATAATCTCTTTCGATGAGTCAGAGAAGTGTTCATCCGGAGCGAGCCAGTTCTGCAACGCGTCGCAGGCAATCAGAATACCTCCTGCCCGGTCTAGGCGGATGATGCCTTCGGGCATCTTAGTGGTACGGAATTCGAACAGGGACGCATCGGAGATTGGATGCGGGCCCGCTTCAGTCAGGGTACGGCTGACCGGCAGCCCCGTGTCATGCTCAACTCCAGGCAACGCCCAGTATTCGGCGTCGTAGCGGTCTACATAGAAGGGATCATCACGCCCGTGCAGCGCACCAAGGCGGACCACATCGGTGACCTTTCCCAGCCGATCGAGTTCTGCCAATCCCTGTTCGTCCAAGCGCACACTGTTGATGATAATCAGACGATCATCATCGCGTACCACGGTCATGTTACGGCTGAATTTCCAATCCATCCCTTGAAGAACGGTCTCCATCGCGCCGGTGACAAAGAAGACGTTAGGAAAGACCTCTTCAAGAGAACCATGGGGAAGTGCCGGGGGAAACTGATCCATTACTGCGTTTCTCACTCTGGGTTATAGTCAAAAACACCGACGTAGCGGTATTCCTTGGCGTACTCGTTAAGGTAACTGTTCAAGTAATCCAGCTGGGCTTCGTTGAGTCGGCCCTGGCGAATATCTTCCATCGACTCACGGCCAGTGCTGCTGTCCAACCGCTTGATATGAAACAGTGTCATATCTCGCCCACCAAAAAAACTCTTTAAGTATTCATGTAAGGGGCGGGCGCCTGACATATCGAAAACCGCGCCGTGAAGGGCCGTATAGAGCGGGTATTGGGCCAGGGATTTCGAGTTAAAGACGGGGTGGGTGCCTTGGGGCGGTCTGAAGGCGGGGTAGGCGTCGGGCCGGTGGATCGGGTGGGTCTCCAGTTTGCTGACGTAGCCGGGGTCCAGTCCAATATGGCGCGCACCGTCCACCAGGATGTTCAGATAGCGACGGGTCGGCAAGCGGCTGTCATCGATAAACTCCGGCATCCCGACATAGGTCAGCGCGCTGTAGGTCTTACCGTCCGCTTCCACTTCGACACCGATGCGCTCGTAACCATGGCCACAGGCTTCGGTGGCATCGAGAGGGGCAAGCGACTCGTCCGGGCAGTCGAACAGTACCCCCATGACCTTCGCCTCTGGGTCATCGCAACGCTCAATATTGCCGACTCCGCCTTCATGGCGAAAGAAGTGTTGAACGTTGAAGCGTAGGCGCCAGCCATGTAACACCGCACGCCGGGCCGTCAACGGCTCTACCCCCTTGGCGCGCAGCGAGATCATGTTCATATTGGAACCAAAGCCAAAATAGCGAAACATGTCGGTTTCAACCACCGTCTAGCGGAATTCTGTAGAGCTCAGCAAGACTGCACTGAGTGGATACATAAACCCTTAACCATACAGGGATATACCCTGAAATCAACAGGTTGGGAAAACGATCGTTTGAATTTGTGATCGTGTCAACGAGGAGCCTACCTTGGTCGCCCCACAGATCTGATACAATCCGCCCAATCTATTGAATAACAAGAAGAGTTCAGTTTGATGATGGAAGCAAAAAATCAGCAGGGAAGCCCGGTGGATTGGTGGTTTATCTATAAAACGCCGACCCGCACAGGAACCCAAGATAACCGCGGTTTCGATTTCTTCTACTTCGACCCGGATGCTGCCAAGCTGACACTCTCACCCGTCGGATTGGATCAGGATAACCAGGCCCTCCAACACAGCCTGAAAGCGATTTTCGGTGCCCCGGAAAGCGCAGGTTACCTGGTCTACAACGACGAGCATACGGATAAGCAAAGCAACAAGTCGGAGAAGGGCCACTGCAAGGGCATTCTGGCCTTCGACAAGCCCAGTGATTCGGCACTGTTTCTGCTCCACTCCACACCCCGATTTCCTGCCGATAATGAGTGTCTTCTTCCCGATGATGAAGAACTTTATGGTCAGACCTTTATCTGTATCACGCTGCCCGATTATCAAACGGCCAACCGTATCGCCGAGCAGATGCTGACCCAGCAAAATCCGCAGGTGCTGACAGAAAGTTCGAAGCTCCCCAGCGGATTAGGCGATGACGAACCTCTTTCACGGCTGTTTCATGGGATCGGTATTCAGGAATCCAGGCAGCCCTCGACTCTGGAATTTAAATCCAAAGCGGGTAAGGCATTCCAGCTTATCGCCAAGAGCAGAAAGTGGGGTGAGGATTTCTGGTTGGACCTGGTGGCACCGAGCTTGAAGACCGATCTGGTGGTTGAGACCTGGCGACGGGGAGCGGTCACTCCGATGCAGGATCATCGCTCGGCTGAATTTGACGAAGACCTGCTCCGTCTGCGACTCCAGGCCGAATCCTCGCCAACCTACGAATGGCTCTACACCAAGGACCATGCCAAATGGGCAGTCGCCCTGAAAAACCAGGAAAATACCCAGCCTTGGGTCTGCGTTGCCGACCTTAACCGCATGGTGTCCCAAGAGAAACGTGGCGGTGGAAGCCTGTGCTTTCAAGAACCCCAACTCTGGCAAGCCTTACGCGATGCGGAAGAGAAAATTCACGCCCTGGCATCATCCTGAGCTGCTCCCTTCTCGTGGGAGAAGGGAGCTTGCCGGATAGTGGGACTATCCCGCGCTCTATCTGAACCCTGAGATCAATCCAGCGACCAATTTAGCTACCATCCTGCTTGTTGGGGAATGACTTGTCATAGGGTGGGGTTAAGGTCGGTGCCTCCTTTCTCGGCTCCGAGGCCTGCAGCACCGCTTCGAAAGAGGGCGCGGCGTCCATCCGATCGCCGAGGCCCCACAGAGGCTTAGGCACACCGAACCATTGCAGCAGCGTGGCCGCGAAGGAGGTGGAATCGAACGGGGTCTCCCCCTCGGCCCTGAACACGGATTGCTCCTTAATCCAGGGTGAGACCATGATGGTTGGCACCCGCGGTCCCATCAGATCGTACGCAAAGCCATTGTTGAGATCGTTGGGCCAGGGCTTCCTGGCATAGGGCGGAGCGACATGGTCGTAGAGGCCGTTGTTCTTGTCGAAGGTGATGATCAGCAGCGTCTCATCCCAGCCGGGACCGTTCTTGACTGCTTCGTAGATCTCGTTGAGCATCTTTTCGGCCGGCACCAGATCGGCGCCCGGGTGGTATGAGGTGGCGCCGGACGGGGCAATCCATGTCGGTTCCAGATAGCTGAAAGCCGGCAGCTCGCCAGCAGCGGCGTCTTGTTTAAACTGATCGATATTCGCCATAAAGTCAGACGGGCTCTCATCGACCGAGGGGATCTGACCTTTGAGATAGAGTTGATAGGTAAATATCTGCTTTTCCCAAATGATGGCGTTGTAGATCTTCCAATCGGTGATGCCGTGGCTCCAGAGGACCTTCCAGACGGATTGGCGATGGGGGAACTTGGGCCAGTACTCGTAGGCGTTGCCCCCTTCCCAGGTGCCGAGTTTGTTAAAGGCGGAGCCGGTTACCGAAAACGCCCGGTTGACGTCGGTGCCGCCGGGGATGGAGCAGAACCAGCGGTCAGACACAGCAAAATTACGCGCCAGTCCATTCAGTATCGGTAACTGCTCGGGGCTGAAAGACTCCATCACCTGAGCATTGGCGTTGTTGAGGATGAACCCTCCCATATCCGGGGTGGCACGCCCCCAGTATCCGGGAGACTCGGCAAACATCTGCTGCAGGTTGTCGGTGGTATCGTGGAAAGGGTCCTGATCCACCGCGATCAGATCCCAGTCGTTGCTGAGCTTGCCTCCTTTGAATTGACTGACATGGACTGGTTTATCGCCGTCTAGATTGAAATGGTCCAGGCTCGCCCCATCGAACGGCGTCTGCGAACCGATGTAATGGCAGCCCTCATCGCCATTCTCGTAAAGCCAGCCACAGACATTGTCGAACGAACGGCTTTCGAGCATGTAGTAGACCACGTGCTTGATCTTCGAACGCATAAAGTCGATGGTGCCCGGCGTTTCCGCCCTGTCGGCTTGGGCCGGGATCTGCGCCTGGAATCCGGTCAGCATCGAATCCGCTCCGATGCCTGAAGGTAACTGGCCCTGACGCACCGGACCGATCAGCACCTGGGCATCGTGGGGATCAAACTTCCATAACCGGTAGTCACCTTTCTCGGAATCCCACTCCAGCAGGTGATCACCAAGCGCGGTCAGCTCTCGGGTTGGATCGATCTTGTCCCAGCGGCCCTGCTGCACGGCGGGTAGCGCAAGGGGCGGATGCATCTGCGGGTCGAAGCTCCAGAGTCGGAATTCCTGGCCATCCGGTAGTCGGTCCAGCACATAGTTACCGATGGGGATCAGCGTATGTCCCTGCTTGATCAGCGGGAAGCCGCCTTGGCCGGAATAGGGGAAGGGCAGGGGATCGGCATGGCCCGGGGCGGTAGGCTTGGGATCAAAATTCCATAATTCGAAGGTTCCACGCCCTTTGGCCGGGATCATATTCAGCACAAAACTGGCCATCGGGGTGAGGTCGAGATGCTGATCCTCATTCGGATTAGTGCTGTAGTGATCGCGGTAATGGCCCCAAAACTTGCTCTTCTTCCAGAATCCTCTCTGGATTACCGGGCCATTCAACGGGTCTTGGCTGTTGGGATGAAACTCAGATAGGGCAAAACGATAACCGGGCTCATTGTCCTGATGATCAAGGGGGCTCCACTGCAGCAGGTAGCCACCGATCTGTGCGATTCGATAAGAAGCATCGAAGCAGGTGTTTGCACCTAACTGAACCGGGGTGAATAGTTCGTCGCTGTTGAGGTCGAACCGATAAAGGCTATAGGAAGGGTTTTGTTTATTGCGTGAAATCAGATAATTATTTGTAGATGCCGTTTGTGACTTCATCATATTAGATAATCTCGGTTTATTTGTATTCTTATAAAATCGGCTTGGCCTTTCTCGATACATCTAATTGATTATTTGCTTTCTACAATAGAATCAGCCTCTTGGATATTCTTCAAACCGTGCATGATATCGGGGATGGTTTTCATTATCTGAAAAATACTAAAGATAAAAATACCGTGGTGGGCCCCTAGGGATGGATCCTTAAACGACAGGCTGACTTCATAGCCTGAAGTAATAAGCAATATCAGTCCGCTGATAAGGTTTAAATAAGGGTTTTCTATTATTTTATTAAGCATATGATCACCAGGCCTGTAATCGAATTAATTATTTTTTTCGTAGATTTCAGCTACCAGCGGCAGCTGTCTTCAAGGGTAATGAGAGCTGGATAGCAAGCTGGAGCTGACTTCTGTTATGCGTGCGGGAGGCTAAGCTGACGCCATCGGCGGTACTGACGTGGCTAAGGCGAAACGGGATATCATCCTGCATCCGAAAGTCTCCATCTATCGTTTGCGAATGAAGCCTAAGGGATTCATGGGGTTATCTCAAACCCTGGGCAACATTCCAGCCACTGCATCGTAGCGGAACTGCTGGGGTGGTTCGAGTATGCCGGTATCTTTTAAGTGACAGTGATGATCCGCGTCACAATATGGGGTGGGTTGACTGAATTTTGGAGGGGACTGTCTGTTTGTGTTTTGCTCTGTTGAGCGCGTTCATGTTTTTTGCCATGCGGCAGAGACATTGATCCAACGAAAGTGCGCCCCGTCGCTTGGCCAATACACCCCGGATCGATGATATTAGAGGTAACAGAATGAGGCCTATTCGTATCAGCAGGTTAATCCCAGTATTAGTGCAGATCATCTTTGTGATGCAGGTTAGTGCTGCGTCGGAAGCGCCCCGCTGGGAAGAGGAGTCATTTGTCGGCAATACCTGTTACACCATCACCGAGCAGGATGGTGTCGAGGTTATCAAGGGCGAGGCAGACGGAACGGCATCGCTGCTGTATCGACGCCAGCAGATAGACCTTCAAAAGACCCCTGTCGTCAGTTGGCGCTGGAAAATTAACGATATCTATCACCATGGCATCAGCGAAAAGTCTCGCGAAGGGGATGATTATCCTGCTCGGATTTATGTCGTGGTCCGGAAGGGGTGGTTACCCTGGCAAACCCTGGCTATTAACTACGTCTGGTCCTCCAGTGGGGTAAAAGGCGATAACTGGCCAAGTCCCTATACCGAACAATCCCGCATGGTCGCAGTCGATGCCGGCAATGCGCGTGCGGGTTCCTGGGTGGAGCTGAGAAGGGATCTGGTAAAGGACTTTAAGCAGTACTTTGGCGAGGACGTGACTGAACTGGATGGCTATGCCGTAATGGTCGATGGCGACAACACGGGTAGCAGTGGTACTGCCTGGTTTTCAGCCATCCGTTTCCATCCGCGTGAAGAGGGCTGAGCCTTCTAAGAATCAGAATTCTCGGTCAGCGTGAGTTTGGCACGAATAAAGTCTTTGTGAGAGACATGGATCAGGTCGGCGACTTTACGAATCAGATGATCTTCATGCTTGTCGATATAGCCGTCGGCGAGCGCGACCTTCCATAAGTTGAGTACCAGCTGCCGTTTCTGCTCGGCACTGAAGGCATCATTGATCAGCCGGGTGAATTGATACAGCGATGTAGCTTGGTCGGCTTCCTGCTCGGCCAGTTCGATCAGCTTTTCCAGTTCTTGTTTGGTCAGCTCGAATTGGCTGTCCAGTAACTCAATCACCGCCTGCCGTTCGGTGTCATCGACACTGAAATCTGCCCGGGATACTTCAATCAGCAATGCCGCAGTAGCTAGACGGAGAGAACGCTCGTCGTCGACTGGAGCCTCGTCGCTGACCTCAAAGCAGTTACTGAAGAACTTGGATATTTGCTCAATCATAGGGCGGGTCTAGCTGGTTATTGTTGGATTTAGTGTACACCGGGTTGTTCATTGGTTGGGACAGCCAAGAGTAAACAGCCGACACTATAGGTGTTATGACCAGAAGGTGAGTTAATCTGTTCCGGATTACTTTGTTCTGGTTTCACGTGCTGGCTGATGGTTTTTGTTGTGCTCTCCCGAGCGCGTTCATTTCTTTTGCCCGCGCAAAAGAAACCGAACCAAAGGCTCTCCCCTACAAGAACAGCCCCGTTGCTTGGTCGTCGTTGCCGACTTCGTTGCGCGTTTCGCGTGGCAATGGCCGCGATTGGAACTCGTTCGCTTCGCTCTCTCAAACATCAATCGCTTTTCTCCATTGCCAGGCTGCAATGCTCACCTTCGCAAAGGGGGAAGGGGAGTTTGTACTGAAGTTGAGGTGTTAAGTGAGAAAGGAAAACAGAGGTGTTTCGGCTGGCACGGACTCAACCGCCCTTGACGCAGCCGAGCATTGGCTTTGGGAATGGGTCAGCACCGATTACTGTTTGAGGCCTTAGGCCGAGTTCAATCGGTGCCCATTTACAAAGACAACGCGCAGGGTATCGGCGAAGCCGACAAGTCATCGGGCTAGCGTTTTCTTGCTTCGTTCTTTTTCGCAATGCGAAAAGAATGAAGGCGCTCGAGGGAGCGCAAAGAGAGGTTTCTGGTAGCTCAGTAAATCAGGATGAATAAATTTATCCTGGCTATAGGTGTTGACCTGGTTTTCTGTGCGAATTGAGGTTTGTATTGCGCTCTTGCCGAGCGCGTTCATTTCTTTTGCCCGCGCAAAAGAAACCGAACCAAAGGCTCTCCCCTACAAGAACAGCCCCGTTGCTTGGCCGGCTTCGCTGGCTACGTTGCGCGTTGAACTGCCCGATGGGCTACGACGGAAACTCGCTCGCTGCGCTCCCTCAAACAACCGTCTCCGCTGATCCATCGGGCAGTTCAATGCTCACCGGCGCAAAGGGGGAGTTGGAGTTTGTTCTGATACGTCGGAGTTCCGGCTGGCACGGTCTCAACCGCCCTTGACGCAGCCGAGCATTGGCTTTGGAAATGGATCAGCGCCGATTACTGTTTGAGGCCGCAGGCCGAGTTCAATCGGTGCCCATTTGCAAAGACAACGCGCAGGGGATCGGCGGAGCCGACAAGTCATTGGGCAAAGCAACTTTTGATTCCTTTTGTTTGCCGACAAAAGGAATGCGCCCGGGTGGGCGAAAAGGGAGATATCCGGCAACTCAGTAAATCAGGATAAATAAATCTGTCCTGTTTGTTCAGGCTTTACTAGCGAGCAGCGGCTTTTTCTTCGGCCACTATTAACATCTTTAATGCTTGTCGGTAGGGCTTGATAGAAATTGCCTTCTTGTAATAGGTAACTGATTCACTGGGTCGATTATTCTTCAATAAATAGTGGGCATAATTACCATACATATAGGCATTATCTGGATAGTCGTTTATGTTTTTAATGTAGAGCTGTTCTTCTAATAGCTTGTTTCCCTGACCTCTGGCGACCCTTTGTTTCTGTCGGGTAACCAGCTTTTGATGATAGCGCTTGGTAGTTAATGTTTGTGCTTTATCAAAGTGTGATAACGCCCGATCATAGTCCTTCATGTAGTAACCGATTATGCCTTTATAGAACCAAGCGTAGAAGTTGTTGTTATCTCTTTGGTAGGCCGTATTCAGGCTGTTCCAGGCTTCACGATATTGCTGCTTGATGATCATCACCCTGGCTAGGTGGGCATGTGCTTGGCTCTTATCTGCGCCATGCTCTACTGCTTTGAGCGCAAATTCATGAGCCTTGTCGATTGTGCCTGGTTTGAATGATTTGCTATGGAACCAGCTGCCTATTTTATAGCCGCGTTGCATCGTGCTCAGTGATGATGCGATGTAGACCCAAGGCTCATTTTGATCGGCTTGATAGGCGCTGTTTATCAGTTTCATAGACCGGCTGAAGACATCTCGGTCAAAGGGCGATTCTTCCATAAGAAAGTACGCAGTCATTGCGTCGTCTTTGGCTGATCCAAAAACAGTTGCTGAGAAAAATAGTAAAAGAGTGGCAGTAAGTAGGTTTTTCATCGCATTAGAGTCCTTTCTAAGAGTTTGCGAACTAAAAAAGCCGAAGCTGGTAACCCATACTTCGGCTTTCAAATCTCAACTAAGAAGGCTAATCATTAGCCACACTTAGAATCGCCACAATTCAGACAGGTATAACACCCATCCATCAGGATGGCGGCCTTCACATTACACTTACCACACAGCTGTGCATCCGGCGGGAATTCCGCTGAGCTGCTGGCACCGGCAGAAGCGTCGTTGACGGCGTCGGACGCTGCGGCGGCGGCTGCTTCGGTCTTCTTGGCTTCGTATTCGGCACGCTTGCTGGCGATCAGGGCCTTCTGGTGCTCGTCCAGCTCGTCGCTCTCGATTAGACCGATATGCTTGAGGTGCTGCTCGATCGCTTCGCCAATCTCGGCCACCAGCGAGGGCATGAACTTACCGCCCTTCTTGAAGTAACCGCCTTTGGGATCGAATACCGCCTTGAGCTCTTCGACCATAAAGTTGATGTCACCACCCTTACGGAAGACCGCCGAGATAACCCGGGTCAGGGCGACGATCCACTGGAACTGCTCCATGTTCTTCGAGTTGATGAACATCTCGTAGGGGTGGCGCTGTTCGTGCTCGGTGCCCTGGTTCAGGACGATGTCGTTGATGGTGATGTAGAGCGCGTGCTCGGACATCGGGGTCTTGATCTTGTAGGTGGAGCCCATCAGAAATTCGGGACGGGCCAGGTCTTCGTGGACCCGCTCCAGGGATTGCTTGGCCTGCTCGGCGGCCTGCTCGGCCTGTTGCGCTTTCTCTTCGGCGCTGACCACCTTGAAGCCGGTGATCTTCTTATCGATTTTGTTCGCTGACATGGTGTTTTCCTGTCGTTGTCCGTCGGGCGCGCGGGGCAGTGACCCGGCGCGCCGGTATCTGTTGTTCGTCTACGGCTAAAGGGTTTAGAACTTGCCGTAGTAGCCTTCTTTGAGGGCATCGAACAGGTTGGCGGCGGTGTGCACTTCGCCGTCGTATTCGACCTCTTCGTTACCCTTGAACTCGACGGTGCTGCCATCTTCTAGAGTGAACTGGTAGGTGGTGTTTTCCAGATCCTGCTCCTTGACCAATACGCCCTGGAACGCTTCCGGATTGAAGCGGAAGGTGGTGCAGCCCTTCAGGCCCTGGTCGTAGGCGTACAGGTAGATGCTCTTGAAGTCATCGTACGGGTAGTCGGTCGGGACGTTGGCGGTCTTGGAGATCGACGAGTCGATCCACTTCTGCGCCGCGGCCTGGATATCGACGTGCTGCTGCGGGGTGATGTCCTCGGCAGTGATGAAGTAGTCCGGCAGTTGCTGCTCCGGGTCATCGGAGTAGGGCATTGCGTTTTCGTTGATCAGCTCGCGGTAGGCCAGCAGCTCGTAGGAGAACACATCGACCTTCTCTTTGGTCTTCTTGCCTTCACGGATGATGTTGCGCGAGTAGTGGTGCGCGAAGCTAGGCTCGATACCGTTACTGGCGTTGTTGCCGACCGACAGCGAGATGGTGCCGGTGGGGGCGATGGAGCTGTGGTGGGTGAAACGACAGCCCTTCTCGGCCAGCGCGGCAGCCAGCTCGGGATCGACTTCGGCGACTTTCTGCATGTAACGGCTGTACTTGGCGTGCAGCACCTTACCGGTGACCATGTCGCCGACCTTGAAGCCGTCTTCGGCCATCTCAGGGCGCTTGCGCAGCATCTCACCGGTGACTTCGAACTGCTCGTTCATGATCGGCGCCGGACCTTTCTCCTCGGCCAGTTCCAGGCCGGTGCGCCAGCCGGTCAGCGCCAGCTCTTTGGTCACCTCTTCGGCGAAGGCCACGGAAGCTTCGTCGCCGTACTGCATCTGCATCATGGTGACGGTGGAGCCCAGGCCCAGGTAGCCCATGCCGTGACGACGCTTGGTCTCGATCTCGTGACGCTGCTGCGGCAGCGGTAGACCGTTGATCTCGACCACGTTGTCGAGCATCCGGGTGAAGATCGCGACGGTCTTGCGGAAGCCGTCCCAGTCAAAGCGGGCTTTTTCGGTAAACGGATCAACCACGAAGCGGGTCAGGTTGACCGAGCCCAGCAGGCAGCTTCCGTAGGGGGGCAGCGGCTGTTCGCCACAGGGGTTGGTGGCGCGGATGTTTTCGCAGAACCAGTTGTTGTTCTGCTCGTTGACCTTGTCGATCAGGATGAAGCCTGGCTCGGCGAAGTCGTAGGTGGAGGTCATGATGACGTTCCACAGCTGCTGAGCACGGATGGTCTTGGTGATGCGGCAGGCCACCAGACCGGAATCGTTGGTGACGTAGCCGTCTTTGGTGGGCCACTCACGCCAGATGACCTGTTCGCTGTCGGTCAGATCGATGCCATCGCGATCGACCTCTTTCTGGGTCATCGGGAAGGCCAGCTGCCAGTCGGCGTCGTTTTTGACTGCTTGGATGAACTCGTCGGTGATCAGCAGCGACAGGTTGAACTGGCGCAGACGACCGTCTTCACGCTTGGCGCGTATGAAGTCGACCACGTCCGGGTGACCGATATCGAAGGTCGCCATCTGAGCGCCACGACGGCCACCAGCAGAGGAGACGGTGAAACACATCTTGTCGAAGATATCCATGAACGACAGCGGGCCGGAGGTGTAGGCGCCGGCACCGGAGACGTAGGCGTTCTTCGGACGCAGGGTGGAGAATTCGTAACCGATACCGCAACCGGCTTTCAGGGTCAGACCGGCTTCCAGGTTCTTACCCAGGATGTCGTCCATGGAGTCCTGGATGGTGCCGGACACGGTGCAGTTGATGGTGGAGGTAGCCGGCTTGTGCTCCTGAGCACCGGCATTGGACATCACGCGACCGGCCGGGACGGCGCCACGACGCAGGGCCCACAGAAACTCCTCTTCCCACTTCTGCTGGTTCTTCTTGCCTTTCTCGACTTCGGCCAAGGCCTTGGCCACACGGCGGAAGGTGGCGTCCATGTCCTGATCTAGGACACGGCCATCTTTGGCCTTGAGGCGATATTTGGAGTCCCAGATATCCAGCGACGCGTCTTGGTAGGGGATTTCTTGCTCTTTAGGTGTTACGACCTGAAGGGTGGCAGTCATTTAGATGGCCTTTTTCCTGATACGACAAGGTTTTAGAAATTATCGGGAAGTCCATGCTCCCGGGCGATCAGCACGCCGGTGTAACCCGCTGGGTAGCACCTTGGCTGTCGATTGGCAGATATTGTATGCCTGGCTGGTGGAGGGGTACAACATGTAGATTTGGCGCGAAAAATGCTATGGCGTCAGAAAATTGACCGGATTTTGATCGCTTAATAATCAGCGACGATTAATCGTCACAAATCGGGGGTAAGTGGGCACTTACATTTCTGGGTTTGTTTTATAAAAAAACTTTTTCTTAGCTCAAATTTGTATAAGAGACGAGGCGGTTTGATTACTATATCTGGTGCCTGGGTTGAGAGATCCGTACTACCTGTAGTGGCTTGGGCCATCTTGCTGGCACTAGTCGTAGTATTGCTAAGCTAATGGCTCACCTACGAAAAAGGCCGCACGAGGCGGCCTTTTGGTGTGCGGGTTGCAGGGTTAGTGGATCACAGCACCTGACCCAGAAACTTCTTCAGACGCGTATTAGTTGGATTATTGAAGAAGTTCTCCGGGGTGTCTTCCACCACCAGTTCACCGTCTTCCATAAACACCACCCGGTCGGCCACTTCACGGGCAAAGCCCATCTCGTGGGTCACCACCACCATGGTCATCCCTTCTTTGGCCAGGCTCTGCATGACGTCCAGAACTTCACCGACCATCTCCGGGTCCAGGGCGCTGGTGGGCTCGTCGAACAGCATGATCATCGGCATCATCGCCAGGGCACGGGCGATGGCGACACGTTGCTGCTGACCGCCGGATAGCTGTGACGGGAAGCTGTGCATCCGCTCGGACAGTCCGACCTTGAGCATCAGCTCCTTGCCTTTCTGTTCGGCTTCGTCACGGGACTTCTTCAGCACCTTCATCGGCGCCAGCATGACGTTTTCCAGTGCGGTCTTGTGCGGAAACAGGTTGAATGACTGGAACACCATGCCCACTTCAGCGCGGATCTGGTTGATGTCGGTCTTCGGGTCCTGCAGGCAGACACCGTCGATCCGGATGCTGCCGCCGGAGGTGGTCTCCAGCTGATTCAGGGTCCGCAGGAAGGTGGACTTGCCCGAGCCACTGGGGCCGACAACCACAACCACTTCACCGCGGTTGACGGTCAGAGAGACCTCTTTGAGGGCGTGACAGCCGTTGGGATAGATCTTGTCGACGTCCTTGGCAACGATAATGCTGGGATCGATATGCTCAGTCACTGGCGGCAAGCCTCTTCTCAAGTTTCTGGACCATCCAAGATAAAGCGCCGGTCAGCACCAGGTACAACAGCGCCACGGTGAACCAGACTTCGAACGGGGCAAACGTGGAATTGACCACTTCACGGCCGGCCTTACTCAGGTCGGTGATGGCGATAACCGATACCAGCGAGGAGTCCTTGATCAGGTTGATGAACTGGCCGGCCATCGGCGGCAAGGTGCGTTTAAACGCCTGCGGCAGGATGACATAGACCATCGCCTGGACATAGTTCATCCCCAGCGAGCGGGCCGCTTCCATCTGACCTGGGTGGATCGACTGGATGCCCGAACGGATGATCTCGGCGATATAGGCGCCGGTGAAGACGGCCAGCGCCGCGACACCGGCAGTGAAGCGGTCCAGCTCCAGTACCGTGCCGATAAAGAAATAGAAGATAAAGATCTGTACCAGCAGCGGCGTACCCCGAATCAGCTCGATATAGGTGATCGACAGGTTGCGCAAGGCCGGGTTGGCCGATATCCGGGCCAGGCCGGTAAATAGGCCGATAATCAACGCGAAGACCAGTGATACCATCGAGATCTTCAGGGTCATGACCAGACCCCAGGTGATCGGGCCGATCTGCCAGTTATCCAGTCCGGCCAGGGCATCGCCTTCGAACACGATATCGCCGTCATCAACGTTGAGGATATCGAACTGCTTCAGTACGAAGGGGTCTTCACCGTTGTCGGGTATCAGGGTGACGGTCTTGTCGTTATCACTGAGTTCGACAGTGCCGTCAAAGGGCGCCGTAATGTCCTGCGGCTCAGTGTTGATCAGGTACTGCGGAATCCGCTCCCAGCGCCACGTGTAGTCGATACTTTTACTGGACAGGTAGACGCCGGTGCCGATCGTTATCAGGATCGCCACGAACACCAGATGCCAGAAAGCGTTGTTATACTGCTTATCCATCGATTGCTCGGGTTTCAGTCTTTGACAGGTCGCTGGCCCTAAGGGCCAGGTTGGAAATTATCACTCTTCTGGTGATATGAGTGGGGCTCCTGTAGGAGCCCCGGAAAGCGCTTATTGTACGCTCTTCAGCCAATCATCGCTGGCGAACCACTTGCTGTAGATCTTGTCGTAGGTGCCGTCACCTTTGACTTGTGCCAGGAAGTTGTTGAGGAAGTTCAGGAAGTCCGGATCACCCTTGCGGATAGCCCAGCCCAGCGGCTCGTAGGTGAAGGAGTCGTCCAGGTGAACAACCTTGTCGGAGTTCTGAGAGCTGTAGATCGCATTGAACGGCAGGTCGTAGACAAAGGCGTGGGCGTTGCCGTTAACCACTTCCAGTGCACCCTCTGACTCGGTTTCGAACAGACGGATGTTGGACTTGCCGATGTACTTCTTGGTGGCGATGTCGCCGGTGGTGCCCAGCTTGGTAGCCACAACGTACTTCGGATCGTTAAGGTCACGGTAGCTGGAAATCTTGTCGGCCAAATCCGGGCGGACCAGGATGGTCTGACCCACGACGATGTACGGGTTGGCGAAGTTGACTTTCAGGTTACGCTCGGCGGTAACGGTCATGCCAGACATGATGATATCGCACTTGGCGGTCAGCAGTGCCGGAATGATTCCGTCCCAGGCGGTGTTGCGAAGGTCCAGCTTGACCTTCATCGCCTTAGCCATCGCTTTGGCCATATCGACGTCGAAGCCGACGATATTGCCCTTCTTGTTCCGCATCTCAAACGGCATGTAGCCCGCTTCCATACAGACCTGAAGCTCACCGCGCTTAACGATTTCGTTCAGGGTCGACTTTTCCCACAGGGAAATGTCGGAGGCCTGGGTCAGCGCAGAGGACAGCATCAGCGATGCAGCAACCAGCAGTTTCTTCATATTGTTCTCACTCTGTTGGTGGGTCTAAACGAGTGCGATATTTTGCACGTTAATTGAATATTTTGCACACAAAAATCGCTAACAGGTCATATCGTCAGATAAAAGTGGACGAAAAGCTGATTTTTCGCCACTGCTGTCAAAAGTTTTTACAATCGATCCAAGCCCCGAGCTTGCCAGTTTGGGACCTCTGATCTAAACCTAATCAAGTTGTCTGGGTACAGGGGGCGATATGAACGTGGTTATGAATGCTGGCGTTAAGGGTGTCTCGAATGAGTCGGCGGATCGTGTCTGGCGCAGCTATCAGCGTTGCCTGGAGGACTATCACTTTCTGCAGGAGTTCTACCTGCGATTTATCGAAACGTCGCCGGAGGTGGCGCAGAAGTTTGCCAATACCGATATGGATCATCAGGTATTGATGCTCAGGGCATCGCTGGACCTGATGCTGGGTGGCGACCGCTCAACCTCGGAACCCGTGGCGCTACGCCAGGTTGCCAAACTGCACAGTCGCCATGGCGTTGACGTGCCCCCTCGGCTGTACGACTGCTGGTTGGAGAGCCTGCTGCTGACGGTGGCGCGTTTCGATCCGGGGTTTGATGATGAGTTGGAGCAGGCTTGGCGTGCAGAACTGCAAAAGGGCGTTGCCTATATGAAGGCAGCTTATTGAGCGGTTCAGAATGAGCGATACCCGCTACCCACGATAGCGTCGTCAGCGGGTGTTTTGTTAGTTGGGAGTCAGGGGGATCAGTTCTTGCGGCTCGGATCGCTACCCAGCCGGTTACGCTCCCCGGTGATATCGACATGGCGCATCGGGAAGTTACCGCTCTTACGGTCCTCAAAATAGAACTTCAAGGCGTTGATCACGGTCCGGAACGCCAGTTGATCCCAGGGGATCTCATCTTCGGCGAACAGCTGGGCTTCCAGGGTCTCCTCGCCGGCATCGAACGTGGCTGTCGGCATCTCTGCCAGATAGAACATCTGCACCTGATTGATCGGGGTGATGCTGGTGATGGTATAGAGGCCTTTGAGTTCGACCTCGGCGCAGGCTTCCTCGCGGGTTTCGCGCATCGCTGCTTCCTGAGTGGTCTCACCGTTTTCCATAAACCCGGCCGGTAGGGTCCAGAGTCCGTAGCAGGGTTCGATGGCGCGCTTGCAAAGCAGCACTTTGTCACCGTAAACCGGCAGGCAGCCGGCGATAATCCGAGGGTTCTGGTAGTGGATGGTATCGCATTGGCTGCAGACGTAGCGGGGGCGGTTATCCCCCTCAGGAATGCGTTGATGGACGGCTGCGCCGCACTCGCTGCAATAGTTCATCCAGACTCCTTAAGGTATTTGAGGTCATGATCAGAGCCGCTGCCGAAACGGGCGGCTTCTCGTTATTGTCGGCGTCAGGCTATGATGTATGACAAATCCCACTTCAATCAATAGCTCAGCCGAGAAACTCTGGTCATGCGCAAACCCTCCGATGAGTCGGTCGTTCAATCAGGTGCTTCACTATCGCAGCAGTTGAGTCAGCGGTTGCGTCGTCAGCCGATTCGGCGCTTGAAAATGTCGATGCCTGAGGCTGGGGTGCTGGTGGCGCTGACCGATCATCCGCAAGACCCCCAGGTGGTGCTGACCCGTCGGGCCAGTCAGCTGTCCAGCCATGCCGGAGAGGTTGCGTTCCCCGGGGGTAAACGGGATCCAGAAGATGCCGACCTGCTGGCTACGGCATTGCGCGAATCCCATGAGGAGATCGATCTGGCGCCGGATCGTGTCGAGGTGGTGGGGCCGTTGGGGCAGGTGGTTTCAAAACATGGATTTCTGGTGTCACCATTTCTGGGGGTCATCTCCGATCAGCAGCCGTTAACCCCCAATCTCGACGAGCTGGAGAGTCTGTTCAAGGTGCCGTTGAGTTTTCTGCTGGATCGACACCATTTTCAGATGGAGACGCTCAGCTTCGAAGGACGCAGTATTCGCATGCCGCGTTATGACTATCAGGGGTATGTCATCTGGGGATTGAGTGCCTTCATCTTGGTGGAGATGCTCAACCAGGGCTTTGATGCCGATCTGCCGCTGGAGTTACGCCCTGAGAGTAGGCGTTAAGCCTGAACTGCCACTAATTGATCAGAATTGCAGCCATATCAGGATGTCGAAAGCGGATCGATTGCTATAGGATCTGCTCAATCCTTTCTATTACCTAACGGAGCCTGTTTATGATCTTTCACGTCGATGGTCGTCGGGTCGAGTTCGCTTCTGAGGAGCATTTTGTCGCTACCAATGCCACCGTGATCGGTTCGGTGCATATCGGTCATCAGGTCAGTGTCTGGTTCAACGCGGTGGTGCGTGCCGATAACGAACCTATCCGCCTGGGCGACGGGAGCAATATTCAGGACGGTGCGGTGATGCACACCGATCCGGGCTATGCACTGACGTTGGGCAGCAACGTGACCGTCGGTCACAAGGCGATGCTGCACGGCTGTACGGTGGGGGATAATTCGCTGATCGGTATCAATGCGGTGGTGCTTAACGGCGCCAAGATCGGCCGAAACTGCCTGATCGGCGCCAATACGCTAATCCCGGAAGGGATGGAAGTGCCCGATGGGTCGCTGGTGGTGGGTAGTCCCGGCAAGATCAGGCGCCAGCTGAGCGATGCTGAAGCCGAAGGGCTGCGCCAGAATGCCGAGCATTATATCGGCAACATGCAGCGTTACTGCCGGACCCTGGTGCAGATCGACTGATGGCGGTTGAAACTGTAGATCCTGTCCAGCAGGCTGATCCCTCGGAGCAAACCGAGGACGAACGACCGGTACCATCTCCCTGTATCGCGGCTTGCGAGCTGAACGCCGAGCAGTTTTGTACCGGCTGCCATCGCCATGTCGATGAGGTGGCCGGTTGGAAGCGGATGGATAATGATGCGCGTCGTCAAGTGCTGGCGAAGATCGAGCAACGTAAAGCCCAGCAGCGCAGCGGGCTGCTGGGTTGGTTGGGGCGATTAATCGGTCGCCGCAACTGAGGGTTCAATAGCCAAAAGTGCTGAGAATCAGCTGTCGACGTTGAGTGGCGCCGAAACCCGCGCCATCTTGACCAGATTGTCCTGCACCTGGATCGTTTCGATCCGGTGTCGGTCGATCTGCAGGCAGACATTGGTTTCAGGGATGAATTCCAGTCGCTCGGTGATCAGGCCGTTGAGGGTCTTGGGGCCATCGACCGGCAGTTCCCAATCCATCGCCTTGTTGATGTCACGGATGGTGGCCGAGCCGTCGATAAAGTATGTGCCGTCATCCTGCGGGTGGATATCCTGATTTTCCGGGCGACGATCGTCGGTCAGCTCACCTACAATCTCTTCGAGTATATCTTCCAGGGTACAGATTCCCTGAATATCCCCGTATTCATCGACCACCAGACCGATGCGGCGACCCTCTTTCTGGAAATGGAACAGCTGGGTCTGCAGTTGGGTGGTTTCCGGGATAAAGTAGGGCTCGCGGATCACCTGCAGCAGCGCGGCTTTACTAAAGCCGGACTCGTTGAACACCTTGGTCATGTTGCGCAGGTGCAGGATGCCTACCACCTGGTTGATATCACCCTTGTAGACCGGCAGGCGAGTATGGTCGCAGTCGGTGATCACCGCCAGGATCTCTTCATCCTCGGCTTCCAGGTCGATGCCCACCACTTCATTGCGGGGGATCATCACGTCCTGCACCCGGACCTCTTCGAGCTCCAGAATGCCCAGTAGCATGGACTGGTTGCGTTGCGGCAACAGGGCCCCGGCTTCGTTGACCAGGGTGCGTAGTTCTTCGGTGCTCAGGTGGTGGTGATCGTTGCCGCTCATCTTGACGCCGAACAACTTTAACAGGCCGTTGGTGATGCCGTTGACCATCCACACGGCCGGGTACAGCAGTGCCAGTAGCGGTCGCAGGATCAAGGCGGCCGGGAAGGCGATCTTCTCCGGATGTAGCGCGGCCAGGGTCTTGGGCGTGACTTCGGCGAAGATCAGAATTATCAGGGTCAGACCGAAGGTGGCGATGGCGATACCGGCATCGCCCCAGAGGCGGACCGCTACCACGGTGGCGATCGAGGCGGCGCAGATGTTGACCAGGTTGTTGCCGATCAGAATGACACCGATCAGGCGATCCGGGCGCTCCAGCAGATGGTTGGCACGTATCGCTCCGCGGTGGTTCTTTTTAACCAGGTGGCGGAGTCGGTAACGGTTCAGGGACATCATTCCGGTTTCGGAACTGGAAAAGAAGGCTGAACAAGCGATAAGAAGTGCCAGGATGCCTAAGAGTAGGCTTATCGATACGTCGTCCAAGACGAGGGTGACCTTTTTGCGATAGGGCAGCTGATTGTGGAAGCTGAAATAGAGGCTGTCAAGCAGCCTCGATCAAGCATTTGGGTTAGACCATTATCTCGAGTACGAGCTTGCTGCCGAAGTAGGCCAGCATCAGGAAAACGAAGCCGCCGAGGATCCAGCGAATTGCTTTCATCCCACGCCATCCGCGCTGGTGGCGGCCCCAGAGCAAGACGGCGAACAATCCCCAGGCAATAAAGGAAAGGCCGGTCTTATGCACCAGGTGCTGGGCGAAGATATCCTGCAGGAATAACAGACCGGTCAGCAGCGAGGCGCTGAGCAGCGCAAAGCCGAGCCAGATCATCTCAAACAGCAGCTGCTCCATCAGTTGCAGCGGCGGTAGCGAGCGGACCAGGCCGCGAACATGGTGGTTGCGCAGTTCGTGGTCCTGGCGTGCCAGCACGATCGCCTGCAGAGCGGCGATGGCGAAAATGCTGTAGGCCAGAATCGAAGTCAGGATATGGGCGATCTCACCGCCGCTGTATTGCTGCGGCAGGTTGGCGCTGGGCAGCAGGGCCGCCAGCAGGACCGAGATCGACGCACATGGAAAGATGCCGACAAACAGGGTGGTGAGCGGTTTTTTCAGGCAGCTGAGGATCACCAGGCCTGAGACCAGCCAGGCGATCAGCGAGGTAACCGGGAACAATCCCAGTTGGATGCCGTTGCCCGGATGCAGAATCAGATAGACCGACAGGGTGTGAAGCACCCAGGCGCCTGAGCCCAGCATCATCACCAGTGAGCGTGGCTCCGGTTTTTTGCTGCTCAGGGAGCTGGCCTGGATGACGCCGGCCAACAGATAGATAAGGGCGCTGAAAATACTGGTCAGGAGCAGTGTCATGGTGTTTCGGATAACTCGCGGTGAGGCTGCTGAGCGGCTAAGTGTGTCATAAAAATTTTGCAGTTTGAATAGAGGCTTAGCGAAGCTGCTCCATGGTCGCTGTTAGGCTGATTTATCGCAATTTTATGGCCGCTTTCCGCGCTGCGATAGAGGCGTTGGGCTGGTTTGGGTATAATGCCGGGTTTGCACAGGTCGAGGGTGCCGTTACGGCTGTCCGATTTAAGGTCGGTTAGCGCGAAAAATTGGCATGCTCGGCCGCGGATGGCATCACAGACGTTACCTTTCGTGGGACGTACCAGAGGCGGATTATGTTTAATAATTTGACGGAGCGCCTGGCTCAGACGCTCAAGTCGGTTACCGGTCAGGCCAAGCTGACCGAAGACAATATTAAAGGCACGCTGCGCGAAGTGCGGATGGCGTTGCTAGAAGCGGACGTGGCGCTGCCGGTCGTCAAAGAGTTCATTAACGGTGTCAAAGAGCGGGCGATCGGTCAGGAAGTCAGCACCAGTCTGAATCCGGGGCAGGTGTTCGTTAAGATCGTTAATGAAGAGCTGATCCGGGTGATGGGCTCGGCCAACGAAGAGTTGAACCTGGCGGCGCAACCACCGGCAGTGGTGATGATGGCCGGCCTGCAGGGGGCGGGTAAAACCACCTCGGTCGCCAAGCTTTCCCGTTGGTTGAAAGAACGCAAGAAAAAGTCCGTGCTGGTGGTCTCTGCCGACGTTTACCGTCCGGCTGCGATCAAGCAGCTGGAAACCCTGGCCAGCGAGGTCGGCGTCAACTTCTTCCCGTCCAGCAGTGATCAGGATCCGGTCGATATCGCCGAAGGTGCGATTCAGCACGCCAAGCAGCAGCATATCGATGTGGTGATCGTCGATACCGCCGGTCGTCTGCATGTCGATGGCGACATGATGGACGAGATCAAGCGCCTGCATGCGGCGATTACTCCGGTCGAAACCCTGTTCACCGTTGACTCGATGACCGGTCAGGATGCGGCCAACACCGCCAAGGCGTTTAACGATGTACTGCCGTTGACCGGTGTGATTCTGACTAAGACCGACGGTGATGCCCGTGGTGGTGCGGCGCTGTCGGTACGCCAGATTACCGGTAAGCCGATCAAGTTCCTCGGTGTCGGTGAGAAGACCGACGCGCTGGAGCCGTTCTTCCCGGATCGGGTAGCCAGTCGAATCCTCGGCATGGGCGACGTGCTGTCGTTGATCGAAGAGGTCGAGCACAAGGTCGATAAGAAGAAGGCGGACAAGCTGGCCGCCAAGCTGAAGAAGGGTAAGGGCTTTGACCTGGAAGACTTCCGCGATCAGCTGCAACAGATGAAGAACATGGGCGGCATGGGTGCGATGATGGCCAAGCTGCCGGGCATGGGTAAGCTGGCTGAAGCCGCCGAAAGTGCCAATGCCGAGAAAGGGATGCTGCAGATGGAGGCGGTGATCAACTCGATGACCCCCCATGAGCGTCGTTTCCCCGATGTGATCAGTGGTTCGCGCAAGAAGCGTATCGCCGCCGGCTCTGGTACCCAGATTCAGGATGTGAACCGGGTGCTGAAGCAGCATAAGCAGATGCAGAAGATGATGAAGAAGCTGGGTGGCAAAGGCGGCATGTCGAAGATGATGCGCGGCATGAAAGGCATGATGCCTCCCGGTATGGGTGGTGGCATGGGCGGAATGCCTGGCATGGGCGGCGGAATGCCCGGTGGTTTGCCACCGGGATTCCGTAAGCGTTAATCGCCGATTGCTGTCATCCTGGGCTGGGCCTGATAATGCTAATCAGGTCCCGTACCGGGGATCGCGGTTGATTAAAAACTAGTCTTTCCAAGGGCGGTTTATTCGCGTAGAATTTCCGCCCTTCGTATTGGGGTGCTGCGCTGTCTGATTGACGGTCGGGGCATCCAAACCGGGCTTCGTTGTGCGTGCCGGTCGAATCTGTTTGAGCAGGTCGGTGAGCGTGCTTCGGGGCAATACAAATCGTGGGCGATATCAAAACCCACCCAATAGAGGATCGAAGCGAATGGTAGTTATTCGTTTGGCTCGTGGAGGCTCCAAGAAGCGTCCGTTTTATCATATCTCCGTTGCAGACCAGCGTAATGCACGTGACGGTCGCTTTATTGAGCGTGTGGGTTTCTTCAACCCGGTCGCCCGTGGTCAGGAAGAGCGTCTGCGCGTTGACCTGGAGCGCGTAGCTTACTGGCAGGGTCGTGGCGCCCAGGCCAGTGATCGTGTTGCCAAGCTGCTGAAAGAAGCAGCCAAGGCCGCTGAATAAATCAATAGTAGGTAATCGGAACCGCTGATGGCAGTAGGGGATCGGTCAAAGGCCAGTTCGAAAGAGCGCGTGGTGCTTGGCAAGATTACGTCGGTTTACGGTGTACGTGGGTGGGTCAAGGTCTACTCCCATACCGAGCCGATGGACAACATCCTCAACTACAACCCTTGGTATATCGAGCTCAATGGCCGGGTACAGGCGATCGAGGTTGATCAGGGCAAGCGTCACGGTAAGGGTCTGATTGCCAAACTGGTTGGATGCGATGATCGGGAAGTCGCCCGCAGCTACTGCGGAGTGGATATCTCGGTCGATCAGGGTGAGTTGCCTGAACTCGAAGAGGGCGACTACTACTGGCACCAGCTGGAACAACTGAATGTAGTGACCGAATCCGGTGTAGAGCTGGGTCGGGTTGATCACCTGATAGCGACGGGCTCCAACGACGTACTGGTCGTTAGAGGCACGGCGCAAAGTATCGATAAGCGGGAACGGATGATTCCGTATCTGCCCGATCAGGTGGTTAAAGAGATAAACCTCGAAGCAGGTACAATTCGGGTCGATTGGGACCCGGAGTTTTAAGTTCGTGTGGGTCGGTGTTGTTACACTGTTTCCCGAGATGTTCCGGGCGATTACCGAGCACGGTGTCACCGGAAGGGCTCTGAAAAAAGGGCTGATCAGTCTCGAGAGCTGGAATCCAAGGGATTTTACCCACGATAAGCATCGAACTGTCGATGACCGTCCTTACGGAGGCGGGCCCGGAATGCTGATGAAAGTTCAGCCGTTGCGGGATGCGATCCAGGCTGCCAAAGCAGCTGCCCAGGCTCAGGCCGGGGACAAACCGGTCAAGGTGATCTACTTGTCACCCCAGGGCCGCAAGCTGGATCAGGTTGGCGTTAGAGAGCTGGCCGAGCGCGACAGTCTGGTGCTGGTCGCCGGACGGTATGAAGGTATCGACGAGCGACTGCTGGAAAGCGAGATCGATGAAGAGTGGTCCCTTGGGGACTTTGTGGTCAGCGGTGGCGAGCTGCCGGCCATGACCCTGATCGATGCGGTTTCCCGGCTGGTTCCCGGGGTGCTGGGACATGAAGATTCGGCAACTGAAGACTCGTTTGAGGACGGATTGCTGGATTGTCCACACTACACCCGACCGGAACTGGTTAACGAACAGAATGTACCCGCGGTGCTGCTTAGCGGTAACCACGAGGATATCCGGCGCTGGCGGCTGAAACAGCAGCTAGGCCGAACCTGGCAACGGCGACCTGACCTGCTGGACGGTCGACAACTGAACAAAGAGCAACAGCGGTTGCTCGACGAGTTTATCCGCGAGGCGGAAGCGGTCGATCAGACCCTACCGTCGGATAGTTAGAATTAGGAGCGAATCATGAGCAGCAAGAATCTGATCATTCAGGCGCTGGAAAACGAACAGATGGGCAAAGAAGTGCCCGAGTTTGGCCCGGGTGATACCCTGGTTGTCCAGGTTAAAGTTGTTGAAGGTAGCCGTGAGCGTCTGCAGGCGTTCGAGGGTGTGGTTATCGGTAAGCGCAACCGTGGCCTGAACTCAGCCTTTACCGTACGTAAGATCTCCCACGGTGTTGGTGTTGAGCGTACCTTCCAGACCTACAGCAAAGCAGTAGACAGCATCACGGTTAAGCGTCGCGGTGACGTGCGCCAGGCCAAGCTGTACTACCTGCGTGAGCTGTCTGGTAAGTCTGCCCGTATCAAAGAGAAGCTGGCTAAGAAGTAAGCCTGACTTTTTGATCGCAGATTGCGAAAAAAGGCGACCCTCAGTGGTCGCCTTTTTTGTACCTGTGACGCGGCGCTCTGGCCCGTCAGGCATCGCCTTTTGAGGCGTTTTTCTATATCATCTGCCGATTCGTTTTCGGTTCGATTTTCAGGTTAATTTATCAGGTTAGAGTGCGATGCAGGCGTCCGAAGTTAAGCAATTGATTGAGCAGCAACTTGAAGGCTGCGAGGCGATCACCGCCGGTGAAGGCTGCGATTTTCAGGTAGTCGTGGTTGGTGACATGTTTGATGGCTTGTCGCCGGTCAAGCGTCAACAGCTGGTCTACGGCTGTCTGACCGAGCAGATCGCCAGCGGTGCGATCCATGCCGTCACCATCAAGACCTACACCCCTGCCCAGTGGCAGGCTCAGGGCAACTAAGCCCCCCGTCCCTTTGTTAGATCGGCCGGACCCGTTGAGTTCGGCCAAGCGGAAGAAACTATGGATAAACTGCTGATCAGTGGCGGCAATCGTCTGCAGGGCGAGTTGCGTATTTCCGGAGCGAAAAACTCCGCCCTACCGATTATCGCCTCTACCCTGCTGGCCGATGGGCCGGTGACGCTTTCCAACCTGCCTCATCTACACGACGTCACCACCATGATCGAACTGTTGGGCCGGATGGGTGTCGGTGTGACCCTGAATGAAGGGATGAATGTCGAGGTCGACAGCCGCAGCGTCGATACGCTGGTAGCTCCCTACGAGCTGGTTAAGACCATGCGTGCCTCGATCCTGGTGCTGGGGCCGATGTTGGCCCGCTTCGGCGAGGCCGAGGTCTCTCTGCCCGGTGGTTGTGCGATCGGTAGTCGTCCGGTGGATCTGCATATCCGCGGCCTGCAGGCGATGGGCGCCGATATCAGCGTGGAAGACGGTTATATCCGTGCCCGCAGCAACGGCCGCCTGAAGGGGGCGCACATCTTCTTCGATACCGTCACCGTGACCGGCACCGAGAATATTCTAATGGCCGCGACCCTGGCCGAGGGCACCTCGACCATCGAGAACGCCGCCAAGGAGCCGGAGATCGTTGATCTGGCCGAGTGCCTGATCGCGATGGGTGCTGATATCGAAGGCCATGGTACCGATACCATCCGGGTACGTGGCGTTGAGCGTCTGAACGGTTGTCACTACTCGGTGATGGCCGATCGGATCGAGACCGGCACCTATCTGGTCGCCGCCGCTGTGACCGGTGGCAAGATCAAGCTGAAGGACACCCGCCCGGATACCCTCGAAGCGGTACTGTTGAAGCTGGAAGAGGCCGGTGCCGAAATCGAGACCGGCGATGATTGGATCAGCCTGGACATGCACGGTCGTCGACCCAAGGCGGTCAACCTGACCACCGCGCCTTACCCGGCGTTTCCAACCGATATGCAGGCTCAGTTTGCGGCCATGAATGCCGTTGCCGAAGGGGTTGGGATCATCAAAGAGACGATCTTCGAAAACCGCTTTATGCATATCCAGGAGATGATCCGGATGGGTGCAAAATGCACCATCGACGGCAACACCGTGGTCATCGAAGGGGTCGAAACCCTGAAAGCGGCTCCAGTGATGGCCACCGACCTGCGGGCCTCCGCCAGCCTGGTCATAGCGGCGCTGGTCGCCGACGGCGATACCCTGATCGATCGGATCTACCACATCGATCGCGGTTACGAGTGTATCGAAGAGAAATTTGAGCTGATCGGCGCCAAAGTTGGCCGGGTGGCTTCCTGAGAATTCCGGCATCCCCATACAGAGCATGACCATGACCCAAACAACCGCCAGCCAGTCCATCACGATTGCCCTGTCGAAAGGGCGTATTCTGAAAGAAACCCTGCCGTTGCTGGAGCAGGCCAATATCATTCCGGCCGAGGATATCTTCTCCAGCCGTAAGCTGATCTTTGATACCAACCATCCCCATATCAAGTTGTTGGTTATCCGTGCCACCGACGTACCGACCTACGTGGAGTACGGTGCTGCCGACATGGGGGTTTCCGGCAAGGACGTACTGCTCGAGCATGGGGCTCGTGGCCTGTATGAACCGCTGGATCTGAATATCTCCCGTTGCCGACTGATGACGGCCGGTCTGGTGGATGCCAAGCCGATCCCCGACGGGGGCCGGGTCAAGGTGGCGAGCAAGTTCGTCAATATCACCAAGCGCTACTTCGCCAGCCAGGGCAAGCAGGTCGATATCATCAAGCTCTACGGTGCGATGGAACTGGCGCCGATTATGGGGCTGGCCGACTGCATCGTCGATATTGTCGATACCGGCAACACCCTGAAGGCCAACGGCATGCAGCCGCTGGAGCTGATCGCACCGATCAGCACCCGGCTGGTGGTCGGTAAGGCGGCGATGAAGATGAAGCACAGCCTGATCCAGCCGATCATCGAGCAGTTGGGCGAGGCGGTCGAGCGCGCAAAAACGGCTGAAAACCTGGCTGATGAGGTGTCAGCATGAGTGCGCCGACTGTAACCCGCCTGGTCTACGGCCGGGGTGACTTCGATGCCCGACTGGACCAGTTGTTAGCCTGGGAAACCGTATCCGATACCAGCGTCAACCAGGTCGTCGATGGCGTGTTGGCCGATGTTCGCCGTCGCGGCGATGCGGCGGTCGTCGAGTACACCAACCGTTTTGACCGTCTCAGTACCGCCGATATGGCCGAACTGGAGATGGGCCCGGAACGACTGCAGCAGGCCCTCGACGGACTGAGTGATGAGCAGCGTCAGGCGTTGGAAACCGCCGCTCAGCGCGTTCGCAGCTACCACGAGCACCAGTTGCAGCAATCCTGGCAATACACCGAAGCCGACGGCACCATGCTGGGCCAACAGGTCACGCCGATGGATCGGGTCGGAATCTATGTTCCTGGTGGCAAAGCCTCCTACCCGTCGTCGGTACTGATGAACGCGATTCCAGCCAAGGTGGCGGGCGTTAGCGAGATCATCATGGTGGTACCGACCCCTGACGGTGAAATTAACGAGCTGGTCATGGCGGCTGCCTGCCTGGCCGGTGTCGACCGGGTCTTCTGTGTCGGTGGGGCTCAGGCCGTGGCGGCGCTGGCGTACGGAACCGAGACGGTACCGCGGGTCGATAAAATTGTCGGGCCGGGCAACATCTATGTCGCCACCGCCAAACGGGCGGTGTTCGGGCTGGTGGGGATCGACATGATCGCCGGCCCGTCCGAGATCCTGGTGGTTTGTGATGGCCAGACCGACCCTGACTGGGTGGCGATGGACCTGTTCTCCCAGGCCGAGCATGACGAAGATGCCCAGTCGATCCTGATCTGCCCGGACGCGGCTTATCTGGATGCGGTGTCGGCCAGCATCGCCAAGCTGCTGCCGACCATGGAACGCCGTGAGATTATCACCAAGTCCCTCAACGACCGGGCGGCGCTGATCGAAGTGGCCGACCTGGATCAGGCGGTGGAGCTGGTGAACCGGATCGCGCCGGAGCATCTGGAGCTGTCTGTCGAGGACCCGGATGCGCTGCTGCCGAAGATCCGCCATGCTGGTGCGATCTTTATGGGGCGCTACACCGCCGAGGCGTTGGGCGACTACTGTGCCGGCCCCAACCATGTGTTGCCGACCTCGGGTACCGCTCGCTTCTCATCCCCGTTGGGGGTTTATGACTTCCAGAAGCGCTCGTCGTTGATCCGTTTCTCCGCCGATGGTGCTAGCGAGCTGGGTCAGACCGCCTCGGTACTGGCCCGTGGTGAAGGGCTGACCGCCCACGCCCGCTCGGCCGAATATCGGATTAAACCGGAGTAGGCCGGAACCGGAATAGGCCAGAAAAAGCAACGCTATCGAACTCAGGTCCATCTCGGTGGGCCTGCTCTCCATCCTCTTTAGAAAAGTCGACCAACCATGACCCAAGCCAGCCTCGAACAACGTATCTCCAAACTGATCCGTCCCGAAGTGCGGGCGTTGCATGCCTATCAGGTGCCGCCGTCGACCGGGATGTTGAAGCTGGATGCGATGGAAAATCCCTACCAGTGGTCCGATGCCACCAAACAGGCCTGGCTCGATAAGCTGGCCGACGTTGAGATTAATCGCTACCCCGAACCTCAGGCCCAAGGGGTCAAGGATCGGTTGCGCCAGGTAATGGGTATCCCGTCGGAGTACGAGCTGATGCTCGGCAACGGCTCGGATGAGATTATCCAGATTCTGGCGATGGCGGTGGCCGGTGATGATGTTTGTGTGATGGCGCCGGAGCCCAGCTTCGTGATGTACCAGATGATCGCCACCTTCTGCCGAATCGATTATGTCGGCGTGCCGCTGGACAGCCAGTTCGATCTGGATCTTAGCGCCATGTTGGAGCAGATCGAAGCGCGCCAGCCGGCGTTGATCTTCCTGGCTCAGCCTAATAACCCGACCGGTAACCTCTATAGCGAGGAGAAGATCCGCCGTATCGCCGAGGCTAGCCAGGGGCTGGTGATCGTCGACGAAGCTTACACCGCGTTTACCGATTGTGACTCGCTGTCG
The DNA here is from genome assembly GCF_003345655.1 of Motiliproteus coralliicola. GTDB lineage: Bacteria > Pseudomonadota > Gammaproteobacteria > Pseudomonadales > Balneatricaceae > Motiliproteus > Motiliproteus coralliicola. The sequence goes on from NZ_QQOH01000002.1 coordinate 396,899, forward strand.
CTACTGGGCGATTACGACAATCTGGTGCTGATGCGTACCCTGTCGAAAGTGGGTCTGGCCGGATTGCGGTTGGGGCTGTTGATCGGCAAGCCGGAATGGCTTGGTGAGTTCGACAAACTGCGCCTGCCATACAACATCAATGTGTTGACCCAGGCCAGTGCCGAGTTTGCGCTGGAGCACTACGAGCTGTTCCGGGAGCAGACCGCCAAGCTGCGTCAGGCTCGCAGCAGTCTGATCGAAGCGCTGCAGCAATTGCCGCAACTGCAGGTCTGGCCCAGCGAGGCCAACTTTGTGCTGGTACGCTCGCTGGAGAAGCCGGCAGCGGAGCTGCATGAGGCCTTGAAGGGGGCTGGTGTGCTGGTGAAAAAGCTGGATGGCGGCCATCCGGCATTGGCGGGCTGTCTGCGAATCAACGTCAGCACCCCGGAAGAGAACCAGCGTCTGCTCGACGCCTTACAAGCGCAACTCTAACGACGCGCACCACTGCCGTCAGGCTATGGCGCCGAATCGACGTGGATGGATCTGCCGATGGTTAATTCGTCCGGGTCGGTGGCCGGTTGCCGATGGTGACTTCGACGTTGATCAGCTCGCCGTTGCGCAATAACCCCAGCTTCAACAATGCTCCGGGCTTGGTCACGGCGATCTGGTTCATCGCTGCCTGACCGCTACGGATCGGTTGGCCGTCGATACTGATCAGCACATCGCCGGGTTGCATACCGGCCTGGTGGGCCGGGCTGTCACGGAAAATACCGGCAATAATCAATCCCCAGGCCTCTTCGGTACCGAAGGATTCGGCAAGCGCCGGGGTCATCTGCTGTATCTCGATACCGAGCCAGCCGCGAACGACCCGGCCATTTTCGATAATCCCCTTCAGGACACTGCGGACCAGATCCGCCGGAATCGCAAAGCCGATCCCCTGGGAGCCGCCGGAGCGTGAAAAGATTGCGGTGTTGATGCCGATCATGTGTCCCATCGCGTTGACCAGCGCACCACCGGAATTACCGGGGTTGATGGCAGCGTCGGTCTGGATAAAGTTCTCGTAAGTGTTGATGCCCAGCTGGTTACGGCCGGTAGCACTGATGATGCCCATGGTCACGGTTTGGCCGACGCCGAACGGATTCCCGATCGCCAGCACCACATCGCCAACCTGCAGTGGTTGGGATATCGCCAGGTCGATGACGGCCAACTCTTTGAGTGAGATCTTCAGCACCGCCAGGTCGGTTTCGGGATCGGTACCGATCACCTCGGCCTCCGCTTCACGGCCGTCGTGCAAGGCCACCAGGATCGACTCGGCTTCGGTGATCACGTGGTTGTTGGTCACGATATAGCCCTGGGGGCTGATAATCACCCCGGACCCGAGGCTGGAGATCACCTGGCGCTGGGTGCGGCCATTAGCATCGGGCTGACCGTAGTATTCGCGTAGCGCCGGATCTTCGAACTGGTCGCCGCTGGTCTGGGGAGCCCGGGTGCGCGTGTAGATATTGACCACCGCTGGTGCTGCTTTGGCCACGGCGTCGGCATAGGAGACTGGACCGACCCCCAGATCGGAGGTCGGTGGTGTCGGGCTGACCTGATGGATCTCTACCGGAGCCAGGCTCGGGCTGATACCCTGTGGAAAGAAGGTCAGCATCACGAAAGCCACCAGTATCCCGGCGGCAATCGGCCACAAGAGGAAGGTGGTCAGTTTGCGCATGCTGCTCCTAAACTCGGATAATGGCCCATTATACGAACTGAAATTGTTGATTGGTAATCGATTTTGAGGGTATCACCTTGGCGATAGCGTTAACTCAGCTAGTTAAAACCTTAGACCAGTGGCTCGAACCGGGACAGGTAAAAGATTACTGCCCCAATGGTTTGCAGGTGGAGGGGCGACCGCAGGTTCGCCGTATCGTCAGCGGAGTAACCGCCTCCCAGGCGTTGCTGGATGCGGCGGTGTTGGCCAAGGCGGATGCAGTGCTGGTCCATCATGGTTATTTCTGGCGTGGTGAAGACCCTTGTGTGCGCGGGATGAAACGGCGCCGGCTACAGACACTGCTTGAACATGATATCAGTCTTATCGCTTATCACCTGCCGTTGGATATCCATCCGCAGCTGGGTAATAACGCCCAGTTGGCACGGCGCCTGGGGTTGACGATCGAAGGCGGGTTGGAGCTGAACAGCCGTCAACCGGTAGGGCTGTGGGGGCGACTCGAGCAACCGCTGAGTGCAACGCAGCTGGCCGAGCGACTGGAGACCGAGCTGGGGCGTCGGCCGCAGTGGATCGAGGGCCGTGCCGAGCAAATTGAGACGCTGGGATGGTGTACCGGAGCAGCCCAGGGCTATATCGAGCACGCCATCGCTCGAGGTCTGGATGGGTTTATCAGCGGTGAGATCTCCGAGCCGACGGTCTACGCCGCGCGTGAAGGGGGAGTGCATTACTTTGGCGCCGGTCACCATGCTACCGAGCGCTATGGGGTTCAGGCTCTGGGGCAGCAACTGGCCGATCAGTTCGATATCGAGCACTGTTATATCGAGTTGGACAATCCGGTATAAGAGCCATACCGGTATGTGGGCTTAAAACAACGACGCCCGGCAGTTAACCGGGCGTCGTGGGTTGCCGACGAAATGCGGCGGCGAGTGGCGGCTTGGTCAAGCCATCCGGGATGGTTCCTGTACTTCCTCGGCCTTTTTCAACCCGTACTCCTCCGATAGGGTGCCTTCGTCGTCGGGGTCGGTTTTCGGGGCGTAGTCCCTGGGGGGCTCGACCTGACTGGTAGAAGTGGTGGTTGGCTCGGCTACCGGCTCTTCCTCGGTGCTGGGTTCGGCGCGGTGCTCCAGGCTGACCAGTAACTGATCATCGTTGCAGAGCTCGCGGGCGCTGTTAGACAGGTGCTGGTGCACATCGCGATAGCTATCGGTCAGTTTATTGACCAGCTCAGCCGTTTGGGTAAATCGGGTGGCTACATCCAGCTTGTAGGCTTCCAGCTCTCGGCGTGCTTCGTTGAGTTCTTCAATCAACGCCCCTTTGCTGCGGGAGCCGAGGTTGCTCCGACCGATAAGTAGGCCGAAAATTAAACCGATGACCAACGTTGAAAAGCCGACCAGTAGGACGGTTTGGGTGGCTGATTCCACTGCGGTGATTCCTCCGATGTTGCGCGGGCTTGAAGGGCCGAAGATACTTCAATTTGCGGATGATGACAAAGGGCGGGAGTCGGTTTGCTGCGGCACAGAGGCAATTGCTATAGTCGCGGCTTTTTTGCGGCTCGTAACAGCATCGAATTTAACCAAGCCGGCTCGAGAGCTGTGGCCTGCGTTGATGGTTGTTTCAGACGCAGGGCGTCGACAGACAAAGAGGTGAAGGGCAATGAAACAGCTGATTTTGGGTGGGGCCCGTTCCGGAAAAAGCCAGCTGGCCGAGCGTCTGGCGATGCAGTCGGGGCGAGAGGTCGTCTATATCGCCACTGCCACCGTGGGGGATGCGGAGATGGAGAGCCGAATCGGCCTGCATCGAGAACGTCGTCCCGAACACTGGGGGCTGGTGGAAGAGCCGGTGGCGTTGGCGCAGTGCCTGCAGCAGCAAGCCGGAGAGCTGAAACTGTTGCTGGTGGATTGTCTGACGTTGTGGCTAAGTAATCTGATCTGCCTTGAGCAACACGGTGTGTTACGACGCGAGGTCGATGCGCTGTTGCAAACGCTGCCGCAACTGCCCGGTGAGGTGATACTGGTCTCCAACGAAGTGGGGATGGGGATCACGCCGATGGGCGAGTTGAGCCGCCATTTTCAGGATGAGCTGGGGCTGCTGCATCAGCGCCTGGCCGCCCAGAGTGACCGAGTCGTGTTGACCGTTGCCGGGCTGCCCCATGTATTAAAGCCGGCCGGCACGGTGCTGGCGCTTGATCCGTAACAACGATTCGTTATTGTCTTTTTCGTCTGTTGTGTTCTGAGGAGAACCGAGTGAGTGATTCCCTAGAGTGGCTGTACCAACCGATCCAACCCTTGAATTCAGAGCTTCACGCCGAAGCGTTGGCGTATCAGGATCAATTGACCAAACCACCGGGATCACTGGGCAGACTGGAGCAGCTGGGAGCCCTGTTTGCCGCGGCTCAGGAGCAACTCAAACCCTCGTTGGATAAGGTTTCTATTCGCGTCTTCGCTGCCGACCATGGCGTGGCGGAAGAGGGGGTTTCGGCGTTCCCGCAGGAAGTGACCACCGAGATGGTTCGTAATTTTTCCCGTGGTGGTGCCGCCATCACGGTGCTGGCCCGTCAACTCAACGCGGATTTCAAGGTCGTCAATGCTGGGACCTTGACCGAGTTGGAGCCGTTGCCGCAGGTCGAGGATGCTCGTGTTGCCGCCGGCAGTGCCAACTTCTGTCGTGAATCGGCGATGACGCCATTGCAGCTGCAGGCGGCGCTGGAACTTGGTCGTCAAGCTGCGGCTGAGGCCGCCGAGCAGGGGACGCATCTGTTTATCGGTGGTGAGATGGGCATCGCTAACACCACCGCCGCTACAGCACTGGCGGCCGCTTTATTGCAGCAACCGGCACAGAGCTTGGTGGGGCCGGGAACCGGAATCGATCGTGCTGGTATTGATCGTAAAGCCGCAGTGATAGATCGGGCCCTGGCTTTGCACCAGCCGCAGTTGGATTCTCCGTTGGCGATTTTGCAGCACCTGGGTGGGCTGGAGATAGCGGCACTTTGCGGGGCTTATCTTGGCTGTGCCCAGCGCGGCTTGCCGGTGTTGGTGGACGGCTTTATCACTACCAGCGCGGCTTTGGTCGCCGTCAGGATTAATCCGGATCTGCGCCCTTGGCTGCTGTTTTCCCATAACTCGGCCGAGCCAGGGCATCGATTGATGCAACAGGCGATGGCCGCCGAGCCGCTGCTGGATTTAGGCATGCGACTGGGAGAGGGGAGTGGCGCGGCCGTTTGTGTGCCGTTGCTGCAATCAGCCTGCCGGCTGCAATCGGAGATGGCAACCTTTGCCGAAGCCTCGGTCAGTGAGAATCTGATTTAACCTCGGGTGGTGGTGATGGCTCGTCTGATTATCGATCTGCTTCGACATGGACGCTGTGATGATGGTGCCATCTATCGGGGGCGGACGGATTCCCCCTTGTCTAGCTCGGGGCTGGCGCAGATGGAGTCGGCCATTGCCGCGATGGTTGAATCTTCATCGCAGGCTGGTCCTGGCTGGCAGCAGATCCTGTGTTCACCGTTGCAGCGCTGTTCGGTTCCAGCGGCAAGTTTTGCCCGGCAACTGCAGTTACCGCTGGTGGTGGAGCCGGATCTTCGTGAGCTGGATTTCGGCCAGTGGGAGGGCTTGCCGCTGGAGCAGGTTTGGCAACAGCAACTGCAGCAGGTGATGGCTTTTTGGCAGGACCCGGATCGAAATCCACCTCCCGACGGTGAGAGCCTGCAGGCGTTGCGACAGCGGTTGCAGGCGCTTATGCAGGGTTGGCTTGCTAAGGTTGAAGAGGGTTCGGAGCGGCGTCTGCTCTGCGTTACCCACGGTGGGGTGGTTCGCGCGATCATCTGTATGCTGCTGGGGTTACCAGGCGCCAGCGCTCAGCAGTTGAGTCTTGATTACGCCTCGTTGAGCCGGGTCGAACTCTATCCAGATAACGAGGGCCTTAGCGAGCACGGATACCATGCCCAATTGATCTTCTTTAACCGCCGAGCGCTGTTATCCGATTATGACTGAAACCCCCGATAAACCCTTGCCGCAGCATGTATTGCCACCATTGGTGGCGTTACAGTTTTTGACCCGCTTACCGGTGCCGGAACCGGGACGAGTTGCCGATGCGGTGGTTGGGCGTTCGCTGCTTTGGTATCCGTTGGTGGGGCTGTTGCTTGGTGCCCTGTTATGGGGAGGGCAGCTGCTACTGCAGTGGCTGCTGCCGGATCAAGTCTGGCTGCAGGCGGCTCTGCTACTGAGTGCCTGGTGTCTGATCACCGGAGGACTGCATCTGGATGGTTTGGCCGATAGCGCCGACGCCTGGGTGGGAGGCTTTGGCGATCGGGAGCGGACCCTAAGGCTGATGAAAGACCCCACCTGCGGGCCGGCGGCGGTGATGTTGCTGGTGATGTTGTTGCTGGTTAAGTTCGGTGCTCTGGTACAGCTGTTGCACTTGGATTCCGCCTGGTTGCTGGTGGTGCCATTGATTGGACGGGCGCTGTTGTTGTTGCTGTTCTTAACCACCGATTATGTCCGCCCCCAGGGCTTGGGTACGATTTTGGCGGAGCAGTTTAACCGTCGACAGGCACGACTACTGCTGGTGCTGCTGGCTATCCTACTACCGCTGTCCGGCTGGCCGGCGCTGATGGCCCTGGCTTGCGCCCTGTTATTGTTCGTAGGCTTGCGTCGATTGATGCAGCAGCGATTGGGGGGCACGACCGGCGATACGGCTGGTGCGCTGGTGGAGCTGAGCGAAGCCGCGGCATTGATCGGCATTCTGATCGCACTGCCAGCGTAGCTGGGGTTGAGTATCAGGGGCTAATAGTAGCTGCCGTCGAGCGTTTCGAAGCACCGGCTGTCGTTGGCGGTTTCGTCCTTGGCTATCGATGTGATGCTGAATTATCAGTGTCTGGCCATCTCCCTTCGGGCTCACGATTGAGCGGTACTGGGCCTGATGGGTTGCGCCAGCTGAAGGCGCTGAAAAGCAAGCTGACTTATTCGCAGTTTTGCTAATGCTTATTTTTATTTTCGAAGCTAAAATAGCCGCCAGTCAATGCAGTTTGTTCTAGACTATTTCCATGCAGTCCAAAATTGATTTAACCGATATTGAGTTGTTGCGCGAAGCCTCCAAGCAATTGACCTCCGACCAACTAATCACCGCCCAGCAATGGATCGAAGGACTGATCCAAGAACGACACGACAATCAAAACCAACGGATTGGCGATCGCAATCTGAAACAGATGCGTGGCTTGATGGCAAAAGCGGGGATCAGTTGGGATGAGTTTCAAAAAGCGCTCTAAGTACTCCAGCTAAAGGCCCTCGCGGTCTACCGCAGCAAACCCAGCTATTCAGCGAGATATTCGTACTCGCTGCGATGTTGCGCGCCTTGCTCAAGCAGCCGGCTGGACTTGAGGATATAACGATCCACCGGGATGTTGATGTCCAGATCCTGATTCCTTTCGATATAACTGCTCAGATCCGGTCGCTGCTGTCGGCGGAAGCGCCCCAGGGTCCAGTGGGGCAAAAAGCGTCGCGATCGGATCCGGATTGACGGAAAGCGTTGTAAGATCCGTTGTTGTTTCTGCTGCAGTTGCTGTAACGGTTGGCAAGGCTCGACGCCCAGCCACAGAGAGCCTGAGCGAAAGAGCCCGATTCGGCGGCAGCGCAGCTCAAAGGTTGCAAACTCAATCTGTCCCAGGGCTTCTGAGATCGGTTTCAGCTGTGTGTCGGGTACCTCTCCGATAAATACCAGAGTCAGATGGAGCTGATTAGGATCGCTCCAGCGTATGCTCGGTACTCCCTGACACAGTTTGGTAAGTTGCGGCAGCAGCTGGACAGGGGGCTCGATGGCGGTAAACAGGCGCATAGTGTCAGTTTATCCGATAGCCTGGACTTTTGGGGGGGGGTCGAGCCGGTGCAGTGACCGATTTAGTATAGGGAATTAAATTGAGATATTTTCGCAAAAGCTATTGATAACGATTATCACTTGAATTAATCTGGCCTTGTTCAGGGCTCCTGGGGTACCTACCAAAGGATCGGGCAACCGATCTGGCGGATGCCGGCTCAGCTGATTGGTCATCAATAGAATCGGCAGGTACCCCCCCGAACGGTCACACTCATCTCTTAACGCACCTTCGGGTGCGTTTTTTTTATCCCGCTCAATAGGTTTCCTTGATCCTGCTCGTTTATCGCAATCGAGCTTTGATAGCCTGTTTGTTCTGCATATTCCATGTAATGATATTTATTAGCATGAGTAGTTGATAAGCAATCGCATTAGCTGTATAGTCGCTTCTGTTCTACACCACTAACCGTCACGGCTTTGCCAGTCAAAGCAACAGCGGCCTGGTGACCTATTACCATCTCTTTTTAACGCACCTCTAGGTGCGTTTTTTTTTGACAGCAGACAGCGGCGTGTTGGTTGCTACCGCTAATCGCGTTGATATCGTTAACTTTGATTGCTCGTTAGTGTTCGGTCGGACTAGGCTAGAAGAGAGCTGTTAATATGGTTGCTCGATCAACCCGGTAGAGCCATTGCCGGGAAAGAATCGCTATATGAACATTTGGATCGAGACTTGAAGGAGTGACGCCATTGCGTAAAGCGCTGTTTTTCGGCATGGGCTGGGTCTGTTTGCTGTTAGGCCTTATTGGCGTGTTGCTGCCGCTGCTGCCGACGACACCTTTTATCATTCTGGCGGCTTACTGTTTTTCGCGCAGTTCCCGTCGCTTTCATCAGATGCTGGTGGGGCATCGCCTGTTCGGCCCGATCATCAGGGATTGGGAAGCCCATGGCGTAATTCCTCTCAAAGTAAAGTGGATTTCTAGCACCATGATGCTGTTGATGATCAGCTATCCGGTTTTTTTCAAACCACTGCACTGGGGTATCGATGCCAGTATGCTGGGGGTGGCCGTGATCGCGTTAGTCTATATCTGGAGTCGGCCCTCCCGGCCGCGACAAGATTCCAATCCCTCTTCCAAGCCTGAACTCAGGCCTCAGGCCGATTCGGCTGACTCGGCCTGATAGCTGCGGCGCCTTTAAACGTAGTTAGAACCGCTGTTTCGGTGTTTTCCGGCCTGATCGTTTTTGTCAATAAACTTGAGCGGATCAACCCTCGCTGTTGCCGAGTCGATCATCCAAGCTATGCCTCCCCCCGTTAACAACAAAAACCAATTGGAGGTATGTCGATGAACCAGGTTGATCAGTTTTTCGAGGCGATGGTAGCGCGCTTTCAGCCACAGGCTGCGGTCGATCTCGATGCTGTCATTCAGTACCGACTGGCTGAGGGAGAGAGTTATTATCTGACGGTCAGTGACCAGCGCTGCGTACTCGATCGCGGTGAACATGGTGCCCCCTGCGTCACCCTAAAGATGAAGTTCGATACCCTGCAGAAGTTGGGGCGGGGTGAACTCGATGGGATGAAGGCGTTTATGTTCGGCAAGTTGAAAGTCTCCGGTGATATGAGCCTGGCGACCCGGTTGGCAAAGCTGTTTCCGGCCGGATAAGTCGCGACTCACGACCGATCAATGTGTCGGCGCTCTGCTGTCGATAAGAGCGCGGATCCCCAGCTTGAGTCGGCTTATCGACAGGATCCTGGTCCAAACGGACGTTTTATTGTCTTGGCGCAACGCTTTGGGTTGCGCATCAAGCTATCTTGGCTACGCTAGTTAACAGCTTGATTCAAAAGGTGGGCGTTGTGGCAAGCCTTAGGCTGCTCACCCACTGCGAGGGATAACTCAATGTCACCAGAAGAAGCCATCAAACAGCTTGATCAGATCTTGCGCGGCAAGTACTCCGATATCACCATCCTACCGTCGGGGATCTGCAGTCGCACGATACAGATACCGTTCAAATCCGGTTCGGCACTGCAGTACACCCTGACGCTGTTTGTGGAAGTGGAGATGGCACCCACTACCGGTGTCGCCACCGCGATTCGCATCAGTCACCCGCCGGGGCATTCGTGGGAGTCGACGCCGGAAGAGATGAATTCGGCCACGGGGAATCTGCGTACCCTGTTCGATATGATCACGGACCTGGGCAAAGAGTACCTGACCCGCGAACGTCAGACCCTGAAGGTGTTGAATAATCAGGAGTTGGGTAAGCAACTTTCTCGATTGTGTCAGGCCAACGGGGGCGATGGTGCCGCCGACGATGCCGACGAGTTCGTGATCCGCAAGGGCCAGGCTCAGGTTACGGTTAAGATCATCGAGGATAAAACAGCCAGTCCCCATGCGGCTATCAATATGACCGTTAACGGGATTGACAGCAAGGATCTGCTCAGTGCGGTCAAGGTGCTGCTGCAGAACGCCGCCAGCTGATCCAAAGAATGTCTCGGCAGGGCGGATTTTCTGTCCTGTCGTGGACTCGTTCGCTGGTTTTCGTGCCCCCTTCCCGATAGCATAGAGACCTTGTTGAAAGCCGTGCAGACGGCTTGAATTTGCGGTATCTGGCGGATCGATCAATCTATGAGTTATCAGGTTCTGGCGCGAAAATGGCGCCCCTCCACCTTTGAAGGAATGGTGGGGCAGGAGCATGTTTTACAAGCTCTGGTTAACGCGCTAGACAGTGATCGTCTTCACCATGCCTACCTGTTTACCGGTACCCGAGGGGTCGGTAAAACCTCAATCGCCCGCCTGTTTGCCAAGTCGCTCAATTGCGAGCACGGGGTCAGCTCCAAACCCTGTGGCCAGTGTTCACCCTGCCGTGAGATCAGTGAAGGGCGCTTCGTTGATCTGATCGAGGTGGATGCGGCATCGCGGACCAAGGTTGAAGATACCCGCGAGCTGATGGAGAACGTCCAGTACGCACCGACTCGGGGACGTTATAAGGTCTACCTGATCGACGAAGTGCATATGCTGTCGACCCACAGCTTCAATGCCCTGCTGAAAACCCTGGAAGAACCACCGCCCCATATCAAGTTCCTGCTGGCGACGACCGATCCGCAGAAGCTGCCGGTGACCATTTTGTCACGCTGTCTGCAGTTCAATCTCAAGAACATGGTGCCGGAGAAGATCGTCGCCCACCTGCAGCAGGTATTGCGGGCCGAACAGATCCGCTTCGAAGAGCAAGCCTTGTGGCTGCTGGCCCGTGGTGCCAATGGCAGCATGCGGGATGCCATGAGTCTGACCGATCAGGGTATCGCCTACGGCAGTGGTGAGCTGCGCGAAGCCGATGTTCGGGCGATGCTCGGAACCGTCGATCAGCATCAGGTGCTGGGGCTGCTGCAGCAGTTGGCCCAAGGATCGGCACAGGGGGTACTGGATCTGGTGCGCCAGATCAGCGAGTTGGGTGCCGACAGCGATGCCATCTTGGCTGAGCTGCTGAGCTTGTTGCACCGGATCGGTATCGCCCAGATGTTGCCCCAGGCGGTCGATAACAGCCAGGGCGATCGGGACGCGATCCTAGCGCTGGCCCAGTCGCTGCGCGCCGAAGATGTGCAACTGTTCTACCAGATCGGAGTTAACGGTCGACGTGATCTGCCCCATGTCCCGGTGGCGCGAGAAGGCTTGGAGATGACGTTGCTGCGGATGCTGGCATTCCGGCCGGTCGCCGCTGGTGAGCTGGCGCTGCCTCAGGGAGACGTCCCGCAATTGGCGAGCAAGCCCGAGCCGATTGAATCCGAGCCTGCTGCTGCTCAGGCGAATGCTTCGGCGGCTGGGCAACAATCCCAGCAACCGCCCGTTGTGCCCCCGTCAGCAACAATCGAGCCTGAACATGATCGGGTGTCAAGTGCGCCCGCCCAGGCTCCCGTTGAGTCGCAGGTCGTTCCCGAGCCGGCTGCTGATAGACAGCCACCGGTGGCTGAACCGCACGATCCGCCCCCCTGGGGGGAGCCTACGCCGATGCTGGCCGGGGGTGAGTCAAAAAAGCCTGAGGCGCCGACCGCCTCAGAGTCGGAATCCGTATCCCGCCCACCCTGGGAATCTTCCGACGAGCCGGCGCCGTCTACTCCAAATCCTCAGCCGCAATCGCCCCTGGCTGGATCGCCGGTTGCTCAGGCTGACACCGAGGTGGCATCGGCAACCTTCAGCTCCGACAGGGAATCATCAGCAGAGTCGTCAACAGCGATGCCGGTCGATCAGGCGCCAGAGCCACCTTCTGAAGCCAGTGATAGCGTCGTCACTACCGCTCAACCACATCCCGTCCAGGAATTGGATGTTCGTGGTGGAGATCTGGCTCGACGTTGGGTGGAGGTGATCGATCAGATCGGCCTTAGCGGGATGACGTATAATATTGCCGCAAACGCCTGGCTCGACGATGAGCAGCAGGGGCGCTGGCGTTTTTGCCTGGCCAACGATCGCCGGCACCTGTTCAACGATACCCATCAACAGCGTTTAGCCAAGGCGTTATCGGACTTTTTGGGGCAACCGCAACAGGTTGAGGTGGTCGAAGGCAGTAGTGAAGCCGAAACCCCGGCCGGATTCCGACAGCGCAAACGAGAAGAGCGCCAGGCTGAAGCGGTCAGGTCGATAGAAACCGATGCCAATGTGCGGGCGATTGTGGCGGCCTTCGATGCCCGGATCGACTTGGCTTCGGTGCGTCCCATCGATGCCGAGCAAGCTTGAGACAAGTCGCGGCCAGCACAGAACAATCAATTAATGAGGAGAAGATCATGAAAGGTGGAATGGGCAATCTGATGAAGCAGGCCCAGCAGATGCAGGAAAAGATGCAGCAGGCCCAGGAAGAGATTGCCAATGCTGAGGTGACTGGTGAGTCCGGAGCGGGATTGATCAAGGTGGTGATGAATGGTCGCCACGACGTTCGTCAGGTTTCGATCGATGACAGCCTGATGGAGGAAGACAAAGAGATTCTGGAAGATCTGCTCGCCGCCGCCGTTAACGATGCGGTGCGCAAGGTGGAAAGCACCAGCCAGGAAAAAATGGCCAGCATCACCGGCGGCATGATGCCTCCGGGTTTCAAGATGCCGTTCTAATTCGGTGTCGACAGTCTTATGAGTTACAGCCCACTGATTGATCAGCTGATCACCGCGTTGCGCTGCCTGCCAGGGGTGGGCGCCAAATCCGCTCAGCGGATGGCGTTTCAACTGCTGGAGCGGGATCGACAGGGAGGCCGGTTGCTGGCTGAGGCTCTGCAGCAGGCGATGGCCGATGTCGGACACTGCGCGCAATGCCGTAATCTGACCGAGCAGCCGTTGTGTGGCATTTGCGCCAGTCATAGTCGTGATCCACAGTTACTTTGTGTGGTCGAAAGTCCGGCGGATGTGGTCGCCATCGAACAGAGCGGTAGCTTTCGTGGACGCTATTTCGTGCTGCAGGGGCATCTATCGCCGCTGGATGGACTGGGGCCGGACGATATCGGTATTCCGCAACTGCTGGAGCGGTTGCAGGAGTCGGAGGTCGAGGAACTCATCATCGCCACCAATCCTACGGTCGAAGGTGAAGCCACAGCGCACTATATCGTCGAGCAGGTGCGGCCCATGGGTCTCAATGTCACCCGGATCGCCCATGGAGTCCCCTTGGGTGGCGAGCTCGAATATGTCGACGGCAGCACCCTGACCCACGCATTCAATGGACGTAAAGCCCTGTGATCAATCAACCTCTGGAAGAAGACCAGCTGCAGGCCTGCCGACAGGCGATCGACAATGCCGAGTGGGTCGATACCGATGCACGGCTGGCTGACTTATGCCGTCAGTGGCGCCAACAGGATCGGGTCGCCATCGATACCGAATTCCAGCGCACCGATACCTTTTATCCGATTCCCGGTCTGATTCAGGTGGGCAGTGAGGGGCAGGCCTTTTTGATCGACCCCCAGTCGATTACTAATTTCTCACCGCTGATCGAGTTGCTTAATGATGAGGCGGTACTCAAGCTGGTACACGCCGGTAGCGAGGATCTGGAGCTGTTCGTTCACAGTTTCGGTGCCGTGCCGAAACCGCTGTTCGATACCCAGACTGCCTGTGCTTTTCTGGGACTGGGGTTGTCGGTGGGCTACCAGCGTCTGCTCAGCACGCTGTTTGGGCTGGAAGTGGATAAGCAGGAGACCCGTTCTGACTGGCTGCAAAGACCCCTGACCGAGTCACAATGCCATTATGCTGCTGAGGATGTGGTCTTTCTGGAGTTGATCTATCAGCGACTGCTACCCCGGTTGGAGGCTGAATCAAAGTTTGACTGGGTGTTGGAAGAGTGCGGATATGCGGCCGCTGAGGCCTTAGCCCCGCCGCAGATGGATAACTACTACCTAAGATTTAAGCAGGCTTGGAAGCTGCGCCAGGAGCAGCTGTCGGTGCTTTACACCCTGTCCGGCTGGCGCGAGCGTGAGGCCCGAGAACGGGATATGCCGCGCAACTTCGTGCTTCATAACAGCAGTCTGCAGTCGATTGCGACCCGGTTGCCCGGTTCGATGGGGGCGCTGTCCAAGGTGGAGCGAATTCGTGGTCGCACGCTGTCCAAGGATGGCAAAACCCTGCTTGAACTGGTCAAACAGGGGCTTGAGCGGGATGATCAGGCTCGGATCCCTGCGCCGGAGCGGCCGCTTCCGAGCCGCTGTGGTGCACAATTGAAACAGCTCAAGGCGCTGGTCAATGAGCGTGCCGAGGTGCTGGATATTGCACCTGAGCTGATGGTGAAGCGCAAAGACATGGAGGCGCTGGTACGCAGCCAGCTCGACACTGGCGAGGCGGTCCTGCCCGCCGGTTTGCAGGGCTGGCGCCAACAGGTAATCGGCAACGCCCTGCAGGCGCTGCTGAATGAGAACAATAGCGAGACATCCAACGAGACCCAGGCATGAAAGTAATCTGTTCCGTCTACAAAAGCCCGAAGAAGCCCGACATGTATCTCTATGTTGATAAGAAGGAGGGCTTAGCTCGGGTCCCGGAAGCGCTGCTGGAGATGTTCGGTAAGCCCCAGGAAGCGATGACGCTGCTGGTCACTCCGGGTAAGAAGCTGGCTCGGGTCGAAGCCCCGAAGTTGCTGTCGGCCCTGCGCGATCCGGGTTACTACCTGCAGATGCCGCCTCCCAAAGAAGAGTATATGCTCGATCTCTATCGGGCCCCGACCGAAGCCAAGTACTGATCTGGGTAACTGATCACCGATGGTCGCTTTTCAGCCTTTCTGGCAGCGCAAGACGCTGGAGCAGCTCAGCCCCGAGGAGTGGGAATCTCTGTGTGACGGCTGTGGTAAATGCTGTCTGCACAAGATCGAAGATGAGGATACCGAGGAGCTGCTGTTTACCGCGATCGCTTGTCGAGAGCTGGATCTAGACTGCGCTCGTTGCCGTTCCTATGGGCGGCGTTTCAAGGCGGTACCCGAGTGTCTGAATGTTCGCGAACTAGCCTCGGATAATTACCACTGGCTGCCGCGCACCTGCGCTTATCGACTATTGGCGGAAGGGCAGTCGTTACCCGATTGGCACCCGCTGATCAGCGGTGATCCACAAACGGTGGTCGATGCCGAGGTTTCGGTGATCCGTTGGGCGGTCAGCGAGGCCCGGGTTCGTGATGACGAGTGGTTCGACTACGTGTTGGATGGAGCCGAACTCTAGTTTTCAGAGCAGTTTATCTCCGTCTGACCTAGTGGCGTGACATTAGATAAGCCCCGGCAGCGACCATAATCGAACCGGCGCTGCGGTTCAGGCGTTTCACCGCTGCTTCGGAGCGAAACCATTGGCGTGCGGTATCGGCAAACTGGGCGATCAGCATTAATCCGATCATCAAACCCAGCAGCGTTAGTACGCTAGCCAGCAGAATATCAGCGCCGCTGAGACTGCCCAGATCCATAAACGTCGGCAGGAAGGCGATATAGAACAGGATTACCTTGGGGTTGGAGGCGGAGATCAGAAACCCCTGGGTAAAACTGAGTAGGTGGCCTTTGCGGGTTTGTTTGTGCTCTATGTTCTCCAGATCCAGTGGCGCATTCCACATTTTCCAACCCAGGTAGCAAAGATAGATCGCGCCGACTACGCGGATCAGGGTAAAGGCTTCGCCCCAGTTCTGGGCGATGGCAGCCAGGCCGAAGCAGGCGGCGATCAAGTAAAGGATGTCGCTGATGGTCATCCCCAGCGCCAGCATCCAGCAGCTGTTTCGGCCAAACACCAGTGCCCGTGCCAGCAGAGCAAAGACCCCTGGGCCCGGTGTGACGGCAAAGATCAGAATAGCCAAGAAGAAGGTAAAGGCGCTTTCAGGAGTCATGGAGTGTGGCCGGATTAAAGATGCTGAGAGTTGATGGTCGAGCCCGCTGGAGTATATCCGCAGGCTCTTAAGCTACCACTAAGATAGCTGGCAACAAAGTGAATTCCTTGAGCAGCGAGACTCCGGCTTGACGGTGATCGAGGCTGTGGGTAGAGCTAGTTTGAGCGGTGCTCATTTCACAAAATGTTTACGATCCGGCCCGTAGTGAGTGGAGAGGTAATCCAGGATCACGGTGCGATCGGCATCGTCGAGCTTGTCCAGTCCCTGTTCGTCGATCATCCAGTCAATCACTTCGTCCCAGCCCTCGCGGGTTTGTCCCTGCTGCGCAATGATTCGTTCGGAATGGCAGGCGGTGCAGGCATAGTAGGTGGTATCAACACCGGGAGCCGGAAAAAGGACCCCGTACTCGGAGGCTTCTGTTCCGGCGCCATCGGGTAGCTGTTCTTGAGGGGCTGTGAGTGTGGTTGTCGCCGTGGCATTACTGTTCTTCGGGGCGTTGGGGCGGTCGGTATTATAGTGGGCCGTCAGATAGTTCAGGATGGTCTGACGATCTTCTGCGGAGGGTTCCGCCATCCCTTGTTCCTGTATCACCCAATCGAAGATCTCTTCCCAGCCTGTACGGGTCAGTCCTTGCTGGACCACGAGGCGCTCGGAATGACAGGCCGTGCAGGTGTAGTAGGTGACCTCGACGCCTGGGGCGGGTACCAGAAGGCCGAATGTTGAAGCCTCCGTCGCTGTTGTCGCTTTGGCTTCGCTGCTTGCTGAGCCGATAAAGCTCAAGGGGGCGGAGGACTGGCTATTCATATAGGCGATCAGGTCGGCGCGATCCCGGTCTTTCTTGAGCCCGGCGAAGGTCATTCGGGTGCCTTTAACGGTACTGCCCGGGTCGGCCAGGAAGCGGTCCAAGCGCTCCAGCGTCCAGTTCCCGCCTTGCTCTTTCATCGCATCGGAGTAGCCAAAGCCGGCATGGGTGGCAATCTTACGTCCGATGAGTGCGTACAGATTGGGGCCGATCTTGTTCTCACCGCCGTTGTTGATTGAGTGGCAAGCCGCGCACAGGCGAAACAGCTTTGCCCCTTTTTCAGGGTTTGCAGTAGCCAGTCGTTGTTCAAGGACACTGCTTGCGTCGGCACCGGCTGGCAGCAGCAGGGTGCCGAGCAGTGTCGCGATAATGGTTGAGGGTACGATCGGTCTCGTTTGCACGGGTGGGCTCCACAGGTCTGCTGTCGTGATGACCAGGGTCAGCAGGTAGTAAGTTTTCGAGCTTGGTCGGGTGCTGCTGGATTAGGTCCGGGTGGTCGGTAGCTAAAGCCGGGCACCTCGTCAGGATGCCCGGTGTTGGCTTGTCAGGAGACGTTGAGTCCCACTCGGTGCATGGTGTTGTTGAGGTAGCCCTTGGGGTTCCAGTTGATGGCGAAAGGCTGCATCACTCCCTCGCTATCGGTGGCCCGTGCCCAGACTTCGAAATAACCCGACTGCGGGAATTTGACCTTGGCGAGCCAGTTTTGCCAGGCGCCGTCATTGACGGGGCTATCGAGTTCAGCCGTTTGCCAGGTCGCCCCAAAATCGATCGAGATCTCCAGTTTCTTAACCGTGCGGTCACCCGACCAGGCGTGGCCTCGAACTTCGGTTTCCAGGCCTGAAACTGCATTGTTGGCCGGATAGGTGATCAATGACTTAACCGGCATGCGTTCGATGATGACAAAATCTTTCTTATCCACCTTGGTGCCCGGAGCCACAGGACGGTTGGGAACCCGGTAAGCGGTTCCGGTCATCTTAGGACCGTCATGGACCACATCGCGCAGTTGAATACGCTTAAGCCATTTTTGCGAACAGGATCCGGGCCAGCCAGGAACAACCAGGCGCAGGGGGGCGCCGTTGTGGGGATGTAGAGGTTCACCGTTCATCTCAAAGGCGATCAGAATGTTGTCGGTCATTGCCTTGTCGATCGGTAGACCCCGGGAGATGGGGAGTTTTCCCTGCTTGCCGGAAAGATGGGCGTCGGCGCCGTAGTGGGCGGTGTAAACAACGCTTTTCTGTACCCCGGCCTTTTCGAGGACGTCCTTGAGGCGTACTCCGGTCCACTCCGAGCAAGCCACTGCGCCATAGGTCCACTGGTTCCCTTTGGCGGGTGGGTCAAAGAAAGCACGGCCATTGCCTCCGCACTCGATCGTCAGGGCTCGGGTGACCACCTCAAACTGCTTTTTCAGGTCGGCGATGCTCAACGTCAGCGGATTCTCGACCAAGCCGTCGATGGTCAGCTCCCAGGTTTCAGGGTTTACCTCGCTGGGAGGTATGCCGTTATTCCGGATAAAGTGTCGGTTTGTCGGGGTGATAGGATCATCGAGCAATGCCGGCGGGGTTTCGGCATTGACGGGGCGGTCGTTGAGCAGGGTTAGCCCGTCTTTTCCGACCAGTACAGCCTCGTCGGCAAAGGCCGCCGGAATCAGCCCGGAGGGCATGTTGCGGTGAAAGGGGATGGCGCCTCCAACCATGGTGATCATGGTTGCCAGGCCTGCGTTTTTAAGAAAGCCGCGACGGTCTGCATATGAAGTGCGGCCAAAAAATTCTTTGTCTGCCTTTTGCGGATTGGCCGCAAAGAATTCACTGACAGTTGACTTCGTTTTGTTATCCATGGGGTTTTCCTCTTGATGAGGGGATTGGGTGCTATGCCGTCATGGCTACCTCGTTTAGCTAAGATCTAGAAAATTGTAGACGGGGTTGTCGGGGATGCACAAAAAAAGGAGCACCGAGGTGCTCCTTTTTATCAGCTGGTTTTTCAGCTTTGCGTATGGATCAAAGGCTTAGCCTTTGTTCTCCATCTGCTGCTTGATCAGGTCACCGATGGTGGTCGGGCCGGATACTTCGGCGGCTTGCTGCTGGTTCAGCTGCTGGATCGCTTCCTTCTCGTCGGCAGCGTCTTTAGCCTTGATCGACAGGCTGATCGAACGGTTCTTACGATCAACGTTGATGATCTTGGCTTCAACCTGCTGGCCTTCTTTCAGCGCGTCGCGGGCGTCTTCGACGCGGTCTACGCTGATTTCAGAAACCTTCATGAAGCCTTCAACGCTCTCGGCCAGCTCGATCTGAGCGGCTTTGGCGTCAACAGACTTGACGGTACCAGTAACGATGGAGCCCTTGTTGTTGGCAGCAACGTAGTCGCTGAAGGGGTCGCCGTCGAGCTGCTTGATGCCCAGGGAGATGCGCTCTTTCTCGGCATCGATGGACAGGATAACCGCTTCAACCTGCTCGCCTTTCTTGAAGTTGCGCAGTGCAGCTTCGTTGTCAGCTTCCCAGGAGATGTCGGACATGTGTACCAGACCGTCCAGGTCGCCTTCCAGACCAACGAAGATACCGAAGTCGGTGATGGTCTTGATGGTGCCGGAAACTTTGTCGCCAGTGGAGAACTTCTCAGAGAAGCTAACCCACGGGTTGCCGGTGCACTGCTTGATGCCCAGAGAGATACGACGACGCTCTTCGTCGACGTCCAGAACCATAACTTCGATCTCATCACCGACCTGAACAACTTTGGACGGGTGGATGTTCTTGTTGGTCCAAGACATTTCGGAAACGTGTACCAGACCTTCAACGCCATCTTCCAGAGACGCGAAGCAGCCGTAGTCGGTCAGGTTGGTAACGCGAGCAGCAACCTTGGTGTTGGACGGGTAGCGCTGCTTGATGTCGGCCCACGGATCTTCCTGCAGTTGCTTCAGACCCAGAGACAGACGACCGGTTTCCTTGTCGAACTTGATGACCTTAACGGTGATCTCGTCGCCCGGAGTCAGCATGTCGCTCGGGTGAGAGATACGCTTCCAAGCCATGTCGGTGATGTGCAGCAGGCCGTCAACACCGCCCAGATCTACGAATGCACCGTAGTTGGTCAGGTTCTTAACGAAGCCTTTAACTTCCATGCCTTCCTGGATGGTGGCCAGCAGCTCTTCACGCTGAGCGCTGTTGGCTTCTTGCAGAACGGCACGACGGGAAACAACGATGTTGTTGCGCTTGGGATCCAGCTTGATCAGCTTGAACTCCAGCTCTTTACCTTCCAGGTGGTCTACGTCGCGTACCGGACGCACGTCAACCAGAGAGCCAGGCAGGAAGCCCTGAATGTTGTTGATCGCAACAGTGAAGCCACCCTTGACCTTGCCATTGATGACACCAGTAACAGTCTCTTCTGCGTCGAAGGCCTTCTGCAGCTTCTGCCATGTTTCGGCACGCTTGGCTTTCTCGCGGGACAGTTTGGTCTCACCGAAGCCGTCTTCAACAGCTTCCAGAGCTACGGTCACTTCGTCACCAACTTCAATCTCCAGTTCGGCGGAGGCGCTGACGAATTGTGCACGGGGGATAACTGCTTCGGACTTGAGGCCGGCGTTAACAGTAACCCAGTCGTCGTCGATGTCGATAACGGTACCGGTTACCAGTGAACCTGGCTTCATGTCGATCTCTTTGATCGACTCCTCAAACAGTTCAGCAAAGCTTTCGCTCATTTTTAGTCCTATACGGGAGCAACCTGTGGCCCCGTTCCGGGTACCCAAGTCAGACTCCACAGTAAGCCTGTATTGTCAGCGATACAGGTCAGTTCAATAGTATCTTTACACGTGCCCCGCTGACGGTTCATAGCACGCAAAAGATAAAAAGATGCAAAATTATACAGGAGATCTCGCCGCTGTGCATAGAAAGCGGCGAAAATTATCCGATTCCGGCCTCTCGCGGGGGAGGCCGAGGTTAGAGGTATGCCTGCAGTTGTTGGTCCAGCTGTTCTGCACAAGGCTGGGTGAACTCTGCAACCGTGCGCTGTAACGCCGGTGGCATGTATTCCAGATCCTGCTCGCGCAGGGCGTTGAGCAGTTGCCGTTCGCTCAGGGCATTGTCGATAACGAATTTCAGGTTATCGGCAAAACAGAAGGCATAGCGTGTCAGCAGGTTGTTGATGATCTCGTCTTTGGTCTGCTCGTTCAGGATCAAACGGTTCTTTCTGCTGAAGGCGGCATAGTGGTTGGCCGCTGCTAGGCTCATGGCCTGCTTTTGGAAGTTGCTGAAACGGTTAGTCTCGCGCAGCTGCTCGAACAGCTGGTTCAGGATTTCATGGGCACGCTTGCGCTCCTCGGCGATCGGCAGCGGCGCATAGCGCTCGGTGCCTTGCCGGTACTGTTCGAGTTCCGCAAGCTCTTTGGTCTGGTCTTCCAGCTGCTGTTTGAGACTGATCACCCGTGCCAGCAGCTGGGCTTTGTCGGATTCCAGCGAGGAGATCAGCTGGTTGGTGGGGGAGCCGTCGGCGGCGGAGGCGCTGGTCACAACCATCGGTGCAACAACGGGCTCGGCCTGCACATGCTCGATGCGCTCTCCGGTCTTTTGGGTTGGTTTAACCACCTTGGCCGGATCCAGATCGGAGCGTTTGAGCAGTTCGTCGACCTGGCGATTCAATGCCTTAAGGCAGGGGAGGTGGATGCTCTGGTAGTCCTGTCCCAGGTTGCCGGTCAGCGAATCGGTACCGTCATCCGACAGCGCCTGCAGGATCTGTATCTCTTCGGCTCGATTATTGGTGACAAACGGCAGGTTCTCGCCGAGACAGAGGCCGTAGGAGGGCAGCAGTTTAATCAGTTGGTCTTTGACCTCTTCGAACAGGATCAGGCCATTGGCGCGGACTATTTCGGTAAACAGGTTGGCACTGGCCAGATGGACCGCCTGGCGCTGGAAACGGCTGAACTCGGCGACATCGGAGGAGGTGTCGAAGTACTCGCGCAGGATGCTCTGGGCGCGAACACGCTCTTCGGTCAGGCGCTCCGGGGCGAAGCGCTCATTCTCGGCCTGGTAGCTGCGCAGTTCCTTCAACGGAACGCTTAACTGCCCCAATTCATGTTCCAGCTTGGTAACTTCGACCAGCAACTCATCCTTGTCTCGGCTCAACGCCAGAATGACCTTTTCGGTGGGCGAGAGTTTTTTCTCCTGGATTGAGGGAGGCAGTTGCACCTGACCATCTTCCAGTCCGTAGGTGGCACCGTCGGGACCGGAAGACATCGGAATCACCTTGGAACCGAAGTCAGCCAGGCTTTCGACGTTCTCGCTATGGACCTTCTCGACTTCAATCGAGATGAAGTAGCCGGCAACACCGGCGATGGCCAGCACAACCACACCGATGCCGATCATAATGATCTGTTTGGGGGACATAGAAGATCCTGTTGCGTTGTTAATCTACCAGGTCAGTGCATCGCCGTGGTCTGGATGCTGAGTAGGTCGATCAGGATCTCGGTGCCTTCGCGCAACAGCGCATCCTGCTCAAGGTCAATATCGTCATTGCTAGGTTGCTCGGCCTGCAGCTCCGCCAGGGTGGCCAACTGGGGCAGATTTTTGGCGTGACGACGGCGGTTTTCGATCTGCAGCTGTTCCGCTTCGGTACGCTGGCGCAGTTCGCGCAGCGCCTGTTCATTCAGTGGCAGGCTGTCGAGCTGGCGCTGTTGACGGTGATCGAACTCTTCTTTGAGTGCGATCAGATCGGGTTCGGTATCGGCGCGCTGGCGGTGGCGCTGCTCGATTGCGGCCAGTTGGCTTTGTGACAGGGCCTGGCTGCTGTTGTGGGGCAGGGCTTTGACCTGATCCCAGGCCAGGGCGCCGTACTCGCTGCTTTCACCCACCTTGGTGATATCAAAGCGGCCGGGCAGGGAGATATGGGGCGTCACGCCCTTGTTCTGGGTGCTGGTGCCGGAGATCCGGTAAAACATCTGTTGGGTCAGTTTCAGCTGACCGTGATTGAGCGGGAACAGGGCCTGCACGGTGCCCTTGCCGTAGGTCTGGCTGCCGATCACCAGACCGCGATTGTAATCCTTGATGGCGCCGGCAAAGATCTCCGAGGCCGAGGCGCTGAGCCGGTTGACCATCACCGCCAGCGGGATATCGAAGAATTTCGGGTTATGGTCCGACTCCACTCGGATGCGACCCCAGGCGTCCTTGATCTGCACTACCGGTCCTTGCGGAATAAACAGCCCGGTCAGCTCCACCGACTCTTTCAACGAACCGCCGCCATTGTTGCGCAGATCGATGATTAGCCCCTGGGCGCCTTCGTCGATCAGTTCGCCGAGTAGGCGTTCAACGTCACGGGTGGTGCTGCGATAGTTGGGATCGCCCGCCTGCAGCGCGCGGAAATCGATGTAGAAGGTCGGGATACTGATGACACCCAGCTTGTAGGGTTGACCATCGCGTTCGATCTCGAGCAGTTTTTTCTGTGCCGCTTGCTCTTCAAGTTTGACCTTGTTGCGAACGATGCGGATAACCTTCGGGTTCTTGCCTTTGTCTTCGGCGGCGCTGACCTGCAGTCGTACGGTGGATCCCTTAGGTCCTCGAATCAGTTCGACCACTTCGTCCAGGCGCCAGCCGACCACGTCGACAATCTCGCCCTCTTCTCCCTGACCAACCCCGGTAATCAGATCCGACGGCTTCAGCTGACCCTGCTTGTCGGCGGGCCCAGCCGGAACCAGGCGTACGACCCGGGTGTGCTCGTCCTGGATCTGCAGCACCGCGCCAATGCCTTCGAGCGACAGCCGCATGTTGATGTTGAAGTTTTCGGTCAATCTTGGCGAGAAATACTGGGTATGGGGGTCGAACAGGCCGGCATAGCTGTTAGCGAACACCCCGAAGGCATCTTCGGCGGTACTTTGGGACAGCCGGTGCAACTGATTCTTATAGCGTCGGCTCAGGGTCTTAGCGGCATCTTCAAGGGTTTTATCGGAAAGCTTCAGGTTCAGAACCAGGCTTTTCAATCGCTTGCGCCAGAGTTGGTCTTGAGTTTGATGATCAATGGGCCAGGGTGCTTCGCTGCGCTCGGTCACGATTCGCTCGTCGCGGGCAAAGTCGAGCTTGTCCAGCCCTTGCTCAATCAGGCCGAGCATGAAGTTGAGCCGCTCGGTGGCCCGTTGCTGGTAGCGGTTGTAGATAATGAACGCCGGCTCGCTGTCGCCAGCGCGGATCGCGTCATCAAAGTGGTGGCGGTACTGTTCGAACTCGTCGATATCCGATTGCAGGAAATAAAGCCTCGACGGGTCGAGACGTTCTAGCTGCAGATCGAGCAACTCGGAAGAGAGTTCGTCGTCCAGGTAGCGCTTCTTGTAGTGACCAAAACGCAGGGTCTTGGCCAGGCTCTTGAGAGTCTCCTGGTGGACGGGGTCCGGTTCCAGTGTCGAGTAACTGGCCTGTACCGGCGTGGTACCGAACCAGGTCAGGGTCAACAACAGCGTAAACAATGATGAGATGGATCGCATGGGCAAAGGTTACCGATTGTTTTAGATGACGCTTACACAGAGTTAGGACCGACCAAAGCGCTGGCAGGTTCCCAAACGGCAGGATACCATCTGTACCCTTTGCAATGGAGCCGGCGGTGATAACTGTGACAAAAACTCTGACTAAGCTTTTATTGACTATTAGTGTAGTGCTGACTTTGGCCGGATGTGACAACGAGCTGCTGTCGAGAATCGATACCCTGGAACAGCAAGCCGAAGCCAACGCCCTGGCGGGTCAGAAGTTCCTGGCCGAAAACGGGGCCAAGGCGGGGGTGATCACCACCGACAGCGGGTTGCAGTATCGGGTACTCAAGAGCGGTAGCGGGGCGTCACCGACGCTGCAGGACCGGGTCCGGGCCCATTACCGGGGGATGTTGATCGACGGCAGCGAGTTTGACAGTTCCTACGCCCGCGGCGAAGCCGCGTCGTTTCCGGTCAGCGGCTTGATTCCGGGCTGGCAGGAAGCGCTGCAGCTAATGAAGGAGGGAGACCACTGGGAACTGTATGTCCCGTCCGGACTGGCCTACGGCAAACGTAGCCCGTCACCGAAGATCCCCTCTCAGTCGACTCTGATCTTTGAACTGGAGCTGGTGGAGGTCGAATAACATGCTGGCGATCAAGTCCGATACCTTTAACCAGTCGCTGCTCGATTACCTGCAGCGCTCCATGACACCGTTCCATGCCACCGCCAATCTGGTGGAAGAACTCAAGCAGGCCGGCTTTATCGGCTTGGAAGAGGGTGAGGCCTGGCAGCTCGAAGCGGGGGGGCGTTATTACTTGGTGCGCTCCGATGCCTCGGTGATCGCCTTTGTTCTTCCCAAGAAGGCCTCACTGGCCGAAACCGGTCTGCGGATGGTGGGTGCTCATACCGACAGCCCCTGCCTGAAGGTCAAACCGCAGCCGGAGCGGGTCAAACAGGGTTACTTCCAGCTCGGGGTCGAAGTCTACGGCGGCGCCTTACTCAACCCCTGGTTCGATCGCGACCTGTCGCTGGCCGGGCGGGTCAGCTATATCGATGCCAAGGGCGAACTGAATCACTGCCTGGTGGACTTCCAGGATCCGATCGCGGTGGTGCCGAGCCTGGCGATCCATCTGGACCGGGAGGCTAACAAGGAGCGCACCGTCAACCCGCAGTTGCATCTGCCGCTGGTACTGGCGATCGCACCGGAGAACAGCGAGCCGAAGTTGCGTGAGTTGCTGCTGGAGCAGGTGCGCCTCCAAGACTCGGATGCCGAGCGGGTGCTGGATTTTGACCTGTGCTGCTACGACACCAATCCGCCGGCGATGATCGGGCTGCAGCGGCAATTTATCGCCTCGGCTCGACTCGATAATCTGCTCAGCTGCTTCGTCGGTCTGCAGGCGATGCTGGGCGCATTGGAGCAAGGTGATGATGATCAGGGCATGCTGCTGGTATGCAACGATCACGAAGAGGTGGGTAGCGTGTCGGATTCGGGTGCCGATGGCCCGATGTTGGAGCAGTTGCTGGAGCGACTGGTACCGGAGATCGAGCCGCGTCAGCGGATGCTGGCCAATTCGGTGATGATCTCGGCCGATAACGCCCATGGCATTCATCCCAACTACAGCGACAAGCACGATGCCAACCATGGACCGCTGTTGAATGCCGGGCCGGTGATCAAGATCAACGCCAATCAACGTTATGCCACCAACTCCAAGACTAGTGCGCTGTTCCGTCAGCTGGCCGAACTGGAACAGGTGCCGGTGCAGGCCTTTACGGTCAGGACCGACATGGCCTGCGGTAGCACCATCGGGCCGTTAACCGCCGCCCGGATTGGCGTCCCGACGTTGGATATTGGGGTGCCGACCTTCGGCATGCACTCGATTCGCGAACTGGCCGGCAGCGAAGACGCCTATAACCTGTTCCGAGTGCTACAGCGTTTCTACCAGGGTTAGATGCTACAGCGGCTCTACCGAGGTTGGGTGCAACAGCGGTTTAATCGGCAATAAGAACCCGGGACAATCGGGGCTAGTTGCTGCGCTTAAGAGCGTCCGATTGATCTCGGTATGGTGCTGCCGCTGCTGAGAGCGGCCTGATGTTGGTGATGACTGATCCGGCAAAGGTGATGGCTGACCCGTCTGAGCCAGCGTAGCGCCTCCAACTGGTCGGTACCTTGGGGAACATTCAGTTGCCCATGGCCGATGGCGTTGGCGATCCGATCCCGTTGCGGTGGGGCCAGCGTCTCCACTTCGGCTCGGGTCTGGCGACTGGCGACCTCAGCGGGTTGCCAGCGACGCTGCGCGATAGCGTCGAGAATGGTCCGATTGCTGTCGATTAACCCCAGCCTGACCTGTTCCAGGTCCGGGCTGACCCGGGCGCAACTGGCCCGATCCTCCTCCTCTTCACAGCGCTCATGCAGCCGCTGCATATGATCCAGAGAATGGATCATCGCGACTAGTCGCTGCCAATTCAGGCTGCTGGAGGGTTGCAGGTGAATCTGATCGATAAACTGGTGAGTATCGTCCAGTGCCCGCTGCAAAGGTGCCAGTTCGACCCTCTGGCACTGGGGGTCACCGAGCAAGGCATTGGTGTGACCGGTTAGCGCGGCCAACTGACGATCTAGGCTCAGTTGTACCGCATTGAGGGCCAGCTCGGGCTGCTCTAGCAGGATCGGGTCCAGATTGCCTGTATAGCGGGGGGCGCGATCGGGGACCAAACGCTGCAGCAGCTCAGCAAATTGACGGCTGAACGGCAGGATCAGCAGCACGCCGATCAGATTGAAGCTGCTGTGGAAGGCGACCAGTGACAGCTCGGCCTGCTGTTGCGGTAACTGGGGATCAATCTGCCCGCAAAGCCAGACGAAAGGGCCGATCAGCAGCAGGGCCATGACGCCAGTCAACAGGTTATAGATCACATGGGAGTAACCGGTTCTGCGGCTGCCGACTGAGCCGCCCAGGGTCGCCATCAGTGCGGTGACGGTGGTGCCGATATCCATGCCGATCACCAGCGCGGCGGCCTGCTCGAAACCGATAAAGCCACTGTGCAGCGCGGTCAGGGTGGTGGCAACGCCGGCACTGGAGGATTGAGTCACCAGGGTAAAGGCGATCCCCAGCAGCACCAGTTGCAGTCGCCCGCCCAGGGTATCGGCGGGTAGTTGCTCGAAGCTGAACAGCTGCTGTAACCCGGTCATACCCAGCTGCAATTGCTGGATGCCGATAAATATCAGTGCAAAACCGGCCAGTGCCAGACCGCCCTCGGCCAGACGGCCGCGGCCAAACAGCTTCAACATCGTGCCGATAAAGATCAGCGGAAAGGCCAGGGTGCTGAGTTTTAGCTTGAAGCCAAGCAGGGCCACCAGCCAGCCGGTGATGGTGGTGCCCAGATTAGCGCCGAAAATGATACCCAGCGCATGACTGAAACTCATCAGTTCGGCGGCGACGAAACCGACTGCCGCGACGGTAGTGGCGCTGGAGGATTGAAGCAGAGCCGTGCAACAGGCGCCAACCAGAGCCCCTGAGGTTGGGGTGCGGGTTGAGCGCATCAGCCAATCGCGAAGTCGTTCCCCGGCCAGTGCCTTCAATCCGCTGGTCATAATCACCATGCCGAGCAGGAACAGCCCGAGGCCACCGAGGCTTTGGATCAAACCGGGAAACTGCTCAAGAAGACTGCTGTCAGCCATCGACCACTCCCTGGGGGCTGCTACTGAGTGTGGTGCCGTTGCGAAAGGCTATAGAAAGTTTTAGCACGGCCTGGACGTAGGGGCCATCGGAACGGCTGTCAGGTAACGTGTGCTGGCTTGGGAGGGTGGGGGGCTGGTATCGACGGAGGGGGATAGCCCGGCTGAAATCAGCCGGGCTGGAGGCTAACTGGTATCAGCTGACGTATTCGAACATCTTCACGACCTTCTGTACCCCAACGGTGTTGCGGGTGATCTCCACGGCCATGCGGGCTTGATCTTCGCTCACCAGGCCCATCAGGTAGACGGCGCCGTTTTCGGTGACGACCTTGATGCGGGTGGATTTGAGATTCTCTTCGGCCAGCATCTTGGCTTTGATCTTGGCGGTCAGCCAAGTGTCGTTACTACGTACGATCGCCGAAGTCGGACCTGCGACGCTCAGCTCGTTGTGAATCTTACGGACCTTACGGACCTGGCCGACCACCGACTCGGTCAGTTGGCGGGCATTTTCGTTAGGAACCTGGCCGGTCAGCAGCACGATACCGTTGAAGCTGGTGACGGCAATATGGGATTGCTTCAGCTCTTCGGAGGCCTTGGAGATGTTGACCAGCGATTTAATCTCGATCAGCTCATCATCGATAAAACTACCGGTGGTGCGGGTGGTCGGCTCTTCGTTGATCGGCTCCTCCTTGGTGGCGCTGATCAGATTGGAGCAGCCGGACAGACCAAACAGGCTGAGCAGGACAATAACGGCAATGGAATGGGCTTTCATGATTACTCGTATCCACCGAAAAGTTGATGTTCAATCAGGTCGCACAGCGCGTGCGTGACCAGCAAATGTACCTCATGCACCAGCGCCTTAGAAGGGCTGGGAATGCGGATCTCCAATTCATTGTTGCTGAGGATCGCACCGATATCCTTGCTGTCGCCGCCGGTCAGGGCGATCACGCCCATACCGCGATCGTGGGCCGCCTGGATCGCCTGGATCAGGCTGGTGGAGCGGCCATCGGAACTGAACGTCAGCAGAATGTCGCCGGGCTGACCCAGGGCGCGGATCTGCTTGGCGTAGACATCGGTAAAGTGGGTGTCGTTGGCGATAGCGCTCAGGGTGGCGCTCTCGGCCCCGAGGGTGATCGTGGGCAGACCGGGGCGTTCGTGCTGGTAGCGGTTCAGCATCAGGGCGCTGAAGTGCTGTGCCAGCGCGGCTGAGCCGCCGTTGCCACAACAGAGAACTTTATTTTCGGCCACTAGACAGTGAAACAGCTGCTCGGCCGCCTGGGCGATCTGGGGTGTGAAGGTCTCGATCACATGGGCTTTGAGGTCGAGACTTTGATGAAAGTGGTTGATAACGCGTTGTTGCAGATCCATAGCCGGGCTCTGGGCGGGTTAACGACGATGACTTTTTTAATCCGATCGGTTAATTGCTGCAACCGTCAAAGGCGTTTTTAAGCCAGTCGATCTGCAGCGAGCCGCTATTATCAGGCTGACAGGCGACAACATCAAACCGACAGGCTTGCGATTGATACTGAGGATGTTGCTGCAGGAACAGTGCGGCACTGCGACTGAGCTTCTGTTGCTTACGCCAGTCGACGCTCTCGGCGGCGCTGCCGAAGCCGGCGCGCTGGCGGTAGCGCACCTCGACGAAGGCCAGCGTATTGCCGTCGCGCATAATCAGGTCGATCTCACCGCAGCGGACGCTGAAGTTACGCATCACCGGTGTCAGTCCCTGGTTTACCAGATACTGTTCGACCTGCTGTTCAACCGCTTCACCACGGCTGCGACTCATGGCTGTTCGGCGTTCTGCGGCAGAATCAGACCATCCTTGATCAGCGACCAGGGCTGGGTCCGGCTAACCTGACCGAGCAGATCGATCGACAGGCGACCGGTCTGACCCTGAAGGTGGGCGCCGGGTAATTCTTGCAACAGCTTCAGGTAGGGAATCAGCCGGTAACTGTCGATACCCAGGGCATAAAGCCGACCGAAACGACTCCGGGTGTTGTCGCGGTAGGGTTCGAGCCGGGCCCGGGCCGGATTCTGCGGTTCGATCACCCAAGGCATGGCATTGAAGCGGATGCCGTTGAGGTCCTGATAGCGGTTGGCGTCGGGCTGGCCGTCAAACAGGTGCGAGGTGGCATAGACCGGCAGGTCGCTGGCGTAGTGGAAGGCCAGGGTCGGCTTGATCTGACGGGCATCCTTGTTGAGCGCAGTCATAAACAGCAGGTCCGGATCCTGGCGCCGACGGGGTTCGAACTCGAACGGTTGACGGATCAGATTGGCCAGCTGTTTGGCCCGCGCTTCACTGGCATCGGTGGCCAGCAGGTGGCTGATGCGATCAGAGAAATCTTTTTCGCCGGTAAAGCGCTCGCCGCCGGCAAGAACTCCGCCCAGGGTCAGCCAGCGCTGGTTGAAGGCCTGTTGGATACGATCGCCCCAGGACGTGGCCGGAGTTAGGGTCAGGGCGACACGGTGGCCGTCGGCCCAGGCCTGATCGGCGCTCTGAATCGCTTCATCCTCGGTACGCAGGCCGAACTGGAACAGATTCAGGGTGCTGGTGGAACTGTCGACGCTGTTCAGGGCCAAGGTTGGAATCGGCAGCCCGGGGCGTTCGGTCAGCTGACGCAGTCGGTCTTTATCCAGCGGTCCGATCACCAGATCCACTTGTTGCTGTTGCGCTTCGAGGTAGAACTGCTGCAGATCTTCAATCCGGGCGCTATCGAAGAAGCTGACCCGGGCCGGCGACTGCCCCTGTTGCAGTTGCTGGTAATGGGCGTTCATTAGCCCTTCGATCACCGCACGGCCCGGTTTGGCCAGCTTGCCAGTCTGCGGCAGCAATACAGCAATATGGGTCGGCCGGTCGGCGCTGAACTGACGCAGCTGCTGCAGTGATTGCGGCAGGTTGGTTGCGGCCGGGTGCATACCCCAGAGGCTGTACCAGCCCTCCAGCGCTTCGGTCAGTTGGATCACATCCTGATCGGGGCGTTGGCTTAGCTGGGCCAGCTCGTACCAGCCCTGTTCCAGGTAGCTGTTCTCCTGCTGCAGCATCTGCACCAGTTCGGCAGGGTCGATCCGCTCCAGCAGCAGCCAGATCTCGTCGGCCAGTTGCGATTGCTGCTCCAGCGGCGCGCTTTCCGACTCACTGATCAGGGCCTTCAGGGTGGCCTGGGTATCGCCGAGCTGGCGGAAGTTATCACTGCGCAAGGCAATATAACGACGGTAGTCCTCGGCAACCAGTAGGCGGGGATTCTCGATTCGGGCCAGCCACTGCTGGCTCTGCTCGGCCAATTGCAAGGCATTGGCTGCTTCGGCTTGGAGCAACCACAGGCGTAACTGTTGCAGCTCGGGCAGCAATAGCGGATTGATCTGGGCCAGCAGTTCGGCGGCACTGGCGTATTCCTGTTGCTGCAGCAATTTTTCGGCAGCCGCTAGTGTATACTCCGCTCTCGCCAACGGCGCTGCCGTTTCAGCCTGCAGCAATAACTGTTCGACCTCGGTCAGTTCACGTCCTTGCGGCGTTTCCGGCTCCGAGGGCGGCGTTGTGGAGGGGGGCTGGCTGGTACAGCCTGCCACGAGCAGGCCGAGCAGCAGCACGGCGTTAACGCTTCTGAACAGCTTCACTTTCGTTTTTGACCCGTCTGTGCGTGGTTGCGGACCGCTAGGGGAATTCATCATTATGACAGCAGCCTGCCTCTATATAGTTTCAACCCCGATCGGCAACTTGGGGGATATCTCTGCCCGAGCGCTGGAAACCCTGCAATCGGTCGAACTGATTGCGGCGGAAGACACCCGACATTCGGCCCGGCTGCTGCAGCATTTCGGTATTACTACGCCGATGTGGGCTCTGCACGACCATAACGAGCGGGCGCAGGCGGATAGAATAGTACAGCGTTTGTCCGAGGGAGCAAATATCGCACTGATCTCGGATGCCGGTACGCCGTTGATCTCCGACCCGGGTTTTCATTTGGTCCGGGCGGTACGCAATGCCGGCTTTCAGGTCGTGCCGGTGCCGGGGGCCTGTGCGTTGATCGCCGCGTTGTCAGCATCAGGACTACCCACCGATAGGTTCGCCTTTGAAGGCTTTGTGCCGGCCAAAAACCAGGCCCGGTTACAGCGGTTGCAGGCCGTGGCCGAAGACACCCGTACACTGATGTTTTACGAGTCGCCCCATCGTCTGTTGGAAACCCTGAGGGCGATGCTGGACGTGTTTGGGCCGGACCGCTATCTGGTGCTGGCAAGAGAGCTGACCAAGACCTTTGAAACCATCCACGGCGATTCGTTGGGCAACCTGATCGAATGGGTCGAAGCCGATGCCAACCAGCGCAAAGGCGAGTTTGTACTGTTGCTGCAGGGTGCCGAGCCGGAGGCCGAAGGCGGTGATCTGGGGGCGGAGGAGCTTAGGGTTCTGTCGTTGCTGCTGGAGGAGCTTAGCGTCAAGCAGGCATCGGCGTTGGCGGCGAAGATCTGCTCGGGCAAGAAAAAGCAGTTCTATCAGGCGGCGCTGGCGATGCGTGCCGACGATGGCAATTGATCCGCCTGGCTTGAATCGCTTTGTTTGATCTTGATTGATTGAACCCCGTTCGCAAAGCACGTACCATCCGCCGCTGAGATCGCCAGACAGTCGCTGCCGTCTTCGGACGGGGGAGGAAAGTCCGGGCTCCAAAGGGCAGGGTGCCAGGTAACACCTGGGGGGCGTGAGCCTACGGCCAGTGCAGCAGAGAGTAGACCGCCTAAGCTATCCTCGGATAGCCGGTAAGGGTGAAAGGGTGCGGTAAGAGCGCACCGCGTGGGTGGCAACATTCCACGGCATGGTAAACCCCACCTGGAGCAAGACCAAATAGGGATCCATTGGCGTGGCCCGCGCTGGATCCGGGTAGGTTGCTTGAGGCCTGCGGCGACGCAGGTCCCAGATGAATGACTGTCCACGACAGAACCCGGCTTACGGCGATCTCAACTTCTTCTTTTACTCAATATCTTGATAAGTTCTTGAACTTAAAAGATGTTGAGTGCCTCAAGTGGTACAGGGGCATTTACCGGCTCCCTATCTCCAGAAGCGAGACTGATAGGGAGCAGGTGCGTTCAGAACCGTAGCTGTAACCCTCACCTGAGTTGCCAGCATTATCGATCGGGCTATCAATCCGATTGAGTCTCTCCCTTCCAAAGTTGCCGATCTATGCCTGCCGCCTGGTTGAGTTCGTTAAGCTTATAATCCAGTGGATGGATGTCCTATTTGGATGTGTGAGCCTAAGCAAGTAGGCTGAAGGAGTTCGGTCTTATTTACCTTCCATGGCCTGTTGGGTCGTGGTTTGTTGGGTCATAGCTTGTTGGGTGGCGAGAATGGATGTGCAGCAAGAGCCATTGCCAGAAGAATCTCAAACTTTTTCAGCTTGGAATCCGGGGATAGAGCCGGACCTCCCTGCTGAGCTGCTCCCACTAGAAACCATCCATCGGGCAGAAAACGTAACCTCTTGCTTGGCTGAGGTGGTGGAATTAGCCGAATGGACAGGAATACCGATGCAGGAACTCGTGGTCTTCCGGCCAGAGCGACTTGCGTTGCATGAGTTGATCGTACGGATCAATGCCGATGTTGTCGTCCAGGAAGCGATCGAAGAGGAGGATCTAGGCAAGCACTTTCGCAACATCGTTTCCGAGGTCATGGATAACTACATCCAGCCCAGGGAGGACGAGATTGTCGAGGCTTATCAAGAACTTCGCACAAGGGCTTCCGAAGCCGTGCTCGGTGTACTCGACACCTCCCTGTTTGCTTCGGATGAGCCAGAAGCCCCTTCCAGGTCTTTGCTAGATCGTTACTTTCGGCGCAGAGATCGGCGTCCGCATCGGATCGAATCGACCCTGGAGAAAACCTATCGCGTGTTGAGGCAGTACAAAGAGTCAGGGCTCAAGGCGCAGGATCCGTTCTTAGCGGCCATTTATAAGGCCCTGTATAAGGTGCTTGGCACCATCGCTGTGTCCCGCGGTTATATCGGAGTGGAGAAATCCTTGTTGGCCAAGCTGGTGACCGATCGGGTGTGTAATCTGTACGGAAGCCAAATAGTGGGGCAGATCATCGCTCCGGCAGTGAGGGATGCGATCGATCGTGAAG
This sequence comes from Motiliproteus coralliicola, assembly GCF_003345655.1. GTDB lineage: Bacteria > Pseudomonadota > Gammaproteobacteria > Pseudomonadales > Balneatricaceae > Motiliproteus > Motiliproteus coralliicola. Next base: position 430,692 of record NZ_QQOH01000002.1, read on the forward strand.
GCTACACTCGATCAAAAGTCGCGGAAAAACCGATAGTTATCAGCCTTAAAGGGGCTTCGGCAGCCGGAAAAAGCTCTCTGCGGCCCATGCTTACAAAAATGATCGGTCAACTGGGCATTGCCATGGATGGATACACCACCATCAGTCCGGATATCTGGCGGCGACTACTGCTGGATTACAGCTCCTTAGGTGCAAACTACAAATATGCCGGGCGTCTGACCAGTCACGAGGTTTCTGCGGTCGACACCAAGCTCGATCAGTACATAAGAGACAAGGCACTGGTCGATGGATCTATCCCACACCTGCTTCTCGACCGGTTTAGATTTGATAGTTTCTCAAGCGAGAAAATCGGGCGCATCCTTCTTGATACGTATCTCAAGTTCGCCGATACGATGTACCTCTATTTTGTTGTCACGCCGCCGGAGGCCACGGTGGAAAGAGGCTGGGAGCGAGGCCTAAACCGAGGTCGATACAAAGCCGTGGAGGACTTTCTAGGCCACAGCGTGGAAGCTTACGAAGGCATGCCCAGAATTCTCTTCAAGTGGTTGGCTCACGATAAACCGAAACTGAAATACCAATTTCTGGACAACAGTGTTCCAAAGGGAACCTTTCCTAAAACAATCGCTTACGGAGATCGTGAGACGCTTACGATTGTAGATCTTCCGGCATTTCTTAATATCGAGCGATATCAAAAGATCAATGTCAGCGCGAAATCGCCAGAAGCCGTGTATTTGGATTCCAGGGCTCAAGTTGATGGGTATAGCGTGAAATTGTTGAAGCGCTGCCTGTCAGCTATCCCCAAGGTTGATTTTCTGGATGAAGCGACGGGGCAGGTGTTTTTGCGAGCAGAGAACGGTGTGCTCAAGGTTCGGGACAGGTCCCGATTAACGGGGCTGGCACAGAACTCAATACTGGGTGATGTGCTATCCGAACTGGATCCTAAGATAGTTCCAACATCGAGCGCCAGGCAAAAGCAGGACTTGTAGGGCAGTCCAGGAAGCTACCGCCTTCCTAGGAATCAAAAAGGCTTGGTTATCAGAGGTACCAGATCTTAGGAGCAAGCTACTGCATTGTCCGCTTAACCAGTTGAGAATCATGGCTGGAGTCGCCCGGCTTACTGCACTCGTACTGCTCTCTATTCGACCCCTTCGCTTGCAACCGATGCTGCAACAGGTTGCTTGTGGCTCTGCGAACAGCTGTTCGCTATTGGCCTGAAGAAACCCGGGTATCGGCCTGCCTGGAGGATTCAAAGAATTGACTCATTTCGTCCACCGGTAGGGGTTTTGAGATCAGATATCCCTGGATGGCGATGTCACTGCTGAGTTGTCGGAGCATCTCGAGTTGTTGCTGGGTCTCAACCCCTTCGGCGATAACCTTCAGATTCATGCTCTGGCTCATCTGAATGATGGCCTCAACAATGCCCTGCTCGAAATTTTCTTCCGTATCGGGGCTGATAAAGGAACGGTCGATCTTCAGCACGCTGAGCGGGAATTTCATTAGGTAGCTCAGCGCCGAGTAGCCGGTACCGAAGTCATCGATCGCGATCTGACAACCCAGCGACTTCAACTGTTCGAACCGATCCAGATTATTCTGGTTGTCGTGCAGCAACAGGCTTTCGGTAATCTCGATCATCAGGTGCTGCGGCCGTATCTGCGCATCATGGATCGCACCTTCAAGGGTATTGTTGAATGAGTGGGCCTGGAACTGGCGGGTCGAGACATTGACGGACAGGTAAAGCTCGGGGTCGAAACGACGGTGCCAGTTGGCCAGTTGGAGGCAGCTCTGTCGCAGGCACCATTCGCCAATCTCAATAATTCGCCCGGTCTCCTCGGCGACCGGGATAAAATCAGCCGGTGATATCAGCTCGCCCTGATCGTCTCTGAGTCTGAGCAGGGCTTCGATACCCACGGTCTTCCCTTGGGCAAGGCTGACGATGGGTTGATAGTGGACTTCCAGCAACTCATCGTCGATTGCCCGGCGTAGCAGGGCTTCAATTTTCAAGCGTCGCTGAATCAGGCGACTATGCTCGGAGGAGTAGGCAGAGAAACGGGAGCGGCCTTCGTCCTTGGCGCGATACATGGCCAGATCGGCATACTGAAGTAACTGGGTCGGGGACTGGCAATCCTTCGGATACACGGCAATGCCGATGGAGGCCGAGATAAAGGCGTTGCTCTCCTCAAGGGGGAAGGGGGCTTCCAAATGCGTGATGATCCGCTCCGCCACGTGCTCGGCGGAAAAGCTTGGGTCGAGTTCTTTGATGATCACGGCAAACTCATCCCCTCCCAGTCGAGCAATCAGGTCCTCAGCACGCAAAGTTGATTGGATTCGCTTGGTAACCTGACACAGCAACTGATCCCCGACCTGGTGCCCGTAGGTATCGTTGATGATCTTGAAGTTGTCCAGATCGATAAACAGCAGGGCAAAGGGTTTCTGTGACTGACGTCTGTCGTAGGTGAGCTGATCCAGGTAGGACTGGAAGTGGTAGCGGTTTGCGATGCCGGATAGGTGATCGGTATTGGCCTGATGTTCCAGCTTACGCCGAGCCTGATTCAGGCTGGTGACGTCGGTCATCACCGCTAGCGCTCCCGGAAAGGAGTCTTCAGCACTCAAGGTGGCGTCCATCAGCACTTCGACCCGCTGCCCCCGACCGTTGATCAGGTGCAGAGGCAGCTCGGCCAGGGTTTTGCTTTCCCACAGAGCGGCCAGGGCAGGATCCAGCAGCTGTTGTTGATGCTCCACGTCCAGCAGCCGACTCAGCTTGCAACCAACCACCTCGGCCCGCTGAAATCTCAGCTGCTGTAAGAAGTAGTCACTGGTGTCCTGAATCACCCCTTCGCGGTTGAAGCTGAACAGCAACGAAGGGGTCGAGTGGTAGAGCAGTTGAAGACGATCTTTGCTCTGCAGGGTCTTATTGTGCTGCTTTTCCAGGCTGCCCTGCATTTCGTTGAACGCCTTGCTGATTACGCCGAGCTCGTCATTGGTGGATTCACTGACCCGAATAAAGGCACCACTATCCCTGCTGCGATCGATCGCTTCAATCAACGCCTGCAATGGTGCGTCCATCAGTCGAGAGAAGATCAGCCAGACACTTGCCGCGAGTGCGATTATCACCAGTAGGATGGCAAACAGCCCGGAGAGGATAAATTGCGCCTTTTCGTCCTCCAGCGATTGGTAGCCCAGTACGATCTCCAGCTCGCCTACCCTTTGCTTGATATGGGCATTGCTGTAATTGATTGGGTAGGCGTAGTCGCTGGATATCACCTGACTCATGGCCTGCTCAGAGGCGAACTTATCCGCAACGGCGTTGCCACTTTCATCTCGGATGACAATCCGAATGACATCCGGATCGAGCATGATGGTTTCGACAATACCCTCGACCCGTTTGGTATTGAAATTCCATAGCGGGTCCGCCAGCAGATCGGCATAGCTGCCCAGGGTCTGCTGCTTCTGCTCCAGCTTCAGATTGAACTGCTGCTCCGCGTTGTAGAGCATCAGGCCAAGCGTCAGTGTCAGAGCCACTACGGCTGCCGGGATCAATATCAGCAGCAGTTTCAGCTTTAGGGAGGGAAGTCGTTTCAGCATTGGGATTACGATCAGTGAGACTTGATATGCGAGAGTACTTTCTGCAGTGAAAAGTCATACTCCCCATAGCCCTGCGATGGTTTCAGGCTGAAACCTCGGAAATCGATCTTATCCCAGTTTTCATCTCCCAAGTTTTGGGAATATTGGTCAATGTTGTTGCGATCGATACTCTGCATCTGAAAGTCGACCCGACCCAGCGGGGCGGTTTCGCCCTTCAGGCTACGTTGGTGATAGTCATACAGCATGACCATGGACCAGGCCCCAGCCAGAAAGTGGCCACCATCGGTCAGCAGCATCTCGCCATTGCGAACCATCTCCAGTCCTTGAGCGGACCAGTTCAGCCCCACCAGGCAGACATCGCTTCCCGGCTTAACACTATTGGCTTTCAGTGCATCTCTGGCGCCCATGGCGATGGGGTCGTTGGCTGCCCAAATGCCGACCGGTTGGATGTCGTTTCTTGTAGCCCACTTCAAATAACTGTCGGTTAGGTCCGAGGCTTCCTGCTGATTCCAATTGGCGTACAGAAAACGATCCAGCTTGATATCGGCTTGCTGTTCGATCACCGACATCGCTCCCCGATTCCGATCGATAGAGGCTGGCGTCAACTGGTCACCGCCTATTGCCAGCATATGGTATGGCCCTGAATCGTTGGTCGCTTTGGCGCACTGGTGCAATGCCTGCATCATTCGACGTCCTGCACCATGGTTATCGGGTATGACTGCACCCAGGAGGTTCGGGTTGTCGGGTTTGGGGTAACCAACCTTTGCTCTCTGAGGAGGAAGGAAATCATTAAGCAGCATCAGGGTTTTGGTCTTACTGCCTTTACTGGACAGGAAAATTTTCTCAGCGGCCTGCTCTTCATTGACCAGAATCAGGTAATCCGGTGGGTTGTTGCGCGAGGTGATCTGTTGGCCGATTTCGACCATTTTGACCCGGTTACGCTGTGCATAAACAACTTCGAGCTCGATATCCAAGTCGTTGGCAGCGGCTTGCATGGTCTCGGTTACCATGTCCCAAAAACGCTCACCCTGCTTACCCGGATTCAGAAAGGTGACCTCCATCGCCTGGAGGGACGTCGAATAAAGGAGGGTGCTGAGCGAAAGTGAGAGCAGGGTTTTTATCATTGTTATTTCACCTTGACGACAAACTCAACTGACAAGATTCGATTGTTTTACCAGCTAAGTGGCACAACAACAATCGTCGGTTAGGGTGATAAACCAGTTAATCCTGGTTAAGTGTCGACCGCTGCCAAGACACTAAATTGCTCTCCAACAGCTGTAAGGCACTGCCATCGCTCATCATCTCCCGGTAACGGCGGTTCAGATAGGGCAATAGATCATAGCAGGGTGAAAGCCGGCTGAAGCCACTATGGATAAAGCCTTCATTAATGTTTTTTTCCAATGCAATGACTCGGTCACCTTCGGGATGGGTGTGAAGGTAAGTTGCTCCGGAATAGCGACTGTGAATGAAATAATCGATTCGACCAGCGATCAGCTTTCTATAATTGGTTTGTGGGGTGTCTGCCTCTTCCAGGGCCAGTTGCTCACTGGAAAACTGGTCGAATGCAGCGCCATACCGGTCCCCGGCATTTTTTCCACCCATCTTACCCTTCAAGTCATCCCATTGATTGAAATCGAACACCTGGCTGCGTTCGACAAAGACAGCAAAAGGGTTCGGGAGAATAGGGGCACTGGTGAAGTTAAGGAACTCTTGCCTGGCGGGAGTCTTCTTCAACGCCATAACCAAGTCAACCTGTCCCTGTTGAGCGGCGTGTAATACCCGTTTCCAAGGACCGGTATAGATCACCGAGAAGGGGATACCCAGCTCGGCAAAAATAATGCGATTGATCTCGATGCTGGCTCCACGCATCTGTTGGCCATCAAACCACTGGTAGGGCGGATAGTCAGGGTGGGCTGTAGCGACGACTCGGGTGCACTCCTCGGCCTGTACCAAGAAGGGTTGGAAAAGCAGAGCAGCAAGAATAAATCGGGCTGGCTGAAACAGCATGGGTGAAGACCTGTTGATGGGCTACACACAAGTGTATATGCGAAATTCATGATCCGCTAACTTATTGATTTTATGATCAGTTATCGCTGCTTGTTATTACTGCTAGGATTTTTTTAGTGATTGCAGAAAGTTCTTTATATGTAGAAAAACCAGCCATGAGTTTTGTTCGATGACTGGTTTCAGCGTAACCCTATTAGGTTTAGGAAAGCGCTATTGCAACGCTACCACTGCTGCGATCTCGACAGGCGCGTTGAGTGGTAAGCTGGTACAGCCGATCACGATACGAGTATGGCCGGCACTCGCCCCCAATACCTTGAACAGTAGATCGGATGCGCCGTTCAATACCTTGGCGTGCTCCACAAAGGAATCACTGGAGTTGATATAGCCCTCCAGCTTGACCACCGATTCTAGCTGTCGATTCGCTATGTACCGGTCCAACTGGCTCAACAGATTCAGAGCACAGAGTTCAGCTGCCTGTTGGCCTTGCTCTACGCTCAAATCACGTCCGAGCTTGCCCTGATAGATAAGCTCCTCATCACGTAATGGCAGTTGCCCAGAAATATACAGTAGGCCCCCAGCCAGTTGGGCGGCGGCATAATTGCCCACCGGTGTTGGTGCCTGGGGAAGGACCAATCCCTGTTGTTCAACGAGTCGTCTTAGCATCATCGTATGCTCCCGGTTTTTTAGCTTCGATCAGGCAGAATGGGATCCCGCGGTGATGCCTCCGTCGACAAACAGAGTCTGGCCGGTCACAAACCGACCGCCGTTACCGGCCAGGTGCTCGACCCAGGCCAGGATATCCTGCAGTTGGCCCAGCTTTCGTAGTGGGTGCAGACCCGAAAGGCTTTGGAGGGTGTCTTTGTCCATCAGGTTGTCGTACAGCGACGTCTCGATCACTGCCGGTGCGATGGTGTTGACACGGATGTTGTCTTTGGCAAATTCGATCGCCAGGTGGCGAGTCAGGGTGTGCATGCCGCCTTTGGCAACCTGTGAGGCGGAGGCGGGGGTGGCTTCGATGGGATTCTCCACCCACATGGAGCCGATATTGATAATGCTGCCGCCACCTTGGCACTGCATAAACGGGATCACTGCCTGGGAGGTGAAGTAGCTGCCTTTCATGGTTACCGAGTAGTAGCGATCCAGGCTTTCTTCGGTTTCTTCAAGAAAGGGCTTGGGGACAAAGATGCCTGCGTTGTTGATCAACACATCGATAGTACCGAAGTGCTCCTGCGCCACCTTGGCCAACGTGGTACCCGTTTCGGGATTGCCAATATCTCCAGCAACAACCTTGATGCGGTCTGTATGATCAGCATTATCTGCGACGAACCGGTCCAGTTCGTCCTGACGACGTGCGTTGATGACGACGTTGGCACCGTTGGCCAGGAAGGACTCAGCAATGGCTTTTCCCATGCCGGATGAAGCGCCGGTGATGATGATGGTTTGGTTGTTAAACATCTACGTAACCTCGACTGGTGATGCGATTGATTGGTCGGGTCACTTTAGCTAGGCTGTTTGTATATTAATAATCAATAATATTTCTATTAAATATAGATAGTGTCTATATGGATCTGCAGCAAATTAAATATTTCTTGGCCGTGGTGGATAACGGCACCTTTTTGGCTGCATCGAAACAGGTGCATGTGACTCAGCCGACCCTATCAGCAGGAATTCGTAAGCTGGAGCAATCGTTGGGTGTGACCCTGTTCAATCGCGGAAGTCGTAGCGCAACCCTGACGGCTGAAGGTGAGCAGTTTCTGAAGCCGGCACGACAGTCATATAACCAGTTGGTGCTGGTGCGCTCAAAGTTGAGGAAACAACCAGAGAAGATTGTCATCGGGGTCCTCTCCAACATCCATATGGACCACGTAGCCCGGATCATCAGCTCATATCGATCAATTCACCCGCATATTCTGATCGAGTTGGTCGTCGATGCCGATGCTGCCTTGAGTCGCATGTTGGCGGAGAAAAAGGTCGACCTGATTATCGTTAACAGTGATACCCAGGCGGATAACTTTCAGCCAATTATCAGGGAGTCTCTTTGTATCGTGGTTCCCGGGGGGCACCCCTGGGCCAATGAGCGGCTGATCGAGTTAAAGTCTTTGGATGGCGAACGGTTTATCGAACGTATCCGCTGTGGTTTCTGGGAACCGGTTAATCAGCAGTTTCAACAGCAACAGATTCAGCCCTTGACGGTGATGCAAGCCGAGAGTGATGAGTTTGTACTCTCGTTGGTTGCCGCCAATCTAGGGGTGTCGATCATCACTGATCGGACCACTCCCTATGATGTCCGGTTTATCGAGATTAAGGATCTGAGTATCGATCGTTCTATCGGTGTTTGCATGCCCAATACCGATGTCTTACCCCATGTTGAGGCTTTTTACCGGGCAGTGCTGGATAAGCGGGATTGAATTCGTTCTTGCTGTGCTCTCAGGAGCCTAGGGGTTTTTCGTTGTTTCTGTTTGGGTAAGCGTGGGCACACTGGTCCACTGCTTGAACTCCTCCCACTCAATCACACCTGCGTTGGTGACGAGATAGGGTTTGTTACCTGATTCCCAGCTACGTCGCAGTCGAATCGCTTCGACGGTGGCGGAGCAGGGTCGGGTGCTGGCCCGACTGCCGTCTGTCAAGAGTTGATCACCGAGTTTGATCCAGTTGTCGGATTTGTCGGTGGAGCAGTCGCAGCCAGTACCAACCAGGAACGCAATTCGGGCGCTGCAACAGTGCCTGCATAGATGGGTGATTAAAGATTCCATGCCAGAGTGCGCTGACGAGTCTGATTGGTGGGCGAAATCAGAAGATCATCGCCCACGTCAGGTCTAGCAAAATGCGGTGGTTTCGAAACTGGGTCGTTGTACCCGTGACCGGTGCCAAGCAGCTAGCTTGGGATAACGGGAACAAGTATCGAGCTCGGGTAAGCGGAACAGCAGGTAGTCGATGGCCACGGCCACACAGATTTCACCCAGGCTGATGGATGGGGTGGCTGCGAGCTGTTCGACCGAGTGTTCCAGTTGTGCCAGGGTCCGATCGATCGCATTCCAACGCCGCTCACTCAGCACCGAGTTGTTGGCGGCTTCATCGAGGTACTTGCGGGCGATCACTGCATTGAAAGAAGCATCCATCAGTCCTTGTCCCAGACCGGCAAAGTGAAGCACCAGAGCTTTCTGATCCTCGGGAACCAGAGGGTTGTGAGCGACCAGACTGTCCAGATAGGTCGCAATAAGTAAGGATTCACTAAGCGTGACACCCTGATCGGTAACCAACGCGGGAATGCGACCGACCGGGTTGTGCTGCAGCAGTTGGGGGTCGTCGTTCCAAGGATCGCACCAGCAAAGTTCGATCTGGTTTTGCAGCCCTTTTTCCAGCATCGCGATGCGTGCCATACGGGCATAAGGAGATGTTTTGTTCAGTAAGAGTTGCATTGTTGGCCTCTATTTCCGTTGTTATCTGTGGTTATCGAGAATCAGTAATGATCAAAGCTAGCGGTACGTGCTGATCGACGTCTGGTGTTGAAAAAAGCGGCTCAGTGTGATCAATACCGCACCTCCGGCCAGCGCTGCGCTGCCGGCGTAGAACAGGTAGAAGTAGCTGCCCCAGATCTCGTACAGGGCCGACATCGAGTAGCCGGAGAGGGCCTGGGCGATCGCAAAGACGGCGGTTGCCAGCCCCCAGTAACGTTTGTGATCGGAGGTGCCGACCAGTTCAGCGATTCGGCCGGACGTCAGTGCCACGATGCCGGGTACTAGAGCGCCGACGATAAAGGATGACAGGGTTCGGCTGACCAGAGCGATCGACAGCAGCGGCAACAACACCGCAACGGCTTTGACACTGAAGGCCAGTACCAGACCTTTGTGCCAACCGCAGCGTTGTACGACCCAGCCGGCGATCAGCGGACCGCAGACGGCGCCAAGACCAAAAGCCGCCCATTGAAGTGAGGCCGCTTCGGTGCCAAGGGCTCGTTCTCGGGCCAGATAATCCACCCAGAACAGGGTGTGGGGAACGAAACCCACGGCATCTAGCGCGTAGGCGGCCATCACACAGAGCAACACCCAACCAAGCGGTTTAGTCACCGTCGTCGTAACTGCCGTCGGTTGATTCAGTGATGCCGGCTTGGCAGCTTCCAGCCGGATCAGGCTGCGATCGCAGATGAGGCCAGCCACCAGCGTTAGGCTTCCCAGCGCCAGCCAGGTGGCCGATAGGCCCTGCTGCATCAACAGCGGTACCACCGAAGCCGAAAGCACTGCGCCGAGGCCGATACCGGTGAAGACCAGCGCGCCGACGCTGGCCCGTCGACCGGCTTCGGTCGAGGTCAGCGCGGTCGCCGGTCCGACCACCATCAGGATGGCACCGGTGACACCGGCAACCAGCCGCCAGCTGAAAAACCATTCGAAGCTCGATGGTTGAGCGCAGAGGATGAAGCTTAGTGCGATGGCAGCAAAGCAGAGTCCCATCAACCGTCGTAACGGCAGCCGTTCGGACAGACGGTGAGCTGACAGGGCGCCGATCAGATAACCCAGCAGGTTGGCCGCCCCCAGATAGACGGCCTGGGTATCTTCAAACCAGCCTTGCTGAACCAGCTCCGGCAGCAGCGGGGTATAGGCGAAGCGGGCGATTCCGATACCGGCTAGCGTCGCGGTCATACCGACCAGCAGGGCAGGGTGTTCCTGTTTTCTTAACATCGGTTCGGATCTCCTTGGTCGGTAGCTCAGCCGCTTTGTTGCTTCAAAAGGTGTTATCGGTTGGGGCTCTTTGTACTCACTGAGTCGATCATAAAGTGAAGTTGGTGTTCATTAGAAATGATTTAAAATGATCAAGTGAATCTGTTTTAATGATTGTGTACTAGGCTTTGAAGGACGGTTTAGAGAGCGCCATGCAATTAAAATCGCTACAGCTGTTTATGGATGTGGTCGACACCGGCAGTTTCGTGGCGGCGGCTGAGCGCCGTCACACGGTGCAGTCGAATGTGACCGCTCATATCAAGAAGCTTGAACAGGAGCTGGGAGCTCAACTGTTCGATCGCAAGGGCGGGGCGCGGGTCACTTCTGCTGGCCGAACCCTGGCCGATTACGCCCGACCGATGCTGCAGGCCCACGATGATGTGGTGGGTCTGTTCCAGGGGGATAAAGGCCGTTCGAGTCGGTTGCGTCTAGGGGCGATGGAAACCACCACCGCCGTGCGCTTGCCGCCGATCCTGGCCAACTACCACCGGCGCTTTCCCGAAGTGGATCTAACGGTACAGACCGGGCCGACCGCAGACCTGATCGCCAGGTTCCTCGATGGGAATTTGGATGGGATCTTCGTTGCCGGCCAGCCCGAGCACGGTCGTTTTCATCTGATCAAGGCGTTCAGCGAGCGGTTGGTGTTGGTCGGCCCCAAGCCAATGACCCGGCAGCCCAGTGCGGAACAGCTGTTGGAATCGACCTTCCTGGCGTTTCGGCAGGGTTGTAGTTACCGCCAACGGGTCGAGCTGTTCCTGGCTTCGGTCGGGGTCAGTGCGACCCGGATGTTCGAATTCGGCAGTATCGACGGTATGTTGGGTTGCGTGGCTGCCGGGATGGGGTACACGCTGATGCCGCTCTCCACCGTTGAGGCTTATCGGCAGCGCTTCGAGATCGACTATCTGGCGTTGCCGGCGCAGATTGGGGAGTTGGACACCTACTTTGCGACCGCCGCACCGGATAGCTGGACGCCTTCGCTGGCGCGCTTTATCGAGACTTTTGAGGCCGAGTCGGCATAACCGCTGGAAAGTCGCTAGGTGTTGCTGGCCGGATACTGGGCTACCAGCTGTCCCAGCCGCTTGAGGGCATCTTGGCGATGCTCGGTCCACGGGAAGGCAAAGCTGATTCGTAACGCATTACGGTAGCGCTCCTGGGCGGTAAACAGGCGTCCGGGAGTCAGGATGATGCCCTGCTGCAGGGAGCGGCCGTACAGTTCCAGGGTGTCGATCGGTTCGGGTAGTTCGACCCAGAGCGCCAGTCCGCCTTCAGGACGGCTGCAGCTTTGCATCGTGGGTAGATAGCGGCCGAGCATCTCCAATAACTGCTGATACTGCTGGCGGAGTTTTTGACGCTGGACCCGTAGGTGGCGATCGAAGCTGCCCTCCTGCAGAAAATCCACCAGTCCTCGCTGCTGGGCCTGACAGCTGGCCAAGCTGGTGACTAGCTTGAGCTGCTTTACTCGCTCCCGATAGCGGCCCGGAGCGATCCAGCCGACCCGAAGATCCCGTGACAAGCTTTTGGAAACCGAGGAGCACAGCAGAACCTGGCCGGTTTTATCGTAGCTGTGCAGGGTGCGGGGGCGTTGTTCGTTAAACGAGAGTTCGCCGTAGATATCATCTTCGATAATCGGCAGGTCACGGCTTTGAGCCAACTCCAGAATCCGCTGTTTATTGGCCTCGGGCATGCTGGCCCCGGTGGGGGTGCTGTAACTGGGTGAAACCACCAATGCTTTGATATCCCAGTGCTGTAGTGACAGCTCCAACGCTTCCGGGCTGAGCCCGGTTTCCGGCGAACTGGGTAGCTCCAGCGCTTTGAGTCCCAGGGCTTCGAATAACTGGAAAACGCCGTAAAACCCGGGCGATTCGACCGCCACCACATCACCGTGCTGGGTGGTGGCCATCAGCGCCAATAGCAGCGCGTGCTGACAGCCGGCGGTGATGATGATCTCGTCGGCATTCAGGTGACTGGCTCCGGCCAGTAGCCGGTTGGCGATCTGGCTGCGAAGCTCGTACAGCCCAGCTGGTTCGTCGTAATTATTCTGCTCCCGGGTGGTTTGTTTGCGCTGGGCCCGGGCCAGGCAGCGGCGCAGTGATTCCTTACCGATCTCACTCTTTTGATGGCCAATCAAGTCGAAGGCGGCGCCGCGCTCCATGATATCCACCAGTACCTGGCCGCTGGTGACCGGTAGCGGGGTGGACTCGGGTTTGCTGGTCAGCGGCTTGGTGATCGGCAGGGTGTCGGTGGCCTGTACCCCGTTAACGTAGTAGCCCGACCGGGGGCGTGCGCTGATCAGTCCGTCGGCTTCGAGACGGTCATAGGCGGTCAGTACGGTCGATTTGGACAACCCGCGTTGCTGACTCAGGGTCCGAATCGACGGCATCTTCGAGCCCACAGGACGGCGCTCGGTGCGGATCTCTTCGGTGAGTTCACGGACCAGCTGGCGGTAAAGAAAGTCGCTCATAGGTACAGATTCTAAAAAATCACAGGTGCAGATTTTAATCGTAGCACGCTGAGCCTGTGAAATTGAATAAATCTGAATCTGTAACCATTTTTGTCTCTCCCATACCCTGTGCACATGACTAGACAGGTTTTTTCTGTCGCTGACGGGGTATTGAAACGATGTATCAGTATGACGATTACGACCGCCAGGTCGTTCAGGATCGTGTACAGCAGTTCAAGGGGCAGATGAGTCGGTTTCTGAATGGCGAGATCGCCGAGCAGACTTTCTTGCCGCTGCGGTTGCAAAACGGCCTGTATCTGCAAAAGCATGCGCCGATGCTACGGGTGGCGGTGCCGTACGGGGTGTTGGCGTCAACTCAGCTGCGCAAGCTGGCGCAGATCGCCAAGACTTATGACCGTGGTTACTGCCATGTCACCACGCGACAGAATCTACAGTTTAACTGGGTGAAGATGGAGCAGGTGCCGGAGATTCTGGAGCAGTTGCTCGAGGTTGAGATGCATGCGATCCAGACCAGCGGCAACTGTATCCGCAACACCACCAGCGATCCGTTGGCCGGGGTGGCCCAGGATGAGGTTGCCGATCCGCGTCCCTACTGCGAGATTATCCGCCAGTGGTCGACTTTGCACCCGGAGTTCGCCTTTCTACCGCGAAAATTCAAGATCGCAGTGATTGGCGCCCATGAAGATCGAGCGGCCATTCAGCTACACGATATCGGTTTGCGACTGGTTGAGCAGCCCGGTGTTGACGGGGTTGGCCCTTCCGGTGTGAACCCCTTGGGCTTTGAGGTCTGGGTTGGCGGCGGGTTGGGGCGTACTCCGATGCTGGGTTCGCGGATTCGAAGCTTCCTGCCCCAGGCCGAACTGCTGGCCTATCTGAAAGCGATTCTGCGGGTCTACAACCGCCACGGCCGTCGGGACAACAAGTACAAGGCGCGGATCAAGATCCTAGTCAAGGCGCTGGGCATTGAGCGCTTCAAGGAGCAGGTGGAGGACGAGTTCAAATCCTCCAGCCGCAGCGATCATCTGCTCAAGCCCGACGAGCTGGCCTACGCGCGCTCGTTTTTCAGTGCTCCCAACTACCCGCTGATCGATCCGCTGGAGGGCGAAGCCCTGCTTGCTGAGCAGCGACAACAGCATCCGGATTTCGAGCAGTGGCTGACCCATAACGTTCACGCCCACAAGGTGGCGGGCTATGCGGCCGTCACCCTGTCGTTGAAAGCGGTGGGGCGTGCTCCCGGTGATATCCACTACCGACAGTTGGAGGCGGTGGCAGCGCTGGCAGAGCGCTTTGGTTTTGCCGAGGTTCGCACTGCCCAGCAACAGAACATGGTTCTGCCGGATGTTAAAAAGTCGGATCTGTTTGCGCTCTGGCAGGCGCTCGAAAGCGAGCAGCTGGCGACACCGACCCAGGGGACTGCAGCGGATCTGGTCTGCTGCCCAGGGGCTGACTTCTGCAACCTGGCCAGTGCCCGTTCGTTGCCGATCAGCGCCGCGATTCAACAGCGGCTGGTTGATCTGGACAAGCTATATCGGCTGGGTGAGCTGTCGTTGCGGATCTCCGGCTGCATCAACGCCTGCGCCCATCACCATATCGCCGATATCGGCATCCTCGGATTGGAGAAGTCCGGCCGAGAGTTTTATCAGATCACCCTGGGCGGCCAGTCCGGCAACCATTCGAAAATCGGCAAGGTGCTGGGTCCGGCGCTGGCAGCTGAGGCTGTCGATGGGGCGATCGATCAGATTTTTTCCGTGTATCTAAAACTGCGCTTGAGCGCCCAGGAATCTTTTGCTGAGCTGTTCGCTCGCTTGGGTGTGGCGCCGTTTAAGGAGGCTGTGTATGCCCAGGATCATTAAAGATGGTGGCATCGTCGATGACTCGGCTCGGATCATCGAGATTGATGAGGACACCCCGATTCACTCATCACTGCAGCAATCGGTATTTCTGCCGTTGTCTCGCTGGTTGGTCATGCAGTCCGGTATGGAGATAACGGAAGGCCAAAAGCTAGCGGGGGTCTGGTTTGACGGTGATGCGGATATCGCGGCATTGATTGACCACCTGGATCGCTTGCCGGCCATCGCAATCCGGTTCAACAGCTTTCAGGACGGCACCGGGTTTTCCCTCGGCGCGCTATTGCGCGAGAGCCATGGTTACGGCGGGGAGCTACGCGCCTTCGGTCAATTGATTGCCGATCAGGCACCACAGTTGCGCCGTTGTGGCTTCAACGCCATCGCCCTGCAACCGGGGGAGTCGCTGGAGACGGCGATGTCGATGCTGGAGGGAATGAATCTGAGCTACCAAGGCTCGATCTACAGCCCCCGTACGCCGTTTAAGTTTCGTTTCTCTAGCGCTAGCAACAGCGTTAACAAAACCTGAGGTTTCCGTATATGAACAATCTAGACCTGGTTGCGGTGTTATCGATTCTGTCCGTGGTCGGATCCGCACTGTTGTTGATCGTGGTTGGGTTCAAGGTCCGGGCTCAAATTTTCTCCGGTGATCGTTCGGTTGCCGACTCGAAGGAGAATCGCCATGAAAAGCGCTGATTCACTGATTGATGTTGCTCAGATCGACAGCACTCAGATTGATGATATCTACGCCGAGGTTGGCCAGTGGCACGTCAATGTCGGGGAGCAGAAAATCCACCCCAAGCGGATGCCCGGGCGTTGGCGCTCGGTTAAATGGTGGACCAGCAGTGTCTGGCTGCTGTTTTTTCTCGGCCCTTACCTGCATTGGGGAGACCGACAGGCAGTGCTGTTTGATCTGCCGGCACAGAAGTTTTATCTGTTCGGGCTCACCGTCTTGGTCCAGGATCTGTGGATCCTGGCGATGATCCTGCTGTTTTTCGCCATCCTGTTGGCGGTGGTGACCGCTTTGGCGGGTCGAGTATTTTGCGGTTACTTCTGTTTTCAGACGGTCTGGACCGACGTGTTCGTATTGATCGAGGAGTGGCTTGAGGGCAAGCCCCGTCAGCGCCAGCAACTGGATGAAGCCCCCTGGAGTTTGACCAAACTGCGAATCAAGGCGATCAAGCATGGGCTCTGGTTATTGATTGGTTTGCTGACTGGGGTAAGTTTTGTGGCCTGGTTTATGGATGCGGGAGAGCTGTGGCAGGGCATGTTGGCGTTGTCGCTGCCGTTGGAAGCCACGATCACTATTGGTGCCTTTGTGTTCGGCACCTACAGCCTGGCCGGTTTTATGCGCGAGCAGACCTGTATGTGGCTGTGCCCTTACTCCCGAATCCAGGGGGTGATGGTGGATCAGGATACGGTGCTGCCGGCCTACGATGCGGTACGCGGTGAGTCCCGTGGTCGACGTAAGAAAGGCCAGTCGGACGATCATCTGGGGGATTGTATCGATTGCAACCTATGCGTGGCGGTCTGCCCGACCGGGATCGATATCCGTGACGGTCAGCAGCAGGGCTGTATCACCTGTGGCCTTTGCATCGATGCCTGCGATTCGGTGATGGAAAAGATCGGTCGGCCCAAAGGGTTGGTCCGTTACGATTCCTTGAATGGCCTGCTGGGCAAAACCCAGGCGCGCTGGTTCAAACGCCCCAGGGTCTGGGTCTATTTCGGTATCCTGGCATTCTCGGTGGTCGGTGGTGCCTGGGGACTGGCAACGCTGGATGGATTGGAGCTTAAGGTGATCCATCATCGCCAGCCGATGTTCGTGATGCAAAGTGATGGTTCAATCCAGAACCGCTACCAGCTGAAACTGCTGAACAAAACCGATCAACCGCTGGAAGCCAAGATAACCGTAACCGGCGCGGCAGGCTTGAAAGCGGTGGGAGTTTCCGAACCGGTGTTGTTGGCCCCTTCGGGTGTTACCGCCCACGAAGTGTTCGTGCGGATTCCGGCAAAATGGTTGGTATCCGATAGTCAGCAGATCGCCTTTAGCGTTTCAACCTCGCTCGAGGAGATCAACGCGACGCGTAAGGCGGTCTTTATCGGACCGGCTCCGAGCAGCAACACACCTTGAGGCTTTGGAGTGAATACAGCAGCGGATAATACCCGCGGTAGTCTCTTTATGATGCTGGCTATGGCGGCCTTCGCCGTCGAAGATATGCTGATTAAGGCAGCTGCCGGCAGCGTCTCGACCGGGTTTGTACTGGCACTATTTGGGCTGGGCGGGACCTTGGTCTTTTCGCTGCTGTGTTTTCGTCAACGGGAGAGCCTGCTTCACCCGGCACTACTATCAACTCCGATCTTGATTCGTGCTGTCTGCGAAGTAGTCGGGCGATTGTTCTTCGTGTTGGCGATTACGCTTAGCTCGCTGTCCAGTGCTTCAACGATTCTGCAGGCGACCCCGCTGGTGGTTGTGCTCGGGGCTGCACTGTTGTTCAACGAGCAGGTGGGGCTAAGGCGTTGGCTTGCCATCGTCCTCGGTTTTGTCGGTGTGTTGCTGGTTATCCGTCCCGGGTTGGGAAGTTTTGAACCGGCCTCGATCTTGGCCGTGATCGGGATGGTCGGCTTTGCCGGACGCGATCTGGCGACCCGAGCAGCACCGTCAGAGCTGTCTAATCGACAATTGGGTGTCTACGGGTTTTTCATCCTGATCCCCACAGGGGTGGGCTTGCACCTATACAACGGCCAGCCGGTCTTACTGGATTCCGCGACGGCGGGCTTGATTGGAGCGGCGGTGGTTTGCGGCGTTGTGGCGTACAACGCACTAACGATCGCGATGCGAACCGGTGAGGTCTCCGTGGTGGCGCCATTTCGCTATACCCGCTTGATCTTCGCGTTGATTCTCGCGGCGCTCTTTTTTGCGGAGCGACCCGATGTGGCAACCCTGGCCGGTGGGTTGATCATCGTTTTGAGCGGAGGCTACACGCTGATCTACAATCGGAAACTTGCCGCTGGGTCGGTAAAGCCGATTTAGCCTAGGGAACCTGCAAAAAATCCTAGCGTTCCATCAGACGTAAAGCGGCTTTTTTGGCTTTCAGGGCCGCGTCTCTATCGCCTTGAACATGGGCTTGGGTGATGGCCCCTTCTTTTAATAAGCACAGGGTTTGGCAGATCTCGCGACACTCTTCCGGTGAGCTCATTTGCAGCAGTAGCTGAGATTCGATCAGTGCGGCGACCCGTTGTTTATGTCGGGCACATTGCTGATGAATCGGATGGTCTGGCTCACCGAACTCACCGCTGACGTTGATAAAAAAACAGCCATGGAAGGGCATCAAGTCAGTGACCCGGTCGTTGAACCAGTCATCCAGCGCATCAAATAGCGCATCGATCTTCGCTATACCAGGCTGAACGGCCTCAAACCTCGACTCAAGCCAGCTCAAAAAACGTTGGTCCCGGTAATCAACCACGGCGGCAATCAGCGCGTCTTTGCTATCGAAATGGTGGTAGAGGGTTTTCTTGGCTACCCCGGATTCGGCTAGGACTTCATTGATCCCAACCGCATGAACTCCTTTGCAGTAGAACAGCGCAAAGGCTGTTTCGATCAGTAGCATTCGTTTGGCAGACACGGTTCTTCCCATCAGCTTATTCGAAAAGAATGTTGACAAAAGTAGACAGTGTTGTCTACTTTTGTGTCTGGAGGTAGACAGGTCGGTCTACTTATTGTGGGTTTGCTATGGAGGTCACTATGTTGCGATCTGATCGGGAAATGGTGGAAATACCGGTGGGGAGTTGGCGTGCCCGGTTTGCTGGCGATAAAAGCGCATTGCCGCCTAGGGCCGCGCCTCGGCAGATCTTGATGGCGGGGCTAGGTGGTTTCGTGATGATGCTGGTGCTGGCGGGCTTGGCAGAGAATCTCGGCCTGGCGCTGGTATTGGGCTCGTTTGGGGCTTCCTGTGTGCTGGTGTTTGGTTTTCCCGATGCGCCATTTTCTCAACCTAGAAACATTGTGGCGGGTCATTTCCTCAGTTCGTTGATTGGCTTGGCTTGTTTGACGCTGTTTGGTCCGCAGGTATGGTCGCTGGGGCTGGCGGTCGGTCTGGCGATTGCGTTGATGATGTTGACCCGAACGGTGCATCCGCCTGCGGGCTCCAATCCGGTTATCGTTTTCTTGATGCTGCCGGGGTGGGAGTTTCTGCTGTTGCCGACATTGCTGGGTGCTCTGCTGATCGTTGCGGTGGCGTTGGTTTACAACAACCTGTGCCGGGGATTGAGCTACCCGAAGTACTGGTAAGTTCTGCGATAGAGGATCTCTGAGTTGGTCCAATATCTGGATCTGACTGACATCGCTGCTCACCGGGTGATCATGTATAATCGCGCGATCTTTTCCCCTGGCTACTGCTGGGGGGCTTTTTTATTTGTGTACAGCTTGGTGTACATACTTTAGAGATCGACCATGTCAGACGCTTCAGTTGCCGCAGAAGTCGCGGCTCGCAGAACCTTTGCCATCATTTCCCACCCGGATGCGGGTAAGACCACGATTACCGAAAAACTGCTGTTGTTGGGGCAGTTGATCCAAAAGGCCGGAACGGTAAAGGGGCGCAAGAGTGATCGGCATGCGACGTCCGACTGGATGTCGATGGAGCAGCAGCGTGGAATCTCGATCACCTCTTCGGTGATGCAATTTCCCTACAAGGATCGAGTGGTCAACCTGCTGGACACGCCGGGTCACGAAGACTTCTCCGAAGATACCTACCGAACCTTGACTGCGGTTGATTCGGCTTTGATGGTGGTCGATGGCGCCAAGGGGGTCGAGGATCGAACCATCAAGTTGATGGATGTTTGCCGTCTTCGCGATACTCCGATCTTCTCCTTTGTGAACAAGATGGACCGCGATATCCGTGATCCGATTGAGCTGCTTGATGAGATCGAAGAGGTGCTGAAGATTGAAGCGGCGCCGATCACTTGGCCGATCGGCATGGGTAAGGATTTTCAAGGCGTCTACAACCTCTATACCGATACCCTGATCAAATTTGATCAAGGCAACAACAATGTACTCCATGAGGATGAGCAGATTCAGGGCTTGGAGTCGGACGAGGCCAAGGCGTTCCTCGGTGATATCTATGACGATTTCTGCGATGAGATCGAGCTAGTCCGTGGCGCTAGCCATGAATATGACCAGCAGGCGTTCCTGAAAGGGACTTTGACTCCTGTCTTCTTTGGTACTGCGCTGGCTAATTTCGGTGTTCGACAGATGCTCGACGACTTTGTCGAGTGGGCTCCGGCACCCTCGGAGCGTGCCACCGAGTCACGCGAAGTGGTGGCCGATGAGGCTAAATTCTCCGGCTTTATCTTCAAGATCCAGGCGAACATGGACCCCAAGCACCGCGACCGGATCGCTTTTATGCGCATCTGTTCGGGCAGTTATCGACAGGGCATGAAAATGCGTCACTGTCGGATCGGCAAAGATATCAAAATCGCCGATGCGGTAACTTTCCTGGCCGGTGATCGGGCCAACGTCGAGCAGGCCTGGTCCGGCGATATCATCGGCCTGCACAACCACGGCACGATCCAGATTGGAGACACCTTCACCGAAGGGGAGGTGCTGAAGTATACCGGTATCCCGCACTTTGCCCCGGAGATGTTCAAAGCGGTTAGGCCGAAAGACCCACTGAAGATGAAACAGTTGCAAAAGGGCTTGCAGCAACTCTCGGAAGAGGGCGCGGTCCAACTGTTTATGCCGCTCAAGAACAATAATCTGGTTCTGGGTGCGGTGGGGCAGCTGCAGTTTGAAGTGGTCGTATTCCGGCTCAAGGATGAATACAAGGTAGATTGCGTGTACGAGCCAATCTCGGTTCAGACTGCCCGTTGGGTCGAGTGTGATGACGATAAGATGCTGGAAGAGTTCCGCCGCAAGGGTCATGACAACCTGGCTATAGATGGCGGTGGCTTGCTGACGTACTTGGCTCCGACTCGAGTCAACTTGAGCCTGACCGAAGAGCGCTGGCCGGATATCCGCTTCCGGGCGACCCGCGAGCATTAATCGGGTTGATGTGCAGGGCTATGGAATGACCGCTGAGGTCAGACACGGATAGTCGAATTTCGATGACTTTGCTGGGCTGTTACTTCAGCGTCAATATTTTTTACGACAAATCTAAACGGTTGTTTGGTTGTTTTTTAAGCTGTTGACTCTAAATAAGATTGAAGCAATGGCCCAGATAATGCTTAACCATTTACTCAAGCCAAGGAAGGATAGTTTATTCACCCGGTGTAAGCGTAGTAGGGTCGCGTTTCACCAGTAGTAGCGCGTCGGCGTGGGGATATCCCAGGAGGAGAACCTTGTACATACCAAAGACGTTGTATGAGGCCTTGCCCTATCTCTATATTGCCATCGGTGTAGCCCTTTTTATGCTGCTCGGTAGCCCGTTGGTATCGGTTTCGGCCGCCTGTCTGTATGCGGCGGGCGCTATCGTCTGGGTAACGCGCTCATCTTACCGTCGTAAAAATTCACGCCATCAGGTTGAGAACCGTAAGAATCGTTGGCTGTTTCCTGAACAGATCTACGAATATCTCCCCTTTATCTATATGGCTGTGGGCATCGCCACCTTGAGCCATATCCCCGGAATCTATGGCGCCATTCCTGGGGCTGTGCTCTGTTTGGCAGGTGCGCTGGTGTGGATCATCCGGGCGATCTATCGTAGCCATCCGGTCCCTGCGGGCTAGGCGTTACGATCCATCTCTCTGTTTATCGGGACTTTTTGATCTCTCCTCTGCCTATCTCTACCACTGGGGAAAGGCTCTGCTGTCACGGTTGTTGAAAATCTTCTAACGAAATTTAATTTAACTGGATTAATTTTCAGTTTAGCCCTGCGTTCCGGTGCCGTTAGCCTGTTGTGGGGCTTTTCGCATCAAGCTTTGAGGGGTTGGTGGGAATCCTGAAGCCGTTATTTTGGAGTTGGTTATGAATTTGGTTGGTTTAGCAGGCGCTTTGGGCGGCAATTTATCTTCACGACAGGGGCTCGAGTCCACGCCTGCCTTTGGGCAGCCCTCGGCAGATTCCCGGGCAGCCCCCTTGCCACCGACCGACAGAGTTTCCGCACCAAGTCGGCCTGAAGCTTTCCAGCTTCGCTCCGAGTCAGTTTCCATGCAGGCCCGACAGCAGCAGTCCTTGAGCTTGAGTCTGACCACGAGGGACGGTGATGTCGTCGAGCTGGAGATCTTCGCTGCTCAAAGCTTCAGCTATCAGTCCGACAGCGCTCAGTTAGAGGCTGCAGGGGGGCAGATCGAGTTGCAGCAGTTACAGCTGGAAAGTCGCTCTCGCCAAGCTTTGGATTTCCGTATCCAAGGTGAGCTGGATGCACAGGAGTTGGAGGATATTGAGCGATTGATGGAGCAGGTGGGCCAGCTGGCCGGGCAGTTTTTTGACCAGCAGCCGCAGCAGAGCTTGGAGCAGCTAAAGGAACTGGGGCTGGATACTGGAGAGGTTGTCAGCCTGTCGCTGGAGATGAGTCGTACCGAACAGTATCAGTACCGCCATCGAGCGGCCCAAAGTTATCAGCAGGTTGCAGGTGTAGGCTCCATCGACCAAGGGTTGCAATCCTACGTGGCTGGTCTGGCTAATGCGCTGGAACTGGCTGACCTATTTGAGGACTCGATGGATTCGTTGTTGCAGTTGATGCAGCAGGCGGTGCGTCAATTGGGGGCGTTCACATCGGAGGGTCTCAACGAGACGCTGGCAGAGGCTCAGCAGCAACAAGCCGCCGAGCTGAATCAGGAGTTGCTTGAGGCGGTTGCAGCGCAGGTTGAGAGCGACAAGAACGAGGACGTTGATTGAATCGCTTAGCCATAGGTCGGCTCTGCCGATGGTGTGAGCGGCGGGAGCTTGGTCGATGAATGTGCGTTTGTGCGACAGTCACTGCCATCTGGATTTCAGTGTATTTGATTCACAACGCCAGACAATCATGCGTCAAGCGGTCGAGGCCGGAGTCGAGGTGATCGTTGTTCCCGGTGTGCGTGCCGCTGGCTGGGATGGCTTGATAGAGTTGTGTCGAAGCCATGGGCAGCTGACGTCCGACACGCCCAGGTTATTGCCGGCGCTGGGTATGCATCCCTGCTTTATGGCCGATCATCGGCAACAACATTTGGTTCGATTGGAGCAGTTACTGCAGCAGCAGTTGCCGGTTGCTCTGGGAGAGCTGGGGCTGGATTTCTGGTCCCCTGATGCTGAGCGTGAGCCTCAGCTCGAGCTGCTGCAGCAGCAGCTTGATCTGGCGAGTAGCTATCGGCTGCCGCTGCTACTGCATGCGCGTAAGTGCCACGATCCGTTGATTCAGCTGCTGCGTCGGCAGCGGTTTGAATTTGGGGGGATCGTGCATGCTTTTTCTGGTAGTCGGCAGCAGGCGGAGCAGTATCTATCGATGGGGTTCAAGTTAGGGATCGGTGGTGCGGTGACCTATCCCCGGGCCCAGCGTTTGCGTCGCACCGTGAAGGAGCTTGGACCGGAGGCCTGGGTGTTGGAAACCGACGCTCCAGATATGCCGTTGTGCGGTAGGCAGGGGCAGCTCAATCGACCGGATTACTTGCCGGGTGTTTTGCAAGTCATGGGGGAGTTGTTGCAGCAGCCGGCGGCTGTGTTAGCGCAACAGTTCTGGAGCAATACCTTGGCGGTGCTGCCGAGGTTGGAGTCCTAAAGCGAGTAGTCTGGGTCCCAAATCAGCCTGCTCGAATAATCAGTTCCTTTCGAGATAGCGTAGCTTGTATTCGTCGTTCAGAATCGTCCATGCATCAAGGGTGACGGGCGAGATCGATAGCTGATACTGACTATCGCTGAGTTGCTCGACCCGGTAACTGCCGTATGGAGGGCTGAGAAGCAGATTGGCCAGATCGCTGGGCGTTTGTAATCGAGACCAATCCCAGGGATCGCCCTGCCAATGGCGCAGCAGTTCATTGCGCTTAGCGTTGGTCGCAATCAGTGATAGTGACCGACAGGATGCCGCATTGTTCAGACAGAGCACCTGAGCCTCTATGTCCAGAATCAGGCTGCCGCTGGGTACTTTGGGCAACTGGATGCTGCAGGCGCTCACGGCGGCTAGCGCCACCAATATCAAGCCAAAGCGGGACAATATCTTCACGGTGCTCTCCTTGCGTGTGTGGCTCAGCACATATCGTCGAATGGATTATCCAGCTCGAGTTCAATCGGCTGCTCGTAGCCGGGGATGCGGATCCGTTGGCCATCGATCTGCAGCTCTTCACCTTCCAGCACGTTATGACCAAACAGATAGGTCGGCTTGCTGAGACCGGTGCAAGCATCCTGATCGTATTCAGCGGCGTTCTGACGTACCTCTTCGGCGCGTTCGCGGTAAGCAGACAATGCCTTTTTGCCGTGCCGACGCTCCAGCAGCTGCTCGGTAATATGGGGGGCCAGTACCGCAGCGCTGGCGTTGTTGCCGCCAAAACCCTTGGAGTTGAGCAGTACGCTGTCCATGCCTTGGGGGCCTACCTCAAGGTGTTGTTGCTCAAATCGAAGGTTGCTGGCATGCACATCTTCGGCAACCTGATCCATGGTGGCGATGCCCGGAATGTAGCCGTAGCGCCAGGTGCCTAAGGACAGGGCCAACTGGTCGGCGCCGGCGGTTCCCTGTGAGTGGCCGATATAGCACTTCAGTGCGCTGACAGGCCAGTTGGGTATATCGAATGCCTTGGCGGTCTGGTTTAGTACATGGGACTCTGTGACCCGGTTCTGCGGGGTGCTGGTGCCATGAGCCTGGACGTAGCTGCGATAGCGTAGTGATTCTTCACCGAGCATCGAGCGGATCAGGGCCGCCGATTTGGCCAGGGTGATGTAGTTGCCTACGCCCGGGGCGGAGATCGATTTCTTGAAACCGTCGGCATTGACGAAGACGTCGGGGACCGAACCGAAGATCTGGGCTCCCATTTCCAGCGCTAGGCTATCGCTGCACAGCACCACAAATTGGGAGGATTCGCCCATGGTAAAGCCGCAGTTGTTGGCGAATGGTCGTGAGGTGCGGCGAAGGTCGTTATCGTCTAGCTGTTGCTTGTCGTCCAGGGCCAGTAGGCCTTTCTCTTCGGCCAGCGCGCCCATGGCGCGGAAGCCTTCGATAATCTCTTCGGTGATCGGGGCATCGCTGGCGCCGACCAGAACCAGTTGGCGACGACCACTGCGGATATCTTCGACACCGGTACGCAGGTTGTAGAGGAAGGAGGCGCAAGCACCGAGTGATGAGCCAGTAGAGCCCAGGTTGCCGAGCAGGTAGGCGTTGACGAAATCGGCCGGCATCTGACCGTAGCCCAGCGGCATCTGCTTGGATGTGGTCCGTTTGCCGATCGAGGGTGATTTCAGCAAGCCCCCGAAACCACAGTCATCCAGCTGGCCGATGGAGTTGCCGGCGTAGACGGCGATCTGATCCGGCGCCAGTCGGTCGCGGATCTGCTCCCAGTCGATGCCCATGCTTTTGATCGCGTCCGAAGCACTGTAGATGCTCATCTGCAGATTGCGCGGATGGTTGCGGGATTGGTACAGGGTTCCGGGTTTGAATCCGGTGGGTAGTTGACCGGCGGCGCGGACCGAGGAGCGCTTGCTGTCCGGCAGAATCGTATCCAGCGAGTCGTCGATCTCAACCTGAATCAGCCCGCCGTCGAGCTCGGTCAGTTTCCACTCGCTCGGCACTTGATTCGGCAGCTGGCGTTTGCGCAGGAAAAAGCTACGCTGCTCGGCGGGTAGCTCCAGCTTGGCGGCACGGTTGAAAGTGACCTTATCGATGTCGTACCAGTCCGGATGAATTCGTCGAATTAAGGTGTTGTTCAGCAGATAGGGCCTAAAACGGTCCGAAAGTCGGGTTGGATCGATGGCGATTCCATCCCGGTCGAGCAGTTGGCCCTCCTGGTTCTGGATCTCGCCCATCAGGGTGGCCAGGCCGAGCAGGGTCGAATGCTGGTCCGCTTCTGACAGCTTGTCGAGAATCAGGCGTCGATAGGCGTGATCGAAGGATGAACGTCCGGCGGCGTTGACGCCTCCGTAACCGATAATGACGGGTAGGTTGGACAACAAAGAATCCTCAAAGACAGGCTGTATCGGGTGAACTGTCTGCATTTTATAAGTAGAGTTGAGCGGATACTAGGGCTATTACTGCAGAATGACCATGTCTAATGATCGATGGAGGGGAACTGAACCCCCGAACCGGGGTCATCAATGGCTTAGCATCGGTTTGATATTCGTAACAGGAGTACGAGAGTGAAGAAAAAAATTTTGGTTGCCTCAATGATGGTGGCATTGGCTTCAGGCTGTCAGACCATCGATCCTTATACCGGTGAACAAAAGGTGGGTAATACCACCAAGGGAGCTGGCATTGGTGCGGTTGCAGGCGCGGTGCTGGGGGCTGCTGTCAGCAGCAAGGGAGATCGTGAGAAAGGGATTCTGACCGGAGCCTTGGTTGGTGGCGCCGTGGGTGGTGGTATTGGTTATTACATGGATCAGCAGGAAGCACTGCTGCGTCAGGAGCTGCAAGGTACCGGAGTGCAGGTGGAACGCCGTGGTGATGAAATTCGCCTGATCATGCCGGGTAATATCACCTTCGCTACAGGCTCGGAAATGCTGGAAAGCAGCTTCCTGCCGGTGTTGAACTCGGTTGCCAAGGTGCTGAAGAAGTTCGATCAAACGTTGTTGCAGATCGATGGCTACACCGATAGTCAGGGTGGTTTTGAATACAACCAGCAGCTGTCGGAGCGCCGTGCTTACAGTGTGCAGTCATACTTGGCCGGGGTTGGGGTGGCCAACACTCGACTGCAGAGTCGAGGCTGGGGTGAGCGATACCCGGTTGCTGACAATGCAACCGCCCAGGGACGAGCGCAAAATCGTCGGGTTGAACTGAATATTCGGGGTAATGCGGGCTGATCAGCCGTTAAATGTGCCTGGAACCGAGAAAAAAGAAAGGGCCTTATGACATCCGGTCATAGGCCCTGTCTTCAGCGTTCCATGCTGGCACACTTTTCCCTGTGTCGAGTATGAACGTGCGACGCTCCTTCGTCGCAGGTGAATCCTTTCACCTCTAGCGTTCGAGAGTGATCTTATCCCATGTGAATTATATGGGAATAGGAAAAATTCCTATTTTTTGCTCATGGGGCTTTTCCTGATCCTGATGCGGTAACTATCGCTGTGCTATGATGCGCTCTGTTTTTTCGCTAGCCGAGTGGGAGACTGATTAGGATGTATAGCGAAACTGATATCAACCGTCTGCGCTGGCACTGCCGTCGCGGTATGCTCGAACTGGATGTGCTGCTGATCCCCTTCCTTCAGGATCGGTTCCGCGGCCTGGCATTGGATGATCAGCAGCGTTTTGAAAAGCTGATCGAGTGTGAAGATCAGGATATTTTTAGCTGGGTTATGCGCAACGCTGAGCCTGAAGATGCTGATTTGAAGCGTATCGTCGATCTGATTTTGGAAAGTGTTCCAACCTGATCGCTTGGAGTTCAAACCTTCATCGGCGCTGGTCATTCTGATCAGTGCTGCTCATCTTGTAGCTGCTTTGGCACTACTGCTGGCGAGTCTGCCAGCGTTGCTTTATTTCATCGTCCTGCTGTTGCTGCTGATATCCTGGATCCAGCTGCTGCGCCGTTTTGCCTGGTTGTCACACCCTCAAAGCCCGGTCTATCTGCGTTGGGACCATAACGGCTGGTATGCGGCATTAAGGGTTGAACCGGAGTCGGAGTACCAGGTGCGGCCTGGCGACGGGTGTCGATTGTGGCCCGTTGTTGATCTGCTCTGTTTTCACCCGCTTGACCCCGCTCAGGGGAAGAGTTTCTCTCAACTGGTACTTTCTGACAGCGACAATCGGCGGCCTATTCGTCGACTGCGGGTGCTATTGAAGTTGCGCGGCTCCAGTCATAGTTAACCGGGGTCAGGATGGTGTCGCGTTGATCTGGTAGTTGGTTCGGGTAGTTCAGGGTGTAATGCAGCCCGCGGCTTTCTTTGCGTTTCATCGCTGAGCGGATAATCAGCTCGGCGACCACCGCTAAGTTCCGAAGCTCCAGCAAATCCTTACTGACCTTATAGTTGCTGTAATACTCCAGGATCTCATGCTGCAGCAGGGTGACCCGATTCAGCGCGCGCTGCAGGCGCTTCTTGGTTCGCACGATGCCGACGTAGTCCCACATAAATCGGCGCAGTTCATCCCAGTTGTGAGCAATTACTACGTCTTCGTCAGAATCCGTAACCTGGCTTTCATCCCAAAACGGGGCGTCGGGAAGGCCGTTGGAGAAATCCAGTTTGTTGCGGATATCCGTTGCCGCCGACGTGCCGTAAACCACGCATTCAAGCAGGGAGTTGCTGGCCAGCCGGTTGGCACCATGCAATCCGGTGAATGCGGTTTCTCCGATGGCATAGAGTCCGGGGATGTCGGTCTGGCCAAGATGGTTGGTAATCACGCCACCGCAGGTGTAGTGGGCTGCCGGCACTACCGGGATCGGGTCCTCGGTGATATCGATACCGAACTCTAGGCATTTGGCGTAGATGGTCGGGAAGTGGCTGCGGACGAACTCGCTGGGCTTGTGGGAGATGTCGAGGTAGAGGCAGTCGCAGCCCAGGCGTTTCATCTCATGGTCGATCGCCCGTGCGACGATATCCCGTGGTGCCAGTTCCAGGCGTTCGTCATAGCGATGCATAAACCGCGACCCGTCTGGGAGTAACAGGTGTCCGCCCTCGCCGCGAACGGCTTCGGTGATCAGGAACGACTTGGCCTGAGGATGGTACAGGCAGGTGGGATGGAACTGGTTGAACTCCAGGTTGGCGACCCGGCAGCCGGCCCGCCAAGCCATGGCGATACCGTCACCGGAGGAGCCGTCTGGGTTACTGGTATAAAGGTAAGCTTTGCTGGCACCACCGGTGGCCAGTACCACGAAGGGGGCCAGCATTGTCACTACGTGGCCGCTTTTCTGGTCCAGCACATAGGCACCGATGCAGCGGTTATCGGCCAGCTTCATCTTATGTCGGGTGATCAGGTCGATGGCTATCGCCTGCGGCATCAGGGTGATGTTGCTATGGGCTCTGGCCCGTTGCAGCAGAGTTTCCAACACCGCTTTGCCGGTGGCATCGTCAGCGTGGACGATACGGCGGTGGCTGTGGCCGCCCTCTTTGGTGAGATGCAGTTCGTTGTCGCTCTTTTCTCGGGTGAAAGGGACCCCCTGATCCACCAGCCAGTCGATGCTCTGCTTGCCATGGTTGACGGTGAATTCAACCGCGTCTTGGTGGCTCAGTTGGGCGCCGGCTACCATCGTGTCCTGGCAGTGCTCCTGGCTGGAGTCCTGCTTGTCATAGACGGCCGCGATACCGCCTTGAGCTTGAAAGGTCGAGCCAGAGGTCAGCGACCCTTTACTGAGCACGGCAACCCGCGCCTCGTCGGCCAGCTGTAGGGCTAGGGTTAGTCCGGATGCGCCGCTACCGACAACCAGTACATCAAAATGCAGTTCTTTGCTCATTTCACCATCGTGTCCAGATCTGCCAGGCCCGGCTTTGTACCTTGAAAAAGGGGGCTAGCATAGCAAACCGAAAAAATGCTGGCATCCATTTGGAACTAACCGCACAGCTTGTGTTCCTACTCTGTAGCTGCCCCGGCAGGTGAGTGCGGAGGGGCCTGGTGGCTCAGTTGTATTAGCGCTGGGTAAAAGGTAGGTTAGCCGGATTATTATCCCATCACCTGTTGCAGGGGCTCAACGGATTGTCTACAGGAAAGAGTGCACCAACTGACAAGCAGTTGGTGGAGCGTGTACAGCAAGGCGATAAGCGCGCCTTTGATCTGCTGGTCAAGAAGTACCAGCACAAAATAATCGGGTTGATCGGTCGTTATGTCTACGACCAGCACGAGGCGATGGATGTGGCTCAGGAGGCTTTTATCAAGGCCTATCGTGCCCTACCGAACTTTCGAGGAGATAGTGCGTTCTATACCTGGATGTACCGGATCGCAATCAATACGGCGAAGAACCATTTGGTTGCCAAAGGCCGTCGACCACCGGATGTGGATGTGGATGTCGGCGATGCGCAGCATTTCGACAACCCGGTGCTGCAGGAGTTGGAGACGCCCGAAAATCAGCTGTTCAAGAATGAGCTTGAACAGGCGGTGATGCAGGTGCTGGAGCGATTGCCGGAAGATCTTCGCATGGCGCTGACCCTGCGAGAGTTTGAAGGCATGAGCTATGAAGAGATTGCCCATGTTATGGATTGTCCGGTCGGAACGGTACGTTCACGTATCTTCCGTGCCCGGGAGGCGGTCGACAAAGTCGTCGCACCAATGATGAATTGAGTTGTCTTGTCATATGACAGGGCCAGTGAAAGACAACAGACTAACCCCAACCGAGGGATCTGATCGATGAGCGATAGAATCAATGAGTCTCTATCCGCATTAATGGATGATGAAGTCAGCGAGTTTGAGTTGCGCCGAACACTGGAGCAGCTGGACTCGGAAGCGTCGTCGACCTGGTCGCGTTACCAGGTCAGTCGCGCAGCGCTGAAGGCCGAGGCTCCGATAGATCCTACGCTGGATATCAGTGCCGGGGTAATGGCTGCGCTGGAGTCAGAGCCGACTTACAGTGAAAAGCCTCAATCCCAAAAATCAACCTCAAGGTTCAATTGGCGTCCGTTTGGTAGCGTCGCTATCGCCGCATCAGTAACGATGATGGTGATCTTTGGAGCTCAGACCTTCCAAGGCAGCTCCGTCCCGCAGGAGAATCCGTCGAACATTGTCTTGACGGGTCCCAAGCCTGTAAATCCTGAAGTTATGTCGGTTCAGTATGGGCAGCCGTCGATGGTTATGCCCTCGGCTCAGGAGCCTGACGTGATTCGGCTTTCATCGCCGATGGAGCACTATGTGGATCGCCATCGGGCGCTGGTTAAGCGGCAGTCGCCGCAGTGGCAAGTAGGTTGGGTTCCGGACGGATTCCGAATTGTTGAACACGATCATATCTACGATGCCGAGGTGCTGTTGTACAGCAATGGCCGTACAGAAGTATCCGTCTCCGTGCAGCCCTTCGCATCTAAGAAAGCCAATCCAGGTGCTATTCAGACCGGCGAGACCGTGGCGGTCGGCAAGCAAGTAGGCGACCAGTTCGTCACCGTGGTTGGCGATGTGCCGTTGATGATCGCCGACCGTATCGCCTCCTCGGTGAAAACCAAGCTGCAGTAAGCCATGCTGACCGAACAGGCCGAAGTTGTAGAGGTCACCGATGAGGGGGTGCGGGTAGAGACGGTTCGACGTAGCGCCTGCGACAGTTGTCGCTCCCAGTCCGGTTGTGGCCAGAAACTATTGGCTGAACTTGGGCAGGCGCAGCGTTTTCAAATTCTCGTGGCTAATCCGAAGCAATTCACGCTCAAACCCGGTGATCGGATTGAGCTGGGCATCGAAGAAAGCTCGTTCTTACAAGCCTCGCTGATCACTTATCTGTTACCACTGTTTGGGTTGGTGCTTTTTGCGCTGCTGGGGCAGGGGATGGGGTTGGCTGAACCGTTGCAAATAGCGATGGGTTTTGCCGGCTTGTTGATCGGTTTTATCGGCGTGCGTTACTGGGATCGTGGCGAGCGACAGGGCTGTCAGCTCCAGCCGAAGATTGTAGGGAAGCAGAAAGCCTATGACTTTATTGAAGTGGAGGAAGCTTGATTAATATGGCTGTTTTCACAAAATCTGTTGTTGTTTTAATGAGCTGGGTGCTGCTTGCAGCTCCGCTTCGTGCAGCGGAACTTCCTGACTTTACCGAGTTGGTAGAGCAAGCTTCACCGGCTATCGTCAATATCAGCTCGGTTCGCAATGCCGATGCTAAATCCTCTGCCAGCCGCCCGCAGGAACAGTTGCCGGAAATCTTCAAACGCTTTTTTGGAGACCGGGGCTTCGGGGGGCAGGAGTTTGATCAGCAGCCTCGTCGAGCGTATCCGGAATCGTTGGGGTCGGGTTTTATTATTTCTGATGACGGCTATGTGCTGACCAATAATCATGTCGTTAAAAATGCCGACAGCATTCTGGTGCGCTTGAGTGATCGTCGCGAACTGGAGGCGAAGCTGGTGGGGGCGGATCCGCGCTCTGACCTGGCGCTGTTGAAGATTGATGCCGACGATCTGCCCACCGTGCCTTTGGGGGACTCGGATCGTCTCAAGGTGGGAGAGTGGGTGCTGGCGATCGGCTCACCGTTTGGTTTTGATCATAGTGTCACGGCAGGGATTGTCAGTGCGACCGGCCGCAGCCTGGCCAATGAAAACTATGTTCCCTTTATTCAGACCGACGTGGCGATTAATCCCGGCAATTCCGGCGGGCCGCTGTTCAATCTGGATGGTGAAGTAGTGGGTATTAACTCGCAGATCTATACCCGTTCTGGAGGCTTTATGGGGCTCTCCTTCGCAATCCCGATCAGCATGGCGATGGAGGTGGTCGAGCAGCTCAAGAGTAAGGGGCATGTGGCCCGGGGCTGGCTAGGGGTGATCATCCAGGAGGTCAACCGTGATCTGGCCGAGTCCTTTGGTCTGGATCGGCCGATGGGGGCGCTGGTCGCGAAGGTGCTGCCTGACAGCCCGGCCGAGGCTGCCAAGCTCCAGGCTGGCGATGTAATTATCTCCCTTGATGGACGCTCTATCGAGCGTTCTGCCGAACTGCCTCAGTTGGTTGGGCGAGTGGTACCGGGCAAGACGGTCGATATCGGTGTGGTGCGCGACGGCAGCAACAAGACCCTGGCGTTGACTGTGGGTGAGTTGCCGGATGAGCGTTCGTTGGCGATGGGAGCAGATGGTGAGCGTGCCTCTGGTGGTGATAACCCGCTGAAGATTCAGGTCGGGGCGCTGGAACCGGAGCGGGCCGAAGAGTGGAAGATCGATGGCGGTGTCGTGGTGCGTTCGCTGCATTCCGGGCCTGGAGCCGAAGCTGGGTTGGTTGTTGGTGACGTGATTACGATGCTCAATGGTCAGCCGATCACCGATCTGAACAGCTTTGCCGAGGTCAGTGGCGACCTGCCGGAGAACAAGCCGGTACCGATGCGGATAATCCGGCGCGGCAGCCCGTTGTTTCTGCCATTGAAGATCAAACCGGTCGAGTAATGGACGGGATTAAAAGGGCGCACAGGCGCCCTTTTTTAATTCGCGCCGGTAGTCGTGCCTTTGGCGAAAATAGGCTACAATTTCGCGCTTTGTTTTTGCCTACCCAGCCAGAGTTGGTGCCCCCGTGAGTGATCTGAGTCATATCCGTAATTTTTCCATCATCGCCCATATCGACCATGGTAAATCGACCCTGGCCGACCGTTTTATCCAGATCTGCGGCGGCTTGTCCGAGCGTGAGATGGAGCAGCAGGTGCTCGACTCGATGGATATCGAGCGTGAGCGCGGCATCACCATCAAGGCTCAGAGCGTGACGCTCGATTACAAGGCTCGGGATGGCAAAGTCTACCAGCTGAATTTTATCGATACCCCGGGGCATGTGGATTTCTCCTACGAGGTCTCTCGTTCATTGGCGGCCTGTGAAGGCGCGCTGTTGGTGGTGGATGCTGCCCAGGGAGTCGAAGCCCAGTCGGTAGCCAACTGCTATACCGCGATCGAACAGGGCCTGGAGGTGATGCCGGTCTTGAACAAGATGGATCTGCCCCAGGCCGAACCGGAGCGGGTCAAGCAGGAGATCGAAGAGGTGATCGGCATCGATGCCCAGGACGCGGTGGCGGTCAGCGCCAAGTCAGGCATGGGGGTCGAGGATGCGCTGGAGCAACTGGTCGAGCTGATTCCCCCACCCGAGGGTGATGTCGATGCACCGCTGCAAGCGTTGATCATCGACTCCTGGTTCGACAACTATCTGGGAGTGGTATCTCTGGTGCGGGTGACCCAGGGCACCCTGCGCAAGAAAGACAAGATTCTGGTCAAGTCCACCGGCCAGAACTATATGGTCGACGATGTGGGTGTATTCACACCTAAGCGTAATTCGACCGGCGAGTTGAAAGCCGGTGAGGTCGGCTATGTGGTGGCCGGGATCAAGGAGATTCAGGGCGCCCCTGTGGGCGATACTCTTACCCTGTTGAAGACCCCTGATGTGGAGAGTCTGCCCGGATTTCAGCAGATCAAACCGCAAGTTTATGCTGGGATGTTCCCAGTCAGTTCGGACGACTACGAAGACTTCCGTGATGCCCTGAGCAAGTTGACGCTGAACGATGCTTCACTGTTTTTCGAGCCTGAAAGCTCCGACGCGTTGGGCTTTGGCTTCCGCTGCGGCTTCTTGGGTCTGCTGCATATGGAGATCATTCAGGAGCGACTGGAGCGTGAGTATAATCTCGATCTGATCACCACAGCGCCGACAGTGGTCTACGAGGTGGAACTGAACTCCGGTGAGGTGATCTACGTCGACAGCCCCTCCAAATTGCCCGATTTTGGCTCCATCCGGGAGATGCGCGAGCCGATCGTTGAGGCCAATATGCTGGTTCCCAAAGACTACCTGGGGCCGGTGATTACGCTCTGTATCGAGAAGCGTGGTGTGCAGAAGGATATGCAGTACCTGGCTAACCAGGTCTCGATCACTTACGAGATCCCGATGAGCGAGGTAGTGATGGATTTCTTCGACAAGTTGAAGTCGGTCAGTCGCGGTTATGCTTCGCTCGACTACAGCTTTGTCCGTTTTGAACCGGCCAAGCTATTGCGTCTGGATATTCTGATCAACTCCGAGCGGGTCGATGCGCTGGCGGTTATCATGCACAAGGATAACGCCCAGTACCGTGGTCGTGCGCTGTGCGAAAAGATGAAGGATCTGATACCGCGACAAATGTTTGATGTGGCGATACAGGCGGCGATTGGCGGCAAGATCATCGCACGTACGACCGTCAAGGCGCTGCGTAAAAATGTGACGGCCAAGTGTTACGGCGGTGATGTCAGCCGGAAGAAAAAACTGCTGCAGAAACAGAAAGAAGGCAAGAAGCGGATGAAGCAAGTAGGGCGGGTTGAAGTCCCGCAAGATGCTTTCCTTGCTGTGTTGAAGATGGACAACTAAGGACAGCGTATTCATGGATATCGATTTTTCATTAGTACTGGTGATCCTGGTTGCGGTTACTGGTCTGATCTGGCTGTTCGATGCGTTGTTTCTAGCCAAGGGCAGGCGGCAGTTGGTAACCGAGGCGCAAACCCAGTCTTCGGTTGAGCTGGATGAGGATACCCTCGACAAATTGGCTCCCGAGCCCGTGCTGGTGGAGTATTCCAAATCCTTTTTTCCGGTGCTGGCATTGGTGCTGGTGTTGCGCTCTTTTTTAGTGGAGCCGTTCCAGATTCCGTCTGGTTCCATGTTGCCGACCCTGAAGATTGGCGACTTTATCCTAGTCAATAAATACCACTACGGTATTCGACTGCCGGTGGTCGGAACCAAGGTCATCCCGATGAATAACCCCGAACGGGGTGATGTGATGGTGTTCAAGTATCCGGATAATCCGCGGATAAACTATATCAAGCGGGTGGTGGGACTACCGGGCGATCGTATTCGCTATGCCAATAAGCAGCTGACGATCAATGGTGAGCCGGCAGCGCTGGAACTGCTGGCTGAGTTGCCGAGTCAGCGGGGGATGCGTCGACTGTTGAATGAGCAACTGGGTGACACCGAGCATCAGATCTATATCGACAAAACCATGCCCCGTCAGCCAGCCGAGTGGATCGTTCCCGAAGGGCAGTACTTCATGGTAGGCGATAACCGGGATAACAGTAATGACAGTCGCTTCTGGGGCTTTGTGCCGGATGAGTTGATTGTCGGTAAGGCCTTTGCGGTCTGGATGCACTGGAAATCCTGGGGTAGTCTGCCCAGCTTCAGCAACAACGGCTCAATCCAATAACCAAGAGCTCTAGGGCCAGGGTCGGCACTATTGAGACTATTCAACCAAGGAGCAGTCGCATGATTAAATTGAAGCGTTCATATCAGGGCGGTTGGACCTTTCTGGGTCTGCTGACATTCCTACTGGTAGCGGGAATCTTTGTTGCCGTTGGCTTCAAATTGGCACCCGCTTACGCAGATCATCAGACCCTGAAGTCAATTATGCGCAGTGTTGAGTTGGACCAGCAGATGCTGGCCAAGAATAAGCGTCAGATCGAGTTAAGTATTCGGAAGAAAATGGGAATCAATAACTTAAGGTTGCCCCAAGAGTTTATCAAAATCACCAAGGACAAAGGTGAGGTGACGATGGACGTAGACTATGAAGTCCGGATCCCGATGTTCTACAACGTGGCAGCCGTGGTGATGTTTAAAGAGCAGTATAAAGGCAAACCCATTGACTGACCCCATTATTCGACTTGGTAAACGGCTGGGTTATCGTTTCGAGGATGAATCTCTCGCGCAGTTAGCCCTGACCCACCGGAGCTGCGGCTCCAAGAACAACGAACGGTTGGAGTTTCTTGGCGATTCTATACTTAACTTTGTTATCGCCGATGACCTCTTTGCGCGCTTTCCCGATGCCAAAGAGGGCCAGCTGAGCCGATTGCGTGCCCGTTTGGTCAAAGGGGTGACTCTGGCCGAGTTGGCAGAAGAGATGCAACTCAAGGAGTTTCTTCGCCTGGGGGCCGGTGAATTGAAAAGTGGCGGCTTTAACCGGCGTTCGATCCAGGCCGATGCGGTAGAGGCGTTGATCGGGGCGATCTATCTTGACGCCGGTTTGGAAGTTTGTCGAGAGCGGATACTGACCTGGTATCGTAGTCGTCTTGAAGGGCTGTCGCTGGAGGATACCCAGAAGGATCCCAAAACCCGGCTGCAGGAGTTTCTTCAATCCCGTCGTTCTGAGCTGCCGATCTACCATCTCATCAAGGTCGAGGGTGAAGCTCACGATCAGACATTCCATATCGAGTGTGAAGTGCAGCTATTGAATCAACGATCCCAGGGACTAGGGCGGAGTCGGCGGATTGCTGAGCAGCAATCGGCTCAAGCG
Source organism: Motiliproteus coralliicola (assembly GCF_003345655.1). Taxonomy (GTDB): domain Bacteria; phylum Pseudomonadota; class Gammaproteobacteria; order Pseudomonadales; family Balneatricaceae; genus Motiliproteus; species Motiliproteus coralliicola. Next base: position 467,210 of record NZ_QQOH01000002.1, read on the forward strand.
GCCTTGGATGCCCTTGGCGTTGGAGATAAGTAATGGTTGAACAATCATCCTCTGAGCAATCCACCATCAGCCGCTGTGGCTATGTGGCTATTGTAGGTCGCCCTAATGTGGGCAAGTCTACGTTGATGAATCGGATTCTGGGTCAGAAGCTGAGTATCACCTCCCGACGACCGCAGACCACCCGGCACCAGATTCTGGGTATCAAAACCGAACAGGGCACTCAGGCGATCTACGTCGACACACCCGGGTTGCACAAGGATGGCGGCAAGGCGATTAACCGCTATATGAACCGGGCCGCCAGTTCGGCGCTACGTGATGTCGATATAGTTATTTTTATCGTCGACCGTGACCGTTGGACCGATGAGGATCAGGCCGTGTTGGAGAAACTGCAACATAGCCGCCTACCGGTGATCCTCGCGGTGAATAAAACCGACCGGATCGATGACAAGCAGTCACTGCTGCCGCAGTTGGAACAGCTGTCGGAGAAAATGGCATTTGCCGAGGTGATTCCACTGTCGGCCAAGCACGGCCACAATGTCGACCTGCTGGAGCAGCAGGTGCTCAAGCGGCTACCCGAAGGTATCCACTATTTCCCGGAAGAGCAGATTACCGATCGCAGTTCCCGCTTTCTGGCGGCTGAGTTGGTGCGTGAGAAGATCATGCGCCAACTTGGTGATGAGCTTCCCTACCAGATTACCGTTGAGATCGAAGAGTTCAGCCACGACGGTTCGGTGTTGCATATCAGCGCCTTGATCCTGGTGGAGAGGGATGGCCAGAAACGGATCCTGATCGGTAATCGGGGTGATCGGATCAAGCGTATCGGTCAGGAAGCCCGTGTCGATATGGAGCGACTGTTCGATACCCAGGTGATGTTGCGTCTTTGGGTCAAGATTAAACGCGGCTGGTCCGATGATGAGCGGGCGCTGCGTACCTTGGGTTATGACGACATCGGCTGATCGGTTCGAACGACAATCGGGTTACGTACTCCATAGTCGTCCCTATCGCGAAACCAGCGCGCTGGTGGATTATTTCAGTCAGCAGCAGGGGCTGGTACGAGCGGTAGTTAAAGGCGTTCGAGGGGCACGATCCAAGCAGCGTATGCTGACCCAGCCGTTCCAACTGATGGAGCTCAACTGGCGTGGTCGAGGCGAGCTGAAGACCCTGTTGAGCGGCGAGCCGATGGGATCCCTGTCATTGCTTCAGGGGAGGGCGCTCTGGTGTGGCCTCTATCTCAATGAGCTGACGTTGCGGTTGATCCCCCCGGCAGACCCGTTTCCCAAGTTGTTTGCTTATTATCAGCTGGCGCTGGAACGACTGACCGATCCGCAGCAGCAGGAGCCGGTGTTGAGGATCTATGAGCGCCAGTTGTTGCAGCAGCTCGGACTGGGAATCGACTTTGACTGTTGTTTGAATGACCAGTCGATTCAGGCTGAAAGCGCCTATCGCCTTGATCCGCATCAGGGATTTATCCGATCACGACAAATGGAGTCCGGCGGCTACCAGGGCCGTGAGCTATTAGCGATAGCTCGGGATGATTTTCAGGATGAGGAAGTCCGTCGCACAGCAAAGCGCCTGATGCGAAGCCTGCTGGCGGTTCATCTGGGTGACCGTCCATTACGTAGCCGGGAGCTGTTTCAGGCATCGCCCGTTGCCCCGCATCCACCTCAGGAGGCGTTATCATGATTGTTGGGATAGGAACCGATATTGTTCAGATCGCCAGGATCGGTGCTAGCAGCGATAGGTTGGGCGAAAAGTTTGCGGCCCGCATTCTGACCCCGGATGAGTTGCAGCAATGGCAAGAACATGCTCGTCCGACCGTGTTCCTTGCCAAGCGTTTTGCGGTCAAGGAAGCCGCGTCCAAGGCGTTGGGTACCGGTATTGGTCGCGGGGTTTCGTGGCAGCACTTTCATATTGACCATAATGAATGGGGGGCTCCCCAACTACGGTTTAGTGAAGGTGCCGCCGAACGTGCCGAACAACTCGGGGTGAACCGTATTCACCTGACCTTGTCCGATGAGCAGGACCATGTAGTAGCTTTTGTGGTGCTGGAGCAATAAGCTGTGCACCCGATCAATAGTTGATTTTTGTTCCATGTGCGGTTGGTTGGAAAACAGGCGAGCACCGAACACTTCAGACCGAATTAAACGAGTAGGTATTATCGATGGATTCAGTATTCCCCACGATTGAAGCATATGTGGGAGGCACCCCGCTGGTACGGCTGCAGCGCCTTCCCGGTAACACCAGCAATACCGTACTGGTTAAGCTGGAGGGTAACAATCCGGCCGGTTCGGTTAAAGATCGTCCCGCTTTGAGCATGATCAATCGGGCCGAGCGTCGGGGCGAGATCATGCCCGGCGATACTCTGATCGAGGCGACCAGTGGCAACACCGGCATCGCCCTGGCGATGGCTGCGGCGATCAAGGGTTACCGAATGATCCTGATCATGCCTGAGAATATGAGCGATGAGCGTCGTGCGGCGATGACCGCTTACGGCGCTGAACTGATCAGCGTGTCCCAGGAGCAGGGCATGGAGGGGGCCAGAGACCTGGCTCTGAGCATGCAGGACCAGGGTAAGGGCAAGGTGCTGGACCAGTTCGCCAATATGGATAACCCCGAGGCGCATTTCGATACCACCGGGCCGGAGATCTGGCAGCAGTCCCAGGGTAAGATAACCCACTTCGTCAGCTCGATGGGAACCACCGGCACCATCATGGGCGTTTCCCGTTATCTGAAGCAGCAGAATCCGGCCATCGAGATTGTCGGCCTGCAACCGGAAGACGGCGCCAGCATCCCCGGAATCCGCCGCTGGCCGGAGGCCTACCTGCCCAAAATCTATAACGCCGATCGAGTCGATAGCATTATCGATATGGGTCAACAGGAAGCCGAGCATACCATGCGTGAGCTGGCCCGCCAGGAAGGGATCTTCTGCGGTGTGTCTTCCGGCGGTGCGGTTGCCGGAGCGCTGCGCTTGAACCAACAGCTCGAGAACTCGGTGATCGTTTGTATTATCTGCGACCGTGGTGACCGCTATCTGTCGACCGGGGTTTTCAACGATTAATTCCACCAGCGACCTGAAAGAAATAGCACCATCGTCGGTGGCCACCCGACGGTGTAGAGGAGAAGAGTGACCGATGGTTAAAGTCCGTCAGGACCACCCGCTGGACGAATCAGGCTCAGTCGACCTGACCGCTTGGCTCGAACGTATCCGTACCGATGTCAACGTGACCGACGAGGCGCTGTTAGTGCGTGCCTGTGAGCTCAGTCATTGGGCTCACGAGCAGGAGAGCCCGCAGGAAGATATCTGGCAGGAAGAGGGCACCAACAGCTTCGTTACCGGCCTGGAGATGGCCGGAATCCTGGCCGAGCTGCGGTTGGACCAAGATGCATTGGTTGCATCGATCCTTTATCGCGCCGTGCGTGAGAAGCGCTTGCCACTCGAGCGGGTGCGTGACGAGTTTGGCGCCCCGGTCGCTAAGCTGATCGACGGCGTGCTGCAGATGGCGGCTATTGGTACTCTGCTGCACCCAACGCCCGATTCGGTATTGGGGCAGAGTGAAGGTCAGCTCGATAACGTCCGAAAGATGCTGGTGACGATGATCGAGGATGTGCGGGTCGCACTGATCAAGATCTCCGAGCGCACCTGTGCCATCCGTGCGGTCAAGAACGGTAATCGCAAGAAGCGCTACCGGGTCGCTCGCGAGGTGTTCGATGTCTATGCCCCGCTGGCACACCGACTCGGTATCGGCCATATCAAGTGGGAGCTGGAAGACCTTAGTTTCCGCTACCTGCAGCCCAATGCGTATAAGCAGATCGCCAGCCTGTTAGCCGAGAAGCGGCTGGATCGGCAGCAATATATTGACGATGTGCTGTACCGGTTGAAAACCGAGATGGCCAATATCGGCATCGACGCCGAGCTGATGGGTCGGGCCAAGCATATCTACAGCATCTGGCGCAAAATGAAGCGCAAGAACATCGACTTCCATCAGGTCTACGATGTGCGTGCGGTGCGGATGCTGGTGCCTGAAGTGCGCGACTGTTACGCCGCCCTGGGGATCGTTCACGGACTGTGGAAAAACATCCCCCACGAGTTTGATGACTACATCGCCTCGCCGAAAAAGAACGGCTATCGCTCGTTGCATACGGCGGTGATCGGCCCCGAAGGCAAGGTGTTGGAGATTCAGATCCGCACCCACGATATGCACGATGATGCCGAGCTGGGAGTCTGTGCCCACTGGCTTTACAAGGGCACCGATACCAGCTCCAAGAGCGACAGCTACGAAGGCAAGATCGCCTGGTTGCGGCAGGTACTGGAGTGGCAGGACGATGTCGGTAATGCCAGCGATCTGATCGATCAGTTGCGCGGTAATATCGAGGACGATCGGATCTACGCCTTCACCCCGGATGGCCATGTGGTTGATATGGGGGCAGGCTCGACACCGTTGGATTTTGCCTACCGGGTCCACACCGAAGTCGGCCATCGTTGCCGTGGCGCCAAGGTAAACGGCAAGATCGTACCACTCACCGCCAAGCTGAAGACCGGTGATCAAGTAGTGATCATGACCGCCAAGCAGGGTGGGCCCAGCCGTGACTGGATGAACCCGAATCTGGGTTACATCACCTCATCGCGGGCGCGAGCCAAGATCCGCCACTGGTTCAAAGACCAGAACCGGGATCAGAACGTTCATGATGGTCGTCAGATTATCGAGCGTGAGATCAAGCGTCTGGCCTTGAGCGATGTTGATCTCAAAGGCGTTGCCCATGGCCAGGGATACGCCGAGGTTGACGATCTCTATGCCGCAGTAGGGGCTGGAGACCTGCGCCTGAGCCAGATTCTCGGGGCGGCCCAGCGCCAGATTGAAGCCAAGCGTGAAGACGACGAGCAACTCGATCTGGATCTGCTACCGCGCTCCGAGCCTACATCAGCGAGTCCGCGTAGCGGCGACCTGTCAATTCTAGGTGTCGGTAACCTGCTGACGGTGGTGGCCAACTGCTGTAAACCGGTACCCGGGGATGCCATCGTTGGTTACATCACCCAGGGTCGCGGGGTTTCGATCCATCGTCAGGATTGCATCAACGCACTGCAGTTGGAGTCGAGCGACCACGAGCGGATGATCGAGGTCAGTTGGGGGAACGAAGACGCCAACCAGGCCTACCCGGTCGATATCCGTATCGATGCGCTGGATCGACACGGCTTGCTGCGTGACATCATGGTGGTGCTGTCGAACGAGCGGATCAGCGTGATTTCGGTGAATACCCGGACCGACAAGAAAGAGGGCACTGCCAGGGTGCTGATCACCTTCGAGATCAATCGTCTGGAAGACCTGGGGCGGGTGATGGACAAGATCGGTCAGCTACCGAATATCTCCGATGTACACCGCATGTTGCCGGGGACCGAGTAGGGTTTCTGGCAGCTCGCTGAGCCCGATGGATTAAGGACGCGAACAACAATGGCTTACCAAATGGACGATCTGCTGCGGCTGATGGCCCAGCTGCGCGATCCTCAGCACGGCTGCCCCTGGGACCAGAAGCAGGACCTGGCGTCTATTGTGCCCCATACCCTCGATGAGGTGTACGAGGTGATCGATACCATCGAGCGTCAGGATCATGATCATCTTTGTGATGAGCTGGGCGACCTGCTGTTCCAGGTGGTGTTCTATGCCCAGATCTGTGCGGAGCAGGGACAGTTCCGGTTCAACGATATTATCGACGGGCTGGTTAGCAAGCTGCTTCGTCGCCATCCCCATGTCTATCCTGACGGTACCTTCGGCAGCTTTGGCAGTCCCGACAAGCTCACTGAAGCCCAGATCAAACAGAACTGGGAGCGGATCAAGGCCGAAGAGCGGGCGGCAAAGCGGGCCGAGTTGGATGCTGAATCGGATGACGAGTCTAAAACAGACGCCGCCTCGGTACTGGATGATATCTCAGCCGGTCTGCCGGCACTGATGCGGGCCCATAAACTGCAAAAACGGGCGGCTTCAGTCGGGTTTGACTGGCGTGAACTGGCGCCGGTGTTCGAGAATCTGCAGTCCGAGATCGTCGAGGTGCAGGAGGCGATTCAGCAGCAGGATGAGCAGGCGATCGCCGATGAGCTGGGGGATCTGCTGTTCTCCTGCGTCAATCTGATACGCCACCTGAAGCAGGACTCGGAACAGGTATTGCGTCAGGCCAACGGCAAGTTCGAGCAACGCTTCCGCCGGGTCGAGCTGTTGGCAGCCGCGCAGGGTCTGGATATGAGCAGCACCGACGAAGCCGTGCTAGACCAGCTCTGGCAACAGGCCAAACAACAGCTGGCCGAAGAAACTTAAGCCAGCAGCACTTAAGCCAGCAGCACTTAAGCCAGCAGCACTTAAGCCAGCAGCTTAGTGGCGGCTGGTTCGGTTTGGCGAATGCTGGTCGATAAAGCGGCCAATTGCCTCCCAGTAACCGGGCTGATCGGTGATATCGATATGATCGGCCCGCTCAAACTCCAGAATCTCGGTTTCCCCCCCCCAGAGTGACATCAGTCGTCGGCCACGTTCGGGCGGAACGATTCGATCCTTGCCCGCCAGCAGGCTCAGTACAGGGCTGTCTATCTGTGCGGCTAATCGATCCGATTCGAACCGGTGTTTGGCCAACCAGTCCACCGGCAGCCACGGATAATGGAGCTGGCCCAGGGCGACAAAGTTATCATAAGGGGTCACCAGTATGGATGCGGCGACGGCCCGTTCGGCGGCAACGTAAGCGGCGATACCGGAGCCGAGCGAGCGTCCCATAACAAAGGTTCGCTCCAGCGGAATCTGATACTCGGTGGTGATCAGATCAAGCAGCCAGAGTGCATCTTCCTTCAGCGCTGCCTCCGAAGGTTTGCCGCTGCTATGGCCATAACCACGGTAGTTGATCAGCAGCAGCGAAGCATTAAACCGGCCCAAGGGTTCCAGGTTCCAGCTGATCTCCTCGGCATTGCCGCCGTAATAGATCAGCAAGGGTGCACCCTCAGCGGTACTTTGCCGGAACCAGCCGTGCAGTCGGGTTCCGTCCTCGCGATTAAATTCAACTTGATAGGCCTGCCATCGCTGCTGATCGGCCGGATCGAGGGCGCGCTGCTGGAATACAAGACTATCCTGAAACAGATAGGTGAGCCCAATCAGTGCCAGATAGCCCAGCAGGCAAAACCACAGTAGGCTGATCCACCAAGCCATCGCGGCGCGACCGGGCTTAGATGCCGAACTCATGGCGTCTTAGGGCCAGTTGCTGCAACGCGGCGATGCTGAACAGGTCTTGGATGCGGCCGTCCAGGCACATCGCGATAGCATCATCGAACGGCAGCCGCCGGATCTGCAGCTGCTCGGTGTCGTCGAAGTCGGTCTCCCCCGGGGTTAGTTGTTGGGCCAGATAGGCGACTCCCAACTCGTCGGTCACCGAGTTGGAGATCTGAACCCGCAGAAATTCGGTCATCTGTTGTGCCCGCAGACCGGTCTCTTCTCGCAGCTCTTTATGAGCGCCGTCGAGTGAATCCAGTTCCACCGGGTGTCCTCCCATGGGAACCTCCCAGCTGTAGTCACCCAGTGCATAGCGGTATTGGCCGACCAGCCAGGTGTAGCCCTGTTCGTCGATCGGAATGATCGCTACCGCGCGATTACGGAATTTCACCAAGCCGTAGATGCCTTCGTTACCGGAGGGGGTCAGCACCTTATCTTCGCGAATTCGGATCCAGGGGTTTTCGTAGATCAGCTTACTGGCCAGCCGGGTCCAGGGATTGGCGGCTTCAACCCCTAGGGTAGCGCTAGGTTCAGCGGGTGTGGATAGCGTATCGGGCTTACCGTTGGAGGTGCTGTCGTCCGTTGTCATTGCGCTCAACTGGCTGGTGGAAATCAATCACTGAACTATAACCCAGCGGGCTGGAAACAGCAGCCTGCTGGGTCGGTCGTTCGATGTTGTATCAGCCAGCGATGCAGACACCGTGGTCAACATAGTGAATGGTGCCGGTCACCCCATCGGATAGCTCGCTCAGGTAGTAGAGGCTGGCGTTGCCGACCTCATCGATCGTCGGCAGTTTGCCGTCGCAGGCCATGCTGGCACTGTGCTCGAGCATCGCATCGAAGTTTTTGATTCCACCAGCGGCGCGGGTCTGGATGGTACCCGGAGAGATACAGTTGACCCGGATACCCGCCGGACCCAGGTCACGGGCCAGGTAGCGGGTTGCCGCTTCAAGACCCGCCTTGGCGACGCCCATGATGTTGTAGTCGCCGGTGGCGATAGCGCTACCCAGGTAGGAGTAGTTGATCAGGCTGCCGCCTTCCTTCATCAGCGGCTTACTCAGGCGGGCCATCTCGATAAAGGAGTAGCAGGACACGTCCATGGCGGTCAGGAAACCGTCGCGAGAACACTCGGACAGCGGTGCGTGCAGGTCTTCCAGCGGGCAGAAGGCGATCGAGTGGACCAGCCCGTGGAGTACTCCCCAGCGCTGTCCGATCTCGGCAAATAGCGCTTCGAGCTGACCCGGCTGGGTCACGTCCAGCGGCAACAACAGCTCGGCGCCCAGCTCCTCGGCCAGCGGCTCGACGAAGCGACGAGCTTTTTCATTCAGGTAGGTGATGCACAGCTCGGCACCCTGCTCGCGCAGTTTACGGGCGGCGCCGTAAGCGATGCTGTTATCGTTGGCGATGCCGACGATCAGAACTTTTTTCCCTTGCATCAACGCAGCGTTCATAATGTGGACTCCTAGTAAGAAAAAGCGTTGATATTTAGCATATTCCTCTTATGTTGCAGTGCAACTAAATTTGTTCGGTTTGCTAATTATTTGACCCAAAAAACAAGTGCAGTAGATGACCCGTCTTAATCTCAAACACGCCGTAGCCAGAAAAGTATTGTTGAATGCTCTAGTGTGCGCAGCGGCGCTCATGGCTCCGGTTACGGCCTTGGCCGATGACAAATCGGTGACCTATCAGGATCAGATCAAACCAATCTTCGACCAGCATTGCGTCGAGTGCCATGAAGGCTGGTTTCCCAAAGGGGGACTGCGGATGGATTCGTTGGAGAACCTTCGCGAGGGGGGCAAGAATGGTCCGAGCTATTTCGCCGGCAAACCTGACAAGGGCCGTTTGATCAATATGATCAAACAGGTGCCGGGGCGTTTTAGTCAGATGCCGCCGGGTGAAAAGTCGCTAACTGAAGCGCAGTACCAGTTGATCCGTCGCTGGATCGAGCAGGGAGCCCGCTGAGCAGGCTCCCGTTTAGCTGGCTGAGATTCGAGTCTGAATCACTCCAGTACTTCCAACGCGTGCTGCGCCAGCATCTGCTCTTCATCGGTGGCGATAACCCGGACACAGACCCGGCTACCCGGGGTGCTGATGATCTCGGCGTTGGCGCGGTTAGCGGCATCGTCGATCTCGATACCCAGCCAACGGCTGCGCTGGCAAACCAGTGAGCGGATCTCGGCGCTGTTCTCGCCTACGCCGCCGGTAAAGACCAGTTGTTCGATCCCTTCCAGTGCCGCGCCCAGGCTGCCGATCTCACGGGCGACCCGGTAGCAGAACAGGTTGACCGCTTCACGGGCTTGTTGGCTGTCGCTGGCCAGCAGTTCGGCCATCTCGCTGGTCAAACCGCCCGACACACCCAGCCAGCCACTCTTTTTGTAGAGCAGTTTTTCAATCGCATCGACGTCCATCGCTTTTTCACGCATCAGGTACAGCAGTACCCCCGGATCAATAGCGCCGCAGCGGGTACCCATCGGCGGTCCATCCAGAGCGGTGAAGCCCATGGTTGAGGTGATGCTCAGACCATCCTTGATGGCGCATAGGCTGGCGCCAGCACCCAGGTGGCCGACGATGGTATTGAACTGGGCACAATCACGCTGTTCCAGCTGGCGGTAGATATATTCATAGGACAGGCCATGGAAGCCGTAGCGGCGAATTCCCTCGTCGTACATCTCACGGGGCAGGGCGAACTGCTTGGCTTCCAGCGGCATCTGGCTGTGGAACATGGTGTCGAAGCAGGCGACCTGGGGGACATCCGGCAGCAGGGCGTGGCAAGCTTCGATCAGTTTCAGGTTGTAGGGCTGGTGCAGGGGCGCCAGCGGGATGTAGTCACGCAGTTGTTCGAGCTGTTGATCGCAAACTTCGACCGGTTGGCTGTAGCGTTCACCGCCGTGAACGACTCGGTGACTGATGGCACTGAGCTTATGCTCATGGGCATGGCTGTTGATCCAGGCGAAGATGAAGTCGAGGCAGGCTTGATGGCGACCGCTCTCGTCGATTGAAGCGAAGTCCAGTTTTAGATCGGTGATCAGGTTGCCGTCGGCATCCTTAATCTGAGCCCGGGGTTGGGCCAGGATATTGCTAAGTTTGAAGTTGTAGTGAAGTTCCGGCTGATCGGCTACGACTTTGTAGAGGGCCGATTTCAGGCTGGATGAACCGCCGTTGACGGTCAGGATACTGCTCATAGTTGCTTTCCACGGGTGGCTTGCAGGGCGGCGAGGGCACAGGAGGCCAGTCGTCCTAGGGTTTTTTCAGCACGGCTGGTCAGTACGATGGGGACCTGCGCACCCATCACCAGTCCGGCGGATTTGGCACCGGCCAGATAGATGAGCTGCTTGCCCATCATATTGGCGGCTTCCAGATCGGGTGCCAGCAGGATGTCGGCATCACCTGATACCGAAGATTGGATATGTTTGTCCTGGGCGGCTTCCAACGAGATGGCATTGTCGAACGCCAATGGGCCGTCGAGGATGCCGCCGGTGATCTGGCCGCGATCGACCATTTTGCAGAGTGCGGCGGCGTCGATGGTGCTCTGCATGTTGGATTTGACCTTTTCCACCGCCGCCAGAATCGCAACCTTGGGCTGCTCTATCCCCAGGGCCTGGCAGAAGTAGATCGCGTTCTGGACGATATCGCGCTTGATGTTCAGGTCCGGCACGATATTGATCGCCGCGTCGGTGATCATCAGCGGTTTGTGATAGTTGGGCACATCGAGCAAAAAGACGTGGCTCAGCCGGCGCTCGGTCCGGACACCCTTGGTTTTGTGCACCACTGCACGAAGCATCTCGTCGCTCGACAGGCCGCCTTTCATCAGGATCTGAACATCGCGGCTGCGGGCCATGGCGACGGCGGTTTCGGCGGCTTCGTGACTGTGCTGGGTATCGACGATACGGAACCGGTCAATATCCAGGTTCTGCTCTTGGGCGGCAAAGCGGATCTTCTCTTCCGGACCAACCAGAATGGGGTCGATGATCTTACGCTCGGCGGCTTCGACGGCACCAATCAGACTGTTGGCATCGACGGGATGGATGACGGCCGTCGGTACCGGCGCGGTGTTGCTGGTGAGCTTGATAAAGTACTCGAGCTGGTTGTGGGCCGGTGGGGGGGTATCCTTAACCATGGTTCACCTGCATCTGTCAGATAGGAATCTGAAGATAATAATATGCCTATATTGCACTGCGGTGAAGGGGGTTTGAGGTTCTGGCGCCGGCTATATCATACGGCGCCTGATCGGGGTCAAGTTTTATGCTGCGGCGCACATAAATTAGACAGGTTACGCCTGCTTGAGCTGGTCGGTATAGGGGGGCCAGCCCATCGCTTTACCACCGAGTACATGCATGTGGATGTGGTAAACAGTCTGGCCGCCGTGCTCATTGCAGTTCATCACGGTGCGGTAGCCACTGTCGGCGAAGCCCAGCTGTTTTGCCAGCTTGGCGGCGGTCAGTGACAGTCGGCCGATCACTTCGGCATCCGCCTCATCGGCTTCGTTGATGGTGGCGATATGCTTTTTCGGAATCACCAGCAGATGGTGGGGGGCTTGCGGGTTGATATCGCGGAAGGCCAGCACGTGTTCATCTTCGTAGACGATGTCGGCGGGAATCTCCTTATCGATGATTTTGCAAAACAGGCAGCTCATGCTTCTCTCCTTTCAGGGTCGCCTTCAAAGTTGGCCATTTGGATTGGCCTTGGGCGGCAGTCATCGGATAATAGACAGCCGACCCGCTAATGGCCAGTACTGTCGGGATCACCCAGATGCCGCCAATCGGCCTGGTTTGTGAACAGGAGAATTTGATGCCCACCTACGATTATCGATGTAGCGCGACCGGTGAGGTCTATGAAGTTCGTCATGGAATCAATGAGCAGCTCAGTAGCTGGGCTGAGCTGTGCGAACGTTTAGGAATCGAAACCGGCAGCATCGACCCCGAGGCGCCGGTGGAGCGGTTAGCCACTGGAGGGGTGGTGGTAAATGCCGGGTCTTTGAAGAACCCGGAGGCGCCTCCCTGTGCTACCGGCGGTGGCTGTCCGGGCGGTAGCTGCGGGTTCTGATGCCTTGGTTACCTAGCAACTCATTTATAGATGGCAGCTGGGCAATCCCTGCTTGGCGAGGTACTTCTGGTGATATTCCTCAGCTTCGTAAAAGGAGCCTGCCGCTACGATCTGGGTCACGATTGGACGCGGTGATTGTTGCTGCAACTGCTGCTTCATCGCTTCTGCCTGTTGTTGCTGTTCTTCACTGTGAAAGAACACCGCCGAGCGATACTGGCTGCCGACATCGGGGCCCTGGCGATTTAACGTGGTTGGATCGTGCAATTGCCAGAACAGCTGCAACAGCTGTCGATAGTCGACCACGCTAGGGTCGAACTCCAGTTGTACCACCTCGGCATGGCCGGTGGTGTCGGTGCAGACCGCTTTGTAATCCGGATTATCCAGATGGCCACCCATATAGCCGACGGTGGTTTGAATGACGCCGGGCTGAGCATCGAATCGGGCTTGTACGCCCCAAAAACAGCCGGCTGCAAAGGTCGCCAGGGTCATAACATCTCTCCATACAAATTCTAAATCGTTGCCGATGGACGACCATGACGGTCGATTGTTACGGCGGCATTGAACAGGCCGGATCCAGTGGGGCTGCCTGATCAGGAGCGGAGGCGCTTGTTGTTGCCTCTAAGAATCAAGTCTCTCCCAAGCATATACCAGCTGTATGGCCTCGGTGGAGAGTAATAATCAGGTTATGGGATTCGAGCCCCTGGCTGTGCTGATACGCCAACTGACCAAGGGGTGTCGTCGTGCGTGAGGTTAAAAGAGGGGGGACTCGGCAGCGTAAAGGGTAGAGACAACGAAGCCCGCGCCGGTCGGCGAGGGCTTGGTAAAGGTTGGGGTAACGATGCGGGCTTAAGCGATCTGCTCGGCCAGCTCCAGCATCGCAGAGCGGTGGTGTTCGATTCGCTCACGGGCAAAGCAGACACACTTGCCACATTCGGTACCCAGTCCGGTTGAGCGGCTGACGTGGCGGATGTTTTCGGCACCAGCCTCCACATTGTTCTGAAGTTCGCTATCGGTGACGGCTTTGCAAACACAGACGTACATGGTTGTTTCCTGATCAAGTGAGATTGGTGACCATAGTAATGTAAATGCGAATCCATATCAACACGCACTGTCTTCTCAACTTGATCCATATTAAGTTCCGTTTTCGATAGAGGGTGTTTGATTAATGCAAGTGATACTGATTATCATTGCCTCTGTTTTATGCAATCGATTGGGTCTTCAATGTGCGATCAATGTAAGCCGATGATGCCAACTCCTTCGAATAAAGCCCGCCTGAAACTCTGGGAGATACCGCGCCAGTATCACTGTCCGGTGGTGGGGACCTGCTTGAGCATGGCGGAGCTCCGCAAGGTGCAGAATAACTGCCGCAGGGAGATCGGAGCTGGGCTGAGTGACTATCAACTCCATGCTGGCATAGTCAGTCTGGTGGGGCAGAATGGTGCCACTTCGCGGCGTGTGCATAAGCTGCTGGAGCGTAAGTATCAGCGCTGGATCAAGCACTACAGCAAGCTGGACTCTGATCAACAACAGCAGGCGTTCTGGGATCAGAGTCGCCGTAGCGGCGAGATTGCCGGGCCGTTCTGGGCGCTGCTGAGTCACCATTCAACCAGTCAGATATTGGCTGATCGTGCCCTGGGTGAAGTGCATATGCTGTCGCATCTGCAGGGGGCGTCGAACCGGGCTGACCTGCAATATACCGCCCGGTTGGAGAAGCAGCTGATCGAGCTGCAGCAAAACCTGGAGAAAATACAGCTAGACCATGCCGCCAAGTTGAATCGCAAAGAGGATCTACTGGCAGCACAGCAGCGGGCGCTGGATTCGATGCGAGCGTTGATTCAACCCGCACAGCAGCAGGATCAGCAACTCTGGGAGCAGCTCAGCGAAAGCCGCAAGCAGGCCAGGACCCTCAGCCGTCGATTCGAGTGGATGGAGCAACAGCTGGTACAGCGTGACCTTCGCCTGACCGAGCTGGAGCACGGCCAGCAAGGGTTGCTGGAGCAATTGGATGAAACCCGTCATGAACGCGACACTCTGGAACGTGCATTGGAGCAGTTGTTAATTCAACGCCAGCCCGTGGATGGCCCGAACAGCATGGAGTGGGACTCCGCCGAGTTTGATCTACAAGGAAAGCGTCTGGGTTATATTGGCGGGCGGGCCACGGTGACACCGCGATTACGGACCTTTGTGGAGTCGCTCAACGGGGAGCTGATCTGTCATGACGGCGGCAAAGAGGATAGTCGTGCCGGCCTGTGCTACGGTTTGGCCAACGCCGATCTGGTGTTCTGCCCGATCGATTGTGTCAGCCACGATGCCTGTCTGCGGGTTAAGCGATTCTGCAAACAGCACAACAAGCCATTTATTCCGCTGCGCAGCGCGAGTTTGTCGGCCTTTTCCCATGGGCTTAAGATCGCGAACGATTCGCACTTTGATAACATCTTCCAGGTAGAATAATCAATAACTTAGCGGTTGGTTAATCCGAGCAATTGGGTCTACAATTGCGGATTATCATTTTTGATAATGACCGTATTCAACCACTGACTGTCACTAGGTGGACGACATGAAAGGCAATGATCAGGTGCTCAAGCACCTCAATCAAATACTTACGATCGAGCTGACCTCAATCAACCAGTACTTCCTGCATGCACGGATGTTTCGCAACTGGGGCTTGGGTGAGCTGAACGAGAAGAGCTATAAGAAATCGATCAAAGATATGAAACAGGCCGACGATCTGATCGAACGGATTCTGTTTCTGGAGGGGTTGCCGAACCTGCAGAACCTCAATCGCTTGCGTATCGGTGAGCATACCGCCGAGATGCTCGAATGCGATATGACCCTGCAGATGGAGCAGCTGGATGCGCTGCGGGCCGCCATCGCCGAGTGCGAGAACCAGCAGGATTACGTCAGCCGGGATCTGCTCGAGGATATCCTGGAATACGAAGAAGAGCATGTGGACTGGATCGAGACGCAGCAATACCTGATTCAGAACTCCGGCATCGAGAACTACCTGCAGTCGCAGATGAGCTGAGGAAAACCCCATGAAAGGCAATCAAAAAATCATCGACCAGCTGAACCGCCTGCTGGCCAGCGAGCTGACCGCCATGGATCAGTACTTTATCCATTCCGAGATGTACCGCGATTGGGGCTTGAACGAGCTGTACGAACGGATCGCTCACGAGTTTGAAGATGAGAAAGGGCACGCCTCCAAGCTGATTGAGCGGATTCTGTTCCTCGAAGGCACGCCGAATATGGTCAACCGTGACCCGCTGCGGGTTGGTAAGGATGTCCCTGAGATGCTCAACAACGACCTGTTGGTGGAATACGAGGTCGGCGATGAGCTGAAGAAAGCGATCGCCCTGTGCGAAGCCGAGAGCGACTACCAGAGCCGTGAAATCCTCGAGGGCTTGCTGGCCGATACCGAGGAAGACCACACCTTCTGGCTGGAGCAGCAACTCGGGCTGATCAAGAAGATCGGTATCCAGAACTACCTGCAGTCGAAGATGTAAGCGTCCATTTGTTGAGTTCTTCAGAAAGCCGTCCTTCACTAAGGGCGGCTTTTTTTATGGTGCTTCAGCGCTCTAGTAGCTCGGGGTATTTGCGCAGATAGCCCCTGAGCTGGTGATAGCTCAGCCCCAGGTGCTTGGCGGTGCGCTTCTGTTGATAACTGTTGTGACGCAATCCCTGTTGTAACAGCTGGCGCTCGAAATCGGCGACCTGTTGCTTCATATCTCTTGTCGCTACCACCTGGCTGACCGGATTAGTCTCGGTTGCTGTTACCGGCCGGCTTTCAGAGTCAGTTGTCGGAACAGCTCCCGATGCTGCTGCGGTTGTCGCCATAGGGTCTACCCAGGGGCGTAGAAACGGATCGATGATGATTTCATCAAGCGGTAGCTGGGCATCGGGGTGACGATACAGACTCCGCTCGATCACGTTTTTCAGCTCGCGGATATTACCGGGCCAGTGGTAGTCCATCAGCTGTTCGACGGCGTGCTCGGTGAAGCCGGCGAACACCGGCCAATCCAGCTCCCGGCACATCGCCATAGCAAAGCTTTCGGCCAGCAACAGGATATCCATGTCGCGCAGGCGCAGCGGTGGTAGGTGCAGGACATCGAAGGCCAGCCGATCGAGTAGGTCGGCACGGAACTCCCCCTGTTGCGCTAAAGTTGGCAGGTCGGCATTGGTTGCGGCGATTACCCGCACATCGACGCGTAGGGTTTCTTGTCCGCCCAGGCGTTCGATCTCACCATACTCGATCGCCCGCAACAGTTTTTCCTGCACCCTTAAGGAGGCGGTAGCCAGTTCATCCAGAAACAGGGTGCCCTCGTGGGCTCGCTCGAAGCAGCCTTTGACCTGGCGACTGGCGCCGGTAAAGGCGCCGGACTCATGGCCAAACAGCGCGGACTCCAGCAATGACTCGCTCAAGGCTGCGCAGTTGAGCTTGATAAAGGGTTTGTCCCAGCGCTCGGACAGGTAGTGCAGCCGTTGGGCCATCAGTTCTTTGCCGGTCCCGCGCTCACCTAAAACGAGAACGGGCTTGTGCAGCGGGGCGACCAGGCTGAGCTGTTCCAGGGTTTGGTTGAACAGCTCGGACTCGCCGAGAATAGCTGGCATATCCATTGGCTAAAAAATCCATTCAAAATGATCTATATGGCTAAAAGTGTATTTTTTAGCCATTCTGCTTTCAATGGTTAATTTTGCTTTTTGTTAACAAGTTCTTTTAAAACATTAGGTTAAGTGGCCTGTCTAAAGCTGGCACGGTAATCGCTATATCTGGAGTAATTGAAGTTTTAGGCAACAACACAAGGAGAACCATCATGGGTATTTTTTCTCGCTTTCAGGACATCGTGAATTCCAACATCACCTCGCTGCTGGACCGTGCCGAGGATCCGAAGAAGATGATCCGTCAGATGATCCAGGAGATGGAAGATACGCTGATCGAAGTCAGAACCACGTCGGCCAAGCTGATCGCGGACAAAAAGGAGCTTCAGCGTCGTATTGAAACCCTGCTGGAAGAAGCGGCGGACTGGCTTAAGAAAACCGAACTGGCGATCAGCAAGGGTCGTGAAGATCTGGCCAAAGGCGCACTGATGGAGAAGCGCCGCGCCGAAGAGGCCGCCGAAGCGGGTAACAAAGAGCTCAGCTTCCTGAATGAGCAGCTGGAAGTGCTCAACGACGAAATCGGTCAGCTGCAGAGCAAGCTTGAGGCTGCCAAAGCTAAACAGAAAGAGCTGCTGGTTCGTGAGCAGACCGGCCAGTCGCGACTGGAGATTCGTAAGAAGACCAATCGGGAAACACTGAACCGGGCTTTCGACAAGTTTGACCAGTACGAGCGTCGACTCGACGATCTGGAAGGGCAGGTGGAAGCTTACGATATGGGCAACACTCAGAAGACCAACCTGGCCGACGAGATCAATGATCTGGCTGCCGAAGATGATATCCAGCAGGAGCTGGATGCGATCAAAAACAAGATGAAAAACAACGCTGAATAGGTGAGCAGCTTATGAGCACCATGGTTTTTTTCTTCGTGCCATCGATCGTATTTCTCACCATCGTGGCACCCTTGTGGCTGATCCTGCATTACTGGAGCAAACGTAAGGCTCAGCAGGGTCTGTCTCAGGAAGAGCAACAGCTGCTACGGCAGATGGCCGGAACCATTGAAGGCCTGGAACAGCGTATCAACACGCTGGAGCGAATCCTGACCGACCAGGACACCGGTTGGAAGCGGGAGTCTGACTAAGGAGATCACTATGTACGATCAAACCCCGAACAAAGCGAATGGTTACAACCGAAACCTCTATCGGAACCCCGAACGGGGCATGCTGGCAGGCATCTGTGCCGGGTTGGCGGATTACTTCGATATTCCGTTGTGGGCCGCCCGCTTGATCGCGATCAGCTTGTTTATCTTTGTTACCCAGCTGTTTGTGATCGCTTATATCGCCGGTTACTTTCTGCTGGCCAAGCGCCCTCGCAGAACCGAGCAAAGCGAAGGTGCCTACGGTCAAAAGGAGGAGCATCACCTGTTCCAATACCAGAAGCCGGCGGCACAGCGACTCAAGGATATTCATCAGCGGATGCAGGAGATCGATCGAAAGCTGCGCCGCATGGAAGGTTACGTCACCTCGAAACGCTACCAGTTTCAGCGTGAGATCAACGACCTATAAAGCAACCGGCTAAGGCTGAAGCAATAAAAAAGCCGCCCCGTTTACGGAGGCGGCTTTGTTGTTTCTGAGCTTGTCGATCTGATTCGAGCTTAGCGCGGCTCCATCCGGATTCCGCCATCCAGGCGAATGGTTTCGCCGTTCAGGTAGCTGTTCTCGATGATGTGTTGTACCAGTCCGGCGAATTCGTCCAGATCGCCGAAGCGCTTGGGATGCTGCACCATCTGAATCAGTGGATCACGTACCTTGTCGTCCATCGCCTGCATCATCGGGGTATCGAAGATTCCCGGGGCGATAGTCATTACCCGAACACCCAGACTGGCCAGATCACGGGCCAGCGGCAGGGTCATACCGACGACACCGCCCTTGGAGGCGCTGTAGGCGGCCTGTCCCATCTGACCGTCGAACGCGGCAACCGAGGCGACGTTGATGATCACGCCGCGCTCGCCATTACCGTCGGCTTCGTTGGTGGCCATCTGGGCTGCGGCAACGCGCAGCACGTTGAAGGTGCCGATCAGGTTGATGTTGATCACCTGGGCGAACTTCTCCAGCGCCAATGGGCCGTTACGACCGACCACCTTGCCGCCCGGCGCGATACCGGCACAGTTAACCACCACATCGATGGTGCCGTAATGCTCGATCACCTGAGCAACGGCGGCTTCGACCGCATCGCTGCTGGTGATGTCGACCTTCAGGAACAAGCCCTGATTACCCAGCTCGTCGGCCAAAGCGTTACCGGCTTCTTCATTCAGATCGAAGGCGGCGATTTTGGCACCCTGCTTGGCCAGTTGGCGGCAGCTGTTGAGTCCCAGCCCGGAAGCACCACCGGTAACTAGAACAACTTTATCTTGCAGTTTCATACTCTGTCCTTAAATCAGTAGGGCGGGGATTAGCCGATCTCGCGCAGCAGTTCGCGGGCGATGATCACCCGTTGAATCTCGCTGGTGCCTTCGTACAACGAGGTGATGCGGGCATCGCGGGTGTAGCGCTCCAGCGGGAACTCCTTGATGTAGCCGTAGCCACCCATCATCTGCAGCGCGGTGTAGCAGGCTGCGTTGGCTTTTTCGGAGGCGTACAGCTTGGCCATCGATGCCTGCTTGGCAAACGGCTCGCCGCGCTCCTTGGTGGCGGCGGCGTTCATCAGCAGCAGTCGGGCAGCTTCGAGCTCGGTGTAGGCGTCGGCCAGCATCCATTGCAGGCCCTGGAAGTTGGCAATCGGCTTGCCGAACTGCTTACGCTCGGTCAGGTAGACGCGGGCGTAGTCCATCGCGGCTTGACCGATACCCAGTGCCAGCGAGCCGATACCGATACGACCGCCGGCCAGTTCGGCTACGGCGACACGGAAACCATCGTTCAGCTTGCCCATCAGCGCATCCTTGGGGATGCGGCAATCTTCAAACAGCACTTCGTTGGTGGCCGAGGCGTGTTGCCCCATCTTTTTCTCTGCCTTGGAGACGGTCAGGCCGGGGATATTGTTCTCGACCAGGAAGCAGGAGATGCCCTTGCCCTTGGGGGCGTCCTTATCGGTTACCGCCCAGACTACAAAGACACCGGCGAACTCGGCGCTGGTGATAAATTGCTTGGCACCGTTTAGGACCCACTCGTCGCCATCCAGCACGGCGCTGGTCTTCATCGAGGAGGGGTCGGACCCGGCGCCGGTTTCGGTCAGACAGAAGCCGCCGGCTGCATACTCACCGCTGCACAGACGGGGCAGGTAGCGCTGCTTCTGCTCTTCGGAGGCAACCACCTGGATCACTTCGGCGACCATATTGGTGACCGACATGGTCACCGCGGTGGAAGCGCAGGCACGGGCGATCTCGGTGATCGCAACGCTGAAGGCGACGGTACCGGCTTCGGTGCCGCCATACTCGGCGCTGACATTCAGGCCCATAAAGCCGAGCTCGGCCAGCTGCTTGAGGTTGCTCAGAAACAGCTCGCGATCGCCTTCCTGATCCAGTTTTTCAGCCACCGGCGCCAGCTCGCCCTCGGCAAACTTACGCGCCATCTCCTGGATCATCGATTGATCTTCGTTGAGCATCATATCCATGTCAGGGTCCTCAGATCAGTTCGATCGCCACGGCGGTCGCTTCACCACCACCGATACACAGGGACGCCAGGCCGCGCTTCTTGCCCAGACGCTGCAGGGCGTAGATCAGGGTGACCAGAATCCGGGCTCCGGAACAGCCGATCGGGTGACCCAGGGCACAGGCGCCACCGTTGACGTTTACCTTGTCGGCATCCAGACCCAGCTCCTGGATCGCCAGCATGGTGACCATGGCGAAGGCCTCGTTGATCTCGAACAGGTCGACATCGTCGGTGCTCCAGTTGATCTTCTCCAGCAGCTTCTGGACCGAGCCGATCGGGGCGATAGTGAACTCGGACGGCTTCTGGGCATGGGTGCTGTGGCCAACAATTCGTGCCAGCGGATTCAGACCGCGGGCTTGAGCATCGCTCTCGCGCATCAACACCAGCGCGGCGGCACCGTCGGAGATCGAGCTGGAGTTGGCCGCGGTGACGGTTCCGTCCTTTTTGAAAGCAGGGCGAAGTTGCGGAATCTTGTCGATATTGGCATTGCCGGGCTGCTCGTCGAAGGTGACTTCCTGCTCACCCTTGCGGGACTTGATGGTAACCGGGGCGATTTCACCCTCGAACCAGCCTTCGTTGATTGCTTTGTTGGCTTTGTTCAGTGAGTTGATGGCGAACTGGTCCATCGCTTCGCGAGTCAGGTTGTACTCGTCGGCACAGGACTGGGCGAAGCTGCCCATCAGGCCGCCTTCGTAGGCATCCTGCAGGCCATCGAAAAACATGGAGTCGATCACTTCGCCGTGGCCCATGCGAAATCCGGCGCGGGCTTTGGGCAGCAGGTAGGGGGCCTGGCTCATGCTTTCCATGCCACCGGCGACCATCACGTCGCTGGTGCCGGCTTTGATCTGGTCGTGGGCATCCATCACCGCTTTCATGCCCGAGCCGCACATCTTGTTGATGGTGTTACAGCCCGCGGACAGCGGTAGTTCGGCACCCAATGCCGCTTGGCGCGCAGGGGCCTGACCCAGGCCGGCGGGCAGCACGCAGCCCATGATGACCTGGTCGATATCGGTGCCGCTCAGACCGGCGCGCTCGACGGCGGCCTTGATGGCGGTCGCGCCCAGCTGGGGGCTGGGGACAGCGCTCAGGGAACCCATCATGCCACCCATCGGGGTGCGGGCGGCGGAGACGATGACGATAGGATCGTTGGCTTGGCTCATGGTAATAGCTTCCTGTATCTACGCTATGAAGGCTTGGGTAGGGCCTGATTTGAGGATCTGGGCCTCTTTTAGGGTAGTTACTATCGGTGATTGTTAGATCACAATAAATGACGATATGTGACCGCTTTGATCACAAAATGTTACATTGTGAGTGGGTGAACACTCGGAATTAAAACCGGTTGTATGGTTTAAGTATAAAGCGGGTAACTGATGGCGACCGTTGATATTCATTACGTCCAGGCGGCATTGCGTTGCGCCGAGCGGCAGGGGCATCTCCCCGATGAACTGCTGGAGCAGGTCGGGATCTGGCCCCAGCAGCTCAAACAGCCGCGGGCGCCGGCGGCGCAGATGGCCGCACTGGTGCAACAGGTCTGGGCCCTGTTGGACGATGAATTCATGGGTTGTACGGCCCATCCCTGCAAGCGTGGCGTGTTTGCGATGATGACCCGGCATGCACTGCACTATGACAATCTGCAGGCGATTCTGCAGCAGGGGATCGAGTTCTATAACCTGTTCACCGATGACATCCAGATGCACCTCAAGCGCCGCGGCGAGCTGGCCGAGATCGAGTTTTCATTCGCTCGGCCGGAACTGGATCCGGACCATTTCTATACCGAGTTCTGGTTGGTGATCTGGCATCGTTTTGCCAGCTGGGTGATCGGGCGGCGGATTCGGTTGGAGCAGGTCAGCTTCCCGTACCCCATCCCGGCCCACAGCAGTGAGCTGAAGTATCTGTTTCCCTGTCAGCAGCGGTTCAATCAACCGATGCTGAAGCTGAGTTTTCGAGCCGACTACCTGGCCCAGGAGCGGGTGCGGAGCCAGCGTGATCTGGCACAGTTTCTCCGCGACTCGCCCCGTGCGTTGATGGTGCTTCCCGATGATAACGAAAGCTATCGAGCTCGAATTCGTTCGAGGTTGTTGAATCAGGCGTCTGAACAGTTGCGTTTGCCTCCTTTTGAACAACTGGCTAGAGAGTTCGGTTTAAGTGGACAGACCCTTCGCCGGCGGCTGAGGGCCGAAGGTAGCTCCTATCCGAGGATCAAGGATGAGGTCAGGCAGGATCTGGCGATCGAGAAACTGCGGATACTGCAGCTGCCCATGGCCGAGATCGCCAGCCAGCTGGGGTTTAGCGAAGCGCGCTCCTTTACCCGCGCGTTTCGGCAGTGGACCGGCTATTCCCCCAGTGAATACAGGCAGTTGCTCAATTTTTAGGCATATATCGCTAGCTTCGACTATAGTTTAATCAGCTGTCCTTTTTAGGCCCTGATGACCTGTCACAGGGCCGCTTTCTTTTCAGCTGCTTCAGCCCTCGCAGGGACGCTGGTTTTCGTGAGGGTTCGCCCGGAAGACCCAGTGGACTGAGTGTCGCGGAGGTCGCCCATGCCTGAGTTCTCCTTCTCTCAAACCTTATCCAGATTGTCACGCTGTCTGTTGCTTGGGCTGGTGTTATTGGGGACCGTATCAACGGTTCAGGCTTGGCCCTTCCTCCATCCTTTTGCCAAGCAGGATTCATACTCGAAGCAGAGCCCGCAAAAATTACTCAAACCCGGACGATTGCTGGTTGCGATGCCGCAACAGAAGGACCCGCGCTTCAAGCAAGCTGTGGTGCTACTGCTGCAGTACAACAGAAATGGCGCTGTGGGGGTGATCATCAATCGACCCACCCGATTGACCTTAGGGACCGAGTTTGAAGGTCGAGTGGCGGATGCCAAGGCGGATCAGAAGCTGTTCTGGGGGGGCCCGGTTTCGATGGATCAGCGGGTGATGCTGTTTGAAGAGCCGACGGATGAGACTGACGAGTCGAGCCCAGGGGTATTGCTACAGCAGTTACGGGTAGCTTTGTCGGGTGGTCAGTTTCAGCAACTGCTGGAACAAGCGTTGCCGCAGCGCTTTCGTATCTACGCCGGTTATACCGGCTGGGCGCCTCGGCAGTTGGAATTGGAGATCATCCACGGCCAGTGGTTGATTCTTCCCGGGGATCCGGAGTTGCTGTTCCAGGCCGACACCCAGACGATCTGGAACCAGTTGATGAGCTACCACAACGGCCGGCTGGCGGTTATTGATGCTGTACCGGAGGATTGGTCTTTCGGCGGTGATGCAGAAAACCTTCCAGCGAATAGAGCGCTAACGCCAGCCAGATCAGGCTGAAGCCCACAACCTTAGGGCCGTCGAAAACCTCGTTAAACAGCCAGACGCCGATCACCAGTTGGATCGACGGGCCGATGTATTGCAGCAGGCCCAGCAGCGTCAGGGTGATCCGTTTGGCACCGTAGGCGAACAGGAGCAGCGGCAGTGCGGTGGCGATGCCGGTACCGGCCAGTAACAGGTTGTCGCTCATGATCCCTTGACCGAAGACGGCCTCTCCCTGGCTTGACAGATAGATCAGCCAGGCCAGTGCCGGCGGCACAATGATCACGGTTTCGAGCATCAGGCCCTCGGTGGAACCCAGTGGAGACCCTTTGCGGATCAGACCGTAGAAACCGAAACTGAAAGCCAGGATCAGGGCGATCCAGGGCGGCTGACCGTAAACAATGGTCATATAGAGCACCCCGGAGGCGGCGATCGCCAAAACCAGCCACTGCATGGCGCGTAAGCGCTCACCCAGAAACAACATCCCCATCAGGACGTTAAGCAACGGGTTGATAAAATAGCCCAGGCTAGCCTCGATAATGTAGCCGGAGGTGACCGCCCAGATGTAGGTGAGCCAGTTGATACTCAATAGCACGGCACAGCCCACGCCGGTGAGCATCAGCTTCGGCGACTGAACCACTTCTCGAAGCCAACCCCAATTCCGCTTGAGCCCCAGCAGCAGCAAGACAAACAGTAGTGACCAGACAATCCGGTGGGCGAGGATCTCGCTGGGTTGCGCATGGTCTACAGTTTTCAGATACAGAGGCAGAAAGCCCCAAAGTACAAAGGCGCCGACGGCAGCCCAGACTCCGGCGTGCATGTGCGTTACTCGTATAGTGCGATGGTAATTGAAACGGATTGCCACAACGCTGCTGATCGAGCTGGTGTAGATCCGAGCAGCTGGTGAAGACCCACTACTTTAGCGGTTTTCAGGCAAAAAAAAACCGCAGGACAAAAATGACCTGCGGCACAATACCTCGGCTCGTCACGGAAGCCGTGACTAACAGAGGCTCCTCGTTCAGATGCAAAGACCTAGACCGCGAAGTTTAGATATATTGTTCGGAATGTCAAATATTATTTACATGCTGGGTGTTCCGATTTAGTGGGGCATCATTTAAGTTACCAGTTGGATAGCGAAGGGAAGGAGACGGATTTGTACCTGATCAGTTCAGTATCATTACCGAGTTGGTGTCGGCTAAAGGGGCTGCTGTTTGGTCTGGCAGTCTTGCTGTTATCTGGTTGTCAGCTATTGATGCCGACCAGTGTCAAAGAGCCCTACGAGGTTGCGGATTCGACCGATGCAGAAAGCGCCTATCGAGAGGCGTTGATACTGGATAGAACAGGTAGGAAAGCTGACCTGTATAAAGCCAACGTCCTGTTGGCTTACTCGGCGGAACGCGGCCACACGGGGGCACAGTACCTATTGGGTATGAACCGCTTACTGGGACGTGGGGGAGATAAGGAGCCGACAGCAGCCCGGGCCCTGCTTACCCAAGCGGCGGAATCTGGCCATGCATCTGCGCAGTACTTCCTCGCCGAGATGATGCTGAACGGACGAGGAGGGGAGTCGGAACTTGCCTGGGGAGCGCAGTGGATGGAGCGCGCGGCGGCGAATGGCCAGGTTGAGGCCCAGTTGGCGATGGGAGTGATCTATGCCAGCGGCCTGGGGGGGCGTGAAAATATACCGATGGCGCTGCTGTGGTTGAGTCGGGCCGAGCACAATGGCGACCAGACCGCGCCGTTGTTGATCCAGAAACTAAGCGCTCGAGTCGACAAACCGCGTTGGCAAGCAGTCCAGCGACAAATTGCCGGCCGAATCTCGATTGATCCGCGGGAAGCTCGGCGAGCCATCACCCGCTTTGTGCAGTTGTCGCTTAATAATGCCGGTTATGCTGCAGGAGTTGAGGATGGAATTGCCGGACCGAGAACCCGGGCTGCCGTTGCTGCATTCAGAAACGCGAAGAAGCTGACCGGACAAGGGATCGATGATCCCTTGCTCAGTCAGTTGAGATCGTCACAGCTTGCTTACGAGCAACAAGCTAAATAATCAGGAGTTTGATTCAGTCTCCGGCGCTGATTCCGGGTCTTCGTCATCGACGGGTTCATCTACCGGGTCTTCCAGCAGCGACTTCATCGCGTCGACTACAGCATTGGGTTCGGAGATACCAAGCAGACTATTGACCTCGTCGATTACCGAGCTGCTCAGCGGCTTGTTGCTGGCTGTCGTCAAGGTATCCAGCGCCAACCGGGCCTGTTCTTCGACATCCGCTTCGGTGTCGCTAACTAGATCGCTGTAACTGGCCAACTGACCAACTGCCGAGTGTTCCGCTGCACGCTCGCGGGCACGATCGGAAG
This sequence comes from Motiliproteus coralliicola, assembly GCF_003345655.1. GTDB lineage: Bacteria > Pseudomonadota > Gammaproteobacteria > Pseudomonadales > Balneatricaceae > Motiliproteus > Motiliproteus coralliicola. The sequence continues at coordinate 493,376 of NZ_QQOH01000002.1, forward strand.
CATGGGCGGCATTGAGTCTACCCAGCTTGGCGTTCTTTGAGCTTTCCTCATCATCAGCCTGATCATTATCGGCCTGGCTGTGGCTGTGACCATGACCCAGCCCGCGGCTTGAGTGGCCTTGAGCATCCTGGCTGTCATCCTCGTCCGCACCGCTGCTATTGCCGTTGCTTCCTCCGTTGCCGCCGCCATTACCACCGCCGTTGCCGCCACCATTTCCACCGCCATTACCGCCTCCGTTGCCACCACCATTACCGCCTTTGGCATAGGTGTTGGCTATGGGGCTGATTGGGTCGGGTGCGGTAGCGATCAGAACTAGAGCAGCGACTGACAGTACGGCTAAGCGCTTCAATACAGGAATAAGAAATCGTGACATAAGCGGCCTCGGCTCGGGTAAGTTTGGTAGTATCCGGGCAGTATAGCTGTTTATCTAATTTGACGAGAGTGTGTATGTCCCCTTCAGAGCAAAACTGGATTCCGTCGAGCCGTACCCTGGCGATGCCCGCCGATACTAACGCTAATGGTGATATCTTCGGTGGCTGGCTGATGTCGCAAATGGATATTGCCAGTGGCAGCTTCGCGGCGAAGGAAGCTGGTGGGCCGGTGGTAACGGTGGCCGTTGATGGGATGACCTTCCATAAGCCCGTTAAAGTGGGTGACGAAGTCAGCTGCTATTGCCAGGTGGAGCGGATCGGTACCAGCTCTATCAAGGTCAAGGTTGAAAGTTGGGTGACTCGGTACCACTCCCATCACGAGGAGAAGGTCACCGAGGCCTGCTTTACGTTTGTGGCGATCGACTCTAACGGCCATCCACGACCCATTACCCGGTTCTGATCCCGCGTTGAATGCGAGTCGCACGGATGCTTGCTGCTATCCATACGGCTAGGTATATTAGTGATTTCTTATCATTGAGGGATCTATCATGCCGAACAAGGTTGTCAGCGTCAGTGCGACGATGGGGAACAGCTACACGATCACCGCCGATGTTCGCGGCCATCACCTGACTATCGATCAGCCGCAAAATGCCCGTGGCAACAACGAAGGGCCGACGCCTTTGGAGCTGTTTCTGTTCTCCATGTCGGGCTGTGTAGCAACGATCGCCCGTACCGTCGCGATGCAGGAGAGGTTGGAGCTTCGTGGCATGGAAGTTATTGCTGAAGGGGAGTTGAATCCTGCTGGTCTGCTGGGCAAACCCACCGAAGACCGGACCGGCTTCCAGCAGATCAGGATCTCGGCGACGATTGATGCCGATATGACCGACGCCGAAAAAGCCGAGTTTCTGGATCGGGTCTGCGATCGCTGTCCGGTCCATGACAACGTCAAGCTGTCCAGTGAGGTTGTCCATCAGCTAGGCTGATCTTTAGGTTGAAACTTATCGAGGAGTGTCTGTGACGGCTTCGCTGATTGCGCTCGGGTTGTACTTTATCGGTTACTGCCTGCTGCACTCCTTCCTGGCCTCCCGCCGTTGTAAGCATTGGTGCTTGCAGCACTGGCCTGCATTAATGCCGGCCTATCGCGGGCTCTACAACCTATTGGCCGTGTTGCTGCTGGTTCCGCTTCTATGGCTGTATCTGCAGGCCAGCGGACCCTTGCTGGTGCATTGGAGTGGCTGGAGCGGCTGGTTGATGAATGGACTGTCCGTGGCGGCGCTGGTGGGGTTTTTCAGCAGCTCTGGGGATTACTCGATGGCCGAGTTCAGCGGTAGTCGGCAGTGGCGGCAACGTCATCTCGGGGTGCGGGATCCGGAACAGCAGGCTCGGCTGCGGTTGGGTCGATGGCACCGATGGGTGAGGCACCCCTGGTATTTCCTCGCGCTGGTGTTGATCTGGAGTCGTTCGATGGACGCGGCCCAGCTGTTGCTGAGCGTGCTGGCCAGTCTGTACTTTGTGATCGGCTCCCGGTTGGAAGAGCGCAAGCTGATCGAGCAATTCGGCGATGCCTACCGCCATTATCGCCGCCTGGTACCGGGCCTGTTACCCCTGCCGGGTCGTACTATCAGTGCAACGCGAGCCCAGGAGCTGGAGCAGCAGGCGAACCGGTCTCTGTGATCCGATATTTTTAATAGGCTCGCTGGGCGATAAACAGTCCGCGTTTGGGGGCCGGGTAGCCTTCAACGGTGCGGTTGGGATCATTCGGATCGAGGAACTGGGCCAGCGAGTGATACTGCATCCAGTCGGTGGCGCGCTGCTCTTCGATGCTGGTCTGATTGATGTCGACACAGCGAACTTGCTGGTATCCGCAGCGTTCAAGCCAGCCACACAGGGCCTCGGCACTGGGCAGGAACCAGACATTGCGCATCTGGGCGTAGCGGTCGGCCGGCAGCAGCATCTGCTGGGCATCGCCGTCGATTATCAGGGTTTCCAGCACCAGCTCTCCACCGGGGCGAAGGAAGCTCTGTAGCTCCAGCAGGTGGTCGATCGGACTGCGGCGATGATAGAAAACTCCCATCGAGAAGACCGTATCGAAGATCTGCATCTTCTGCGGTAGCTCCTCAATCCCCAATGGCAACAGTTCGACCGGCAGCTCGCCCAGATACTTCTTCAGGGCTCGGAACTGCAGCAGAAACTTCCATGACGGATCGATGCCGATAACCCGGCGGGCTCCTGCGGCCAGCATCCGCCAGCAGTGATAGCCGTTCCCACAGCCGATATCCAACACATTGCGGTTGTGCAGCGGCGCGATGCTGTCCTTAAGTCGATCCCACTTCATGTCCGAGCGCCACTCGGTATCGATCTCAACCCCGAATACCGAGTAGGGGCCTTTGCGCCACGGCATCAGCTGCCGCATTGCTTGTTCCAGCTGCTGATGCTGATCCGAACTGCAGCCCTGCTCGGTACCGATCAGCAGGCTGCCACGATCCAGATCCGTCTGATCGCTTGTCAGCTCCGGCAGGGCATCGAAGGCGGCCAGCCAGCCGGGCATATCGCCGTGGTTGAGCCGCGTCAGCTTTTCGTTGATTCGCTGTTGCAGCGGGTCGACCCAGGGTGCCAGTTCACTGTGCTGAAGTTGGGTGAAAAAATCGCTGAAGTCGAGGGCCGGATGGAGCGGATCGGTCATGGTCGGTAGGCTGCCAAGAGTAAGAGGTGAATAACGACGGGGGTTACTTGATCGCCAGCATGGAGGCGAAATTGAAACACTGGAACCAGGGCTGTACGCAGCTGAAGCCAATCTGGCCAAGGCGCTGTTGGTGCAGTGATAGGGACTCGGGCCGCATCACTTTCTCCAGCGCGGAGCGTTTCTGGCTGATTTCCAGATCGCTGTAGCCGTTGGCACGCTTGAAATCATGATGCCAATCGGTCAATCGCTGTTGAATCGCGTCATCTTCAAAGGCGATTTTTTCGGACAGCAGCAACACCCCACCGGGTTTAAGCCCGTCGTAGATTCGTTGCAGCAGGTCGAAGCGTTGATCCGGCTCGATAAACTGCAGGGTGAAGTTCATCACTACCACGCTGGCGTTGCGAATTTCAATCGTGTTGATATCGGCGCAGACCAGTTCCGTCCGGGGCTCGGCCTCCTCCAGCATCGCCGCCACCTGTAGGTGCTCGCGGCAGCGCTCGATCATGGCCGGTGAGTTGTCGATGGCAATAAACCGGCAGTTGGGCTGACGAACCTGCTGTTGCATCGACAAGGTGGCAGCACCGAGTGAGCAGCCCAGATCATAAAGATTGCTGTCGGGTTGGGCATAGCGGGCGGCCAGGATGCCAAGGGATTTGACCACGGTGGCGTAGCCGGGCACCGAGCGGTTGATCATATCGGCGAACACGCCTACGACCTGCTCGTCGAATTGAAAGTCGACGATCTGGTTCAGCGGTTGGGCATAGAGCTGATCGGAATCTTTGGCCATGGGGCGGGTGCCGGGTATTGGACTGGATTGAAGACGGGCGGATTATACGCCGTCAGGCCCCCCGCGTCATGACACCGGCACCGATTTGCCCGCTGCTCAGAAGAGATCCAGTTGCTCGTCGGTCCGGCTCTTCGGTCGCCAGGCTTTACCCCAGCGGGTGGCGATATAGAACACCTGAATTCGATCGCCGACGGTGGCGGTGATATCTTCCAGACCGATGGTGCCGTGGGCCGGTTCTTCACCGTTGATGAATACCAGGATGCCTAGCTGTTGGTCGGGGAACAGGCGTCCGATCTGGCCGTAGATCGGGTCGAGGCGCTTGATATACAGACCGGTCTCCATCTCCTGATTGCCGATAAAGGTGCTGCGGCTGTAGCAGGGATTTAAGCCCTCCTGCAGCAGTTGACTGTGAAGTAGCGCTTGGATTGAGTTCGCCGGTACTGAGCGGTGGTGAACGCTACCGTCCAGATCCAGCTTCAGTTCGGCCTCATCGAAGGGTTGCAGGTGCTGGGATTGGACCTCGAGGCTGAAAGCTTCGCAGAGGCCGACCACGTTGTCGTAACGGGCCAGCTTATGGGCGCAATAGGTGCGGCCCTGGGCCGCAAAGTCGAAGCTCTCGTCGATGGTGCGATTCTGACCCCAGATCCGGATCTGGTTGTTGCGGTAGTTGAAGGTCAGTTGCTGGTCCTGCTTGAGGCCGTGGCTGTCGAGCTTGCGGACCTTGTAGATCACCGTGTGTGGGACCTGGTTGCTCTGCTTATCGAACTGCGGATGGCAGGGATTTTTATCCGGGTGAAAGTGGTACGGGAATTGGCGGGCTTCTTCGTAACTGAGCTGGGATGGATTCTGGGTGCCCTGTTCGACCACTCGCTCGATCAAAAAGCCCACTTCGCTTAGCGCGCTGACCACGTCGCGGAACGAATAGATCAGAGTAGAGAACTGGTCGTCGCCGGTCTTGCTGGAATGGTTGGCCAGCATGTTATGGCGGTAGTGCTGCAGTTGGTGGGAGAAGCAGAAAATAAAGATGCCGCCGGGTTTGAGGCGCTTGAACAGGTTGTAGAACAGCTCTTTCAATTCACCCGGATTACTGAGGTATTCCAGCGAGTAGGCCGACAGGATCAGATCGAAGCTGATGCCGGGGAAGAAGTCGGTCTTGCGCATATCCTGTTGCTTCAGATGTACCGGGGTCAGGCTGTCATGGTAGGGCGCCAGTTTTTTACGGGCGACTTCGAGCATGTGGGAGGAGATGTCGATGCCGTGAGCGTTGGCGCCTTTGTGGGCCAGGGCGATCAGGTTCTCACCCATGCCGCAGCCGATATCCAGCACGTTGGCGTTGACCAGGTCGATATCGATCAGGTTGAGCTGTCGCTCACCGGGCGCCAGCCAGCCGTAATGAACCTCGTCTTCGGAGATCTCCCAGGTGCTGGAGTAATCCTCGCAGAAGCTTTTTTCGTCCCAGTGTTGCGATGACATCGACCGGCCTCCCGTTGACGTTGAACAATGAGTTTATAAGGGTGGCAGGGGGGTTGTCTAAGGAACCTACGAATAAGTCCTTGCTAACTTCTGGCTTTCAGATTGGTTCGCAATCCAGGTGCAGTTTTGAAGCAATGTCTAGACCTTGCGAAAAGCTGCAACGCAGAGTGCGGATCAAGCTGAACGCCCCGCAGGGCAAGGCCAGAAGCACACAATTTCGTCGTTGCAACCTTTGCTAAGGACGACGGCCATTAGCTGCAGCTTGCGCCTAGAACTTGCGCACTTCAGGTGCTTGCAGAAGCAGCAGGGACTTGTTCGCAGGTTCCCTAAGGGGCATCGCGGTTTGGCGTTGAGAGGCAAGACCGACCGACGTATTGTTATCCGCTAGTGCCAATTAATCTTTCTACTCATCGGACCACAATGCCTGCTAGATTAGTTCTGAACAGGTCGGTGTTCGATGCTGTTGCAGGCCTTGATTTATAACCGAATCAAGGCGTTGAATTAGCGCCAGGGATAGCCGACAGTATCCGGATCTTGAAATAGAGTTGTTATGCCTTCTTCGGTCAAAGTCAGTTTAATTATTATCGGGGTCATTCTGACCGGGGTCACCCTATCGGGTGCTACCGGGTATCTGGTTAACCAAGCCGAAGAGCGCAGTATCGCCAGCGAATTTCAGGCCGATATCATCAAAGGGAGCGAGGTCCTGGAGCGCGAGCTGCTGACCAATTTTGAAACCCTGCACTCGCTCTCCATTCTGTTCGGCCAATCGCAGGTGCCGGGTCTTGATCGATTCCGCGAGGTGAGTCGGGAGATACTCAGCCGCCACCCCAATATTCAAGCGTTGGAATGGATACCTAAGGTACCGCACTCTCAAAAGGAGCAGTTTCAGGCGGCGATGCGGCAATACATCCCCAGCTATGAGTTCACCCAGCGAGATGCTCAGGGGTTGATGGTGCCCGTCGATACGCGAGAGGTTTACTATCCGGTCCACTATGTGGAACCCCTGATGGGAAACGAAGCCGCGCTGGGGTTCGATCTGGGCTCAAGTCCAACCCGTCTGAGTACGCTGAACCAATCGATTCTGACCGCCTCTCCACAGGCAAGCTCAAGTATCGATCTGATTCAGGGTGGTGAGAAACGGAAGGGGTTTTTGGCGGTGCTGCCGATCTTTGCCGGCCTGCCGACAACCACATTGAGCAGGAAGGAGAATGTCGAGGGCTTTGTACTGGGGGTTTTTCGGATTGGCGATATCGTTAACAGCTCCCTGACCGCCGATAACCGCGCCGAGTTTCATATACGGTTGATCGATAAAACCCGACCGGACAAGCCCGAATTGCTGTTCAGCAATGCCCCCAAAGGACGAAGCCCCTATCAGCGCATCTCCTTTGAGCGTGAACTGCCTTCGCTGTGGGGGCGTAACTGGGCGATACAGGCGTCCCCCTCCAACATCTACGTCACCCAGCGCGGAGATAATTTCAGTCTGATTCTGAGTCTGGCCGGCCTGATCTTCACGGCCTTGATCGCGCTCTACATTTATCTCACAGCACGCCACGCCGCTATTGTGGAAGAGACCGTGCGAGAGAAAACATTGGCCTTGAATCTGGCCAATCAGGAGTTGCAAGCACTGTCACGCTCTGACGGCCTGACCGAGCTGGCCAACCGTCGGCACCTGGACGAGTTTCTTGAAAAGGAGTGGTACCGGGCGATACGGAATCGAGCTGCGATCTCCTTCGTCTTTGCCGATGTCGACTTTTTCAAAGCCTATAACGACCACTACGGCCACCTACGGGGAGATGAGTGTCTGCGGGCGATTGCCGGGGCGTTGAAATCCGTTACCCGTCGACCGGGGGATCTTGCTGCGCGCTATGGTGGCGAGGAGTTTGCTCTGGTATTGGCGGATACCGAAAACAGCCTGGCGATGGCGGAAAAGTGTCGGGCGGCGGTGCTGGCGCTGCAGATCCCCCATGAATATTCGGAGATCAGTGAGTTTGTCACCATCAGCGTAGGCGTTTGTACCCTGATCCCGGAAGCTGGGGATAAGCCGCAGATGATTATCAAAGCCGCCGATGAGGCGCTGTATTCCGCCAAACAGGCCGGCAGGAATCAGGTCAGTTGGCTTGAATCCAAACTGGCGGTGTAGACGCAGGGCGAACCCTAGGGACTTGTTCGTAGATTCCCTAGACCGCACCGAGTTGTTCTAATCCCTTGACTTCGAGCAGTTTTAGCGCAAGTTACCGTTCATCGACGACAAAAGACTGTTACATTGCGAACTTAGCAAATCAGTTCATGTGATGTACGGAAGTTGTCGTTTTGCTACCCAAGTCGGTTTACGAATTAAAGCCCTATTTTTACCTGGTCTCTGGTAGTTGGATTCTGCTGTTTTACAGCGGCGTGCTGCTGGTGCTCGGCTTGCTGCTCTATTTTTTGGGGGCCTGGATCTGGGTGCTTCGCTCCGATTATCGGCGCCTTAACCATCGTCAGCCCCAAACCCCGATCAACCGTCATTATTGGAGCGATCCGCTCTACGAGCTATTGCCGTTTGGTTATATTTTCGCAGCACTCTGTTTGATCGGGCTGCGACAGGATGTCCTGATGCTGTTGTCGGCAACCCTGTTGTTGGCTTCCGGCTTGCTGGTGCTCAGGATCCGGGTGGTCAAACGTCGACAGCAACGCGAATCGGGCACTGGGACTACTATTGGTTGGGCCAACGAGTTGGCGCTGGATGCCGTACCGGATTCGACTGGTCGGATGATTCCACTCACCGATGTCGGTCAGATGCCGGCGATAGAGGTGCAGAAGCCGGATTGTGCGGCCTGTCGTATTGAGGATATCTGCCTGGGCGTTGGGCTCGATATTCGCTGCGTGCAGGAGTTGATGCGCCTGAATCAAAACCTTAATCCGCGGGAAAGCTTCGAGCCTTTTCAACGGGTCGTAGCACGTCATCATGGCGACACCCTAAGCCGTGAGCAGTTGCTGCCGATTCTCGAGCGCCTGCATACCAACTCGGACCTCTGTTTAACCTGGAAGAAGCCGGCAGGGTAGGTGGTCGAGCAGGGCTGTTCACCTTATTGCTGAGTCTTAGCCGCGATCAGGTGGATATAGCGAGCCATCTGGCGGTACGGGAGTTGATCGCGAAAGCGCTGTTCCAGTTCGAGAATATCCTCGAATGCATAGGTCTGGCGCACCTTGGGGGGCAGGTAATCGTAGAAACAGCGTACCCCCAGCTGAGCTTCGATACTCATCCCCAAGGCTTGCAGCTGCGAGTCGATCTGTTGCGGTTCACGGGCATGGGTCGGTGTCAGGCCGCCTCCGTCACCGCCGAACTGATCGCTGAGAGCTTTGCGAAAGTTACCGCGCAAGGCATTTCGCAATACGATCGAGTGGCGGTTGTAGTACATCAGCGACAGTCTCCCTGCGTTGCCCAGACGCTGAGTCAGGGCCTGCAATAGGGGTTCTGATTCCTGGACCCACTCCAACACGGCATGACAGAGAATCAGCTGATACTGACGGGTGTCGTGATGGCAGAAATTTTCGATTGAATCCCGGACCAGTTCGATCCGATCTTCCAGCCCCTGCTCCCGGTTTAATTGGTCGGCGGCATCGAGCATCTGTTCGGATAGGTCGCACAGTACCACGCGATGGCCCAGGGACGCACAGTGACGGGCAAACTGGCCCTGACCACCTCCGGCATCGAGAATCAGCAGCTCGCTATCTTGCTCCAGCAGGGCTTGCAGATCCTGTTGCAGAAAGTGCAGCCGGATCCGGCCCTTGGGGGTGTCATAGATGTTGCGTCCGAAGCGTTCGGACAGGCGGTCGAAATGGGCTTGATCGGACATGCTGAATCACGGCTATAGAGAGAACCGCTATTGTAGCGGGCTCAAAGCAGACGGGAAGGACCTTGTGCGTTCAGCCTCAGCCAACCTTAGCCCGAGCCGATGGAGCTTTTCAGCAGTGGGTTATCGCAACCACGGTCGAAGATATAGGCTTCCATCATCTTGGCTTGCAGCTGGGCGATGGCGACGAAGCGAAAGCCCAGATTGAAGCGCAGCTCCGATAAGCGGCGGATATAGAGCAGGCGGGCTCGACTGCGGAACGGTTGGGTCTGGCCCGGCAGTTTGATATCGACGCTGACTTCGATGGCATGGCGCAGCGGGTCACGATCAGTTTGATGACCGCAAAAAACAAATTCTCTTAGCTCCGGGCCGCCCTCAAGCATCATCCCACCGGGGGAGATGTTGCTGATATGGCAGTTGATCGGGTCATCTCGATCGTTGTGGACTTCGGCACTCAGGCTGCAGGGGATTCGGGGATGTAGACGAAGATCGTTCATCTGCGCCTCCACTTGCTGTTACTACGATAATTGCCGTTAAACATATCCCTAAAGGTTAGCACCTACTGACCTTTAGGGCGTTGATTCAGATCAGAGGATTTTTACCGCAAGGGGTCGATTGACGACCTAACCCCATGTTTGGGTTGGGAATTAAGCCTATGGAGTCGGCGTTGGTCAAAAACGTAGTTGATCGCTGTGTTGGCGCAGCCAAGCTCGGTACTGCTTGGGGTGGGGGCAGAAGCGCTCAACCAGCCGCCAATAAGCGGGGCTGTGGTTGAGATGGCGCAGATGGCAGAGTTCGTGAATGATGACGTAATCGAGCACCTCTGGTGGTGCCATGGCCAGCAGGGTATTGAGGCTGATGCGGCCATCCTGGGTACAGCTACCCCAACGGCTTTTGTAGGGCCTTATCTTCAAACCCGAAGGCTTTAATCCGGTGATCTCGATCCAGTGATCGAGCCGTTCGGGCCAGCGTTGTTGGGCCTGTTGTTGATACCAGTCGCGCAGGGCCTGGGCACGTTGTTCGAGGCTATCCTGGCTGGGTTGTAATCGAAGCAGCAGGCGACCATCGAGTCGTTGAACACAAGGGGAGCCGTGATCGACAGTATCGCTTAGTTCCACTTGCAGCCGGTGTGGCAGGCCGTCGAACAGCCAGCTTTCGCCGTTCTGGTAGTTCTTGTGGGGGATTGGACGCTGGCGTTGCTTTAGAAGCGCACTTTCAAGCCAATCCTGACGCTCAAGCAGCAGCTGTCGGATTTCGCGTTGCGCAGTTCCCTTCGGGGCCAGCACCCGGACCCGGTCCGGGTGCACCTGCAGGGCGATCGAACCGCGACGGCGGGTGAACTTGACCTCCCAATCAAACGGCAGCGTCGGCGCGGTCATCGGGCGCTCAAGGGAGCTGTCGCACCTGGACCGCATCGACCCCGGTACCGGCCAGGATATCGGAGATCACCACCACCTGATCGCCGCTATGCAGGCCGGCTTTGAGCTTCAGAATCTCGAAAGCGGCGCTGAGGGTCTTTTCCGGATCGCGGCTGAACTCTATCCGGAACGGGTGAGTCGAACGGTTCAACAACAGCTGGCGGCGGGTGCGCGGGTCGTTGGTAAAGGCGTAGATCGGCGTGTTGTGGGGGCGACAGTTGCAGATATAGTTGGCCATCAGACCCCGGCGGGTGATAACCAGAATCCCTTTGGCGCCGAGAGACTCAGCCAGCTCGACGGTAGCGCTGGCCAGGTGCTGCTTCTCATCGGTTTTGATCAGGCCTTGAGCGAAATGAAGGCCCGGATCGACTTCGGAGGTGCCGGCGATGCGGTCGAGGATCTCGACACACTTGATCGGGTACTTACCGACGGTGGTTTCGCCGGAGAGCATGACCGCATCGACCCCTTCGTAGATGGCGTTGGCCACATCGGTAACTTCGGCGCGGGTCGGAATCGGATTTTCGATCATCGACTCGAGCAGGTGGGTGGCGACGATAACCCGCTTGCCTCGCTCGATGCAGAGGCGGACCATCTTGCGCTGTACGTTGGGCAGCTGCTCGATATGGATCTCGACCCCCAGATCCCCACGGGCGACCATCACACCATCGGCTTCGTCGATGATATCTTCCAGATTGCGAACCCCTTCCTGGTCTTCGATCTTGGCGATGATCTTGATTTTATTGGCCTTGGGTCCCAGCAGTTCGCGTAGTTGGCGAATATCGTCGGCTTCGCGCACGAACGACAACGCGATGTAGTCCAGCTCCTGCTCCATCGCGAAGGCGATATCACGGCGGTCTTTGGAGGTGATGGCTGGCAGGTTGACCCGGATACCGGGTAGGTTGACGTGGCGCTTGCTCTTCAGCACGCCGCCGTCGACCACCTTGCACTGCAGGTTGCGGTTGTCCTTGCTCAGCACATCGAGATTGATCAGGCCGTTGTCGACGGTGATCCGGTCACCGATCTGGACACTGTCGACCAGGTCATCGTAGTTAACATGGATCGAGGTCTGCTCGACGTCTTCGCTGCCGCGGACCGAGACCGAGATCACATCGCCCTGCTTTAGTTTGAGCTCGTTGGCGATATCGCCGGTGCGGATCTCGGGGCCCTGGGTGTCGAGCAGGATCGGAATCGGATGCTTAACCCGCTTGTTCAGGGTCCGGATCGCCTTGATCACTTTGGCGTGGGATTCGTGGTCGCCGTGGGACATGTTCAGCCGCACCACGTTCATGCCGGCGTCGTAGAGCTTCTGCAGCATCTCCAGGCTTTGGCTGACCGGACCGATGGTGCAGATGATTTTTGTCTTACGCAGCGGGGCGTCGGTGGATGGGGCGGTTTGGCTCATGACCGATATCCTTCAGTGTCAGGGCAGGCGGTGTGGGGCTTGGCTGGAGCAGGACGGTAGTCGAGTTCTGGGTTACAGCGACTCCAGTCGCTCCAGTACCAGGGTGTATTGTTTTCCGTCCGGCTCAATCTGTTGCAGCTTAACGATGACATGATCCAACTCGCTGGCAAACCAGATATAGGTCTTACGGGCGCTGGCGTCACCGCGATCGCGGGCGACTTTGATGGTGTCGAATTCACCGGCCGGGGTGCTGATCCGTTCCTTGCCGAGGCGGTCGAATTCGTAGGTCTTGATCTGACGGCCATCGGCGACCGGGTAGGTGGCTTCGTCGGCGCCGGCCTTGATGTCCTGCCACAGCTGAATCTGGAAACCGACTTTATCCAGGGTGCCCTGCGTTAGGGCCAGCTGCTGCTGCTCGCCTTTGACGTTGCTGGTCAGCAGTTGCTTGGGCCAATCGAAACGGTGCTCGATGGTTTTCTTCTTGGTCAACAGCTTGCGTTGGTAGTGATAGTGCTGCGGCGTGACACGCCCCTGCTCAAGCGCGAAACGGCTACGCTCGTCGATGCTGGCGGCAATGGCGGAGGCTTTCATCGACAGCTGCCACTGGCCGTCGGCCGTTCGCGTCAGCTCGCGGATCGCTTCGCCATTGACATGAATACCCAGATCAAACTCGGCCTGATAGAAGGCCCGAAACGGTTGTAGGCTGATCGCAGTTTCCGAGTTGTCCGGCTTGGCCTTGGATGAACTGACCACCGAGGTCCCTGTCAGCGTGGAGTTGGCGACCATCGGTTGGGCTACGGCGGTAGGTTGTGGTTCTGGGTCACCACCGGCTAGTGCGATGGCAGGAAACAGCAGAGCTGCCAGCAATAGCGGCAGCTCCGGTCGGCGGCTCAGCGAGGTGAAGCGCAGCATAGATCCCTTCTTAATTAGCGGGTCAGGCGTTTTCGCGGCTATCGAGTTGGCAACCGCTGCTGGGCAATGGCTGCCCATCCATCAACGCCTGACCGTTGTTGTAGGTCAAACGGCCTTCGCAGAACCACTTGACCGCCAAAGGATAGATGATGTGCTCCTGTTGCTGCACCCGTTCGGCCAAGCTGATCGGATTGTCGTCATCGAGGACCGGGACGATCGCTTGGATCACCAGCGGGCCGCCGTCGAGTTCTTCGGTAACGAAGTGGACGGTGACGCCGTGTTCCTTATCACCGGCCTGAATTGCCCGCAGGTGGGTTTTCAGACCGCGGTACTTGGGCAGCAACGAAGGATGAATGTTCAACATTTTTCCTTCGTAGCGGCGGGTGAAGTCGGCGGTCAGGATCCGCATAAAGCCGGCTAGTACCACCAGATCGGGCTGGAAGCCATCGATCAGGTGGATCAGTTCGGCGTCGAAGGCCTCACGGCTGGTGTAGTCGGTATGATCCAGAGTAACGGCCTCTATGCCGGCATCCTTGGCGCGCTGCAGGCCTTTGACGTCGGGGCGGTTGCTGACCACCGCGCAGATCTCGGCATCAATCTGTTCGGCTTTGACCGCATCGATGATCGCTTGCAGGTTGGTGCCACCGCCGGAGATCAGTACCAGGATCTGCGGCTTCTCGGGGGCTGCCGCCTGCATCAGTTACCCAGCCCTTGCAGCTCGACCTGCTCTTCGCCGTCGGTTGCGGCCTGGATCGAGCCGATGATGATGGCGTCTTCACCTTCGGCCTTCAGCAGCGCCAGTGCTTCATCGGTCTTGTCGGCCGGAACCGCGATCACCATACCGATACCGCAGTTGAGGGTACGGTACATCTCGCGCTCTTCGACGTTACCTTGTTGCTGCAGCCAGTTGAAGATTTCCGGACGCTGCCAGCTGTTGACGTCGATGACCGCTTTGGCGGACTCAGGCAGTACGCGGGGGATGTTCTCCAGCAGACCACCACCGGTGATGTGGGACAGGGCGTTAACCTGGGATTCGCGGATCAGCTTCAGCAGCGGCTTAACGTAGATCCGGGTCGGCGCCAGCAGCGCATCGCCCAGGGTGCCTTCGCCAAACGGAGCGTTAATGTCGGCACCGCGCACCTCAATGATCTTGCGGATCAGCGAGTAGCCGTTGGAGTGCGGACCGGAGGCGGTCAGGCCGATCAGGGTGTCGCCGACGCTGACCTTGGAACCGTCGATGATCTCGTCTTTTTCGACCACGCCGACGCAGAATCCGGCCAGGTCGTAGTCTTCGCCTTCGTACATGCCTGGCATTTCGGCGGTCTCACCACCGACCAGCGCACAACCGGACAGTTCGCAGCCTTCACCGATACCGGTAACCACGTCAGCAGCGATATCGACATTCAGCTTGCCGGTGGCGTAGTAGTCGAGGAAGAACAGCGGCTCGGCACCAGCGACCACCAGGTCGTTAACACACATGGCGACCAGATCGATGCCGATCTTGTCATGCTTGTTCAGATCCATCGCCAGGCGCAGCTTGGTGCCGACACCGTCGGTGCCGGACACCAGTACCGGCTGCTTGTAACCGGCCGGCAGTTCGCACAGCGCGCCGAAGCCGCCCAGTCCCGCCATCACTTCGGGACGACGGGTGCGCTTAGCCACTCCTTTGATGCGCTCGACCAGCGCGTTACCGGCGTCGATATCAACACCTGCATCTTTGTAACTGATGGATTCGTTAGAGTTGCTCATAGGAGTTAGAACCTGTCTGGCGGACCTTGTGTGAGATGCGAACGGGTCGCAAATTGAAAGGCGCGTATTCTACCAGTTCGGTCCTTGGTGGGCATCTATCGAGAGGCGAAATTGTCGATTTTTTCAACGTTGACTGTGCGATTGGATGGTTTACCGTCGGTTGAGTCGCAGGGTGGCGGTTTGTGCTTGGGCCGGGTTGGTTTATGCTTGGCCTCCTGAGCTCGGTTTTCGGGCATTGGGTAGCACTGAAGCGAAAGGAACGGGTGTGCGACGGCTGACGATTTTGACAAGACTGGTAGTGCTGGGCAGTTTGCTGCTGGGGCTGATCGGGAATGCGCAGGCGGCCCGGATCGGCGGCCTCTACAGTGCCGAACTGTTGGTGGCCGAGCAATCGGTGCGGGTGGCGCCGGAACTGGTCAGTCAGGCGCTGGCGCAGGTGCTGGTGAAGGTCAGTGGGCGTCGTGATGTGACCCGTCAGGCGGCGATCGAAGCGGCGATGGGCGAAGCCAACCGCTATATCCAGCAGTTCAGCTACCAACAGACCAACAGACCGTTGCCCACCGACGATGGCCGTGAGGTGCTGGCCCATCGATTGAAGATCGACTTCGAGCGCACCCTGATCAATCAACTGCTGTCCGATGCCGGCCTGCGACCGTTGGGGACGATCCGCCCCGGGGTGCTGGTGTGGCTGTTGGAAGAGCGTAACGGTCAGCGAGAATTTATCGGCGATGAAGAAGATCCGGCATTTTTGGCGATGAAATCACGTGCCGTAGAGCGTGGCCTGCCGGTATTCCGGCCGTTGCTGGACCTGCAGGACCAGCAGGCGCTGTCCAGCGGCGATGCCTGGGGCTTCTTTACCGATTCAATCCGCCGTGCCTCTAGCCGTTATCAGGCCGATTCGGTGCTGGTTGGACGGCTGTACCGCAGCGGCGGCGGCTGGCGCAGTCAGTGGTTGCTGCTCAAGGGGCAGGGCCAGCGCTTTAACTTCGATGGCGAAGGCTCCGTGCTGCAAAACCATCTGGGCTCGGCGGTGGATCAGGCCGCCGACCTGCTGTTTGTCGACTTTGTTGCCTCCACCGATGACCTGGATCCCGGCGCGGTGCTGCTGGAGATTGACCAGGTTAATTCGATCGAAAGCTATTTCGAGATCAATCGCTATCTGAGTGACCTGCCGGCGGTGAAGCAGGTCAAACTGCAGCAGCTGGACCAGGATCGGCTGCAACTGCAACTGCGGATCGACGGTACCATCGGCCAGCTTCGCGGTGCGCTGGGGTTGAACAAGCATTTGCAACCGTTGGAGCTGATGCAGCCGGATCAGCCCGGGCAGCTGTTTTACCGTTGGCGCCCGTAATGGCGGGTTGACGCCAACCGAGTCAAGGAAACGACGATGACCGATTCACAACGTTGGCTGGTATTGACCCTGGTGCTGCTTTGCGCCGGGTTGTTCTATCTGCTTGAGCCGATTCTATTCCCCTTTCTGAGCGGTATGCTGCTGGCCTATATGGGCGACCCGTTGGCTGACCGGTTGGAACAGAAAGGGCTGTCGCGCACGTTGTCGGTGGTGATCGTGTTCACCGGGCTGAGCCTGCTGCTGGTCGTATCGATGCTGCTGTTGCTGCCCAAGCTGGGCCAGCAGATCGACAACCTGGTCAGCCAGGTACCACTATTCTTCGACTGGATTAAACAGACCCTGATCCCCTGGCTGGAGCGGGTAACCGGTATGCCGGCGCCGAAACTGGAGCTGGATCGGCTGCGTCAGGTGCTGATGCAGCACTGGCAGACCGGCGGGGACCTGGCCACCCAACTGCTGGGGCAGGCGACCCGTTCGGGGCTGGCTTTTGTCGGTTGGTTGGTCAACCTGACCCTGATTCCGGTGGTGGCGTTTTATCTGCTGCGGGACTGGGATGCGATGGTCGAGCGGATCCGGTTGATGCTGCCTCGCAATATCGAACCCCATGTCAGCCGCTGGGCCAGTGAGTGCGACGAGGTGCTCGGTGCCTTTATGAAAGGGCAGCTGCTGGTCATGCTCTGTTTGGGGGCGTTCTACGCCCTGGGGCTGGCGCTGGTAGGACTCAAACTGGCGTTGATTCTGGGTCTGCTGGCCGGGCTGGCCAGTATCGTCCCCTACATGGGCTTTATCGTCGGCATCGGTGCGTCGTTGATCGCGGCGATGCTGCAGTTCAATGAGCTCTACTACCTGGCGCTGGTGGGGCTGGTCTTTGGTGCCGGTCAGTTGCTCGAAGGTATGTTCCTGACCCCGGTGCTGGTGGGCGATAAGATCGGTCTTCACCCGGTTGCGGTGATCTTTGCGATCATGGCCGGGGGGCAGTTGTTCGGCTTTACCGGGGTGTTGCTGGCTCTGCCAGTCGCTGCAGTCATCATGGTGCTGCTGCGCCACCTGCATGCCGGGTATCTGGATAGCGACCTGTATCAGGCCAATGAGGGAAGGGCGCTGGAAAGTGGGGACGACAGTTCCACCGATTCCCCGTCAACCCCGCAGTAAACTTGGCTACGACGCCACACGGGATACTCAGGCGGGACTGTTGATCGCCGATTGGCTCGACGGGTAACGCTCGCACAACTGTTCAAACTTCAACGGCTGGGCCAGTAGGTAGCCCTGGGCGATGTCGCACCGGTATTGGGCCAGGCGTTGCAGTTGCTCATTGGTTTCCACCCCTTCTGCGACCACCTTCATATGGCAGGATGCGCCGATGGCGATGATGGTTTTGACTAGAGAGTCACTCTGATCGCTGCTGAGCAGCTTGTTGATAAAGGAACGGTCGATCTTGATCTCGTTGATAGGCAGCGTGTTGAGGTAGCTCAGCGACGAATAGCCGGTTCCGAAATCGTCCAGCGAGATCGAAAAACCGAGATCGCGCAGCTGCTGCAGTACCGGGGTGACCGCCACCAGGTCGCTGATCAATACATTCTCGGTGATCTCCAGGGTGATGCTCTGGTAAGACAATCCGGTGCAATCGACCCGCTTCACCAGCTGGTTAATAAAGTCTTTCGCAATGAGCTGCTTCGGCGACAGGTTGATCGACAGTTGAATCTGTTGGCCCTGTTCGGCGTTGAACTTGGCGATATCCCGGCAGGCATGTTCGATCACAAACAAGCCGATCTCGTGGATTAGACCGGTATCTTCGGCCAGCGGGATGAACTCAAACGGTGGTACCTGCCCCAGGCTTTGGTTGTTCCAACGCAGTAGAACCTCCACCCCGTGCAGTTGATCGCCATCGATCAGATGCTGGGGCTGATAAGTCAGATAGAACTCGTCGCGGGATAGGGCGTGACGCAGCTCCTCTTCCAGCAGGAAGTCATGCTGAACCTGCTCGTTGATACTCTGATCGAAGAACAGCACATCGCCTTTCTGCCGTGCCTTGGATTTATACAGCACGATATCGGCCTTGCTGATCAGCTCTTCCGGGTTGTCGCTGTCGGCCGGGTACATCGCCACACCGATACTGCAGCTGGAGTAGAGCTGTTTGCCATCTATCTCGAAGGGTTGGGCGAACACCTGCTTGATCAACTCGACCCGGTTCAGGGCGTCATTGTGGCTGGTCAGTTGTGGAAAGCAGAACACAAACTCGTCGCCGCCGAAGCGGGCCACGGAATCGCCCTTACCGATCAATGCGGCAAACTGGTGACTGATCGCCTGCAATAGCTTGTCGCCGGTGGAGTGACCATAGAGGTCATTGATCTTCTTGAAGTCGTCCAGGTCGACAAACATGACCGCCAGTTGCTGATGATCTTTGTCCGAGAGTTCGATCGACTGCTGAATTTGCTGGGTCAATAGCAGCCGGTTTGGCAGCTCGGTTAGAGCATCGTGCTGGGCCATCTGCTGCATCTGGTTTTTGGTCTGCTCCAGCTCGTTGAAATCGTTGGAGATACGGTGCTGCAGCTTGTTAAAACGGTGGGCGATATTTTTACTCAGGCTGAGCGAGAAGAGCAGGACGATCGCGGTGACCAGAAAACTCAGGACCAAGAGTTTGGTCAAATTATCGCTGTTCTGTTGCAGGATCTGCTGCTCACGCTGGCCCAGATAAGCCTCGATCTCCTGCAGATAGATTCCGGTGCCCAAGGCCCATTGCCAGTCCTCTATCCCGCGGACATAGCTGAGTTTATCGGCGGCTTCACCTGTGCTGGGTGTGTATGGGTTGATATAGCGGACGTAGCCGCCGCCTTCGCGAGCGGTTTGGATCAGATTTTGAATGAAGGGTTGGCCGCTGCTATCTCGCTCCGCCAGTTGGTTGGAGCCGATCGTATCCCGAAGGGCGTGGGCCAGCACATGGCCCTGGTAATCGAACACGAAAATATAGCTGTTATCGCCGAACCGTATGCTGTTGATCCGGTCCAGTAAGTTCGCCTTGATGTCGTTTTCAACGTCCACCACGTATTCGCCGGTGCCGATAAACCAGTCGTAGGGCTCAAAATACTTCCCGAAGCCGATCTTCTTGAACTCTTTGGTTTTGTCGGAAGGTTTGACGAACCACCAGCGATAGTAGGCCTCGCCCAGCTGTTTAACCTTGGCACCCATCTCCCGAACGATGTAGCTGCCGCGAACATCCTGCAGATCCCACTTGGAGGTGCCTTCCATCTGTGGCAGCAGCGGGTGCATGACGTTTTCGCCAGTGGTTTTATAGATAAAGAAGTAGCCGCGACCTTCATTAAAGCGAATGCTGCGCAGTGCGTCGGTGATCAGCCGGGTGACTTCTGCCTCGGGCTTGTCCCAGTTTCGTTGATAGATCGTCTCGGCTATTCGGTGGGCTTCGTGGATGCGTTCGCGGATGGTTTGCTTGAGCTGGTTCTCGGTGTTGGCCTTGGCATACTCGATCTGTCGATAGACTTGATCGATCTGGGCTTTGATCTGTTCCCGCTGCTGCTCTAGAAAGTCGCTGCGCAGGTTTTCGGTATCCTTTTTGACCTGAGTGCGGTTGTCCTGAATCACGAAGATGTTGACCAGCACGGCAAAGATCATCACCACCAGCACGGGAGTAATCTTGATCAGTCGTAGTAATTTCTGGTCGGTGGAAACCTGCATTGTTTTGAGAAATCCCTGATGCTGCTATATCCATGCAATTGGTGCAGGATTTACCAACTTTAGCCGACATTAGCAATATGTCACAGCGGCGGCTAGAGGCTGATAGCGCAGGCGAGGGAGAATGTGTCGCTAGTGTGACATAGGGCAAGAAATTCAAGCTGATCTTGTAGAGCGACACCGGGAGAAGCGTTGTCAGGGGGCGATGGCAGCTACGTATTCGTAGCCGCCGGTCGAAGTTATGACTGAGCGCTTAGGGTTTGTCGTTGGAATGAAAGGGGCAGACCGGGACGGTGCCATGCCAGACCGGCAGCTCCATATCTTCGGGTTCTTCGCTGGGGCCGGCCTGGCGACGCTTGAAAGAACCTTCGTCGATGGGCATCCGCAGCAGTGCGGTGATCTTCCTCTCTTTGGCGTTGGGTGCACGGACTTGATCCCAGCGTCCCGCTTCAATTTGGTTGATGATGACCTCAAACGCGCGGTCGAACTCCACCGGGTCGGTAACACGCTCGGCTTGACCGTACAGGACTGCGGAGCGGTAGTTGGCGCTGTGGTGATAGGCCGACTTGGCCAGTACCCACTCGCTGCACTCGGCGAAGGAGATACACAGCTGAGCTCCGGCTTCACAAAGCTTGTGCAAGCGGCTTTTATTCAGGCTGTGAAAATAGAGGTGATCGTCGACCCGCCATACCGTCATCGGTATCACCACCGGCAGTCCATCGCTGACAAAGCCGATATGGCCGGTTTTCAGATCATCAATCAGGCGGTAGATATCGTCGCGACGGTAGCTGGCGCGGTCGGCACAGCGGCGAATCCGACTCCGTTCGGTGGGGGACAATTGGTTCGATTCGACAGTTGCCGGCTGGGGATGATTCTGCATCGGCTCTACTCCTGATATTGGCGAATGAGGTGACCATTGTTCTATGCTATTGGCTCCATTTATAGTTCCGATATTTTCAAAGTAATGAGTCCAATTATTGAGTTGCCCCATCTGGATGAGATTCTGCTGGATCGGGCCAAGCCCTTGCAGCAGCAGCTGTATCGACAGCTTCATCAACTGATCCTGCAGGGACGGCTACGGCCGGGGTTTCGACTGCCTTCGAGCCGGCGGCTGGCTGAAACCCTTGGCGTCAGCCGCAATACCGTCACGCTGGTGCTGGAACAGTTGAAGCAGGAAGGGTTTCTGATCAGCCGGGTGGGTAGTGGCTGTTACGTCAACCGGCAGCTACCGCAGGATTGTCTGGGCCTGGATGCGGCCGTGTGGGAAAGCTCGGTCCACCCTCCCGAGCTGTCCCTGTATGCCCAAGGGCTTGAGGAATACAGGATGCGCGCGGACGCGGATGAGGGGAGCGCCGATCTGCCCTTTACGGTGGGGCTGCCCGACCTGACCTGCTTCCCCGCTGCCACCTGGAGCCGAATCCTACGGCGCCATTCGGATCGGACCTGCCTGATGGGCTTTGACGACCCGATGGGGTATCCGCCGCTGCGCGAGGCGTTGAGCAATTACCTGGCGGCATCCAGAGGGGTACGTTGTAAGCCCGAACAGGTGTTGATCACCCAGGGGGCACAGCAGGCCTTGGCGTTGTGCGCCCTGGTGCTGCTCAATCCCGGTGAGCAGGTACTGGTGGAAAACCCCGGGTATGCCGGAGCCCGCGAAGCCCTACTTGCTCGCGGGGCAAAGTTGGAGCCGTTGCCGATGGGGCCGCAGGGGGTGGATACGGCTGCGTTGCCGTCTCAGACCGAGGCACGCTTGATGTACTGCACCCCGACTCATCAGTATCCGCTGGGAGGTATTCTGTCGGCAGCTCAGCGTTTGCAGCTGCTGGACTGGGCTGCTTCGCAGAGGCTGTGGATTATCGAAGACGACTACGACAGTGAGTTTCACTTCCACGCCAAGCCGATCGCCGCGTTACAGGGGATGGCGCCGCATACGCCGGTGATCTATATGGGCAGCTTTAGTAAGACCTTGCTGCCGGCCAGTCGCTTGGGCTATCTGGTCGTGCCTGAGAGTCTCGCCAACACCTTTGCCACGGCCAAGCGCTACCAGGGAGGGGATAGTCCGATGCTGCTGCAAGCGGCAGCGGCCGACTTTATCGCCGAGGGACATTTTGTTCGTCATCTACGTCGGATGCGGCAGTGTTACCAGCGCAAATGGGATCATATCCACGACCTGCTGATACCACTGGCTGGCCGGGTCGAGTCGTTAGCCGAAAGCGCCGGTATGCACCTGGTGTTGCAGATCGATGGGGTCGATGATCGGGTGTTATGCCGGGCGTTTCATGAACAGGGCTTTGGTGGTACGCCACTGTCGAGCTACTACCTCGAGGGCACCAAACCCCGCCAGGGCATAGTGCTGGGGTTTGCCCACAGCAGCCGCGCCGAGCGTGAAGACGCGGTGGCGGTGCTGAAGCAACTGCTGGAGAGCGGGGTTGCGACTGCAAGTCATCAGTGAGCCGTCATCCCTGTCTTTTACTGGATCGGGACAGGTCGTGAAATTCTGCTCGGGTTAGATCTTCGTTGCGTCCAAGCCTTGGGCTATAATCGGTGACCCTGTTTTCGGGGATCACTCTGTGCCGAGTGGTTTGTTATAGCATCAGGATCTCATCACCCTTGTTCGACCAGCCTGACAGTTTCGACGTCGATAACCCGTTTCAGCTCGCCCTGAGCTTTGGCATGCGGGACGATACGACGCTGGAAAACTTTTACCCGCTTCGGAATGAGTCGGTGGTGCGCCAGCTGAAGCAATTGGCTGCCGGACAGGGGGAGCCCTACCTGTTTCTGTGGGGTGAGAGCGGCGCTGGCCGTTCCCATCTGTTGCAGGCTTCCTGCCATCGGGCCGGTGCGCTCGGGCGCAGTGCCTTCTACCTGCCACTGGACCAACTACTCGGCCATGGCCCCTCGGTGTTGGAAGGGCTCGAGTCACTGGATCTGGTCTGTATCGATCAGCTGCAGCTGGCGGTCGGCTCACCGGAATGGGAAGAGCCGCTGTTCCATCTGTTCAATCGTCTGCGCGATGCGGGACGGAGCCTGTTGATCGCCGCCGATCGCCCTCCGCGGCAACTGCCGCTGCAGCTGCCGGACTTGAAGTCCCGATTGAGCTGGGGGCTGGTCTATCGGGTCTGGGGGCTGGATGATGAAGGCAAGTGCGAAGCGCTCAAAGCCCGCGCCCAGCAGCGGGGCATTGATCTGGCCGACGACGTGGCACAGTTTATTATGCACCGCAGCCCGCGCCGCACCGGTGAACTGTTCGCACTGCTCAATCAGCTCGACCGAGCTTCGCTGGCGGCGCAGCGACGGATCACGATTCCTTTCGTCAAAGAGGTGATGGACTGGTAGCTGCTGCCCAGCTGCTATCGGTTTTGAGCGAATCCTCTTAATTTCCTACGGATGTCGACGCGGGCCTGACCATCGGGAGCGGCATGGTAGCTTTTTGTTTATTAGAAGAAGATAATAAAGCGGTTTTTGATTAAAGCCTGACCTGAGCATTTCACCAACGGATTGGAGTGTCAGGGTCTGCAGGCTAGGGATGCTCGCCCCAGTAAGGACTGACGCCATGGACGCTTCAATGCCGGAATCCGCCCGTCGACGGGCCCGTTCACCCCACGAACTTTCAATGATCAATCTGTTGATGATCAATCTGCTGTTACTGATTGCGGTGCTGGCCGGCAGTTTTCTGCCCCAGGGATCGGCGTTGCTGGAGTATCGTTGGTGGCTGGTTGCCGGCCCTCTAAGCCTGTCATTGGCGGTGATACTGTTTACCCATTGGAAGGCAAACCAATTGCAGCGGGAGACCGGTAGCCAGCAGGCCTTTATCGCCGCCCACTGGCGTCTGGCCGTGGCGCGAAATCGGATTCTGCTGCTGGCCTATCTGGTGGGGGCTTCGTTGATCGGTGTGGGCTGGCTGCTGTCGATGAGCCAGGCCGATCCACGGATGGAAGCGTTGATGTTCGTGGCCTTACAGCGGGTGGCGGTGGCACCGGTACTGCTGACCCTGATGGTGCTGATCATGTTGGAGGCCGGAGCGCTCTATCAGGCTGGCAGGGGCGAGTTGCCGGCGGCTAAGGCGCCGTCGTCCGAGCCGCAAGGCCCTGAACTCCAGCGCTCTTAAACGCGCAAGTGAAATCCGCTCAGACCGAAGGCGGTTGAGTTGGACTCTGTGGCGATTCCATTCCCTGCAGGATACTCTTCCAGCGGGCGTACATCATCGCACTGCAAAACAGCACCACGGTCAGCATCGTCTTGGCCAAGCCCAACAGCATGAATTTATCGGTCATGGCGTGGATCACGCCGCTGCAGAAATAGACCAGAATCACGAAGCAGAGCCAGATATGGGGGCGAGCCCGTCCACCGAAGATCGCCGGAACAAAGCCGACCAGCGGCAGGGTTAACACCAGCCAGATGGTGATCGGGTTGGCCAGCGCCGGGGGTGAGATCCACAGCATCCAGGCGCTGAGCAGACCGATCAGCCCCAGCAGAGAGAGACGTGTGGCCAGGCCACTGTAGTGGACCCGCTGTTGCAGCTGCTCGATGGAGAGCTTGTTTTTGATCATCGGCATCAGACAGTCTTCCCATCGGAGTTAGCGGCCAGGGTCAGGGCGAGACGGGCCAGCCGTTTACCCTGGGCGCGGCACAGTTGCAGTTCGATCTCACTGAGTTCGCGGTTACCGTCTTCACCGGCCACATGGGTGGCGCCGTAAGGGGTGCCGCCACCGTCGGTCTGGTTCAGGCCGGGCTCGGAGTAGGGCAGGCCGCAGATCAGCATGCCGTGATGCATCAGCGGCAGCATCATGCTCAGCAGTGTGGTTTCCTGACCACCATGCATGCTGGCGCTGGAGCTGAACACCCCGGCCGGCTTGTTGATCAGGGCGCCGTTGGTCCAGAGTCCGCTGGTACCGTCGATAAAGTACTTCAGCGGTGCTGCCATGTTGCCGAACCGGGTCGGTGAACCCAGCAGCAGGCCGGCGCAGTGGCGCAGATCCGAGTCGCTACAATAGAGCGCGCCCTCGGCCGGAATCGAATCCAGGCTGGCCTCGGTATCGGGCGAAACCGCAGGCACGGTGCGCAGCCGGGCCTCGATCCCCGCTTCCTCGACGCCTCGGGCCATATACTGGGCCATCTTGGCCGTGGCTCCGTGACGGCTATAGTAGAGGATCAGAACGTAAGGACGTGGTTCGGTCATCAGACCAGGTCCAGCACGTTTTCAGGCGGACGACCTACCACGGCCTTATCGGCGGCGATGGCGATCGGGCGCTCGATCAGACGCGGAAACTGAACCATTGCATCGATCAGGGCATCATCGCTCAGCTCGGTGTCCTTGAGGTTGTTGTCCTTGTATTCCTGCTCGCCCTTGCGCAACAGTGCCCGGGGCTCGATGCCAAGTTGTCCCAGCAGGGTGACCAGCTCTTCGCGGCTGGGGCTATCCTCTAGATACAGGCGGATCTGGGGTTCGACCCCTTTCTCCTGCAGCAGCTGCAGGGCCTGGCGGGATTTTGAACAGCGCGGGTTGTGGTAGAGGGTGATTGTGCTCATAGCAGGGTTCCGGTGTCTAAACGGTTATCAATCGGGCTATTCTAACCGTA
The DNA here is from genome assembly GCF_003345655.1 of Motiliproteus coralliicola. GTDB lineage: Bacteria > Pseudomonadota > Gammaproteobacteria > Pseudomonadales > Balneatricaceae > Motiliproteus > Motiliproteus coralliicola. The sequence goes on from NZ_QQOH01000002.1 coordinate 518,621, forward strand.
GAATCAGCGCTAACAAGTTACGAAAACTAAGGTTTAAGGTCCTTTGATGAAAAACCTCACTTCTGCGATCGGCTCGAGCACCAGTCTGGGATTCCTTCGGCATCTGTTTCAGCAGTTTATTGCCAACCAGGGGATTCTCAATGCGGCGGCGATGACCTACACCACCCTGTTCGCGGTGGTGCCGATGATGACGGTGACCTACGCGATGCTGGCTTCGGTACCCAGCTTTCAGGGATTGGGGCCGCAGTTGGAGAGCATGATCTTCGATAATTTCGTCCCCAGCACCGGCGCGGCGGTGAAAGAGTACCTGTCGGGGTTTGCCGGTCAGGCCCGTTCCCTCACCGGGATCGGTATCCTGTTTCTGGTCATCACCGCCTTTATGATGCTCAAATCGATCGAGAAGACCTTCAACCGCATCTGGCAGGTACGCGAGCCACGGCGGGGGCTGCCGAGCTTCTTGATCTATTGGGCGGTACTGAGCCTGGGTCCGGTGCTGCTGGGCCTGGGTCTGGGCCTGACCTCCTATGTCACCTCGCTGCCGCTGGTCTCCGATGCCACCGATGTGATCGGCGGCAGGGAGCGCCTGCTGGCACTGCTGCCCTTGTTGCTTAGCGGTGCCGCCTTCACGTTGCTCTATGCCGCGGTACCCAACTGCACCGTGCGGTTACGGCATGCCATGGTGGGCGGGCTGCTCAGCGCGCTGCTGTTTGAGGCGGCCAAGCGGGGCTTTGCGATGTTCGTGTCGCTGTCTCCGTCCTACCAGTTGGTCTACGGGGCCTTTGCCGCCGTGCCGCTGTTTCTGCTGTGGATCTATATCTCCTGGATCATCGTGCTGCTGGGGGCGCAGTTCGTTCGTTGCCTGAGTACTTACGATTCCAGTCGCCGGGGGATCGATGCGCCGCCGTTGTATTGGGGGCTGGCGATGATGGAGCAGCTGTGGCGGGCGCAACAGCTCGGTCATGGCCTGTACGAATCCCAGCTGGCGCGACGCTTGCCCGGACTCTCGGTACTGCTGTTGTCGCGCTATCTGGAAGAGTTGAAACGGGCCGGCATGGTCAGCGTTAATCACAAAGGCCAATACCTGTTGTGCCGGGATCTGCATACCCTGACGCTGGAGCAGTTTCAGAGCAAACTGCTTTGGCCGTTACCGGATGCGCTTAGCCAAGCTTATTGCGACGACCCGCAACACTGGTCCGATCAGCTGCGTCTATCCCTGGACCATGTCACCGATTTCCGGGTTGAGCAGTTGGGCACCAACTTGGCGCAGTTATTCGGACAACAGCGGGAAACGGTTAAAGAGATCGATAGCAAGCTGCGTACCGCGGCTAAATAGTACGCCACGCTGAGGTTTCATCCATCTCAGCGCGGATGTATTTAATCATCAGTCCCAGCAGTTAACGGGAGGTCGTATGGAAAGGTTAGGGCTGCACTGTTGGATTACCGGTCGGGTTCAGGGGGTCTGGTTTCGGCAGGCTACCCGCGAGCAGGCGGAGTACCACAATGTATCCGGCTGGGTCTGCAACCTTCCGGACGGTCGGGTTGAGGCGGTGTTGGTGGGCGAACCCAATGCGGTGCGCCAGCTCGAAGCCTGGCTCAGCGTCGGACCGGAGCTGGCCCGGGTGGCGGATGTGGAAGTGACATTGATCGACGAACCGGAGAGCTTCGACGGTTTCGAGGTTCGCTAGCTGGCGAGTTAAATTGGAGAGGGCCTAATCCAGATAGCGGTTCTGGGCCGCGTAGACCTTATTTGGGTACTTCATCTTGCCGTAGCTGCCGTTGTAGCGCGCCAGCGCTTCGCTCAGGTTGCCCTTGGAGCGTTCCAGATAGTAGCTCAGGATGGTACAGCCGTAGCGCAGGTTGGTGTCGATATCGGTTAGATTATCCTCCGGGCGACCGATCTCGTTCTTCCAGAACGGCATCACCTGCATCAGCCCTTGGGCACCCACCACCGAGATTGCAAAACGCTGGAACAGACTCTCGGTGTGAATGACCCCCATCACCAGATCGATCGGCAACCCGGCCCGTTTGGCTTCACGGTGGGCGGAACGCAGAATATGCAGCCGCTCCTGATCATCTTTGACGTACCGACTGATCCGAGCCGACATATCCACCAACCAGACCTCGGCATCGAAACGATCCTCAAAACTGTCGGCCTGATTGACCGCCTCGACCAGCCAGCTACGCAGTTCCTGATCAACCGGTGCCTGGCTCCGGGTAGTGGCATAACTAGGCCATGTCAGCCCCAGCAGCAATAGACACAGCACCGCCAACTGCAGCAGTGCAATCGGGTGGAAGCGAAGATGGATCCTGTCGGCAATTGTCGGCATGGCAAAATCTTGGCTTGGTGCCTGCTATTTGTGGGATAGCAGGGAGACTAGAAAGGCCCCATTCTATGACCGCTGCGGGGGGATCGCCAGTGCAGGAGCCGCCGATCAGGAGTTGGTTTGATGGAAGTCAGAAAGATGAGGGGTGATTGGATTTAGCGAGTTTAATCCGGACATGCCTGGGCATCACCATACCCTGTCAGTGCAGTGCTCTCTAGGATTGATCACGCGGTTATTTACACGCGGCAGTATAGAAGTAGCTATCAATACGAAGCGTACACTTTAGAGAATTTAGATTGGTGCGGGATATCTCTGTTGCCTCTGAGAGCATAGGGCGGACCTCAAGATCATTACAGGGATTTTGAACGGGGCTGATTAATAGATCTTGAGCTTTGGCCAACGGCAGACTTACGAATGAGACGCTGCCTGTTTGCTATAATTTGCGATACTCAGATACCCCGAAGTGGCATCGTGTTGGAAAGGGGTGTTGCAATGCCTATCCGTCCAGTTATTTCGCTGTATATAGTTCTTGTTTGGTTATTTACCGTCGTCCCTGCCGGGGCGGGGGAGCCTTCACGCTTGCTGGATGGTATGACCTTTGTGGGAAGCAATGGTGAAAAGGGGCGTGAAGCGGAATCAGACGAAGAGGAAGCGCTCATTTTCGAAGATGGCCTGTTTACCTCCTCATCCTGCGTACCTTATAACTTCAGCAGCAGCCAATACAGTGCCCGGGTAACAGGAGATCAAATTCATTTCGAAGCTATTACCACCAGCCCGACTCATGGGCAGATCGCTTGGAAGGGTACCATCGAGGGTAAAAGCGCTGATGTGATATTCATTTGGACTAAAGAGCGTTGGTTTTGGAATACCCGACGGGAATATTGGTTCAAAGGTGTTCTCAAGGAGTGAGTATGCAGGAGTTGTTTTCTGCACTACTCCAACTTAGCTGTAGCTTTGTCAAAGGTGGAACGTTTTGCCCGATTCCAGCCAAACACCAACACGCATGGTGCGTTTTTTGAAGCTTCTCCTCTTCGTTGGTGTGGTTCTGCTCATCAATTTCGGCGCTGCCTGGCTTGCCCGTCAAATAGACTTTCAAATATTTCCCCGTCACGAATCCCTGCTGCAGGGGGCGGTTCTGTCAATGGCTCTGCTATATGTGTTGTTGATGGCGATCCCGTTTATGCCGGGCATTGAGGTGGGGCTAGGGCTAATGCTCTTACTCGGCGGCAAAGGTGCGCTCTTGGTGTATCTTTGCACCCTGCTGTCTCTTTCCATCAGCTTTTCAATGGGGCGGTTGTTATCTCCCCTGGTTCTGTGTCGATTTCTTTCTTGGTTCCATTTCAGTCGTGCCAGTAACCTAATCCAGCGGCTGGCGCCTTTGGATGCTCATGCCCGAATGAAACTGCTGAATGAAAAAGCGCCGTCACGTATTGCGCCTATTCTGGTTAAGCACCGTTTCTTGACCATTGCTGTGCTGTTGAACTTGCCCGGTAACGCAGTAATTGGGGGCGGTGGAGGTATCGGACTAATTGTTGGCATGAGCCATTTGGTCTCTTACCCTACCTACCTCATGCTGCTGGTGCTTGCCGTTGCCCCTGTACCTCTTTGGTTTTGGTTTCAAGGAGGGTAGGTCAGGGGAATCCCTGTTGCCTATTAAAAATACTTGTCTGGCTGTATCAGCGGATGCTTTTTGCTGTTCTAAAACCACCTGTTAGCTCATGGCACAGCAGCTGTAATGAGCTTAGGAGCTCCGGTGTGGTTTAGTCTTGAGTTTGTCCTGTTAAAACTTGTTCCAGTAGAGTTTTACGAAGACTTCCTAAGCCAGTTGAGGAGACGGCGGCATCTTTCCTCAACTGGCCTACTGGGCGTTAGCTAGGCTTTATCAGATCTGTGCCGCCAGTCGGGTGCCCTGATCGATCGCGCGTTTGGCGTCCAGTTCGGCGGCGACATCGGCACCGCCAATCAGCTCGAACGGTTTGTTAAGGCCTTCGGTCAGCTCGCGCAGCGGTTCCTGGCCGGCGCAGAGGATGATGTTGTCCACTTCCAGTAGCTGTTCTTCGCCGCCGACGCTCAGGTGCAGGCCGGCATCGTCGATCTTGTGGTATTCGCAGCCTGGCAGCATCTGCACGCCCCGCTTGAGCAGGCCTGCGCGGTGAGCCCAGCCGGTGGTCTTGCCCAGATTGGCGCCGACCTTGCTGCTCTTACGCTGCAGCAGGAAGATCTGCCGCGGCGACGGGGCGAATTGCGGCTCGATCCCTTCGATACCCCCACGGGCGGCCAGTTCGAGGTCGACCCCCCACTCCTTCATAAACAGCTCGATATTCTGGCTCGGTTTGGGACCGGCGTGGCTGAGGTATTCGGAGACATCGAAGCCGATGCCGCCGGCACCGATCACGGCAACCCGCTGACCGACCTCGGCACCGTTGATCACATCCAGGTAGCTGAGCACTTTCGGATGCTCGACGCCATCGATTGCCGGGGTGCGCGGGGAGATTCCGGTGGCGATGATGATCTGATCAAAGTCGCTGTTGTTGAGTTCGTCGGCATCGACACGGGTACCCAGGCGCAGCTCGACGCCGGTCAGCTCGATCTGACGAGCGAAGTAACGCAGGGTTTCGTAGAACTCCTCTTTGCCCGGGATCTGCTTGGCGATGTTGAACTGGCCACCGATCTGGTCGGCGGCATCGAACAGGGTTACCTGGTGGCCGCGTTCGGCGGCGCTGGTGGCGAACGCCAGACCGGCGGGCCCGGCACCGATCACCGCCAGCTTCTTGGGCGAGTCGGTGGCGATCAGGTTCAGTTCGGTCTCGTTGCAGGCGCGGGGGTTGACCAGACAGCTGGCCGGCTTGCCTTGGAATACATGATCCAGACAGGCCTGGTTACAACCGATACAGGTGTTGATCTCGTCGCTGCGATTTTCGGCGGCCTTGTTGACGAACTCGGGATCGGCCAGGAACGGACGCGCCATCGACACCATATCGGCATCGCCTCGGGCCAGTACCTCTTCGCCGACTTCCGGGGTATTGATCCGGTTGGAGGTCACCACCGGAATCGACAGAGCCTGGCGTACCTTGGCCGTGACCCAGGTGAAGGCGGCACGGGGAACCTTGGTGGCGATGGTCGGAATCCGGGCCTCGTGCCAGCCGATGCCGGAGTTGATGATGCTGGCGCCGGCTTGTTCGATCGCCTGGCCCAGTTCAACCACTTCGTCGTAGTTGCTGCCATTCTCGACCAGATCCAGCATCGATAGCCGGTAGATGATGATGAAGTCTGTACCGACGCGCTCGCGAATCCGCTTGACGGTTTCGGTGGCGAAACGGATCCGGTTGTCGTACTCGCCACCCCAGTTGTCGTGACGCTGGTTGGTGCGAGTGACGATGAACTGGTTGATAAAGTAGCCCTCGGAACCCATCACCTCGACGCCATCGTAACCGGCCTCGCGGGCCAGTTCGGCGCAGCGGGCGAAACTTTCGATCTCGGCTTCGATCTCCTCTTCGGTCAGTTCGTGGGGGGTGAATGGGTTGATCGGTGCCTGGATCGCCGAGGGTGCGATCAGCTTGGGGTTATAGGCATAGCGGCCGGCGTGGAGGATCTGCATACAGATCTTGCCGTCTTCGGCATGCACGGCGTCGGTGATCTTACGGTGATTGGCGACATCCTGCTCGCTGGCCATCAGTGCCGCGCCGGGGAATACTGCGGCGTTCATGCTGGGGCCGATTCCTCCGGTGACGATCAGGCCGACGCCGCCACGGGCACGTTCGGCGTAGAACGCGGCCATCTTGTCGAAACCGTTTTTACGCTCTTCCAGGCCGGTGTGCATCGAGCCCATCAGTACGCGGTTTTTCAGGGTGGTGAATCCCAGGTCGAGCGGGGCCAGTAGATTGGGGTAGGCGGATGCGGTCATCGTCGGTCTCCGTAGAGGGTCACAGATCGTTTTAGTTGTTGTGCTTTCTGACGCTCAGATTCTGGTCTGGACTCTGTTGGTCTGGCCTCTGTGAGTCAGAATAGTATGGCTGTCATTCAAATTTGACACTGTCAAGATTGGGTTAAAATATAAGCAAAAATAGACGCTGTCAAGATTGGTGGAGGTATAGAGCTTGGCATGCTCGGCCCGATTGGAGTCGAGCATGCTGAAATGACTGCAAAGTCGAGATTACTGGTGGGGCTCGACCAGCAGGGTTTGGATAGCGGTACCAATCGCACCTTTTTGATCGAACAGCGTGGCGACCGCGGTGCCGATGCCGCCGGGGGGCCAGTGGGACACCGCTTCGGAGGCGAGCCATTCTGATTCGGGTAGGCGGTGGATCGCGATGGTGACATCCGGATTCATAAACCGCGCCTCGGCCAGCTCGCAGTTGCGGGAGATGCCGTTGCCGCAATCGGCCAGCGGGCAGAGTCGCTGGAATGGTGACGGAACTTCGCCTTCCAACAGCGGCAGGGTTCGCATCCACAGGGTAGTTGGGCCGGGGCTATCGTCCTGACCGGGTGGGTAGGCCACCTCGATACCGTCGGCGAAAAAGGGCAGGTCGTGATGGTGCTCACGGACCGGGAATTCGCCCGGACGGGCATCTTCAAAGCAGGGCCCAAGGACTTCGGTTGTGGGCAGGGCGATATCTTTGCCGTGGCGTATATGCAGACTCTGGGCGCTGGCGCAGATACGACCGTCACGATCCTTGAGCAGCGCCGAGGCGGTACAGACCGAACGACCATCACGGATGATCTCGGTTTCAATCTGGAAGCCATTCATCGTGATCGGGCGGAGTAGGTTAACGGTCAAGCGAACCAGTTGCTTGTCGGTCACCCGTAATTCCAGCGCCCGGACGATCAAGCCCGTCGGCGGGCCGGCGTGGCAGGCATCGATGCTCCAGGGGCCGCGGGCCGGATCGTTACCGACAAACCAATCTCCCTCCTGATGGAAGAACGCGTTGTATTCAGTTTTGAGCATGCTGTTGTCCTGTTACCGGATGGCGTGAGAGCGATAGTCGCAGGCCGGATTAGTTTGAACTCTCAATACGGAGGCGTATGTTGGATTCTTCATGTTAATTTTAGTGCCGTCAAGATTGAGGCGCTTGGATTCAGGCAGGACAACGACGAGGACAATGAATTGGTAATCGAGCAAAACCAGACAGGATCGTGCCGAGGTGCGGACCGGCGATGAAGTCGACCGACACCAGAAGCAACTACCACCACGGTGATCTGCACGCCTGTTTGCTCAAAGCCGCGACGGCGATTATTGCCGAAGCCGGCGTCGACGGTTTGAGCATGCGCAAATTGGCCGACCGGGTTGGCGTTTCCCGTACCGCGCCCTACCACCACTTTCGCGATAAGCAGGCGTTGCTGTCCGAGCTGGCGATCAGTGGATTTCGCAAATTCACCACCGAAGTGGACTCGATCGCTGCCAATGACCAGCTCGATGCCGGCGCCAAACTGGAGGCTTTCGTACGCTTCTATCTGTCCTTCGCGATGGGGCAGCCGGAGGTTTATAACCTGATGTTCGGCCAGAGCATCTGGAAGAGCGGCGAGCCAAGCCAGCATCTGATCGAAGAGGGACACGCCGCCTTCCGGCGTTTTATCGAGCTGGTTGAGCAATGGCAGCTGGATGGGACCATTCCATCGGGCTGCGAACCGCTACGCTACGCCCAGGTGGCCTGGAGTTCGCTCCACGGTCTCTGTCGCTTGGCGATCGATGGCATCTATGCCGATGCCAGCAGCGTCGATGCCGTCAGCGATACGTTGGTCCAGCTATTGCGCCAGCAGTTGGGGGCCAGCGCAAAGACGGTTTAACCGGATGTCGCTTTCTGGCCGACAGGGTTCAGCACTTTTGCAGCAGCACGCTGCCGACCGAGTAACCGGCGCCGAACGAGCTGAGAATCCCCCGATCCCCTGACTGGAGATCCGCGCTGTGCAGATGGAAGGCGATCACCGATCCGGCCGAGCTGGTGTTTGCGTAGCGGTCCAGTACGATCGGCAACTCGTGGCTTTCCGGATCGCGTCCCAGCAGCTTCTTCGCCGCGAACAGATTCATGGTCAGGTTGGCCTGATGTAGCCAGAAGCGCTTGAAGTCCGAGGCCTGAAGTTGTTGTTGCTCCAGGTGATTTCCAATCACCTGCGTCACCATCGGCAGCAGCTCCTTGAACACCTTCCGACCGTTCTGCATAAACAGCTTATCGCGGCTGTCCCGGGTCTCGGGGTTGGAGTTGTTCAGAAAACCGAAGTTATTCCGAATGTTGTTGGAGAAGCGGGTCTCGAACTTGGTCCCCAGAATACGGAATGCCTGCTCAGCGCGGCAATCCTGTTCGGCTTCGATCACCAGCGCGGTGGCCACATCGCCGAAGATGAAGTGACAGTCACGGTCGCGGAAATCCAGGTGGGCCGAAGTAATCTCCGGGTTGACCACCAGCGCCCGACGGGCGGTGCCGGAACGGATCGCATCGGCAGCTGCGCCGATACCGAAGGTGGCCGACGAGCAGGCGACATTCATATCGTAGCCGTAACCAGCACAGCCCAGCAGCTGTTGTACCTCGATCGCGATAGCCGGGTAGGCCCGCTGCAGATTGGAGCAGGCGACAATCACCAGGTCGATCTCTTCGGCACTGCAGGCGGCGTTGTCCAGCGCCTGGCGAGCGGCGTTAACGGCCATCTCGGCCAGCAGCGACGGTTGCTCGTCCGGGCGTTCCGGTATTCTGGGGCGCATAAAGGTCGGATCCAGAACCCCCGCTTTATCGACCACATAACGACTCTGAATACCGGAGGCTTTGACGATAAATTCGCTGCTCGAATACTCCAGCGCGGTTCTGTCACCGGCAGCGATCGCCTCGGCGTGCTGGTTATTGTAGAGGTCGACGTACTGGTTGAATGCCGTTACCAGTTCGTCGTTGCTGATGCTGTCGGGAGGGGTGTAAAGGCCGGTACCGCTGATCACTATGTTCATCTTTCACCTGTCCATCGTCGTGCGCCGCAGCGTCGCGCTTTGAGTGTTCAAAATCGATCAAGTCTACGCCCAAGGGTTGGTTGGGCCTATGACAGGATCGCTCAATCAGGGTGGGCGAAAAAGCCACTAATTGAGAGGCTTATTGAGAGGGTTAGCCCCCTGATATTCTAGAAAGACTTTGGCGGCGGCGGATCAGGTACAGAAACATCGCCGTGGTTAGCCCTGACGAGCCGAACAGCATGCACATCACCATGATCTGATAGCGGGCGGCGATGAAGGGGGAGACGCCGGAAAGGATCTGGCCGGTCATCATCCCCGGGAGTGAGACCAGGCCGACGGCAAACAGTGAGTTGACCACCGGAATCAGCGCGGCCTGGAAAGCGATCCTGGCCGCGTCTTCATTGCTGTTGCCGTTGGCCAGCTCGGCGAAGTAGCGCTCAGCCGCCAGGCTGACATTGTTCATCGCATGGGCGAACAGCATCCCGGCCAGCGGTATCAGGTAGCGCGGTTCATACCAGGGATCGAGCTGCAGCACACCCTGGCTGATCAGCAGCAGCATCGAGCCGGCCCCCAGCAGCACCGCGGTGAAGCTGGCTCCGAGCATCGAACTGCGCCGGGTTTCGATCGATCCCAACGCGATCCAGCTGGAGGCGATCAGCATCACCGCCAGCACGGCCATCACGATCGGACTGGAATCGGCCTGGAAGATATAGATCAGTACATAGCCGATCAGCAGCAGCTGGGTCAGCATCCGGGCCATGCCGTAGAGGGCTTTGCGGTAATTCAGCTGCCAGCGCCACATCAGCACCACCACCAGCAGCGCCGGTATAAAGGCGATCGCCAGCTGTTCCAGTTCGATCGGGGCTAAAGTCATCGCGTGTTACCCAAGCCAGTGTCGTTTTATATCCTAGGGGTTCCGAGATGCGATGGAAAAAAAACGGGGCAAATAAGCCCCGTTTTTGATGTCTGCCTCGGTGATTTAACCGAGGATCTTTTGCTTCAGCATCTCGGCCAACTGATCGGTGGCGATATCCTGGCGGTCGGTGTCGCGGCGGCCCTTGTATTCCAGGGTGCCGTTACCCAGACCACGATCGCTGATCACGACCCGGTGGGGGATGCCGATCAGTTCCATGTCGGCGAACTTAACCCCGGGACGCTCTTTACGGTCATCCATCAGTACATCGATGCCGGCGGCCTGCAGTTCGGTGTAGAGCTGTTCGGTGGTCTCGCGTACCGCCTCGGACTTGTCCGGATTCATCGGAATCAGAGCGACCTGGAACGGTGCGATCGCGTCGGGCCAGATGATGCCGGAGTCGTCGTTGTTCTGCTCGATCGCGGCCGCAACGACCCGGGTTACCCCGATACCGTAACAACCCATCGACATGACAACCGACTTGCCGTTGGAGTCCAGCACCTTGGCATCCATCGCGTCGGAGTATTTGGTGCCGAGCTGGAAGATATGGCCCACTTCGATGCCGCGCTTGATCACCAGCTTGCCGTTGCCGTCCGGGCTCGGGTCACCTTCGACGATGTTGCGCAGATCGGCCACTTCCGGCTCGGCGCAATCACGACCCCAGTTGATGTTGAAGTAGTGCTTGTCATCGATGTTGGCGCCGGCGCCGAAGTCGGCCATCTTGGCGACGGTGCGGTCGGCGATCACCGGCATCGGCAGATTGACCGGGCTCAAGGAACCGGGGCCGGCGCCGATGGCGGCACGAATCTGGGATTCATCGGCGAACTCCAGCGGTTCGGCTACCTGCGGCAGATGCTCGGCTTTGATCTCGTTGAGTTCGTGATCGCCGCGAACCAGCAACGCGACATAGTCGGCGTCGATCTCTTCGCTGGCTTTGACGATCAGGGTCTTGATGGTCTTCTCGATCGGCAGCCCGTGCTGTTCGACCAGTTCGGCGATGGTCTTGGCGTTGGGGGTGTCGACCAGCTCCATCTCGGCAGTCGCTGCCGGGCGCTCGCCAGCCGGAGCCAGGGCTTCGGCTTTTTCGATGTTGGCGGCGTAATCGGAGCTGTCGGAGAAGGCGATGGCGTCTTCTCCGGATTCGGCCAATACGTGGAATTCGTGGGAGGAGTCACCACCGATGGAGCCGGAGTCGGCCTGTACCGGACGGAAGTCCAGCCCCAGGCGCTCGAAGATCCGGGTGTAGGTCGCGTGCATCACCTCGTAGGTCTGCTGCAGCGACTCGCCGTCGGTGTGGAACGAGTAGGCGTCCTTCATGATGAACTCACGGGAGCGCATCACGCCAAAGCGGGGGCGGATCTCATCCCGGAACTTGGTCTGGATCTGGTAGAAGTTGGCCGGCAGCTGCTTGTAGCTGCTCAACTCGTTGCGAATCAGATCGGTGATCACCTCTTCGTGGGTCGGGCCGATGCAGAAGTCGCGCTGGTGGCGGTCTTTAACCCGCAGCAGTTCAGGGCCGTACTGCTCCCAGCGACCGGATTCCTGCCACAGCTCGGCCGGTTGGGCCGCCGGCATCAGCACTTCCTGAGCGCCGGAGCGATCCATCTCTTCACGGACGATCCGCTCGACCTTGCGCAGGGTACGCAGGCCCATCGGCAGCCAGGTGTAGAGGCCGGCGGCGATCTTGCGAATCATGCCGGCGCGGAGCATCAGCTGGTGGCTGACCACTTGGGCGTCAGACGGAGTTTCTTTAAGGGTGGCAATCAGGTATTGGCTGGCGCGCATGGTATGGGCTCGGCTGAATTGAGAAGACGGAATCGTAAAAGATAAAGGGGGCCATTTTACGGAGCAGAACACGGTGCTTCAAGGGAACCTGCAAAGCGATGCCTTGATTGCGAATCAAGCTGGAAGCCGGATGTTCGCAAGGGCTTGTTTGCAGGCTTACAAGCCGCTCAGTCCCGATCGAGTGCTTCGGCCAGCTGTTCCAGTTGGGTTTCGTCGAACACCCGGATGCCCTGGCTGATCAGCAGTGCGGCGGTGACGCCGACCCCTTGTTCGGCCAGGGTGCCGCTGAAACTGCCGTCGTAGCCATCCTGGTTGCCGCAGGAGGGGCTTCGGGCCTTGAGCAGCGCAAAGCGGATCTGCTGCTGACGACACTGCGCCAGCGCGATTTTGGCACCGGCAACAAAGGCGTCGGTGACATCGCTGCCGTCATGGCAGAGAACTCGGGCATCACCTTTGATTACCCGGTCGCCGCGCCCTTGGTCAACTTCGGCTGGGGGGCGAGGGCAGGGTAAGCCGCCGGCCATCTCCGGGCAAATCGGTACCAGCCGCTGCTCGTCGCGCCAGCGATCCAACAGCGGGTGATCCAGGGATTTGGGGCTGGCATCGTAGCGTACCGGCTCTCCCAGCAGGCAGCGACTGACCAGAATTCGGTCCATGGCGGTAAACTCTTTGGCGGTTGATCCACGGCCGGGCAGGGTTGCGTTTACCGAACCACTGCGCCGATCCTGATTCTATAGTAACGATTATCGGAGCCGTCGAGTATGGCGCCGACAAACTGCCGGAGTTGGGTTGTCCACTATCTTCCCTTCGGGGAGTAGACAACCCTGGATAGTCAAAGGATATTAAGGCGTTAATTATTAACGGCTTGGAATGATGAGGTTTGGAATGCTGAAACAGTTCGGATGGGTCGCCCTGTCGGTCACCATGCTAAGCGGTTGTAGTCTGCTGGGTGGCGGTACTGCCACCACAGAGCCTCGCCAGGATCCCTTGATCGGTCAGATCATCGATGCGGGTACTCAGCAACCGCTGGGCTACCCGCAATTGCTAGCGCGTGCAGCCAAGGCGGATGTGGTTTATCTGGGTGAGCGGCATGACAACGCCGAGCATCATCGGATTCAGCTGCAGATCCTGCAGGATTTGATTGGCCGCGGTCTGCAACCGGTGCTGGGATTCGAATTTTTCGATATCGGCCAGAGCGGCTATCTGAGCCAGTACGTCAGCGGCCAGGCTTCACTGATGTCGCTGGGACCGGGCTCAAAACTGACACCGGAGCAGCGTCTGCGTCGTCAGCTGGATTGGGAAAAGCGTCCGGATCAGGAATGGAATTTTTACTTTCGGCTGATCGAACTGGCTCGAGAGCACCAACTGGAGATCTTTGGAGCGGACCTGGCGCCGAGTATCAAACTGCGTTTGAGCCGGACCGATATGGAGCAGTTGACCGCGGTTGAGCGGCAGCAGCTGCAGGGAGAAGCATTGGAACAGGGAGTCTACCGGGATTTTATGTACCGCCGCTTCACCGATGGCCATTGTGGCTGGGGGGAGGAGCCGTTGTTAACCCGCCTGTACCGCACCTGGCGTGAGCGTAATTATCGGATGGCTGCCTCGGTGGTGGCGATGGCCGACGATAGCCATGCCGGTCCGGTGGTGATGATCGTCGGTGCCGGTCATACCGAGCATAACCTTGGCCTGGTCAACCAGGTGGCGAAGCTTCGCCCCGAGTTGAATCAACTCAATATCGGCCTGCAGCAGATCAGTATCGAACCCAGCCCACTGAGTGACTACCTGTTCGATGCCGATGATCCGGAGCAGGCGCTCGGGGTGCGGCACGATCTGCTCTGGTTTACCCAACGCCAGGATTACCGAGATATTTGTGCCGAGTTGAACGGCGCTTAACCGACAACCATCGTAGGTATCCTGATCGTAGCGACGAAAGCAAAAGCCCGATACCTGTACTAGGGTAAATCGAACCCATAGAAAACTGCTGCTACCAAATCCGGTATCGAGTGACCGGAATGGAAGCGGTGATTTCTCAGGAGTCGTTATGGATGCGATCGTTGCTGCACGGATCGAAATCAGTCGTCGGGGGGAGATGCTGCACGCCTTGATGACGGGGCGGGTCTGCCCAACGTCGATACGGCTGGCGTTTCTGGATATCGCCAGCTGTTGCCTGGAACATAATATCGGTCGGCTACTACTGGAGGACCGCTCCAGTTTTCGCGGAAGCGCCCAACTCAAACCGCAGGATGTGTTTGAGTTGTCACTCTGTTTTTCGGAATGGTTTCGCGGTCGCCAGGTCGCCTACGTCTGTCGCGAGACCGATTTTGACCTGGGCTTGGGAGTGATGACCTGCAAAGCCAACGGCTTGAATATCGAGTGCTTCGGCAGCTACGACCAGGGGCTTTCCTGGTTATTGCATGCGCACTCCCAACCCCCGCTTTCCGAACTCGGCCCTGAGCTGCTGGTGGATCGGCAACTGGTCAGTTGAATCCAATATCAGCGTATGGGTCTATTCACCCCTTGATCTCAAATTAGCCAGAATGGCGACGTTTGGCTATCGTCGCGCTCAGCTCTGGCTATCGCTCTTGGGCTTGGCCGGGGTCAGCTCGCCACAGAGACTGACCTGCATCTGCTGGCGGACCTGATCCTGATCCAGACCGCTGGCCAATAGGTGGTGAAGCTTGCAGAAGGCGGCTTCGAGAGTCATGTCGTAACCGCTGATCACGCCGGTCTGCGCCAGTGCCAGTCCGGTAGCGTAACTGCTGTGATCGACCCTTCCCTGGATGCACTGGGAACGGTTGACGATAACCACGCCCTGGTCATTGGCCTGCTGCAGCAACTGCAGAAATTCAGTCTCACGGTCCGGGGCATTACCGACACCGAATGATTCCAGAATCAGACCGTCTAACGGCTGGTTTAACAGGTGGCGCAGGAATTGGGCGTCGATACCGGGGAACAGCTTCAGGGTGATGATCCGCTGCTTACCGTAGCTAGGCAGCTCGAACCTTGGTTTGTCGGCGCAGGGCCGGGTCAGGTGCTGCTTGATTTCGATATGGATGCCGACTTGGCCCAGCCACGGGAAATTGGGGCTGTCGAAGGCATCGAAGCCACTGGCTTTGACCTTGGTAGCTCGGTTACCCCGCAGCAGTCGACCGTTAAAGTAGAGCAGCACTTCTGGAATCGGGTAGTTACGCGCCAACACCAGGGTGGTGATCAGGTTGTCCTGGGCGTCGTTGCGCAGCTCGCAAAGCGGGATCTGGGAGCCGGTGACGATCACCGGTTTGGTCAGGTCCTGCAGCATAAATGACAAGGCTGAGGCGGTATAGGCCAGCGTGTCGGTACCGTGAAGCACCACAAACCCGTCGTACTGATCGTAGTTGTCGCGGATGCGGCTGGCGATGGTGCGCCAATCGGCCGGGGTCGCATTGGTGCTGTCGATCAGGTGATCGAGTTCTTCGAGCTCATAGTCGGGCATGTTGGCCGACAAATGTATCGGCATCTTCTGGGCAATGAGGTCCGCCAGTCCCGGCATCGGTACATAGCCCTGCTCTGAGCGCTGCATTCCGATTGTTCCGCCGGTATAGAGAATATAGATTCGTTTGTTCATCGATAGTTAAAGCTTGATTGATGCGCGAACGCGGGGCTGATGGATTTGGGGCTACGAGCCATAAGACCTGCAATATCACAGACAGGATAGATGCTAACAATTCCTCTATCTGTTACGGTGTGGCGCTAGCTGTTGCTATTCTAGCATCCAATGGGGATGCTTTTGCAGCGCAGCAGCAGTGGCCACGGGGGCTGAAGCATCGTGCATGGGGGTTACGGCCTGATACGTTGCTGATTAACCGATGACTGTCAGGGGAGCGAACGGCCATGGGGGATAATTTCTGCAAGAATCTGCGCCTTTTGTGCAGTTATTACAAGTCGATCGCCGAAGTCTGTCGGTTGGTCCCGATCAATCGGTCTCAATTTAACAAGTACCTCAACGGCACCAGCACACCGTCAAAATATATCCTGCGTCGAATCTGTGATTTTTTCGGGGTCGAGGAATATGAGATCTTCCTGCCCCACAATCAATTTTCCCAGATTATCCAGGTTCGCCCCAACACCACCAACCAACCGCAGCAACGTCAGTTCAATCGCCATATCGAGCAGTTACAGACTCATGGTCAGGGTCGCTTTGATCAATATCTGGGCTATTACTTCGAGATCTATTACTCGATGGCGTTTCCGGGCAACATCCTGCGCAATCTGGTCGAATTGACCCGGGTTCAGGGCGAGGTGGTGTATCGGCGGATCGAGCGCCTCAAGCCACCAGGAGGAGGGCGAACCTTCCATGCTCGCTACCTTGGCTGTGCGTTCTTTCTCAGCGAGCGGATCTTTATGGTCGATTACGAATCCCTGACCGGCAACGAGGTGACCCAGACCATTCTATATCCGACCTACAAAAGCCGCATCAGCCGGCTGTCGGGTTTGCGCCTGGGGGTTTCTGATAGCGCCCAGCGTGATCCGGCCTGTGTACGGGTGGCCTATGACTACCTGGGACAGCAGGTTGACCTGCGTAAGGCGTTGCGGATGTGTGGGCTTTACCCGGCCGACTCACCGATGTTTGACCAGAGCCTGAAGGACCTGATCGACAATCGCAGCAACGGCAGCGATAACCTGTTCCTGGCCGCGCCAGTCTAAACGGCAACTCGTCAGGAGTTGTTTTTCTGGTATTTGGCGATCTTAGTTACTAAACTTGCTGTCCTTGCCAAGGCAATCCGACGATTGTGTTGTTGTTGTGTTATAAATTGAGGACCAGCCCAGGTGGCAGCTAAACCCCGTAAACTTGATCGTATCGACCGTAATATCCTACGTCAGCTCCAAAACAACGGACGCATGTCCTATGTGGATCTGGCCGCCGAGGTCGGTTTGAGTACCACGCCTTGCCTGGAGCGAGTTCGCCGACTTGAGAAGGACGGGATCATCCGGGGTTACTCGGCCAATCTGGATCCGCGTGCGCTGGAAGCCGGGTTGCTGGTGTTTGTCGAGATCAGCCTGACCTACCGCTCCAACACCATCTTCGAAGACTTCAAGCGTGAGGTCCTGAAAATTCCTCAGGTGATGGAGTGTCATCTGGTTTCCGGTGAGTTTGACTACCTGATCAAGGCCAGGATCAGCGAGATGTCGGCCTACCGCGAGCTGTTGGGTGAGCTGTTGATCAGCCTGCCGAATGTGGACAAATCACGAAGCTATATCGTGATGGAAGAGGTGAAGGAAACCTCCTCGATTAATGTGCCTGAGATGAAGTCCGGCGACTAGGTTCGAGAGGCTTCCTTACTTATTGTCTGAGGTTGGCGAAGGATTAGATCCAGCCAGCCTCAGGATGGACCTATCTTTTTATTTCAAGACCTTATCGATAGCAGCCTGGGCGCAGGCCTGATCCAGGTGTCCGCCTGGGGCACCGCCCACACCGATTCCACCCAGTTTCTCGCCGTTCAGCTTCAGCGGTAGACCACCACCCAGAATCAAAATATTGGGGTCCATATCCCGCAGGCCGGCGACCATCGGCTTCTTCTCGATCAGCGCGGCAAAATCAGCCGTCGGACGGCCCATGCTGGCAGACGTGAAGGCTTTCTTGCGGCTGCTCTCCAGCGTATGGGGACCGGCTTTATCGGCACGGATCAGGGTACGGGTCACGCCGGATGCATCGACCACCGCAACACTGACGTTGTAGCCGTCTTTGGCGCAGGCAGCCAAGGCTTCGTTGGCCAGTTGCTGAGCGGTGCTCAGCGGCAGGTAGCTTTGGGTCGGCAGCTCGGCGGCTTGAACGGACAGGGGGCTGGTGAGGGCGGCGGCAGCCAGTAGTGTACGGATCTTGTTCATGTTGTTGTCCTTTGCAGGTCGTTAGGTGTGACGACAGATTATCGAAGGCCGGATTTCCACAACCTTTCCGGCACATTACAGCGTTGTAATGTTGGGCATCGGTTGATGTCAGAGCCGATTCGCGGTGGTAACTTAATCAGCATGAAGATTTTGATGATCGAAGATGATGAGAAAATTGCCGGCTACGTGGCCAAGGGCTTCAGCGAGTGCGGAGACTGCGTCGATACCGTCACCAATGGCGATGATGGCTTGGCCATGGCGATCGAGGGGAGTTACGACCTGATCATCGTCGATGTGATGCTGCCGGGCAGGGACGGGCTATCCGTGATCGAAGAGTTACGTGGCAGCGGCGCCGTGGTTCCGATGATCATCCTCAGTGCCAAGCGCTCCGTCGAGGATCGGGTGCGTGGCTTGGAGACCGGCAGTGATGACTACCTCACCAAACCATTTTCATTCAGCGAGCTGCAGGCACGGGCGCAAGCGTTATTAAGGCGGGCGAAACCGCTATCGGAGGCGGGACTTCACGCGGAGCTGCGCTTTCACGATCTCTGTTTAGATCCGTTACGAAAGACGGTTTCCCGGGCCGGCGAAACCATCTTGCTGCAGCCCCGTGAGTTCAAACTGCTGGAGTATCTGCTCCGAAATCCGGGTCGGGTGTTATCGAAGACCATGATTCTCGAGCATGTCTGGGAGTTCAGTTTCGACCCTCAGACCAACGTGGTCGATGTGCTGGTCTGCCGGCTGCGGGCCAAGATTGATAAGGATTTCGACGTCAAGCTGCTGCATACCTTGCGTGGGGTGGGCTATGTCCTCAAGCTTGCTTAAGCGATTGCATCGAAACACCGCCCTTGATCTGACCCTGAAGTTTACGCTGCTGTTTTTTCTGTCGGCGCTGGTGCTGTTTGTGACCGTCGATGCGCTGATCTCGAAGGCGCAACAGCAGAAAGACCAGCAGCTGATCAACTCCTTTCTGGAAAGCTATCAACGCCTGGAGCAGTCGGCGGGGCTGCATAAGTTTGAAGTCGTGGTCGAGCGGGACAGCCCCTATTTCCAGCGAACGGCGATGTGGCTGGAGCTGACCGATGCCGCCGGTACTGTATTGCTGCGGGTACAGCCGCAACAGTGGCCAACGCAGCAGTCTCCAGCGTTGCAAGCCTTGCAGGATGGAGATTGGCTCGAAGCTCGGTTACCCGAGAGCGAGATTGACCTTATGGTTGGCCAGATCTCGCTCTCGGACGGTTTGCGTCTACGGATCGGCAAATCCACGGCCAGCAGGACTCAGGCGTTGACGGAAACTCGCACCATCATGCTGCTGGTGATGCTGCCGCTGTTTGTTTTTGGATTGCTGCTGACCTACTACATGAATTGGCGCGCCCTGCGGCAGGTTAATGATCTGATCGAAACGGTACGTAGCCTCAGTACCAGTGACCTGGAGGCTCGGGTCCAGGTGCGCAATCCCCGCTCGGAGCTAGGTGAGCTGGCCCAGCTGTTCAACGCCATGCTGTCCCAGATCGAACGGTTGATCGTCGGCATGCAGCACTCGCTTGATGCCGTGGCCCATGACTTGCGGACGCCGTTGGCCCGGATGCGCTTGAGCATTGAGGCAGCGGTGGCGCAATCCGATGAAGTCTTACTGCGAGAGGCTCTGCTCGATTGTGCCGAAGAGAGTGCGCGCATCGAGAATATGCTCAAGACATTGATGGATATCTCTGAAGCGCAGAGCGGTATTCTCAAGCTCCATGTTGAGCCGGTCGACCTGAGCGAGCTGATCTCCGACTGTGTGGAGCTGTATCGCTATACCGCCGAAGATCGCGATATCCGGCTGCAGCTACAGTCAAATGATGCGCTGACGTTACAAGCTGACAAGGTTCGATTGCACCAGGTGTTCGGCAACCTGATCGACAATGCGATCAAATACAGCCAACCCGGTGGTGTGGTTAACATTCGCTGGGAGGACGGCGGCTCACAGGCGATGATCGAGATCGCGGACCGGGGGATAGGTATCGATCCCGCCGAGCAAGAGCGGGTCTTCGATCGCCTCTATCGCGGGGACTCGAGCCGCAGTGAACCCGGAATGGGGCTGGGACTTAGTCTGGTTCGGGCTATCGTTGAGGCGCACCGCGGATCGATTCAGATGAACAGCGCCTTGGGTAAAGGCTGTACCCTGACGGTGATATTGCCCAAGGGGGCCTAGTCAGTTTGAGATTGGGTGTGCCGGTCTCCACTAGTGGCAGCGGGACGCAGTCCCCGAATCGATAACCGGCGTCTGTTGGTTTGCCGAATCAGCCCTCAAGGGCCTGGTTCAGTTGAGCTCTGAGTTCGTCGGCCAGATTCTGTCGCGGCTCCAGTACGTGGCCATTGATAAAGAAGCTTGGGGTTCCGCTCAGTCCTGCCTGGATGGCCTGCGCTTCGGCACGCTTTACCTGGGCCGCGGTGGCTTCGTCCGCCAGGCAGCGGTTGAATTCAGGCAGATTGAGCTGCAGTTGTTCGGCGATTGCGGTTACCGAAGCTTCGGTCAGTTGCGTCTGTTGCTCAAAGGCTTTGTCCTGATATTCCCAGTAGTGTTGTTGTCGATCGGCGCAGACCGCCCCCTCGGCGATCTTTCGAGAGATCCCGCTGCGGTTGATCGGGAAGTCGAGATAAACGTAACGCACCCGGTCCAGATACTGAGGCAGTAGTGCCTTCAGAATCTCGTGGGCGCGCTTACAGTGGGGGCACTGATAATCGGCGAACTCGACCAGGGTTACCTTGGCATCGTCCGGTCCCTGGGACGGGAATCCGGCCAGATCGAACGCTATTGCTTCGGTGGTCGGCGCTTCGATCAACAGCTGCAGCTCTTCCAGCCGTACCAGTTTGTCAATCAGCTGTAGGTGTTGCTGCTGGACCTTCCGACGGAACAGGTAGCGGCCGATCTCGTCACGGGTTTGCTCCAGACTGGCGCCAAGGCGCTCTCGGTTGCCCTGGTAGAACGCCTGGATCTCCTGCTCGCTGATCTGGGGGCGGGGTAGCAGACGCTGTCTAACCTGCTCGATCGATTCCTGGTTATCTTCGGCCACGCGGGCCACATAGAGGTCGACGGCGGCTGCCTGCAGGATCTGTTGACGCTGTCGGTAAGCGCTCAGTTCGACCCGCTCCAGTGCCTGACGTAGTTTAGCTGGTAGCTCACTGCGACTGAGGGTTTCCCCACCAAGCTTCAACACGGCCGGGTCACCGGGGGCGGTCGACTGTTGCGGCTGCATAAAGAAGATTGCCGCGCCCAGCAGTGCCAATCCGAACGCGATGTTTAGGCCTAAGGAGCCCTTGCGGCTGTTGCTGGTGCCACTCATGCAGATACCCACCGTTAATTAGCTTTATCCCAACCTATCCCCATCGGTTGCTGTGACGGTTCAGTCGGGGATTGATCGCTAATGTAACAGCCCGCCCACCGGGTCGTCTAAATCCTGTTAGGGCCTGAGGGGTGACAACCGTGGAAACTCGACTGTTTGCAGTATCTGAACACAGTGGCTTCATTGAGATCGGTCGCAAGCTGAGCCGGTGGCGCTGGATGCTGGGTTGGCTGTTTTGCCTGGCTAGCACGGTAACGACGGCAGCTTCTCTGAACGGGTTTGAACTTGAGGGGAGTCTGATACCCGAGGAGCAGATCTTATCAGGGGGGCCGCCGCGCGACGGGATCCCCTCGATCGATCGACCCCGATTTGTCGATGCCGACCAGGATGATTTTCTGCAGCCGGAAAGTCCGGTGATCGGGTTGAGCTTGGCGGGAGAAAGTCGGGCGTATCCGATCTCGATTCTGAACTGGCACGAGCTGGTTAACGATCGCTTCGGCGATCAACCGGTATTGATCTCCTACTGTCCTCTGTGTGGCACGGCCATCGTGTTTGATGCGCGGCTGGACGGCGCACCGGTGGAGTTCGGTGTTTCCGGGCTGCTCTATAACAGTGACCTGTTGCTCTATGATCGTCAGTCCGAATCGCTCTGGTCGCAAATAACCGGTGAAGCGGTCACCGGAGCGCGCAAGGGGCAGCGTCTGACCCTGCTTCCTTCGACATTGACCAGTTGGCAACGATGGCGGCAACAGCACCCGGAGACTCGCTTGCTGTCGACCGATACCGGTTTTCGACGGGACTATCAGCGCAGCCCTTACGGAGATTACGAGCGCAATGGACGGCTCTATTTTCCAGTCGAATTTCTCAGCCAACGCTACCACCCCAAAGAGCGGGTGCTGGGTGTGCAAGTGGGTAACGCTTATAAAGCCTATCCGTTTGTCGAACTGGCCAAGCGGGATGATGAATCACCCTTGATCGATGAGCTGGGCGGACAGAAACTTCGGATTGAGTACGATATTCAGAGTCGATCGGGCCAGGTGTTTGATCAGCAGCAGCGGGAACTACCGGTGATCAACAGCTTCTGGTTTGCCTGGTACGGCTTCCACCCCGATACCGATATCTGGCGTGCCGATTCAACAAATTGATAAATCAGGCGATAATGATCGGTGATCCCCGTTTTTAGGATACCGAGAGTCGATGGCAACAAAACGTGTAGAGGGACCGGTGCTGTTGTGCTGGATTGCAGGTGTGGTAACGGTGCTGGCGCTGGTGGCGGCGATGGTGCTTCGCAGCGGTCTGGAGGAAGTGGGCCGTACCTCTTCCGAAATCAACTCGGTCGTGGCGCAGCTCGAAAGTCTGAGCAGTATTCGTGGGCTGGTGATTTCCTTATCTGAACAGTGCAGCTATGCTCAGCAGAGCTGGATATCGGTACTGGATACCTCCCTTGGGATGCTGTTTCTGGTCAGCCTGGTGGCGATTGCCTTGACGGCGACTCTGGCCGTGCAGGTGAAACTGAATCGTAAGCTGAGCGCCCGATTGGATAAGTTACAACAGCGCTGAGACCACCGCCGTTGTGATTACCTCTTAAGTGATTTTTCCACAACCACCAGCAGCCCCGGGGTCTGTTTTCCTGCCTCCTGACGAAGGTTAATTTCAACCAGTCGCAATGGTTTCCATTGAGGGGCGGAACACAGGCGTTCGATATAGGCTCGGCTGTGTTGGTACCGGCCCGATGGGCTTAATAGGTAGTCATTGGAAACCGAGCTGTCCGTCAGCTCGGTACTGAAGGCGAACAAGCCGCCTTGCGCTAGTCGTGCTGCCAACAGCGAAAACAGAGCCTCCAGCTTGCCTTGATAGATCAAAACATCCAGAGCACAGATCAGGTCAAACTCTGTCTGTTGATGGCCGAGGTAATGTCCTAGTTCGGCGCACTCCAGTTGATCATAGCAACCCTTCGCCTTGGCCAAGTCCAGCATCTTGGAGGCCAGGTCGACCCCCGTCAGCTGTTCGATCTCAAAGGCATTGCGCAGTTGCCGACCGCCCAGGCCGCTGCCGCAGCCCAGGTCCAGCACGGCCCTGAAATCTTGGTAGCCCAGTTGCTGTAGTTGCTCCACCAACTGCCAAGGGGCGCGGTAGCCGAGTTTGCCCAGCAGTCGACGCTCAAACTGTGCCGCATGGGTCTGATACAGCTGTTCGACATAACGATCCGGGGCTTTGTCGGGCGTGTCACCCTTCAGGGCCGCCATCTTGTGCTCCAGCTCCGGTCCGTTATGTCCCAGCGTTGCGGCTTGCTGATACAGCGGCAGGGCAAGCTGGCTATGTTGTTGCTCGCACAGATAATCGGCAACCTGGTCAAGCCAGTGGGCTGGATCCCGTTGAAGCCGGTAAGCCATCGCTGCGCTCTGTTGTAACAGTTCCTGTTGGCCCTGCTGCAGTCCGATCAATAATAACCCTTCCCAGCAGAGTTCGTGGCATGGGCTGGCGTGGTTGAGGATCGGTTGTAGCAGCCTCAGCGCATCAGCCGGGCGTTGTTGTTGACGTAGCGCCAGCGCCAGTCCGCTGAGCAGGTACTCATCGTCCGGATCCAGCTGCAGGGCATCGCGTAGATCCTGTTCCATCGCCGGCCAGTTGCTCTGCAGTTCGTAGACATTGGCTCGGTTGGCGAGAAAAGCCAGCTGCTTTCCGGCCAGGGTGATGGCGGTCTCGACGCTGTCTAGGGCCGCTTCAGGGTGACCGAGATTGAGTTGGGCGACCGACAGGTTGTTGAAAGCCTGGGCGTGGGCGCGAGTCAGGTTGTCTCTTTTACAAGCCTGCTCGAGATAGTCGACCGCACATTCGAAGTCCGATTGTTTCAGACAAAGCACGCCGTACAGGTGCAGGGCGTTGAAATTATCCGGCTCCCGGTGCAGGCATTTTTTGCACAGCGCCTTGGCTTGATCGACTTTACCGTGCTGAAGCTGGTTCAGAGCACGGTTCAGCAGTTCGCCGGAAGACGGGTTGGCAGCCATGATGGGATCAGGTTGGGGCTGACTCGGAACTGTCCTGGGAGGGTTCTGAGCCGGTGGCGGTGGCGGGGGCTTCCCAGACCTCTTTGCCGTACTGAACCTTAACAACCTGTTTGAAGCGTTGCTGCAGCTCGGCAACGGCATCCGCCAGGGTTTCATCATCACAGAGCATGGTTCCGCCACGGCCTTCGGCGGTGAAAAACTGATACGACTTCATAGCAACAATCATTGGCAGCGTTGATAAGGGTATTATTTTGGCTCAGTGGGCGATGAATGCAAAGCCCGCCGGAAAACGGAACGACTGAATCGCTTCCTGACTTGCGGGATCGTTGAGGCAGCTCCGGTGATCGGTTAGGCTTGGCGGCTTGGATTTTGCGCTATGACCAGACGGCAGGAGCCCCCGATGCGATTTTCCCCCAATTATTACTTCCGATTGTTGTTGATTCTGTTGGCTGCCGGTGGCTTGAGTGCCTGCCAAAGCGCCTATTACGGGGCGATGGAGAAGGTCGGGTATGCCAAGCGAGATATTCTGGTTGATCGGGTAGAAGCGGCCGCGGAAACCCAGGAAGAGGTCAAAGAGGAGTTCCAGTCGGCTTATCAGGCGTTCAACGCCCTACTGCAACTGCAGAGTACCGAGTTGGAGGAGCGCTATGAGACACTCAATGACGCCTACGAGGACAGTGCCGCCAAAGCGGAAGAGCTGAGCGACCGTGTCGATGCGATCGAGTCCGTTGCCGACGCGCTGTTCGACGAGTGGCAACAGGAGCTGGGTCAATACAGCAGCAAGACCCTGCGTGATTCCAGCGCCCGTAAGCTGCGCACTACCAAGAGCCGTTATCAGCAATACCTGAAGTCACTGAAGCGCTCCGAAGCCAAGGTTAAGCCGGTGTTGGCGGTGTTCAAGGATCAGGTATTGTTCCTGAAGCATAACCTCAATGCCGAGAAGATCAGTGCGCTGAAAGGGGAGGTCGGCCGCTTTGACTCCGATGTCAAAGGCCTGGTTCGGGAGATGGACCGTTCGATCGCTCAGGCCAAGGATTTTATTCAGGGCCTCGAATAACACCGATTTCAGCATGCTAAAAAAGCCGGGAACTATCCCGGCTTTTTTGTGCTTGTCAGGCTCGTTTTTATAGCTGTTCGGAGAAGAAATACTCCAGGGTCAGCTGTACGAAACTGTCGTCACGAAGGCCGTAGAGCGGATCCGTCGAGGACAGGTTATCGAATAGGCGGGCTTCGGCACTGAGCTTGAACTGGCTGCCCAGGCGGCGACTGGCTTCGACAAAGCCCATGCGGGCATGGTTGTCACGATCGTAAATCAGCCCGGCCAGAAACTCGGTCGATTGAAAATCATTCAGGGTGATCCGTAGGCCAGCGAAGATATCGTCCTGGAATGGCCGGGTGGAGCGCTGATCGCGGCTGTCGTAGTGATACTCCATCAGCAGGCCCAGGTCGGCATCAGAGTCGAGCCAGCCGACGTAGGTGTACTCGAAGCCACCAACAGCAGCGTTATAGTCGCCGGCATCCAGGCCGCTGTTATGGATCGCCTCTAGCTTCCATAGCCAGTCACCCAGGGCGCTGGTCAGATCCAGGCTGGTCTGATCGATGATCTCGTACCTGGGGATCAGCGAGGTGGCCGTCGCCGGATTGCCGGTATTGGGCAGCAGGGTCGGTTCGCGATTGGTGCCGTGGAAGTGTGCCAGCCCTAGATCGACAGCGTCGAAGGAGTAACTCCAGCGCAGGGCGAAGTCCTGATGCCACTGCTCGGCCCCGGATTCGTACTGGGCTCGATCGGTATCCACCGGCAGGGCGGTGCGGGGGCGGCCTTCAACGCCGGCGAAGGTTCGCTCGCGGAAATAAGGAAGCCAGAAAAAACTGATGTCGCCGGCGTCGAGCAGATAGCTGTAGTGCAGCATCGGCTGGCCCAGCTTATCTTCACCGTCGACCCCTTCCAGGCTATCGGTCTGGTTGATGATATCGACCAGATGTTGGGATTCGGTGCTGCCCCAGAACACCTTGCCGATACCGCTGCGCAGTTGCCAGTTGTCAGCGACATGGAGCCAGTTGAACTCGCGCAGGTCGGCATGGGTTCGCTCAGCATCGTGCTGATCGATTCGGATAAAGGGGGTGATGGTCAGGGCATCTTGTTCATCGTTCCAGCTGTGGTAGTACTCCGGTGTAGCGGCGATCGATAGGGTGTTGTTGTGTTGGCGTGGATCCAGCGGGTTTTCGAAGAAGCTACGCAGCTCCAGTTCGAACGAACCGCTCAGTTGGGTCATGTCCTGTGCCATCACCGGGGCGCTGGTGGCAATCAGCGCCGATGTGGCCAGCAAGCGGGTCAGTGTTTTCGGGGACAATGGGAGGGTGCTCATCTACTTGGCTCGCTTGAGGCTGTTTTTGTTGAAGTCCCTGTCGCTCAGACCGGTCTGAAAACGGATCTCGTCGAAGGTCAGGACGGTGCTTTTGCCGGTCTGGTGATTGACCATATGCATGCGGTGGGGGCGCCAGTACTGATCCAGATAGTGCTTGAATTCGCTAAAACGCAGGGTTTTCAGGGCCGCATTCTTGCGGTCGAAATAGTTGATTTTTTGGGCCCTGTATTCGGCCTTGTCGAACCAGGTCACGAGCCGGGTGTAGCCGGAGTTTTTGTCTCTGGGGTAGCTTTCGACCACGAAGCAATCGATGCCGTCGAGCATCTCATCGCGCAGATAGCGATAGTCGTACTTTTCGACCTCGAATGAGGCCATGTCCTCGTAGGCGAATTCGCTGCCCATAAAGGGACCGGATTTGTTCCGTGACGAGATTCGCTTGACCCGCTTCAGGGCCGGCAGGTAGATCCACTGATCATCCGGTTCCAGGGCGTGAGAGAAGGTCAGGAAAGCGGTCCCTTTGACGTCCAGAGGTTGGTCGAAGATGGTAAGGCCCTTGTCACCGTCGCCCTCGACCTCAAGCGCCTTGGTCCGCAGTTGACGCACGCTGACGTCGCCGTGGGCGTTGCTCAGCTCCATCTTCATTGTTGATTCGGTATTGATCCAACCCTTATCCCGGTTATCGGCTTCGGTGACGATCTCGTGGCCGCGCGCTACGGCAGGGTCGTCGTCGGCCTGTGTTGGTAGCGATATAAGCGGCAGCAACAGCAGGCTCAGTGAAGGGAGTAAACGCAACATCTTAGATCTCCTGGCGGGGTATGGCCGAGTCGGCCGGGTTATCACTGCTGGTTGGGCTCGACTCCTTGTCGAACAGCAATATCAAGATCGGTAACAGAATAAAATCGACCACCAGCGCTATTACAATGGTGATGGCGGTCAACAGTCCCATATCGGCATTTACCTTGAAGGTAGACATCGACAGGATCAGGAAGCCCACCGACAACACCAGGGTGGTAATCCACAGAGCCTTGCCGACACTGTGGAACGCATAGACGATCGCTTGTTGGGTGCTGTCGTTGCGCTCTCGGCGAGCGTGCAGGTATTTGCTCAGAAAGTGGACGGTATCATCGACGATGATCCCCAGCGTCATGCCGGTGACTACCGATAGAGCCAGACCCACTTCGCCGACCCACATGCCCCAGAGGCCGAAGGCCAGGCCGGCTGGAATCAGGTTGGGAGCCAGGCTGATCAGGCCGAACTTGAGGGAGCGCAACGCACATCCCAGCAGCACCGAGATCAATACCAGTGCGGTCAGGGTGCCGCTGAGCATGCTTTTGATATTGCGCTTACCGATATGGGCGAACATCAGCGATGGACTGGCGATAGTGCTCTTCAGTTCCGGGGTATTCTCAGCCAGCCACTGCTTGGTACGGCGCTCCAGATCGATATTCTGCTTGCTGGTCAGGTTGCGGCAGGTTGCGATCAGCCGGATAGCAGATTTGTCGACGTTGATCTGATTGTTCAGGTCCAGTCCGTAGGGCAGCGACATTTCGTATAGCAGCAGGTACTGGGCCGCCAGCTCGCGGTTGTCGGGCAGTCGGTGATAGGAGGGATCATCACCGTGCATGTTGCGGTTCAGGCGCTTCATGATGTCGGTCAGGCTATTTACATGGACCACTTCAGGCTGTTGCCGCAGCCAGTTGGCTAGATCTTCCGCTTGTTGCAGATAGGTTGGGTTGTTGATGCCGCTGCTCTCGCCGCTACTCAACTCTATTTCCAAGATCCCCATACCGGTCAGGTGCTGATCGCTGAAGTCGGCCGCCTGGCGAAACTCCACCGATTGATCGAAGTATTTGACGAAGTCATCGTTCAGCTCGTTACGGGGGATCTGGGCGATAGTGATCAGAACCAGCGTAACGGAAACCCACAACAGCGGCTTACGACGACAGATAACGAAACAGGCGATCCGGTCCATGGCGGTATTGTGGTTCTCCGGACGGGCGGTGGCCTTTAGCGGCATCAATGCCAGCATCGCCGGGAACAGCGTTAACGCCAGAACACAGGCCAGCATGACGCCGACGGCAACGATGTTGCCCAGGTCGGCAAAGGGCGGCGAGTCGGAAAAGTTCATGGTTAAAAAGCCGATCGCGGTGGTGACGCTGGTCAGGATCACCGGTTGGGTGTTGATCTTGAGGCTGTTGATCAGGGCTTGTCGCTGTTCCACCCCAGAGCGCATCTCGTGGTAGAAGGTGGTCAGGATATGGACGCAATCCGCCACCGCTAACGTCAAGATGATAGTTGGGGCTGAAGCGGACGGGCCGGTCAAGAAGAGTCCATACCATCCAGCTAGACCCATGGCTCCGGCGATACTGGTGATGATGATCACCAGGGTCGCCACCAGACCGCCGATGGTGCGTACCAGGATACCGATCAGCAGAATGACCGCCAGGAACATCAAGGGCACCAAGGTGGCGCTGTCGTTGAGGGAGGCTTCAGCGAAGGTGTTGTTCATCATCACCATGCCACTGAGGTAGACGTCGATCTGTGGGTAGCGCTCCACCAGTTGATCACGAAGGGCACGAACGCCAACGACGACTTCCGGAACCTCTTCCACCAGGTTGATACCCGGCAGTTGAACATTGACATTGACCGCAGCGACTCTGGCATCCGGCGACAGTAGACGGTTGACGATCAGGGGCTCGTTGAGGGCGATCTGGCGGATACGCTGCACCTCGGCATCATCGAGCGCCTCGGGATCGAACACCAGATCCTCGACGATCATGTCGTCCTCTTCGGCATAGGTATGCTGGAAGTTGGTGATCGAGTCGACCCGGGTGGAATAGGGCAGTTGCCAGCTTTGCTCTGTCAGCCAGGCCATCGCCTCTATGACTTCAGGGCTGAAGACATTTCCATCTTGGGGGGCCAGTATGAAGAGGGCGTTGTCACTCTTGGCAAAGGTTTTCTGCATCCGCTCGAAATTTTTCAGCTGCGGATTTTCTTTACCAAAAAAGACTCGATAGTCGCTTTTGAATACCAGTTTCTGGGCCCCGAAAGCGGCAGCTAGCACCAGACCGATAGCGACCAGTACCACCAGCAGGCGGAAGCGAAGAAGTTGTCGATAAAACGCATCCATGACGAGCATCCATTGGCATGAGCAGTAGGCCGAAGCGGGCATCTAAGCATCCCGCGCCATCTCGATTCAAGTTCAGTGGCGATCTTTGCACATCGGGATCAGTTTAGCTCATTGTCTCGACTGTCTATCACGGGCCGGGGTGGAGAGGATTTATAGGATTAGTGGTGTTTGTTCTTCCACTCTTGAAACTGGATCAGTTCGCCGCCAGGGGCGTCGTCTTCTGCGGCAGGGTCGGGGTGGTGAGGGTTGATCAGATCCAACTTGGTCGACAGCTGGTGGAGGCTGTCATGCATCATTCCCGATAGCTGAATCACCCCGGCCATCGGGCTTTTAGCCCGCTGTAAAGTGACTTCAACCCGGTGCTGGACGGCGCGTAACTTGTGTCGATGCGCCCGGGGGACGGTCTGGATATACTGTTGGCACGCGCGTTGACGGAGGTTGTCGAAAGCTTCGGGATCGGCGTCGGCAAGTGCCATCAGATCATCGAATTTAGGTAGTTGTTCCATCCTAATAATCCTTTTTGATGGTGAGATTCCTTGTGCATAGCACCTCTCGCCTATAGTTTAGCCGCTTTTTTGTGCACTGTTTCAGGCGGGGATTGGGGATCTGTAGCGCTTGCTTACAGGTGTCTTAGGGGGTGAAAGCTGGCCGCAGAGACAGTGGGATAGGGAGACCGGTGTGAGAATTTTGCTGCTTAGCGCTTACCATGCGGCCAGTCACCGCTACTGGTGTGAGGGTATGATGGAGGCGTTGCCGGAACATGACTGGCGCTTGCTGACACTGCCGGCCCGCTATTTCAGCTGGCGGATCCGGGGGGCGCCGCTTTCATGGTTGGCGGAGCAGCGTGACCTGTTGCAGCAACCCTATGATCTGCTGATCGTGACCTCTATGGTGGACCTGGCCACGCTCAAGGGGTTGGTGCCAAGTCTGGCTCGGACGCCGACGCTGCTCTATGTCCATGAAAATCAGTTCGCCTATCCGAAAAGCTCCGCACAGCACCCCGGGGTTGAAGCGCAGATGGTGAATATCTACGCGGCGTTGGCGGCGGATCGGGTGCTGTTTAACTCGGCGTTCAACCGGGATAGCTTTCTCGCCGGGGCGAGGGAGCTGCTTGCACGCCTGCCCGATCATCGCCCCCGGACCCTTGATCAGCTGCTCCAGGGGCGTATCGAGGTGCTGCCTGTGCCGTTGCGGGAGCATCGAACGGATAAGGCAAAGTCGGAAACTTTAGCGCCGGGTTCTGGCCTCGGCAGTAAACCGGCATCCGCTCCTCTGCGACTGCTTTGGGCGGCTCGGTGGGAGTACGATAAAGGCCCCGAGCGGTTGCTGGCGCTGATGCAGTTGTTGGAAGTCCGCGGGATCGATTTTCAGATCGCGATACTCGGGGAGCAGTTTCGCCAAATCCCCGAACCCTTTACCCAGATTGAGCAACAGTTCGGGCATCGCCTGGCGCAGTTCGGTTATGCCGAATCTCGAGCCGACTATCAAGGCTGGCTGGATTGGGCACAGTTGGTCATCTCGACATCGATCCACGAATTCCAGGGGGTGGCGGTTCTGGAAGCGATTGAGGCCGGTGCGCTACCAGTGCTGCCGGATCGGCTGGCTTACCCGGAGCTGGTGCCGTCCAAATATCTTTATGCCAGCGACCTGGAATCGATTGAGCAAGAAGCGCAGCACGCGGCCGATCTGATCCAAACCCAGTGGCAGCGGCTGGCTGAGGGCAGCGCCAAAGCACCATCGGTAACCTGGTTGCAGTGGCGGGAGCAGGCCGCCGCGTACCGTCGATGCTTCGAGCAGACGCTAGAGCAGGTTGACAAAGGACGCCGGGTTACTGAGTCGTAGAGGGTTCGGCCGTCTCGTCTGCTGGATTGATTCCGAGAACCTGCTGTTGGTAGCGGTCCCAGCTGTCGGCGGCTCGTTGGCCGGCACTACGGTGCTTTTCCATCGCCGCATTCTGCTTGTCGACGAAGCTCTGTAGACAGCCGCGATAGGCGTCCACCAGCTGTTGAAACTCTTGCTGGTCCAGTTCGGTAATAAATTCCAGCGGCTTCTCCGGTGCCTCGCAATCGTGAGCTTCGGCAAAGAAGTGGGCCTGAGCTGGACCGCTCGACAGCGTCAACAGCAGCGCTGCCAGGGTGGCCGTTGTAGCGGATAAGGGTAGGGCGCGCATCGGACCTTCTCCATGGTTGTGTTCTGGTTTGAATCTAGGGCCTGCCATCGGCAAGCGTCAAGTTGAGGCTCGAGATTGGAGGCCGGTTGTTGATTTGGAACAGTATTTTTCATTTCCAGGTTGCGTTTTGGTGGGCTTGGCTATACTTGCTGGGAGAACTTTTTTCATGTGGTATCAAGCCCTGAGGAGGGTCTTCCTGATGAGTCAACAAAGTGATCTGCTACAACATGATGCTGAACTAATCCTGTCGCTTTACGGAAACTCCCGAGCACAGAAGCAGCGGCTACTGCGTATCGAGTCGGAACTGAAAGCGGAAGGGGTCAATATCGAAAGGCTGCATCAGCAGATCGATAGCCTGGCGTCGAAGCCGGATCCCGAACTTTATCGTTGCTGTTATCACGTTTACGAATAACCTTTTCCTCGTTTACCCGCTCACAAAAAAGCCCGCGCCGGAATACCGGTGCGGGCTTTTTATTGGTCACTCAGCTGTAGTAGGGCTAGTCGTTGACCTGAAACTGCTCAATCATGCTGTTAAGTTGTTCGGTCAGTCGTCCCAACTCATCGCTGGCATCGGCCATTAGCTGGGCGTTGTCCTGTGCCTGGCCGGCGATGTCATTGATGGCCAGTACATTCTTGTTGATCTCGCCCGCTACCATCTGCTGTTGCTCAGCTGAGGTGGCGTTTTGGGTGTTCAGGGTCGCGACATTGCTGACAGCATTGGAAACTTCGGTGAGCACGGCACCGGTTTCTTGGCTCTGGCTAACGCTACTCTGGGCCCACTCGCTGCTTTGAGCGACGACAGCGCTGGTGCGCTGGGTCTGTTGTTGCAGTTGCTCGATCATCGAACGAATTTCGTTGGTTGATTGACCGGTGCGTGTGGCCAGGGCACGCACTTCATCGGCCACCACTGCAAAGCCTCTTCCCTGCTCACCGGCCCGGGCCGCTTCGATGGCGGCGTTCAGAGCCAACAGGTTGGTCTGTTCGGCGATACCGGCGATCACATCGACAACCTTAACGATGGCATCGGAGCTTTCATGCAGCTGGGTAGCGATACCGTCGGCGGTTTGTAGTTCTGATGCCAGTGACTCAATACCTTGAATGGCCGTTGCGACGGTCTTCTGTCCTTGGATTGTTTGTTGCTCGACTGCTTCGGTGGCTTTGGCGGCCTCGTTGACGTTGTCGGACACACCCTGAGCGGTCTGATCCATCTCGGTCATCGCGGTGGCAACCTGTTCGGTCTCGCTATTTAGCTGCTGAATTGATGTCAGGCTGTTTTGGGCGGTATCCCGGAAACTGTTTGACTGTTGGCTTAGCTGTTCGGTCAGCTGGTTGAGGTGGATGATGATGGTGCGAAACTTGTCCATCATGCCATTGAAACTGTTGGCGACCGTACCCAACTCGTCACTGCGATTCAGATCGATCTTCAGGTCCAGATTTGCACTCTGCTCGATCGCGTGAATAGTCTGGCTGACCTTGCCCAGCGGTACGATCACCATCCGGCGAAGGATTACCCTCACTACAATCCAGCCCACCAGCAGCAACAGGCTGCTGAGTACTATGTTGGTCCAGAGCTGATTGGTGACGTGCTGATCAAAGGCTGCCAGGGAATAGTCGATTCTCACCGCTCCCAGAATGTCGCCTTTGCTGGAGGGGTGGCAGGTCATGCAGTTGGTGCCGCTGCCCTTAAAGTTATCGGACGACTCCAGCGGCGTTACCAGGGTAAGCACCCGACCCTCAGGGGTGTTGGCGATATGCTGTTGCGCTTGACCTTTAAGAGCCAGGCGGTCGAACTCGTCGGTCGGCTGGGCGGTAGCCTGGCCCGGCCCGTAGATGGTTTTAATACTGTCCGCGCGTAACACACGGGCGTCGAGCACGGTTTCGTGGCTCATCGTTTTATCGCGGGCGATATCCTGACGGCTCATCTGGCCGGTCAGCATCAGTGTGTTGATATTGTCGAAAAAACTCTCCGACTGGACACGGGCTTGATCCAGCACCATCTCCTCAACCATCTTTTGTTGGTTGATGTATTGGTAGATGGACGAGAACACCAGCAGCGAAATAAAAATGGCCGCCAGTGTGATATCGATCTTCAGTCCGATTCCGGCACCTTGCTGCCTGCCCATGCTT
Organism: Motiliproteus coralliicola; assembly: GCF_003345655.1. Classification (GTDB taxonomy): domain Bacteria; phylum Pseudomonadota; class Gammaproteobacteria; order Pseudomonadales; family Balneatricaceae; genus Motiliproteus; species Motiliproteus coralliicola. The sequence goes on from NZ_QQOH01000002.1 coordinate 552,566, forward strand.
GATGAACCCATTTGAGACTCCTACTCCCTTAAAACGTTCTGAGATACTAAGTAGCTCTACCTGATAAAGGAAGGGGGGAAGGGCTATTCCGTAGTTTTTATATTGATATTTTGACCGTGATCATGATCAAAATCCCGTTATCTAGTCGGAGCACTAGTCCAAATAGAGCTGTCCACGCTCAAACAACAGCGCTATCAACTCAGCGGCGGCAGGTTGTTGGAGCTGTTCAGCCAGCTGTGAGTTGTCGTAAGAGTTCTGATTGCACAGCAATTTCACCAGTGCCAGCTCATTGGTGCCTAGCCGGTGTTGCTCGCCGTCGACAAACAGGTAGCAGTGATTGGTATCGCAGCTGAAGGCGAAGCGGATCCCTTCGCTGCGCCTGACCTGGCCGGGTTGCGCGAGGGCTGTTCCAAGTTCGTCGGCAGATATCGGTTCGGCACTGTGGTCGAGCTGAGGATCTTTAGGCTCGGTGACCAGTTCGCCCCACCAGCGCCGAAGTTGCTGTTGGTCTTCCAGTATCGGCAGCAGCAGCTGGCGAACTTGCCGCAGGTCGGCATCGGTTATTTCGCCGGGGTTGCTACGGATGCCCAGGGTTGAGTCGCTGAAACGCAGCTCATCGGCGCTGTGGTGCTCGCAAAAACCGGCCAGATGACGCAGCAGTTCGTGGGCGTGGGGCGCGCGATAGCCGACCGAGTAATTTACACAGTCATCGCTTAGGGAAACGCCGTTGTGGCCAACGCGGGGCGGAATATAGATCATATCGCCCGGTTCCAGCTCCCAGCTTTGTTCCGGGTGCCAGTGCTTTAGGATTCGTATCGGCTGATCGGGCAGAAATTCGGCCTGCTGCTCGGTGTAGCGGCCTCCTATTTCCCAGCGCCGACGGCCTTGAGCCTGAATGATGAACACGTCGTAGTTGTCATAATGGGGACCGACTCCGCCCTCGGGGGTGGAGTAGCTGATCATCAGATCGTCCAGTCGCCAGCTGGGGATAAAGCGAAACTGCTCCACCAGGTCGGCAGCTTCGGGAATCCAGTGATCGACACCTTGTACGAGCAGGCTCCAGTGACTGGCGGGTAACTCTGAAAACTGGGATTCATCAAAGGGGCCGTGGCGAAGCTCAAATTGACCGCTGTTCGGGTCGGTGATCAGCAATCGTGACTCTACCTCTTCATCACAGGCCATGCCGGCCAACTCATCGGGACTGATGACTTCGACAAAGTCTTTGAAAGCAGCACGGAACAGGCAGGGCTTTTGTTGCCAATAGTCGCGCAGAAAAGTTTCGACGTCGATTTCACCAAGATGTTGGAGCGGGGCGGTAGCGGTCATCAGGAGCGGTTTCCGAGTACGGGTGGGAAAAGGGCGCATTATCGCTGACTTGTTGGTGGGAGGAAACCGCCGTCGATCAGCGTGCCGTCGGTTCTTGCCAAGCGGGATTTTGTTCATGTGACTTAGCTGGTGAAGGATCTGCAGCGTTTTCACAAGCGCTTGAATGTAAAAAGATTTATTTGTTTTTTTAGTGGCTGGTGACAGCTTTGTATTTGTCCCGTTCATGTCCAGTTGCGGTGCAGCAAAGAGGGGTGGTGCTAAGTGGGTAAAAGTGGTATTTCTGATTGCTTAGTGTGCTATAGTGGGAAAATGTGGGTAAAAGTGGAATTTATTCCGAGGTTATAACCAACCATGTTCAGCGGTGTCAGCGAGATCAATCTGGATGCGAAGGGGCGGATGGCAATGCCAACCCGCTACCGTGAGCGCATCGCGGATCGCTGTGACGGCAAGATGTTCGTCACCGTTGATCCGTTTGATCAGTGTCTGACGCTGCACACCCTGCCCGAGTGGGAGATCGTGCAGCAGAAGCTGAATTCGGTACCCAGCTTTGATCCGGCCACCCGGCGTTTGAAGCGCCTGGTGATTGGTCATGCCTCCGAGGTGGATATGGATGGCAGTGGCCGTCTATTGCTGCCAGCGCCTCTTCGCGACTTTGCAGAGATCGAGCGTCGCATAGTGCTGCTTGGGCAGGGCAATAAGTTTGAGATTTGGAGTGAGCGGTTATGGCACCAGACCCGTGATGCATATCTTGATGTGTCAGAAGGGGCGGGTTTGGTGCCCAACGATTTAAAGACCCTGTCGCTGTAGGTGTGATTGTGGGTGAAGAATTTAAACATAAGACGGTGCTTCTCGACGAGGCGGTCGAGCTGCTGATCTCCAATCCGTCCGGTTGTTATGCCGACGGGACCTTTGGTCGTGGCGGGCATTCCCGGTTGATCCTGTCACAGCTTGAAGCTGGTGCACAGTTGCTGGGGTTCGACAAGGATCCGCAGGCGATCGAGGTGGCGCGGCAGCTGTCTGCCGAAGATTCGCGTTTCGAGATCGTGCATGGGTCTTTTGCTGAGTTGGGCGATGAGCTAAAGCGACGCGGCTTGCACGGCAAGCTTGATGGGTTATTGCTGGACTTGGGCGTGTCGTCGCCTCAGCTTGATGATCCGCAGCGGGGCTTCAGCTTCTTGCGTGATGGACCACTGGATATGCGGATGAATACCAGTGTGGGCGAGAGTGCTGCCGAGTGGATCGCCCGTGCTGAAGAGAAAGAGATTGCTGATGTGATCTATCTCTACGGCGAAGAGCGATTTTCGCGACGGATGGCGAAGGCCATCGTCGAAGAGCGGCAAAAGCAACCCATAGAGACCACTAAGCGACTGGCAGATATTGTTGCAGCGGCTAATCCCCGCTGGGAAAAAGGTAAAAACCCGGCGACCCGGGCGTTTCAGGGCATTCGAATCCATATAAACCGAGAGCTTGACGATCTGACCGCCTGCCTGGAGCAGGCGCTGGAGGGGCTGCGAGTGGGGGGGAGGCTGGTCGTGATCAGCTTCCATTCGCTAGAGGATCGGATCGTTAAACGGTTTATACGCAAACATGTCCGAGGGGATGAAGCGCCTCCGGGTCTGCCGGTTCCTTATGCGCAATTAAACCAGCGCTTGAAGGCGATCGGTAAGGCGCGAAAAGCCAGTGCGCCTGAGGTGGCTGAAAATGTGCGTGCCCGCAGTGCGGTAATGCGGGTTGCAGAAAAGTTGGCCTGAAGATGGTCAAACGGATAGTCGATGGTGCCGGGCAGCTAAGAAGCGCACTGACGGAACTGAGCGTTTCGGCGAGATCGGTATTGCTGGTGATGTTGGCTGCGTCTGTGGTGGTGAGCTCGCTGGCGGTGATCTACAGCGCCTTTTTGTATCGCCAGGCGTTTAACCAGCAGCAACAGTTGTTTCAACAACGAAATGAATTGGAGGTGGAGTGGGGGCAGTTGTTATTGGAGCAGAGTGCGTTGGCCGCCCATGGGCGTGTCGAGCGGGCTGTGACCAAACAACTGGGTATGTATGTGCCTTCACCCGAAGAGATCGTGGTCGTACGTTAGGAGGTCGGGATGAGTGAACCGGTGATCTTGCCTTACCGCTGGCGTTTCCGGCTGGTGCTGCTGATGCTGTCGGTGTTGGCGTTGGTGATTGCGGCGCGGATCGTACATCTGCATCTGTTCGAGGACGACTTCCTTAAGGGCCAGGGTGACGCCCGTAGTCTTCGGGTGGTTCCGATACCGGCTCACCGGGGCATGATCCTCGATCGAAATGGTGAACCGCTGGCAGTTAGCGCGCCGGTGCAAAGTCTGTGGTTTGACCCTCGACTGTTCTCGGCCAATGAAGCGCAAATAAAAGCCCTAGCTCGCTCGCTTGAACTTTCGGTCAGCCGTCTGGAGCGGATCATCGATCGGAGCGCCGGGAAAAAGTTTGTCTATCTGCGCCGTCATATGGCACCCGCCGATGCGGAAAATGTGTTGGCGCTGGGTCTTGATGGCGTGTTCAGTCAGAGCGAATACAAGCGTTACTACCCGGCGGCCGAAGTGGCAACCCATCTGGTGGGCTTCACCAATGTAGACGGTCAGGGCCAGGAGGGGATGGAGCTGGCCTACGAGAACTGGCTGCGTGGTGAAAAAGGCAAAAAGCGGGTGCTAAAAGACCGCCTGGGCCGGACCATCAAGGAGATCCAGGCACTTAAAGAAGCCAAGCCCGGACAGGATCTGCAGCTGAGTATCGACCTGCGACTCCAGTATCTGGCCTATCGCGAATTGAAGGCGGCGGTGCAACAGCACCGGGCGCGTTCCGGCTCGGCGGTGGTGCTCGATGTGCAGACCGGCGAAGTGCTGGCGATGGTGAATCAGCCCTCATACAACCCCAATGATCGTAGTGATCTGAAGGCATCCCATGTGCGCAATCGGGCAATGACCGATACCTTCGAGCCGGGCTCGCCGATGAAGGCGCTGACCGTAGCCGCGGCGATGTCCAGTGGTAAATACAGTGCCAACAGCAAGATCAATACCTCGCCCGGTTATATCCGGGTCAGGAACCGGACCATTCGGGATCATCGAAACTACGGGGTGCTGGACCTGGGGCGGATTATCAGTAAGTCCAGTAATGTCGGCGCTACCAAGTTGGCACTGAGTATCGAACCGGGCGCCGTGCGCAACATGATGTACAACGCCGGTCTTGGGCGTGATACCGGTACCGGCTTCCCCGGAGAGCGGGTTGGGTCGCTGCCGTTCGTGCCGGAAAAGCGGGTGGTAGAGCGGGCGGCGATGTCTTACGGCTACGGTTTGTCGGTTACTCCGTTGCAGCTGGCCCAGGCCTATCTTGCCTTTGGCGGTGAGGGGGTTAAGCCGGATCTGTCGCTATTGAAGGTCAACGAGGACGAGGGCATCAACTCCGAACGGATCATGCCCGAGAAAGTTGCGCGGCAAGTGCTGGAGATGATGGAGCAAGTAACCCTCAAGGGTGGCACCGGGCGGCGTGCCCAGGTACCGGCATTCCGGGTAGCCGGTAAAACGGGAACGGTTCATAAGGTCGGTCGCAACGGTTATGAAGAGGATCAATATGTCGCGGTCTTTGCCGGCCTGGCGCCAGTCGAGAATCCGCGCTTTGTCGCGGTGGTGGTAGTCGATGAACCCAAGGGGCAGGAGTACTATGGTGGCGAGGTAGCGGCACCGGTCTTCTCCCGGATTATGGCCGGCACCTTGCGATTGATGAATGTGGCACCGGATAAGTTACCGATGCCGTTGGAACAGCAGTTAGCCTGGAGCAGCCCATGAATAGCTCCTGTTCTCTGACGCTCCAGCAACTCTTGCCTGATCTGGTGCTGCCACCCGAGGTGGCAGAACAGCCGATCACTGGAATTGAAAATGACAGCCGCCGAATCCAAGGCGGCGATCTGTTTCTGGCATGCCGTGGTTTGAGCGTTGACGGCAATCGTTTTGCCGAGGCCGCCGTTGCTGCCGGAGCCGTAGCGGTGTTGACCGAAGATGACGAGGCTCTGACCGCACTGTCGGTGCCGGTGATTCGGGTTGATAGTCTGACGGCGAAACAGGGCGAGCTGGCCGCTCGGTTTTTCGGTAACCCCAGTCGAAAGCTGCACATGATCGGAATTACCGGGACCAACGGTAAAACCTCCTGCAGCCATTTTGTCGCGGCGGCACTGGAGCGGTTTGGTCAGCGTGCAGCCGTGATCGGTACCACCGGGAATGGTTTTTTGGGCTCGCTGGAACCCGCCACCCATACCACGCCCGATGCGGTACAGCTGCAGCGTTTGCTGGCAGATTTGGTGCAGCAGCAGGCCGGCGCGGTGGCGATGGAGGTTTCATCCCATGCCTTGGAGCAGGGGCGGGTTAGCGGTGTGGCCTTCGAACAGGCGGTTTTCACCAATCTGAGTCGGGATCACTTGGATTATCACGGCAGCATGGAGGCTTACGGTGAAGCCAAGGCCCGTTTGCTGTTGGAGTATCCGATCCGTCATGCGGTCATCAACAGTGATGATCCCTTCGGTCGCGCGCTGATTGAACGGATTCCGTCCGAGGTGGACGTGCTGGCTTACGGTGAACAGCCTCTGGGTTCGGCGTTACAGGCGCGGGCATTGCCGTTACAGGTACTGAACTGCCAATTACACCGTGGTGGGATCCGTGCACAGATAGACAGTCCTTGGGGTGAGGCTGTTATCGACAGTCCGTTGCTGGGGCGCTTCAATCTGGACAACCTGCTGGCAGCACTAGGCGTGCTGCTGGGGGCCGGAATTGAGATTCAGACAGCGGTTGCGGCACTGAATCAACTTGATGGTGTCGAAGGCAGGATGCAGGCTTTTGATCAGCCGGACCAACCGCTGGTCGTGGTCGATTATGCCCATACTCCCGACGCCTTGGATAAAGCCTTGAGCTCGTTGCGAGAGCACGCTCAGGGCCGGCTCTGGTGCGTGTTTGGATGTGGTGGTGATCGTGATCGAGGCAAGCGTCCGCAGATGGCTGCCGCCGCAGAAAAGCAGGCCGACCATCTGATGGTGACCAGTGACAACCCTCGCAGTGAAGCGCCTCAGGCGATCATTGATGAGGTAATGGGCGGTATCCAGAAACCGGGTTCGGTTCGCACTGAAGTGGATCGTCCTACCGCGATTGCCCGAGCTATCGAAGAAGCCGCACCTGAGGATGTAATTTTGGTTGCCGGCAAAGGGCATGAGGATTATCAGGAGATTAATGGCGTGCGCCATCGCTATAGCGATATTGAAACCGTGAAACAGATTCTGGGGATGGCCGATGCTTTGTAATTGGAAACTCAGCGACCTGCAGCAGCCGCTGGCCGCGTTGGACTGCCAGGGTGAGGCCCTTATTCAAGGGGTCAGCACCGATTCGCGCAGCCTGAAGGCCGGCGATCTGTTTATCGCTCTGAGTGGTCCCAATTTCGACGGAAACCGCTTTGTCGCGTCGGCCCAGCAAGCCGGTGCGGTGGCGGCGATCGTGTCCGAACTGCAGCCGGTCGAGTTACCGCAGTTGCTGGTAAAGGATACCCGGATTGCGTTGGGACAGCTGGCGCGGTTGCACCGCCAGGCGTTTGAAGGGCCGCTGGTGGCGATTACCGGCAGTAGCGGTAAAACCAGTGTTAAGGAGATGCTGGCCCGGATTTGTGAACAGCGTGGGCCGGTGTTGGCCACCCGTGGCAATCTGAATAACGATATCGGTGCGCCGCTGACGCTGCTGTCGCTGCAGCCCGAGCATCAATACGCGGTGGTTGAGCTGGGTGCCAGCGGTCGCGGTGAGATCGCCTACACCACCGATCTGGCTCGTCCCGATGTGGCGATATTGAATAACGCCGGCGGTGCTCACCTGGAAGGATTTGGGTCGCTACAGGGCGTGGTCGAAGCCAAGGGGGAAATTTTTGACGGCTTACAGCCGGACGGAGTTGGGGTCGTCAATCTGGATGATGCCAATGCCGGTTATTGGCTGGAGCGACTGGAAGGGCGAAAATTGCGTACATTCAGCCTCAGCTCGCCGATGGCCGACCTGTTCGCCAATCACCTGGACACCGATGAGGACGGTTGCTATCGCTTCGTCCTGAATACCCATGATGGCCAGAGCCAGATCAAGCTGCAGGTGATGGGACGGCATATGGTCGCCAACGCACTGGCCGCAGCCTCTGCTGCCAATGCGTTGGGTTTTGAGCTGGAACCCATCCGCCGTGGTTTGGAAAGCTACACCGGCGTAGCGGGACGGCTGGCGCCTAAGCCCGGCCTCAACGGCTCGCGGATCATCGATGATAGTTACAACGCCAATCCGGATTCGGTCAAAGCGGCCATTCGGGTGTTGGCGTCGTTGCCGGGAACCCGCTGTCTGGTGTTGGGGGATATGGGTGAGCTAGGCCCTAACGCGGCGGAGCTACATGCCGAAATCGGTCGGTTTGCAGCGGAACAACAACTGGATGCGGTCTATACCGCCGGACAGCTCTCACGCCATACGGTCGAGGCGTTCACCAAGTCTCTGGCCGCGGCGGGCGCTGAGGCACAGGCACAGGCGTTCGAGGATAAGCAGGCGCTGCTGCAGCAGCTGCGCCCGATGCTGGATAGCCAAACCAGCGTATTGATTAAAGGGTCGCGTAGTGCGGCCATGGAGCAGGTGGTCGTGGGTCTGACGGCTGCTGCTGGAAACGAGGGGTAACTGACCGATGTTGTTGATTCTGGCTGATTTTTTATCGAACTATATCAGCGGCTTTTCGGTATTCCAGTACCTGACGATGCGGGCGATTCTGGGGGTTTTGACGGCGTTGCTGATCTCGGTTCTGTTTGGCCCGTTGATGATTCGCAAGCTGCAGCAGTATCAGATCGGCCAGTCGGTTCGAGATGATGGCCCGGAGTCTCACCTCAGCAAGGCGGGTACGCCGACTATGGGTGGGGCGCTGATTCTGATCGCGATTGCCGTCAGCACGCTGCTGTGGAGTGATCTGTCCAATCGTTACGTCTGGATTACGCTGGTTGTGACGCTACTGTTCGGCGCGGTCGGCTGGGTCGATGATTACCGCAAGGTGGTGGAGAAAAACTCCCGTGGCCTGCCGGCACGCTGGAAATACTTCTGGCAGTCGGTTGGTGGCTTGGGTGCGGCACTGGTGCTGTACTTTACCGCCGAGAGTCCGGTTGAGGTCGATCTGCTGGTCCCTTACATGAAGGACTACGCGATCGAGCTGGGAATTGGCTTCGTGGTGCTGACCTATTTCGTCATTGTCGGTAGCTCCAACGCGGTCAACCTGACCGATGGTCTGGATGGTCTGGCGATCATGCCGACCGTACTGGTGGCAGGAGCACTGGCGGTATTCTGCTACCTGTCCGGCCACGTCAAATTCGCCGAGTATCTGCAGATTCCTTATGTAGCCGGGTCCGGTGAGCTGATTGTGTTCTGCGGCGCCATGGTCGGTGCCGGGTTGGGATTCCTGTGGTTCAACACCTATCCGGCCCAGGTCTTTATGGGCGATGTCGGCGCGCTGGCGCTGGGTGCGGCGTTGGGTGTCGTCGCGGTGATCGTACGCCAGGAGTTGGTGCTGGTGATCATGGGCGGTGTGTTCGTGATGGAAACGGTATCGGTAATCCTACAGGTGGGCTCGTTCAAGCTGACCGGACGTCGGATCTTCCGGATGGCGCCGATTCATCATCACTTTGAGCTCAAAGGCTGGCCCGAGCCCCGGGTCATCGTTCGATTCTGGATCATCACCGTTATCCTGGTGCTGATCGGGCTGGCGTCGCTGAAGCTTCGCTAGGCGGTGACCGGTTCGAATAAACAAGTAACAACGTTAGAGAGCAAGCGAGACAGCAAGACTATGCAACTGATCGGCAGCGACAACTTCAGCATTGTGATCGGTCTGGGAAAGACCGGGTTGTCCTGTGCCCGTTATCTTGCGGCGAAAGGGACTCCCTTTGCGATTGCCGATACTCGCGAGCTGCCGCCGAATCTTGACGCCTTCAAGCAGGCGTTTCCTCAAGTCGAGGTGCGTTGCGGCGAGCTGGACAGCGATTGGCTCAGCCGTGCCGGACGCTTGATCGTCAGTCCAGGCGTGTCGCGCAATGAGCCGGCGATCCTAGCGGCGGAGCAGGCCGGTGTCGACGTGTTGGGCGATATCGATCTGTTCTGTCAGCAGGTTCAGCACGACGACACCCCGATCGTGGCGATCACCGGCTCCAATGCCAAGAGTTCGGTCACCACGCTGGTGGGGCTGATGGCCGAGCGGGCTGGGATCAAGGCCGGGGTCGGCGGCAATTTGGGGGTTCCGGTACTGGATCTGTTGGAAGACCAGGGCGCGCAGCTTTATGTGCTGGAACTGTCGAGCTTTCAGCTCGAAACCACCGAGCACCTTCGTGCGGCGGCCGCCACGGTGCTGAATGTCAGTCCGGACCACATGGACCGCTACGCGGATCTGGCCTCCTACCACGCGGCCAAACAGCGGATCTACCTCGGTTGTCAGCATGGAATCTACAACTTTGATGATCACCTGACTCTGCCGTTGCTGCCCGATGGTGTCCCCCAGACTGCTTTCCGACTTGGGGCACCGGATCTGAAACAGTTTGGCCTGGTTAAACACGAGGGCCGTACCTGGCTGGCGAAAGGTCCGACACTACTGCTGGCTTGCGATCAGATGAAACTGCGTGGCGCCCATAACCAGGCCAACGCACTGGCAGCGCTGGCGTTGGGTGAGGCGATAGGGCTGCCGATGGAGCCGATGCTCGAGGCAGTTAAAGAGTTTGAAGGCCTGCCTCACCGTTGCCAATGGGTTCGCGAGCTGGACAGGGTCAGCTACTACAACGACTCCAAGGGAACCAATGTTGGCGCCACGTTGGCGGCCATCGAAGGGTTGGGACCTGAGCTTGAGCCGGGAGCCAAGATCGTGCTGATCGCCGGTGGCGATGGCAAAGGAGCCGAGTTTGATGGCTTGGCCGGGCCGATGACCCGCTTTGGCCGCGCTGCGGTGCTGATCGGTCGTGATGGTCCGCGAATCGAATCGGACCTGGGTTCTGAGTTGAATCGGGTCAGGGCTGCGAGCCTTGAAGAGGCGGTAGGCTTGGCCCAAGGTTTGGCAAAACCGGGTGATCTGGTACTGCTGTCACCGGCCTGTGCCAGCTTCGACATGTTCAAAGGCTTTGAGCATCGTGGCGATTGCTTTGTCGAAGCCGTTCGGGCATTGAACTCGGTAGCCGGAGGTGGGGCATGAGACTGGCGCTGAGTCTACCCACACTCAACTGGCGGTTGCCGACACTATCGACCGGTGGGCGACCCTATGATCCGTTGCTGCTGATCAGCTCGATCAGCCTGTTGTTGATCGGTTTTTTGATGATTACCTCGGCCTCGATGGAAGTATCCAACGAGAATTACGGTTCGCCGTTCTATCACGCCTTTAAACACGGTGTATTTATTGTGGTGGCGTTGGTGGCGGCGATAGTTACGCTGTTGGTGCCGATGGATTTCTGGCAGCGAACCGGTCACTGGTGGCTGTTGGTGGGTTTTGCATTGCTGGTGGTGGTGCTGGTACCGGGGATCGGCCGTGAAGTTAACGGCTCCACCCGCTGGATTCGAATGGGACCGTTGAATCTGCAGGCGTCCGAGTTGGCCAAGCTGTTTATGGTGCTCTACATGGGGGGCTATCTGGTACGCCGGCTGGATGAGGTTCGGACTCAGTGGAGTGGCTTTGTAAAACCGATGGCGGTGTTGAGCCTGTTTATCTGTTTGTTGCTGCTGGAACCGGATTTTGGTGCCGTGGTGGTGATGGGCGGTACTGTGCTGGGAATGATTTTCCTGTCCGGCATGGTGCTGTGGCAGTTTCTGCTAGTGGTCATGGGTGCCATTGCGGCAGCGGTGGTAATGGTGGTCTCCTCACCCTATCGCTGGGAGCGAGTGACTTCGTTTATGGACCCGTTTGCCGACCCCTTCGGCGCCGGCTATCAACTGGCCCAGGCTCAGATCGCGTTTGGGCGCGGTGAGTGGTTCGGCTTGGGGCTGGGCAACAGCGTCCAGAAGCTGTTCTACCTGCCCGAAGCCCATACCGATTTCGTGTTCTCGGTGCTGGCCGAAGAGTTGGGGCTGGTCGGAGCGCTGGTGGTGATCCTGCTTTACGCGTTGATGATTATCCGGGTGTTCTATATCGGTCGCCGGGCCGAAGAGCAGGGGATGCGTTACCACGGCTATGTGGCCTATGGGATCGGAATCATGTTTGCCGGCCAGGCACTGATCAATATCGGCGTGAACGCCGGGGTGCTGCCGACCAAGGGGCTGACGTTGCCGCTGGTCAGTTATGGCGGTTCCAGTCTGCTGGTCTGTTTGGTGATGCTGGCGATTCTGTGCCGGATTCAACTGGAGCGCTACCGGCAACAGAACTCGACAGGCTCGAAAAAAGCGGCCGGTACCAGTAAGCGCAGCAAAGCGGCGGGGGCAGGATCATGAGTGCTCGCGGAACGGTTTTGTTGATGGCAGGTGGTACCGGTGGCCATGTATTCCCGGCCCTAGCCACCGCCGAGTATCTGCAGCAGCAGGGTTACCAGATTGAATGGCTGGGCAGCCAAAAGGGCATCGAGAATCGCTTGGTGCCCGAAGCCGGAATCAAACTGCACAGTATTTCGGTCACCGGACTACGAGGTAAAGGCAAGCTGAGTTTGTTGATGGCCCCGTTCAAGCTGCTCCGTGCGTTGTGGCAGGCCTGGCAGGTGGTACGTCAGATCCAACCCGTGGCGGTGCTGGGTATGGGTGGTTTTGCCAGCGGCCCGGGTGGTGTGGCTGCCTGGATGCTGGGTAAGCCGTTGCTGATTCACGAACAGAATGCGATTCCGGGGTTGACCAACCGTCTGTTGGCCCGGTTGGCCGACCGGGTGATGGAGGCCTTCCCCGGTGCGTTCGAAGGGCGTGCCCAGGCATTGGCGACCGGCAATCCGGTACGTAGTACGATCGGCTCGCTCCCCGAACCGGCGCAGCGGTATGGCGAGCGTCAGGGACCGCTTCGCTTGCTGGTGGTTGGCGGCAGTCTTGGGGCTCAGGCGATCAACCGTTGTGTGGTCGAGACTCTGGCTGAGTTGCCCGAATCGCAGCGACCACAACTATGGCATCAGACCGGGGCCAACAATCTGCAAGACACCCTTAATGCTTACGCCGAGGCGGGCATCGAGTTGAACGAGCAGACTCGGGTAGTGCCCTTTATCGACGATATGCAGTCGGCCTATGGCTGGGCCGATCTGGTGATCTGTCGCGCCGGTGCCTTGACGGTCAGCGAGTTGGCGATCGCCGGTGTTGCGTCGGTACTGGTGCCGTTTCCATTCGCGGTGGATGATCACCAGACCGCCAATGCGCGGTTTTTGAGCGAGCAACAGGCGGCGCTGTTGGTGCCGCAACCCCAACTGGATAGAGAGCGTCTGCAGCAGTTGCTGCAGCAATGGAACAATCGAGAAGAATTAGCGGCGATGGCCCAGCGGGCCCGCGCCCTGGCGACCCCGGAAGCAACCAGCGTGGTCGCCCAGCAATGTCAGGAGCATGCCCTTAATGGCTAAACAGAACGAGCAGCAGAGCAAACGGGCCGGTCGTCTTTCATACGAACTGCCGGAGATGCGTCGTATCCGCCGGATCCATTTCGTCGGTATCGGCGGGGTCGGTATGTGCGGGATTGCCGAGGTGCTGTTGAATCAGGGCTACCAGGTCCAAGGCTCGGATATTCGGGTTTCGGCGACGACCCAGCGTTTGAACGGGCTGGGTGCCCAGATCCAGATCGGTCATCGCCAGGAAAATGTCGATGGGGTAGATGTGGTGGTTGTATCCAGTGCCGTCGGCGAAGAAAACCCGGAAGTGATGGCTGCCCGAGCGAACCGGATTCCGGTGGTGCGTCGCGCCGAGATGCTGGCTGAACTGATGCGCTACCGTCATGGCATCGCGGTGGCCGGAACCCACGGTAAGACTACCACCACCAGTTTGATGGCGTCGGTGTTGGCCCGAGGTGGTTTGGATCCGACCTTCGTGATCGGTGGCAAACTGACTTCGGCCGGCACCAATGCGCGAATGGGCGAGAGCCGCTACCTGGTGGCCGAGGCGGATGAGAGTGATGCCTCCTTCCTGCATCTTCAGCCGATGGTCTCGATCGTGACCAATATCGATGCCGATCATATGGATACCTACGGTGGCGACTTCAACCAGGTGAAACGGACCTTCGTCGAGTTTCTCCACAACCTGCCGTTTTACGGGCTGGCGGTGCTCTGTACCGACGATCCGGTGGTTTGCGAAATCATGCCGGAGATCAGTCGTCCGGTGTTGACCTACGGCCTCAACGAGGAAGCCGATTACCGCGCTATCGATATCGAGCAGGATGGGATGACCACCCGCTTTACCGCACTACGTCCGGATGGGCTGGCACCGCTGCAGATCAGCCTGAATATGCCGGGGATGCACAATGTGCTTAACGCGCTGGCCTGTATCGCTGTAGCTACCGACGAAGGCGTTGCCGACGAGGCGATCCAGCAGGGCCTGTCCGGCTTTGAAGGGGTTGGTCGACGTTTCCAGATTCAGGGCCATTTCCCGATCGCTGCTGCAGGCAAACCGGGTGGGGAAGTAATGATGGTGGACGACTACGGCCACCACCCGCGAGAGGTGGCCGCCACCATTGCGGCGATTCGCAAGGGCTGGCCCGATAAGCGGTTGGTGATGATGTATCAGCCCCATCGGTATAGCCGTACCCGCGATCTCTATGAAGATTTTGTCCAGGTGTTGTCGGAGACCGACCGGCTGTTGCTGATGGATATCTACCCCGCCGGTGAGGAGCCGATCCCAGGTGCCGATGGTCGTAGCCTGTGTCGAAGCATTCGAGCACGAGGCCAGGTCGATCCGGTGTTTGTCGAGCGTGGCGAGGACGTGGCCAGTCTGCTGCAGAACATTCTGGAACCGGGCGATCTGCTGCTGACCCAGGGCGCCGGTGACGTGGGCGTGGTATCGGCTGATCTGGCCCAACGACAGTTACAACCCTTAACCCCGCCGCAGGAGGAGCAGTGATGAGCATTCAGATCCAACCCAGTCAGCGTGATCCGGGTAGCTTTGGGCGGGTTGTGGTGCTTTACGGCGGTCGCTCGTCGGAGCGGGCTGTATCGCTCAAGAGTGGCGCGGCGGTCTTGAACGGGCTGTTGGAAGCGGGCGTCGATGCTTTCGGTATCGATCTGTACGGCGAGCAGGGCGACCTGTCTCCGATGCAGCAGCTACAGGCACAACCTTTTGACCGTGCCTTTATCGCCCTGCATGGCCCCGAAGGTGAAGATGGAACTATCCAGGGTGCGTTGGAGATCATGGGCAAGCCCTATACCGGCAGTGGTGTGATGGCCTCGGCATTGGGAATGGACAAGGTACGCTGTAAACAACTGTGGCTGAGCCAGGGTCTGCCGACACCGTCCCATAAGATGCTTGACGACGATTCGAACTGGGCCGAACTGGCAAAGCAGTTGCCGTTACCGGCGATGGTCAAGCCCGATCATGAGGGTTCCAGTATCGGGATCACCCGAGCCGATACCGTTGAGCAGCTGGAACGGGCTTACCGCAAGGCGCGGGAGCTGGACCGTTGCGTGTTTGCCGAGCGCCTGATCGAGGGGGCCGAGTTTACCGTGGCGGTACTCAACGGCGAGGCGTTGCCGGTGATCCGGCTGGAAACTCCGAACCAGTTCTACGACTACGAAGCCAAATACTTGGCCGATGATACCCACTATCACTTTGAAACCGGCTTGAGTGAGCAGCAGGATGCGCAGATTCGAGCGTTGTCGGAAGCGGCCTTCGCGGCTGTGGGCTGCCAAGGCTGGGGACGGGTCGATCTGATGCAGGATACAGAGGGCGGCTTCTGGCTGCTGGAGGTCAATACGGTGCCGGGGATGACCGATCACTCGTTGGTGCCGATGGCCGCAGGACAGGCTGGGCTGAGCTTCTCGCAGCTGGTGGTGAAGATTCTGGAGACCGCTGAGTAATGAACGCGGCTGCCGTCGAACCGACCCCTGTCTCGGCTCGAGGCTGGCTGGATCCGTATCGGATTTGGTTATGGCTACAGCTGCCTTTGTGGTTAGTGGTGTTGGTGTTGGCCGGACAGCAGCTCTACGGCTGGATCGAGCGGCCCCTGGGGCAGATCCAGATCGCCAGTGATCGATCCACGGGGCAGTTCAAGCAGCTGTCTTCCGATCAGCTGCAGCAACAGTTGTGGGGGCTACCGGCGGATAGCTATGCAACGCTGGATCTACAGCGATTCCAGCAAAGTCTGGAGCAATTGGCCTGGGTGCATTCGGTGCAGCTCAAGCGTAGTTGGCCGGATCAATTGGAAGTGGTGGTGCGTGAACAAAGGCCTATTGCGCGCTGGGGAAACGAAGGTTTGGTCAACGAAGAGGGGCATATCTTCAGTCCGGCTGGGGATTTTGCTCGTCAGCAACAGCAGCGGTTTAAAGAGCTGCCGCAGTTGATGGGGCCGGAGCACCGATCGCTGGGGTTGATGGCTCAGTTCCACCATTTCAGCCGGATGCTGCAACCGCTGGGGTTGGAACTGGACGGCTTGGAGATGGAGCCTCGTGGAGCCTGGACGTTGACCCTCAAGAATGGGATCCGATTGGTGGTCGGACGGGGCCAAGTGATTGAGAAATTACAGCGTTTTAAGCAGGTCTACGGTGATCTACTTGGTCGTTACGCCGAGCGTATCAAACAGGTGGATGTTCGATACACCAACGGTTTGGCGGTGACCTGGACTGAACCGCCGACACCGGCAACCCCGGCGAAGAAAAAGTAAAAGGCAGTGGTAGCAGATCGGGCAAAACAGCCAGTAGCGAGTTAAACGAGCAGATAGGAACAGATGTTGGAACAGCACAATAACATGATCGTCGCCCTCGATATCGGCACCTCCAAGGTGGTGGCGCTGGTGGGAGAAGTGGGCCCGGACGGCACGATCGAAGTGGTCGGTATCGGTTCGCACCCATCCCGGGGTCTGAAGAAAGGGGTGGTGGTCAATATCGAGTCGACCGTGCATTCGATCCAACGGGCAGTGGAAGAAGCCGAGCTAATGGCCGGCTGCAAGATCCATTCGGTTACGGTCGGTATCGCCGGCAGTCATATCAGTTCGATGAACTCCCACGGCATCGTCGCGATCCGCGATGGCGAAGTGGTTGAGCAGGATCTGGATCGGGTGATCGACGCGGCTCGTGCGGTAGCGATTCCGGCGGATCAGAAGATCCTCCATATCCTGCCGCAGGAATACGTGATTGATAACGAAGAGGGGATCAAGGAACCGCTGGGGATGTCCGGTATCCGCCTCGAAGCCAAGGTTCACCTGGTTACCGGTGCGGTCAACGCGGCCCAGAATATTGAAAAGTGCGTCCAGCGTTGCGGCCTGGAAGTCGACAACATGGTGCTCGAACAGGTCGCCTCGAGCTACGCGGTGCTGACCGAGGACGAAAAAGAGCTCGGCGTCTGCATGGTCGATATCGGTGGCGGCACCACCGACATCGCGATCTTCACTGGTGGCGCGATCCGCCATACCGCGGTGATCCCGATCGCCGGCGATCAGGTCACCAGCGATATCGCCATGGCATTGCGGACACCGACGCCGCACGCTGAAGACCTGAAGATCAAATACGCCTGTGCATTGGCGCAACTGGCCAGTGCCGACCAGGTGGTCAAAGTTCCGAGCATCGGCGATCGCCCGCCGCGGGATCTGAGCTGCCAGGCCCTGGCCGAAGTGGTCGAGCCCCGTTACGACGAGCTGTTCTCACTGGTTCAGGCCGAGCTGCGTCGCAGCGGTTTCGAAGATCTGGTTGCAGCCGGCATCGTACTGACCGGCGGCACCGCGCGGATGGAAGGCGCGGTAGAGCTGGCCGAGGAAATTTTCCATATGCCGGTTCGACTGGCCAAACCGCAGGGCGTGGTTGGATTGGAAGATATTCTGCACAGCTCAATTTACGCCACCGGCGTGGGCTTGCTGCAGTATGCCGAGAAAGAGCTGCCGGCTAACGGTGGTTCGGTGATGGAAGCACGACGGGGATTACGGGTACCTTCGCCTGGCTCAACATTCCCGGGGATGCTGGATCGGATGAAGGGTTGGTTTAAAGACAATTTTTAGGCGCTGCGGCGGCTTGTGGGTCGGGCGCTCGATAGCCGTAATGCAGCATGACAGACAGTGTGAGACAGATTCAGAGTTGGGGTATTCCCAGGGGAGAGGGAGATGTTTGAATTGGTAGATCAGACACCACCGGGGGCGGTAATCAAGGTGATCGGCATCGGTGGCGGTGGCGGTAATGCGGTCCGCCATATGCTGGGCAGCGAGATCGAAGGGGTCGATTTCATCTGTGCCAATACCGATGCTCAAGCGTTGCAGGATATGGCGCAGGCCAGTGTGGTTCAGTTGGGTAACGAACTGACCAAAGGGCTGGGAGCGGGTGCCAATCCGCAGATCGGTCGCCAGGCAGCGATCGAAGACCGGGAGCGCATCGCGCAGATGCTCGAAGGCGCCGATATGGTGTTTATCACCGCTGGCATGGGCGGCGGTACCGGCACCGGTGCTGCACCGGTGGTGGCCGAGGTGGCGCGTGAGCTGGGTATCTTGACCGTGGCGGTGGTAACCAAACCCTTCCCGTTCGAGGGGCGTAAGCGAATGACGGTTGCCAACGACGGCCTCAAAGCGCTGGCCGAAAGTGTCGACTCGTTGATCACGGTACCCAACGAAAAGCTGCTGAAGGTGATGGGGCCCAGCGCCAAGCTGACCGATGCCTTCAAGGAAGCCAACGGTGTATTGCAGGGCGCGGTGCAGGGTATTGCCGAACTGATCACCCGCGACGGCATGATCAACGTCGACTTTGCCGACGTGAAGACGGTGATGTCGGAGATGGGTATGGCGATGATGGGAACTGGTTTCGCCACCGGCGAAGACCGGGCCCGCGAAGCCGCCGAAGCCGCGATTCGTTGTCCGCTGTTGGAGGATATCGATCTGCAGGGTGCCCAGGGCATCCTGGTCAATATCACCGCCGGCTTGGATCTGGCCTTGGGTGAGTTCAACGAGGTTGGTGAAGTGATCCACGAGATCGCCTCTGAAGAAGCGACTGTAGTGGTCGGTACCGTGATCGATCCTGAGATGACCGATGAGTTGCGCGTGACCGTGGTTGCGACCGGATTGGGCAAGCGCCAGCCTGCTCAGAACAGCAATGCTCCATTACAGCGCCACCGTGACGGCAGCCTGAATTTCGAAGCGATGGAAATTCCTGCCATTGTTCGTCGCCGCCAGGGAACTGCAGTGGCACAAGTGTTGTCAGAGCCGGAACAGGAAGAGATACCGATGCCCAAAACTGGGACCGATGACGAGCCGGAGCTGTTGGATATACCGACTTTTCTAAGGCGTCAGGCGGACTGAGTGGCTGTAAAGAATTCCACGACTTTGGTATAGTGCGCGATTAATTTTTTTAACGGATTTAGCTGCTTTTCATGATCAAACAGAGAACCCTCAAAAACGCCATCAAGGCCACCGGCGTCGGCCTGCATACCGGTCAAAAAGTCTATATGACTTTAAAACCGGCTCCGGTAGATACCGGGATTGTTTTCCGGCGCGTCGATCTGGATCCTGTGGTGGAGATCAAGGCTTGGGCCGAATCCGTTGGTGACACGACCATGTCCACCAATCTGTTCAACGATGGGGTTCGAGTTTCTACCGTAGAGCACCTGATGTCGGCGATGGCGGGACTGGGTATCGATAACGCCTATGTTGAACTCAGTGCCGAAGAAGTGCCGATCATGGACGGCAGCGCGGCGCCGTTTGTGTTCTTGATTCAGTCGGCCGGAATCCGGGAACAGGAATCCGCCAAGCAGTTTATCCGCATCAAGCGCAAGGTATCGATCGAACACGAAGGCAAGAAAGCGAGCTTTGAACCCTATGAGGGCTTCAAAGTGGGCTTCACGATCGAGTTCGATCATCCGGTCTTTGAAGGTCGCAACAAAGAGTGCGCGCTGGACTTCTCCAGCAGCTCCTTCGTCAAAGAGGTCAGTCGGGCCCGCACCTTCGGTTTTATGCGTGATATTGAATACCTGCGTGCCAACAACCTGGCACTGGGTGGCAGCATGGATAACGCGATCGTGGTCGACGATTACCGCGTCCTCAACGAAGACGGACTGCGCTATAACGACGAATTTGTGAAGCACAAAGTGCTGGATGCGGTTGGTGATCTCTACCTGCTGGGCAAGAGCCTGATCGGCGAATTCAAAGGCTTCAAGTCCGGCCACTATATGAACAACATGCTGCTGCGTGAACTCCTGGGTCAGCAGGATGCCTGGGAGGTGGTGACTTTCGAGGATAACGACAGCGCACCGATCTCCTACATGAAACCGGTTTTGACCGGCTGATTTGTCGCTGTTCAGTTGATACCAGACAGAAGCCGGAGTGGGGTGACCCAGTCCGGCTTTTGCGTTTCTGAGTGGTCGTCAATGGAGGTTTTAGGCGCGGCTAAGCGAGCCTTAACTATCGGTTTCTTAAATCCTTCGACCCTGTATTGAAATCTCGGTATCATGCCCCAATTTATTTATTTTCCGTGTCCGTGGCTTGATGCCAAGGGCCAGACAATTTGCCGAAATTAAGACACTGATTATGGTCGCATCCCTGTTCAAGAAAATCTTTGGAAGTAAAAACGATCGCGAACTGAAACGCATGGGTAAGCTGGTCAAGTCGATCAATGCGTTTGAGGAGCAGATCGCCGAGCTGAGTGATCAGCAGCTGACCGAAAAAACCACTGAATTCCGTGAGCGTTTTGAACAGGGCGAGAGCCTCGATAAGCTGCTTCCCGAGGCTTTCGCCGTTTGTCGTGAGGCCTCCAAGCGGGTACTGGGGATGCGTCACTTCGACGTCCAGTTGATCGGTGGTCTGACCCTGCACGAAGGTCGCGTAGCGGAGATGCGTACCGGTGAGGGTAAAACCCTGGTAGCGACGCTGGCCGCCTACCTGAATGCGATTCCTGCCCAAGGCATGCACGTAGTCACTGTCAACGATTATCTGGCTCGCCGTGATGCCGAGTGGATGGGCAAGCTGTATAACGCGCTAGGTCTGAGTGTTGGGGTGATCTATTCCGGCCAAAGCCCGGAAGAGAAACAGCAGGCTTACCAAGCCGATATCACCTACGGTACCAACAACGAATTCGGCTTCGATTACCTGCGTGACAACATGGCGTTCAGTACCGAAGATAAGGTACAGCGTTCGCTTCAGTACGCCATCGTCGATGAAGTGGACTCGATCCTGATCGATGAAGCGCGTACGCCGCTGATTATTTCCGGTCCGGCCGAAGACAGCTCGGAGCTGTACCAGAAGATCAACCTGCTGATTCCCAAGCTGGAGCGCCAGCCCGAGTTTGAACCCCAGGAAGGTGTGGAAGAGCCGGCGGGTCATTTCCGCATTGATGAGAAGCAGCGTACCGTCGAACTGACCGAAGAGGGTCACCAGTTCGTGGAAGGGCTGTTGATGGAGATGGGGCTGCTGGCCGAAGACGAATCCCTCTATGCGCCCAAGAACCTGAACCTGCTGCACCACATTAATTCCGGCCTGCGTGCCCACGCGATCTACACCAAAGATGTCGACTACATCGTCCAGGGTGGGCAGATCGTTATCGTTGACGAGCATACCGGTCGTACCATGCCGGGACGGCGCTGGTCTGAAGGCTTGCACCAGGCGGTGGAAGCCAAAGAAGGGGTGGCGATTCAGAACGAGAGTCAGACTTTGGCCTCGACCACTTTCCAGAACTACTTCCGTATCTACGACAAGCTGTCCGGCATGACCGGTACTGCCGATACCGAAGCGTTCGAATTGAATCAGATCTACGGTCTCGATGTGGTGGTTATCCCGACCAACCGCCCGGTTCAGCGGGCCGACCATAACGACCTGATCTACCTGACCATGCCGGAGAAGTTCGACGCCATCATCACCGATGTGCGTGATTGCCTGGAGCGCCAGCAACCGGTCTTGGTGGGTACCGCGTCGATCGAGATGTCAGAAGTGATCTCCAAACTGCTGACCCAGGAGAAGATCAAGCACAACGTACTAAACGCCAAACAGCACGAAAGTGAAGCCCATGTGGTGGCAGAAGCCGGGCGTCCGGGTGCCGTAACCATTGCTACCAACATGGCCGGTCGGGGTACCGACATCGTGCTGGGTGGTAAGTGGGAAGCCGAAGTGGCCGAACTGGACAATCCCAGTGAAGCCCAGATCGAAGCCGTTAAGCAGGATTGGAAGAAGCGTCACGAGCTGGTCATTGAAGCCGGTGGTCTGCACATCATCGGTACCGAGCGCCATGAATCTCGCCGGATCGACAACCAGCTGCGGGGGCGTTCCGGTCGTCAGGGTGACCCAGGTTCTTCCCGCTTCTACCTGTCGCTGGATGACAACCTGATGCGGATCTTCGCCTCGGAGCGAGTTCGCAACTTTATGCAGGCCCTGGGTATGGAGAAGGGCGAGGCGATCGAGCACAAGATGGTCTCAAACGCGATCGAAAAGGCCCAGCGCAAGGTTGAAGGCCGCAACTTCGATATTCGTAAGCAGTTGCTGGAATACGATGATGTCGCCAACGATCAGCGTCGGGCGATCTATGATCAGCGTAACGAGCTGATGAGCACCGACGATGTTTCCGAGACCATCGCTGCGATTCGTGAGGAGGTGGTCAACGACCTGATCAGCGACTTTATCCCGCCGCAAAGTCTGGAAGAGCAGTGGGATGTGCCGGGTCTCGAGAAACAGATCCAGGCCGACCTGAACCTGGAACTGCCGCTGCAGCAGTGGTTGGACGACGACGACAAACTGCACGAAGAAACCCTGCGCGACAAGATCCTGAAATCGGTCTTGGACGCCTACGCCGAGAAAGAAGAGGTCGTCGGTACCGAGTCGATGCGTCTGTTCGAGAAACAGGTCATGCTGCAGGTTCTCGATACGCTCTGGAAAGAGCATCTGGCTACCATGGATCACCTGCGTCAGGGTATCCACCTACGGGGTTACGCGCAGAAGAATCCTAAGCAGGAGTACAAGCGCGAGTCCTTCGAGCTGTTCCAGGAGTTACTGGCCAATATCAAGCAGGATGTGGTTCGGATCATCTGTCACGTTCAGGTGCGTCAGCCCGAAGAGGTTGAAGAGATCGAGCGCCAACGTCGCGAAGCGATGGAGCGTCAACAGATGGAGTTCCAACATGCGCAAGCCAACGCGATGGGCGGCGAGGAGCAAGAGCAGCCTTCTGAAGGCGCGGAGCCCAGCCAGCCGTTTGTTCGCGAAGATCGCAAGGTTGGCCGCAACGAGCCCTGTCCGTGCGGATCCGGTAAGAAGTATAAGCAGTGCTGCGGCAAGCTAAGCTAATTCGCCACATCACACAATTTAGCGGTTTATCGATTACGGGGTTCGGCTGCCAGGCAGTCGAATCCCTTTTATTTTAAGGAGTCAGACCATGGCCGTAGGACCTGCCACCCTTCCAACTTTTGAACCGATCAGCGGTTTTCGCCTCGGTACTGCCAGTGCCGGTATCAAAACCCCGGGACGCTTGGACCTGGTGGTGATGGAACTGTCGGAAACCGCTAGCGTTGCCGGTGTCTTTACCCGTAATGCGTTCTGCGCCGCGCCGGTCACGCTGTCCAAGAAGCACCTGGCTGCGGGGCAGCCGCGTTATCTGCTGACCAACACCGGCAATGCCAATGCGGGCACCGGCGCCGAAGGTATGGCTGACGCCAGTGGTTGTTGCGCCAAGCTGGCCGAGTTGGTCGGAATGAAGCCAGAGCAGGTGCTGCCGTTCTCCACCGGTGTGATCGGTGAAAAACTACCGGTCGAGAGAATTTATGCGGCGCTGCCCGCTGCCGTGGAAGCGCTGTCGGAAAATGGCTGGGAAGATGCCGCCAGCGGTATTCTGACCACCGATACCCGTCCAAAGGGCGCTAGCTGTTCCCTGGAGCTGAATGGTCAGGCAGTCTGCATCAGCGGCATCTCCAAAGGGGCGGGGATGATCCGCCCGAATATGGCGACCATGCTGGCGTATGTCGCCACCGATGCGAAGGTCGAGCAGGCGGATCTGCAAGCTCTGTTGTCCGAGGTTGCCGAGCGCACCTTCAACCGAGTCACTATCGATGGCGATACCTCCACCAATGATTCCTGCATGCTGGTGGCCACCGGTGCGTCCGGTGTCGCCTGTGCGCCGGGTCATCCTGAGTGGGATCAGTTCGCCGAGGCCGTTGAGTCTGTCCTGCGGGAGCTGGCCCAGGCCATCGTCCGAGACGGTGAAGGTGCAACCAAATTTGTCAGTATCGAAGTCAACGGTGCACTGGATAGCGCCGAGGCGTTGAAAGTCGCTTACGCCATTGCGCATTCGCCGCTGGTCAAGACGGCGTTGTTTGCCTCCGATCCCAACTGGGGGCGTATTCTGGCGGCGGTTGGTTATGCTGGAGTCGAGCAGTTGGACCTGGAAGCACTGAAAATCTTCCTGGGCGATGTGTGCATTGTCGAGAATGGTGGCCGTGCGGCGGACTATACTGAAGAGCAGGGGCAGGCTGTGATGAATCAGGAAGATATCCTGATACGGGTCGAGCTGGCACGCGGTGAGGTCAGCGAAACGGTCTGGACCACTGACCTGTCGAAAGACTACGTCACGATCAATGCCGACTACCGCAGCTGATCGACGAGCCTATTTGTGACCAAGGTTGTGCATGTCGCTGCAGCAGCGATCTATCTGGATGATGGCCGATTATTGATCAGCCGTCGTCCTGCACACCTGCACCAAGGGGGCCTGCTTGAATTTCCCGGTGGCAAGCTGGAGTCGGATGAAACGCCGCAGCAGGCCTTGATCCGCGAGCTCGAAGAGGAGCTGGGGATTATCCCCAAGCAATTTGAGCCGCTGATTCGAATCCCCTACGACTACCCGGACAAACGGGTATTGCTGGATGTTTGGCGTGTTACCGCCTTCGACGGCAAGCCGGAAGGACGTGAGGGGCAGCAACTCTACCGGTTGGATATTGATGGGCTGGAGCCTGCTGCCTTCCCTGCTGCTAACCGACCGATCATCGCGGCTTTGCAGTTACCCCAGCTTTACCTGATCACTCCCGAATTGCCCACTGAAATTCTGCTCCAGCGCCTCGCTTCGGCCTTGGATACGGGTGTTGGCTTGGTTCAGCTGCGGGCCAATCATCTCGACGATGGGGCGTATCTGGAGTTGGCAGATCAGGTACTGCCAGTCTGTCACCGACGGGGCGCTCGATTACTGCTGAATCGACACCCATCGATGCTCGCCGAGGTCGAGGCTGATGGGGTTCATCTGAATAGTCGCTTATTGGAAGAGCTTCAAGCTACCGGTCTTCCAGTGCTGCAGAACAAGTGGTTTGGTGCATCTTGTCACAACGCCCAACAACTGCGCTTAGCCCAACAGCTGGGGCTCGATTACGCGCTGCTTTCTCCGGTTTGTGCAACCGAAACACACCCTGATGCGCAACCGCTGGGGTGGACCGCCTTCGAGTCCCTGGTGGCTCCGATGCAAATACCCGTGTACGGGTTGGGCGGGCTTTCACGAGGGCATTTGCCCCAGGTGTTAAGTCATGGCGGGCAAGGTGTGGCTGGAATCGGCGCCTTTATCCATCGGGCGGTTTAACCCAGCTGTGAGCTTTTACTCAGATCCTTGGTGCTGATGGATAACTGGCTTAGATGTCAGTGCACAGGCGGTTTTGCAGCCTGTTCAAGCTGGTGAAGCAACTCTTCTGCATCTTCCGGATCCATCTCCAACTCCGTTCCGCTGGGCTTGCTGATCTGGTATTCCTCGTTGGCCCATGCTCCCAGGTCGATCAGACGACAACGCTCTGAACAGAAAGGACGGTGAGGATTGTTGCTGTCCCACTCGACCGGTTTTTGGCAGTGGGGGCAGTTGATAACGGGCATGTAGGGTCTCGGTTTAACGGGTTTCGTTGTGTGCAGTAGCTAACGATAGAAATTGCTGGTGCAGGTCGTCAACCTGCTTGTTGAGTGAATCGGGCTGTTGTGAATTGTCGATCCGGCTATCGGCTTGCTTCAATCGATTGGCACGACTGGTTTGGGCCTTCATGATCGCCTTGACCTGCTCCAGGCTGTTGTTGTCTCGCCTAGCTGTGCGTTCCAGCTGCAGCGATTCGGGCAGATCAACCACCAGAATATGGTTGCACAGCTGCCGTTGATTTGTCTCAAGCAGAAGTGGTGATACCAACATGGCATAGCTTGATTGGGCTTGGTTGAGCTGGTCGAGGATACGCCGGCGGATTAACGGGTGGGTGAGTTGCTCAAGCCAGATTCGCTGTTGCGGATCGGTGAACACAATCTGCCGAAGCTGCGCTCGCCTCAGACTGCCATCGTTGGCGAGAATATCGGTACCAAAGCGCTCGGCGATAGCCTCAAGTGCGGGCTGTCCGGGTTCGACGATTTCACGAGCCACAATATCCGCATCGACCAGGTCGATGCCTTTGGCACCGAAAAGATTGGCCACGGTGGTTTTACCACTGCCGATGCCGCCGGTCAGGCCTACGATATAGCGACTCATGCCAGGACGCCTTAACCCAACATTTGTAGGTATTGGCTGACCAGGAGGGGGCCCCACAGCAAGGCGATACCACCGGCAATAGCCAGGAAGGGGCCGAATGGCATCGGCTGCTGGTGATCACGACCTTTCACGATGGTCAGAGTAATACCGATAATGGCGCCAACCAATGAAGAGAGAACAACGATCAGTGGCAGCATCTGCCAACCCATCCAGGCGCCAAGAGCGGCCAGAAGTTTAAAGTCGCCGTAGCCCATACCTTCCTTGCCGGTTAGCAGTTTGAAGGCCCAATAAATACTCCAAAGAGATAGATAACCCGCAACGGCTCCCCATAGGGCGCTATGTAGATCGGTGATCAGTCCAAAGGCATTGACGATTAAACCGAGCCAGAGCAATGGGAGGGTCAGGGAATCAGGTAATAACTGGTGATCAAAGTCGATCATTGTCAGTGCGATCAACACCCAGCTCATTAACAGCAGAGGAGCAAGAAGTTCTGTTGCACCGAACTGATAGGCGATCAATGCTGAGATTAAACCGGTCGCCAATTCCACTAGAGGATAGCGAGCCGAAATCGGTGTTTGGCAGCCGGAGCAGCGCCCCTTGAGCCAAAGGTAACTTAAAACCGGAATATTCTCCAGCGCCGTGATCTGGTGGCCGCATTTGGGGCAGCTGGAGCGGGGAATCGCCAGGTTGAATACCGATTCTGATTGGGGCTCAGAGCCCTGCTGCTCGGCCAACAGCTCTTGACACTGTTGCTGCCACTCTCGCTCCATCATTACCGGCAAGCGGTAGATCACTACATTCAAAAAACTACCGACGAGTAGCCCCAGAATTAGAGCAAAGCCGATCAATAGGCCTGGATAAGCGATTAATACTTCAATAATGGCCATGTCGCGAATTAGACCACCGCACCCAGCTTAAAGATTGGTAGGTACATGGCGATAACCAAACCGCCAACCAGCACACCCAGCACCGCCATGATAAAGGGCTCCATCAGACTGGTCAGGCTGTCAACGGCGTTATCGACCTCATTCTCATAGAATGAGGCAACCTTATCGAGCATCTCATCCAGCGAGCCGGCTTCTTCACCGATGGCGATCATCTGTACGGCCATATTCGGAAATACGCCGGTCATGCGGGTGGCATTCTGAAGTGATTGGCCGGTAGAAACGCCGTTCTTGACCTGTAGGATGGCTGTCCGATAGATCACGTTGCCCGAGGCGCCGGCGGCGGATTCCAACGCGTTGACCAGAGGCACACCGGCGGCGAAGGTGGTTGCCAGTGTTCTAGCAAAGCGCGCGATGGCGGCTTTATGCAGAATTTGGCCGATAACAGGAAGCTTAAGACTGAACTTGTCGACGCCATCTCTGAAACCTTCTGATTTACGATGAGTCGCGCGAATCAAGAAGCCACTAGCAACGATAACTCCCAAAGCGATAAACCAGTAAGCTTGGGCATATTCGGACAGGGTGATAACGAATTTTGTGAAGGCAGGTAGGTCCGCACCAAAACCCTTAAAGATTGACTCGAATTGAGGAACTACCTTAATCAATAGGATTGCCGATACGATAATCCCGACGATAATAACCGCGATCGGGTAGGTCATCGCTTTCTTTATCTTGGCTTTGAGCTCTTCGGTTTTCTCTTTGTAGGTAGCGATCCGGTCGAGCATAGTCTCCAATGCACCGGACTGCTCACCGGCATGGACTAGGTTGCAGAACAGATCATCAAAGAAGATCGGGAATTTACGCAGTGACGCGGCCAGGTTGGAGCCACTTGAGACATCGTTTTTGATGTCGATGATCATCTTTTTCAGACTATCTTTTTCGACCCCGCCGGCGACAATATCGAAGGCTTGGACCATCGGTACCCCGGCTTTCATCATTGTAGCCAGTTGGCGAGTAAACACGGCGATATCCAACGGGGTAGTTTTTTTACCCGAGCTGCTGAACATTGACGCTCGTTGCTTGGTTACTTTAGATGGAATAATCCCTTGTTTACGAAGCTGAGCCTTGGCGAAGGCGATAGATTCTGATTCGATCTTGCCTTTACTCTTGTTGCCGCTCTTATCCTTGCCTTCCCAGGCGAAGGTGACAAGTTTTGCCTCTTTAGCCGCCATGCTTAGTTCCTGCTCCGTCGAGTTCGGTCTGATATGCGTTCAAAGATAATAGAAAATGTACCAGAGTCTTGGGCCTGCGCTATAGCGCTGGATCAAGCTTTTGCTAATTAAACCTTGGTCACTCGGTTGACCTCTTCGAGGCTGGTAACCCCCTGAATGACTTTTAAGAGTCCTGAGGCTCTGAGGTTGTTTGTCCCCTGACTGGCTGCCAGTTCGGCAATTTCCAACGAGTTGCCGTCATTCATAATCAGTGCAGAAATTTCCGACGTCATTGGCATCACTTCGTAGATACCAACCCGACCTTTATAGCCGCCGACGCAACTATTGCAGCCTACGGGGCTGTACACTGTGATTCCCGCATCAATCTGAGACTGGCTGAATCCCTCTTCTCGTAAGGCAGGTTCTGGGATCTCTACTGGCTGCTTGCAGCTGCTGCAAAGCCGTCGGCCAAGTCGCTGAGCAATAACGAGTGATACTGAAGTAGCGATGTTAAAGGCAGGGACCCCCATGTTACGCAGGCGGGTCAGAGTTTCAGGCGCACTGTTGGTATGCAGGGTCGAGAGCACCATATGGCCAGTCTGGGCAGCCTTGATTGCAATCTCGGCGGTCTCAAGGTCACGGATCTCACCGACCATCACCACATCGGGATCCTGACGTAGGAATGATCGCAATGCCGAAGCAAACGTTAGTCCGACCTTAGGGTTTACATGAACCTGGTTGATGCCTTCCAGGTTGATTTCCACCGGATCCTCGGCGGTGGAAATATTACGCTCGTCGGTGTTGAGAATATTTAGGCCGGTATAAAGAGAAACCGTCTTACCACTACCGGTGGGGCCGGTCACCAGAATCATCCCCTGGGGCTGTTCCAGCGTCTTCAGGTAGCGGTCTTTTTGCTCCGGTTCATAGCCCAGCGCATCGATCCCCATCTGGGCACTGGACGCATCCAGAATACGCAGCACGATCTTTTCCCCCCATAGAGTAGGAAGGGTGTTGACCCGGAAATCGATCGATTTGGTTTTGGATATCTTCATTTTGATCCGGCCATCCTGAGGGATGCGGCGCTCAGAAATATCCATCTGCGACATAACCTTAAGGCGGGCCGCGAGTCGGGGAGTCAGATTAACCGGTGGTTTGGCGACTTCGCGCAGAATGCCGTCGGTACGGAAGCGAATACGGTAAGATTTTTCGTAGGGCTCAAAGTGGATATCCGAAGAGCCAGATTTGATCGCGTCGAGCAGAATCTTGTTGACGAAACGGACGATCGGGGCATCACCAGCACCATCGTCGGTATCGTCACCTTCATCAACACCGTGTTCTTTGATCTCATCAAGTTCGAGGTTTTCCAGGTCGGCATCGTCCAGACCATCCAGTTCAGTGCTTGAATGCTGCTCCATAAACTGATCGATAAACTCGGTCAGTTTGTCTTCTTCGACAACAATCGCTTCGGTTTTGATACCGGTACTGAATTTGATCTGATCCAAGCCTTGAATATTGGTTGGATCTGCAACCGCGACATAGATACGATTATCGCGTTTGATTAGCGGCAGAGCCTGGTGTTTACGGATCAGCTCTTCTGGAACCAGGTCTTGGGGAATGGAGCTGATATCGAACTGATCCAGATCCAGTAATGGGGCGCCAAACTCATCGGCTGCTGCCGTGGCGGCTTTATAGGCACTAACGAGCCGTTCTTGCACGGCGTAGCTGATAAAAGAGATATTTTGCTGGTTAGCCGCATTCAGTGCTTGAGTAGCATTCTCAGAGGACAGGATGCTGTCATTGACCAAACGACGCGCCAGGCCGGTCAGCGGTTGGATAGGTTGTACGCCCATATCTAGTCAAATTTGGAAGTATTGAGTTAAGTCAAAGAGTCACGCGTTAAACCATAGCACTTATGTACTTGCCGGAAAACGCTCCCTATACTCGAAACTACCCAAATAACAGGGAATGGCTAAAAAAAGCCGACATTTAACCGATAACGACTTGTGAGCGCCAATAGCGGCCGCTAAGATCTGGACACTTTGCCCAGGAGTGGGTGGGTATCAAACGTTTAGGAGACGATGCTATGAAAAAGCAACAAACAGGTTTTACCCTGATTGAATTGATGATCGTGGTGGCGATCATCGGTATTCTGGCCGCTATCGCGTTGCCAGCGTATCAAAACTATACCATTCGATCGAAACTCTCTGAGGTGCCTGTCGTCATGGGGGGCATTAAACTAGGCATTCAGGAATATTACCATACTAATGGTTCGTTACCGACTGTCGCAGCATCTATCCCTGGTTGGAGTGCTGACTTGGACGGCTCCAACGTAGGGACTATATCTATGGCTCTGACGGCTTCCTCTGGTATTCAAGGTACACTGGATGTAGAGATTGATTCTAGTAATGCAGCCGCTGATGTAATCACTATGACACCGTCAACAACTAATGGAACTATTAGTTGGGAGATTGCCTGTACGGGTATTGCCACGGATCGCTGTCCGGAACGTTAACGGATAGCTTAGAGTTAAAAAACCGGCCGTTTGGTCGGTTTTTTTTGCTAAGGCATTTTTAGCTCTATGCGAAGTTGCTAGGATGTGCGCTAATCACCTATTCAGATTATTTATTTTTCAGGGCGAGTAATAGTGAACCTTCGTCAACTATCCAAGCAAACAAAAACCACCATTTTCTTTTTGCTTTGTGTAGTGGTTGGTACCTTGGTTTATTTAGTCGAAATCCAAAAGCCTGAATTAACTCAGGCGCAGAAAGCTGAGCTCGACCAATTGATTCTTTCCGAAGCTGCCATCAAGTCCCATGTTTGGAATCACAGCAATCTCTCTATTGGCATAATTAAAGAGCAGATTGCCGATCGTAATGCTTTTGCTCGCTCTTTATGCGAGAAGTTTGATGCGACCGGTGCCAGGGGTGTGGCGATTGATGTGGTTGATGTGTTGAAGTTACAGAAAAGCGGTGGTGAGGATTGGGATGTGATCGGTTATGCACGCTGCCGGGTGAAATAACCGGATAATTACAGGTTGATTAAAAAGGCGACAAGATGTCGCCTTTTTTGAAGAAGTTATAGATGAGTGGGCGTTAGTCGATAAACCGCATCGACAGATCCACCGAGTCACAATCCTTGGTCAGGGTGCCGATGGAGATATAGTCGACGCCGGTTTCGGCATAGCTGAGCAGGGTTTCGCTGGTGATGCCGCCGGAGGCTTCGAGTTTGGCTTTACCGGCGGCCTGTTCGACGGCTAGGCGCATTTCGGCCAGAGAGAAGTTGTCCAGCATGATGATGTCGGCACCGGCTTGAAGTGCCTGCTGAAACTCTTCCAAATTCTCCACCTCAATTTCAACCTGTTTGCCGGGTTCGTTGCGGCGTGCCTGGGCGATCACATTGGCGATGCCGCCACAGGCGGCGATATGGTTTTCTTTGATCAGGAAGGCGTCGTAGAGGCCAATTCGGTGATTGTAACAGCCGCCGCAGGAGACGGCGTATTTCTGAGCATTGCGCAGACCCGGTAGGGTCTTGCGGGTATCCAGTAGTTTGACTTCGGTGGTGCGTACACTCTCGGCGTAGTCGTGGCTGCGGCTGGCGGTGCCGGAGAGAGTCTGAAGGAAGTTCAGCGCGCAGCGCTCGGCGGTCAGCAGCGAGCGGGCTGGACCCTCAGCGCTGAACAGGGGCTGGTTAGGTGCAACCCGGTTGCCGTCGTTGACGTGCCAATGCAGTTTGATGGTCGGGTCGACCTGACGAAAAACTTCGTTGACCCAGTCGCGGCCACAGATGGTGGCTTCGTCACGACTGATCACCTCGGCCTTGGCCATCTGGTTGGCCGGGATTAGAGCTGCAGTGATATCACCACTACCGATATCCTCTTCCAGGGCGCGTTTAACGGTGATTTCCAGATCGACTTTCAGGTGTTCCGGTGCAGACATGGTACTAACTCGTTCAAAATGTCGGTCGGTACGCAGCGAGTTATGGCAGGTGATCACTGCCGGGTCGTTGCGTCGTGAATTGTCTGAGATTTTAACAGATTACCGTCGAGGCGGCAGAGGTTATACTGGCCTTCATTTGCGGATTGGGCGCGACGTCGATGGCTACTAAGAAACTGACTATCGCAGATCACTGGCTGCAGCCGGTATCGCACTGCCCCTCTCCGAACCAAAATGAACGCCCCGGCGCACCGGTCGACCTGTTGGTGATTCATAATATCAGCCTACCGCCGGGGCAGTTTGGCGGCGGCCATGTGCAGGAGTTGTTCACCAACTGTCTGGATCCTAAGGGCGATCCGTTTTTTGCCGAGATCGAAGGGCTGGAAGTTTCCGCCCATGTTTTGATCGAGCGCGATGGCACCATCACACAGTTTGTTCCCTTTGATCGCCGGGCCTGGCATGCGGGAGTGTCCTGCTATCAGGGGCGTGAGGCCTGCAATGATTTCTCTATCGGGATCGAATTAGAAGGCACCGATGATACGCCCTATACCGATGCTCAGTATCAGCGATTGGCAGAGTTGATCAAGCTGCTTCTGGCCAGCTACCCCGATTTGTCAAAAGAGAAGATCGTCGGCCATAGCGATATCGCTCCAGGCCGGAAAACCGATCCGGGCGCATCGTTCGATTGGTCGCGCTTTCACTCTTTAATCGATGTCTGAGCTGATTCTTATCAAGCTAGATGCGGTTGATGATTGCTAGCAAGAATGATTAGCAATTATCATTGCACTCTATCTTTATGTTTTGCCTTTCACACGGATCCGGCTTTTTAGCTTCGGGGCCGATGTAACCGGAGAAGTCATGGCGTCATTACTGGCGGTTGAGCAGATCGAGTGCCGTTACCAGCAACAGGTGGTGGTCAAGCAGCTGAGTTTTGCGGTTGAGCAGGGTGAAGTCACCTGCCTGCTCGGCCCCAGCGGTTGCGGTAAGACGACGGTGCTGCGTGCGATTGCCGGCTTCAATCCGATCTACAATGGTCATCTCAATTTGAGCGGCTGCATTATCTCTACGCCGGAATCCAACGTGCCGCCGGAGCAGCGCAATATCGGCATGGTGTTCCAGGATTATGCATTGTTTCCGCATTTGAGCGTGCGTGACAACATCGCCTTCGGCTTGCGTCAGCTAGGTCGAAATGAGCGTCATCACACCATCGAACATCTACTTAAGCTGGTTGAGCTCAAGGGTATGGCTGACCGTTATCCCCATGAACTCTCCGGCGGCCAGCAGCAGCGAGTGGCCCTGGCTCGGGCGTTGGCGCCGAAGCCGAAGCTGTTATTGATGGATGAGCCTTTCTCAAACCTGGATACCGAGCTGCGTCGTCAGTTATCGGTTGAGGTGCGTGATATCCTTAAAGAGGAGGGGATATCAGCGATCATGGTGACTCACGATCAGGACGAAGCGTTCACCGTGAGTGACAAGCTGGGAATTCTTGCAGACGGCTATCTGCAGCAGTGGGGTTCACCGTTCGAGGTGTACCACCATCCGGCCAACCTCAAGGTGGCTGGTTTTGTCGGCGAAGGCACCTTTGTTCGAGGTCGAGCCTTGGAAGGTGGCTTGGTTGAAACCGATATCGGTCTGGTCAAGGGTAAAGCGACGCAGTGGCACCAGGGCGTGGAGCTGGATGTGTTCTTGCGACCCCATGAGATCGTGCCCGGCTGTGTTGATTGCTCGGTTCAGGGTGAGGTGGTCAAGCGTGAGTTTCTAGGGACATCGACCCTTTATACCTTGCGGCTTCCCAATGGACGCCTGGTCGAGTCTTCCTTCGTCAGTGCGGATCACGACTATCGGTTGGGAGAGCAGGTAGGGCTGCGGGTCGAGACCGACAATCTGGTGGCGTTTCGAACCGCGGTATAAGCAACAGCAAGGCTGGTCGCCAGGATCAGCAGCGCCTTGAGGCGGTGATCGAGCGGCTCAGCAGGATTACTGGAATCAATCCCACCAGTACAATAAGCAGCGCGCTCAGCGCCGACTGCTCGATCATCTCATCCGATGCGTATTGATAGACCTGGGTTGCCAGGGTATCGAAGTTAAACGGCCGCAGGATCAGCGTGGCCGGTAACTCCTTCATGCAGTCGACAAAGACAACCAGTGCGCCGGTTAGAATCCCTCCACGAATCAGCGGCAGGTGGACGCGTAACAGCGTTTGCATGCTGTTGAGCCCCAGTGAGCGTGAGGCCATGTCCATGGTCGGGGTGACCTTGATCAGGCTGGACTCAATCGAGCCGGCGGCGACCGCGAGAAATCTCACCACGTAGGCGAACAGGATGGCGAAGGCAGTACCACTGAGCAGCAACCCGGTGGAGATGTCGAACTGTTCGCGCATAAAGCTATCCAGTCCGTTATCAAAAGCAGCGAATGGGATGATGACCCCGATTGCCAGCACTGCGCCCGGCATGGCATACCCAAGGCCGGAGGCCCGAATGCCGGTTTTCATCAGTTTGCTGTTGCCGTGTAGCCTTGAGCTATAAGCCAGCAATAGCCCGATCAGGCAGCACAGCAGCGCCGCCAGTGCCGACAGCACAAAGCTGTTGGTGGCGATCGTCAGGAAGTCTTCAGTCCAGGACTCGTCAAAGTAGATCACCGCGTAGCGAGCCAGCAGCAGGATTGGCAGCAGGAAGCCTGCGACAAAAGGCAGTCCGCAGATTAGCAGGGCGCCGGCTGCGCGCCAGCCGCTCAATTGATAGGTATCGAGGTTGCCATAACGATCGGCGCCGCTGAACTGCTTCTGTCGGGAGCGGCTGATCCGTTCGATGCTGATAAGAATCACGACAAAGATCAGCATCATGCTGGCGATCTGGGCCGCGCCGCCCAGATTACCCATGTTCAGCCAGGTGTCGTAGATCCCCGCGCTCAGGCTTTTTACCGCAAAGTAATCCACCGTGCCGAAATCGTTCAGGGTTTCCATCGATACCAGTGAAAGGCCTACAGCAATACCGGGGCGTGCGATCGGCAAGGATACCCGGAAGAAACTCTGCCAGGCATTGCAGCCCAGGGTGCGGCTGGCGGCCTGGATGTTGGCGGACTGCTCCAGGAAGGCGGCGCGAGCCATCATGTAGACATAGGGATAGAGCACCAGCGACAGCATCAAGATAGCGCCGCCAAGGGTACGGATATCCGGGAACCAGTAATCCCGAGCATTGCGCCAATCGAACCAATCCCGTAGCGCCATCTGTACCGGGCCGGCGTACTCAAGCAGATCGGTATAGACGTAGGCGATCACGTAGGCAGGGATCGCAAAGGGCAGCAGTAGCGCCCATTCAAACAGTCGGCTGCCGGGGAAGCGGCACATGGTCACCAACCAGGCAGTACTGACACCGATAACAATCGACAAACCGCCGACGCCCGCCAGCAATAGTAGGGTGGTTTCAATGTAATGGGGTAGAACGGTATCGGCCAGGTGGCTCCAGATATTCTCTTCCGGGAAAAGCGAGATCCAGAAGATGGAGGCAACCGGTAAGCAGACCAGGACTGCAATGAGTAGTGAACCGAAAAGCCAACGCAGGCCCTTGTTGGAGCTTCGCTGGGGTTGGGAGGGGGTAATCGATTCGATTGTACTGGTCATTCAAAGGCCAAAAACTAAAAAAGGGCGGCACCTGGCCGCCCTCCAGAAACGATCAGAGATTATCAGTGATCGTACTGTACCTTATCAACCAGTTTGGCTGCCTTGGTACGATTTTCTGCGACAGTAGACAGGCTCAGCTTGTCAGCTTTGAAATCGCTCATGTGCTCTTTGACCAGACCGGACAGCGGGGTGCCGGGCTTGACCGGGAACTCGTAGTTAACCTGAGCGTACATTTCCTGACCCTGAGTGCTGCTGAGGAACTCCATCAGTTTAATGGCGTTGTCACGGTTCGGGGCGTACTTGGTGACGGCTGCACCGGTGATGTTCATGTGCGCGCCGCGGTCATCCTGGTTCGGGAATACCAGGTTGACGGAGTTGGCCCAGTCGACCTGCTCCGGGTTCTTTTTGTTGTGCAGCATCTTACCGAAGTAGTAGGTGTTGCCGATCGCCAGGTCGCAGACGCCTTCGTACACAGCCTTAACCTGGGCACGGTCGTTACCTTGCGGCTTACGGGCCAGGTTGTCTTTCACGCCGGCCAGCCATTTCTCGGCTTCTGCTTCACCGTGGTGGGCGATCATGGAGCCGAACAGAGACAGGTTGTAGGAGTGCTTGCCGCTGCGGGTGCAGATGCGACCTTTCCACTTCGGATCAGCCAGATCTTCGTAGCTCTTCAGCTCGCCCGGCTTAACGCGATCCTTGGAGGCGTAAACGATGCGTGAACGGGCGGTCAGTGCGTACCAGTTGTCGTTCGGATCACGGTACTGTTCCGGGATGTTGGCATCCAGAACTTCGCTCTGGACCGGCTGGGCCAGGCCTTGGTTAACGGCGTGGATCAGGTTGCCGGTATCGGCGGTCAGCAGCAGGTCAGCCTTGCTGTTTTTGCCTTCGTTTTTCAGGCGCTCGACCAGGCCTTTCTTGGCAAAAACCACGTTGGTCTTGATGCCAGTCTCGGCGGTGAAGGCTTCCAGCATCGGCTTGATCAGGAACGCCTGGCGGAAGGAGTAGATGTTGACTTCTTCAGCGGCCTGGGTCGGCATGGCAGCAGCAGCGATGGGAAGGATGGCTAGAGCAGCAAGTTTCTTCATTGTATTAAGACTCACTAATTAAACGGAAATGTAATGCGAAGAATTCTCGTTACACTGGAAATAAAAGTCAATCTTATTTTCAATAACTTTAGTGTTGGTTTGATGCTGCCTATGAGAAAGATCAATTCTGAGTGCAGAGGTTGGCTGTTCGCGGTAGAAACAAGCTTGCCCGGTTGGAAGAGAGAAGCGCAAAGGTAGAGCCGGCTTTGAGAAGCGATTAGAACAACCGGGCACAAGCGGCGACGATAGCGGCTTCAACCCGCAAAATCCGCTGGCCCAGGTCGATCGCCTGAAAACCGCTATCGGCCAGTTTATCGATCTCGTAGGGGATAAAGCCGCCCTCCGGGCCGATGGCCAACACAGTCGGCTGTGTCAGTCCGCGCGGGCAGGGCTGGGCATGGTAGGGATGGGCTACCAAGTTTGTCTTGCCTTG
Organism: Motiliproteus coralliicola; assembly: GCF_003345655.1. Lineage (GTDB taxonomy): Bacteria > Pseudomonadota > Gammaproteobacteria > Pseudomonadales > Balneatricaceae > Motiliproteus > Motiliproteus coralliicola. The sequence continues at coordinate 589,596 of NZ_QQOH01000002.1, forward strand.
GCAGATTGAGGGCAGTTCATCCTCGACAAAGGGTTTGAAGCGTTTGCGCAGCTGCACTTTGGGCAGCTGGGTCGCCATGCCTTGCTCCAGCCCAAGAATCAGGTGTTCACGGATCTTTTCTTCAGTGAGGAACGGGGTTTGCCAATAACTTTTCTCGACCCGATAGCTGTTGATCAGGATCAGCTCCTGCACACCGAGGGTGGCGCAACTCTGGAAGATCCGCTTTAGCATTTTGGGGCGAGGTAATGCTAGCAGCAGGGTTAGCGGCAATTGAGGTGGTGGCGATTGATCGAGCTGAACGTCCAGTTCCAGCTGTGAACTGCTTAGTTGGATGATTCTGCCCTGCCCAATCAGGCCGTCGATCAGACCAACCTTGAGACTGTCGCCGACTTGGGCGCGATGGACGCTCAGTACGTGCTGAAGACGACGGTCATTGATACGGGCCCGAGCGCTGTCGAGAAAATCTTCGGGTTGGAGTAGTAGCAGATTCATGGGCCGCGATGCTAGACCTAACCGGGCGGCAGGTCTAGTCCCGCGGTAAGGGATGGGGAGAAGAGCCCGCTGTGCGGGCTCGGCAATGTCAGTCGTTGATCATAAAGATGACCAAACGTTTGGGGCCGTGGGCACCCATCTGCAGACGTTGCTCGATATCGGCGCTGCGGGATGGACCGGTGATCATGTTGACCGTTCTTGGCCAGTTCTCTCCCACGGTCTCACGCAGTTGCTGCCACGCCTGTTCGTAGAATCCGACGATCTGGCTTTGGCGCAGCGCCACCAGATGAATGTCGGTCAGGAAGTTCATCGTGGTTGGGCTGTTGGGGCCCGAATGCAGCATCAGGGTGCCGGTTTCGGCGATACCGGCGAAGCTCAGAGTCAGGCTGATCGGGTCACCAGCCTGGACTGGGCGCGACTCCACCTTAATACCTTCCAGCGGACCCCAGTCCAGCGCTTCCAGCGCAGCATCACTGCCGCGAAGCAGCTGCTTGAGCTGGTTTTGCTGCAGGAAGTCGGCAACGGCGATGGGTAGCTTTTCCAGTGAATCGATATCGATCAGCTCGGCGGCCGCTTCTTCGGCCATCGAGCGGAATAGGGCTACCTGGCCTTCGGCATCAAGCTGGCCGCGGGCCGGAATCGTATGCCGGGGATGTTGGCCAATTCGTTCGCGCAGTTGGGTCTGGGCTTGCTGGCTCAGCTCACCCCGACCGAGGCCACGGCGGATATTGCCAAGAATCTGATCGCGTGCGTTCTGGCTCATTGCTGGCCTCCTTTATGCTGCTTGTTGCCCTGTTCTTTTTTCCATTGATCCATAAAGGTACCGCCCTGGGGGGCGGGAAGATCGCGCCAGGCGGTCCAGCCGTTCTTCAGTGGCAAGGACTTCAGTCGGCCCTTCTTACCGGATAGGGTTTTCAGCGATAGTGAGCTGAGCTTCGCTAGCCAGCGGTAAAGCTTGGGCCGGCGAGCGAACTGAGACCAGACGCCCAGACCGAAGCGAAAGCCGGTGGGCGACAGGTGTTTTTCAAACTCCCGCTCGCGCCAGTGGCGCATCATCTTCGGCAAAGGAATACGCACCGGGCAGACCGATTCGCAGGTGCCGCAGAAGGTGGAGGCGTTGGGTAGGTGGCCGGCCTTGTCGATGCCGATCAATTTGGGGGTCAACACCGAACCCATCGGGCCGGGGTAGACCCAGCCGTAGGCGTGTCCACCGACGGAGCCGTACACCGGGCAGTGGTTCATACAGGCGGAGCAGCGGATGCAGCGCAGCATGTCCTGGAAATCGGTACCGACCATCTCGCTGCGACCGTTGTCGAGCAGTACCACGTGGAATTCGTCTGGACCGTCTTGGTCCTCTTCGCGGCGCGGGCCGGTGGACAGGGTGTTGTAGACCGTGAACTCCTGGCCGGTTGCGGAGCGAGCCAGCAGGCGCAGGTAGAGGGTCATATCCTCCAGCGTCGGTACCACCTTGTCGATGGTGGTGATGACCACGTGAACCTTCGGCAGGGTCTGGGTCAGGTCGCCGTTGCCCTCGTTGGTGACGATGATGGTGCTGCCGGTTTCGGCGACACAGAAATTAGCGCCGGTGATGCCCACATCGGCACCGACGAACTGCTTGCGCAGCATTTCGCGGGCTTCCTGCATCAGAGCGGCTGGGTCGTCGGTGCGCTCGGTGCCATGCTTCTTCGAGAAGATATCGCTGACATCGTCGAGATTCAGGTGAATTGCCGGGGCGATGATGTGGCTGGGGTGATCCTCGCGCAGCTGCAGGATGTATTCGCCCAGGTCTGTCTCGACCGGTTGAACGCCGTTCTCCTCCAGGTAGTCGTTCAAGGCGATCTCTTCAGATACCATCGACTTACCCTTGGTGACGGTCTTGGCGTCAGCGCTCTGGCAGATCTTTAGAATCGCTTCACGAGCCTGTTGGCCGTCACGGGCCCAGTGAACCTGGCCGCCATGTTTGGTCACGTTGGTTTCAAACTGCTCCAGATAGTAATCCAGATGTTCGATGGTGTGATTTTTCAGGTCGCGGGCTTGGTCGCGCAACGTTTCGAACTCGGGCATTCGAGCCACGGCGGCGGCGCGCTTTTGCGGGAAACCGTCACGCAGGTTTCCAAGGGCTTTCTGCAGCGATACATCTTCCAGTGCGATGCGGGAGCTGGCTTTAAATTCGGGGGTTTTAATCTCCATGCTTAAGCCTCCTGCGCCAGTTCGTAGTTGAACTCTTCAACACTCTGGCCGATGGCCGGGGTGTCGGTCATGCCGGCCAGTACTTCGACCACGTGGCGTACCTCAAGCTTTTCGCCTTCGCGCTTGAGCTTGCCGGCCATGTTCAGCAGGCAACCCAGGTCGCCGCCGAGCAGGACATCGGCCTTGGTGGCAGTCGCGTTCTTGGTCTTGTTGCCGACCATGCGGTTGGAGATATCCGGGTATTTGATGCAGAAGGTGCCACCAAAGCCACAGCAGGTTTCGGCCTCTTCCATCTCTTCGATCTCGACGCCGTCAACCTTGCCCAGCAGATGGCGTGGCTGCTTTTTAATACCCAGTTCCCGCAGACCGGCACAGGAGTCATGGTAGGTCACTTTCTTGGAGTAACTTTCCAGGCTCAGATCGGCACCAATCACATCGGTCAGGAACGAGGTGATCTCGAAAGCGCGTGCGGCCAGGTCGAGAGCACGGCTGTGATAGGGATCAGTCTTATCAAACAGCTGTGGGTATTCGTGCAGCATGCCGATGCAGGAACCGGAAGGGCCGACGACATACTCGTAACCGTCGAAGCTGTCGATGACCCCGCGGGCGATTTCGGCGGTAGAGCGGCGATCGCCGGAGTTGTAGGTTGGTTGACCACAGCAGGTTTGGGTATCAGGAACTTCGACCCGGCAGCCGGCCATTTCAAGCAGCTTAACGGTGGCAAAGCCTACGCTGGGGCGGAACATATCAACCAGGCAGGTGACGAACAGACCCACTTGCGGCGCGCGGCCTGTGGGAGAGTTTGGGGTTGCAGTCATGGTGTTTATCCGACGGTCACTGGGGCTTGTGCCCTCGTTATTAGTTGAGGCTACTTTATCCTGTCATTGTTTAGGCGCTAAACTAATTGCTGCAACTGGTCTGACCAAGTGAATTTGGCCAGCAGGAGTCGCGAAACGGGATGGCAAGCGTATGAGTGATCAGCAGTATAGCCCGCTCCGAGTGGAACGGTCTCGAGCAGAACGGCAGTCTCGAACAGGGTCGTCGCCCAGGGTGGTTAAGGAGCGGCTGCCGGGACGGGCCAAGCAGCTGGCTGAGGGTCTCAAACAAGCGATCATCGAGGGAGATATTCGCCCGGGGGCCAAGTTGGAGTCTGAGCGGGTTCTGGGGCAGCGTTTTCAGGCGTCCCGAGCCACGGTCCGAGAGGCGATCAGCGAGCTGCGCGGTGCTGGATTGGTGCAAACCCATCATGGAGGAGGAAGCCGTTGCTTAAACCTGTTGGAGCCCTACTTCCAGGACGATAACGAAGCTATCTCCGAACCGGGCTTGGCGTTGCAGCAGCAGGTGCTGGAGATGCGTGAAATGCTGGAAGGGGAGGCTGCCTATTACTGTGCTACCCGAGCCAGCGATGAGGAGTTGGAGGCGCTGGCGCAGGAATATGCCCGGATGGGGCAAAGTAATGCGGGTGCTAACACGCTACGTCAAGCCAAGGTGGATCTGGGCTTTCATATGCGGATTGCCGAGCAGAGTCACCACCTGCTGGTGCTGTCGTTGAGTCAGCTGCTCTATACCCGTTACTTCAATGCGATCTATGGCGTGCTGTCGCAGACTTTCAAGAAGAAAGGGCGCTATCCGGAGCATATCGGCGCCCAGCATCGACATATATTTCAAGCGATTATGGATCGGGATGCCGATGCTGCCCGGCAAGCGGCGCGGGAACATATCGCCTATACCCGCGGGCTGTTGCTTTCGTAACTTGGTATCTGCCGGATGGCTGAGAAATTGTCCGGATAGACTGTTTAACCCATTTCGTGGCTGCTAGAATGCTGCGCTTGTTTGCGCCCGGTCCATCGTAAGAGTTCATCCGGGCGTCTGCCTTTATGGAAAACTGTTTCTAAAAACATCAATTCATGTGGCCTTTGGTAGGGGTCACCACTGGAAAGGATTTAACATGCCTGTAATCACCCTTCCTGACGGAAGTACCCGTCAATTTGATCAAGCCGTTTCTGTTCACGATGTCGCCGCCTCCATTGGTGCGGGCCTGGCCAAGGCTGCGTTAGCCGGTCGGGTAAACGGTGACATGGTCGACACCAGCTATGTGATTGAAGCCGATGCGGAGCTATCGATCATCACCGCTCGTGACGACGATGGTTTGGAAGTGATTCGTCACTCTTGTGCTCACTTGATGGCAATGGCAGTTCAAGCGCTGTTTCCTGGTGCGCAAGTGACCATCGGTCCGGTAATCGAAGATGGCTTCTACTATGACTTTGCCTACGAGCGCCCGTTTACGCCGGAAGATCTGACCAAGATCGAGAAGAAAATGGCTGAGCTGGCCAAGCAGAATCTGCCGGTCACTCGTTCGCTGATGAGTCGCGACGAAGCCACCAAGATGTTCGACGAGATGGGTGAGGCGTACAAGGTTGAGCTGCTCAAGGCGGTTCCCGATGCGGAAGATCTGTCGTTCTATTCGCAAGGTGACTTTATCGATCTGTGTCGTGGTCCTCACGTACCGTCAACCGGTCACATCAAAGCGTTCAAGTTGATGAAGGTGGCGGGCGCCTACTGGCGTGGTGACTCCAACAACGAAATGCTGCAGCGGATCTACGGCACCGCCTGGGGTGATAAGAAGGCTCTTAAGGCCTACCTGTTCCGTCTGGAAGAAGCCGAGAAGCGCGATCACCGTAAGCTGGGCAAACAGTTGGACCTGTTCCACCTGCAGGAAGAAGCGCCGGGGATGATTTTCTGGCATCCGAACGGTTGGACCATTTACCAGCAGATCGAAAGCTACATGCGTAAGCAGCTGCGTTTGAACGGCTATCAGGAAGTGAAAACTCCACAGGTAATCGAGCGCACGCTGTGGGAGAAGTCTGGCCACTGGGACAAGTTCTCCGAAGAGATGTTTACCACCAGCTCTGAAAGCCGCGATTACGCCATCAAGCCGATGAACTGTCCGGGCCACGTGCAGGTGTTTAACCAGGGGCTGCGCTCCTACCGTGATCTGCCGTTGCGTTTAGCTGAGTTTGGTTGTTGTCACCGTAATGAGCCGTCCGGCGCGCTACACGGCATCATGCGGGTTCGTGGCTTTGTTCAGGACGATGCGCATATCTTCTGTGCTGAAGATGCCATCCAGGAAGAAGTAGCGCAGTTTATCGACTTCCTGCACAAGGTATACGATGACTTCGGCTTCACCGAGATCCAGTACAAGCTCTCTACTCGTCCTGAAAAACGAGTCGGTAGCGATGAGGTTTGGGACAAGGCAGAGCAGGCGCTGACCGATGCGTTGAACAATGCCGGTCTTGAATGGGAACTGTTGCCGGGCGAAGGGGCCTTCTACGGCCCTAAGATCGAGTTCTCGCTGAAGGATTGTCTGGGCCGGGTATGGCAATGCGGCACCGTTCAGGTCGACTTCTCGATGCCGGGCCGTCTGGATGCACAGTTCGTTAATGAGGCAGGCGAGCGTGAAACGCCGGTGATGTTGCACCGTGCGATTCTGGGATCGTTTGAGCGCTTTATCGGGATACTGATTGAAAACTTTGCCGGTGCGATGCCGACCTGGTTGGCGCCGACTCAAGCGGTAATTCTAAATATCACCGACAATCAGGCCGAATTCTGTAAAGAAATCGAGAAAACCCTAGAAGATCGTGGATTTAGAGCCCAAGCGGACTTGAGAAACGAAAAGATCGGCTTTAAAATCCGCGAGCACACAATTCAGAAGGTTCCTTATCAGCTCGTCGTGGGCGATAAGGAAGTCGAATCTAAGAGCGTGACCGTACGTTTGAGAACCGGAGAAGATCTCGGTTCGATGAGCATCGAAGAGTTTGTCCAGACACTGGAACAGGATGTCGCACGTAAAGGTCGGGCTGTAGCGGAGAGCTAAAAGATTAAAAGAGGAAGCAGCAAGGGCGCGAGCAAGAAGGCCATCATCAATGAAGCGATTGAGGCCCGTGAAGTTCGCCTGGTAGGCGCCGAAAGTGAGCAGCTGGGGATTGTTACCCTGGAAGAAGCGCTCCAGCAGGCACAAACAGCATCACTGGATCTTGTACTGATCGCGCCCGATGCGCAGCCGCCAGTCTGTAAATTGATGGACTACGGCAAGCATGTTTTTGAACTGAAGAAGCAGAAAGCGGCTCAGAAAAAGAAGCAGAAGCAGACTCAGATCAAAGAGATGAAGTTCCGTCCAGGAACTGAAGAGGGGGATTATCAGGTAAAACTACGCAACCTGGTACGTTTCCTAGAAGCGGGAGATAAGGCCAAAGTGTCTTTGCGTTTCCGTGGTCGTGAGATGGCCCACCAGGAGTTGGGTATGCAGCTATTGAAGCGGGTCGAAGCCGACCTCGAAGAGCTGGGTACCGTTGAACAACATCCGAAGATGGAAGGCCGTCAGATGATCATGGTCATCGCCCCGAAAAAGAAGAAGTAACCCGTCTTCATAGCAAGTCCGCATCGTCGCTGTTCGCAGTGACGTAGCGGGCTTTTGCCGTTTCGGTCTGACCGAAACGGGGTTGAAGGGTCTGGGGTTATATAGAAATTAACGAATGCGTGGAGTTTTTTGTTATGCCTAAAATGAAAAAGTGCAGCGGTGCAGCTAAGCGTTTTAAAGCGACCGCTAACGGCTTCAAGCGGAAGTCTTCCCACACTAGCCACATCCTGACCAAGAAGAGCACCAAGCGTAAGCGCCACCTGCGTGGCACTTCAGAAGTTCACGCTTCTGACGTCGCTCTGGTTAAGCGCATGTTGCGCCAGTCTTAATCTGGTTATTGATAAGTTAGTTAGAAGGAAGGAATTATGGCTCGCGTAAAACGTGGTGTTATCGCTCGTCGTCGTCACAAGAAAATTCTCAAGCAGGCTAAAGGTTACTACGGTGCCCGTAGCCGTGTATTTCGTGTTGCCAAACAGGCAGTTATCAAAGCAGGTCAGTACGCTTACCGCGACCGTCGTCAGCGCAAGCGTCAGTTCCGTGCTCTGTGGATTGCCCGTATCAACGCCGCAGCACGTATCAACGGTCTGTCCTACAGCCGCCTGATCGCCGGTCTCAAGAAAGCTTCTATCGAGATCGACCGTAAGGTTCTGGCTGACCTGGCCGTACACGAGAAAGAGGCCTTTAGTGCGATCGTTGAAAAAGCCAAGGGTGCCCTGGCCTAATCAACAGCGATCAGCATTGAATCGCTCAGTGACTTGTTAGTCACTGTTTTGAATAGGGGAAGGGTGAAAATCCTTCCCCTGTTTTTGTTTTAAGAGACACAAAGTTACGTCACCTGCAAAAGCAGAGTGAGCAACAACAGATTCAGGTTGTGCCCCGCGTCGTCGTGCTGGGTGCAACCACAATGGGGCATGCAATGCCCACGGTAGTCGGAACCGAAGATGGAAAACCTAGATAGCCTGTTGGCCCAGGGTAAAGAGGCCGTAGAGAACGCCACCGATGCACAGCAACTGGATCAGGTGCGGGTGCAGTTTCTGGGCAAAAAGGGCGAACTGACCCAGCTGCTTAAAGGGCTGGGTAAGCTCAGTGCCGAAGAGCGGCCGCAGGCGGGCGCCAAGATCAATGAAGCCAAACAGCAGCTGTCCGAGCAGATCAATGCTCGCAAGGCGGCGATGGAAGCCGAAGCGCTGAATGCCAAGCTGGCTTCGGAAACCATCGATGTGACGCTGCCTGGACGCGGCCAGCAAAGTGGCGGTTTGCATCCGGTAACTCGCACCATGGAGCGGATCGAACGCTTCTTCGCTGGGGTCGGCTACGGCGTTGAACAGGGTCCGGAAATCGAAGATGACTTCCATAACTTCGAAGCGCTGAATATCCCGGCGCACCACCCGGCGCGGGCGATGCACGATACCTTCTATTTCGACGCCCATACGCTGTTGCGGACTCATACGTCACCGGTACAGATCCGCACCATGGAGCAGCAGGAACCGCCGATCCGGGTTATCTGTCCGGGACGGGTTTACCGTTGCGACTCCGACTTGACCCACACTCCGATGTTCCACCAAGTGGAAGGTCTGCTGGTTGATACCGACGTCAGCTTTGCCGACCTGAAAGGAACCGTCGAAGAGTTTCTGCGTGAGTTCTTTGAAGAGGATCTGGCGGTACGTTTCCGTCCCTCGTATTTCCCGTTCACCGAGCCCTCTGCTGAGGTCGATATCGCCTGTGTAATGTGTAACGGCGAAGGTTGTCGTGTTTGTAGCCACACCGGCTGGCTCGAGGTAATGGGTTGCGGCATGGTCCACCCGAAGGTGTTTGAATCCTGCAACGTCGACACCGAAACCTACAGCGGTTTTGCCTTTGGCATGGGTGTTGAGCGCTTGGCGATGCTGCGCTACGGCGTCAATGACCTGCGCTTGTTCTTCGAGAACGATCTGCGTTTCCTGCAGCAGTTCAAGTAAATCGAATCAGGATTAACCAGCGGGCTGTCCCTGCGTGAACCGGACGGCCGCGGCAACAGAATAGACGGAATCAGGCGATGAAATTCAGTGAAAAGTGGTTGCGGGAGTGGGTAAACCCCGCCATCGAGACAGACGCGCTGGTAGCGCAGATCACCATGGCTGGTCTTGAGGTTGACGGCGTCGAGCCGGCAGCTGCCGAGTTCAGCGGTGTCGTGATCGGTGAGATTGAAGCCGCCGAGCAGCACCCCAATGCCGACAAGCTGCAGGTTTGTCGTGTCAGCGACGGCAACGAGACCTTCCAGGTGGTTTGTGGTGCCCCCAACGCCCGTGCTGGCCTGCGGGTGGCCTTCGCCAAGGTTGGTGCGGTATTGCCGGGCAACTTCAAGATCAAGAAGGCCAAGCTGCGCCAGGTCGAGTCTTTCGGCATGCTCTGCTCCGGTGAGGAGCTGGGTATCAACGAAGACAACGACGGTATCATGGAACTGCCGCTGCAGGCGCAGCCGGGGCAGGACCTGCGTGAGTTCTTCGATCTGGATGACCAGATCATCGAGGTCGATCTGACTCCCAACCGTGGTGACTGTTTGAGCATTGCTGGTCTGGCCCGTGAAGTGGGTGTGCTGAATAAAGCACCGGTGACCGAAGTTGCGGTTGAGCCGGTTGCGGCCACTATTGACGATACCTTCCCGATCGAGATCGAAGCTGGAGAGGGTTGTGCCCGTTTTGTCGGCCGTGTGATCAAGGGGATCGACCCGACCGCGACCACGCCGGTCTGGATGGTTGAGAAGCTGCGCCGTAGCGGTATCCGTAGCATCGATCCGGTAGTCGACATCACCAACTACGTGATGCTGGAGCTGGGTCAGCCGATGCACGCCTACGACCTGGCGACCCTGAACGGCGGTATCCGGGTGCGGATGGCCGAATCCGGTGAAAAACTCACCCTGCTCGATGGGCAGGAGTGCGAATTGAACAATGAAACCCTGTTGATCGCCGACCATCAAGGTCCGCTTGGCTTGGCGGGGATCATGGGTGGCGAAGGCTCCGGTGTTGCCGAACAGAGCCGTGACATCTTCCTTGAATGTGCCTACTTCAACCCGCTGGCGATTGCCGGTAAGGCGCGCTCCTACGGTCTGCACACCGATGCATCGCACCGTTTCGAGCGTGGTGTTGACCCCGAACTGCAGGTCAAGGCCAGTGAGCGTGCTACTGCTCTGCTGCTGGAGATCGTTGGTGGTGAAGCCGGTCCGATCACCGAGGTTGCGCTGGAGCAGCACTTGCCGGCGTCTCGTACCGTCAAGCTTCGCGCCGAGCGGATCAAGAAGCTGCTGTCGCTGGACATCGAGGCTGACGAAGTCGAAGAGATCCTGACTCGCCTGGGCATGGGTGTCAGTGCCGACGGCGATAGCGCTTGGCAGGTCGATGTACCGGCCTATCGTTTCGACGTGTCGCTGGAAGAGGACCTGCTGGAAGAGCTGGCCCGTATCTATGGTTACAACCGGATGCCGGTTCGTACCAACCACGCAACCCTGAAGTTGACCCCGCAGCCGGAAGCACAAAAAGGCTTGCCGGATCTGCGTCGCCTGCTGGTGGCTCGCGGTTACCAGGAAGCGATCACCTACAGCTTTGTTGAGCCGGGCTTGTTGGCCAAGTTTGATTCCGAGCATCAGCCGGTGGCGCTGGCCAACCCGATCTCTGCCGATATGGCGGTGATGCGAACCACGCTGTGGCCGGGCCTGATCAAGGCGATGCAGCACAACCAGCACCGCCAGCAAAGCCGGATCCGTCTGTTCGAGACCGGTCAGCGCTTTGTACCGGGTGACGATGGCTTGATCCAGGATGACGTGATTGCTGGCGCGCTCTTCGGTACCTGCAATCCGGAAGGCTGGACCGGTCATAAGCGTGTCGTCGACTTCTTCGATGTGAAGGGCGATCTGGAAGCGCTGTTGGCGGTCAATGGTGATGCCAATGCGTTCGAATTTGAAGCCGCCGAGCATCAGGCGCTGCACCCGGGGCAGACCGCTGCGATCAAGCGCGATGGCGAACTGGTGGGTTACGTCGGTGCGCTGCACCCTAGTCTGTGCAAAGAGCTGGGGCTCAACGGCCCGGTGTTCCTGTTTGAACTGGCGCTGGATGCGGTGATGGTTGACCGTCTGCCGGCCTTTAGCGAGCTGTCCAAGTATCCGGGTACCAGCCGCGATATGGCGCTGGTGGTAGATCAGCAAGTGGCGGTTGCCAAGGTGCTTCAGCTGACCCGCGAAAAAGCCGGTGAGTGGCTCAAGGATGTCACCCTGTTTGATGTCTATAGCGGCGAAGGTATTGAAAACGGTAAAAAAAGTTTGGCTCTCAGCTTGACCTGGCAGCATCCATCGCACACGCTTAATGACGAGCAAGTCAACCAGTTCTTTGATGCCGTGGTGACTGCCGCCGAACAACAGTTGGGTGCAGTGCTGAGAAGCTAACGACGCAAAGGGCTTTTTTCGCACAGGAGGCTCTATGAGCTCTTTGACCAAAGCTGAGATGTCCGAGCGCTTGTTCGACGAGATCGGTTTGAACAAGCGCGAAGCCAAAGAGATGGTCGAATCGTTCTTCGATGAGATCCGTACCTGTCTGTCGGAAAACGAACAGGTCAAGCTCTCGGGCTTTGGTAATTTCGACCTGCGTGACAAGCGTGAGCGTCCGGGACGGAATCCAAAAACCGGCGAGGAAGTGCCGATCACCGCACGTCGCGTAGTGACCTTTCGTCCCGGGCAGAAGCTGAAAGAAAAAGTCGAAACCTATGCCGACTCAGAAGACTGAGCCGGCTCCCCCCATTCCAGACAAGCGCTACTTCACTATCGGTGAAGTAGCGTCTTTGTGTGGGCTAAAGCCTCACGTATTGCGCTATTGGGAGCAGGAGTTCGAGCAGCTGCAGCCGGTCAAGCGGCGTGGCAACCGGCGTTATTATCAGCGACAGGATGTGTTGCTGGTGCGTCAGCTCTGCCATCTGCTTTATGAGCAGGGGTTCACCATAGCCGGCGCCCGTCAATGGCTCGATGGCGAGCAGGCCGATGACGATAATCAGCGCTCCCAGCAGTTGATTCGACAGACAATTTCCGAACTTGAGCAGCTGCTCGTTACCCTCAAATCGGTCTAGGGCCTGCCAGCACTTCTTGCACCATGCCTGCAGCCCCCTTCGGGTTGTCTCTGAAAAACCGCCCCTCGTCGTTTTTCGTTGCTTATTTGGAATAACCAAACGATGATCCTCTCGCCTCGATTGGCACTTTGTCAGAGACAACAGACACGACGCCAGAAGTACCAGCAGACCCCGTTTGAATTTTCCAAACCGGCTCTTCCACTGAGTTGGGGGATGGGGTAGTATTCGCTCTCGCTGTCGCAAGGCAGCTGTAATTGCCTGAATTCGGGGCGTAGCGCAGTCTGGTAGCGCACTTGCATGGGGTGCAAGGGGTCGCAGGTTCAAATCCTGCCGTCCCGACCATTATCCGGTCGATCGAATTCGCTTCCCGTACCGTTCGGTACCTTCCTGGAAGTTAGCGGGCAATTTCTTGTAGTCGGGGCGTAGCGCAGTCTGGTAGCGCACTTGCATGGGGTGCAAGGGGTCGCAGGTTCAAATCCTGCCGTCCCGACCATTATCCGGTCGATAGATTTACTTCGGTACCTTCCTCGAAATCAGCAGGTAATGCCTTATAGTTGGGGCATAGCGCAGTCTGGTAGCGGCTTTTTGCCTGAAGATGGCATGGGGAGAAAGGGTCAAATCCTGCCGTCCCGACGATTAGTCTTCGATGTTGTTGAGACGGGCTTTGATCAGTGCCGGTTAGTGGTCGTTTGCAGGCTGTTACTCGTAATCCTGTTTAATCTTCCAGTCGTTCTGCTGCTCTTCGAACTTACTCCACTCATCCTGCTCGCTGGTTTGCGGCTTGGCGGCAGCTTCGGCTTCGGCGATCTGCTGTTTTAGCTGCTTGAGCTTGTTGGTGAGGTGCTGGATCCGTTTGTTGAACAGGTTCTTGGTGTTGATGCGCTTGAGTTTCTTCAAGCAGTTACTGTAGTGAACTGCAGCCACCTTGGTCTTTTTGTTCTGCTCGGCGTTGCGGGCGCTGATCAGGGCGATATCGACACTGATCAGTTCAAACATCATTTTGCCCTGATTGGAGTACTTCACCGCAGCGGCCTTATCGAGGCTGCCCTCTTTGCTCATCGCCACGATGGTGTTGACCAGGTCCTTGATCCGGGCGCGTAGTCCCTGTCCGCTTATCGGGTCGCTGAACGGCGGCTTGAGGGTGTCCAGGGCGCTCTTGAACTCCTGCTTTTGCAGCTCGTCGATCTTTTTCGATAGGGCGCCTGCGCTGGAGTGGCGGGGATCCAGTTCGAGGATTTCGTGGCAGTTGCGCTTGAGCAGCGTCAGCATAAATTGACGCAGGTCGGCGGTCATATAGTTGTGGGGGATGTCGCTGAGCATTGAGCTGATCCGGCGGATTCGCTCATTGATTACCTTGATTTTCAGTGCGCGGGCCTTGCGGGCGTTCTCCATCGATTGGGCCACAAACGCGGCGCCCACCATCACGACGATACCCACGATAATCAGCGTGACGATGGTGGCAGGACTCATAAGCTCTCCGGTGGTCAGGGGACATCTAACACCCTAGGTTTTTCCAGCTACCAAGATAGCTTGAAGCCCTTATGACGGCAATGGCTTTCAACCCGGTTACTGCGCTCTATCGGCGGCAGGGGCGATTGCTTGAATGGTTGATCTGAATCGACCCCGATAGTTTCGGCGATAGTCGTGGGTTTACAAGGCAGGTTTGAGTAGAAAGTGATCGGTGCTGGGTGATTTTTATTCGATCTGGGAGAGTCGCTAGCGGCTCCTATATACAGTGTTAAATTTTCTGAAAAAAAGTGCCTTTGCTCGCTTGACGGTTTTTTTTTAAGTCCCTATTATACGCGCCTCCTTTGATGAGGATTCAAAGGAAACGCGACGTCCCATTCGTCTAGTGGCCTAGGACACCGCCCTTTCACGGCGGTAACAGGGGTTCGAACCCCCTATGGGACGCCATCGCGGGAATAGCTCAGTTGGTAGAGCGCAACCTTGCCAAGGTTGAGGTCGCCGGTTCGAACCCGGTTTCCCGCTCCAAATCCTCAAGGCTGCGTCCCATTCGTCTAGTGGCCTAGGACACCGCCCTTTCACGGCGGTAACAGGGGTTCGAACCCCCTATGGGACGCCATCGCGGGAATAGCTCAGTTGGTAGAGCGCAACCTTGCCAAGGTTGAGGTCGCCGGTTCGAACCCGGTTTCCCGCTCCAATCTCTCTTCTTCTATCTGTCATTTCTTCAACGACCTGTATCAACAGACTTGTTGCTAAGGCTATGTCTTTGTTGGCAATGTAGTATTCTTGCCCTATCCGAAGCAGGTGCGGATACTGATCGCTAGCTAATCCTGCCGGACCACCAGTCGACACTTAGCTTTCCGGACGTTGCCTGCGTATGCGTGTAATAAACACTGGTCGATCAAACCGCCTGCTTACAGTGATCCTACAGTTGGGGTTGCTGATGTTGTTGGCTGCCTCCGCGCAGGCCGGACGGACGATCAACTCCGCAACTGTCAATGGTGGCAGTAGTGCCACCGTTGCACCGGGAGCCAGTATCACCGTAACCTTGAACGTCACCACCGACGGTAATGGCAGCAATAATGACTGGGAATCGACCGACTGGCTGATCGGAACAAGCTCCAGTGGCAGCTATACCTGTAACAACCATGCCGATAACACGTTTACCGGAACCCATACCGAAAGTTTCACCATCACCGCGCCCAGTACTCCCGGTACCTATAATGCTTACTTTTGGGCTTCCCACAACGATAGCTGCGGCGGTAGCGGTTCCAACCTGTTTACCTTGACCAATGCGATTACAGTCTCCACCGGGACGACCTGTAGTGCGGAAACTGTGGCGGATAACTTTGATTCGGTTTCGTTTTCCCAAAATGATGGTTCTCGGAATTGGTCCGGCGATTGGCAGGAGATTGGTGAGAGTGATGGGGCCAGTGCTGGCTTCGTCCGGGTTAGGAATGACAGCTGCAGCTCCGGAAACTGCCTGCGTCTGGGGGTTATCTCCAGCGAGCCAGCGCAGTCTTTTTCAAATGTCGGTGCCAGCCGAGAGGTTGATCTGAGTGGAGCGACCACTGCGACTCTGACCTTCAACTACCGTACCGGCGTTATCCAAAATTCGGAGACCGTCAGTTTGCAGGTGTCCGCCAATGGCGGCAGCAGTTGGACCACGCTCCGCACCTATACCGTTTCGTCTACCAATTCTTCCGCCACCGCTGAAAGCGTTGATCTGTCGTCATATATCGCCAGCAATACCCAGATCCGTTTTCTAGCGTCGGGTTCAAATGCGATTGTGGGGTTTTATGCCGACGATATCGAAATATCCTATGACCCCTGCAGTACCTTATTGGCCGAGTGGCGGTTGGATGAAACCAGCTGGAATGGAACCTCCGATGAGGTGGTTGATAGTGAAGGCAGCAATCATGGCGTTGCAAACAGCGCAGACACGGCCAGTGGTCTGCTTTGCAACGCAGCGGATCTGTCGGCTGCTGGGACCAGTGACTACATTTCCCTTGGCTCCGGAGCATTGAATGGCGCCACTGACTTTACGATTTCGGCCTGGATTAAAACGTCTAACAGCGGTAGCCAGGCATTGATATCCGGTGCCAACAGCTCCCAGGCCAACGAGTTGATTATGTGGTTTCCGAGCGCTACCTCTTTCGAACCCTGGTTGAAAGGTGTTGATCCGTCATCGATTAGCATCGGCAATATCGCTGATAACCAGTGGCACCACCTGGTATGGACTCGTAGCGGTAGCCAAAACTGTATCTATCGTGATGCCAGTCTGCAGGGGTGTACTAGCGGGTCTACCTCAGCATTGAACATCGATAGCGGTGGTCTGATTCTAGGTCAGGAGCAAGATTCAGTAGGTGGTGGTTTCGACTTGGGACAAGATTGGCGAGGATTGGTGGATGAGTTGTTGATCTTTAACGAAGCTGTTTCTGCTTCGCAGATCACCAGTATCTACAACAATACTCTAGCTGGCGATAATTGGGACGGAACGGAGCGAGACTGCCCGAGTGGTAGTTGCAGCGTTACCTATAGTGATGATTTTTCTGCGGCTTCCTTCACTAATAGTTCAGGCTCGGTGAACTGGTCGGGAGGTTGGACCGAACATGACACGGCTTCCACAGGGGCTGCTGCAGGCTATGTGAGTATTAGCGGTGGCAAGTTACATCTACAAAATTACACTCCTTCGGAGTCTTCAAGTCGGCCCGGTGTTGCCCGGGGCTTTTCTCTTGCAGATGCCTCTGAAGCGGTTGTGTCATACAGCTATAGCCTAACCGACGCCGTCGATTCGGATGATAGTGTGCTGGTAGAGATATCCGATGATGGCGGTAGTTCCTGGACTACGATCGATACCATTACCGGCCTTGGGGGGGGGAGCCATTCAAATTCGATCAGTCTGTCTTCTTTCTCTTCGATCTCATTCACCAACAATATGCAGATATCCATTCGCATTAGTGGAAACATTAATAGCGGTAGCTGCTGTTACGGTGGTAGTAACGAAATAATCAGTTTCGAGTTCGTCACCATTACTACGCAGGAACCTTGCAGCGCATCAGATGTTGACCACTACGCCATCAGTCATAGTGGGCAGGGCGTCACCTGTGAGGCCGAATCGATCACCATTACCGCCCATGATTCCAGCGAAGGGACCGTTGAGCCCGGCAACAGCGTCAGTCTGACGCTCAATACCGGCACTGGCATCGGCGACTGGAGCCTGATTACCGGTAACGGTAGCCTGGCCAACGGTACCGCCGGGGATGGTATTGCCAGCTATAGCTGGGGCAGTGGTGAGAGTGCTGTGGTGCTGGCGTTAGCCCATCCAGCCGTGACAACGGCTCCCCATATGGATATTGACTTGGTCGATAATAATAGTGCCACTGATAAGGACGGCGATGGCACCGAAGATCCTAAACTGGCTTTCAGCGATGCTGGGTTCCGCTTCTACGGCGCGGGTGTGGCCAACAACATCGGTAACCAGATTGCCGGCAAGGAGAGCAATCTGGCCCCTGGCAACCAGACGATCGAGATCAGGGCAGTACAGACCAATACCGATACCGGTGCCTGCGAGGCCCGCCTTACCAATACCCAGATCGTCCAGATGGCCTATCAGTGCCGTAATCCAGCGACCTGCCAGGGTGATAACAAGCTGACCCTGAACGACAGCACCACGTTGCGGGCTAATCCGGCAACGGGGGTGACTAATTACAGTAATGTCAGCCTGAACTTCGGCAGTAATGGCCAAGCCAGTTTTACTTTCGACTACAGCGATGCCGGCCTGATCCAGCTGCATGCCAGCAAAACTCTAGCCGCCAGCGGCGAGGATCCGCAGGTTACCCTGTCGGGCAGTTCCAATGAATTTGTGGTGCGTCCGTTTGGTTTCCATATCGACGTGCCGGGTAACCCGGCTGCCATCAGTGCGGCAGGGGATCCCTTTAAAGCGGCCGGAGAAGCCTTCGCCGCCACGGTGACGGCGGTGCTCTGGGCTTCGGGCGATGACAGCGACAGCGATGGGGTGCCTGATAGCGGCGCCGATCTGTCGGATAACGGTGTGACGGCTAATTTTGGACAGGAGAGTACGGCCGAGACCGTGACCCTGACTCAGGGGCTGGTTCTACCGACCAATGGGACGAATCCGGCTTTGAGTAATGGCACCTTCAGCGGCTTTAGTGCCGGTGCCAGCACCAAGTCCAACCTGTCATGGAGCGAAGTCGGGATCATCAGTCTGACGGCCAACGTGACCGATGGCAGCTATCTGGGGGCGGGTGCCGTAACCGGAACGCTGCCTTATGTTGGACGTTTCTATCCGTCTCACTTCCGCCTTAGCGCTGCGACCCTGACCAACCGGACGGACCTGGCTAGCTGCAGCAGTTCCAGCTTTACCTATATGGGTGAGCCTTTCGGCGTTCAGTACAGTCTTAGCGCCGAAAACAGTAGCGGTGTAATCACCAGGAACTATGCTGGCAACTTCGCCAAGCTCGATACCAGTGGAGAACTGAACCTGGGGGCTGTCGATGGGACTACCGATCTCAGTAGTCGGCTGACGCTGGATAGCGCCAGTATCGTCTGGCCAGCTCTCGATCATACTGGTGCCGGAACGGCTGCGATTGATCTGAACCTTCGTATCGATCGGGATTCATTGCCCGATGGGCCGTTTGCCGCTCTATCAGTCGGTACGGCGCCAAATGATGAGGATGCCCAACTCAACAGTTTTGATCTGGATGTCAGCGGTGACACATTCTTCGATCACGGTCTGCTGGGGAGTACCCGAATTCGCTATGGTCGGCTATTGGTGGGGAATACCTTCGGACCGGAAACCGAAGATCTCGAGGTACCGTTGCAGTTGGAGTATTTTGACGGTATCAACTTCATCCTCAATACCGATGATAGTTGCACCACCTATATCAATACATCGACGAGCCTGGATCACAGTAATTACGGCTCTGACAATCTTGAAGCCGGTGATACCTCGGTTACCTCGCCCAATACTGAAACGGAAGTCGTTGCTGGACAAAGCCCGAGTTCAGCACCGTTAGTATTGTCTGCACCGGGTGTCGGTAATGAAGGACAGGTTGATCTGATTTACGCCGCCCCGTCTTGGTTGGAGTTTGATTGGTTCGGGGGCGGCGATACCGATCCGCGGGGGCAGGCCACTTTCGGTCGCTACCGCGGTAACGACCGGATGATCTTCTGGCAGGAGAATTTCAGCCAGTAATACCTTTAACCGATTGGGCTGAAAAGGGAGATAGGCTAGGGTTTAGTGCAGCTCCTCTTCCCGGCTGAATTGATCGATCTCCTCGTCGCTGAGAAAGTGCAGGCAGCTGCCGCCCAGTTGCCACAACAGCTGACGGGGAATCATTGGGGTCAGGTTGGGGTGCATCGTGATCAGGCTGGACAGTACGTCCTGCGCCAGGTGTTTGTATTCCTGCTCCTGATCGATGGCGTCAAAAACCTGTTCGAAGCGCTGCTCGATGATCTCAACCGCTTCGTCGCTGCCGGTGGCCTTGAGCGCCTGGACGCTTTGTTGAAACAGCTGTAGAAGTTGGGTGCGGATCGCAGGGGTTTGGCTCATGGTCGGCAACTCGTATCGAATGGGGTGTAAGCCCGTAGTGAAGTAGGGGGTCTATTATGCCAGTGGTTTGGCAAGATGCGATGTCAGTTGGCAATCTGATTATTGATGACGAGCACAAATACCTGTTCTGTCTGATCAACGGTGTTGAGCTGGCGCTGAAACTGGATAACAACCGAGCAATCCTGAAGCAGCTGTTCGAGCAGTTGGAAGAGTACACCCTGAGTCACTTCCGCCAGGAAGAGAAGACCCAGCTGAAGATGAAGTACCCCGGCTATATCGAGCACAAGATGGAGCACCAGCGGATCCTGGAGCAGATGGCGGCCCTTCGGCAGCGGGTGTTGGAGAGCGAGCCCATCAGTGCTGAAGAGGATCTGGAGGTGATTCTGGAACAGGAGACCGCCAAGATCGATAACTACGGCGAGCCGGGATCCGGAGCGGCCGAGCCAGAACCTGCCGAGAGTGACTCGCTGAATCTTGATCCCCAGGTGCAGGAGCAGGTCGTGGGCCTGTTACGAGGCTGGGTGTTGGATCATGTGCTGAAGACCGACATGCAGATGAAAAAGTACCTGCAGCGGTTGCCGAAAAACTTCCTCTGATCGTCATCGGACGGCTTAAAAACCGGGCCTTGCCGTTGAAAACGGACTTCGGTGGCCCAACATAGGACGGGTCTATTTCTGGTCTCACCTTTTCAGGAAATCACTATGACCCAGGCCCTGTCCATCAGGGGGTTGAGAAAAACCTACGATAACGGCTTCGAGGCCCTGAAAGGGATCGATCTCGAAGTCCAACAGGGCGACTTTTTTGCCCTGCTTGGCCCCAACGGTGCCGGCAAGTCGACCACGTTAGGAATCGTCTCCACTCTGGTCAATAAAACAGCCGGTAGCGTATTGGTGTTTGGCCATAACCTTGATACCGATTCCGTGGCGGCCAAGAAGTCGATGGGCGTCGTGCCCCAGGAGTTCAACTTCAATCAGTTTGAGCAGGTGCGCGATATCGTCGTTACCCAGGCCGGGTATTACGGCATGTCCCGCGGCGAAGCCAACGACTCGGCTGACCATTATCTACAGGCGTTGGGCCTCTGGGATAAGCGCCATACCACGGCCCGGATGCTGTCCGGTGGGATGAAGCGTCGGTTGATGATCGCCCGGGCGCTGATCCACAACCCCAAGCTGTTGATTCTGGATGAGCCGACCGCCGGGGTCGATATCGAGCTACGTCGCTCGATGTGGGAGTTCCTGCAGCGGCTCAATGAAGCGGGTACCACCATCATCCTGACCACCCACTATCTCGAAGAGGCCGAAAGCCTGTGCCGCAATATCGCCATCATCGATCGTGGCGAAATTCGGGCCAACACCTCGAAGCGCGAGCTGCTGAGCCAGCTCAATCGTGAGACCTTCGTGCTGGATCTGGCCCAACCGCTGCAACAGCTGCCGCGTCTGGAGGGCTATTCGATCGAACTGGAAGGTGACCACACCCTGTTGGTCGAAGTGGATAAGTCGCAGGGGCTCAATGAGCTCTTCGCGCAACTGCAGCAGCAGGATATCCAGGTGGCGAGTATGCGAAACAAGACCAACCGGCTCGAAGAGTTGTTTGTCCGGCTGGTGGAAAAGAACCTGGAGTCATAATGCGAATTCAAGACAATAGCATCGCGCTGATGACCATCGTCAGCCGCGAGATTCGCCGCTTTCTACGGATCTGGGCCCAGACCCTGCTGCCGCCGGCGATCACGATGACGCTCTATTTCATCATCTTCGGTAACCTGATCGGTTCCCGGATCGGTGAGATGGACGGCTATGATTACATGGAGTTCATCGTGCCGGGGCTGATCATGATGTCGGTGATTACCAACTCCTACGGTAATGTGGTGTCGTCGTTCTATAGCGCCAAATTCCAGCGCCATGTCGAAGAGATCATGGTGTCACCGGTGCCGGCTTCGATCATTCTGATCGGCTATGTCCTCGGTGGGGTCGCCCGGGGGTTGGGGGTCGGCTTGATCGTGACCCTGCTGTCGCTGTTTTTCACCGATCTGCAGGTGCACAACCTGTTTGTGGTCGTGGCGGTGGTATTCTTGACCGCCGTGCTCTTTGCCCTGGGAGGCTTTATCAATGCGATCTTCGCCAACAGCTTCGACGATGTGGCGATCGTACCGACATTCGTGCTGACACCGCTGACCTATCTGGGCGGAGTCTTCTATTCGATCCAGCTGTTGCCTGAGTTCTGGCAGGGGGTGTCGATGGCCAACCCGATTCTGTACATGGTCAACACCTTCCGCTACGGGATACTGGGTGTCAGCGATATTGACCTGAGCTTTGCCTTTGGCATCATTCTGGTCTTCATTGTGGCGCTCTACAGCTTTGCGCTGCATCTGTTGAAAACGGGCAAGGGGATCCGTCATTGAGTTCCGATAATCACGAAGCGATCAAGCAGGCACCGTTGGGCCAGGATACCCAGTATGTTTGCCACTACGATCCAACCCAGCTGTTTTCAATCGAGCGGGCCAATAACTGGCAGAAACTGGGCTACGACAAACCGCCGTTCCGGGGTTTCGATCTGTGGAATGCCTACGAGCTGTCGTGGCTGGATCCTAAGGGCAAACCCCAGGTAGCAATCGCCGAGTTCCGCATTCCCTGCGATTCGAGCCATATCGTCGAGTCGAAGTCGTTCAAGCTCTACCTCAACTCCTTTAATCTGACCCGTTTTGACTCGGTCGAGCAGGTGCAGCAGCATCTGGTTGAAGACCTGAGCCGGGCCTTCGGCGGTACTGTCTCGGTGGCGATCCAGACCCTGGATGCGGCCGGGATCATCGAGCCCCTTAAAGGAGAGTCGTTGGATCAGCTGGATATCGAGGTCGAGCACTACCAGCCGGCGCCGCAACTATTGAGCAGCGCCGAAGGGGACCCGGTGGATGAGCAGCTCTACAGCCATCTGCTCAAGTCCAATTGTCCGGTCACCGGGCAACCGGATTGGGCCAGTATTCAGATCGAATACCGGGGTCAGCCGATCGATCGTGAAGGGCTGCTCAAGTACCTGATCTCCTATCGTGAGCACGGCGATTTTCACGAGCAGTGCGTCGAACAGATCTTTCTGGATATCTACCAGCGCTGCCAGCCGGAACAGCTGAGCGTTTATGCCCGCTATGTCCGCCGGGGCGGTCTGGATATCAATCCCTATCGCAGCACCGAAGCGTTCACCCCGGATAATATCCGCCTGCTGCGCCAATAACGCTCGATCGATAGAGCTTGTAAGCAGACTCAGACAACAACAAGACGGAGAATCACAATGGATGCCTTGGAACTGCTGCATAACCGGGTCTCGTCGCCGATGCTGGGCGACCAGCCTCCTACCGAGGAGCAGCTGCAGAACATGTTTCAGGCCGCGGTGCGGGCTCCGGATCATGGTGCCCTGCGACCCTGGCGATTTCTGACCGTCGCCGGTAATGACCGTGCCAAACTGGGCGAACTATTTCTGGCGGCCGGTCTGGCCGACGAACCGGAGATGAGTGAGGCGAAGCAGAACAAGCTGCGCAATATGCCGCTGCGGGCACCGATGCTGGTGGTGGCGATCGCCAAAATCCAGCCGCATCCGAAAGTGCCGGAAGTGGAGCAGCAGATCGCCGCGGGTGCCGCGACCCAAAATCTGTTGTTGGCCGCGTTCGCCCAAGGGGTTGGCGGAATGTGGCGGACTGGCGATATGGCCTACAACACTCAGGTGATGGAAGGCTTGGGTTTGGCCGAGGACGAGCAGATCATCGGCTTTGTCTACCTGGGATCGCAGCCGGAAAAGATGAAGACACTCTGTCCGTTGGATCCGGCCGATTATGTTCAGGGCTGGCCGGGCGCATAAGTGCTGATTTCCCCACTCAAGGAGACTTGTCGAAAATGGACACCAAGGCTCAGATCGAACAGTTCCAGCAGTTTATCCACCAGCAGATTCCGCTGACGAACCATATGGGATTTGCCGGTATCGACTACGATGGTCGTGACCTGGCCTTCGAGCTGGCATTGGATGCCAACCATAATGATAAGGGCACGGCGTTTGCCGGCGCGCTCAGTGCTGGCGCCAACCTGTGCGGTTGGGGGGCAATTACCTTACTGCTGCAATCTGAACAGCAGCCCTACGATGTGGTAATCCGTGACAGCCGGCTTGAGTACATACTGCCGGTCACCCGCGACTTCCGGCTCCAGACCCGGATGCCTGATTCAGAGCAACTCCAGGCCTTTGTTGAGCGTTTAAGAGAGCGGGGTAAAGCCCGCTGTGATCTGGAGGTTGAGGTGATCGAGGCCGGTAACTGCTGTTTCCGTTTCAGCGGTTCTTATGTGGCGTTGCGCAAAAAGGACTGGCGCTGATTGGCTGTTTTTCCTGTGACTGCCCAAACACCCTGAGGGCAGATGAAAGAAACTGGTTGACCCTGAAGTTTACTTTAGGGTTTACAGTTAGGCATCACAGGCAGAACCATAGACAGAACCACAGGGTGCTCCATGGCCTACCAGCTTCAACTCGAAGGCGTCAGCTGCAATAGCTGCGTCAACAAAATCCGCCGGCAGATCCAGCAGCTCGACAGTGACGGCGACATCCAGGTCGATCTGGAAACCCTGCAGGCGCAGGTCAACAGCCGCCTGGCGCTCACCGAGGTGATCGACACCATCGCTCAACTGGGCTATCCAGCCAGCGAGCTACAATCTAAGACCAGTAACCGCATCCTTCTTCAGCTCGAAGGTGTGAGTTGCAATGGCTGCGTCAACAAGATCCGCCAACAGATCCAGCAACGTGACAGCGATGGCGATATCCAAGTGGATCTGGACAGTCTACAGGCAGAGGTCAGCAGTAAGCTGGCCGAAGCGGAGGTGCTGGAGCTCATCCGTGCGCTGGGGTATCCGGCCCAGGTGCTTGAACCGTCCGAGCTGACACCATTGGCGAGTTGTGACTCTGCTGGCCAAGACAAACTGGTGCCGACTACGAGTGTTGAGTCTCCATCGGCTATTCCTTCCCCTTCGATTCCAATTGAAGCACCTGCCTCGTTAACTGCTTCGGTCCGTGACGGCAGTGAGCCGTCGATCCAGCTGGCGTTGAGCGGACTGACCTGCGCCGCCTGCGTCAGCAGTGTTCAGAAAGCGTTGGATGCCGTTCCGGGGGTGGATCGGGCAGAGATCAATTTCGCCAACCGCACCGCCCAAGTAATGGGGTCGGTTACCGATGCGGCACTGATCGATGCCGTGATCGAGGCCGGTTATGGCGCCGAAGCGATTCAGGATCCCGAGCAGTTGGAGCGGCAGCAACAGCAGCAGCGTCAGCAGGAGATGAAAGAGAAGCGCCGCAACAGCCTGTTGGCCCTGGGGTTGGGGCTACCGATGATGGCCTGGGGAATGGCCTTCGGGATGGCGGTCGAGACCCCAACTCAACAGCTGGGTTGGGGCCTGGTTGGGCTGCTGACCCTGCTGGTAATGGGCTTCTGTGGCGGTCATTTCTTTACCGGAGCCTGGAAAACTCTGCGTAACCGCGGTGCCAACATGGACAGCCTGATCGCGTTGGGAACCGGTTCGGCCTGGCTCTACTCGATGCTGGTAGTGCTCTGGCCCGAGCTGCTGCCAGCACAATCACGGGGGCTTTATTTCGAAGCGTCGGCGCTGATAATCGGTTTGGTCAACCTGGGTCAGGTGCTTGAATTGCGGGCCCGGGGGCAGACTCAACAGGCGATTCGCGGCCTGTTGGACCTGCAGCCCAAGCGTGCCCGGGTGCTGCGTGACGGTATCGAGCAGGAGTTGGCGGTGGAACTGGTGCAGCCGGGCGATCTGATCCGTTTGCGTACCGGCGAAACCGTGGCGGTCGATGGTGAGGTTGAGCAGGGCGACGCGCTGCTCGATGAGTCGATGCTGACCGGTGAACCGCTGCCGGTGGCCAAAACAGCCGGCGATGCCGTGGCGGCAGGAACGATGAATACCCAGGGGGCGCTGTTGTACCGGGCCACCCGGGTCGGGCGCGATACCGTATTGGCCGGAATTATCTCGATGGTCCAACAGGCCCAGAATTCCAAGCCGCCGATCAGCAGGATGGCGGATCGGGTCGCCTCCGTGTTTGTGCCGGTGGTGATCCTGATCGCTCTGGCTAGTGCCATGCTCTGGTGGTTGTTAGGGCCGGAGCCGAAGGCGGTGTATATGTTGGTCAGCTCGGTTACGGTTCTGATCATCGCCTGTCCCTGTGCATTGGGGCTGGCGACGCCGATCTCGACCATGATCGGCATCGGTAAGGCGGCCGAGCTGGGAGTACTGATCCGCAACGGCGATGCGCTGCAGCGGGCCAGTGAGATCACCACCCTGGTGCTGGATAAGACCGGTACCCTGACCCAGGGTCGACCTGATGTGGTTGAGCTTGAGCTGGCCGAGAGCGCCGAGTCCCGCCAGGTACTGAACCTTATCCATGGCCTGGAGAAAAACTCTCAGCACCCGTTGGCGGCGGCACTGAATCGCTACTGCGACAGCCAGGGAGTGGAGCCGCTGGATGTGCAGGGCTTTGAGACCCTTGATGGTTTGGGGGTTCGAGCCAGGACCGAGGCTGGTGAATCCGTACTGCTCGGCAATCGTCGGCTGATGCAGCAGCAGGGCATTGATCTGTCCCCCATGGCAGGGGTGGAGCAGCGTTGGCAGCAGCAGGCCTGGACCCAGGTCTACCTGGCCTATCAGGGACAGTTGCTGGCGATGGTCGCCATTACCGATCCGCTACGTGAGGATGCCGCACCGGCACTGCAACGTCTGCACCGGCAGGGGGTTAAGTTGGTGATGCTGACCGGGGACAATTCAGCCTCGGCCGAAGCGGTGAGTCAGCAGCTGGGGATCGACGAATTCCAGGCCGAGCTGTTGCCGCAGCACAAGCTCGATTATGTGGCTCAGTTGCAGCAGCGTGGCGAAGTGGTGGCGATGGTTGGAGACGGTATCAACGATGCGCCGGCGCTGTCGCTGGCCGATGTCAGCTTTGCCATCGGCAGCGGCACCGATGTGGCGATCGAGAGTGCCGATGTGGCCTTGATGCACGATTCGCTCGACGGGCTAGCCGATGCGGTGGAGTTGAGTCGGGCGACCCTGACCAATATCCGTCAGAACCTCTGGGGCGCCTTTATCTACAACAGTATCGGGATTCCGATCGCTGCCGGGTTGCTGTTCCCGCTGACTGGTATGTTGTTGAATCCGGTGGTAGCCGGGTTGGCGATGTCGCTGTCATCGGTGACCGTGGTGACCAACGCCAATCGGTTACGGTTATTTCGGGTTCAGCGCAGTTAATTAGCGCTCAAATCCGGAAAAGTGGTCAAAGATTGTCCTTAATCACAATGTGATAATTGTTGATTTTTTGTACCCCGGTATAATGCTCGCCATGGAGAGTTGTGGTGAGTCGAGGGATCGGCTGTTCATTATCTCTGCGTCTGTGATTTTTTGAGTCAGTAGTCACCCGATGCAAATTTTTCAGCATATCCAGCAATATCTCGGAGCGTCCATCGACCGGGAAAGGTTGCAATCGTTGTTATCCCAGCGCGGTCACGCATTCGGGTTCAGCGATAGCCGTGCCCTCTATATCAACAGCCGGGTTAGGATGCTGGCGCTGCTGTTCGCCATTCTGACCCCGCTATGGATTCCCATCGACTATCTATTGCTGGACTCGGCACAGTTTCAGCTGATGGCGGTGGTTCGGCTGTTCTTCTCGCTGATGCTGCTGATGTTGTCGGGAGTTCCTGATCAGGATGTCAGCCTCAGACAGGCCCATAATCGGCTGTTTGCACTGATGGTCATGCCGGCGGTGTTTCACCTGGCCAGCCTGATGATCCTTGCCTCGGTTCCGCCGAGTGACTACCTGATCTGCTACAGCTTCCTACCGTTTCTGATTATCGTCATGCATTCGGTGTTTCCGTTGACCCTGTTTGAGGGAGTGCGGCTGGCGCTGCTCAGCATTACCCTGCTATCGCTTGGGCCGATGTTGCAGGGGAGTTTGTGGAGTTTTGGCGGCTTCGCCAACATGTGGTTGATGTGCCTGCTGATGGGGGTGGCGCTCTGGACTCAGATTTCTCAGCTGCAGATGAAGATCCAACTGTTTGAGGAAGCTACCACCGACCCGCTGACCGGTTTGCTCAACCGCCGAACCTTGATGAATCAATTGGTGCATATCCGTCGTCTGCTGCTTCGCAACGGACGGCCGGTGGCGCTGTTGATGATGGATCTGGACCATTTTAAGCAGATCAACGACCGCTTCGGCCACCAGGTGGGCGATAAGGTGTTGAAGGTATTTTCCAATATTCTGCAGACCCAGGTGCGCAGCTCGGACTATGTGGCTCGCTTTGGTGGGGAGGAGTTTCTGGTGGTACTGCCGGAGGCCCGTACTGGCGATGCCGTACTGCTGGCCGAACGGATCCTCAACGCCTGTCGCGGCACGTCAATCGAACTCCCGGATCAGACCAAGATTGGCTTCAGTCTAAGTATCGGGGTTGGTCGGTTGGACATTAACAACACGGTGGAGGCGTCCCTCAGTAGCGTCGATGCGGCGCTTTACCGTGCCAAGCAGGAGGGGCGAGACCGCTATGTGGCTGTCGATAGTACCTTCGAAGCCGCTCAATACGACCAGTTGTTGCCCGCGTCTAAGCCAAAAAAAGCCGCGCGTAAACTACGCACGGCTATTGGCTGGCGCTGATCAGCCAGCCTGGAAGCCCTCCGGCAGCTGCAGGTGAACATCCTGCTGCGGGTAGGGGATTGAGATGCCCTGGGCATCGAAAGTCAGCTTGACCTTCTCATTCATATCGAAGAAGACGCCCCAGTAGTCGGCGGAGTTGACGAACATCCGTACGGTGAAATTGACCGAGCTATCGGCCAGCTCCGATAGCAGTACCTGATTGTCATGATCCTTCAGAATCCGATCATCTTCGGCCACCAACTGCTCCAGAATCGATTTGGCCTGTTTCAGATCGTCGTCGTAACCGATACCGAACACCATGTCGACCCGACGGATCGGGCTGAGGGAGTAGTTGGTGATGGTGCCGTTGCTGATCGGGCCGTTGGGAATAATGATGGTCTTACGATCGCCGGTATGCAGGATGGTGTTGAAGATCTGAATCTCCTTAACAATGCCAGTTTGACCCTGGGCTTCGATAAAGTCGCCGACCTTGTAGGGCTTGAACAGCAGGATCAGGACTCCACCGGCGAAGTTGGCCAGGCTGCCCTGAAGAGCCAGGCCGATGGCTAGACCGGCGGCACCGAAGATGGCGATAAAGGAGGTGGTTTCGATACCGACCATCCCGGCAACACTGATCAGCAGCAGTACCTTGAGAATGGTGCCGGCCAGCTTTTCCAGGAAGATCGCCAGGGTCTCTTCCACCTTGGCGGCTTTCAGCGCCTTATCAAAGCCTCGGACGATTGCACCGATGATCCAAAGGCCGATGAGCAGCGTCAAAATGGCCAAAATCAGTTGGCTGCCGTAGAGGGCCCCATACTCAACAATTAGGTCGGAGTATTTCTCCATATTTTCGAGGCTTATTTGTTCCATGGTCTAAAACCCTTAATAAAGATAGGTATAAGCACTGCCTTTTACAGCAGCGCCGGTAAGTGTAGCCAATATAGCGGCGGGATCCGGTATCAATCCAGATCAGTAACTGACTTTTTTCAATTTGGAAGCAGGGGCGCCTCGGCGAGCCGATCAGGACGAGTGATGGCGGAGCCTGGTTTAGGACTGTGTTACCAATTTCTTAGTTGAAATAGCTGCGCTTTTTCTTACGGAACTGGGTGACTTGAAGGGACAGCAGGAACAGGAACAGCAGCAGTGTTTGCTGCGGCAGGCTCAGCCCGAACAGGGTCCACTGTACCTCGGCGCACTCGCCGGACCCCGACAGGATGATCGAGAAGGCCTGTTGTAGCGGGAAGTTTTCCAATAGGTAGTTGAGTCCGGGGCCGCACTCTGGGACTTGATCGCCGGGTAGGCTTTGCAACCAGATATGACGAAGGTTGAGGCCGATGCCTGAGAGGCTGAGCAGGATCCCCAGCAGGGCATAGAAGCGTTGGCCAAGTTGGCGAGGGTTGTGTAACCAGGCCAACAGAAAGGTTGCCGCCAGAGCGACGACCATCAGGCGGGACGCCATGCAGAGTGGACAGGGTTCGAGTCCCAGTCGTTGTTGTAGATAGATAACGGCAAAAGCGAGTGCGCTGATACAGCTGATCAGCCCAAGGAAATTCAGTCCCCGATAGCGGCTTAGGCTACTGTCATCAATATAGGTCAATGCTTCATTCCGTCCGGTCGCAAACAGCTACTGTCATCTTTCAACTAATGCGGCGAATCCCTTGATAAATCAAATACTCATCGGCGTCAATCCGTAGCGGGCCGATCACCTTGAAATTGAGTTATTTTCATCTTGTTTCGATGCTGGGGCGATGATCGCTAATGCCGTACAATGGCCTTTGAGTGAATTTTTGCAGGAGAGTTCTGTTGGAACCGATCATTGTTTTTCTGCTCTGTGGTGTTTTTCCGATGAGTGCCGCCATCGCTGCCAGCAAGCTGATGAAGATGCCCGAAGAGGAGCGTCCGGCGTGGGTGCGCGAGGAGGCTAAACTGCAGCGGGTTGTGATGCTAGGCAATCTCTTTGGTCTGGTGTTGATCGCAGCGCTTTGGTACGGCTTTACCCGATTGGAGTGGTGGATCCCGGTTCTCTGCCTGGTCCTGACTTTCCCGGTTATCCACCTGATGGTCATTGAGCGGCTGTTTGGTTTGTCGAAGAGCTTTATGTTCAGCGGAGCTTTGTCCCTGGCCAGTCCGGTGCTTCTATGGCTGCACTGGTAAGCGCTTGGATCGAGCAGTCACCGCCTGGAATGCTGGCGGGCCTGGTGGTGATTTTACTGCTGTTGGGGTGGTTGCTGGGCTATCTGCCCCAGCGCTCGCGTCTGTTAAGTCAGCAGGTGAAACAGCAACGGGAGCTGCAGCAGGCCGAGCAGCAGTTCGCTGAGCAGGCTGAACAACTGCGACAGATGTCGGAGCAGAATACCGCGCTGCAGGTGGAGCTGTCGGGTAGCCGCGAGCGGGCTCAAGGGCTACAGCGGCTGGAGTCAGAACTGAGTCAACGGGATCAGCAGTTGCAATCCCTGCGTCAGGAACATCTCCAGCAACAGACCCGGCTGGGCGAACTGCAGGCACAGCTTGAAGCCGAGCAGCGTCATCATGTGGATAAGCTGGCGATGCTGGAGCAATCCGGCGAAAAAATGGTGCAGCAGTTCCGTGCGCTGGGGCAGCAGATCTTTGAAGACAACAGTCGCAAATTCGGCTCCCAGCAGCAGGAGAAGATCCAGCATCTGCTGCAGCCGCTACGTGAGCAACTGGGCGATTTCCGTCGCCGAGTCGACGATGTCTACGACAAAGAGGCAAGGGATCGTCAGGGGCTGGCGGAACAGATTAATCAGCTCAAGCAGCTCAACCTGCAGATGAGCGAAGACGCAATAAACCTGACCAACGCGCTCAAGGGTGAGAACAAAACCCAGGGCAACTGGGGAGAGCTGGTGCTGGAGCGGGTGTTAGAGGAGTCCGGGCTGCGCCGGGGCTACGAGTATGAACTACAGTTAAGCACCCAAAATGAAGAGGGTCGCCGACTGCAACCCGATGTCGTCATTCACCTGCCGGACCGTAAGGATATCGTCGTCGACTCCAAGGTCTCGCTGATCGCCTATGAGCGCTACTGCTCCAGCGATGATGAATCCGAGCGTGAGGCAGCGTTGCGTGAACACTTGCTGTCGGTCAAGCGGCATATCAAGGGGCTGAGCGAGAAAGGCTATGAATCCCTGAAGGGGGTTCGCTCCCTCGACTTCGTGTTGCTGTTTATTCCCGTGGAAGCGGCTTTTCTCACTGCCATTGAGCAGGATCGCTCGTTATTCGGTGAAGCGTTCGAACGCAATATTCTCCTGGTCAGCCCGTCAACTCTATTAGTGACACTTCGTACCATTAATAATATCTGGCGGTATGAGAAGCAAAATGCCAACGCCCAGGAGATCGCCAAGCGTGGTGGTGAACTCTATGACAAGTTTGTCGGTTTTGTCGCGGCGATGGAGGATGTGGGTAAATATATCGATCAAAGCCGGCGCTCGTATGAAACTGCGATGGGGCGTCTGTCCACCGGTAAGGGGAATCTGGTCAATCGAGCCACCGCGTTGAAAAAATTGGGTGTGCGTGCCAAGAAAGATTTGCCCGAATCCTTGGTTGAAGGCAGCGAATCGGAAATTAAACCCGGCTTGGCCGGTTCCGGTTCTGATGCTGTTGAAGATAACGATTTAACCTTGATTAAGCCCTGAGGTTATTGGCTTGGAATCGGTTATCGGTGATCCGGAAATCCTGCTCGAATTGGCCGTTCAACGGATGCCTTTTGGAAAGTATAAAGGCATCCTGTTGATCGATTTGCCGGAACCCTATGTGGTCTGGTTTGCGCAAAAAGGATTCCCTCAAGGGCATTTAGGAATGCAGCTGAGCCTGCTGCACGAGATTAAAGTGAACGGTCTGGAATCACTGGTCAGGGCTTGTGCAGAAGATTTGAAACCGCATCGCTAAACCTAAAAAGGCACAACAGTATCGTTTCGTCACTCCAAATTAACGATAGGCAGTAAGCGTTGATGGTTTTAGGACTGTAATCCGAACAGTCGAAACTAATATGCCACGCCTCTGTGCTGGCCCTGGAATTGGAGGAATGGTATCTCTGATCTCTTGTTGCTGATGCCCAGAGCAGTTACTCGGTAGCGCTGGTGTTTCAAATTTTCTGAACAGCTGGCGGGTGGAAGCAGCCGAAGCTCGCTGGTTTCAGCACCATAGCTGTGTATAATCATTGACAGATAACAAAAGGGTGGTCCGGATGTAGGCCATTCGAAGCTGAGCACCCAAGGGTGTATAGGAACAAGCGATGAGTATTGATGTAGGTGCCCGTTTAAAAGAGGTTCGTACCCAAAAAAAGCTATCCCAGCGTGAGTTGGCTAAACGAGCGGGTGTTACCAACAGTACGATCTCATTGATTGAGCAAAACCGGGTCAGCCCATCGGTTAGTTCATTAAAGAAAGTCCTCGATGGCCTGCCGATGCAATTACAGGAATTTTTCTCCCTGGACGTTCCGGAGAAAAAGCAGGTCTTTTACCCGGCAGGAGAAATGCCCGATTTAGGCCACGGTGAAATCAGTCTCTGCCTGGTCGGCCATAACCACCCGAATCGTACCCTGTCTCTTTTACACGAAACTTACCCGCCGAATTCCGATACCGGATCGGAAATGTTGACCCATGACGGTCAAGAAGGTGGCGTTATTGTTCAGGGTGAAATTGAACTCACCGTGGATGGGGAAATAAAAGTACTTTCTCCGGGTGATGGTTATTTCTTCGACAGTAATCTCCCACACCGTTTCCGTAATATTGGCGATGTGGATTGCGTAATCGTCAGTGCAAACAACCCGCCGTCGCTATAACAGTTTCTGGTTGTTTTTTAAACAAGGCGCCTTAAGGCGCCTTTTTTATTTATGCTGATCCGGCAAATGGGATGAAAAAAAATTCCGCCTTAGGGTTAAGGGCGGCAAAGTGTTGCCGATAGGAATAATAATGAAATAAACCGCCGATAAAGATTGACGGTTTAATAAAGGTTTATAAAATAGCGCGCCGCCAGTTAAAGTTGGAAAGATAATTGCATTTGACTTAGCTAGCGTGACTTATTTAGCCCGACTTAACTGATTACCAGATTCAAGACTGTCCATGCTGGAACTAGACAAATCGATGATCGTCGCCCTCGATATCGGCACCTCCAAGGTGGTGGCGCTGGTGGGAGAAGTGGGCCCGGATGGCACGATCGAAGTGGTCGGTATCGGTTCGCACCCATCCCGGGGTCTGAAGAAAGGGGTGGTGGTCAATATCGAGTCGACCGTGCATTCGATCCAACGGGCCGTGGAAGAGGCCGAGCTGATGGCCGGCTGCAAGATCCACTCGGTCACGGTAGGTATCGCCGGTAGCCATATCAGTTCGATGAACTCCCACGGTATTGTCGCGATCCGCGACGGTGAAGTGGTCGAGCAGGACCTGGACCGGGTTATCGACGCGGCTCGCGCTGTCGCGATTCCGGCGGATCAGAAGATCCTCCATATCCTGCCGCAGGAATACGTGATCGATAACGAAGAGGGGATCAAGGAACCGCTGGGGATGTCCGGTATCCGCCTCGAAGCCAAGGTCCACCTGGTCACCGGCGCGGTCAACGCGGCCCAGAATATCGACAAGTGCGTCCAGCGTTGCGGCCTGGAAGTCGACAACATGGTGCTCGAGCAGGTTGCCTCAAGCTACGCGGTGCTGACCGAGGACGAAAAAGAACTCGGCGTCTGCATGGTCGATATCGGCGGCGGCACCACTGACATCGCGATCTTCACTGGCGGTGCTATTCGCCATACCGCGGTGATCCCGATCGCCGGCGATCAGGTCACCAGCGATATCGCCATGGCATTGCGGACCCCGACCCCGCACGCCGAAGACCTGAAGATCAAATACGCCTGTGCACTGGCACAACTGGCCAGTGCCGACCAAGTGGTCAAGGTGCCGAGCATCGGTGATCGCCCGCCGCGGGATCTGAGCTGCCAGGCCCTGGCCGAAGTGGTCGAGCCTCGTTACGACGAGCTGTTCTCACTGGTTCAGGCCGAACTGCGTCGCAGCGGTTTCGAAGACCTGGTTGCGGCCGGTATCGTGCTGACCGGCGGCACCGCGCGGATGGAAGGCGCGGTAGAACTGGCCGAGGAGATTTTCCATATGCCGGTTCGACTGGCCAAGCCGCAGGGCGTGGTTGGATTGGAAGATATTCTGCATAGCTCGATCTACGCCACCGGCGTGGGTCTGCTGCAGTATGCCGAGAAAGAGCTGCCGGCTAACGGTGGTTCGGCGATGGATGGGCGCCGCCTGCCGGGTATTGACCCGCAATTGGCCAACCGGCGCAATGTGATCAGTCGGATGAAGGGCTGGTTTCAGAACAATTTTTAGCGGCTGCAAGTCGCACCAAACACCCGCATGAGGTGTGAAAAGAAATAACTATAAGGCCAGGAAAGGCCAGAGCGTATTACACAAGTTAAGAAATAGGTTTAAGGGGAGAAGACAATGTTTGAACTGGTAGATCACGTACCGCAGAACGCCGTGATTAAAGTGATCGGTGTTGGCGGCGGCGGTGGTAATGCGGTTCAGCATATGCTGACCAGCGAAATTGAAGGCGTCGATTTTATCTGCGCCAACACCGATGCCCAGGCGCTACAGAACCTGACCGAAGCCAGCGTGCTGCATATCGGCGGAGAGCTGACCAAAGGGCTGGGTGCCGGTGCTAATCCGGAGATCGGTCGTCAGGCGGCGATCGAAGACCGTGAGCGGATTGCCGAAATGTTGCATGGCGCGGATATGGTGTTTATCACCGCCGGCATGGGCGGCGGTACCGGAACCGGTGGCGCGCCGATCGTGGCGGAGATTGCCAAAGAACTGGGCATTCTGACCGTTGCCGTGGTGACCAAGCCGTTCCCGTTTGAAGGTCGCCGCCGTATGGGTGTGGCCGACGAGGGACTGAAGGCGCTGGCTGAGAGCGTCGACTCGCTGATCACCATTCCGAATGAAAAGCTGCTGAAGGTGATGGGCCCCAGCGCCAAGCTGACCGACGCCTTCAAAGAAGCCAATGGTGTACTGCAGGGTGCCGTACAGGGAATTGCCGATCTGATTATCCGTCCTGGCATGATCAACGTCGACTTTGCCGACGTGAAGACCGTGATGTCGGAGATGGGCATGGCGATGATGGGCACCGGCTTTGCCACTGGTGCAGATCGTGCCCGCGAAGCGGCCGAAGCGGCGATCCGCTGCCCGTTGCTGGAAGATATCAACCTCCAGGGCGCGCGCGGCATTCTGGTCAATATCACCGCGGGTCTGG
Organism: Motiliproteus coralliicola; assembly: GCF_003345655.1. Lineage (GTDB taxonomy): Bacteria > Pseudomonadota > Gammaproteobacteria > Pseudomonadales > Balneatricaceae > Motiliproteus > Motiliproteus coralliicola. Next base: position 624,731 of record NZ_QQOH01000002.1, read on the forward strand.
ACCTGAGCCTGGGTGAGTTCAGCGAGGTGGGCGACACCATCGAAGAGTTCGCCTCCGACAATGCGACCGTGGTAGTCGGTACAGTAATCGATCCGGAGATGACCGAAGAGCTGCGGGTTACTGTGGTAGCGACCGGCCTGGGTAATCGTGAAGCGACTCCGATGCAGGTCGTATCCAACAAGGCCAAGACAACCAAGAGTGATGGCACTCTGGATTTTAACCAGCTGGAGCTGCCGACGGTTAATCGTGAAAAGGGTCGTGTGTCCCGCAACGTGGCAGAAAAGCCGCAAGCACAACCGCAATCCAAGCCGATGCCCACTCAAATGGAGCTGGGTAAAACCGGTACCGACGACGATCTGGAATACCTGGATATCCCAGCCTTCCTACGTCGCCAAGCCGATTGATTCGGTAGGTTTTTCGAGCCCGGGGGCTACCTTCTTCCCAGCTCCTGGGCTTTTTTTATCCAAATAGCCTCGGTAACAAAGATGCTGCTGAAAAAGTTGCAAAAAAACCTGCCGAATCGCTGCTTTGGGTTTGCCTTTTTCAGGTCATTCATTTAAATTACGCGCTCCTCGAAACCGAGGGCAACGTCGAAGTTTACGGCGACGCTAAACATCCGCTGCGATGAACGTAAACAACAAAACGGTGAGGTGTCCGAGTGGTCGAAGGAGCACGCCTGGAAAGTGTGTATGTCGAAAGGCATCGAGGGTTCGAATCCCTCCCTCACCGCCACTTCTTTTTTCTCTTTATTGCTTAAACCCAACTTCCTGTTAAGTCGCTAGGCTGTTCAAGCTGCGGTGCATTTGCGTGCTTTGATTTCGGCACTGGCGAGTCGTCCGTTGTGGATCCTCAAGCGGTACGAGTTCTCCTATCCCTCCTAAAAAAGCCGCGATTGTCAGATTAGTTTCGCTAGATCAGCGGCTGGAAATCCGCCTGAGGATAGCCATCAAGGCTTGAATTGGTGAATCAAGCAGTTCAGCTATTCGATCAACTTTTTAGTCAACTATGTCCTGTACATGACTTGCTTGGGCTGGTTGCTATAAGCTGTCGTATGGCTCTGAAGTTGATCTCTTTACGGATGGATAATTATGCCGATAAAAATTCCGGACCTGTTACCTGCTGTGGATGTGCTTGGGTCAGAGAATATTTTTGTCATGACCGAAACCCGGGCCATGCACCAGGATATTCGTCCGATCAAGCTGATCATCCTGAACTTGATGCCCAAGAAGATAGAAACAGAAAACCAGCTGATCAGGCTGCTGTCGAATACCCCCTTGCAGATCGATATTGAATTACTGCGTATCGATCAACGGGAGAGCAAGAACACCCCGGCCAAACACCTGAACAGTTTCTATCGCAGCTTCGAGCAGATTAAAGATAACTATTATGACGGGATGATCATTACCGGGGCGCCGCTGGGGCTGACGGATTTCGAAGATATCGTCTACTGGGACAGGGTGGAGGAGGTCATCCACTGGACACGTGATCATGTGACCTCGACGATGTTTCTCTGCTGGGCGGTGCAGGCCGCTTTAAAGGTGCTCTTTGATCTGCCCAAACAGACTCGGCAGCAAAAGCTGTCGGGCGTCTATGGCCATCAGATTCTGGTGCAGCACGATCCGTTGATCCGCGGTTTTGATGATCAGTTTCTGGTACCTCAGTCCCGTAACGCGGCTTTTCCGGTGAGCTTCATCAATAACCATACCGACCTGCACTTGCTCGCCAGTTCAGAGGAAGCCGGGGCTTATCTGATGGCCAGCAGTGACCGGCGTCAGGTTTATGTAACCGGTCACCCGGAATATGATGCGGAGACGCTGGCGCAGGAGTATTGGCGCGATAAGGACGCAGGCCTGGATCCTGCGGTTCCGCTCAACTATTTTCCCGACGATGATCCTGAAGCGAAACCGAGAAACAAATGGCGTAGCCATGCCAATCTTCTGTTCGCTAACTGGCTGAATTACTACGTTTACCAGATAACCCCCTACGAGCTTGGGGCGGAATAGATCTTTAGATCTGAGATCAATACAAAAGGAGGCCTCGCCTCCTTTTTTCGTTCTGGGGGCTCAAAAAAGACTTCGCTGGAATGCAGGGGCCGCCACGGCTGTTCGCCCGGTAGCCGCGCGATGGATTCCTAACCTCAACTGATGTCCGGTCTGTGCTCTCAAACCATGACTGTACCGATCATCTTGGATTGGATAAGCCAGGTTAATACGTTGATTTATTAGTGTTAAAAAGATCTATGCCGAAAAGTAACCGGTTGTGTCAAAAACGGCATTGGTCATCGGAAGTTAGCTGCTTTTATGATGGTTACATGCTCAATTTTGGCTTGAGACCACAATAATAAACAAAGGTAACTCCGATGCATTTGTCCCGTTTTCCCCGCCTCCACTTTGCCCACCTAGCCACGCCGCTCGAACCCATGGAAAGCTTAAGCAAGCACTTGGGTGGCCCAACGTTATGGATCAAGCGCGATGACTGCACTGGCTTGGCCGGTGGCGGTAACAAGACCCGTAAGCTCGAATTCCTGATGGGCGATGCGGTGGCGCAGGGGGCGGATACGATCATTACCCAGGGGGCGACCCAGTCCAACCATGCCCGTCAGACCGCTGCCATCGCGACCAAGATGGGAATGGCGTGCCATATCCTGCTGGAGGATCGTACCGGCAGTAAGGATGTGGATTACAACTACAACGGCAACGTGCTGCTGGACCAGCTGTTTGGTGCATCGCTGAGCAAGTTTCCCGCTGCCACCGATATGAATGCGGCGATGGAAACGCTGGCCGAAAAGCTACGCGCCGAGGGTAAGAAGCCCTACATTATCCCTGGCGGCGGCTCCAACCCGGTGGGGGCGCTGGGTTATGTCAACGCGGCGATGGAGCTGTTGACCCAGGCTAACGATCGCGGCCTGAAGATCGACCGGGTGGTCCATGCCACCGGTAGTGCCGGTACCCAGGCGGGCCTGGTGACGGGGCTGGCGGCGACCAACAGCCAGATACCGGTATTGGGTATCGGTGTTCGGGTTCCCCGCGAAACTCAGGAGGCCAATGTATTCCGGTTGGCCGAACATACTGCCGAGCACTTGGGCATTGCCGGGGTGGTCAAGCGTGAAGATGTGGTTGCCAACTGTGACTATGTCGGCGACGGTTACGGCATTCCGACCGACAGCGCGATGGAAGCGATCGAGCTGTTTGCCCGCCACGAATCGATCCTGTTGGATCCGGTTTATTCCGCCAAAGGGGCGGCGGGTCTGATCGACCTGATCCGCAAGGGCCACTTCGACAAGGATGAGAACATCGTGTTCCTGCACACCGGCGGCAGCCAGGCGTTGTTCGGCTACCGTGAGGCATTTGGGTTCGCCGATTACGACGCCTAACATCATTCAAAACCGGGCCTGACAGTAAGAATAATAAGAGGTATTCCATGGAATATTTGAAGCAGGCGGTTTCTGCCTCGGTCGTTGCCGACGAAGATGAAAAGATCCAGACGACCGTGAAAGCGATGTTGCAGCGTATTCAGGAGGAGGGTGAAGCCGCCGTCCGCGCCTTCGCTCAGCAGTTCGATAGTTGGCAGGGGGATTTTATTCTCAGCGATGAGAAGCGTCAGGCGCTGATCGCCGAGGTGCCCCAGAGCGTCAAAGATGATATCGATTTTGCCCATCGCCAGATTAAGCGCTTTGCCGAGGCCCAACGCGACAGCCTGGTAGGTTTTGAGATCGAAACCGAGCCCGGCGTGCGCTTGGGGCAGCGGATCATTCCGGTCCAGTGCGCCGGTTGCTATGTGCCGGGGGGGCGCTACGCTCATGCCGCGTCGGCCCTGATGAGTGTGGCAACGGCGAAAGCGGCCGGGGTGCCTTTTATCGTGGCCTGTTCGCCGCCGCGCGGTAGCAGCATTAATCCGGCGGTCGCCTACGCGATGCATGTGGCTGGCGCCGATGTAATTCTGGAGATGGGCGGGGTCCACGCGGTGGCAACCATGGCCAATGGCCTGTTCACCGGTAAGCCGGCAGATATTCTGGTCGGCCCCGGCAATGCCTATGTCGCCGAAGCCAAGCGGATGCTGTTTGGTTCGGTGGGCATTGATGTGTTTGCCGGCCCCACCGAGTCAGCCATCATCGCCGATAAGACCGCCGATCCGATGACCATCGCCGTGGATCTGGTGTCGCAAGCCGAGCATGGTCCCAACTCTCCGGTATGGCTCTTCACCGATTGCCGTGAGCTGGGCGAAAAAGTACGGGAGATCATGCCGCAGGTGATTGCGGATATGCCCAATGCCGATGTCTGCGAAGCGGCTTGGCGCGACCATGGCGTGATCGTGCTGGGTAAGGATCGACAGGAGCTGGTTCAGATCAGCGATGCCTATGCCTGCGAGCATCTACAGGTGCTGGCCGAGGATCTGGAGTGGTGGAAGGAGAATCTCAACAACTACGGCTCACTGTTCCTGGGTGAAGGCAGTACCGTCTCCCAAGGGGATAAGTGCTCCGGTACTAACCACATCCTGCCGACCAAAAAAGCCGCACGCTACAGCGGTGGCCTCAATGTGCAGAAGTTCATGAAGGTGCTGACCTATCAGGAGCTGAGCGAAGAAGCGAACCTGGCCTTCAGCGGAGCCGGTTCTCGCATCTCCCGGACCGAAGGCATGGAAGGTCATGCGCGAGCCTGCGATTGGCGTCTGCGTAAATTCTTCCCGGATCAACAGTGGGATTTCCCCGTTTACGATCAAAAGCGTTATGACTGAAGCTATGGCTGAGTTGTTGAATAAGGAGCGCCGCGTGAAAGTGTTCGAGAAGTCTTTTACCCAGCAGGAGAGCATCCCGGAACAGGGGATCGCTGCCGCCATCGAGGTGATGCGCTCGGGGCGACTGCACCGCTATAACACCCTGCCGGATGAGAAAAGCGAGACCGACCTGTTGGAGCTGGAGTTCGCCGACTATCAGGGGGTTCCTTACTGCCTGGCCTGTTCCTCGGGGGGCTATGCGCTGCACGTGGCGATGCGGGCGGCGGGGGTTCAAGCCGGGGATAAGGTGCTCTGTAACGCCTTTACCTTGGCGCCGGTACCTGGGGCGATCCATAACAGCGGCGCGGTGCCGGTGTTGGTGGATGTGGCCGACGACTACTGTATCGACCTGGACGATTTGGAATCGAAGGCCGATGCATCGGGTGCCAAGTACCTGATGCTGTCCCATATGCGCGGCCATCTGGCCGACATGGACCGGATCATGGCGATCTGCGAGCGCTTCGGACTGTTCCTGATCGAAGACTGCGCCCATACCATGGGGGCAAGCTGGAACGGTCGCAAGAGCGGCACCTTCGGCGATGTGGCCTGTTTCAGTGCCCAGACCTATAAGCACATCAACTCGGGTGAGGGCGGGTTTCTGACCACGCGACATCCCGAGGTGATGGCGCGGGCGATTATGCACTCGGGCTCCTACATGTTGTTCGAGCGCCACTTTAGCGCCCCGCCTCCAGAAACCTTCGAGCAGATCCGCTACCAAACACCGAACTACAGCGGTCGGATGGACAACTTACGGGCCGCCATCCTGCGGCCGCAGATCGCCGACCTGGACAGCCAGTGCGAGCGTTGGAATCAGCGCTATCGGCTGATTGAGCAAACGCTGGCTGACTGCGCTTCGGTCAGTATCCCCGCACGGCCCGAGGCGGAGCACTTTGTCGGCAGCTCGATCCAATTCTCACTGCCGCAGTTCAACGTTGAACAGATTCAGGCCGTAGTCGAGCGTTGTGCTGAACGGGGCGTTGTTTTGAAATGGTTCGGAGACGCCGTCCCCCGCGATTACACCAGCCGCTATGACAGCTGGCGCTATATCCAGGAGATGCCGCAGCTGCCCAAAACCGAGCAGATTCTCTCGACGCTTTTGGATATGCGCATCCCGCTGACGTTCAGCGAACAGGATTGCACCCTGATTGCCGAGATTATCGTTGAGGTTGCTGCTGAGGTCGCCGAGGAGTCTCAGCCGTGACTCCGATGCCGAACCAGAAGCCAAAAACCGTCGGGATTATCGGTGGGATGGGTCCCGAAGCGACGGTCGATCTGATGCGGCGGGTGATCGAGCTGACCCCGGCCAGCGACGATGCCGATCATATCCGCATGCTGGTGGACAACAACCCCAAGGTGCCGTCGCGAATCAAAGCGTTGATCGACGGTGACGGTGAGAGCCCTGCTCCCTGTCTGATCGAGATGGCCCAGGGGTTGGAGCGGCAGGGCGCCGACTTCCTGGTGATTCCCTGCAATACCGCCCACCACTACTACCCGGAGGTTGCTGCGTCGGTGGAGATTCCGGTGCTGAACCTGATCGAGCTGACCGCCAATGCGGCCAAGGAGCAGCAACCGGCGTTGGAGCGGGTAGGGTTGCTGGCCTCGAGCGCACTGCAGCGGATCCATCTGTATGAGCCCTGGTTCGAAGCGCTGCGGGTAAAGATTCTCTATCCCAGCCAACAGCCGGCGGTGATGGAGCTGATCCGAGCCGTGAAGGCCAAGCAGCAGACGGCACAGCAACTGGAAGCCTATAACCGGGCGGCCGAGGAGCTAGCCCAGCAAGGCGCGCAGTGCCTGGTGGTTGCCTGCACCGAACTGTCGGTGATTGGCGAGCAGCTGCAAACCCCATTGCCGGTTTATGACGCGTCCGAATTGCTGGCCAAAGCGATCGTACGCAGCGCGTTAGACACCAGTTAGCGTCATTCACAGAGTCATTTAAATTCGATCCTGACCTTGCTTGGGAGGGCATCGATCGACCTTACAAACACTCAGAACAGATTTAGAAGGGGGAAGACGAATCCTTTGAATTAGGGAACCTGCGAGCAAGTCTCTGCGGCTTCTGCAAGCGCCTGAAAAGTGCAAATCCTAGGCGTAATCTGCAGGTAATGGCCGTAGCCCTTAGCAAAGGTTACAACAACGGAGTTGCACTTTTCAGGCCTTGCCCAAAGGGGCTTACAGCATGATCCGCACTCCGTGTTGCCGCTTTTTGCAAGGTCTGGACATTACGGCAAAGCGACGCCTTGATTGCGAATCAAGCTGTAAGCCAGAAGCTCGCAAGGACTTATTCGCAGGTTCCTTAGCTCACAGCTGTAACTCTGAATCGCAAGATCTCATTACAAATACAATAAAGGTGATAACCATGAAGAGTACTAAGTTTGCAAAAGCCATCTCACTAACCGCGGGGCTGCTGCTGTCAGCCGGTAGTTACGCGGCGACGACCTGGAATATGGCGGTCGGCGATGGTGGCGGCAGCGCCCAGGAAGCGCTGGGGCTTAAGTTCAGCGAACTGCTGTCGCAGAAAACCGGCGGTAAGTTCGATGCCAAGCTGTTTGTAAACGGCCAGTTGGGGTCCGAGCAGACCACCGTTAACGAAGCGGCGATGGGTACCCTCGACCTGTCGATCATTGCCAGCAACAACCTGTCTCCGTTCTCGCCGTCGATGGGTATCCTGTCGCTGCCCTACGTGTTCGAAAATATCGGCCAGGCCCAGACCGTCGTCGAGGGTCCCATTGGTGAGCAACTGGTCAAGGATGCGATCGAGAATGCCAACGTTCGCGTGTTGGCCTGGACCTACTCCGGTTACCGCGTTTTCACCAACTCCAAGCGTCCGGTCAAGAAACTCGATGATCTTGAAGGGCTGGTGGTCCGGGTGCCGAAGAACGAGATCATGATCGATACCTACAAGTCCTGGGGCATCAACCCGACTCCGATGGCCTGGTCCGAGACGTTCACTGCCCTGCAGCAGAAGGTTGTTGATGGCCAGGATACCCCGTATGCCGCGATCTATTCGATGAAGTTCGGTGAAGTGCAGAAGTACCTGACCGATATCCACTACCTGTTCCTGCTGGAGCCGCTGATCATTTCAGAATCGCTGTTCCAGGAGCAGAAGCCGGAAGTGCAGCAGGCGCTTCTGGACGCGGGTAAAGAAGCCACCGCCTACAGCCTGGATTGGCTGCAGGGCAAAGAGGCGATGATCAAGAAGGAGCTGATCGAGCAGTACGACATGCAGATCGATGCGCTGGAAGACGAAGCCGAGTGGGCTAAGCGCGCGCAGCAAGCGGTATGGCCCAAGTTCTACGACCAGATCGGCGGTAAAGAGAAAGTGAATGAGCTGCTTCGGGCGCTGGGGCGCGACGAAGTCTAACCGCAGCTCGACGCTGTTGTTCCGTTAAAGGGATGTCATACGATTCCCCGCCTTTATGGCGGGGTTTTTTCGTCTTGGCGATGGCTTCGATAGGATGCTTAGGAATAACCCGGGTTATAGAGCTCGGCCAGATAGTGCCAGAAGGTGTTGGCGATGGCCGAATGGGTCCCCTTGAAACGGTATAGTTTGATGGTCAGATCAACCGAGGCCATGGGTGCATCGAGGATCGCCATACTGCCCTGACTCAGCTCTTTCTCCACCAGGCAGCGCGGTAGCCAGGCAATGCCGAACCCTTTCTCCACCAAGGCCTTGAGGCCTTCCGCCAGCGCGTTCTCACACACCTTCTGAGTCTCCAGCTGACCCTCGAGCTGGGGCATGCATTCGCGCAGGATCAGGCGGCCGAAGAAGGATTCTTTGGGGTAGGACAGCAGTCGCAGGGGGGCTTGCTGAGAGACCGAAAACACCGGCTCGCCATCGGCTTTGACGGCGGTGACGGGGACCAGGCGATCCGTGCCCACCTGGATGCACTCGATATCCTCCCGCTCGAGCTGATTGAAGATATCCGGGGACGAGAAACAGAGTAAAAAATCGCCGGTTCCGGCCAGGAAAGACTCCAGCGAGTCGTGCAGATTACCCGCGTTCACCTTGACCAGCGCATCGCCGGTCAACGGCTCGATGCTTTGCAGCCAGTTGGGCAGAAAGGACACCGCCAGCGAATGCTGGGACATCATCACCATCGCATCCTGATCGCTGGCCATGGATTTCAGCTGATCACGGCAACCGTAGATCTGGGTACGCAGGCTTTCGGCCTGCTCCAGAAACTCCAACCCGGCCTCGGTGAAACTGGTGGGGTAGCGGGTCCGGTCGACCAGGCTGACCCCCAGCCAGTTTTCCAGCGAACGTATCCGGCGGCTAAAGGCCGGCTGGGTCACAAAGCGTGCTGCCGCGGCCTTGGAAAAGCTGCCGTGTTTGGCCAACGCCAGAAAGTCTTCCAGCCATTTGAGTTCCATAACCCCTCCGTTTTCAAGACATTACCATGGGTATGCCGAAAAGTAACCGGTGAGCGAAGGGCGGTCTGGCAAGGGCATAGAAGCCCGAGTTATTTGGCGCTCAGACGCTCGCGCCCGTGGGGCTGATCCAGCGCCAGCACAGGCCCGGTCGGTACGATGCCGGTGGGGTTGATGCTGGTGTGGCTGCGGTAGTAGTGATCCTTGATATGGGCCATATCCACGGTCTGGGCCATGCCCGGCCACTGGTACAGCTCGCGCAGATAGCCGCTGAGGTTGGGATAGTCGGCGAGCTGCTTCAGGTTGCATTTGAAGTGGCCGTGGTAGACCGGATCGAACCGCACCAGGGTGGTGAACAGACGCCAGTCGGCTTCGGTAATCTGACTGCCACAGAGGTAGCGCTGCTGGGCCAGTCGCTGTTCCAGCTGATCCAGACAGTCGAACAGCGGCACCACGGCCTGCTCGTAGGCCTGCTGGGTGGTGGCGAAACCGGCCTTGTAGACGCCGTTGTTGATCCGGTCGTAGACCAGCGCGTTGACCGTATCGATCTCGGTGCGCAGCGACTCGGGGTACGAGGGGTAGTAGTCGCCCGGCTTGGCACCGAGATGATCGAAGGCGCTGTTGAGCATCCGGATGATTTCGGCCGATTCGTTGTTGACGATGGTTTGGCGCTGCTTGTCCCACAGCACCGGCACGGTCACCCGGCCTGAGTAATGGGGATCGGCCTGGGTATAGACCTGGTGCAGGTAATCAGCCTGCATCAGCGGATCACCAACCAGCTCGGCGCTGGGGCCGGGCTCCGGTGCGAAGGTCCAGCCCTGTTCGGCCATCAGCGGGTTAACGGCCGAGACGCTGATCATCGACTCCAGGCCTTTCAGGGCGCGGAAGATCAGGGTGCGGTGAGCCCAGGGGCAGGCCAGCGACACATACAGGTGGTAGCGCCCCGGCTCGGCCTTGAAGCCGCCTTCGCCACTGATGCCGGCGCTGCCATCCGCAGTGATCCAGTTGCGGAACTGGGATTCGGAACGGACGAAGCGACCGTCGTTGGCGTCGGTGTCGTACCAGCGGTCATGCCACTGGCCGTCGATAAGAAGTCCCATGCTGTTCTCCTTGAGTGGTCTAACCGAATTTACGGCAGCTCGAACAGCAAGGCCTCGGCCTGCTGGTCTGCTGTCAGGCTGAGCTGTGTTTCGCCGCTGAGGGTGGCGCCGTCCCCGGCTTCCATCGGCACATTGTTGACTGCCAGCGTGCCCCGCGCGAGCTGCAGGTAATAGGTACGATCCGGCTCGGCGTTGAACTGCGCCGTCTCGTTATCCAGTTTGATCTGGTAAAGGCTGGCCTGCTGGTGGATCGGCAGCGAGCCGTCACGGCCATCGGGGGAGACCAGCAGGGTGATGCCCTGGCTGTCGGAAAAATCTTTCTGGTCGTAGCGTGGCGTGACGCCGCGCTGGTTCGGCTGAATCCAGATCTGCAGCAGGTGCAACTGCTTGGTGTCAGACGGGTTGAACTCGCTGTGCAGAATCCCGCTGCCGGCACTCATCGCCTGGACCTCGCCGGCCCGCAGCACACTGTGGGAGCCCATGGTATCGCGGTGCTCGATCTGGCCCTGCATCACATAAGTGATGATCTCCATATCCCGGTGCGGGTGGGGTTCGAAACCGGCGCCGGGATCGATCCAGTCCTCGTTGATCACCCGCAGGCTTGAGACCCCCATATGCGCAGGGTCGTAGTACTCGGCAAAGGAAAAGCTGTGGCGCGAGTCCAACCAGCCGTGGTTGGCGTGGCCGCGTTCGAGTGAGGGTCGTAGAGTCAGCATCGGGTTTATCTCCCTGTCGGCGGTATCAGCTTCGATAAGCAGGCCGCCATTAATTCGTTATTCAGTTTGCTTGATCGATAGAAAAACTATAAATAAAGGAAGCAGGAAAAAATAACGGAGAGTTTTGATCTAAAGGATCAAATAATTTGAATTATGTATTCACCGATTACGCTGGACGCCTTGCGAGCCCTGGACGCGATCGATCGACGGGGCAGCTTTGCCGCTGCTGCCGATGAACTGCATCGGGTCCCTTCGGCGCTCTCTTACACCATCAGCAAGCTGGAGGAGGACCTCGAACTGGAGCTGTTCGATCGTCGACGACGTAAGGCGGAGCTGACCCCGGTGGGACGCCTGGTGCTGGAGCAGGGGCGTCGGATTCTGCTGGCCACCGAGGAGCTGACCGCACTGGCCAAGCAGGCCGCCGGGGGCTGGGAGGTAGAGTTGCGCATCGCGGTGGATAGCGTGTTCGGTTGCGAGGCGATCTACCCATTGGTTGAAGCGTTTCAACGCTTGCAACCACGCACCGAAGTCCGGTTGATGGAGGAGGTGCTGGCCGGCAGCTGGGATGCGCTGGATTCGGAGCGCTGCGATCTGGTGATCGGCGTCGAGGAGGAGCCGCCGGGCCAGGGGTTCGCAACCCAGGCCTTGGGACAGGTCGCGTTCGACTTCGTGGTGGCCAGCGATCATCCCCTGGCCTCCATGCCGCAACCGCTGTCGCTGGCGACCGTGCAGGCCTATCCCACCCTGGTGGTGGCCGACAGCTCCCGTTCGCTACCGGTGAAATCCACCGGGCTGCTGGACGGTCGCTCCCGGGTGGTCCTGCCGTCGATCGCCGATAAGATCGAAGCCCAGTGTCTGGGCATGGGGGTGGGCTACCTGCCACGACACCGGATTCAGCAGCCGTTGCAGCAGGGCAGGCTCAAAGTGTTGGAGCTGGAGCAACCACGCTCTCCGCAAACCATGTATCTCGCCTGGCGTAAGAGCAACAAAGGCAAGGGCCTGCACTGGTTTATCAAACAGCTCAAAGCAGCCCGGGTCGATCTGCAGCAGGGCCTGCTGCTGAGCTGAGCTGGAAAAACTGCCTGGGGGTTACTGAGTCAGATTCCTAGGCCAATGGGATAAACCCTTTCTCGGAATAGGGGTGTTTTCTTTGATGGGAGATTATGAAAGACTGACTCAAGTATCGGTAAGCCAATCGACCGCTCACCGTCGCGCCGAACGCTCAACTATTCGGCAAAGGACTGCAACAATGGAGACGGATGACATGGGCGCGATCCACCCTGAGGCTCTAGTTTCGACGAGCCAATATTTCCAAGAGTCAGAAGCATGGACTGGCGTCCAGCTTTGTCACCGGTCAATTGTAACCCTAGATAAAAAGCATTTGTTAAACGAGTAGTTGCGATACTAAGAGCAAAGCTGGCGGCGTGATAGATGGAGGTCCCGCTAATAATTATTATGAGGACACCGTCTTCATAACCAAACTGTTAGTTGTCTCCTATGCATCGAATAATTCTACTCATATTGATTTCTGTTTTAGTCATTTCGTGTACTAGAAATGAACAGGGGCTACCTCCTGGCTTGAGAGGTGGAGGGTTCAAAATATCAAATCTCCAAGAGCACCAATTTGTGTTGGATGGTATGTCTGAATTATCCATTCCATATGAGATTGGTAAAGACGGCATGGTTAATTTCATGCAAAACGACAAAGCTGCAGTTCTTGGGCTAATCCGAAAGGCTAGGTACGGACAACAATTAAGAAGCAATGTTTTTGAAAGCACTATAGTTTTCGACCAACAGCACTTTGAACTATTAAAAGCTGCATTTGAGGCTGAGAACATTCCATATAGAGATGAGACACTCCAAGGAGCTAGGCGTGTTGAGTGGGTGCAAACGTATGGCCCTCAAGTAGACTTAATTATTCAACAGGTTGGCTTTGAGCGTGCCAAAGGTTACAACTAACAAGAGTGTCAAACGGAGCACAAAAAGCTGTGCTTTTTGTTCCCTATGCTGGGGCTTCGGTGCCCGTTTACATTGGCGTTACAAGGAATAAGGATGTCCCGTGTTTGAAATAGGTAAGGAATACAAACGAAAGACAGAGATACATGGCCCTTACGGTGGCCAGGCTCAAGGTGGAATTTCAACACCAAAGAATTTCCCAGTTGTTTTTGTCTTTACGTCTGATGCAGGTGAGCAACACGGATACAAAGACGAATACCGTGAGGACGGTATTTTTTGGTATACCGGCGAAGGCCAAGTCGGCGACATGAAAATGGCTTCTGGAAACAAGGCCATTCTTGAACATTCCAAAAATAAAAAAACGATTCATGTATTTGAATATACGAAGAAAGCATTTGTCCGATACATAGGCACCGCGGAGTGCTTGGGCTACCACGAAGAAACTCGTCCCGATAGAGAAGGTAATGACAGAAACGTTTTTGTATTTCATCTAGATATAAACTCGGTTGATACAGCCAACCAGGTTTCAGAGCCTTCGGCCAGCTACGGTTCAAAGAACGTTAAAGGCCTAAAAAATAAAAGCCTAAAAGAACTGAGACGGGCTGCGCTGACCAGTAGCCCAATAGGCGCAAGTTCAAAAGCAAAGCGCGAAACCGCCTACTACCGCTCCCAAGCTTTAAAGTTATATGTAGTAGCACGCTCGAAAGGCCTCTGTGAGGGCTGTGGTTCCGGCGCTCCGTTTCAAACTAACAGCGGTCCGTTCCTTGAGTGCCATCATGTGCATCGTCTTGCTGATGGCGGGCCTGATCATCCCGAAAACGTAGTAGCACTGTGCCCCAACTGCCATAGGCGTGCACATTTCGCTAAAGATGCTGTCATCTTTAATAATGAACTTAAAAAAATCGCAGTAGAGGCAGAGAAAAATGCCTTGTAACAAAGCCGTCAACGTTCAGCCCTGCTTCGAAGGGCTAGGATCTTCGCTGCTACGCAGCTTCGACCCGTTACGGTGGCGTTACAAGCCATAATCATATGGAAGTGAAAGTAATCTACACAGGCACGATAGTTGTATTACTAGCAGTGTATTTAATTGGGATTATCCTTTGCCTGACAGATGACGCTTCTGGGAAGCGAAAGCAGCTCGCAGCTTCGATTTTGTTTTGGCCATTCACGCCGGTTATTGAAAACTTCATCAACAGATCTTTAAGTAGTCGTGAAATTCTAGGTCTTGGATTCTTAATCCTAATTACGCTATTAGCAACGATCCTGAATTTTATGGGGATTATAAAATGATGTGTAATAAAGCTTATAGCAAGAGTGTTGAACGGATTGCCAAAATCACATTCTTTTGTTCCCTGCTCGGGCACTCCGAAGCTAGCTTACATTAACGTTATGTGCCTTAGTAGCAATGCCTAAGAATACTGTTTCATTAATTATTGGAGTCTTTATGTTGGTAGTGGCATTAACATCACTTGCCACAGGAGAGACCTTAGGGATTGGGCCTAGTCATTCGTCAAGATATATAACAAATGAAGAAAACCCTATCGAGTTTGTTGCAGTAATATTAATAAAATTCGCTATCAGCTATTGGCTGCTTAGAGATTTTATTCGACAGGATCCATAAACCTCAATGAAAGATGTTTCAGCACATAGCAAGTGACTATGGCCTTCTATCAATCTATTAAGCCTCACTAACCAGTATGGTGGTTATTGGGCCAAATCCTTAAGCCGCCCCGACCACTGTTGGTTGTGTTGCTCAGGGGTACAGGCTCCGGCCAGCAACTCCAGGGTGGACGCCGGCCGTGGTGCGGGTAGTGTACGGTCGCAGAAATCCAGCACGACGACATCATCGAACAGCGACGTGGCCAGTTTCACCTGACCAATACAATATATGCAGTGTTGGCCCCATGGATTAGTTTAATGAAGCCACCCAGAGAACTTCGGCGTCATCTTCACTAACGCTGACCAGCGCGTGTCCCATGGAGCTATCGAAATAACTGCTGTCTCCAGCCTCCAGTCTGACCGGTTCATAGTGCTCACAATGCAATTCGACGGCACCGCTGAGAACCAGTAAGAACTCTTCACCATCGTGCCTGACCCAGTCTTTGAAGGAATCGATTGAGCGGGCGTGGATGGTGCTGGTGAAGGGTAACAATTTCTTCTGTTTGATCTCATGTGCCAGTAGGCGATGTGCGTACGATGGGGTTTGATGAAGCGGCCCTTCGGCTTTTCTTGTTAAGGACCGTCGGCTCAACTGTAAGTCGGGCTTCAACGAGGATGTGAGCTGCGACCAAGTGACTTCCAACGCTTGTAGCAAGGTCTGTAATAGCTGGAAGCTTGGGGACAGGCGGTTGTTTTCAATTTTGGAAAGCGTCGACTCCGAAAGGCCGCTTTTCTGGCTTAGCGCTTTGAGGGTGAGGTTTTTTACTTGTCTGATGCGCTTTATTTGTGGGCCCAGCCGCTCACTCTCGATGGTCGCCAGGTAATCAGGATGCTTTCGCTGATGGGTGGCGACCAGGTTGGATGTGGCTTCTAAACTGTGCGCGTTCATAGCATCCCCGCGGATTTAGTGAATGATCAAATGAGGGCTGTCGGTTGCGGTGTGTTGATGGAGGAAATACACAGCCCGTTGCTCGGTGAAAGAGCGCAGGGCTGTGCCGAGGGCTGGGTTATAGCTGAATCCAGCTGGCCTGATCTTTTTCGATAGCAAGCTTTGCCGCTGTCGAGGCGACCGCTAAGTCCTGCAGACCGACGCCGGTACCATCGAACAGGGTGATCTCGTCATCCGATGTACGACCGGGATGAGCCGCGTTGATTACTTGCCCTATCGGCGTGATCTGTTCCGCTGTGAGCTTGCTTTCGGCCACGGCATGCTGGGCTTCTCCGATGCTGATCGACTGGGCAACTTCGTCGGTGAAGACGGTGGCGGCGGCCAGTAGTTCAGGGTCGACTTCCTGTTTGCCCTTGGTGTCGGTGCCCATGCAGGCGATGTGGGTGCCGGGCTTGATCCAGTCACGCATTAGCAGGGGCTCGAACGCCGAGGTGATGGTGATGATCACATCGGCTTGGGCTCCCAGTTGTTGGCGATCTACCGCTTCAAATGGGAGTCCTAGCTCATTACAAACCGCTTCCAGCTTGGGTAGGTACTCCGGGTGAGGGTTCCAGGCGATAACGCGCTCAAATTGCCGCTGTTCAACGGCGGCTCGTAATTGGAACGTTGACTGGTGGCCGGCGCCTACCATTCCCAGTACCTTGGCATCAGGGCGTGCCAGGTGGGCAATCGATACGGCTGATGAGGCCGCCGTGCGTACTGCGGTCAGGTAGTTGCCGCCGACGATGGCCTTGGCCTGGCCGGTATCCGGGTCGAACAGCATGACGGTCGATTGATGGTTGGTTAGTCCGCGGCTGGTGTTATCAGGCCAGTAGCCTCCAGACTTCAGCCCCAGTGCCATACCGGCCCGGTCGAAGCCGGATTTGAACCCGTACAGTGCATTGGCATGACCAATCGCTTCACGTACCACCGGGAAGTTGTAGGCATCGCCACTGGCCATGGCGGCAAAGACATTTTCGATGGCGCTAAAGGCGTCAGCGCGGCCAACGACGGCTTCGCAGACGGCTTCTGAGACGATGGCGATACCTTGCTTGGCAGCGATGCCGTTGCTTAGGGTGGGTGTCATATGGGTACCCATTAAGAGCTCCTCTTAATAAGAAGGCCAGCCCAAGCGACCGATTAAGGCCGGCGAGGGCTGGGGGGAGAAACAGAAAGACGCTGGGCTTAGAACGCTTTTCCGCGTGCGGAGACGGGCCACAAAGACTCGACTTTGCCGTTGCGCACACCGACATACCAGTCGTGAACGTTGCAGGTCGGGTCGCAGTGCCCGGGTACCAGCTTGAGCTTATCGTTGATCTTCAAAGCCCCCTGAGGATCGGAGATAACACCGTGTTCGTCGGAGCATTTGATGTACTCGACGTCGTCACGGCCGAAGATGAACGGCAGGCCGCTATCGACCGACTGGGCCTTCAAGCCGGCATCGCAGATCGCTTTATCGGTCTTGGTGTGACTCATGACGGTGGTCAGGATGAACAAGGCGTTTTCCCATTCGCCTTGGTCGATACGCTTGCCGTCCTTGTCCAGGATGCGACCGTAATCGGCGTCCATAAAGGCGTAGGATCCGCACTGAAGTTCGTTGTAGACCCCTGAGTTACTTTCAAAGTAGTAGGAACCGGTGCCGCCGCCGGATACCAGTTCCGGCTTAAGGCCGACCTCGGTCAGGGCATCGGCCGCCTCTTTAACCATGGCGATGGCGATATCCAGTTTGGCCTGGCGCTCTTCATAGCTGTCCAAGTGCTGCATGGCGCCCTGGTAGGCCTGGATACCGGTGAATTTGAGGTTGGCGGCGGCGTCGATCGCCTGGGCAATCGTCACCACATCGGCGGTGCTGTTGACGCCGCAACGGCCGGCGCCGCAGTCAATTTCGACAAAACACTCAAGTTCGGTACCCTGTTGCTGGGCGGCAGCTGACAGCTCGGCGACATTGGCGAGTTCGTCAACGCAGACGATAATCCGGGAGCCCAGCTTGGGGAGTTTGGCCAGGCGCTCGAGTTTCAGTGGGTCGCGTACCTGGTTCGATACCAGCACATCTTTGATTCCGCCGCGAACAAATACCTCGGCTTCGGAAACTTTCTGGCAGCAGACGCCGATTGAACCGCCGAGGCGCTCTTGCAACTTGGCGACATCGACTGATTTATGCATCTTGCCGTGAACTCGGTGGCGCATGCCGTGAGCCTTGGCGTAATCGCCCATCTTCTTGATGTTGCGCTCCAGCGCATCCAGGTCGAGCACCAGACAAGGGGTTTGAATATCGGCTTCATCCATGCCGATCGCCGCGGGAATGTCGTAACCAACCTCTAGATTTTGGTTTTCCAGATCGGTTTTCGCGTTCATTGTTATTCTCCAAACAGGGTTATTCAGCACGTGGGTCAGGGGGTAAAACCACGCGGTCGATTCAGTTGTTCATCCAGGGCAGAGCATCCAGGTCGACATTGCCGCCGGTGATGATGATCCCGACTCGCTTGCCTTTGAACAGCTCGGGGTTTTTCAGGATGGTCGCTAGAGGAACCGCGCTGCTGGGCTCCATGACAATCTTCATCCGCTTCCAGATCAGCTTCATGGCATCGACAATTTCCTCCTCGGTGGCGGTCAGAATGTCGGTGACGTGGTTGCTGACGAAGTGCCAGGTCAGATCCTTAAGGGGAACCTTGAGGCCATCGGCAACGGTGTCGGGTGCGTCGTCGGCGATGATGTGGCCGGCCTTGAACGAGCGGGCCGCATCGTCGGCGTTGAGGGGTTCCGCGGCGTAGATCTTGATTTGTGGCGCGATATTGGACAGCGTCAGGCAGGTGCCGGAGATCATCCCACCACCACCGATCGGTGCCACGACCGCATCCAGGTTATCGACCTGGCTGACCAGCTCCTTGGAGCAGGTGCCTTGGCCGGCGATAACCCGTGGGTCGTTGTAAGGGTGAACGAACTCGGCCCCGGACTCGGCCACCACTTCGGCAAAGGTGGCTTCGCGTGAGCTGGTTGAGGGCTCGCATTCGACGATGCTGCCTCCGTAGCCTATTACCGCGTCTTTCTTGGCCTGCGGCGCGGTGCGAGGCATTACCACCGTGACGGGAATGCCTCGTTGGCCTGCTGCGTAGGACAACGAGAGTGCGTGGTTACCGGAGGAGTGGGTGGCAACCCCAATCTGGGCGGTCTTTTCATCCAACCCGAAGACTGCATTACAGGCCCCGCGTACTTTGAAGGCACCGGCCTTTTGAAAGTTTTCGCATTTAAAGAACAGCTCGGCTCCGGTCAGTTCGTTAAGAAAACGCGAGGTCAGTACCGGCGTTTGGTGGATGTAGGGTTTTATCCGTTCATGGGCCGCCAGGACATCGTCGTAGGTCGGTATATTCAAGTTGTTATCTGACTCGTTCATGATTGCGATCCTGGCCTGATTAAGCGGCTGATTGAGCGGGGGTGTCGATGGCTTGACCGGCGGCGGTCCGGCGGAAGAACTCCTGCGCTGCCCGTACACCGCTACCCAGTTCAATCGGATAGTTGAGATCGGCCATCGCCATCTCGATGGTAGCCAGACCCGACAGCACCATAACGTCAGTCAGATCACCCAGGTGGCCGATACGGAAGGCTTTACCGTTCATCTCGCCCAGACCGATGCCGTAGGAGACGCCGTATTTATTGAAGGCGTGATCGGTCAGTTCATTGCTGTCGAACCCTTCAGGAACGTAGATCGCGCTAACGGTATCGGAGGCCAGTTCCGGCGAGTTGGCGCACAGGCGCAAACCCCAGGCGGCGACAGCCTGGCGAACGCCTTCAGCCAGGCGGTGGTGACGGGCGTAAACATTGTCCAGGCCTTCCTCGAACAGCATCGACAGGCTCTCTTTCAAGCCGTAGATCAGCTGCAGTGGCGGGGTGTAGGGGAATCCGCCATTGGCGTTAGCCGCCATCATGTCGCGGAAGTCAAAGAAGGTCCGCGGCAGGGTGGCCGTTTCCATGGCTGCCAGGGCCTTCTGGCTAACGCCCAGAATCGCCATCCCGGTTGCCAGCATGAAGCCTTTTTGTGAGCCGGATACGGCGATGTCGACTCCCCAGCCATCCATGTCGAACGGCATCGAGGCCAGCGAGCTGACGCAATCGACAAATAGCATCGCCGGGTGGCCGGCATTATCCATGGCTTTACGAACGGCACCGATATCACTGCGAACACCGGTTGCGGTTTCGTTGTGGGTAACCAGGACGGCTTTGATCTGTTGCTCGGTGTCGGCCTTGAGCGCCGTTTCAAACTGGTCCGCTGGCGCACCGTCTCCCCAAGGGCATTCGATGACCTGTACATCCAGGCCGTGGCGCTGACACAGGTCGATCCAGCGATGGGAGAACATGCCGTAGCGGGCAATCAGAACCTTGTCGCCCGGTGAAAGGGTGTTGGTTACCGCCGCTTCCCAACCGCCAGTGCCGCTAGACGGGAACGTGATGACCTGGCCGGTTTCGGTGCCGAAGACGCGTTTACAGTCGTTGAGAACCGGCGCGAAGGTCTCTACAAAATCCGGGGCGCGGTGGTCGCGGGTTTGCATATGCATCGCATTGAGTAAGCGATCGGGGATGTTGGTCGGGCCAGGAATAAAGACCGGATTTTGATTCGACATGGGATGCTACTCCGTTAGTGAAGAAGTGACAGGTTGACGTTCCTCGGTGAAAGTCTGACAAGTCTTTGTACTTCTTTTGCGTTTATATTGTGTACAAAAATCTATAGGTGAGTTTATTCATAACCTGACCTTGGGGTCAAGTAAAAATAAATTATCGCCTGTCTCAGTAGAAACATATTGATAATCAACTGTTTGCTGCTTGTTATTGGCTTGTTTGCACGATTTTTGAGCGAAATTATTGTGTACGATGCTGTGAAAAGGTGTCGGATTGATGGTGTTTCGGCGCAGGAGGGGGAGATCAGCGGAGGTAGTGGGCAAACAGTTGGCTGATGACGCCTTGGCTTTGCAGCAGGCTGATGGCTTGGTTGATGCGGGGGAGGGCGTGGGTCAGAGAAGGACGCAGGCGGAGCATAACGTCGACTCGATTGAGCGTGCGGCTGGTCGGGTATCGATAAAATCTGGGATGCTGTTGAGCCCAGTAGCGTTGTACGACGCGGTCGACAAAAACCTGGTTTATTCGACCGCTGTCGAGCAGGCGCAGTAACTGGGGCTCATCGGTTACATCAATGCGCTCAATCTCCCCCTGCCTGAGGCTGGTCGTGAAGCCGGGATAGGTATAACCGCGTATGGTGCCGACCGACCGGCCTTTCAGACTGTTTGGTCCGAGAATGCTAAATGCGGTACCGGGGCGGAACAGTACGACCTGTTCCAAGGCTGCAAATGGAATACTGTAGATTCCGGGGTGGAGTGACGCCTGCCGCCATTGGGGATTCACGCCGGGTTCCAGGTCGATCTTGCCCTCTTCAAATTGCCTTTGCAGTCTGGCGGTCGAGTAGTACTCGATCTTGAAGGTGTCTCCGGTTATTTGGGCGATCTTTTGCAACAGATCGTGATAGATGCCTTGGTGTTTGGCTTGAATCATCAGCGGAGGCGCGTTGTAAAACCCGACCCTGATCGTTTCGGCGCGCAGGGTTGAGAGGTTGAGCTGGCCGGCGAGCAAGAGCCCGCAGACGAAAGCCAGGCGTAATCGTGTAATTCGGGTAGGCGTTGGGAACGCTAGCGTTGGTCGCATCTGCCTAGGGGAGGGCTGGGCCGCCCCGCCTCTATGATCGCTAGAAGTTGACCAGGGCTGTCTATCAGGTGGCAGTAATCACTGTTACCCAACTCCTGGTCACTGGCATAACCCCAGCTAACCGCTACCGATCGGGTGGCGTTCGCCTTGGCTGCTTCGATATCACAGGCTCGATCACCAATCATCCAGCAGTGTGAGGGGGTTAGCTGCTGCTGCGCTATCAGGTGTCCAAGATGGCGGCTTTTACAGCTGCGAACACCTTGGTCTGTGCTGCCAAAGACCTGTTGGAAGTAGGGGGCAAGCCCTGCGTCGGTGAGTATCCATTCGGCCTGTGCTTGCGGCTTGGCGGTGAGTACGGCCAGAGATTGATCACAGGAGTCGGCCAGTTGTTGCAGCAGTGCGCTAATGCCCGGATAGATGCGGTAGTGGTGGATGCCCTGTTGCAGGTAATGCTGGCGAAACAGGGTGACGGCTTGCTCGATAACCGGTTGGTGTTGGGTATCTAGCAGTGACGCGAAGCTGATCCTCAATGGGGGACCAAAGCAATCGCGTAACCGTTGCTCGCAAGGCTGTTCCACCCCTAGTTGATCGAGGGTGTGCCTGATCGATAACTCAATACCTGGCTGTGAGTCGACCAGGGTGCCATCGAGGTCGAAAAACAGTTGTGTTCTTTTTTCAGTAGCCAAAGTCGAGCGCTCGTGTTGTATACAAAGTCGTAAAAAATTGTAATCATAACTTGACCCGCTAGTCAAGAAAGTGCTAATTCTAGTAATCAATGAATCCCGCCTCAATCTTGAAAAAGCTTTTTTCCACCATTGGGCGGCGTACTGATCCAGCGTGTTTGTTTCGTAATTCATCGTTAAACGACATGCCGAAAAGCGACCAGAGATCAGGGGCCCTAGCCTGAAACCAGAGGCTTGCGGCTACGTATTTTGGACGCCGATTCTTGTTTGTTCCGGGTTGGGCCTGCGTGGTTCGTCCAGGCTCTATCGGCTAGAGATGTTTCAACAATATTAATAATTATTCTTTTGCTTTCAGGAGTTTTGACTATGGCTTCATTAAACTTGGACCGCTCGATTGCTATCACTCAAGGGGCTTTTCTAAAGAGCGAGACACTGAAATCCGAACCTTTGACCGTTGCGATTCTGGACCAGGGCGGCAGGCTGATCTCGTTACAGCGCCAGGATGGCTCCAGTATGATGCGCCCCGATATCGCGATCGCCAAAGCCTGGGGAGCGGTTGCCATGGGGAAGTCGTCCCGTTCGCTGGCCTCCGATGCCAAGCAGCGCCCCGCGTTTGTCTCCGCGTTGAATACGCTGGCCAACGGCAACCTGATTCCGGTGCCGGGCGGGGTGCTGATCCGTGATCAGGATGACACAGTGGTGGGTGCTGTCGGTATCAGTGGTGATACGTCGGATATTGATGAATTGTGCGCGGTCAGTGGTGTTCAAGCAGCTGGCCTGGTAGCAGACGTAGGCGCTGCCTGAACGGGACCCTGATGCCCGAAGTAGTTCGGTGGCCGGCCGCTCTGAAGGCGGCCCTGGCTCCGGGCTGTTGCCTATCCCACCGGGTGTGACGTGCCTGTCACGCCCAGATTAACCTGCCTTGAGTTTATATCGACGCCCGAAGCAGGGTCTGAGATTCAGGCCGGCGAACGTACTTCGCAGCCCTTGAGAACCAGCTGTTCGATCAATGATGCTGCGGTTTCGAAATCGCTGTCGGTCAGCTCGTCCCGACCCGTTACCGCGGTGATCTGCCAGTCAAAATCGGCATAGGTTTGGGTCGAGGCCCAGAGTGAGAACAGCAGGTGCTGCGGGTCAACCTTGGCCATCAGTCCCTGGTCGATCCAGGACTGGATACGCGCGGTGCTGGTGCGGGTCTGCTCCATTAGCTGCTGTTTGATGTCCTCGGGCAGGTGCGGGGCACCGTGCATGATTTCGCTGGCGAATACCTTGGAGGCGTGCGGGTGTTGCTTGGAGATCTGTAACTTGGCCCGGATGTAGGCCTTGAAGGCGACCACCGGATCGTCATTGTTCAGCAATGGTTCGCTGGCCTGCAGCAACGGCTGGGTGATGCTTTCAAGAACGCTGCGGTAGAGGTTCTCCTTGCTCTTGAAGTAGTAGTAGACGTTGGGTTTGGGCACCCCGGCCAGTTTGGCGATATCAACGGTCTTGGTTGCAGCGAATCCGCATTCGGCAAAGACCTTGCTGGCCGCCTCAATAATCAGTTCATTATTGCGTTCGCGAATCCTGGCCATACTGTTTGCTACCTGGAGAAGTTATCGGTGGCGGCATGGTAGCACCGGTATTTGACGAGGCCAAGATATCAGCCCGGCCGACAACTGGCTGTCGGCCGGGCTGGATGGCAGGGGCCTTTACAGACGCCAGACCAGCAGGGCCTGGACTACCGATTCGTCGGTTTTCGAATCGCCCAACTTGTTGTTCCAGTACTGGTATTCGATACCGACAAACAGCTGTCCGGCTCTGTCAAACAGTTGCTCACCCAGGTCGAGTCGTAGCTGTGGCTGAGCCAGAATGTGGTGGCTGACCTTGTCGCCGAATTCGTTATCCCGTGAGCCGATATATTCGGCGTGACCTTCAACGCTCCAACTGGTGGAACCGATCTTGAATGGGTAAGCCCAGCTGAAGTCGACCATGTAACTGTCGTCTTCAGCCGGTGCACCACCGCTGGCAACGCCGTCGCTATCATCGATATAGGCCGTGACATCCAGATTGGCAAAGGCGAACCCCGGCAGGTCCAGGGACAGGCGCACGCCCGGCAGGTACTTGAGAACGTTGGCGTCGGCAGCAAAGTTAAGCCCGGTGACCAGACCAAAATCACGGATCGGGCCGACGCTCAGGTCTTTGCCACTGATCTTGCCGAAGCTGAAGTGTGGGTACAGTTCTGCGTACAGGTCACTGTTGTCGCTGGTTTTGGAGGCGTCGACAAAAAAGAAGGTGTCACCGTACTTCCAACCGCTGGCGTGTTGCAGGGTCAGGATGGTGGTTTGTTCGCTGCCGCCGCCGGCAAAACTGGGTACATCCAGGTCACCGCGCTGAAGCTGCAGCTCGGTGGTGCTCCAGTCAGCGGCGTTAAGGCCGGTGGTTGCCAGGGCCGCTGCCAGGCCCAGGGCCGGTACGAGGGTATGCTTGAGGGTCGTTTTGGACACCGTAGGTTTCTCCTAGTTTATTGTTATTGCAGTTTTGAGTGGTTGTTATTGCTTGCTTACCAGGCTCTGTCCTGTGTGTTGCACAGGCAGCCGCACACCGCTGCATTAGACGCAGTGGCTGTGTTGGGTGTTGTGGCTAGGGTCGTTCAGGCCTCCTCGGAGCGAGGAGGCCCTTGGCCGATGAGGGGTGTTAGTTGATAGGAGCGCCTTGGGCGATCCATAGGCCCAGCAGGTCTCGTTCCTGCTGGGTCATGCCGGTGATATTTCCCAACGGCATGGCTTGGGTGGCGACCGACTGGGCGTGAATACGAGCCGCTTGTTGCTGGATCTGATTCGGTGCATCCAGCATCACCCCACCTGGAGCGCTGCTGAACGCCGGGTTGCTGGGGCTGGAGGAATGGCAGCCGGTGCAGCGCTGGTTGATCACCTGTTCAACGGCGTTGAAGGCAACCGGCTCTGCGTGACCTTGGCTTTGCGGTAGGTTGGCAGGTTGTTGCGGGGCGACCACGAAGGCCAGAGTGATCATGCCGAAGGCTGCGGCAGGCAGAGTCCAGGCGTATTTCTGGCTTTCATGACGGGTGTTGAAGTAGTGGCGTACAAGTACACTCAATACCGCCAGACCGGCCAGGATCGCCCAGTTGTAGTCGCTGCCATAGGTGCTGGGGAAGTGGTTGCTGATCATGATAAACAGCACCGGCAGAGTGAAGTAGTTGTTATGGCGCGAACGTAGCAGGCCCTTGGCGGGTAGAGTCGGATCGGGCTCTCGGCCGGCTTCGATCGCCGCTACCAGCGCACGCTGCGCCGGCATGATGACGCGGAATACATTACCGACCATGATGGTGCCGATGATGGCACCGATATGAATAAAGGCGCCGCGACCGCTGAATACCTGGGCCAGACCATAGGAGGCCGCTACCAGCAGAACAAACAGCACCAGGCCTAATAGGGCGGGTTGCTTACCCAGGGGGGAGTCACAGAGCAGGTCGTAGACCAGCCAGCCGGCAATCAGGGAACCGACGCCGATGGCGATGGCGCTACCCGCGCTCAGCTCGGAGCCCGGGGCGACCAGGTAGAGCTCGGCGTTGAGGTAGTACACCACGATGAGCAGGGCGATACCGCTGAGGAAGGTGGCATAAGCCTCCCATTTAAACCAGTGCAGTTTTTCCGGCATCTTCGGCGGGGCCAGCTTATATTTTTCCAGGTGGTAGATACCGCCGCCATGGATGGCCCAAAGATCGCCAGACAGGCCTTCGCGCGGATTACGGCGGTCCAGGTGGTTTTCCAACCAGACAAAATAGAAGGATGCGCCGATCCAGGCGATGCCGGTGATCATATGACCCCAGCGGATGACTAGGTTAAGCCATTCGGTGATATGCGGATCCATGGTTAACTCCTTATTACTTTCTGACCGGGCTTAGCGCTGTTTATTCGCCGTCAGGGGTCAGTCTTTATTGTTATTGTGATCGATGCCTAGCGTTGACTTGGAATTGGGGCACCAGGGTCAAGCACGATCGGCTCTTTCAGATTGAAGAAATGCTCATCGCAATTGTTACCTTCGCCTGCGCGGTCGACGACCAGGAAGTCGTCTTCTTCGACGCAACACAGAACCGGGTGATGCCAGACGCCCCGATGGTAGTTAACACCCTGCTGGCCGTTGCTGATAAAGGCACGCAGTTGGTCCGGTTCAGGGTTGTCGCCAGCGGCGGCAACCACGATCAGGAACGGGTTACCTTTCAGCGGGATAAACGCCTGCGATCCCTGTGGGTGACGCTCTACCATCTGGATCTCCAGTGGTAGCGGCAATGCCTGGGCGCGGAAGATGCTGATGATCGCGCGATCTTCTGGTTGCCCAAGCTGGACGTCGGCTAACTGGTGGTAGCGCTGGGTCGAGCCATTGTTGATCATGAAAAAATCACGCTCAGCAGTCTCGATAACATCACCGTAGGGCGCAAACGCTTCTTGGGTCAGAGGTTCGGGGCGTAGTAGCAGCACGATAGATTCCTTGTCGATGTCTTAGTTGCTGACTGCTTTGCCGAACAGGCGCAGACGACTGATACCACCATCAGGGAAAATGTTCAGGCGCACGTGGGTGATCGGACCTAGCTGTTTGATCTGGTCGACGAATTCGTGTTCCTGATGCATCTCCAACTTCTGGGCTGGTAGCAGTTCCTGCCAGTAGAGGCTCTGGGTCTCGATCTGAGCATCCGTACCGCCATGGACGTAGGCTGCCTGAATACTGCAACGGTCCGGGTAGTTGCCTTTAAAGTGCAGGGTATCGACGACAATGCGTTCGATCTCGCCGGGGTGGCCCAGAGCGACTATGACCCAGTCGTTACCTGGGGTGCGGCGTCGAGCCGTCTCCCAGCCATCACCCATATTCACGCCGCGTCCAGGGTTGATAATGTTACTCATGTTGCCGAAGTGCTGATCGTTGCAGGCGAGGGCGCGTCCACCGTTGAGCGCGGCGGCCAGGTCGATCTGCTCGTCGCCGTTCTGGTTGGACCAGTCCCGATAAGGAGTGCCGTAGACCCGTAGTCGTGCGACGCCACCATCGGGATAGATGTTAAAGCGCAGGTGGGTAAATGGCTGGTTGTTGATGGCGGGATCATCGATAGGGTGCAAGTGCTGGCTATCGCCTTGGAGGGCGACGGCCGGTAATACTTCGACCCAACGCGTATCTTCGTTCGGGTCTCCTTCGGCGCAGAAACAGGCTTCCAGTGACGCGGATGGCGGGAAGTTGCCGGTAAAGTATGCGGTGTCGATATCGATGCCCTGGATTGTCCCGGGCACGCCCAGACGCAGGATGCAGTAGTCGTAACCTTCAAAGCGCTTGCGGCGTGACTCCCAACCATCCATCCATTTGCCATTGTCATCAAACACGCCTTCTTTCCACACTGGCGGCTCCGGTTGCAGCATTCGGTCGACAGCGGCAAACCAGTCATCGGTAACGAAGATGGACTGGGTGCCCAGGCGAGCGTCGGCCAGGTTTACTTGCTTTTGGAAATCGTATTGGTGGTCACTATTCATGTCGTAATCTCAGTGGTTCTTATTGTCGATGGATTGGCTATTCGGGTTACATCGCTTCGAGTCGGAACAGGGCGATCTTGTTGATCTCGATCAGCGCTCGTTCAAACTCTTCATCCGGGGTGTTATGGATGCGCTCTTCAAAGGCTTCCAAAATCTGGAAGCGATTGCTGCCCTTAACCGCTTTGATAAACGGAAAGCCAAATTTGGATTTATAAGCGTCGTTAAGCTGGGTAAAACGCTGGAACTCTTCGGCACTACATTCATGGATGCCGGCTCCTGCCTGCTCTGAGGTCGAGGCTTCGGTCAGCTCGCCGGCGATGGCGGCTTTACCCGCCAGATCCGGGTGAGCGTTGATTAGATCGAGCTGTGCCTGGCGGCTGCTGCTGAGCAGGATATCCGCCATCAACTGGTGCAAGCCGTCAACCTGATCATGTACCGGACTCAGGCCGCGTTCCCAGGCCTGCTCAGCTACCCACGCAGAGTGTTCATAGATATCGGCAAAGGTGCTGATAAAGTCCGCTCGGCCCATCATGCTGGGGATGAACTGTTGAAATGTCTTGGACTGTGCTTGTGCATTCATGGTCTGAATTCCGTTAACGATTACTGCTGATAATCAGCAGCTGAATAGGGGTGGTGTTCGTACCAGTGGTTGGCGATATCGATACGGCGGCAGAACCAGACCTTTTCGTGGCTTTTGACGTACTCGATAAAGCGTTGCAATGCGGCAATGCGGGCAGGTCTGCCGACTAACCGGCAATGCAACCCGATGGACAGCATTTTGGGAGCCTCCGCACCTTCGGCATAGAGCACGTCGAAGCTGTCTTTGAGGTATTGGTAGAACTGCTCGCCACTGTTGAAACCCTGGGGGGTGGCAAAGCGCATATCGTTGGTATCCAGGGTGTAGGGGATGACCAGGTGGCCTTTGCCATTGTTGTCGACCCAGTAGGGTAGATCGTCGTCGTAGGCATCGGAATCGTAGAGAAAACTCCCTTCTTCCATCACCAGACGGCGGGTGTTTGGGCTATTGCGGCCGGTATACCAGCCCTGGGGTTTGTGCCCGGTAACCTGCTCGATGATCTCGATCGCTTTATTCAGATGGTCGCGCTCTGTGGTTTCATCGGTGTACTGGTAATCGATCCAGCGGTAGCCGTGGCTGCAGATTTCGTGGCCAGCTTTGGCCATGGCCCGGGCTACTTCCGGGTGGCGCTCTACCGCCATAGCGACGGCGAAGATGGTCAGCGGGATTTGATGCTTTTCGAATAACCGCAGCAGACGCCAGACCCCCGCACGACTACCGTATTCGTAGCAGGACTCCATACTCATGTTGCGAACGCCGTTCAGAGGTTGCGCGGCAGGCATTTCTGACAGGAATGCTTCGGACTCATCGTCACCATGCAGGATGTTACGCTCTCCACCTTCTTCGTAGTTCAATACGAATGAGATAGCGATACGGGCATCACCAGGCCAGTGCGGGTGAGGGGGCTGGGCACCGTAGCCGATCAGGTTTCTTGGATAATCGTTGCTCACGGGTCTGTTCCTTAGAGTTGGTTCTAGCTAACTGTAATGTGCCGGATCAGAGATCTTTGCGGCCATGTGTATTGTATACAATCAATAGTGCGATATGTAAAGAAAAACTTGTCTCAAGAGTCAGGAATGTTATTCTTGGTAACCAGGATTAAGGATGTTTAGCCTTATCATCGCTGCTGCTTTGCATCGGCGAGCTGTCTTTCAGTAAGATGGCAATAGCTTTATGTATACAAAGAAAGGCCGGCCAGCCGGTGATTCCGACGGTGCACAGGGCTGTTGCTACCAATCAGGAGGGTGCCTCAGGCACGAATCTATATGCATGGTTATTTAACAACCCACGTTCTCGACTCTGCCCATGGTTGCCCCGGGCACGATATTCTCGTATCGCTGTATCGAATCGACGGGGAACAGCGGACGCTGTTGAACGAAGTGAAAACCAATGACGATGGTCGTTGTGATCAGCCGTTGTTGGCAGGTGAGGATTTCCAGGCAGGCGTATATGAACTGATCTTCAATGCTGGGGATTACTACCGCAACAGAGGTGTGGAGTTGCCTACGCCGGCGTTTCTGGATCAGGTGGTGTTGAGATTTGGCTTAGCCGATGAGGATGAGCATTACCATGTGCCGCTACTGATTTCGCCCTACAGCTATTCGACCTATCGGGGCAGCTGACCCGCGAAGTCCATTGAAGCTGATAAAACCGCCAAGCTTGTGCTTAGGCGGTTTTTTTATGCCTGTTTGTAGATTCCTTAGTGTCGGTCCGGCCTACCTGAGTAATGCAGCCGCGCCGGCGCTGGCAAATAGCCCGGCACAAAGGCGATTAAACAGCTGCATATTCTTTGCCTGTTTCAGTACTGGGGCCATCAGGCGGGCGCAGTTGCCGTAAAACAGCTTGCAGGCCAGATCGATAACGCACCAGCTGGCGGCCACGATCAGCAGCTGGGTCGTCATCGACTGCTGCGGATCGATAAATTGCGGTAGGAAGGCGACGAAAAACAGAATGTCCTTGGGGTTGCTGATGCCGAGGCTGAAGGCGCGCCAGAACATCGCTTTGAAGCCGACGGCGGCTTGTTGGGCGCCCAGGTCGGCGGCGACATGCGAGCGTGCAGCACGCCAGGCCTGGTAGCCGAGGTAGATAAGGTAGAGCGCACCGATATAGCGGATCAGGGTAAACAGGTTTTCCGAGGCCAGTAGCAGAGCCCCCAGGCCGGTGGCCGAGGCGGTTAACAGGATCAGCGAAGCGCTGGTGCCGCCGATAAAGGCAGGGGCTGACTTGATAATCCCGTAGTTGAGGCTGTTGCTGATCATCAGCAGGGACAATGGGCCGGGAATCAGGATGACCAGCAGCGATGCGGAACAGAACAGCAGCCAGGTTTCGATTGTCATTGAGAATCCTTCAGGCATGAAAAAGCCCCCAGTGCGGGGGCTGTAGTTTATCGAAGTACTGCCTTTTACAGGAACATGAACTTCGCCATGAAGATCACCGTCAGCACGTAGATGCTCAGCGAGACATCCTTATGCTTGCCGCAGCAGAGCTTCAGTGCGGTGTAGGTCACAAAGCCCATGGCGATACCGTTGGCGATCGAGAAGGTCAGCGGCATCATCACCACGGTGATAATGGCAGGGATGGTGTTGGTGACATCATCCCAGTCGATCTCTTTCAAGCCGGTCATCATCAGCATCGCGACATAAACCAGGGCACCGCCGGTGGCGTAGGCTGGAATCATTCCGGCCAGCGGCGCCAGGAACATTGCGCACAGGAACAGGATGCCGACGGTCACTGCGGTCAGGCCGGTACGACCACCGGCAGCAACGCCTGAGGCACTTTCTACATAGCTGGTAACCGGCGGGCAGCCGAACAGGGTGCCGAATACGCTGGAGCTACTGTCTGCCTTGAGGGCTTTGCTCATGTTTTCGATGTAGCCATCTTCGCGGATCAGCTTGGCGCGGGTGGCGACGCCCATCAGGGTGCCGGCGGTATCGAACATGTTGACGAACAGGAAGGCGAGGATAACGCTGATCATGCCGACCTCGAAGGCGCCGCTAATATCCAGGGCCATCAGGGTTGGAGCGATGCTTGGCGGCATCGACATAATGCCGTTGTATTCCACCAGGCCCAGGCCCCAGCCGGCAAAGGTAACCACCAGAATGCTGATGATCACGGCGCCGAACACATTGTGATAGGTCAGGGCGATAATCATCCAGAAGCAGACGGCAGACAGCATAACCGCCGGGTCGGTAAAGGTACCCATCGATAGCAGGGTGGCCTGGTTGTCGACCACGACACCGGCGGTTTTAAGGCCGATCAGACCCAGGAATAGCCCGACCCCTGCGGTCATGGCGTAGCGCATGCTCATCGGAATACTGTTGAGCAGCCACTCACGAATCTTCCAAATACTGAGAATGGTAAAGATCACGCCGGATATAAACACGGCACCCAGTGCGACCTCCCAGCTGTAGCCCATTTCGCCGACCACGGTGTAGGTGAAGAAGGCGTTCAGGCCCATGCCTGGAGCCAGGCCTACCGGCCAGTTGGCGTACAGGCCCATCAGGAAACAGGCCAGGGCGGCACCGATACAGGTGGCGACAAAGGCGGCACCATGGTCAATCCCGGCATCCGCCATGATGCTGGGATTGACGAAGATGATATAGCCCATCGTCACGAAGGTTGTCAGGCCGGCGATAAGCTCGGTCTTTACACTGGTCTTATGCTCTCTGAGCTTGAAGAATTGGTCGAGTAGCCCTCGATTGGACTGGGTACTGTTGGGTATTGCTGATTGTTCTTGTTGAATGCTTTCCACAACTTTGCTCCTTGAGTGAGTTTGGGAGGGCGTTATTTTTATTGGGGACCCTATACCGTGTTGTGTTTCAATCCCTGGAAACGAGGCACTATCCTGAAATTGTGCTTAAAACTAGTATCGTTTGTATACAATAAAAGTCAACCTGAGAGTCAAGAAATCGGTATATATGACAAATATAAATAGAAAGATTGAAAGAATGGGTGGTTTGATCTGGTAAAAAGCTGGAAGTTGGCTCAAAGGACTGCGATTTTGGCGATGCCAATAATATTCTTTAGTGTGTACAATAATGGGCGCTATTCCACCTAGAATTTGCAGCAATAAGGTTTGATTAGACGATGACGAGTCAAAAGGCACTGTCCACTACCGAAAGCGGCCGTAAAGTAAAACTGACCCAGGATGAGCAGGTGTATGCTCATATCTTTGATGCCATTCTGGAGCAACGGCTCGCCCCGGGTACCAAGCTGAATGAGGAGTCACTGGGCGAGATTTTTGGCGTTAGCCGAACCATTATTCGCCGAGCGCTATCACGGTTAGGCCATGAACAGGTGGTTGTCCTTCGTCCTAATCGGGGGGCGGTGGTAGCAAGTCCGACCACTGAGGAAGCCAAGCAGATTGTCTATGCTCGCAGGATCGTAGAGAAGGCGGTAACCGAGCTGGTAATAGAGCATTCGACCCCTGAGCAACTCAGATTGCTGCGCAAACAGGTACAGGAAGAGCAGCAGTGCTTTGTCCAAGGCGACAAAGGGGCGGGGATCCGGCTGTCCGGTGAGTTCCATCTGAAAATGGCCGAGATGGCGAACAATCCTCCACTGTTAAGCTTCCAGCGTAGCCTGGTTTCTCAGTGCTCACTGATTATTGCTCAGTTTGAACTGAGCAATCAGTCTCACTGCTCTTACGACGAGCATTTTGAGCTGATTGATGCGATTGAGCGCAAGGATAAAGACAAGGCGGTGAGTCTGATGATGCACCACCTTGATCATATCGAAGACAAACTGAACTTGGATGAAGAGCCTGCTTCAGACAACCTTCGTGAAGTCTTTTCCAATGTGCTGGGCAACAAAAGCTAGCGGTCATTAACGTTGATGGACTGAGCGCCCCATTGCGAAGGTTTCGCTGATGGTACGGTCATCGCCCAGCGTCATCAAAACGAACAGTCTCTCCTCCAGCTCTTTGGCCTGGGCCATGCGATAGCTCATCAGCGGCGTGGCGTTGTAATCGAGCACCACGAAGTCGGCTTCTTTACCGATGCTAAAGTTGCCGATTTTATCGTCCAGTTTCAGTGCCTGGGCACCGCCCAGCGTGGCCAGGTAGAGTGATTTAAACGGGTTCAGCTTCTCCTGCTGCAGTTGCATCAACTTGTAGGCCTCGTTAAGGGTCTGCAGGATGGAGAAGCTGGTGCCGGCTCCGACATCGGTACCCAGTCCCACCTTGATGTTATGCGCTTCCATCTTCGGCAGATTGAACAGACCGCTACCCAGGAACAGGTTGGAAGTCGGGCAGAAGGCAATAGCCGAGTCGGTTTCCGCCAAACGTTCGCACTCGCAGTCGGACAGGTGAACTCCGTGAGCCAGCACCGAGCGCTCGCCCAGTAGCTCGTAGTGGTCATACACATCCAGGTAGCCGCTTCGCTCGGGGAACAGTTCTTTTACCCATTCGATCTCTTTTTTGTTTTCGGACAGGTGGGTGTGCATGTAGAGATCGGGGTATTCGCCCAGCAGCTGTCCGGCTACCGCTAGTTGTTCCCCGGTGCTGGTGGGGGCAAATCTTGGGGTGACGGCGTAGTGCAGACGGCCCTTGCCGTGCCAGCGCTCGATCAGAGCCTTGCTCTCCTTGTAGCTGGATTCGGGAGTATCGGTCAGGTAGTCCGGGGCGTTGCGGTCCATCATCACCTTACCGGCGATCATTCGCAGATCACGCTGCTCGGCCGCTTCGAAAAAAGCATCGACCGATTCCGGATGAACGGTGCCGAATACCAGCGCAGTGGTGGTGCCGTTGCGCAGCAGCTCGGTCAGGAATATGTCGGCGACACCGGCGGCGTGCTCTTTATCCTGAAAGTGTTGTTCGGTCGGAAAAGTGTAGTTGTTGAGCCAATCTAGCAGCTGCTCTCCGTAAGCGGCGATCATGCCGGTCTGCGGGTAATGGATGTGGGTATCGATGAAACCGGGGCACAGCAGACTGTCTTTATGCTCGGTTACCTGAGCAGCAGCGGGAAGGCCTGGCAGCAGCTTTTCGGCCTCTCCGACGGCGGCAATGCGGCCATCCTCGATAACCAGCAGACCATCATCAAAATACTGGTAGGAGTTTTCGATGCCGAGTTTGGCAGGGTCGCCCAGGCTGTGGATCAGGGCGGAGCGGTGCGCGTGCACTGTTGAGGTAGCATCTGTTGCTGACATGGCTCAGGTTCTCTACGGCTTGCAGTAATAGGGTATCAAGGGTGGGGTGATCAGATCGCCAGACGATCGACCACCTGTGTTTGTACGGGCGTCTGGTCTGTCTGACTGCCAAAGCCCGCGTTATAGTTGGCGATCACTTCGCCGGCGATCGACACCGCTATTTCGGCGGGGAGTTTGCCTTTGACATCGCTGACACCCATCGGGCAGATCATCCGGTTCAGTTGTTGATCGCTGTAACCTTTGGCTTTTAGCCGGTGTTCGAATTTCTTGCGCTTGGTTTTGGATCCGATCAGGCCGTAGTAGTCGAAATCGTCACGGTCGAGAATCGCTTCCGTCAGCTCCTGGTCGAGCTGGTGATTATGGGTCATGACGATGAAGTAACTGCCCGCGGGCATGTTGTCGACTTCGTCGACCGGAAACTCGTTGACGACTTTTTCGACTCCCTCTGGGATCTGCTCGGGAAATTCCTCCTCGCGGGAATCTATCCAGCGTACCCGGCAGGGCAAGGTAGCGAGAATAGCCACCAGGGCGCGTCCCACATGGCCAGCCCCGAACAGGGCGATCTGGGTGGTATTGGTCCCCAGCGGTTCAAACAGCAAGGTGGTGGCACCACCGCAGCACTGGCCAAGGCTGGCACCCAGCGAGAAACGTTCCAGTCTTGGCTGCTGCTGTTTGTTGGTCTGTGCCTCTTCGAGCATCTGGCGGGCGATCTTGATCGACTTGTACTCCAGGTGGCCGCCGCCGATGGTGTCGAACAACTGCTCTTGGGTGACGACCATCTTGGCGCCGGCGTTGCGTGGAGTAGAGCCTTTCTCGTCGACTACGGTGATCATCACCGCGGGGGTGCCTTCGGCTTCAATCTGAGCCAGGGCGTTGATCCAGTTGGTGCTCATAAGATCGCTCCTGTGATTCTCTGCTTGCCTAAGCGGTTGTTAAACCGTTTCCAACTCTGCAGGTTCTGCCGTAGCACGAGTGGTTTCGGCGCTGTGCTGCTTGATCGCCTCGACCGCCCAGAGCACCCGCTCTGGGGTGGCCGGTGCGTCGATTCTGGGGCTGACGCGGTAGTCCGCCAGGCTGGCGATGGCATCCTTGATCGCGCAGAACACCGAGATACCCAGCATGAAAGGCGGTTCGCCCACGGCCTTGGAGTGGAATACGGTGTCCTCTCTGTTCTTGCGGTTTTCGACCAGTTTGACCCGGAAATCGACCGGCATATCGGCCACGGCCGGGATCTTGTAACTGGCAGGTCCTGAGGTCATCAAACGACCTTGGTCGTTCCAGACCAGCTCTTCGGAGGTTAGCCAGCCGGCACCCTGGACGTAGGCCCCTTCGATCTGGCCAATATCGATAGCCGGGTTCAGCGAAGCGCCGACGTCATGGAGGATATCGGTTCGTAGAATCTTGTATTCGCCGGTCAGGGTGTCGACCACCACTTCTGAGCAGGACAAGCCGTAAGCGAAGTAGTAGAAAGGTCGGCCACGGGCATTGTCGCGGTCGTAGTAGATCTTCGGGGTGCGGTAGAAGCCGGTGCTCGACAGCGAGATCTGGTGGAAGTAGGCCAGCTGGATAAACTCGGCAAACGGCAGCACTTCATCACGGATCAGGACATGGTTGTTGGCAAAACGCACGTCCTCTTCGGTGACATTGAAATGGTGGGCGGCAAATACAACCAGGCGCTGTTTGATGGTCTGGGCGGCGTTCTGCGCCGCTTTACCATTGAGGTCGGCTCCCGAAGACGCGGCGGTTGGCGAGGTATTGGGTACCTTGTCGGTATTAGTCGCGGTGATCTGGATGTTGTCGAAATCGACCTGGAACTCCTCGGCGACGATCTGCGCCACCTTGGTGTTGAGGCCCTGACCCATTTCGGTGCCACCGTGATTCAAATGGATGCTGCCGTCGGTATAGATATGAATCAGGGCGCCGGCCTGGTTGAGGAAGGTTGCCGTAAACGAGATGCCGAATTTAACCGGGGTCATCGCCAGGCCTTTCTTCAGGATCGGGCTGGTTGCGTTGTAAGCCCGGATCGCTTCACGGCGGGCATGGTAGTCGCTGCTGGCTTCCAGCTCGGCGATCATCTCCGGCAGCTGGTTATCCTCGACCTGCTGGTAGTAATGGGTGGTGTCGCGGCCCTGATCGGCATCGCTCAATGGCTGACCGAAACCGTTAACCCCGTTCATGCCGTTGTAAAGATTGTGCTTGCGCACTTCCAGCGGGTCTTTACCCAGCTGGCGGGCGATATCGTCGAGAATAATCTCCGGCATGATCAGCCCTTGGGGGCCACCAAAACCACGGTAAGCGGTGTTCGACGCGGTGTTGGTTTTGCAGCGGTAACCGGTGATGGTGGCATCGCCCAGGTAGTAGCTGTTGTCAGAGTGGAACATGGCCCGGTCGATAATCGAGTTGGACAGGTCTGGAGAGTAGCCGCAGTTGCCGGCCAGCTTCATTTCGCAGCCGGTAATGCGGCCGTTATCGTCAAAACCGACATGGTATTGGTTGAAGAACGGATGACGCTTACCGGTCATCATCATGTCTTCCATGCGGGGCAGGCGCATTTTGGTGGGGCGGCCGGTCAATTTGGCGACCACCGCGGCCATACAGGCCGGTGCCGCGGCCTGCGTTTCTTTACCACCGAAACCGCCGCCCATGCGACGCATGTCGATCTGGATCTTGTTGAACGGAACGTCCAGCACCTCGGCGACCAGTTTTTGTACCTCGGTCGGGTTCTGGGTCGAGGTGTAGACGATCATGCCGCCGTCTTCGGTGGGGATCACCGATGAGATCTGGGTCTCCAGGTAAAAGTGCTCCTGACCGCCGATATGAACACTACCCTGGATGCTGTGCTTGGCGTTCGCCAGGGCGCTCTGTGAATCGCCGCGGACATGCTGGTGCGGCTGGTCGATATAGTGCTCTTGCTCAAGCGCCTGCTCGACGGACAGCACCGCGTCCAGCTCCTCGTATTCAACGATCGCGGCCATGGCCGCTTTGCGGGCGGTTTCATGGTCGTTGGCGGCTACGGCCAGTACCGGCTGGCCGTAAAACTCGACTTTGCCGTCGGCCAGTAGTGGATCGCCGGGCATGATCGCGCCGATATCCAGCAGGCCGGGTACGTCTTTGGCGGTGATGGTGATAGCCACACCGGGGAAGTCGTAACAGGGGCTGACATCCAGTTTGGTGATCTTGGCATGGGCGTGCTCGGACAGGCGGGCATAGACATGCAGCTGGTTGGGAAACTCCAGCCGGTCATCGATATAAACCGCTTCGCCGCAGACCTGCTTAACAGCGCTGTCGTGTTTGACGCTACGGCCGACGCCGGTTTGCAGTTCCTGCTTGGCCTGGCTCAGCATCTGTTCTGGGGTGAGTTTGTTGCTGTGGTGATTAGACATGTGCGCTGCCCCCTGTCTGAGTGGTTACTGAGCGAGGCTCCGGGATATAGCTTTGGACAACTGAATCGCTGAATACGCGGCTGTCGGTGGCCGGTTCATCCAGTTCGACGAAGTAGCGGGTCAGCATGTTGGTGGCGGTTAGCATCCGATACTCTTTGGACGCTCTGAAATCGGAGATCGGGGCGAAATCGTTCGCCAGTGCCTGTTTGGCTTGCTTGATGGTTGCTGCGTTCCACGCCTGGCCGGTCAGTGCGGCTTCGCAATGCTGCGCCCGTTTCGGGATTGCGGCCATGCCACCGAAGGCGACCCGGGCGTTGTGGATAACGCCATCTTTGATGGTGAGGTTGAAGCAACCCAATACGGCCGAGATATCATCGTCGATCCGCTTGGAAATTTTGTAGCTACGGAAGGCTTCGTTGCTGGCGACACGGGGTACCACCACTTTCTCGATAAACTCACCCGGCTGCTGGGCGGTGACCTTGTAGTCGATAAAGTAATCTTCGAGCTTGATGGTTCGGCTGCCATTGCCCTGGCGTAATACCACTTCGGCATTGAGGGCGATCAGCGCTGGAGGGGAATCACCGATAGGGGATGCGTTGCCGATATTGCCGCCCAGGGTGCCTTGGTTACGGATCTGCAGCGAGGCAAAGCGGTGTAGCAGATTGCCGAAATCGGGGAAATCGTTTGCCAGTGCTTTATAACAGTCGGTCAGCGGGGCTGCTGCGCCCAGCTCAATGCGGTCATCGTGCACGGTGACCTGTTTCATCTCGGCGATATCACCGACATAGATCAGGGTCTCCAGCTCGCGGTGGAACTGGGTCACTTCCAGTGCCAGGTCGGTACCCCCGGCGACCAGACGGGCGTCGGGATTCTGGCTCAGAAGCTCGGCCAGCTCCGCGATGGAACGCGGGTTGTGAGCCTGCTTGCTGCCATCGTTCAGTTGCGGCTGCTCTTCGATCTGCAGCGCGCGTAGGCGGGCAACGGTTTGGGCATGATCACGGTCGAACTGATCTTGCCGGGTGTTCTGGTACATCGACTCGGCCGCATCGACGATCGGGCGGTAGCCGGTACAGCGACACAGGTTTCCGGCTAGGGCTTCTTCGATCTGCGCCTTGTTGGGGTCGGCGATGTTTTTGCCCAGGGCAAACATCGACATGACGAAGCCGGGGGTGCAAAAACCGCATTGAGAGCCGTGTTGATCGACGAGGGCTTGTTGGGCCGGGTGAAGCTGGCTCCCCTCTTTGAGGTCTTCAACCGTGATTAGCTGCTTGCCGTGCAATGCGGACAGAAAGGTCAGGCAGGAGTTGATGCTCTTATAGCGGATATCCTCGCCATCCAGCTCTCCTACGACGACGGTGCAGGCACCACAGTCCCCTGACGCACAGCCTTCTTTGGTACCTGTTTTACCAGCTTCGGTTCGCAGGTATTGAAGCACGGTCATGTTCGGGTCGATGGACTCTTCTACCCGCAGCTCGCGATTGAGCAGGAACTTAATCATCGCGGATCTCCTTTTGTACTTTTTATAGATCGAAAATCGTATACATTGATTTAAGCAAAAAGCTGACTTTCAAGTCAAGAAGATATTTCAGCCGTCTTGCAAATGAGTTGTCACGCGTTCATAGCGACAACGGTTCTATGGCAAACATTTGCTATGGGCTTAATGCCAGTCTAGGCCTTCGCGGGGAGAGTCAGGGCAAAGACTGGCGATCAGAGGGGGAGTGGCGTTAGCCGCAGCTAAAGCGAGCTGGGCGGCTTCGCCGAAGCCGGTGAAGGGTTAATCCTGAAGAATGTACTGGAGCAGGGAAATGACCTGATCCGTGGTCTGAGCCCAGGCCATGGCCGAGGCGTCGACCTCTTTCAGAGGGTGAATCAGCTCGTCGCTATGCAGCGTGATATAGGGTGTTCTCAGGGCTGCGCAGTAGCCGGCGTCAAAGGCCGCGTTCCATTGGCGGTATTTATCGCCGAAGCGGATGACGGCCAGGTCGGCCCGGTCGATCATGTGCTGGGTACGAATCAGATTGACCTTGGATGACTTATGATCACGCCAGAAGTTGTCTGCTTCTTCGCCTAGAACATCGCCTGCCGCGTCACTGGCATCGTGATCCGTCACCGGTGAGAGCACCAGGATATCCAGCCCGAGTACCTGGATGCCCTGCTTGATCTCTTCTCGCCATTGGCTGTGTATTTCGCCCGAAAGGTAGACCGTATAACTCACGGAAATCTCCTGTTTATCGTTGGTATGAGGTGCCATAAGCCTTGATGGGCGAGAATGCCCGCCAAGGCCTAAAGCGCTAGACATGCGCCGATGGTTACGGCTGCCTGGTCAGATGTATTCGAGTGCGTCGATACTGCTGAGCGGGTAGTGACCGGGGTAGTCTTTGGAAGCGGCGCCGCTTTCCACAGCGGCTTTGGCCACCGCATCGGCCACCACGCCTAGCAGGCGAGGGTCGTTGGGTTTGGGGATGATGTAGTCCGGTCCGTAACTGATCTCGTCGATGCCATAGGCGTCCTTGACCGTTTGGGGAACCGGCTCTTGGGCCAGATCGGCAATGGCCCGAACCGCTGCCATCTTCATCTCTTCATTGATATAGCGGGCTCTGACATCCAGCGCGCCGCGGAAGATGTAGGGGAAGCAGAGCACGTTATTAACCTGGTTCGGGTAGTCGGAACGGCCTGTGGCCATGATCAGGTCAGAGCGGGTGGCATGGGCAATCTCCGGTTTGATTTCCGGGTCGGGGTTGGCGCAGGCAAAAACGACGGGTTGCGGCGCCATAGAACTCAACATCTCCGGGCTAACCATGTCGGGGCCGGCCAACCCCAGGAAAACATCGGCACCTTCCAGGGCATCGGCCAGGGTGCGTTTATCGGTGCCGATAGCGGCAAAGATCGCCTTTTCTGGGGTTAGATCGCCACGGCCGTCATGGATGACCCCGCGGCGGTCAACCATGTAGATGTTGTGGCGTCGAACACCGGAATTGATCAGCAAGCGCATGCACGCCGTTGCGGCGGCTCCGGCTCCTAAACAAACCACTTTGGCTTCGTGAATATCTTTACCCGCGATCTCCAGTGCGTTCAGCATCCCGGCAGCGGTCACGATAGCGGTGCCGTGTTGATCGTCATGGAATACAGGGATATCGCAGCGGGAGATCAGCTGGCGTTCAATTTCAAAGCATTCCGGGGCTTTGATGTCTTCGAGGTTGATCCCCCCAAAGGTGTTGGCGATACGCGCGACCGTGTCGATAAAGGCCTGCGGGCTCTCGGCATCCACTTCAATGTCGATAGAGTCGACACCGGCGAACTTCTTAAATAACAGGGCCTTACCTTCCATTACCGGCTTGCTGGCCAGAGCCCCCAGGTTGCCTAAGCCCAGAATCGCCGAGCCATCACTGATCACCGCAACCAGGTTGCCTTTAGCGGTGTATCGATAAGCGTTTTCAGGCGACTCGTGGATCGCTTTCACCGGTTCGGCCACTCCCGGGCTGTATGCCAGCGCTAAGTCGTTGGCGGTATTGGCCGGGGTTGTGAGCTCGATACTGATCTTTCCGGGGCGAGGCTGTGAATGATAATCCAGCGCTCTCTGCGATAAGGGCTTGTTCATAGGCTGCTCATTTACACTGTGTTAGGTTGTTGTTTGTATCCAGGTCTGGTAGTAATTGTATACATAGTATTTTGAGCCTGTAAATCCATCAGGGATGACCGGGTGCTGAAGGAGTGGCTGTCCCTGATGCTTGGTGGCAGGCCAAAAACTCTGACGGACTACTGGTCGGGTCGCGTTCGGGGGTTAGGGCGTTTCGGCTAAAAAGACGGGAAGGGGCGCAAGCCAATGAGCGCTGATCGTCGTTAGCGGCGGTGATTATTTGCGGCTTCGTTAACCGGTTTGAGAAACCTGTAACAGCTTAATAAATAACTCTGTTTCTGCTGAGGGCTAGTTAATGACGGTAAAACAAAAACTACTTCTGACTACCAGTGTCGCGTTGATATTGGCGGTGACAGTAGTGACGATCATGGCGAGTCAGGTAGCGAGTTCGGCGATTGAGAAACGGCTTAATACGGTCGAGTTGCCCGCCGTGCTGGAGTCGGTTTCCAGAGGGATAGAAAAGAGCCTGGTCGGGCCCATTACAGTGGCGCGAAGTATCGCCACCCATCCTCGTTATATCGAGTTCCTGCGCTCGTCAGAACCACCCCGGCAGGTTGCGGACCTGTCCCAGTTTCTGGCGGCGATTAAGCAGGAATTCCAAGCGATCACCGCGTTTTATATCTCGGTTGATAGCGGGAGCTACTATACCGATCAAGGCGTCTTTAAAACGCTATCGAAAGCAAACCCTCGTGATGACTGGTTTTATGGATTTGTAGCGAGTAATCAAGACTATGAACTCTCTCTGGATATAGACGAGGTAAGCTCGCAAACAACGCTGTTTATCAATTATGCCGTGCGTTCAGAAGGTCGGGTTGTAGCGGTTGCCGGCATAGGGCTGGCGTTCAGCGAGATGGCCGACATGATCAGGCAATTCAGGATTGGTGAGCACGGTGGAGTGATGCTTGCCGATGCCTCGGGAACAGTAAAACTGCACCGTGATAAAGCGATGCTGGGGCGTTCGCTCAGTCAGCGATTAGGCATCGACTTCTCCGAAAATAGCCATCCAGATGAGACAGCCGTTCAACGGATTAACGACGAGCACGGCGATAACCTGGTAGCCGTTAAATACTTGAATCAACTGAACTGGTTCGTGGTTGCCGAGATCCCTGCGCAGGATGTCTACGGGGCCATCGACAAAGCGACCGTACTGCTGGCATCCGTGGGTGCGGCAATCACGCTGGGCTTTGTGTTGATCACTACCGGGATGATCAACAAAATGATGCGGCCGCTAAACCAGGTGGCGGCGATGCTTGAAGAAATTTCTCAAGGTGACGGCGATCTGACCCACCGTTTGAACATTAGTCAGCGCGACGAAGTGGGCAGGTTAGCCGGCGGTTATGACCGGTTTGTTGACTCGCTGGACGGCGTTTTGCTGCAGGTCAGAAAGGTCAGCGTATCGTTATCCAAGTCGATCGCATCGATCGATTCACAGATCACCAATATCAATACCGATGTGACAGAGCAGCAGCATCAGACGGCTCAAGTCGCTACGGCTATCCTGGAGATGGGGCACACCGTCCAGGAGATCGCCGGTAACGCTACTCAAGCGTCGCAACGATCCAGCGCTGTCGAGCAGGATTCTCAACAAGGACTGAAAGCGGCGCAGACGGCTGTAAAGCAGGTGGAAGGCATGGAGCAACAGATCCAATCGACCGCGACGGTGATTGAACGCTTGGCTGCGGATACGGCTTCGATCGGCACGGTACTGGAGGTGATTCGGAGTATCTCGGAACAAACCAACCTGCTGGCGCTAAATGCAGCCATTGAGGCTGCCCGTGCAGGAGAGCAAGGGCGCGGTTTTGCCGTCGTTGCCGATGAAGTCAGGACATTGGCACAGCGTAGCCATCAGTCGACAGAAGAGATTGAGCGCATCATCGACAAGCTGCAGTTGAGCGCAAAAGAAGCGGTTTCAGCGATGCAGGATGGGGTCAGCGCGGCTGGGCAAACGCAGCAAGAAGCGCTTGAGTCGGGGCAGCGGCTCTCGTTGATATCGAACTCGGTCAAGCAGATGAGCGATATGAACCTACAAATAGCGGCTGCAACCGAACAGCAAAGTACGGCTGTTGAAGAAGTAAATGTCGCGGTTA
Organism: Motiliproteus coralliicola; assembly: GCF_003345655.1. GTDB lineage: Bacteria > Pseudomonadota > Gammaproteobacteria > Pseudomonadales > Balneatricaceae > Motiliproteus > Motiliproteus coralliicola. Next base: position 667,943 of record NZ_QQOH01000002.1, read on the forward strand.
CAAGTATTGCAGACATTGCCAAGACCAACGCCAACTACTCTGATCAAGTGAGCCGAGACTGTGAAGATTTACGTAATCAGGCTCGGTTACTGATGGAGTTGGTGTCGCATTTCAAGTTGAGTGAAAACGGGTAACGGTAATGCATTCGAGCACTTTGTCACCCGGTAAGGTAGGAGATTGGGTCTCGGAACCTGGGCGGCGGTTATTGTGCTAGATCCTTAAACCGCTCCAGCCACTGCTGGTTATGCTGTTCCGGAGTGCAGGCGCCACTGAGTAGCTCCGGCGTCGCGCGACGGCCGCGTTCGCGTAGGAAGGAGCGGAAGTCCGGGTCGGCCAGGAAGTTGCCGATCCGTTCGATCTCATCGGCGGCAGCGATGATACCTTCCGGGGTCAGCTTGCCGCGGTTGGCCGGTTCGATAAAGTCGCCGGGGCGGGTCCGCAGTTGGGCGGCGATCGCCTGCAAGCGGTTTGAGGTCAGCGGGTGGGTCTGACGCGGTGATCCGGGCACCAGCGGGTCGCGCATACTGACGGCGGAGAACCAGACCGTGGCTCCCAGCGGCGGCAGACGCATCCGTCGCAACACCCGCATGGCGAATTGATCGGCCTCGGCTTCCTGGGCCTGGGCCTGCTTGGCGCTGATCTGATCATAGCCGCGATGTCGGTGGTGTAGATGCCCCAGCTCGTGCAACAGGATAAACGCCAGCGCCGACTTCAGAATCTTCTGCGATACGTCGTCGACATAGTCATCCAGCTTGTAGGCCTGGTTGGGCACCTTCAATGCCGGCAGTGGCGCGGGGAGTTTACGATCGCTGAAATCCAGCGCGGCGACATAGTCGAACAATGACTCTTTGTTGCAGCCGAATCGCTCAAACCAGGCGATGGCGATGGCCAGGTCATCCAGAAATTTGACCGACAGCGTGGGGATCAGCATCAGTCCAGCGTCGGCACTGGCAGAGAACTCAAACGGATCCTTCCAGCGATCCGGCGGTTGCAGCAGGGTCACCCGCTGCAGGGTTTCCAGCTCACCGCCGAGCAGGTACTGGGCGATATCCTCAAACAGCACCGCCTCGATATTGGCCGAGTAGATCCCGTTGGCGCGCTGCAGCTCCTCGGCAGAGTAGAGGGTGCGGTAGTCGCGGGCCTGGACCTGCAGCGCCAGTAACATGGCCACCAGGATCAAGGTCAGCCGATTCTTGACCCCGCTCATTGGCACTTTCTTTAACCCGCTCATTGGCATTCAGCGGCGGTGGCGTTGAACAGGCTGCGAAGCTGGAAGGGCGCTTCAGGCGTCGGGCCGGCGTTGCCCAGCAACTCGGTTGGCCCCCAATCGTCCTCGTTCCAGACCGACAGCAGCAAGGCCCGTTTGGCATCGATCAGGGCCAGTGCCAGTTGGTCCTGCTGGATCGGATCGAGATCGGCAGGAAGCAGCTGTTGAGCGCAATTCAGGGCTTCGATGCTGGTCAGGGCGCGGTTGCGTTGCTGCGGTGTTGCTTGTCCCGCTCCTGTCTCAGCATTTGAGCCGCTGATACCGGTAAAGCTGGCCACTGGGACGGGGGTGTTGGCCTGGGCGGTTGCCGACTCAGTGCTGTTAACTGGGGTCGTGTTTGCGGTGGGCAGGCTGACTTTGATCGGCGTGGTCAGCGAGTAGTAAAGCACCAGCGAGCCGAAGGCGGCAAAGAAGATCCCGGGGCCGACCCGTGATAGCACGATCTTGACCCCGGGCAGCTCCAGCTGACCTTCGTGACTGCGCTCAAACGGCAGATGAAAGAACAGTCGGTAGCCGAAGAAGATCGAGACCCCGGCGATCAGCACCACGGTGATCCGCTCGATCATCCGCAGAGTAACGATGGTATCGTCCATAATCTAAGCCTTTAGCGTATCGGTACTTTTTGCCTTGAGTTATTGGCCGCTACGGCTTGAGATCTTCGGCCTGACTGGGTTTACTTGTTTGTTAAGTCTGCCCGAGCGGTTAACCATCGTGTTGTTTCGTCACGGTTAAGCCACTCTCGGCTAGACTGGCACATACTGAGCGTAAGGATAGATGAACTTGAGGGGAACCCGATGAACAGAGCAATGGTAGCCGCGATCGTGTTATCGGTTGCGGGTATGAGCAGCCAGGCCCAGGCGGCCAAATTTGATCCGTCGGAATCGCTGGCCAACTTTCAGCCCGAGTTGAGCGAAGAGTTTAAGCAGCTGTTGCGAGAGGGGGATGTGGAAGCCGGGGCGGACTTCTTCGAGCGTAAATGCGCCAATTGCCACGATGTCGCCAAGGATGGGATTCACAACAAGGGGCCGCTGTTGTGGAACCTGTTTGGGCGCAAGGCCGGTAGCATTAAGGAGTTCGAGTATTCCGAGGCGATGATCAACTCCGGCCACAGCTGGGACTATGCCACCATCAACTATTATCTGACTCGGACCGATCGCGCGGTACCCGGTCGGATCATGAACTTCCGAGGTATCCGCAAGGACAAGCAGCGCGCTGATCTATTGCTGTACTTGCGTCAATTCAACGATAACCCGCCCGCGTTGCCTTAATTCAGGTAGCAATTCAGGCAACCATTCAGGCAGCGACAAGCGGGTTGAGTCGAACTAGATAAGCCTCTATCAGCCGATGCTGGGCAGCAGCTCGGTCGGCATAAAGCGGTTGTAGATGCCCTGACAGATCAGCTGCTTGGCGGCCTCGATATCGGGGGCGAAGTAGCGATCTTGATCGTAGAAGGGCACCGCTTCACGCAGCAGGCCCTTGGCCTGCTCCAGCGCTTCGGAGCTGTGCAGCGGGGCGCGGAAGTCGATCCCCTGGCACGCAGCCAGCAACTCCACCGCCAGAATTCCGCCCACGTTGTCGGCCATGTCGGTCAACCGACGGGCCGCGTAGGTGGCCATCGATACATGGTCCTCCTGGTTGGCCGAGGTCGGCAGACTGTCGACCGAGCCCGGATGGGCCAGCGACTTGTTCTCGCTGGTCAGCGCTGCCGAAGTCACCTGGGCGATCATAAAGCCCGAGTTCAGCCCGCCGTTTTCCACCAGAAACGGCGGCAGCTTGCTGAGGTTGGAGTCGATCAGCAGCGCCATCCGACGTTCCGACAGCGAGCCGATCTCGGCCAGCGCCAGCGCCAAGTTGTCGGCCGCCATCGCCACCGGCTCGGCATGGAAGTTACCCCCGGACAGAATGTCACCGATATCGGTAAACACCAGCGGGTTGTCCGACACTGCGTTGGCTTCGGTCAGCAGGGTGCGGGCGGCGTTACGGATCTGCTCCAGGCAGGCACCCATAACCTGGGGCTGGCAGCGCAGCGAATAGGGATCCTGCACCGATTCACAGTTGCGGTGCGAATCTTCGATCTCGCTGTGGTCCAGCAGCGAACGGTAAGCGGCCGCCACATCAATCTGACATTGATGACCACGGGCTTCGTGAATCCGGGCATCGAACGGCTTGCGGCTACCCAGCGCCGCTTCGACGCTCAGGCCGCCGCAGATCACCGCGGTGGCAAACCGATCTTCGGCGGCGAACAGCCCCTGCAGCGCAAACGCGGTGCTGGCCTGGGTGCCGTTCAGCAGCGCCAATCCCTCTTTCGGGCCCAGCGTGATCGGATCGAGGCCGGCGATCTTCAGACCCTCGGCGCCGGACAGACGCTCGCCCTTGTAGGTCACTTCGCCTTCGCCGAGCAATACGGTGCTCATATGGGCCAGCGGTGCCAGGTCGCCTGATGCGCCGACCGAACCTTTCTGCGGTACGCAGGGGTAGACCTCGGCGTTCAGCAGTTGGATCAGCGCTTCGATCACGCTCAGGCGGATGCCGGAGAAGCCGCGCGCCAGCGAGTTGATTTTCAGCACCATCAGCAGGCGGACGCTGGAGTCTTCCATCATCGCCCCGGTACCGGCGGCGTGGGACAGCACGATGGAGCGTTGCAGCAGTTCCAGCTCGGCGTTGTCGATCCGGGTGTTGGCCAGCAGACCGAAGCCGGTGTTGATGCCGTAGACGGTACGGCCGTCACGGATCACCGCATCGACGGTTTCGACCGAGGCTTCGATGGCCGCGCGGGCCTCTTCGGCCAGGCTCAGCTTGACCGGGTTCAGGTTGATCTGACGTAGCGTGGCCAGATCCAGTCGGCCGGGGTTGAGGGTCAACTCGTACATCAGTTGGCCTCCTTGTCAGCGGTATCGGACAGCATCGGCAGGTCCAGCCCCTGCTCGCGGGCGCAATCCTTGGCGATGTCGTAACCGGCGTCGGCATGGCGCATCACGCCGGTACCTGGATCGTTCCAGAGCACCCGTCCCAGACGCTTGGCGGCCGCGTCGGTGCCGTCGGCGACGATCACCACGCCGGCGTGCTGGCTAAAGCCCATGCCGACCCCACCACCGTGGTGCAGGCTGACCCAGGTGGCGCCACCGGCGGTATTGAGCAGCGCATTGAGCAGCGGCCAGTCGGATACCGCGTCGCTGCCGTCGAGCATCGATTCGGTTTCGCGGTTGGGGCTGGCCACCGAGCCGGAATCGAGGTGGTCACGGCCGATCACGATCGGCGCCTTAAGCTCACCGTCGGCAACCATCTGGTTGAAGGCCTGAGCCAGACGGGCACGATCCTTCAGGCCGACCCAGCAGATACGCGCCGGCAGCCCCTGGAACTGAATCCGCTCGCGGGCCATGTCGAGCCAGTTGTGCAGGTGCGGATCGTCCGGGATCAGCTCCTTCACCTTGGCGTCGGTCTTGTAGATATCTTCTGGATCGCCGGACAGCGCAACCCAGCGGAACGGGCCGATCCCTTCGCAGAACAGCGGCCGGATATAGGCCGGAACAAAGCCGGGGAAGTCGAAGGCGTTTTCGATCCCTTCCTCGAACGCCATCTGGCGGATGTTGTTGCCGTAATCCAGCGTGGCGGAACCGCGCTGTTGCAGGGTCAGCATCGCTGCGACCTGAACCGCCATCGACTGCTTGGCGGCTTTGACCACACCCGCTTCGTCGAGCTTACGCTGCTGGGCGGCCTGCTCCAGGCTCCAGCCTTGGGGCAGGTAGCCGTTCAACGGATCGTGGGCGCTGGTCTGGTCGGTGGTGACATCGGGGGTGATGCCGCGCTCGACCAGCTGCGGGAAGATGTCGGCGGCGTTGGCCAGCAGACCGACCGAGATCGCTTTGCCGTCGGTCTTGGCCTGGTCAATCATCGCCAGCGCCTGATCCAGCGTGGTGGCTTTAAAGTCGAGGTAGCCCGAGCGCAGGCGGAAGTCGATCCGGGTTTCGTCCACCTCAACCGCCAGCATCGAGAAGCCCGCCATGGTGGCGGCCAGCGGCTGAGCACCGCCCATGCCGCCCAGGCCACCGGTCAGAATCCAGCGACCGGCCGCTTTGCCGTCAAAGTGCTGTTTGGCCACGGCGACGAAGGTTTCGTAGGTGCCCTGGACGATGCCCTGGGAGCCGATATAAACCCAGGAACCGGCGGTCATCTGGCCGTACATCATCAGGCCTTTGCGATCGAGTTCGTTGAAGTGCTCCCAGTTGCCCCAGTGGGGAACCAGGTTGGAGTTGGCGATCAGCACCCGCGGCGCGTCCGGGTGGGTCTTGAACACGCCGACCGGCTTGCCGGATTGAACCAGCAGCGATTCGTCGTCTTCCAGACGCTGCAGCACCTCGATGATCTTGTCGAAGCATTGCCAATCACGGGCCGCACGGCCGATGCCGCCGTAGACCACCAGCGCCTGGGGGTGTTCGGCCACCTCCGGGTCGAGGTTGTTCATCAGCATTCGCATCGCCGCTTCGGTCAGCCAGCTCTTGCAACGCAGGGTGGAGCCGTGGGGCGCGCGGATCTCGCGGCTGGGATCGAGACGGGGATCGCTGTTTGTTGAAGAGCAGGGTTGGACGATCTGGTTCATAGCATTCTCTTCTATCTTGTCGTTCTTGTTTGGGTGGTAAGGGTGTTTGGGGTTTGGTGTTGAGATCGTGCGACGCCGTTATAGCGGTCGCAGCAGTCGATGGATCAGTCGGGATGCAACCCGGGCACTGTGGCCATCGACATCGAAACGGGGGTTGAACTCGGCCAGGTCGATCAATCGCAGCTTAGGTCCGGCCAGGCGCCGGGCGTGATCGATCAGGGTTTCGAGCAGCTCCAGCGGCAGCCCACGGGGGGCCGGGGCGCTGACGCCGGGCATCACCGAGGCTGGCAGCACATCCAGGTCGATGGTCAGGTAGAGCGCGTCTAGTGGCTCGATAAACTGCTCTAAGAGCTCCAGTGCCGGTTGCAGCTGCCAGCCGTTGATCTGGTCGTCACGCAGGTAGCGGACCCCGAGTTGGTCGGCGCGCTGGAACAGGGCTTGGGTGTTGGCGCAGTCGCTGATACCCAGGCAGGCGTAATGGAACGGCTTTTGATGCGCCTGACACCACTCGGCGGCCTGCAGGAATGGGGTGCCGGAGCTGGGCTGCTGGTCGTGTCGCAGGTCGAAGTGGGCATCAAAGTTGAGGATGCCGACGGGGCCTTGGTGCTGGTCGGCCGCATAGCGGGCCAGCCCCAGGTAGCTGCCGTAAGCGATCTCGTGGCCACCGCCTATCAGCACCGGCAGGTGGGCCTGTTGCAGCAGCAGCTCGACGGCCGCGGCCTGCTGTTGCGACAGCTGTTCGAGCTGATCATCGAGACAGTGCAGGTTGCCGCAGTCGTACAGCGGCGTCTGCAGTTGCCAGGCCAGGTTAGCCAGCGCCACCCGAACCGTGTCGGGACCGTTGACCGCACCGACACGTCCCTGATTGCGTCGTACGCCTTCGTCGGTGCAGATTCCTAGCAGCGCAACGCCGGGATCGGCATCGGCCATCGCGTCCAGTGTCGACGGTTGCACCTGCTGATGCCAGCGCGGTGCCGGGCCGGTTTCGTGGCTGTCGATCCGGCCCTGCCATAGCGCCGGATTAGCCTGGCTGTAACTTTGGCTGGTTAATGTTGCACTCGATAGGTTTTGATCAGACATGGTCAGCCCCCCTTATCCGTGCGATGCCAGCGAGCTCAGCGAGTGCTGAGCATGGTGGATCGATGCCGGTTGGCCGTTGAAGATCCGCAGTGCCAGCCGGTCTGGACCGAACTCGTAGGCCAGCTGGGCCGGGTGATCGAGATCCCACAACAGCAGGTCGGCCTGCTGCCCCGGACGGATCATCCCGACCTGGCGGCTCAGCCCCAACGCCTTGGCGGCGTGGCGGGTGACGCCGGTCAGGGCTTCTTCCGGGGTCAGGCCGAACAGCACGCAACCCTGGTTCATCATCAGTCGCAGCGAAGCCAGCGGTGAGCTGCCGGGGTTGCAGTCGCTGGCCAGTGCCATCGGCACACCGGCCTGGCGCAGCGCCTCGATCGGTGGCATTTGGGTTTCTTTGAGGAAATAGAACGCGCCGGGCAGCAGGCAGGCCACGGTTCCGGCCGATCGCATCGCTTTGATACCGTCGTCGTCCAGGTACTCCAGGTGGTCCACCGACCAGGCGCCGAACTCGGCCGCCAGAGCCGAACCGCCCAGATTCGACAGCTGCTCGGTATGACCCTTGATGCCGAGTCCATGTTGTTTAGCCGCTTCGAACACTCGACGGCATTGGGCCGGGCTGAAGGCGATGGATTCGCAGAACACGTCCACCGCATCGGCCAGACCTTCTTCCACCACTTTCGGCATCAGCTGCTGGCAGATCATGTCGATATAGCCGTCGGCGTTATCCCGGTACTCCGGCGGCACCGCATGGGCGGCCAGTAGGGTGGTGCGGATGCGTACCGGTAACAGCTGTTCCAGCTGGCGAGCGGCGCGCAGCATCTTCAGCTCATCGTCCAAAGTCAGGCCGTAACCGGATTTGATCTCAACTGTGGTGACGCCTTCGCGGCACAGCGCCGTCAGCCGGGGCAGGGCCTGCTCGATCAAGCCGCTCTGATATAACTCGCGGGTGGCGCGGACGGTGCTGAGAATGCCGCCGCCGGCGCGGGCGATCTGTTCGTAACTCTGGCCCTGCTGGCGGGCTTCGAACTCCTGGGCGCGGTTGCCGCCGTAGATCAGGTGGGTGTGGCTGTCGATCAGGCCGGGGGTGAGTAGTCGACCGGCAGCGTCGATCAGGTTGCCTTCGAACTGCTTAGGGTTCACCTCGCTGCTCGGGCCAACCCACATGATCTTATCGTCACCGATCAGCACCGCGTGGTTGTCCAGCATCCCATAGGGTTGCGTATGGGTCGGGTCCAGACTGGCCACCCGGGCGTTGATGATCAAGCGACCGTGGGTGTGCGGGCGAGAGGTTTGAGTGTTGTTGATTGACTGCATCATGGCGCCGATTATTTCGCAGTTTGTTTTAAATGTATATACAAATATATACAATTGTTTTGGGTAAAGTATCCCTTGCTCTCAGTATAGGGGAGCTGTGAGTGAATCCTGCGGGGGATCGTGACGCCTGCTGCCGATCATCTAACGTCAGGATTTGTGTACAGATTCCCGAGCTCAGGCATAATAGCCGCCAGTCAGGCACAGGAGTGCGAGTCGATGCCCAGGGTTCAACCCCGTTACAAAGCGATCCGATCTTATCTGGAGGAGGCGATCCGCAACCGCGAGTTCGTCGCCGATCAGCAGATCCCCACCGAGATGGCGCTGGCCGAGCGCTTCGGCGTCAGCCGGATGACCGCCAACAAGGCGATCGCCGAGCTGGTGGCCGAAGGCTACTTGGTCCGTCACCAGGGCTTGGGGACCTTTGTCGCCGAAGTGCGGGCTGAATCTCCGTTGTTGGAGATCCGCAATATCGCCGATGAGATCCGCGATCGGCGCCATGTCCACAGCAGCGAACTGCACCGACTCGAGGCCGTGGCCGTGGATGCGCCGACGGCGCTTCGATTGGGGGTTCGCGAAGGCCAGCAGGCGTTCCACTCGTTGATCGTGCACCGCGAGAACGGCATTCCGATCCAGCTCGAAGAGCGCTTTGTGCGGCCCGAGATCGCACCGGACTACCTGCAGCAGCGCTTCGAGGATAAAACTCCGAGCCAATACCTCAGCGAGCTCTACCCGCTGTCGGAGATGGAGCATATCGTCGAGGCGATTCTGCCGGACACCGAGACCTCCAAACTGCTGGAGATCGACACCACCGAACCCTGCCTAAGGGTTGATCGGCGGACCTGGTCGGATCAGAAGCTGGTCAGCTGTGCCCGGCTGATCCATCCCGGCAGCCGCTACCGCCTCAGCTCACGCGGTTGAAACCAATATTCGACAACGTTGAGACAGCGTAGAGAGCGCTTTGAGACCGTTTTGAGTCCCGGCTGAGCTGATCCCTGCCAAAAATATGGAACTAAAAGCCCCGAATTTTTGACATTCGTCAGACTTTTATTGGATGTTGTCAGGCAGGGGTTGGGTGGCATGACGTGTTGAATTAACCTGCATCTAATCACTCCCTTAGTCCGTCGCCAGCGACGGGCCTTTGTTTCTGTAGGAAGTCTGTCGATAACGGATTTATGGCAAGCGCAGATTACAGTCATCTGGTCCATATTAAGGACCACTCAGAATTGGCGCTCTACGAGCTGATACCCAATGTGGTGTGGGTGTTCGATATCGACCGTCATGGTTGGTGGTGGGGCAATCAACCGGCGCTGGATTTCTGGAAACTCGATTGCCTCGACGATCTGATCAACAAGGACCTGTCCGGTGATTCCCAAGGCGCGCGGGACCGCACCGTGCAGACCTTCGACCTGGCCGCCAAGAACGGCCTGACCATCGACCCCTGGACGACTTACCCCAACGGCAAGCCCAAGACGCTGCATATGATGCACCGCGCCGTGCTGGTTGGTCCGGAGCGCCACCGCGCCATCATCGCCTACATCAATGAAGAGGTGAATCTGGGCGAGTCGCCTGAGAATCTGCTGCTGGCCGAAGCGATGCGCTACACCTCGGTGCTGGTCACCAGCTTTACCCTGGAAGGCACTCCAGTGGTCGAAAACCCAGCCGCGACCCAGGCCTACAAATCCCTCAATGCCGAGCAGTTGCCGGAAGGTGTAAACCTGTTTACGGCGCGATTTGCCAACTTGGACGAGGGCGAAGCCTGCATGCAACAGGCCCTGGATGATCAGGGCGGGCGTTGGACCTACAACATGAAAACCGATGCGGGCCTGCGCAAACACACCCTCGATATCCGCATGACCCGCCATCCACTCAATGGCGACTGGCTGTTTATGGTGGCCGAATACGACGTGACCCCGCTCCACCAAGCCCTCGACGCAGCCCACGAAGCCAAGGACGAGCTGCACCGCTTGGCCCACTACGACGCCCTGACCGGCCTGCCCAGCCTGCGCCTGCTGGAAGCCCGCTCGCAATCGCTGATCGCCCAGGCCGAACGCCACGGCCAGCAACTGGCGGTGATGTTTATCGACCTGGACGGCTTTAAAGTCGTCAACGACACCTGGGGCCATGACGCCGGTGATGCGGTGCTTAAGGAGGTGGCCCTACGCCTGGAAACGTGCCTGCGCGACAGCGACCACGTGGCGCGGGTGGGCGGCGATGAATTTATCGCGATGATCACCGATATCACCTCGCCGGAAAGCGTCGAAGTGGTGGCGCGCAAAATCATTGAAAGAATCAGCCTGCCGTTCGCGCTGAAAGAGTCCAACGAGCAAGCCCAGATCGGCGCCAGCGTCGGTATCGCGTTCTACCCGGAGCAGGGCCGCAATATGGAAATGCTGATTAAGGCCGCGGATCGCTCCATGTATCGGGTTAAAAAGCAGGGTAAGGGAGATGTGACCTTTGCTTGACTACCGTCAAGCCCAGATGTCAGTGAGAGGGACATTCAACAATCGCCGAGTTATATTCCTGCTGGTGAGTACGGGAATTTAGATCAACACCGTTCTTCACCATCACGAATCTAAGATCAGGGAGATCGTAACGATTAGCAGGGACAGCTTTTTTCAGACGTTTTCTTTCTTTGGCGGTCCGCGCATTGGCCAGCCGGGCGACCTGAGCCTGATATTTGTTGCCGCGTCGATAAATGGTTCTGTTCTTCATCCTTGGAAGGTAGACCAAGCTTGCAAGGTAGAGGTACCTTGCAAGGTCCGACTATTAAAATGTTAGCTATCTAAAGGAGTTCAGATGCTGAATTACATAATGGAAAACAAAGATTGGCTATTTTCTGGTGCTGGAGTAGCTGTAGTTACACTTATCCTTTCATTTTTTTTTAAACGTAAATCATTAGCCGAGCCGGACGCAATCCAGAATCAGCAGGTGGATATAAAGGAAGTTGAAAGTTTGCAGGGTGTTTCACCTATAGAGTTGACCGAAGTAGAAAAAGTGGCAAAACGGTTTCGGACTACTCTAGAGTTAATGAACGAAGGGAGGAATTATTCACAATTCACTATTCCTCAGCTGGCTCAATTAATGAAGCTTCACAAAATTAGCGAACTTGAAAATGTATTTACAGGCAGAACTGAGCCATCCTTTTCTTTCATAGAAGATTTTTGTAAGACATTTGGCGTGTGCAAAGAATGGCTTATTGAAGGAAAAGGTTCTCCGTATTCAAGTGATATGCCATCAAAAAGCGATCCTATGGATTATCTATCTCTTATTGAAGAAGTTAATCCCGAAAGCATCTATTTTGTAAAAGAAAACACTGATACAGCTCCTGCTTTTATCTTACTGAAAGTATCAAAGTGGAAATACCTGATCCTTAGTAGAACATGGCACATCAGCGATGTGGTAGGGGCTGGTGGACAAAGACAGCTCTATAGTTTCTACAATTTAATTAAAGAACTTCGCGACAAAAAAAGTTTGCATACAAGTTGTTGGGGATTGACTCTCAGTAAAGATGAGTTCAACTCTTTACTTTGTGGAGAAACATTTCCTGGGAAATATACTGATGCGGGTTTCTCAGAAGACCCTTGGTGGGATGACTTGACTGATATAGATCATAAATATCCGATAGCCGAAAACTATGAGCAGTGGCATGGAAAGAGCTTTATAAAAGCACAAGAAATTATTAAGTGGTATATGTCTGAGCGGAAGGCTAGCTAACAAGGCGCTGCTGTCGGAAAAATTTCCGCTGCGCTTCAATTTTTCCGCAGAGCGCGGCGTTATAAACCACTATGAACATTGAAGAAATATTTAAAATATCAGCAGCAATTATAGCTTCGCTAGGTGGAGGCGCCTTATTACTTGGTGCTTTTTCTCATTGGCTAGGTGGCTTATGGGCCAAAAGGATGCTGCAAAATGAAAGAGCAAAGCATGAAGAAAGTCTTCAGCGAATAAAGGCTAAGAATGAGGAAGCCTTAGAAGACTTGAAGGCACAAATAGATACTCTCAAGCAAAAAGAGTTAACCCGCCACTTTGATAAGCTCGCTATCTATAAAGATGTTATCCATATCGTTTCAGAAATTCTCAGAGAATTGGAAGCTGTTGCAGCTACGAAACAATCATCTATCAGCTCAGAAATTGAGCATTCTTTCGCACTAAATCGAATTAAGGCTTATGGTTATATTTCGCTTGTTTCATGCCAGGAAGTTCTAGATAAATACAATGATATGATCGATTTCTTTATACCTCTGGTTTATGAAGGCAAGCAGGCAACATGGATTGAAATGAGAGAAAAAGCTGACGCTATGCTAAATTCAATGCGTGTAGACCTTGGCATTAATGAAGGCGAAGTTGTGTATAGAGGTGCAAGGTAATTTATAACAAGAAAAGGCATCCGATGCATACTGCGCGACTGCTTTAAGCGTTAGCTGTTAGCTGACCATAAGAACTCACTCTGCTGAAGGATTAGGATGAGAAAGCCAAAAACAAGGAAAGAGAAATTATCCATTTATCTCGCAAAACCTGGAGTAGGGAGCGATGTTGCTAAGGTAATTAACCTCGAGAATTCGAAACCTCCTATCGAGATGGATATTTCAGGGGTAGAGGCAACACTCTATGTTAAAAAAGAGCCTCCCAAGCCGCCACCTCCATGGACAAAGCTCTTTACCGAACACCAGGACCTTCCAGATGATATATTTGGGGGCAGGAAGGCTGTAGGTGCTGCATTTGTAGTAAAACTTAATGAAAGCCTCTTTGTATTAACTTTTGGGACTGGGTTCCACCTTCTTAAAAATGAATCTATTGAAAGGGACTTCGGTCTAAGAGTAACGCTAAATTCGGTTGATCCAGACAAATTAAGAAGTCTCGATAAAGCTAGCTATGATCACAACCCATTAAACTCAAGAACTCAAAGCTCAATAGACTTAGGAGTATTTGACCTTGATGTTGATTCTGAGATGGACATGCTATATGCAGTTACAGGCGCATCAAAAGTCCCTATATTTGGGTCACATGTAACAGGGCGAGATGCGTTAACCCTAGTATTAGACATCAATTTAAACGGATTGAAAGATATACTATTAGAGTCCTTGTCCAGATACGAAGCAGCTCTACCAAAAGACTTTGAGTGGGTTGAGAATATACAAAGAGTAAAGGACAAAGAGCTTCAGGAAGTATTGGACTTAGAGCTAGACGATGTCTTAGCCAAGAATGATTTTAAGAATATGTGGCTTGGTGAACCTGAAATTATTGATTGGGAGTCACAAGTTGGTTATTCGTTCGATCTATATCAAAAAACGCCCAGGCATGTTGTCCTGAAAATAAATGACTTGGTTCAGTATTTCAAAGAAAAAGATGTATCATTGACTTCAGATAATCTTAAATCCCAGACCATTCATATTAACGACAATGAATACACCTCAATAAAAAAGTGGTCGGCATACCGATGCTTATATGCGGAAGTGACCAGTGATAAAGAGCACTATATCCTTAGAAATGGCCAATGGTACATTGTTAATACAGACTTTGTAGATAGTGTTGATAAGTATCTAGAAGGTTTTGATTCTTATGATTTTAAACTTCCAACATATGCTCATGATCGTGAAGAAGAATACAATGAGTTCGTGACCAAAGAGCATGATAATATTGAACTCATGGATAAGAAATTTGTAAAGATAGGTGGGCCATACGACAAACTAGAGTTTTGCGACCTTATTAAGGACTCATCTGAATTTATACATGTCAAATACTACAGAAGCTCGTCTACTTTGAGCCACCTTTTTTCCCAAGGCTTTGTGGCTTCTGAAGCTTTTATTAGTGACTCTGGATTTAGAAAGCGGCTAAATGAAAAGCTCCCCAATTCGACTAAGCTTGATTGCACTGACAGTAGGCCTGACCCAAGCTCTTATAGAATCGTTTACGCTATCGCAACGAATAAGAAAGTTCCAAAGGAATTGCCTTTTTTCTCAAAAGTTACTCTAAAGAATGCTCTCAAGACACTAAAAACACTGAATTATAGTGTTTCAGTTTCGGCTATTGACGTCGATCCAGTCCTTGAGATAAAGAAAAAAGGAAAGCCAGAAAAAGAGAAGAAACTAGCATGATTAGAGTTTCGCAGCTAACAATAGCGTCAATCAGGACGCTCGCAAGCTCGCGCCTATTAAGCAGGCGTTATACATCACATGCCAACTAGTAAGTCACCCTTGGAGCGCTCTGCAGGTAAGTTAATTTCTGCGATCCAAAAGGAATGGAATAAGTAATTCGGCTCAGTTGCTGAATTCAGCTTGGACGTCATGGATAGAGGTCATGACCTTCTTACAGCAGCAAAGTGTGGAGAAGTTGGGCGTGTACTGAACGGACTGAGCGTAACCCAATATCTAGGAGAGCTTTGGGTTCGCAAACACCCCAACGTGATAGCCTGCATAGAGAGTTTCGAAAAGGAATTGGAAGCAAGTTCAAACGTATAACTAGTGACTATGGACGTCAACGGTCAGCCCAACTGCTTTGGGTACGGAGCTCAGCTGCTAAGCTGCTTCGTCTCGGTACGGCGGCGTTATATGTCAGGGGAAACAATGAAGATATTTGGATACAAAAAAGCTGATACAGATATCGAAGGGCTTCTGGAATTGAGCGATATTGCGTTCTCAACTAATCCTAAAACGTTAAGGGCGATCGCTAAATTTCTTGAAGAAGCTGCTGATGAACTTCAAGCAATGGGTAGTGACTTCGGCCACCTTCATCTTATGGATGAATGGCCAGGCTGGGCAGATGGTGAGCCTGACATTCAGGTTGTGAATGAAAACAAATAACTATGGCCTTCGGTCAAGATGACTAGGCTATTTTCGCCTCCCATCTCTCACTTCTCTTGTGAATGGACCTCTGCAGCTCGTTGGTCTCATCCTTGACCATCAAACTTGATATCCATCAAAGGGGGCCGAATTGCCGACTTCTGACGCCCCTTATCGCCGACTTCCGGCACCCCAGCCGTAGTAACATACGTCCCCTCATTTAAGATACAGACAGGGGTTATCATGACAGTTGACCTACATAGCCGCTACGGCCTGAGTGCGACCCATAGTGAAGTGGTTGAAGCGGGCAAAATCATTGAGCCTTGCGATGCCTTGGATATGGGCTGTTCCAATGGCCGAAACAGCATCCACCTGAGCCAGCTGGGCTTTAATATCACTGCCGTCGATAACAACCCCAACGCCATCCATATGCTGCAGCAGATTGCAAATGCGGAGGGTCTGACTAACATTCAGGCGCAGGTTTACGACCTCAATGAGGCTGATCTGGACTCGGATTACGGGTTTATCGCCTGCACCGTTACGCTGATGTTCCTCGATCCGGCGCGTGTCGGTGCGGTGATCGCCGATATGCAGGCGCGCACGCTGCCCGGTGGTTATAACCTGATCGTTTGCGCGATGAGCACCGACGAGTATCCGTGCCCGGTTCCGTTCCGGTTCACCCTGGGGGAAGGGGAGTTGGGCGAGGCCTACGAGGGCTGGGAACTGGTCAAGTACAACGAAGAGCTGGGTACCATGCACAATGGTGCGCAGCTGATGTTTGCGACCCTGTTGGCGCGAAAGCCTAGCTAGGAACCGGAAACAGTCTCTGCCGCTTTGATAAGCGCCTGAAGCGCTCCAGCTTTAGGCGCTGTAGCTAATGACCGTCGACCTTAGCAAAGAGGTTCCCTTGGTTTGCCGATTGCCGATTGCCGCTGGTGCTGGTGCTATCGGTAAAGCGTTTTATCGCGGTTGATTGGAAAACCAGGTCTCCAGAAAGTCGATGCATTGGACAAGCTTCGAAGGGACAAAGTGCCGAGCGGGGTAGAGTGCGTAGAGCGTTAGATCGGGTTTGCTCGAATCCGCCAGGACTTCCACAACCTCTCCTTTTTCCAGCGCCTCTCGGCAGACAAAGTCGGGAATAAAGCCGACACCCAGCCCGCCTTTGATCGCTGCCATCATAAAAACCGTACTGTTAACCCGTAACCGTCCCTGGATGGCGACCCCCTCGTCGATGGGCCAGACATTTTGTCCCTTGAAGTAGCTGTACACAAAGCAGTTGTGATCGCTCAGATCTTGCGGCTGGTTAATGGCGGGATGGTTATCCAAATATTCAGGGGCTGCGCAAATACGGTAGTTAAAGCGGATCAACGGGCGTCCGACATAGTTCGAATCAATGGGGCGACTGGATGCACGAAAGCCCAAGTCAAAGCCCTGTTCCACCAGATCGACGGTTTCGTCGCCTAAATGGATATCCAGCTCAATCTCCGGATAGGCGCGCATAAAGTCGGTAAACAATGCCGATAGGTCGGTGATTCCCAGCGCCATCGGTGCGTTGATTTTCAGTTTGCCACGGGGCTGTTGCTGCAAGTCCTGCACCGCGTTATCCGCTTCATCCAGCTTCTCCAGTATCTCCCGTGCCCGCTGCAAATATTCTTGCCCGGCATGGGTCAGTTGAAGGTTGCGGGTGGAGCGGTGCAGTAGGCGAGTTCCCAGTGATTCTTCCAGCCGACTGATCTCTTTGCTGATCATGGATTTTGAGGCATGGGTTTGCTCCGCGACGCGGGTAAAGCTGCCCAGTTCTGCTAGGCGGACAAAGAGTTGAATCGCGCGCAGTTTATCCATTGGCAATGTATTCCTTCAGCGGGATCAAGCAGCAGAGACAAATCTTACATTGTTTCCTATTTGGAAACATAGGGTTCTGATTGTGAATATATATGCCTATAAACAAAAGCCCTAAGCTTTTTGACGTCGCCGTTAGTCAGCGTTTCAAACGGCGATCGCAACAGCTAACCCATTGCGAACAAAAGCCATATTGAGGGCAAAACAATGTACCAACTTTATTACCTACCCGGCGCCTGCTCCCTGGCGACTCAAGTTGTTCTGCACCAGCTGGATCAGTCGGTCGAGATTATCGACAAGCAGCAGGTCAGTGACTTCAGCGCTATCAACCCCACCGGCATGGTTCCGGTCTTGGTCGATAACGGCCATACACTGCGCGAAGGAGCGGCGGTGATGTTGTACCTGCTCGACAAGCATCCCAATTCCATGCTGCCTGCTTCTGGACCGGCCCGGGAGCAAGCCATTCAGGACATCATGTTTGCCAATGCCACGATGCATCCGGCTTACGGTCGGTTATTTTTTATCGCCCAGCACCTTGCCGATGAGCGGGCCAAAGAAGCCGCTTTTGCCGCGGCAGCGGAGGCAATAAACGGCCTGTGGCAGGTGGTGGAGCAACAACTGGCGACCAAGAATTACCTTGGCGGTGATCATCCCTCTGCCGCCGACATCATGCTGACGGTGTATTCCCGCTGGGGGGCTAGCTTTCCCGTCGATATCCCGTTGGGCCCTAAGACGCAGAATATGGTCGATGCGGTCCAGGCGATGCCGAGCTTCCAGCGAGCGGTTGCGGCTGAACAGCAACAGTCCGCGGCTTAACGCGATAGTGAATTGCGGGTGTTGACGAACAGTCGCTGTTGGCTGTTCTCAATCCGCACGCGGCTATTCAAAGCAGAGGAAAACATGCATGGAAACTAAGCCACAAACCGGAGACTTCGGTGCCAACGAGTTTGAGTCAGTGATGGCTCTTGTTCGGGATTATTTTGACGGTTTGCACCAGGGTGAAGTCGAGAAGCTCAGAGCTATCTTCCACCCGGATGCGTATCTCAAAGCCCCTGGATTGAGACGGAGCCTAGATCAATGGTTAGAGGCGGTTGCCAACCGTCCGGTACCGGCTCAGCAGGGGCGCCCCTATGACTTTAAGCTCCTGTCGATCGAAATCATTCAGGATCAGGCGATGGTGAAGCTGGAATGTCCGCTGTTCGATCACTTTTACTTCGACTTTCTGGGGCTGCTGAAAGAGAACGGGCGCTGGTTGATCGTCAATAAGATGTATACCGACCTGCGGGAAGGCTCGGTATGAGAAGGCTGCGGTTTAATAAACGGGTAAAGAAACTGGAACTGTCTGCAGTGCTCGCATTCATTGTCAATGAATGCAGCTTAGTCAGCGGCTCTAACCCGGAGGCGTGTTTAGGAAAGATAATACTCAGAGCAAACAGAAAGTCTTCTTGGCTTAAAACGGCTTAAGCAAGATAACTCTTCTTTACGAGATAATAAGTTATGCCTTACGTGAATATTAAAGTCACCGATGAGAACGTGACTCAAGAACAGAAACAGGCACTCATTGCTGGTACTACGCAATTACTGGTGGATGTGTTGGATAAAAACCCGGCGACCACTTTTGTGGTGATTGATGAGGTGAGTACCGATAATTGGGGGATTGGTTTCGATCAGGTGACGAAGCTTCGCCAGTTAGCGGATACCTGATAGTCAGTTTAGAGGCCGGGCTCTGTCATCGATGGCGGACAAATAGCAAACCACGCTATTTGTCCGCCGACAGAAACACCTTAAACCACCATATCGATCTGCTGCACGGTGCCAACCCCGCCATCCTCGTTCAGATAGACGCCGCTCTGGCGTACCCGTCCCTGCAGGTTGTTGGCCTCATCCTTGAGCTCGAACGGGGTTTCGGTCGCCCCTAGGTAGATCGCACCGATATTGCGATCCAGTAGTGAGGTCAGCTGATCCTGCTCATCCTGGCGGGTCCAGATCTTCAGGTCGTCGAACACCGCGTCGGCTTCATCGATCCAGCCATTCTGGTCTAGGTCGTACTGGCGCAGGTCGGCAAAACCATCGCCGCTGATGGCGCCGAACAGCTCGGAGCCGTCATTGATCTGGCCGTCCTCGTTCTTGTCCAGTGCCAGCAGGCCGCTGTTGATATCGGTGAAGTGAATCCAGTCCAGCTCACCGTCGACATCCAGATCGAACTGGTATCTCTCGTCGCTCAGCTCCGCTGCGGTGCCGTTGAAGTTGACCACCAGCGGATCCTTGAACACCACCTGTTGCTTGGTTTCGAACTCGCTGATCGACTCATAGCTGCGACTCATCTCCAGGTTCAGGTTTAGCTCGATGCTCTGACCGTCACAGGTCTGCACCATGCCGCAGGCGTTGAAGTTGGTGGTCTCGGTCTCCTTATGGTACTGGCTGACCCGCACGTCGATCTCCAGGACTAACGGGTTCAGCACCGGCTGGCCGGGAATCGGGCTGGTCGCCGCTTCGCTGGTTGGCAGGCTGCCGTATTCTCCAGATGCTTCACCTAGCAAGGGATCAGAGGATTCTGCTTCAGCCTCCGGGTCCTCGATTTGATGACTGCGGCCGGTCAGGGCATCGATCAGTGCCTGGAAAAAACGGATCCGACTCTGCATCAGGCTGCTTTGCAGGTCTTCGCTGCTGGCCTGGGTGGGGGAGGCGCTGAAGCGGCCGGGGAAGACGGTGGGCAGCAACCGGAACGGATGGCTGGCTGGTTCGGCCGAACCTGCTGCGCCGGCGGGCGTTAGGGCACTGCCCAGCTGCCCTTGAGCGAGTTGGGCGCTGAAGCGGCTCTGGCTGAACGACATTTCAGCGTCGAGCATGGCCAGGGCAAAGCCTGGTCCGGAGAGGCTGCGTTCGGTGATTTCAGAGCGTTGGTGCTCTGCACTTAAGTGGATTTCACTGTTTTGTATGATCATCTTTAATTCCTTCTACTCTAAGAGTCCTGCATAACTGACTCAGCACCCGTTGCGCTGATCCAAGCTATTCAGGCGCCTTAGGCGGGCATTACGGGGCCTGCGTTGGGCCATCCGGGCCCAGCGTCAGGACGCAAGAAAACCTGCCCGGCCGGATCAAAATCACGGCGGCAAGGTCCTGCCTGTGGTTGCCGATTGACGTCAGCCGCTTTGCCGCTTGGGTTCTGTCCGGTGACAGGTCGAATCGGAGGGCGTTGGCCGCACGAAAACCCCACCGGGCGGTTAAAGCCCATGGTTGAACACACCGGGGTTGGCGGGGGCGGATCTGGCCGGCACGGCGCATCCGCAGACCCCGGAATACTCCGGTCGCTGGCGTCTATAGGTTGGTTTACTGAGGGCTCCGGACGGAGCAGGGGGGTCAGGTCATCGCATCTCCTTGGGCCGCCTGGTGAGTCGAAGGGTTCGACGGCCATTCTGGGGTATCGCAATAACCGTGCCTTATTGGTCGTTAAGTAGGCAGTTTTTGAAAAAATCTTATCGGGGGGTGAATGATCAGGAGGGATTGGGGACGGACAGTGGAGAATCCTGAGGAAACGGCACGGTCGATGGAGTGGCCAGGCCCTTGGCTGATAGACGAGGCGCTTGAAGGGTGAGCCCGCGGTTTCAGGGCTCGCCTTTCAAGCGAAAGTAATAACCATTTATACCGTTATCATCTGGGTAATGGCATCCAAACTGATGGCCGGGTTGCGGTAATCAATCGGGATCGGGATTCGGCGACCCTCTTTGATCAACACCAGACTGGGAAAGCCTTGCACCCCCAGCTCGACCGATTGGCGGATCTGCTGTTCCAGCATCGCCTGGGTTTGTCGGCTATTCAGGTCGGCGGCGAAGCGCTCGGTATCCAGCCCCAGGCTGTCGGCACAGGCGATCAGGGTGGCGTCGTCGGAGGGGTTACGAGCGTTGAGGTAGTAGGCCTGTTGAATCGCTCGGGTCATCCGCTCATCGAGTTCAGGGTCGTCCGGGTTCTGCCGTTGGGCGGCGATCACGGCGCGGCAGGCTGGGTAGGTGGAGCGGCGGGGTTGGCACTGGTGCCAGAACTCGAAATTGAATTCGGTGCCCGGTACCTGCTGCTGAATCCGCTGCCAGGTCTGCTGCAGGTACTGCTGCATCGGCGGCGCCATCGGTTGGTCCGAATCCGGTGCCAGGCCACCCAGCAGTTTGATCAGTTTGACCGACTCCGGTAGCTGACTGCGGATCTGCTGCCAGCCCGGCGCAAACGCCCAGCACCAGCTACACATCGGGTCGTGAATGTAATACAGCGTTGCGACGGGACCGGAGTTGGAGAGCGTACTCATGGGGTGTCCTTTTGTGACTGGCTGGGTGGCAGCCCCATCAGCCTAGATTGTTCTTGCTGGATTCGCTGCTTCAGGAATTGGGTAAAGGCCTGAACCTTGCTGGATCGGTGCAGATCGACATGGGTTACCAGCCACATCGGCCCGGTCCACTCTGGCGGCGGGGTGATTAATGGTTTCAGGCTCGGATCGGTCGAGGCCATCCAGCAGGGGAGCGGGGCGGCGCCGAAGCCGGCCCGGATCGCCGGAATAAACCCCATCAGGTCGTTGACCCGCAGGCTAATCTGCGAATCCGGCACGGTCTTATTCATCCATTCCATAAACGCAATCATGCTGTAGGGTGCGACGGTGCGGATAAAACGATGGCCTTCAATATCATCGAGGCTCTCCATTAGCCCGTGCTGGGCGATATAGGCGTCATCGGCATAGATGCTGGCGGCGCCTTCGGCCAGACGTTGCACCACATAGTCCGGATCGGTGGGCCGGGTGCCGGGGCGAATACTGACGTGGGCCTCGCCGTATTCGAGCTTCATAATCCGGCTATCGGCGGCGTATTCGAGCCGGACCTGTGGATAGAGCTGCTGGAACTCGGCCAGCATCGGCATCAGGTTCGAGATCATGCTGTTAACCGTGGTGACCACTAAGGTGCCGCTGAGCTGGGTATCAGTGCCTTGCAGCTTGCCCAACAGACGGTCAAAGCCGGCCTGGGTGTTTTCCGCCACCTGGGTCAGCAGCATTCCCGCTTCTGTCGGTGTGTAACCCCGAGGATGGCGGTGGAACAGCCGGGTGCCAAGCCGCTTTTCCAGTGCGTTGACTCGGCGGAGCACGGTGCTGTGATGCACCCCCAATGCCTCGGCGGCCGCACTGAGGGTGCCGTGGTTGGCCACCTGGAAGGCGACGTGAATATCGTTCCAATCGGTTTTCTGTTCAGTCATCGGTTTACTTTTTGCCATTGGAATTTTGTTCTGTGCGTATATGCACATAAGAGTTGCACAGAGGTTGTTTTTCTTCAAATTTGAATTGGTGATACTGGCTCCAACTTCAGCAACATCCTGTTGCATAAGACCCAAACAACAGCTTGGAGATCAATATGACCCAGTTAATCGCTTTGTCCGGCAGCCTGCGGGCCAACTCTTTCAATCAGCAACTGGTGGAGATCGCCGCCGAAGGTGCCCGTGAGCAGGGCGTCGAGGTCCGCGTGATCAACCTGGCCGACTACCCGATGCCGCTGTTCTCTGAAGATCTGGAAGCCGAAGGTGTTCCGGCGATCGTCAACGATCTGAAGCAGCAGTTCGCCGAGAGCCAGGGCATCCTGCTGGCCAGCCCGGAATATAACGGATCGATCTCCGGGGTGCTGAAAAATGCGATTGACTGGTTGTCTCGCCCCTCCGCACAAACCGATATCGGTCCGGCATTTGCCGACAAGGTGGCCGGTATCATGGCGACTTCACCCGGTGGCCTGGGTGGCATCCGTGGCCTGGTCCATGCCCGCGACGTGCTGTTTAACCTCGGTGTTACTGTCAGCCCCAATCAGGTCGCTGTGCCTTCGGCTTACCAGGCCTTTGATGAGCAGGGTCAGTTGAGCGATGCGGAGACCGCCGAGCGGGTTAAAGGTCTGGGGGCGCAGATCGCCCAGATGGCTCAGAAGTTGGCGTAACGGAGGCTGCTGGGGATGAAATACTCTTTGTCGATGCGACTGCTGCACTGGTCGATGGCGGCGATGATTATCGGACTGCTGGCGGTGGGCTTATACATGACCGGTATTCCTGACGATGCGCCGGATAAGTATGACCTCTACCCGGCCCATAAGGCGTTCGGCTTTATCGTACTGATGCTGATCCTGGTGCGGGTGGCAACCCGGCTGCGTAGCCAGATTCCGGCCTTGCCCGATGGGCTGGCCAGCTGGGAGCAGAAGCTAAGCCACGCGATGCACGCATTGCTCTACCTGAGCATGGTGGCGATGGCGGTATCGGGCTACCTGATGAGCTCGTTCTATGAATACTCCCATGGGATTGAGCTGTTCGGCCTGATCACCGTGCCGGATATCACCGAAAAGAGCGAGTACTGGAGTGGGGTGTTTCACCTGATTCATGAGATCGGTGGCTGGGTGATGATTGGCGCGTTGGGTTTCCATATCGCCGGCGTGATCAAGCACCGCTGGCTGGATGCGCCCGAGAACGACGTGCTGGGGCGGATGGTCTGAGTTTCAGCAAAACGCTCGGTTAACGACTGTTCTAAACGATTAAAGGCGGCTTCATTCGG
Organism: Motiliproteus coralliicola; assembly: GCF_003345655.1. GTDB lineage: Bacteria > Pseudomonadota > Gammaproteobacteria > Pseudomonadales > Balneatricaceae > Motiliproteus > Motiliproteus coralliicola. The sequence continues at coordinate 691,375 of NZ_QQOH01000002.1, forward strand.
AGCCGCTTTTTTTGTGCCAGATCTTCGCCGCTAAGAAACCGCTTTCAGTCTTTCGCCGATTGGGGGGACTCGATTGGTTTAGCTAGATGGAGCCTGCCTGGCGTGATTCTGTCGGTTGCTGCATTATCGATCCCTGAGTCGTTTGAATCTGACACGTTAGCTGGACTTTACGTGAGGTGTTTCTGGCGGCGTCAGGTGGTGAGTGTAGAAGGAGCTTGTGTGAATCAGTCCGATAAATTCTGGGATGGGGTGGCCGAGAAATACGCCAAGAAACCGGTACCCGATGAAGCGGTGTATCAGCGAAAACTGTCCGAATCGCAGCGTTATCTCTCGGCCGACATGGATATTCTGGAATTCGGTTGTGGGACAGGTACAACCGCCATCCACCATGCGCCACACGTTCGGCATATCGATGCGCTGGATATCTCCGAGGCGATGCTGGCGATCGGTCGTGAGAAGGCGAAAAACGCCGCGGTTGAGAATATTACCTTCAGTCGCGCAACCCTAAGTGAGTTTAAGGCCGAGACCGCAAGTTTGGACGCCGTGCTGGGATTAAACGTGATTCATCTGATACCGGATCGCCGGGCGGTGCTTGATGAAGTAGCCCGAATCCTCAAACCTGGCGGGACCTTTATCAGCAGCACGGGCTGCCTGGGAAATTCCTACTTCCGGTTCATCCGCTTTATCGCGCCCATCGGCAAGCGACTCGGGTTGATGCCGGACGTGTTCGTGATGACGGAGCAGCAGTGGGCGCAGGAGATCACAGCGGCGGGATTTACGATTCAGAGTCAGTGGCATCATGGGGTACAGGGTATTGATGTATTCATCATCGCCCGGAAAAACTGACGCCAAACCGATATATCTGAGGAGCCTCTGAAGCCGATCAATCAAGGGCATCGATAGACTTGGTCGCTGGCCTTCCAAGCGTGAGATAATGCCGCCAAATTAAGGAGTCAGAATGGCAAAGAAACACAAAGTCTCGGATCAGGTGGTCGAAGAAGCGATGCAGGTCGCTAAAGCCACCCAGCGCCCCGGACAGACCAAAGAGCAGACCAAGCTGATCGCCCAGGGGATCCAGAAGGGGATCGAAGAGTACAAGAAGCGCCACAAGGAGAAGGCCCGGGCGCTGGATAAGCAGAAGCGTAAACTGCAGCAGACCCAGGCCTCGGCGACAACCACCGAGGTCGTCACCCCCGCCCCCGAAGTCATCGTCCAACAAAGCAAGCTGGCCTGGGGGTTGTTGGTGGTCAGTTGGATCGGCTTTGCCGCCTATCTGGTGCTTAGCGCTAGCGCCTGATTCTTCATCGATTTCCGCAACCTATCGTGCCTGCTTGGCAGGCACGTTCGCTGGGTAGCGGCAATGTAAGTACTTGCTCTCAAAAACGGTTTTCCCGTAGCAGCTCGTCAAGCGGCAGTTGTCCTGCGCGCGGGTTGGCGGCGCGGGCGGCTGGGCCCAGGGTGATCATCATTCCGATCAGGTGCCCCTCCGGCAGATGGATAATCTCAGCGAGTTGCTCGTTGTCGAAGCCGATCATCGGGCAGGTATCGTAGCCCAGGGCTTTGGCCGACAGCATCAGGGTCTGGGCCGCGATGCCGCAGGATCGCATCGCCTCGTCCCGTTGCAGCTGATCCTTGCCTGCATAGAAGGCTTCCAACATCGGCAGCATCACCGCCTGAGTCTCGGCTGGCGTGTTGGCCCAGTAGCGTTGCGGATCACGACGCCAGGCCTGGGTATCGGCGCACAGGATAATCAGTTCGGCCGCCTCGGTAACCTGAGCTTGCCCCCAGGCGGCGGCTTGAATCTGCTCGCGGATCTCTGGGTCGGTGACCCGGATAAAGCGCCAGTGTTGGATGTTGTACGACGTGGGTGACAGCAGAACCGCATTCATGATCTGGTTGAAAGCCGCTTCACTGACCGATCCCTCAGGATCGTAGTGTTTGACGGCGCGGCGCTGTTCGATGGCGGTGAATAGATTCATAACAACTCCCTGAAGCTTGGTTCGTTAGCCGCTTGCATTGATTAGGCGGCGAGGTCGAGAAAAGCTTAGATTGTTGTGCTATTTGTGATAATCCAGGAAATTTGAAATACAGTGTTGAGCCAAAGTGAACAAATAGAGTTGGCTGGCTGAACAGCGTTGAGGTTCTAACGATCCCAGTAGGGGATATCGCCACCGAAGTAGTCGATTGAGAAATCGAGGAAGGCGCGGACCTTGGCCGGCATATACTGGCGTTCGATCAGCACCGCATTGATGACCTGAGCCGGCATCTGGTAATCGCTAAACAGCGGGATAATCCGGCCCGCCTTGATATCCGGCCCCGCCACAAAGGTCGGCAGTCGGGCGATCCCCAGCCCTTGCAACACCGCATCACGAAGCGCTTCACTGTTGTTGACCTGGTAGTTGCCGGATACCAGCACCTGGTGACGACTGCCCGCCTTGATAAAGGTCCACTCTTTGACATCGTCGGAGTAACTGAACGACAGGCAGTTGTGCTGTAGCAGGTCGTCCAAGGACTCGGGGTGTCCGTGCTGTTCCAGATAGTCCGGTGAGGCACAGAGGACACTGTTCAGCGGAGCCAGTCGGCGGGCAATCAGGGTGGAGTCGGCCAGCTCGCCGGATCGTATCGCAATATCAAACCCGCTGCTGACCAGGTCGACCACCTTGTCATCCATCACCAGGTCGATGCTGATTTTGGGATAGCGCTTCAGAAATTCCGGAATCATCGGCGCCATATGCAAGCGGCCAAAGGACATTGGCGAGTTGATCCGCAGCCGGCCCTGGGGCTCACCCTGGAGTTGGGCGACCGCGTCCTCGGCATCCCGAGCCGCGTTGTTGGCTTTCAGGGCGTGCTCCAGATAGTGCTCGCCGGCTTCGGTGAGGCTGAGCTTGCGGGTGGTCCGGTGCAGTAGTTTGACCCCTAGTTGCTCTTCGAGCTGGGTGATGCGTTTGCTGACTGCTGACTTTGAGATGCCCAGAAACCGGGCGGCTGGAGAAAAGCCCCCGCACTCCACCACCGCGACAAAGACTGGAATTGCGCCAAATTGATTCATCGTTTTCGACCGTAGCTCATTTTACTGTTAACTATGGCTCAACAAAGAGTTCTCGAAACAGTAGATTATCGTTCTTGCCGATACAAATTATTCTGTCGCTATCGAGTAGTTAAACCGATTACAGGAGAGATACGATGCAACCCACCGCTCGCGGTTATCCGGTGATCTATGTTCATGGCCTGATGTTGCTGATGGTGGTGTTGGTGGCCAGTTCGTTTCCGGTGGGGGCGGCGATTACGGACGGCATGCCGCCGGAAGTGATGATGCTGATCCGTTTTGTGTTGGCGGCGATTCTGTTCCTGCCTTATGTGTTGCTGAAACATGGTCGGCGTCTGCCCAGCCGCGGTAAGTTGCTGCAGTACGCGGTACTCAGCATTCCGCTGGTGGTGTTTTTTTGGTGCATGTTTGCCGCGCTTCGTCACACCAGTGCCCTCAATACCGGGGCCATCTATACCATGGTGCCGGCCATTACCGCGGTGTTCCTGTGGTTGATTCACCGCGAGGCCACCCCCGGCCGCCGCGCGATGGGGTTGCTGGCGGGGACGCTGGGGGCGATATGGATCGTCTTTCGCGGGGATCTCGAGGCCTTGCTCGGGTTCGATTTCAACCGCGGAGATTGGCTGTTCCTGCTGGGCTGCTTGTTCATGGGCGCCTACAACCCGCTGATCAAGAAGTTCTATTCCGGCGAGCCGATGGAGGTGATGACCTTCTGGGTGATTTCGATCGGCAGTGTCTGGTTGCTGCTGCTGTCGCTACCGGCGTTGGATGAGATCGCCTGGGGGCAGGTTCGGGGCGGGGTTTACCTCGGGGTGTTGTATCTGGCGCTGTTCACCACTCTGGTGACTTTTTTTCTGCTGCAGTTCGGCACCGTCGCACTCGGCCCGACCCAGGTGGCGTCTTACGGATTCCTGACGCCGCTGTTTGTGATGTTGATCGAGCTGGTTCGCGGTAGCGAAGTGTTCGAATGGATCCTGTTGCCGGGCATCCTGCTGGTGATCTTGGCCATGCTGCTGGTCCAGCGAGAGGGGATAGCTGCTGGCAATCCCAACAAGTCGGTCAAGACGACCACACTAGCTTGCCGGTCTCGCTGAAGTCATAGCCTCCCAGCAGTTGCGCCTGCTGCAGGCTTTCCGGGCTTTCCAGTTGCTGCATCAGCTCCCGGAACAGGTGGCGGAAGAACACCCCGCGATACAGCGCCAGATCGAAACACTCCCAACCCATCGAGACGAAGTCGAGCCCGAACTCGGCCGCGGTGCTGCGTGCGCCCGGTCCGGCTTCGGCAATCCCCATGGCGATCTGGGAGGCGATCTCCCGTTCGGTCAGGCCCTGTTCGACCTGATTGAGCTGCTCCAGCTTCATGCCGCAGTGACTCAGGGCTTCCTCCATAAATCGGCTCGAACCGGTGCCGTCCTGGCGTAACGACCAGCTCAGTCCGGCGCCGAACAGCTCCGGAATAGTCTGCCATTTCAGTCGGGTGTCGGGGGTGACGATCACGCCGATCTCGCGTTTGAAGGCGTGCACCAGCACCCATTTGCTGTGCTGGCGGTGGCGACTGAGCAGGGCCGGGTGGCGCATGTGGCTCTCTTCGGCCGGACCCCAGTGGATCGCACAGACATCGGCTCGCTGCCGTGCCAGTTGGGACAGCCCCAGCCGGGTGCCGGTACTGGAGTAGCTGACGATGGCGCTGGTCTGGATTTTTCGTGCCACCTGGCTGACGGCCCGGTGCAGCAGCGGATCGTCGCTGCCGGCGATGATCAGTCGGTCCAGCAGCACGCCGCCGTGGCTGGATTCGATCAGCCACTGGTCCACCAGGTCCCTCGGGAACAGCCATTTGCCGGTGACCTTGGTGGCCGGAATCTGGCCTTCGCTGGCCAGGGTGTAGATCTTCTTCTCGTTCAGATGCAGGTAGTCCGACACCTGACGGATGTTCATAAACCGGGGCGGTTGCTGGCCGACACTGTCGCTAGGCGGCACGCGGGTCAGGGTGGTACTCATGGGCTGGCCTCCTTGCTGCCGCGCTTTTGGCCTCTTTTTTGGGAGTGGGGCATCGGCTCCGGCTTCTGGTCGTAATCGATCCGCTGCTGGCCGTTGAACACCAGGAAGGATTTGCCCTTGGCACGACCGATCAGAGTCAGACCTACCTGACGGGCCAGCTCCATCCCCATCCGGGTCACCCCGGAGCGTGATAGCAGAATCGGAATCCCCATCTGTGCCACCTTGATCACCATCTCCGAGGTCAACCGGCCGGTGGTGTAGAAGATCTTGTCGTCGCCCTGACGACGTTGAAGCAGCATCTCGCCGGCCAAGGTGTCGACGGCGTTGTGACGGCCCACATCTTCGACAAAACTCAGTACCTCGGTGCCCTGACAGAGCGCGCAGCCGTGTACGGCACCGGCTTGTTTATAGATCTCGTTCTGTTGCCGCAGGCTGTCGAGTAGGCCGTAGATCTGCGATTGCGGCAGCCGGACATCGGGTAGTTGAATCTGGTCGATCTTCTCCATCAGCCCGCCAAACACGGTGCCCTGTCCGCAACCGGTGGTGATGGTGCGGTGCTGCAGTTTCTGCTCCAGTCCTTCGACCCCCTCGTGGGTGACTACCGCTACCGCTTCCACCTCCCAATCCACCTGGATCGCTTTGACCTGCTCGATCGAGTCGATAAAACCCTGATTGCGCAGATAGCCCAGCGTCAGCAGTTCCGGTCGGCTGCCCAGGGTCATCAGGGTCACCACCTCCTTCTTGTCGAGGTAGATCGTCAGCGGTGACTCGCCGGCGATCGACAGCTCGCGCCGGTTGCCCTGTTCGTCCCAGGCTTCGACCTGATGGGTGTTGAGAAAACCGGCCTGACTCATTAGCGGTTGGTAACTGTTCATAGCGGTTTGCGGACTCCTGGCGGCTCGATGGTGGTGTGGCTCTGACTGGCCCATAACGGGGTTGAGCAAGTTCTATGCCTGAGCCGGAACAGGTGAGGGTTTGTCGGGCTGAAGCGGGCTTTTACCGAGCTTGGACCGAGCTTTACCCGAATCGCCGCTCCTCTCAGCGGGACAAAATGTCCGCAGCCTTGCGGTCTCGCTGGGTCTTTTTGTCCCCGAATTGGGGATTATTTTCTTTTTGCCCACTTGGATAAGTCGGGCCTGCTCTCAGGCAGCCCATGGCTGGTGGCTTTGCGAGCGATGGAACATTTATTGCGTTGGCTCCCCGAAACCCGCGCCGGGGATTACCCGGCTGCGAATAAGAACAGCGATAAGCGAGCAGGGGGCTTAAACGCAGATGCCGGAAACACCCGTAGCCGAAACGGCAGCCATCCAATCTCATAACAGCGATTCTGATCTAGTCGGATCTGGTCGGGGCAGCGATCAGGCGGGCGATGTCTGGCCGATGCAGGTGGTGTTGCGAAAGCGCACCATCGAACGGGGGCTCTGGGAGGTCGACGACTGGTCGGCACTTCGCTGTCTGAGTGATCGCCAGCAGGTTCGCGATCAGCTGGGTTTTGAAGAGCAACCCGGCGATCAACCCGCCAGCACCGATTACTGCTGGCACGGCCTGTCGCTGGAGCTGTTCCGCGACGAGCGTGCCGCCTATCGCTTCAATATCAGCTCCCACGACCCCCGGCTGTTTATCGTCTGCGCCGAAGAGGACGAGTTGATGCAGCCCTATCTGCTCACCGCCAGCCAGGATGTCGCCTCCTCTTATATGGATGGTGGTGAAGAGGATGTCTATTCGATCCCGATGCCCGAGGCGGTGCAGTGCTGGATCGAAGGCTTTATCGGCCGTCACGGTGAGCCGGAGATGGAACTGGGTAAGAGCAAGCGCCGTCACCATGGTCGCCGCAAGGGTGCTGGGAAAAGTCAGGGGGCAGGTTCTACGGGAGGTGCTCGTGGCTGAACATACCAAGGACAGCACCGACGAAGGCTTTCTGGGTCGCTGGTCACGCTTAAAACAGCAGCCCCAGTCTCAAACTCAGGTAGAGCCTGAGCAAAGCACCACTGAGTTGGCTTCTTCTAACGTCGCCGATGTGGCTGAAGTAGACAATGACGAACAGGCTATTGGAGTCGAGCAGCCACCTCTCACCGATGCCGATATGCCTTCGCTAGAGAGCCTCGACGAGAGCTCCGATTTCAGCGGTTTCCTGTCCGAAGGGGTGTCGGAGAAGCTGCGCCGTCAGGCGTTGCGAAAGCTGTTCCACCTGCCCGAATTCAATATCCGCGATGGCCTAAACGAGTACGACGAGGACTACAGCACCTTTATCCCTCTGGGCGACACCGTCACCTATCAGATGAAACAGTGGGCCGAGAAGCAGAAACAGGACTTCGAGGCTGCGCTTGTCGATGGGGATTCAGAAGCGAGCACTGCTCCTTCCACGATGGCGTCAGAGGCCGAGCCTGAGTCGGATCTAAACGATTCTGGCCAGGACTGCGGGGCTGACGATGAGGAGGAGCTAGGAGAATGCGAGGAGTAGCGAATGCGAGTAACCCGACAAGTCCATCACCGGACAAAAGGACGTTTTGACTAAGCCTTGAAAGCCGTAGGGACATTTTGCCCCGCCGGATCTGACCAATCCGGTTCTGGCTTGGATCACCTTGGTAAACAGGTGGGTATTTTCCAATAAAAACTGGTGCAGCGGTTGCACCGATAAACAGAGATCACAGTGCGATGAGTGTGAATCATAACGATAAACGACCGGCGGCCATGACCGACTCGGCGCAGCCTTCGACTTCGAAGGCAGAGGATAAGAGCACCCCATTAATGACCCAGGCAATGAGCGAGGGTATCGACGCAGACCAGCAGCAACGCAACCGGCAGGCCCGGTCGCGGGCGATGGCTATGGTCAGTCCGGCGATCAACCTGGCCGCGCCGGGTGTCGAGTTCAGTTCGAAGGGACGGCTGCTGATCCTGGGGGCGGAACACCGAATCCGCATGGCAGCCGATGTGCTGAGCCGTGGTGAGAGCAAAGCAGAAGGGGGCGCTTCGATTACCGCCTTGGTGACCGAAGCGATGCCCCAGCGCATCACCATCGAGATGGAGCAGGCGGCCGAGCTGGCACCGGATCTCTACCTCTATCGTTTGGCGCTGACCTCGATCAGCGGCTATCTGGGCCAGTTCGCCGTACTGGTCGATGTGGACGGCACGGCCCAGAATCTGGCCACACTGGCGATCGGCACGGAGCAGTTCGATCTGGTGCTGGATCTGAGTGCCGAATCCTCACTGCCGGTGGAGCTGAAACCGGCCGGGTATTTTCATGTTTCTGATGACACCGGCTATCAGCAGGCGCTGGCCGAACTGCCGCAACTGAGCGGCAGCTTCGACAAACCCCGATATTTCCAGGTCAACCCGGAAGCCTGTGCCCTCACCGCTAGCAACTTGAACGGCTGCAACCGCTGTCTGGATGTCTGCGCCGCCGATGCGATCTCGGTGATCGACGGTCGGGTTCAGATCGATGCCCATCTTTGTCACGGCGTCGGCGCCTGCGCCACCGTCTGTCCGACCTCGGCGATCCGCTACGGCTTCCCGCGACCGGCGCTGGTGCTCGACAGCCTACAGCGGCTGATGCGCCAGTACCGGGAGCAGGGTGGTACCGGGCCGCAACTGCTGCTGCACGATGCGGCGCTTGCCGAAAGCGGACAGCCGAGCGGCCTGTCCAAGCTGCTGGAACAGCTGCCTGGCCACTACCTGCCGCTGCAGCTGGAAGAGGTCGCCAGCGCCGGGCTGGAACTGTGGCTGTCGGCAATCGCGCTAGGGGCTCAGTCGGTGACCCTGTTGGCCAGTAAACCGTTGCCGGAGGCGACCCAAAGCGCGCTGGCCGGCGAGTTGGATACTGCCAACCGATTGCTGGAAGGACTGTCGTTGTCTGCCCAGGTTCGCTGTCTGTCCCCCGAGCAGCTGCTCAGCGAAGCCGGTCAGACAGCCACCGGCACCGACACCTCGATCGAGCCGATGGCCCAGATCGATCTGCAGGCCGACAAGCGGCAACAAATCTCGTCGGCGATGAGTCATCTATACCAACAGCAGCTCGACCAACAGGCTGAGGTAACCCAGAGCGTCACCCTGGCCAACGGTGCGCCGTTCGGCAATCTGGAGTTGGTCGAGCAGGACTGCACACTCTGTATGTCCTGCGTAACGATCTGTCCGGCCAAGGCGCTGACCAGCGCCAGTGATACGCCCCGCCTGAGCTTCAACGAGGATGCCTGTGTTCAGTGTGGCCTCTGCACCCAGGCCTGCCCGGAATCGGTGCTGAACCTGCAACCGCGCTACCTGCTCGAGCCCGAAACTCGCACCCGGCCTCGGGTGCTGAAGGAGGAGCAGCCGTTCCACTGTATCCGCTGCAACAAGCCGTTCGCGACCCAGAGCGTGGTCAGTCTGATGATCAAGAAACTGGCCGGTCACAGCATGTTCGACGAGGCCGGACTGAAACGGCTGGAGATGTGCCAAGACTGTCGCGTGATCGACATGGTGCAGAAGGACCCGGGAGGCGATCTGTTCGAGTACGCCAAGGGGCGCGAGCAGCATGACGACGAGCTCAATTTGACCGTTGAGACGGGCAAGGCGGACAACGATCAGCCGCTGAATGGCCGTGACAAAAATGAAGGCAACGTTTCAAGCATCGATAGCCTGGAGGTGCACTGATGAACGATATCGCGACCAGTGCCATCGAAACCGTCCAAATTCAAGACAGCCCTGCTGGCAACGAGCTCTCACCGCTGGATCTGTTCCGCGTCGATGCCTACGCCCTGCTGGGCTCGCTGCTGGCCCAGGCACCCACCGAAGAACTGCTGAGCTGGCTGCAGTCGATCGAGCTGATCGACGATCCGCAGTCGTCGATGCGCGAGGCCTGGAGCGTATTGCAGATGGCCGCTGGTCGCGCCGATCCGGACCAGGTTAGCGACGAATACCACCAACTGTTTATCGGCATCGGCCGCGGTGAGCTGCTGCCTTACGGCTCCTGGTACCTGACCGGCTTCCTGATGGAGAAGCCGCTGGTGGAGCTGCGCAACGATCTGGATGCGCTGGGGATCGAGCGCGATCCCGAGGTGCGCGAGCCGGAGGATCATATCGCCGCGCTCTGCCAGGTGATGGCGATGTTGGTCAGCCCGGATCAGAACGGTGGTGACCAGGGCCCGGCGCAGCAGTTTTTCGAGCGCCATCTGGCCACCTGGTGGCGTCGATTCAGCCAGGATCTGCAGCATAGCCAGACCGCTCATTTCTACAGCGCGGTGGGTCGATTTGCCGAGCTGTTTTTCGAACAGGAAGCGTTGTTGTTCAGCCGTCGCTGACGACTTTCGAATGCGACGAATCCCGTGAACACGAAGCGCTACTTATTGAAAAACTGAAGTAAGAAAAACGAAACAAGAAAACCGATAAAAAAGAGCAAGGAGAAGGGGATGAGTAGAACCAAAGCGGATGTCGCAAAACCGGAGGCTGACAACTCCCGTCGTCAGTTCATCAAAACCCTGGGTGCCGCCGGTGGTGCCGTTGCCGTGGCAACGGTGGCCGGTGAAGCCGCCGCCGAGGCTGTGGATATCAACAGCGATCAGCCCGAGCAGCCCAAGAAGAGCCAGGGTTACGAGAAAACCGACCATGTTCGCGCCTATTACGACAGCGCCCGGATCTGAATGAGATCCGGCCTGGACAGGCACAACAAAAATCAGGAGTAGGCGAGGAACAACCATGAGACTAACGCCCAAACAATCCACGTCCGACAGCAGTTCTGATAAAGAACAGAGCCAGACCGGCCTGAGCCGCCGTAGCTTCCTCGGACGCAGCGGTATCGCCGCCGGGGGTATCGCGGCCGCTGGTATGCTGGCACCGCCGATGATGCGCAAGGCCAAGGCCACCAGCGCACCGGCCTCCGCAGGCCCCGGTAAGCCCGAGGTCAAACGCACTATCTGCACTCACTGTTCGGTGGGCTGCGGGGTATACGCCGAGGTCGAGAAAGGGGTCTGGACCGGTCAGGAGCCGGCCTTCGATCACCCGTTCAACCGTGGTGCCCACTGCGCCAAGGGTGCCGCGCTACGTGAGCACGGCCACGGCGAGCGTCGCCTGAAATATCCGATGAAGCTGGTCGACGGTAAGTGGCAGAAACTATCCTGGGAAGACGCCGTCAACGAGATCGGCGACGGCATGCAGAAGATCCGCGACGAATCCGGTCCGGATTCGGTCTACTGGCTCGGCTCGGCCAAGCACAACAACGAGCAGGCCTACCTGTTCCGTAAGTTTGCCGCGCTCTGGGGCACCAACAACGTCGACCACCAGGCCCGGATCTGTCACTCCACCACGGTAGCCGGTGTAGCCAACACCTGGGGCTACGGGGCGATGACCAACAGCTTCAACGATATCCACAACTCCCAGTCGGCGATTCTGATCGGTTCCAACCCGGCCGAGGCGCACCCGATCGCGATGCAGCACCTGCTGTACGCCAAGGAGCGCAACAAGGCCAAGCTGATTGTGGCCGATCCGCGTTTCTCCCGTACCGCCGCCAAGGGGGACCAGCACCTGCCGCTGCGTCCGGGTAGCGACGTGGCGATGATCTGGGGCCTGCTGTGGCATGTGTTCGAGAACGGCTGGGAAGATAAGCAGTATATCGACCAGCGTGTGTTCGGCATGGACGAGGTCAAGGAAGAGGTCAAGAAGTGGAACCCGGCCGAAGTCGAGCGGGTCACTGGCCTGTCCGAAGAGCAGATGCGTACCGCGGCCAAGACTCTGGCCACCAACAAGCCGGGTACCGTGATCTGGTGTATGGGCGGTACCCAGCACACCACCGGTAACAACAATACCCGTGCCTACTGCGCGCTGATGCTGGCGCTCGGCAATATCGGCACCAGCGGCGGTGGCGCCAATATCTTCCGCGGCCACGACAACGTCCAGGGTGCCACCGACTTCGGTGTGCTGTCCCATACCCTGCCGGGTTACTACGGCCTGTCCGGCGGTGCCTGGAAGCACTGGTCCAAGGTCTGGGGCCTGGATTACGACTGGGTCGCGTCCCGCTTCGACCAGGACAGCTACGAGAAAGCCAAGGGCAAACCGGCCAAACCGATGAACACCAAGGGCATCCCGGTTTCTCGCTGGGTCGACGGTGTCTTGGAGGACAAGGCCAATATCGCCCAGAAGGACAACCTGCGGGCGATGGTGTTCTGGGGCCACGCACCGAACTCCCAGACCCGGGGTGCCGACATGAAAAAGGCGATGGAGAAGCTGGATATGATGGTCATTGTCGACCCCTATCCGACCGCCTCCGCAGTGCTGCCCGATCGCAAGGACGGCATCTACCTGCTGCCAGCCACCACCCAGTTCGAGACCTACGGCTCGGTGACGGCCTCCAACCGCTCGCTGCAGTGGCGTGACGAGGTGATCAAGCCGCTGTTCGACTCCCGTCCCGACCACGTGATCATGTACAAGCTGGCCAAGAAGCTGGGCTTTGCCGATCAGCTGTTCAAGAACATCCAGGTTAACGGTGAGGAGCCGCTGATCGAGGATATCACCCGCGAATTCAACCGCGGCATGTGGACTATTGGTTACACCGGTCAGAGCCCGGAGCGGATGAAGGCGCACCAGCAGAACTGGCACACCTTCGACTACACCACCCTGGAAGCAGCCGGTGGTCCGGCCCACGGCGAAACCTACGGGCTGCCGTGGCCATGTTGGGGTACCCCGGAGATGAAACACCCGGGCACCCATATCCTGTACGACACCAGCAAGCCGGTGGCCAAGGGCGGGCTGAATTTCCGGGCCCGTTTCGGGGTCGAGTTCGAAGGCAAGAACCTGCTGGCCGAAGGCTCCTATCCGAAGGGCAACGAGCTTAAGGACGGTCACCCCGAGTTCAACGACAAGCTGTTGAAGAAGCTGGGCTGGTGGGACGACCTGACCGACGAAGAGAAGGCCCTGGCCGAAGGCAAGAACTGGAAGACCGACCTGTCCGGCGGTATTCAGCGGGTCGCCATCGCCCACGGTTGTGCGCCGTTCGGCAACGCCAAGGCCCGCTCGGTGGTCTGGACCTTCCCGGATCGGGTGCCGCTGCACCGTGAGCCGCTGTACTCCACCCGTCGCGACCTGGTGGCCGACTACCCGACCTACGAGGATCGCAAGTCCCACTACCGTCTGCCGACCCAGTACAGCTCGATTCAGGCCCAGGATTTCTCCCAGGAGTATCCGATCATCCTGACCTCCGGCCGTCTGGTCGAGTACGAGGGGGGCGGTGAAGAGACCCGTTCGAATCCCTGGCTGGCCGAACTGCAGCAGGAGATGTTCGTCGAGCTGAACCCGGTCGATGCCAATAACAATGGCGTCCGCGACGGTGGTCAGGTCTGGGTGCATACCCCTGAGGGCTCGAAGATCAAGGTCAAGGCGCTGGTGACCAAGCGGGTCAAACCGGGCGTGGCTTTTATCCCGTTCCACTTCGCCGGTGAGTATCAGGGCAAGGATCTGCGCAGTAAGTATCCCGAAGGTTCCGATCCCTATGTACTGGGTGAATCTGCCAACACCGTCATGACCTACGGCTATGACTCGGTGACCCAGATGCAGGAATCGAAAGTCTCGATGTGCAAGATCAGCGTGGCCTAAGAGGAGATCAACACCATGGCAAGAATGAAGTTTCTGTGTGACTCCGAGCGCTGTATCGAGTGCAACGGCTGTGTCACCGCCTGTAAAAACGAGCACGAGGTGGAGTGGGGTGTAAACCGCCGCCGCGTGGTAACCATTAACGACGGCGAGCCCAACGAGGTCAGTCTGTCGGTGGCCTGTATGCACTGTACCGACGCGCCCTGTATGGCGGTCTGTCCGGTCGACTGCTTCTACCAGACCGACGACGGCATCGTGCTGCATGACAAGGACGCCTGTATCGGCTGCGGCTACTGCCTGTTCGCCTGTCCGTTTGGCGCGCCACAGTTCCCGCAGGAAGGGGCATTCGGCGATCGCGGCAAGATGGACAAATGTACCTTCTGTGCCGGTGGTCCGGAGGAAGATCACTCCGTTGCCGAGCGCGAGAAGTACGGTCGTAACCGGATCGCCGAAGGCAAGCTGCCGCTGTGCGCCGAGATGTGCTCGACCAAGGCGCTGCTGGCCGGTGACGCCAATGACGTCTCTGATATCTACCGCGAACGGATTATCGCGCGGGGGTCCAACAAGGGCGCCTGGGGCCAGAACCTGGCCTATAACGCCGCCGGTAGAAAGCGCTGATCCAACACCGGGTTCTATCGCCTGGCTGCGGCGGCTGCCGGGTGATTAGAGCGGCACAGGGAGGTGCCACCATTGGTTTAGGCCGGTGGAGTCTCTGAAGGACGGGAACCCGGTCACGCGTTTCTACTGACCAGTTAAAATGTGCCTGATTTTGGGGAGAAGTTGGGCGCGCAGTCAGAGGTCATTATGAATCTGAAACATCAACCGATGCAGGCGATGCCCGGTTGGCTTAACCACAGCCTGATGGCGGTGCTGTTCTCCGTGCTGGTTGTCTGGTTATTGGGGATAACCAGCGCGGTGCAGGCGGCTCAAGCGGCCAACACGGCCAATAGCGCTAGCGCGATGGCCGGGGCGGTAACCGGCACTTCCGCGGGTAATCGAGGCGCTGATTACTGGCGTCAGGTCACCCGTGGCGAGAGTGGTTATTCAACCCACCGACATGATGAAGCCGGGGTGCTGATCAACCGAAGTGGTGAAGACTGGCGCCTGCTGCGTAACGATACCATCAAAACCTACGGTGCCTGGGCGCTGGGGGTGACGCTGGTCGGCCTGGTGTTGGTCTACCTGCTGTTTGGTGCCAACAAGCTGGATTCGCCCCGCAGTGGGCGGACGGTGGAGCGCTGGAAGAGGGTCGACCGCTACCTGCACTGGACCGTGGCGGGACTGTTTATCGTGCTGACCATCACCGGTCTCAGCATCCTCTATGGTCGCCATTTCCTGCCTGAGCTGATGGGCAAGGGCGCGTTCGGTAGCTATATGTCGCTGGGCAAATTGCTGCACAACTACCTGGGGGTGCTGTTCGCGATCTTGCTGGTGATCATGCTGGTGAAATGGCTGGCTAACAACCTGCCGACTATCACCGATATCCAGTGGTTCCTGCAGGGCGGTGGCATGATCAAGGGTAAACACCCTCATGCCGGCTATATGAACGGCGGCGAGAAACTGTGGTTCTGGGTGCTGTTCTTGGGTGGGGTGGTGCTGATGCTATCGGGGCTGGTACTCGACTTCCCGGCCTACTTCGACAACCGCGATGACTTCCAGCTCGCCAACCTGTTCCATGCCGTCTCGGCGCTGGTGCTGATCTGCGGTGCCACCGCCCACGCCTATATTGGTAGCGTCGGCACCGAAGGGGCGCTGGAGGGGATGACCACTGGTCAGGTCGACGAAACCTGGGCCAAACAGCATCACGACCTCTGGTATGAACAGATCAAGACCGACGCCTCAGAGGACAAGGCCAACGACTAACCGACCGATTGCCAATTTGGAAAGGCTTCGGCATAACTAGGGTCAGTGCCTCAGGGTTAGGCGAGAGAGGGCGAAAAAGCGCAGTTTACTCGTGTAAATGAGCATTTTGAGCACGCTTTCAACGACGCACTGAGGTGCTGAGACAGTTAGGCCGGAGTCTTTGGCGGAGGACGTTAGGTGGAATGATAGAGGCTCCTATCGTTCCGCAGCTTAAGACCCTGTAGATCCGTGGATCTCACCTTTTGCGCAGCCCGATGGGCTGCGCTTTTTTTCTCTGTAATGGTGAACGGGAAAGCGTTAACCCGCCGTGAGTCAGAGCTGGGTATCCTATGTGTTTTTTTCTGGAAACAGCAGAAATGGGGGGGAAGAAACTAGGTTAACATTCTGTTGTTAAGGTCCAATAGCCCGAATAACAGATTTAAACCACAACTAGCTGACTGAAGGGTGGTTGGATATTTGTATTTGGAATAGCCTCGATCTCTCGAGGCTATTGAGCTAAAGCGAGTAGTTAGGCTTTATACAACTTTCTTTTTTCTAGCGAAACCTAACCCAGCTAGACCTAAGAAGAACAGAGCAATAGTTGATGGAACTGGAATCTCTTGGGATTGCTCGTTGATGACCAAGTTATCAACACTTGGCCAGAAGCCGTTGTTGTGAGGAGCTAGACCCGGTGCCATGAAGGCGAGAGTCATGATGTTGGCAGATTCAACAGTCACCGTGTACCAATTATTCCAATCCGTGTAGTTCCTCAAATCAACAGTGGCTGACCAAACGGTTTGGTTGGCATTGTTTAAACCCGCAATATCGATCAGACCAATAGTTCCTCCTCCGTAGTTTTCCCAAGGCATAGCGTTCATCTCGAAGCTATTCACATAGGTTTCAGTGGAGAAAATAATGTAGTCGTCATTATTGAAACTTTCGTTGTACAAATGGCCACCACCAACGCTATTCCATGTCATATCGCCGCCAAGGGTTACGCCTAGATCCGCGCTATCTTCAAAATCAAGTAAGATTGCGTTCGCTGGGTTCGCCACGAACAACAGTGCTAGCAAGCCTAATATTTTTTTCATGTTAGATATCCATTTCATGAAGATGATTAATTTGATGGCTCGCTTAAAGCAAAAAACATGCCTTGTTCTAACTCGTTGATATAAAATGATTTGTTTTTTATCAATGAACCTTCTGTAAAGATTTTCGACACTAGGTTGTACCCATGGGGGCCGATCGTATCTATTGATAGAGAGTGGAGAAATTGGTGAGGGGAAGAGGTGAGGTAGCTTTCTTCGTACCGCCTTGTCTTGTAGCCGACCGCATAGATCAGCGGTCAGATCCGCATTTTGGCTTTTGCTGTAACGAGAAGCTTGATCGGAGCTTTCTGTGATGGATGAGACATTGGTTTCGGGCGAGAAATATCGAATATCATGAACCTATGACCTGAAGAGGTGGTGTGTTCTCAGTCAGTCTGGTTAGTCACTACTACTTCCCCAGTCAGCGTCTCATACCGAAACGACAACCCATCAAGCGCCCGATAGGTATAGATGCAGACATCATTCACTTCACGGGTGACGCCGTAATCGGTGGTTGTGTCGTTGCGGGAGGCGGTAAGGCTGCTGTTGAGTAGCACTGGCCAGATATCTTCACAGTCCGCCGCGCTGTCGGCGTTGATCACCACATCCGAGCCGGCATAGCTCTGGGCTGGCCAGCCCTGGGCATTGAAGTCGATCTGACCGTCGGTGCCGCTGCCGTGCAGTTGGACATCGTTGCGTCCCTCCATCTCCGTGGGAGCCCCCAACGACACCCATTTGGACCGGGCCAGATTCACCGCGGTGGCAAAGGCTGCGGCCGTCGCTTCGTGGCTGGCGATATGGGTTTCGCGGTCCAGATCGGCAAAGCGGGGCAGGGCCACCGCGGCGAGTATGCCCAGCAGGGCGATCACCACGATCAGTTCGATCAGGGTAAAACCGGCTTGAGGTCGGGGTTGTGGCTTCATCGTCGAAAGGTTGGCTGTCGGATCAGCATTTTTTACTGATTTATCAAGCCAGTAGCATACCCCGCCCGACTAAAAAAGAAACAGTTTTTGATATCCTCTGTTACATAAATTAAATGGAATATAGCTGTTCGGTGGTCAGGTAGCGATCGCCACGGTGGTGTCGAACTTCTCCCGCCGCAGCGAGATTCGCGAGCGGAATTTACTCAGCAGCGGGTCGCTGGACAGATCACGACGGGAGAAGGCCTCGTAGGCCTGCATATCGGGCACCTGGACCACTAGGATAAAGTCGATCTCGCCGGTCACCTGATAGCACTGGCTGACTTCGGGGGCGGCTTGCATCTTGCGAACGAAGGCGTCGTAGACGTCCAACTGATCCCGCAGCATCTCCACCTCGACGATGATATTGAACAGTTGGCCCAGCTTGATGGGGTCGAGCAGGGCGACATCGCTGAGGATCACACCACTCTGGCGTAATTTTCTGACTCGACGCAGACAGGCCGGTGGCGACAGTCCGACCCGCTCGGCCAGGTCCTGATTGCTGATGCGGTTGTCGCGCTGGAGCTGATCCAGAATGCGGCGATCGATACGGTCAAAATCCATGATTAATATAATTTCTAAAATTTAGGTTAATTATTTTCATATCTTTCCTTAAAAGGAAAAATGAATAATTTAGTAAATGTTATCTGGGAAATAAAGAAATCATAGAACAAACGGAGTGGCTAGACTAACAGCCTTCAGTTTCTATTGAACCCGCTGTTGTCGAGGCTATCCGATGTCCACCAAATTGACCCTTCATGGCTTTATCCATGACACCGTGCCGAGCCTGGTGAAGGAGATCTATGATGTCAGCGCGACGCTGTTCAAGCTGATGATTCCGATCATCATCATCGTCAAGATTCTCGAAGAGTTGGGGGCGATCCCCTATCTGAGCAAACTGCTGGAACCGATGATGAGTCTAGTGGGGCTGCCGGAGTCGATGGGGCTAGTCTGGACCGCCAACCTGCTCAGTAATATGTACGCCGGGATGCTGGTGTTTTACCAGATGGCGCCGGAGGAATCGCTGACGGTGGCCCAGGTGACCGTGCTCTGCGGCATGATGCTGATCGCCCACGCGCTGCCGGTGGAGGTTCGGATCGCCCAGAAAGCCGGGATGCGGCTGGCGGTGGCGTTGGGAATCCGGCTTGGTGGTGCACTGCTGTTCGGCATCTTGCTGCACCAGTTCTACAGCTGGGGCGGTTGGTTGCAGCAACCGGTGGAGCTGACCTGGACGCCGCCGCCGGTGGACACCAGTTGGCAGGGTTGGCTGATCGCCCAGGTTCAGAGTCTGGCGATGATCGTGGTGATCATCAGCGCCCTGATCACACTGCTGCGGTTGCTGCGCTGGTTGCATATCGAGCGGCTGATGATCTGGCTGCTGCAACCGGTACTGCGCTTGCTGGGGATCTGCCCCAAGGCGACCTCGCTGACCATTATCGGCATAACGTTGGGGTTGGCGTTCGGCGGCGGGCTGCTGATCCGCGAGGCCCAGAGCGGCCGGATCAGTCGCCGGGATGTGTTCTCGGCCCTGTGCCTGCTGAGTCTGTGCCACAGCCTGATCGAAGACACCCTGCTGGTACTGCTGCTCGGCGCCGACCTGTCCGGGGTACTCTGGGCCCGGTTGGTGTTCAGTCTGGTTTTTGTCGCGGTGATGACCCGCCTGATCTACCGCACCAGCGATAGCTTCCAGGAACGGTTCCTGTTCTATTCGATCCGTGAGGAGCAGCCAAAGGCCAGCGTTTAACGACTAGCCTGTCCGATCTAGAGTTAGCGCCCCCTTGGCACCCGATGCCATGGGGGCTTTTTTGTGGTGGTTACTTCGGTGCGGCCAGTGCGGCAAAGTAGCTATCCCAGCTGAGGTGGGGCCGACCGGCGGCCTGCTCGAACTGGGATGGGTTGTCGGACTTGCCCAGCCGGATGCCCTGGTAGATGCCGGCAATGATGCTGCCGACAAACTCCCCCAACTCCTGCTGTCGGTCCGCCTCGAAGGCTTCGTCGCTCATCGGCTCGTAAGTTAGCCCGGTGTCGAAGGTTTGGTTCAGATAGTCGACAAGCTGCTGCTGGCATAGCGCTTCGCCATGCAGGTTGTAGGTCTGACCGTTGTGGCTGGGTTCGATCAGCAGCCGGGCGTAGGCATAGCCCAGCTCGGCGCGGGTGGTGTAGCCGCAGCGGCCTTCGGCGGCGCTGTTTCGGATTGCTCCCAGCTGTTTGTAGCTGTCGAGGTAGTCGATATCCGGCTCGATATAGATCCCGTTTCGGCCGATGACCCACTCCAGCCCAGATTCTCTGACATCCTGCTCGGTCTGACGGTTGCTCTGGATGATCGGTGAAAAACTGGTGCTCGTCTCGGCGCCCTGGACGCTGGTGTAGACGATCTTTTTCACTCCGGCGGACTTGGCCGCTTCGATCACATTGCGGTGCTGCTGAATCCGTTGCTCCGGCGCATCCATGCCGCTGACCAGTAGCAGGCAGTCGACGCCTTGCAGCGACCGGCGCAGCTGTTGCGGCTCGTCATAACTGCCGGGACGCACTTCAATCCCCAGATCCAGGGCCTTGTCCGGGCTCCGGGCCAGGCCGATCAGCTCTAGGTTTGAGCCTTGCTCTCGTTGTAGGGCTTGGCAGGCCCGGATGATGGCCCGGCCAAGCTGACCGTTGGCGGCGGTGATCGCGATTTTCATGTTCTCACTCCTGCAATACATCGGTTGTTTGTCGGGGGCTTATTGCCACTGCAGCTGGCCGACAGCCTCATCTTTGGTAAAGCGCTGCAGGTGGTTGACGATCACCTCGATGGTTTTCTGCAGTTGTGGCTCAGATAGCGCGGTAGCCTCCATGGCCAACTGGCTGTCGCTGGCGTTCAGTTGGCAACTGCCGAACGGAAACTCGACCCGCCCGCTGCCCTCTTCGAGGGTAACCAGAACCTTGTGGCTGAAGTGGCGGCACAGGCGGCGTAGGTAGGACTCTGCGCTGTCGATGCGGTACTCGGTGGTTAAGGATAGCTGCATGGTGGCTCCTGCTTGCTGGCTCTTGATTGAAGGGGTAGTGGGGTGTTGGTGATGTCCACTATGCGCTATCGTTGTATGAGTAAAAACAGGGTGGTGCTCATAGTACTCATGAGTAATATCGATTATTTGTCGTTGGATGGGCGGGCGTTGACGTTGTTCGTCACGGTGATGGAAACCGGCTCGGTGACGGCAGCGGCGGAACGGCTGGGTATCACCCAGTCGGCCGTCAGCCACCAGTTGGACCGGCTGCGGACGATCTTCAAGGATCCGCTGTTTATCCGTTCCGGCCGTGGGATCACCCCGACTCGACGCGCCGAACAGCTGGAAGATGAGGCCCGGGCGTTGCTGCTTCAGCTACAGCAGGTGGTGCGCCCGGCGCAGTTCGATCCCCATGGAGCGGTATTGAACTACCGTATCGGCGCCAATGATTTCCAGCGCGATATCGTCCTGGCACCGTTGTACCGGACGGTCAGCGAGCAGGTTGGGGAGTTCAATTTGACGATCCTGCCGGCGGAGAAGCCGCGGGCCGAGGAGTTAAGAAACGGCAAGGTGGATCTGATCATCTCGCCGATGGTGCCCGATCATGCCGATCTGATGATGCGGCGGCTGTATCAGGATCGCAGTGTCTGTTTCTACGACCCAGACCAGCGCGAAGCACCCAGCAGCGCGGAAGATTTCGATCGGGCCCGCTATATCAGTCTGACTTTCCTGCAGGGGCAGGCAGTGACTCGACAGCTGGAGACGAACCGGTTCGATCTGGATAATCGGGTCAACCTGCGGGTGGCGAACTTCTCCGGTTTGGCCACCTTTCTGAAGGGCACCGATCTACTGGCGGTGGCGCCCTCATTGCTGTCCCAAACGGCGCTACAGGGTTTTGCCTGTGCGCCGTTTCCTTATGTCAGCGAAAGCCTGACGATGTATCTGATCTGGCATCAGAAGGATCACCAAAACCCGGAGCATAGCTGGTTGCGCGAGCAGATCGTGCAACAGTGTTCGTCGCTGGGGTGATAACTCAGATCGGCTGCTGTCGGCTTAGCCGAAGTCCATCGTTACGACGATCCGTTTGTCGCCCTGGCTGACGGCGGGAGAGCGGTGGACGGCGCCGTGACCCTCGTTACCGATCCAACCGTCGCCTTTGAGTAGCACGATATCGCCTTCAGCGACCTGCTCGATCTCGGCATCCGCAGAGTACAGCCCCGACTTGTCGTCGCTGAGTCCCTGGTTACCGGCTCCGAGCTTGCTGCGATCCAATACGTTGTTGTGGAGCCACTCGGTGCCCGGGCCGAGATAGGTGGTGACCAGGCGGCAGCCGAGCTTGTCGGTGTGGAAGCGGGGACACATGGCGCGATCCAGCAGCTGAATCCGCAGACCAACCTCTTCCAGATCGAACAGGCAGCTGTAGAGCTCCATCAGCAATGCCAGGTCTTTGATAAAGGCCGACTTGCCTTCCAGCTCCGGAAACGACTCTGCCAACGATTGCTGGGAGGTTTCCGGACGAAACACGGCCCGCATAGAGAAGTTGGGTTTGGCTGCGATCAGTTGTCGGCAGTAGTGCTGAACCTGAGACTCCAGTGGACGCTGTAGTACCACCAGATTGATTGGGTCGTCATAGATCTTGGTCAGGATCTCGATCGAATCACCAATTGCCGAATTGGGGTGAGTTTCTGGGTTAACCTGCGTGGGGCTTCTATCAGGACTATACAGCGTTGTTTCGGAATCATTGCTGGAATCGATTGAAGTCGCTGGATCTAGCTTGATTTGCTCGGCCGTCTGCACACTCACCACCTCTTTTATTAAAAATGTAATGATATAACATAATTAATGATATTAGTTGTATTGAGTGCTGTTCGATGTCGTGATCACTGCATCATTATTCGTGCGTTATTACTGATAAGCGGTTTGAAGCAGTGGGTAGGGGCGCAAGCCTGGTATTGAAAGGTAAGGTTAGTCTTGGTGATCTTCGGGGAGCTGGCATTCGCTCCATTCAGGATGGAGTGGTTCGAGAAACCGTATGGGTTTGCAGGCTCTCCCAAGCTGCAAGCAAAAAAAAGCCCTGAATGATCAGGGCTTTTTGTTAGTCACGTTTTCAGTGATTAGATACGTGCAGCCGGGATAGCCTGAGGAGCTACGCTCAAGTCTTCGCTAGGCGGAGCGAAAGAGGTCAGGTTGATACCGTCAACGGCGTCTTTGTACTCTTCCAGAGTCGGGAAGCGACCCAGGATACAGGACAGGACAACCATCGGGGTAGAGCCCAGCAGGGACTCACCTTTCTTCTCAGGAGTGTCTTCTACCACACGGCCCTGGAACAGGCGGGTAGAAGTCGCCAGCACGGTGTCACCCGCTTCGGCTTTTTCCTGGTTACCCATACACAGGTTACAGCCAGGACGCTCCAGGTACAGAATGTTTTCGTACTTGGTACGCGCTTCTTCTTTTGGATTCTCGTCAGAGAATTCGAAGCCGGCGTATTTCTCCAGCAGCTCCCAGTCGCCTTCGGCTTTCAGCTCGTCAACGATGTTGTAGGTCGGCGGCGCAACAACCAGAGGCGCTTTAAAGGTGATAGGACCTTTCTTCTCCAGGTTACGCAGCATAGCAGCGATGATCTGCATATCGCCTTTGTGAACCATACAGGAGCCGACGAAGCCCAGATCCACCTGGCGGCCATTGTAGTAAGAGGTCGGACGGATCACATCGTGGGTGTAACGCTTAGAGACGTCTTCGTTGTTTACGTCCGGGTCAGCAATCATCGGCTCGTCGATGGCGTCCAGGTCAACAACCAGCTCAGCGTAGTACTGTGCATTGTCGTCCGGAGCCAGAGCAGGCGCTTCGCCAGATTTCACTTCGGCGATACGCTTGTCAGCCAGCTCGATCAGGCCTTGCAGCATGCCTGCTTCGTTTTCCATGCCTTTGTTGATCATGATCTGGATACGGGACTTAGCCAGTTCCAGAGACTTGATCAGGGTCTCATCGGTGGAGATACAGATAGAGGCTTTCGCTTTCATCTCTGCAGTCCAGTCGGTGAAGGTGAAGGCTTGGTCAGCCAGCAGCGTACCGATCTGTACTTCGATAACACGGCCTTGGAAGACGTTTTCACCAGCGAACTTCTTCAGCATCTGCGCTTGAGTGGCGTGTACGATGTCACGGAAGTCCATGTGAGGCTTCATAGCACCTTTAAAGGTTACTTTGACAGACTCAGGGATCGGCATTGCCGCTTCACCGGTGGCCAGTGCCAGAGCCACGGTACCGGAGTCAGCACCGAAGGCGACACCTTTAGACATACGGGTGTGAGAGTCACCACCGATGATGATGGCGCGGTCGTCAACGGTGATGTCATTCAGTACCTTGTGAATAACGTCAGTCATTGAGTGGTAAACGTGTTTCGGGTCACGAGCAGTGATTACGCCAAACGCGTTCATGAATGCCATCAGCTTAGGCGTGTTAGCCTTAGCTTTGTTGTCCCAAACAGACGCGGTGTGACAACCAGATTGGAAGGCACCGTCGACGCTGGTAGAGATAGTAGAAGCGGCCATCGCTTCCAGTTCTTGGCAGGTCATAGGACCGGTAGTGTCCTGAGAACCTACGATGTTCACTTTTACACGAACGTCGGAACCGGTGTGCAGAGGAGTAGAAGAAGCTACACCTACCGCATTGCGGTTGAAGATCTTCTCAACAGCAGTCAGGCCCTGACCTTCGTTGGAGATCTCTTTAGAAGGGGCGTAAACAACCGGAGCTTCAACGCCCAGGGTTTCAGCAGCGAACGTTTGCAGTTTCTTACCGAATACAACCGCGTAAGAACCACCGGCTTTCATGAATTCCACTTTTTGAGGAGTGAAAGCATCTGAGATGTCAGCCAGCTCTTCGTCGCCGTTGTATAGCTTCTTAGCTTTGGTATCGATGGTCAGAACCGTACCAGTCGCAACGGAGTAAGCTTCTTCCAGTACCGGGTCGCCGTTTGCGTCACGAACAACTTCGCCGTTTGCATCGGTTTTCTTAACCCAGTTTTTCAGGTCCAGACCAATACCGCCGGTTACACCAACAGTGGTCAGGAAGATCGGAGCGATACCGTTAGTACCCGCAACAACTGGCTTGTTGTTTACGAATGGGATGTATGGAGAAGTTTTCTCACCAGCCCACAGTGCCACGTTGTTAACGCCGGACATACGGGAAGAACCTACACCCATGGTGCCTTTTTCAGCGATCAGCATCACTTTGGCGTCTGGATTAGCTTTGCCCATCTCAGCGATTTCCTGCTGAGCTTCTGGAGAGATCATGCACTTACCGTGCAGTTCACGGTCTGCACGGGAGTGAGACTGGTTACCCGGAGAAAGCAGGTCAGTGGAGATATCACCCTCTGCGGCGATGTAGGTGATAACTTTGATCTTCTCTGGGATATCGTCCAGCTTGGTGAAGAATTCTGCTTTGGAGTAGCTTTCCAGAATGTCTTTAGCGATGGCATTGCCCGCTTTGTAAGCGTCAGCCAGACGAGCAGTGTCAGCGTCGTACAGGAAAACCTGAGACTTCAGGACTTCGCCAGCTGCAGCAGCTTGTGCGTCGTCAGACAGTGCGATATCCAGCAGCGCTTCAACAGAAGGACCGCCTTTCATGTGAGACAGTTGCTCAAGAGCGAATTCAGGAGAGATCTCTGCAACAGCTTCTTTACCCAGGGCGATGTCTTTCAGGAAAGCTGCTTTAACGCCAGCCGCAGGAGTCGTACCAGGCAGAGTGTTGTAGATGAAGAAGTTTAGAGAAGCTTCGCGCTCTGCATTACCCGTGTCTTTAATCTGGGCAATGATTTCAGACAGCAATTCAGCGCTATCGATTGGTTTTGGGTTCAGACCCAGGTCGTTTTTACGAACCTCAATCTCTTGTAGGTACTCGGAATAGTAGCTCATGGCGTCCAACGTCTCACTTTATTAAATCTGGTTATGATTTAACGGCGGATTATAAAAAAAAAGTCACAAACAGCTCAATGAAAACTACTTGAATGAAGCTTATACTCGATATAAGTGAAAAAAATATCAACAAAATCAATTGTTTGCAGAGGGTATACATTGGTTGTAACTATACAGATTGATAAGGATGTGGTAGGGTTGTTATTTCCTTGTTGAAAATAATAATCGTTTAGAGAGCTGTGTTTGTTTTTTAATTTGGCGAAGGCGGGTTGGTCGTCAATTTAATATATGGCCGGTTAACTGACTCTCGTGCCTGCAGCGATTTAATCAACCGGCTATACAGCCAGTATCATTCTTGCCTTTTGGCAGTCTCTAGACAATATGGCGCCTCAGCTCAATACCGAGCAGAGTCGTGCTGTACAAAAAATACAGAAGTCTAACTGCTGCTCGTACATCGCTAAGACCTAAAAAACTCCCCAGCGCCTCCCGGTCAACCTCTTGTCTTATCGGCTAGTAGTTAGCAGCCCATGCATCAGCGCGTTTGGCCTGGCTATTTCTCCCGTATGAATGTCTTCTCATCTTCATGTTCATGCAATCCCATGCCAAGGACAGCGGCTATGAGCTGCAGGGCTCGGTATCAATTAGCAGTCAGCTGTTTTGGCCTGTAGATGAGGTCCAGAGAATCTCTAAATGCCTTTAAATTCGCTTGTTTCATTCTTGATCCGGTAGTTGGCCAGCAAAGCCGCTCCAAAAATATTCTGCGTTGTACAAACTAGCTCAACTTCGCTTCAACGATGTCAACACAGACATGCTCTGTACTAGCAAATAGTCTTAGATTGTATGTAATTCAGACGAAAGTATGCCTGATTTTGTTGCTTTGAGACGGTTTGTGGCTAAAATTGTCGACAATCTTGGTGAGTGATGATTTATCTTGCAGGAAATGGCGTTAATGACGCCCGATAAGTTTTTGGTGCTCTTCGCGACTTCATCGTTAAGTAGAGACATATTTTCTGCTGGTTATTTCAATGGATCAGCACCACCGAACTGTTAGAGGGTGGTTGCACACCGATCAGAGAATCACTCGAAGGAATGGCGGTTTGTTTGACGGCTGAAACTACGATCGACAAGGACATCAGAAGCTCCGACCAATAGCGGAGTCTCGTGCTTCAAAGGTTGTAGGTTCAGAAATGTCCCGTATGCGAAAGGTATAAAACTATGACAAGTCTTCTCGATTTCGATCCATCCAGTTCTGTTAGAACACTCCCCGGAACAGCACATAGCTACCATAGC
Source organism: Motiliproteus coralliicola (assembly GCF_003345655.1). Taxonomy (GTDB): domain Bacteria; phylum Pseudomonadota; class Gammaproteobacteria; order Pseudomonadales; family Balneatricaceae; genus Motiliproteus; species Motiliproteus coralliicola. The sequence continues at coordinate 718,042 of NZ_QQOH01000002.1, forward strand.
CTTCCGGATACTGCAGAGCTGTTTGGTATTAAGCTCGATGAATTACCTTTTTCTCTTCGCCCTATCCTGGAAGGCATCGCCCGCAATGTGGGCCAAAACGGCGTAACCGCTGAGCAGGTTCAAGCACTTGGAAGCTGGACAGAGCATCAGGGTACCAAGCCGATAGAAATTCCTTTCACGGCAGGTCGCGTCATTATGCACGACCTGAGTGGTACTCCCGCTATTGTGGATTTTGCCGCTATGCGTTCAGCGGTTCAGCGGATGGGTCTTGACCCTGCCATTATCGAACCGCTGGTACGTGCCGATCTGGTTATCGACCACACTGTGACCATGGATAACACCGGTAGCCCGGCGTCTCTCCGAATCAATGGTGAGCTGGAAGCGGAACGAAACAAAGAGCGTTATGCCTTCTTGAAATGGGGTGCACAGGCATTTGACACCATCCGGATTATCCCCCCGCAGACCGGTATTGTTCACCAGGTTAATCTGGAATATCTGGCGCAGGGTTATCTCGACATTAACGGCCTGATGGCACCGGATACACTGATCGGTATGGACAGCCACACACCGATGGCTAACGCCCTGGGTATTGTCGGCTGGGGTGTTGGTGGCATTGAAGCCGGAGCTTCTATGCTTGGTCAGCCTATGCAGATGCTGGCACCTGAAGTAGTCGGTGTTGAGCTGACAGGCGCACTAAGAGAAGGCGTGACTGCAACTGACCTGGTACTTACCATCACAGAAATGCTGCGTAAGTACCCAGCAGGTGTAGTTGGGAAGTTCGTTGAATACGTTGGTGAAGGTTGTGCCAACCTTTCCCTACCAGACCGTGCAACCATTGCAAACATGTCGCCTGAATATGGCGCAACCATGGGCTTTTTCCCATTTGATGAGATCTCTGCTGATTATATGAGAGCTACCGGCAGGGACGGTGATCTGCCACTCGAATACTACAAAGCGCAAAATATGGCCTGGAAGCCAGGACAGGCGCTTCCACGTTATACCGATCTGCTTAAACTCGATCTATCCACCGTTGAGCCTTCTGTGGCGGGTCCGAAAAGACCTCAGGACAGATTACCACTAGCTGAGATTGGTAACGTTTTCCAAAAAGCAGCCACTGAAGGCGAGCGCAACCCTGAAGTCGTCAAAGTAACGCCAATGAAGGCGGACGAAGCGGGTATTTTCGCGCCGCTGCCTGAACGTGAGCTAAAAGACGGCGATATCGTGATTGCGGCGATTACCGCCTGTACCAACACCTCCAACCCCGGCTTGCTGATTGCGGCGGGATTGCTGGCCAAGAAAGCCAATGAACTGGGTATGAAGGTACCGGCCGGTGTCAAAACCTCTCTGGCCCCGGGGTCACCTGTTGCTACCGACTTCCTGACCAAAGCGGGACTACAACAACATCTGGATGCACTGGGCTTTAACACTGCCGGTTACGGTTGTACCACCTGCGTAGGTAACTCCGGCCCTCTGGCACCAAGCATCGAAGAAGCACTGCAAAACCACGATATTATTGCGGCGTCGGTTCTGTCTGGTAATCGTAACTTTGAAGGTCGCGTGCACCCGGATGTTGATACCAACTTCCTGATGTCACCGCCGCTGGTCGTTGCCATGGCGATGGCAGGTAATGTGAATATTGATGTTACTACGCAGCCACTGGGTCAGGACGCCAACGGAAACGACGTATACCTTAAGGATATCTGGCCCAGCAATGCTGAAATCAGTCAGACAATGCTTGAGTGCATGGACCCGAAAGCCTTCCGCGAAACCTATGAAAACTCTTTGGATGGCCCGGCTACCTGGCAGAACCTGGAATCGCCGACTGGCCCGGTTTATGACTGGGCGCCGGATTCCACTTACATCCAGGAGATCTCGTTCTTCGATGGTTTCTCACTGGAAACGCCAGAAGATTCACTGAACAACATCGCTGGCGCGCGCATGCTGGTGATGTGTGATGACAACACCACAACCGACCACATTTCACCGGTCAGTCGTATCCGTCCGGATTCACCTCCTGGCGAATACCTGAGCTCACAAGGTGTTGCTGATAGCGACATGACCTCGCTCGGTGCGCGTCGTGGTAACCACCACGTGATGCTGCGCAGTATTTTCGGCAACGTCAAAGCCAGAAACCTGCTGCTGCCGGGCACCACGGGCGCGGTAACCAACTATTACTCGTCTGGCAGTGCACCTGCGCAAATGTCTATCTACGATGCTGCTGAGCGTTATCGTAACGAAGGTACGTCTACCGTTGTGTTTGGCGGCAAGTTGTATGGCACCGGATCGTCACGCGACTGGGCGGCGAAAGGGCCTGCGTTGCTGGGTGTTAAAGCGATCATTGCAGAGAGCTTTGAGCGTATTCACAAATCCAATCTGGTGGGTATGGGTGTTCTGCCGCTGCAGTTGCCGGAAGGGATTACACGCGCTTCTCTGAATCTGGATGGTACTGAAACCTTCGACCTGAAGGGCATCGATACTCTTGAACCGAGGGGTTCTGTGGCATTGACCATTAACAGGGCGGATGGCTCGTCACAGCAAATTGAGCTGTTGTCGCGCGTTGATACTTCATCCGAGCTGGATCAAATCCGTCACAAAGGCATCTTGCCGATGGTTCTTCGCGATATCATCGCCGCGAATACCTAACCCCGGTTCTGCTTTGTCAGAATCAAAAAACCGCCGATTATCGGCGGTTTTTTTATGGCAGTCGCTATTTCCTAGGTGGAGGTAGCGGCTCGTCTTGTGGGCGATGGTGCATACGGTTTAGGCGTAGTACTTTTCCCGAGACATTCTACCGATACCGGGATTGAAGGAGTTGGTCGGGTCACAGTCTTTGTAATGCGTTGCGAGATCTTCTTTGGCGACATAGAGATGGCCGACATTGTGCTCGGCCGGGTATTCAATGCCCCGCTGATCCAGCAGCTTGAGCATCTCCGCCTTCAGCGCTTTGACATCGACGCCTTTCTTGACGATGTAGTCATGGTGGAAGACGTGGCACATCATGTGGCCGTAGTAGACCTTCGCTACCAGCTTGTCGGTGATTTCCTTGGGCAGTTGCTCCCGCCAATTCAGATCATTGCGCGGCAGCGCAATATCCAGGGCCAAGATATCCTCAACCTGATCGGCATGCACGTGGCCGTAACGTACCGCAGCTCCCGCCGCTGCGAAGCGATGCAGACCGGCAATCTTCGCTTCACGCGGCGTGCAGGCCATGAAATCCGCGTCGTCTCTTCCTTCAAAGAGTTCTGGCAGCAGTTTCTCGGCTTCTGCAATGCCACCATCATGCATTTTCAGGATCAGGTGATGCTCGAACCGGTCGCGGTAATCGCGCATGAACTTAGGCAAGTGCTGCGGCCACAGACGCATCGCAAACTGCATGAATTTATCGGTGAATCCTCGGGTTAGCGAAAATTTGTTCAACCGCGCGTCCACTGCACCTTTGAGCACGAACACCGCAGGCAACCGATCGGTGCCCAGCTTGTCGATCATCACCAGCGTGTCTTTGCCGTATTCGGCGGCAATATCGAAACACTCGCGGTGCACATATTCGGCAGACACCGGCAAGGTTTCAAATTCGGTCAGAATACGCCGGCGCAGTTCGGTGATGTCATCGGGGTTGTTGGTGCCGATGTAATAGGTGCGCTCCTCCTCATTTTGCGGATAAGTATCGAGGCGGATCGCAAAGACGGCGAGTTTTCCGGCGCAACCGGAGACCTCATGGAGAAGGCGGTCGTCATTATTGTATCGAGAGGGTAGTGGGCTTTCGACGTCCCGCAGGATCGCATCGTAATCGGTATCGGACGCCTTCTTGCCTGCAGGTGCTGCGCTGTCTTTGTCGTAATCGCCAGCCTCCAGGCGCATCAGGATCTCTTCAGGGGTGTCGCCCAGCTCAATGCCCAGGTGGTTGACGAGGCGCAGCTTACCGTCTTCGCCAACCTGGGCGTAGAGCGCCAGCTCGGTATAAGCCGGACCACGCTCGCAGAGTGCACCGCCGGAATTGTTGCAGACCCCACCGAGAATTGATGCGCCGATGCTGCTGGAGCCGATGACCGAATGAGGCAGGCGCTTGAGTGGACGCAGCAGCCTTTCCAGCGCAAACAGTGTCGCGCCAGGGAAGCTCAGTACCTGATTGCCGCCTTGCAGGCAGTGGATTGCATCCATACGCATGGTATTGATTACAACCACGTCGCGGGAATAGCTCGATTTCGGCGTCGACCCTTCGGTGAGGCCGGTATTGGCGGCTTGGAAGATCACAATCTTATCTGCGGCGACGCAGGCCTGCAGGATCTTCCATTGTTCCAATAGTGTCCCAGGTTTGACCACACAGAGGGCCTGACCCTCACCCGAACGGAAGCCTTTACGGAAACGTTCTGATTTCTTATCGCCGGTGATGCAGTACTTGGTTCCGACTATGTCAGTCAGCGTGGCGATCAAAGCTTCGTTGTTCATTTAAATCTCCTCAGCACTCCGTCATCGAGAATTGGAGGCCCTAAGCCCAGGGTTCTCGTCGTTGGTTTTTATAAGTTTGGAGTTTAAAGAGAGCGCTATGCTAAATTAACAGCAACAAAGGAACTTGATAGTTTCTATATCTTTACCAATCGACTGGGCCGCTAGGAAGCTGTTTGATGCGCGTTGATGATTTGATGTTATTTGCCTTGGTGGTGCGGCTGAAATCCTTCCGCGCAGCGGCCGTTCAACGGGGTGTGGCCAGTTCGGTTGTCAGCAAGCATATCTCACGACTGGAGTCGGACCTCGGCACTCAGCTGTTACGCCGCAGTACCCGCAAGCTCAATTTGACCGAAGCCGGCGAACTGCTTTATCGACACTGCCAAACATTGGAGCAGAATGTCGAAATGGCCAGTGAAGAGCTAAGCGCCTACCGCGCCGAACCCAGTGGGGTGCTGCGAATTAGCGCGCCGGGTGTGTCCGGTCAGCTGTTTCTACCGAAAGTGATTCGCCGGTTTATGGCGCGCTACCCGGAAGTGGAGGTCGACATGGTGATTCAGGATCGCTTCGATGATCTGATCGAGCAGGGCTTCGATCTGGCGATTCGAACCGGCACTCTGGAGGATTCGAGTCTGATCTGTAAACGGCTGGTGACCTCCTGCTGGCACGCCTTTGCCTCGCCAAGCTATCTACAACAACATGGTTCCCCCCAGTCGTTGGAGGAATTAACCCAGCACGAGTGTTTGCTGTTCAGCCATCAACAGACCGGTGAAGCGGATTGGCCCTGTATCTCGCCGGAGGGTGAGGCTTCGATTCGGGTCAACGGCCGCTTTCGGGCCAACTCGCTGCTGGCGCTTTGTGAAGCGGCGTTGGACGGGATGGGGATCGCTTTTCTGCCGCTCTATATGGTGCGTCACGAGCGGGCCAGCGGCGAACTGGTGCCGGTGATGGAAAGCCTGCTGTATCGACGGGTCGGTATCTACGCACTCTATCCCCAGAGCCGCTACCTGCCACCGAAAACCCGCGCCTTTATCGAGCTGCTGGAGGCGATGTATGCCGAAGAAGAGGCTCTTTTCCGGCATTGAGGCGACAATCTGGCCGGACAAACAGCAGGCCTGTTTGTCCGCCAGCTGAATCCCTCAGTTCAACTCATTGGAAAGTTTCTTATAGCCTTCGACCAGCCAGTGGTTGGCGGCCACCACCGACTCGGAGAACGAGGAGTAATCCGGCGGTACCTGCTCGATCTGGCTAAGGTCAAAGTCCGGCCCGATATGGATCATCGGCGGGACATGCATCTTGGCCGGCAGATCCAGACCATCGATCACACAGTTGTGTCGAATCACGCAGCCGTCGTTGATATGGGCGCGGAAGATGACGCTGTTGAAGCCGACAAACACATCGTCACCGACCTCGCAGGGGCCGTGGATAATGGAGCGGTGGGCGATGGAGGTACGTTGACCGATGGTGACCGCCGCGCCGGATTTTGAGTGGATCACCACGCCATCCTGAATATTGGAATCGCGTCGGATGATGATCGGTTCCATGTTGCCGTCGGCGTCCACTTCGTCGGCTCGGATCACCGCGTAGGGGCCGACAAAGACATTCTCTTCGATGATCACATGGCCGCAGATGATAGCGGTGGGGTCGATAAAGGCTTTCTCTGAGACCTGGGGACTCAGGCCGGAGGGGTTCTTGCGCAGCATGATTTAGTTCTCTGTTGTGAATTTCTGATCGATAACGACGGCGTTATGGGCGTGCAGGCTCTCCTGGTGCTCGACCTTGAACCAGTAGTCGCTGATCTGGGCCTGGTTTTCGAGGCAGGTTTTCACCCGCCGGGCGGCGTCTTCGCAGAACATCAGGTTCTCCGCGTTCAGGCGGGCAAAGTCCTGCTCGTCGCTGCGCTTGACTGCCGTCTGTACCGGGGTGCCGAGGGCTTCCTCGATCCGATCGATCAGGATGGTGAAGTCGGGAAAGGCACCGTCGGCCAGCTGCAGCTGCAGGTAGGCGTAGGAGCGCTGGCTATGGGGCGTGGCGATGGAGCCAGCTTCGGATTGAATCCACTGCAACAACGCCTGCTTGTCGATGGAGGTGCCGGAGAATTGTCGGTCGACCGCTTCGCTGTAGAGCTGCCGGGACAGGGAGGCGGAGCAGGGGCAGGTGCTGGAGTAGGGGATAGTCAGTTCCAGCTCCAGCTTCAGCTGATCGTTGATCCGCTCGGCATTGATCACCGCCGGGTAGGATTGATAACCCTGCTGCTGACTCTTGAGGGAGTTGCGCTGCAGCAGCAGATCAAAACTCAGTGTGATTCGCGCATTTTGGCTGATGCCCTGCTGGGATTCGACCATCAGAGCCAGCAGCTGCGCCAGTGATTCATGGGTCAGCGATTGATTGGCCAGAAAACGGTTCATCTCCAGATAGAGACGGGACATATGGATGCCCTTCACATCCGGCCGGTCGAGGCTGACATAGAGGTCGGCCTTGGCGCTGAGATTTAGCGAATGGCTATCGGCCAGATCCAGTCGGATCGGCAGGGCGATCTGTTCCATCCCGACCCATTGGAGGGCGAGGGAGTGCGAAGCCGAATGTTGGGATGCCACATCCGGCAGTGGCTTTGGATTGAGCATAAAAATTAAATCGTTAGTGAGAAAATTGGAGCGCTGATGCGGAGGCGTCCGTACACAGCTGTTGGCCATCAAAGACCCGGGTACCGTTGACCCAGGTGGAGAGAATCCGGGATTGGAATCGGTGGCCGTCGAAGGGTGTCCAGCCGCAGTGATAGCGGCTCGTTCCATGACGGGTTTCGGTGCCGCCTTCGGGATCGACTAGCACCAGATCGGCAAAATAGCCTTCACGCAGGAATCCCCGCTCGACGATACCGTAGCGCAGGGCCGGGTTATGGGCGGTTTTTACGACCACCTGCGTCAGGCTCAGGCGCTGGTGATGGACATGATCCAGCAGACTCAGGAGGGCCTGCTCCACCAGCGGTAACCCCGCCGGCGCCTGCATAAACGCCTGCTGCTTCTCCTCCCAGGTATGGGGAGCATGGTCGGTGGCGATGATGTCGATCTGGCCGCTATGCAGCGCCTGGATCAGGGCGTCCCGATCCGTCGACGATTTGATCGCCGGGTTGCATTTGATCAGGTTGCCCTTGCTCGCGTAGTCCTGATCGCAGAACCACAGATGATGAACACAGGCCTCGGCGGTGATCTGTTTGCCGCTGATTGGGCCGGGTTCAAACAGGCTGAGTTCCTTCTCGGTGGTGATATGCAACACGTGGAGTTGGCTGCCGAACCGCTTGGCCAGATCGACCGCATAGGAGGATGAGGCGAAGCAGGCTTCGGCGGAGCGGATGATCGGGTGATCTGAGATCGTCGGCATCCTATCTTGGTGACGGTAGCGCTCCAGATTGTGCTGGATCACCGGACCGCTTTCACAGTGGGTCACGATCAAGACCGGACTGTGCTGGAAGATCCCCTCCAGTGCGACCGGATCCTCAACCAGCAGGTTGCCGGTGGAGGCGCCCATAAAGACCTTGACGCCGCAGTGGCGGGTCGGATCCAGACGCTGAATCTGGTCGAGATTGTCGGGGGTGGCGCCCAGATAGAAGGCATAGTTGGCCAGCGAATGACGTTGCGCGATCTGATACTTCTGGTCCAGGGCGTCGAGAGTGGTGGTGGCTGGATTGACGTTGGGCATCTCCATAAAACTGGTGATACCACCGGCAACCGCCGCGCGGGATTCGCTGGCGATGGTGCCCTTGTGGGTCAGGCCGGGCTCACGAAAGTGGACCTGGTCATCGATCATCCCCGGCAGTAACCAACGACCTTCGGCCTCGACCACCTGCTCGTTGGCCTGGGCGGGGATTTCAGCGGCGATCTGGTCGATCCGCTGATCACGGATACGCAGGTCGGCAACGATCTCGCTGCCTTCGTTGATCAGCGTCGCCTTCTTGATAAGAGTCGAGTTGTTAATCAGCGCGGTTTTCATGGCAGGGAGGCATCTCCCTGGATGACCACCTGATCTTTCTCGGGCACCACGTCCAGATAGAAACAGGCAGGACGGCCGGTGTGGCAGGCGGCACCGATCTGGTTGATCTGGCACAGAATCACGTCACCGTCACAATCGAGTGACATCCGCACCAGCTCCTGGGTATGGCCACTGCTCTCGCCCTTTACCCAATAGCATTGACGGCTGCGCGACCAATACACCATCCGCCCCGATTTAAGGGTTCGATCCAACGCTTCCCGGTTCATCCAAGCCTGCATCAACACCTCCTTGCTGGTGGCATCCTGCGCGATAACGGGAATCAATCCTTGATCATTGAAAGCTAACCGGCTCAGTACATCCGCCAGTGGGAGGCTGTGGTTGTGGGCGTTGGTTTCGATACTCTGAAAAAACGCCTTGGTCATAAACGCTACCTCTTGATTGCATGTGGATTGTGACCTTGATGCCAGGACGTGTCGGTCGTGGTTGGTCAGGGTTAATTAAAGCCGACATGTTATAACATAACATTTGAGTAATTAACTCAGATATCTAATTTCTTAGTCCGTGATGAAGATTCGAATTGGAGGCTGAACCGCGGGATGAGATGCGGCGATCAGCCGGTGAAGCGATTTCGTCAGTGGGTCGCCGGCTTGGCGGTATTGGCGGTTTTTAGCCGCTGTTGGCGGGCTTCGAGTGGCTTCAGCAGCAGCATCAACAGGGTGCCCAGTACCATGACGGCGGCGGCCAGATAGAGGCCGATATTGTAGCTGCCGCTCTGTTCGGCCAAGATGCCGATCACTGCCGGCGCCAGGGTTTGGGCGGTGCCGTAAGCCAGCGTCATTTTGCCCATCATCTTGGCTGGACGGGACGGGTAGTAACGCCCGGCCATGGTCAGCACCAGGCTGACGACAGCGATAAAGGTGGCGCCGAACAGGATCGAGCCGAGAATGGCGCCGGTCAGATCCGGCTTCAGCAGCGGCAGCAGGATACCGAGGATCTGCAGGCCGCTGGCCAGCGTCAGCGAGTAGATGTAGCCCAACCGGCGGGCGATAAAGTCCCACAGAATACAGGCCGGTGCGGCGGCCAGGCCGATCACCATAAACACCCAGCCACCCTGACCGGCCATGCCGGGCAGCCCCTCGACGATCGCGGAGATAAAGGTGGTGCTGACCACGTAACCGACCCCCGCGCAGAAATAAGCCAGCATGAAGGTGCTGAAAAACAGCTTGCCGGGCGGATTGTCCTGCATATGGGCCGCCTGGTTGGCGTGCGGGTCCTGCTCGGGTTTCGGCATCCAGCGCCAGGCCGGAATCGCCAGCAGCAGCGCCAGCCCGCTCAGCAGCCACCACTGGCCGCGCCAATCGACAAAGTGGGCGAACAGTTCGACTACCAGCGCGCTCAGTGCCACCCCCAGCCCGGCACCGCTGAAATGAATACCCAGCTCGTGGCGAAGGTTATGGCGCATCAGCCAGTTCAGAATCAAACCGGCGCCCAGCAACATGCCGGACACTCCCGCGACCCCGGCGACAAAGCGCCACAAGGCCCAGATCCAGAAGTTGTCGGTCAGTGCCATCGCCGCGGTACTGATCACCGCCATGATCAGGCCGATACGGTAGAGCTTGTCTTTGAGCTGCAGGTCACTGATCAGCGAGGCAACGATGGCGCCACAGAAATAGCCGAGGTAGTTGATCGCCGCCAGCCCGCCGCCCTCGGCCAGTCCCAGTCCGGCCTGTTGCTGCATCAACGGCAATAACGGGGTATAGGCGAAACGGGCGATACCCAGGGTTAGCAACAGGCTGAGGATACCAGCGCCTAGAACCCGATAACGTTGGCGCTCTGGCGGCGGGTTGAGTCCGTTCGGTAGCGGTTTCTTCATCGCTGATCCTTCATAGCTGTTCCTGGCTGTTTGATAGTTGTTGTGTTGGTGAATCTAAAAGTAAATAATCCAATCTATCTCTACAAATGAATATTAGAGAAAGGTTTGTTCTCTAAAAAAGATTATTCGGGAGTGGATATGGAACTGCAGGCGCTCAGAACCTTTCTGGCCGTGGTTGACGAAGGGGGTGTTCAGGCTGCCTCCAAAGCGTTGCATACAGTGCAATCCAATGTCACCAGTCGGATCAAGCGGCTGGAGCAGGAGCTTGATACCGAGTTGTTCTACCGCCAGGGGCGTGGGTTGGCACTGTCGCCGTCCGGCAAAGAGCTGGTCAAGCATGCGCGCCAGTTGCTGCAGCTGGAGAACGCGGCCTCGATGGCGGTTCGACAGGTCGGCGAGCAGACCGGTGAGCTTCGGATCGGCACCATGGAGACCTTCGCCTCGTTCCGGTTGCCCGGGGCATTGAAACAGTTACGCCAGAAGCATCCAGGGGTGCAGCTCCGGATTGAGAGTGAGACCTCGGCAGCTTTGCTGGATCGGTTGCTGGCCCACAAGATCGATTGTGCCTTTGTCGGCGGCGCGGTCGATCATCCCGAGTTGCTGGCCACCCAGGTGCTGATCGAGGAGCTGGTGTTGGTCCACGGCAAGGGGATCCGCACCGAAGAGCCGGCGTTGATCCTGTTTCGTGAAGGCTGCGTCTACCGCGATCGGGCGCTGACCTGGCAACGCCAGAGTGGTTTTGCCGGGGGGCGGGTGATGGAGCTGGGAACACTGGATGGCATTATCGGCTGCGTCAGTATCGGACTGGGATCGACCCTGATGCCGCGCTGGGTGGTGGAGCAGAGCCGCTACAGCGACGAGTTGGTGGTTGAGCCGATCGAGTCGTCGATCGCGCGGGTCCCGACGATGATGGTACGTCACCGGCTGGGGAGCGCGCTGGGGGCGCTGGAAACGCTGCAGCAGGTGGTAGCCGCCCAGGCCAACGCGGCCTGAGCGATACCGATGGTTAGTAGTCCCTCCCGCTTAGGACTGCAGTGATCTGAGTAACTCGCGGGCTTTGGCCTTGTCGTCGAAACGTTTGCGCATCAACGGCTCCAGCACCTCGATCGCCTTCTGCTTGTTTCCGGTTTTGGCCAGCGCGGCGGCGTAGTGGTACTGCACCGTGGGATCATCCAGCGCCGTGGCTGCCCGCTGCAGCAGCGGCAGAGCCTTCTGCGGTTGCTGCTCCAGCAATATCCAACCGAGGGTATCGCCGATGGCCGGTTGGTCCGGGGCCAGTCGGTAGGCCCGTTCGGCCATTTCCAGTGCCCGTGAATCGCCGATCTGCTGGTAGACCCAGGCTAGGTTGTTCAGCGCCACGATATGTTCCGGGTTGAGTGTCAGTAGCCGTTCGTAGGTGGAAACCGAATCGCCGGGCTGCTCCCGCTGCAGCAGCTCAGCCTGGTACAGCATCCCCCCCTGATCCCGTGGGAAGCGCTGTAGATGACGATCGAGAAACTCAATCGCTGCCTGGCGATCTTGTGGTGCGATGGCGCGAGAGAGCCTCGCTGCCAGCACCGGTGAGGGGCGATTGGTATAAGCCTGACGGAATGCCTGGATAGCCTGCTCGGGGCGCTTGAGTAGATGGTAGGCGTCACCGCGGTACATCAGCGTCAACGGATGTTGGCTCAACAGGTCATTGAAGCGGTCGCTCTGGGCCAGCACCGCCTCCGGCTGTTTGAGTGTCAGCAGCAGCTGCAGCAGGCTCAGTTGGGCCGGGCGGTATTGGGGTTGGGCGTCGACCAACTGCTCCAACTGGGTTCGGGCACTGTTGAGTTTGCCGTCGGCAACCAGTTTCTTGATCTCTACCAGGGCGAAGCCCGGATTATCCGGGAAACGGCTCCGGATCGATGGCAGCAGCTCGTCGAACTTGTTTTGGCGCTGCAACTGGTTCAGCAGTGCCAGATAGAGCTGGGCGGATTCGATGGTCGGGTGTTGTTGATAGAAGTCGGCGGTCAGGGTTTCTGCCTGTTCGAGCTGCCGCTGCTGCAGCGCCAGGCTGACCAGCCCCTTTACCGGTCGCAGATCATCCGGAGCCAGGTTCTTGGCCTGTCGATAAAGGCTCTGTGCTTGGTCCGGCTGTTGTTGGAGACGGGCCAGTTGGGCCAGTCCCAGCAGGGCACCCAGATGCTGCGGTTGTTCCTGGCGCAGCTGGTTAAGCCGTTGTTCGGCGGCCGGGAAGTTGTTGAGCTGGATCTCCATAATGGCAGCCAGCAGTTGGTAGCTGGCACGATCCTGGCTCGTTTCGATCCGTTGTTGCAGCAGTTGCCGGGCTTTGTCGGTTTTATCGGCCCTGAGGTAAGCACGCAGAAGCAATGAGTCGGTCTGTAGGTCGGCTTGGCCTGCCTGCTCGGCGATGCTTTCCAGCCGACTGATGCCGGCATCCAGTTCGCCACTGAGAATTTCCGAGATCGCCAGCGGCCGACCGGCACGCTCCGCATCGCCTTCCTGCATCGCCCGACGGAAGTAATCGGTGGCGGTTTCGGTATCGCCGCGTTGCAGGTTCAGCGCACCGGCCAAGGAGTAGACGGGGGAAGGAATCTGATCATCGTCGAGCAACGGTTCCAACGCGGATTGAGCCTGAGCGAAGCGCTGTTGGGTGATGTAGTAGCGCACCAGCGCCAGGCGAGTAGCCCGGTGTTGCGGATATCGATTGAGGTTGCGCGACAGTAGGTTTTCGGCCTGTGAGTGGTTGCCCAACTGGAGGTGAGTGTAGCCGGCCAGATAGGTAACCTCCGGGTGGCGATCAAAGCGTTGGCTGAGTGGGTCGAGAATATCGCGGGCTTTCTCCAGCTCGCCATTTTGCAGATACAGGGCCGCCGAGATCTGCTCGGCATCCGGCAGTCCGGGGGCCAGTGCTAATAACTGGTCGACCTGCTGTCGGGCCAGCTCAAGTTCGCGCTGCTGCAGCAATGCGCGGGTCCGGCCCAGTTGCGCGGCCAGGTTGTTGGGCTGTTTGTCCAGTAGGGGGTCGAACCACTGCCGGGCACCGCTTGGATCGCCCTGTTGTAATTGAATCTGACCCAATAACAGCTGCGCCGAGGGGGCCGAATCGGGATTGGTCAGCTCGGCTTTAGCTCGTTTGATCGCGGCATCCGGCTGTTGCTGCAGCAGCGCCAAGCGAGCCAGGCTGAGATTGATCTCGCTGCTGGGGTGCAGCGATTCTGCCGCTTGATAGGAGCGCTCGGCCTGTTGCAGCTGTTTGCGGGCCAGATAGTTGTGGCCCAGCAATAGTAGCCGCTCCGCTTCCAGATCGGGTTGCTCGAAGGTTAAAGGTGACAGCTGTTGTTCGACCCTGTCCGCCTGACCCTGCTGTAACTGGGTTCGGGCCAGTAACAGAGGCAATCTGGGGGCATCGACGTTCAACTGACGGGCACGGCGTAGCTCTTTGTCAGCACCTTTAATGTCACCTCGCTTGAGATACAGCTCACCCAGCAACAGGCGCCCCCGGGCATGCTCGGGCTGCTCGCTGAGCAGGTTCTTCAGTTCGATAACGGCGGCGCGTTCGTCACCCTGGCGCTGATAATCCAGTGCGCTCTGGTAGAGGTCGTCGTTGGCCTGGGCCGAGAAACTGGCGCCGGCCAGCAGCAGCGATACGACGACGGGTTTGATCCGATTGAGCATTAAGGTCCTTCTCCTACGCTGATCAATAGAGGCTGCAGGGTAACCCAGTTGCGCCGGGAGGTCAGGGGGGCAGGGCCGATCAAGGCAACGGATATGATTGTTAATAGCTAACTGCTATCAGGGTAATTTAAATAATAGATTTTAATGATGATTGGTTGAGTCTTAGCATTGCTCCTGTGTTTACAACTTATCTGCGATAACGCAACCGTACTGGGAGAAACCAATGTCTAACTCGCTGATCAACACCGAAATCAAACCGTTCAATGCGCAAGCTTTTCACCAGGGAAATTTTGTCGAAGTTTCCGATGCCGACCTGAAGGGTAAGTGGTCCGTGGTGTTCTTCTACCCGGCCGACTTCACCTTTGTCTGCCCGACCGAACTGGGTGACCTGGCTGACTACTACCCGGAACTGCAGCAGATGGGCGTCGAGGTGTACTCGGTTTCAACCGATACCCACTTTACCCACAAGGCCTGGCACGACACCTCCGACACCATCAGCAAGATCAACTTCCCGATGGTCGGCGACCCGACCGGTCTGATCACCCGCAACTTCGAGGTGATGATCGAAGAAGCGGGTCTGGCCGAACGCGGTACCTTCGTGATCGACCCAGAAGGCAAGATCCAGATCATCGAGATCAACGCCGGTGGTATCGGCCGTGATGCCGGTGAGCTGGTGCGTAAGATCAAAGCGGCCCAGTACGTGGCAGCGCATCCGGGTGAGGTCTGCCCGGCGAAGTGGAAAGAGGGTGAAGAGACCCTGGCTCCGTCATTGGACCTGGTCGGCAAGATTTAACGACCAATCTATAAACGGTGGTCTGATCGCAGCCCGATCAGATACCTCGGGGCCGGCATGATGCCGGTCCCAACACTTGATTCTATACCTCTCCCCGGACGCTCAGATTGCAGGGGTGGGAGACAACTGTTTTACAGGCAGGACGTAAAGATGCTGGATACTCAACTGAAACTACAGCTGGAAAGTTACCTTCAAAAGGTGGTCGCACCGATCGAGTTGCTGCTGGCGCTGGATGACAGCCCGCAGTCTCAGCAGCTTTATCAACTGGCCACAGAGATCGAGTCCTTGTCGGCGCTGATCAGCGTCCGACAGCAAGCCTCCCCGTCGGGACGGGTGCCGGCTATGGCGATTGCCCGTGAGGGTGAAGAACCCCGGGTCGAGTTTGCCGGGGTGCCCATGGGGCATGAGTTCAGCTCACTGGTGCTGGCGTTGCTGCAGGCCGGCGGCCATCCGACGAAGCAGGAGCAAGCGCTGCTGGACCGAATTGAGCAACTGGATCGCCCCTTGGTGATCGAAACCTATATCTCGCTGTCGTGCCAGAACTGCCCGGAGGTGGTGCAGGCATTCAACCTGATGGCGCTGATCAATCCTCAGATTCAGCACCGGATGATCGATGGGGCGCTGTTCAAGCAAGAAGTAGAGTCGCGCAACATCCTGGCGGTACCGTCGGTCTATGTGAATGGTGAATTGTTCGGCCAGGGCCGGATGACGCTGAATGAGATGGTCGACAAGTTGGACACCGCTCTTGATACAGGAGCGGCCGCTAAGAAAGCTGCAGAGTTAGATCAGAAAGAACCCTACGACCTGCTGGTAGTCGGTGGTGGCCCGGCCGGCGCGGCAGCGGCGATCTATGCCGCTCGCAAAGGGATTCGTACCGGCATCGTCGCCGATCGGTTTGGTGGCCAGGTGCTCGACACCATGGCGATCGAAAACTTTATCTCGGTCAGCGCCACCGAGGGCCCCAAGCTGGTGGCGAACCTGGAGCAGCATGTGCTCGATTACGATGTCGACCTGATGCAGGGACAGCGGGCCGCAGGAATTCAGCGTAACGGCCTGATCGAAGTGCCGCTGGAGAGCGGTGCCACGCTGAAGAGCCGTTCGGTGGTGCTGTCCACCGGGGCGCGCTGGAGAGAGATGAATGTTCCCGGCGAGCACGAATACCGTGGCCGCGGCGTGGCTTACTGCCCCCACTGCGACGGTCCGCTGTTCAAGGGCAAGTCGGTGGCGGTGATCGGTGGTGGTAATTCCGGTATCGAAGCGGCGATCGATCTGGCCGGCATCGTCGAGCACGTTACCGTGTTGGAGTTTGCCGACACGCTGCGCGCCGATGAGGTGCTGCAACGCAAAGCGCGCTCGATGAGCAATATCGACATCATCGCGTCGGCGATGACCACCGAAGTATTGGGCGACGGCCAACGGGTGACCGGGTTGACTTATGTCGACCGTGAAACCGACGAGCAACACCAGCTGGCGTTGGCGGGCATCTTCGTTCAGATCGGTCTGGTGCCGAATACCGAATGGTTGGGTGACAGTATCGATCTGACTGCTCACGGCGAGATCGAGATCAACCAGCGTGGCGAAACCTCAATGCCGGGTGTATTCGCTGCCGGCGATGTCAGCAGCGTGCCCTACAAACAGATCATTATCGCGATGGGGTCGGGCTCGACCGCCGCCCTGAGCGCCTTTGATTACCTGATTCGTGAGCCGATTAGCTCAGATGAGCCGAACGACTCGGCGGACAGTGAACAGGAAGCGCAGCCCAGCGCTGCCTGATACCGGTTCCCGTCGCCTGGTGGAGATCCTTCAGGCGATGGGTAAACGGCGAAAGTGGGGAGACCCACGGGAGGAAGATCATGCTACAAGTCAAAGAGATCATGAAAACCAGTGCTTTGCTGCATCCCCATATGGGGCTGTCCGAGGCGGTCAAACTCATCGTCGACAGCGGCTTGAGTGGCCTGCCGGTGGTGGATGAGCAGCAACAGTTGGTGGGCTTTCTGTCTGAACAGGATTGCCTGCAGAAGCTGATCGCCGAAAGCTATCACTGCGATGCCCACGTCACCGTGGCCGAGCTGATGCGGGACGATCCGCTGTCGGTATCGGAGCAGTTGACCACGTTGGAGCTGGGTCAGCAGATGCAGACCAACCGCCCGAAGGTCTACCCGGTTACCCGGGACCAGAAGGTGGTCGGCATCGTGACCCGCAGCCAGCTGGTGCACAGCCTGTCTAAATCGCTGGATAGCTGTCAGGCGTATTAACTTGATCGACAACCTGAGGCTATTCACCCAAGCGAGCGATCACCATAGCCGATTCCGACGGATACCGACCGATTGTTGATTACAGCGACGCCGGGTCCAGTTTGCTGGTGGGGATCTGCAGCTGCGACCGGGCTTGCTGCAGGCTGTCGAGCGTCAGGGTTCCCTGGCGATAGAGTTCGGTCAGGGCGGTCCAGGCGATATAGCGGGCATCCACTTCAAAGTGATCGCGCAGGTCCGGCCGCGATTCGCTCAATCCGAAACCGTCGGTACCCAGGCTGACCTGCGGCAATGGCAGCCAGCGGGCGATGCTGTCGGGCAGTATCTTCATGTAGTCACTACAGGCGACGATGATCCCCTGTTCATCGGCCAGCTGGCGCTCGATATGGTTCTGTACCGGCGACTCGGGATTGAGTCGGTTGAGGCGCTCGCTCTGCTCGGCCTGACGCAGCAGTTCGGTGTAGCTGGTGACGCTCCAGATATCGGTGCTGCAGCCGAAACCGCGCAACAGTTCGGCGGCTTTGAGCACCTCCTGCATCAGGCTGCCACTACCGAACAGGTGGACCTTGTGACCCTCGCTAGAGTCGGCCTGGAAACGGTACAGGCCGTTGAGAATATCCTGCTCGATGTTGATGTTGTCGTCATCCGCGGGCATGGCCGGCATCGGGTAGTTCTCGTTGTACAGCGTCAGGTAGTAGAAGATGTTCTCATCGTTCTGGTACATCCGTTCGATACCGTCACGAACGATCACCGCCAGTTCGTAGGCGAAGGCGGGGTCGTAGCTGCGCAGGTTCGGTACCGTGGCGGCGATGACATGGGAGTGACCGTCCTGGTGCTGCAGCCCTTCACCGTTCAGGGTGGTACGACCGGCGGTGCCGCCGAGCAGGAAGCCTTTGGCCATCGCATCGGAGCAGCTCCAGATCATGTCGCCGACCCGTTGGAAGCCGAAGATCGAATAGAAGGTGTAGAACGGAATCATTGGCGCGCCGAAGTTGGCGTAGGCGGTACCAGCGGCCAGGAATGATGCCATCGCCCCGGCTTCGCAGATCCCCTCCTGCAGCAGCTGGCCGTCTTTGGCCTCCTTGTAGGGCAGCAGCGAGCTGGCATCCACCGGCTTGTATTTCTGTCCCTCGCTGGAGTAGATCCCGAACTGATTGAACAGCGACTCCATCCCGAAGGTACGGGCCTCATCCGGAACGATCGGCACGATATAGCGGCCCAGCGCATTGTCTTTCATCATCGACGCCAACATGCGCACAAAGGCCATGGTGGTGGATTGCTCCCGCGTGGTTCCATCGATGGCCCGTTGGAACAGGCTCAGCGACGGAGCGGTCAGGCGCGGCTGTTGAGTGGTACGGCTGGGGAGGTAACCGTTGAGCTGCTGCCGCTGCCGATGCAGGTAGAGAGCTTCAGGACTGTCTTCGGCCGGCTTGTAGAAGGCCGCCTGGGCCAGTTGCTCATCGGACAGCGGGATGCCGAAGCGGCGGCCAATGGCGATGCGATCTTCGGCGCTGAACTGCTTTTGCTGATGAGCGGTGTTCTGGCCTTCGGCGGAGGAGCCCATGCCTTCGCCCTTGACCGTTTTCATCAGGATCACCGTGGGCTTGCCGGTATTGCGGGAGGCCCGATCGAAGGCGGCGTAGAGCTTCTTACGATCATGACCGCCACGACGGATCAGGCGGATCTCGTCGTCGTTGAGGGTCTTCATCAGCTCGGCCAGACGCGGATCGCCGTCGATCCAGTGTTCCCGCACGGTTTTGCCGTCGGAGACGGTGTAGAACTGGTAATCGCCGTCCACGGCGCGGTCCATCCGCGCCTGCAGCAGTCCGTCCTGATCGCGGGAGAACAGTTCGTCCCACTCGCTGCCCCAGATCACCTTGATCACATCCCAACCGGCACCGCGGTAGCTGCGCTCCAGCTCCTGGATGATCTTGCCGTTGCCCCGGACCGGGCCGTCGAGCCGTTGCAGGTTGCAGTTGATCACCATCACCAGGTTGTCGAGATTATCGCGGGTCGCCATGTTGATGGTGCCGAGCACTTCCGGTTCGTCCGATTCGCCGTCACCGATAAAGCACCAGACCTTACCGCCGTTAGCCGGTTTGATACCGCGGTTTTCCAGGTACTTCATAAATCGGGCCTGGTAGATCGCCGAGGGGGTCGAGAGGCCCATCGAGGCGCTGGGCAGCTGCCAGAAGTCCGGTAGACGCCGGGGGTGAGGGTAGGAGGGCAGGCCGCCACCGGGTTGCAGCTCACGCCTGAAATTGACCAGCTGCTGTTCAGTAATGCGGTTTTCCAGGTAGCCGCGGGCGTATAAGCCGGGGGCCGCATGGGCTTGCACCATCAGGATATCGCCGCCGTAGTCCGGGCTGCGGCTCTGGAACCAGTGATTGAAGCACACTTCCAGCGCGGTGGCGGCGGACTGGTAGGTGGCGATATGGCCGCCGACACCGGAACCGTTGGCGTTAGCCTGCAGCACCATCGCCATCGCGTTCCAACGAATGATGTTCTCGATCTTCTGCTCCAGCGCGATATCGCCTGGATAGCCGGGCTGCTGCTGTGGTGCGATGGTATTTCGATAGGGGGTGTTCAGGGTCGCTTCGGCCAGGCTAACCCCCTTTTTCAACAGATGATTCTGCAGTAGTCGCAGCATCTCCCGGCTGCGACCCTCTCCCTGCTCGTGGAAGATGTAGTCGAGCGCTTCGATCCACTCGCTGTTTTCCAATTCCTGTTCTTCGGCGGAGTAGGCCGTGTCAGCATGGCAGGGGTTCATCTAGGAGGCTCCGGTTTGTTGTTGTCGTGGCTATAAAGGTTATCACTGCGATCGGAGCTCAAGAGGCTAAAATCGCTAGCTTAATTGATGGTTGTTGGATGTTGCGGCTAAAAAATCTTTAGATATTAGATTTTGGCGCTAAGGGTTGCGGTAGTATTCCCGTTCAGGAGTCCAGCAAAATGGTTCAACCAGCCGGGGGTGACACTGATGGAAAAACTGGATCGAATTGATAGAAGAATTCTGGAGCTGTTGCAGCAGGATGCCCGTATCAGTATTGCGGAGCTGGCTGACGCGGTGGGGCTTTCGCCGACCCCCTGTGGTCGGCGGGTAAAGCAGTTGGAGAGTCGTGGGCTGATCGCTCGACAGATTGTGGTGTTGGATCCGAAGAAAATTGGTCTGCCGATGACGATACTGGTGCAGATCTCATTGGAGAAACAGACCAAGGACCGGCTCAAGCTGTTTGAGGAAGCGGTGGCGTTGATACCCGAGGTGATGGAGTGCTATCTGATCACCGGCAGCCAGTCGGACTACATGCTGAAGATGGTCACCCGGGATCTGGACCATTACCAGCAACTGTTACTGGATAAACTGGCCGCCATCGAAGGGGTCAATTCGATCATCAGCAATTTCATCATGCGCCAACCGGTCCATAAGACCGCTTATGATCTGGAGCATCTTAGCCGCTGAGGTGGTCTCTACCGATTACTCGTCCAGTATTACGATGATGCGGCGGTTCTGCTTGCCTTTGTTCTCGATCTTCTTGATTCTGACCGGACCAATCTCGCCGCTGTTGGCGACGTGGGTGCCGCCGCAGGGCTGCAGATCGGCACCGTCGAACTGGATCAGTCTTACCCGGCCGTGGCCCATCGGCGGTTTGACACTCATGGTGCGGATTAGCTCGGGCCGCGCTTCCATCTCCTCATCGCTGATCCAGTGGATCGACATCGGGTGATCGCCTTGGGTCAGTCGATTCAGGTCAGCCTCGATCGCCAGTTTGTCGGGTGGTTCGGGCAGGTTGAAATCGATCCGGGCGCTGCCGTCATCGCGTATGCCGCCGCCGGTTACGGCTGCCGGCACCACGGCACAGAGCATATGCATGCAGCTGTGCAGGCGCATGATCCGGTAACGCCGGTCCCAGTCAATCTGTAAGCTGATCCGTTCGCCAATCGTCGGCAGCGCAGAGGCGTCGGTCTGGTGCACGATGGCGCCGCTATCGCGTTCTTTGAGGGTATTGCTGATGGTAATTTCGCTACCGTCGGCCCTTTTCAGGTGGCCGCTGTCGCCGAGCTGGCCGCCGCCGACCGGATAGAACACGGTCTGATCGGTGACGAACCCGTCGTCGCGGTGTTCAACCACCGTCGCTTCGCAGTGTTGTAGATAGCCGTCTTCGCGAAACAGTTCTTGGGTTAACGGGGCTGTAGTCATCTTTCCCTGCTCCTGTTGATGCCCTCAGGGCTTAATCCAGCTGCCGATCAGAAAGGCGCCGTCGTTGCGCTGTTGCTGCAGACCTTGCTGTTCGATCGCTTTAGCCTCGGCTAGTTCGCAGTGCTTGTCAAAGTGAACCGCCGTATGGGTTTCGCCGCTGATCGGAGTCAGGGCCAGCAGCTCGTCGGGACTGCGAAACCAGGCGTGGTTGAAGACCGAGTCCTTGTCCTGCTTGGCGTTGTCGTGCCGACGGGCTGCCCAGGGGCTCAGGCTGTTCAGGGTAGCGACCACGACCTTACCGCCGGGACGGGTGACCCGGAACAGCTCGCCGAGGGCCTGTTCAGCGTCCTCGATAAACTCCAGCGCGGTGATCGACACGCACTTATCGAACGTATTGTCGGCAAAGGGTAGTTTGCCGATATCTGCGGCGGCAAAGCGGGCTTGGGGTAGCCTGGCGGTTGCTCGTGACAGCATCGGAAGCGACAGGTCCACCCCGGTGATTCGTACACCTCGTTCAATCAGCGGGGCGGTGAAGATACCGCTGCCGCAGCCGGCATCGAGAACGTTCTCCCCGGCTTGGGGTTGAACCTGATCCAGGATCAGTGCCAGTTCGGTCTGATACACCAATTGCCCGATCGGGGTTTGAAACCACTGCTCGTAGGGATCAGGCCAGTCGTCGAAAAGCTGGGTCATAAGTGGTCTCGCCGGTTGATGAAGCTCAGCAGTATTTCAAAACGCTCCTTTGTCGCCAAGGGCCAGACTGTGCTTGCCGCTAGGCGCAGTTGTTGTATTGGGAAATATCATTTTCCGACCGTTTTCGGCCTTCCTGTCTAAGCGCTGCTCATCCGAGAAAAATCCGTGAGTTGATGTCTGAACGATGGAGCCGTTGCCCTGCTATGGCCGGAAAATTTCTGATGATCAAATCTAATCAGCAGCGATTACAGCAATTCGGTGTTTGCTTGAACAGGTCCTGCTGGAACAAGACCTCAGTCATGTCGGTGTTGGAGATCCGCAATTGGAACCACAGGCTCTGGCAACCGTTGTAGAGTTGGACTCGCTGCCGGAGTGTGAGACCGATTGTTTGATTATCGATGCATTTAAATCTGAACACGATAAGGCAGAGGAGCGGATTCCCGATACCCTATTTTAACCTCTAAAGTACGCTCTGGAGGCCTGATTTCAGATCAAACTTAACGGCTTATGCGAGGCTTATATCAATCTGGTGGTTAAGGAGTTGGTATGTGCGCGATGACAACGACGGATTTGGAGATTGTTCTTGTATTGACGACCGGCGGAAAGGAGGGCTGGGCCTCAAAATAGTCAGAATGTCCGATGCTTATTGTATCGGAATGCTCTCCCTGCATTTAAATTGTTATCAAGGCTGATTACCTTGCAAAACGAGACCTGCTGCCCGCAAGGATATCCCCAGGCTAAAGCGAGGCTGACTAAATTTTACTAGCTACATAATAATGTCTCTTATGTGTTCGCCTAAATCCGCTTTACTTGCGTGTTTCTTAACCCCGCTCTGATAGTGGCCGTTATCTTTCTGTAAGCCTGGCTTCTGAATAGAAAACAACCAGCCCGTCACCTATCCTTAGAGCGTATCCGTGCAGGGGTAGAAGAGCGGCTGTAGCCCGTCTGACACTGATTTTTCTCTGTTACACGGGAGGGATCGTCATGGCTAGAGTGGCCAAAGATGATCGGTCGACGCTGGTTGCCTTCAAGCTTCGCCTGTCGAAAGTCGGTGGATTGCTTGGCATAACGCCGTGGTATTTCCTTGTGATGATATTTCTGTCTGCGCAGGCCCGCGGAGAAGCGCTGCAGGCTGCTAAGGATTTTTCCACCCTGGATCAGGAAGTCAGGGCGATCAAGAAGGAGGTTCTGGAGATAAACCGGGAGCTTCTTCAGCTTGAAGAAGAGCTGTTGTATCCCAAAGCCGAGCAGCTGGTGATCTACATTTCGGTACCGAAGGATGAGCCGGTTGTTCTGAGTAGCATTCAGATCGAACTGAACGGCAGGGAGATCGTCCGCCACCACTATGACCGGAACCAGAACCGGGCCTTGGGCCTGGGAGGCGTCCATCGGCCCTATATCGGCACGCTTGAAACCGGTGACCACAGCATTAGGGTTTCCGTTACCAGCCAAGGGCAGGACGGCCGGTGGGTAGAGCGAAGTCAGGAAAAAGCCATTGCCAAGGTGGGGCGGCCCAAATACCTCGAGCTGCGCATCGCTCGTCCAAGTGCCGGGAAGGATCCTCAGCTTGAAATTTTCGAGTGGTAGCCGCCATGATGAAGCCCCCCCCGGTATCTATTTTCGGCATCACCGTTTTGATTATGGCCTTGAGCGTCGGCCTGGTATCGACCTCGACGGCGGACTCCAATTCCGGCCGGAGTGCTGACCGGCTGCGCGAGCTGATCTACGGTGAGGCTCTGTTTCATCAGCAGCAGGAGGATCATTTTTCCGCCATAACCCGTCTGCAACTGGCCTATGACCGGGGCCAACTGAAGCTGACTACTGCAGATGCGGTGGTGGTGCTGACGCGATTAAAACTGGCCTGGGGGTTACGGGACGAAGCGGAAGCCACGTTCCACACCCTGCTGGACGAGCGGGTCGGGGATGAGCTTAGAAACCGGGCGTGGCTGGAACTCGCCAAAGCGTTTTTTCATCAAGGTCAACTGACAGCGGCCGGAAAGGCGCTCGATAATATCCGCGGTCAGTTGCCCATGGATATCCGGGGGCAGCACCGCCTGCTGCTCGCCCATGTTCTGATGGCTCAGGGGGACTATGTCGGTGCGGCGTCGGCACTGAAACAATGGCAGGGGCCCGAAGCCCTGTCCGCTTATGCCGATTATAACCTCGGGGTCGCTCTGGTTAGAGCCGGTCGACTTGAAAAGGCAATGCCTGCGTTGCTGCATGTTGCCGGCCTGTCGGCAACCAAGGAGGAGCTGCTCTCTCTCAAAGACAAAGCGAATCTGACCCTGGCCTATACATTAATGCGTCTGGAGCAACCGGAGCAGGCATTGAGTCATCTGAGTAAGGTTCGCCTGCATGGCCCCTCTTCAAATCGGGCGCTGTTGGCGACCGGCTGGATTACCCGGAAGCAGGGGCGGTCCGCTGACGCGCTGACCCCTTGGATGGAACTGCGCGGTCGCGCGACGGAAGATCCGGCGGTGCAGGAGTCGCTGCTGGCTGTTCCGTCCCTGCATCGGGAGCTGCAGTCGCCGGAGCTGGCGGCACGGAGTTATGAAGAGGCCGTCGATGTCTTTTCCCGGGAACTGACGCGGGTGAATCAGGCGATGGTTTCATTGCGTCGGGAGTCGGCAGCCGACATAACCCGTGCTCCCTATATGGGACCGTTGCTTGCTAGCCGGGAATTCCAACAGACGACCCGTGGGCAGACCGATCTCCGGGCGATGCTGGATCGTCTGAATCAGGGGCTGGACACCCTGGATCGTCTGGCTGATCTTACCCGGCAGCCTGAAGCCGAGCGGGCGCTTCCGGACCCTGAAACCGGTTTCACAGCACCGGGCACTGAAGCTGGTAATCCCAGCGAAGGCAGTGTACCGAACAGCGGGCCGGAAGGGGTGGAGCCGGACGGGGCCGGTTCCCACTGGCAGCATGAGCGGCGCGATGGCGGACAGCCGTATTCGGCCCGGCAAAAACCCTCGTTACCGGAGCTGGATCTTCCGCCGGAGCGCCAAACCCTGCCGCTACCGGACGGCTGGTCCGGGCTGCCGGAATCGGATTCCAGCGGCCTTCCCGAATCGGACGGGAGCGGACTGCCGGAGGCAGGAATTATTCAGATACCGGGGGCCGAGCAGACCGATTTCCCTATCGCCGGCATCATCCGGATACCGAAATCAGACGAGGATTTTGCCTACCCGGACGAGCTGAGTCCCGACGGCATAGGTTCCCGACAGCTTGAGAGGGTCTCGCGTCGGGTACCCGGCTCGGATCCGATCCAGACAGAGGTTCGGGTATCGAAACCGCAGAAACTCAGAGAGCTGGTCAGAGCACTGGCCGCCGGTGGAGAGCGGGTAGGACGGTTGATTCGCCGATTCCAGAAGGGCGAAAGCCGAAGAGGTGAACTGGAAGGCTATCTGGCGGCGTTGCGCGATCGGATCGCCGGACTGCAGGGACGTATCACCGCGGCGATCGATGCCTATGAACGCTATGCCAGAAAGCTGGCATTGGCGGAACTGGAACGGCGCCGACGTCGGCTTGAAGCCAATCTTGAGCAGGCCCGGCTGGAACTGGCCAAGAGCTATGATGCGGCCCGGGATGAATAAAGGGGTGAATAATGGGATGAATAAGTTGCAGCGACCGCCGATCGGACTCGTCTTGTTGCTGTCATCTGTCGGGTTGATGGCGGGCTGCCTTGGCGAGTCGGGGGTGAAGCCGGGCCTGGATTCCGGTGCTTCTCCTGCTGCCACGCTGACCCTTGCCGATCTTCGCGCAGTACCCGGCGTCGATGCTGAAGTGCCACTGAGCGGAGATGCCCGGGAAAAGGCGATCAAAGCCTACCGGGATTTTCTGCAGGACTATCCGACCACTACCGAGTATCAGGAGATTCGACGACGTCTTGCGGACTTGCTGGTGGAAAGTGCGTGGACGGATGACAGTTCCGGCCTGACGGACCGAACGACTCCCGACTCCCGCTCAGCCGATGAACGATACAGCGAGGCGATCACCATCTATGAACAGCTGCTGGCCATCCGGCCACAGAATCCCGCTACGGCAGAGCTGCTCTATCAACTGGCAAAGGCCCATGAGGGCCAGGGGCGACCGCTGAGGGCAATCGAGATTCTGCAGCGGCTGATCGGTCAGTACCCGACTGCCAACACCAGACTCTACGCCGATGCCCAGTTCAGGTTCGGTGAGCTGTTGTTCGGCGAACAGGACTTTGTCCGGGCGGAGGCGGCCTATGGTGCCGTGGTGAAATTGGGTGAAGGGGTGGCCGTCTATGAGCAGGGGCTGAACAAGCTGGGCTGGAGCCTGCTGCGGCAGGAACGTTATGACGAGGCGCTGGAGCCGTTTTTCACCCTGCTGGACCGCAAGATACCGCCGAATTCGGATCCGCAGCGGCTGTTTTCAGAACGCTCAAAGGCCGATCGGGAACAGATTGATGATCTGTTCCGGGCCGTCAGCCTGTGCTTTTCCTCGCTCGCCGGAATCGATGCCGTCGCCGACTTCTTCGAGCGTCGGGGGAGCAGACCCTACGAGTTGGAGGTATACCGACATCTTGCCGACCACTATCAGCGTAAAGGATTGTCCACCGATGCCGCCGCTACCTGGCTTGCGCTGGCCCGGCACCGACCCCTGGATTCTGACGCTCCCCGCCACTACCTGAAAGCGATCCGGCTTTACCGGCGGGAGGGTTCTCAGCAGAGCGTCCTGATCACCCGAGCCGAGTTTGTCGAGCGCTACGGGCTGGAGCGGGAATTCTGGCGCCGACATGAGCCGTCGTCGTTTCCGGAGGTGATCACGCAGTTGCAGACGTCGCTGGTGGAACTGGCCGGTGATTCCCATCGACAAGCGCTGAAAACCGGATCGGTCGAGGCGTTTGAAATGGCGGAGCAACGCTATCGTCGCTACCTGACCGGTTTTGGTAGCACAGCCGGTAGCGCTGTCGATAGCGAGCTGGCGGTCGAGATGAACTTTCAGCTGGCCGAGCTGCTATACCAGCGCGGTGTCTATTCCCGCGCCGTGACGGAGTACCAGCGCGTCGCCTATGAGCGAGGTAACAGTGACCGTGGCAGCGAGGCGGGTCGATCGGCCCTCAAGGCTTACGCTCAGCAGCTGAAACTGCTGGAGGGGGAAGCGCAGACCCTCTGGTTTGAGCGCTTTACCGAGAGTCAGCTACGGTTTGTCCGGACCTGGCCCGAGCACCGGGATGCGGTGGCTGTGTTCAGCCGGGCCGGTTCCGAGCTGCTGGATCGCGGTCGACTGGTGGAGGTTGCCGAAGCCACTGAAACGCTGCTGCAACAGCAGGGGGTGCCGGTAATGCTGCGTCAGGTTGCCTGGACCTTGCTGGCCCGGGCCCGGTTTCAGCAGCAGGACTATCCCGGGGCGGAGCATGGCTATCGGCAGGCCCTAGGGCTGGCGGCAGCCGACGATGTTCGACGAACCGCGCTACGCGAAGTCATGGCACTTGCTGTCTACCGCCAAGCGGAAGCGGCCCGGGATGAAGGCGATCAGCCGCGCGCGGCAGAACTGTTTCTCCGGGCTGCCGCCGACGGCGGTTCGGAATCATCTGTTCACCCCAGAGCACAATATGATGGGGCAACGTCGCTGTTGGTACTGGAGCGGTGGGATCCGGCGATCCGGGTGCTGCAGCAGTTTCGTGATGATCATCCCGGCCTCCCGTTGCAGCAGCAGGTGTTACCGAAGCTGGCCTTCGCCTACGACCGCGGCGGTCGCCGGATCGAAGCTGCTGATGCTTGGTTTGAACTGGGGCGAGGTCAGAGGCCTGCAGTTGAGCGCCGTCAGGCGTTGCTGCGGGCAGCCGAACTCTATCAGCAGTTGGATCGTATCGAACAGGCGCAAGCTGCTCTCGAGCGCTATGTCGGGGATTTTCCGAAGCCCGTGGCCGAGGCGGTTGCCGTGCGTCGGAAACTGGCGGATCTGGCCCACTCGTCAGACGATGAGCCGGGACGCAAACACTGGCTGATGGAGATCATCCGAACGGATCGATTTGGGGGTGACGACAGCACCGCCCCGGTGGCGGCGCAGGCAAGTCTGAGCCTGGCAGAGGAGCAGGTCAGCGCTTTTGAGCGGATCCGGCTGACCGAACCGCTGCAGCAACAGCTGACGAAAAAACTGCAGGCGATGAAGCGGGCGTTGAAGGCGCTGGAGGCGGTTACCGACTATGGTGTTGGGGGGACCACCACGGCTGCCACCTACCGAATCGCCGGGATGTACCATGAACTGGGAGATGAACTGCTGAATTCCGAGCGGCCGCGGGGGTTGAACGATGAAGAGCTGGCGCAGTATGAACTGTTGCTCGAAGAGCAGGCGGCGCCTTTTGAAGAGCAGGCCATTTCGTATTACCAGACCAATGTCAGCAGAATCTCCGGGGGACAATACGATGCATGGATTGAACAGAGCCTGAAACGGCTTGCAGAGCTATGGCCCGCCAGATATGCGAAAGAGGAGCGCAGTGAAACCACCGTGGAAGCACTCGACTAGCCTCGTTGCCGGTGGGATCGTCGCCGGACTGCTGTGGGGATGTGCGCCCGCCGCGCAGATTCCACCGCAACCCATACTCGCCGAGACCGGCACACAGGGGGCAACTGCTGCGATTCCCGCTGTCGACGGGCGGCTGCAGAAAACCTTTGATGAGGCGCTCAGCCGGATGAAAGCAAAACAGTTTCACGAAGCCGCCAAGCGGTTGGAAGCGATTGCCCGGGAAGGGCAGGCCGTGCCGGGGGTGCAGCTCAATCTCGGCATCGCCTATCTCCAACTGGGTGAACATAGCAGGGCCGAACAGGCATTGCGGCAGGCGCTTGCGTTGGATGGGGGAAAATCCATCACCTACAATCAGTTGGGTATATTGCTTCGCCGGCGTGGGCAGTTCCAACAGGCGCGGGAAGCCTACCAAAAGGCACTGACATTGGAACCGGGTTATCCTCTGGCGCATCTGAATCTTGGTATTCTGTGCGACCTCTATCTGCAAAACCGCGGCTGTGCATTAAGTCACTACCGGGCCTATCAGCGCCTGTCCGCAGTCGCTGATCCGCAGGTGGAACTCTGGATCGAAGACCTGCAGAGGCAGGAGTATGACCAGAGTTCCACGGAGGCCCTGCAATGAAATCCGCCGCGACCATACTGCTGCTGATCGCTGTTCTGCTGTCGAAGCAAGCTGCAGCCGCTGAACAGGAGCAACTGGAGCCACAGGAGCAACTGGAGCAGAAGCCCCTCTCCATCCGGGGTAGCCGGGCGCTACCTAGCACAGTCTATATTGCCCCATGGAAACAACTGGGTGCTCCTCTGGATGGAGCTACGTTCGAGAATCGTCTGGATGATAAACCGGAACCCCTGGAGCCGGAGCAGTTTCGTAAAGAGCTGGAGCTTATTCAGAAGGGCTACAGTGTCGATACGGTCCCTGACCACTAGCCGAGGCTAGCGGAAGGCGACGGACAACCAGGGAGGGAACCTGGTTGTCCGTCAAGTTAATAATACATTCCGATGTGGTGCTCCTTGAATCCGGACGCCGGACTGGCAAGCAACTGTTGAGGTTTATGTTATGGATAATCTATACGCGGTGCTCAGGTTCTTTCAGTCCGGTGGCGTGTTTATGTATCCGATCGTTCTGGTGCTGGCGCTGGGGATAGCCATCATTATCGAGCGCTATATCTATCTGACCGTTGTCGCCGTGCGTAGCCGTAAGGTCTGGCAACGGGTATTGCCACTGCTGGAAGAGGGGCGCTATGAGAACGCCTGGGAGCTGACGCTACGCTCTGATTCAGCCATGAGTCGAATCCTGGCGTACGGGCTGCAGCGGGCTAAAGGCGATGGCTCTGCCGGGGAGGTGCAGATGGCCATGGAAGAAGGGATGCTGGAGTATATTCCCCGACTGGAAAAACGGACCCACTACCTGGCCACTTTTGCCAATATCGCGACCCTGCTGGGACTGCTGGGGACGATTATGGGACTGACCGAGGCATTTTCAGTCCTTGCCGATATCGATCCGGCAAATAGGGCCGACCTGCTGTCGGCCAGTATTTCGGTGGCGATGAATACCACCGCCTTTGGCCTGATGGTTGCCATCCCCCTGCTGCTGGCCCATGCCTATATGCAGACCAAGACTAATCAACTGCTGGACAGCCTGGAGATGGCGGTGGTCAAAGTCTCTAACCTTGTACATAGCGGTGGCGCCGGAACCGATGAGCCGAAGTGACGGGTAGGTGAAGGAACCCCATGATGAGAAGGTATCGGCAGGCCAGGACCAGACGGGAAACGCCGACGGTGGACGTGACCGCCTTTCTCAGCTTACTGGTGATTCTGATCCCCTTCCTGCTGATCTCTGCGGTTTTTTCCGGCATCACCATCCTTGAACTGCAGACGCCTACTGAGGGTAGGGAGGTATCTCCGGCCTCCGATCCGCTGCAGCTGCAGGTGGTGGTACGCAGCGGCACCCTGGTTGTGGATTATCAGGGTCGGCAACGTCCCTTGATCGTGAAAAGAACCGAGGATGGGGAAGACTGGCGAGAACTGGCGGAAGTGGCTGCGGATCTGAAGCAGCGCTTTCCTGCAAGTACCGAGGCAACCCTGCTGTTCGAGCCGCAGGTTCCCTACGATGTTCTGGTGCAGGTGATGGATGCGGTTAGAATCCGGCAGTACAGAGACGCCGATGAGCTGATCCGGGAGCCGATGTTCCCAAATCTGGCGCTGGGGGAAGTGGCTGCTGACAAGTCCGGGGGGAGAGCAAAATAATGACGCCGGGACCTTCTGCACGCTCGATTCAGCGTCGTCAGCGACGATCCGGGGGGCGTTTCCAGCTTAACCTGGTTGCGTTGATGGATGTGTTCACCATCCTGGTGTTTTTCTTCCTGGCTCATTTCTCGGAGTTCACCACGGTCGATGATCAGCAGGCGGTCAGCCTGCCGGAATCACTGGCCCGACAGACGCCTCGCGATACATTGGTGATCACGGTTACCCGGCAGCATATTCTGGTGCAGGGAGAAGCGGTGGCGGATACCGGGGCCAGCCTGAACTCGCCGCAGAGCGAAATCAGTGGGCTCCGTAGTGCCCTGCTGCGGGCGCGTTCCGATAGTGCGGCCGCCGATGACGATAGCGGTGGCGATATCAGCGGCGGTACCCGTGGCGTAGACTGGGAGGTGACCATTATGGGGGATAAATCGATTCCGTTCCGGCTGCTGAAAAAGGTGATGCTGACCAGCAGCCGGGCCGGTTATGAGCATATTTCGCTGTCGGTGCTGCAGCGATCGACGAACTCGGGTTAACGATGATATCGGGATCTCTACAGCCGGCACTGCCCTGGGTCGGATCTCCGGAAGAGGAGCGTCGCTTCCGCCGGATCTTGGCCGCCTCGGTGCTGCTCTTCCTGCTGCTCGGTGTGGTTGTTGCTCGGCTGGAGTTGCCGCAGATTGATCGGGACGAGCTGTCGGAGCCGCTGCGTATTGCCCATATCCTGGCCGAAACCATTACCCGACCGACCGGCACCGAGGCTGCACCTCGTCGGGCCCGAGCTCCGACTCCTGCTCCGCGATCCGCGGTCCGGGCCGAATCTGAGCCCCCTGCTGCAACCTCCTCAGAGCCCGCTCCAGCGGCTGTTGCCGCTGCGCCGCCGCCGGCACCGGTGGAGCCTGTTGCCAAACCGAAGTCGGTTAAATCCCGGCCGCCCGGAGCGCAGGATAAAGGCGCTGAGGTGGCGGCACCTCGTCAGGAGCCGCTCCGGAGTACGGTTGAGCGCTACGGTGTGCTGGCTCTCAGCGATTCCCTGGCTGAGCTACGCCGGTCGGCGCCGAAGATCGCTACCGATCGGGTGGGGACGGATAGTCAGGGTGTCGGCGAGCTCGCTGCGGCTAAACCGCAACCTACGGCGGACATCACCCGAGGCAGTGGCGGTCTTGGCGCTGATGGACCGAGTCTGGAGCAACTGACCGGCGCGCCCGAGCTGAGGGAAGAGCTGATCGCGGGAACAGGCCCCGGTCTGGTGACCGGCAGTGGCGAGGGGACCGCCGGGCCTGCAACCGGCGATCTGCGGAAAACGCGGAGCGAAGACGAGATTCAGGAGATACTCAACCGCCATAAGCGAGCGATCTACCGGATCTACAACCGTGAGCTGAGGAAAAACCCTAGCCTGCGGGGGAAGGTGGTAGTCAGCATTACCATCGCCCCGGCCGGTGAGGTCACCGGTAGCCGGGTTGTTTACAGTGAGCTGAAGGCCGAATCCCTGGAGCAGAAGCTGATCCTGTTGATAAAGCGGATCGACTTCGGTGCTAAACCGGGAGTGCCGACGGTGACCACCAGGGTGCCGATTGAATTTTTCCCGGTCTGAACCGGGCCGGGTCTCGGGTAACGGCATGAACCGACGATCAGGGACCAGTAGCTATCGATGGAGCGGAGTTATGACGCGGAGAACGCCGTCGTTGCTGGTGCTGATCACGCAGTTACTGGTGTTGACGCTGCTGCCGATGGCCTCGGAAGTTCGGGCCGAAGAGCCACCGGCACTGGACTGGAACAGACTGCTGCAAGATCCTGACCCTGGACAACTGATGCAGATGGCTACCGATTATGAAAAGGCCCGCTGGGGTCATCATGACTACGGACGGGCCCGGCAGCTTTACTGTGCCGCAGCACGACTTGGCCATACTCCGGCCCAGCTTCGGCTGGCCTGGATGTACGCCAACGGCGTCGGATCGCCTCAGGACCGGGGGCTTGCAGGGGCCTGGTTGCGGGTGGCTGTCGCCGGAGGCAGCGCCGAGGCGCGACGATTTCTGGCTTTTCTCAACTATCCGCCCAGAGACCGAGACCCCCGCTGCACCTGGGACAGCCGCTTCGATGAATATGCTCTGGTGGAGATCCCTGTGCTGCCTGTTGAAGATCACTCCCCGATCTATGGCGAGTCAATCACCACCTGGGCTGAGGGCATCGGTGGTGAGGCGGCGGCCGGTGATCCCAGTGTCCGGCAGATCAAATCCTGGGTTCGGCGCCTGGCGCCGCAATACGGACTGGAACCGGATCTGGTTCTGGCGATGATCCGGGTCGAATCCAACTTTAATCCACGAGCCCGCTCCCATAAGAACGCCTGGGGGCTGATGCAGTTGATCCCGGAAACCGCCGCTCGTTTCGGAGTTCGTGACAGCACCCATCCGATCCAGAATCTGCATGGTGGTATGGCTTATCTTCGCTGGTTGCTGGCCTATTTCCCTGCAGATCTGCGACTGGCTCTGGCGGGCTATAATGCTGGTGAAGGTGCCGTCGAGAAGTACCGCGGGGTCCCTCCCTATCACGAAACCCGGCAGTATATTCGTAAAGTACTTCGATTTTATGGCCGGAACAGCCACCCTCCGGTAGAGCGGGTTGTCAACCCGTCGCGCATTGTACCGACAGACCGTCAATAGCCCTCAGCGCTCGTGTGATATTGGTGTGTATTTTGAGAAAAAACGAGAAAAGTGCGGAAGCAAAAGAAAGCGGCTGCAAGATGCAGCCGCTTGATAACCAACCGATTACGGAAGCTATCTTCTATTCTACAGACCCAGCTTGTCGGCGACGTAGTCGGCGTCCTTGTCACCACGACCGGACAGGTTGACCAGGATGGTCTGATCGGCCGGCAGGGTCGGGGCCAGTTTCATCGCATAGGCAACCGCATGGGAGCTTTCCAGCGCCGGGATAATGCCTTCTTTACGTGACAGGGTCATAAAGGCGTCCAAGCATTCCTGATCGGTGATGCTGGTGTAGTCCACCCGCTCGATATCTTTCAGGTAGCTGTGCTGCGGACCGACACCCGGGTAGTCCAGACCGGAAGCGATCGAGTGTACCGGCATCGGCTCGCCGTCCTCGGTCTGCAGGACGTAGCATTTCATCCCATGCAGCTCGCTGGGTGCACCTAGAGTCAGGGTGGCGGAGTGTTCCTGAGTATCCAGGCCCTTACCGGCCGGCTCGACGCCGACGATGTTGACCGATTCGTCATTCAGGAAGGCGGTGAACAGGCCCATGGCATTGGAACCGCCACCGACACAGGCGGTGATGTAGTTCGGCAGCTCGCCGGTCTGTTCGAGGAACTGAGCACGTGCCTCCTCGCCGATAATGCTCTGGAAGTCGCGAACCATCATCGGGAACGGGTGCGGCCCAACCACCGAGCCGATGGCGTAGAAGAAGTTGACCGGGTCTTTCAGGTACTCTTCGAAGGCACTGTCGACGGCGTCCTTCAGCGTTGCGGTGCCGCGGGTCACGGGAACCACCTTGCAGCCAAGGATCTTCATCTTGGTGACGTTGGGGTGTTCTTTCTCGATATCGACCTGCCCCATATGGATCTCGCACTCGATCCCCACCAGTGAGCAGGCGGTGGCCAGCGCAACGCCGTGCTGGCCGGCACCGGTTTCGGCCAGTACCTTGGTCTTGCCCATGTACTTGGCCAGCAGGGCCTCGCCCAGGCAGTGGTTGATCTTGTGGGCGCCGGTGTGATTCAGGTCTTCGCGCTTGAGGAAGATCTTGGCGCCACCGCAGTGTTCGGTCAGGCGCTTGGCGTAGTAGAGCGGGCTGGGGCGGCCAACGTAGTATTTGTAGAGTTCCAGCAATTCGCTGCGATAGGCCTCGGTATCCTTGATCTCACGGTATGCGCGATCGATATCGTCCATGATCGCTTTCAGCTCCGGGGGGATGATCTGACCGCCGTAGCTACCGAAAAAGCCTTCGGCGTTGGGCATCGGGGCAAAATCAAATGAACTCATAACAGACTCCTTGGCATTATGACGAGCCCAAGTCGCTGTCGGCATACTTAGGCGTATATTCGAGCCATCTTATCAGGGCCTAACCGGGCTTCAATATGTTTCGTATCAATTACAGATTCGTGGCGGTTCGACTTTGGTCGAGCTGGTCGGATTGGTTACACTGTCGGCCTTTGCGGCGATCTGTCGCACTGGTTAATTTCTGATCAATTTTGTAGGTGCTGCCGTTGAGCGATTCTGAAATCCGCATCGTTGCCGATGAGAATATTCCGCTGGTTGAAGCATTCTTCGGCCACTTGGGACCGATTCAGCGTTTGCCTGGGCGACAGATGCAGGCCGAGCAACTGGCTCAAGCGGATCTGCTACTGGTCCGCTCGGTGACCCAGGTTAACCAGCAACTGTTGGCCGGCAGTCCGGTCCGCTACGTCGCCAGCGCCACCATCGGCACCGATCATATCGATCTGGGTTGGCTGCAACAGCAAGGGATCGCTTTCGATAACGCCCCGGGCTGTAATGCCGAATCGGTGGTGGATTATGTGGTCAGCGCCCTGGTCAATCTGGCCGCTCAAGAAGGAGCCGAGCTGACTCATAAGCGGGTCGGGATTGTCGGTGTTGGCAATGTGGGCTCACGCCTGCAGCGTCGTCTGGAGAGCCTGGGCATCGAGTGCCTGCTTTGCGATCCGCCCCGTGCCGAGCGCGAGGTGTCGGAAGACGATGGAGGAGAGCAGGGTTTTGTTTCCCTGCCAACATTGCTTGAGCGTTGTTCGGTCTTTTGTCTGCACACCCCGCTGACCCGCGAGGGTGCCCATCCCAGCTATCACCTGTTTGATGACCAAGTGTTAGCGGCGCTGCCCCAAGGCGCCTGGTTGATCAATGCCGGCCGCGGTGCCGTGATCGATAATCAAGCGCTATTGGATTGCCTACCGCGGAGAAAGGATCTGAAGGTAGTGCTGGATGTGTGGGAGCCGGAACCGTCGATTAATGCCGAGCTGGCCGCCTTGGTCGAGTTCGGAACTCCCCATATTGCCGGTTACAGCCTCGAGGGTCGTACCCGAGGTACCGAGATGATCTATCGCAGCGCCTGTCGATTCCTTGGGATCGAGCCGAGCCGTCAGCTGCAATCGTTGTTGCCAACGCCGGCCTTGAGCCGGGTACAGCTCGACGCGACAGCGGCCAACGAGCCCGATCTGGCGGCGCGGTTGGTACGACTGGTTTACGATCTTCGACGGGATCACCATGCGCTGCAGCAGGTACTTGCTGGAGAACCGGATCAACGGCCAGCAGGGTTTGATCTGCTGCGACGTAATTACCCGATGCGGCGTGAATTCAGCAGCCTGCAGATCGGCGGTCTGGAGGCCGGCTCGGCGCTGGCTCAACAGCTGCAAGCCTTTGGCTTCAATCTGGTCGACGACTAAGCGTGGCAGCGGTTGGAGCCTCCGACCAAAACCAGTATTCTGACCCTTTTCCATCCCTTGGCTAGATTCGAACACCTATGCCCTCAAGAAGCCTGAGCCTACAAAACGACAAGCCGGAAACGCCCCTATCGGCGGTGAAGGAGCAGTTGCGTTTCGATCAGCTTCAGGTGCGGGTGGGTGATCGCCTGCGGCTCGACAGTCCCAATCCGCGCGGGCGTTTTTCGGTCCGTTACCTGGGCGCCTACCCGGATCAGTTTCTGTTGGTGTCGATGCCGGTCCAGCATGATGTGGTCAAACCACTGAGATCGGGAACTCGGGTTCAGCTGCGCTTTGTGGCGTTGGATCGTGCCTGTGTTGTCAATGCTCGGGTGCTGAAAGCCGTCGATGAACCGCAGCCAATGCTGTGGCTAAGCTATCCGGAACAGGTCGAAGCCGCACGAGTACGGGAACTCCCCCGGGTGGCTACCGATCTGATTGTGTCGGTGGATGAGGCCGAGCCCGGGCAGTTTGGCGGTGGTTGGCCGCGACAGGCGCTCTGCAGTGATCTGAGCTTGCGAGGGGCCTGCATCGAAGCGGGGGATCAGCTCGGCGAGGTCGGTGACGGTCTGCTGTTAACGGTGCGGGTCCAGGTGGATGGCATGGATCAGGTGATGTTGCTGGAGAGTCGGATCCGAACGCTGGAAGAGGTCGAAGACAGCCTGTCCGATGGATATCGAATGTTACATGGCGTTGAGTTCGCTTCCGTCGATGAAGAAAATCGGCTGGTGCTGGCCGGTTTTGTCTATCAACAATTATTGCTGGAGCAGTTTGGCCCCGGCATCGGCGTCGCCCCGTTTGGGTGAGGCTGTGAATTTACAGTAGGTCGAGATGTTTAAGTTAGGTTTGATTATCAATCCGTTGGCTGGAGTGGGCGGCAGTGTCGCGTTGAAAGGCAGCGATGGCGCCGACACGGCCCGGCAGGCGCTGGAGATGGGCGCTGTCCCCCGTGCTGGAGAGCGGGCACTGTTGGCGCTGGACGCGCTGAAAGGGCTCGATCTGCGCTGCTATACCTACCCCGGCGAAATGGGGCAGTTGGCTGCTGAGCAGGCCGGCTTCGAGCCGATCGTACTGGGGCAGATCGAACCGGGTCATACCAGCGCCGAAGATACTCAGAACGCGGTTCGTGATCTGGTGGACGCCCAGGTCGATTTGATTCTGTTTGCCGGCGGCGACGGCACCGCCAGGGATCTGCACGGCGTCGTGCCGGAGACCATCCCGGTGCTGGGAATTCCAGCCGGGGTCAAGATTCATTCCGGAGTCTATGCCATTACCCCCCGGGCCGCCGGCGAGGTGGTTGCAATGCTGATTCGCGGTGAGCTGGTCAGTCTGCGGGAGCAGGAAGTAAGAGACATCGACGAGAAGGCGTTTCGCGAGGGCAGCGTTCGGGCAAGGTACTACGGTGAATTGCTGGTGCCGGAAGAGGGGCGCTTTGTCCAGCGGACCAAGAGTGGCGGTAAAGAAGTCGAAGAGCTGGTGCTTGAAGATATCGCCGCTGATCTGGTCGAAACGATGGAAGACGGCATCTGTTACGTGATGGGCTCGGGTACCACGGTCCAAGCGGTAATGGAGGAGCTGGGGCTGCCCAATACCCTGTTGGGGGTCGATCTGGTCCGTGACGGTGAGCTGATCGGCTCGGATCTGAGCGCGGCCGAGCTGTTGGAGTTGACCGAAGGGCAGGAGTGCCGCGTGGTGGTCACGATTATCGGTGGTCAGGGTCATATTATCGGTCGCGGCAATCAACAGCTGTCCCGGGAACTACTGCAGCGTGTCGGTCGCGACAACTTGGTCGTGGTGGCCACCAAGACCAAACTCAAGGAACTCGACGGGCGTCCGTTGGTGGTCGATTCCGGCGATCCCGAATTTGATCAGCAATGGTCCGGTCTGATCCGGGTTATCACCGGTTACCGCGACGCGGTGTTGTATCCAGTCGAGGGTTGATGATGGCTGGCAAGATGAATCGAGCCCTAGGCAGGACAGTCGGATCGGTTACCCTGTTGCTGACGCTATTGTTGAGTGGCTGTGGTGATGAATCTCAGACCGCCGATCCGTCGGCTGATAAAACACAGCCGCTACGGCCTGAGTCAACTGAAGGGGCCAAGCAGCCTGCTGCGCAATCCAATCCCACAGCGCAAGCCAAAGAGCTGTCGACTCAGGACGAAGTGACGGCCAGCGCTGCTAAGCCCCAGCCCAGCAGCGATACAGAAGAGCCGCTAAGTGTGAATCCTCTGACCGGCGAAGTGGCCTCGGTTGCCAGCGTTCCGTCTACACCGCTGGATTTGAGTCTGACCGAACAGGAACGGCTCGGCGAGCAGAGTGATACCGCAGAGCAAATCCCGGCGGGGCTATTGCCGTCACCGCAGGAGCCAGAGTCGGTTTTCAAACAGGCCCTCGACGTGAAGCCCGATGACGATGGTGTTTCGTTCAGCGGTGGCCTGATCACCAAGGAAGATGAACCTGATTTCCGCGACTCGGTCGAAGGGGCTGAATTCGGTCTGGAAGTGAAGTACTGAGCGGGCTAATCAGCGCGAGTTTGTTGCTAGCCAGATACAAGGCGCTTACAGCAGGCCCCGATCCAGCAGTCGCTGGAGAAAGACACGTTTCCCTTTGAGCTGTTCGACGCGGAGCTTGTCGCTGTCCAGGCCCTGGTCCAGTAGTAGGTCAAACAACCTCAGGTTGTTGTGGGCCAGGCTGTAATCCAGCAACGAGCGCTGGTTGAGATCCCTAACGTCCAGCTTGGCGCCGGCATCGACCAGTGCCCGGATCGTGTTCCAATAACGTTTCGGATCGCGGCTGGCGGCGTAGAGCAACGGCGTCTGACCTTCCTGATTCAGCGTTTCGAGCGAAATCCCCTGCTGCAACAGCAATGCGATGGTTGCCGGACTGTCGGTGGCGGCTAGGTGCATAATGGTCTGACCTTTGAAATTGGTCAGCGACGGGTCGGCTCCGCTGCGAAGCAGTTGGGCAACCAAGGCCGGCATATTACGGCTTACCGCCGCCATCAGTACACTTTTACCAATTCGATCCTGGGCATTGGGGTTGGCGCCGGCGGCCAGCAGTTGCAGTGCCGCTTCGTATTGGCCTGCCTCAATGGCCCAGAACAGCGGCGTACGCTTGAAGTAGTCGGTTGCTTCTAGCGCTTGCGGCTGTTCGAGCAGAAGCTTGATCAGATCGCTATGGCCACTCTTGGCTGCCAGGTGGATCGGTCTTGCTCCCTTGTCGGCACGGGCCGGAAGGTCGCTGTCGGCACCCTGTAAAAGCAGATGGCGGACCATATCTAACTGCTTGGCGTCGACCGCCCAGTGAAGCAGGGTACGGCCTTCTGCATCGGCACGAACATCCTGCTGGTTTAGTTGTGCCTGGGACGGGGCGCAGGCCAGCAGCGCATCGCTGGTGCCTGTCCGAACCTGCTCCACCAAGGTGGTGAATTTGCAGCCGCGCTTGTCGGTCGGCATCCGATCCGTCTGCATGGGGGTTGCCAACTGCGTTGCCAGCGGGGCCATCAGGGGTTGGTTGCTGAGCTTGGTCGGGATCTGTTGCGCCTTGTTGCTCGGCTTCAACGGCATTGTCTTGATTGCCGGCTTAACGGATTTCTTGTTGGCTAGCTGTGACGCTGGCATTTGCTGAGAGACGCCCCGTTTGTCAGTGGGGGGGTGCTTGGGATCTTTGGGCTGTTTGGCAATGGGAGCCGCTTGGCTGGAAGCTGTTGGTGTGGTGGCAGGCTTTACCTGTAGCCGGCGGCTGTTGGTGGCCGCTGGAGGGGTAACCAAGTTGGTGCTGACAGCCTGGCGAGTCTGCTTATTCGGGGGTAGAGCTCTGTTCGAGAGGGGCGCTGTAGCCGTGGCAGGTGCTACCGCTTGAGCGGCCGAGGGAGTCGTCGCCGAAGGCTCCGTATTTTGGCCAGAAGGTGCTGCGCTTGGTTTGGACTCTGATTTTGCTTTTGCTGTTAGCGCTGCTGGTTTAGTGGCTTTTTCTGCCTGCTCACGCTTACGCTGCATCTCTTCCAGGCAAGACTGACTATAGACCGTTCGACCGTCTTCGGTTTTGCAGGCCGAGATTGCTTTGGCTGTATCAGGCAGCATTCCGACACCGAGGAGCAACGTAACGGCAACAGCTCGAAAGCTGAAGAGGCTGGCGTATAGCGGGTGTGGAATGGTCATTTAGGCGGAGTTTACAGCTGGGCTCTTTATTAGCCCTTTATAATAAGGTCAGGCAGGACCGAAGTGAATAACCAAGCAGTAATATTTAGAGACTTTATGTCCCTTAAATAGAGCTCAAGTATTTGAATTTAAGTAATAAATAATCCAAAAAAAAACCGCGGTCGTGGCCGCGGTTTTTTGACTAAGCCGGCAATAATAGCCGGGCTCAGTAACTCAGCTTAGTTGAACAGATGCTTGACGCCGTCGCGCTCTTCCATCAGTTCCTGCTCGGTGGCAGACATCTTCTCGCGGCTGAAGTCGCTGATTTCCAGACCCTGAACGATTTCGTACTTACCGTCCTTACAGGTGACCGGGAAAGAGTAGATGATGCCTTCGGCTACGCCGTAGCTACCGTCAGACGGGATTGCCATGGAAACCCAATCGCCTTCTTGAGTGCCCAGAGCCCAGTCGCGCATGTGCTCGACGGCGGCGTTGGCGGCAGAAGCGGCAGAGGACAGACCGCGGGCCTTGATGATCGCTGCGCCACGCTGCTGTACGTCAGGGATGAAGGTCTCTTTGTACCAGGACTCTTCAACCAGGCCTTCAGCAGCTTGACCGTCAACGGTGGTGTTGCTGATGTCCGGGTACTGAGTCGCGGAGTGGTTACCCCAGATGGTGACTTTCTTGACGTCGGTGACGTGCTTGCCAGTCTGGTTGGCCAGCTGAGCAGCGGCACGGTTGTGGTCTAGACGGGTCATCGCGGTGAACTGACCCGGATCCAGGTCCGGAGCGTTCTGTTGTGCGATCAGAGCGTTGGTGTTGGCCGGGTTGCCGACAACCAGAACTTTAACGTCACGGCTGGCGTGATCGTTCAGCGCCTTACCCTGGACGGAGAAGATCGCAGCGTTGGCTTCCAGCAGGTCCTTACGCTCCATGCCCGGTCCACGCGGACGAGCACCAACCAGCAGTGCGTAGTCGGCGTCTTTGAAAGCAACGTTGGCGTCGTCGGTCTGGACGATACCCTGCAGCAGCGGGAAGGCACAGTCTTCGAGCTCCATGGCAACACCCTTCAGGGCATCCAGTGCCGGAGTGATCTCGAGCAGTTGCAGAATGACGGGCTGGTCGTTGCCCAGCATTTGGCCGGAAGCGATGCGAATCAGCAGAGAGTAGCTGATCTGACCGGCGGCACCGGTGACTGCGACGCGTACAGGTTGTTTCATGGAAAATCCCCTTCATCAAAAAGAGTAAAGCCGGTCTTGATGCCGGCGCCAAAAGGTGGCGCGATTATAAAGGAAACGGCCCGGTCAAGCTATCGAACCGGGCCGGATTACAACCAATGGAGCAGAACCAAAGGATAGGGCGCGTTAATCAGTCGCTGTCTAGGTCCAATGCGACCCTGAAACCCCAGGTGTTACGGACGGCATTGGGCGGATGACGGTAGCGGCTGGCAGAGCGGATCAACCGCGGGATGTCGTACCAGGAGCCACCGCGCATCACCCGATAGTTACACAGGCCCACATCCCAGCTGGAACCGTCGGTCGGAGCCTGGTCGTAGCTTTCGTTGTAGCAGTCCGAAACCCACTCGTAGACGTTACCGTTCATGTCATAGAGACCGAATGGGTTGGGAGCGAAACTGCCGGTCGGTGCCGTTTGTTGGCCGTCGAAACCGCTGCCGCAATCATCGCAGGCGGCATTATTGGTCCCGACTTCGTTACCCCACCAGAACCGGGTGGAGTTACCGGCGCGGGCGGAATACTCCCACTCTGCTTCGGACGGCAGTCGGTAGGGTTGGCCGGTTTGCTGACGAATCCAGTAGGCGTAAGCGTTGGCATCGTTCCAGCTGATATTGACGACCGGGCGGTTGCCTCGGCCCCAGCCTTCGTCATTGGGTAACGGGCGGCCGGTGGATAGGGCAAACAGGTCGTATTCGCCGAAGGTGATCTCCTTCTGGGACAGGGCAAAACTCCGCTTGATGCTGACCTCGTGAACCGGCAGCTCATTGTCGTCACCGTTGCGGTCGAGATCGCCCATCTGGAAGCGCCCTTTGGGCACAATCACCATGTTGGGTCCGAATACCCCAGGGATAATCTCATCTTTGAACACTTCGCCGGTACGACGGACCAGGGCGCTATCGTTGTTGCCGTCGGCGTCGTTGGGGCTGTTGTTGATTGCATCGCGGGTCAGGCGCACGCTGTAGTTGTCGACCCGGGCACCGATCTGGGCCAGCAGGGTCTGGTCACCGGAGAGTTCCCGCAATACAGCAAATTCGCGACTCAGGGCGATTTTGCTTTCAATGCTTGGTGGTTGATCCAGTAGGCTCTGGACTTTGATCAACTGGTCGACCAGTTGCTGCTCGTGTCCTCGAAATTCATTACCGGCCAGCATATAACCCAATGCCACCCCTGCGCCGAACGCGATCGAGGCGCCCAGCAGGGAGCCGATCAACATCCCCCCTTTGCGTTTGGGTTCGACCCGAGAGTCGAGCGTCTTGGCGGCTTTTTTCTCGGGGCGAGGTTTGGCTTTCTGCTCGCGGGGCCCTGCTGACTTGGTCTTGGGGGGATCGCCCGGCAGGGCCACCCCGGGTGGGAACAGTTGCTTTAGTAGCTCCTGGGCCGATTCCGGACGGTCACCAGGCTGTTCACTCAGCGCCGTAAGCAGCAGCTGCCACTGCTCATCATTGAACAGTGCCGGTGGACTCAAGTCTTCGGGATTGCGCTCAGCCTGCGGCACTTCGGGGGAGAAGGGGGCGCGACCGGCGAACAGCAGGTAGACCAGGCAGGCGAAGGAGAAAATATCGGTGCTCAGCGGTAACGGTGCCGAACTGAAGGCTTCTGGAGCGTGGTATTCGCTGTTCAGTACGCGGTGCCCGCTGCTTTGCAGAGCATGGAGTAGCGGTTGTCGGAACGCGACGTTGACCATCTTGACCCCCACTTCGTGGGTGATGATCACATTCCAGGGGGTCAGGTCGCCATGGCTGACTTTATGCCGGGCGCAGTAGTCAACGGCAGCAGCCACTTGGGAC
Source organism: Motiliproteus coralliicola (assembly GCF_003345655.1). Classification (GTDB taxonomy): domain Bacteria; phylum Pseudomonadota; class Gammaproteobacteria; order Pseudomonadales; family Balneatricaceae; genus Motiliproteus; species Motiliproteus coralliicola. The sequence continues at coordinate 761,275 of NZ_QQOH01000002.1, forward strand.
AGGATAACCCGGGCTTTCTCGGCACTGAGCTGCTTATAGCCGTCTTCGATCAGGATTCTGGCCAGACTGCGGGTTGAGATCGGCTCCATCGCCACAAACAACCAGCCCTCGCGACTTTGAAAGTAACCATGGATTTTGGCCAGGTGCTTGAAGTCCAAGCGGCTGGCGCGGCTGACCTGGGATTTGAACTGCTCCAGTGTCTGCTTATCTTTGAGCAGATTGGGATTGACGATCTCCAGCGCAACCCGGTCACGGGAATCTTCATCTTCACCGGTACTCAGGTCATAAGCGTGCCAGACCTGCCCGATCGGGCTGTTGCTGACCGGTTTGATCAGCTGGAATTGATGGTGATCGGGTCCGAGTACCATCTTTTTGCGCAGAGTCGAAAAATCCAGAGCCATAATCGCCTTCAGATACAGTCCGTTATCTCAGTTCACCCGGTGGAGGAACAAGCATAGCCCAAACCGTTATGTAGGTGTTATTCGGTTATTAGAGGTGCAAACGACTTAACCAGCTCATCGACCGCCTTCATCTGTTGCAGATAGGGTTCCAGCTTATCCAGCGGTAGGGCGCAGGGGCCGTCACACTTGGCCTGACTGGGATCCGGATGGGCTTCCAGAAACAGCCCGGCAATTCCCTGGGACATGCCCGCCCGGGACAGCTGTGCGGCCAGGGCGCGACGACCGTCGGCGCTGTCGCTGCGACCACCCGGCATCTGCAGGGCATGGGTGGCATCAAACATCAACGGCACGCCGAACTCTTTCATGATGGAGAAGCCCAGCATATCCACCACCAGGTTGTTGTAGCCGTAACAGCTGCCGCGCTCGCATAGGATCAACCGGTCGTTACCGGCTTCACGGCACTTCTTCAAAATATGTCCCATCTCCTGCGGAGCCAGGAATTGAGCCTTCTTGATATTGATGGCCGCGCCGGTTTGGGCCATCGCCACCACCAGGTCGGTCTGGCGCGACAAAAACGCCGGTAGCTGGATGATGTCGGCGACTTCGGCGGTGGGCGCCGCCTGGGACGGCTCATGTACATCGGTGATGATCGGCACATCAAAGCTGCGCTTGATCTTGTCGAGGATCTTTAGCCCCTCATCCAGTCCCGGACCGCGGAAAGAATCGATGGAGGAGCGGTTGGCTTTATCAAATGACGCTTTGAATACATAGGGGATTCCGAGGCGGCTGGTCACTTCGACGTAGTGCTCGGCGATTTGCATCGCCAGTTGCTCGGATTCGAGTACGTTCATACCGCCGAAGAGGACGAACGGCAGCTCGTTATTGATGGCGATCTCACCGACGGTAACGGTTTGTTGTGTCATGCAGGGGCCTCTGAGTCTTCCAGTGTAGGGTGGGGGCCTGTTGGGGCTGATTATAGGGAGGAAAACGGCAGCGCGATAGGTTGAAGGCTGCTGGCTTGCCGCTCAGCGGCTTGCCGGGGGGGAAGGGAAACTATCGCCAAACTGCTGTATCCAGTTTCTGGCGGCGTCATTCAAGCTCAAGCCGGAGCCGTCGCGCTGCAGTTGGGCATGGTAGTGGCGGATATGGCAGAGCTGCTCCAGCATCCGCAGTTGGAATGCCTGGTTCTGATCATCAAAAGCCAGGGTTAGCTGATAGCCCTGCTCGGTATGGTTGCAGGCCAGTACTCGGGTAATGGCGCAGATCGAGTCGGTGATGGATGGAATGCGAACTCTTAGGTGCTGGTTGAAGCCGAAAGCACGGGGCCAAACGCATTGAAACAACAGTTCTCGCTTCGGATTCGTAGTGGGAGTGGAGATGGGGTGATCAGTAATGGGGGTTAGCTCGAGTTCGAACTGATGCATGTGCTGCAGAGTTGTGGGCTGCGGTTTCACGGAAGCCTCCTTGGGAGTGCTTATCACAGGTTCCCTAAGGGCTATATCGGCAACGATTAATATTCTCTGAGCTTTTTTTAACCCGCAGGCTTGGTTATCGTGAGTTTATTGCCAGTTTCCGGAGTGAATAATGAGCACCTCGTCCGATCCAACATCCGATCCGCAGCCGGATCTGCAGAAAGTTTCCGAAGCCGCGTTATTGCTGCGTCAGCGCCACCAGACTCTGCTGTTGTCGAGCCTTAACGGCAGCCTGCCCGAACTCAGTTACGCCCCCTACTGTTGCGATGATCAGGGTAATTTTTATATCTATATCAGCCAGTTGGCCAGCCATACCGAAAACCTGAAACAACACCCACAATGCAGTGCGATGTTTATTGCCGAAGAGCAGGGGTGTCGCAATCTATTTGCCCGTGAACGCTTGAGTTTTTCGTGTCGTGCCGAGTTGATCGAGCCGCAGGATGGGGACTATGCACCGCGGCTGGAACAGCTGGAACAGCAGTTTGGTGAAGTGGTCAGGCTGCTGCGTACGTTACCCGATTTCTGTCTATTTCGGTTGTGCCCTCTGGAAGGGCGTTATGTCGCCGGTTTCGGGCGGGCCTACCAGCTCGATCCAGTGGGTTATCAGGCATCGCCGATCGGTCCTGAACAGTTGGGCAAAGGTGGCGACAACGATTCCCAGTGATTCCTAACGATTCGGGTTTAGAACCCAGTCGAAGCGCTGGCCGAAGATCGATCTTCTGGGTGCGGAACGACAGGGTTGAAAGCGTATACTGTGCGATCTTGGTGCTTTAGGAGGTTAAATGAGCAGCCATCTCGATAGAGTCAGGGCGTTGTGCCAGATGATGACCAGCGCTAATCCCGGCGACCATTTCCACGCGCTGGGGCTATGGATCAGGCAGGTCGAACATGCCGCAGTGGTCGCCGAATTACCCTACAGCGAGGGGATTATCGGCAATCCTGAGACCGGGGTTGTCCACAGCGGCCCCATAACTGCGCTGCTGGATACCTGCTGTGGTATGGCGGCGGTCGCGGCTTTGGACGAGCTGACTCTCTGCCCGACCATGGACCTGAGAATGGACTATATGCGTCCGGCTAAACCGGGGGTTCCGATTCTCGCCCGGGCCGAAGCCTACCGGGTCAGCTCCAGCGTGATCTTCTGCCGTGGCAGTGCCTATCAGGAGGGAGTGACTGAGCCCATTGCGCACTGTGTGGCGAACTTTACCCGGATGGATGCCGAGGTCGCCGGGGTGATGAGTGCCAGGCTGGACCCCTTGCTGGCATCGGCGTCGACCACGCTGACTCCACCGGCAAATCCCCCCAAGCAGCCCGAGCGTATCGGAAGCCTGCCTTCACTACGCGATGCGATCTTTGTGATTCAACAACAACAACAGCCTGAACTGCTGCTCGCAACGCTTCCTTACGCGCAACTGCTGGGCATGAAGGCCTTCTACCAGGAGGGTGAGCTGGTACTGCACCTTCCCACGAACAAGAGCAATATTGGTAATCCGACTCTGCCGGCACTGCATGGTGGTGCCATCGCCGGCTTTATGGAGATGTCGGCCGTGGTGCATCTGTTGATGTCGATGGAGTCGGTCCGGATACCGCGGGTGGTCGATTTTTCTATCGATTATGTCCGTGCCGGGCGGCTGGAGGATACCTATGTGAGCTGTTCGGTGGTCAGGCAGGGTAACAAACTGGTTAATGTTGCCATTACCGCCTGGCAGCAGGATCGGCATAATCCGATCGCCACTGCGAGGGCCCATTTTCTGGTGGATTAACTCTGGGGGTTGAACACCAGGGTTATGTTTGGCGCGCGAGCTATAGATCGGCCGTGGCTCAGGCCACGCCGGCTTGCTGCGCCACCATGACCTGATTGCGGCCGGCGTCTTTGGCTTTATAGAGCGCCTGGTCGGCCCGTTCCATCCAGTCCTGCCAATCTTCACTGGGGTGCATCTGGGCAACACCGGCCGACAGGGTCACGCTGGGGATCGTCTGCTTGGTGCGCTTGTTGACCAGTTTGACCTGGCCGACCTGCTGACGGATGCGTTCGGCGATTTTCACCGCCTGGGGCAGGTTGGCCTGGGGTAGGATCACCAGCATTTCCTCTCCACCGTAACGGATGGCGAGGTCCTCTTTGCCGATCATCTGTTTGATCTGATTGGCGACCTGTTGCAGCACTTTATCGCCCAAAAGGTGGCCGTAGTTGTCGTTGAAACGTTTGAAGTGGTCGATGTCGAACACCACCATCGAGATTGCGATATCGTCGAGCTGGCGTAAGCGCTCCAGGTGGTAGCTCATGCCGGTACGGTTGAGCATGCCGGTGAGGGGGTCGGTCATCGCCTGTTTATGGGTCTGGTTCAGTTGTTGTTGCAGCTTTTCGGCATTCGCTTCGGCCTGCTGCAATTGCTGATTCAGCTGTTGTTGATCCTTTTTGGCCTGCATCGAGGCCTGCAGCAGATTGGAAACCACCAGTTCGAGTTTTTCCAGCGTGGGATTGTTTTCCAGCTCGCCGATGCTTTCATCGAGGCTGTGGGTCAGCTCGTCGACGCTGCTGCTGCCGCCGCGAACCGAGGTCAGCAGGCTGTCGATCATCTGCTGGACCTGTTGGGTGCCCTCAATCAGCTCTTGGGACTGGGGTTCCAGGTGGTTCTGATGCAGCTGCAAAATAAAAGAGTGGTTCAGCTGATGCCCCAGGCTGACATAGTCGGTCAGCTCCTCGGACAGTTCGGGGTGGTTACCGCTGAGGTGTTCAAACGACACCATGTAGTTGAGCGGTACCGGCTGGATCTTGTGATCGCGGCAGAAGTCGCCGACCTGATCGTGCAGGGCAAAAGCATTGACGTTGTTGCTGGGTCTCATGACCGGTTTGTCCTCGCGGAAAGGCCTGATGGGCCTTGTTTGGGTTCAACGGTATCTTTGTTACTGGTAGCGCCATGGACACAGCGTCCTGGTGGCTACCTAATTTCAACGGTACAACTGAAAACCGTCGACAGATTCCTTCCCGTAAATCAGTACCTTCCTTGAGTTTGTTGGTCGCTTACTTGTTACGATCCTATTCCATTTTTGTTAATTAGCATTTAGTCGATTAGTCCGAACAGCAGGGGCAGAAATAGTGCGGTATAGGCACCGGTTAAGCCCATCGCCAGGCTGGAAAAAGCGCCTGTGGTCGGGCTGATCTCAAAGGCTCGGGCGGTGGCGATACCGTGGCCGTTCAGCCCCATGGTAAATCCCAGAATTCGCTCATCGTCGCACTTCAGTAAACGGCAGATGGGGGCCGCCATCAGCGATCCGACCACGCCGGTCAGGGCGACGATGCCGACGGCCAGCGAGCCTATACCGCCAAGCAAGTCAGCCAGGCTGACGGCGATGGGAGCGGTGACCGATTTAGGTGCAAGCGAGATCAAGATCTTGGTATCTGCGCCCAGGCCCCAGGCGATTAGCATCGCCAGTCCGGCGGCCAAGGGGGCGCCGATCAACAGGGTGGCGGTGATCGGTTTGAACATCGCCCGAATATGATGAAACTGGAGAAACAGCGGTATCGCCAGTGCGACCGTAGCCGGCCCGAGCAGGAAACTGAGCCAGCGGGCGCCTTCGTAGTAGCTAGGATAATCCAGCGGCAGCAGCCACAGCATCAGCACCAGAATCAGTCCGCCGGAGACAATGGGGGGCAGCCAGGCCGGGTGTTTGAGCCGATTAAACAGTTCCACGCCCAGTTGAAAGGCGATCAGGGTCAACGCAACCGGTAGCAGTGGCGTCTGGCTCAGATGGTTAATCAGCCCCGAGATTTGCTCCATCAGCCGGCCTCTTTCGGTGTGTCGACCTTATGGCTCAATCGCTTCATTAACCAGACGCAAAACAGCATCGACAGTAGGGTGCCGATCACGATTGCTGCTAGTACCGGCAGCCATTGGCCCTGCATACGATCACCAAGGAAGAACAGACCAACGCCACCGGGCAGCAGTAATAGAGAGAGTTGGGCGATCAGCAGCTGGCTACTGCGCTCCAGTTCGGGACTGACCTGCTGTCGAATCATTAGCCAGCCAAACAGCAATAGCATGCCCAGCACATTACCACTGATCGGAATTCCGCTGAGAAAATGCAGGCTTTCCCCCAGAATCCAGAACAGCAGGATCAGTGTGAACCCTCGAATCATCAGAAAAACAACACCTTGTGTACACCCAATGCAGCGATGCTAGAGAGTGGCGAAGTGCAATTCAAGCTAAATTATTCAATCGAGATGAGAATCACACTGTCGTTAAACTAAAGTCGTAGCTGCTCAAGTATCTCGGGGGCTGTAGCCGGTTTTAAAACTGCTGTTTGAATATAGTTTTAAGCTATATCGATGGTGTCGAACCTGTTGGCTTGCTAAGCGAAGGGCGAATTGCCAAGGCTGGGGGCAATCGGTAAAGTGGCCGACGATTTTTTCGACCATGTAAGGCAACCATGACCGCACTGACGCCGCTGGCGCGCTACCGCCAGGATCTTGAACGCGACGATTTTCAGTATGACCCTGCCCAAGAGATGGCGGTTAAGCATCTGCAGCGCCTGTACGATGATCTGCTGGCCCGGCGAAATCAGCCCAAACCGAAGCTGATTCAGCGGCTGGGGCAGCGCTTCAAAAAGTCTCATGTAACACCGGTTCAAGGACTCTACTTCTGGGGTGGTGTTGGTCGGGGTAAGACCTACCTGATGGATCTGTTTTACGACAGCCTGCCGTTTCAGACCAAGATGCGGACACACTTTCACCGCTTTATGCAGCGTGTTCACTCGGAATTGACCGCCCTTGAGGGGGAAAAGAACCCGTTGGATCTGGTGGCTGGGAAGTTTGCTTCCGAGGCCGAAGTGATCTGTTTCGATGAGTTTTTCGTCACCGATATTACCGATGCGATGATTCTTGGCGGGCTGATGGAGAAACTGTTCGGCCATGGTGTGGCCCTGGTGGCGACGTCCAATATTGTGCCTGATCTGCTCTACGAGAACGGCCTGCAGCGAGCTCGATTCCTGCCGGCCATCGCATTGTTGAATGAGCGGACCGATGTGATCAACGTCGATGGAGGAGTAGATTACCGCCTGCGGGCGTTAGAGCAGGCCGAGTTGTACCACTATCCGCTCGATGATGAAGCAGACGCCAGTCTCAATCGCAGTTTCGAGAGCCTGGCACCGGATGTACGTGATGCGATTAACGGCTTGTTGATCGATATTAACGGGCGGGCGATCCATTCCCGGCGAAGCTGTGAAGATGTGATCTGGTTTGACTTTGATGCGCTCTGCGACGGACCTCGCTCACAGAACGATTACATTGAGATCGCCAAGCTCTACCATGCGGTGCTGATCTCCAATGTGCCCCAGCTTGGGGGTGATAAAGATGACCAGGCACGTCGTTTTATCAATCTGATTGATGAGTTCTACGACTGCGGCGTTAAGCTGATCCTGTCGGCAGAGGTGCCGTTGGCGCAGATCTATGGCGGGGGCCAACTGGAGTTTCCGTTTGAACGTACCACCAGCCGGTTATTGGAGATGCAATCCCACGAATACCTGTCGCGGGAGCACAAAGCTTAGGCCGTCGTCGATTTTCGACGGTTGCCCTAATATCTGGCAGTTTTTGACTTAAATTAAATTCCTCCGATTTGGGAAGCGATAGACTCGGCTGTGGTGCTTGGTAATGCCTATGAGATACCGGGTGCTGTTTGGCTGTCTGAATTTTGTTCGAGCGATTAGGAGAACCGACTATGTCCCCGAAACTGCAAAGCACGCTGCTGGCCTTGTCGATGCTTGTGCTGGTGACTTTTGCTGTGATCGGCTTTGTGCTGATGGGCTTTGCACATCCGCTGCCCTGGTTCAGCGTGATTCTGATTGTCGCTTGCGCCTACCTGCAGCAGCGAGTAACGGAATCCAAGCGGATCCGTTGGGATGACAGCCTGAGCGTGGGTATTGCCGAGATCGACAATGACCACAAGCGGCTGTTTGAATTGCTGGATGCCTTCTATACCGCAGCGGTCTATCAGAAAGGTGAGGCCTTCGAGCAGGCGGCATTGAAAGAGCTGGTTGATTACACCAACGAGCACTTCGCCCGTGAAGAGAAAGAGATGGACGCGCACGAGTATCCAGACAGTGTTGAACATAAGCGTCAGCATCAGGAGATGCGCGATAAAGTGGCCGAGGTGGCGGTCAATTACGGCTCCAGCTCTGCCGAAGAGCTGGCAATCTATCTGCGCGACTGGCTTAACAACCACATCAAGAAGACCGATGCAGATCTGGGTCAGTTCCTGAATCAGCGCTGATCGCTCTGCAGCAACAGCTGTTCGTTCGTTAACCCCGTTAACAAGCCGTTTCGGCATTGTTTTCGGGGTTTGCTTCTTTTGGCAACTACTCTATAATGCGCCGTCCGTTTTTGGCAGGCCGCTTTGCCCGCCGCGGTTTTAACCAGTAAGTACGTTGTCACAACAGACCGATAGCCATCGTCAGAATGTGGTTTACGGTGTGGCAACCAATAACTATAGGAAACGCCGAATCTTTAAGGTTCGGGGAAGAAAAGGCAAAACTCATGTATACAGTTAGCACTAAGCCCGCTGAAGTTAAGCGCGAGTGGTTTGTTGTTGACGCAGAAGGTAAGACTCTGGGTCGTTTGGCCACCGAGATCGCCCGTCGTCTGCGCGGCAAGCACAAGCCCGAGTACACTCCTCACGTTGACACCGGCGACTACATCGTTGTCGTTAACGCTGAGAAGGTACACGTCACTGGTAAGAAAGCCACTGACAAGATGTACCACCACCACACCGGTTACATCGGTGGCCTGAAGTCGATCTCTTTCGAGAAGCAGATCGATAAGGCGCCGCAGCGCGTAATCGAGTCCGCCGTTAAGGGTATGCTGCCCAAGGGCCCGCTGGGTCGTGCGATGTTCTCCAAGCTGAAGGTTTACGCCGGCGGCGAGCATCCCCATGCAGCACAGCAACCTCAAGAACTGAAACTGTAAGGAAGGCGGATAAATGTCTACTACTCAATACTACGGTACCGGTCGTCGTAAGACCTCCACTGCACGTGTCTTCCTGAAGCCGGGTACTGGTAACATCGAAATTAACGGCCGCTCTCTGGAGCAGTACTTCGGTCGTCAGGTTGCTCGCATGATCGTTAAGCAGCCGCTGGAACTGACCGAGAACGTTGAAAAGTTTGACCTGTTCATCACCGTTGCCGGTGGTGGTAGCTTCGGTCAGGCTGGCGCAATCCGTCACGGCATTACCCGTGCACTGATGGAGTACGACGAGACTCTGCGTCCGGCTCTGCGTAAGGCGGGTTACGTTACCCGTGACGCTCGTGAAGTTGAGCGTAAGAAAGTCGGTCTGCGTAAGGCCCGTAAGAAGCCGCAGTTCTCCAAGCGTTAATCGCACGGACAACGGTTACAGAAAACGCCCGATCATCAGATCGGGCGTTTTTTTTTGTGGCTGATGAGGCTTTCGGGGTTTGGTGTGATGGAGTGATTCTGTTGCCTTCAGAGGCAGGCGTGTGCTCGTCGCAGATCTGCTGAGAGCTTTGTGCTGACAGGGTGTGATGGCTGTAAGGGGGGGCGCTCTGAAGCGCTGCGGCTGGGGTTGGTGTTTATTTGGAACAATCTAGTCACTGCGCTCAGGCATTGATCGGTTTATTCGTCAGCCTCAGAGTCGATGATCGATCAACCGCTAACCAGCTCTGGTTAAGTCGTTGATAGGAAGTGGTCATTGGTATAACGCACTGCAAAAAAGACCACGCTAACCTTGTCAGAAAGCGCCAATCTCTTTAAAATTCCGGCCATTTTGTGACCGACAAAACAGATTAGAAATCTAATCAGCCTGACTGCAGTGCTTCGCTGCACAATGGTTGATCAATGGGAGAGACCTTGATGAGTAATGAAGGCGAAAACAATGGACGCCGTCGTTTCCTGCTGGCCTCCACGTCCGTATTAGGGGCGGTGGGTGCTGTCGGGGCCGCGGTGCCATTCGTAGCTTCTTGGAATCCCAGTGCGAAGGCGAAGGCAGCAGGTGCTCCGGCGAAGGCCGACATCAGCAAGCTGGAGCCGGGTCAGCAGATGATCGTAGAGTGGCGTGGTAAGCCAGTCTGGATCGTCCGCCGTACCGAAGAGTCGCTGGCGAACCTGGACAAACTGAACGATACGCTCGCTGATCCGAATTCCGAGAAGCCGCAGCAGCCGGATTACATCCCCAAGACTGCTCAGCGTTCTTTGAAGCCTGAGATCATGGTGATGACCGGTATCTGTACTCACCTTGGCTGTTCGCCGACCTACCGCCCGGAAGTTGGTGCGGAAGACCTGGGTGGCGCTGACTGGTTGGGTGGCTTCTTCTGCCCGTGTCACGGTTCCAAGTTTGACCTGTCAGGTCGCGTATACGCCGGCGTACCTGCCCCGACCAACCTGGTGATCCCGCCGCACTCCTACGAGAGCGACAACGTCATCGTTATCGGTATCGATCCTGAGGGGACTGCATAATGGGAAATCCTAATCGAAGCAAGGCTGAAAAAGGCCTGATGCGCTGGGTCGATGACCGCTTCCCGGCCACTCAGATGTGGGAAGACCACCTGAGCAAATACTACGCCCCGAAGAACTTTAACTTCTGGTACTTCTTTGGCTCACTGGCACTGCTGGTTCTGGTAAACCAGATCGTTACCGGTATCTGGCTGACCATGAGCTACACCCCGACCGCTGAAGGCGCTTTTGCCTCGGTCGAATACATCATGCGTGATGTTGAGTACGGTTGGTTGCTGCGTTACCTGCACTCCACTGGTGCTTCGGCATTCTTCGTGGTGGTTTACCTGCACATGTTCCGCGGCCTGATGTACGGTTCCTACCGTAACCCGCGTGAGCTGATCTGGCTGTTCGGTATGGCGATCTACCTGGCGCTGATGGCTGAAGCCTTCATGGGCTATCTGCTGCCTTGGGGTCAGATGTCTTACTGGGGTGCCCAGGTTATCATCTCGCTGTTCGGCGCGATCCCATACGTGGGTGAAGACCTGCAGCAGTGGATCCGTGGTGACTATCTGATCTCCGGCATCACCCTGAACCGCTTCTTCTCGCTACACGTAATCGCACTGCCGATCGTGCTGTTGGCTCTGGTTGTTCTGCATATCCTGGCGCTGCACGAAGTGGGTTCCAACAACCCTGACGGTATCGAGATCAAGAAGAACAAGGACGAGAAAGGTATTCCGGTCGACGGCATCCCGTTCCACCCGTACTACTCCGTTAAGGATATCGTCGGTGTGGTCGTGTTCCTGTTCGTGTTCTGCATCGTGGTGTTCTTCTTCCCCGAAGGTGGTGGCTACTTCATCGAGAAGCCCAACTTCGAGCCGGCTAACGCGCTGAAGACGCCGGATCACATTGCCCCGGTTTGGTACTTCACACCGTTCTACGCCATGCTGCGTGCGGTAACCTACCCGCTGTTCGGTGTTGATGCGAAGTTCTGGGGTGTTGTTGTGATGGGCGCTGCCATCGCGATCCTGTTCGTACTGCCTTGGCTCGACAAGAGCCCGGTCAAGTCGATTCGCTACAAGGGTATGATCTGCAAGATCATGCTGGTGGTCTTCGCAGTATCCTTCGTGATCCTGGGTGTTCTGGGTGCACTGCCGTCCACTCCGGGCCGTACTGTGGTTGCTCAGATCACTACCACTCTGTACTTCGTGTTCTTCCTGGCGATGCCGTGGTACAGCAAAATCGACTCCACCAAACCGGTACCGGAAAGGGTGACAGGCTAATGAAAAAGCTACTGATTGCATTTGTATGTGCGCTGCTGCCCGTCACCTCGATGGCGGCAGGCGTAAAAGTGGATCTGCTTCCCTTCGAAGCAAATCTGGATGACAAAGAGTCTCTGCAAAACGGCATGAAGCTGTTTGTTGAAAACTGCATGGGCTGTCACTCTGCCAAGTACCAGCGTTACGAGCGTGCCGCTGATGACCTGGAGATGGACAAGGCCTACGTCGAAGAGAACCTGATCGTCGGTGACAAGAAGATCGGTGAGCACATGACCATCGGCATGAGTGCCGAAGACGGTGCCAACTGGTTCGGTGCGCCGCCGCCCGATCTGACCCTGGAAGCGCGTCTGCGTGGTGATGCTTGGGTATATACCTACCTGAAGAGCTTCTACGTTGACGAGTCCAAACAGTGGGGCGTCAACAACAAGGTCTTCCCGGACGTTGGTATGCCTAACGTACTGCAGGGCATGCAGGGTGTGCAGGTCTGTAAAGGCGAGAACTGTGAAGAGTTCGAGCTGATCGAGCAGGGCAGCATGACCCCGGAAGAGTTCGACAAAGCCATGTACGACCTGACCAACTTCATGTCCTACATCGGTGAGCCGTCGAAGATGGTCAGCGGCAAGCTTGGCATGAAAGTGCTGATCTTCCTGGCGATCCTGTTTGTATTCGCATATCTGCTGAAGAAAGAATACTGGCGCGACGTCAAGAGCGGCTCTTGGAGAGAGAAGCACTGATCGGATAACGGCTGCTGCTTGCAGCAGCCCTCCGAGCACACGCGGCCCGCTGATTGAGTGGGTCGCGTTTTTCTGTTTTTACTATCGTGAATTTTTGGCAAGGTGAACTAGATGGGTGTAACGGCAAAACGTTCCTCGATGACCTTTTTCTCTGATGGCGCTGACCACTACAGCCATCGGGTCCGCATCGTACTGGCGGAGAAGGGCGTAGCGGTCGATATCGAAGATACTGACCTGGACAACGCGCCTCAGGAGCTGGCTGATATCAACCCGTACAAGAGTCTGCCGACTCTGGTGGACCGTGAACTGGTTCTGTACGAGCCGAATATCATGATGGAGTACCTGGACGAGCGCTTCCCGCATCCGCCGCTGTTGCCGGTTTATCCGGTGGCTCGTGCTGAGAGCCGTTTGTACATGCACCGGATCGAGAAGGATTGGTGCCGTCTGGTCGAGGTGATCCTCAACTCCGTCGATGCCGACGAAGTGGACAATGCCCGTGTGGAGCTGCGTGACGGCCTGGTGGCTATCGCACCGATCTTTGCTGAGAAGCCGTTCTTTATGAGCGAAGAGTTCACGCTGGTTGACTGCTGCCTGGCCCCGCTGTTGTGGCGTCTGCCGATGCTGGGTATCGAGCTGCCGGCACAGGCCAAACCGCTGGAGCAGTACATGGATCGCCTGTTTGAGCGCGAAGCCTTCCAGCAGAGTCTATCCGAAACCGAGCGTGAGATGCGTTAAGCAGCTCCGACAGCTGGAATCGTAAAAAGGGGTGGAAACACCCCTTTTTTTATACAGTTACCACTGACGCTACTGATCTCATCCGTGTATTCTAAGCTCATTGTTACAGGAGCCTCGCTAATATGACCCCCAGCCGACCCTACCTTATCCGCGCACTCAACGATTGGATTCTGGACAACCAGAGCACCCCTTACATCGTCGTCGATGCCGGTGTCCAAGGGGTGGATGTGCCTAGGGAGTATGTCAGTGAAGGGCAGATCGTCCTGAATATTTCGGTCACGGCAGTTCAGAACCTGCTGATCGATAATGATGCGATCAGCTTTAGTGCTCGTTTCGGCGGTGTGCCGATGCAGGTGTATGTTCCGGTCGTTGCGGTGATGGCGATCTACGCGAAAGAGACGGGGCAGGGGATGAGCTTCGGTCATGAGCCGGGTGCACCGCAACCGGAGCCGCCTAGCTCGCCGCCAACACCGCCCAGCGACAGCAAAACACCCAAAAGCTCCCGGCCGTCACTGAAAGTGGTGAAGTAACCGGGTAGGGATTCTGACAGATCAACACGGCCTGCATTAGCAGGCCGTTTTTATATCTCGATCTCGGCGTCGGGGTAGATTGTCCGATAACGCCAGTGGCGATGGCTGGCTACCGCAGCGCGCAAATAACCTAGAATTATTATGAAGTAACCTAGTTACGGATCGCCTGAACAGGCGCATTGGGGTGGAGCTGATGGCTCGTGTAACCGATGAATTTGTGGCTCATTTACTGGATCTGATGCAGGTGCTTGGGCCGGTGGAGGCTCGGCGCATGTTCGGCGGGTACGGCATCTTCTTGGATGGGCTGATGTTCGCCTTGGTTGATAGCCAGGATCTGTATTTCAAAGTCGATGATCGGACTCGAGTCGACTATGACGCGCAAGGGTTGGAACCGTTTCGTTATTTTCGTGCCGGTAAGCCCTGTGCATTGAACTACTATCAGGCGCCGGAGTCGGTTATTGAAGAGCAACCGCAGATGCGGTTGTGGGGTAACCAGGCTTACGAGGTGGCGATTAGAGCGGCAGCGGCGAAGCGTCGCTCGCGAGCAGATTAACCAAGATATGTCGAAACGGATGGTCAATACGATATTGATACTGGCGTTGCTGCTATTGGTATTGCAGAACCTCAGCTTCTTTTACAAAGCTCGCCAATCCCAACAGGCTAAGTTGCCGGGTTTGGTGGAGGGGCGCTTGGCTCCCTGTGGAAGCCGGCCCAACTGTGTCAGCAGTGAGCCCGGTACCGACCCGCAGCACCTGATCGAGGCTTTTGACATTGCAAAGCTCTTTCCTGCATTAACTGCGGAGCAGGCATTGGCCAAGCTGGCACAGCAGTTAGAGCGGCTGGGTGGGAAGGCGTTAAAGCAGCAGCCCGATTATCGGGGATTTGAGTTCCACAGTCGTTGGTATGGATTTGTTGATGATGTGGAGTTGCGACTGGACCCTGATCGGCGTCTGATCCATATTCGCTCAGCTTCTCGGGTGGGCTATAGCGACCTCGGGGCTAACCGCCGTCGGGTTGAGGCGTTACGCGCTGGCTTGTCCCGGCCTGATTGATCGAAGCCCAGGGAGTGGTTTTGTTGCTTTCACAGGGCTGTAGAGCCGCCGAACAGGGCTCGTTCGTGTTACGTAAATGGTTGTAAATAAAGCTGCAGCGGTAAAACGGACGCAGTAGTATTAGCGCTGCTTCATGGACCCGTCGTTGGGAGTGGACTAACCGCGTGCAAGCATTCAGGAATAGAATATCGAACCCTCATCGCAAGCCTCTTCAGCAGTGCTTGGCGGTGGCGCTGCTTGGCCTGCTGGCGGGCTGTTCGAGTTGGGTCGAGCTGCCAGATCGCGAGCTGCAGGCGCCGAACCCACCTGAACAGTGGTTATCCCGGATTGAGCGGCTAGAGGGGCAGCCGCAGGGGTGGCTCCAACGGTTGCAGGCGCCGAAGCTGGCCGAGCTGGTCGAACAAGCACTGCAGCAAAATCCTCAGTTACAGAATACTCGGGCCTTGTTGGCTGAAGCGGAGGCTCAAGCCCGGATTGCCGGTGCCGAGCGTCAGCCTTCGCTCAGCGCCGGGGCGGAGGCAGGACGTTCCGGTACCGGGTCGAATGATCGTAGTCAGTTCAGTGCGACCCTGACATTTGGCTGGGAGCTGGATCTGTGGAACAAACTGTCCGACAGTGCCCGCGCCGCAGAAATTGACCGTCAGGCCCTATTGCAGGATTACCGTTCGGCCCGCCTGTCGTTGGCCGCCGGCGTCGCCAAAGCTTGGTTCAACAGCGTCGAAGCCGGCCAGCAAGTGGGGTTGAGCCAGCAACTGGTGTCGGTGCTGGCCGATCGCTTGGACGTTTTGGAAGAGGGCTACCAGGCCGGTTTGGTCGCTGCGCTGGATATCCATCTGGCCCGCGCTAACCTGGCGGCCGAGCGGAGTCGTCTGTCAACCCGCCAGCAAAATCTTGGCAGTTCGGTGCGGCAGCTGGAGCTGCTGCTGGGACGCTACCCGGCTAACCGCCAGGCATTGGCACAGCAGCTGCCGCCGTTGCCGGAAACCATCCCGGCAGGGTTACCCTCAGAGTTGTTGCAGCGACGTTTCGATATCCGGGCCGCCGAGCTGAGGGTGCAGAGTTCCTGGGCGCGTTTGGATCGTCGTCACAAAGATCGTTTTCCCAGTTTTTCGCTGACCGGCAGTTACGGTCGAAGCAGCGATCAACTCGACCAGTTGTTACGCGGAGAGTCTCTGGTCTGGTCGCTGCTTGGCGGCTTGAGCCAACCGCTGCTCGACGGCGGACGCCTGGAGGCGTTGGAAGCGCAGGCGCTGGCTCAGGCTCAGCAACGCGAAGCGTTGTACCGCGATACGGTGTTGAAGGCGTTTGATGAGGTGGAGACGGCGTTGCAGCAGGAGCGACAGTTAACTCGGTTCGTCGAGCAATCACAGATCAGTGTGGTCGAATTCCAGCTGGCCGAGCAATTGGCTGCCGAACAGTATCGAGCCGGGCTGGTGCAGTACATCACCCTGCTCGAAGCCCAGCGTAGTGCCTTCGAAGCCCGTAGCAGCTACACCCAGGCGCTGAACCAACAACTGCAAAATCGAATCGATCTTTACCTGGCGCTCGGCGGCGATTTTGAGACATCGACCGCCGAGGTCGAGCTCGCCGTTGAAAACGAGTTAACTTCACTTCAAGGAACCCCCTGATATGAGTACGCGCACCAGTTTCTGGATCAAGCTGATCGTGCCGCTGCTGCTGCTGGGCCTGAGCATTGCCGGGGCTCGCTATATCGTGACCCATAAGCCCGAGGCTGCTACGCGAACAAGTCCGCCACCGAAGGCACAGAGAGTGGATGCAACCCGGCTGCAACCGCAGAGCTACCAGATCGAGTTGGAATCCCACGGCACCGTTAAACCGCGTACCGAAAGCCAGTTGGTCGCCCAGGTCGGCGGTGCGGTCACGGCCTTGTCGGAACAGTTCCGCGAGGGGGCCTTTTTTGAAACCGGCGACCTGCTGATGCAGATCGATGAGCGAGATTACCTGGCCTCGGTCGAGGTCGCCGAAGCGGCGCTGGCCCAGGCACAGGCACAGCTCAAGGAGGAGCAAGCCCGCTCGGATCAGGCGGTACGTGACTGGCAGCGGCTGGGCCGGGGCAAGGCCTCTGAGCTGGTATTGAGAAAGCCGCAGTTGGCGGCGGCCAAGGCGGCGATCGCGTCGGCCAAGGCACAGCTATCGACGGCCAAGCTCAATCTGGAGCGAACCCGAATTCGAGCCCCCTATGCGGGTCGGGTACTGTCCAAGTCGGTAGATTTGGGCCAGGTGGTAAACAGTGGCACCGCCTTAGGGGAGATCTTCGCGGTCGACTATGTCGAAGTCCGCTTGCCGTTGAGCAACCGTCAGCTTGAATTTATCGATCTGCCGGAACAGTATCGCGGCGGCGAGTTTACCAGTTCGGCACTGCCCAAGGTGATCCTGAGCACCCAGATCGGGCGTAACCGTTACGAATGGCAGGGGCAGATTATCCGGGTAGAGGGCGCGATCGACAGTCGTTCGCGGCAACTGTTTGTGGTGGCGCAGGTCGAAGACCCCTACAGCCTTGGGCCCCAGGGAAACCCGCCGCTGAAAATCGGTCAGTTCGTAGAAGCCAGGATCGAAGGTCAGCGCCTTGAATCGGTTTTTGTACTGCCGCGGGCGGCGATGTCGCAGGATCACCGAGTCATGGTGATCGAGCAGGGACGTCTGCAACCGCGTAGCATCGAGCCCCTGTGGATGAACCGAACTGAGGTGGTGGTGGCCGATGGCTTCAGTCAGGGAGAGTTGCTCAGTTTGACCCCGCTGGGTGGGACCCAGTCTGGGGTCCGGGTACAGCCTAGGATCGACGGCGAATTGTTGCCGGAAAAGTCGGCGGCGCTGGTCGCCAGTAGCCCGGTCGATACTATCGATCCTCAGGCTAAGGAGCGGGAGTAACCCATGCACGGCATGATCGCCTGGTTCGCCCGTAATCCGGTCGCGGCCAATCTATTGATGGTGCTGATTATCGGTGCCGGTCTGCACTCGCTGGCCAACCGTATTCCGCTGGAGATTTTTCCCGAGATCGAACTCGACCTGATCACTGTTCGGGTCAGCTATCCCGGAGCTTCACCGGTGGAAGTGGAAGAGGGGATCAGTATCCGGGTCGAAGAAGCGGTGCAGGACCTGGAGGGGATTGCCGATCTGGTCTCGCGTTCCACCGAGGGTTCGGCGGCGATCCATGTTGAAGTCGAGTCCGGCTACGATGAGCGGGTACTGCTCGATGACGTCAAGAGCCGGGTCGATGCGATCAACACCCTGCCTGACGGCGCCGAGCGACCCACGGTGACACTTGTGCAGGCCACCCGAGAGGTGCTTAGCGTGGTGATCTACGGCGAGCGTTCCGAGCTGGAGCTGCGGCAGTTGGCCGAGCGGGTTCGGGATGATATCTCGGCCCTGCCGGGCGTGACCCAGGTGAAAATCGATAGCCCGCGTGAATACGAAATCTCGATCGAGCTTCCCGAAGCGGTACTGCGCGAGTACGGCCTGACGCTGGCCCAGGTAGCCGAGACTGTGCGGCGTGGCTCGTTGGACCTATCGGCGGGTAATATCCGCACCCAGGGCGCAGATATTCTGGTGAGGACCAAAGGCCAGGCCTATACCGCCGATCAGTTTGAGAAAATAGTGGTGGTCTCGAGCATCGATGGTAGCCGTATCGAGCTGGGCGATATCGCCCGGATCCGTGATGGCTTCGAAGAGGATCAGGTCAAGCTGCGGTTCGATGGTCAGCCGGCCATGGCGATCGACGTTTACCGGATCGGTGATCAGAACTCGATCGTGTTGGCCGATCAGGTCAAGGGCTATATCGACTCCCAGCGCGAGCGATTACCCGAAGGGGTCTCGATCAACTACTGGCGTGACCGTTCCAAGATTGTAAAGGCGCGCCTGCAGACCCTGAACAAGAGTGCGATCCAGGGGGGGGTGCTGGTTATCGCACTGTTAGCGCTGTTCCTGCGGCCCCAGGTTGCTTTCTGGGTCTGTGTCGGGATTCCGATCTGTTTTATGGGTGGGATCCTGATGATGCCGGAGATCGGGGTGACGCTGAACATGATCAGTCTGTTCGCCTTTATTCTGGTGTTGGGGATCGTGGTCGATGATGCCATTGTCACCGGCGAGAATATCTACACCCATTTTTGCCGCAACGGCGATGCGATGCGCTCGGCCATTGAAGGGACCCAGGAGGTGGCGGTACCGGTGACCTTCGGGGTGCTGACCACGGTGGCCGCGTTCGTGCCGTTGATGCTGGTGGAGGGGCAGCGTGGCCAGATTTTCGCCCAAATCCCTTATATCGTCATTCCGGTGCTGCTGTTTTCGCTAGTGGAGTCGAAGCTGATCCTGCCGGCCCACCTGCGCCATATGAAACCCGTTAACAACGACAGCTGGATCAGCCGTTTCCAGCAGGGTGTCGCCAAGGGGTTGGAACGCTTTATCGCCAAGGTTTACAGCCCGGTATTGAATTGGGTATTGGAGCACCGCTATATCGCCTGGGCGGCGATGTTCGGGATTATGCTGATAGTCTTCGCCACGGTTGTTGGCGGTTGGACCCGGTTTATCTTTTTCCCGAGGGTCCAGCATGAGATCGCCACCGCCAGTCTGACCATGCCGGCCGGCACTCCGTTTGCGGTGACCGAAGCCCAGGTCGATCGGCTGACCGAGGCGGCGCAGTGGGTACAGAATGAGTACCGGGATCCGGAAACCGGCGAGAGTGTGATCGAACATATTCTGTCGGTCAGCGGTACCGGCGGCCCTCATAAGGGGCGAGTGCAGTTTGAAATTGTGGCACCGGAAGAGCGCACCCTGGATGTTACCAGCTCTCAATTGGTCCAGGCCTGGCGCAAGCAGGTGGGAACCATTACCGGGTCGGAAACCTTGACCTACCGGGCCGAGATCGGTCGGGGTGGGGATCCGATCGATATCCGCTTCAAGGGCCACGATCTGGATCAACTTAAGGAGTTGGTGGAAGCGGTGCGCAGCAAACTGGCCACCTACCCGCACCTGTTTGATATCACCGATACTATGCTCGGGGGCAAGCAGGAGCTGCAGCTGGCGTTGAAGCCGGCGGCGGAGCAGTTGGGGCTGGATCTGACCGATCTGGCGATCCAGGTGCGTCAGGCATTTTTCGGATTCGAGATTCAACGGCTATTGCGGGGCCGGGACGAGGTTAAGGTCTGGGTCCGTTATCCCGTCAGCGAGCGTGAATCGCTGGAAACCCTTGACCGGCTGCTGGTCCGCACCCGTGATGGGGTGGAGGTTCCGTTCACCGAAGTGGCGACCCTGACACCGGGACGCAGTCCGGAATCGATCAACCGGGTTGAGCGAATGCGCACGGGTAGCGTTAAGGCCGATGCGGATAAGGAGCTGGCCGATATCGAGGCGATCAAGCGCGATATGAAGGTCTTTATCGATGAGTTGCTGCTCGACTATCCGGGGGTACGTTACACCTTTGAAGGTGAGGCCAAGGAGCAGCGCGAGTCCTTCCAAGGCTTGATCTGGGGCGGAGCTGGGGTGCTGTTTGTGGTATTCGCGCTGCTGGCGATTCCGTTCAAGTCCTATGCCCAACCGCTGATCGTGATGTCGGTGATTCCATTCGGTTTAGTAGGGGCGGTTCTGGGCCACTGGTTGATGGTGATGCCGCTGACGATCATGAGCCTGATGGGGATGCTGGCGCTGACTGGGGTGGTGGTCAACGATTCGCTGGTGCTGGTGGATTACGTTAACCGCATGCGGCGAGCAGGGATGCCATTGCAAGAAGCGGTCAGGAGCGCCGGTGCGGCTCGCTTCCGGGCGGTGATGCTGACGTCATTGACGACCTTCTGTGGCTTGACGCCGTTGATCATGGAGAAAAGCACCCAGGCTCAATTCTTGATTCCGATGGCCGTGTCTTTAGGGTTCGGTATCCTGTTTGCGACCCTGATCACGCTGTTGATCGTGCCGGTTAACTATCTGGTGCTGGAGGATATCCGTCGTTTGGTCGGATCAAACTATCTTTCATCGGACCTGACCGCTCAAGGGGAACAGGCCAAGGGCTAGCGAAGCAACCGGCTCAGCCCTCGATTAGCCCAGCCAAGCGATCAGCACAGAGGTTACTGTCAGCAGAGCAATCCAGAGCCAGCAACTACGATTGACCAGCAGGATGCTGCGCTCGATCCCGACCGGGTCGGCCGGTTGGTCACAGCCGAATTCCGGTCGCGGTTTGAGTTGATCGCCGTACCAGGCGGCCCCTCCCAGTCTGATTCCCAGAGCTCCGGCCCCGGCTGCCATCACGGGACCGGCATTGGGGCTGTCGTGTTGGGGGGCTTGCTGACGCCAGCAGCGCATCCCTCCTGAAAAATTTCCACACAGGGCATAACTCAGTGCCGTCAACCGGGCCGGTAGCCAGCCTAGCAGGTCATCGAAACGGGCGGCGGCCCAGCCGAAGTCACGATAACGCGCGTTACGGTAACCCCACATCGCATCCAGGGTGTTGGCCAGACGATGCAGCAGTGCCAGCGGCAAACCGCCGATCAGAAACCAGAACAGGGTGGCGAAGCAGGCATCGTTGCCGTTCTCCAGTACCGACTCAATCGCGGCCCGGCTCATGCCGGGGCTGTCGAGCCGGGCCGGATCGCGGCTGACGATATAGCTGGTTTGCAAGCGGGCTTGATCAAAATCACCTACCGATAGCGGTTTGGCAATATTTCGGGCGTGTTGGGCCAGGCTCTGGCGGCCAAGACACAGGTACAGCCCGATCAGCTCGATGGCGACGGTTAGCCCTGACGGCAGCTTGGGTAGCAACCAGAACAGCAGCAGTGGCAAGGGTAATGCCAACAGCGCAATTCCAAGCAAGCCCCGAAGCCGACTAACCCAAGGGACGAGAGCCGAATCGTTCAGTTTGCGCTCGACCCCATTGACCAGTCGGCCAAAGCCGATCAGCGGATGGAAACGGCGAGGCTCTCCCAGAAGAAGATCCAGCAGTAGTGCGCCACCAAGGATGGCGGTGGCAAGAAACAGGTGGTTCAAAAGTCGATCCGGTTTCCAGTGTTTAGAGGGGGTTAGCTTTTTGCTACAGTGCGCGCTCATCATAACGGCCGTTTAGGTCAGTTCAAGCCTGTTGCAGGAGCCTGCTACTCGTATGAAACGCTCGACCCTGATGGTTCAGGGCACCACATCGGATGCCGGAAAGTCTGCGCTGGTCACGGCGCTGTGCCGTTTGTTGGTTCGTCGCGGACTGAAAGTCGCGCCCTTCAAACCGCAAAATATGGCGCTTAACAGTGCGGTCACCATTGATGGCGGCGAAATCGGTCGGGCGCAGGCTGCCCAGGCTAAAGCCTGTGGGTTGGAGCCGCATACCGATATGAATCCGGTGTTGCTCAAGCCCAACAGCGATACCGGCGCCCAGGTGATCATCCAGGGACAGGCTGTGGCACAGATGAAGGCGACGGTCTATCACGACTTCAAGCCAGAGGCGATGAAGGCGGTACTGGAATCCCACCAGCGATTGCTTGATCAGTATGAATACGTGATCGTCGAAGGGGCCGGTAGTCCGGCCGAGATCAATCTGCGTGACCGCGATATCGCCAATATGGGGTTTGCCGAAGCGGTGGATTGCCCGGTCATTCTGGTGGCGGATATCGACCGAGGGGGCGTGTTCGCACATCTGGTCGGTACTCTGGAATTGTTATCACCTTCCGAGCAAGACCGAGTTGAAGGTTTTGTGATCAACCGCTTCCGTGGTGACCTGTCATTGCTGCAGTCCGGTATCGACTGGTTGGAACAGCGAACCGGGAAGCCTGTTCTGGCCGTGTTGCCCTATCTTCATGGGCTTTATCTGGAAGCCGAAGATGCGCTGGCCTGGAGTTCCGAGCTGGATGCTGAGAAGCAGGTCCTGAAAGTGGTGGTGCCGGTGCCGCCGCGTATCTCCAACCACACCGATTTCGATCCGTTGCGGCTGCATCCGCAGGTTGAAATCAGTTTTGTCCGAGCTGGCCAAGCGATTCCGGCGGCGGATCTGATTATCTTGCCCGGCTCCAAGAGCGTCGGACTGGATCTGACCTGGTTACGCGAGCAGGGCTGGGAGAGTGAGATCCAGCGCCATTTGCGTTATGGCGGTAAGCTGATCGGCATCTGTGGCGGCTTTCAGATGCTGGGGCGTCAGCTGGATGATCCGCAGGGGTTGGAAGGGCCGGCTCAGAGTTATCAAGGGTTGGGGTTGCTGGAATTTGAAACCGAGCTGGAGGCACAGAAGCAGTTACACCGGGTCGAGGGGGAGCTGCAGTTGAACGGACAGTGTTATCGGGCTAGTGGCTACGAGATCCATGCCGGGGTCAGCCAGGGGCCGGATCTGTCGGAAGGGTTGTTGACGTTGAAGGATGCTGAAGGCGCTACACGAACCGACGGCGTCTGTTCGGTCGATAATCAGATCATCGGAACCTATCTTCACGGTCTGTTTGATCATCCCGCTGCGCTACAGGGGCTGCTGGAATGGGCCGGTTTGAAGAAATCTAAGGCGTTGGATATCGCCGCCGAGCAGCAACAGGGAATTGAGCGGCTGGCCGACGCGCTGGAGCAGGCGATCGATCTTGCGCAGCTTGAGAAGATTCTGGGTCGCTAGGTTGGATCAAGCCTGTATTAGCGGCAGCCTAGATCGATCTCGCCACTTAGTGCCGCAAACAGTTATAATCCGTCTTCTGCTCTCTATTTTGCAAATCAACAAGGTGAGTCGCACGTGATCATCAAACCCAAAATTCGCGGTTTTATCTGTACCACTACCCATCCGGTTGGCTGTGACGCCAATGTTCAGCAACAGATCGCTTACACCCAGTCAAAGGGTCAGCTCGAGAATGGACCCAAGCGTGTGCTGGTGATCGGTTCTTCCAGCGGCTACGGCCTCTGTTCACGGATCGAGGCAGCCTTTGGTGCCGGTGCGGCGACCATCGGAGTGTTCTTCGAGAAGCCGGGCACCGAAAAGAAGGCCGGTACTGCGGGTTGGTACAACTCAGCGGCATTCGATAAGGCGGCAAAAGCTGCCGGACTGTACTCCAAGAGTCTGAACTGTGATGCTTTCTCCCATGAAGCGAAGCAGAAAACGGTCGATCTGATCAAAGAGGAGATGGGTCAGGTAGACCTGGTGGTCTATTCACTGGCTTCGCCGGTACGTAAGCTGCCTGATACCGGTGAACTGGTTCGCTCCTGTCTGAAGCCAATCGGTGAAACCTACCGCTCCTCCGCGGTTGATACCAATAAAGACGTGATTATCGAGACCGAAGTCGAGCCGGCTACCGAGCAGGAGATCGCTGATACGGTGACCGTGATGGGTGGTCAGGACTGGGAACTCTGGATCGACGCGCTGGATCAGGCTGGGGTGCTGGCTCCTGGCTGTAAGTCGGTCTCCTACAGCTATATCGGTACCGATATGACCTGGCCGATCTACTGGGAAGGCGCATTGGGTCAGGCTAAGAAAGACCTGGATCGTGCAGCCGCCGAGATCAATACACGACTGGCCAAGCAGGGCGGTTCGGCCAATATCGCCGTGCTCAAGAGCGTGGTAACCCAGGCTAGCTCGGCAATTCCCGTAATGCCGCTGTACATCGCGATGGCCTTCAAGGTCATGAAAGACAAAGGCTTGCATGAAGGCTGCATGGAGCAGATCGAACGCCTGTTCAGCACCCAGCTCTACAAAGCGGACGGCTCTGCGGCTCTGACCGATGAGGCGGGTCGTATCCGGATGGACGATTGGGAACTTCGTGATGACGTTCAGAACGCTTGTCGTGATATCTGGGCCGAAGTAACGACCGAAAATCTGCGCGATCTGACCGACTATGACGGCTACAAGGACGAGTTCCTGCGCCTTTTCGGCTTCGGTATCGAAGGCGTTGACTACGATGCCGATGTCAGCCCGGTTGCGGAGTTTGATGTCGAGCAGCTCTGAAATTAGCTGAGCTAGCTAGAAAGCCCCGCCGGTGCGACCGGCGGGGCTTTTTTCGTTCTTGGGCGCGCTAGATGAGGTTTTTTGTAGTTTAGCTACACAGAGGTGGCTCATTTTGGCGCTGCAGCATGAGCCGTTTTCATGTGGCTGAAGGCCCCTGAATACACAGGGTTTGGCGTTAGTTAGACCAATCGCCAATGGTTGTTTTGGGGTTGATTGTTAAGGTAGTTGGGCTTCCAAAAACAACAAACTACAAAACTATAAGAACTACGAGGGTTTAGCTCATGAACTTGCATGCAGCATTACAACATGCTCAAGAACAGCAGGCTGCAACAGTGGTCGGGCTGCAGATTCATGGCCGTACAATTGAAGTCTACCGTCCCCGCTTTTCCGATATTGAGGGGCAGTGCCGGGTTGAATATCACGAAGGACAGCTCTTTCAGCACGGGTCTGAACAGAGCTCGTTTAATCGAGATCAGATTCCTGGTGAGGCGTTGGATCTGGATTATTTTGTCGCTCCGCTGAGCGAAGAGGAGTTGGACTCCATCTTTTGTCAGCAAGGTGAAGTGGTCGTACACCGTTTGCTAGAAGGTGCTCCGGATCCTCAGCAGTGTGCCAGCCCGCGAGATAAGGCGGCATTTACCTCCTGGTGTATCTCCACGCTGGCCGAGCGTAACGGCTGATTCTGTGGTAGCGCGTTCGTCGTAACCGCCAAGCTCGCCCGGATAGCATTGAGTTGGCCGTGCTTTCCGGGTTGCTGCTCTCTCAAGTGATCTCTCCCGACTCTTAAAGTGTGCCCCCGCCTCACTTGAACCATACTGTGATGGCCGAGCGCTAAGCGGAGGTTGAATAACGGTGTATCCAGGCACTGACAGCTGCTAAAGTATGCGCTCTTTTCTGTGTCAGGGAATCGAGGGAATGAGCGCTCCAAAACGATTGTTGCTGGTGTTCGGGACTCGCCCGGAAGCGATCAAAATGGCGCCGGTGGTTAAGGCGTTACAACGGCAGAAAAACTTCGATGCTCGAGTCTGCGTGACTGCGCAGCATCGGCAGATGCTGGACCAGGTCCTGTCACTGTTTGAGATTGAGCCAGACTACGACCTGAACCTGATGCGAGCCGGTCAAACACTGACCGATATTACCAGCGCGGTGATTCATAAGCTCGAACCTATCCTCAAGGATTTCAAGCCGGAGTTGGTGTTGGTTCATGGCGACACCACCACGACCTTTGCTGCCAGCCTGGCAGCGTTCTACCAACAGATTGAGGTGGCCCATGTCGAAGCAGGGCTGCGTACCGGCAATATCTACTCTCCTTGGCCGGAGGAGGCGAACCGCAAACTTACCGGCGCTCTGACTCGCTACCATTTTGCCCCGACGGAGCAGGCTCGCCAGAATCTGCTTAACGAAGCGGTACCGCAAGATCATATCCATGTAACCGGTAATACTGTGATCGATGCCCTGCTCTGGGTACGTGACAAAATCGGCACCGATCCGACGCTGGCGTCCCGTTTTGCACAGCAGTTCGATTTTCTTGACCCACAACGACGATTGCTACTGGTTACCGGCCATCGGCGCGAAAGTTTTGGGGGAGGTTTTGAACAGATCTGCGAGGCGCTGTTGGAGTTGTCTCGGCGAAATGATCTGCAGATTGTCTATCCAGTGCACCTGAATCCGAATGTGCAGGAGCCGGTCAAGCGCATACTGACTCAGGCAGATAAGGTCCACTTGATAGAGCCGCAGGATTACCTGCCGTTTGTTTACTTGATGCAGCGTGCCGATCTGTTGTTGACCGATTCCGGTGGGATTCAGGAGGAGGCACCTTCGTTAGGGAAACCCGTGCTGGTGATGCGCGATACCACCGAGCGCCCGGAGGCGGTGGAAGCCGGCACAGTACGATTGGTGGGAGCCGACCGCGAGCGGATCGTTGAAGGGGTCAGCCAGTTGCTGGATGATGTGGCGCTTTATCAGGCGATGAGTGTGGCCCATAACCCCTATGGTGATGGGCAGGCCAGCGAGCGGATCCGCGCAGTTTTAGCGGCGGACTGGACCGCTGATGAAGACGATTGATGCATCGGTTATTTGCAAATGTTGCGCAACACACGGAAGGATTGAGTGATGGCGTTTAAGAAAGTTTCGGTTATCGGGCTAGGGTATATCGGCCTTCCTACGGCGGCCGTTCTGGCTTCACGGGGCATCGATGTCGTTGGAGTTGTCCCAGTGCTTTCAGCTAGCGAACAAAGTAGTGGTTGATACCCGAGGGCTTTGGTGATTCGTCGCTGTACGCAGGACAGAGTTGTCATCAGGTTAAGTTAAAGTTACCGATTACTGGCTGGTAGGGTGTTGGCAGCCTTTAGCTGTGGGAGCTAACCGAGGACAGCCCAGTAGTCTGGCAAAATGATTGATTAGGAATTTATCAGTGAATGTAACGATCTTTGGTACCGGCTATGTTGGGTTGGTAACCGGTACTTGCCTGGCGGATTCGGGCCATCGGGTCTGCTGTGTGGATATCGATCAGGAGAAAATTGACCGCCTCAATGGTGGTGAGATTCCGATCTATGAGCCGGGCTTGTCGTCGTTGGTCAGTAAGAATGTCGATGCCGGCCGGCTGCGCTTCACTACCGATGCTGCTGATGCGGTGGATTATGCCGAGGTCATCTTTATCGCGGTGGGGACACCGCCGGATCAAGATGGTTCCGCTGATCTGAGCTATGTGCTGGCTGTAGCTGCTCAGGTTGGTGAGCTGATGAAGCAACCCAAGATCGTACTGAATAAGTCGACTGTACCGGTGGGTACCGCCGACTTGGTGAGTGATGCTATCGGTGAAGCGCTTCAGCAACGGGGTATGGCGCTGGACTATCAGGTTGCTTCCAATCCGGAGTTTTTGAAGGAGGGCAATGCGGTTGCCGACTTTATGAAGCCGGACCGAATCATCGTGGGTACCGAGTCGGACTGGGTTCGTAAGCAGATGACCGAACTCTATGCGCCGTTTAACCGGATGCGCGACAAGCTGGTATTTATGGATCCTCGCTCGGCTGAAATGACCAAATACGCCGCCAACGCGATGCTGGCGACTAAAATCAGCTTTATGAATGAGATGGCCAACTTGGCCGAACACCTCGGCGCCGATATTGAATTGGTGCGCCAGGGAATTGGTTCGGATCCCCGCATTGGTTACCACTTTATCTACCCAGGCTGCGGTTATGGAGGGTCCTGCTTCCCCAAGGACGTTCAGGCGATAGAGCGGATGGCCCAGAAAGTCGGCTATGAAGCGCAGCTGATTGGCGCTGTGGAAGCGGTAAACCAGCGCCAAAAATCGAAGTTGTTTGAGCGGATTAGTAATCACTTTAACGGCGACCTGAAGGGACGGACCTTTGCGCTCTGGGGATTGGCGTTTAAACCCAATACCGATGATATGCGCGAAGCACCCAGCAGGGTACTGATGGAGAAGTTGTGGCAGGCCGGTGCCCGAGTCCGGGCTTATGATCCGGAAGCGATGGCGGAAACCCGTCGAATCTACGGTGATCGAGAGGACCTGGCGCTCTGCGATTCTCAGGATGAGGCTCTTGAGGGGGCCGACGGGTTGGTTATCTGCACCGAGTGGTCCAGCTTCAGGACACCGGATTTTGATATGTTACACCAGCGCTTAACAGAGACTCTGATCTTTGATGGTCGAAACCTGTTCGACCCGCAGCAGATGTCTGATCAAGGCTTTACCTATTACGGTATGGGGCGGGGTCGGAGCCTGGGTGGATTCAAGCGCGGATGATTTCGACTCTGCTTTCCCTGCATCGCTACCAGAAGGCGGTAGTGATCGCGTTGATGGATACCGTTCTGGTGGTCCTGGCGCTGTGGATAGCATTTTCACTTCGGCTCGGGGAGTTTTATCTTCCTGGCGGCAAGCAGTGGTGGTTGTTTGTCTGTGCCCCGCTGGTTGCCGTGCCGATTTTTATCCGTTTGGGGCTGTATCGAGCGGTGATCCGGTATATCGGACATCGTGCCATGTCGACGATTGCTTATGCCAATGCGTTGGTGGCGATCGCCTGGTCGATGCTGCCCTTTTACCTGTCTAATTTTTTCCATTGGGAGCTTTTTTCGCCCCGCTCCTTGCCGTTTATCTTCTGGATGGTGCTCTGCATCCTGGTTGGCGGCAGTCGACAGATGTTTCGCTGGTTTATTGCCGGTACCTTTCGTCGGAAAGGGGATCATTTTGCCTTGATCTACGGCGCCGGTGAGGCGGGTTACCAATTGGCAAGCTCGTTGTCGCAAAGCTCTGATGTTCGGCTGTTGGGGTTTATCGATGATAATCCGACGCTAAAAGGTCAGCAGATAGCCGATTTGCCGGTACTCGGAGGCGCCGATGTGATCGAGACGTTGTCTGGCGAGTATGAATCGTTGGAGGTGCTGTTGGCGATGCCAGGCCTGACAGCTCCGGATCGCCGACGCATTCTACAGGGGTTGGAACAGGTGGATGTGATCGTACGCTCCATCCCGTCGTTGGGTCAGATCGTGCTTGGAAAAGCGGATCTGACTTCATTGAACGAAGTACAGTTAGAGGACTTGCTAGGGCGAGCGCCGGTCGAGCCCGACCCGGAGCTGTTGGCGAAATCGGTCAAAGGGCGAATGGTGTTGGTATCGGGGGCCGGAGGGTCTATCGGCTCGGAACTATGCCGTCAGTTGCTGATGCAACACCCCGATCGTTTATTACTGCTGGAACAGAATGAGTTTGGTCTTTACCAGATCGAAGCGGAATTACGGCA
The DNA here is from genome assembly GCF_003345655.1 of Motiliproteus coralliicola. GTDB lineage: Bacteria > Pseudomonadota > Gammaproteobacteria > Pseudomonadales > Balneatricaceae > Motiliproteus > Motiliproteus coralliicola. Next base: position 790,565 of record NZ_QQOH01000002.1, read on the forward strand.
GCTCAAGAAGCATTATCGATTGGATGTAGAGCTTGTACCGGTTCTGGGCTCGGTTACGGATGCTGAGCGGATGGGACGTGTGCTTCGGGAATTTGGCGTAGAGGTAGTGTTTCACGCCGCAGCTTACAAGCATGTCCCCATCGTCGAGCAGAATGTGATCCCGGCAATTCGTAATAATGTGCTGGGTACCTGGGAACTGGCCCATGCGGCGATGACGGCTGGGGTGAATCGCTTTGTGCTGGTTTCAACCGATAAGGCGGTCCGACCCACCAATATCATGGGGGCCAGTAAACGATTGGCGGAAATGGTTCTGCAGGGCTTGCAGCAGCACTCTAAGAACCAGAGTACGCGTTTTGTGATAGTTCGCTTCGGAAATGTATTGGGCTCTTCTGGATCGGTGATCCCGCTGTTCAGGAAACAGATTGAACAAGGTGGGCCGCTGACGGTTACCGACCGGCGGATTACTCGCTATTTCATGACCATTCCAGAAGCTGCGTCACTGGTTATTCAGGCCGGAGCCATGGGGATGGGAGGCGAGCTTTACGTGCTGGATATGGGCGAACCGGTGAAAATTGATGATCTGGCTCGTAGAATGATCCGCTTGAGTGGTTACAGAGTCCAGGCAGAGGGCGAGCTGGGGATTGAGATTCGCTACACTGGTCTCAGACCCGGTGAGAAATTGTATGAAGAGTTACTGATCGGGGATGATGTCAGTATCAGTAACCATGAGCGCATCTGGGTGGCCAATGAAGCGGGACCTGATGCAATTGAACTTGATCGGCTGGTGATGCGGGTGCAGGAATTGGTTGAACAGCAGCAGGTTTTGGGGCTGCGTCAGCTGATGTTTGAGCAGGTTAACGGGTTCAAACCTCAATGTGAGAATCAGGACTTGCTCGATCATGTGCACCCTGCGCACGAACAATAGAAACGGATTGGAAGAGAGGTCGTACAGAAAGGCTATGGAACAAAATCAGCAACGGATAGCCGTTATCGGTCTGGGGTATGTGGGTCTTCCGCTGGCTGTTGCCTTTGCTCGGCAATACCCGACCCTGGGTTTTGACATCAATCCGCAACGGGTCCAAGCATTGCGTCATGGGCGTGACGATACGCTTGAAGTCAGTCCGGAAGAGCTGGCATCGGTGCCGCAGCTGGAGTTCAGTTGCGATGTCGAAGCGCTAAAAAGCTGTAACCATTATATCGTTACGGTTCCTACACCGATCGATGTGCATAAACAGCCGGATCTGACCCCGTTACGCAAGGCCTCAGAGACGGTGGGCTCGATGTTATGTGCAGGCGATACGGTGATCTACGAATCGACAGTTTATCCTGGCGCTACTGAAGAGGTGTGCGTTCCGATTCTGGAACAGGTTTCCGGTCTTACGTTCAACCAAGACTTCACCGTGGGCTATAGTCCAGAGCGGATCAATCCCGGTGACAAGACCCACCGTCTGGAGACTATCCTAAAGGTGACCTCAGGTTCGACCGAAGAAGCTGCCGAGCGGATCGATGCCCTCTATGGCTCAATCATTACCGCCGGAACCCATCGAGCCAGCTCCCTTAAAGTTGCCGAGGCGGCCAAAGTCATCGAGAACACTCAGCGGGATTTGAATATCGCGCTGGTCAATGAGTTGGCAATAATCTTCAATCGCCTGGGCATCGATACCGGTGAGGTCTTGGCCGCTGCAGGAACCAAGTGGAACTTCCTCCCCTTCAAACCAGGCTTGGTTGGCGGGCACTGCATCAGCATCGATCCATACTATCTGACCCATAAGGCCCAGGCGATCGGCTATCATCCGGAGATTATTCTGGCGGGGCGCCGGCTCAATGATGGTATGGGGGCTCACGTCGTATCCCACGTGGTCAAACTGATGACCCAGAAAAAGATCCAAGTGGTTGATAGCCGGGTACTGATATTGGGGTTGACCTTCAAAGAAAACTGTCCAGACCTACGTAACACTCGGGTTGTCGATATGATCGAGGAGTTGGGTGAGTATCATGCCAGTGTGGATGTCTATGATCCTTGGGCTGATCCTGAGGAAGCGCGACAGGAGTACGGTATTGAGCTGAGTTCAAGCTTGAATAACGGCAGTTATGATGCTGTTATTCTGGCCGTATCCCATCAGCAGTTCCAAGAGTTGGGTGTCGAAGCAATTCAAGCTTTAGGAAAGCCTGATTCGGTTCTTTTTGACATCAAACATTTATTGCCAGCAGGGGCTGTAGACGCTCGACTTTGATCTGCTGTCGTCTACCAAATTCACAGAGAAAAGGAAGGTCGAATGAAAGTTTTGGTCACCGGAGCCGCAGGCTTTATCGGTTCCCACGTCAGCCGGGTTTTACTGGATCGCGGCGATCAAGTCGTTGGACTGGACAACCTCAATGATTATTACGATGTCAGTCTGAAGCAGGCCCGCTTGGATAGGCTGATTGGTGACGATGCCTTTTCATTTGTCAAAATAGATGTCGCCGATCAGAGCGGTATGGAGAAGCTGTTCGCCGACGAAAGGTTTGATCGAGTTGTTCACCTGGCCGCTCAGGCGGGGGTACGTTACAGCCTTGAAAATCCTCGTTCGTATATCGACAGTAATATTGTCGGCTTTCTGAATATCCTCGAAGGCTGTCGCCACCATCAAGTGGAGAACCTGGTCTATGCCTCATCGAGCTCAGTTTATGGCGCCAATGAATCGATGCCATTTTCCGAGCATGACAACATTGATCACCCGTTATCACTTTATGCGGCATCAAAAAAATCTAATGAATTGATGGCCCATACCTACAGCCATCTTTTCGGCCTGCCGACTACAGGCCTGCGCTTTTTTACTGTTTATGGCCCTTGGGGGCGTCCAGATATGGCTCTGTTCCTGTTCACTAAAGCCATACTGGCAGGTGAGCCCATCAATGTCTTCAACTACGGCAAGCACCGCCGTGATTTCACCTATATCGATGATATTGTCGAGGGGATCGTTCGTACATTGGATCGAATTGCTGAACCTGATCCTAATTGGACGGGGATGAAGCCTGATCCGGCAACCAGTAAAGCTCCTTGGCGGGTATTTAATATCGGTAACCAGAATCCGGTTGAGTTATTGGATTATATCGGAGCTATTGAAACGGCCCTTGGTAAGAAGGCTGAGATGAACTTGCTTCCACTGCAGCCGGGCGATGTGCCCGATACCTATGCCGATGTACAGTCGTTAGTTGATTGGGTTGAGTATAAACCCGAAACGACAGTGGAAGATGGTGTGGGGCGTTTCGTCGATTGGTACCAGCGCCATTATCAAGCTGGTGAAGGTGAACTTTAAATTCGACCTCTCGAGAAGTACTAATGTCAAAGAAGACTGTTTATGTTGGGATGAGTGCTGACCTTGTTCATCCTGGGCATATAAATATCTTAAAGGTAGCTGCATCCTTAGGTGAAGTAACAGTGGGGCTGCTGACAGATGCAGCCATAGCAAGCTACAAACGGTTGCCATACCTGACTTACGAGCAGCGTAAAACTGTAATTGAGAACTTCAGTAGCGTGGCTCAAGTGATACCTCAAGCTACTCTCGACTACTCAAAAAACCTGCAGCAATTAAAACCGGATTTTGTCGTGCACGGTGATGACTGGAAGGTAGGTGTTCAGGCGAAAACTCGTCAACGGGTGGAAGAGCTGATATCAAGTTGGGGCGGTGAGTTGGTTGAAGTCCCCTATACCCAGGGTATTTCTTCCACCCAGCTGCACGGTGCCTTGAAGGAGATAGGTACTACTCCCGATATTCGGATGAAACGACTACGCAGGTTGATTGATTCCAAATCCGTTGTCAGGGTTATGGAGGTTCATAATGGTTTGTCCGGCTTGATCGTAGAACGTACACAGGTTAACTGTGAGCACAAGCTGCTAGAGTTTGATGCCATGTGGTCAAGCAGCTTGACCGACTCAACTGCCAAGGGAAAGCCAGATATTGAAGCTGTTGATATGACGGCTAGGTTGGCGACCGTTAATGAGATTTTTGAGGTAACCACCAAACCGATGATATTCGATGCGGACACAGGTGGTTTGCCAGAGCACTTCGCTTTTACTGTTCGTAATCTAGAGCGCCTTGGGGTATCGGCGGTTATTATCGAAGATAAGATTGGATTGAAAAGAAACTCCCTGTTAGGTAACGATGTCGTGCAGCAGCAGGCCTCAATAGAATCTTTTTGTGACAAGATTAAAGCGGGTAAGCTGGCTCAAATTACTCAGGACTTCATGATCGTAGCGCGTATCGAAAGCCTTATTCTAGACAAGGGGCAGGAGGATGCGTTGATCAGAACCCGGGCCTATATAGAATCTGGTGCCGATGCCATTATGATCCATAGTCGAAAACCAGATGCCGATGAGATATTGGCTTATTGTAAGGCTTTCAGGAAATGGGGCTTCAACGTTCCACTTGTTGTAGTACCTACCAGTTACAATCAGATCACTGAATCCCAGCTCAGTGATGCTGGTGTGAATGTGGTCATCTACGCCAATCATATGCTACGGGCAGCCTATCCGGGAATGGTCAAAGTTGCCAAATCGATTTTAGCGAATCAGCGATCAGCCGAAGCTGAAACCGACTGTATGCCTATTAATGATATTTTGGAGCTGATACCAGGAACTCACTAGGTGGAGCAATGCTTGAAACAAGCCATTATATTGAGTTACTGATACGGCAGGGGGTCAGCTTTGCCACAGGTGTTCCCGATTCACTTCTCAAATCACTCTGCCAGCAGCTCAGTGCGCAGAAACAGATACCTCATGTTACTGCAGTAAGCGAAGGGGCTGCTGTAGGATTGGCCATTGGCCATCATTTGGCCAGTTCTGGGTTGCCGCTGGTCTATATGCAAAATTCAGGATTGGGCAACGCAGTGAACCCGCTACTGTCGTTGGCCGATTCAGAAGTTTATGGCATTCCAATGCTGTTGCTTATTGGCTGGAGGGGTGAGCCCGGTATCAAAGATGAACCTCAGCACCAGAAGCAGGGCCGAGTTACGAAGGCCCTGCTGGATGCGATGGAAATCCCTTTTGAGGTATTGGAAGAGGGGCTGGCTGAAAAACAGCTAGAGCAGTTGCTGCGGTTAGCCCGAAAAAACAGCTGTCCGGTCGCTCTGCTAGTAAGGAAAGAGAGTTTTACCACAGAGCTAGATGATGCATCTGCCGCCTCTAGTTTTAATCTTATGAGCCGTGAAGAGGCTATACAGTGTGTGGTCCATCAGCTAGGAAGAGATACCGCAGTGGTGGCTACTACAGGAATGGCTTCACGCGAACTCTATGAATATCGTTGCCATCATGATGTTCTCTCCGGACAGGACTTTCTAACGGTAGGTGGGATGGGGCATGCCTCACAGATTGCATTGTCCGTGTCAATGTTCAAACCTGAGCAGAGGGTTTGCTGCCTGGATGGCGATGGCGCAGCTCTAATGCATTTGGGAGGCATAGCTAGCAATGCTGTGTTGGCCAATGAAAACTACCTGCATGTGTTGCTAAATAATGGGTGCCATGACTCTGTAGGCGGACAAGCGACGATAGCGGACCGAGTTAATTGGCCTGCTTTGGCCGTGGCAGTCGGTTTCAAGCAAGCAGAGTCAGTAGCATCACCAACGCAGCTTAGAGCACTGTTGGCTCAGCCACGTCAAAAGGCCCTTTTTGTAGAAATCCAAATCGCAGCTGGACATAGAGCGGACTTAGGGCGTCCCACATCTTCACCCAAACAAAACAAAAAAAGCTTTATGGAATTTCTGGATGGCTGATGAAATAAACGTGCTGCAAGGGGGCTTAGCCGAAGAGCTATCCCGGATAATTACTAAGCGGGCTAGTCGCAGAGTACTGTTGGTGACTGGTCGCTCATCCTTTAGAAGTTGTGGCGCCCATCAGACGCTCACTTCTTTGTTTGGCGACTTGGGAATAATATTTGATCGTTTTAGCGACTTTGCTGTGAACCCTAGGCTTGAAGATGCAGTCAAGGGGGCTGAGCAAGCTCGTAACTTTTCCCCCGACTTGATAGTTGCGATTGGCGGAGGAAGTGTGCTGGACATGGCAAAGCTAATTCGAGCGCTTCTGGTTATTCCAGGACCTGTAGAGTCATTGCTATCCCATGTTTATGGCAGTTTGCCTCAGGGGCTCTGCCTGGTGGCAGTACCAACAACTGCAGGTACCGGGAGTGAAGCAACTCATTTTGCAGTTGTTTATCACCAAAAACAGAAATACTCTTTCGCCGACCCCAATGTACTGCCAGATAAGGTGATTCTTGATCCAAATCTCACCTTGGGGCTATCAGCCAGGTTGACGGCGATCAGTGGATTCGATGCGTTGTCGCAGGCAATAGAGGCCTATTGGGCAGTTGGAGCAACAGATGAGAGCCAAGGCTACTCTAAGATAGCTATAAGACTGCTGTGGTCATCGCTTGAATCAGCGGTTAACCAGCCTAGTGAACTGAATCGGGAAAGGATGCTGGAAGGTGCCTACTGGGCTGGCCGGGCAATAAATATTGCCAAGACTACTGCTGCTCACGCTTTGTCGTACCCGTTAACGAGCAATTATGGAATACCGCATGGGCATGCGGTCGCGCTGAGCCTAGGAAAAATCTTGATACTCAACAGTCAGGTTGAACAGTTTCAACCCGCTGACCCTCTTTCTAGAGAGTGCGTAGCCCAGCGTTTACAAGACCTATGCTACTTGCTTGGCGCCGAAGGGCCTGAGCAGGCTTGTGGTAAGTTATATCGACTGATGGAAAAGGTGGGGCTGGAAACTTCACTCAATCAGTTGGGTGTGTGCTCGCAATTGGCTGCAACTCAAGTGCTATCAGCTGTCAATGTAGAGCGGTTAGGGAATAACCCTTTGCGGTTAACGCCAGCTGCTTTGGCATTGATATGGTCTGATGAAGGATCGGATGGTTAGAGATTTGGACCTGGAATTCAGGCCTAAAGGTAAGTATCAAGTTGATCTGGACAGTCTCGCTGGATATCAGTCAGTAGTTACTATTGCAGATCCATTTCCCCTCGCCCTCAAGGGAAATGTTTATGTTCTGGCCGAGGTTGAAGGTTACAGACAGAGTGGTTGTTACTTTAAGACGCTGGGGGCATTCGAACTGAGTCTAGATAAAAAGGCATTGGTCTATCTGGACGAGCTTTGGTCGAATGATTCAGCAGAGTATTCTTTCCCTTTCCTGTTCGTTGATAACGACAGAATCCTTTTGATTCCTGATGTTAATCTTGGTGGCGATTCTAGCGCCAAGCTGTTTCGTATTTATGAAACCAGTAAGGGGCACTTTCCTTTTGGCTGGTCTCTTTTGCACGAAGGTAAATTGGAAGACGCCCCCTTGCCATCTGACAAGGTATTGGTGCGAGAAGACGGGACTTGGCATTTGTTCGTGTCCGATGGTAGTCATGGAGGTCAGTTGCTGCTTTATACCTCAACGGATTTAATCTCTTGGGAGCCTCATGCTGCGAACCCTTTGCTTTCCCGATCGCTCCTCACCCGGCTGGCTAACCGGATATTGCCTTACCGTTGGTATCGCACCCGGCCCTGGCGGCTTGGTGGAGGGGCGCTTGAAGTTGACGGGCGTTTGGTTTTACCTGTCCAGCATCAGTACCACAATAAACTCTACGGGGAGGCGTTATCGCTAATCGAACTGAGCGGCTTGAAGCAGGGAAGGGGCAGGGTTTCTCAGTCCCCCCAGGCTTTCATGACCCCTGATTCGAAGGTGGCTTGGAGGTCATGGGGTACTCATCATATCGCCATGATCAATGCTGAGAACTTTTCTTGGGTCGCAACCGATGGCTTTGATGGTGAGAAATGGCATATAGCGCTTGATGATGGGGAAAGCTTGGTGGCTAAAGGAATTCAAGCAAGGGTAAGTAGTTGAGAACGGCTCTCTCTCTGGCGTTGGTATCGGCTATTGCTCTCGCGTTAGGCAAGGGAACCGCGTTAATAGCTAAAGTCATTTTGGCACGGACTTTCTCAGATGCAGATTACGGTTTATTTAATGTATTTCTGTCGTTGACCTCAATGCTGTCTATTGTCGCGGTGATTGGGCTGCCAAAAGGGGTCGTCGGGTACTATCCGAGGTTGGCGACAAAAACAGATGCTCAAGCTTTAAGGGGAATGGTCTTTTACCCCCCTGCGGCAGTGGTGGCCGCCTCGGTGATAATAGCCGGAACCTACCAAGTATTGATGCAGCTGGGATTTGCTATCGACTTTCAATTGCAACCTAAACACTGGCTTATCGTTGCTTGGACCTTGCCTGCGCAAGCCCTGATTCTTCTATTTGGTCATCTATTGCTGGCCTCTGGAAGGTCAACGTCCTACGTGGTCTCCTCACAGCTTCTTTTTAATGGCCTTTTTCTGGTTGGTGTGGCTTTACTGGCCTGGAAAGAGGGGCAGTCGCTAGATGCACTGCTGAACCTTTATGCATTCTTCAGCTGGGTCGTGGTTTTGCTTTTGGCGGCTTGGTGCCTGTGGGTAATGAAGCTTGATGGCTGGTTGGATGCTTGGGCAGCCAAGCTCCCACCGGGCGAATTTTGGCGCTATAGCTTTACCCTGCTGCTGTCGATGCTCTGTTATGTGGCGTTGGGAAATGTTGATCGATTGATGTTGATTGGCTGGGTGAGGGCCGGTGACGTCGCTGATTACAGTGTTGCTTTTACTGTCGCAGCGACTCTACCATTGATGCTGCTGTTGGTAGATGCCTATTTGACCCCAAAACTCTCATCCGCGTTTGCCGCCGCCGCTGTCGAAGACGCTGTTGGCTTCTATCAGCGCTGTAACCGACTGCTAGCATTAGGCGCCTCCATCGTCGTTGTCTTGTTTGTGGTTTTCGCTAAGCCGTTGTTGTCGTTGTTTGATGAGACCTATATACGGGCCGAATCGTTACTTCTGATATTGCTTCTAGGCGAATACATCAATGTTTTATTTGGTACCTCTGGAAGGATGCTTCAGCTTGGCGGAGCTCAGTCTCGTGAGGCTCAGTTGGTTGCCGTGATGGTCGCTTTCAATGTTGGGCTGAATTTTCTGCTGATCCCCGCTTACGGTGTTTTAGGCGCTGTCTGGGCTACTTGTCTTACCCGGGTGTTACATGCACTGGCTAAATCCTGGCAGATCTATTTGAAATGGGGTGCAACTGCTTGGGGGGAACACTGGCTTTGGGTGAGCGCCGTTTGTTGTGGGACTTGTACGCTGCTTCTTGTAAGTACTTTGGCGTGATCACTATATGGCAGTAATGATGATCGATTTTCTTAGGTTGGGTCGAGAAGATGCCTTGTTTGAAGAGGCGATGCTTAAGCGAATGCTGCGAAAGTTTTTGGGGCATCTGGGTTTTGGCTTTGCGGTTAAGCTGTGGAGCCTTAGGGCATTAGTTGATCGACTTGATAATGAGTCGGTCAACTCCATTGTCGATTTCGGCTGTGGTGACGGAATGTACACCTTTTGGCTCCAGAAAAGGTTTGTAAACGCTAGTGTATTTGGAATTGATGGGGATGCCGCAGCGATAACACATGCTCAGCTGAAATCGCGGCACTTTACTGACGGGAAAGTGTTGTTTGAATGCTGCCGCTTTGATCAGTATAAGGCCAGTACCGATGCTGATCTTGTAGTTTGCTTAGATGCCATCTACTACACAGAAGATGGCATGGAATACCTTAAAAAGGCATGTTCGATGGTGAAGCCTAGCGGCCATCTGATTCTGTCATTGCCTTATCTGGATCGCCATTATCAATCGGATTTTGGTTACTTTACCGGCGATGTATCGATTGATAAGTTGGCACCGCTGTATCGGCTGGAAAATATTCAGCAAGCTTTGGTGGCTCAGGGCTTTATCCTTGAAGAAGTCATTCAATACCCTAATCCATTACTCCGCTGGCTGATTGAGGCGCAGCGCTCGCGAAAACCCTACATAAACCTTCTGTACCCTTTCTGGCTGGTTTTTTCCAAGTTAACGTTTCGGACAGGGCACCAGCGAAGCACACATTTCATGCTGCTCGCTCAACGATCCTCAACCGCTTGCAGCAGGGACGAAAAGTGATCGTTACAGTCCAGCCTAATTCCAACGCACTCTTTAGCAACTACTGGAAAAGAAAAATAGACGATGCTGGCGCAACTCTTGATTGGCCGCTGGCGCAAACAGGTGAACCAGATTATTGCGTCTTTATCCCTCAGATGGGACTGGTGATAAAGCACCTGGACAGCTCAAGTCGTCGCTTCATATGTGAGCATTTCTCCCGTGCAGGGAGGCAGCACTACTGGCTATGGAAGCTGTGGCTGGCAGCCGTTTCCTGGGCTCCGAGGTGGTTCGCCCCTGCTACGGTTAGGATTGCGTTGGACGGTGACCTGGTTTATTTCGGTAATTCTATTATTGAGTATGACTTCGCTCGAAAGCGGGTCTCGAAATTGTACAAGGAGCCTCTAGCTCCTTACCTTTGTGAAAGCCTTAATTATATCGATGACACAATCGATCATCTGGAGGGCGGCGGCGTCCGTGTGTCTTCAGATTTGAGGCCAGGCAGGCCGCTGGATTACCGGAATGAGGCCTCGTTGTTGGAAGAAGGGTTTTCGACAGCGCTGCAGATAATCCAATGTCGAAATCTGCCTGCTCATCACCAACAGGTGAGCGTAGGCAGTTATGCTAAGAACTTAGCACAGACGCTTCCCGAAGCTTGTATCAACCCATACTTTTCCGAACTCATCAGCAGTTTGAGCAAGGAAGCAGACAATGTGGTACTGAGTTTGAGTCACGGGGACTTTAAACCGGAGAATATTATTCATCACCGCCAGCAGTTTTGGCTGATTGATTGGGAAGTCGCTTCCATGCGTAGTGAGCTACACGACGTTATGAATATCGTGATACACCCCGCTGTGCATGGTATAGATTATCCTTCGAACTCCCCCTGGACACTTCTAGAACGCCTCAGTTATCAGCTATTAGGCAGAGAGGTTGACCGTAGTTTTTTGATTACGGCGTTACGACTGGCTCTGGTTGAAAAATATTGCCTGTATATGAACTCTGGCCGCTGGGATAGCTGCCTAGAGCAAACCGCAAAGGATTGGTGTGACGGTGTCGACCGTTTGAAGCGGTTATTGGGAGGAACTCAGTGACACCTTTACGCAAACAAGTTGCAGCGCGGTTTTTGTCAAAGCCTGGAGTATTGGTCCTGACGACTAAAGAAAGGCTTGCTGAATTTCTTGGTGGTACAACGGATAAGGATTTAGATTTATTTGCTCCGTGCTCTACTGCACAGGCGTTTTCGGCCTCCGAGCTTGGAGGGGGGTTCTTTCAGGAGTGGAAGAAAGGTGCTGCTGATAAGGTTTTGCTGCATAGCTACGAAGAGCGTATAGCAAGGCTATGCCTACTTGATGCTCATTGGCAGCTCTATTTTTCTCATCTTGGCAGGTCTTATCGTTTAACACAGGGACTAATCGAACAAATGCGCCAGCGGGGTGAACTGTCTGAAGGAGTGGCGTGTCTGTCGCCATCCGATCGGCTGTTCTTTATTTTACTGGCGGTGTTATTCAAAGGGCGATCTGTAGAACATTATCGTGACGAGCTGGTTACCCTTAATGAAGGCTTTTCAGAACTTGATGGCTGTTTGCGTCGATACGGTATTTCGTCTGGAGATTGCGACGCGTTATTAGGCTCCCTTCGACAGGGCTCGAATGTGCCTCCGCACAGTGTAGATGCTCTGATTAGAACAGTTTTTGAGAAAGTTTCTTTTGGGGCGAGGCTTAGATGGTGGGCATCGTTGCTGTTACGTGCCCCTCAAATAGTAACCTGTCGTGGTCCGCTTGTTAGCTTGGTCGGCATTGATGGCGCCGGAAAAAGCTCGCTAGAGCGTGAGATAAATAAAAACCTACCGATTAAGATTCGTTCCATTTATTGGGCCTCACGTAACATGCTTTTACCGACAACTAAGCTTCATCGTTGGCTTGAGCGAAAAATACGAGGGGTGGATGTTCGAAAAACGGATCAACCAGAAGTTAAAGTGATTCCAGGTAAGTCGCATCCGCCTGCTGCCAAGAGTAGAGTGATAAAGCAGGTTGGCTTGGCTGTTCTGCTTGTTAACCAGTATCTTGAGTATCTAGCAAAATATGGACTCGCTTTGATTCACCGTTTACGTGGCACCATTGTTCTGACTGATCGCTATGTTTACGATGAGTTTTTAGAGTACCAAAGCCCGTTTTTTAAAGTTAATAACTTTTTATATCGGCGGCTTTACCCTCGGCCGGGCTTGCTTATTATTGCCACCGCCAGCGCAGAAACGATTCATCGGCGTAAGCCAAGCATATCTCTTGAACAAGCGGAGCATCATGTTTCTGAATACCGGCGAGTTGGGGCAGAGCTTGCAAAGCAGGGGGTTGAGGTTTTAGAGCTGAGTTCTGATCAACCACTGGATGAAAATGCGAAACAGGCATTGGCAAAAATTTTTGAAGTTTGGAAAGGGGCTTAATACGTTGACCATCAAAGAGCTTAGAGCTGTCTGCCAACCTGCCTATAAGCAGAAAATTGATCCGTTAATGGAATGGTATTTATTACGCCCCTTTTCGATCTACTTTACCTGGTTTTTTGTTCGCCTGGGGGTAGGCCCAAACTGGGTGACCTTAATGGGAATGTTGCTGGGCTGCGCTGGCAGCGGCCTGCTGATGCTTGGTCAAGTCGGTTGGGGCGTTGCTGGTGCTGTGTTGATCTGGTTGGGTTTCCTGTTCGATTGTGTTGATGGTGAAGTAGCACGTTATAGCGGAAAAGGTTCTCTGCGGGGCACTTACCTTGACTACTTTGTTGGCGGCGTCAACGACATGGCGATCATGCTAGGGCTGTCTTTTTATGTTGCCCAAACGATGGGCTGGCCCTTGGTATTGGTTGTTACCGCAGGTGTCGCAATGGCCTACCTTGAAAAAATCATCGGCTTGTATGCGCAATGCGTTATATACCGTAACATCCGCGCATCATGGGACAGCGTCGAGGTTGATGAAGCTCAAAGCTATGATGATAAGGTTTGGAAGGAGATGGGGCTCTGGTCGAGATTGCTGCGAGTGCCGTTTGAAACCTTCTTTCGGGCTTCTCTTATTCTTGTCGCCTTTATCGTTGGTGCGTCGGTTGGCGAACATCAGGTGGTCGCCTGGGCCTGGGTGTTGATCTTAGTATTGGGTTATACCCTGGTGGCTAAGTCATTCTATTCTGAGTTTTTTCAGGATCGGGTGGGCACTTCAATGGCTGACTTTATTGGGGCGTTAAAAGGGCGTGTCTGAGCCTCTTCGAGTTCTCTTTCCAGAAGCGAGTGCAACCTTCGGCGGTTCTCAGGTCAGTACTCTGGACCTGGTCGAACACTTAAGCCGCGAGTCCCTCCCGATAGAGGTCTCGGTAGCACTGCAGAGCGACACGCCATTCTACCGTTACTACAAGCAGCGTCAGCTTGCTTCGCGTCATCATCTACTTGGCCGCCGTGGGTACCCTGGTGGGCGTCACCTGCTGTGGATTTGCCGATATTTATGGCGCGCTTGTGGCCTGCTGCGTCGCGAACGTATCGATATCGTTCACTGTACCAATGAGACGCTGCTTTTATGGTTGTTACCTTGTGTGCTGTGTCGAACGAAGTTGATCTGGAATCTCCGTGTAGAGGTGGGGACTGGCTGGAAAATTCTCCTTCGAAAGTGGTTTTATCTGTCAGTATGTGACGAGGTTATCGCTGTATCACAGGCAGCCCTTGGGTCGCTGAACCGCCCTGGCGGCAGTATCAAGCCTCGGCTGAGTATGATTCCTAATTTCGCACCTGAAAGGCTGATAAACAGTGTTGCGATAATCGAGCCAAGGCCCGCAGATGAGGTGTTGAATATTGGCTTTGTCGGGCGCTTAGATGACCCGTTAAAAGACCCAGCCAGGGCATTTCGTATCATTGCTGGACTACTGCAGCGGGGAGTATCTCTACGTTTTCATCTGTTTGGCCACCAGAATGAGAGTATTCGACGCCAGCTGCTGGCTTCATTTCCTAGCGCCTATCATGATCGGGTGGTTTTTCATGGATGGCAAAACCTTGAAGAAACTTACCCAAAAATAGACCTGCTGTTGATGACCACGTTAACTGAAGGTTTTCCTCGTGTGGTAATGGAAGCTGCGTTATTCGGGGTGCCTGCGGTATCAACCTCGGTAGGCGGAGTACCGGAGGCGATTGCTCATGAGGTGTCAGGCTACTGTTTTACTGAAGATTCCGAGGCCGTTGATGTGGTTGCAAGGCTGGCCACAAATCGCCAATTGTTAAATGGCTGGGGGGCTGCTGCGAAGCAACGTTATCTGAATGAACTCAGTTGGAAAGAGGTGGTGCCGCGTTATCTTAAAACCTATCAGCGCCTCTTATCCCGGGGCTAGTCGCGTGGACGTATTGCTTTTAGTCGAGGGCTTGTAGATGTGTGGTCTTGTCGGGCAATGGCGTCTTGACGGGGAAGCGGTCAACTTTGATGCATTGATTCATGCGCGCGAAGCGATGGTCAATCGAGGGCCGGATGACGCTGGAGTCGAGCAGTGCCTCAATGGTTCCATGGCAATGGCTCATCGACGCTTGTCGATCATCGACTTGAGTCAGAGTGGGCATCAGCCAATGAAGGATCTGGCAAACGGTAATCTTCTTGTTTTTAATGGTGAAATTTATAACCACCAAGAGCTGCGAGAAGAACTGGTTTGCTCAGGCTGCGTTTTTTCCAGCAGTAGCGACACCGAGGTGATTTTGCATGCCTATCGGCACTGGGGAAGGTCCTGCTTTAGTCGCTTTATAGGCATGTTTGCTCTGGCGCTTTTTGACCAGCACAAGCAGGAGCTGCTACTGGCGCGCGATCGCTTTGGGGTAAAACCCCTGTTTTATAGCCGGGATAGCCAGCAGCTCAGCTTTGCCAGTCGACTCAAACCGTTACAGCTTTTACGTGGGCACTGTCAATTGGATAGCCAGGCGTTGGGGCAGTTCTACGAGATGGGGTGGGTCTGTGGCTCGGATACTTTGATCGAAGGTGTGCGAAAGGTAGCTCCTGGCAGCTGCCTGACTTTTCGTGCCGATGGTCACTGCCATGTTGAGAATTTCTGGCGCATGCCAACACGCTTAGCCAAGGCTACCCCCTGGACTGATAGCAGTGTTGATGAGCTTGACCGGCTGCTTAATGACTCGGTGAGATTAAGGTTGACCAGCGATGTTCCTGTCGGGGTTTTCTTATCAGGGGGGATAGATTCAAGTTTGGTTGCCGCCTTGATGGCGGAACAATCATCAGAACCGGTCACCGCCTTTACGCTTGGTTTTGATCATCCGGATTATGATGAGAGCCGTTACGCCAAGCAGATAGCAAGGCACCTGGGCTGCCGCTATGAAGAGTTGGTATTGAGCCCCAGCGGATTGTTGGCTGAGGCTGAACGCGTGTTTCCACTCTCGGATGAGCCACTGACCGACCCTGCGATGCTGCCTACATCTATCATCGCCCGGCTGGCGAGCGAGCAACAGGTTAAGGTCTGCCTGACCGGTGACGGTGGCGATGAGTTGTTTCTAGGCTATCGATTGCATCAGGTAATGGAGCGTTTTCGACGGCTGGAGCAAATAGGACCTCTTGCAGCAAGAGCGATGGCCGTTTTGGCGCGTTTT
Source organism: Motiliproteus coralliicola (assembly GCF_003345655.1). GTDB lineage: Bacteria > Pseudomonadota > Gammaproteobacteria > Pseudomonadales > Balneatricaceae > Motiliproteus > Motiliproteus coralliicola. Next base: position 806,168 of record NZ_QQOH01000002.1, read on the forward strand.
TTACCCGCTAAACGCTACGCATTGATACGCGGGTTCCTGCAGCAGCCGAACTTCGAAAGTAGATACTGTTATCTCAGGGCGATGGTTTCCGGCCCGTTGGGTGAAAGCTGGCAAGCTTTAGCGCAGGAACCCTTTTCTCGAACACTTAACTCGAGCTTCGGCGCGACGCGAGCGGCTGAGTTAGATATTCGCTCTTATTTGCCTGAGCAGTTGCTGTCGAAGACGGACTTGAGCACTATGCAATGGTCAGTTGAGGCCCGGGAACCTTTGCTAGATCATCGCTTGGCTGAATTCTCGGCAAGGTTCGCAGTGCCGGATCTTATGGGCAAGTCGCCGCTCAAGCATGTATTGCAACGCTATTTGCCGAATGAGCTTTGGGATAGACCTAAGCAAGGCTTTAATGTGCCAGTAGATGATTGGCTAAGAGGGCCGATGTTCCCGCTTTTAGACCAGCTGCGGGATGAATGGGAAGATGACGAGTGGCTCAGTCGTGGCAAAATTTGTGAACTCGTTGATGATTTTTTGATTAAAGGCTCTACCAAAGGGAATTTTATCTGGGCGCTGGCTGCGTTTGTCTCCTGGAAAAATAATCTTCAACAGTGGAGCAGCAAGCAGGCGTTTGGGTGACTCAATGGCAGACTGTATTGTGAATAAAGTACGATGAACGATATGGAAATTGATAAGGAAATTAAGCAGCTTGCAACCGTTTTTCCTTTCGGGGGATATATGTCTGCGTCTGAAGAGGCATATATCAATGTTGCCAATAGCGTTAGGAAGTACTTGCCCACAGGAGGCCGTATTTTGGATTTCGGGGCCGGGCCCTGTGATAAAACAGCGGTCTTGCAAAGGTTAGGCTATCAATGTACCGCTTTTGACGATCTATCAGATGATTGGCATCTTGAGGCTGATAACCGGGATAAGATCCTGTCTTTTGCGAGACAAATTGGTATTGAGTATGTAATGGATTACTCAATCCTTGGCTCCGCCGAGTGCCGTGGTTTTGATATGGTGATGCTCCATGATGTACTGGAGCACTTGCATGACTCGCCCAGGGATTTGTTGAATGACCTGCTGGCATTGGTAAAGGACGGCGGGTTGTTATTCATTACGGTGCCGAATGCCGTCAATCTCAGGAAACGCATTTCTGTATTATCCGGAAAAACCAACCTTCCCGCCTTTGATTCGTTCTACTGGAATAAAGGGCCCTGGCGTGGGCATATACGCGAGTATGTTAAAGGCGATTTGAGCCTGCTTAGCGATTACCTCGGATTGGAGAAGATAGAACTGCGTAGCTGTCACCACATGTTAAGAGTACTACCTGCGCCGGCAAGACCTTTTTTCCGTGCGATCACATGTTTGTTTCCAGGGTGGCGGGATAGCTGGCTGTTGATCGCCAGAAAACCCTCCCATTGGCAGCCCTCGCGTAATCTGAATGAGTCAGATTACGCGGCAATGATGAGCCGAATTAACCTCTATAACAGATAGTTACTATCGACAGATGAGAATTTGTGTTAATGCGATGGCTCTGCGTGCTGCAGGAGGGCGCAGTGTCGGACTTAACTTTTTGCGAGCCTGTGCTGAAGGAGCGGCTTCACACCACACCATTGACGCCTTGGTGCCCAGTGGGGCTGGTTATGAAGCACTGGCCAGTGAAAACTTGCGGATCCACCCGGTACCGCCCTGGCTCAATCGCATCTGGTTTCGCCCCTATGCCGATAAAATATGGATACCGGCCAAGGTCAGGGAACTGGAGGCTGACGTACTTTTTAGCATGGGCAATATAGCCACGCCTTTTGACGGGCCGCAGCTCGTTCTTTTTCATCTGCCTTATGCCATTTACCCTGATCGACATAGCTGGGGAAAAATTGGCTGGAAAGACCGGCTGATCCTAAATCTGATGATTGCAAACGTCTCCCATACAATTGGCGGGGCGTCGAAAGTAGCAGTGCAGACAGAAACCGCTAAACGGCGTTTAATGCAACAGTTTGGATTGCCATCTCAGCAGCTGGAGGTAATTCCTAATGCGATTTCACTGCCTTCAGAGGCTGGAGTAGAAGGGCAATGTGGTTCTGAATTTGATTATTTAAGGTTAACCGAAGGGCGCACCCTGTTGTGTCTGAGCCGCTACTATACCCATAAGAACCTTGAAGTTTTCCTTCCGCTGGCACGGCTGATCAGAGAGCAGCGGTTATCGATTCGCATCTTGTTGACCCTAGGCGCTGAAGAGATGCCTGCTTGCCGTCAGTTGCTTAATCAATTGGCCGCTGAGCAGTTAGATGAAATAGTGGTGAATATCGGGCCTGTGAATATGCAGCGGGTCCCTGCTTTATATCGTGCTGTCGATGGGATGATCTTGCCGACGTTGCTGGAGTCTTTTTCAGGGACCTATATTGAGGCGATGTACTATGGGGTTCCTGTCCTAACGTCAGATCGTGATTTTGCCCGGGATGTCTGCGCGGATAACGCGTCCTACTTTGACCCTGTTGATCCTCAGTCAATTCTCGCAACAATCGAGCAGCTGTTCTCTGATTCTGAAAGGCTTGAGCGTTGCCGGACTGGTGGTAGGGCGAGGGTGGCTTCAATGCCGAGCTGGCCTCAGGTGGCAGAATGCTATATCTCGCAGCTGGAGAAACTACATGAGGCCGGTTGATAGCAGCCAGGGTTGCCTGGAGGGTCGGCACTAGTGTGCGGTATAGCGGGAGTTGTTGTCTCTGGCGAGTCAGGCTTTCGGGTTAGCGAGGCATTGATCGTGTCGATGCGTGATTCAATGATGCACCGAGGTCCGGACGGTGGTGGAACCTGGCTCAGTGATGATCTTAGGGTAGGGTTAGGTCACCGGCGTTTGTCGGTTATTGATCTGTCCAATGCGGCCGCTCAACCGATGAGTTCTGCCAACCAGGAGGTGGTTGTTAGCTTCAATGGTGAAATCTATAACCATGCAGACCTCCGAGACCAGCTGAAGGCTGAGGGGGTTGATGATTGGCGTACCGATCATTCTGATACCGAAGTCTTGCTCAATGCCTATCTGGCTTGGGGTATCGATTGCATCCATCGCTTTCGTGGCATGTTTGCGATAGCGATTTGGGACGCTCGAAGCCGGAGACTGTATCTCGTAAGGGATAGATTTGGCGTCAAGCCATTGTATTTCAGCCAGCATAATGGGCGCCTGGCCTTCGCTTCTGAGATTAAGGCGTTGCTGCAAGACCCAGAGCAGCCACGAAAGGTAAATGAGGATGCCCTGTTTCATTACCTGTCTTTTTTGACCACTCCTGCTCCAATGACCTTGTTCCAGGGGATATCCAAGCTTGAAGCGGGCTGTTACCTGGAAGTGGATGTTGAAGCCGGCCGTTTAAATAATCATCGCTATTATGAGTTATTGGACAATGTGCCTGAGGCTGAAGAGGTCGACGATCAGCGGTTAGCTGAGCGGGTACTGCAAAAGCTGCGGCAAGCGGTCAATATTCGCAAAGTTAGTGATGTTCCGATGGGGGTCTTCTTATCTGGGGGGATTGACTCCAGTAGTAATGCGGCTTTGTTTTCGGAGGGTAGTGATATCCCCATAAAAACCTTCTCGATAGGTTATGAAGGGAAATATCGCTCTTATACAAATGAATTGGTGTATGCGAAACAGGCTGCGGATTCAGTCGGAGCCCAATATCATGAACGCCTATTAAACCAGCAAGACTTATTGGACTTTCTGGATACCATGGTGCATCTGCAGGATGAGCCGATTGCCGATCCGGTCTGCTTCCCGGTTTATTTTGTTTCCCAGTTAGCCCGCCAGAACGGTGTCACTGTCTGCCATGTTGGCGAAGGTGCTGATGAGCTGTATTGGGGGTACCGTAGTTGGAAGGTTAAGCTGGCGTTGCAAAAATGGGCGGATGTTCCCGGTACCCGATGGCTGCAGCGTGGAGTGATGAAATGTCTGGAATGGCTAGGAGCAGACCGTCATTTGGCCTACGAGGCTCTGCGTAGATCGGTCAGCGGACAGCCTGTGTTCTGGGGCGGCGCTGAAGCTTTCACGGCAAAGGAAAAACAGCAGCTGCTGTCACCTAGGTTAAGGAATAAATTCCAACGGCGTACCTCCTGGGAGGTGATAGAGCCTATTCGCCAGCGCTTTGAGCGACACGCCAGGGTCCGTTCTGATCTCAACTGGATGACCTATTTAGACCTCAATCTCAGGTTGCCTGAGCTATTGCTGATGCGAGTTGACAAGATGTCGATGGGAGTGAGCCTGGAGGCGAGGGTGCCATTCTTGGATCATGAATTTGTTGAATTCGCCATGTCCATACCGGAGGAAGTTAAGACCGAAGGAGGTCAGCTGAAACGAGTGCTTAAGTTGGCTGTTGCAGGGTTGATTCCAGACAATTTGATCCACCGTAAGAAACAAGGCTTTGCTGTTCCCGTTTATGAATGGCTGTTTGACAGATTAGGGGAGCAGATAAAAGACGATGTGAGGGTGTTTTGCCAGAAAACAGATTATTTCGACTTCCAATTTTTTGAAGAACTATTAGAACAAAGGCCTGGGCCGCAAGTATGGTACTTGTATAATTTTGTTCTTTGGTGGAATGCTTTTATCGCCCCAGGCGGATCCTCTGAAGATTCGACTGATGTGGCTTAATTGGCTTGGTTTTAGCCTTTGCTTGCCGGAACAAGGAGCGCTTTTCGATAAAGCAGAGAATTAAATGAAACAGTTATTACAACAGCTTCGTACCGGGGAGACACAGTTGGTAGAGGCGCCGGCACCTCAGGCCTCCAAAGGCAAATTGTTGATTCGTACCCGTACCTCTCTGGTCTCGGCGGGCACCGAGCGAATGCTGGTCGAGTTCGGCAAGGCTAACCTGATCGATAAGGCCCGCCAGCAGCCCGATAAAGTCCGCATGGTGCTCGATAAGGTCAAGACCGATGGTCTGGCCACAACCCTGGATGCAGTGCGCAGTAAACTCAACCAACCCTTGCCGCTGGGGTATTGCAATGTTGGCCGGGTTGAGGCGTTGGGTGAGGGCGTCAGCGGCTTTACTTCCGGCGACAGGGTGATATCCAATGGCCCCCATGCAGATCTGGTGGTGGTTCCGAAGAACCTCTGCGCTCGAATTCCAGACCAAGTTGACGATGAGTCGGCCGCTTTTACAGTGCTGGCCAGTATCGGTTTGCAAGGTATTCGCCTGGCCCAGCCCACTTTGGGGGAGGCCTTCGTTGTGACCGGAGCAGGCTTGATCGGCTTGCTGACCGTGCAGTTGCTGCGAGCCCAGGGCTGCCGTGTGCTGGCGATCGATGTTGATGGCCAGCGGCTGGAACTGGCCAGGCAGTTTGGCGCCGAAACCTGCAACCCAGCAGCCGGAGAGGATCCGGTGGCGGCAGGGCTGGCGTTTAGTCGTGACCAGGGGATCGACGGGGTGATCATTACCGCTTCGACCAAATCCTCGGATCCAGTGTCTCAAGCCGCCCAGATGTGCCGCAAACGTGGCCGCATCGTACTGGTCGGCGTTACCGGCCTGGAACTTAGCCGGGCAGATTTCTACGAAAAAGAGCTGAGCTTTCAGGTCTCCTGCTCCTACGGACCCGGGCGTTACGATCCGGTCTACGAGGAGCAGGGGCAGGACTATCCGCTGGGGTACGTGCGCTGGACCGAGCAGCGTAACTTTGAGGCAGTGCTGGACATGATGGCCTCTGGGCGGCTAGATGTCGCTCCCTTAATTACCCATCGTTTCGCTTTTGACGAGGCGCCGGAAGCTTATGCGGCCCTGATCGAGGATCGTAGCGTGCTGGGTATCCTGCTTCAGTATTCTGAAGAGGTAGACACCGATGCGCGGCTGATACCCCTTCAATCGGCGAAGGAGATAGATGCTTCCAAACCCGTGGTCGGTTTTATCGGTGCGGGAAACTATGCCTCCCGGGTGTTGATCCCTGCCTTCCAGCGGGCCGGGGCCCAGTTGCATACCCTCGTCACCGAGAGTGGAATCAGCGGTGCGCTCAACGGTGAGAAAGCGGGTTTTGCCAACGCTTCTACCGATGTGGCAGGGATGCTGGCCGATCCTGAAATCAACACCGTTGTGGTGGTAACTCGGCACAATTCCCATGCCCAAATTGTCCGTGAGTGCCTCGAAGCAGGCAAGCACGTTTTCGTTGAAAAGCCCCTCGCTATCAATTGGGAAGAGCTTGCTATCGTTGAGCAGGCTTACCGGGATGCTGATGGTCAGCAACTGATGTTGGGCTTCAATCGCCGCTTTGCCCCCTTGGTGCAGAAAATGAAAGGGCTGTTGGAACCGCTCCGTGAGCCTAAGTCTTTCATAATGACCGTAAATGCGGGGGCGATTCCGGCTGACCACTGGACCCAGGACCCTGGGATAGGAGGGGGCCGAATCATCGGGGAAGCCTGCCACTTTATCGATCTGATGAGGTACCTGGCTGGCGCTAAGATCGTGTCGGTTCAGGCGAGGCGAATGGAAAGGGGGCAGGGAGCGGTCAGTGAAGATAAGGCGGTCATCATTCTTGGTTTTGCTGATGGCTCTTTCGGCACGATCCATTACTTGGCTAACGGTGCTTCAAGCTTCCCTAAGGAGCGGATAGAAGTGTTTGTCGCCGGTCGTGTATTACAGTTAGACAACTTCAGGAAACTCAAGGGCTTTGGTTGGCCGGGATTCTCTAGAATGAGTCGATGGAAACAAGATAAAGGTCAAGCACCTTGCGCCCAATCCTTCCTGAGGTCGATCCATGATGGTGAGTCAGCGCCCATTCCCGTTGAAGAGGTTTTTGAGGTGGCAAGGGTAACACTTGAAGCTGCGGATCTGCTCCGTAGTCAATAAATGAGTGATGATGATCTTCTATTGGATGGCTTTTCTTAATTGTAACCGAGGCCATTGATAATCCACATTACACCCTGGACATGAGAAAGTTGTTTCAATTATTTAATGGCGGGCCCTTTGTTTGAACATTTTGCGGTTACTCCGTACCCTGCGATATCTGCGACCGGCTCAGATTTATGGTCGAATCTGGTTTCGTCTGTACCGCCCGAGAATTGATACCAGTCCCCATCCCCAGTTAAGAAGCCCGATAGGAGCTTGGGCTCCAGTTTATTGGCGTCGATCGTCGATGATCTCTCCTGGGAAATTTACTTTTCTAAACGTAACCCATGAAATCCAAGATGCGGATTGGGACCAGCCATCTTGGCCGAAGCTATGGCGTTACAACTTGCACTACTTTGATGATCTTAATGCAGTTGGCTCAAACGAGAGAAAGGCGTGGCATCAGTTAACGCTAGAGAACTGGATCCAAGACAACCCACCCGGTCAAGGAACAGGATGGGAACCCTACCCCACTTCGTTACGGATCGTTAACTGGATAAAGTGGAGTTTGATTGGCAACCCGCTGTCCTTCCAGCAAAGGCAAAGTCTGGCGATTCAGGTGCGCTGGCTTCATGGCCGTTTAGAAAGGCACATTTTAGGAAATCATCTGCTGGCCAACGCCAAGGCATTGGTGTTTGCCGGAGTCTTTTTCGAGGGCGAAGAGGCTCAGCACTGGTTGAATACAGGCTTGCGGATTTTGGGCGAACAGCTTGACGAACAAATTCTAGCCGATGGCGGCCATTTTGAGCTGAGTCCTATGTATCAATCGATTGTAATTGAAGATTTGTTAGATCTTGTCCACTTGTCTTCTATTTATGAGGAAGATTTGCCAGTCAATAACTGGGTGGCACTGCTACCGAAGATGATCGGTTGGCTGAGGGTGATGACTCATCCCGATGGTAGGATTAGTTTTTTTAATGATGCTGCATTAAAAGTTGCTGCTGATATCGCGGTTCTAGAAAAATATGCGGCGAGCCTGAATATCAAAATTGTTCCAACGGCTATGGCGCCATATCTTCTACTGAAGGATAGCGGTTATCTCCGCTCTACTTTGGGGCCGGCCGTTATGTTGGTGGATATTGCCCCTGTAGGACCCTCATACCTTCCAGCTCATGGGCATGCAGATACGTTGAGTTTTGAGCTCTCGTTGTTTGGGCGTCGGCTTTTGGTTAACTCGGGTACTTCCTGCTATGGCATTGGTTCGGAGCGTGAGAGGCAGAGAGGTACAGCTGCCCATAATACGCTGCTGGTCGATAATTCAGACTCATCGGAAGTCTGGGCGGGTTTTAGAGTGGGGCGTCGGGCGGAGCCAAAACTACTCGAGCTAGCTTATGTTCCCAATTCACAATCCGTAGATGCGTTAACTGTCCGGGGTTCCCATAACGGCTATATGTATCTATCCGGACAACCGGAGCATCAGCGTAGTTGGCAACTGAGTGCTTCTGATTTATTGATTTCCGATACTGTTCACGGCGATGTGGATAGCGCGCAGGCGCGTTATCATCTCCACCCCGACTGGATTGTTGAGATGAATGGCAACCTCGGAGTTATCAAGGAATGCGATCAAATCGTTGTCGAGATAGAAGTCTTACGCGGACGCCCTCATCTTGAATCAGGGCTGTACCACCCAGAATTTGGAGTATCTATACCTAATCAGTGTTTGTGTGTGGATGCAGATAATAATGGACAGGCGGAGATAATCTTTAGGTGGCAGTCTTGATTTCGAACTGTTGTAACCGCGAAAACTAAGAACATTATGAAAATCTTGCTGCTTTCATTTTACTACCCGCCGGATTTGTCAGCTGGATCTTTCCGTACAGTGGCATTAGTTCGGGAACTAGAGAAACGCTTACCCAAGGGGTCGCAGATAGATGTTCTGACCACGCAACCCAATCGGTATGCGAGCTACTCAACTAAAGCTCCTGCGGATGAAATCCGCGGGATTGTTAGTATTCATCGCGTGAAACTACCTCCTCATCAAAGCGGCATGTTCGATCAGGCAAAGGCATTCGGCGCCTTCTATTTGGGGGCTAATCGGTTCCTTAGAGGGCGTCATTACGATCTAGTCATAGCTACAACATCTCGCTTGATGACTGGATTTTTAGGTGCGCGAATTGCCACTAGAATTGGCTGTCCCTTCTATTTGGATGTGCGGGATATCTTTATTGATACGCTCAATGATCTTTTTAAAAGGAAAGCTTTCCGTCTATTGCTGCCTATTCTAGATCGGTTGGAGAGTTACACTATTCGACGTGCCGATAGAATCAATCTGATATCAGCGGGTTTTGTAGATTATTTCAGCAGCAAGTATGCCCTCAAACGCTATGATCAGTTTACCAATGGTATCGACGAAGAGTTTTTGGCTAAGTTCGAAACGGCCACCGATGACGACTTTGCAGAGTCTTCTTCAGGTCTAACCGTACTTTATGCGGGAAATATTGGAGCAGGCCAAGGGCTTGAGCATATTATCCCTCCTCTGGCGAAAGCCTTAGGATCAGAATATCACTTTGTCGTGGTCGGTGATGGTGGTCGTCGGCAAGCACTTCAGCAACACTGTGAAAACTTGGAAGTCAGCAATGTTCGGATAGAGCCGGCTGTTAGTCGCACGGAATTGTTGGAGTATTACCGCAGATCCGATGTGCTCTTTTTGCATTTAAATGACATACCCGCGTTTGAAAAGGTTTTGCCATCGAAAATTTTCGAATATGCCGCTCTGCATAAACCCATTTTGGCCGGCGTTAGGGGGCATGCTGCAGAATTTCTTGAGCAAAATGTTTCAGGGAGTTGGGTTTTCAATCCTTGCGACACCGCAACAGCGGCGGAATGCTTGAAGGAGATAGCCACAGAGGGTGGTGGTCAGGACTACAGTCGGGATGAATTTTGCAATATTTACAGGCGAAGTAGCATCATGGAGCAATGGGTGGATGCAATCTTAGATGCATCAAGCTCGCCTGAACCGGATGGGAAGCTGATTTAGTCGTGAGCATGGGAATCGAATCAGCGGCTAGTCAAGTCATGGTGACCGGAGCCTCGGGCTTTATCGGAAGGCATTTGGTTAGATCGTTAAGTCAGAGTGGCTATCAAGTCGTCGCTTGTGTACGTGATCTCTCAACCCCGTTTAACTCCTCCATGTCCGGCTTAAAGTTGGTGCAGATGAAAGACCTTGGGGAGGCTGAACCCTGGAGCGAAGAGGTCTTTCATGGTGTCGATGTCATAGTTCATGCCGCAGCCAGGGTGCATGTGCTGGCTGATCCATCATCTGATCCGCTGGCTTGCTTTCGTCGGGACAATACTTTGGCAACGTTGAGGCTGGCTGAGCGAGCTGCCCAGCATGGGGTCAGACGTCTGATTTACATAAGCAGCATCAAGGTCAATGGTGAACAAACGGCAGGGGAGCCTTACACTGCATCGGATATACCAGCCCCTGAAGATGCATACGGCATATCAAAGGCAGAAGCGGAGTCGGCGCTATTTGCGGTGGCTGAGAACACGGGGTTGGAGGTTGTGGTAATTCGACCTCCTCTGGTATATGGGCCAGGTGTTTCAGCTAATTTCTGGGCACTGAGAAATTGGATCAAGCAGGGCTACCCTCTGCCTTTTGGAGCAACGGATAACCGACGAAGCCTGGTCAACGTATTCAACTTGGTCGATCTGATCCAGCTCTGTATTTCACACCCTAAAGCCGCCAATGAGGTGTTTCTTGTTTCAGATGGCGAGTCCATATCCACTGCTAACCTGATTCGGCGTATTGCGAAAAGTCTGGGTCGCACCATCTGGCTACCGAGAATTCCTGTGCCTTGCTTAGAGTTTATCGCAGCAGTTCTGGGTCGAGGCCAGATTATGCGGCGGTTATGCAGTGATCTGGAAGTCGATATCCAGAAGACGTCCAAAATGCTGGGGTGGGAGCCTTCCGTTTCGATGGAGCAGGCTTTGCAGTGTATGGAAAAGGAACTTTAGAGTTGTCTTTTTATCTGTTGGCTATTTTGCTATTCGTGCTGGCGCTAATGATCGTTTGGCCATTAAAGCGCTATGCAGCGAACTTGTTACTGATTGATATTCCAAATGAGCGTAGTTCCCATGTCCATCCGACCCCCCGAGGGGGCGGCATAGCGATATGGTTCAGTTTTTCGTTGGCATTAATTTATCAATATGATGCCCTGAGTGGAGGGCTGCAGACCTTGGCTTGGCTGCTTCTTATTGGAGGTGGATTAATTGCCTTGGTTGGCTTATTAGACGACTGTTTTAATGTGCCTGTTTGGCCACGATTTAGTGCTCATCTGATTGTGGCTTTGATGAGTGTGGCGATGCTGGAGAAGCTGCCAACTTTACCTGTACTGGGGGGGGAGGTGTCTTTGGGTTGGGTTGGTTACGGAGTATATGCGCTGCTAATCGTCTGGACGATTAACCTCTATAACTTTATGGATGGAATTGACGGCATAGCTTCGGCACAGGCGGTTTGTGTCGCACTGGGCGCTGCGCTGGTTTTGCTACTAAGTGGCCGTAGTGATGAAGCGGGTCTGTTAACGTTACTGGCTGTTTGCTGCTTCGCATTTCTAGTTTGGAATTGGCCACCGGCCAAGATTTTCATGGGCGATGTTGGCAGTGCGTATTTGGGTTTCGTCATCGCGATATTCGCTATTGTCAGTGCACTGAATGACGGTGTGAATATTTGGACCTGGATGATTTTGATGGGGGTGTTTTGGGTTGATGCGACCTGCACGCTGCTATGGCGTATGGCTTCAAGACAGAGCTGGCATGAGGCGCATCGCTCGCATGTGTATCAGGTAATGGCTCGTCAGTGGCGCAGTCATAAGAAAGTAACGCTTTCTGTCATTGGTATTAATGTATTCTGGCTTTATCCGTGGGCGGTTATGACGGTTATTTGGCCTCAATGGGCTTTTCTTTGTGTGCTTGTTTCTTCGCTTCCGCTGGTATATTTGGTATTTCGATATGGGCTCGGCAAAACTCAGGAATAGTTTTTGATATTTTTCAATTTGACCTCTATTCTTGTATCTGAAGCTAATTATTTGTCAAATGCTTGCGCCAAAATAAAAATATTAGTATTTTGAGCGCTCGAAAATCTAAGTCTTTCTGGGGTTATATAATGACTGACGTTCTTAATGTTCTGACACGTAAGACTTCACTGCGTAAAGCATGTAAAGAACTGGCTGTATCAGAATTGGAAAAGCTTTCAGAAAATCTGTTGGAGCTTGTTGAAGAGCGGAAGCAGGAAGAGGCCGCTGTTGCAGAAAAGCTGGCTGAAAAGCAGGCCAGCATCGATGCGATTAAAAAGCAGATGGCTGAGAGTGGTTTGGATCTGAGCGATCTTCTTGGCGCGCTGGAAGCTGGAACTGCTGCAAAACCCAAGGGTACGGTAAAGCCGAAATATCAGATTACTGATGATGAAGGTAATGTTCATCAGTGGACTGGTCGTGGCCGCACTCCTAAGGTGTTCCAAAAGTTCTTCGATAATGGTGGCAGTAAGGAAGATTGCCTGATCGGTTAACGATTTCTGTTTCTAAACAAAAAAGGTGCGCGCTGCGCACCTTTTTTTTGTCGGTTGTACACTTATAGACTCGAGGTGTCGGGTTTGGCAGCTCTTTGGTGGGCTGGTATGATGCCGCGCTCTTTTCTACCCCTTCATTCTGCACCTTATATGCGAGCAACGATCCTATGAGCGACGAAAAACTTCAGAAAGTACTGGCCCGAGCCGGCATAGGTTCGCGTCGGGAGATGGAGCGCTGGATTGAGGCTGGGCGGGTCAGTGTCGATGGTAAGGTGGCTTCCCTCGGAGATCGGGTATCGCTGGAGGCGAGTGTCAGCGTCGATGGGCGAGCCGTGAAATTGAATCCGCAGGCAGATTCCCAGTGTCGCGTGATTCTCTATAACAAACCGGTGGGGGAGGTATGCACCCGGCAGGATCCGGAAGGTCGCGCTACGGTTTTTGATAAGTTGCCGAAGTTGAAGGGCGGTCGATGGATCTCAGTGGGGCGCTTGGATATTAACACCAGCGGCTTGCTGCTGTTCACCACCGATGGTGAGCTGGCGAATCGATTGATGCACCCGTCCAGTGGCGTCGATCGTGAATATGCTGTTCGAATCCATGGCGAGGTCACCGATGAGATGATCAAGCGGCTCAAGGAAGGGGTGTTGCTGGAAGATGGTTTGGCGCGCTTCACCGACGTACAGCATTTTGATGGCACCGGCCGTAACCAGTGGTATCACGTTGCTCTGATGGAGGGGCGAAACCGTGAAGTACGCCGCTTGTGGGAATCTCAGGATGTCGAAGTTAGTCGACTTAAGCGGGTTCGCTACGGCTGCATCTTTATGCCCAAGCAGGTAGCGGTTGGGCAATGGGTTGAGCTGGGCCAGAAAGAGCTGAACGATCTTTGTGATCTGGTGGAGTTGCCTCGCTTGAAGCTGGCGCCGAAGACGCTGGAGCAGCTCAAGGCTGATCAGCGTCGTCAGCGAAAGGCCAGGCCTCAGCAGTCAGCCGAACCCAAGCGGGGGCGACGCGGCCCCCGTCGATAACTGCCTGGGAGAGTTGTTGGCCCGAGTTAGCCTTGTGCGTCGAGCGACTTTCCGTTGGTTTCCTTGCTGTCGGGTCCCATCAGGTACAGGTAGGCCGGCATGATCTGTTCCGGGGTCGGTAGCTCGTTTGGATTTTCCGCGGGATAGGCGTGGGCGCGCATGTTGGTTCTTGTGGCGCCGGGGTTGATGGCGTTGACTCGAATGTTGCTGATCCCTTCCAGCTCGTCCGCCAGTGTCTGCATCAAGCCTTCGGTGGCAAATTTCGAAACCGCGTACGCCCCCCAGTAGGCTCTGCCTTTGCGGCCTACCCCGGAGCTGGTGAAGACGACGGAGGCGTCATCTGACTTCATCAGTAGCGGTAGCATCGCCTGGGTCAGGTAGAACTGAGCGTTAACGTTGATCTGCATGACTTGGTTCCAGATGCTTGGATCGTAATTCTCAATAGGGGTTCTGGCACCCAGGATGCTGGCGTTGTTCAGCAGCCCGTCCAGGCGGCCGAACTCTTGAGCGATGGTATCGGCGAGCTGGTCATAGTCGTGCGGCGCAGCGCCATCCAGATTAATCGGGATGATCGCTGGTTGGGGGCCGCCTTGCTTTTCGATCTCATCGTAGACCGCTTCGAGTTTTTTGGTGGTTCTGCCGGCCAAAATCACCGTGGCACCATGTTCGGCATAGCTCAGCGCTGCGGCACGACCGATACCGTCACCGGCACCGCTGATCAAAATTACGCGGCCCTCTAAGGATTTGGGCTGGGCTTGGTAGTCAAACATCTTTGTTTCCATTGTCTGTCGATTTGTCCCTGTCGGGCTTATAAGTCTAGCAGTCCGGTAAAGGTCGATGGGGCCTAGAGTCTTAGCCAGTTGATCAGTTCGACCGGGTGCTCAATCAGCAGGTCGGCATTCCAGTGCTCTGGTTGGTCGGTCTCGTCCAGGTAGCCGTAGAGTGCCCCTGCGGTGGCCATACCCGCATTTCGACCTGCTTCAATATCTCGCACATGGTCACCGACATAGAGGCTGCGCTCGGGGCGGCTGTTGAGTTTTGAGCAGGCTTTGTAGAGTCCTTCAGGGTCGGGCTTTCTGCAGCTGACGTGGTCAGGGCAGATCAACACGCCGCAGCGATCGTTCAGTGACAGCTGCTGCAAAATAGGGGTGCAGAATCGCTCGGGCTTATTAGTAACGATTCCCCAGGGGATCTGCGCCTGTTCCAGGGTCTGTAATAGCGCCGTCATGCCGTCAAACAGGATCGAGTCCTGGGCTGGGTTGGCTTGGTAGTGTTGTAGTAACTGCTCCCGAAGCCGGTCGAGTTCGCTGCTGTTTCGCAGGCCGCCAAATGCTTGTTGAATCATGGCGGCTGCGCCATTGGAAACCTGCTGGCGTACTTGAGCGTAGTCCAGCGATGCCAGCTGCTGTTCGTGGCGCAGCTGATTCAGAATCCGGTAAAAGTCGGGGGCGCTGTCGAGCAGGGTGCCATCCAGGTCAAACAGCACCGCATCGGGGCGAAATGGGGTCATGCCGGCTTGCGGGTCTGCAGCAGGTAATTGACATCGACATCATTGGGGTCGAGTCGATAGGTCTGGGTCAGCGGGTTGTAGGTCATGCCGCTGGTTTCGCCGATTTCAAGTCCAGCCTGACGGCACCAATTGGCCAGCTCGCTTGGGCGGATAAATTTATCGTGTTCGTGTGTGCCCTTCGGGACCAGATTGAGTAGATACTCGGCGCCGACGATGGCAAACAGATAGGATTTCAGATTGCGGTTCAGGGTTGAGAAGAATACTTGACCGCCGGGCTTGCAGAGCTGGGCGCAGGCTCGAATCACCGATGCGGGGTCGGGAACGTGCTCGAGCATCTCCATGCAGGTCACGACGTCATAGCTTTCCGGCTCTTCGGCGGCCAGCTGTTCGGCGGTGATCTGACGGTAGTTCACCTTGACGCCCGATTCCAGGCCGTGGAGCTTGGCCACTTTCAGCGGGGTCTCGCCCATGTCGATGCCGCTGACATCGGCACCGCGAATCGCCATCGATTCCGACAGTATGCCGCCGCCGCAGCCAACATCCAGTACCTTTTTTTCCGCCAGTGGAGCACGTTCGTCGACAAAGTTGACCCGCAGCGGGTTGATGTCGTGTAGCGGTTTGAACTCGCTCTGCTTGTCCCACCAGCGGCTGGCCAGGGCTTCGAATTTGGCGATTTCGTCCTGGTCGACGTTATGGTTGCTGCTGGGCGTCTCGGTGTTCATGGCGGGTCCGTATTTCTGCTCTGTTGGCTCTTGATTGGTGACGACCCGAAGGTCGCGGCTATGTTACCACCCGACTGCAGGGCGGCACAGCTTTGATCTTGAAAATGCAGGCTAATTTACTGCCCCGCCGAGGTTGGGTTTGTGATATGATTTTGCGGTTTTTTCAGCGTCCCGACCGACCGGTTTTGAGACGCTTGCGTTTTGTCACCATCGCCGCCGAAAGCGGCGTCGCTGAACAGAGGAATTGCAGGGTTATATGGGTGATTTAGCCAAAGAGATCCAGCCGATCAATATCGAGGATGAACTGAAACAGTCCTACCTCGATTACGCCATGAGCGTCATCGTCGGCCGAGCGCTGCCGGATGTGCGCGACGGCCTCAAGCCGGTTCATCGCCGGGTACTTTTTGCGATGCACGAGCTGGGTAATGATTGGAACAAGCCCTATAAGAAATCGGCCCGTGTGGTCGGTGACGTGATCGGTAAATACCACCCACACGGTGATTCAGCGGTTTACGACACCATCGTCCGGATGGCGCAGCCGTTCTCGATGCGTTACATGCTGGTCGATGGCCAGGGCAACTTCGGTTCCATCGATGGCGATTCCGCCGCAGCGATGCGATACACCGAGGTGCGGATGGCCAAGATCTCCCATGAGATCCTGTCCGATCTGGAAAAAGAGACCGTCGATTACGTTCCCAACTATGACGGCACCGAACTGATCCCCGAGGTGATGCCGACCCGGGTGCCGAACCTGCTGGTTAACGGCTCCTCCGGTATCGCGGTGGGTATGGCGACCAATATCCCTCCCCATAACTTGGGTGAGGTGGTCCGCGGTACGATCGCATTGATCGACAATCCTGAGCTGGATGTGGATCAGTTGATGGAATACATCCCAGGTCCGGATTTTCCGACCGCTGGAATCATCAACGGCCGTGCCGGTATCCTGCAGGCCTATCGTACCGGCCGTGGTCGTATCTATATGCGGGCCAAGTATCACGTCGAAGAGGATCCCAAGAATGGCAAGCCGTCGATCGTGGTTACCGAGATTCCGTATCAGGTCAACAAGGCGCGCCTGATCGAGAAGATCGCCGAGCTGGTCAAAGACAAGAAGATCGAGGGCATTACCGAGCTGCGTGACGAATCCGACAAGGACGGCATGCGGATCGTGATCGAGCTGCGTCGCGGTGAAGTGCCGGAGGTGGTGGTCAACAACCTCTACGCTCACACCCAGATGGAGAACGTGTTCGGCATCAACGTGGTGGCGCTGGTCGATGGCCAGCCAAAGACGCTGAACCTGAAAGAACTGCTTGAAGCCTTCGTTCGCCATCGTCGCGAAGTAGTGACCCGCCGGACCCTGTTCGAGCTGCGTAAGGCCCGTGAGCGTGGACACATCCTTGAAGGCCTAGCGGTAGCGCTGGCCAACATCGATCCGGTTATCGAGTTGATCAAGCAGTCCAGCACCTCGGCTGAAGCTAAAGAAAAGCTGATAGCGACGCCTTGGCTGCCGGGTAATGTGACCGAAATGCTGGAGCGCGCCGGTTCCGATGCCTGTCGTCCGGATGATTTGCCGAGCCACTTCGGGATTGTTGATGGTCACTATCACCTGTCACCGGCTCAGGCCCAGGCGATTCTGGATCTGAAGCTGCACCGCCTGACCGGAATGGAACAGGACAAGCTGATTGCCGAATACAAGCAGCTGCTGGAAAAGATCGCCGAACTGCTGGAGATCCTGGGCAGCACCGTGCGCCTGATGGAAGTGATTCGTGAAGAGCTTGAGAAGATCGTTGAAGAGTACGGTGACGAGCGCCGTACCGAGATTATGGCCTCGCGTCAGGATCTGACCATCGCTGATCTGATCACCGAAGAGGATATGGTGGTGACTATCTCCCACGGTGGTTACGCCAAGACCCAGCCGTTGGATACCTACCAAGCCCAGCGGCGTGGTGGCAAGGGCAAGTCGGCGTCAGCGATTAAAGATGAAGACTTCATCGAGCACCTGCTGGTTGCCAACACCCACGACACCATTTTGTGCTTTACCAACCGAGGCAAGGTGTATTGGCTTAAGGTTTACGAGATCCCGCCGGCCAGTCGGACCTCCCGAGGCCGTCCAATCGTGAATATTCTGCCGTTGGAAGAGGGTGAGCGGATCACCACCATCTTGCCGGTCGATGAATACAGCGAAGACCGCTTCGTCTTTATGGCGACAGCGGGCGGTACGGTCAAGAAGACTCCGCTGATCAACTTCTCCCGCCCCCGTAGCTCCGGCCTGATTGCATTGGGTCTGGATGAGGGCGACACCCTGATCGGTGCGGCGATCACCGAAGGTGACCAGGAAGTGATGCTGTTCTCCGATGCCGGCAAGGCGGTTCGCTTCAAGGAGGAGCTGGTCCGGCCGATGAGCCGTCAGGCCCGTGGCGTGCGCGGTATCACGGTTGAAGGTGAAGATCGCGTGATTGCGCTGATCATTCCGGCCGAAGGTGGCCGTATTTTGACCGCCAGTGTTAACGGTTACGGCAAGATGACCCCGATCGATGATTTCCCGACTAAAGGGCGTGGCGGCAAGGGCGTAATCGCGATGACCCTGTCCGAGCGTAACGGTCATCTGGTTGGAGTCGAGCAGGTGTTCGAAGGAGATGAGGTGATTCTGATCTCTGACCAGGGCACTCTGGTCCGTACCCGTACCGACGAGATTTCGGTGCAGAGCCGCAACACTCAGGGTGTTACCCTGATTCGAGTGGCAGCCGATGAGAAACTGGTGGGTACCGCCCGGGTTGAAGAGCCGGAAGACGATGGCTCGGATGCTCTTGACTCTGCTGAATCAGATCAGCTCGAGGCCGATGCGGATCGGGCGACTGAGGCTGGTGACAACGCTGTGAGTGAAAGCGATGACTAAGTTAGAACAGGAGCTGGGCAAGCTTCGCGATGAGATCGACAGTATCGATCGGCAGGTGCTGGAGCTGGTCAGCGAGCGGGCCCGTTGTGCGCAACGGGTAGCTGATGCCAAGCAGGAGCACTCGGAAACCGAAGCCGATGCGGTGTTTTATCGTCCTGAGCGGGAAGCCCAGGTGCTGCGTCGGATTATGGAGCGCAATGGTGGGCCGTTGGGCGATGAGGAGGTTGCACGAATCTTCCGTCAGGTGATGTCCTCCTGCCTGGCGCTCGAGCAGCCGATGCATATCGCGTTCCTCGGCCCGGAAGGCACCTTTACCCAGCAGGCCGCGCTGAAGCACTTCGGGGCGTCGGTGATCAGCGTCCCGTTGGGTTCGATCGATGAGGTGTTCCGCGAAGTGGAATCCCGCGCTGCCCACTATGGAGTGGTGCCGATTGAGAACTCTACCGAGGGGATGGTTCACCACACTCTGGATATGTTCCGCCAGTCGGATCTGAAGATCTGTGGCGAGGTCGAGCTGCGTATCCATCAGCATCTGCTGGCCGCCGAGGGCGTCGATCTTGAGGGCGTTACCCGGATCTACTCCCACCAGCAGTCGTTGGCTCAATGTCGTCGCTGGCTCGATGCCCGCTACCCGGCGGTTGAGCGGATTGCGGTCAGCTCCAATGCCGAGGCAGCCCGCCGTGCTGCCGACGAGAAAGATGACAATGTGGTAGCGATCGCCGGTGATATGGCGGCCGAGTTGTACAACCTGAATATTGTTGCCGAGACGATCGAAGATCAGCCCGACAACACCACCCGCTTCCTGGTAGTCGGTCATCAGCTGAGTGGCCCGAGCGGTAAAGACAAAACCTCGATGTTGATCGCCGCCCGCAATAAGCCCGGTGCGCTCTATCACTTGCTGGAGCCATTCCATCGTTACGGTATCAGTCTGACCCGGCTGGAAACGCGTCCCTCCGGAATCGCGACCTGGGGCTATATCTTCTATCTGGATTGCGAAGGCCACTTCAGCGATGAGCCGATCCAGTCGGTGATGAAAGAGCTGGCCGACGATACGCTGGAGCTGAAACTGCTGGGCTCATACCCGCAGGCGGTGCTCTAAGCTGGCGGTACTGATCCAGAAAGACCATACCGACTGAGCGAGTAATTAAAGAAGGAAATCAAACGTGAGCTGCGATTATCTAGCGCTGGCCGCAGCCGGCGTACAAAAACTGCATCCCTACGTCCCGGGTAAGCCGGTCGATGAGCTCGAGCGCGAGCTGGGGCTGAGCAACATCGTCAAATTGGCCAGCAACGAAAATCCACTGGGCCTGAGCGATTCGGTCAAGCAGGCGATCCAGGCGGAATTCGATGAGGGTTGCCGTTATCCCGACGGGAACGGTTTTGTGCTCAAGCAGGCGCTGGTGAATAAGTTTGGCGTCGAGCTGGATCAGATCACCCTCGGTAATGGCTCCAACGATGTGTTGGAGCTGATCGCGCGGGCTTTTCTTAGTCGCGAATCGGAAGTGATTTTCTCTCAGCATGCGTTCGCTGTTTATCCCATCGTAACCCAGGCTGTTGGGGCCAAGGCGGTGGTGACACCGGCGAAGAACTGGGGGCACGACCTGGATGCGATGGCCGAAGCGATCACCGCTGCGACCCGACTGATCTTTATCGCCAACCCGAACAATCCCACCGGAACCTGGTTGAGTGAAACCCAGTTGCGGGCGTTTCTGGACAAGGTGCCGGCGACGGTGTTGGTGGTGTTGGACGAAGCCTATACTGAGTATGTTGACGAAGCCGAGTTCCCCAACGGCGTCGAGCTGCTTAGCGACTATTCCAACCTAATCGTGACTCGAACCTTCTCCAAGGCCTATGGCTTGGCTTCGCTGCGGGTTGGATACGGCTTGTCGAATCCACAGGTGGCGGATCTGCTCAACCGTGTGCGTCAGCCGTTCAATGTAAATAGCTTTGCGTTGGCCGCTGCGGCCGCCGTGCTGGAAGATAGCGATTATTTGGCTCGCAGTGTTGAGGTTAACCGCCTTGGCATGGCGCAGCTGGAGCAGGGGTTCAAAGCGCTGGGGCTTGAGTATATCCCGTCGGTAGGAAACTTTATTTCGCTGGACCTTGGGCGCCCGGCTGGGCCGATCTATCAGTCCTTGCTTGAGCGGGGAGTGATTGTACGTCCGGTGGCGAACTACGAGATGCCGAATCATCTGCGGATCAGTATCGGTTTGGAAACCGAGAACCAGGCCTTGCTGGATGCCTTGGTCCAGGTGCTGAAGTCGTGAATCCCCAGGTAGACAGGCTGTTGGTTATCGGCCTGGGCCTGATCGGTGGCTCCTTCGCGCTGGGGTTGAAGCAGCGAGGCTGCTGTCGAACGGTTATCGGCTATAACCGCAATCAGGATACCTTGGACAAGGGGTTGCGGTTAGGGATTATCGATGAGGCCGCCACCGATCTAGAGGCGGCCGTTCGCAGCGCAGACGTCATCATGCTGGCCGTACCGGTCAAGGTGATGGAGTCGGTGATGGCGCAGATCAGTCCATGGTTGCGCTCGGATACGATCTTGACCGACGCCGGTAGCGCCAAGGGTAATGTGGTCCGTGCGGCAGAACAGGTTTTTGGCGAAATTCCCCCCCTGTTTGTTCCTGGTCATCCGATCGCCGGCTCTGAAAAAAGTGGGGTGACGGCGGCCAAATCGGATCTGTATGAACGCCATAAGGTGATTTTGACCCCGCTGGCACAGACTGATCGCAATGCTCTGAAGCTGATTCACTCACTGTGGGAAGCTTTGGGGGCCGAAGTTCACCATATGGATGTGCCGCGGCACGATGAGGTGTTGGCGGCGACCAGTCATCTTCCCCATCTACTGGCGTTCTCGCTGGTAAATACTCTGGCCAACGACCGAGAGAATCGCGATATCTTCCGTTATGCCGCTGGTGGCTTTCGTGACTTTACCCGTATTGCCGCCAGTGACCCGATCATGTGGCACGATATCTTCTTAGCCAACCGTGACGCTACCTTGAAGGTGCTCGACGAGTTTACCGACGGGCTGGCCGAATTACGCGACGCGGTGGCCCGCTCCGATGGTGAGGCTATGCTGGGTGTCTTTACCCGCGCTAAGTCAGCCCGCGATCATTTCACCAAAATTTTGTCTGGAACAGCATACTCTTTACCTATGAACGACAACGTGATTTTCAAAGTACAGCCCGGCGGAAAAGTGCAGGGTCAGATTCGAGTGGCCGGCGACAAGTCGATGTCTCACCGATCCATCATGCTGGGTGCGCTGGCTGAAGGTGTTACCGATGTGGAAGGGTTCTTGGAAGGTGAGGACGCATTGGCAACCTTGCAGGCGTTCCGCGATATGGGCGTGGTGATCGAAGGCCCGACCCAGGGGCGGGTGCGTATCCACGGGGTTGGCATGCAGGGGCTGAAGCAGCCGCCCGGGCCGCTATATCTGGGCAACTCCGGAACTGCGATGCGACTGTTTGCCGGATTGCTGGCGGGGCAGGATTTTGACACCGAGCTGACCGGTGATGAATCGCTGAGCAAACGGCCAATGGAACGTGTGGCTGAGCCGCTGCGGCAGATGGGTGCCTGGATCGTCACTGGTCCTGAAGGCTGTCCGCCGATCAAGATCGTTGGCGGACAATCGTTGAAAGGGATCGACTACCAGATGCCGATGGCCAGTGCGCAGGTTAAGTCCTGCGTGCTGCTGGCTGGTCTGTACAGTGACGGCGAGACGTCGACTACCGAGCCGGCGCCAACCCGTGACCATACCGAGCGGATGCTGACCGGTTTTGGCTATCCGGTTGAGTGTGACGGAGCTACTGCGCGAGTCCAGGGTGGTGGCAAGATGACCGCCGCCAAGATTGATGTGCCGGCTGATATCTCATCAGCGGCGTTCTTTATGGTCGCCGCTTCGATCGCGCCGGGTTCCGACCTGCTACTGGAGCACGTGGGTATCAATCCGACCCGGATCGGCGTTATCAACATTCTGCGCCAGATGGGCGCTGACCTGACCCTGAGCAACGAGCGCGATGTCGGTGGTGAGCCGGTTGCTGATATCAGAATCCGTTACGCCCCGTTGAAAGGGATTCAGATTCCGGAAGATCAGGTGCCGCTGGCGATCGACGAGTTCCCGGTGCTGTTCATTGCGGCCGCCTGTGCTGAAGGAACCACGATCTTGACCGGTGCTGAAGAGCTGCGGGTCAAGGAGAGTGATCGGATTCAGGCGATGGTCGACGGCTTGAGCGCCCTTGGGGTTCAGGTTGAAGGGACCCCCGATGGGGCGATCATTCAGGGCGGCGGCCTGCAAGGCGGTCGCGTGAACAGCCTCGGTGATCACCGGATAGCGATGGCGTTTGCCGTTGCTGGACTGCGGGCCGAGGGTGAGATTGTGATCGACGACTGCGCCAATGTAGCCACCTCCTTCCCGAACTTTGTCGAGCTGGCCAAGCAGGTCGGTCTGAATCTGCGGATCGGAGGCTGAGCATGATCGAGCAGCAGGTTCCCGTTATTACCATCGATGGGCCTAGTGGCTCGGGTAAGGGTACGCTGGCCAAGCTGATCGCCACCGAGTTGGGATTTGCGCTACTCGACAGTGGTGCGCTCTACCGGGTGCTGGGTCAGGCGGCGCTGAAGCATTCAGTTGCGCTGGATGACGAGGCGGCATTGGCGGCAGCGGCGGAATCGCTGGATCTGCGCTTCGAGGTCAGTGATGCCGAAGAAGGGGTCAAGGTGATTCTGGAAGGCGACGATGTTAGTCGTCAGATCCGTACCGAGCAGGCCGGAGCTACCGCGTCGGTGGTTGCGGCGATTCCGGCGGTCCGAACCGCTTTGCTTCAGCGACAGCGGGATTTTGCCAGTTTACCGGGCCTGGTTGCCGATGGGCGTGATATGGGAACTGTCGTGTTTCCGCGTGCCGCAGCCAAGTTTTTTCTCACCGCTAGTGCCGAAGAGAGGGCTCAGCGTCGCTATAAGCAATTGATAGAAAAAGGCTTTGATGCTAGTCTCCCGGTCATTCTGGAAGAGGTGAAGGCGCGGGATGCTCGGGATATGGGGCGGGCTGTAGCACCCTTAAAACCGGCAGAAGATGCGCTCGTGCTGGACAGCACCCAGTTGTCGATCGAGCAGGTCCGGGAACAGGTTGTTGAACAGTTAAACCGGTTGGGCATCGGTAGGGCTTGATAAGTTTCGACTTTGTTCCCCTGGAGCAGGTTGAAACCACAAACAGCGTCTATACTCTTGTTTGTTAACGCATAGTCAAACTAAACCTTTGTAAATCAATTGGATCAGTTTGACAGTAAGAGAGCGTTATAACGGTAGTAGGGCCTGCTTTAGACTAAGAGCTGTTGGACGTTGGCCGGTTTTTTGGTCAAAATTTCCGATCCGGGTCTAAGCAGGTAGTAAGCGTTATTAGAAAGCCGCTTTCTGTTAGAGGAAGACCATGACAAAGTCCGAACTGATTGAACGCCTGATAAACAGGCATCAACATCTCTCAGTAAAAGATGTAGAACTGGCCGTTAAGACGATGCTCGATCATATGACCGAGTCCCTGTCCCAGGGGGAGAGGATCGAGATTCGAGGATTTGGTAGTTTTTCGTTGCACTTTAGGGCTCCGCGTACAGGTCGTAACCCGAAAACAGGTGAGTCGGTTGAGTTGGGGGCCAAGTACGTCCCTCACTTCAAGCCCGGCAAGGATCTGCGTGAGCAGGTAAACGAAAGCATGAAACGATATCCCTGATGGGGAATAACTAGAGGCTTAACTTGTGCGGGTAATCAAAGCCATACTTATCGCCGCTGCGGCGCTGCTGTTGCTGTTGCTCGGTGTGCTGCTAACGGTAAATAACCAACAACAGATCGCTGTGGATCTGGTTTTCTTCCAGTTCCCTGAAGCGAGTATTGCGCGCTGGCTGCTGCTGAGCTTTTTCATGGGCGTAGTGGTTAGCTTTATTGTTGGTGGAGTCACTCTGATGGCGTTGAAGGCCCGTCTGGGTCAGGCGCGTCGCTCGGCAACCAAGTACGAGCGCGAACTCGATAAGCTGCGGACGGTACATCTGAATCAGCCCGGCTAGTCATGGCTGATTACTATCTGCTGATACCGCTGGTACTGGCGCTTGCTATTGGTTGGTGGCTGGGCCGGCGGGAACGCTCAAAGGATCGGTTGGATCGCTACCAGGCCAGCTTTGGTAGCGAATACTTCTCCGGCCTCAATCATCTAATTGATAATCACACGGATGCCGCTATCGAGAGCTTTATCAAGGCGCTCGAGCATGACAGTGGTACGGTGCCCGTGCGTCTGGCCTTGGGTACCTTGTTTCGGCGTCGAGGTGAGGTACAGCGAGCGATCTCGCTGCATCAGGAGGTGCTGGCGTTCGAGGATCTTACCCCTCTAGAATCCTGTCAGGCCCGGCTGGCTCTGGCGCAGGATTATTTTTCTGCCGGCTTGCAGGATCGAGCCGAATCGCTGCTATTGGAAATCATCGATTCCGGAGCCTCAGGAGAGATGCGCGATGAGGCCCTAAGGTTGTTGGTCAAGCTGTACCAGCGAGAGAGCGACTGGGAGAGGGCGCTGGAAACAAGCCTGCTACTGAGCCGCGATAACGAAGATGTTCATCAGCAACAAGCGCATTATTGTTGTGAACTGGCGCAGTTGCATTTGAATCAGCAGCAGGTTGATCAATCACAGCAGTGGTTGGTGCGGGCGCTAAAATACGATCCGGGATGTGTTCGGGCTTTGTTGATCCAGGCCCGAGCTAGGATGCTGCAGAGCAACTGGAAGGCGGCCATTCGTAGTCTACGCAAGGTCGAACAGCAGGATCCTGGGTTTGTTTCCGAAGCGGTACCGTTGTTGGTTGAATGCTATCAGAACTTGAATCAGCCCAAGGCGCTTAGGTCGACCCTGGAGCAGAGTTATCAGCAGTCACCCGCGACCACTTCGTTGTTGGCCATTACCGATCTGAAGCAGGCCGAAGACGGGCATTATCAAGCGGCTACTTACATTGCCGAGCAGCTGAAGCGCAGACCGTCGGTTAAAGGTTTTAATCGATTGATCGATCTGCAGTTGGCGTACGTGCCGGATCAGGCTCGGGACAGCTTATTGGTTCTCAGGGGGTTGACCGGTCAGTTACAGCAATCCAACCCAGTCTACCGGTGTCGACAGTGCGGCTTCTCTGGACGGGAGTTGCATTGGTTGTGCCCGAGTTGTCGCCACTGGGGTTCGGTTCGTCCCATCCAAGGGCTCGAGGGCGAATAGTTCAGCTCGGTTTAGGTTTTTTATTTTGGAGTTGTTATGAGTCAATCAGGTTCTAGCATCATTGTTGCGCTGGACTATCCGTCCATGGAGCAGGCGCTGGAGATGGCTGCGCGTTTGGATCCGGCTTTGTGTCGGGTCAAGGTGGGCAAGGAGTTGTTTACCCGCAGTGGGCCGGCAGTTGTTGAAGCGCTTCAGGCAAGAGGCTTTGAGGTTTTTCTCGATCTGAAATTTCATGATATCCCCAATACCACGGCCAAGGCGGTGCTGGCTGCTGCGGAGATGGGGGTCTGGATGGTCAATGTGCACGCCTCAGGTGGTCAGCAAATGATGGAGGCTGCCAGAAATGAGCTTGAGAAGATTAGTGGCCCTCGACCGTTGTTGATCGCCGTGACGGTGCTGACCAGTATGCAGGCGCAGGATCTGCATCAGATCGGACTTCAGCGCGAGCCGCTGGAGCAGGTAGAACACTTGGCTCGCTTGACTCAGCAGAGTGGCCTGGATGGTGTCGTCTGCTCGGCTCAGGAGGCTGGGCTGCTTAAAGGGGCGCTGGGTGAATCCTTTAAGCTGGTTACGCCGGGTATCCGGCCTTTGGGGGCGGATGTGGGTGATCAGCAGCGCATCATGACACCGGCAAAGGCGATTGCTGCCGGAAGTGATTACCTTGTGATGGGGCGGCCGATAACCCAGGCTGCGGACCCGATAGCCGCGCTTGAGTCGGCATTGGCGGAGATTCGTCCGCTAGGCTAGACTGTGGTCGTCCAGTGAAGGACAGTCGCTGTCGTTCGACAGCGATTTGGCATTTAAAGGCATGTCTGCCTTTAAATGCGTCATCAATACTCACTAAGGAGAGTGATTATGCTTCAAGGATTGAAGTGTTGTCTGCTGGCGCTGCTGCTAGCGCTGTCGTTACCCGCATCTGCCGCTTTGGACCTGAATAGTGCTACTGCTGAGCAGTTGGCTGAGCAGTTGCAGGGTATCGGAATGGCCAAAGCGCAGGAGATAGTTCGCTACCGTCAGGACAACGGTCCTTTTGCTTCGGTTGAACAGCTGGTTGAAGTCAAAGGGATCGGGACTGTTTTGCTGGAGAAAAACCGCCAGCATTTGACCGTGGAACTGCCAGCTGCGGCAAAATAGAGTGCGGGCTTAAAGCTGTGTCAGTATTGCAACGGGGCTGAAGGCCCCGTTTTTTGTCGTGCTGAGGGTGGTGTCTCGGTTAGATTATCCAGCCAGCTTCTGGCTTTGTTGCTCCAGTCTTCGTTTGATCTCTAGGTAGCGAGGTGTCTGCCCTACGTCTTCGTAGACCGGGTCACCCTCCTCAATCCGGATAACCCTTGAACCCTTTTTATAGGGCATCTTCTGCTCCACTTCTTTCAGGGAGCTGCTGATCAGGTTGGCGATGATGTCCTCTAAGGGCAGTCCGTATAGCTCGGCCAAAGCTTCGAGCTTGAACACATCGTCACGGCAAACGTCGATTTCATAACTGACTTGCGGATGATGCTCTACCAAGTGTTTTTCCCAGGCTTCAAGCATCTGACTGATCGGGCTATTGGGCATGCTGAACTCCTGTGTACTAACGATGTCTCTTTCAGTCTAGACACGAAAATGCCGTAGAGCTGACGCTTTTGGTGATCGCAACAGTAACTTTTGTTGCTAATGAGAGGGTCAGCCCCTTTTATCGACTAAAGCAGCAAATTATAATTAACCGTTTTTTACTCAAACAATTGGTGAGATAAATCCATGGCAATTGAACGTACCCTTTCCATCATCAAGCCCGACGCCGTCGCTAAGAACGTTATCGGTAAGATCATCAGCCGCTTTGAAACCAACGGTCTGAAGATCGTCGAAGCCAAGATGCTGACCCTGAGCCGTGAACTGGCTGAGGGCTTCTACGCCGAGCACAAAGGTCGTCCTTTCTTTGAAGACCTGGTTAAGTTCATGACTTCTGGCCCGGTGGTTGTTCAGGTTTTGGAAGGTGAAAACGCCATCGCCAAAAACCGTGAGCTGATGGGCGCGACTAACCCGCAGGAAGCTGCTGAAGGCACTATTCGTGCTGACTTTGCGGACACCATCGATGCCAATGCGGTTCACGGTTCCGACTCTCCGACTTCAGCCGAGCGTGAAGTCAACTACTTCTTCGGCGGCTAATACCGCTGTGCGCGCAGAGCCAGGCTCTGCGCGCCTGTTACCCCTTTGAGCTGTTGTTATATGAGTCAGTCTGCTGAAAAGATAAATCTGCTGGGCCTGTCGAAAAGCAAAATGGAAGAGTTTTTCGAGAGTATCGGCGAAAAGAAGTTTCGTGCCACTCAGGTGATCAAGTGGATCCACCAGGGCGGGGTCGGTAGCTTCGATGAGATGACCAACGTCAGCAAGGCCTTGCGCACCAAGCTGGCCGAGGTGGCTGAGATTAGAGCGCCCGAAGTGGTCTACCACGACTACTCCAAGGACGGCACCCGTAAATGGGTGTTGCGTTTGGATGGGGGGAGTTCGGTCGAGACGGTACTGATCCCAGAAGGGGATCGAGCCACGTTGTGCGTATCCTCCCAGGTGGGTTGTTCGCTGGATTGCAGCTTCTGCTCCACAGGTAAGCAGGGCTTCAATCGTAATTTGACGGCAGCTGAGATTATCGGGCAGCTTCGGGTGGCGATTCTATCGTTCGGACCGGTGGTGCTTAAGTCGGATCAGCGTCGGGTCACCAATGTCGTACTGATGGGTATGGGTGAGCCGTTGATGAACTTTGAGCCGGTGGTCGATGCGATGTCTTTGATGATGGAAGACAATGCATACGGGCTCTCCAAGCGTCGCGTGACCCTGAGTACCGCCGGCTTGGTTCCCGGTATCGACCGCCTTGGCGAAGTCACCGATGTCTCTTTAGCCTTGTCGTTGCATGCCCCCAATGATGAGCTTCGCAACGAACTGGTGCCGTTAAACCGTCGTTATCCGATTCAGGAGGTTCTGGCTTCCACCAAGCGGTATCTGTCCCATTGTGCAGATAAGCGGGTGATTACGATCGAATACACCATGATCGATGGGGTGAATGATCAGCCGGAGCACGCGCGGGAGTTGGTTCATCTACTGCGGGAGTTCCCTTGCAAGCTGAACCTGATACCGTTCAACCCATTCCCTAACTCGGGTTATCGTCGCTCACGTTCGGCGGCGGTCGAGCGCTTCAAAGAGATCACCACCAAGGGTCGGATCATAACGACGATTCGCAGTACCCGTGGTGATGATATCGACGCAGCTTGCGGCCAACTGGTGGGTCAGGTTGACGACCGCACAAGGCGTAGTGAAAAATACATCCCGGTTGTACAGGAAGTCTCCGCTCAAGGGTCTTAATCGAGGAAATTGCGTGAAGCTAACAGGCGCTCTATTGGTCGCGGTATTGGTGCTGTCAGGGTGTGCTACCCAGAGTAATTCCACTTACAAGCAAAAGTCGATGCCCGAACGGATAGACGCCTGGAATAACGTCGCCCGTGAATACATTCGCTTGCAGCAGTATGAAGACGCCAAGCGTCCCCTGAAACAGGCGTTGGATATCGATCCGAAGGCGGCTAACTCCTTGATGTTGATGGCCTACGTCTTTCAACGTCAGGGTGAAAGCGTGATAGCCGATGATTATTACCGGCAGGCGCTGAAGAGTTCACCCTCCGATGCCAGTGTGAATAACAATTACGGTATCTTTCTGCTGACCGAACAGCGCTACAGCGAGGCCTGTCAATACCTGGCTAAAGCCGCCAATACCCCGCTCTATGATCAGCGCACTAGTGCACTGGAAAATCTGGCGAGCTGTTATGCCTATGCCGGGGATATCGACGAGGCAGAGCAGACCTATCACCAGGTGTTGCGATTGAATCCCAATTCACCGAATGCGCTGATCGAGTTGGGTGCGATTGAGTATGAGCGCCAGCAATACGGTCAGTCTTACCAGTACTTTGAGCAGTTCTCGACCCTGGTCCGTTTGCGCCAGACCGAGCACAGCGCCAAGAGCCTATATCTGGGTATTTTGTTGGCACGCGAAAACAGCGATCCGGCCAAGGCGGCCACGTATGCACTGTTGCTCAAGAATATGTATCCCGATTCGGTTGAATATCAGCGCTATAAGGAGTCTCGGTAGTGGCTGAATCTCTCACTTCTCAGGATTCGGTCGAGGAATCGCTCGGCCAACCTAACCCGGGTGAACGTCTACGCCAAGCGCGTGAACAGCAGCAGCTAAGTCTGGCGGATGTGTCAGAGCGGCTGAAGCTAAGCGAGACGCAGCTTGAGGCGCTTGAAAACGGAGATATACAAAAACTCCCGGGCTTGGCTTTTGTACGGGGGTATCTGCGAGGCTACAGCAAATTGCTGGGGCTCGATGCAGATCAACTGGTCGAAGAGTTCAATGCCCTTCACGGTGGCGCGCCGCAAAGCAATGTGACCAGCATTAACCGGGTCAAACCTCAGGCGCAGATGGGCGATCCGATGCTTCGGATCTCTGTGATCATCTTCGTGCTGGCACTGATCGGTACCAGTATCTGGTGGTGGCAAACCCAGATGGGGGCTGAAACCGAAGCGCCGATGCTTGATCGTACAGCCGCCGAGCAGGCGGTCACCAGTCAACCCGACAACGAAGCGCAGGTGATCCGGGGAAGCGTCGATGCGCCTGCGCCTGAAAGCCCCGCAGAGCCGTTGCAAGCTGCTGATCCTTCCAGCGATGAGGTTGCTGTTGGTGAGAACGGTGTCGAGGAGGGGACTGCCGCTGAGGAAGAGCCGCGTTACTTGAGCGATGAAGAGATCGCAGCCCTGGCACGTCAGATGGAACAGCAGTCTCAGGGTTCGGCTTCGGAGACAGGGTCCGAACCTCAAGCTGATTCGGCTACCGAGCCTGCCGATACGGCAGCTACTAGTGCCGGTGAGGCGGGCTCGGAACCATTGCTATTGGTTCGATTTAATGCAGAGTGCTGGGTCAGTATCAAAACTGCTGACGGCAAGACCATCTTCGCCAGTTTGATGCAGGCCGGTAATGTGCTGGAGCGTAAACTGGATAACCTACCTGTCGAGCTGCTGCTGGGCCAGAGTGCCTCGATCGAGACGGCTGAGTTCCGCGGGCTGCCGTTGCCGGTTGAACAGAGCAGCAATAAGGGCGTGGCCCGCTTGACCCTCGAATAAAGATTTTCATTTTTAGTTAGGATTTTTACCTTGGCAAAAATTCAAGCCATCCGTGGCATGAACGATATTCTCCCGGATCAGACTCCGGTTTGGCGTTATCTGGAAAGTACTGTTGAGCAGGTGCTGGGGCAGTACGCGTACAGCGAGATTCGCTTTCCGATCGTTGAGAAAACCGAGCTTTTTAAGCGCTCTATCGGTGAAGTAACCGATATCGTTGAAAAAGAGATGTACACCTTTAACGACCGTAACGATGAAAGTCTGACCTTACGTCCTGAGGGTACCGCCGGTTGTGTGCGTGCAGGCGAAGAGAATGGGTTGCTTTACAACCAGGTTCGACGGCTGTGGTACAAGGGGCCGATGTTCCGCTACGAAAAGCCCCAGAAAGGGCGCTACCGTCAGTTCCACCAGATCGGGGTCGAAACCTTCGGTATGGCTGGGGCCGATATTGATGCTGAGGTGATTTTGATGTCGGCTCGGCTATGGCAGCAACTGGGCCTGTCAGAGCATGTGAATCTGCAACTGAATTCGCTCGGTAGTAATGAAGCACGCGCAGAGTATCGTGATGCGTTGGTCGCCTATCTGCAGCAGCATTTCGATCGCTTGGACGAAGACTCTCAGCGTCGGGTTGAGTCCAACCCGCTGCGGGTGCTGGATTCCAAAGATGAAACCACCCAGCAGATTCTGGCTGATGCGCCGGTGCTGAGTGATTATCTAGACGAGGACTCTCGCCGCCATTTCGAACAGCTTTGTGAGGCGTTGGATCTGGCTGGGGTCAGCTACGAAATCAACCCGCGATTGGTCCGCGGGCTGGATTACTACTGCAAGACCGTCTTTGAATGGGTCACCAATCGGCTGGGGGCGCAGGGTACTGTTTGTGCCGGCGGTCGTTACGATGGCTTGGTGAAACAGCTTGGTGGTCGACCAACTCCGGGTGTCGGCTTCGCCATGGGCGTGGAGCGTCTGGTATTGCTGCTGGAAACTCTCGAGCTGGTCCCCGAGCAGGTTCGTCGTCCGTTGGATCTCTACCTGGCTGCCGAGCATAAGGGCATGCAGCCGAAGCTGATCCATCTGGCTGAGCAATTGAGAGCGGCTGTGCCGGGATTGCGGTTGATGTCCCATTGCGGCGGCTTGAAGAACATCAATAACAAGGCGCGTCAAAGTGGAGCGCCTTGGGTTGTACTGCTGTCTGAATCTGAGGGTGAAGCGCAGCTGCGGGTCTGGAATAATGACCAGCCTGTTGACGGGTTGGTATTAGAAACCCTGATCGAACAATTGCAGCAAGAATTCGCTGCCTAACACTGAGTTAACGAGTTAAGGAGACACCGGGTGGCTGAACTGAGAACCGAAGAGGAACAGGTCGAAGCGATCAAGAATTGGTGGAAAGAGAATGGTCGCTCTACTGTCATCGGTGTGGCGGTTGCGGTAATTGCCGTATTCGGTTGGCGTGGATGGCAGGATCATCAGCGCCAAACGGCTGAAAACGCGTCGGTGCTGTACCAATCCATGGTAGAGAAGGCGCTGGTTCAGCCGGGCCAGACTCTTTCTGAAGAGGATCGAAAAAGCGCCGAGTACATGGCAAACCAGCTGAAATCGGACTATCAGTCCACCGGCTACGCCCAGTATGCCGCGCTGTGGTTGGCCAAACTCCAGGCGGACCAAGGAAAGCTGGACGCTGCCAAAGCCGAGCTGAAGTGGTTGGTAGAGCAGAAGCCCGAGGCCCCTATTGCACAGGTGGCTAAGTTGCGGATGTCACAATTGTTGTTGGCCGAAGGGGATGCCCAGGCCGCGCTGACCCAGCTGGGATCAGCGCCGGAAAAAGGCTTTGAGGCTGCTTACTTCGAGCTCAAAGGTGACCTGCTGAACGCGCTGGGTCGTGCTGCCGAAGCGCGTCAGGCATATCAGTCGGCGCAAGCCGCCGACAGTAGTAATGCTCGTCCGTTGATCGCGATGAAGAGTGGTGATCTTGCAGGTGCAGGTGAGTAACCATGAACAGATTTAACCCGCTTGGACTCCTGCTGCTGGTCGCTTTTCTTAGTGGCTGCGGTTTGTGGAGTAGTGAAGAGGAGATCGAGCCGGCGGAGCTGGAGTCGATCGTCTCCGAGTACCAGTTTAAGAAACTCTGGTCTACCCAGGTGGGTAGCGGACTGGGTGAGAAATACCACCAACTGCAGCCCGCGCTGTTGTCGAGCCGCATCTTTGCCGTGGACCATGAAGGAACCGTCGTTGCGGTGGAACGTGACAGCGGCAAGCTGGTTTGGAAGCAGGAACTTGAGCTACCGATCAGTGGTGGTGTCGGTATCGGTAACGGCCGTGTATTGGTCAGTGCCTACGACGGCCAGTTGGTTGCGCTGAGTGCGCTTGATGGTAGTGAAGCTTGGCGAGCGCAACTGAACAGCGAAGCAACCGCCCCGGTGCAGGTCTCGGCAGGGCTGGCGTTGGTGCAAACGATCGATGGTCAGGTCACCGCCTTTGATAGCCAAAGTGGTGCGCTGCGCTGGAGCTATTCGGCCCAGGAGCCTCTGCTGACATTGCGCGGCGACTCTGCGCCGTTGCTGACAGCCAATCGTGCCTATGTGGGGTTTTCCAGTGGCAAATTGGCGGCCTTGGATCTGGCCACCGGTGAACTGGTATGGGAGTCGCTGGTAACTCTTCCTGAAGGCCGAACAGAGCTCGAGCGAATCGTGGATATCGATGGTTCGTTGCTGCGAGATCAGGGGCTTATTTTTGCGGGTAGCTATCAGGGGCGGATCAGTGCGATCAGTGAGTCTGAGGGACGCCGTCTGTGGAGCTCACCGCTGTCGACCTTCCGTTCGCTGGCTCAAAATGGGTTGAACCTATTTGCCGTTGATGCCGAAGGTACGGTGGTCGCCTTCAGTAAGCGTAATGGTGATGAGCTGTGGAAGCAGGAGGCTCTATACTTCCGTCAGGTCAGCTCGCCGACGATTCTCGATGGCCTCGTTGCCGTTGGCGACTACGAAGGCTATATCCATCTGCTCGATCCAATTGATGGCCGCTTTGTCGGACGCCACCGGGCAGATTCGTCGGCGTTGTTGTCACCGCCATTAGGCGTTGAAGGGGTTCTCTATACCCTTAGTGACGACGGCACACTTTCGGCGCTACAGCTCCAGAAGAACTGATCTTTAGATCGGTAACCGATTTGATCTGAGGGGGCTTAAAGCCCTCTCTTTATTTATCTAGGACAAGAACATGGTTCCTGTGATCGCCCTGGTCGGGCGCCCTAATGTGGGTAAATCGACCCTGTTTAACCAGTTGACCCGTTCCCGTGATGCGCTGGTGGCAGACTATCCGGGGTTAACCCGTGACCGTAAGTATGGCCAGGGCAAGATGCTGGGGCGCGATTTCATGGTGATCGATACAGGTGGTATTAGCGGTGATGAGGAGGGGATCGACCATGTCATGGCGGAGCAGTCCCTGCTGGCCATCGATGAAGCCGATGCGGTGATCTTTCTGGTGGATGGGCGTTCAGGGTTAAATCCCGCCGATGAGATGATCGCCAACCATCTTCGATTAACCGATAAGCCCTACCATCTGGTGGTCAACAAAACCGATGGGGTAAATCCGGACGTGGCTATCGCCGACTTCTTTGAGTTGGGTCTCAGCCAGCCGCTACCAATTGCAGCATCCCATGGTCGTGGTGTGAAGAGTCTGATCGAGCTGGTGCTGGATGCGTTCCCTGAGCCTGAAGAGGCGCTGTCGGAAGAGGCGGATGAGAAAGGGATTCGAATCGCCGTTATCGGTCGGCCGAATGTGGGTAAGTCTACCTTGGTCAACCGGATGCTGGGCGAAGATCGGGTGGTGGTGTTCGACCAGGCTGGTACTACACGGGACAGTATTTATATCCCCTATACCCGGCAGGAGGGTGAGGAAGAGGTCCCCTATACCCTGATCGATACAGCCGGAGTGCGCCGCCGCAAGAATATCAAGGAAGCCGTGGAGAAGTTCTCCATCGTAAAGACCTTGCAGGCGATCAAGGATGCTCATGTTGTTATCGCCGTAATGGATGCCCAGGAAGGCCTGACCGAACAAGATCTGCATATGCTAGGTTTTGCACTGGAAGATGGACGGGCGTTGGTTATCGCAATCAACAAATGGGACGGTATGAGGCCAGATGATAAAGAGGATGTGAAAAAGCAGATCGACCGCCGCCTGGTGTTTGCGGATTTTGCCAATATCCACTTTATCTCGGCATTACACGGCTCCGGCGTCGGCAACCTTTATGATTCGGTGAAAGAGGCCTACCGGTCGGCGATGGCCAAGTTTTCTACCAGTAAACTGACCAAGTTGCTGGAAGATGTGGTGGCAGATCATCAACCGCCGCTGGTTCATGGTCGTCGAATTAAGTTGCGATACGCCCACCAGGGGGGATCAAACCCGCCGTTGTTTATCGTTCATGGCAATCAGACCGATCAGTTGCCCGATGCGTACAAGCGTTACCTGATCAACCGGTTTACCAAATACCTGCAGATTAAAGGCACTCCGGTTAGGTTCGAATTCAAGTCGAGCAAGAACCCCTTCGAAGGTAAAAAGAACGAACTGACACGCCGTCAGATTCAGAAGAAAGAGCGTATGGCTCAGTTCGTAAAGAAGTCGAAAAAGAAGAAAAAAAGCTAACTGAATTTGGGGCGATAAAACGACTTTGAAATTAATTTTAAAAAGTCGTTGACGGCAGTTCTTAGGTCTGTAGAATGCGCCCCCACGTTGTCGCTGAGGCGGTAACGGAGTCGGCCTCCCAGGTGATGTTTCGGTGTTACTGAGAGCCCTTTTTTCGAGCGGTTTTTCGAATGTTTTTTTTCGGAAAACGCAACGAAAAAAGATCGCAAATAAGCGTTGACTCACGGGTTTTGAGATGTATAATTTCGACCCTCGCTTGAGCAGCCGGACGGCGCCAAGCAACGCTCTTTAACAAATCGACCATGCAATTCGTGTGGGCACTTGCTGGGATAGGACAGCAGATATTCTTCGGAATATCACAAAGACTTATCAAAGTAAGTGACTCGTGAATTCATACGACACTATACGTACTTACGTTTAGTTAAGTTATTCCAGTTTTACTTTGAGCAAAAATTCGTTGGCTTCGGCTAACAACT